>CAVWTT010000002.1:0-1299493 GCA_963758075.1 uncultured Actinomycetota bacterium | reverse complement strand
AGATCATCGGGTCGGGGGTTGCAGGCCCCGGATCGAGAAGTCGATGAGTTGGATCGGGTGGTAGAGCGGGAGGGTCTCGCCCCGCTCGGCCAGGTAGCGGCGTAGCTGGAGCAGGCAGCCGGCATTGCCGGTCGCGATCAGGTCGGGCCCGGTGGCAACGATGTTCTCGACCTTGCGCCGCCCGAGTTGCTGGGCGGGTTCGGGGTTGGTCAGGTTGTAGGTGCCGGCGGAACCGCAGCAGATCTCGGATTCGGCAATGTCGCGCACGTCGAGGCCCGGAATCGTCCGAAGCGCTGCCCGGGGCTGGCGCCGGATCCCTTGGCCGTGAGCCAGATGACAGGCGTCGTGATAGGCGACCGTGGCCCGGAGCGGATGCCGCGGAGCGACGGGTGCGAGTTCGTCGAGCAGTTCGCAGACATCACGGCATTTCGCCGAGAACGCGGCCGCCCGATCGGCATACGCCGGGTCGTCGCGAAGCAGGTGCCCGTAGTCCTTGATGTTCGCTCCGCAGCCGGCGACGTTGGTGACGATGGCGTCCAGATCGAGCGGTTCGAACGCCTCGATCAGCCTTCTGGCCTGATCCAGCGCCGGCTGATCCCGACCGGCGTGTTCGGCGAGGGCACCGCAGCAGCCCTGCCGGGGAGGCGCGAAGACCTCGCACCCCTCCGCTGCCAACACCCGGACCGTGGCTTCATTGACCTGATGGAAGAACACCTGCTGGGCGCACCCGGTGACCAGGCCGACCCGGCGACGGACCGGGCCGACCGGCGGGTTCTGCTCGGGTAGCCGGGCCGTGATGTCGCCGAACCGGACCGGCGGAAGCAGCGCTTCCATCGCCTGGAGGCGCGCCGGCAGCCGAACCAGCAGACCGGCCCGAACGAGCATCGGACGAAGCGTGCGCTGGTAGGTGCCACCCAGGGCGGCCGCTACCCGCAGCCGTCCGGGATGGGGAAACAGGGCGAAGATCAACGCCCGCCACAGCCGGTCAGACAGTCGGCGTCGATGATGGCGTTCGATCTGCGGCCGAACGTCACTGATCAGCTTGTCGTACTGCACGCCGCTGGGGCAGGCGGTCGTGCAGGCCAGGCAGCCGAGGCAGTTGTCGAAGGACTGGACGAACGCATCATCGAGTTCGACGGTGCCCTCCTTGCCGGCCTTCATCAGGTAGATCCGGCCACGCGGGGAGTCGACCTCATTGCCCCACAACTGGTAGGTCGGACAGGACGGCAGGCAGAAGCCGCAGTGCACGCAATCGGCGATCAGCTCGTCGGACGGTGGATGATGATCATCGAAGATGCCTCGCCGGGGGCCTTCCATGATCGTTTCGCTGACGAACACATCAGATGGGTCAGACATCTCGGGCTGCTCCAGGGCGTCGGAACCGGTGGGATGCAGGGCTCAGAACCACGGCGCGAACCGTCCTGGTGCGAGCCGGTGATCGGGGTCGAAGCGATCCTTGATGGCGCGCTGCAACCCGGCCGTCGGCGGTGGTTCGGGCATCGGTGCGGTGGTGCCGCGGAACCGATCCAGCCCCGGGTCGCGGTCGTGAAGGGCCAGCGTGCCGTCCAGCTGCTGCACGGCAGCGCCGAGCTCGTCGATGACCGCTGCCCGGCCGGCGGTCGGCCCGGTCAGTCGGACGGTGTGCACACCGATGCCGGTGCTGCTGGTCAACCAGACCGCGACCTGATGTCGGTCGGCGAGTGCGGTGAGCCGCTCGGCCATCCTGGGTAGCTGATCGGGCAGGGTGCCGAGACGGATGGTCGCGGTCTGGTCCCGAGACGCTCCGGCATCGCGGGAGTGGGACGAGGCACCGGCGGCGGCCCGGGCCCAGAACTCGGTCGCGTCGTCACCGGCCAGGACGCCTGCGTCGTCGGCGCCGGCCTCGTGCAGCCGCTGGACGGTGCGGGCCGCTGCCGCTTCGACGCTGCGAGCGGTGCCGTCCAGTCGGACCAGCAGAGTGCCGGTGCCGGAGGGCGGGCCGTACCACTCGACAGCGCTGGGTTCCACGCCGGACGTGATCACCGCGACCGTGGCCCCGATCGCCGCGAGCGGGGTGAGACTGCTCATGACGGTTCGGGTTTCGGCGGGGACCGGGTTCAGCCGCAGTACCACTTCGCCGATCAGGGCGATCGTCCCCAGCGAGCCGTGCAGCAGTTTGGTCAAGTCGTAGCCCGCCACGTTCTTGATCACGTGGCCGCCGGCGTGGGCGATCGTGCCGTCGGCCAGGGCCAGCGTGCAGCCGATCGCCAGATCACGCAGGGTGCCGTGCCGGAACCGCCGCGGGCCGGCGTCCCCGGCGGCCAGCAGGCCACCGATCGTGGCTCCTGCCGCCTCGGTGGGCGGATCGATGGCCAGCCATTGGCCATGCTCGGCGAGGATGGCCTGCAGCGCGGTCAGCGGCATGCCGGCCTGCACGGCCACGGTCATGTCGCCGGGGCGGTAGCCGATCAGATGGTCCATCCGGCGGGTGTCGAGTTCCAGGTCGGGGGCGATCACGGGTCCGCCCCAGCCGAGTTTGGTGCCTGCGCCGGTGAGGAGCACGGTGGCCCGGTCGCCGGCGCCGTCACGCAGCAGTCGAGCGGCCGCGGTGACGTCGCTCGGGCTCTGCCGATCGCGGGCACCGGCGACGGCGCTGCTCGCGGTCATCAGCCCCTTCCGATCAGACCGGTCGACTCGAGCGGATGCGGTCGGTACTTGCCCGACCGCTCTCCACAGAGCCGTGGTGTCGGGAAGATCTTGTCGGGGTTCGCCAGGCCGTCGGGGTCGAACGCAGCCCGGATGCGCTGCATCGTTTCCAGATCGTCGGCGGAGAACATGGTGGGCATCGAGCAGGCCTTGTCGGCGCCGATGCCGTGTTCTCCGCTGAGCGACCCGTCGAAGGCGACGCAGAGTTCGGCGATCGCGGTGGACAGATGTTCGGCGCGTTCGGTCTCTTCGGAGTCGGCCGAGTCGAACAGCACCAGCGGATGCAGGTTGCCGTCTCCGGCGTGGAAGACGTTGGCCACCCGCAGGCCGGCGTTGTCGGCGAGTTCGGCGATGCGGGTCAGGACCTCGGCGAGTCTGGTCCGGGGAATGACGCCGTCCTGGACCAGGTAGGCGGGGCTGATCCGGCCCATGGCCGCGAAGGCGGACTTGCGCCCCTTCCAGATCAGGGCGCGTTCGTCCGCGTCCTGGGCGATCCGGACCCTGGTGGCCCGGTTCTCGCGGCACAGTCGTTCGGCGATCTCGAACTCCTCCTCGACCGCGGCGGCGAACCCGTCGAGTTCGACGACGAGGGCTGCCCCGGCATCGCGGCTGTAGCCGGCCCGGGTGGCGGTCTCGACCGCCGAGATGGCGAGCTGGTCGAGCATCTCGACCGCGGCCGGGATGACCCCGTGCGATACCAGTCCGCTGACGGCCTCGGCTGCCTGCTCCGCAGTGGTGAAGTCGGCCACCAGGGTGCGGACTGCCGCCGGCCGGACCAGCAGCCTGACGGTGACTTCGGTGACGATGCCCAGCGTCCCTTCCGAGCCGATGAGGACGCCGAGCAGGTCGGGTCCGGTCGGGTCGGCCGAGGAACCGCCGATCCGGACCACCTCACCGGCCGGGGTGACCACGGTGAGGGCATGCACGTGGTTGGTGGTGAACCCGTATTTCAGACAGTGCGCTCCACCGCTGTTCTCGGCCACGTTTCCGCCGACGCTGCACACGATCTGGCTGGACGGGTCCGGGGCGAAGTACAGGTTGTCGGGTTCGGCGGCGGTCGACACCGCACTGTTGGCGATGCCGGGCTGAACGGTCATTCGTCGGTTGTTCGGATCGATCGCGAGCACCCTGCGCATCCGGGCGGTGCTGATGACCACACCGTCGGGTCGGGGGAGTGCGCCACCGGACAGGCCGGTGCCGGCGCCGCGGGGAATGAAAGGCACGCCGTGCGCGGCGCAGATCCGGACCGCGGCGGCGACGTCCTCGGTGGACTCGGCGAGGACGACAAGTGCAGGCAGAGCGCGGAAGGCGGTGAGTCCGTCGCATTCGTAGGCCTTGAGTCCGGCATGATCGGTGATGAGTTGCTCGGGGCGGAACCTGGCCTCGAAGGCGCCCCGGGCCGTCAGTGCATCGACGGTGGGCAACGCGGATTCCTTTCGACGTGCGCGACGGTGGCGGTGAAGCTCAGTCGACCTGTGCGGCCAACTCTGCCGCGGTGATTCCTGCCAGCGCGACCTTTTCGTCATTGTCCGACGTGTCGCCGGAGACGCCGACGGCTCCGATGATCTCCGTACCGTCGAGCACGAGCACGCCTCCGGGGACCGCGAGCAGGGAACCGCCCACCGCCAGGGCGGCCCCGGAGATGAAGTAGGCCTGTTGTTCGGCCCGGTCCATCAAGGCCCGGGAACCCATGCCGAGCGATATCGCTCCATGCGCCTTGGCGCGGGCGATCTCGATCCGCAGGTTCGAGGTTCCGTCCTCACGCTCGGCGGCGATCAGGTGCCCGCCGGCGTCGAGCACCGTGACAGCCATGGGCTTCAGCCCGCAACGGTGGGCTTCGTCCAGGGCTGCTGCGACGATGGTGCGTGCGGTGGCCAGGCTGATCCTGCTCATGAGGCACTCCTCACGCCTTCTTTGATCTGGCGACGGTACCGATGCAGGATCGGCTCGGTGTAGCCACTGGGTTGGTCGACGCCGTCCATGATCAACGCGCGGCCGGCCCGGAACGCCTCGCCGGCGAAGTCCGGGGCCATCGGCCGGTAGTGGGGATCTCCGGCGTTCTGCTCGTCGACCTTCCGGGCCATCCTGCGCAGCGAGTCCTCCACCTGGTCGCTGCTGACAACACCGTGCAGGAGCCAGTTGGCGACGTGCTGGGAGGAGATCCGGCAGGTGGCACGGTCCTCCATCAGGGCGATGTCGTTGATGTCGGGCACCTTCGAACAGCCGATCCCCTCGTTGATCCAACGGACCACGTATCCCAGTACGCCTTGGATGTTGTTGTCGATCTCCGCCTGGCGCTCCTGTTCGGTGTAGCTGCGGGTCGCCAGCGGGATCCGCAGCAACTCGCGCAGGTCGGTGGAGGCCCGGCAGGCGAGCTCCTGTTGCACCGCGAACACGTCGACCTGGTGGTAGTGCAGGGCATGCAGCGTCGCCGCGGTCGGCGACGGCACCCACGCCGTGGTGGCGCCCTCACGCGGCTGCTGGATCTTCTGTTCGAGCATGTCGGCCATCAGGTCCGGCATCGCCCACATGCCCTTGCCGATCTGCCCGCGCCCGGGCAAACCCGCCCGGATCCCCACGTCAACGTTCAACGCTTCGTAGGCCCGGATCCAGGGCTGATTCTTCATCTCGGCCTTACGGACCATCGGTCCGGCGTACATCGATGTATGGATCTCGTCACCGGTCCGGTCCAGGAAGCCGGTGTTGATGAAGACGACCCGGTCGGCCGCGGCCCGCAGGCAGGCGAGCAGATTGGCCGAGGTCCGGCGCTCCTCGTCCATGATGCCGAGCTTGATCGTCAGCGGCGGCAGCCGGAGCAACTCCTCCACCCGGCTGAAGATGTCGACGGTCAGCGTGACCTCGTCGGGCCCGTGCATCTTGGGCTTGACCACGTACATGGAACCGGTGAGCGAGTTGGGCAGCTCCGTGCGCCCCTGCAGGTCGCGAAGCGAACCGAGTCCGGTCATGATCGCGTCGAGGATGCCCTCGGCTACCTCGTTGCCCTCGTCGTCCAGGATCGCGTCGGTGGTCATCAGGTGGCCCACCTGACGGACGAACAGCAGCGCGCGACCACGCAGTTCCGCGGGTGAACCATCCGCCCGGATGTACGGGCGGTCCGGGTTCATCCGGCGGGTGAAGGTGCGCCCGTCCTTGGTGACCTCGGCCGTCAGAGTGCCCTCCATCAGCTCCAACCAGTTGGTGTAGCCGAGCACCTTGTCCTCGGCGTCCACGGCGGCGACCGAGTCCTCCAGATCCATGATCGTGGTCACGGCTGACTCGATCAGCACGTCGTTCACGCCGGCCCGGTCGTCACGTCCGATCGCCGCAGTCCGGTCGATCAGGATCTCCACGTGCAGCCGGTTGTGGATCAGCACGATGGCACTGGGAGCTTCCGGATTCCCGCGATAGCCGAGGAACTGCTCAGGATCGGCCAATCCGATCGGATCATCGGCGCCTCGGTCCACGACCAGCCGGCCGGCTGAGACGGCATACCGGGTGGCGTCTCGATGGCTGCCTTCGACGAGTGGCGCCGCCGCATCGAGGAAGTCGCGGGCCCGCGCGATGACCGCTGCACCGCGGGTCGGGTTGTAACTCGCGCCGGGCGCCAGCTCCCCCGACCGGTCGACCGAGTCGGTGCCGTAGAACGCGTCGTACAGCGAGCCCCACCGGGCGTTGACCGCATTGGCCGCGTATCGCCGGTTGAGCAGTGGCACGACCAGCTGCGGGCCGGCCTGGCCGCTGATCTCGGTATCCACGCCCGTTGTGGTCACCGTCAGGTCGCCTGCGTCGTCGACGAGGTAGCCGATCTCGGTGAGGAGCTCGCGATACTTGTCCTCGTCGACCTGGCCCGGCGCGGCCCGGTGATAGTCGTCGATCTTCGCTTGCAGCTCGGCCCTGGTCGCCAGGGCGTTGCGGATCCGCGGTGTCAGTGCGCGGAAGATGGTCGCCACGCCTGGCCAGAAGGTGCCGGAATCAAGCCCGGAACCAGGCAGGGCGACATCCTCGACGAACCGGTACAGCGGAGTCGCCACCGACAGGCCTGCGATCTGGACCCGTTCCCGATCCGACATGCCACTCCTCCCAGGGCGGCGATCCCAGCGGGAACTGTCGCCGCGACATCCAGAGACATTCCAGCATATGGAATCTACACTCCGAGCAACGAAATCAAACTACGACATCGGGCGATGGAGGGTCAAGGCCCCACCAGGCGGCCCGGTGTATCGCCGCCGGGACTGCAGCGGCTCCGATCCAGCTGTGACAGCGGCCGTGCACTGAGCAGGTGCGGCGGCCTGCCCGGCGTCAGCTGGATGCCAGCTCGGTGGCTGCGGTCTTCCCGCCGGATCGTCCGGTGAGCGCGCCGCCGATCCTCCCGGCGGCCTCGGTGAGCAGCTTCACGGCGCGCAGGCCGAACTCCTCGTCCACCCTCACCACCGGTCCGGAGACGGACACGGCCATCGGCACGGGCGCGTTCGGGACCAGCACGGCGTAGCAGCGCACGCCGAGTTCCTGCTCCTGATCGTCGATGGAATAGCCGCGGTCGCGGATCTCCCGGACGTCGGCGAGCAGCGATTCCAGATTCGCGTGACTGTGGCTGGTGGGGGTCGCCATACCGGTGCGGCCGATGATCGATTCGATCGTCGATTCCGGCAGGGAGGCCAGTATCGCCTTACCGACCCCGGTGTCGTGCAGATCTACCCGACGTCCGACCTCGGTGAACATGCGCATGGCGTGTGGCGACGGTGACTGCGCAACGTACACGACGGCATCGCGATCGAGGGCGGCCAGATTCGCCGTCTCGCCGAGACGCTGCGCTAGCCGTCTCAGTTCGGGTCTGGCGACGGCACCCAACTGGCCATGGGCCTGCTCGCCCAGCCGGATGAGCCGGGGCCCGAGGGCGTACCGCCGCGACAAGAGCTGTCGGACGTATCCCAGGTTGATCATGGTGCGGAGCAGCCGGTGAATGGTGGGAACAGGCACCCCGGACCGAGCGGCGAGGTCGCTGATCGTCGTTCCGTCGTCGGTCTCGGCGAGGATTTCCAGGAGCTCGAAGACGCGGGTCACCGACTGAACCCCGCCGGAGGAGGTCTGCGCTTTGTCGGCACTCGATTTTGGCATTCACGGGCTCCTGAGATGCGAACATGTTGGGCACCGGCAATTCTCCACCGGCCTGGTCGGCGCGGCCACTGGTACGGCGAGACGAGGGCGCAGCACCATGCGTCCGGGAGCCCAGGTCGACGACGCGCCGGTAACTGGTCTGTATCGGAGGACGTTGGGGCATTGACCCCGCTCGCCTTCTCGCTTACGCTAACACGCAGTTTCCGCTATGCGGACATCCGCTGTCACGCAGCGGAGACTGAGGCTCCTACGGGGTCCGGGTTCACGCGTTCAATGGGGAAGGTGGATTCGTCATGGGTGTAACCGTGTCGCGCAGGCAACTCCTCGCGATGGGAGCGTCTGGTGCAAGCCTTGCCGCGGTCAGCGGCTGCAGCTTCTTCTCGACCAATCCGAACAAGGGCGGCACCAAGAAGAACGCGCCGAAGGGCAAGGAAGCGCCGATGCTTCAGCAGCAGGTCAAGTCCGGCTCGCTGCCGGAGGTAGCCCGTCGACTGCCCAAGAATCCGCGGGTCATCCAGCCGCTGGAGCAAGCGGGGATCTACGGCGGGACCATGCAGACCGTCCTGGCGAGCACGGATCCGAGCTGGCTGTGGATGACCGTCACCAACGATCACCTGGTCACCTGGGACCCCAGCTACTCAAAGATCATTCCCAATGTTGCCGAGAAGTTCGAGGTACAAGAAGACGGGCGCGTCTACATCTTCCATCTGCGTGAGGGTATGCGTTGGAGCGACGGAGAGCCGTTCACCTCTGCGGACCTCACCTGGTGGCATCAGAACATCCTGATGAACAAGAGCCTCACACCGGAGATACCGACCCAGCTGAAGACGGGCGACCAGCCGGTCAAGGTCACCGCGCAGGGCGATTGGCAGGTCACCTTCACCTTCGCCGCACCGAACGCACTCTTCCTGCAGGAGCTCACTCCGCACGGGCCGCCGTTCTGGCTGCTGCCGATGCACTACCTGAAGAAGTTCCACAAGAAGTTCAATCCCAGCCTGCCGAACGACTGGGCCCAGAACTTCCTCACGAAGATCGACAACCTCGAGAACGTCGATCTTCCGGTCCTGAGCGCCTGGGTTCCGAAGAATCCCCACGGGGACGGCGGCCGGCAGATGTGGGAGCGAAACCCCTACTACTGGAAGGTCGACGCTGACGGCAGCCAGCTGCCCTACATCGATTCCTGGGCGTTCAGGTTCTTCAGCGACCAGGGCCCGTTGCTGCTGTCGGCTGCCAACGGCAACGTCGATTTCTACATGCGCGCGGAGGTCACCATCCCGAAGAACCGGCCGGTGCTTGCTGACGGCCAGCAGAAGGGTGGCTACAAGCTGATCTCGGTGAAGGAGCCGGACCACAATACGATCGGCATCTGCCTGAATCTCACCACCAAGGACCCGGCGAAGCGGAAGATGTACCGGAACAAGGACTTCCGCATCGGACTCTCCTACGCCATCAACCGCCAGCAGATCATCAATCTCGTCTACCAGCGTCAGGGCCGTCCATGGCAGACGGCTCCGCGTCCGGAGGTGCCGTTCTACTCCGGCGACAGCTTCGGCACCCAATACACCGAGTTCAGCCTCGACCAGGCCAAGCAGCATTTCGCGAAGGCCGGCTACGGCAGCGTCGACAAGCAGGGCCGGCGAATCGGTGAGGACGGTAAGCCGATCGCCATCTCTGTGCTGTGCCAGTCCCGTTACCCGGACATGATCGATGCGATGGAGTTCGTCAAGCGGACCTGGCAACAGGTCGGTGTCGAGCTTCGCATCGATACCGCCAGTCCCGAGCTGGTCTCCCAGCGGCTGACCGCCAACGATTACGACTGCACCCTGGACAAGGGGGAGCTCGGCTACATGGGTCTGATCGCCGACCCGCGGTGGCTGTTCGCGACCGGCGGATCCTCCTATGCTCCGCTGTGGAGCAACTGGTATCAAGGTGGGTCACCCAAGGAGGCACCGCCGGCGGAGATGCAGCGGCAGATATCGATCTACCGCGAGAAGGTCGTCGGCAGTGCTGACCAGCAGACCCAGTATGCGGGGCTGAAGCAGATCATCGACATCGCCAAGGAGCAGTTCTGGACGATGGGCGTTTCGCTGCCAGGTAAGGCCTTCTGTATCAAGACCAACCGCGTCCACAATGTACCCGGCGACGACCAGATGTGGCTGTCGTTCAAGGCGCCATATCCAGCCGTCACCAACCCCACCCAGTACTACCTGGATCCGCAGTCGTGACCGTGCTGCCCACGTCGCCCACGGGCTCGCGCACCGACACCCGACCGCGGGTCGAGTCGCCAGGGATGACCCGGACATGATCAACTACATGGTCCGCAGAATGGTCTACATGGTGCCGACCGTGTTCCTGATCAGCATTGCCGCTTTTGTGATCATCTCACTGCCGCCGGGCGACTACCTGACCACCCTGATCACTCAGATGAAGGCCCAGGGCGGCGACATCGACAGGGCACGGATCGCCTCGCTGCAGGTGCGATACGGACTGAACTCGCCCTTGTGGGTGCAGTACTTCAAGTGGATCGGAGGTGTCGTCACCGGCGATTTCGGGGAGTCGTTCCAGTTGAACCGGCCCGTGGGCACCGTGCTGGCGCAGCGACTGCCGCTGACCGTGGCGCTGTCGTTCTCGACACTGATCTTCACCTGGGTGATCGCACTCCCGGTCGGTCTGTACTCCGCGGTTCGGCAGTACAAGATCGGGGACTACATCGCCACCACCATCGGGTTCCTCGGTCTGGCCATCCCCAACTTCCTGATCGCCCTGGTCCTGATGTACATCGGCTACCGGTTCTTCGGGCAGAGCGTCGGCGGGCTGTTCTCGCCGCAATGGACCGACGCGCCGTGGAACATCGGCAAGGTGCTCGACCTGTTGTCCCACCTGTGGGTTCCCGTGGTCGTCCTGGGCAGCGCCGGGACGGCAGGGCTCATCAGGATCCTGCGCGCCAACATGCTCGACGAACTCCGTAAGCCCTACGTGGTCGCCGCCCGAGCACGAGGCGTGCCCGAACGCAGCCTGATCCTGAAATATCCGCTGCGGGTGGCGCTCAATCCGTTCATCTCCACCGTGGGCTGGGTGCTGCCGGGCCTGGTGTCGGGCGAGGTCATCGTTGCCCAGGTGCTCTCGCTGCCGACCACGGGACCGGTCCTGCTCAGCTCGCTACTCAGCCAGGACATGTATCTGGCCGGATCGATCATCTTGATCACCAGTCTGCTCACCGTGATCGGTACGCTGTTGTCCGACTTCGCCCTCGCCTGGCTCGACCCTCGGGTCAGGCTTCAGGTAGCTCGGTGACCTGCCGATGACCGACCGAGTGATCGACGCCGTCCATCCTGGTGCACCGACCGACGCCGAGGAACCCACGCTCCCGGTGGAGGAGGAGGCAGGCACCGACGAGAAGATCTACACCGCCAGTCAGGCGCGACTGGTCTGGCGAGCATTCCGGCGACACAAGCTGGCCATGGTGGGAGCAGTCGTCACCGTACTGCTCTACCTGACGGTCATCTTCGGGCAATTTCTTGCGCCATTCAGCACGGGCATGTTCCACGAGGACTATC
Source organism: uncultured Actinomycetota bacterium (assembly GCA_963758075.1). Lineage (GTDB taxonomy): Bacteria > Actinomycetota > Actinomycetes > Propionibacteriales > Propionibacteriaceae > Microlunatus. Next base: position 1,288,136 of record CAVWTT010000002.1, on the reverse strand, counting down.
CCTACGCGCCGCCGCAGCGGATTCACATCCTCGACCACAGCGCCGGCGGCACGAAGCTGGGACTGTATGTCTACGGCTATCGCGAGTCGGTCGATCCCGACTCGCTGGCGGTGCAGTACACCGTCGACACCACGCAGAAGGTTCGGCTGCGACTGTTCGACAGATCGCAGGAGAACTACAGGTTTCTCGGCCTGTTCCGGACCAACGTCCACCTGATCGGCCCGATCAATGATCGGCAGCCGATGTACCTGCTCGGATCGGACCGTAACGGCCGGGACCTGCTCTCCCGGATCGTCATCGGCACCCGCGTATCGATGACGATCGGCCTGGTGGGCGTGACGTTCGCGTTCGTGCTCGGCGTGACCCTGGGCGGGATCTCGGGCTACGTCGGCGGCAAGGTCGACACCGTGATCCAGCGCGTCGTCGAGTTGTTCATGTCGATGCCCACCCTTCCCCTCTGGCTCGGCCTGGCGGCGGCCTTGCCCAGAGACTGGGGGCCGGTGCAGCGGTACTTCGCCATCACCTCGATTCTGGCGCTCTTCGCCTGGACCGAGCTCGGTCGGGTGACCCGGGGCAGGTTCATGTCGCTACGCCATGAGGAGTTCGTCACTGCTGCCCGGCTCGATGGCAACCGCCCGCCGAGGCTCATCTTCAGGCACATGCTGCCGCTGTTCACCTCGCATCTGATCGCATCACTCAGCCTGTCGATCCCGGCCATGATCCTGGCGGAGACGGCCCTGTCATTCCTGGGGCTGGGACTGCAGCCGCCCGTGGTGAGTTGGGGGGTGTTGCTCGAAGAGGCACAGAACATCCGGGTGGTGGCGACCGCGCCGTGGCTCATGCTGCCGGGTCTGGCCGTCGTGATCGCCGTGCTGTCCCTCAACTTCGTCGGCGATGGACTGCGAGACGCAGCAGACCCGTACAAGCAGTAGTCAATTCCCTGAGGAGCGGACCATTTCCGAGCCAGACATCCTGCAGATCGACCAGCTGCAGACCCAGTTCGTCTTCCACGACGGCGTCGTCCGTGCCGTCGATGGGGTCAGCTTCAGTGTGCCCGCCGGCAAGACGGTCTGCGTGGTGGGGGAGTCGGGTTGCGGCAAGAGTGTCACGGCGCGGTCGGTGCTCCAGCTCATCGACCGGCCGGGACGGATCGTCGGCGGCCGGATCTGGTGGCAGCCGGCAGGTGCGACTCATGACGTTGCCGCCACCGACCCGTCGACAGCCGTCCGACAGGGCAACGGCGGCAGCGACGACGGCGGCCGGGTTGACCTTGTCGGGCTTGACCCCACCGGTGAGCGTCTTCGGGACATCCGTGGTGGCGAGATCGCGATGATCTTCCAGGAGCCGATGTCCTCGCTCTCACCGATGTACACCGTGGGCAACCAGCTCTCGCAGGCGATCCAACTTCATCTGCCGCTCGGCAAGAAGGATGCCTGGGCACGTGGTCAGGAGCTTCTGCAACGGGTGGGCATTCCCCGACCCGAACGGACGATGGAGTCATATCCGTTCCAGCTGTCCGGGGGCATGTGTCAGCGGGTCATGATCGCCATGGCGTTGTCCTGCAATCCGAAGCTGCTGATCGCCGACGAGCCCACCACAGCATTGGACGTCACCACTCAGGCCAGAATCATCGACCTGCTGCGTGATCTCCAGGAGCAGACCGGGATGGCGGTGCTGTTCATCACCCATGACCTGGGGGTGGTCGCAGAGATCGCCGATGAGGTCGTGGTGATGTACCTCGGCACGGTGGTGGAACGGGGGGCCGTTGACGAGATCTTCCATGACCCCCAACATCCCTACACCCGAGCCCTGCTTGAGTCGATCCCCCGGATGGGGCGCGGAACCCGTCAGCGGCTTGCGACCATCCGAGGGCAGGTGCCGCATCCCTTCCAGTATCCGAGCGGCTGTCCGTTCCATCCCCGCTGCGACGCAGCGATACCAGGCCTGTGCGACACCACGGAGCCGCCGACCGTACGACTCGGCGGTCGGCGCTTGTCCCGATGCGTGCTGCAGGACCCGAAACTCGTGGAAGATTATCGAAAGCAGGCCGCGGAGTCGGACAGCCTGAGGGTGAACGCATGAACGAGGCAAGTCAGGAAGCGATCCTGAGCGTCCAGGACTTGGCGATGGAATTCCCGATCCGTGGCCGTGGTCTGTTCGCCCGGACAATCGGCCGGGTGCATGCGGTCAACGACGTGAGTGTTGACCTTCAGCAAGGTGAGGTGCTGGGGCTGGTCGGCGAATCGGGGTGTGGCAAGACCACCCTGGGTCGGTGCATCGTGCGCAGCGAGCAACCCACGCGAGGACGGCTGCTCTATCGAACGGCACACGGGGAGCGGGTCGATCTCGCCCCCATGACCGTGCCACAATTGCGCCCGTACCAGAAGGAGATCCGGGTGATCTTCCAGGATCCCTTCTCCTCGCTGAACCCCAGGATGACGATCCTGCAGATTGTCGGCGACCCGCTGCAGGCGACCGGGATCGCCAAGGGATCCGAACTGGAGGACCGGGTCGCGGCGATGTTGCGGCGTGTCGGTCTCTCACCGGGTCACATGCACCGATATCCACACGCCTTCTCCGGTGGTCAACGGCAGCGGGTCAACATCGCCCGCGCGCTGATCACCGATCCGCGGGTGGTGATCGCCGACGAAGCGGTGTCCGCTCTGGACGTGTCGGTCCGCGCCCAGGTCCTGAACCTTCTCCGCGATCTGCAGGACGAACTCGATCTCACCTACCTTTTCATCTCCCACGACATGTCGGTGGTGGAAAGCATCTGCGACCGCGTCGCGGTGATGTACCTGGGCAGGATCGTCGAGGTCGCTGACACGGCCGCCATCTACGCTGCTCCCCAACATCCCTATACCGAGGCCCTGCTCTCGGCGGTGCCGCGGCCAGACCCTCGGCTGCGGGATCAGGCTCGACGCATCCGACTGTCTGACGATTTTCCCGACCCGGCGAATCCTCCGAGCGGATGCTTCTTCCACACCAGGTGTCCATACGCCGACGAACAGATGTGCGTCACTGATCGGCCACGATTGACCGAGTCGTCGCCCGGCCATGTTGTCGCCTGTCATTACGCAGACAAACTCACGCTGTCCGGTGCCTCGGTCCCGGACGACGAGCAGTCGTACTCACCAACCGTTCAGTAGCGCGGGCGGCACCTCGACCAGGGCGAGATGAATCTGCACGTGACGTGCGGCGGCCGGACGTGCCCGGCTCCGTGGCGAGATTCCCCGATGTGGGTCGACCAGACCGTTGCACGCAGCGTGCAAGCCATGGAAGAATATCCGACAGATGACATCAAAGTTCCGCGATACGGAAGAAGGCGACGATGCCCGGTGACTCGACTCTGACGTTGGTGACGTCGGCTGAGCTGGCTGGCCCGGCCGTGGACTGGGCCGCGGAGCTCCTCGCTCAACGGCTGAACGGCGAGCTGCGCCGCGGCCAGTCCGAAGCCGGCACAGCTGGGCAGGTCCTCTCGGTGCAGCCCGGCGACTGCGGCCCGCAGGGCTTTGCCTTCCAGCGGACCGGCGGTTCTCTCCAGGTGCGGGCCTCTGATGCCACCGGCGCCTCCTACGCCCTGGTCGAGGTGGCGGATCGGCTCCAGATGGGTGCAGACCTGGAGTCGGTGCTCGAGGGTCTGGACGGGTTCCAGGCGTCGACGAGCATGCCAGTTCGCGGCATCATGCGATCCTTCTCCAGCGTCGACGAAGATCTGCCGTGGTTCGCCAGCCGTGACTTCTGGACCGAATACCTGGATTGGATGGCCCAGTCACGGTTCAGCCGCTTCCATCTCGCCCTGGGCATGCAGTACAACTACGGCGCCGACCGCAACGGGGCAACCGACAACTACCTCTGCTTCGCCTATCCGTTCCTGCTGGAGGTGCCCGGCTGGGATGTCCGTGCCGAAGGCGTGACCGCGCAAGAACGCGACCGCAACCTCGCCATGCTGAGGTTCATCGCCGCGGAGACCAAGCGACGGGGCATGAACTTCCAACTCGGGCTGTGGAATCACGCCTACGACTACGGCCGCAACTCCCGGCATCGCTTCCCGATCACTGGACTGACGCCCGAGACCCATGCTCCCTACTGCGCGGCCGCCATCACCGAGCTCCTGCAGCAGTGTCCCGACATCGACGGGTTCTCGTTCCGGGTGCATTACGAGGGTGGCATCCCCGACGAGGGCCACGAACGCTTCTGGGGCGCCGTGTTCGATGCCCTGTCGGCCTCTGGCAGGGAACTGCAGGTCGACATGCATGCGAAGGGGGTTGACGACGCCCTGCTGGATGCGGCGGACAAGCCGGGCCTGCACCCGGTGCTCGGCGCCAAGTACTGGGCCGAACATCAGGGCCTGCCCTATCACCAGGCATCGATCCGGAAGTTGGAAGAAGCCAAGCCGGTGCCGCCGGGGCACGAACTCACCGCGATCACCGAGTTCTCCCGGCGATTCACCCGCTACGGGTACGCCGACTTCCTCGGTGTCGACCGTCGTGCGGACCTCATCTTCCGGGTGTGGCCAGGAACGCAGAAGGTGCTGCTCTGGGGCGACCCCGCGCTGGCTGCGGGTTATGGTCGGCTGTCGACCTTCGCCGGCGCAATCGGGGTAGACGTCTGTGAACCGCTGTACTTCAAGGGACGCAAGGGATCTGGCGCCCCTGGGCGTCGTGATCTCTACATCGCACCCGAACTGCAACTGGGTCTGCGGGATTGGACCAAGTACGGCTACACCTATCGGATCTGGGGCCGCAAGCTGTACAACCCCGATGCGCAACCTCACGAATGGCGCGGCTATCTGCAGCAGGTCTACGGCGAGTATGCGGATGCGGTGGAACAGGCTCTTGCCCCTCTCAGTCGTATCCTCCCGTTGGTCACCGTCGTCCACGGCGCCGGTGCATCCAACAACGGCTACTGGCCGGAGGTCTACACGAACCTGCCGATCACCGACGGCATGTACGCCGGCCACTATGGAAGGGACACGATGTCTCCTCCCATGTGGGGAACGGTCAGTCCGTTCGATCCGACGTTGTTCTACGTGATCAATGAGTGGGCCGCCGACGTGACCTCGGGGCGGTTGGACGGTCGGTACACGCCCGTCGAGGTCGCGGATTGGATCGACGGGTACGTCGATTCCGCCGACGACGCGGTCGCGGCCCTCAACTCGGCGGATGCTCCCGACGCGCAACTACGTCGCACGGCCATCGACACAGCGATCCTGTCAGCGCTTGGTCGGTTCTTCGCGGCGAAGTTCCGGTCCGCTGCCGACTACTCGCTGTACCAGCAGTCACAGGACCGAGCCCTGCTGGAATCGGCGCTCAAGCACAACATCACCGCCCGCGACAGCTGGGCGGAGATTGTCAGGATCAGCGAAGGCATCTACCAGAACAACATGATGTTCGGCCCCGAGCGCAGCGAACATGGCAGTTGGACCGACCGCCTGCCGGCGATCGAGGCGGATGTCGATGCGATGGCGGCCGCATTGCGGGCGATGGCCGATGCCGGCGACACCGAAGGCTCCCGACCGACGGTGCGAGCGCGGCCACAACGGTCCGGCCTGGACCACGCCGTACCAGCGAGCTATCAGCGCGGCGAACCGCTGTCCTTGACGGTGGCCACGGGTCAGGAGGTCTCGGGTGTGCGGCTGCACTATCGCCACGTGAACCAGGCCGAACAATGGCAGACTGCAGCGCTGACCGCAGCCGACGGTCGGTCTGTCGGCGAGATCCCCGCCGACTACACCAAGGCCAGCTATCCGCTGATGTACTTCTTCACCGTGGACCATTCCGACGGCGGTGTCGCGCTGGATCCCGGATTCGGGGCCGATCTGGCGAACCAGCCGTACTACCTCGTGATGCCGTCCGCCTGATCTGCATGCGAGGAGCAGGGACCGCCGCAGCCACGATGACCTCAGCCGGCCGCCATCGCCGGCGGCCGAGGTGTCGGCGAAGGTCGGCATAGGCCGTGTCTGGAACCTCGCTGCAGGCCCAGCCCGCGCGGCAGCTCGACAGGGAGATCTTCGCGCTGGCCGTACCGGCGTTCGCGACCCTGGTGTCGGAGCCCGCACTGCTGCTTGCCGACTCGGCGATCATCGGTCATCTCGGCACCACACAACTGGCAGGACTCGGAGTCGCCGGCAACCTCATCGGCATCCTCACCGGCCTCAGCATCTTCCTGGCCTATGGCACGACCGGAACGGTGGCGCGACGACTTGGTGCCGGTGACCTTCGCGGAGCTCTGACAGGCGGTATCGACGGCATGATTCTCGCCGTGGTGCTGGGGGCACTGCTCTGCTGCGTGCTGCAGGCCATATTGCCGATGGCGATCGGCTGGTACGGCGCCGGTCCGGCCGTTGCGCAGGCCGCCGAGTCGTACCTGCGGATCGCCCTCTGCGGGCTCCCGTCGTTGCTCCTGGTGCTGGCGTCCACCGGTGTCCTGCGGGGAATGCAGGACACGAGGACACCCCTGACGGTGGCGATCAGCTGCAATGTGATCAACATCGGCCTCAACGTCGCGTTCGTCTATGGGCTGGGGATGGGCATCGCCGGATCTGCGACCGGCAGCCTGCTTGCCCAGACCATCTGCGCAGCGTTCTTGTCGGTGGTGGTGATCAACGGCGCGCGCCGCAACGGAGCGGTGGTCACCTTTCGGCCGCGCGGCGTGCTGAGGGCGGCCAAGGCAGGGTTCTGGCTCATGCTGCGGACAGCGACCCTGCAGATCTCGATCACTGTGACCACCGGGGTGGCGGCCGGGATGGGGGCCGTAGCCCTGGCCACTCACCAGGTGACGAACAGTCTGTGGAGCATGCTGGTGTTCGCGCTGGATGCCATCGCCATCGCCGCCCAGGCGGTCATCGGTCGTTACCTCGGTGCAGGTGACGAGTCGATGGTGCGCCGATTGACCCGCCGCATGGTCGGCTGGGGCCTGCTGGCCGGTGTTGTCTTCGGGCTGGTGGTGGCACTCGGCCGGCCGCTCTACGAACAGTTGTTCTCGCCTGATCCCGCCGTTCAACAGTTGCTCCGGCAGGTGCTCCTCGTGCTCGCCGCCATGACCCCGGTCGCCGGCATCGTCTTCGTGCTCGACGGCGTGCTGATCGGGGCCGGTGACGGCCGGTACCTGGCGCTCGCCGGGCTGATCGCGATGTTGGCCTACCTTCCGCTGGCGCTGCTCGTGTACGGCTCCGGCGCCGACCTGGTCTGGTTGTGGGCTGCCTACGGCGGCTACATCCTCGCGCGCATGATCACCCTGGCGGTGCGGGCTCGTTCGACAGCCTGGATGCGGACCGGTCTGCGATGAGACGCGTCCTGATCGGACCGACCACGTGCGGAGTCGGGTCTGCCGGCTGTCCCGACCCGGCTCCGCCGCAGCGGTCTCACGGTCGGCGGTCTCACGGTCGGCGGCCTTCTCCCGTCTTCGGGCCTGCGGGCGGCCGCTGCGGGCGACGTCGGTCGTTGACGATGGAACTCGGGGACAGCTGCGCCTGCCGTTGGGCGGCAAGGACGCGTTGGTGGGTCAGCCAGCCGACGAGGTTCTCCTCCTGCTCATCCAGGACGGGAACGGAGGCGTATGCGGTCTCCAGAGCGGGCAGGGCGCTTCGGAGTGGATCGCTGACCTTGACCGTGTCCGGGGCTTCGATGATCGACGTGACCCGCTGGGTGTCGTGTTCGCCGTCGGCCAGCGCATCGGCCAGGGCCCGTGCGGTGACGACGCCGAGATAGGCACCCGCGTGGTCGACCACGCCGAGCTGCCCGTGGGGCGAGGCAGTGACGCCGTCGGCGGCTTCGATCAGCGGTGACTCCTCGGCCAGCAGCGCCCCGACCGGTTCCATCACCTGGTCGACCGTGGTGTTGGCCATGATCGGGCTGACCGGCTCATCGATGTCGACACCCCGGCGCAGCAGTTTGCGGGTGTAGATCGTGTCGTGGGAGAGCAGATGGCTGAGTCCGGTGGCCAGGATGATGGCAGCCATCAGCGGCAGGATGATCGAATACTCACCGGTCAGCTCGAACATGATCACCACGCCGGTGATCGGGGCTCGCGCGGCGCCGGCGAACACCGCGCCCATCCCGATCAGCCCGTACGCGCCGGCCGGCCCGGCAAGTCCGGGGAGGAGATGCTGGATCAGCTGGCCGTAGGCCGAGCCGAGCATCGCGCCGACGAAGAGGCTGGGCGCGAAGACGCCGCCCGAGCCGCCGATCCCGATGGTCAGACTGGTCGCGACGACCTTCCCGAACATCAGCACCAGCAGCATCGCGATCCCGTACCGACCGGCGATCCCGGACCCGATGACGGGATATCCCACGCCGTACATCTGGGGCAGGGCCAGCAGCAGTCCGCCGAGGACAAGACCACCGACAGCCGGCCGGGCCCATTCCGGCCCTCTCACCCGTTGCCACACGGCGTCACAACCGTCCTCGATCCCGTACAGGATGCGGCTGAAGGCGACCCCGACCAGGCCGGCGAGCAGACCGAGCGCTGCAAACAGCGGGTACTGGAGGAGATGGCTGACGGTGAAGACCGGCAGGGTCAGGAACGGGGTGTTGCCGAACGCGGCCCGGCCGATGACGCTTGCGGTCACCGAGGACGCGACCACCATGCCGAAGGCGGCAGCCGTGAAGTCGCGCAGGATCAGTTCCATCGCGAAGAACACCCCGGCCAGTGGCGCATTGAACGTCGCCGCGATACCACCGGCCGCACCACACGCCACCAGCACGCGCAGCCGGGGCTCGGTCACCCGGACGCCACGCCCCAGCGTGGAACCCAGCGCAGAGCCGATCTGCACGATCGGCCCCTCTCGGCCGACAGAGCCGCCACCCCCGATGCACAGTGCCGACGCGAGAGCCTTGACGACAGCCACCTGGGGGGCGATCCGGCCGCCGCTGCGGGCGACGGCGAACATCACCTCCGGCACGCCGTGTCCCCGGGCTTCTCTGGCGAACCGCTGGACGAGCGGGCCGTAAACCAGCCCGGCCACGACCGGTGCCAGCACCACGAACCAGCGGCCGAGTCCCGGAACCAGCGGATTAGCCGCCCCACCGGCAGCGGAGTAGTCGGTGTGCCCGGACAGCACCAGGGTGAACGCCTTGATCAACCAGCGGAAGGCGACGGCTCCGCCGCCCGCTCCGGCACCCACCAGCAGGGCCATGGCCAGCAGTCCGGCGTTGGCCGAACGTATCCAGTTCAGCCCGTGGATCAAACCACGCTGAACGGGCACGGCTTCCACCGGGATTCCCGGGTTGTTGCGGCCCGAAGGCATTCGCTGACCAGTCTTGCGCCGACCCGTCACCATTGCAGTATGCAACGAATGCAGTGCACAACGGCGCGGTGACCATCACCTGGCTTCGGACTCGGTTCATCGTGGGCATGGCGGTCGGGGCGGTGACGCCAGTGGCTTCGCCGGTTGATCGAGGCTCAGGCCGGACTGACCTCGCTCGTCGTGCAGCTCTCGCCGCAGAGAGGAATTGACCATGAGGAGCCCGCAGGAACCGTCAGCGGACGAGTCCGGCCCGGATCGGTCGCCGAACCAGGCCAGCCCAGCGCCAGCAGGCCCACGGGGTCGGATGCCGGCGCTGTGGCTGAAGATCCTGATCTTCGCCGCCGGCGTGGTGGTCGGCGTGCTGGTGGTGGCGTTGGCCAACAGCACCACCCCGGACTTCGCAACCTCGCGCGGCAACAGCGGATCGGCCGCGGGCGGCGCGCAGCCGTCGACCGCTGGGGGACAGGCGGGGGCCCAGGCCCGGGTGAACGCCGCCTGCCTGGCCGTGATCAACGACGCACAGGACGTCTACGCTGCCCTCGGCGACCTCGGTCCTGCGTTGGACCACAGCGACCTGATGGCGCTCGACGACATCGTGCGCCGGCTGGAGCCCGTCGAGCCGCGGCTCGGCAAACATCTGCGCGACTGCCGGATCGACACCAGCATCGGCTCCGGCGGGACTTCGGCTCCCCACTCCTCCGGCCCACCAGCGGCCACCTCATCGGCGCCGACGCCCGGATCGACCGCCGCACCGCAGCCCAGCCCCACCCGGTGAACCGGTCCATGTCCCGGCTCAATTCGGCGGTGGCAGGTGCCGGCCGCGTCTACCGGACGGCCGTCACCACCGGACGGTGGGTCGTCATCGTCTGCTGGGTTGCCGCTGCCGCATCGATATCTCTGCTGGTCTCCACCCACGGTGCGGGAGGCGGAGGGTTCGGGAACCTGCTGCCGCCCGACAGCCGGGTCTTCCGGGTCGAGCAGCGAATCCTGGCGCAGTTCCGCGCGCCGGTGATCGCGGGAACCGCGGTGGTGGTGCATGCCCCGGACGGGCTCAGCGTGCTGACCCGCGCCGACTCGCTGCTGTGGGCCCTCGGCACCACCCAGACCGTGCTCCGGTCCGAGAAGGCTGTTCGGCCGGGTTCCATCCAGGCTGCCATCCCCATCCCGACGGGCCGGGCCGACACCACCGTCACCTATCTCTTCGTCTCCGACCGCACCGGTCTGCACAACACCGTTCGGCTCGCCCGAAACTATGCGGCCCACTTCAACAACCAGCAGGGTGTGCGCACCTACGTGACCGGCTTCGTCCCTGCTCAGGTTGCCCAGAGTGACTACCTGGCCGCCCGGCTGCGGCTCTTCGAAATCGCCAGTGTGCTGCTCATCGTCGTGGTCGTCGCGGCCGCATTCCGCTCCCTGCTCGCCCCGCTTGCTGTGCTGTCCATCGCCGGCATCGGCTATGCGGTGTACCTTCCGCTGCTCGCCTCGATCGCGAAGCGGCTCGGCTTCGAGGTGCCCACCCAACTCGAACCGGTCCTGGTCGCGCTGCTGCTGGGCGTGGTCACCGACTACTGCGTCCTGCTGTTCTCGGCCTTCCGCGATGAACTCGACCTCGGCCAGCCCGCCCGGCACGCCGCTCGAAGGGCTCTGCAGCGCACCGGACTGGTGGTCGCCGTCGCGGGCCTCACCGTGGCCGGCGGCACGATTGCGCTGCTCGCCGCTCCCTTCGCGATCTTTCGCGGGCTCGGCCCGGCCCTGGCCTTGACGGTGCTGGTCGGACTCGCCGCGTGTCTGACTCTCACCCCCGCCCTCATGACGGTGCTGAGCTGGCGACTGTTCAGTGTGCTACCCGTCCGTGGTTCGGACCGGAGCAGGGGTTCCACCCGTTCGACGGACGGGCAGCGGCTGACCCGACTGATCGGGCGGCTCACCCGCCGCGGCCCGGCGTTGCTGGCCATGCTCGTCGTCGTCATCGTGCTGGGCCTGGCGGCGTTGCCGTTGGGCCGGGCTCGACTCGACCTCTCCTTCACTGCTGGGCTTCCGCATGACGACGGCGTCTACCAGGGCGCCCAGCTGCTCGACCAGGCCGGACTGCGTGGCATCACCGCTCCCACGGAGGTGCTTGTCGAACAGGCGGGAGTGGCCAGCCGGCGTCCGGCGCTGGCCAGGCTGCAACGGCAGATCGCCCGCCAGCCCGGCGTCAGTCGGGTCGTCGGCCCCGCAGACCTACCGACCGGCAAGGCCCGCGGGCTGGTTCTCTCCAGCACCGGTGACGCGGCTCGCTACGTCGTCATCTTCGACAGCGATCCGCTCGCCGCACAGGCCATCTCCGATGCCCGCCGACTCCGCGACCGACTCCCGACTCTCGCTGCCGAGTCGGGCCTGGCGACAGCGCGGCTCTCCTTGACCGGCCAGACGTTGATCGCCGACGAGGTGAGCCGGTTGACCCGCCGCAGCCTGGAGATCACGCTTCTCGTCGCCATGGCCATCGAACTGGTCATCCTGGTGCTGTATCTGCGCGCACTCGTCGCGCCGCTTGCGCTGCTGGCCTGCAGCGTGCTCAGCGTCGCTGCAGCGTTGGGTCTGACCACGTGGCTCTTCCAGGACCTGCTGGGCCAGCAGGGGTTGACGTTCTACGCCCCGTTCGCCGCAGCCGTGCTGCTGGTGGCGCTCGGGTCGGACTACAACGTCTTCTCTGTCGGCGCCGTCTGGAACGAGGCACGCCGGCGCTCGATGCGGGACGCGCTCGTGGTCGCCGTCCCGCGTGCCTCGCACAGCATCACCACGGCCGGCGCGATCCTGGCTGCCACTTTCGCCATGGTCGCAGTGATCCCACTCGCCACGTTCCGCGAGATCGCCTTTGCGATGACTGTCGGCCTCCTCCTCGACACCTTCGTTGTCCGGCCGGTGCTCACCCCGACCACTCTCGCCCTGCTGGGCAACGCTGCACGATGGCCGGGTCGAGCGCCGAAGATCCCGTTCCGGCCCGACCCTCCGGACTCGGCGCGGACACCGGGAGCGCAGAACCGTGGCTGAGCCGAAGGGGGGCTGGGCTCGCACCTGGCTCCCGGCAGTGGCCGTCGTCCTGGGGCTGGTACTCGCGGGCTGGGGCGCCGACACCTTCGCCCGAACAGCTGCCGAAGGTCTCGTCGCGCGCGACGTGCAGGCGGCGACCGGGGCATCCGAGAAGCCGACGGTGAACATCAGCGGGCGATTCTTCCTGCTGCAGCTGGTTCGAGGCGCCTACCACCAGGTCCACATACGGGCCCACGGTCTCAACGACGGGCCGCTGACGATCAGCCAGGTCGACGCGGAACTCTCCGACACCCGCGTGCCCTTCCGTGACGTCCTCCTCCATGACGTCCGCACCATCGGCATCGCACACTCCGAGGAGACCGTGCGCCTCAGCTATCCCGCCGTCAACGCCTACCTGGCCGCGACCGGACGCTCGCTGAAGATCAGCGCTGCAGCAGGAGGACAGAACGTCACTGTGTCGGGAACCGTCGCCGTCCTGGGCCAACACCTCACCACCACCGCAGAGGTCAGGCTCACCGTTGTCGATGGGAACCTGCGCCTGACTCCCTACAACGTCACCAGCAGCAACAAGCAGCTGGGCGCCACCGCGAGGTTGCTGCTCACCCAACGACTCACCCTGACCGTTCCGCTGAGTGGGCTCCCGTTCTCCCAACGACTCACCGCGGCCAGAGCCGACAACGACGGCCTGGTGATCCAGGCCGTCGGCGATGCAGTCATGCTCCAACCGTGACGAACCGTCCGGCCCACCGTGGGCTCGCCCACCGGGAGCCCGTGGCACCCCTCGACCGGCTCAGGACGCCGAACGCGCCCGTCCACCGGTCAGTACTGTGCGGTGTGGCGGATGGCCGGTGGCCGGCCGTCGGGGTCCTGCAGCACGTCCAACGGCACCGACGACCAGGCCCGCGCCAGCCAGGAGAGCCGGGGGATCGGCAGCGGGCGCAGCCGTCCCGGTGGCCGGGCTCCGGTCCTGCCGCCGTCGTGCCAGGCCTGCAGCCGGTCGGCGCCGGCGGCGTAGGCCGCGAACATGGCGACCGGGTCCAGGCAGTCGGCCATGGTCTCGTGCAGGCCGGCGTCGGCGACATCGGCCAGCCGGTCGAGGTGTTCGGCGGCCAGCGTCAGGCGCAGGTCCCGTGCGTAGGCCTCGTCCAGGACGACGGCGGTGAGCTCGGAGTCATGGGTCCAGGACCGGCGGCTGAAGTTGTCGGAGCCGGTGCTGGCCCAGATGTCGTCGACGATGCAGATCTTGGCGTGAACGTAGACCGGCGTGCCGGCGTGGTTCTCCAGGCCGTAGGCGGCCACCCGGCCCGGGGCTGCCTCCAGCAGCCGGCGCAGGGCCCGCTCCCGTCCGAGGAGTTGCGGTGTCCGGTTGGCACCGGCCAGATCGGGCACCAGCGGCATCACCACGACCAGGTGCAGGCCGGGCTCGGCCACCAGCCGGTCCTCGAAGACGCGGGCCACATCACGGCCCCAGAAGTACTGGTCCTCGACGTAGATCAGTCGCTCCGCCCTGCCGACCGCCTTGGCATAGCCGCGGGCGACGCTGCGTTCGCCGCCGTTGGCGAACGCGTAATCCTGGTCGAATCGCAGGTCCGGGTAGGTGCGTAGCAGCTGGACCACCTGACCGCCGCGGGCCGGTGGCGGCGGCCACTGGTCCGGCAGCGGATCGGGCTTGAGGTCCAGCCGGCGCAGCGTGTCGGCGAGCCGGCGCCACGGCGCCCGCGACAGCGGGGTGGGGTCCTCCCAGCGCTCACGGAACGCGGTCTCGACGTCGTACACGGCGGGCCCTCGGATCGCGACCTGCGCGTCGTGCCAGGGCGGGTGGGCTCCGTACTCCTTGGCCAGCGACTGCGGCTGGGCGTCGCCGCCGTGGTCGGCGTCGTCGCGGCGGCTGTGGGCCAGGTCGATCCCGCCGACGAAGGCCACGTCGCGGTCCGGGGCATCCGGGTGGCGGACGACCACGAACTTCTGATGGTGGGAGCCGCCGGCCCGCACCCTCATGTCGAGCAGCGCCTCGACCCCGCGCTGCTGGAGCTGTTCGCCGAGCCTGCGGTTCTCCGCGGCGAAGAAGCCGGTCTGGTCCAGATGGGAGCGCCAGACCAGCCCGCGGACCTGGACTCCGCGCGCGTGCGCCCGGCCGAAGACCTCGACGACCTCGCTGCCCGGTTCGCCGATCAGCCGTTCATCGGCGTCACCCTGCCAGTCGGTGAACAGCACCAGGTCGCCCTCGCGGGTCGCCTCGATCTCCTCGTAGAGGGCGCGGAAATAGGTCGCCCCATGGATCAGCGGGGTCACGAGATTGTGCTCGGACCAGGCCCGATCGCCCTCATGACGGCCGTCGAGCCGGGTCTGCGGATTGCCTCGTTCCTGTTTGGTGAGCAACCAGTCGGAGACGTTCACCGAGCGCCGAGCCTGGAGGCGGCCTCGGCATCGGCGTAGACGGTGCAGCGCGGGTGAGTACGCAGCACCGTGCTCGGCCAGGTCGTTGCGACGGGTTCGTGAACGGTGGCCCGGAGGGCGTCGGCCTTGCGGATGCCGGGGACCATGCAGAACAGTCGGTGCGAACTCATCAGGGTGGGGATGGTGAGGGTGATCGCGCGTCGCGGGACGAGGTCGATCGTCTCGAACAGACCGTCATCGACCTGCTGGATCCGGGACCGTTCATCCAGTTCGACGATCTTGACCGCCTCCGGATCGTCGAGGTCGGCGACGGCAGGATCGTTGAAGGCGATGTGGCCGTTGACGCCGATGCCCAGACAGGTGACATCGATCTCACCCTGCCGCAGCAGCGCTGCATAGGTCGCGGCCGAGCCGGCGGCTGACGAGTCCGGGTCGATCAGGTGCACCTGGCCCAGCGGGACCCGATCGAAGAGGGCCTGATGCAGCCAGGTCCCGAAGCGTTGCGGGGCGTCAGCGGACAGCCCGAGGTACTCGTCCATGTGGAAGGCGGTCACCCGGGCCCAGTCGATGCCCTCCGACCTGGCCAGCTCGGCGAGAGTCTCGGCCTGGCTCGGGGCGGAGGCGAACACCACCCGCGCCGACGCCTGGCTCGCCAGGAGTTGTCTGAGCTCCGCGGCGATGTCGTGCGCGGCCGACCGGCCCAGCGAGTCTCTGTCGGGAAAGATACGGAGGTCGAGTTCGGCAACGTCGGCTGCGGTCATGGACCGTATTGTCGCGCGATCGGTATGGCCGCGCGATCGGCCGTCCCCCGAAAGACCCGGCCGGCCGCGTCGGTCCGGCAGAGCACCCGACGCTTCCTGAGAACCGCGCGGTGGGACGAAGGTCCCATCTGCGCGGATCGGCTCCCCACCGGCCGGGGCCGGTGCTTGACTGAAACTCTGATTGCGTTCGGGCGGCGGCGACCACGCCAGGTGGCCGAGACTCTCGCCTGGTGACTCGACATGCGGCCCCACCGCCGGGGCGGGGACCGCCGGTTGATCGTGACGGCTGGTGCGAGGCACCAGCGGCCCGACCCGACCCCACTCACTCCTCTGCGGTGTCGATCCCGGCCGGTACCGCCGTGAGCCGGGTCGGGTCCAGGACCCTGTAGGAGTAAGGAACCTCCATGACCGAGCGTGATCCCCGCCGCTGCATCCTGCCGCCCTACCTGCTGGAACGGTTCGCCCGATCCGACGACGGACGGATGCGCGAAGCGGCGCTGGGAACGATGTCCCTGGACCGTCGATTCCGGCTGAGCCGCGCCGAGGCCGCGGCCTGGAGCAGCGGCGCCGTTGCCCGGAAGGTGACCTTCGCCCGGATCGGCGGCCACGCCAACCGCACCGTCTACGACCAGCAGCACAGCACCGGCCAGTCGCCGGGGATCGCCATCCGGGCCGAGGGCCAGCCCGCCGCCGACGACGAGGCCGTCAACCAGGCCTACGACGGCCTCGGTGCGACCTACGACTACTACTGGTCGCTGTTCGGCCGGGACTCGATCGACGGCCAGGGGCAGTCCCTGATGGGATGTGTGCACTACGGAACCGACTACGACAACGCCTTCTGGGACAACGCCGGGCACATGTTCTTCGGCGACGGCGACGGACAGCTGCTCACCCAGACCACCGCCGGCATCGACGTCATCGGCCACGAGCTCACTCACGGAGTCACCCAGTCGGAGGCCGACCTCACCTACTCCGGCCAGTCCGGCGCCCTGAACGAGTCCATCTCCGACGTCTTCGGCATCCAGGTCAAGCAGCGGGCGATGAACCTCGACGTCACCCAGTCGGACTGGCTGATCGGCGCCGACATCGTCGGACCCGAACTGCAGCCGGCGCTGCGGTCGATGAAGGAGCCGGGAACCGCCAACTCCGAGGACCAGCAGCCGGCCGACATGGATCACTACATCCCCGGCGGAGACGTCCACCTCAACTCCGGCATCCCCAACAAGGCCTTCTACGTCGTGGCCAGCACCCTCGGCGGTCACGCCTGGGACGCAGCCGGACCCGTCTGGTACCTCACCCTCTGCGATCCGGGGCTGCACCCGGCGTCCACATTCGGCCACTTCGCCGGGTTGACGCTCAAGCACGCGCAACGCCAGTACGGATCGAACCATGCGGTGGCCGACGCCGTCCAAGCCGGCTGGGACGCGGTGAAGGTGCCGCTGTGAGCCGGGGACGTGGCCGCTGCGACACGACCGGAACGGCCACCGGCTCCGACGATCAGACCAGTGGGGACGATCAGACCAGTGGGGACGATCAGACCAGTGGGGACGATCAGACCAGTGGGAAGGTCTCCCCGTCCAACGGATCGCCGGGCGCCAGCCCCAGCGGATCGGTGATCACGTGGGGTCCACCGCTGAATCGGGTCTCGGCGTCCATGTAGACGTTGATGTGCGCGTAGCGCGGCGAGTCGGTGCGGTTGTCCAGGGCCATGTGGCCGGTGTAGCTGGTGTGGAAGGTGACGTCGCCGGCTCGGAGCGGGTAGGTGATCCGCGGCAGCCAGCGCAGGTCCGGTGCCAGTCCGAACAGGTCCTCCTCCTCGGTCAACTTCTGCGGCCGGAGTCCGGTCAGCTGCTGGGTGCCGGGAAGGAAGGTCATGCAGCCACGTTCGGGCGGCACATCGACCAGCGCGATCCAACAGGACAACGACTGTCGGTCGCCCGTGTGCGGCCAGTAGGGCCTGTCCTGGTGGAAGAACGTCGGCCTGTTGTTGTGCGGCTCCTTGACCAGCATGTGGTCGTGCCAGATCCGCAGCGGAATCCCTGCCAGTTGCCTGGCCACAGCGGCGATCCGCGGATGCAGCGTCAACCCGGCCACGGTGTCGTCCTGCCGCCACACGTTGACCAGCTGGGTGAACGTGCTGTCCTTGTTGTAGCTGTCCGCCTTGTGCCGCTGATGGAAGTCCTGCTCGGCCCGCAGGAAGGTGTCGACCTCGTCGGGGCTCAACATCCCCCGGACCCGGACCACGCCGTCGCGGCGGTAGGTGTGCACCAGATCCGCTGGGATGTTCCCGTCATCGTCGACGTCGGCGGCAAGATCGGATTCGATCACGGTCGGCTGCTGCGTTGTCATCTCTCCACGGTGACTTCCGGGTTGGTGCAGGGCTAGCACGATCCCGGTCCTGACCAGGACGATCCCGACCTGTCTGGCGCCGACGACTAGCGTGGCCTGCGTGCCCGCACGCCCGTCGCTGTACCAGGAATCGGAGATGTTCGCCGACCGCCCGGTGCTGGCCGGCGTCTGGCACCTGGACGGCGACGTCGAGGTGCACGGCCACGATTTCGTCGAGATCGCCCTGATCGGGCACGGCCGCGGACGCCATCTCGACGTCCGTGGCGCACAACCGCTCGCGCAGGGAGATCTGCTGGTCCTGCGGCCCGGAGCCTGGCACGGGTTCGTCGACTGTCGCGATCTCCAGGTCGCCAACTGCTGCCTGTCGGCACAGGCGCTGGACGGACCGCTGTCCTTCCTGTACGCCGACGCATCGCTGCGCCGGCTGCTGTGGAGCGGCCCCGTTCTGTCCGGGCACCAGGGCAGCTACGGCGTCCGGATCCCGGCGCCGGCGGCGGTCGCCGGGGTGGCGGCGATCCGGCGGCTGGGCGCGGTCCCCGGGGCCGGCCTGACGCTGTTGGGGGCCCTGCTCAGCACACTCGGGCTGCTGGTCGAGGCGCTGCCCGATCGATCGCCGGCTCAGCGCGCCGATCCCCACGCCGGCTGGTCGGGGGAGCGGCCGAACTCCGGCCCGCCCCGGACGTCCGCAACGACCGGGGCCGGCGCAGGAGTCACCGGTTGGTCGGCGGCTCCGCCGGCGGTCCGTGAGCTTGCAGCACTGATGGCCGCCGGGCCGGAGCGGCCGTGGCGGCTCGCGGAGCTCGCCGACGTCGCGGCACTGGACCCGGACTATCTGGCCCGGCTCTTCCGTCACCACCTCGGGGTGTCGCCGATGGTGTACCTGGCCCGCATCCGGGTCGAGCGGGCCGCGCACCTGCTGGCCCGCACCGACGAGCCGATCGCCCGCGTCGGCGCGCTGGTCGGCTGGTCCGATCCGACCTACTTCGCCCGCCGCTTCCGGCAGCTGACCGGGCTGACCCCGAGCCGCTATCGCGACCGGGCCAGGGCGCGCGGGGTCGGCACCACCCCACCACCCGACACCTGCGGATCGTGACGACCCGGGAACGGTCGGTGTCCGGGCCGCTGTGGTCGGACGTGTGGCTCAGCGCGTCGGCGTGGTCCGCCGACGGCCCGATCCGCCGCTCGGCAAGGACTCGTCGAGCCTCGGTGTGGAGCGGATGGTCCTCGGCCAGCGCAGAGGCCGCCAGCGTCGCCGCCAACTCCTGGCGGGCCTGTGGGACCTGGTCCTGGTCGCCGTCGGGATCTGATCTGAGGGCAGAGAGCACCGCGAGCCGGTGCTCCAGGGCCCGATCCCACTCGCCGTAGGCCGTGGCGTGGTAGATCGCCAGGATCCGGCGCATCGAGATGACGACGGCGTCACTGCCCCCGGCGACCGGTTCCAGCCCCTGCACCGCCTGCAGCGCAGTCTCCATTCCGGCGTCGTCGCCGGCCTGCAACTGGCTCCACGCCAGCAGAGCGCGGGCACGGCCGAGTTCGATGGCATCGGGTTCTGGGTCGGCCGCCACGATGTCCACCAGTTCGGCGCGGAACTGCAGGACGTCGCCGTCCCGGCTGCCGCCGAGGACGGCCGTTGACGCGGCCTGCAACAGCTGGCGGTAGAGCCCGGCGGTGGGGCCGACCTGCTCGCGTACCGCCGGGAGTATCTGCAGGCAGATGCCGACCAGCCGGTCAGAGACGTTGTCGGTGGACGTGCCGGTGCTCAGCACGTCGCGCAGGGCCTGCAGCGTCCGAGGATTCTCCGGCCCGAGGGCGTCCAGCAGGTCGGTCAACAACGCCATCCGCTGCGTTTCGGCGGCCTCCGGGTCCGAAGCTGTGAGAATCCGCACCGCCGTCAGACGGACCTGGATCCGGTACGGATGAGCGACCGGATAGTCGCGCTCGGCGGCATCCTCCAGCTGCCGGATCTGGGCGACACCGGCCGCCGCGTCGGAGGCCGCCACCAACCGGGCCCGGGCGAGCCGCAGCTGCAACGTGATCTCCGCCGCGTCTCCCACGGCCAGCCGGCACGCCTCCAACTGGGCACTCAGCCGCGCGATCCCCTCCTGGGTGGCGCCGCAAGCCAGCCAACAGTCGCTCAGTTGGATGAGGTCCGAGGCCTGGGCTCCGACGTTGTCGGGCTGATGCCTCCGGTGCGCCGCCAGCACCTCCTCGTGCAACGCAGCGGCCTCCTCGTAGCGTCCCAGGCAGCGGTACAGATAGCCGAGCTTGTCCTGCACGGCGAGCCGCAGCGGATGCTCCGGCGGCAGTAGACGGTCGACCCGCGCCACCAGATCCTCGGCGACGGTGAGCGACGCTGCCGCGCCCCGCTCGCCGGCGCTGATGCCGGTCAGCGCCACCGCTGCGCGGACGGCCCGGGGATGGTCCTCACCCAGCGCTGCTGTGATCCGCGCGGTGAGGTCTCGTTGGATCCTTAGCGCACGGTCCCCGAGACCGACCTGGTCGAGGAGAGCCGCAAGGTCGGACTCGGCATCCCAACTGGCCGGGCTGGTGTCCCCGGTCGACTGTCGGGTCAGGACCAGCCTCTGTTGGGCCAGGTCCACGGCCTCCCGGCTCTGGCCGATCTGGCCCAGCGCGGCGGCCAGCCCCGCGACCGCGTCCAACGTGTCCGGGTGCGTGGGGCCGAGCACCGCCCGACTCGCCTCGACGACACTTCGGCGCAGGGTGAGAGCCTCACCCGGGCGCCCCGCCAACTCCCGGATGGTCGCCAGTTCGCCCTGACTACGCAGCGTGTCCGGGTGCGTCGGCCCGAGTACCAGGGTGCGCCGCCGACAGGTCCGTTCGGCGACATCGCCGGCTTCCTCCAGCCGACCCGACCGGCGAAGCACGACGGCGTAGTTGGCAGCCGCGAGCAAGGTCTCCCGGTCCGATTCCCCGAACGCGGCGGTACGGCGCGCCAGGATGTCCCGGTCGAGCTCGACGGCTTCCACCGTCCGGCCGGCGTCATCCAGGCAGGCTGCAAGGATGTTGCGTACCTGCAGGGTCAGCCGGTCGTCGGTTCCGAGGGCATCGGTGGCCCGTTCCGCCGCCGAACGGGCCAGCCGCAGCGCCGGAACCGGATCGGTAGCTCGCATCAGCCAGGCGGCCTCGGCGTCCATCTCGATCACCGCGCGCGCCCGCGGTCCGAGCTCGCGGTCCAGATCCTCCCGGAGCGGGGTCAACTCGCCCAACGCCTCGGCGACGCGGTCCAGCCGGCTCAAGGCCCGGATCCGCTCGCTACGCAACCGGAAGCCCGGCACCGAGGTGGGACTGCAGTACCGCAGTCCGAGGTCGGCCAGCCGCAATCGTTCGGACAGCTCCGACGGGTCATCCCGTAACACTTCCAGCAGCACAGTCGCCGCGACGGTGACCTGGAGGTCATCGGACACGAAACCTTCGGCATGCAGCGCGAGCAGCAACCGCGCCGCATGCTCGCGCTCCTGCTGCACCGACGGCTCGGCGCCGGTCAGGCGTACCGCGAGCTGAGCGGCCACCGCCCGCTTGATCACGTCGACCTCATCGGGGAACAGGAACTGATCACGGTCCTCGGCCGCAACGCTCAGTTGGTCCGGCTCGACGAACCGGCGCAGGATGTCGGTGACGACCCGGGCCCAGGCGTAGGCAGTGGGGGCATCCCGCAGCGACTCGGATACCTCTGGCCCGTCCGGCAGTTCGAGCGCGGTCAGCGCATCGGCCATCACACCGGTGTTCCACAGCTGCGACCGGCCCGTCTTCGGGTCCAGAACCGCCGGGATTCCCAGGGTCGCGATCGCCAGCGCCTGCCGCACCGACTGCGGCAGTTCCTCCCACAGTCGGCGGTACAGGTCGCGGATCGTCGCCGGAAGCGAGGCCACGTCGCGCTCTGACAATCGCAACGGCCGGGAGGCGAAGCGTCGGCGGTAGATCGGGATCTGGCAGAACAGCTCCAGTGCCAGCGGATTCGGGTAGCGCCTGATCAGCTGTCGCAGCGTCTCGTCGTCGACCTCGGGGTAGTAGTGCCGCAGCACCGACGCCAGCCCGTCGGGCTCCAGTTCATGCAGCCCCGCCGCAGGCCCGAACGGCGCCGGCAGCCGTCCGTCGTGTTCGGAGGAGATCCGCAGCAGCCTGTCGCCGGCGCGCGTCATCGCCTGCATCAGATCGTCGGATTCCTCCAGGTGTCCCGGCCAGCCGGTCGTGATCACCAGCACCGACGCATTCCCCGCGACGATCCGGCTGAGCACATCGAGGAGGACGGCATCAGTGTCGTGCAGATCCTCGACGAACAGGACCAGTGGAAGGCCGGGCCGGGCCAGCCTGGCCAGCATCTCGACGACCGAGTCGGCCGTCGCACGGTGGTCGGGTCCGATCCCCGAGGTGCCGGCGAGTCGATCCCGGCGCTGAAGCCGCTCCTGGTTCTTGCCCCACCCCCACTCGGCGGCCCACCGCACCAGTCCGAGCCCGGGTACAGCCGTGCCCAGCGCTGCCTCCACCAGCCGGCCGCCGACCTCCATCGCTGCCTCGTCGATCACGGTGGCGAGGAAGTCACGAGCGTCGATCGGTAACCGCGAGGATCGCGGCAGTCGCAGCCAGGCGTCCTCCAAGTACGGCGCATGCGCTTGCAGCGTCGCGACGTCCTGAGCCAGCGCCACCGACGGCACCCCGTTGCGGGCGGCGCAACTGATCCCCCACCAGGCGAAGGACGGCAGGCTTCCGGGGTTGTGCATCACCTCCGGATTGACCCGCTTGCGGCGGGAGCTGACGTCGTCGAGCGGCAGCTGTGAACTGTCCAGGATCGTCGGCGGCCAGTACGGGGGCGCCGGCTGACGCTGCGCCAACCGCGCGTACAACTCGCGCGCGACACGCGTCTTTCCCCAGCCCGACGGTGCCTCCAACGACACCCACTGGGGTCGTGCCTCGGTGTTCACCCGCGCCGCCAGCGCGACCAGTCCGTCGACCAACGCGATCCTGGACGCGCCGACGAAGCGTGGCTCCACCCCGTTCGGCCCGCCGGCCGTGCCCCCCGACATGGCTGAACCCTAGCGAGTCGACCGTTCACCGGTGGGCGAGCGCGTCGCCGTCACCGCCGCGGGAAACGGCCCCAACCCGTCGCGGCGCCGCCAAGACCGAGCTTGTCCCGGATGGGTGGATGGTGGCAAAGGTCCCTACGCGGATGAATCGCTTCAGGAGAGGGCGCCATGCGGCAGACTGCCCGCCGCTGGCGTCCTGCAGTTGCCTCTGGAGTCAGCGAATCTGTGCTGGAGATGCGCCCGCCCGTGGGATGCTGCTGGACGGGTGGGGAAGAACATCTGGTGAGGTGGAGGGGCAGGACGTGACGGTGGCGGACGATGGCATTCCCGGCTTGGCCGACAAGTTGAACCGACTGTTCGCGACTGTGCCCGGTCCGGGACGCCACGGGCGATACTCCAACGACACGGCCGCGAGGGCGCTGGGCGAGCGAGGGATCACCGTGTCCGGGGTGCATCTGTCCCACCTGCGGTCCGGACGGCGCGACAATCCCTCCGCACGGCTGCTGGCTGCCATTGCCGACCTGATGGGCGTGCCGATCGGGTACTTCTTCGACTCCGATCTGGAGGAGCGGATCACCGCCGAGCTGGCTGCCCTGACGGCGATGAAGGATGAGCGGGCGAAGGCTCTGATGCTCCGGGCCCATGGCTTGAGTTCGGAGAGCATGGAGCACTTGGAAGTCATCGTGGACCGGCTTCGTCGGATCGAACGGCTGGACGAGACGGCCAGCCCGGCATAGCCGGGTTCGGCGGTCCGGCTTGACCTTCACCCGTGGAAAAGCCGCAGCCCACGGTGCCCCCGACGACATTGCCTGCGTCCTGGTCGACACCGTGGCGGGGTAGCGGCGAATTCCGTCGCCAGTGCACCGGTCAGGTGGCGTCGGCTTGCCGCTCGCACGGTGCTCACCGACGCCGAGCCGAGCGTCAGCCGACGGCTCCCTCCTGCGCCCAGCCGGCCATGGTGCTGTCGATGCCCTGCACCAGCCGGCGATAACTGCGGTCGATGTCGGCGGGTAGGCCGAACGCCTGATGGGCCTCGAGATGGACGAAGCCGTGCAGCGCGGCGCGCAGGGCGCGGGCCGCGTCAACGGCGTCGTCGCCGGTCAGGTCGTAGCCGGCGAGGGTGGCCTCGACGACGCGGAGGACCTCGCCGGCGGCGACCCCCTCCCCGGGGGGCACCGCCTCCCGACCAACTCGATGGCGAGCACAGCCAGCCCAGTAGGGTTTCGAGAGTCCGCAGGAGTTGACCGACTGAGTCGAGGGAGCTGGAGCGATGCGAGTTGTGGTCACCGGAGGAACCGGCCGAGCCGGTCAGTGGGTCGTCCGGGAGCTCGCCGCTGCCGGGCACGACGTGATCAACTTCGACGTGGTCGACCGGCCCGAACTCTCGCTGCCGGGCCAGTTCTGTCGGGTGGAGCTCACCGACGCCGGGAAGGTCTACGACGCACTCTTCCAGTACCGGCCCGACGGTGTGTGCCATCTTGCCGCCAACCCGGCCCCCGGTGGGCAGGCGCAGATCGACGTCTTCGACAACAACGTGCTGTCGGCGCACAACCTGATGCAGGCCGCGGGGGACCTGGGGGTGTCCCGGGTGGTGTACGCCTCCAGCGAGATGGCGACCGGTCTGCTGACCGACGGTGTCGTCCCGGACCGGATCCCGTTCGACGAGACCGAACGCCGTCCGTCTCCGAACGCGTACGCCCTCAGCAAATACCTCAGCGAGGTCATCGCCGACTCCCTCGCCGTGCGCTATCCGCAAACCGCCTGGGTGGGGCTGCGGATCAACAACGTCATCCCTCCCGACAGCTATGACCGGTTCGTCGACGAGTGGGCCGATCCGGGACGCAGCAGGGGCAACTTCTGGAGCTACATCGACGCCCGCGACGTCGGCACCGCCTACCGGGCGGCGCTGGAGGGCAGCAGCGCCGGCCACGAGGTCTGTCTGATCGCGGCAGCCGACACCCGCGCGAAGCGTGGGCTCCGCGACCTGATGGCCGAGTTCTACGACGGCTACGACCGCTTCGCCGACGACTACCAGGACCCGCGCTCGGCCTTCGACTGCACGAAGATGCGTACCCTGTTCGGCTGGACGCCGACCCACAGTTGGCGCGATCAGCCCCTCAGCCGCTGAACGAGCCGAGACGATCCGCGGCCGGACCTGGCACGCGCTGCCTCGACCGGCCGGCTTGTTCCGACTGCCGGATCGACCAACTCGGTGACCCGCAAGCTTGCCGGCATACTGAAGGATCTGTACCTGTAGGCAGTCATCCGGGTGGGCGCCGGAGAGGGGCAGGCAGCCACATGAGCAGCTACGGACAACTCTGCCCTGTCGCGAAGGCCGCCGAACTGCTGGATCAGCGCTGGATGTTGCTGGTGGTCCGCGAACTCGTGGCCGGCAGCACTCGGTTCAACGAGATCCATCGCGGGGTACCGCAGATGTCGCGCACCTTGCTGTCGCGGCGGCTCAGCCAGTTGCAGCAGCACGACGTCATCAGTCGGCATGCGACGCCGGGCGGGCCGGTGTATCGGTTGACCGAGGCCGGCGAGGAGCTCCGCCCGGTCGTGGAGGCTCTCGGTGCCTGGGGCGTCCGCTGGCTGCGCTCGCTTGCCGAGGACGACCAGGACCCGGCGTACCTGCTGTGGGACATGAGCCGCAACGTCATCGCCGACGCGCTGCCCGACGGCAGGACGGTGCTGGCGCTCACGTTCCCCGATGCCCCTGCCTCCCTGCGGCACTGGTGGCTCGTCCTTTCGCGGACCGAGGTCGACATCTGCGATGAGGATCCCGGATTGGAGACCGACGTCCACCTGACCGCACCGTTGCGGGTCTTCCTGCCCGTGTGGCGCGGGGACCTGGCCTGGCGGGAGGCGGTCTTGGACGGTGAGCTGCAGCTGCACGGACCGGGGGCGCTGGTCCGCGCGGTGTCGGGGTGGTTCCGGCTGAGCCATTTCGCCGGCGTGCCTCGCCCGTAACGGCCCCCAGGAGGTCCCGGCCGGAGAACCTCCCGGTACAGATCCTTCACTGGCCCTCGCGGCCGCCCGGCCGCACCGTGGCGGCTCTAAGGCAGATGCTTTCCCAGCCAGCGCAGCGGCCCACCGACAAGGCGGCTCCGGTGCCACCCCTTCTCCACGGCGTGCCGTCTGACCGCGCGCAGCCGGTGACGAGTTCGCACCAGCGGGCCGGTTCGCGTCAGGTCTTCGATCTCCCAGGCTTGCTTGGAGACCCAATGAGCGCAGCGGACGCACAAGGCGACCTCGGGATGGTTGCCCAGGTGGACCAGTCGGTGCGGAGCCTCGACCGCCCCGCAGCACCAGCACCGTGAGGGGGTCAGGTCCGGATCGTCAACAGCATGACGTATCGCCATGTCACTTCTCCTGTCCCAGCCACCGTGGTGGCCGTGCCGCCGTTCCCGGGCAATGACCCGCAGGATCGGTCGGCGCGCGACCTCCGCGACCGTCTCGTACAGCGCAGGTCAGGTCGGCCGCGTCCGGGACCCTCATGCCCGTAGTCTGAACCGCAGCCGGTCGCCGTCCACCCGCCGGGTCACGACGATGCGATTCCGGTGTCACGTCGGCGGTCGGTGCTGCCGCAGCGGGAGTCTGGTGAGACAGGAGCGAGATCCATGATGCGGATGTGCATCGTCGGCGCGGGCGTCATCGGGCATGTGCATGCCCGGCTGATCGCGTCCCTGCCCGATGAGGCGGTGCTGGCCGCGGTCGTCGACGTTGATCAACAACGGGCCGCAGAACTGGCCCGCCAGTACGGGGCGAGGTCCTACACCGATGTCAAGGATGCGCTGGCAGCCGACGATCTGGACGCCTTCGCCGTCTGCGTTCCGAGCGGTCTGCATCCGGAGATCGCCACCGCCGTGATCGAGGCGGGCAGGCCCGTGCTGATCGAAAAGCCGCTGGCGATCACGGCCGCCGGCGCCGGACGCGTCGAAGCGGCTGCCAGAGCATCGCAGCTGACCGTCGGCGTGGTCAGTCAGCGGCGCTTCCAGCAGCCGGTCCGGTTCATCAGGGCGGCGATCGACGAGGGCATGCTGGGCAAGATCACCTCCGCGGTGGTGGAGTCTGCGTTCTTCCGGTCCCAGGCCTACTACGAGTCGGGGGATTGGCGCGGGACGCTGGCGCTGGACGGCGGCGGCGCGCTGATGAACCAGGGCATCCACGCCCTGGACCTGATGGTCTGGATGCTCGGACGGCCGGTGCGCGTCTCCGCACACACCGGTTGCGTCGCACACACCGGCATCGAGGTCGAAGACATCGTCGGCGCGACGATCACCTTCGAGAACGGTGCCATCGGCGTCATGCTGGCCAGCACCGCAGCCAACCCCGGCCTTCCGGTCCGGCTGGCCGTACACGGCGACCACGGCGTCGTCGTGATGGACGACGAGCGCATCACCCGGTTCGAATCCCTCGTCGCCGATGCCGAGAAGGCCGTAGCGCCGCTGCAGACCGCGACGGTCCGACCGGGCTGGGATCCGCTCGATGATGCCCATCGCGAACAGTACGCCGACTTCCTCCGGTCGATCCGGGAACACCGTGATCCCTACGTCACCGTCGCCGACGCGAGCCGGACGCTGGCGGTCGTGCTGGCGATCTATGAGTCGGCGAAGACCGGCCGTGCTGTCGAGTTGTGAGAGCCGGGCCGCGAGCAGCCCGCAGATGAGCACCGACACCGTCGAGTCGGTCGCCGGCCAGCTGCGCGGTCGTCCGGTGGAGATCCGGATCGCGGACCGCCGGATCGTCAAGATCACCGAGCTGCCCCGGGCGCCACACCGAGTCATCAGTCCGGGCCTGGTCGATCTGCAGGTCAACGGCTACCGCGGGTACGACGTCAATGCCGATGATCTTGATGTCGAGGTGCTGCGTCGGCTGGCTCACGCGCTGTTCGCCCAGGGCACGACCAGTTTCGTGCCGACCCTGATCACGGCCTCCCAGGACAAGATCCTGCACAACCTGTCCGTGATCGCCGCCGCTCACCGCAGCGATCCGATGCTGGCGCACGCGATCCTGGGGGTTCACCTCGAGGGACCCTGGCTGGCCGAGGATCGGGGCGCCCGAGGCGCCCATCCGCTGGATCAGCTGCGCGATCCGAGCGTCACCGAACTCCAGCAGTGGATCACGGCCGGACAGGGACTACTGCGGTTCCTCACCATCGCCCCCGAGCGACCGGGGGCGCTGGACCTGATCCGGGCGGCCAGCGACGCCGGCGTCAGGGTGGCCATCGGCCACACGGCTGCACCGGCCGAGATGATCACAGCGGCCGCCGGCGCCGGCGCGACGCTGTCGACGCACCTCGGTAACGGTGCACCCGCCACACTGCCGCGACATCCGAACCTGCTCTGGGCCCAACTCGCAGACGATCGGTTGACCATGGGCGTGATCGCCGACGGACACCATGTCTCGGCCGAGACGCTGACGGTCTTCATCCGGGCGAAGGGGCCGCGACACACGTTCCTGGTCAGCGACTCGGCCGCACTCGCGGGTTCACCGGAAGGCAGCTACGAATCGCCGGTCGGCGGCACGGTGGAGGTCACCGCGTCCGGGCGACTGGAGCTGTCGGGCACGGGTCTGCTGGCCGGGTCGGGGGCGTCGCTGTCCCAGTGCCTGGACTGGGCGGTCCGTGCGCTCCCGTTCGATCGCCAGGTCCTCCAGGACATGGCCACGGTCATCCCGGCACGGATCGCCGGACGCGGGGATCGCGGCAGGATCGAGATCGGCGCGGCCGCCGATCTGGTGATCAGCGAGGAGGACGTGGTGACCACCATCGTCGGTGGCGTTGTCGTGTCCCGTCGCAGCGTGCGGTAGCCGGTGTGCAGATCAGTGGGATCACGACGGTGCCGCTAGGCGTGGGAGGCGTGTGCGTAGACGACCAGATTGCCGCGGTAGTGGCCGATCGTGTGGTCGAAATTGCTGCAGGTGATCAGCCGCAGCCCCGCCTGGCCGGGATCCCCGCCATAGAGGGCTTCGACAGGGAGGTTGTCGCGGTCGGGGTACCGGCGGACGGCATCGACGGTGAACACGATCCGGCGATGATCGGACCGGCGAACGATGATCTTGTCACCGAGCTGCAGGGCGCCGAGGCGGTAGAACACCGATGGTCCCCGGACGGTGTCGACGTGACCGACGATCACCGATGATCCGTACTGGCCGGGGCTGGGGGATCGGCGGTACCAGGCGGCTTCGTTCTCCGCGTTCCCGGTGGGCACGGCGAGAGCGCCGGCCTTGGTGACGCCGACACTGGTGACCGCGGTGTCCACGTCGATGGCAGGAATCGACAGGCGGGTCGGCGGCGACCAGGCCGTCGTGTGATCGGCCGGGGTCGGCGATGACGGCGTGGCGCTGACCGAGCCGGCCGGTTCGTCGGAGCGGTGCGTGGCCGAGGTCCGTCGCGGCGACGGCGAGGCCGCGGGGTGCCCGGTTCCGTCCGGCCCGGGGTGCGGCGTCCACGACGGGGCGCGCCGGGCCGGGCCGGTCGACGGGAGGTTCCCGGCGGCTGCCGCGGTCGGTTCGGGCGGTGACTGCTGTTCGACGAGGCCGATCGTCAGCAGCAGAGCGCCGGCCGCCGCAGCCAGCACCACGGCGCTGCCGGCCACCAGTCGGCCGGTCCGACCGGGTGCGGCACGGCCGGCCGAGCTGTGCGGTCTGATGAGAACCACCTCCGCAGTGGTCAGTGTCGATACGGTCATCACCGAGCCTGGACGGACCGATGGTCGGTCGGGATGAGACGGCTGCCGGCATCGGACCGGACACCGACGGCAGGCGACCTGGTGGCTGCCGCTCGGCGGTGACCGGCCAGACGCCGGCACGCCGTCTCAGCTCGGCCCGGTGGTCAGCTCGTGCTGGCCGCCCGGCGGCGCATCAGGAGCGCTGCCGCACCGGCGGACAGCAGCACCGCTGCACCGCCGCCGATCAGACCCTCATGCTCGATCCCGGCGGTGGAGCCGGTTCCTGTGTTCGGTCCGCCGGCCGGCACCGCATGCAGCGCACCGCAGAGTGCTGGAGCCGTCGCAGCAAGGGGCAGCGAGGGCACGATCGGGCTCTTCTCCTGCTGGGCCCGCTTGCCCAGCGTGGACGGATCGAGCCCGTGAACGACGACAACCGCGCTGTCGTCCTGCAGGGACATCATCGTCTTCTTGCCCAGCGTGATCGTGCGGGAGTAATCCGTGCTCGAGCCACCCGGAGCGATCTTGATGTTGGTGCCGGCTGCCGGGCTGGTGTCGCCCTTGACCGAGAGGGTGGTGCCGATGGCCCCGTAGTCGGCGGCGGCTTCGGTGGTGCTGACGACTCCGTCGCCGTTCTTGTCGGCCGACATGGTGGGACACCGGCCCTGGGCCGCGATGTGGATGTGCTGCACGTGCGGGAACGGACCGCCGTTGAAGGTGGACGCCAGTCCGGACCAGTGCTCGGTGATGGTCGCTTGATCACCGTGCATGGTGATCGAGACCGATCCCGAACCGCCGGATCCGTTGAGTGCGTCCAACGTCGCGGTGTACATCGATCCGGTGTCGGCATGAGCGGTCATCGGTGCAGCGACCGACAGTGCTGCCGCACCCGCCACCGCCAGGGGCGCCAGCCATTTGCGAGATCTGGACATGGAGAAACCTTCCTCGATGCGTCTGGTGACGCATCTCGCTTGTCGGGCTAGCCGAACTAGCCGTCACGTCGTGGTGTGCACCCGTGATTCGACGCCGGTGACTAAACGGATTGGCGCAAAGTGCGATGTTCGTGGGCGTGGGAGCCCTTCGGCTCTATTCGCCCGGTTGGTCGACCATTCATTGCCGGGCTACCCGCCTCATAGCCGAACTGGGTGCCGGCCCCTATGCAGCGGATGTGACCGAAGTCCCTGGATCGCATCCAAGACTTCCTCGTACAGTTCCGGGTATTGACCATTTCTTGAGGTTCTGACCGATCAAACCTCAGCTGTAGCGCCCTCCGGGAGGGGAGCGACGTGGATGTCGCAGAGCAGGACCCGACGGCCCGCACGGTGAGGCGATGCGGGATCGAAGGTCCGAGGTCTGCGCCTGCCGCCGTCTGCACCGGCTCGCCGGCGGCCTGAACAGGTTTCGGCGAGCCGAGCGGAGCCGACATGGACCCAAGCTGGCGCAGGCGACGGGGGCGTTGTTCCGGTGAAGATCAAGGCTGTCCTCTTTGTGATCGGGCTCGTCGCCGGCGCGCTGGCGGTCGCAGTGGAGACCGGCTCCCGCTTCCTGATGGCCGGTGGCGGCCGACCGCCCGGCCTGGGGGTCTCCTACCTGGCGTTGGTGGACGCCTTCCTGCTGTTCGTGCTGGCCTTGCAGGGCAGCAGCCTGGTGGTGTCTCAACAGGTTGCAGCCAAGGCGCAGGGGATCATCACCCTGATCGTGTCGCTGTTGTGGGTGATCGGCTCGCTCGTCCTCGCCCTGGTTGCGCTCGCGCTGCTGTTCCTCATGATCGGTCTGCTGCTCGCGGTGCCGTTCGGCACGATCGTCTATCTGGCCAAGTGGGGCTCCTTCCCGGTGGCGGCGTCGGCGGCGATGCTGGGCCTGATCCTGCTGCTCAAACTGATCTGGGGAGTGGCGCTGGTGGTGGCGAATCCACGCTTCCTGGCGGTCAAGAGCCTGGTCGTGCTGTTCCTGCTCTCGTTGCTGATGCAGGTGGTGTTGAGCTTCCTGCACGAACTGCTTCCGGGCCCGATCGTCAGCATCGGCGATGCGTTGTGGGCGGTCGTCACGGCGGTGGTCGCCCTGGTGTGGGCGCTGATCACCCTGATCGCGGCCATCCCGGCCATCGTCAAGGCCGTCCACTCCACCGCACGGGTCTCCTGACCCGGTCCCGGCGGGCTGCCGGTGGTGGGCCTCGGTGAGTGCCGTCACGCCGGCACCGACCCCGGCCGTCTCCTCGGTGTCAGCGGTACGGCTGGCAGCGTTGACCGACACCGTGCGTTCGGCGCTGGGCGACATCACGATCACGACCGCCATCCCGACCACCCCGCAGGACGACACCCGAGCGATCACGCTCAGCCCGCTGAGCCTCACCCGGCTGGGACGGCTGCGCAACGGTGAGACGACGGTCCAGCTCTGTCTGCGGGTGTTGGCTGTGCCGGCCGGTCCCGATTCGCTGACGGATCTGGAGACCTTGCTGGTCGCCCTCGATCAGGTTCGCGGCCTCGAGGTGGAGCAGGCCGAGCCACCACTGACGCTGTGGTCGCTGCTGGGTGTGCCGCCGCAGCCGGCGGCGATCATCCGCATCGACGTGCCGGTCACCCTGCCCTCGACCCCGCTACCGCTGGTCCTGCACCCGCTGCAGGTCGACGCCAGAACGGTGATCTCGCGAGACGGCGTGATCATCGGTCCGAGCGGTGCCGGTGTTGGGTACGGAGTCGTCCGGGCGGCGCGGTACAACCACGAGACGCGCACCGACGCCGGCGGCCGGTTCCGACTCCCGCTTCCGGCCGGTGACGACCACGTCGCCCTGGTCGTCCAGGTCAAGGGCCGCACCTTCACCGTCGACGCCGCGGTCCCACCGCACGGCCCGATCCTCGTCCATTGCGACAGAGAGGAAACGTCATGATCGATTACGCCGCGCCGGGTGTCTATGTGCAGGAGGTGTCCAGCGGGCCCCGACCGATCACCGCGGTCGGCACCAGCACAGCTGCCTTTCTGGGCATCGCCCCGAAGCGTGACGCGCGACTGGGCGAAGCCGTCCTGGTCGACAACTGGACCCGGTTCGTCACCGATTTCGTCGGTGACGCGACCGAGGGCACCGATCTGTCCAGCGCCGTCTACGGCTTCTTCACCAACGGCGGCAGCCGCTGTTATGTCGTCAACCTCGGTGACGACGGCAGCCTGGAGGCCACCGCCCAGCAGGCCGGTGGCCTCCAGTTGCTGGAGGCGGTCGACGAGGTCGCCATCGTCGCCGCACCCGGCTATCACGACGTCGCTTCCTACACGGCCCTGCAGGCCCACTGCCAGGCGCCGGACCAGCAGGACCGGGTTGCCATCCTGGATCCGCCGCCCGGGCTCGGTCACGACGACATCGACCAGCTCGTCGTGGTGGCCCAACAGACATCATCCGGTTCGACCTCCGGCTCATCATCGGGTCCGGCATCCGGATCGGCTGCCGGTTCCTCGTCCGATTCGGCGGAGTCGTCGGGGGCCCGGCCGGCGCGTGATTCCGGTTCGCAGCGCGGCGGGCTGCGCCCACCGCAGTCCGACGGTGGTTACAGCGCCTTCTACTTCCCCTGGTTGCGGATCCGCTGCCCGATCTCTGGCACCGAGATCTCCGCACCACCGTCGGGCCACATGGCCGGGATCTGGGCTCGCAGTGATGCGAACCGAGGCGTACACAAGGCGCCGGCCAATGAGCAGGTCATCGGTGCGCTGGCGCTGGAATACCAGGTCAGCCGGACCGAGCAGGGAATCCTCAATCCGGGCCGGGTCAACTGCATCCGGTTCTTCCCCGGCGAGGGGATCCGGGTGTGGGGTGCCCGCACCCTGGCCGACCCGGCCAGCGAGTGGCGCTACATCAACGTCCGCCGGCTGACCAACATGCTCAAGGAGTCGATCACCGACGGAACCCGCTGGATGGTCTTCGAACCCAACAGCGATCAGCTGTGGAGCGAGATCCGCCGCGACGTCGGCGCCTTCCTCACCCGGGTCTGGCAGGACGGCGCGTTGGTCGGCGCCACGCCGGACGCCGCATTCTTCGTCAAGTGCGACGCCGAAACCAACCCGCCGGAGGTCCGCGACGCCGGACAGGTCGTCGCGATCATCGGCATCGCTCCGGTCAAACCGGCCGAGTTCGTCGTGTTCAAGTTGATGCAGTCGACGGTGACCGGCAGTGTCGCCGCGGTGGGAGGCTGAAATGCCGAACGGAACGGGACAGCCCGAAGCACAGCCCGGCGTCCGCCAGGATCCGGTCCGCGCGTACAACTTCCGGCTGGCGATCCAGGGCGTCGTCCAGGGACACTTCACCCGCCTGGACGGGTTGGGTGTCCGGGTCGCCCCGATCCTGTATCGCGAGGCCGGCCTGAACTCGACGGTCCGGATGATTCCCGGCCGGGTCGACTACGGGCCGGTGACCCTGAGCTACGGCCTGAGCAGTTCGACGGAGTTGATCGACTGGCTGTACGCGGCCGTCGACGGCAGGGTCGACCGCCGCAACGTGTCGTTGTCGATGCTGGACGACGCCGCCGCCGGCGAGGTGCGACGGTGGGACCTGCTGAACGCCTGGCCGTGCGAGTGGGCCGGCGCACTCCTGGACAGCATGGGTCAGGAACTGGCCATCGAGGCGTTGACCCTGGCCTACGACCGGTTGGAGTTGCACCGTGGCGCGCCGGCGTC
Source organism: uncultured Actinomycetota bacterium (assembly GCA_963758075.1). GTDB lineage: Bacteria > Actinomycetota > Actinomycetes > Propionibacteriales > Propionibacteriaceae > Microlunatus. The sequence continues at coordinate 1,253,977 of CAVWTT010000002.1, read as the reverse complement.
TGCGTGACCGGCTGCGTGCCGGTTGGCGCCGGTTGGTCGGCCGCCGGCGCCGCCGTCGGTCATCGGCCGGCCGGAAGCAGCCCGTCGGACCGCCCGGCGCCCCCGCTGACTGGGTGCAGCGGGTGGCTGCCGGGGCGCCGGGACTGCTCACGCCGGACGGGGCCGCGGTCCGCTGGCGCTCGCCGTCGTTTCCGGGTGCGGCCGAGCCGTCACCGCGCCGCGATCCGGGCGGCGTGGATCGGCGTCGGCCGACAGCCGCTGCACGGGTGCCGGCGCCGTCGGGGTTTCCGAGGCTGCGCCGGATGGTGATGCCCATGGTCGGACCGGCTCCCGTCGCGTTCCGCGGCCTGCGGAAGGCCGCCGCCCGGGCCGGGAGCGGCCGCGGCCGCCGGGACCGATCGAGGTCGGCGGCCGGTCCGGCTGCGACGCGACCGCCGACGCCCGTCGCGCGTTCAGCGGCCGAGCGTCCCTGCGTCCAGTTCCCCTCCGTCGCCGGCCTGTCATCCGCGCAGCCGGCCGTGGCGGGCGGATCCGCTGAGCGGCGACCCGTGGAGCCTGCCTCCCGGCAGCACCCGACGGCGCCGAGACCGGCGCCGGCGTCGCCGCCGGCCGCAGCTCCGGGGATCGTGCGTCACGGGGCGGCGCGCCCCGCGGCATCGGCGCCGCAGCTTCACTTCGCGTTCGGATCTCCGCCGCCTGCCCGCCGCCCGGAGGTCGTCCGGCCGGAGAGCGGGCAGCGGGATAGCCGGCGGGCGGGTACCCAGCAGCCGGATACCTGGGCCGGCCTGCTCCGAAACCCCACCGGGTCGGACCTCGCCGCTGCACGGACCGTCGGGATCGAACCCGTCCCGCCGCGGGTCGGCGGTCCGGAGACCGGCTCGGCGCTCGCGGCCGCGCCACATTGGGCCCCGTTGCCTGGCTGCTGGCCGCTGCCGCGTGCCCGACACGACGACTGGCTCGGTGTGGACGAGCAGCGACTCGACGACGAACAGCGGCAGGTCTGACGTGGAACGGGTGGCCTTCCTGGTCGAGACCACGGACGAACACCTCAGCTGTCTGCTGAATCCCGAGACCCTGGTCGTGTCCCGCACGGCCGGCGTACGCCCCCGGCGGGTGGCCGGCGGACCCGTCACCGGCGCAGGGCTGGCCGACGACCTGCTGCTGCTGAGTGGTGGCGGGCGCACCGAGCTCCAACTCGACCTGCTCTTCGACGTCGACCTGGTCGACCCGATGGCGCAGCGGCCCGACGACGTCCGACAGCTCACCGGCCCGCTGTCCCAGCTGGCGGAGAATTCCGACGACCGCGACGGCCGGCGGAAACCGCCGACCGTCCGCTTCGTCTGGGGTCGTGCCTGGAACCTTCCCGGCGTCGTCACCGAGGTGTCGGAGCGTTTCGACCGCTTCAACGATTCGGGTGCCCCGCTGCGCTCCTGGCTGCGGATGGCGTTCGTCCGTACCGGTCTCGGACCCGAGCCGACCAGCCATGACAGCCTCGACGGTGCCGCGTTGGCCGGCGTCGATCTGGCCGGCCAGCCGACCCGATCGGTCGCACCGGAAGGTGAGCAGACCATCGACCCGTCCGGTGGTGCACCGATCAACCCGCTGCAGCTCGGACTGATGTCGGTGGACGCCTTCGGGACCCCGCTGATGTGGAAGACGCTGATGACCTACAACGACATCGACGATCCGCTCAACCTCACCCTGCCCCTGGGCGTTCCCGCGGTCACCGGGAGGACCGCGTGACCCAGACCAGGATCCCGCCGCTGGCCCGAGTCACCGTCGCCGGCCGTCCGCTCGGCGACGATGCGGCCGGGTGCCTGGCCGCCGTCCGGGTGCATCTCCGGCTGGGCCTGCCCGGCCAGTGCCTGCTGGTCTTCGACCTCGGTGAGTCACCGCCGGACCCGGGCTTCGCAGCGCCGTCGGTCGGCGACAGTCTGCGGATCGAGCTGGACGGTCAGCGGCCGGCGTTGTTCGTCGGCGAGACGACCGCCCTGGAGTACGTCTATACCGCCGACGGCGCCCGGCAGCTGCGGGTGCGCGGCTATGACCTGCTGCACCGGCTCCGGCAACGCCAGACGGTCAGGGTGCACGAGGACGTGACCCTGGCCGGCCTGACCACCGTCCTGTGCGAGGGGACCGGCCTGGGCGTCGACGCACCCGAGGCCCCCAGCTGGGAACGGCTCTACCAGTACCGCCAGTCCGACCTCGAACTGCTGCGGGACACGGCGGGCCGCTGTGGGCGGTTCCCGGTGGTCGACGACGATGTCGTGCGCCTGGTCGACCTGACCGGCGGCGGTGAACCGGTCGAGCTGGAACTGGGCGCCTCGCTGCTGTCGGCCCGGGTCGAGGTGAACGTCGAGCCGGGATACCGGACGGCGCGGGCCTACCGCTGGGATGCCGCCACCGCGATCAGTTCCGCGGCCGAGGCCAACGGCTCGCAGGCCCGGGCGCAGGTGTCGCTGGCGGTCGACGGTTCGGCCACCGGCGGCGGCGGCGAGCGGGTGCTGATCGACGAGGCCGCTCGTGACGACACGGTGGCCGGGGCGTTGGCGGCGGCGACCCTCGACGTGCTGGCAGGGGGCGAGGTGACGGCCTCCCTGATCGCCGACGGCGACACCCGTATCAGGCCCGGCGGACGGGTGCAGCTGATCGGTGTCGCCCCCGATCTCGCCGGCAGCTACCTGGTCGCCGACGCCCTGCACGTCCTCGACGGCGACGACTACACCGTCACCGTCTCGACCCGGCCGCCGGCGGTTCCGGCCACGTCGGCGGCCAGCGTGGTCACCCTGGCCACGGTGACCGATGTGGCGGACCCGTCCCGCCTGGCCCGGGTCCGGGTCCGGCTCGACGCGTACGGAGGTCTGGAATCGGGGTGGATGCCGGTGGTGCTGTTGGCCGCCGGCCAGGACAAGGGCGCGGTGCTGCTCCCCGACGTCGACGACCGGGTGGCCGTCGTGTTGCCGCACGGCGATCCCGACCAGGCCCTGCTGCTGGGCGGCCTCTTCGGCAGCGGTTCGCCACCGATCGACCCGCTGGCCGGTGACCGGGTCCGCCGGTGGGCGATCCGCGGGGCGAACGGCCAGCAGCTGCTGCTCGACGCCGACGCCAAGCGGCTGCGCCTGGAGGGGCACAACGGTTCCTACGTCGAGTTCGCCGACGAGCTGGCGAGCATCTCGACGGCGACCGACCTGGTCATCGAGGCGCCCGGGCGGACACTGACGTTCAAGGCCAAGGCCGTCGACTTCCAGGAGGCCACATGAGGATGCTGACCGACCACGCAGTGATCAAGTGCGGCCACAACGGCATCGTGACCAACCAGGCCTCCCAACGGTTCGTCACCGTCCGGGGCGTGGCGGTGCTGATCGCCGACGACCCGGTCGGCCGCAGCATCGTCGCCTGCCCCAACTACGGCCTGGGTCGCAAGCCGTGCACGAATACGCGGGCGGTGCGTACCGGCTATTCGACCTTCGTGACCGTCTCCGGCCACGCCGTCTGCCTGGACACCCTGGTCGGCGTGACCGACGGCGTCGACGTCGAGGTCGTCCTCTACACCGTCCGGGACCCCGCCCAATCCCTTGTCGAGGCGGCATCATGACCACCGTCCGGTACCGCGCCCTGCGCTTCGTGCTGGCGTCGTCGCAGCGTTCGTCGGGCGAAGGATCGGGCCTGCAGCACTCCCCCCGCGGGGGACTGTCGACCGTCGCCGGCGACGACAGTATCCGGCAGGCGCTGCTGCTGCTGATCAGTACCCGGCCCGGCGAGCGGGTCAACCGGCCCGCCTACGGGTGCAACCTGCAGCGGCTGGTGTTCGCACCCGCCGACGACACGACTGCCGGACTGGCCATGCACTACGTCCAGCAGGCGGTGCGGCAATGGGAGCCACGGGTCGACGTCGTCACGCTGGACGCGCTCCCGACCGAGGACCTGGCCGGTGATCCGGCGATCGAGATCCAACTGAGCTACCGGGTGCGCGCCACCTCGTCGGTGGACACGCTGGTCGTCACCATGCCGCTCAACGCCGGGAGCCTGGCATGAGCATTCCGGTGCCGAACCTCGACGACCGCGACTTCAACGACCTGGTGGCTGCCGCCCGGGCCCGGATCAGCGTCGTCGACCCGCTGTGGACCGACTTCAACGATTCCGATCCGGGGATGGTGCTGGTCGACGCGTTCGCCCACCTGACCGACATCCTGCTGTACCGGCTCAACCGTGTACCGGACCGGGTGTACGCCGTCTTCCTCAACCTGCTCGGCACCCAGCTGCGTCCGCCCTGCGCCGCCACCGTCGAGCTGCAGTTCACCCGGACCAACGCGACCGCGGCGCTGCGGATCCCGGCCGGGCTACGGGTCAGCGTGGCGCGCCGAGACAGCGATGCCGCTCCGGTCTTCCTCACCACCGACGTGGTCGAGTTCGCGGTCGGGCAGAGCCAGGCCCGCGGTGCGGCCGTCAACGCCGAGGCCCACAGCGGCGTCGTCCTCGGCACCGGCACCGGGCTGGCCGGCCAGACGTTCACGCTGCCCAGCACCCCCGCGGTGCAGGGTGAGGTCCGGCTGGCGGTGGAACTGGACCCCGGCGAGGCGCTGCCCGGCGGCGGCCTGGTGCTCGACGGCAAGCAGTTCCGCTTCTGGCAGGAGGTGTCGACCTTCGCCGACGCGTCCTCCGGCGACCCGGTGTTCCTCATCGACCGGGTCACCGGAACGGTCACCTTCGCCCCCGGGATGAGCGTCGAGGGCGGCCCGGTGGCACCGGTGGCCGCGGTGCCGGGCAGCGGCCAGGAGATCCGCGCCTGGTGGCGCAGTGGCGGCGGCAGCCGCGGCAACGTGGACGCCGGCACCCTGACCGTCCTCAAGGACCAGCTGGCGGGGGTCAGCGTCAGCAACGCGGCACCGGCCGCCGGCGGGCGTGACACCGAGTCGGTCGCGGACGCGATGGTCCGCGCCCCGCTGGACTTCCACACCCGCCAGCGGGCGGTGACGGCCAGTGACTACGAGGTGCTCGCGCTCAAGGCCACCGGTGCGGTGCGGCGGGCACGGGCGTACAACCGGAGTGACGTCTGGAGCTTCGCCCAACCGGGTGAGGTGGAGGTCGTGCTGGAGGCCGCGTCCGGGGCGATCCCGTCGGACCAGGGCGCCGAGGCCATCCGTGGTCAGGTGCTGGGCTACCTGCAGGAGCGCGCGCCGCTCGGGGTGACCTGCATCGTCGGCTGGGTGCAGTACAAGACCGTCGCCGTGCATGCCCGGGTGCTGGTCCGACCCGAGGAGGACCCGCAGGCGGTGAAGGCGCGGATCGTTGCCCGGCTGGACAGCACCATCGGTGGCCAGCCGACCGTGATGGCCGGATCGGCGGCCGGCTCGGGCACCAAGCTGCACCAATCGGCGGTCATCCTGGCCCTGCAGCACGGCGAGCCGGGGATCCTGTTCGTCGACCAGGTCTGGTTCGTCGTGGACGAGGTGCCCGACGTCGACGTCGGACCGCTGATGCCGGACGGCTATCAGCCCCACACCTGGTATGCGGGCGCCGGGCCAGGCCTGTTCCGCACCCTCGACGAGGGTGACGGCTGGCAGCGTAGCGGGGTGTTCACCGACGAGACCGTCCGCACCATCGCGCCGTACCCGGCGCCACCGGCCGGGCGACCTGGTGCACTGTCCCGGCCGGGCTGGGTGGCCGTCGGTACCCGAGCTGAGGACCGGTCCAGGATCTACGTCTCGCGTGATCTCGGTGAGCACTGGCAGCTGGTCGCCGACGTCGGCTGGGGCATCAGTGATCTCGCCTGGGTCGAACGCGACGGCGGGCCGGTGCTGCTGGCGGCGGGCACGGCCGGTCTGTACACGGTCACGCCGGAGACCGACGCCACCCCGGTCCAGGTGGTGGTCGATGCGGCGCACGCCAACCTCGGCTACTACGCGGTCGACTCGTTCCTCGACTACCGCGGCCGCAGGGGTGTCGCCGTCGCTGCGGAGGGGTCCGGCGGGGTGTGGCTGTCCGACCAGGCCGGCGCCTCGAACAGCTATTTCGCGGTCCGTCCGCCGGGAGACGACATCCGTGCACTGGCGATGCAGTACGACGGCCCGGTCACCTATGTGTGGTCCGGTCGGGCGGTGTCCAGCCCGACCGACACCGGGTGCGTCCGGCTACGGATCGACGATCTGAGTCAGATCGATCGCACCGAGGTCGTCACCGGTTGGCAGACCCTCGACACCGGGTGGGCCGGCGGGAGCTGCTGGGCGATGTCGTTCGGCGGACAGCAGGCCTACGCCGCCAGCCAGACCGGCGGGGTGCTCCGGTTGGACCTGTCGGCGGCCCAATCCCAGTGGCGAGGCCTCGGCATCGATTGCGGTCTGCCGATCCGCGACGCACCGCCGAGACTGAGCCCGGTCCAGTCGGTGGCGGTCACCGCCGACGGCACCACCGTGCTGGCCGCCGGCGCCGCCGGCGTCTACCGCTCCCACGACGGCGGCGACAGCTACCAGTCGGTGTCGCAGCGGGTAGCCGACGAGTTCGTCAGCCTTCCGCAGACCTGGCTGTTCCGGGCCGGGGAACACCAGCTCGACGTCGTGGTCGGCATACCGGGGGCCGGACATGCAGGCTGAAGCCATCGTCCGGATGCTGCCGTCGGTGTTCCAGACCGAGTTCGACGCCCCGGACCGGCGGGGCAGCAGCCCGCTGGCTGCGCTGTTGGCGGTGATGGAGTCGATCCACGCGCCGGTCGAGTCGGTGCTGGCCGCCGTCGACCGTCCGTTCGCGCCGTACCGGGCGCCGGATGCGTTCGTCGCCTACCTGACGACGTGGGTCGACCTGGCCTGGGTGGTGCTTCCCAGCGCCGACGACGTACGCATCCCGCTGCCCGGCGGCACCGGGCGGCTGCGCCATCTGGTCGCCGCAGCCGCCGAGTTGTCCGCCGACCGCGGCACCGCCAGGGGGCTGGCCCGGTTCCTCCAGGTCGCCCTCGGCGTCGGCCCGGTGGTGGTGGCGAATGATCCGGAGCGGCCGTTCCGGGTGCGCGTCACCATGCCGGCCCAGTCGCGATCCGTCGAGCCGCTGGTTCGCCGGATCATCGACCACCAGAAGCCCGCTCACGTCACCTACGAGCTCGTCTACGCCTCCGACGGAGCGGAGCGGTGACGTCGCGGGCGGCGCCGTGCAGTCGGCTGCGGGGACCGGACCACAGGAGGGGATAGACGATGCCCGTGTCGGCGTACTCCATCACAGTTCCGCGCACCGACGTGACCGTCGACGCGAGCGCCCGGACGGCCCAGTTCAGCGTCGACGTCAAGAACGAGCAGTCGGCGCCGGACCGGGTGGTGCTCGGGATCGAAGCGGTCACCACCGGAGCCGGCGCGGCCGACCCCTCCTGGTTCTCCGTCGACCGCCACCAGCGAGCGATCCCGGCCGGGGGCAGCGAGCAGTACCTGGTGTCGGTCGCCGTGGGCGCGGAGGTCGCGGCCGGCGCGTTCCTGCTCAGGCCGGTGGCCTACTCCTCGGACCGCCCACCCGACGACACCAAGGTGGACGGCCCGGTGATGACCCTGACGCTGCCCGCGCCGCTGCCACCACCGCTGCCGTGGTGGCGCCGGTGGTGGCCGTGGTGGTTGATCGGTGTCGGTGTCCTGCTGCTGCTGGCGGCCGCCGTGACCGTGCTCGTGGTCGTGTTGTCCCACTCGTCCCCGCCACCTCCGCCGCCCGACTCGACGTCGACGCCCAGCCCGACGAATCCGCCGAACCGGGCGCTGCAGTTCGACGGCGGCAAGGTGGTCACGATCCCGTCCGGGCCGCACGTCTCCGCGGGGCTCACCGTGCAGGCGACGATCACGCCGGCCACACCAGCGGGCCTGAACGCCTTCGGCGGCATCGTCCGGGCGACGCAGGGCGGCGGACATTCCTGGGTGCTGTTCACCCAGGGCAACCGGTGGGGTCTCAGTGTCTGCACCCCCAGCTGCAACGCCGTCAGCGCACCCCTGGCGATCGGGGAGAAGCACGTCATCACCGGCACCTACGACGGTCACACCATCGCCATCTATCAGGACGGTGTCCAGCTGGGATCGGTGCCATGGAGCAACTCGGTGTCGCCGTCCACGGGTCTGCAGATCGGGCGGTGGACCACGGGGTTCACCGGGGTGATCGACGACGTCGCGGTCTGGAACACCCCGCTGGCCGGAGCCCAGGTCAGCGCCGCGGCCGCCCATCCACCGACCGGGCCACAGACAGGACTCGTCGGCTTGTGGCGCTTCAACGAGCAGGACGGCCAGCAGGTGCTCGACTCGAGCGGCAACGGACTCGACGGCTTCCTCGGGGACTCCTCGGGTCCTGATCCGGCCGATCCGGACCGGGTCCAGGTGAAGGGCTGACCGATGGCGACGCAGCGGCGGCAGATCGTCATCCTGGCCGTCGTCGTCGGCGTGTTCGTGGTGCTGTTCTTCGCGGCGGTGGGCCTCGGCGTCACCCGACCCGCGTCGGGGGGAGTCGAGGCCTGGACGGCCCGGCTCAAGGGGGTGGATCCGGCGGTGGCCGTGGAGCCGGCGCAACTGCGCGCGGTCGGCGGCTGCGCCATCGACCCGGCGGGCCGCCGGCTGCAGCTGTCCGGGCAGTGCCGGATCGACATCCCGGCCGTCGGCCGGTTCTCGCTGCGCTCCTCCCGACGGCTGACCCTGGCACCGGTCGGTGAAGGTGTCAGCTTCACCACCCGGGTGGAGGATCAGGCCCTGCGGGGCAGTGTCGACGCGGGCGACGCCAAGCGGCTCGGCTTCGGCAGGGACTCCGCGCAGGTGGTGCTGGTCTGCAACGGCCTGCCGCCCTGCACGGTCGGGCTGCCCGGCTAGGCACCCGATCATGGTCAGGTCCGCGAACGGCCGCACTCCGACCCGGTGGCTGCCGGGCACGGTCGGTCATCGGCCTGGGCGTCCGACATGACCCTGAAGGTGCTGGTGTCGGGAGCCGGCATCGCCGGGGCGACGGTGGCTCTGCTGCTGGGCCGGGCCGGGCACCGGGTCACGGTGGTCGAACGCGATCAGGCCGCACGATCCAGTGGGGCGCCCGTGGATGTCCGGCTCGGCGCCCAGCAGGTGGTGGCCGAGCTGGGCCTTGCCGAGGAGATCCAGCAGTACGCCACCGGCGTCTACGAGGCCGTCTTCGTTGACGACACCGGCGCGCCGGTCGCCCGGATCGTCACCAACCGCAGAGCGCGGGGAGAGCTGGAGGTTCCTCGCGCCGACCTCAGCCGCATCCTGGTGTCGGCCGCCCAGCACGATGCCGACGTCCGCTTCCAGGACACGATCACCTCCGTGACCGCCGGCGCGCACGGCGCCGAGGTGACCTTCGACCGCTCCGGCCCGGAGGCATTCGATCTGGTCATCGGCGCCGACGGGATCCACTCCAACGTGCGCCGGCTCGTCTTCGGGCCGGAGCAGCGGTTCAGTCGCCATCTCGGCGTGCAGATCGCCACCGTCATCGACTCCGAGGCCGTGTCGCGACCCGGCTGCGTCCTGCTGTACAGCCGCCCCGGCGGCACGGTGGCCGTCCACCCGGGATCAGGCACCGCCGGCGCGGCCTTCATGTTCCGCGGCCCGGACCCGGGCCGACCCGGCCGCCGCGACGTCGACGACCTGATGCGGCGCACCTTCGGTGACTTCGGCTGGCAGACCCCGCACCTCCTCAACGCCTATCTCGAAGCCGACGACCGCTACTTCGACACGGTCCGCCGCATCGACGTTCCGAGCTGGACCAGGGGACCGGTCACCCTGCTCGGCGACGCAGCCAGTTCGGTCACGGTGTTCGGTGAGGGATCCAGTTCGGCGATTCTCGGCGCGGCAACACTGGCCCACCTGCTCGACCGTGGCCAGGATCATGGAGCTGCGCTGATCGACTACGAACGGATCCACCGCCGAACCATCGCTCCGCACCTGCGCGGTGCGGGTTTGGCGTCCCACCTGCTCATCCCCGCGACGAAGGCCGGCATCGTCGCTCGTACGACGCTGCTCCGGCTGCTACGGCTCAGAACCGGCCGGATGTGACACTGGGTCGACGGGCCTCGGAGGCTCCTCGAACGGCAGGCCGCAGCGGATCGGCCCGATCCTGCAGGCCGTCATGCCGCCGATCGCGACCCCGGAACAGCTCGCCGCATCCATCACGTGGCTGCTCAGTGACGACTCCAGCAACGTCTCCGGCGCCGTCCTCGCCGATGACGGCGGATGGGCGGCCATCTGAACCGGCCCCGCACTCCAGACGACACGCCATCAGCCGACGACTCCGAGGACGTAGACGCCGCCCATCACCACCAGCGCGATCGCGGCACCGGGCAGCGCCCCACGACGGAACCCGCTGATCCGCAGGCTCCCGTAGACGACCCAGCCGAGGCCGCCCAGCAGGCTCGCCAGCAACAGCCAGGGGAAGGCGCGTTCTGCGTCCCAGCTTCTCGATCCCACCATCGTGCCCAGCGTGGCGATGACCCCCGCCACGACCCACGGGACGACGAGCAGGCCGAGTCCGGACAGCCAGCCCAGGACCCTGCCGGTGCGGTCGCGGGCACTCGCGGCGTCCGGGCCGCCGTCGTTCAGATCCGTCATGGTCACATCCTCCAGACCCGGCCGGTCGTGCTGCAGGAGCGAAGGCCGGCACTGAAATGGTCCTTGGTCCCCGATGCGGGGTCGGGAGACCCGCCGCGCAGATCGCGGCGAGGGGTGCGATGCCGTCGTGGCGTAGCGAATACTTGGGTCCATGTCGTCCACCTCTGCCTCAGCCCGGACCGACTTCGACGCCCCGGCGGCGACCGGAGACCACGTGGCCCTGGTCACCGGAGCATCCCGAGGGCTCGGACGAGTGATCGCCGAGACGCTCGGTGAGCAAGGGTTCCGGGTCGCGATCAACTACGCCACCAGCCACGACGCGGCCGCAACGGTCAAGCGGAGCATCGTCGATGCCGGCGGTGTCGCCGAGACCTTCGCCGCCGACGTCACCGACGAGGCCGAGGTGGGCGGTCTGCAGTCGGCGATCGCGGGCAGCCTCGGTGAGGTGGACGTACTGGTGATCAACGCCACCGGCCCACAGCCGGCGGTGCCGCTGGAACACCTGGAGTGGACCGACATGCTGCAGCAGCTGGAATTCTTCGTCAAGAGTCCGATGCTGCTGACCCGCGCGTTCCTGCCGGGGATGCGGCGCCGCCGCTGGGGCCGGGTGATCATGATCGGATCCGAGGTCTTCCAGATCGGCAACGCCGACAGCAGTGCCTACGTCGCGGCCAAGGGTGCCCAGCTCGGCCTGACCCGGTCCTGGGCGCGCGAACTGGGGCCGGACCAGATCACGGTGAACCTGGTGGCTCCGGGCTGGATCCCGGTGGAACGCCACCAGGGCACGTCGGAGCAGGACTACGCGGGCTATCTCCGCGACGTCCCGCTCGGGCACCTGGGCTCGCCCGACGACATCGCTGCCGCCGTGGCCTACCTCGGGTCCGAGGGCGGCCGGTTCGTCACCGGTCAGCAGCTCTCGGTCAACGGTGGCCGCACCTTCTGCTGACCGGTGACGCTTACGGATGGATGACCAACGCCGCCATCAGGGTCGCACCCCGGCCCAGGTGGCGTTACATGGACAGCATCGTCCTGGCCCGAGGCGGTCAACGTCGAAGATCTCGGCCGCGTGGGTCAATCCGTCCACACCATGCAGGGAGATCACTCATGAACACCCGATCCCGTGTCATCACCGGCTCGGTGCTGGCTGCCGCGGTCGCAGCGACCGTCGCTCCGGCGGCAGCTGCCTCGCCGGCGCACCCGTACCGCCATCACCGCGACAGCGGCACCGTCTTCGTCCAGACCGACAACCCGGCCGGCAACGCGGTCGTCCGCTACGAACGCAGCCGCACAGGGCAGCTGTGGCAGGCCGGCAGCTTCCGGACCGGAGGCAACGGTGGGGTCCTGCAAGGATCGCAGGTCGATCACCTGGCCTCGGAGGATTCCCTGGTCCGGCAGGGTGATCACCTCTACGCCGTCAACGCCGGCAGCAACACGATCACCAACTTCAAGATCACCGAAACCGGGCTGGTACGTGCCCAGGTGATCGACTCAGGCGGTGACTTCCCGGTCAGTATCGCCGCGTCGCCGAGGGCCGTCTACGTCCTGAACGCCCGCGGCGGCGGATCCATCCAGGGCTTCCTGAACATCGGCGGGCATCTGATCAAGGTGGACGGCTGGAACCGTCAGCTCGGCTTCGACCCGAACGCTTCTCCGGAGTTCACCAGTACGCCGGCGCAGATCAGCTTCGCTCCGGGTGATCATGAGTTGGTCGTGACGACCAAGGGTGATGGCAGTTCTGTCGAGACGTTCAGCGTCGGGCCGTTCGGATGGCCCGCCCCCGAACCGACCGTGACAACGCTCAGCGGGCGGGTGCCGTTCGGCTTCGACTTCGACGCCGCGGGACACCTCGTCGCCAGTGAGGCGGGGACCAACTCGGTGGCCACGTTCACGCTGCGGCACGACGGCGGGCTGACATTGCGCGACCGGTTCCTGACGGGGCAGCGCGCCACCTGCTGGGTGGTCGTCCACCAGAACATCGCCTACGTCTCCAACGCCGGCAGCGCCACCGTCACCAGCTACCGGGTCGGGTCGGCCGGCGACATCACCCCGCTGCAGACCGTGTCCACCGATGCGGGCACCGTCGATGCCGCGGTCAGCCGCGACGGCCGCAACCTGTACGTGCAGACCGGGGCCGAAGGAAAGGTCGACGAGTTCGCTGTCAGGGCCGACGGAAGCCTCGATCCGATCGGATCCGTCACCGTGCCGCAGGCGGTCGGTGGGGAAGGCATCGTCGCCTGGTAGGCGGGTCGGACAGCGCTTCTCCCGGTCGGCCAGGACGTCCTGCGGCCCCCGCAATCCCCGGCTAATCTTGATCCGTTCAAGTAGGTGCGGGAGACTAGCGATGTGCCCAGCCCAGCAGCCGTCCAGGTGCCGAGCAGCGCGGACCTGTCGCGTCTGCTGCGCGGCGCGGCGCTGCGGGTGACCGGCCCCCGGCTGGCCGTGCTGCGGGCGGTGCACGCCCATCCACATGCCGATACGGAGTCCATCATCGGCGTCGTCCGCGATGACCTCGGTGCGGTGTCGCATCAGGCCGTCTACGACGTCCTGCGCGCCCTGACCGACGCCGGCCTGGTCCGGCGCATCCAGCCGGCGCGCTCTCTGGCACGCTACGAGGCACGGGTCGGGGACAACCACCACCACGTCGTCTGCCGGTCCTGCGGTGCCATCGCCGATGTGGACTGTGCGGTCGGCGTGGCGCCGTGCCTGGACCCCGTGCAGGACTCGGGTTATGAGATCGGCGAGGCGGAGATCACCTACTGGGGTCGATGCCCCAGGTGCCAATCGAACAGCGAATCGAAGGAGAACGGCGGACGTGTCTGAAAGCGAAAATCCGGTCATCCCGACCCCCGAGCCGGCGGTGCGTCAACCGCGGACGAACCGGGACTGGTGGCCGAACCAACTGGACCTGTCGGTTCTGCATCAAGGCTCGTCGAAGGCCGACCCGCTGGGGACGGACTACAACTACGCCGACGAGTTCGCCACGCTGGACCTGGAGGCGCTGAAGCGTGACGTCATCGAGGCGATGACGACGTCGCAGGACTGGTGGCCGGCCGACTACGGCCACTACGGCCCGCTCTTCATCCGGATGAGCTGGCACTCCGCCGGCACCTACCGCATCGCCGACGGCCGTGGTGGAGGCGGTGCCGGCGCCCAGCGCTTCGCGCCGCTCAACAGCTGGCCCGACAACGTGAGCCTGGACAAGGCCCGTCGACTGCTGTGGCCGGTCAAGCAGAAGTACGGCCGGAAGATCTCCTGGGCCGATCTGCTGGTCTTCGCCGGGAACTGCGCGCTCGAGTCGATGGGGTTTGCCACCTTCGGGTTCGGGTTCGGCCGGGAGGACATCTGGGAGCCCGAGGAGATCTTCTGGGGACCGGAGGACAGCTGGCTCGGTGACGAGCGTTACACCGGGGACCGGGACCTGTCCGGTCCGCTGGGCGCTGTCCAGATGGGCCTGATCTATGTCAATCCGGAGGGTCCCAACGGTGAGCCGGACCCGGTCGCGGCCGGCCGGGACATCCGGGAGACCTTCCGGCGGATGGCGATGGACGACGAGGAGACCTTCGCGTTGGTCGCCGGCGGACACACGTTCGGCAAGACCCACGGCGCGGCCCCGGCCCATTACCTCGGTCCCGAGCCGGAGGCTGCACCGTTGGAGCAGCAGGGTCTGGGCTGGAAGAACAGCTACGGCACCGGCACGGGCGCAGACACCATCACCAGCGGCCTGGAGGTCGTCTGGACACCGACGCCGACCAGCTGGGACAACAGCTTCCTGCAGACCCTGTTCGGTTACGAGTGGGAGCTGACCAAGAGCCCGGCCGGAGCCTGGCAGTGGCAGGCCAAGGACGGCGCGGGAGCCGGCACGGTGCCCGGACCGCAGGATCCGTCCGACCGCCGACCGCCGACGATGCTGACGACCGACCTGGCGCTGCGGGTGGACCCGATCTACGAGCGCATCGGCAGGCGCTTCCTGGAGCATCCGGACGAGTTCGCCGAGGCCTTCGCGAAGGCTTGGTACAAGCTGTTGCACCGCGACATGGGGCCGGTCTCGCGCTACCTCGGTCCGTGGGTTCCCGAGCCGCAGCTGTGGCAGGACCCCGTTCCCGCCGTTGATCATGAACTGATCACCGACGAGGACGTCGTAGGCCTCAAGGCCGCCATCCTCGGCTCCGGTCTGTCGATACCGCAGCTCGTCGGCACCGCCTGGGCCGCCGCGGCCAGCTTCCGTGGCACCGACAAGCGCGGCGGGGCCAACGGGGCCCGGATCCGTCTGGACCCGCAGCGGAACTGGGAGGTCAACAACCCGGCCGAGCTGGCAACGGTGCTGCCGGTGCTGGAACGGGTCCAGCAGGAATTCAACGCAGCGCAGTCGGGCGGCACGAGGGTCTCCCTGGCCGACGTGATCGTCCTCGGTGGGTGTGCAGCCGTCGAGCAGGCCGCGAAGGCCGCCGGACACGACATCACCGTCCCGTTCTCGCCGGGCCGCACCGATGCCGGGCAGGACCAGACCGACGTCGAGTCGTTCTCGGTGCTGGAGCCCCGGGCTGACGGGTTCCGCAACTACCTGCGGCCGGGGGAGAAGCTGTCGCCGGAGATGCTGCTGCTCGATCGCGCCAACCTGCTGACGCTGACCGCGCCCGAGATGACGGTCCTGATCGGTGGAATGCGGGCTCTGAACGCCAACCACGGCCGGGCCGCCGAGGGCGTGCTGACCGACCGGCCCGAGACGTTGACGAACGACTTCTTCGTCAATCTGCTCGACATGGGCACGGAATGGAGGACGTCGACCCTGTCCGAGAACGTGTACGAGGGCCGCGACCGCGCAACCGGTGACCCGAAGTGGACCGCAACGGCTGTCGACCTCGTCTTCGGTGCCCACGCCCAACTGCGTGCGATCGGGGAGGTGTACGCGGCCGCCGACGGGCAGCAGAAGTTCGTGCAGGACTTCGTCACGGCCTGGACCAAGGTGATGGACCTGGATCGGTTCGATCTGGCCTGATCCGGTTCGCCAGGACGGGCACAGCACGCCGAGATGGCGGGTGCTGTGCCCGTCCTGGCTCGTCCGGTCGCATCCCGGTCAGGCGTGCGCGCCTTCCGCGGGCGGGTCGGGCGGTGCCAGTTGGACGACAGCGGGATCGTCGCCGCCCTGGTCCAGCCGGAACGGCGGGTACTGGTCGGTCATCAAAGCGGCGTAGGCGGCCACCCGCAACGCCCAGCGGTTCAGGCCCAGCACCAGATCGAAGATCGGCTGCGGGTACCGGCCGGTGAACAGCAGCACCACGGCCGCGATCAGGACCAGCAGACCGATCAGGCCGCTGCCCCACAGCGCGGAGTTCTGCGAGTTCGTCGTCGCCTCGTTGGCGGCGTAGGCGCCGCCGCTGACGAAGAACGCGACGATCGCATAGTGGGGGATGGCCAGCAGCCACCACTTCACCAGCACCAGTCCCCGCGACAGGTGCTGCGGATAGTCCACCTCCAGATGGGCCGGGTAGTCGGGAACCTCAGCCAGCGTGAACGGCGGGTACCGGTCCGTGCCGAGCGCTCCGTAGGCGTAGTAGTCCACGCGCCAACTCCACCGCAGCACGCCCACGTTGAAGTCGAAGATCGAGCGCGGATAGCGCCCGGTGAACAGGATCGCGAAGAACGCGACCACGCTGAGCACGACGAACGCCAGCCACAGGAAGATCAGCAGGAAGTAGTGCGGGATGACCAGCACCCATTTGACCAGCCACAGCCAACGTTTCAGTGTCGGGTCGAGCCGGGCGTTCACGTGCATGGGGTAGGTGGACGAAGTCATGAGGTCCCGCCTTCCGGGTCGCCGTGCTCCTGATCGTGCAAGACACCCGGGGCGCCGGTCAGGGCCGGACGCCACCGGCCCGCGGGACTTCGGGCCCGCCGGCCGACGGCGCCGACCGAGTCAGCTGCCGACGTGGCGGGCGCCCGGCGCACCGATGCCGGCATCCGGGTAGCTCACAGCGGCGTCGTGGCCACCGCTCGGTCTAGGGACGCCAGACGTCCCGGTAGTCGGGATGTCCGGCGTAGGGCAGGGCGAGCAGTCTCAGTGCCCACTCCCGCGACTCGCTGTTCCAGTACTCGCCGGCCTGGTCGGCGTCGATCGACTCCTCGATCAGGCGTCGCTTGGCCTGCACGTCGGCCAGGACGCGCACCGGCCCGTGGGCGGCGATGTGGTCGGCATCGGCGCGGGGCAGCTGCATCGTTGCCATCAGGGTCGATGAGTCCCACCAGTCGCCGCGGTGGTCGGTGTCGGTGGCTGCTGCCCTCGCAACCGCCTCGTCCTCGGCCAGCCGGCCCCGCAGGAACCGCACCAGATCGTTCACGACCCCTCCTGAAAAGCCCTCACTCTATCCGGCCGGAGGGTCGCCACCGGACGGCTGCCGGAGGTTGGAGTCTGCCGGGCTGTCGGCCGGCCGGCCTTGTCGCAGCGGTCAGCGCTCGCCGCGGGGGCGCCTTCTCGGGCCCCAGGCCGGGGGCTGCGCGCCACCCGCGCGGCGACGTTCCTCCTCGGCGTCGAGCGCGGTGAGCAGCAGGCTCGCCACGTTGGGATCCATCAGGTAGGCACGCTGGTAGCCGTCCCGGGTGAAGGGCGAGGGGATGCCGAGCCGTCGGACGGCGAAACCGATCGATGACAGCGTTCCGGGTGTGGTCGGCAGGCCCGCCTTCGCCATCTGGGCCTGGACGTGCGCGACGCCGACCTTGGGCGCACCCTCGGCAATGTGCCGGAGCGCGACCAGGGCCGGCGCCCTGAGTTCGGCGACGAACTGCGCCGCCCGTTCCTGATTCCAGCCGCTGTCAGCGTCCACCCGTCCGACCACGCGAACGTTCTTCGCGCCGAACAGCCGACCGAGTTCGGCAAGCACTGGTGCAAGCTGGGGATACTCCCCGGACACCTCGATGGTCACCGTGCAATGCAGTGGTTCGGGGCTGCTGCCGGGGTCTGTCGGGCGAGTTGGCCTCACCCGCGCACCTTAGCCGCCTGCGGCGGCATCAGCGGCGCCCGAGGCCCGGCATCCGGCGCCGTGCGGCCGGGCCGGGACGACGCGCCATCGCGCGGCGAGCGCGGAATCCACCCAGCCGTGCCGCGCGCCGAACGCCGGCGCGCAGTCCCGGGCCCCGCCGCAGACCGGCGCGCACCCCCGGACCCCGCCGCACACCGGCGCGCAGTCCCGGGCCCCGCCGCAGACCGGCGCGCACACCCGCACCCCGCCGGGGACCGCCCTGCAGGCCCGGGCCGCGCCGGGGACCGCCCTGCAGGCCCGGACCGCGTCGAGCTCCACGTCGCCGGCCCAGAGCCGGTCGTGCGCCGGAGCGCTTGGCCGGACCGCGCCGCGCGCCGCCACCGCCACCACCGCCGCCGCGTCCGCCCCGGCGGCCTCCGCCGGCGCCGGCCTCGCGTCCTCCTCGATCCTGGCCACTTCGTGACGTGCCTTGTCCTGCCATGGTTCCTCCCGGTTCTCGGATCGTGATTTCGACGCTACGCTCGCCGAACGCGGCTCGCAAGACTCACGTGAAACTTGTAAGAGTCAATTTCCCTGGCCGTGGCTCCCGGCGTCCATCAGACGGCGCAGCGACAGTGGTCTCATGTCGGTCCACACCTGGCTGATGGAGCGCAGGCAGTCCTCCTTGGAGCCGGGTTCGCCATCCACCCGCCAGCCCGTCGGCGTCTCGAGCTCGGCGGGCCAGATGGAGTACTGCTCCTCCTCGTTCACCACGACCCGGTACAGCGCGGTGTCATCCTCGTCGGTCATCTCCGGTCCTCCTGTTTCGACGATCCAGCTGCCAGCAGTGGCGATCGGTGACGCGCGCGGACGGGCGTCACTAGACTCAGCGCGATCCGAGGCTCGCCGGTCTCCAGCTCGCCGGTCTCCAGGGGGTGGGCGCCCATGTGGTTGCCTCTGCTCGGCGCGGGGGATGCCCTGCGCGCGCCGGGGTCCTGCCGGGTCTGGTGGGCCCCGCCGGGTTGGGGCGCCGGCTGCACCGACCTGCTCCGGCCCGAGGAACGGGCCAGGGAGGTCGCCCTGCACCGCCGCGAGGACCGCGACAGATTCGTCACCGGATGCGTCCTGCTCCGGCTGCTGCTCGCCGAGGTGCTGGACAGCGACCCGGCCCTGGTGCCGCTGGACCGCAGCTGCCCGAGCTGCGGTCGCGCGCATGGCAAGCCCCGTCTCGTCGGCACCCGATGGGAGTTCTCGGTCTCCCACAGCGGCGACCGTGTCGGCGTCGCGCTCGGACAAGGGGCGCCCCTGGGGCTCGACGTCGAGCGCGTCGCGCCGACCGCGCTCGAGGAGGTGGTCGGCCTCCTCCTCACCGACGAGGAGCGCCGGGACCTGGGCGAGGTGTCACCCGGATCGCGAGCCGGGATCATCGCGCAGGTCTGGGTCAGGAAGGAGGCCGTGCTGAAGGCGATCGGCACCGGACTGCGCACCGACCTCACCTCCTTCGCCCTCGGGTCGCCGACGGCTCCGCCCACGGTGCGGGGACCCGTCGCCGGTGTCCCGGCCTCCGGAATCCGGGTCCTCGACCTGCGTCCCGGACCCGGGCACGTCGGCAGCCTGGCTGCGTTGGGCCCACTGCCCGACGTCGAGGAGATCCAGCTGGACGCGACGGCCCCGCCGGTTCGGTGAGAGATCTGTCGCATGGCACCCCGTCTCAGGCCTCGCGGCGCGCGGCCTCGACCGGTGCCGGCGCAAGCAACGGCCGCAGCCGATGGGCGACCGCTCGCACGTGCGCGGGAGCCAGCATGGTGAAGTGGTTGCCCGGCACGGTCACCCGGTCCACCTGGTCGGCCACCGTCGTCCAGGCCGGGAACCGACCGACGTCGTCGAGCGACGTGTCCAGGGGATCGAAGAGCACCAGGTGCGGCAGCCGGCCCCGGGCACGGTAGGCGCGGGCCATCAGGACATGGCGCCGGTAGGTCCGCTCCTGATCCTCCATCACCGCCAGGAAGCTCGCGTAGTCCTGGCCCGGGGCGACCAGCCCCGCACGCCGTGCGGCTTCGAACGCCTGGTCCAGGTCGGTGAACGTGTCGGCCGTGGCGTCGCCGTGCTCGGCCAACCGCTCCCGCAGCGCCTTGAGGATGAACTCCCGCGACGACGGGAACGGCGGCTCGACGTCGGGTGGAAGGTGCGAACCGAAGAGCACCACCCGCCCCAGCCGGCGGCCCCGTTGCCGCAGTTGCCGGGCCATCTCGAAGGCCACCAGGCCCCCGAACGACCAGCCCGCCAGGTGGTACGGCCCCCGCGGCTGCACCTGGAGCACCTGCGCCAGGTAGCCCGCCGCCAGCTCGACGACGGTGCCGGCCCCGAACCCGCCGCCGGCCCCGTCGCCGTCCCCCTCCGGCCGAGCGCTGCTGCGCAGCCCGTGGAACGGCAGGTCGTCGCCGAGTTCGGCCGCCAGCGCGGTGTAGCAGCTGGCCGTGCCGGCCGCGGGGTGGACGCAGAAGAGTCCGGGCGGGTCGCCGTGAGGCTGCAGGGTCACCAGGTTCGCCCCCGGCGACGCGGCCCGGTACCCGAGCTGAACCGCGACCCGTCGGGTCGGCGCGCCCAGGACCGGGGTCGGTCGACGGCTGCGTCGCGGCTCGTCGGCGCTGATCCGCCGGTGCTGGTGGAACTTGACGTCGCCCAGCATCCGGCCGAGCGGGCGGACCGGGTCGGTCATCAGCCGGTGTTGGTCCTGCTCGTAGGGCCGGGTCATGGCCGCGACGTACGGCAGGCCGAGGAAGTCGGTCACCTGGTGCAGCGTCGTCCCGGGGTCGTCGACCAGGTCCTCGAACCGGACGGCGTGGCGACGCTGCGGCGGCACGGTCGCCAGGAAGTCGAGGATGTTGCGGTGCGACAGGGTCCACACCGACTCGGCCAGCTGCCTGCTGCCCAGCCGGGGATCCCCGGCGAAGAACGCCGGGAAGAACACGTGCAGCTTGGCCTCCTCGAACGAGGCGATGGCCGGGCGCGGGTCGCGGAGGAGGTGTAGGTAGAGGGGCTCGTGGAAGATCTGCTCCGCCCTGCGCAGGGTCGCCGGATCCAGGGCGTACGTCGGGGTCTTGTCGACCAGCATCCGACCTTGCGCCAGCGACTGCAGATAGCCGTAGAACTGGGCGACCGACAGGTTCCGGCGCTCGCAGTCGGCCATCACCTGCTCGGCCCGGTCCGGGCCGCAGTCCAGCAACTCCATCAGGGCGCGGACCGAACCCTGCAGCCAGAACCGGTCCCGCTCCGAGGACAGCGTGCGGCTGCGTTCCCGCAGGGTGGTGAAATTCAGCAGCTGCAGTTCCGGCGGCGCGAACAGGCCGGGGTGCACGCCCAGCACGACGCGCAGCAGTGTCGACCCGGATCGCGGCGGCGAGAGCACGAACACCGCCCGGTCCAACCGCGGCGCGACCGGCGTCGACCGGTCGGGGCCGTCCGCCAGTGGGCGGACCGCCAGCTGCAGGCGCCGCAGCGTGGTGGCGTCGACGAGATCGGCGCTCCGGGGGTCCGGCCCCAGGGCGTCGCTGCCCCAGAGTCGCCGGACGGCATCGGCGTAGTTGTCCCGCAGGTAGGCACACATCGTGGCCACCGTGGGTGCGTCGTAGACGGCAACCGGGTAGACGAACTCCGCCAGCTCGTCCTCGAGCGCGTGAGCCAGGATCGCGGCCTGGATCGAGCTGCCGCCCAGCTCGAAGAAGTCGGCGGTGTCGCTCACCGTCTCGAGCCCGAGCACGCGACACCAGAGGGTGCGGACAAGGTCCTCGACGGGGCCGCCGGCGGGGACAGCGGCGGGCTGCTGCACGGGTTCGACGATCCGGCGCGGCCGTGGCAGTGCGCGGCGGTCCACCTTGCCGCTGGGCGTGCGAGGAAAAGCCGGCAGGAAGACCAGGTCGCCGGGCAGCATGCCGGCCGGCAGCCGGTCGGCCAGGTGCCTGCGGAGAGCCGCCTTGGTCGGCGGGGTGGGGCTGCTGACGACGTAGCCGACGAGGCGGCCGCCGCCCGGCGCCCGGTCGTCCAGGATCACCGATGCCTCGATCACGCCGGGGTGGCTGAGCAGAACGGTCTCCACCTCGCCGAGCTCGATGCGCTGGCCGTGCAGCTTGATCTGGTCATCCACCCGACCCAGGTAGTCCAGACAGTCGTCGTCGTTCCAGCGACACCGGTCGCCGGTGCGGTACATCCGGGTTCCGGCAGCCGCGGTGAACGGGTCGGGCAGGAACTTCTCGGCGGTCAGCCGAGGGTCTCCCCAGTAGCCGCGGGCCACCCCGGCACCGCTGAGAAAGAGCTCGCCCGAGGCACCGCGGGCAACGGGGGCCAGATGTTCGTCCAGCACGTGCGCCACGGCTCCGTCGATCGGCCTGCCGATCGACACCGGCAGGGTCGATCCTGCCGACCAGAAGGTGGCCTCCAGTGAGGCCTCGGTGGGGCCGTAGACATTGACCAGTTCGGCGGCCGACCGAGCCCGGAAGCGGTCCACCACGGACTGCGCCAGCCGTTCGCCGCCGCAGAACACCAGGCGCAGCGAGCTGCACCGGTCCAGGTCGGGGTGCTCCAGCAGTGGTTCCAGCAGGGAGGGCACCACTCCGAGGACCGTGATGTGGTGGTGTCGGATCTCCCGGACGGTCTCGTCCGGGTCGCCGCCGAGCGGACGCTCCGGGATGACCAGGCGGCCGCCCGCCATGAGTGGCTGGAAGATCTCGAAGAGGGATGCGTCGAAGACGAAGGAGAAGGTCAGCAGCACGCGGTCCCCGGTACCGAAGGGGAAGCGCCGCTGGCGCCACCGCAGGGTGTTGGTGATCCCGCGGTGCGGGACCATGACGCCCTTCGGTGTCCCGGTCGATCCGGAGGTGTGGATGATGTAGGCCAGCTGCTCCGGGTGCACCGAGTCGGCGGCCCGGGCGTCGGCGGCCCGGGCGTCGGCGGCCCGGGCGTCGGCGGCCCCGGCGTCGGGCGCCCCGGCGTCGGTGCTGACGGCGCCGGCACCGAGCACCACCACGTCGCAGCACTCCGGCGCCGCGCCGGCGACCCGGGCGCTGTCGGTGACCACGATCCGGGCGGTGGTCCGGGCCAGCAGCGCGGAAAGCCGCGCGGCCGGGACGTCGACCGGCACCGGCACGTAACAGGCGCCCGCCTTGAGCACGGCCAGCAGGCAGACCGGGAGGGCAGCGGCGGGTTCGACGGCGACCACGACGGGGGCGTCCGGTCCCGCGCCGTGTCGACGCAGCGCCGTCGCCATCGTCTCGGCCCGGTGGTCGAGCTCGGCGTAGGTCATCAGCTGATCACCGTGCTGGACGGCGATCAGCTGGGGGCTTCGACGGACCTGCGCCTCGACCAGCCGGTGCAGCAGCAGATCGCTGCAGCCCCCGACGGACCCGCGGGACGGCTGCCCCGCGGGGCCACCAGACACCTCGTCCTGATGCATGCTGCGCCTCCTGTTCGTGCCGATCGGCCATCTGGTCAAGGCAGCGGACTCCACGGGCCGCCCCCGCTCCGCTGCAGCACCGCGCAGGCGCCGGACCCGCCGTAGGCTCGCGGCAGGTAGCGGACGGCCAGCGCCGAGGTCGGGCCGACGACCTTCGGCCGGTGCAGGTACCGCACCGGGCTCTGCCAGTGGTTCTGTTCGTCCACCTGGTCTGCCGCCGTCGACAGGAACGTCCGACCGTCGCAGCCGAGCTCGAAGTGGATCAGGACCGCGTCGAGCCGGCCGGCGCGGTCCAGCGGCAGCGGCACCTGGCGTGCACCCAGCACGGGATGCCCGGCCAGCGCGACATCCTGGACCACCGTCGCCGGTCCCAGCGGCGTCCACTGCCGCGCCTGCCAGGGGTTGACGAACGCCATCGACGGCCCCGCCGGGATACCGTCGGGCAGGGCACTGAAGTCGATGCCGTACCACTGCTGCCATCGCCGGATCCGTTCATCACCCAGGACAGCTGACCGCCGCGCCTCGCGGGTCAGCTGCATCGGCGTCGCCAGCACCGTCAGCTCGTCGGGAACCAGCCGGCCCCCCGGCTTCAAGAAGCGTCGCACCGCGTCGCTGGTGGTGATCAGGATCCCCTCGGCGAACGGCTCGTTGCCGACCAGTTCGCTGACGATGACGTCGGCACGTTCCGGCAGCCGCACCCGTCGCGACCATCGCCGGATGACGGTGATCCGATCCTGCACGCCGTTGGCCGCGGCCACCCGCTGCACCAGCTGCGCCATCGGCGACGCCTCGATCGCATAGACCCGTGCCGCCCCGGCCTGCGCGGCGGCCACCCCGAAGACCCCGGTGCCCGAGCCGAGGTCGACCACCACGTCTCCGGGGCGGACGACAGCGCGCAGCACCGTCAGGTACGCGTCGGTGCGGCTCCGGTCGTCGAGCAGGCTCCCATGCAGTGCGAGTGCCTCCGGATCGACCACCGGCCGGCGGGAGCGCAATGTGCCGGGCGGGGCGTCCCGGCTGCGCCGGCCGGGCAGATCCTGGGCCATGTCAGCTGCTGGTCCGGGTCCGCCGCGACTTCGACTCACCACCGGACGTCGACGACGATCCGCTGCCCGACTCCGATCCGGCCCCCACTTCCCAGGGCCGCACCGTGGCAGCCGGTCGGCCGGAGGGCTGCGGGGCGGGCCTGCCGCCCCGTGATCCGCGCCCGCCGACGGCGACGCCGACCTGGGTCCAGGCATCACGGACGGCGTTGAACTCGTCCGAGCCGGGGCCGTACAGGCCCACCGCGGTCTTCAGCGTCAGGGTCGCGAAGCCACGGAAGCCGATGCGGGTCGGCAACGCGGGACTGAGCAGGGTCTGGTACCAGATCTCTCCGGCCTTCTCCCAGGCGTAGCCGCCGAGGGCGGTCGCGGCCAGGTAGAACGCGTGATTGGGAATGCCGGAGTTGATGTGCACGCCACCGTTGTCCTCGGTGGTGCGGACATAGTCGCTGGTGTTGGCCGGCTGCGGATCCTTGCCGAGCACCGGGTCGTCGTAGGCCGTGCCGGGCGCCTTCATCGAGCGCAGCGCGACCCCTTGGACGGCGTCGGTCAGCAGCCCTTCGCCGATCAGCCAGTCGGCGTCCTCGGCGCTCTGCTGGGCCGCGTACTGCTTGACCAGCGAGCCGAAGACATCCGACACGTGCTCGTTCAACGCCCCGGACTGCGCGAAGTAGACCAGCCCGGCCTCGATCTCGGTGACGCCGTGGGTCAACTCGTGACCGATGACGTCCACGGCGATCGTGAAACGGTTGAACAGCTCACCGTCGCCGTCGCCGAAGACCATCTGAGTGCCGTCCCAGAAGGCGTTGTCATAGTCGACGTCGTAGTGCACCGACGCATGCAGGTCCATGCCCGCACCGTCGATGGAGTCGCGGCCGTAGACGTCGGCGTACAGGTCGTAGGTCGACCCCAGTCCGTCGTAGGCCTCGTTGACCGCGACGTCATCGGTCGGATCGTCGCCTTCGGAGCGGACCAACTGTCCCGGCAGGTTCTGGGTGTTGTGGGCGTCGTACACCTGGCGCTGTGTCGGTCCGGGCCCGGCCGCCATCGCCCGAGGCCGCAGAGCCAGGTGTCGGATGGAGCGCAGTGACTCGGTCAACAGCAGACTGTTCGACGCACGGCGGCGCTGGTCCGGCGACCCGTTGGCCGCGATCTGGGCCAGCATGTACGGCGGCAGGATGCAGCTCGGCCCACAGGGGCGGTGCACGGTGCGGCCGAGGCCGACGAACCGCGTCCCGGCAGGGATCGGTCCGACAGCGGGGCTCTTCTGGGTGATCATGGTGTTCGCTTCCCTTTCCGATGGTGCACTTCCGGCGGTCGCGATGACGCGGCCGTCGTCGACGGTCAGCACTGCCTCGCTGCTCGAGGCGGTGGTCGAGCTCAGACCCCACCTGCCGCCCCCGGGACATCCAGGAACGGCCGCCGGACCACCTCCCCCGCGATCTCGTCCCCCCAGCGCACCTGCGCGGCCAGCACCGCGCGGATGTCCGCGCGGCTCGTGGCCGGGTTCGCCAGCACGGCACGCAGCGCCACCACCCGCCGCGGCCGCGCCTCGTCGCCGAGGTCCCAGCGGGTCCGCGACACCTGGCACGATCCGACGGCCCGCTCCCTCTCGTGCAGGGCGGTGTTCACCGCGTCGATGGCGACGTCCTCGGCCTCGCTATGGCTGCCGGCTGCGCGCCCGCGCGAGGCCGGAGGGAGGTAGCGATAGAGGACGATGTTCAGTTCCGGCTCGACCAGCAGCTCCAGCTCGGGACGGCGGCGGACCTCCTCGGCCATCTGCTCGGCCAGCCGCAGCGACCCGTCGACCGCCTGCTGGTAGCCGCGTTCTCCCAGCAGATGCAGGGCCGCGTGCAACAGCAGCACCGAGCCCGGGCGAGACCCCTCGACCGAGCGGCGACCCAGGTCCGGTGAGCCCTCGCGGACGGCGTAGTCGGCGGTGTGCTCGATGACGTCGGCGCGGCGCGGGTCACGGAAGAGGACTGCGGCCACCCCGGTCGGGGCGTGCAACTGCTTGTGGCCGTCGACGGTCACGGTGTCGGCGCGGTCCAGCCCGTCCAGGAGGTGACGGTGCCGGCGGGAGAAGCAGATCGGGGCACCCCACGCAGCGTCGACGTGGAGCGGCGCACCGACGTCGGCGGCAGCGTCGGCCGCGTCGGCGAGCGGGTCGACCGCCCCGGCGTCCGTCGTGCCCGCAACGGCAACCACGGCCAGGATGATCCAGCCGTCGGCCCGCGCCCGATCCAGCGTTGCCCGCAGGGCCCGCGGGTCCATGCGCCCCCGTCGGTCCAGTGGCACCCGGCGCAGTCCGGCGCCCGCGCCGATGCCCAGGATGTCGGCCGCCTTGGCGAAGGAATAGTGCATGGAGGCCGGCCCGACCACGCAGGCGCCGGCTGCTCCTCGGCGGTTGAGGGCCTGGACCAGGCCGAGCTGTCGGGCCTGCGGCAACACGCTGTTGCGGGCCACCCACAGGGCGGCGAGGTTCGCCAGTGATCCTCCGGTGGTGACCAGTCCCAGCGTCGCGTCGGGGGCCTGGACCGTGTCGCGATAGAAGTCCTCCGACCGCCGGTAGGCCAACCGGTGCAGCATGCCGAGCACCTGTCGCTCGCATCGGCTGAGCGCCTGCGACGCTTCGGCCTTCACCAGGTTCTGGTTCAGCGTCGTCACCAGGGCCGCGAGCGAGGGCATCGCGCTGGGCAGCACGGTGGTCATGTTCGACAGGCACACCGGCGAGTCGGAGCGGACCGATCCGTCGATGACCTCGGCCAGGGTCTGCCGGACGTAGGCCGATGGAGTCCACGGGTCGACGGGCGTCCGGGTCTGCAGGAACTGTTCGTGCCCACGGTCATCCAGCTGGTGCGCGGGCCGCACGGAGCGGGGACCCCGACGGCTCAGTCGCCGGATCTCGGCCTCGACGAGGGCGGCGAAGTCGAGGTCGACGTCGCCGAACACGGATCGCAGGACGTCGTCATCGGCGGCATCTCCTCGCGACAGTTGGGTCACCGCAAGCTCCTGTCTTGGGCCGGGACGCGTCCGTCCACGGGGGAACCGGCCAGCTGCTCGCGCAGCTGCGCCAGGCAGGCGGCGGCCAACGAGTCCACCGCGGCCCGCCGGTGGACGGCATGGCTGTAGGTCCAGCGCAGCACCAGGCCCGACCCGGACAGCACCGCGTTGATCTCCAGCAGGTGCCGCCGGTCACCTCCGCCACCGGCCGAAGGCCCGAGGTCCAACGGCCGGCCGTTCGAACCGTCGGTGCTCCTTCCGGCGCTGCGGGTGGAGCCGTGGAAGCAGAAGAACACCTCCGCGACGGGCATCGCCTGTAGTCGCCGGCGCACCTGTTCCGGGCCGAGGTAGCGCAGCAGGCCGTGGCCGATGCCGTGCTGGGGAAGCAGGCTGAGACGGTCGTGCACCGCGATGGCGGCGCTGCGCGCATCGGCGCCGGTGGGATGCGTCAGCAGGACCGGGACGATCATCGGCAGCCACCCCACCGTCCGGGACACGTCGAGGCCGGCGCCGAGGTCCTCCCGCCCGTGCCGTTCGACATTGATCAGGCAGTCCGGGCTGCCGGTCCAGCCCGCCAGCGCCCCGGCCAGTGCGCTGAGCAGGGCCTCCTCCAGCGTCACGCCGGCGGCCTGGCAGCTGTGCACCAGCGCTGCGGTCTCGTCGGCGGCCAGCGCCACGACGCTCTCGCGTTCGGAGCTGCGGCTGTTGCGGCCGTCGAGGTCCCGCGGAAGGGGCGCCACGCGGCACCGGGACCGGTCGGTCCACAGGGGCAGTTCGGCCAGGATCTTGCTCGAACCGGCCGCGTCGACCAGGTGCTCGGCCCACTGCTGCACGGAGCAGGTCCGCGGCGGCAGGTGCGTCTGGCCGTCCGTCGTCGGTGCGTGCAGCAGATTCGTGAGATCGCCCAGCACCACCGGCCACGACACCGTGTCGACGGCCAGGTGGTGCACGACGAGTACCAGGGCGTCCTGTCCTTCCGCGACCGAACGGAACCAGAGCAGGCGCAGGATCGGGCCGTTCTCGAGGTCGAGACTGCCGCGCAGCTGCGCCGTCCGCGCCTGCAGCACCCGCCGGCGCTCTGCCGGCGGCTCGCCGCCGAGGTCGACCTCGGTCAGCGGGGCGCTGTCGCCGGGTTCGGCGATGAACTGGCGCCAGCATCCGGTCTCGGTCTGATGGAACCGCAGCCGCAGCGCGTCGTGGTGGCGCATCAGGGTGAGCAACGCCTGCTCGGCCCGGGCGCGGGTCAGGCCTGGCGGGGCTGCGACCAGCCCGGCCCAGGTGAACCGGTGCGGCTCCGGGTCGTGGTGATCGAAGAACCAGTGCTGCACCGGGTTGAGCGGGACGTCCCCGGTCACCGGCTGCGCTGGCGCCTCGACCGCGGCGGCCCGGCCGGCCGTGGCGGCCTGGTCGGCCACCGTCTGGAGCCGGTAGAGGTCGCGGGTCTGCAGCTGCAAGCCCGCCTCGTGCGCTCGCGCCATCACCCGGACGCCGAGCAGGGAGTCACCGCCCAACTCGAAGAAGTTGTCGTGGACGCCGACCCGTTCCACCTGGAGCAGGTCGGCCCAGATCCGTGCCAGTACGCGTTCCTGCGGGGTGCGGGGGGCGACGTACTGCGCCGGCCGCGGACGGTCCGTCGGATCCGGGTCCGGCAGCGCCGACCGGTCGAGCTTGCCGTGCGCCGTCCGGGGCAGTTCGGTCAGCGACACGAAGGCGGCCGGGACCAGGTGCTCGGGCAGCGACGCCCGCAACGACTGCCTCAACTCGGCCGGATCGGCGGTTCCGACCGTGTAGGCGACGAGCTGCTGACCGAAGCTGCCGGCGCGGGCGACGACGGCGGCGTCGAGCACGCCGGGCTGCCGCCGCAGCGCCGAGGTCACTTCCGCCGGCTCGACCCGGTGGCCACGGATCTTGACCTGGTCGTCGAGCCGGCCCAGGAACTCCAGCTCCCCGTCGGGCCGCCAGCGGACCCGGTCCCCGGTTTGATACATCCGGGCCGCGGCGTCGCCGAACGGGTCGGGACGGAACCGCTCGGCCGTCAGGTCGGCGCGGTGGAGGTAGCCCCGAGACACCCCCGGGCCGGCGAGCCACAACTCACCCGGCACACCGGCCGGCTGCAGGCCGAGGTCGTCGTCCAGCACGTACGCCCGCACCCCGGGCAGCGGTCGGCCCAACGGCGGGCGGAGATCGGCCGGCCAGTCGGTGGCCAGGGTCGCCCCGATGGTCGTCTCCGTCGGGCCGTACCCATTGATCAGCCGGCGTCCGCGGCCCCAGTGCAGGGCGAGTTCGGTGGCCAGCGCCTCGCCGCCGACGGTCAGGGTGCGTAGTTGAGGGACCGCCGGCCGGGGTGGCAGCGCGGCCAGCACCGCGGTGGCAACCGTGCAGACGTCGATGTGTTCGCTCCGCCACAGGTCGAGGAGCCCCAGGCCCGGCAACAACTCGCTGCGGTCGGCCAGGACGAGCGTGGCTCCGGAGGTCAGGGTCCGGAAGATCTCGCCCAGTGAGGCGTCGAAGGTCCAGGCGATGGTCGCCAGCACCCGGCTGTGCTCGGTGATGCCGAACAGCGGTGCCTGCGACCGCACCGTGTGGGCCAGGTTGCGGTGCTCGACGAGGACGCCCTTGGGTCGTCCGGTGGACCCGGAGGTGTAGATGAGGTAGGCCAGTTGCCGCGCATCGACCCGGAGGTCCGGCCGGTCGGCGCCCTCCGGCAGGTCGGTCCCGTCGGCTGTCAGCGACGCCACGGTGACCGCACCCGAGGGCACGGCGCCGACATACCCGGGGTCGCAGAGCGCCACGGTCGGCGCGGCGTCCTGCAGCAGCGCGCCGAGCCGCTCGACAGGTGCGGCCGGGTCCAGCGGCACATAGACGCCGCCGACCTTCAGGATCGCCAGCACGGCGGCGACCGCGGCGGGGGACGGGTCGGCGCACAGCACGACCCGGTCTTCGGGCCGTACCCCGAGTCGAAGCAGCCGGGCTGCCAGTCGGTTCGCCCACCGGTCCAGTTCGGCGTAGCTCAGCTGCCCGCCGTGGTAGCGGACGGCCGGATGGTCGGGGCGGCGATCGGCGTGCTGCTCGACCAGTTCGTGGACGCAGCGGTGCTGGTGCGCGCGCGGCCCGGTGCCCCACCGGTGGAGCAGGAGTTCACGCTCCGACGCCGGAACCAGTGCCGAGGCGGTCAACGCGGCGTCGGGGTCGGCGACGACCGAGTCCAGCAGGGTGGACAGATGATCGACCAGCCGGGACGCGGTGGCGGCGTCGAAAAGATCGGCGCTGTAGTGCAGGACGCCGGCCAGACCGGCGTCGTCGCGGGTCAGGGTCAGGGTCAGGTCGAAGAAGATGGCGCCGAAGTCTGCTCCGTCCGGTGCGGCGGCAACGGTCGGGGCGGCACGGTCGGCGGGTCCGCGGACGTCCTGCACCGACAGCAGCACCTGGCACACCGGTTGGGTGGACCCGTCGCGTTGCGGCGCGAGCTCGTCGACCAGCCGCTCGAACGGCAGCTCCTGGTGGGCGTAGGCACCCAGACAGGTCTCGCGTGCCCGGCGGATCAATCGGCGGAACGTCGGCCGGCCGGACAGGTCGGTCCTCAGCGCCAGCGTGTTGACGAACAGACCGATCAGACCCTCGAACTCGGTCCGGGGACGGTTCGCGACGGGGGAGCCCACCACCACGTCGTGCTGACCGGCATGGCGACCGAGGACGAAGCTGACGGCGGCCAGCAGGGTCATGAACAGGGTGGCGTCCTCGTCGCGGCCGAGTCGCTCCAGCCGTGCGGTCTGGTCGCGGCCGACGCGGAACCCGTGCCGTGCGGCCCGATGGCCGGGTGCGGCCTGTCGGGGCCGGTCGGTCGGCAGGTCCAGCACCGGCGGCGCGCCGGCCAGTGCCGTGCGCCAGTAGTCCAATTGCCGGTCGAGGACCTCGCCCTGCAGCATGCGGTGCTGCCAGACGGCGAAGTCGGCGTACTGCACCGGCAACGACTCCAGCCTGGGCTCGACACCGTCACGGAACGCGGCGTGCAGGGCACCGATCTCTCGGCGCAGGATCGAGGTGGACCAGCCGTCGGTCACCAGGTGGTGCAACGACCAGCCCAGCAGATGCTCCCCGCCGGACCGGAGCAGCACGAACCGGGCCAGTGGCCCGCGGGAGAGGTCGAAGGCGTGGTTGCTGTCGGTGCTCCACCACCGCTGCAGTTCGGCCGCCAGATCGCAGGCCGGCGGGTGCTGATCGCGCACGGTGAACGACACCGAACCGGACGGATGCACCACCTGCACCAGCTCTCCGTCGGCGGCCACGGCGAACGTGGTGCGCAGGATCGCGTGCCGTGCGACCAGGCCGTCCAAGGCCCGGCGCAGCGCGTCGACGTCGCAGGCGCCGCTCAGCCGCATCGACCCCCGAGTCGTGTACAGCGGTGTGCCGGGCGTGAGTTGGGCCAGGAACCACAGCCGCTTCTGCGCGGACGACTGGGGCGCCACCAGCGAGCCGTCGGGTCCGACCCCCGCCGACACCAGGGTGTGCAGGTCGGCCAGATCGTCGGGCTCCTCCTCGGGGGAGGAGGCCAGCCAGTCCACCAGGCCGTCCACCGTGGGCGCCTCGAAGACCGCGCGTGCCGGGACGTGACGGCCGAGCCGCTCACTCAGCCTGGAGGTGACCCGGGCCACCAGCAGCGAGTGCCCGCCGAGTTCGAAGAAGTCGTCTCGCGCACCGACCGTGTCGACCCCGAGGACCTCGGCCCACACGGAGGCGACCGTCCGCGCCAGTTCGCCCTGCGGCTGGGTCTGCCGGTCCGAATCCTGCTGAGCGCCCCCCGCCAACGACGTCAATGCGCGCCGGTCCAGCTTTCCGCTGGGGGTGAGCGGGAGCTGCTCGACGAACCGGTACAGCGACGGCACCTGGTGGGCGGGCACGTGGTCGCGGACGTGCGCCCGCAGGTCGACCGCCGACGGCGGTTCACCCGGCGCGGCCACGATCCAGGCGGCCAGCTGCGACCGATCGGTGACGGCGACGGCGGCCCGGTGCACCTGCGGGTGCATCCGCAGCACGCCTTCGACCTCTCCGGGCTCCACCCGGAACCCTCTGACCTTGATCTGCTGATCCATCCGCCCGAGCAGTTCGAGCTGTCCGTCCGCCCGCCACCGGGCGCGGTCCCCGGTGCGGTACAGCCGGGCCCCGGGCCGGTCCGCGAACGGGTCAGGCAGGAACCGTTCGGCGGTCAGGTCGGCCCGGCCGTGGTATCCGCGGGCCAATCCGCGACCGCCGACGTACAGCTCACCCGGCGCGCCGATCGGCACGGGCCGCAACACAGGATCGAGGACGTAGGCGGTGGCGTTGCCGAACGGCCGGCCGACCGGCAACGGCTCGCCGGCCGGATGGCCGCCCGCATCGAACCGGGTCACGTCCCAGGTCTCGGTCGTGCCGTACACATCGCTGAGAACCCGGTCGGGGAAGGTCTGGACGAAGAGGTCGGACAGGTCGCGCGGCAGTGCCTCCCCGCTGCTGATCCAGACCCGCAGCCGAGGCAGCCGCTGCGGACCGGCAGCTCCCGACTCGAGCACGGTCCGGAGCAGGGACGGCACGGTGAGCAGCCTGGTGACGCCGACCCGCTCGAGATGATCGAGGAAGCGTTCGGGGTCGGGGACCTCGGCCGGCGGCACCAGTGCGGTCCGCGCCCCGTGCACCCAGGCGCCGAACGACTCCCAGATCGAATCGATGAAGTTCGGTGAGGTGGTGCAGCACAGGACGTCGTCGGGGGCCAGCGGGTCAGGTTCGACGAAGAGCCGGTTGACGCACACCCGATGCGGCAGCACCACGCCCTTGGGGATGCCGGTCGTCCCCGAGGT
The DNA here is from genome assembly GCA_963758075.1 of uncultured Actinomycetota bacterium. GTDB lineage: Bacteria > Actinomycetota > Actinomycetes > Propionibacteriales > Propionibacteriaceae > Microlunatus. Next base: position 1,221,139 of record CAVWTT010000002.1, on the reverse strand, counting down.
GTACAGCACGAACGCGGTGTTCTCCGGATCGACGCCGGCCTGCGGGGCGGAGTCGCTCTCGGCCCGCCACAGGCGGGCGTCGGCCGGGATCCGCAGGGCCGGCACGTCGCCGTAGTCATGATCGACCGCGGGCCGGCCGTCGGTGATGACCAGGCCGGCCCCGGAGTCGCGGAGCATGAGCTGACGTCGAGCCCGCGGATAGCGCGGATCGAGCGGGACGCAACCGCCCCCGGCCTTGAGCACGGCCAGCATCGCCACCCAGAGGTCGACCGACCGGTCGAGCGCGACACCGACCAGCACCTCCGGACCGACGCCGAGCCCGACCAGGTGGTGGGCGAGGCGGTTGGCGTCCTGGTCGAGCGACCCGACCGTGACGACCCGGTCGCCGTCCACGATCGCGGCGGCGTCCGGATCCCGCTGTGCCGCTGCCTGCACCAACTGGTGCAGGCAGTCCGTGCGCGGCACGTCGACCTGTGTCGCGTTCCAGTCCTGGACGATCTGGGCCCGCTCCGCGGCCGGGAGGACGGCGATGTCCCGCAGCCGGGCCCGGGGCTGGGCGGGCAGAGCCGTCAGCACGGTCCGCAGCTGCTCGAGCAGCCGGACCGCCACGCCCGGCTCGACCCGCCGACTGTCGGCAGTGAGGTCGATGGTGAGGGCGTCGCCGACCTCGGCGAACCCCACCGACAGCGGATGGTTCGACGGTTCCGGGCGGACCATCGACTGCATGCCGTTCCCGCTGGGTGTCGTGGACGCCGGCGACGAGCCGTCGTGGTGCACGGTCAGATCCCGGCGCCCGATCGAGGCACTGGTGTAGGTCACCATCGACTCGAAGAGCGGCACATTGCCGGGGACGTCGCTCCAGGCCTGCAACGCCAGCGGTGACACGTGTTCGAACGCGCGGGCCTCTCCGGCGCGGGCGTGCAGGTCACGGACCCAGTCGCCGACGGGACGGTTCGGGTCGACCCGGGTGCGCAGCGGCAGCGTGGTGATGAAGAGGCCGACCATGCCCTCGACCCCGTCCAGGTCCGGCGGGCGGCCCGACGACGTCACCCCGAAGACGATGTCCTGCTGCCCGGACCAGGCGTTCAGGACCAGCGCCCAGGCCGCCTGGGCCAGCGAGCTCATGGTCACGCCCCACCGCAGCCCCAGGGCCTGCAGCGCCGAAGTGCCGGCCGCCGACAGGGTGAGATGGTGGCCCGCGAACCGGCTGCTCTCGTTCGGCGACGCGAGTCCGCTCCGTTCGCCGGGCAGCGTGATCGGCTCGGTGAAGCCGGCGAGCCGGCCGCGCCAGAACCGCTCCGCCGCCTGCTGGTCCTGTCGGCCCAGCCAGTCGATGTAGGTCCGGTACTGGGCCACCGGACGGAGCACCGGCGCCCGCCCCTGCCGTTCGGCCAGGATCAGCTCCTCCACCTCCCGGAGCAGAACGGCTCCCGACCACGCATCGATGACGATGTGGTGGTGGCTCTTGACACAGATCCACTCACGCTCCTGGACCCGGGCCAACATCAGCCGCAACAGCGGCGCCTCGGTGAGATCGAAGCCGCGTCGCCGGTCCGCCACCAGGTAGGCGTTCACCCGCCGTTGCTGCTCAGCTGCGTCGACGCCGCGCCAGTCCTCGGTCCTGACCGGCAGATCCGCCGACTCGGCGACGACCTGGATCGGGGTGTCCAGCCCATCCCAGCGGAACGAGGTCCGCAGCACATCGTGTCGCTGCACGACCCGCTGCCACGCCCGCTGGAACGCGCCCGGGTCGCGGAGTTCCAGCCGTAGCACCGCCTGCTCCATCCACAGTCCGGCCTGCGGACTGCGGAGGCTGTGCAGCAGCATCGCCAACTGCGTGGGCGACAGGTCGTAGTTCCGCATCCGCACCGGGTCGGCCTCAGCCCGCACCCGGGGTCCCGAATCCAGTTGGGTCATCGGGCGCTTCCGACAGAGTTCGACCCGATGCCGGTGAGCGGTCCCACGGAGCAGCAGCCCTGTCCCATACCGACCTGCCTTCCGAGTGGATCGTTGCCCGCGGCGCCCCGATTCGTTCGTGCGCGTGGATGCAAGGCAACTCGGCCGCCATCACGACCTCGTCACTGTTCCTGCGCCGAACGGTCACCGTCGCGCGGTCCACCGTGGGCCGACTCCGGCCCGGGGTCGGCAGGGCTGGCGGCGATGATCGGACGGCCCGGCCACGCCCGTCGACGGCGCGAATCGGACCGAGGAGGTAACGGCATCCAGTAGAATTTGCGACGATCCGCCGAAATAGCCGGGCCAGATTCGACAATTCTGATTCACGGCTATTCGTGCGGCATCGTTCCCCCACCGAAAGTTCCCCGTGAAAAAGCTGCTCAGCATTCCCTCGGCGGTATTCCTGCCTCCGGCGGGGCCGTCCACCCAGCAGATCGACTGGGGGCCGGACCGGCTCACCTGGACGTCGTGGGATGTGAACGGCGCGGTGATCGCCACCGCTACCGGCGCCGACGTGCCGGTGCCCTATGACGAGAGCATCGGCATCAACCTGGGGGTGTGTGGCTGCCGGAGCGGCTGGGACCGGACTGCGCCGACCGAGGTGGTCGTGAGCAGCTTCTCCTTCACACCCGCCGCAGGCTGAGCGACCGGTCGGCCTGTCATGACAGTGCAGCCGGTTGTGGCCGGTCTTCGGACGGAGGGCCGGCCAGGGCGGACGCGATGGTCCGACGTCTGGCCGTTCATCGCCGTCGCCCTGGTCGGGCTGGTGCTCCTGCCGTTCGGTTGGGGCCAGGCCTCGCCGTGGACACTGGCGCTGTTCGTCGGACTGACCCTGCTGACGCTGGTGATGATCGCGGTCAGCCTGCGGCAGCGTCGTCGCAGCTGGCTCGCCACCGTCGCGCCGCTGATGGTGTTCCTCGACCTGGCGGCGGCCCGCTATGCCGCCGGTGCAGCGGTGGCCTCCGGCATCGCGCCGGTGGTGCTGCTGCCGGTGCTGTGGATCGCGCTGAAGGGCACCCGGCTCGAGCTGGTCATCGCCGGTCTCTTCAGCGCGGCGTTCTTCTGGGTGCCGGCGATTGTCATCGGTGCCCCCAGCTACCCGACCGCCGACTGGTATCGAGGTCTGCTGTCGGCGGCCATCGCTCTGCTGGTGGCCCCCGTCATCCAGCGGGTCGTGCGGCAGCTGGCCATCGCCAATGCGCAGGAGCGGGAGTCCAGCCGGCGTGCGCAGGCGGTCACCACGCGGTGGCGGGCGCTGCTGGAGCAGTTGCCCGACACGGTCGTGTCCGTGATCGGCGAGCGCGGCGGCGACCTCGCCTGGCTGGAGACGCTGGGCGGCTCGGCGGAGCTCAGGGACGAATTCGCCGCGATCGTCATGGACGGGCATCGGGGCGCCATGCGGAGCCTCCTCGATCATGCCGGCGAAGACCGGGCCGAGGTGGAGTTGCAGGACCAGACCCGTGGCCGGACCCTGGCCGCCGTCGCCGTCCCGCTGTCCGGTGCCGATCCGGCCGAGACGCTGCTGATGATCCGCGACGTCACCCGGGATCGGGAACGGGAGCGTGCGCTGGACCGCAGTCGGCGCCGGCTGGCCTATCTGGCCGACCACGACCCGGTCAGCGGTCTGCTCAACCGCCGCCGGTTCGATCGGCTGCTCGCCGAGCATCTGGCCGGATCCGACACCGGGGCACTGCTGTTGCTGGATCTCGATCTGTTCAAGCAGGTCAACGACACCCTCGGGCACGCCGCCGGGGACCGGCTCATCGTCCGGGTGGCGGGCCTGCTCCGCGACGAGGTGCGCGACACCGACGGGGCCGCACGGCTGGGTGGCGACGAGTTCGCCGTGCTGCTGCCCGACGCCGACGCCGCCGCCGCCCGGAAGGTGGCCGGCCGGCTGGTGGAACGGGTCAGGTCCCGCGTCGCAGGGCTCGACGATCATCCGCCGGTGACGGCCAGTATCGGCGTGGTGACGGTCTGCGCCGCCAAGACCCATGGCGTCGATCCGATGACGCTGGCCGACATCATGTTGTACGAGGCCAAGGCCGGTGGCCGGGACCGCTACGCCGTCTTCGACGAGGACGAGACCGGACTGCCGCCGACCAGCCGCACCGCGGCATGGCAGGCCCGGATCGGCGAGGCGCTGCGGGACGACCGGTTGGTGCTGCTGCTGCAGCCGATCATGGATCTCGCCGCGGGCAAGGTGGTGGCGGCGGAGGCGCTGGTGAGACTGCGCGAGGACGGCCGTCTCATTCCGCCGGCGGAGTTCATCGAGACCGCCGAGGGCAGCGACCTGATCGTCCGGCTGGACTGTCAGGTCATCGGGCAGGCAGTCGCCCTGCTCGCCGGCCTGCGCCGGCGGCACCCCGGCTTCCGGCTGGCCGTCAACGTGTCCGCCCGGTCGGTCGGCGAACCGCAGCTGGAGCAGACGATCCTGGCCGCGCTGGCCGAGCACGGCCTGCCGGGTTCGGCGTTGGTCCTGGAGCTGACGGAGACCGCAGCCGTCGCCGAGGTCGCGCGGGCGCAGGCGTTCGCCGAGCGGATGAAGCGGATCGGCTGCAGTCTCTCCCTGGACGACTTCGGCGCCGGATTCGGCACGTTCCTCCGGCTGAAGCGGCTGAGCTTCGACTACGTCAAGATCTACGGCGAGTTCGTCGCCGCCGCGGTCGAGTCGGAGGTGGATCGGAGCCTGATGCGGTCGATCATCCGGGTGGCGCACGACCTCGGCAAGTGCGTCGTCGCCGAGTACGTGGCCGACGAAGCCACCCTGGAGCTGGTCCGGCGCGAGGGCGCGGACCTGGCCCAGGGATACCACGTCGGTGCGCCGATGCCGGCCGGCGAGTTCGCCGAATGTTTTGCCCACGACCTGGACGGATCGTCCGGCCGGCTCTGACCCGGTGCCGGGGACACATCCGGCGGGAGGAATGAGGGAACCACATCGTGCCCAAGCTGCGAAGGCTGGTCGGGTTGCTCGTGATCGCAACAGCCCTGCTGGGAGCCGTTCTGCTCGTACTCGCCGTGATGGTGACCGGGACGGCAATGGTCCAGCGGCCCACCTCGGGCCTCCTGTTCGGGATCTGGAATGTCGTCTACGACGCCGAACCACCGTCGCTGCGGGCCATGCTCGGCGCGGTCGGTCTGGCGCTGCTGCTGGCGGCCGGGGTGGCACTGCTGGAGGAGCGGATCGCCACCCGATCACGCCGCAGCACCGACGCCGAGCGCCGGCCGCTGTCGCCGCGAGTGGTGATGGCGCAGACCCGCGGGGTGTTCGCGGGACCGGTGACGGTGACGGTGCTCATCCCCGCCCACAACGAGGAGGACTGCATCGGGGCCACCATCGCCTCGCTGCAGCAGCAGTCGCAGCCGCCGGACCGGATCGTCGTGGTCGCGGACAACTGCACCGACGCGACGGTGGAGATCGCCGAAACCGCCGGCGTCGCGGTGTTCGCGACCGTCGCCAACGCCAAGAAGAAGGCCGGTGCGCTGAACCAGGCACTGGCGGCGACCCTGCCCGACCGCGGCGACAACGATCTGGTGATGGTGATGGATGCCGATACCGTCCTGGATCAGGGGTTCCTGGCGACCGCGCTGCAACGGATGACCGGCGACCGGGCGCTGATGGCGGTCGGCGGCCTGTTCTACGGCGAGGAGGGTGGCGGCCTGGTCGGCCAGTTCCAGCGCAACGAGTACGCCCGCTACGCCCGCGACATCCGTCGCCGGCGCGGCCGGGTCTATGTGCTGACCGGCACCGCCTCGGTGTTCCGGCCCCGCGCGCTGCGCACGGTCGCCGACGAGCGTGGGCGCTCGCTGCCCGGCATTCCCGGCGACGTGTACGACACGGTCGCACTCACCGAGGACAACGAACTGACCCTGGCGATCCGATCACTCGGCGGGCTGATGGTGTCACCGGCCGCATGCACGGTGGTGACCGAGGTGATGCCGACGTGGACGATGCTGTGGAAGCAGCGTCTGCGCTGGCAGCGCGGCGCATTGGAGAACCTCGGCGCCTACGGCTTCCGTGTCTCGGTCATCCGTTACTGGGCCCAGCAGTTGGGCATCGGCTACGCGGCCATCGCGCTGGCTACCTACTTCGCTCTGATCGTCGTGCAGGCCATGGCCACCGACAACTGGGTGTGGTTCCCGTTCTGGATCGGGCTCGGTCTGGTCTTCATCCTGGAGCGGGTGGTCACCGCCTGGCGCGGCGGCTGGCGCGCGCGGCTGTTGGGGTTGTCGCTGCTGCCCGAGCTGTTCTACGCGGCGTTCCTCAATGTCGCCTTCCTCAAGGGCATCCTCGACATCTCGCTGCAGCGCACCGCGCAGTGGTCGCATCTCAGCCGTGAACCGGTCCTGGAGCAGGGAGAACGCCGATGATCCCGATGGGGGTGCTGCTGCGAGAGCTGTTCTACACGGCGTTCCTCAATGTCGCCTTCCTCAAGGGCATCCTCGACATCTCGCTGCAGCGCACCGCGCAGTGGTCGCATCTCAGCCGCGAGCCGGTCCTGGAGCAGGGAGAACGCCGATGATCCCGATGGGGGTGCTGCTGCCCAGCAGTGTGCTGACCACACCGTTCTTCTCGGTGCTGTCGACCCTGGTCGCGTTGAACACGCTGATCTTCGTGACACTGGCGGTCGCGAAGATACTGCCGAAGGTCTATCCCACCGAGATGTTCGGCCGACGCGGCCGGCGACAGGAGACCCGCAGTATCTACCCCGACGCCCCTCCCGACGACTGACTCCTCGGCCTCCCTCTCCGCGTCCTGTCGAAGGGCCGGCGCCCGCGTCCTGAACTGTCGAAGAGATCGCCCTCTTCAAGAGCGTCGGGATCCCAACGGCATGAGGGCTGTTTTGTCAGTGCCGGCCGTTAGCGTGATGGTTATGGGAGAGGCGTTGGAGTTGTGGGACAGCCATCGGGTGGCTGCCGCCGCAGCCGCCTGTGTGCGGGCCGAGCGGGCCGCCGGCTGCCGGCTCCTCGAACTCGCGGCCGTGTGGGCCGATCATCATCCGGCCGGCGGGATCCTGCACCAGTTCACCGACCTGGCGGTCGCCGGGGAGGAGTCAGCCAGGTTCGGTGGCGACGGGACCCCGGAGGTGGCCGAGTTCGCGCCGGCCGAGTTGGGGGTGGAGATCGGTGTGAGTCCCGGCCAGGCCCGGATGCTGATCGCCGACGCGCTGGATCTGCGGCATCGGCTGCCGCGGCTGTGGGGGCGGGTGCAGGCCGGGCAGGTGCCGGCCAGGGATGCCCGCCGGGTCGCCGCCCGCACCCGACTGCTGACCGTCGAGCAGGCGATGGTGGTGGATCGTCGGGTGGTGCGGGTGGTGGGGCAGCTGTCCTGGACCCGGTTGGAGCACCTGTTGGCTGCCGAGATCCTGCGGGTGGACCGGGTCCGGGTGGAGCAGGAGACGGAGAACTCGAAGCGGTTCCGCTACATCCGGACCGGGCAGGGCAGTGAGTACGGGTTGACCGAGGTGTCGATGCTGGTCGACACCCCCGACGCCATCCTGCTGAAGGCAGCAACCAAGCGACTGGCCGACATCCTGATGGGCCGGGCCGATGATCTGCCGGCGGGGGTGCCGGATCGGGGTGCCCGGTCCAAGGCTGAGTGGCAGGCGGTGGCGGCCGGGATCCTGGCCCAGCCGGCGCTGGCCCTGCAGGTGCTGGCGCAGGTGGATCAGCCGGACCTGTTCACCGACCTCGAAGCCCACCTCCAGGTGGCGGACCACCAGCCGGCCGCGACTGAGCTGCCGGCGGCCGACCAGCCGATGCCCGGCCAGCCGATGCGCGACCGGCAGATTCCGGCCGGGCCGATGCCCGATCTACCGATGCCCGGCCAGCCGATGCGCGACCGGCAGATTCCGGCCGGGCCGATGCCCGATCTACCGATGCCTGACCTGCCGGATCCAGGTCCGGGGTCGGAGCCTTCGGACTCGGACCTTGCCGACTTCGAGCCGGCACTACCTGTAGAGCCGCCCGCCTCGGACCTTGCCGACTTCGACCCGGGACCACCCACAGACCTCCCCGCGTCGGACCTGCCCGGCCCCGACCTGCCGATGCCCGCCGAGCCCGGATCCGACGATCCCCGCCCAGGGCTGGACCCTCAACCACAGGGTGAGCCGAGCCGGGCGGAGCGGCGGGAGGCGGTGATGAAGGACCTGGCCCGACGGATCGACCCGGACAAGCTCACCCCCAGAGTGGTCCTGCACGTCCACATCGGCGCCGACGCCCTGCCGGCGTTCAACCGCGGGCAGGATCCGGGTGTGGCCCGGGTCGAGGGCGTCGGCCCGGTGCTGTTGGCGTCGGTGCGGGAATGGCTCGGTCGGGGCTGCCGGGTGCGGATCCTGCCGGTGCTCGACCCGGCCCGGATCCCGCCTGCCGACGGCTACGAGATCCCCGACCGGATGGGTGAGGCCGTACTGGCCCGATCTCCGGCCAGCGTGTTCCCCTGGTCCGGCACCACCAGCCGGCACCGGTTGGATCTGGACCACACCGTGCCCTACACCGGCCCACCCGGCGCACCACCCGGCGCATCACCGGGCGGACCACCGGGCGGACCGCCCAATGGTCCACCGGGCGGGCCACCCGGGCAGACCCGGCTGGGCAATCTGGGTCCGTTGGCGCGGGGTGAGCACCGGTACAAGACGTTCGGCCCGATCAACGTGAGACAACCGGTTGCGGGCACCTTCGTGTGGCGGACCAGGTTCGGGCGGGTGATCGTCACCAACCCGGCCGGCACCCACGACCTCGGCACCGGAACCTTCGCCGACACCGTCTGGCAGACCTCGGCCGACCGTGCGCCATCCCCGGCGGCCTGACTCACCGCCTCGAGACCAACGGCTCAAGGATTAGGAGCGCGCCGCCTTCGACGATCGCGGAACCGGGTTCGACACTCAGGACGGGGTGCCGGCAGGGTGTTCTTCCACGGCTCACCAGTCGAACCATCCCATCCCGGAAGCGCACGTCGACAGCCTCAGTGCGACCACCGACCACCCGCGTCTGTCAGGTCGAGGGCGCTCCCGACCTCTCCCTGGGGGAAACGCCCTGGCGCAGTGTCGGCGGTATGTGGTTGGTTCGTGCCATGTCCGGCCCCGCCATCCAGGTCGATCGACTCGGCAAGACGTACTCGGTGCCGGAGCGCGAAGGCGGGATCCGAGCCGCCCTGACCGCGCTGGTACGCCGCCGGACGAGGCAGGTGCAGGCCGTCAAGGAGATCAGCTTCACCATCGACTCCGGTGAGGTCGTCGGATTCCTCGGACCGAACGGCGCCGGCAAGACCACCACCTTGAAGATGCTCTCCGGCCTGCTGCACCCCAGCTCCGGTAGGGCCGAGGTGTTCGGGTTCACGCCCTGGCGTCGCGACCGGGAATATCTGGGCCGGATGACCCTGATCATGGGGCAGCGCAGCCAGCTGCAGTGGGACATCCCGGTGGTCGACTCCTACCGGCTGAACAAGGCGATCTTCCAGATCAGCGACGGCGACTTCGCGGCCCGGTTGACCGAACTGACCGAGTTGTTGGAGCTGGCGGACCTGCTCCGCAAGCCGGCGCGGAACCTGTCGCTGGGCGAGCGGATGAAGTGCGAGTTCGCCGGCAGTCTGCTCCACCGGCCGCAGGTGCTGTTCCTGGACGAGCCGACGATCGGGCTGGATGTGGCGATGCAGCGCAGGATCCGGTCCTTCGTCGCCGAGTACAACCGGCGCACCGGGGCCGTGGTGATGCTGACCAGCCACTACATGGCTGACGTCGAGGCGCTGTGCAAACGGGTGGTGGTCATCCACCACGGCGAACTGCTCTTCGACGGTCCGCTGACCGACCTGGTGCGGGCCTTCGCCCCGGACAAGACGATCACCGTCGAGCTTCGGGAGGGCGGTGCCGCCAGTCGATCCGACCTGGCGTCTCTGCTGGGTGGCAGCATCGCCGGCGCGCCGGTGGAGGCCACCGACACGGGTTGGCGGCTGCAGGTACCGGCCGCCGACACCCCGGCGGTCGCAGCCCGGCTGCTGGCCGGGCTGCCGGTCGCCGACCTCACCATCGAGGAGGAGCCGATCGAAGCCGTCATCGAGAAGGTCTTCGCCGTACCGGTGGAGCGCCGGTCGTGACCGCCCCGGCATGGGCACGGCTGACCGGTGGGCCGGACTTCAGCCGGTTCTCCTGGCGCGCGCTGCGGCAGTACTACCGCGGCGAGTTCGCCGCGTCCACCGCGGTCAACCTCGCCTACCGCGGATCGGTGCTCATCTGGGTGTTCACCTCGGTGATCCAGCCGATCGTGCTGATCGTGGTCTGGCGTACGGTCGCCGGTCCGGCCGGCAGCGTCGGCGGCTACACCGCGGAGCGGTTCGTCACCTATTTCGCGATCATGATGCTGGTCGACCATCTGACCTTCATCTGGTTGATGTGGGAGTTCGAGTGGCGCATCCGGGAGGGCGCCTTCTCCCCGCTGTTGCTGCGCCCGATCCACCCGATCCACAAGGACATCATCGACAACGTCTCCTACAAGCTCATCGGCCTGTTCGGTGTCGGCCCGGCCATGATCGTGTTGATCGTCGCCTTCAACGGTGACCTGTCCGGCATCACGGCGATGCGGGTGCTGGCCTTCGTGCCGGCCCTGATCGGGGCAGCGGTGCTGCGCTTCCTCGTGGAGTGGGTGCTGGCGTTGAGTGCCTTCTGGCTGACCAAGGTGTCGGCGCTGAACAACCTCTACTTCTCGGTCCGCACCTTCCTCAGTGGCGGCTTCGCACCCCTGTCCGTCCTCCCGCCGGTCGTCGCCACGATCGCGAACTGGTCACCGTTCCCGTGGTCACAGGCGTTCGTGGTCAACGTGGCGATGGGGGAGACCACCGGCACCGACATCCTTCTCGGCTACGGCGCCCAGGCGGGCTGGATCGTGGTCGCCGTCGGGCTGCTCAGGCTGGTGTGGTCCCGGGCGCTCCGGCGCTATTCGGCGGTGGGCGCATGACCGGCCCACGGACGAACCTGCGCCTCGGCGACGACCTGACCGGCGCCGCGGCCGCGGTCCGGCGTGGGCCGGTCGCCCACGGCTGGGTGATCGTCCGCACCTTCGTCCGGCTGGGGATCCTCAACGTCGTGCAGTACCGCGGCGAGTTCTTCGTGGCGTTGGCCAATGCGCTGATCACCCTGGTCACCCAGTTGCTCGGGCTGGCCGTGATCTTCGGATCCACCCGTACGCTGGCCGGCTGGACCCCGGCCGGGCTGTTGGCACTGATCGGCGTGCACTTCTTCCTGTCCGGCCTGATCGGGATGGTCATCCAACCCTCGATCGAGCAGTTGATGGAGGGCATCCGACTCGGCACGTTCGACTTCACCCTCACCAAGCCGGCCGACTCCCAGCTGCTCGCCAGTGTGGCCGTGGTGTCGCCGGCCCAGGTGATCAACGTGCTGTTGGGGGGCGGAATCATCGGCTACGCCTGCGTCCGGATGGGCACCGTGATCAGTCCGCTGCAATGGTTGTATTTCTGTCTGACGCTGGCCTTCGGCATGGTGATCGTCTACTCGTTCCTGATCCTGTTGGGCACCTGCGCCTTCTGGTTCGTCAAACTGGAGAACATCCTGGTGGTGTTCTCCTCGGTGTTCGGCCAGGCCGGTCGATGGCCGATCTCGCTGTTCCCCGGGTGGATGCAGGTGGTGCTGACCCTGGTGATCCCGGTCGGCTTCGCCGTCACCGTCCCGGCGCAGGCGCTGGCCGGCGGCCTCACCGGCTGGTTGGTGCTCGCCTCGGCCGGTGTCGCGGCACTGTTCTTCGCCGGTTGTCGCATCTTCTGGCGCGTCGCGCTGCGCCACTACACCGGCGCCAGCGCCTGACTGTGCGCCACACATCCCGGTGAGGGCCGATGCGTCCTGACCGGCCGCGGTCAGCGGCTGCTGCGCCGCGGGCGCTGTCAGGCTCAGGTCTGCGGGACGGGGGCGCGTTCGGCGCTCTGCTCGGGACTCCGAACGCGGGATCGGGTGTGGGGATCGAGGTCGGCGGGGTGGCTGCCGCTGAGGTGGCGGGCGGTGTTGACCAGGCCGACGTGGCTGAAGGCCTGCGGGGTATTGCCCAACTGACGCCCGGTGACCGGGTCGTACTCCTCGCTGAGGATGCCGAGATCGTTGCGCAGATCGAGCAACCGTTCGAAGATCCGGCGAGCCTCGTCGCGTTGCCCGATGCCGTGCAGGGCATCGGCCAGCCAGAAGGTGCAGGCCAGGAAGGCGCCCTCGGTACCGGGCAGACCGTCCACTCCACCGTCACCGTCGGTCTGGTAGCGCAGGACGAAACCGTCCTGCTCCAGTTCCCGGCGGACAGCGGCCACGGTGCCGACGACTCGGTCGTCGTCGAACGGCAGGAAGCCGACCTGGGGGATGAGCAACAGTGCCGCGTCGAGCCCCCGGGAGCCGTAGAACTGGGTGAAGGTGCCGCGGTCGGGGTCGTAGCCCCGTCGGCAGACCTCTCGGTGGATCGTTTCCCGGGTCGCCTTCCACCGTTCGACCGGGCCGTCGAGGCCGAACCGTTCCACCGCCTGCACCGCCCGGTCCATCCCCGCCCAGGCCAACACCTTGGAGTGCACGAACGGTCGCCGATCGCCCCGCACCTCCCACAGGCTGTTGTCCGGATCCTGCCAGTGGCCCTCCAGATAATCCAGCAGAGCCCGTTGCACCTCCCACGCGGCGTAGTCGCCTTCGAGTCCGGCGCTGCGGGAGAGATGCAGGCCGTCCAGGACTTCGCCCCACACGTCCAGCTGCAGTTGACCGGCCGCATCGTTGCCGACCCGAACCGGTGTCGAGTTCTCAAAGCCCTTCAGCCACGGCAGCTCGACTTCGGGCAGCCTTCGCTCGCCGGCGAGCCCGTACATGATCTGCAGTTTGGCCGGGTCGCCGGCGACCGCGCGCAGTAGCCAGTCCCGCCAGGCCTGGGCCTCGGCGGCGAAGCCGGTGCCCAGCAGAGCCTGCAGGGTGAAGGTGGCATCCCGCAGCCAGCAGAACCGGTAGTCCCAGTTCCGAAGCCCGCCGATCTGCTCGGGCAGCGAGGTGGTGGCGGCGGCGACGATCCCGCCGGTCGGAGCGTAGGTCAGTGCCTTGAGCAGGACCAGCGAGCGGCGTACCGCGTCGGCCCACCGCGGATTCCCGCGGCCCCGGTAGTCGAAGTCCTGCAACCACTCGGTCCAGTAGCGCTCGGTGTCCTGCAGGGCGTCGTTCGGATCGGCCGGAGTGGGTCGGGGCCGGTGGGAGGGAGCGTAGGTGAGGACGAACGGCACCCGGTCGCCGGCCGCGACCTCGAACTCGGCGACCGAGGTCAGATCGTGACCGTGCAATCTCACCGGCGTGTCCAGCCAGACCGCATCCGGGCCGGCCACCGCCGACATCACCGTGGCATCCTCCCGGTGATCGTGTCGGACCCACGGCACGATCTGTCCGTAATCCATCCGCAGCCGCAGGTCCATCCGCATCGGTACCCGACCGTGCACCCCTTCAACGATGCGGATGAGATCGGCGACGTCGTCGCGCGGCGGCATGAAGTCGATGACCCGGACGGTCCCCTCGCGGGTCTGCCATTCCGTCTCCAAGATCAGCGAATCTCCCCGGTAACGCCGCCGGGTGCAGACCTCGGCGCCGACCGGCGCCAGCCGCCACGAGCCGGCCGTCTCATCATCGAGCAGGGCCGCGAAGCAGGCCGGTGAGTCGAACCGGGGCAGGCACAGCCAATCGACCGACCCATCCCGCCCGATCAGGCCCGCGGTGTGCAGGTCTCCGACCAATCCGTAGTCCTCGATCAACACCGCAAACCTCCGACAGGTCCTTGACCAGCGATACGACGCCGATACCCGGCCGGGTCCCCGGTAACCGGAAGGGCCCCGTCACCGCCCGGACAGTCGGCGCATGGCAGCGGGAATCCATGGCTGCCGGCCAGCCCGCGCCGTTGGACGCCCCCGCCGACGCCGGGGCCGATGGACGCCGGGGCCGATGGACGCCGGGGCCGATGGACGCCGGGGCCGATGCGCGCCGGGGCGACGATGCGACCACCGATGCGCCGGTTCCCGGCTCGAAGAGGGCTGAGCCACCGGCCATCTCCCAGGCTGGCCCGGCAGGGACTCGACCGGCGCTGTCGCCGGGTCAGCCCAGCTGACGCAGCGCATCCTCGATGCCGCGGTGGAAGGTCGGATAGGCGTAGATCATCTCGCGCAGCCGACGAACGGGCGTGCGTTCGTGCACGGCCAGGGTCAGCACCGACAGCACCTCGCCGCCGTGTGGGCCGGCCGAGGTGGCGCCGACGAGAATGCCGCGCTTCCGATCAACGACCAGCTTGATGAATCCGTCGTTGCCGATCTTGTGGATCCATCCGCGCGCCGAGCTCGGCACCTGCGCGATCCCGGTCGCGACGTCGACCCCGGCCTGCCTCGCCTGGGCCTCGGTCAGCCCCACCGAGCCGACCTCCGGGTCGGTGAACGTCACCCGCGGCACGGCGTGGTACTCGGCGGCGACGTCGTCGTTGCCGAGGATGTGCTGGGTGACGATGCCGGCCTGGTACATCGACATATGGGTGAACGCGCCCTTACCGGTGATGTCGCCGACCGCGTACACCCCGTCGGCGATCCGCAGCTGCGGATCCGGGTCGACGAACCTGCGGCCGGTGTCGATACCGACCGCGGCCAACCCGAGCCCGCCCAGATCGATCCGCCGACCGGTCGCGACCAGCAGGCGTTCGGCGGACAGCCGCCGGTCGCCGACATCGACGCCGAATCTCGCGCCGTCGTAATCGACCCGGTCTGCCGCCGCACCGGTGTGCACACCGATCCCCTCCCCGCCGAACACGCCGGCAACCAGCTCGCCTGCCTCGGGCTCGTCCAGCGGAAGCATCCGGTCGGCGAGTTCGACCACGTCCACCCGCGCGCCGAAGCGGGCGAACATCTGGGCCAGCTCGGCGCCGATCGGACCACCGCCCAACACGATGAGCGACTCCGGAACCGTCGGGGTGGCGATCGCCTCCCGGTTGGTCCAGAACGGGGTCCGGGCGAGCCCGGGAATCGGGGGGACGGCGGGGTCGGTGCCGGTGTTGATCACGATCGCCCGATCCGCGACGAACTCCTCCGCACCCACCGCGACCGTGTGAGGTCCGATCAGCCGACCCCGGCCACGGATGAACCGGCCGCCGGCCTGCTCGAACCGGTCGACCGCGACCTGGTCGTTCCAGTCGTCGGTGGCCTCGGCCCGGATGCGCCTGGCGACCGGCGCGAAATCCGGGCTCACCGTGGCCGAACCCGCCAGTTCGTCGACCCTGCCGGCTTCGGCGAGGCTGTTCGCTGCCCGGATCATCATCTTCGACGGGATGCAGCCGTAGTAGGGACACTCCCCGCCGACCAACCGTGCCTCGATCCCGATCACCGAGAGGCCGGCCGAGGCCAAGGAGGTCGCGACGGATTCACCTCCCGGTCCCAGGCCGATGACGATGACGTCCACACGGTTGTCGCTTCGCATTGCCGTTCTCCCTGCTCCGTCCGGGTCCGACGGGACAGGGCTGTCCCGTCGGCTGACATCGACGCTGTGACGTCGCGGCCGCGACTGAGGGTCATACTGTCAGGCCGCCGACAGGGCCCGCAGCGGCGTCGGGTGGTGGCCGACCGCCGGTCGGCGGGCGGCGTCCGAGGCCGCCGGCAACCCCTCGCGCCGGCCCGTCCCGGCTGTGATAGTTGGTCATGCAGCCGGCGTGACGGATCTTCTGCGGATGGTCCGGTGGTGGGCTGTCGATCCGCGCGTCGTCGTTCGACGGAGGGGTGTAGTGAAACCCCGAACCTGACAGGAGCACCGCCATGGCCGAGTACGCCGTCCTGATCTACGCCCCGGACTCCGCCCACGCGCCCGACGCGACCCCGGCCGACACCGAGAACTGCGACGACCACGCCGCCGAACTGGTCGCTGCGGAGTCGATGCGGGTCGCCTACGCCCTGACTCCCCGGGGGATGGCGACCTCGATACGCGCGGACGCGATCACCGACGGCCCGTTCATCGATGCCAAGGAGATCGTTGCCGGCTTCTACGTGATCGAGGCCGCGGACCTCGACGCGGCGCTGGCCATCGCGCGGACGAATCCGGTGATCCGCGACGGGGGCGGTGTCGAGGTGCGGCCCGTCCACAGTGGTGGTGTCGTCGGGTACGGATCGGCGTGAGCGACCGGGCCGCGGTCGAGTCGGCACTGGCCGATGCGCATCGCCGGGAGTGGGCCTACGTGGTGGCCGCGACGCTCCGCGTGGTCGGCGACCTCGATGTCGCCGAGGAGTGTGTGCAGGAGGCGTACGCGGCAGCCCTGCAACGTTGGGCGGAGGACGGGGTTCCGGCCAAGCCGGCCGCCTGGCTGACCACCGCGGCCAGGCGGCGGGCCATCGACGTGGTCCGCAGGGAACGGACACTGCGCGCCAGACTGCCCCTGTTGATTCCTACCGACGACAGCGCCGAGCCACCGGCCGCGAAGGGCCCCGTCTCCCGGATCCGGGACGAGGAGGTGCGCCGGTCGTCACCCGTCGCGCAGGACACCGGCCAGCCAGTCGAACAGACGTCGACCCGACACCTGATGGGCCCCCGGAAACAGGTCCCAGTCGAGCCGGTCGGCGGCGCCGGCCGCGGCGTACGCCGCCCGGGTGTGCTGCATCGCCCTGCGGAAGCCGTGGGCAGGGAAGATCGGATCGTCTCGACCCGACTCGCAGAACAGCGGCCGAGGGGCCAGGGCAGCCAGCAGGTCGGGTTGTTCGGCCACCGCAAGGATGCCGGGCAGATAGTTGCAGGCGCAGTGCCGGACGGACTCGATGCTGGCGGCGAAGGTGTTCGGGTAGGCCGACAGTCCCACGGCGGCGAACCTGTCCTCGACGACCGAGGTGAGCAGCGCCAGCGTGGCGCCGCCGGAGTGTCCGATCACGCCGACCCGGTCGGCATCCACCTCCGCCCGTCCCGCCAGATAGTCCAGCACCCCTCGGGTTTCGGCGATCCGCAGGCCGGCCAGGGTGAGGCCGTGCAGGCCCAGGCGTTGCACCAGCCGGTAGCAGCTGTAGGGGGCGTCGGGGTCGAACCGTCGATCACCGGCGGTGATCCGCTCACCGAAGCCGGCGACGTCGGGGGCGATCGTGACCAGCCCGCGCCGCGCCAGCGACACCGCATACTGCGCCGACGGATCCTCGACAGCCGGTGTCCCGTCCGGTCGGAGGCCGCAGATCTGCCGGCTGCCGTCGCCGTGGCCGTGCAGTGCGACCACGGCCGGGCCCGGCCGGGTCACACCGTCGGGCACCAGCAGGTAGGCGCGGAAACGGATGCCGGGCAGCACCTCCAGCTCGATCCGATCCCGGCGGTAGCCGGCGCAGTCGGTCTGTTCGATCAGCTCGGCCGCCGGCTCGGATCGCGGCGCAAACGGGTCTGTCAGGCCGGTCAGATAGTCCACCGCGGCAGTCCTGGCGCCATCGCGGCCGGTGGCGGCTCCGGCATCCAGCCGGTCCAGCAGGGCGTCCAACCCGTCGGTCACGGTCGTCTCCTCGGGTGTGGCCTCGCGGCCCCAGCGTCGTCCCCGGTGATGTCGGGGCTCAGCCTAGAGAGACCGCCCCGGGCACGGCCGAGCGGCCGGAGTACAGCCATCCGGGCTGTCCGCGACCTCCACTCCCTGTGATCACGGTGTCGTGGCCATCGGACGGGATCGGGACGCCGTGCTCCGCGCGGACGACGAAGGTGTCATGTGCGACCTTCCTGCTGCCGGGCGCCGACGCGACGGAGTGAGGCGAGCCGGCAGCAGAGTTGCGAGCTCGCCTCACCACCGCGGTCGACTGTCAGCCGATGATGCCGAGGATGTAGTTCAGCAGCTGGGCGACGATGTTGTTCAGGGTCGGGGTGGACGGTCCGTTCAGCAGACCCGCGACGGCGCAGAGCAGGTTGCCGAGCAGATTGCCGGGACCCTGGTCGGCGGTGATGTTGAGGTGCACGGTGTCCAGATGCACCTTCAGCCCGAGCAGGTTCAGATCCAATGGCCCGAGCACCAGATCCAGGACCTGGCAGGTGGTCGCCTGGGCAGCCGCCTGGGCGGGAGCCGCCACCTTGGCCGCAGCCGGGGTGGTGGCGCCGCTGACGGGGATCCTGACGGCCTTCTTCACCTGGTCGTCAGCCCCACCGAGGGTGCCGGTGAAGGTGCCCTTCGCGATCAGGTCGCCGTTCTTCTCCTTGAACCGCTTGATCTTGTAGGTGCCGGTGATCGGCGTACCGTCCGCCGTCGTGCCGGTGACAGGGACGGTGATCGACGGCTTCTTCACCGGCGCTGCGTCGGCGGTATCGGTCGCGGTCACGCCGACGAAGAGCACGCCGGTGAAGGCCAACAGGAGTGCAAGCAGGCGCGCGGCACCGGCGGACCGGACCGGGCTGGGGGCGAGGGACATGGGCAGACCTTCCTGAGATGGAGATACGGAGATCGTCGACCTGGGCCGGAGCTGCTCCGTGGCACCCGGGCGGGTGTCATAGGTGAAGACTCCGGTGGCTCCGCGGGATGACGCGAGCACCGGCACAAGTCGGTGTGGTGCACACGGCACAAGATCGACACGGGGGGAGGTGTGGCCGCGGGCTCAGGGAGTCCGGGGGTCGGGCACCCGCGGCCACACCAGATGACGGCTGCTCGCGTCCACGCACCGGCCGGCAGTGCGGTCCGGCCGGCTCGTCCGGTCCGACCCGGCGGGGCGGGGGCACCAGCTGGCGCCGTCACAGTTGAGACGACTTCACCCGGTCGCCATGACGCGGGATCAGCACAGGGATTTTCGTCGGACCAACAGCAGCGGCCGCAGGCACGCCGGGCGTACTGTGCCCGCATGGGGGCCTCCGGCGTGGTCGAAGGACCCGACACGCCTGCCTCCGGCGCCCCCGCACCCGACCGTTGCGCAGCGGAGCCCTCCGTGCCGGTGTCCGCGCACGTCGAGCGGTTGGTCCCGGTCGTCGAACGGGTGGTGCGGGCCCGGGTCGCGGATCGGGCGGTCGCCGACGACGTCATCCAGGAGACACTCGTCCGGGTGATGGCCCGTGCTCACCGGGTCGATCCCGGCCTGCTCGAGCCGTACGCGATCGTCACCGCGCAGAACGTGGTGCGCTCACTGTGGAGCGAGCGCGAGCGCCAGCGCCGCAATCAGCATCGTGCGGTCGACCTCGCCCCGCCCGCGGCACCCGACGAACAGTTGCTGCGCGACGTCGACAACGGTGCAGTGTCGGCCGCGCTGGAGCGGTTGAACGAACGGGAACGGACGGCGCTGCTGGCTCACGAGGTAGCCGGCCGGGACACGCATTCGCTGGCCGACGACCTCGGCGTCAGCCCCGGCGCTGTCGCGGCCCAGCTCAACCGGGGCCGCGCCCGGCTGCGGGTGGAATACCTGCTCGCGTTGCGAGGGACCGAACCGCCGACAGCACGCTGCCGTCCGGTGCTGTTGGCGCTGTCGGCCGCCGACCGCAGGCGCCAACACGAGGTCGGCGCGGCCCGGCACCTGCTGGAGTGCGAGCTGTGCGCCGAGCTCAGCGAGCCACTGCTGGAGCGTGGCCGCAGTCGTGACGACGTCGTCCGGGTGCCCGTCGGTCGAGATGCCGACGTCGTCGCCGCCCGCAGGGCCGCCCGGGAGCTGGCCGCCCGGTTGGCCTTCTCCGCCACCGAGCTGACGATGATCGCAACCGCGGTGTCGGAGATCGCCCGCAACATCGTCCGGTTCGCCGAACGCGGCGAGGTGCACCTGGAACTCATCGACCGGCCGAGATCCGGGCTGCGGATCGTGGCTCATGACACCGGACCGGGCATCCCCGACCTCGAGCAGGCGCTCACCGACGGCTACAGCACCTACGCAGGCCTGGGCCTGGGACTGCCCGGGGCGAGACGGTTGATGGACGAGTTCGAGATCACCACCGAGGCAGGTCACGGCACGACGGTGACGATGACCAAATGGCAAGGAGAGAGCTGATGGCCGACTTCCGACGCACCGACGCAGAATCCGGCGTCCTGTCCACGGCACTGGACGCCGAGGACGAGGACCAGCTGCTGCCCCAGTTGGTCGCCCACCTGCGAGAGCATCGCACCCGCCTTCGCCGGGAGTGGGAGGGTCGCATCCACGCCGCCCACCTGCTGCACGCCATGACACCGCAGGAGATGGCCGCCGAGACCACGTCGGTGTACGACAACTACGTCGAGGTTCTGGAGACCGGCAGTGTGGAGGCGTTGCAGCACTATGCCCGCGACCTGTCCGAGCGGATCATTCCGCGCGGTGTGGAGACCCATGAGGTGGTGGGCATCGTCCTGCTGCTGCGCGATGTGCTGGCCCGGTCGCTGTTCGAGAAGTATCAGGGCAACTTCTCCTTGCTCAACCAGGTCCTGGACGCCTACGAACCGGCGGCAAACCGGATCGCCAACACCGTGGCCGTGAGCTTCGTCGAGGAACGCGAACGGGTCATCCGCCAGCAGCAGGACTCCATCCGCGAATTGTCCACCCCGGTGCTCCCAGTCCGCGAACGGCTGCTGATCCTGCCGATCATCGGCGTGTTGGACACCGAACGCGCCCGCCAGCTCACCGAACAACTGCTGCTGGGCATCCGCACCCACCGGGCCCGGGTCGTGGTGATCGACATCACCGGTGCCCCCGATATCGACGAGGCGGTCGCCAACCATCTGGTCCGGACGGTCGACGCCTCCCGGCTGATGGGCGCCAGCGTGATCATCACCGGGTTGTCGCCCGAGATCGCCCAGACCCTCGTCACCATCGGTGTCGACCTGAGCAAGATGAACACCATCGGTGATCTGCAGGGCGGTCTCGAGGAAGCCGAACGTCTGCTCGGCTACCGCCGGCTGCAGCGGGAGGACCCGGCGGAATAGTGGACACCGAACCCGGACTCGTTTCGATCCTGCGACAGGGTCGGTACTTGATCGCCTCCATCCACACCGCTCTGGACGACTCGGAGATGGTGCGGTTCCAGCGCGACCTGATCGCCCGGATCGGCCAGCACCGGTCGCGCGCCGTGATCATCGACGTCGCCGCGATCGACGTCCTGGATTCGTTCGGTCTGCGTACCCTGCGCAACATCGCCGAGATGTCACGGCTCCGCGGGGCGATGACGATCATCGTCGGCATCCAGCCCGATGTCGCCTTCGCGATGGTCGAGCTCGGTCTGGACACCGGTGCGGTGCACACCGCACTCGATCTGGAGGAGGCGCTGGAGTACCTCACCGGCGCGTTGCCGTCCGCGGGGCTGTGAGGTGCTGCTCATGTGCCGGGGGCGCCGGTCGGATGATCATTCTGCGACGCGCATCGGGGCGCGATCATGACGACGGTTGCGGACCTGCAACGCGACTACCGGGTCGCCTTCCTCGGCTATCTGGCCACACGGGACGAGAAGGCGCTGCACGCCGCCTACGTCATCGGCCGACGCGCTGTCGAGGAGGGGTTCTCCCTGCTGGACCTGTCCCGGGTCCATCACGAGATCTTCCGCCGCATGCTGGCCGAGACGCGGCCGGAGGAACTGGGCGACCTGGTGGAGGCCGCCTCCGGACTCTTCCTGGAGATGCTGTCCACCTGGCAGATGGTGGTCGACAGCGCCCCCAGCAGCCAGGCCGGCAAGGACCGCGGTACGGTGCGGCGCGGGTGATCCGCCCGGGTCGGGTCAGCCGGAACCGGTCCGGCCGCGGCGGAACGTCTCGCCGTGGGGGCGCCGGTGTGCTGGTTGCTGCGGTGCGGTGCCGGCAGTCGGTCCCGGCCGCACCGGTGTGGTGATCTCGTGCCCGGGGCGGATCTCCAGGTCCTCGTCGTAGCAGCGGAATCGCAGCACGGGTAGGCCTTCCAGACGGTAGCTGATCTGCTCGGGGCAGACATCGACACGTAGTGTGCCGCCGCCCAGACGGAGATTGAACGCCAACCTGGTGAGGTCGGGCGGCAGCCGGGGAGCGAACCGGAGACCGTCCGGACCGTGCCGCATTCCGCCGTACCCCGCGGTCAGGACGTTCCAGATGCCGGCCAGCGACGCCAGGTGCAGTCCGTCCCGGGTGTTGTGCTCGATGTCCCCCAGGTCGATGAACGCGGCTTCGGCCAGATAGTCCGCGGCCAGCCGCAGCTGGCCCACCTCGGCTGCGATCACGGCCTGGGTCGACGCGGACAACGATGAGTCCCGCACGGTGATGGCCTCGTAGTAGGCGAAGTTCCGGGCCTTCTCTGCGGCGGTGAAGGCGTCATGACGCAGGTGCATGGCCAGCACCAGATCGGCCTGCTTCACCACCTGCTTGCGATACAGCTCGTAATAGGGGAAGTGCAGCATCAGCGGATAGTCACCGGCCGCGGTGGCGTTGAAGTCCCACCGCTGCTGGCGGGTGAATCCCTCCGACTGCGCATGGACCTGCAGATGCGGGTCGAAAGGCACCGCCACCGCGGCCGCTGCCCGGTCCCAGCGCGACATCTCCTGGTCGCTGACCCGCAGCGAACGCGCCGCACCCGGATGGCGTCGGGCCGCGGCGGCGGCCGCCCGGAGGTTCTGCTGGGCCATCAGATTGGTGTAGATGTTGTCGTCGGCGATCGCGGAGTACTCATCGGGACCGGTCACCCCATCGATATGGAAGTGCCCTTGCCGGTCCGCATGCCCCAGTGAGATCCACAGCCGCGCGGTCTGCACGAGCAGGTCGACACCGACCTCGGCCTCGAACCGTTGATCGCCGGTGGCCCGGACGTAGCGCACCACTGCATCGGCGATGTCGGCATTGACGTGGAACGCGGCCGTGCCGGCCGGCCAGTAGCCCGAGCATTCCCGTCCGTCGATGGTCCGCCAGGGGAACGCGGCCCCCTGCAGCCGCAACTGGTGGGCCCGGTGGCGGGCTGCCGGCAACGTCTTGTGCCGCCAGCGCAGCGCGTGCGCGGCCGCCGACGGGACCGTGTAGGTGAGTAGGGGCAGCACGAAGGACTCGCTGTCCCAGAACGCGTGGCCGTCGTAGCCGGCGCCGGTGAGGCCCTTCGCCGGGATCGGCTGGCCCTCGGTCCGGGCGCCGGCCTGCAGGACATGGAAGAGGGCGAACCGAACGGCCTGCTGGAGTTCCGGATCGCCGTCCACGCGGACGTCCGCACCCGCCCAGAACTCGTCCAGGTAGTGCCGCTGTTCGGTCAGCAGGCCCTCCCAGCCGGTCGACACGGCTCCAGCCAGGGCCGCGTCGACCTGGGCCTGCAGGGCGGGCAGCGAACGGGTGCCGGACCATCCGTGCGACACGAACTTGATGAGCCGGAATCGTGTGTCCGGACCGAGTTCGAGTGCGAAGGTGGCTCGGCCCCGATCCGCCTCGCTCTCGGAGTCGATCTGTACGGGCGCGGATGCGGTGACGACATGCTGCATCGCCACGGCCAGGCTGAGTTTGCTGCCGGCCGTGCGGTGGGCGAGGTTGATCCGCTCACCCGCCGCCTCGCCGGCCAGTGGCACCAGCGGCCGTTTCAGGGTGGCGGCGACGCGCGGATCGTTGTGACTTTCCGGCAGTTCCTCGTTGGTGACCAATTCCGACTGGACGACGATCCGGATCGGCTCGGTCAGCGCCTCGACCTCGTAACACACAGCGGCGATGGCCCGCTGGGACAGCGACACCAGTCGGGTCGACCGCACCCGCACCGACTTCCCGGCCGGTGACGTCCATTCCACGGTGCGGCGCAGCAGTCCGTCGCGGAAATCGAGCTCATGGTCGTGCCGACGCAGCTGACCGTCGCGGACATCGAGTGGCTCGTCGTCGACCAGCAGTCGGATGAGCTTGCCGTTCGTGATGTTGAGCACGGTCTGGCCGGACTCGGGGTAGCCGTATCCCGGCTCGGCATACGGTAACGGCCGCAGCTCGAAGAAGCCGCTCAGGTAGGCGCCGGGCATGCCGTGCGGCTCGCCCTCGTCGAGGTTGCCGCGCCAGCCGATGTGGCCGTTGGAGAGCGCGAACACCGACTCCAGTTGCGCCAGCACCGAAAGATCGAGCCCATGACAGCGCAGGCTCCACGGGTCGGTGGAGAAGGCGGGATGCCGGATCACCGTCCAAGATCTACCACCAGGGCGACGATCCCGCCGGGTCCGACAAGGTGCGCCCGGCGGCTGTTCCCTGGCCGGTGCAGGACAGGAGCCCGTTCATCGGCCTGCGGTCGACCATCCCGCGCCGCCCTGGCCGTGGCGCTGGTCGCGTTCGGGCCGTAACCCGACCTCGAGCTGTGAGGTCGTCGCCGCGGTTCGTCGGCGGTGAGCCCCATCATGGGAGCAGCAGATGAGGAGCGAGTAGGGAGGATCCGGCGATGAGGACCCAGGTCACCTTCGACACCACCGATCCACACCGTCAGGCGCAGTTCTGGGCTGCGGTGCTGGCCTTGCAGGTGGAGGACCACGCCGACCTTGTCGATCAGCTGCTCGCCGCCGGCAGGCTCGGTGCCGAGGAGCGCGTCACGGTGAACGGGCGGTCGGCGTTCCGCGACGTCGCTGCATGCCGCGACCCGGACGGCGCCGAGCCGAGGTTGTTCTTCCAACGGGTGCCGGAGAGGAAGACGGCCAAGAATCGTGTCCACCTGGACATCCACGTCGAGCCGGAGGCGAAGGAGGCGGAGGTCGCCCGGCTGACATCGCTGGGGGCCGTTCTGGTCGACGCCCATCATGATCGCGGACCGGTCACCTACGTGATGCGTGATCCCGAGGGCAACGAGTTCTGCCTGCATTGAGGAGTCGGGCGTCGACTACGACACCCAACCCCAACGGTCACCGGCCAGAACGAAGCGGACGGCCCTGCAACCGCCCTGCCGGAGCACGAGCAGATCCGGTCCGGCCGGTGTCGTGCCCAGTTGCAGGGCGTGCAGGGTGTCCTGCTGACAGCCGAGCTCGGTCGCCAGCGCCTGCTGCCCGGCAGTGGTCAGATGCAGCGTTCGGGCCTGCGGGGAGGTCAGCACGTTGGGTTCCGCCGAGCTCGCTGCGGCGTCAGCGGGAGGGTTCGCCGCCCAGGCGAACGATCCGATGCCGACGGCCGCGATCAGGCCGCCGAGGATGAGCCACAGCCGCGCCCAGCGCCACCGATGAGCGACCTGCTCGAAGTTGGCGGCCTCCAGCACCGCCGACGCGATCTTGTCCACGGCAACCAGTTCGGCGTCGGCCCGTTTGACCGCGATGGCCAGCTGCGCCGTCTCCCGGCTGTCCGTTCCCGTATGCGCCTGATAGGCGTTGAACGCCTTGAGCCGTGACCGGGCGGCGCGATCGTAGGCCGCGGACAGCGCGGACGCCCTCCTGAAGCCCAGCAGGATCTGCCTGTTCGCGCTCACCCAGCGTGCAGCCGCACTGTCCACCGTGGCCAGTGATCGCAGCGTGAGTGCCGGCGTGGTGGCGGTCCAGACTGCGGCGAGAAGTATGAGTGCCGCCCCGACCATGGCGGTGAACAGTGCGATGATCGCCACCCAGAACCTGGGGCCGAAGACGGGCAGACTGCCCAGACTCGTGAGTTGCGATCCTGCCGCCAGCAGGCCGCCGATCGCTGCCAGGCTGACGGTCATCCATTTCGCGGTCTCGCGGATGCGGTCGGTGGCCGCAGACAGTCGTGACCCGCCGGCACCGTCAGCCATCGGATGGGTCGGTGGGATCTGCCACGTACAGGCTGACGTCCGGTGCGGAGGTCATCTCCAGGCCCCGGAGCAGGCTGTTGAGGTTGATCGGACCCGATCGGCTGCTGACGATGGCCCTGATCTGACCGATCTGCGGCTGCGCCGAGAGCTGGTCGAGCACATCGCCCAGCGGCTGGTGCAGCCGCGGAAGCTCGGCCGGGAACCCTCCGGGATTCATGACCTGCAACGCGATGGCGGGTCCGGACAGGCCCGAGAGTTCGATCGGCTCGAACGTGACCGACGGGGTGGGATCGGGGTCGTCGTTGTCGGCGACGACGACCGGGGGAGCGCCGGTGTGGTGGACGACGATGGTCAGACCCTCATACGTTGCCCGGAACGGATCCCGGCCCTGGGTGTAGAGGTGGATCTCCTTCATCTGCGCTCCTGAGGTGCGTCCGATCTTCTCAGTATGGCCTCAGTCGCACGCGGCGGGAGCTCGATCAGACAAGATCATCCACACCGTGGTCGGAGGCTGTCGCCTGCAGCAGTCGCACCGGTCCGAGCAGGCCGTGATCATGTGGCTCGGTCTGCTGGGTGCCCTCCGTCCCGAACAGCCGTTGCACGATGTCGGGCACCTGGTCGTAGTAGCCGCGCGCCAGCAGCCGGTTGTTCAGCGAACTGGACACCCGCACCCGGATCGTGTTCGGTCCGGTGCGCAGGTCAGCGGTGACGTCCACGACCGGCCGCGACGTGTCGAATCCCCGAGGCGCGCCGGCGTTGATCGAGACCGAACCCAGCCCGCCGGCGGTCGAGCCCAGGTCCAGCAGCAGTCGTCCGGGGCCGGGAGCGGCCAGGTCGATCGTCGCCTGGTAGTCGCCGACCCCGGAGACGTCCGCGCCGACCTGATCCAGGTCCCGCCACGGCCGTAGACCGCCGCGGCCGACATCGATCCCGGTGATCCTGGTCGTCGGACGGACCTCCCGGGTCACGTAGCCCAGGCCACGGTCCTCGGTGATCGACTCCGGTTCGCCGGCGTCCCAACTCTCCACCGTGATGTGCCAGTCGTCGATCGTCAGGATCTCCTGGTAGGTCACCGGTTCGGACCCGGCAACGGTATCGGTGGATCGGTCCAGGGTGATCAAGGCGGTCTCGCCGGGGGAGAGTCGAAGCGTGAGGATCGTCCGGTCCGCGGTGTACCGGACGCCTCGATGCGGGCCGACCGTGCCCGTCCAGGCGTCGATGCGGTGGGCCGTACCGGTTCCCGGCAGGGCTATCTCCACCTCCGTGGGCTCGCCGGTCTCGTAGAGGAAGTGGTAGGCGTACAGGTGCAGCAGGTCTCCGTCCTGGCGAAGGTGGGTCAGCACGGCGGGATTGTCCTGGACGAACTCGGCCCGACCGCGGAGTCCCAGCCGCCGCAGCGCCGGCCAGGTGTCGGACGGGGTGGTGGCCTCGACCACGGTCGGCAGGGACAGCAGCTTCCTCATGGTGGCGGCCAGTTCGTCGTCGCGGTGATCAAGTCCGGGGGTCCGGACGGCGGCCCGCTGATGGGTGACGTACCGGTCCTTCATCACCAGCCGGGCCTCACGGGCGCCGTGCACGACGGCGATCTTGAGTCCCTGCCGGGCCCGGTCCAGCAGGAGCGCGGCGACATCGGCGTCCAACTCACTCTGATAGATGATCAAGGCCTGGTAGCCGGGCCCGTCGGGTTGTACCAGCCCGTCGGCGAAGGTGACGTCGTCACGCAGCAGCAGTGAGCCGTCGAAGAACTCGTAGCTCCAGCCGGCGTCCTGCATGCCGAGGTCCTGCCACCAGTGGTTCTGCCGGTTGCGCATGCCGCGGCGTGCGTAGACCTCCTCGTCGGGCACCCTGCGGCCGTCAGGATCGATCACGCCCAGCCCGGACATGTTGTCGGTGAAGTGGTCGGTGCGCAGGATGCCGACGTCGACTCGCGGCCGCCCCTGCCGCAGCACGCACTGGTACCGCCCCAACGCCGTGGTCCAGAGCGGGTAGAACTCCGCAGCCGGTTGCCGCGTGTCGAAACGCTCGGAGAACATCGGCCACATGCCTTCGTGGCCGGGCCACTCGGTGACGCCCTCGGCTCCGGCCGGCGACGACCAGCCGTGCAGGACGGTGCGGGTGATGCCGGCTGCCAGCTGGGTGGCGATGATCTGGTCGTAGAAGCGGTGGTCGAGGATGTGGTTGCGGGTCGTCGCCCCGGTCTCGGAGGAGTACTGCCTGCCGAACAGGTGCGCCGGTCCGGCCAGCAGCCGGTAGGCGTCGATCTGTGAACCGAACTCCAGCGACTCGGTCTCGATCCCGTCGACCTCCGGGCCGGGCCGGGTCAGCTCGAACGGCAGCCCGTAACTGATCTCCGAGCGCAGCCCGATGCCCTGGCCGTGCAGGAACGCGGCGAACGGCCGCAGCATGTTCTCGATGTACAGATCGGTCAGCGTCCGGACGTAGTCGTGGCGGACCTTCTCCACCGTGAGCCGGTGATCCTCGGTCGGCTCGTTGTGGTAGGTCGTGGACGCAGCCATCAGGTAGACGCTTCGGGTCAGGAACGGCAGCCAGGGTGTGATGTCGTACCCCCGCCGGCCCCGGAACTCCGCGGCCACGGTGCGGCCCCAGAACAGCCCGCCGGCGCCGTAGGTGGAAAGCTCCAGGGAGTCCATGTACATCTGCGCCCGCGGGTTCAGCGCGATCTGGGCGCGCAGCTGCGGGGTCAGGACGACCGTGTCCCAGTAGTCGATCACCGCGTCCACACCGTCGCGGTCCAGATAGTTGACCGTGTAGTTGACCGATGCCGACGGCGAGGCGGTCTGGCCGGTGCCGTGCACCCAGAAGCTGAACAGGCGCCAGTCGCCGCCGTCGGGTGCCGTCCATTCCAGGGTGTCGTCGGCGACCTGGTCGGTCAGCTCGACGACCGAGTCGACGTCGAGAACCGCGCCCGCGTCGGTCCGGTCGATGATCCGGGCGGCAATCACCGCGACCAGCTGCTGCACCCGGATCGTGCCGCGGTCACCGGGGATCGGCGTCTCCGGTTGCAGGGCGTCCAGGTCGACCCGGTGCAGTGGGCCGGACCGGGACGTGCCGCCGGCCAGGTCCTGCACCGTGACGTCGAGCTCCTTGGCCGCGGCCGGATGGTCGGGGTCGATGGTCGGCAGGTTCGCGTTGGCCCAGTTGGTGCCGGAGGTGAAGCTGACCGACATGCCCCGCGCGGTCGTCTCCTCGACGACGATCTGGGAGTCGTGCACCCACTCCTCCGAGCCCCAGCCGTAGCGGCTGTGGTCCAGCGCGGCCTCGTCCATGGCCAGGAACTCCATGCCGCCGAAACCGAGCCGGTGTGCGGCGTCGATCTCCCGTCGCAGAGTTTCGTCGGTGTGCAGCCCCTCGGCCAGCCACCACCGCTGTTCGGGGCGGTAATCGATGGGCAGCTCGGCGATCAACCGGGCCAGATCGTCGACGGACATGGCGGTTCTCCTTCGAACGGGCTCGTCCTCCGACCGTCAGCCGATCGACGACGCTGGGCGATGAAACGATCCAACCAGGCATCTGCGTCGCTGTCGAGGCGTACCGGCAGGGCATTCCTCTCCGGAGCCGGGCGCCATGGCCTCAGACAGCCGGCCTGATCGGACCAGCACGGAAGGGGCGAGGATCGCCGACCCGGACGCGATGGCGCAGCGGCTCGGCGTCCGTGGCGCCCCCACCATGACGAGTTCCTCCTCGGATCCGTCGGACGCTGAGCCGGCCGCCGGCACCGCGAGGGCGCGATCAGCGGTGCGGGCCGGTGCCGGTCATCACCGTTCGGATGGCCTCGGTGCCGTGTTCGAACTTGTTCTCGGTGGTGTGTGCGATCCAGGCCGAGGAGAGCAGGCCCGTTACGACCAGTGCCGCGACGACACCGGCGAGCCGCGGCTGCTGACCGGTCCGGGGACGGCTCAGCGCCTCGACCCGCTCGGTCATGGCGGTGCCGGCGGCACCCAGGGTGGCAGGTCGGGCGCGCAGCGCCCGCGTCGTCGCGTTGCGTGCCAGCGCTGCCTTCGCCACCGCCCGCGCCGCCAGGCCGCGGTTCCGCACGGCTGCGGCGGCGTCCTCATCAGCCCACCGTTCGGTCAGAATCCGGACCTGCCGGGCGGCGGGCACGAGCAGCGGGTCGGCTCTCGCCGCGAGGTCGCTGAATTGCACCAGCAGATGGTGGCGGTGAGCCAGATGGGAGCGTTCATGGGCCAGCAGCACGGCGCGCTCCGGCGGGTCGAGAGCCGCGACCATGGCGCTGGTGATCACGATCCGGCCGCGGATCCCCGGCACCGCGAACGCGTCGGCGACGTCATCCTCCACCAGCACCACCCGATCCTGAGGTGCCGGCAGGCTCCGGCAGTCCGCCACCGTGCGCGCTGCGTCGGTCACCGACCGCCACACCTGCCGGACGGCGGCGACCAGCAGCACGGTGACGGCACCGGCCAGAACGATCCCCACCGCCGGCGGGGGAGTGCCGTCGTCGGGGTCGGGCAGCACCGACCAGTGGCCCAGCGCGGCGATGGTGTCGATCCGGGCGAGCGCGTTGAACGCCAGCACCGACAGGCAGAATCCGGTGGCCAATGCGGTCGCCAGCGAGGCCGGTGCCAGCACCAGCACAGCGGTGGCCGGCGGCAGCCGGCGACCGATCGGCCCGGCCAGCAGACCGAGCAGGGCGCTGATCAGCACCGGGACAGCAGCCAGGGCGAGCAGCATGCCTCAGTGCCGTTCGGCCTGGTCCGCGTCAGTCTCCGACAACAACCGCAACAGCACCTCTTCGTCCTGGGGGGTGAGGTCGGTGACGAAGCGAGCCAGTACGCCGGCCCGGTCGTCACCGCCGTCGAGGATCTGACGCATCCGATGGGCTCGTACCGACGCCGCCACGTCCTCCAGAGGAACCGGCAGCTCGTAGACGAAACCACGGCCGGCCAACCGCCGGTTCAACACACCCTTGGCCTGCAACCGCGCCAGAGTCGTCATCACGGTCGTGTACGCCAACGGCCGGCCCAGCCTCGCCCTGACCTCGCGCGGGGTCAACGGGCCGTCGGCCGCGGCCAGGCAACTCAGGATGTCCTGCTCCAGCGTGCCGGCGGGGCGCCTAGTCGAGGTCACCACGGCCCACCTGCCTCCGTCATCGGTCGAAGCCTCCCCGGCGACTACTACTACACTTGACGTAGTACAACTGTACGGCAGCGATCCACCAGACGCTCCGGTGTCGGAGTCCACGGTAGCCGGGCATACCGCACCCCAGCGTTCCAGTCACCCGGTGGGGTCACCCGGTGGGAAGGTGCAGATGAGACGACACCTGCCGCGCGCGGACCTCCGATCATGATCGACTCGATTGCCTCGCACCTGCTTGCACTGCCGGCCTGGGTCGCCCTACTGGTCGTGTTCCTGCTCCCCGCACTGGAGTCGTCAGCCTTCGTGGGTTTCGTCTTCCCGGGCGAGATCGCCCTCATCCTCGGTGGGGTGCTGGCCTTCCAGGGTGTGGTGCCGCTGTGGGCCGTGCTGGCCGCCGGCATCGCCGGGGCGGTGGCCGGAGACAGCGCCGGTTATGCGATCGGCCACCGGTGGGGGCGCCGACTGGTGCACGGCACGGTGGGCCGGCTGATCAACCACCGACATCTCGATCGGGGCGAACGCTATCTGGCCGAGCGCGGCGGCAAGGCCGTGTTCCTCGGCCGGTTCACCGCCGCCCTGCGGGTGATGATGCCCGGCCTGGCCGGGATGGCCGGCATGCGCTACCGCACCTTCCTGGCCTACAACGTCGCCGGCGGTGTGTCCTGGGGCGTGCTGGCGGTGATGATCGGGTACCTCGGCGGCAGCAGTTGGCGCCAGGCCCAGCACCTCGCCTCCGGCGCCGGACTGATCGCTCTCGGCCTGATCGTGCTCATGGTCGTCGCCGGTCTGGTCCTTCGCCGGGCCCGGTGGGGCTG
Source organism: uncultured Actinomycetota bacterium (assembly GCA_963758075.1). Classification (GTDB taxonomy): domain Bacteria; phylum Actinomycetota; class Actinomycetes; order Propionibacteriales; family Propionibacteriaceae; genus Microlunatus. Next base: position 1,189,693 of record CAVWTT010000002.1, on the reverse strand, counting down.
GGCGGTCCGAGCCGTGGAAGCGCTTGGGCACAGCCGGCCGATCGTCTGGGTCGCTCGGCGCTATCCGCGGACGACGGCCTGGGTCGTCGGCCGGTTCGATACCGGGCGGGCAGGCGGACTGGCCCTGACCGTGCTGGTGGCGCTGGCGGTCGCCTCGACCTGGACCACGGTCGGTCTGACCCAGGACGTCCAGGCCCATGAGCCGCTGACCGTCTTCGATGTCCAGGCCACCGCCTGGATCAGCCACCACCGCGTCGGCTGGTTGACCGCCGTGCTGCGGGTGGTGACCTGGCTGGGATCCGGCGTCGTCCTGGTGCCGGTGCTGGTGGTCGCCTGCGTGCTGTTCCGCCGGCTGTGGCGCAGCTGGCGACCGGCCGTGGACATCGTGGTCGTCTACGGCTGGGCCGTCCTTCTGTACTCGGTGATGAAGGATGCGCTGCAGCGACCGCGACCGCCGGTGGCAGGCCGGCTGACCGCGGCCGACGGCTGGTCCTTCCCTTCCGGTCACAGCACCCAGGCAGCGACCGCCTGGGGGATCCTCGCCGTGCTGGCCTGGATCGACCGGCCGGTCCGCCGGCAGGTGGCCATCGGGATCGCCGCGGCGGCCGTCATCCTGCTGGTCGCGGCCAGCCGCTGGTACCTCGGGGTGCACTGGCTGTCCGATGTCCTCGCCGGCATGACCCTGGGCATCGCCGTGCTGAGCCTGTGGGGCGTCGCCCGGACGTCGATCATCACGCTGGACCGTGACGACGGCCGCGACGGTGAGCCCGCCAACAATCCGGAGGAAGGCTGAGGTGGCCCAACGGTCCGAACCGACCCTCGGTCCGGCTCTGCCGGTGGGCCGCCGCATCGGTGTTCTCACAGCCGCCGCGGCTATGGACGCCGTCACCAGCCCCGGACTGCCAGGACATCGACCCCCGGCTGAGATCCGGCTCAGCCAGCTACTACGGAAACGGTAGTAGCTTGGGGGCATCAATCCGACCGGTGCGCCGATCGGATTCGATCTGACGACGGCACATCCGCGCGGCGGGATCGTCGGACACGCCGAGACCGCCGCACGACGAGAGGTGGACGTGAGCATCGACACGACCCTGTTCTGGGCCATCCACGGCCTCTCCCATCACAACGCCGTCCTCGATGCCACCGGCGCCGCCTACGCGTTGTGGCTCGGGCCGGTCCTGCTCGCGCTGCTGCTGGTGGAGAGCTGGTGGCGGCTGGCCCGTCATGCGCCGCGTCCGGCCGCGGCGGTGGCCACCACCGTCCTGACCGGCGTGGGCGCGATCGTGGCCCTGCTGGTCAACCAGCGGCTGTTGTCCCCGACGATCGCGCGGCCCCGTCCGTGCCGGGTCCTGACCGACGTACACCCGCTGCTCACCTGCAGCGCCGACTACTCCATGCCCAGCGACCACACCGTCATCGGCAGTGCCCTGGCGGTCGGGGTGCTGATCCTGGCTGCCGGCGCCGGACGCTGGACCCGCGGGATCGCCGCCGTCGTCCTGGTCCTGCTGCTCGCGGTCGCTCGCGTCTTCGTCGGCGTGCACTACCCCAGCGACGTCGCCGTCGGACTGTTGTACGGTGCCGCCGTGACGGTCGTTCTCGTCCTCAGCCTCCGCCGGCCGGTGACGAGCCTGCTGCGATGGCTGGCCCGGACACCGCTGCACGCCCTGGTGGTGGCGGCCGGCCACCGGGTCCCGGCCGATTCCGACGGTGGCCGGAACGCGGCATGAGGATCGCGTTCGTCACCGAGACGTGGGTGCCGTCCGTGGACGGCATCATCACCCGTCTGCAGGCGACGATCACCGAGCTGCTGCAGTCGGGCCACCAGGTGCTGGTGATCGCCCCGCGGCCGCCGCGGTCCGCGCCGGCAGTTCGGGTCCAGGACGGCATCCAGGTCCGTACCGTGCCGACGGTCCGCTTCCGGTTCGTGTACGGCGGTCAGGCCTGGGGGCTGCCGGTGCCGCGGGTGGACCGCTACCTGCGCGAGTTCGCCCCCGACGTGGTGCATCTGGTCAACCCGGTACTGACCGGGTTCGCCGGAGCGATCGCGGCCCGACGCCAACGCCGGACGCTGGTGGCCTCGTACCACACCAACGTCGCCGACTACGCCGCCAACTACCGGCTGGGGTGGATCGTGCCCACCCTGCTGCGGCACACGCGCCGATTGCACGGCTGGGCCGACCTCAATCTGGTCACCTCCGACGTGGGACGGGACCGACTGACCGCACTCGGGATCACCGACATCGCCAGCTGGCCACCTGGGGTGAACCTGCACACGTTCCACCCGGCCGGACCGCCGGCCGTCGCACGACGACCGGGCCCCCGCCGGGTGCTCTACGTCGGTCGGCTGGCCGCGGAGAAGACACTGGATCGACTGCTGCCGTTGACCCGGGCCGGTGGGTCGACGGTGGTGCGGCTGGTCGGTGACGGGCCGGCGCGGTCGGAGCTCGAGCGGGCCTGCGGGCCGGCCGCCGTCTTCGCCGGCATCCTGTCCGGTGACGCGCTGTCCCAGGCGTACCGGGACGCCGACGTGTTCGTCTTCCCGTCCAGCACCGACACGCTGGGGCTGGTCATGATGGAGGCGTTGGCGTCGGGACTTCCGGTGGTCGCGGTGGACAGCGCGGCGAGCCGGACCCTGCTCACCGGATGTGCCGCGGCCCGGCTGGTACCCGCCGACGGGATCGACGCCGGCGTGCACAGCCTGCTGGACTCGATGCCGGCCGACGAGCTTCGTGCCCGGGCGCGGGCCCACGCAGAGCAGTGGAGCTGGCAGAACGCCACCGCAGCCCTGGTGGGGGAGTACGAACTCGCCTGCGCGCAGTCCGCAGCACGCGCGCGCTCCCGCCCGCGGATCAACCGCCCGTCGTCGACCGCGGCCCGTCGTGCAGCACAGCCAAGCGTTCTGAGTACTCGCGCTCGCTGATCTCGCCGCGCGCGAACCGCTCGGCCAGGATGGCCTCCGGCGTGACCGGGCCCGATGCCGGCCGGTCCGCGGCATGCCGCGACCTGGCGAGGCCACGGACCAGCGCGATGATCACCACCGCGATCAACGCCCAGATCGCGAGCGTGCTCAACGCCATCAGCAGATACCCGCCGAAGCCCATGCCGTTGCCGTACCACCAGTGCATCATCCCGGGCTCCTCACCGACCTGATCGTCGAAAGACCCCGGCGGACGCCCCGACGATGCATCCCTCGGCCATCTCCTGTCCACTGATCATGGCCTCGGCCCGGGGGCCACGGCCAGAGTCGTTGAGCCGATCGCCGACCGGGACGAAGGTCCCGGATGTCTCCGTGCAGATGACCGGCAATCCGATCGGCGCCGCGGGCCGAATCCGGGGTGTGAGCACGGTGAGCGCGCCCTCGACCACACCCGGGTCCCGGCCGACGGCGCGGCCCGGTCGGGTAGGTTGCGGGCGATCGCGATGAACCTGTTCGTGGTTCCCGATGACCCGGCCGACGATCGAGGGCGCCCGCAGGGCGCAGGCACGAGGGAGCGGATGGACGACGACCGGTTGGTCGACCTGGTCCGACGCTGCGCCCTCGGCCACGAGGCGGCCTTCGCCGACCTGTACGACCTCACCTCGCCGCGCGTGTACGGCGTGATCCTGCGAGTGCTGCGGTCGGCGGATCTGGCCGCCGAGACCACCCAGGACGTGTTCATGGAGATCTGGCGCACCTGCACCCGCTACCAGCCCGATCGCGGCGGAGTCCTGGCCTGGATGCTGACGATCGCGCACCGCCGGGCAGTGGACCGGGTCCGCTCCACCCAGACCCGGACGGCGCGGGAGGCCCGCTACGCCGGGCGCCACCTCGACCGCCCCCGCGACGACGTCGTCGAGACCGCCGAACGCAACCTGGACGCCGATCTGGTGCGGTCGGGCCTGCACCACCTCACCGAGCTGCAACGGGAGACCGTCACGCTGGCCTACTTCGGCGGCTACACCCAGTCCCAGATCGCCCAGTTGCTGCAGATCCCGCTCGGCACGGTGAAGACGAGAATGAGAGACGGATTGATCAAGCTGCGAGATGCGTTGGAGGTGCAGGCATGACCGACCCGCACCTGTTGCTCTCCGGCTACGTCCTGGACGCGCTCGAACCGGAGGATCGGGCCCTCTTCGAGGGGCACCTGCCGGGCTGCGAGGACTGCCGCCGCGAGCTCGCCGAGTTCGGCGCGGCAACCGCCGGACTGTCCGCGCTGTCGGCGACCCCGCCGCCTCCCGCGCTGCGGGACCGCGTCTTGTCGGGCCTCGGCCAGGTACGCCAGCAGCCGCCGGATCCCGCCCCGCATCCGGTCGCCCCGGCCGGCACCACTCCGGCCGGCACCACTCCGGCCGGCACCACCCCCGCCGGCACCACCCCCGCCGGCACCACCCCCGCCGGCACCACCCCCGCCGGCACCACCCCCGCCGGCACCACCCCCGCCGGCACCACCCCCGCCGGCACCGGCCCGACCGGTCGGTTGCCGGCGGACGGCACCGTGGTGCCGATCGACCGGGACCGGCACCGGCGCAGCCGCCGGCTGCTGCGGTCGGCTGCCGCCGCCCTCGGCGCCGCGGCGCTGGTCGCGGCCATCGCCCTCGGCGGCTGGGCCTACGGCCGCTCCCAGGTGCTCGGTGAGCAGCAGGCCGGTGCCGACGCGGTGGCCCGGATCATCGGCGCACCGGATGCGCACAGCTACCGCCGACCCGCGCCGCACGGGATGCAGGTCACCTACGTCGTCTCCGAACGACGCAACGCAGCGCTGGTGGTGATCGACAACGGACGCGACCCGGGCGCGGGCCGGACCTACCAGCTGTGGACGGTCCGCGCCGACCATGGCCGGACCACGTTCGTCCCGGACCGCACCTTCGACCGGCCGAACGGCCCCATCATCCTGACCGGCGACATCCGCGCGGCGGCCGCGCTGGGCATCACCGTCGAACCGGCCGGCGGCTCCAGGCAGCCGACCACCACGCCGTTCGCCGTGCAGTCGCTGTGATCGCCCCCGCAGCTCCGGCGGCCGGTGCGGCTCAGACCACCGGATCGTCGATGATGCCCCGCAGCACCCGGCACTGCTCGGCGGTCGGTGCGGCTCAGACCACCGGATCGTCGATGATGTCCCGCAGCACCCGGCACTGCTCGGCGGTCGGTGCGGCGTCCGCGGCCATGGTGATCAGTTGCTTCCACAGCGCCCAGGCCCGGGCCCGACGCCAGCAGTCGTCATCCAGACCGGCCGCCCGTCGCAGCACCTGACGTTCGTCGCCGACGAACCAGGTCCAGCCGATCTGCAGGTCGCAGGCCGGATCACCGATCCCGCTGGTGCCGAAGTCGATGATGGCCTCCAGTCCGTCGTCGTCCAGCAGGACGTTGCCGGCGGCGACGTCGCCGTGGAACCAGACCGGCCGGCCGGTCCAGACCGTTCTCACCCCGGCCTCCCAGATCGCCCAGCAGGCGTCGGCGTCGAAGCGGCCGGGCAGCGCCGTCAACGCCTCCTGCACCTCGTCGCCGTACGCGCTGGGATGGCAGCCGCGGTAGAAGCTGTGGCTGCCGGCCAGCGGTCCGTCGGCCGGCGCGGCCCGCAGCGCGGCCAGGAAGCCGCCGATCTGGGCCGCCAGCCGGCACCGGTCCGGTTCCGGGCCGTCGGCATCCAGCGGCCGTCCGGGCAGCCAGCGGCGCACCGACCACGGGAACGGGTAGCCCTCGGCCGGGACCCCGATTGCCACCGGCTCGGGGATCGGCACCGGCAGGTGCCCGGCCAGCCGCGGCAGCCACCGGTTCTCCTTGGCCACCGCGGCGACGTACCCCTCGGCACTGGGCAGCCGGACCGACAACTCCTCGCCCAGCCGGAAGGTCCGGTTGTCCCAGCCCTGCCGCGGCACCGGCCGCACCGCCAGTCCCCGCCACTGCGGGAACTGGCCGGCGACCAGCCGGCCGACGAGGTCCGCGTCGATGTCGATCATCGCCGCCAACCCTGCCCCGATCCCGGCCGCGGCGTCCACGCAATTCTCACGTTGTGCGGTGTGTCGACAGGTCGGTCAGCAGGCCGATCAACTCCTCGGCATAGCCGAGGTGGCGGCGCAGGCGTTCCTGGCTCTGCCGGGCCTTCTGGTGGCAGTCCTCGACAGCCCGTGCGGCCCACTGCCGCTCCGCGTCGGCCCGGTCCCGGTCGCCGAGCACCTGGACCGCGTCCAGCAGCTGTCGCATCTCCTCCAGGGTGAAGCCGAGCGGCTTCATCCGGCGGATCGTGTTCAACCGGTCGACGTCGGCCTCGGTGTAGAGCCGGAAGCCGCCCTCGCTGCGGGCCGAGGGCGGGACCAGGCCGACCTCGTCGTAGTGGCGCAGGGTACGGATCGACAGCTCGGTGCGTTCCGCCACGACCCCGATGTGCATCAGACCGCGACCCTCGCCCGCCTCCCGGTCAGGAACACCCTGATCGGCTGCCGCCGTCCGGTCCTGGGCCGGCATCAGTGCGCTCCGCCGAGGTGACCGGTCAACCGGGTGTGCCAGGCCTGGCTGGGCTCGTTCAGACCGATGATCTCCACGTTCTTGCCCTTCTGGTGGTACTTCAGCTCGATGGCATCCAGAGCGGCCACGGTGGAGGAGTCGAAGATCTGCGAGTCGGAGAGATCGATGATCACGTTCTGCGGATCGTGGGCGTAGTCGAACTGGTAGACCAGATCGTTGCTGGAGGCGAAGAACAGGGCGCCCTTGACCGCGTACACCCGGGTGTTCTCGTCGGGGTGCGCGACGTCCAGCACCTCGGTGAAGTGGGAGACCCGGGCCGCGAAGAACAACGTCGCGACGATGACGCCGAGGATCACGCCGATGGCCAGGTTGCTGGTCAGTACGGTGGCGATGACGGTGACGACCATGATGACGGTGGCGCTGAGCGGCATCCGGCGCAGCGTGTGCGGGTGCAGACTGTGCCAGTCCATGGTGCCGACCGACACCATGATCATGACCGCGGTCAGCGCGGCCATCGGGATGATCGCGACCACGTCACCGAGCGCCACCACCAGGATCAGCAGGAAGACGCCGGCCAGGAAGGTGGAGACCCGGGTCCGGGACCCGGCCTGTTTGACGTTGATCATCGTCTGGCCGATCATCGCGCAACCACCCATACCGCCGAAGACGCCGGTGACGATGTTGGCGATGCCCTGGCCGAAGGCCTCCCGGCTCTTGTTGGAGTGGCTGTCGGTGACGTCGTCGACGAGCTTGGCGGTCATCAGCGATTCCAGCAGGCCGACCGCGGCCATCGCGCCGGCGGTGGGGCCGATGAGCTGCAGGGTGTGCAGGTTCCACGGGACGTGAGGCACGAACAGTGATGGCAGGTTGTGCGGCAGCTTGCCCATGTCGCCGACGGTCGGCACGTGGATACCCAGCAGCACGACGAAGATCGTCAACACGATGATCGCGATCAGCGGAGCCGGGACGGACGTGGTCAGGCGGGGGAAGAAGACCATGATCAGCAGACCGGCAGCCAGCAACGGATACACCAGCCAGGGAACGCCGAGCAGATTCGGCAGTTGGGCGATGAAGATCAGGATGGCCAGGGCGTTGACGAAGCCCACCATCACGCTGCGGGGGATGAAACGCATCAGCTTGGCCACGCCCAGCAGGCTCAGCGCGACCTGGATGAGCCCGGCCAGCAGCACGGTGACGATCAGGTAGTCCATCCCGTACTTGCGGGAGATCGGTGCGATCACCAACGCCACCGACCCGGTGGCGGCCGAGATCATCGCCCGCCGGCCGCCGGTGATCGAGATCGTCACGGCCATGGTGAACGCAGCGAACAGGCCGACCCGCGGGTCGACCCCGGCGATGATGGCGAAGGAGATGGCCTCCGGGATGAGCGCCAGTGCCACGACCAGACCGCCGAGCACCTCGGTGCGCAGCATCCGCGGGGACCGGAGCGCCGCCTTGACCGAGAAGGCCGGGTCGTCGGTGGGTGCACCGAGTGACGGCGCAGGAGTGTCCAGGGTCATGGGTGTTCCGTTCGTGCGGTGGGCCACGAGGTCGCAGTCGGTTCGTCCAGGAGCCGCGCTTCGTTGCACGAACTGGTACAGCACTGACGATCGAAGCCGATCACGGCGGATCCGATCAGCTCCGGCCCGCTTCGAAGATCGACAGAAACTACCCTAACGTAACCGGAGAGATCAGCGCGAGTCGACGTGCTGCGGTGACGGACACCGACCTCGACGCTGCCCGGGTCAGTGCGCCGGCGGTGTGCCGAGGTAGCGGTGGAGGACGAGCCGGATCGGCACCGGCAGGCCGACCGTGCTGGCCATCAGATAGGAGGGGCCGCCGTCGTCGAACGCCAGGCCGCCGTCGCCGGGCGTCATCTCCACCGGCGTCCAGAAGCCGAAGCTGCAGGTGGTGTGGGTGACGTCCCACATCGCTGCCTTGCCCGTGAAGGTCCCTTCCCCGGTCTTGTGCAGCTTGGCCAGCACCGTGCCCGCCGGCAGTTTCACGGCCAGTCCGGGGCAGGCCGCCGTCTTGGCAGCGGTCTCGACGACGGCGCCGCCGGAGTCGGTGAAGTTCACCTTCCCGGCCGTCAGGGCGATGTACTCACCGTTCCCGGTACCGTCGTTCACCTGTCCCAGGCCGCCGGCGATGACCGCCCAGTCACCGCTGAGGTCACCGGTGACCGGCCCGGGCCGCGCCGGCATGGCATCGCCGGGCGAGGCGGGGCCGGTCGGAGAGTCCGACCCTGCGCCGGGGGTGTGCATCGGCACGGGGGTGGCCTTCGTCGCCGGTCCGGCCGTGACCGCCTTCTCTGTGCCGCCCGTGCACGCGGCGAGCGTCAGCAGGATGATCGCTGTGCCGGAACCGGCCAGCCCCAGCCGACGCAACCCGGAGTTGATCATGGGTCCTCCTCGGTGCGGAGAACCGATCGGCGCCGCACGACGTAGATGTACGACCTGTGATCGACCGTCAGGGGGGTAGGAGGAACAGCCCTCAGCCTAGCCCTGCGACATCAGCGGTGACAAGGATTCCTTGGGTCGCCGCCATGGCGTCCTCACCCACGGCGCCGGCCGCCGAGTCGTCGCTCAGCTCAACAGGCTGGTACCGGTGACCAGCAGCGCCGCGACCTTGATCGTCTCCAGCGCCACATAGACCAGATGGACCTGCGACCGCAGGCCCTCGGCCCCGGCCAGTACGCGGTTGCTGCGTCGGGTCAGGGCCGGCCGGACGGCCGCCAGCTGGATCGCCAGCACCGCGGCCGCGCCGATCCCGCCGACCTGCGGCAGCGCGGCGGCGCCGCCGAAGATCACCGACGACACCACGGCGCCGGCCCAGACCACCTCGATCACGTTCAACACCCGGAACACCAGCCGGCCGATGCCGAGCCCGATCTGCAGGGTCACGCCCGGCGCCCGGAACTTCACCGGAGCCTCGAGGAACGAGATCGCCAGCACCATGCCCAGCCAGAGCCAGCTGACGGCGACGGCGATCCCTGCCGCCGCGCCGCTCATGCCGTGGCCAGCTCGCGGTCCGGGCCGAAGATCTCGTAGTGGATCCGGTCGGCGTCGGTGCCGCGGGCAACCAGAGCGTCGCGGACACCGGCCATGAAGGGGATCGGCCCGCACAGGTAGATCTCGGCGTCGGCGGGGATGTCCACCCCGTCCAGCTGGAGCCGTCCCGAACGGAGCTGCTGGTCGACCGCACGGGACCCGAGATCCTCGTACCAGCGCAGCAGGGTGGCCCCGGGCAGGGACGCCACCAGTTCGGCCACCTCCGCCCGATGCGCGTGCCGAGCCGGTGACCGGTCGGCATGCAGCACGGTGACCTGTCGACGCGAGCCGGTTCGGACCAGGTGGTGCAGGAAGCCGATCATCGGCGTGATCCCGATACCGGCCGAGACCAGCAGCAACGGCGCCTCGTCCGGGCTCAAGGTCAGTTCACCGAACGGCGCCGATACCTCGAGCAGGTCGCCTTCGAACACGTTCTCGTGCAGGAACGAGGACACTTCGCCGGCGGGCGCGATGCCGCCGGCCGTGCGATGGGCGTCGAGGGCCTTGACCGAGATACCCCAGCGCCGGCCCTCCGGGGCCCGGGTCAAGCTGTACTGGCGGATCTGCCGGGCGCCGTCGGGCAGCCGTACGGCCACCGAGACGTACTGCCCGGGCCGGGCGGCCGGCAACAGCGAGTCGTCCGGCGCGGCGAGCTCGAACGACACCGTGTCCGGCGACTGCTGTACCCGGCGACGGACCATCATGGGCCTCAGCGCGGTGCTCGGGGTCGTCCCCGCGGCGGCATACAGGCCGCGCTCGATCTCGATCAGGGCGCTGGCCATGTGCCAGTACACCTCGTCCCAGGCGGCCGCGACGTCCGGCGTCACTGCCTCCCCGAGCACCTCGACGATGGCGGCGAAGAGGTGCTCGTGGACGATCGGGTACTGGTCCTCGGCGATCCCCAGCGAGGCGTGCTTGTGCGCGATCCGGGCCAGCACGTCCCGCGGGTCGGGGCCGCCGTCGGCGACCAACAGGGTCGCGTAGGCGGCGATCGCACCGGCCAGCGCGCGCTGCTGGTCACCCTGGGCCTGGTTCCCGCGATTGAACAGATCCCGTTGGAGTTCCGGGTGGGCGGCGAACATGCGCCGGTAGAAGACGGGGGTGATCTCGCCGATCGCGGCGCCGATCACGGGCAGGGTGGCGCGGACGATCCGGGTGGAGGTAGCGGACAGCACGGTGGTTCCTTCGTCGGGGGATTGGGGGGAACACGAGACAGGCTCAGGTCGGCGTCGGCGACCCGAGGGTGAGCAACAGGGACCGGGTCGGCGCCGACGCGACGTCGGCGATGGTGATCGGGTCGAGGCTGGCGAAGAAAGCCTCCTGGGCACGCGCCAACGCGCCCCGCAACCGGCATCCTCCGCGCAGCGGGCACGGGGTGGCGCCATCACAGGCGATGACCTCCTTGCCGCCCTCGAACCCGCGCACCAGCGACCCGACGGAGATGTGCCCGGCGGCCACGGCCAGTCGCAGGCCGCCGCTGCGGCCTCGGCGGGCGTCGATGACACCGAGCTTGTGCAACGCCGTCACCGCCTTGGTGGCGTGGGTGTACTTCACGGCCAGCGCATCGGCCAGGGCCCGGGTGGTCATCGACTCCGACGGGTCGAGGGCGGCGAGCCGCATCACGACGCGGAGAGCGAGGTCGGTGAATCCGGCGAGTTGCACAGCACCGATGCTAGATAAGTCGCATCACAAATGCATATTTGGCGCGGCGTGAGAGTCGCCACATCGGGAGGTGCGGCTTGGCGGGCGACGCTGTTGCACCCGCCAAGCCTGAATCCTCGGAACGTCCGGACGCACCGATGATCTAGAGAAACTAGTTCCCCGTACGGGGCGCCGGTACGCACGCCCCGCGGAGGCAAAGCCGACACCCACGCCGGGATTCCGCTGAAAACTCGGAGGTGACCAGTCGGCCGCGGACATGGGATGCTGGCGCCATGCGAGCGCAAGACCCCGGCGACAGGTTCGCCGCCATCGCCCGCGAGCTCGAGCAGCAGGACTCCGAGACCGCGACCCTGGACCGGATCGCCGCTCTGGCGGTGGAGACGGTGCGAGGCTGTGACTACGCCGGAATCAGCCTCGTCGACCGGCGCCGCCGGATCACCACCGTGACGGCGACCGACGACCTGGTCTCCAAGGCCGACCAGGAACAGTTCGACCTGAACGAGGGGCCTTGCGTGGACTCCATCCGGGAGCAGAGCACCGTCCACGTGCCGCAGTTGGCCACCGACCCGCGGTGGCCCCGCTGGGGCCGCTGGGTCGCGGAAAGCCTGGGCATGACCAGCCTGCTGTGCTTCCAACTCTTCACCACCGGCCGCTCCTACGGCGCCCTGAGTATGTACAGCAGCCGGGTCGCGGCCTTCGACGACCACGACCAGGCTGTCGGGCTGGCACTCGCCGCGCACACGGCCGTCGCGCTGGCCCGCAGCCGACAGGTCGACAACCTCAACGTGGCCGTCGTCAACCGGACGGTCATCGGCCAGGCCGAGGGCATCCTGATGGAGCGCTACGGCATCGACGCCGACCAGGCCTTCCGCATGCTCAGCCGGGTCTCCCAGGACGAGAACCGCAGGGTGAATGCCATCGCCGAGGACCTCGTCCGGACCCGGGCGACACCGGGTCTGGCCGAGTCCCAGCCCAGGCGCCGAGCCGACCGGGACCGATAGTTCGGCGGCCATCGCCGGACCCGGATCGCCCGACCTGGCTCGGCGGGTCACGCCGACCGGTGACCTTCGGTCCTGGGCAGGCGTGCACAGACCGGTGACGATGAGGGCTCCGACGCCCGACCGACGGGCCCGTCCGGACGGGGAGGGGCGCTGAAGACATCCGGCCCAGTGCGCCGCCGTCACCTGCCCGGCTGGACGCAGTTCGTCCTGGCGGCCGCCGGCCTGGCTGTCACCGCGTTCATCGTCTGGCCCCAACTGCCGGAGGGTCACCGAGCCCTGGATGTCGTCCGTCGGCTGTCCGTGCCGCTGGCCGGGTGCGGCTTCCTGCTGGAGGCGGCCTCGCTCGCCGTGAACAGCATGACCACCCGGCTGCTGGTCGGACCGGGACGGCTGCCCTACAGCACTCTCATCCGCATCGACCTGACCGCGCTGGGTCTCAACCACGCCGTTCCGGCCGGCGCCGCGACCTCCGCTGCCGTACGGGTCCGGCTGCAGATCGCGGCCGGTCTGCCCGCGCGGGACGCTGTCGCCGCGGCAACCGTGGAGGCCACGGCTGCCGACCTCGTTCTCGGTGGGGTGTTCCTGCTCGGCGTGGGACTGGCGGCCGTCGTGGGCGTCGCCACCGCGTCGTACCTGACGGTGAGCGTGTTCGTGCTCACCTTCTTCATCGCCACCGCGGTCCTCGGCCGGCTGCTGCTGGGCGGCGAGGCGGTGCTGCAACGCTGGCTGGCCGTGCTGGCCCGACGATTGCCGCGGATGCCCGTCGCTGCCCTGGCCCGGACCCTGGACTCGCTCGGCGTGCGGATCCGCGACCTCGTCGACCACCCCAGTCGCACCGGCGCAGTCCTGGTCTGGGCAGCCCTGAACTGGCTGTTCGACGCCGCCGCGCTCTGGGTGATGCTGGCCGCGGCCGGCGTACGCCTGGGCCCGGGGCCGTTGTTGATCGTGTACGGGCTGGGCAACCTGATCGCCATCCTGCCGGTGACTCCGGGCGGTCTCGGCATCGTCGAAGGGGTGATGATCCCGGCACTGATCGGCTTCGACGTACCGCGGCCGGTCGCGTTCGTCGGGATCATCGGCTGGCGGCTGTGGCAGTTCTGGATGCCGCTGCCGCTGGGGGCGTTGGCCTACGCCTCGCTCCGGTTGGGCCCGCTCCGCCGGGTCCGGGCGGCTCGGCTGCGGTCCGGATCTGGTGGGCCGCACACCGGCTGAGGCGCGCGGCGCCGCCGGGTCGACACGTCGGCGCCGCCGTACCCGGCGACCGGCGGGTGCCGGCGGACCGCTCCGCCGATTCGCCTCGGCCGGATTCGTTGTGTATCTTTGGGCGTCGGCGCGGCCCAGGGTCGCACCGGTCCACGGCAGTGGGTAGGCCCCTATAGCTCAGTCGGTAGAGCGTCTCCATGGTAAGGAGAAGGTCTGCGGTTCGATTCCGCATGGGGGCTCGGGCAGAAGCTCCGAGGCGGGATAGCTCAGACGGTAGAGCAAGCGGCTCATAATCGCTGTGTCGCGGGTTCAAGTCCCGCTCCCGCTACCAGCACAGCAAGGCGCCCGCGGTGCGAACCGGGCGGTGACCACCGGCAGTTGATCGACACAGTTCACCAAAGGACGACGCACATGGCCAAGGCATCGGACATCCGGCCGAAGATCACGCTCGCTTGCACCGAGTGCAAGGAGCGGAACTATCTGACCAAGAAGAACCGCCGCAACGACCCGGACCGGATGGAACTGAACAAGTTCTGCCCGCGCTGTCACCGGCACACCGCGCACCGCGAAACCCGCTGACCCTCCCCGGGCTGACGGCGACCCGCCATCGGCAGACCGACATGACGACCGGCACCCGCGCTGCGCGCGTGCCGGTCGTTCTGCTTGCCCACGGGAGCCGGCACGTCGACGGCACCGCCTCGGTCGAGCGGCTCCGGGCGGCCGTCGCCGCCGAGTCCGGTGTGGACGCCCGGGCCGCCTACCTCGACCTGAACCAACCGGATCTGACCGCCGCCGCCCGGACGCTGCGCGCCGACGGGTACCCACGGGCCGTCGTCGTGCCGCTGCTGTTCACGCCCGCCTTCCACGCCCGCACCGATGTCCCGGGCGCGGTCGCCGCGGCGACGTCGGCCACCGGGGTCGACCTGCGAGTCGCCGAGATCCTCGGCGCCGGCGACGACCTCGCCGAGGTGCTCACCGACGCGGCCAGGGCCGCCGGCATCCCCGACCGCGGTGACCTGGCCGTCGTCTCGGTCGGTTCGTCCCGGCCGGAGGCCAACGCCACGATCACCGAACTCGCCGACCGGCTGTCCCGGCGTCGGGCCGCCGTGGTCCGGGCCGCGTTCGCCACCTGCCCGCCGCACATCGACACCGTGCTGGTCGACCAGCCGGCCACCGTCGGCGTACTGAGCCTGTTCGTCGGCCACGGCCGGCTGCTCGATACGGTCGCCGCGGCCGCCGCGGCGCGGGGTATCCCGGTTACGCCGCCGCTGGAGACGGCGCTGGCACCGCTGGTCCTGCAGCGGTACGCCGCGGCCTGCTGACTACCATGCTCGCCATGTCCGGACCGACCAGCCCAGCGCCGCGGATCTCCGCCGAACACGCCGGCCGCAGCTATCCGCCGACCGAGCCGTACGAGGTCACCGGAGTCAAGATCGCCGAGTTCGCCCGGGCCCTGGGTGACGCCAATCCGGCCTACCAGGGCGAGTCCCCGATCGCGCCGCCCACCTTCGCCGCGGTCATCGCCGGCCGCGCCTGGGAGGCGCTGTGGCAGGATCCCGACCTCGGTCTGGAACTGCGCCGCATCGTGCACGCCGACCAGCGGATCACCCATCACCGCCCACTGCGGGCCGGTGACCGGGTCACGGCCACCCTGCGGATCGACCGGGTCCGCTCCCGCGGCGACAGCGACATGATCAATTCGAGCGTGCTGCTGGCCGCCGCCGACGGCGAGGCGGTCTGCACGGCGACCTCGACGTTCCTGCACTCCCGGCAGGAGGCCTGATGAGCACCGCTGCCGTCGACCTGTCGGCGACCGTCGCCGGCGACGACCTGCCGACGCTCACCACCCGGCTGACCCGGGAGTCCCTGGTCCGCTACGCCGGCGCCTCCGGCGATTTCAACCCGATCCACTACTCCGATTTCCACGCCGACCGGCTCGGACTGCCCGGGGTGATCGCCCACGGCATGCTCACCCTGGGCACCGCGCTGCGCGCGGTCACCGACTGGGCCGGTGACCCGGGACGGGTGCGATCCTGTTTCGTCCGGTTCACCCGACCGGTGCCGGTTCCCGACGACGACCACGGTGCCGACCTCAGCGTGACCGGCCGCATCACCGCCGTCGAGGACGGGATCGCGACCGTCCAGCTCGACGTCCGCTGCGACACCGAGAAGGTGCTCGGCATGGCCACCGCCGAAGTGGACATCCGGCCTTGACCGCGGCGGTCCGGACCGGGGTCCGGCTGGCCGACCACACCACCCTGCGGGTCGGCGGCCCGGCCCGGGAACTCATCGAGGCCCAGACGGAGGCCGAACTCGTCGACGCGGTCCGCACCGCAGACGCCGCCGACATCCCGGTTCTGGTCCTGGGCGGTGGCTCCAACCTGCTGGTCGGCGACGCCGGCTTCGACGGCACAGTGGTCAAGGTCGCCACCCGCGGCCGCGACGTCGAGGTGAGCGCGTGCTCCGGGGCCATGCTCACGCTGGCGGCGGGGGAGCCCTGGGACGACGTGGTCGCCGAGGCCGTCACCCGGGGCTGGTCCGGCCTGGAGCCGCTGTCGGGCATCCCCGGCCTGGTCGGCGCCACCCCGATCCAGAACGTCGGCGCCTACGGCGCGGAGATCAGCCAGACCCTGGCCCGGGTCCGGACCTGGGACCGGCGGACCGGCCGCCAGCAGACCTTCGCCGGCGCCGACTGCGGATTCGGCTACCGTTGGTCCCGGTTCAAGGCCGAACCCGGCCGCTACCTGATCCTCGAGGTCACCCTGCAGCTGCCGTTGGCCGACCTCAGCGCCCCGATCGGCTACAGCCAGCTGGCCGACGCCCTCGACGTACCGACCGGCAGCCGGGTTGATGCGGCGGCGGTCCGCGGGACGGTGCTGGAACTGCGCCGCACCAAGGGCATGGTGCTCGACACCGAAGATCACGACACCTGGAGCGCCGGCTCGTTCTTCACCAACCCGGTGCTTCCGGCTGCTGCCGCGGACCGACTACCGCCCGCCGCGCCCCGCTTCGCCCAGCCGGACGGGACCGTCAAGACCAGCGCCGGCTGGCTGATCGAGCATGCCGGCTTCGGCAGGGGGTACGGACAACCACCGGCAACACTGTCGACCAGGCACACGCTGGCCCTCACCAACCGCGGTGGGGCCACGGCCGCGGACCTGCTGGGCCTGGCCCGGGAGATCCGCGCCGGCGTCCGTACCCGGTTCGGCATCGAGCTGACCCCGGAACCGAACCTGGTGGGATGTGAACTATGACGGCGACGAACCCGACGCCCGCTCCGGACGCCACCAGCGGTCCGCGTCCCGACACCGAGGCGGCGCGGGTCGCCGCCATCCTCAGTGTCTGGGCGCCGCGACCCTCGCGGGTGGTGGCGCTTGCCGGTGACCACCGGATCCCGCTGACCCGCAATGAGGAGGGGTGGTGGCGTCCGGCCGGGCCGCTGCCGCAGGACCTGCTCGGCACCGAGTTCGACTACGGCTTCCTGCTCGACGACGACGAGACGCCGATCCCCGACCCCCGGTCCCGCCGGCAGCCGAACGGCGTGCACGGCCTGTCGCGGGCCTTCGACCCGGCCGGACACGACTGGCGCGACTCCCTGTGGAGGGGGCGGCAGCTGCCCGGGGGGGTGATCTACGAGATGCACATCGGCACCTTCACCCCCGACGGGACGCTGGACGCGGCCATCGACCGGCTGGACCACCTGGTCGACCTCGGCATCGACTTCATCGAGATCATGCCGGTGAACGCGTTCAACGGCGACCACGGTTGGGGCTACGACGGGGTCGACTGGTACGCCGTGCAGGAGAGCTACGGGGGGCCGCGGGCCTACCAGCGGTTCGTCGACGCCTGCCACGCCCGGGGCCTGGCGGTCATCCAGGACGTCGTCTACAACCATCTCGGACCCAGCGGAAACTACCTGCCCAAGTTCGGGCCGTACTTCGCCGACGGCAGCAACAGCTGGGGGGAGGCGATCAACCTCGACGGTGAGGACTCCGACGAGGTCCGGGTGTTCATCATCGACAACGCGCTGATGTGGCTGCGGGACTACCACGTCGACGCGCTGCGACTGGATGCGGTGCACGCGCTGCTGGACACCCGCGCCACCCACCTGCTGGAGGAACTGGCCGTCGAGGCCGACGCCCTCAGCGTCCACCTGGGCCGCCCGCTCAGCCTGATCGCCGAGTCCGACCTCAACGACCCGCGGCTGATCACCCCTCGCGAGGGCGGTGGGTACGGTCTGACCGCGCAGTGGAGTGACGACTTCCACCACGGCCTGTACGTCAGCCTGACCGGCGACACCAGCGGCTACTACGCCGACTTCGAGTCGCTGGCGGCCCTGGGCAAGGTGGTCGAGCTCGGCTTCTTCCACGACGGCACCCGGTCCACCTTCCGCGGGCGCAGTCACGGCATGCGCATCGACACCCTGCGTACGCCGACCTGGCGGCTGGTGGTCTGTTCGGACAACCATGACCAGATCGGCAACCGGGCCACCGGGGAGCGGTTGTCGGCTCGGCTGGACGACCGGCAGTTGCAGCTGGCGGCCGTGTTGACCCTGCTCAGCCCGTTCACCCCGATGATCTTCATGGGGGAGGAGTGGGGTGCGCGGACGCCGTGGCAGTTCTTCACCAGCCACCCCGAACCGGACCTGGCCAAGGCCGTCGCGGAGGGCCGGCTGCGGGAGTTCGCCCAGATGGACTGGGACACCGGCGCCGTACCGGATCCGCAGGATCCCGAGACGTTCCGCCGGTCCAAGCTGGACTGGTCGGAGTTGGAGACGACCGAGCACGCCGAACTCTTCGCCGTCTACCGGGCGCTGCTGCGGCTGCGCCGCCGGTTCCCCGAGATCACCGATCCCCGGTTCGAGCGCGGCTACTCCCAGACCGACGACGACGCCCGCTACCTGTGGGTGCAACGCGGCGACATCGCCATCGTGGTGAACTTCGGCGAGGAGGTCACCGCCGTCCAGTTGCCGGAGGTCACCGAGTCCCTGCTCGAGGTCGGTCGGGCCACCCTGGCCGACGACGGACGCGCGGTCGAACTGGGCGCCCACAGCGCGATCGTGGCCCGCACCCGCGGCGTGATCGAGGACACCTACCGGCAGGCCGTCATCGTCGAACGCTGACGGGCCTGCGCCGGATCACATCGTGATCGAACGTTTGAGGATCTTGCCGGTCGGACCCTTCGGGATCGTCCCGAACCGGATGATCCGCGGATACTTGTAGGCCGCGATCCGCGCCGCAGCCCAGTCCCGCAGCTCGTCCTCGCCGACGTCGGCGCCCTCCTTCAGGGTGATCAGGGCCGCGATCTCCTCGCCGTGGCGGGCATCGGGAACGCCGACCACAGCCGCCTCGGCCACCGCCGGATGGGTGTAGAGCAGTTCCTCGACCTCCCGCGGATACACGTTGTAGCCGTTGCGGACGATCATGTCCTTGACCCGGTCGACGATGAAGACGTAGCCGTCGGTGTCCATCCGACCCAGATCACCGCTGTGGAACCAGCCGTTGCGCATCGCCTCGGCGGTCGCCTCCGGCTGGTTCAGGTAGCCCTTCATGATGTTCTCACCGCGGATGACGATCTCGCCGACCTCGCCGGTGGGGACCTCCCGGTCCTCCGGATCGACGATCATCACCTCGACGCCGCGGATCGGTGTTCCCACCGAGCCGGGCTTACCCGGCCGCTCGGGATGGTTGAAGGTCGCCACCGGCGAGGTCTCCGACAGCCCGTAGCCCTCCAGCAGGCGGAGGTGGAAGGTGTTCTCGATGCCGTGCAGCACCTCCGCCGGCAGCGACGCACCGCCGGAGACGGCCAGCCGCAGGCTGGAGGTGTCGAACCGGTCGGGATCGCGCACCCCGAGCAGGGCGACGTACATCGTCGGTACGCCGAGGAAGATCGTCACCTGTTCGCGTTCGACCAGCCGCAACGCCTCCTCCGGATCGAAGCGGGGCAGCAGTGCCAGCGTCGACCCGCGGTGGATCGCGGCGTTCATGGCGCAGGTCTGGCCGAAGCTGTGGAACAGCGGCAGCCCGCCGAAGACGACGTCTCCGGGCCCGGTACCGAAGAGGGTCTCCACCGTGGTGCGGACGTTGGAGCCGATGTTGGCGTGGCTCAGCTCGGCGCCCTTGGGCCGCCCGGTGGTGCCGGAGGTGTAGAGGATGACGGCGATGTCGTCCTCGTCGGTGTCGGCCACCCCGAACTCCGGCTGCTGACCGGCCAGCAGCTGCTCGAAACCGCCCGCGCCGACCTCGATCACATCGGTGTCGGTGTCGCCGGCCGCACGCCTCGCCTCATCGGCGAAAAGGTCGAACACGACCGCCACTCGACATTGGGAATCCTGCCAGACGTAGCTGATCTCGCCGGCCTTGAGCAGCGGATTGGTCGGCACCACGACAGCACCCAGCCGCAGCGCCGCGTAGTAGACGATCGGGAAGTAGGCGACATTGGGCATGATCAGCCCGACGCGATCACCCGGGCCCACGCCGTGCTCGCGCAGCAGCCCGGCCGCCAGCGCGGAGGTCTGCTCCAGGGCGGCGTAGCTGACGATCCGTTCACCCTGCAGGATCGCCGGCGACTCCGGATGCCGGGCGGCCTGCCGCGGCAGCCATGCGGCGATGTTCGCCGTTCCCGCATCCTGCATCACGGATCCGGCCGGTTCGTTCCGCCCGGCCGGGGCGTCGTTGCCTACCATGCCGAGACTGTATCCACGCCGCCAAGATCCCACGCGGGTCGTGGGGATTCCGTCCGGGCGAAGGTCGGCCGATAGACTCGGCGGTCGGGCACCGGGGCCTGGGACCGTACCGGCACCGGCGTGCCGGGACCGTGCGTCGTCGCCGCGAAACGAGGAACCCGCAACCATGAGCCTGGCCGATCTCTCACCGGCAGAACTGTCGGCGCTGCAGCAGGAACTCTCGGCCCGCTACGCCGAGCTGAGGGCGGCAGGGCTGAAGCTCGACCTCACCCGTGGCAAGCCGTCGGCCGAGCAGCTCGACCTGTCCAACCAGTTGCTCGGATTGCCGGGTCCCGGCCGGACCGCCGACGCGGCCGGCACGGATCTGCGCAACTACGGCGGCCTGCAGGGACTGCCGGAGCTCCGGGCGATCTTCGCCGAGCTGCTCACCATCCCGGCCGGACAGCTCGTCGCGGCCGACAACTCGAGCCTGTCGATCATGCACGACAGCCTGGTGTTCGCGCTGCTGCACGGTCGTCCGGGTGGGACACCGTGGGTGTCGCAGCCGCGCAAGGTGCTCTGTCCGACGCCGGGCTACGACCGGCATTTCGCGCTGGCCGAGGCACTCGGTTTCGAGTTGGTGCCCGTCGACCTGGACGCCGACGGACCGGATCTGGAGACGATCCGTCGACTCGCGGCCGAGGACGCGCAGGTGAAGGCGATCTGGGTGGTGCCCACCTATGCCAACCCGAACGGTGCCGTCTACAGCGCCGAGGTCACCCGCGAGCTGGTGTCGATGCCGACCGCCGCCGACGACTTCACCATCCTGTGGGACAACGCCTACGCCGTGCACCACCTGACCGACGACGAGGTGCAGCCGGTCGACGTGCTCGGGCTCGCGACCGAGGCCGGCCGTCCGGACCGGGTGTTCGTCTACGCCTCCACCTCCAAGATCACCTTCGCCGGCGCCGGCGTGTCCTTCTTCGCCGGCTCGCCGACCGTCGTGCAGTGGTACCTGCAGCACCTGGCCAAGCGCACCATCGGCCCGGACAAGATCAACCAGCTGCGGCATGCGTTGTTCCTGAAGGACGCCGACGGCGTCCGGGGCCTGATGCGCCGGCACCGGGCGATCATCGCGCCGAAGTTCGAGGCGGTGGAGAAGATCCTCGCCGAGCGGCTCGGCAGCCACGGCGTGGCCACCTGGACCGAACCGCACGGCGGCTACTTCATCAGCCTGGACGTGGTCGACGGCACCGCCACCGAGGTGGTGCGGCTGGCCAAGCAGGCCGGGATCGCCCTCACCCCGGCCGGCTCGGCCTTCCCCTACGGCCGCGACCCGCGCGACCGCAACATCCGCATCGCGCCGACCTTCCCGCCGCTGCCGCAGGTCACCGCGGCCATCGACGGCCTGGCCACCTGCGTCCTGTTGGCCGCGGTGACCAAACAACTCGACGCCTGACCCTCCGGGAGCGCGTTGAAGGACGCCCGCTCCTCGCCGGCCCGGGTCCGATCGGTGGGCCGGGAATCGGCGTCCTGAGTCCGGCGAAGGCCGCCCGACCCACGGGGGCGGCGAGCGCTTGGACAACCTCAGCGCGCGGATCGCGCCGGGCCCGGTTCGGCGGCCCTGATCTTGTCGGAGGGCGCCCGACACGAGGCATCCACCGGACGTCGACAGGCTCGGCGCGCGGGCTGCCCGCTCAGTGTGCGGCGAGGGCGGATCGCCGCGCCGTACGCGGGCCGTCTGGGCAGCGGCAGGGACCCGCGCAGCCCTAAGCTGTGATCTTCGTGAGCGTGTTGGTGGAGAAGATCGTGCCGGCCCGGATGGGGCGCGGCTTCCGCTGGCTGCTCGCATCGTCGTGGGTGAGCAACGTCGGTGACGGGATCGCGGTCGCGGCGGGACCGCTGCTGGTCGCAGCCCAGACCGACTCGGCGTTCCTGGTCGCCCTGACCGCGCTGCTGCAGCGGCTGCCCTGGCTGGCGTTCGGCCTGTGGGCGGGGGCCGTGGCCGATCGGCTCGACCGGCGCCGGGTCGTCATGGTGGCCGACACCCTGCGGGCTGCCGTCGTCGCCGTACTCTGCGTCACCATCGTCGCCGGCCGGGTGGACATCGTCGTGGTGATGGTTGCCATGACGCTGTACGGCGTCGCCGAGGTGTTCGCCGACACCACCACCTCCACACTGCTGCCGATGCTGGTGGGCAAGGCCGATCTCGGCACCGGCAACCAGCGCCTGCAGGCCGGGTTCCTGACCTGCAACCAGCTGGTCGGTCCGCCGCTGGGCGCCTTCCTCTTCGCCGCCGGCATGGTCTGGCCGTTCCTGGTGCAGGTGCTCTGCGTGCTCGCCGCGGTCTGGCTGGTGTCGCGCATCGCGACCGCGCGGGCCGGCCGAGCACGGGCCGGCCGAGCGGAGGGCCCGGGGCCCGCTCCGGACGGTGCAGGGACCACCCGGACCCATGTCCGGCGCGACATCGCCGAGGGGCTTGGCTGGATCTGGCGGCACGCCGCGGTCCGCACCCTGGCGCTGGTGATCCTGGTCTTCAACGTCACTTGGGCGGCGGCATGGTCGGTGCTGGTGCTGTGGTCCCGCGACCACCTGGGCATGAGCGAGGTCGGCTACGGCCTGCTCACCACCGCCTCGGGCATCGGCGGCCTGATCGGCACCGTCCTCTACGGCAGCATCGAGTCGCGGGTCTCCCTGGCCACCATCATGCGGGCCTGCCTGCTCCTGGAGGTCCTGACTCACCTGGCGCTGGCGCTGACCAACACCGGCTGGCTGGCCATCGCCGTGATGGTCGAATTCGGCGCCTACGCCTTCGTCTGGGCCACCGTCTCGACCACCGTCCGGCAGCGCGCCGTGCCGCAGCACTACCAGGGCCGGGTCGGCGCCGTCTACATGATGTGCGTCTTCGCCGGCCTGGTCGTCGGCCAGGGTCTCGGCGGCGTCATCGCCGAACGGTTCGGGCTGGTGGCGCCGTTCTGGTTCGCCTTCGTCGGTGCCGGCCTCACCCTGGCCCTGGTCTGGCGCCGGCTCTCCGCGATCGCCCACACCGACGCCGATGCCCCTGTCGCCGCCGATCCCGGTCCGGACCCGGGGCTGCGGGGTGCCGGCGCCTGACAGCCCGCGCCACTGTGCGAATGCGTACGGTTCCGCGACGGGAAACGCGTCCAAGCCGCACAGTCGCGACTCGATGGGACGGCTGCCCGGCCACGTCCCGAGCCGGTCGAAGGCGACCCGGACGGAGTCGTCCGGACCCGGGCGGAGCCCTACCGGAGGGCGGAACCGGTATCCTGGCTGGCGCTGAGTTCGCATCCGGGCGTCCGGTTGCGTAGACTCCACCTCTTGGTGGCATCGGCCGGCGGTCGGACGCGCCCCTGACGGGGCCGGACGACGCGGTGGAGCCGCCGAAGGGCATTAGCTCAATTGGTAGAGCATCGGTCTCCAAAACCGAAGGTTGTGGGTTCGAGTCCCTCATGCCCTGCGGAACGGGCCCGGCAGGCTGCACGGCCCGCCGGCTGGTCGGCCCGGACGGCGATCCGCCGGACCGGAACGCAGCCGGCGCACCGTGAGGCGCCGGCCGGGCAGGGACCGACCAGAAGGACGACCAGTGGCAGACGAGAAGGACACCGATCCGACGGCTGACGAGGCCGTCGACGGGTCGGACGCTGCCGCGGCGCGGTCGAAGCCGGCCGGGCGGCGCCCGACCGTCCCGGACACCACCGGGCCCGACCCCACCGGCGAGGCCGCCCTCGACGAGGACGTCACCGACGAGGCCGCCCTCGACGAGGACGCCACCGGCGAGGCCGACGACGACCGGGAACTGGTCGGTGTCGGATCCCGGACCAGCACCGGCCGGGGCGGCACCGCCCGGTCCGGCGCCCCGGCGACCCGGACCGGCGGCCCGGAGAAGAAGGGCCGGGCCACCCCCAAGCAGCACAGCGGCACGGACGGCACCAAGCGGGCCACCCCGGCCGAGTTCGTCCGCGGCTCGGTCGCTGAGCTGAAGAAGGTCGTCTACCCGAGCCGGTCCCAACTGGGCAACTACTTCGTGGTCGTGCTGGTGTTCGTGTTGATGGTCATCGCGATCGTCACCGGGCTGGACTACGGGTTCGGCTGGCTGATGCTGAAGGTGTTCAGCTGATGAGCCAGGACGGCTACGACGAGGGCCGGGACCCCGGCCGCCACAGCAACGGAGAGGGCGACGTGTCAGACAACTTTCCCACGAACTCCACGCCGGACGGCGAGGAGTCGCTGGAAAGCCGCAGTACGGAGGTCACCGAGCAGGAGCGTGAGTTCGAGGTCGACCTCGGACAGGACAGCTACTCCAGTTCCGACTCCGACGACGTCGACATCAATCTCGACTTCGGCGCCGGCACCGAGGAGTCGAAGGAGGACTCCGGCATCAACCTCGACTTCGGCGCTGAGGCCGAGGAGGAGGAAGAGCCGGCCGACGAGGACGCCGACGCTGCCGAGGAGGCAGCGTTGGAGGCCTTCCGCTCCGAGCTGCGCAGCAAGCTCGGTGAGTGGTACGTCGTCCACACCTACTCGGGGATGGAGAACCGGGTCAAGCAGAACCTGGAGAACCGGGTGTCCTCGCTGAACATGGAGGACTACATCCACGAGATCGTGGTGCCGACCGAAGAGGTCACCGAGATCCGCAACGGTCAGCGCAAGCAGATCAAGCGGACCACCCTGCCCGGCTACGTGCTGGTCCGGATGGATCTGACCGACGAGTCCTGGTCGACCGTGCGGCACACGCCGTCGGTGACCGGTTTCGTCGGACACTCCAACACCCCGGTGCCGCTGGGGCTGGACGAGGTCGAGAAGATGCTCGCCCCGGCCGTCGTCGCCGCCGCCAACGCCAACAGGGAGGCGCCGACCCGCCGGAAGAAGAAGGTCGAGGTCGCCGACTTCGCCGAGGGTGACTCGGTGATGGTGATCGACGGCCCGTTCGCCGGTGTGCACGCGACCATCACCGAGATCAACGCCAACGCCCAGCGGATCAAGGCGCTGGTCGAGATCCTCGGCCGGGAGACCCCGGTCGACCTGACCTTCTCCCAGATCCAGAAGGTCTGAGAGGAATTTCTCGTACGGCACCAAGGCTGTACGAGATCGGAGGAACAGTGCCGGGCCACGGCCGTGGTCCGGCCGATACATGTAAGGACACAGGAGTTATGCCCGCCAAGAAAAAGGTTGCGGCGCTGGTCAAGGTTGCGCTGCAGGCAGGCGCTGCGACCCCCGCCCCGCCGGTCGGTACCGCCCTCGGTCCGCACGGCGTCAACATCATGGAGTTCTGCAAGGCCTACAACGCAGCGACGGAATCCCAGCGTGGCAACGTCATCCCGGTCGAGATCACCATCTTCGAGGACCGGAGCTTCACGTTCGTCACCAAGACCCCGCCGGCCGCGGAGCTGATCAAGAAGGCTGCCGGCCTGCAGAAGGGTTCCGGCAACCCGCTCAGTGAGAAGGTCGGCAAGATCACCGCGGCCCAGGTCCGCGAGATCGCCAACACCAAGCTGCCCGACCTCAACGCCAACGACGTCGACGGCGCGGTGAAGATCGTCGAGGGCACCGCCCGCTCGATGGGTGTGACCGTCGAACGCTGATCCGTCCGGATCGATCCCATCCTGGGAGGGTCAGGCGCGACCCGTACCAGAACTAGTACTCAGAGGTGACTAGCCATGAAGCGCAGCAAGAACTACATCGCGGCAGCCGGCAAGCGTGACGCCGAGCAGCTGTACGGCCCGGTCGAGGCACTCGAGTTGGCCCAGCAGAACAAGTCGGCCAAGTTCGACGAGACCGTCGACGTCGCCATGCGGCTCGGCGTCGATCCGCGCAAGGCCGATCAGATGGTCCGCGGCACCGTGAACCTGCCCAACGGCACCGGCAAGACGGCACGGGTCCTCGTCTTCGCCACCGGCGACCGGGCCGCGCAGGCCGAGGCGGCCGGCGCCGACGAGGTCGGCTCGGACGAGTTGATCGAGAAGGTGGCCGGCGGCTACCTCAACTTCGACGCGGTGGTCGCGACGCCGGACCTGATGGGCAAGGTCGGCCGGCTCGGCCGCGTGCTCGGCCCCCGCGGGCTGATGCCGAACCCGAAGACCGGTACCGTCACCATGGACGTGGCCAAGGCGGTCACCGAGATCAAGGGCGGCAAGATCGAGTTCCGGGTCGACCGGCACTCCAACCTGCACTTCATCATCGGTAAGACCTCCTTCAGCACCGAGCAGCTGACCGAGAACTACTTCGCCGCGCTGGACGAGGTGCAGCGACTCAAGCCCAGCAGCTCCAAGGGCCGCTACATCAAGAAGATCACCCTGTCCACCACCATGGGCCCGGGCATCCAGATCGACCCGAGCGAGGTCAAGGCCGGCTGACCGCGCGCAGCGGCAGCCTGATCATCACGACGCTCCCGTCGGCCGGCCGGCCGGCGGGGGCGTCGTCGTTTGCGGGACCGCCGGGCGACGATCTGCCGGTCGGATCCAGAGGGGGAGTGACCAGTGGTCCTGGTGAGCGCTGTTGCGGCCGTCGTCGCCTGCCTCGGGTACGGCTCTGGCTCGGTGCTGCAGTCGATCGGTGCCCGCCGGGCCGCCGGGGCGACCGGGCCCACAGCGTTCCTGGCGATCATGATCCAGCCGATCTATCTGGTCGGGCTCCTCGCCGACGGGCTGGGCTTCGTCGGCAACGTGGTCGCGGCCCGACAGTTGCCGCTGTTCCTGGTGCAGGCGGTGATGACGGCCAGCGTTGCCGTGACTGCGGTGATCGCAGCGCTGCGTGGGGCCAGACTCGGTCGCCGCGACTGGATCGCCCTGGCCGTGCTGGCCGCCGGCCTGATCCTGCTGGCGGTGACGGCGGGCGCCGGACGGGCGCCCGCACCGACATCGGCGTGGAAGGTGGCCATTCTCGTCGTGACCGTGTTGTCGGCGCTGATCGGACTGGCGAGCCGAGCCGGCGGTGGGCGGTCCTGGATCGCCTCGGCGGTCGCCGCCGGCGTCGGATTCGCGATGGTCGCGATCGCTGCCCGCGGGTTGAGTTCGGCGACCTACGACTGGCGGCTGCTCGGCGATCCGTTGCTGTGGACGGTGGTCGCCGGCGGCGCCATCGGCATGATCTTCTTCGCGCTGGCCCTGCAACGCGGACCGGTGACGGCGGTCACCGCCATCGCGTTCGTGCTGGAGATGGTCGTTCCGTCGGTCGTCGGCATCCTGCTCTTCGGCGACCGGGTCGGTCCGGGCCTGTGGCCGGTCACCGGCCTCGGCTTCCTGCTTGCGGGGCTCGGTGTCACCGGGCTGGCGCGTTTCGCCGCCGACTGAGCCCGGTGACCGACGTGGCGCCGCTCCGTCAGTGGTCGGCGAACCTGGCCAGCGCCTCGCCGGTCAGCCGGTAGGTGGTCCAGCCGTTCAGCGGCAGGCCACCGATCCGGTCGTAGACCGCGATCGCGGGGGCGTTCCAGTTCAGCACCATCCACTCCATCCGGGCACACCCGTTCTCCGACGCGATCTGGGCCAGTCGCCGCAGCAGTCTCCCGCCGATGCCCTGACCGCGGTGGGAGGGGCGGACATAGAGGTCCTCCAGGTAGAGGCCGTGCACGCCTTCCCAGGTGGAGAAGTTGTAGAAGTAGAGGGCGAAGGCCGTGGTCCGGCCGTCGTCGGCCTCGGCCACCAGGCAGAACACCTTCGGGTGCGGACACAACAGCGCGGCACCGAGATCGGCCTCGGTGGCCCGGGCCTGGTCGGCCGCCTTCTCATAGGTCGCCAGTTCCTTGATCATCGCGACGATCGCCGGCAGATCGTCGACGGTTGCCTCGCGGATCACCATGACGGCACCCTATCGGCGCGGTGCCGGCGCGAACCGGGCGTGGATACGCCGAGGGCCCCGACACGCGGGTGCGTGCGGGGCCCTCGGTCGAGGACGGCGATCAGGCCGGTCGTGCGGCGCCGTTGAACGGCATGTACTTCATCTTGATGTAGCTGACCTTGCTGCCGGGCCGCGGGGCGTGGATGACCATGCCCTTGCCGGCGTAGATCGCCACGTGGCTGCGGCCGCGGTAGAAGAACACGAGATCCCCCTTGCGCAGATGCGACTTGGAGATGTGGTGCGCTGCCCGGTACTGCGCATTCGTGTTGTGCGGCAGCCGGACCCCCGCCGACCGCCAGGCCGCCATCGTCAGTCCCGAGCAGTCGAAGCTGTTCGGCCCGGCTGCCCCGTAGACGTAGCGGTCACCGAGCTGGCGCTTGGCGAATTGCAGCGCCCGCAGACCCTTGGCCTGACTGCTGTTCAGCGTCCGCGACTTCACCGCCGGCTTGGGCTTGTGCCAGGTGTGGTGCAGGGCCGGCCAGGTGACCCGGTGGCGGTCGTGCAGGAGCACCTTCCACACCCGGTGTCCGGCGATCCCGTCGGTGCGCCAGCCGTGCTGCGCCTTCAGGTGGTTGACCCGCCTCTTGGTGATCGGACCGAAGTAGCCGGTGTCCGAGACGTTCGGTCCGTGCGCGCTGAGTTCGCGCTGCAGGCGGACGACCGCGCTGCCACGGTCACCCTGGTGCAGACTCGGGGCGCTGGTGGCGGCAGCGGCCGTCTGGGTGCCGACCACGCTCATGCCGGTGGCCAGTGCGGCCCCGGCGGCCAGGCCGATCGAGGCCCTGCTGACCGTGCGAAGAACCGAGCGGTGTTCGGTGGCGGTGACCACGGCCCGGCGGGGGGCGGTCCGGATGGAGGTGGATCTCGGCTTCGACGCACTGTCCGCGCGCCGCGCCGCCGGATGCTGACCGGTTGCGCGCATGGACTGACTCCCCTTCGATCGACACACGGGCCGGTGGCCGGATCGGCCTCCCGCGGTGCCCCGACATCCCGGCGTCGGGGCACGGTCTGGGACGTTATCTTTCCGAGACATTCGCGGCCAAAGCCGATCCGGGAATCCGTCGAACTCCTGAGCAGCACTGAACGGCCCCTTGAGCGAATCCGGACGGACTGAGCATTCCTGAACCGTTTCAGGGCTTTGGTCAGGGGGTAGTCGGGGACTTTCTCCGGTGAGGACCTGACCCTGCAGCCCCATGTCGTGATGCGGGGTGCTGACACGGCTGTCGACGACGGCTGTCGACGACGGCGTCGTGATGCGGCGCACGTCTATCCGGACGCGCTCAGCGACTTCGCACCCCCTGCGGTACCTCGCACCCCTCGCGGCCGGTGCGGGATGACGTGGCTGGTGCGAAGTGTCTCCGGCGCAGGAGGCCTCCGTCGATGATTTGGTGCTCCTGGTCGGCCGCACGTATTCTTGGGGCACCGAAGACCGCTGGTCGAACGCAGATCCGAAGAATCCGGGTGCCTTGTCCCGGATTGGCCCGCGCAGGTGAACTGGAAGATCCCGTTTCCGCGGGTCGCCACGGACTGGTCCGTGACGGTGAGTGGGACACGGGCATCGCCCCGGCTGCCTGCGCACCGGGGCTTTCGTGGTTCCGGGGCAGTTGCCCGGGTCCACCGCGGCTCCCCTTTCCTCTGCACCGCACATCCGTGCAGCCCGTGGTCGAGGTCCTCTCCGGCGGTCCGTCGGAGAGGTGGGAAGAAGTGGAAGGGAGACCCATGGCGAGGCCGGACAAGGCAGCCGCCGTCGCAGAGCTGAAGAACAGGTTCACCAGCTCCGCCGGCGCCGTGCTGACCGAGTACCGCGGTCTCACCGTGGCGCAGCTGCGCAATCTGCGCCGCTCGCTCGGTGAGGACGCCACCTACGCCGTGTCGAAGAACACCCTGACCCAGATCGCGGCCCGGGAGGCCGGCATCGACGGTATCGACGAGCAGCTCGTCGGGCCGACCGCGATCGCCTTCATCGACGGGGACCCGGTCACCGTTGCGAAGGGTCTCAGGGACTTCGCCAAGGCCAATCCGCTTCTGGTGATCAAGGGCGGCGTGCTCGAGGGCAGGATCATCGACGCCGCCGAAGTGAACAAGCTGGCCGATCTCGAATCCCGGGAGACGCTGCTGGCCAAGATGGCCGGAGCCATGAAGGGCACCCTGGCCAACGCCGCCTCGCTCTTCAACGCCCCGCTGTCCCAGGCCGCCCGGGTGTTCGGCGCCCTGGAGGCCAAGGCCAACGAGGATCCCTCGGTCATCGCCGGCGCGGGCTCCGCCCCGCAGGCGGCTGCCGAGGACCCGGCACCAGAAGCAACCGAAGCTGATGCAGCACCCGCTGCGGAAGAAAGCACCCCGGCAGCCGACGCTGCGGACGAAAAGTAAGGAAGGAACGCCACCATGGCGAAGCTCAGCACCGAAGAGCTCCTTGACGCCTTCAAGGAGATGACGCTGATCGAACTCAGCGAGTTCGTGAAGCAGTTCGAGGACACCTTCGAGGTCACCGCGGCCGCCCCGGTCGCCGTCGCTGCCGCCGCTGCTCCGGCCGCCGGTGCCGGTGACGAGGCCGAGGATGCCGGTTCCGACGAGGTCGACGTGATCCTCGAGGCCGCCGGCGAGAAGAAGATCCAGGTCATCAAGGAGGTGCGCTCGCTCACCTCGCTCGGCCTGAAGGAGGCCAAGGAGCTGGTCGAAGGTGCCCCGAAGCCGGTCCTGGAGAAGGTCGCCAAGGACGCCGCGGCCAAGGCGAAGGAGGCCCTGGAGGCCGCCGGCGCCACCGTCACCGTCAAGTGACCCGCGCACCCGCCGCGCGCGGGTGAGCGATTGACGCCGCCGCTGCCGCGGCCCCACGCAGCTGTGACCCCCGGTTCAGGGGGCAACCAGCCGGTCGGGGCCGCGGCAGCGGCGTTCTGTCGGCTTCCCCGCGAGTCGCTTGCCGACGGGGTCGCGCTGAGTATGCTCATCGCCGTTGGACCGCGAGGGCTCTCCTCGGCGGCCGGGGCGACCCGGTCCGGACGGTTCTCCCGTGGCATGCCCGCTGGGGTTTACAATCCGCCGCCGGCGTTGTACGCTGATATTTCGCCATGCGTATCTTCGACCCGTCTCTCTTGACACGGGTGGTTTGTGCTGCATTGGCGCGGGTCTCCGACACCGCTGGCGGTCGGACACCCGTCCTGGTCAATTGAATAGACGCATCCACGGAACCGCCTGCGAAGCCCTTGGAAGGACCACTCTTGGCCGCCTCGCGCACTGCCTCAACCAAGTCACCCATCTCTGCTTCCGGCCGCATCTCCTTCGCCAAGATCCACGAACCACTCGAAGTCCCGAACCTGCTCGACCTGCAGACGCGGTCCTTCGACTGGCTGATCGGCAACGACGCGTGGAAGGCGCGCGTCGAGGCTGACCTGGCGGCGGGACGTACGGACGTCAACACCAAGTCGGGACTGGAAGAGGTCTTCGAGGAGTTGTCCCCGATCGAGGACTTCTCCCAGACCATGTCGCTGTCGTTCCGCGACTACCGGTTCGAGCCGCCGAAGTACTCGGTCGAGGAGTGCAAGGAACGCGACGTCAACTACGCCGCCTCACTCTTCGTCACCGCCGAGTTCATGAACAACGAGACCGGCGAGATCAAGAGCCAGACCGTCTTCATCGGCGACTTCCCGCTGATGACGGAGAAGGGCACCTTCATCGTCAACGGCACCGAGCGTGTCGTCGTGTCGCAGCTGGTCCGGTCCCCGGGCGTCTACTTCGAGCAGACCCCCGACAAGACCTCCGACAAGGAGATCTTCACCGCCAAGGTCATCCCCTCCCGGGGTGCCTGGCTCGAGTTCGAGATCGACAAGCGGGACACCGTCGGTGTGCGGCTGGACCGCAAGCGCAAGCAGAACGTCACCGTGCTGTTGAAGGCGCTGGGCTGGACCGACGCCCAGATCCTGGAGGAGTTCGGCGAGTACGAGTCCATGCGGCTCACCCTGGAGAAGGACCACACCTCCACCCAGGACGAGGCGCTGCTGGACATCTACCGCAAGCTGCGCCCGGGCGAGCCGCCGACCCGCGAGGCCGCGCAGACGCTGCTGGAGAACTACTACTTCAATCCCAAGCGCTACGACCTGGCCAAGGTCGGTCGCTACAAGATCAACAAGAAGCTCGGCCTGGACCTGCCGTTCGACCAGCAGGTGCTGACGATCGACGACATCGTCTCCACGATCAGGTTCATCGTCGCCCTGCACGAGGGCAAGGAGACCCTGCCGCTGCCCACGGGTGACGGCGAGCTGGTGGTCGAGGAGGACGACATCGACCACTTCGGCAACCGCCGGCTGCGGACCGTCGGCGAGCTGGTGCAGAACCAGCTGCGTACCGGTCTGTCCCGGATGGAGCGCGTGGTCCGGGACCGGATGACGACCCAGGACGTCGAGGCCATCACCCCGCAGACGTTGATCAACGTCCGCCCGGTGACCGCAGCCCTGCGCGAGTTCTTCGGCACCTCACAGCTGTCGCAGTTCATGGACGACACCAACCCGCTCGCCGGCCTGACGCACAAGCGCCGGCTGTCGGCGCTGGGCCCGGGCGGCCTGTCCCGGGACCGTGCGGGCATGGAGGTCCGCGACGTGCACACCAGCCACTACGGCCGGATGTGTCCGATCGAGACGCCGGAAGGTCCGAACATCGGGCTGATCGGTTCGTTGGCGAGCTTCGCGCGGGTGAACGCGTTCGGCTTCATCGAGACGCCGTACCGCAAGGTGATCGACGGTGTCGTCACCGACGAGGTGCAGTACCTGACCGCCGACGAGGAGGACCGCTTCGACATCGCGCAGGCCAACGCGTCGGTGGACGACAACGGCCGCTTCGTCGAGGAGCGGGTGCTCGTCCGCAAGCGGCACGGTGAGACCGACGAGCTCCGTGCCGCGGAGGTCGACTACATCGACGTCTCGCCGCGGCAGATGGTCTCGGTGGCGACCGCGATGATCCCGTTCCTGGAACACGACGACGCCTCCCGCGCGCTGATGGGTTCCAACATGCAGCGCCAGGCGGTGCCGCTGGTCAAGTCCGAGGCGCCGCTGGTCGGCACCGGGATGGAGTACCGCGGTGCGGTCGATGCCGCCGATGTGACCGTGGCCAGGTCGGCCGGCGTGGTCCAGTCGGTGACCGCCGACCTGATCGAGATCGCCCAGGACGACGGCAACTACCGGGTCTACAAGCTGGAGAAGTTCCAGCGCTCCAACCACGGCACCTGCATCAACCAGCGTCCGCTGGTGTCGGCAGGCCAGCGGGTCGAGGTCGGTACGCCGATCGCCGACGGCCCGTGCACCGACGGTGGCGAGATGTCGTTGGGCCGCAACCTGCTGGTGGCGTTCATGCCCTGGGAGGGCCTGAACTACGAGGACGCGATCATCCTCAACCAGCGGCTGGTGCAGGACGACGTCCTCACCTCGATCCACATCGAGGAGCACGAGGTCGACGCCCGCGACACCAAGCTGGGTGCGGAGGAGATCACCCGCGACATCCCGAACGTCAGCGAGGAGATGCTCGCCGACCTGGATGAGCGCGGCATCGTCCGGATCGGTGCCGAGGTCGGCACCGGCGACATCCTGGTCGGCAAGGTCACCCCGAAGGGCGAGACCGAGCTCACTCCGGAGGAGCGGCTGCTGCGGGCGATCTTCGGTGAGAAGGCCCGTGAGGTCCGCGACACCTCGTTGAAGGTTCCGCACGGCGAGTCCGGCACCGTCATCGGCGTCCGCGTCTTCGACCGGGAGTCCGACGACGAGCTGTCCCCGGGTGTCAACCAGCTGGTCCGGGTCTACGTCGCCCAGAAGCGGAAGATCCAGGACGGCGACAAGCTCGCCGGCCGGCACGGCAACAAGGGCGTCATCTCCAAGATCCTGCCGAGCGAGGACATGCCGTTCCTGGAGGACGGCACCCCGGTCGACATCATCCTCAACCCGATGGGTGTGCCGAGCCGGATGAACGTCGGCCAGGTGCTGGAGACCCACCTGGGCTGGGTCGGCAAACGGGGCTGGGACATCGAGGCGGTCGACGAGCCCTGGGCGGAGCGACTGCGGTCGGTCGGCCTGGAGCACGTGGACGGCGACTCCCGGCTCGCGACCCCCGTCTTCGACGGCGCGACCGAAGCCGAGATCACCGGCCTGCTCGGTCACACCCTGCCGAACCGGGACGGCGACCGGCTGGTCACGCCCGACGGCAAGGCGCGGCTCTTCGACGGACGCAGCGGCGAACCGTTCCCGGATCCGGTGGGTGTCGGCTACATCTACATGCTGAAGCTGCACCACCTGGTCGACGACAAGATCCACGCCCGGTCCACCGGCCCGTACTCGATGATCACCCAGCAGCCGCTGGGCGGTAAGGCGCAGTTCGGTGGCCAGCGGTTCGGCGAGATGGAGGTGTGGGCCCTGGAGGCCTACGGCGCCGCCTGGGCCCTGCAGGAACTGTTGACCATCAAGTCCGACGACATCCCGGGCCGGGTCAAGGTGTACGAGGCCATCGTCAAGGGCGAGAACATCCCCGAGCCCGGCATCCCGGAGTCGTTCAAGGTGCTGGTCAAGGAGATGAAGTCCCTCTGCCTGAACGTCGAGGTGCTCTCCAGCGATGGCACGGAGGTGGAGTTGCGCGATTCCGACGACGACACCTATCGCGCCTCCGACGAGTTCGGCATCGACCTGTCGCGGCGTCCCGGCGCCGACCTCGGAGTCGAAGAAGTCTAGGTATCGCCACGCGTACCGGGCCGGCGACGCCTGTCGGCCGGCCCGAGGCGTGGACCTAGTCCCAGAGCCAACACTTCCTCAGCAGTTGAGAGATAAGAGAGAACAGACACTGTGCTCGATGTGAACTTCTTCGACACGATCCGGATCGGTCTGGCCAGCGCCGACGAGATCCGTGCGTGGTCCTTCGGCGAGGTGAAGAAGCCGGAGACCATCAACTACCGGACCCTCAAGCCGGAACGTGACGGTTTGTTCTGCGAGAAGATCTTCGGTCCCACCCGGGACTGGGAGTGCTACTGCGGCAAGTACAAGCGGGTCCGGTTCAAGGGGATCATCTGTGAGCGCTGCGGCGTCGAGGTGACCCGGTCCAAGGTCCGCCGTGAGCGGATGGGCCACATCGAACTGGCGGCCCCGGTCACCCACATCTGGTACTTCAAGGGTGTGCCCAGCCGGCTGGGCTACCTGCTCGACATCGCCCCGAAGGACCTGGAGAAGGTCATCTACTTCGCGGCGTACATGATCACCTCCGTCGACGAGGAGGCGCGGCACCGCGACCTGTCCTCGCTGGAGGCCAAGATCGACACCGAGCGCAAGCAGCTCGAGGGACGCCGGGACTCCGACATCGAGAACCGGATGAAGAAGCTGGAAGAGGACCTCGGCCAGCTCGAGGCCGAGGGCGCCAAGTCCGACGCCAAGCGGAAGGTCCGCGAGGGCGCCGAGCGTGAGGCCAAGCAGCTGCGCGACCGGGCCCAGCGCGAGCTGGACCGGTTGGACGCGGTCTGGAACCGGTTCAAGAACCTCAAGGTCCAAGATCTCGAGGGTGACGAGATCCTCTACCGGGAGATGAAGAACCGCTTCGGCCGGTACTTCGCCGGCTCGATGGGCGCCGACGCGATCCAGAAGCGGCTGCAGACCTTCGACCTCGACGCCGAGTCGGCGTCGCTGCGCGAGACCATCCAGACCGGCAAGGGCCAGCGCAAGACCCGCGCCCTGAAGCGGCTGAAGGTCGTCTCGGCGTTCCTGCAGACCCGCAACAACGCCGACGCGATGGTGCTGGACTGTGTCCCGGTCATCCCGCCGGACCTGCGTCCGATGGTGCAGTTGGACGGCGGCCGGTTCGCCACCAGCGACCTGAACGATCTCTACCGCCGGGTGATCAACCGGAACAACCGGCTGAAGCGGCTGCTGGACCTCGGTGCGCCGGAGATCATCGTCAACAACGAGAAGCGGATGCTGCAGGAGGCCGTCGACTCGCTGTTCGACAACGGCCGCCGTGGGCGTCCGGTCACCGGTCCGGGCAACCGGCCGCTGAAGTCGATCTCCGACATGCTCAAGGGCAAGCAGGGCCGGTTCCGGCAGAACCTGCTCGGCAAGCGCGTCGACTACTCCGGCCGCTCGGTCATCGTGGTCGGCCCGCAGCTGAAGCTGCACCAGTGCGGTCTGCCGAAGGCGATGGCGCTGGAGCTGTTCAAGCCGTTCGTGATGAAGCGGCTGGACGACCTGAACCACGCCCAGAACATCAAGTCCGCCAAGCGGATGGTGGAGCGGCAGCGTCCGGTCGTCTGGGACGTGCTGGAGGAGGTCATCGCCGAGCATCCGGTGCTGCTGAACCGCGCACCGACCCTGCACCGGCTGGGCATCCAGGCGTTCGAGCCGCAGTTGATCGAGGGCAAGGCCATCCAGATCCACCCGCTGGTCTGTACCGCCTTCAACGCCGACTTCGACGGCGACCAGATGGCCGTGCACCTGCCGCTGAGCGCGGAGGCGCAGGCCGAGGCCCGGATCCTGATGTTGTCCACCAACAACATCCTGAAGCCGGCCGACGGTCGTCCGGTGACCATGCCCACCCAGGACATGATCATCGGCGGGTACTTCCTGACCATGGACCGCGACGACGTCGCCGGTGCGGGACGGGTCTTCGGCTCCGTCGCCGAGGCGCAGATGGCCTTCGACCTGAAGGAGATCGACGTCCAGGCCCCGATCCGGATCCGGATGCGGGACATCGTCCCGCCGGCCGGCACCGAACTGCGGCCCGACGGCAGCATCCTGCTGGAGACCACGCTGGGCCGGGCCCTGTTCAACGAGGCGCTGCCCGACGACTACCCGTTCGTCAACAACGAGGTGGGCAAGAAGCAGCTGGGCACGATCATCAACGACCTGGCCGAGCGGTATCCGAAGGTCGAGGTCGCCAACTGCCTGGACAACCTGAAGGCACTCGGCTTCCACTGGGCCACCCGGTCCGGGGTGACCGTGTCCATCGGCGACGTCTCCACCCCGGCGGACAAGGCCGAGATCCTCTCCGGTTACGAGGCCCGGGCCAAGAAGGTCGACACCCAGTACGACCGCGGCCTGATCACCGAGGACGAGCGACGCCAGGAACTGATCGAGATCTGGACCGACGCCACCAGCGTGCTCGGTCAGGCGATGGAGAAGAACTTCTCCAAGACCAACCCGATCTACATGATGGTGCACTCGGGTGCGCGCGGGAACATGGTGCAGATGCGCCAGATCGCGGCCATGCGAGGCCTGGTGGTGAACCCGAAGGGCGAGATCATCGCCCGGCCGATCAAGTCCAACTTCCGTGAGGGCCTGACCGTGCTGGAGTACTTCAACTCCACCCACGGTGGCCGGAAGGGCCAGGCCGACACCGCGCTGCGGACAGCGGACTCCGGCTACCTGACCCGGCGTCTGGTCGACGTCAGCCAGGACGTGATCATCCGCGAGGAGGACTGCGGCACCGAACGCGGCCTGACCAAGGTGATCGCCACCGAGGAGAACGGGGTGCTCGTCCCCGACGAGCACGTCGAGACCGCGGTGTACGCCCGGACCCTGGCCACCGATGTGCTGGACGCGGACGGCAACGTCCTGCTGCCGGCCGGTGTCGACCTCGGTGACGTCAACATCAAACTGCTGATCGACAACGGTGTCACCACCGTCAAGGTGCGCAGCGTGCTCACCTGTGAGGCGGCGTCCGGCACCTGTGCGATGTGCTACGGCCGGTCGCTGGCCAGCGGCAAGCTGGTCGACGTCGGCGAGGCCGTGGGCATCGTCGCGGCGCAGTCCATCGGCGAGCCGGGGACCCAGCTGACGATGCGGACCTTCCACACCGGTGGTGTGGCCGGTGACGACATCACCCAGGGTCTGCCGCGTGTGGTCGAGCTGTTCGAGGCCCGGACCCCGAAGGGCAAGGCGCCGATCGCCGAGACCCCGGGCCGGATCGAGGTCGAGGACGGGGAGCGGTCCCGCAAGCTGATCATCACCCCCGACGACGGCTCGGACAAGATCGAGCTGGCGGTCAGCCGCCGGGTCCGGCTGCTGGTCGACGAGGGCGAGCACGTCGACGTCGGTCAGCAGTTGACCGCCGGTACGCCCGATCCCCAGGACGTGCTGCGGATCCTCGGCGTCCGGAAGGTGCAGGAGCACCTGGTCGAAGAGGTGCAGACCGTGTACCGCACCCAGGGTGCGGAGATCCACGAGAAGCACATCGAGATCATCATCCGGCAGATGCTGCGCCGGGTGACGGTGATCGAGTCCGGCGACTCCGAGCTGCTGGCCGGTGACCTGGTGGACCGGCCGTCCTATGAGGCGGCCAACCGCAAGGTCGTCGCCGAGGGCGGTGCGCCGGCCTCGGGCCGGCCGGTGCTGATGGGCATCACCAAGGCGTCGCTGGCGACCGAGTCCTGGCTGTCGGCGGCCTCCTTCCAGGAGACCACCAAGGTGCTGACCGATGCGGCGATCAACGGCAAGTCCGACAGCCTGATCGGGCTGAAGGAGAACGTCATCCTCGGCAAGCTGATCCCGGCCGGCACCGGCCTGGAGCGCTACCGCAACATCCGCGTGGAGCCCACTGCGGAGGCGCGGGCGCAGGCGTACTCGATGGTCGGCTACGACCCGTTCGACTACGACTTCGGTTCCGGCAGCGGCGCTGCCGTTCCGCTGGAGGAGTTCGACGTCGGCGACTACCGCTGACCAGCGGCTGATCGACCCACCGAACGGGGTGGTCCCATCCGGGGCCGCCCCGTTCGGCGTTCCCGGGCCGCCACCCGCTTCCGGTCGTTCCCGGGCCGCCACCCGCTTCCGGTCGTTCCCGGGCCGTGACCGGCTTCCGGTCGTTCCCGGGCCGTGACCGGCTTCCGGTCGTTCCCGGGCCGTGACCGGCTTCCGGTCGTTCCCGGGCCGTGACCGGCTTCCGGTCGTTCCCGGGCCGTGACCGGCTTCCGGTCGTTCCCGGGCCGTGACCGGCTTCCGGTCGTTCCCGGGCCGTGACCGGCTTCCGGTCGTTCCCGGCCCGTGACCGGCTTCCGGTCGTTCCCGGCCCGTGACCGGCTTCCGGTCGTTCCCGGGCCGTCACCCGCTCCCGGCCATTCCCGGCGCCGCGCGTCCCGGCTCCGCCCACCCCGGCTGGGGCCACGCCATCTGGGGCCATGCCGGCTCGGCCCACGCCGGCTGGGCCACCCCGGCTCCCGCTGGCTCCTGCCACAGCCGGCGGCTGCCGCCGGCTCCTGGCCACGGCAGGCTCCCGCCAGCTCCGGTCCACGGTGGGAGGCTCCCGCCGGCTCCGGTCCATGGCAGGAGGTTGCCGCCGGCTCCGGTCTCTGACTTTGTCCGGCGCCGACTCTCTTCGCACCGGGTACGTGACCGCGCACCGCGTGCGGCTGGTGCGAGGTGACGTACCCGGTGCGAGGCGGCCTCAGGCTGCGCGATGGGCCAGGGTCCTCGGCTGCTCGATCGTGCTGGCCGCCGGCGGGTAGGCGGCCTCGCATTCCGTCACCGCGCACTGGTTCCGTCACCGCGCACCGGTTCCGTCACCGCGCACCGGTTCCGTCACCGCGCACCGGTTCCGTCACCGCGCACCGGTTCCGTCACCGCGCACCGGTTCCGTCACTGCGCACCGCGTGCGGCTGGTGCGGGACGACGTATCCGGTGCGAGGGGGCCCAGGTTTCGCGAGGGGCCAGCCAGGGTCCTCGGCTGCTCGATCGTGCTGGCCGCCGGCGGGTAGGCGGCTCGTCTCGCACTGGTTCCGTCACCGCGCACCGGTTCCGTCACCGCGCACCGGTTGCGTCACTGCGCAGCGCGTGCGGCTGGTGCGGGGTGACGTACCCGGTGCGAGGTGGCCTCAGGCTGCGCGATGGGCCAGGGTCCTCGGCTGCCCGATCGTCCTGGCCGCCGGCGGGTAGGCGGCTCGTCTCGCACTGGTTCCGTCACCGCGCACCGGTTCCGTCACCGCGCACCGGTTGCGTCACTGCGCACCGCGTGCGGCTGGTGCGGGGTGACGTACCCGGTGCGAGGCGGCCTCAGGCTGCGCGATGGGCCAGGGTCCTCGGCTGCCCGATCGTCCTGGCCGCCGGCGGGTAGGCGGCTCGTCTCGCACTGGTTCCGTCACCGCGCACCGGTTCCGTCACCGCGCACCGGTTGCGTCACTGCGCACCGGTTCCGTCATCGCGCACTGCTTGCGGGGGGTTCGGGGTGACGTACCTGGTGCGAAGGGGCGCATCCGGGGCTGCGTGACCCGGTTGTCCCCAGGGCCGCTGAGCAATGGAGCCCCATCCACAGGTGGACGGCCGGGCGGTCCACGGCGACCGACCATCTGCAGAGTGTCGTCATGGACGGACTTCTGCTGGTCCGGGATCTGACGGTGCGCGGAATCGAGTACGAGGAGCTGCGCCGGCGGAACCTGAGCGGTGAACTGCAGCATCTTCGTCGCGGGGCCTACTGCGTGCCCGCCGAGCGGACGGTGATCGAGGAACACCTGCTGCTCACCCGGGCAGCAGCCCTGCTGGCGGACCCGGGCTCGGTGGTGAGTTTTGGCTCTGCCGCCGTGTTGCACGGTCTGCCGGTCCCGGCGGCCGCCCTCGACCGGGTGCACCTGACCCGTC
Source organism: uncultured Actinomycetota bacterium (assembly GCA_963758075.1). Lineage (GTDB taxonomy): Bacteria > Actinomycetota > Actinomycetes > Propionibacteriales > Propionibacteriaceae > Microlunatus. The sequence goes on along the minus strand of CAVWTT010000002.1, from coordinate 1,149,239 downwards.
TGCGCACCAGCGGTGGCCGGATCAAGCCGGGCGTCCACGTCCACGTGGCCGCGCTCTCGTCGGCGGACGTGTGCGAGATCTCCGGTCTTGCGGTGACCGGTTTGGACCGCACCTTCGTCGATCTGGCCCGGACGACGGATCTGGCGGCCGCGGTCGCCGCCGGGGACGCGGGGCTGCGACGCGGCATGGACCCCGAGGCGATCACCGAGCAGGTCGATCGCTCCAGGAATCGGCACGGCGCCAGGAACGCCCGGCGCGCAGCCACCCTGGTCGACGAACGCAGTGAGAGCGTCGGTGAGTCCTACAGCCGGGTGATCATGGTCGAGCACCAGCTGCCGGTCCCGGAACTGCAGGTGCGGTTCGCCTCATCCGACGGGTTCTCTGCCGTCGTGGACTTCTTCTGGGCCGACGTGGGAGTGATCGGTGAGTTCGACGGCAAGCTCAAGTACGGCCGACTGCTTCGGCCCGGCGAGGAGCCCGGCGACGCCGTCTTTCGGGAGAAGCAGCGTGAGGACCGGCTGCGCGACATGGGGTTCGTCGTCGTCCGCTGGGTGTGGGCGGACATCGTCCAACCGGAACGGATGCTTCGTCGAATCGGGGAAGCCCTGCAGCGCGGTACGGTCGCGCACCGTTGACGTGCTCGTCGCTGCGGCGCGGCAGTCCTCGGCCACGGGCCCGGAGGATCCGACGGGAATACGGCACTGAGCATCAGCACGGCGGCGGGGACGGCCAGCTGCTTCTTCGGGGGGTATGGACGCGAGCCGGATGGCGGCGTAGATCGTCTCCTGACGACGACGCCGACAACGCCTGGCCACGCACAGAAGCACCAGAGATGCGCAAATGCGGTTGGTATCGTCAGCATCGTGCCGCAATATCGGATTTCAGAGGCTGCTTCTCTGCTGGGTGTCAGTGACGACACCGTCCGGCGCTGGGTCGACTCGGGCCGGCTCGAGGCAACGGAGGTGGGTCCGACCCGGGTCGACGGCGCCGACCTGGCCCGGCTCTCCCAGGAGATCGCCACCGCTCCGGCCGGCGGTGAGCCGGTCGCCGCGAGTGCCCGCAACCGCTTCACCGGCCTCGTCACCCGGGTCCGCAAGGACGGCGTGATGGCCCAGGTCGATCTGCAATGCGGACCGTTCCGGGTGGTGGCGCTGATGTCGGCGGAGGCTGCCGAGGACCTGGCGCTGGAGCCGGGCGTGCTTGCCGTCGCCGCGGTCAAGGCCACCACAGTGGTCGTGGAGGTGCCGCGGTGAGCGCGCACCGCCGCCGGACGGCCGTGCTCGCGGTGGTCCTGCTGGCCTCGACCTTGTTGATCACCGGCTGTACCGGCGACGGCTCGGTGCCGTCGGCCCGGTCCTCGTCGGGCCCGCCCACGACGATCACCGTGCTGGCTGCCGCCTCGCTGACCGAGGTCTTCACCACCATCGGCGCCGACTACCAGCAGACACACCCCGGGGTCCGGGTCCGTTTCTCGTTCGGGGCCAGCTCCACGCTGGCCGCCCAGGTCGACCAGGGGGCACCTGCCGACGTCTTCGCCTCCGCCGACGAGCGCACCATGACGACCGTGTCGGCGGCCGGCAACACGTCCGGCCCACCGGCGATCTTCGCCACCAACGTGCTCGAGATCGCCGTTCCACAGGGAAATCCCGGCCGGATCACCGGACTGCGCGACTTCACCGATCCGGCCAAGAAGGTGGCGTTGTGTGCTCCGCAGGTGCCCTGCGGCGCGGCCGCCAGGGGCGTCTTCACCAAGGCCGGGTTGACTCCGAAACCGGTGAGCTACGAGACCGATGTCAAGGCGGCCCTGCAGAAGGTGGCCCAGGACGAGGTCGACGCCGCCCTCGTCTACCGGACCGACATCCGGACCGCCCGCGGCCGGGTGCAGGGCATCGCCGTGCCGGCGGCCGACCAGGTGGTCAACCGCTATCCGATCACGGTGCTGAAGCAGTCCGACCACCCGGACACCGCAGCCGGCTTCGTCGGATACGTCCGGTCCGCGCCCGGCCGGGCGGTCCTGCGCAAGGCCGGCTTCGGTACGCCGTGACAGCGCCGACGGCCACCCGAGATCGGACCGCGGAGGACACCGGACGGGCCCCGGCGCTGCTGATGGTGCCGGCCATGATCGGACTGGCGTTCCTGGTGTTGCCGTTGATCGGCCTGCTGGTCCGGGCGCCGTGGCGGCACAGCCTGACGATCCTCACCGCCGCCGGCACCTGGCAGGCGTTGCGGCTGTCGTTGATCACCGCCACCGCAGCCACCGTGCTGGCGCTGCTCACCGGAGTCCCGCTGGCCTGGCTGCTGGCCCGACCCGCCGGACGGTTCCGGTCCGCCCTTCGGGCGGTGATCACCGTGCCGCTGGTGCTGCCGCCGGTGGTCGGTGGGGTGGCGCTGTTCACGGTGCTGGGCCGGTCCGGTCTGATCGGCCGACCGCTGCACGACCTGACCGGCTTCGCCCTGCCGTTCACCTCCTCCGCGGTGGTGCTGGCCCAGGCCTTCGTCGCCCTGCCGTACCTGGTGCTGTCGGTCGAAGGCGCGCTGCGTGCCGCCGACCGACGGTACGAAGAAGCCGCTCGCACGCTGGGCGCCGGGCCGCGGACGGTGTTCTGGCGGGTCACCCTGCCGCTGATCGGCCCCGGCGTCGCGGCCGGCGCGGTGCTGGCGTGGGCCCGGGCGCTGGGCGAGTTCGGTGCCACCATCACCTTCGCCGGCAACTTCCCCGGCACCACCCGCACCATGCCGTTGGCGGTCTACCTGGCCCTGGAGACCGACCCGGACGCCGCACTGGTGCTGTCGGTGCTGCTGCTGGCGGTGTCGGTCGCCGTGCTGGCCCTGCTCCGTGATCGCTGGGTCCGGCGGTGGTGAGCCGACCGGCCGGGCTGCGTGCCGACATCCGCCTGCAGCGGGGGAGCCTGCGGCTGGCGGTGTCCCTGGCCGTCGAGCCCGGTGAGGTGGTGGCGCTGGTCGGGCCGAACGGTGCCGGCAAGACGACCACGTTGCGTGCGTTGGCCGGGCTGCTGCGCCCCGGCGCCGGCACCGTCCGGCTCGGCGACCGGATCCTCGACGGACCCGACGTCCATGTGCCGGTGGAACGTCGCCCGGTCGCGGTCGTCTTCCAGGACTACCTGCTGTTCCCGCACCTGACCGTGCTGGACAACGTCGCGTTCGGTCTCCGGACGGCAGGGCGTGCCCGCTCGGCTGCACGACAGCAGGCCGCCGACTGGTTGCAGCGGTTCGGGATCGCCGACCTGGCCGCCAGCCGGCCCGGGGCGTTGTCCGGTGGACAGGCCCAGCGGGTCGCGTTGGCGCGGGCGTTGGCGACCGGGCCCGACCTGCTGCTGCTGGATGAGCCGATGGCCGCCCTGGACGCCCGCAGCCGACTCACCGTGCGGGGGGAACTCCGCCGGCACCTGGCCGGCTTCACCGGCGCGGCGGTGGTGATCACCCATGACCCCACCGACGCCGTGGTGCTGGCCGACCGGCTGGTGGTGGTGGAGGACGGCGTGGTCGTCCAGTCCGGGACGCCGGCGGAGGTGACCCGACGCCCCCGCACCGACTACGTCGCCCGGCTGGTCGGGTTGAACCTGTGGCACGGGCGCGGCGAACACAGCCGGGTCCGGCTCGCCGGCGGCAACCTCGTCGTCACCACCACCGCAGCCGAAGGGGAGGTCTTCGCCGCCTTCCGGCCGGCCGCGGTGGCACTGTGGCCGCGCCGGCCGGAGGGCAGTCCGCGCAACCTGTGGGCCGGCGCGGTGCGGGGGCTGGAACCGGTCGGCGACAGCGTCCGGGTCGATCTGGACACCGCCGCCGGCCGGCTCGCCGCGGAGGTCACCGCCGGTGCGGTCGCCGACCTCGGCCTGGACATCGGTACATCGGTGTGGGCGAGCGTGAAGGCGTCCGAGGTCGAGGTCTACCCGGCCGACTGATCCGCGTAGCGGGCTCGGACCCCTATGCTGGCCGGGTGTTCGGAACCGGCTCGATGACCGTCGCCTCGGTCAACCTCGCCCAGCCCGAACCCAACCCGTACAAGGAGGCGCTGTCCACCGGCATCGGCAAACGGCCGGTCGCGGGACGGGTGCAGGTCCGCGACCCCGGCCCGAAGGGCACCGGCCTGGGCAGCGGCCTGGTCGGCGACTTCATCGGTGACACCGCCAGCCACGGCGGTGACGAGCAGGCCGTGTACGCGTTCGCCCGCGAGGACCTGGACGCCTGGCAGCAGCGGCTGGGCCGCGAACTCCCGGACGGGTTCTTCGGTGAGAACCTGACCACCCTCGGCATCGACGTCAACGACGCCCGGCTGGGGGATCGGTGGCGGATCGGTGCGGGGGAGAACGCACTCGAGCTGGAAGTCACCTGCCCGCGCATCCCGTGCGCCACCTTCCGTGGCTGGGTGGGGGAGAAGGGATGGCTGCGGATGTTCACCGAGATCGCCCGGCCGGGGGCGTACCTGCGAGTCGTCGAGCCGGGCACGGTCGGGGCCGGGGACGCGATCACGATCAGTCGCCGCCGCGACCACGACGTCACGGTCTCCCTGGTCTACCGGGCCACCACCACCGAACGGGACCTGCTGCCGCGGCTGCTGGCAGCCGGGGACGACCTGGGCGACGAACTGCGGCAGTTGGTTGCCGAGCGGGGCGGTTTCGACCTGTTCTGATCCGGCCGTGCCCTTCGACGGTCTGGGGACGCGGTCGCGGATCGGTTCCGGGGGAATAGTGGCCTGGCCGGTGGTGTTCGGTACACATATGACTGAACAGCAGCGACTTGACGCCCGCGACAGCGGCACCTTCGATATTCGGGACCTCGGTACGGTCCACCGCCTCGGATTCGGGGCGATGCGGATCACCGGACCCGGGATCTGGGGCGAGCCCGCCGACCGTGAGGAAGCACGCCGGGTCGTGCGGCGGGCCGTCGAACTCGGAACCGACTTCATCGACACCGCCGATGCCTACGGCCCGAACGTCAGCGAAGAGATCATCGCCGAGGCCATCCACCCCTACGGCGAGGTCAAGATCGCGACGAAGGTCGGGCACACCCGGCAGGGCCCCAACATCTGGACTCCGGTGGGCCGGCCGGAGTACCTGCGCCAGCAGGTGGAGCTGTGCCTGCGGCGGCTGCAGGTCGACCAGCTCGACCTGCTGCAGCTGCACCGTATCGATCCTCACGTGCCGGCCGAGGAGCAGTTCGCCGAACTCGCGAAGTTCCAGGACGAGGGCAAGGTCCGGGCTCTCGGGTTGTCCGAGGTCAGCGTGGCGGAGCTGGAGCAGGCCGGCCGGTTCTTCACCGTGGCCACCGTGCAGAACCGCTACAACCTCACCGACCGCAACTCCGAGGACGTGCTGGACTACGCCGAGGAGAAGGGCATCGGATTCATTCCGTGGGCGCCGATCTCCTCCGGTGACCTGGCCAAGCCGGGCGGTCCGGTGGCCGAGGCGGCCGAGAAGCTGGGCGCCACCCCGTCCCAGGTCGCCCTGGCCTGGCTGCTGCGCCGGTCCCCGGTGATGCTGCCGATCCCCGGCACCGGGTCGGTGCAGCACCTGGAGGAGAACATCGGCGCCGCCGCGCTGCGGCTGGACGACGACAGCTACCAGGCCATCGCCGAGGCAGCTGCCTGATCACCCGACCACAGCTTCTGCCGAGGGGTCGATGGCGTGGCGACACGCCGCAAAATCCGCGGAGCGGGTGACTCCTCGGCAGGGGTGGGGGCGCTATTTTGACCCTCCGCGGGTCAGCGGATAACCTTGACCCTTGTGTTCGGGCTTGCCCGACACTTTGCGCGTGCCCGAGCGCGCCTCCGGCGGCCTGATGGACCGGGTCGCTGATCGCGGTTCGTCCCGGCTCGTGCATCCCATGGCTGTACGAGCAGGATCAACACCAGAACAGAGAGAGAAGCGGTGCCCACTATCCAGCAATTGGTCCGCAAGGGCCGTGCAGAAAAGGTGCGGAAGAACAAGACGCCCGCGCTGCAGGAATCCCCGCAGCGTCGCGGCGTGTGCACGCGTGTGTACACCACCACCCCGCGTAAGCCGAACTCGGCGCTGCGCAAGGTGGCCCGCGTGAAGCTGTCTTCCGGCATCGAGGTCACCGCCTACATCCCGGGTGTGGGGCACAACCTGCAGGAGCACTCGATGGTGCTGGTGCGTGGTGGTCGCGTCGCCGACCTGCCTGGCGTCCGGTACAAGATCGTCCGCGGCTCCCTCGACACCCAGGGTGTGAAGAACCGCAAGCAGGCTCGCAGCAAGTACGGCGCGAAGAAGGAGAAGTAATGCCGCGCAAGGGTCCCGCACCGAAGCGTCCGGTCATCACCGACCCGGTCTACGGATCGCCGTTGGTCAGCCAGTTGGTCAGCAAGATCCTGCTGGACGGCAAGAAGACCGTCGCCCAGAACATCGTCTACACCGCGATGGAGGGCACCCGCGCGAAGACCGGTGTCGATCCGGTGCAGACGCTGAAGCGGGCGTTGGACAACATCCGTCCCAGCCTGGAGGTCAAGAGCCGCCGGGTCGGCGGCGCCACCTACCAGGTGCCGGTGGACGTCAAGCCGGGCCGCGCCACCACGCTGGCGATGCGCTGGCTGGTCAGCTTCGCCCGGCAGCGCCGGGAGAAGACCATGTCCGAGCGGCTGATGAACGAGCTCCTCGATGCCTCCAACGGCCTGGGCGCTTCGGTGAAGCGTCGCGAGGACACCCACAAGATGGCTGAAGCCAACAAGGCTTTCGCGCATTACCGCTGGTAGCACTCGGCTGGCGATCCCAGCCGCCGCGGCGGGCGCGCCCTTCGTGGTGCGCCGCCCGGCACCGACACACAGAACTGAGGACTGACTCTCGAGATGGCTGTCGAACTCAAGGTCGACCTGTCGAAGGTCCGAAACATCGGCATCATGGCTCACATCGATGCCGGCAAGACCACGACCACCGAACGCATCCTTTACTACACCGGTATCAACTACAAGATCGGTGAGGTCCACGAGGGCGCTGCCACGATGGACTGGATGGAGCAGGAGCAGGAGCGGGGGATCACCATCACCTCCGCGGCAACCACCTGCCACTGGAAAGACCACACCATCAACATCATCGACACGCCCGGCCACGTGGACTTCACCGTCGAGGTGGAGCGGTCACTGCGGGTGCTCGACGGTGCGGTCGCGGTGTTCGACGGCGTCGCCGGCGTGGAGCCGCAGAGCCAGACGGTCTGGCGGCAGGCCGACCGGTACAACGTGCCGCGGATCTGCTTCATCAACAAGCTGGATCGGACCGGCGCAAGCTTCGACTTCTGCGTCGAGACGATCAAGAACCGGCTGAACGCCGTCCCGGCGATCCTGCAGCTGCCGATCGGCGCGGAAGGTGGCTTCCTCGGTGTCGTCGACCTGGTCGGCAACCGCGCGCTGACCTGGCGCGGCGAGACCAAGATCGGTGAGGACTTCGAGGTGGAGGAGATCCCGGCCGACCTGAAGGACAAGGCCGAGGCGGCCCGCGCCGCCCTGATCGAGCTCGTCGCCGAGCATGACGACGAGCTGATGGAGATGTACCTGGAGGGCGAGGAGCCCACCGTGGCCCAGCTCAAGGCGGGTATCCGTCGTGGCGTGCTGTCCGCTGCCTTCACCGCGGTGCTGTGCGGTTCGGCCTTCAAGAACAAGGGTGTGCAGCCGCTGCTGGACGCGGTCAACGACTACCTGCCGTCGCCGGTCGACGTGCCGGCGATCAAGGGTTTCAAGCCCGGCGACGAGTCCGTCGAGATCGATCGGCATCCCACCGAGGAGGAGCCGTTCGCGGCCCTGGCCTACAAGATCGCGGCCGACCCGCACCTGGGCAAGCTGACCTACATCCGGGTGTACTCCGGCGTGCTCACCGCGGGTTCGCAGGTGCTGAACTCGACCAAGCAGCGCAAGGAGCGGATCGGCAAGATCTACCGGATGCACGCCAACAAGCGTGAGGAGATCGAGCGCGTGGGCGCCGGTCACATCGTCGCGGTGATGGGTCTGAAGGACACCACCACCGGTGAGACGCTGTGCGACCCGAGCAGCCCGGTGGTGCTGGAGTCGATGGACTTCCCGGCGCCGGTGATCGAGCAGGCCATCGAGCCGAAGACGAAGTCGGACCAGGAGAAGCTCTCCAACGCCATCCAGCGGCTGGCAGAGGAGGACCCGACCTTCCGGGTGCACACCGACGAGGAGACCGGCCAGACCATCATCGCCGGCATGGGCGAGCTGCACCTGGAGGTGCTGATCGACCGGATGAAGCGCGAGTTCCGGGTCGAGGCGAACATCGGCAAGCCGCAGGTCGCCTACCGCGAGACCCTGCGCCGGACGGTGGAGAAGGTCGAGTACACCCACAAGAAGCAGTCCGGTGGTTCGGGTCAGTACGGCCGCGTCATCATCAACCTGGAGCCGCAGGAGCCGGGCTCGGGCTACGAGTTCGTCAATGCCGTCACCGGCGGTCGGATCCCGCGGGAGTACATCCCGGCGGTCGACGAGGGCATCCAGGAAGCCATGCAGTTCGGTGTGCTCGCCGGTTACCCGGTGGAGGACATCAAGATCACCCTGGTCGACGGCGCCTACCACGACGTGGACTCCTCCGAACTGGCGTTCAAGATCGCCGGCTCGATGGCGTTCAAGGAAGCGGCCCGGCGCGCCGACCCGGCCATCCTCGAGCCGATGATGAAGGTCGAGGTGACCACGCCCGAGGACTTCCTGGGCACCGTCATCGGTGACCTGAACTCGCGGCGCGGCCAGATCCAGGCGATGAACGAGTCGCACGGCAACAAGGTCGTCGAGGCCCTGGTGCCGCTGTCGGAGATGTTCGGCTATGTCGGTGACCTGCGGTCCAAGACCTCGGGTCAGGCGTCGTACTCGATGGAGTTCGACTCCTACGCCGAGACGCCGAAGAACATCGCCGAGGAGATCATCTCCAAGGCACGCGGGGAGTGAAGCCCGCTCCGGTACGCCCCTGCCGATCGGTTTGACCGGCAGGGGTGCACTGGACAACACTTAGGCCGGATTGCCCGCCCTCAGGATGGACAAGCCCGGGTCCGGGTGAAGCACAGTCAGTACAGCAACGTTCGCCACGCGACCAGCGTGGTGACACAGTGAAGAAGGAGCCCCAGTGGCCAAGGCCAAGTTCGAGCGGACCAAGCCGCACGTCAACATCGGCACCATCGGGCATATCGACCACGGCAAGACCACTCTGACCGCGGCGATCTCGAAGGTGCTCCACGACCAGGACCCGGTTGGCAACCCCAACACCGAGGCATTCGACCAGATCGACAAGGCGCCGGAGGAGCGGCAGCGGGGTATCACCATCTCGATCGCCCACATCGAGTACCAGACCTCGAAGCGTCACTACGCCCACGTCGACTGCCCGGGTCACGCCGACTACGTGAAGAACATGATCACCGGTGCGGCCCAGATGGACGGCGCCATCCTGGTGGTTGCCGCCACCGACGGCCCGATGCCGCAGACCCACGAGCACGTGCTGCTGGCCCGCCAGGTCGGTGTGCCGGCCATGGTCGTGGCGCTGAACAAGTGCGACATGGTCGACGACGAGGAGATCCTGGAGCTGGTCGAGCTCGAGGTCCGTGAGCTGCTCACCGCTCAGGACTTCGACGGTGACAACGCCCCGGTCGTCCGGGTCGCCGCCTTCCCGGCCCTGCAGGGTGACGAGAAGTGGACCAAGTCCATCCTCGAGCTGATGGACGCCGTGGACGACTACATCCCGGAGCCGCAGCGCGACACCGAGAAGCCGTTCCTGATGCCGATCGAGGACGTCGTGACCATCACCGGTCGTGGCACCGTCGTCACCGGCCTGGTCGACCGCGGTGTGCTGAAGGTGAACGAGGAGGTCGAGATCGTCGGCATCCGGCCGAGCTTCAAGACCACCGTCACCAGCATGGAGGTCTTCCGCAAGGTGCTCGACCAGGCCCAGGCCGGCGACAACGCCGCTCTGCTGCTGCGTGGCACCAAGCGTGAGGCCGTCGAGCGTGGCCAGGTCGTCACCAAGCCGGGTTCGGTCACCCCGCACACCGAGTTCGAGGCGCAGGTCTACGTCCTGAACAAGGAGGAGGGCGGCCGTCACACGCCGTTCTTCAACAACTACCGGCCGCAGTTCTACTTCCGCACCACCGATGTGACCGGCGTCGTTCAGCTGCCGGCCGGCACCGAGATGGTGATGCCGGGTGACAACACCACCATGACCGCTGAGCTGATCAAGCCCATCGCCATGGAGGAGGGCCTGAAGTTCGCCATCCGTGAGGGTGGCCGGACCGTGGGCGCGGGCCGGGTCACCAAGATCCTTAAGTGAGCCTGAGCTCTGCTGAGCATCTGATGGTCCACTGACCGTCCAGCGTCAGGCCCGGGTCGGCTTCGTGCCGGTCCGGGCCTTTCGCATGCCCGGGACTGCCGCCGCTGCGGCTCGGTCCGTTCGGTGACCATGGCGGCGGTCTGCCGCGCTCGCCGTCGGCCCCGGGACAGCAGCGGCGTCGTCACAGTCCCGGACCCGGGAGCGACAGGATCTTTCCCCGATCGAACGCCCTCGCGAAACCTGGTTACCGGTCGGTAGGATCGGGTCTGACGATTCGGCCGGGCAGGACCGGCGGTCGGCTCCGGTGGCCTCGGCGGCCGGTCACCGGTCGGCGGAGGCGCAATCAGAGAGGGCCTTCAGGGACCGTGCAAGGGATCTTCCCCCAGGTCGGGCACACCGATCCGCCCTCCGGCGTCGGCTGCTGCCGCGGCATTCTTGTGCATTTCCGAAGTTCTTCTAAGGTGTTCGGGTGACCGTGAGACCGGGTGCACCCCCCTCCCGTCCGGGGGCTCCCGCGCCCCCGGACCGGGACTTGCGGTTCCTGACCTTCCTCGGCGGCACGGCCATGGCCGACATCGGCGACCAGGCCTGGATCGTCGTCCTCGCCTTCGCCGCGGCGCAGGCGGGTGACCCGCTGACCGCCACCCTCACCGTTGCAGCCGGCACCGTCCCGCGCGCCATCCTCGATCTGCTCGGCGGCGCCGTCGCCGACCGGGTGCCGACGCGGCCGGTGCTCGCCGGTGCGGCAGTGGGCCGGGTGCTGGCGTTGGCGCTCGGGTTGGTGGCGCTGTTCCAGCTGCCCGGGAACACCATCGCCGTGATGGTCGCGGTGGCGGCCCTGTTCGGTGCCGCCGACGCGGTGCACAAGCCGGCGATCGGAACCTTCCCGCGTCAGCTGGTGGCCGTGGGCCAGCTGGTCCGGGCCGCGGGCCTGCGGCAGTTGGTGGCCCGTGTCGCCCTGCTGGTCGGTCCGGCTCTGGCCGGCGTGGTGTTGGCCGCCGTTGCCGTGCCCGGTGCGATGGTCGGGCTGATCGTCGTCTTCGCCGTCGCAGCCGTCCTGCTCGGTCTGGTCCGGCCCCGGAAGCGGCGGCGACTGGCGCCTCGGCAGTCCGTGGCCGCCTCCACCCGCGAGGTCGTCGGCTACCTGCGCCAGGACACGCGGGCGCGCGCCCTGGTGCAGACCATGGTCGGGCTGAACTTCTTCGTCATCCCCGTCATCAACGCCGGCATTGCCATCCGCGTCCACCAGGAGGGATGGGGGGCGGGCACGCTCGGTGTGCTGATGGCCTCCATCGGCGTCGGCGCCGTCGTCGGCGCGCTGGTGACCCTGCGGCTGCGGCCCCGGTATCCGATGCGGTTCGCGCTGCTGCTGCTGGTGCTGCAGGGCTTCGCGCTCGCGCTGGCCGGCGTGCTGCCCGTCATCGGCGCGGGCATCTCCCTGGCGCTGGTCGGCCTCACCGCCGGGCTCTCCTCACCGATGCTGGGTGGCACCACGCAGGCGATCGTCCGGCAGAGCTACCTGGGTCGGATCTACTCGCTGTACGGACTTGCCGACGACGCGCTGATCCCGTTCGCGCTGGTGGGCTACGGCGCCCTCGCCGGCGTGATCGGGGTGGAACGGACCACCGTTCTGTCCGGGCTCGGCATGGCCGTGCTGATGGGGTTGGCGCTGCTGCGCCGGCCGTTGCGGGACCTGCGCATCGACGCCCCCGGCGCCCCGGCCGAGGAAGACAGCCGCAGCCCCCGGCCGCACCCGGACAGGGTGCGGCCCCGAGCAGCCTCGGCGCAGTCCCGCGAACCTGCCGCCCCGGCGTCCGCCGGCACCCCGGTCGCGCCGGTCGCCGGCACCCCGGTCGTCGTCACCCCGGTCGACGGCACCCCGGTCGACGGCACCCCGGTCGCGCCGGTCGACGGCCCTGCGGCCGGGTCGGTCGAGGCCGACGCCCCGATCGAGTTGCGCCGGCCGGCGGCGGTGCCCGAGGCGAACACTGCGGCGGCCGACTTCGCCGCCGATCGATCGGTGGCACCGACCGACATCGACCGGTCGGCGCACCGGCACCGGGTTCAGCGCACCAGCAGAGCCGCCGGATAGCGTCCCAGCAGCCGGTACACCGGCACCCGGCCGGTGTACCGCCGGCCGGTGAGCCGGTCGGTCCAGCCGCCGTCCGGGAGGGCCAGTTCGGTGTCCCGCCAGCCGCCGGCCGACGCCAGCGTGGACGGCAACCGTGTCGCGACCGCGATCAACGGCCCACGGTCGAACGCCACCAGGTGATCGGCGGCACCGCCCTCGGCGGCCAATGGCCGGTACCGGTCGAACTCCAGGTCCCGGCGGGCCCGCAGCGCCCGGCTGGTGATCCACAGCTTGACCGCGTCCACATCGGCCGGATCGGGCGGCCCGGCCGCATCCAGTTCGGCCAGCCGGCGCCGGCGGGCGCCGAAGTCGACCGGTCGCCGGTTGTCGGGATCGACCAACGAGTCGTCGACGAACTCGGTGCCCTGATAGACGTCCGGAATCCCGGGGGCGCACAGCTGCAGCAGCTTCTGCCCGAGCAGGTTCGATACCGCCGCGGGGCTGATCACCGCCCGAAACTCGGCCACGGTCCGGCGCAGCTCAGGATCGTCGTAGAGACGGTCCAGTCCGGCGTGGACGGCAGCCTCGAAATCGCTGTCCGGATCCAGCCAGGTGGTGCCCACTGCGGCCTCGCGCATCGCCTTCTCCGCATACGACTGCAGCCGGTCCCGGTCGACCAGGCCCACCCCGGCCACCGTCTGCCAGAGCAGGTAGGCCAGCGTGGGCTCGGGCATCGGCACGGCCGCCGACAGGGCCGCGCTGAACCGCTCCCACTCCTCGGGCATCTCGGCCAGCACCGCGACGGCGGCACGGACGTCCTCCGACCGCTTGGTGTCATGGGTGGAGAGCGTCGTCATGGCGTTCGGCCAGCGTTGCGCGCGGTGCTGCTGGGCGGCGTGGAACTCCTCGAGCCCCACGCCGAACCGGCCCGGGTCGCCGCCGACCTCGTTCAGCGCGATCAGCCGGCTGTACCGGTAGAAGGCGGTGTCCTCCACGCCCTTGGCCATCACCGCGCCGGTCAGTTGCTGGAACCGCACCGCCAGTTCGTCGGCGGGATCCAGCAGCCGGGGACGCAGTGTCTGCACCGCGTCGGCGAGCTCCGGTCGGCGTCCGGCGACCTCGGCCAGCGCGGCCTCGGTCAGGTCGGCGCCGTCGGGCAGGTAACTGCGGTAGACCGGGTAGCCGGTGGCCGCCTCGGTGAACACCTCGGCGGCGTCGCCACATCCGGGCACCAGCCGGGCCATCCGGCGCAGTTCCGATCCGAACAGGGTGTCCAGCACCGTCCGCTTGCCGATGCGGATGTGGTCCTGGGCGTCGCGGTCGTCGCCGGTCTGTCGGCGGTACGCCGCGGTCATCGCCGGCTCGGTGGCCGGGTCGACGAACACGCCGCTGAGCGTGACCAGCGCGTCGTAGCCGGTGCTGCCGGCGACCGGCCAGGCCGGCAGTTCCTCACCCGGTTCGAGGATCTTCTCCACGGTGATCCACGCGCCCGGGGCGAGTGCGCGGAGCCGGTCCAGGTATCCAGCCGGATCGGCCAAGCCATCGGGATGGTCCACCCGCAGGCCGGTCACCCCCTGCTCCACCATCCGCCGGATCCGGGCATGGGTGGCGTCGAACACCGACTCGTCCTCCACCCGCAGCCCGGCGAGCGTGGCGACGGCGAAGAACCGGCGATAGCCCAGATCGACCTGCGCCCGGCGGTAGCTGACCAGCTGGTAGTGCTGCCGGTCGTGCACCTGTGCTGCGGCGCCGTCCCCGGTGCCCGGGGCGATCGGGAAGCTGTGCTCCCAGTACCGCAGCCGGCCGTCCTCGACCCGCAGCCGGTCCAGCTCGCCCGGGTCGTCGCCGAGCACCGGCAGCAACAGTCGTGGCGCGGTCCAGTCGATGTCGAACCAGTCGGCGTAGGCGGAGGCCCGGCCGAAGGTCAGCACGTCCCACCAGGCCGGGTTCTGCGCCGGCGCCTCCACACCCAGATGGTTCGGCACGATGTCGACCACGACCTGCAGACCGGCCGCGGCCGCCGCGGTACCCAGCCGGTCGAAGGCCTCCTCGCCACCGCGCTGGGGGTCGATCCGGGTCGGATCGGTGACGTCGTAGCCGTGGTCGGAACCCTCGGTCGAGGACAGCACGGGAGACAGGTACACCGCCCCCACGCCGAGGTCGGTCAGGTAGTCCAGGACGCCGCGCGCGTCGTCCAGGGTGAAACCGGGACGGATCTGCAGCCGATAGGTGGAACGGGGAGCGGTCACGGGCTGAGGTTACCGACGGACCCCGAAGGTGCCCGAAACCGGATCGAAGACGGCGTGCTCGGTGCCGAAGACGCCGCCGACCAGCCCGCTGTCGATCAGTGCGGCCGGGGTGCCACTGGTCAGCCGGTGACCGGCCGCCGGATCGGCGCCGGCGGGGTGGATCAGCCAGAGCCGGTCCGCCAGCCGCAGCGCGAGTTCCACCTCGTGGGTGGACACCAGCACCGGGATCGCCCGCTCGCGGGCGAGCCGGCCGAGCAGCGCCATCAGGTCGACCCGGGCGCCGACGTCGAGGAACGCGCTGGGCTCGTCCAGGACCAGCAGATCGGGTTCGGTGACGAGCGCGCGGGCCAACAGCAGTCGCTGTCGCTGGCCGTCGGACAGTTCGGCGAACCGGCGGTCGGCCAGGTCGGCGGCGTGCAGATCGGCGAGCACCCGGTCGATCAGCCGGTGATCGCGCTCCGACAGCCGCCCCAGCATGCCCAGATACGGGTGCCGGCCCAGTTCGGCCACCTCCCGGCCGGTGAGCAGTCCGGCGTCGACCCGTTCGGTCAGCACGACGGCGATGCTGCGGGCGCGGCTACGCGGCGGCATCCGCAGCAGATCGCGGACGGCTCCGTCGCCGCCCACCGAGATCACCCGGCCGCCCAGACTCGGTTGCAGGCCCGCCACCGACCGCAGCAGGGTGGACTTGCCGGCGCCGTTGGGGCCCAGCAGGGCGGTCACCTGACCGGCGGGTGCGAAAGCCCGCACCCCGGACACCACGACCCGGTCCGGGCCCGTCGACGGCCGGCGCCGGCCGTGCCGGTAGCCGACGGTCAGGTCGAGGAGCTGCAGCCCCGGCCCGGACGGGCGGACCTCCGATCGGCCGGCGGGACGCATCAGAGGGCTCCGGCGGCCAGCCGCCGCGACCGCAGCAGGACCACGACCACGACCGGCGCGCCGACCAGCGCGGCGGTGACGTTGATCGGCAGGACCGCGTCCTCGCCGGGCAGTTGGGCGACCACCGAGCACAACGTCGAGATGATCACGCCGGTCAGCACCGCGGCCGGCAGCAGCACCCGGTGGTCGGAGCTGCCGACGGTGAGCCGGGCCAGGTGCGGCACCGCGATGCCGAGGAAGGCGATCGGGCCGCAGAACGCGGTGACCGTGCCGGCGACCATCGCGCAGAGCGTCATCGCCAGCACCCGCACCCCGATCACCCGCACCCCCATCGACCGGGCGTACAGCTCCCCGAGCAGCAGCGCGTTCAGCGACCGCGCCAGCGTGCCGGACAGCAGCACGGCAGCGGCGATCACCGGCACCAGGATGCGCAGGTCGCCGCGGGTGACGCCGCCGTAGGAGCCCAGGCCCCACATCACATACCGCTGCAACCGGCTCGGGTCGGCGAAGGCCAGCAGCAGCGAGGTGACGGCACCGATGGCCGACGACAGCATCACGCCGGTGATCAACAGGGTGATCACCGAGCGCACCCACCGGCCCAGCAGCAGGATCAGCAGCAGCACCGCCGCCGAACCGAGCGCGGCGGCGGTGGCCACGGCCAGCCGCTGACCGCCGACCAGGACGACGAAACCGCCGCTGACCGTTCCCGAGCCCAACGTCACCAGGGCCACACCCAGCGACGCCCCGGAGGAGACGCCGAGGATGTACGGGTCGGCCAGCGGATTGGCGAACAGCGTCTGCATCAGCAGCCCAGCCACCGCCAGCCCGCCACCCACCGCGGCCGCGGTGACCACCCGGGGCACCCGGATCTGGGCCAACAGCACGGTGTCGGTCGGGTCCTGGGCGTGGCCGTGCAGCACGAAGCGGAGCAACTCGTCACCGGGAATGGTGACCGAGCCGACGGCCGTGCCCAGGGCCAGTACGGCGACCGCCCCGAGGGCCAGCAGCACCAACGCCGTCAGCGGTCGGCCCGGCCGCGGCCGGCGGACCGGGAGTTCGAGCTCCTCGGCCGCCGCCGCACCGGTGTCGCTGCTGGTCATGGTCACCGCGGGTCAGTGCAACTGCCGGTAGAAGGTGAACCGGTGACCGGGCTCGGCCTGGGGATGCAGGATCGCGATCAGGTCACCCACCACCAGGTCGGGTCGCAGCACGCCCAGCTCGTACAGGTTGTTCCCGCCGGCGGCGTTCACCTGGCGGCTGGGCGCCCAGATCTGCCCGGACCTGTACGCCGTCAGTTCGGCGAACCGCGGCTCCTCACCGAGCGCCTGCTTCTTGGTCCTCCAGTTGGTGGCGGTGATCCAGATCCGGGCGTCGCCGGACTTGGCCACCACCGTCTCCAGGTCGGTGTTCTTGCTGGCGTCGGACGGGTCCTGCTGCCACGGCCAGGTGCCGCCGGCATCGGTGATCAGCCGACCCATCGGGGTGTTGCCGGTCGGCACCGTCCAGACCCCCTGGTACGGCTGGTTGAGCAGCACGTCGGTCGGCTTGGCATCAGCGACCGCGGCGACGGCCCGGTGGTAGTTGCCGGCGATGCCGTCGAACACGTCGGCGGCCTTCTGCTCGGTGCCGGTGAGTGCGGCGAAGAACTTGATCCACTCCGCCTCGCCCAGCGGTGTCGGCTCCAGGTACTCGGCGTCGGCCAGCACCGGGATGCCGGCCCGCCGGACGGTGGCATAGGCCGGATCGTCCTGGCCGCCGGTGACCAGCACGTCCGGGTGGGCTGCGACGATCTTCTCCCCGTCGGCGGTTCCCGCCGGCGCGAACTCGACCACCGAGGACGGCGCCACCCGCCGTCGTGCGGCCGCCGAGCTGATCAGCGACTTCGATGCCACCCCGGTGAGCACATCCAGCTTGCCCAACGCCTGCAGGCTCGGCAGGTGCGTGGTGGACGCGGAGAACAGACTCTTCACCGGGGTGGTGACCTGCGGCGCCGTGGCCAGGGCCCCGCTGAGGTGGGGCTTCGGTGCGCCGCACCGCAGCAGAACGTAACTCTCCGGCTTGCCGCCGACCTGCGGCTGGCGGACCGTCAGCACCTGGTAGCTCCTGTGGTAGCTGAGGGTGAAGTTCTTGGCGTAGCGCAGCTGCTGTTTCACCGGGAAGTAGTCGGTGCCCGGCCGGAAGTCGGTGATGCAGCCCGACGATCCGGCTGGTGTCGGCGCGGCGGTGGCGGTCGAGGCGTTCTGGTCGGTGGCCGGGGTCGCGGCCGGACCGGTGGTGGGGGCGGCGCCGCAGCCGGCGGCGAGCAGGGCGGCCGCGGCGGCGACGGCCGCGAAGCCGGCCCGGCGACGGGTCGCGGTCAAGCTGTCGATGATCATGGACGGACGGGGCTCCTCGGTGCACAGCGGATGTCGGGAGTCCGGCCACCACATCCCGCACGCGGCGCGCACCGCGTCGCTGGGACGTCCGGTGGTCTTCCCTCGAGACCCCACGACGTGCAGGCCGGCGGCCCGCACACCGACGGCAGGTTTTCGGACTCGCGGGCGTCGATCCACCCGGCCCGTCGAGGAGCCGGCCGGACCGGCCTACTGACTGTCGCTTCCCAGGGTCCGCGGCCGGGGTCGAGTCCTCGGCCGGCGTCCCCCAGTGCGTTCGCACAGTGGTCGTTCCCGCTCACCGCTGCGGGGCAGCCCCGGATTCACACCGGATTCCCTCCCCGTCGGCAGCGTCAGCCTAATCCCGTCCGGCTCCCTCCGCATCCCGACCGCTCGGTCCACCGGGGGGATGACAGTTGTCAGGCCGGAATGCTGACGAAACGATCATGGACGGCGCCGGTGACGGCTACAGACTGGACGTCATGACCGCTCAACACCTGCATGCCGGGTCCCCGCCCGTCCGGGCGGGGCGACCGGCGACCATGCCCGCGCTGGCCCTCACCGGCCTGCACAAGGCGTACGGGTCGGTGCACGCCGTCGCCGGTGTCGACCTGGCCGTGGACACCGGCGAGGTGGTGGCGGTACTAGGACGCAACGGTGCCGGCAAGTCCACGGTCACCGAGATGATCATCGGTCTGGTCCGGCCGGACAGCGGGCGGGTGCAGGTCTTCGGTGTGGACCCGGCCGTGGCCGTCGCCGCCGGCTGGATCGGTGTGATGCTGCAGGCCGGGGCACTGCTGCACGACGCCACCACCCGGCAGGTGCTGGCACTGATGCACGGGCTGCACCGGCACCCATTGCCGCTGGACCGGGTGATCGACCTCGCCGGCCTCGGCGACTTCCTCGCTACCCGAACCGATCGGCTTTCCGGCGGTCAGGCCCAGCGCCTGCGGTTCGCGCTGGCGATCATGGCCGACCCCCGGCTGCTGATCCTCGACGAGCCGACGGTCGGCATGGACGTCGAGGCCCGACGGGCGTTCTGGGAGTCCATCCGCAGGTTCGCGGCCGACGGCCGAACGGTGCTGTTCGCCACCCACTATCTGGACGAGGCCGACCAGATGGCGGACCGCATCGTCGTCCTGCACCGCGGCCGGATCGTCGCCGACGACACCGGGGCGGGGATCAAGGCGCTGGCCGGCGGGCGGACCATCAGCTTCCGCGCGGACGGATCGGCCCCGACCGCCTTCACCGGACTGCCCGGCGTCACCGGCCTACACCCGTCTGCAGGGCGGATCCAGCTCCGCAGCGCCGACTCCGACGCCACCCTCCGGGCCCTGCTGGGCCACCATCCAGCGGCTCGCGACATCGAAATCAGCACGGTCAGCCTCGAAGACGCCTTCGTGGCGCTGACCGGGCCGACCACCGGCGTCGCGGACTGAGCCTCGCCGGTGGCAGCCCACCGACCCACCCACCCGCTGACCCATTGACCCACTGACGAGGGCAGACCGATGACCACCAGCCTGACGACCGTCTTGGCCACCTCGACCGGCCGGCGCCGACCCGCCCCGGTGCACTACCTGCTGCACAGCCTCCGGCTGACCCTGCGCAACACCGGCTTCGTGGTCTTCTCCTTGATCACCCCGCTGCTGCTCTACGTTGTGTTCGCCCAGATCTTCGGTGACCAACCTGCTGCCGGTGGCACCACCTGGGCGGCCCTGACGATGGTGTCGATGGCCGCCTACGGATCGCTCGGCGCGGCGATGAGCGGGGGCGCGCAACTCGCCGTCGAACGCCGGTCGGGTTGGTTCCGTCAGCTCACCGTGACCACCCTGCGGCCGCGGTCCTTCCTGCTGGCCAAGGCTGGGGTGATCATGCTGGTGGTGCTGCCGGCCCTGCTGCTGGTGTTCGCCGCCGGATACGTGGTGGGCGGAGTCCGGGCCCCGGCCGGCGACTGGCTCGCCGCGCTCGGCCTGATGTGGATCTCGCTGGTGCCGCTGACCGTGCTCGGTGTCGCGATCGGACTGTGGGTCAGGGCCGAGACGGTGCAGGGCGTCACCACCCTGGTGCTGCTGGTGATGTCACTGCTCGGCGGGCTGTGGTTCCCCGCCGGCCTGATGCCGTCGGCGATGCAGCAGTTGGCCCGGCTGATGCCGTCCTATTGGCTGGCCGAGCTGGGCCGGGCCCCGTTCACCGGCGCGGCACTGCCCTGGCGCGGCGTGGCCGTGCTCGCCGGCTGGACCGTCACGCTGACCGCCGTCGGCGCATTGGGCTATCGTCGAGCTGCGGCGAGCAGCAAGCGATGACGGCGCAGTCGGCGGTGGCCGGGCTTCAAGACATCGGCCATCAGCCGGCGGTCACCCCATCAACTGGAGCGAACGTGGCCAGCAGGTTCCGGACCTTCGTCAGGACCGAGCCCTTCCTTGAGGGAGAGGACCCCAGGGCGGCGCCGTCGGCGTACTGCGGCCCGGACTCGGCACCGCCTTGGACGCCACGCCGAGCACTGCAGAACCTGATCTGGGTGTACGGATTCGGTCTGCTGTTCCTCGCCTTCAGCCTGCCCGACTTCGGCGCCGCCGATGGGGGCCCGGTCGCACGCAGCCTACGTATCGCCACCGTGGTCGCGATCTGTCTCGTCTATGTCGGCAGCGCGGTGATGGCCGACGCCCGGCTGGGATGGCGCTGGGCGTGGATCGGCCTCTTCGTGGTCCTGATGATCGCCACCGCACCCTACGGTGGTTGGAACTTCGTCGACTTCGGCGTCTACCTGTCGGTGATGCTGGCAACCCTGATCCCGTGGCGCACGGCCCGCTGGGCGATCGTGGTCGGGAACGGCGCCGTCCTCGCCACGGCGATCCCGAACCCGGAGATGGCCCCGCTGATCCTGGCCGCGATGGGGGTGCTGATCGGCGTCGCGACCGGTGGTGGCATCGAGGCCGGCCGGGTCCGGCATCACCTCACCCGTGCCGAGCACCGGGTCTCCGCGCTGGCCGTGGCCGCCGAAAGGGAACGGATCGCCCGGGACCTGCACGACATCCTCGGCCACTCCCTTACCGCGGTCTCGATCAAGTCCGGTCTGGCCGCCCGGCTGGTCGCCCACGACCCGGCCGCCGCAGCGGCCCAGATGACCGAGGTGGAGCAGATCGCCCGCGACGCGCTCGCCGACGTCCGGGCCACCACCACCGGCCTGCGGGAGGTACGACTGGCCACCGAGCTGGCCAGCGCCCGGTCGGTGCTGCCAGCCGCCGGGGTGGAGGCGGTCACCCCGTCGGCGGTGCCATCGCTGTCCGCTGCCGACAGCGAACTGTTCGGCTATGTCGTCCGGGAGGCGGTCACCAACGTGGTCCGGCATGCCGAGGCGAGCCGCTGCACCATCACCGTCGACGACACCGGGGTGAGCGTCACTGACGACGGCGCCGGACTGCGCGGGTCGCGCGGCGCGGGATCCGGCCTCATCGGGCTGCGCCGGCGGCTGGCCGAGGCCGGGGGAGAGCTCAGCATCACCTCCCCGACCGGCGGGGGCACCACCGTCCGGGCCGTGCTGGGGCGGTCATCGGCGGCGCCTGCCCCGGCCGACGCGGTGGGGTCGACGCGATCCGGAACGGGGATCCGACGGTGACCGGGACCGGGGTGATCCGGGTTCTGTTGGCCGACGACCAGGCGCTGATCCGGCAGGCGTTCGCCGCGCTGGTGGGACTGGAGAAGGACCTGGAGGTGGTCGGCCAGGCACGGGACGGATCGGAGGCGATCCGATTGGCGGCCGAACGGCGCCCGGACGTCATCGTGATGGACGTCCAGATGCCCGACCGGTCCGGCAGCCGCGACGGTGACGGAATCGCCGCCACGGCCCGCATCGTCGCGGTCGATCCGACGGTGCGGGTGATCATCGTGACGACCTTCGGCCGACCCGGCTATCTGCGTCGGGCGATGGAAGCCGGAGCCGTAGGTTTCATGGTCAAGGACGCACCCGCCGACCAGCTGATCGACGGCATCCGCCGCGTCCACCGCGGGCTGCGGGTGGTCGATCCGGGGCTGGCCGCGGCGAGCCTCAGCGTCGGTCCGTCGCCGCTGACCGACCGGGAGACCGAGGTGCTGGCCGCCGCGGCCCAGGGCGGCTCCACCGGCGCCGTCGCGGCCACCGTCTTCCTCTCCGAGGGCACCGTCCGCAACCACCTGTCCGCCGCGATGGGCAAACTCGGCGCCTCCACCCGCGCCGAGGCGGTGCGGATCGCCACCGAGAACGGCTGGCTGGCCTGAGTCGGCGTTGAGATCCAGGTCCCCGAACCCACGCCCCGGAGCCCCGGCCGGCGGTGGGCTCGGTCACAACCTGGGGCCCGGCGGCGCGTCTGGTCCGATCCGGCCGCGGCGTCGGTGACCATGGTCGATCGAACGGTCATCCGAGCCCGGCCATGGCCGGTGGTAACGAGGAGGAGGCACAGTGGGTGCACGGCACCGGGCAGCGACGGTCCTCGCAGCCGGGATGCTGGCGGTCGTCGCGGCCGGCTGTAGCCCGGCCCTTCGGGCCGACGGCCACCAGCTGGCCGCTGCCGACCAACCGCTGCAGCAGGCCCTGGAACGGGTCAAACACGACAACGACGCCGGCATCCAGAACAACAGCATCACCGTCTCCGATGCCACCCACTGCTTCTACACCCGGCCCGCCCCCGACTCCGACGACATCACCGACACCGTCGCCTGCGGCCCGGTCCGTCGGATCGGCCGCAGCGACACGCAGGTCTGGGACACCTACCGACTCGGTTTCAGCCACAATGCCGACGGGGACACGACAGCCCGCGTGGTGGCGCCGCTGCAGCAGGGCGTGACCGAGGACGCCGCTGGACTGATCGCTCCGGACAACAGCGCCCCTGCACCGGTCTCGGAGGTGCCGAAGCCGCAGGTGCCGCAGACCGCGGTCGCCGATCATGCGGTGGCCTTGCCGGCCGACGAGGCGCCGGTCGGACTGCGGTTCAGCGAGTTGCACCGGCCGGCCGAGCTGATCACCCCCACCGCCACCATCGAGGTCATCGCGCAGGCCCGGCCCGCAACCGTGCCGACGGCGCTGGTCGCGGGGCAGCACGACCCGGCCGGACCGGCGCCGTACTACCGACCCGCCGGCGGGCAGACCCTGTACGCCTACCGGGTGCGGATCAGCGACCCGGTCCAGGCCGACGTGCCCGCCTCCACCACCTTCGACGGTGCAGCAGCGGACCGGTCCACCGCCCTCAGCCTGGTGCTGAGCGGTCACCGGACGGTCGACATCAGCGGCACGATCGGCGCGAACCAGACCGCCGGCACCGGTGCCGGCAACGGCTCCCACACCCTGACGCTGGCCTGTCGGACCAGGAAGGATGCCGGATCGGGCTGTCGGCCGCAGCGCCAGGATCTCGTCATCCTGGCCACCGTGCCCAGCGCCGACGCGATCGGCCTGCGCGCCACCGTCGCAGGAGGCCACCAGACGGTGGACCTGCCCGGCGGTGTGCTCAGCACCGACGTGTCCCGGCTCGACTACGACCGGGCCGACGTCACCGCCTCCGTCGACCGGCGGTTGCAGGCCGGCCCGGTCGCCGTCCCCGCCGCATCCGGGCCGGCGGTCAAGGTCGGCTGGTCGGTGCACGTCGACTCCGCCACCCTGGCCGCGTTCGACCCGTCCCGCGGCTGGGCCCCCAAGGGCAGGGCCTGGCTACTGGTATCGACCAGCGGCTACGCCGCCACCGACCACGGCCGGCGCGTCGCCGTCGACCGCGGCTCCAGCCTGCGCCTGATCATCGACGGCCGCCCGGTCGATCCCGCCGGCCCGACCAGTCACGAGCTGGCTGCCCACCGACCGGCCGCCCACCCGGTCACCGACCTGGTCCGGGCCTTCGACGTGCCGGACAACCTCACCACGGCGACGTTGGTGTTCCGACCGACGGGTAGGGTGGTCTCCGGTGGCCGTTCCGGCGGGTACTCCGCCGGCCCGGCCGCGACCGTCGACATCCGGTTGCCGCGCTGAATCACGTGCCGCCCGGCCCCTGGCCGAGCGGCACCGGCCCGGATTTGGAAACTGCTGCGGTCTCTGACAAGATTGACGGGTTGCTCCGACGGGGTCGCCGGGGCGTGCCGCGCCCGGTAAGGCTGGTCGACCGAGAGGTCGGCGGTGTTTCCAGCGGCCGCCGGACCGCGAGACCCAGAGCCTGATCACATCGATCGGGTGCATTTCACAGCGCACAGCTCGGCCCGAACGGGTCGGCGTGCGCTTGGCGGGCGCGACACACCCGACCGCGGGGGTCGGAGCAGCACGCAAGGCCAACAACGGGCTCTGCGGACGACAACAGCAGAGTGCGTAACAGCTGAGGCAGGAAGAGGGACGGACTGTGGCGGGACAGAAGATCCGCATCAGGCTCAAGGCCTACGACCACGAGGTCATCGACGGGTCGGCGCGAAAGATCGTCGACACGGTGACCCGGACGGGCGCCAAGGTCGCGGGCCCGGTGCCGCTGCCGACGGAGAAGAACGTGTTCTGCGTGATCCGTTCTCCGCACAAGTACAAGGACAGCCGCGAGCACTTCGAGATGCGGACGCACAAGCGGCTCATCGACATCATCGACCCCACGCCGAAGACGGTCGATTCGCTGATGCGTCTCGACCTGCCGGCCGGTGTCGACATCGAGATCAAGCTCTGAGGGACGCACGAGTGATGAGTGATCGCAACGTGAAGGGCCTGCTGGGCACCAAGCTCGGCATGACCCAACTCTGGGACGAGAACAACCGGGTGGTTCCGGTGACCGTTGTCGCCGCCGGCCCGTGTGTGGTGACCCAGGTCCGTACCGCCGGCACCGACGGATACTCCGCCGTCCAGCTCGGCTTCGGCGCGGTGAAGGCCAAGAAGGTCACCAAGCCGTCGGCGGGTCATTTCGCCAAGGCCGGGGTGACTCCGCGCAAGCACCTGGTCGAGATCCGCACCAAGGACGCCGACCAGTACACGCTGGGCCAGGAGTTGGGCGCCGAGGTGTTCGCCGCGGCCGAGGTGCTGGACGTGACCGGCATCAGCAAGGGCAAGGGCACCGCGGGCGTGATGAAGCGGCACGGCTTCGGTGGTCTGCGGGCCAGCCACGGCGTGCACCGCAAGCACCGCTCGCCCGGCTCCATCGGCGGCTGCGCCACCCCTGGTCGGGTCTTCAAGGGCCTGCGGATGGCCGGCCGGATGGGCCAGGAGCGCAAGACCGTGCAGAACCTGACCGTCCACTCCGTCGACGCCGAGCGCGGACTGATCCTGATCAAGGGTGCGGTCCCCGGTGTCAAGGGTGGCCTGGTCGTGCTGCGTTCTGCCGCCAAGAAGGGAGAGGTCGCATGAGCCAGAGCCGTACCGTCGACGTGCTGGACGCCGCGGGTGGCAAGTCCGGCACCGCCGAACTTCCCGGTGAGCTGTTCGACGTCACCACCAACATCCCACTGATCCACCAGGTCGTCACCGCCCAGCTGGCGGCCGCCCGGCAGGGTACGCACTCCACCAAGTCCCGCGGCGAGGTCCGCGGCGGTGGCGCCAAGCCGTACCGGCAGAAGGGCACCGGCCGCGCCCGGCAGGGCTCGATCCGGGCGCCGCAGTACACCGGCGGCGGCATCGTGCACGGCCCGCAACCGCACGGATACGCCCAGCGGACCCCGAAGAAGATGGTGGCCGCCGCCCTGCGCGGCGCCCTGTCCGACCGGGCCCGCGGCGGTCGGGTGCACGTGGTCGACTCACTGGTCGACGGTGATGCACCGTCCACCCGGGCTGCGCTCGCCGCGCTGCGCGGCGTCACCGACACCGCCAAGGTGCTGGTGGTGCTGGGTCGCGACGAGGATCTGGCCTGGCTGAGCCTGCGCAACGCGCCGACCGTGCACTGCATCGTCGCCGACCAGCTGAACGCCTACGACGTCCTGGTCAACGATGCCGTGGTCTTCACCTCGACCGCGCTGAACGCCTACGTGGCGGGTCCGGCGCGGGGCAAGCAGGTCAAGGCCGCGGCCCGCGAGAGCGAGACGCAGACCGCCACCGAGTCCGAAGCGGAGGAGAACGAATGAGCGCCGCCGCGAAGATCCGCGATCACCGCGACGTCCTGCTGGCACCGGTCGTCAGCGAGAAGAGCTACGGCCTGCTGGACGAGAACAAGTACACCTTCGTGGTCGCCCCCGAGGCGAACAAGACCGAGATCAAGATCGCGGTCGAGAAGGTGTTCGATGTGCACGTGACGAACGTGAACACGTACACCCGCAAGGGCAAGAAGCTGCGCACGCGCTTCGGGTACGGCAAGCGTCCGGACACCAAGCGCGCGATCGTCACGGTCGCCGAGGGTCAGAGCATCGACATCTTCGGCGGACCGGTCGGCTGAACGGACTGGGACAGGACTGACAAACGATGGCTATTCGCAAGTACAAGCCGACCACTCCGGGTCGACGCGGCGGTTCGGTCGCCGACTTCGCCGAGATCACCCGGTCGACCCCCGAGAAGTCGCTGGTCGTGCCGAGCCCGAAGACCGGTGGCCGCAACGCGGCCGGCCGGATCACTTCCCGGCACATCGGCGGCGGCCACAAGCAGGCCTACCGGCTGATCGACTTCAAGCGGTACGACAAGGACGGTGTCCCGGCCAAGGTCGCCCACATCGAGTACGACCCGAACCGGACCGCCCGGATCGCGCTGCTGCACTACGCCGACGGCGAGAAGCGCTACATCATCGCTCCGACCGGTCTGCGCCAGGGCGCGCCGGTGGAGGCCGGTGAGGGCGCCGACATCAAGACCGGTAACAACCTGCCGCTGCGCAACATCCCGGTCGGCACCACGGTGCACGCCGTGGAACTGCGGCCCGGTGGCGGTGCCAAGCTCGGCCGCAGCGCCGGTGCCTCGATCCAGCTGGTCGCCCGCGAGGGCCGCTACGCCACGCTGCGGATGCCGTCGGGTGAGATGCGGATGGTCGACGTCCGCTGCCGCGCGACCGTCGGTGAGGTGGGCAACGCCGAGCAGGCCAACATCAACTGGGGCAAGGCCGGCCGCAACCGCTGGAAGGGCAAGCGGCCCAAGGTCCGCGGTGTCGTGATGAACCCGGTCGACCACCCGCACGGCGGTGGTGAGGGCCGGACCTCCGGTGGTCGCCACCCGGTGTCGCCGTGGGGCAAGCCCGAGGGCCGTACCCGCAACAAGAACAAGGCGAGTTCCCGCCTCATTGTCCGTCGCCGCAAGTCCGGCAAGAAGCGCTGAGCAGGAGGCCTCGGAATGCCACGCAGCCTGAAGAAGGGCCCGTTCGTCGATGATCACCTCGCCAAGAAGGTCGAGGTCCAGAACACGAACGGCAGCAAGAACGTCATCAAGACCTGGTCGCGCCGCTCGATGATCACGCCGGACATGATCGGCCACACCATCGCGGTGCACGACGGTCGCAAGCACGTGCCGGTCTTCGTGTCCGAGTCGATGATCGGGCACAAGCTCGGCGAGTTCGCCCCGACCCGGACGTTCCGCGGTCACGACAAGGACGACCGCAAGTCGCGGCGGCGCTGACGAGGAATCAGGAACGAGATCTGATGAGTAATGCAGCCAAGACCCGGCCGAGCCGCCGGGACGCGCTCCTTGGTGACCGGCAGGGCTCCTATGCGATCGCTCGCGGGGTCCGGATGTCGGCGACCAAGGTCCGTCGTGTCGTGGACGTCATCCGAGGCATGGACGTGACCGAGGCACTGGACGCCTGCCGGTTCGCCCCGCAGGCCGCGGGCGAGCCGGTCGGCAAGGTCATCGCCAGCGCCGCGGCCAACGCCCAGCAGACCGAGAACCTGCGGCCCGAGGAGCTGTACGTGGCCCAGGCTTTCGTGGACGAGGGCATGACGATGCGCCGGATCCGTCCGCGGGCCAAGGGCAGCGCCAGCCGGATCCTGAAGCGGTCCAGCCACATCACCGTCGTCGTCGAGAAGAAGGAGGCCTGAGCCATGGGTCAGAAGATCAACCCGTACGGCTTCCGGCTCGGCATCAGCACCGACCACAAGACGCGGTGGTATGCCGAGAAGCAGTACGCCGAGTACGTCGGTGAGGACGTCAAGATCCGCCGCAGCCTGCACAAGGGCCTGGAGCGGGCCGGCATCTCCAGCATCGAGATCGAGCGGACCCGGGACCGGGTGCGGGTCGACATCTACACCGCCCGCCCGGGCATCGTCATCGGCCGTAACGGCGCCGAGGCGGAGCGGGTCCGCGGTGAACTGGAGAAGCTGACCGGCAAGCAGGTCCAGCTGAACATCCTCGAGGTCAAGGGCACCGAGATCGACGCGCAGCTGGTCGCCCAGGGCGTGGCCGAGCAGCTCGCCGGCCGGGTGCAGTTCCGCCGGGCCATGCGCAAGGCGCAGCAGACCGCGATGCGGTCCGGCGCCAAGGGCATCCGGATCCAGTGTTCCGGCCGTCTGGGCGGTGCGGAGATGAGCCGGTCCGAGTTCTACCGCGAGGGTCGGGTGCCGCTGCACACGCTCCGCGCCGACGTCGACTACGGCTTCTTCGAGGCGCGTACGTCGTTCGGCCGGATCGGGGTCAAGGTCTGGATCTACAAGGGTGACGTGTCCGGCACCCGGTCGGAGCGGGCAGCGCAGAAGGCCGCCCGCAACGCCGCCCAGGGCAGCCGTCGGCCGGGTCGCGGGAGCCGTCCGGGCCGGGGCGATCGTCCCGAGCGTGGCGGCCGGCGCCGGCAGGAGGGCGCCGCCGAGTCGACGGCGCAGCAGCCGGCCGGTACGGCCGCGGCCGCGCCAAGCACGAGTGGTCAGGAGGGCTGATCGATGTTGGTTCCGCGCAGGGTCAAGTTCCGCAAGCAGCACCACCCCAAGCGCACCGGCATGGCCAAGGGCGGCACCGAGCTCGCCTTCGGTGACTACGGCATCCAGGCCCTGGAGGCCCGCTACGTCACCAACCGGCAGATCGAGTCCGCGCGGATCGCGATGACCCGGCACATGCGCCGTGGCGGCAAGGTGTGGATCAACATCTACCCCGACCGTCCGCTGACCAAGAAGCCGGCCGAGACCCGGATGGGTTCCGGCAAGGGCTCGCCGGAGTGGTGGATCGCCAATGTCAAGCCCGGACGCGTGATGTTCGAACTGTCCGGCGTGGCCGACGACGTCGCCCGCGAGGCGCTGCGACTGGCGATCCACAAGCTGCCGATGAAGTGCCGCGTGGTCTCGCGTGAGGCAGGAGAGAACTGATGGCCAACACAGTGAAGGCCGGCGAACTGCGGTCCCTGGGTCGCGACGAGCTCAACGCCAAGGTCGTCGAACTGAAGGAAGAGCTGTTCACGCTGCGGTTCCAGGCCGCCACCGGACAGCTGGAGTCCCACGGCCGGCTGCGGTCGGTCCGCAAGGACATCGCCCGGATCTACACGGTGCTGCAGGAACGCAACCTCGGCATCGTCGATGACCCGGACACCGAGGCCGCGACCGAGACGGCAGGTGCCTGAACCGATGAGTGAGCAGGGGAACGAAGTGAGCCAGCAGCAGTTGGGCCTGGACGCCGACCACGCCGCCGCCCGGGTGGCGCACACCTCGGCCGACCGTGGCCGCC
This sequence comes from uncultured Actinomycetota bacterium, assembly GCA_963758075.1. Taxonomy (GTDB): domain Bacteria; phylum Actinomycetota; class Actinomycetes; order Propionibacteriales; family Propionibacteriaceae; genus Microlunatus. The sequence continues at coordinate 1,119,843 of CAVWTT010000002.1, read as the reverse complement.
GCAAGGTCCGCGAGGGACTGGTGGTCAGCGACAAGATGGACAAGACCGTCGTCGTTGCCGTCGAGGACCGGATCAAGCACCGCCTGTACGGCAAGGTGCTGACCCAGACCACCAAGCTCAAGGTGCACGACGCGGAGAACTCCGCCGGCATCGGCGACCGGGTGGTCGTGATGGAGACCCGCCCGCTGAGCGCCACCAAGCGCTGGCGGCTGGTCGAGATCGTCGAGAAGGCCAAGTAACCCATCAGGGCAAACAAGCCGACTTGTCAGAAACCGGCCGGTGTGCGCCGGCCGAAGTGCTGACAGTTCAGAGGAGAAGAAGGAATGATCCAGCAGGAGTCGCGGCTGAAGGTCGCCGACAACACGGGTGCCAAGGAGATTCTGTGCATCCGGGTGCTCGGCGGATCCGGTCGCCGCTACGCCGGCATCGGCGATCAGATCGTGGCCACGGTCAAGGACGCCATCCCGGGCGGCAACGTGAAGAAGGGCGAGGTCGTCAAGGCCGTCGTCGTGCGTACCGTCAAGCAGCGCCGGCGACCGGACGGCTCGTACATCAAGTTCGACGAGAACGCCGCGGTGATCCTGCGTAACGACGGTGAGCCGCGCGGCACCCGCATCTTCGGCCCGGTCGGCCGGGAGTTGCGGGAGAAGCGTTTCATGCGCATCATCTCGCTCGCCCCGGAGGTGATCTGAGCAATGACCAACAAGATCAACGCTGCCGTCTCGCGTCAGCACGGCAAGGTCGACATCCGCAAGGGTGACCGGGTGAAGGTCATCGCCGGCAAGGACAAGGGCCTGGTCGGTGAGGTCCTGGCGGTCCAGCCGGACCGCGAACTGGTCACCGTGTCCGGTGTCAACATCGTCAAGCGACACCTCAAGGACCGGTCGGCGCAGCCGCAGAACAGCACCCAGACCCAGGGCGGGATCGTCTCCAGCGAGGCGCCGGTGCACGTCTCCAACGTGGCCCTGGTGGTCAAGGACGCCGACGGCACCGAGGTGACCACCCGAATCGGTCACCGCCGTGACGAGGTGACCAAGCGTCGCCCCGACGGCACCGAGTACACCGCGTTCCGGTCGGTGCGGGTCGCCCGCAGGACCGGGGAGGAGATCTGATGACCAGCACGGCAACAGAGGTCGAGGTGCCGCGGCTGAAGCAGCGCTACGCCGAGGGGATCGCGCCGGCGCTGCAGCAGGAGTTCGCGTTCGCCAATGCGATGCTGATCCCGCGGCTGGTCAAGGTCGTGGTGAACATGGGTGTCGGCGACGCCGCCCGCGACTCCAAGGTGATGGACGGCGCGGTACGCGACCTGACCACCATCACCGGGCAGAAGCCGCAGGTCACCCGGGCCCGCAAGTCGGTGGCGCAGTTCCGGCTGCGTGAGGGCCAGCCGATCGGCTGCCACGTCACCCTGCGGGGGAACCGGATGTGGGAGTTCGCCGACCGGCTGCTGTCCCTGGCGCTGCCCCGGATCCGCGACTTCCGCGGCCTGTCGCCCAAGCAGTTCGACGGGCACGGCAACTACACGTTCGGTCTGTCGGAGCAGGTCATGTTCCACGAGATCGACCAGGACAGGATCGATCGGGTGCGGGGGATGGACATCACCTTCGTCACCTCGGCGACCAACGACGACGAGGGCCGGGCGCTGCTGCGTCACCTCGGCTTCCCGTTCCAGGCCAACTGAGTAAGGAAGTAAGACGTGGCAAAGACAGCGCTGAAGGTCAAGCAGGCCCGCAAGCCGAAGTTCGGCGTGCGCGCCTACACCCGGTGTCAGCGGTGCGGCCGGCCGAAGGCGGTCTACCGCAAGTTCGGCCTCTGCCGGATCTGCCTGCGGGAGATGGCGCACAAGGGCGAACTGCCCGGTGTGACCAAGTCCAGCTGGTGATCCGCACCGTCGACCACACCCACCCCGCACAGACGAGAGAGGTCCTCGGGACCGCAGGTCCCGCCGGGAAACCACTCGAGAAGGAATCGCACAAGCCATGACCATGACTGATCCGATCGCGGACATGTTGACCCGCGTACGGAACGCCTCCCAGGCCTACCACGACACCGCCACGATGCCGTCCAGCAAGATCAAGGTCGGGATCGCCAAGATCCTGACCGAGGAGGGCTACATCGCCGGGTTCGAGGTCAAGGAGCCGACCGAGGGCGAGGTGGGCAAGAGCCTGCAGATCACCCTCAAGTACGGCCAGAACCGGGAGCGGTCGATCTCCGGGGTCCGGCGGATCTCCAAGCCGGGACTTCGGGTGTACGCCAAGTCCACCGGCCTGCCGAAGGTGCTCGGTGGCCTGGGTATCGCCATCATTTCCACGTCGGGCGGCCTGCTGACCGACAAGCAAGCACATGCGCGCAGCGTGGGCGGGGAAGTCCTCGCCTACGTCTGGTGAGCGCCGGGACACAACGAAAGGACTGAGAAGACATGTCACGGATTGGCAAGCTTCCGGTTCCGGTGCCGTCCGGGGTCGAGGTGACCATCGACGGTTCCGTCGTCCTGGTGAAGGGCCCGAAGGGCCAGCTGGAGCACCGGGTCGCCGCACCGATCACCGTCGAGCACAACGACAGCCAGATCGTACTGAACCGCCCCGACGACGAACGTGAGTCCAAGTCGCTGCACGGCCTGTCCCGCACCCTGGTGGCCAACATGGTCACCGGCGTGTCGGAGGGCTATGTCAAGCGGCTGGAGATCGTCGGCGTCGGCTACCGGGTCATCGCCAAGGGCCCGGGTGAGTTGGAGCTCAACCTGGGTTACAGCCACCCGATCACCGTGAAGGCCCCCGAGGGCATCACTTTCGCCGTCGAGACACCGACCAGGTTCTCGGTGGCAGGTATCGACAAGCAGCAGGTCGGTGAGGTCGCGGCCAACATCCGCAAGCTGCGTAAGCCCGAGCCCTACAAGGGCAAGGGTGTGCGGTATGAGGGCGAGCACGTCCGCCGCAAGGTTGGAAAGGCTGGTAAGTGACGATGGCGGTATCTCTGTCTGCGCGCAAGCACACCGCTGCCCGCACCTCCTCGCGGCTGCGTCGTCAGCTGCGGGGCCGGAAGAAGATCTTCGGCGGCCCGGAGCGGCCGCGGCTGGTCATCAGCCGGTCGGCCAAGCACATCAGCGCCCAGGTGATCGACGACAGCCGCGGTCACACCGTGGCCCACGCCTCCACCATGGAGGGGTCGCTGCGGTCCACCGACGGCGACAAGACCGAGAAGGCCAAGCAGGTGGGCCGACTGGTCGCCGAGCGGGCCAAGGCCGCCGGGGTGGAGACCGTGGTCTTCGACCGGGCCGGCAACAAGTACCACGGTCGGATCGCGGCGCTGGCAGATGCCGCCCGCGAGGTCGGCCTGGGATTCTGAGCAGCCGGCGGACGAGGAACTGAGAGGTATTCAAAGCATGAGTGGATCACAGCGTCGAGGCGGTGGCGACCGCCGCGGTGACCGCCGGGGCCAGGGCCAGGACAGGAACAACTACGTCGAGAAGGTCGTCGCGATCAATCGCGTGGCCAAGGTCGTCAAGGGTGGCCGCCGGTTCAGCTTCACCGCCCTGGTCGTCGTCGGTGACGGCGACGGTTCGGTCGGTATCGGTTACGGCAAGGCCAAGGAGGTGCCGGCCGCGATCGCCAAGGGCGTGGAAGAGGCCAAGAAGCACTTCTTCCACGTGCCGCGGGTGCAGGGCACCATCCCGCATCCGGTGCAGGGTGAGAAGGCGGCCGGCGTGGTCATGCTGCGTCCGGCGTCACCCGGTACCGGTGTGATCGCCGGCGGCGCCTGCCGTGCGGTGCTCGAGGCGGCCGGTGTGCACGACGTGCTGGCCAAGTCGCTGGGCTCGGCCAATGCGATCAACGTGGTGCACGCCACGGTCGCGGCCCTGCAGATGCTCGAGGAGCCCGAGGAGGTGGCCCGCCGGCGCGGCAAGTCGCTGGAGGACGTCACCCCGGCGGCGCTGCTCAAGGCCCGGCGGGAGGTGCACGCATGAGCAGCCGCCTGAAGGTCACCCAGGTGAAGTCGTCGATCGGCGGCAAGCAGAACCAGCGCGACACGCTGCGTACGCTCGGCCTGAAGCGGATCGGTGACGTGTCCGCCCACGCGGACACCCCTGTCGTACGAGGCATGATCGCCACGGTGCACCATCTGGTCACCGTCGAGGAGGTCGACTGACATGGCGAACGATGACACCACCGGCACCGGTCTGAAGGTGCACCATCTCCGTCCCGCGCCGGGCGCCCACAAGGCCAAGACCCGGGTCGGGCGCGGCGAGGGCTCCAAGGGTAAGACCGCGGGTCGCGGCACCAAGGGCTCGAAGGCACGCAACACGATGTCGGAAGCCTTCGAAGGCGGCCAGATGCCGTTGCACATGCGGATCCCGAAGCTGCGCGGGTTCACCAACCCGTTCCGGACCCAGTACCAGGTGGTCAACCTGGATCGGCTGTCCACCCTCTTCCCCGAGGGCGGCGAGGTCACCCCGCAGAACCTGGTCGAGCGGGGCGCGGTGCGCTCCGGTCTGCCGGTGAAGGTGCTGGGCTCGGGTGAGCTCAGCGTCGCCGTGCAGGTCTCTGCGCACGCGTTCTCGGGCAGTGCCAAGGAGAAGATCGCCGCCGCCGGCGGCAGCGTCACCGAACTCTGAGGACGGGCCCGGTAAGTCAACACCGACGGGGCGGCACCAGCTGATGGTCCGCCCCGTCGGCATATCGACAGGGACCCGCCGCCCCGAGCCGGACTTCGCGTACTGACCCGGTGTCCGCGCCCAGGAGCCCGGTTCGGCCGCCCTGAGCTTGTCGAAGGACGCCCCACCGGTGTCCGGACGGGATTCGCCGGGGCGGGTGCACCGGCCGGGACTTGATAGAGTCGAGCGGTCCCGGATCCGGATCGGTCGTCGCGGGACGGGCACACCAGAGAGAAGGAATCGGATTGCTCACCGCCTTCGCCGGAGCGTTCAGGACGCCGGACCTGCGCAAGAAGCTCCTGTTCACGCTCGGCATCATCGTCGTCTACCGGCTCGGCTCGGTCATCCCGGTGCCGAACGTCAACGTGCAGCAGCTGCACACCTGCGCCACCGCCGCCCAGAGCGGCAGCCAGGCCGGCCTGTACTCGCTGCTGTCCCTGTTCTCCGGCGGTGCGCTGCTGCAGCTGGCGATCTTCGCGCTGGGCATCATGCCCTACATCACGGCGAGCATCATCCTGCAGCTGTTGACCGTGGTGATCCCGCGGTTGGAGGCCCTCAAGAAGGAGGGCCAGTCCGGGCAGAACAAGATCACCCAGTACACCCGTTACCTCACCCTGGTGCTGGCTGTGCTGCAGTCGACCACGTTCGTCACGCTCGCCCGCAACGACCAGCTGTTCAGCAACTGCAGGGGGCTGGTGCATGACAACAGCATCTTCCCGGTCACGGTGATGATCCTCACCATGACCGCGGGCACCGGCGTCATCATGTGGCTCGGTGAGCTGATCACCGAGCGCGGGGTCGGCAACGGCATGTCGGTGCTGATCTTCACCCAGATCTGCGCCACCTTCCCGCAGGCGTTGTGGTCGATCAAGCAGTCCAGTCCGGGCAGCCAGGGCTGGGTGCTCTTCCTGCTGGTCGTCGCGATCGGCCTGCTGGTGATGCTCGGGGTCATCTTCATCGAGCAGTCGCAGCGGCGGATCCCGGTCCAGTACGCCAAGCGGATGGTCGGGCGCCGGGTGCTCGGCGGGACCACCACCTACATCCCGCTGAAGGTCAACCAGGCCGGCGTGATCCCGGTCATCTTCGCCTCGTCGCTGCTGTACATCCCGGTGCTGTACGCCCAGTTCCGGCCGGGCAGCTGGGGAGCGTCGTGGATCCAGGGCCACTTCGTCCGCGGTGACCACCCGATCTACATGGCGACGTACTTCCTGCTCATCATCTTCTTCGCCTACTTCTACGTGTCGATCACCTTCAACCCGCAGGAAGTGGCCGACAACATGAAGAAGTACGGCGGCTTCATTCCCGGCATCCGGGCCGGCCGGCCGACCGAGGACTACCTCGGCTACGTGCTGAGCCGGCTGACCTTCCCGGGTTCGCTCTATCTCGGGATCATCGCCTTGCTGCCGATGGTCGCGTTCATCTTCTTCAACGCCAACCAGAACTTCCCCTTCGGCGGTACGTCGATCCTCATCATCGTGGGCGTCGGACTGGACACGGTGAAGCAGATCGAGAGCCAGCTGCAGCAACGCAACTACGAAGGGTTCCTCCGCTGATGCGACTGTTGATCATGGGGCCGCCCGGTGCCGGCAAGGGCACCCAGGCCAAGGCGATCTCGGAGCACTACGGCATTCCGGCCATCTCCACCGGTGACATCTTCCGCGCCAACGTGAGCGCCGGTACGCCGTTGGGCCTGGAGGTCAAACGGATCATGGACTCCGGCGGCTACGTCGGCGACGAGATCACCAACCGCATCGTCGCCGACCGGCTCACCGAGGACGATTGCCGGCCCGGCTTCCTGCTCGACGGCTACCCGCGGACGCCGGCCCAGGTGGAGGCGCTGGACCAGATCCTGGCGCAGGCGGACCTGCCGCTGGACGCGGTGCTGTCGCTGAGGGTCGACGTGGAGGAGGTGGTGGAGCGGCTGCGGTTGCGTGCCGAGACCGAGGGCCGCACCGACGACACCGAAGAGGCGGTCCGGATCCGCCAGCAGAAGTACCTGGACGAGACGGCTCCGCTGCTCGACGTGTACGCCGGCCGCGGCCTGCTGGTCGAGGTCGACGGGCTGGGCCAGGTGGACGACGTCGCCAAGCGCGTCCTGTCCGCGCTGGACGAGCGGGCCTGATCCAGGCGCCCGAGCGACCGTGCCCGGACCTGGACTGCGGCCGGGACAGGACCGCGACGCACTGATCGCGGCGGCCCGCGCCGACGGTGTCGACACCGACCCGGGTACCGACCTGGCCGGGTCGACGTACCGGGTCGGCTGGGAGAATGTGGTGCTGGACACTCCGGACGGCTGGATCGTCCGGTTCCCCCGCGACGAGGGCGTCGCCCTCGACCCGCGAGGTGGCGCTGCTGGCAGGGCTGGCCGGCCGGCTGCCGGTGCCGATCCCGCAGGTGGTGCGGACCGGCCGGACGAGCCGCTTCATGGTCTATCGCCGGCTGGACGGGGCAGCACTGGACCCGGACGCGTTCGAGCTGGCGCCGCCGCTGGTCCGAGATCGCGTCGCCGCCGACCTGGCCCGGTTCCTGGCCGCCATGCACCGTGCGCTGAGCGCCGACGAGATCGCCGAGCTCGGGGTCCCGACGGTCGCCGATGACGCGTCGAGGTCGGTGGACCCGCAACTGCTGCCGGAGCGGGCCCGGGACCGGTATGCCGCGGTCCGCGCCGACTTCGACCGCCGGCTGGAAGCCGGTCGGCACCGGCTGGTGCTGCTGCACAACGACTTCCACCTCGGCAACCTGGTGCTGGACGGGCCGCTGGGCCGGCTGTCCGGTGTCTGGGACTTCTCCTGTGTCGCCACCGGCGATCCGAGCCTGGACTTCCGCTACCTCTGCAGTCATCCGGAACTGGCTGCCCGCACCGCCAGCGGGTATGCCGCCCGCACCGGCACCGAGGTCGACCTCGGCCTGGCCGCCGACGCCCTCACCCTCGAAGGCGTCTCCGACGCCCTGGAAGAAGGCCGCGACCCGGTACCGCACCTCCGCTAACCGACGGGGGAGCGACGGCTGGCAGGCTGGCCCCATGCCGACCGATCAGCCGATGACCAGCCACCCCGACTCCCGCACTGATGACCTCGTCGAGGAGTTGCACGGCCGTCGCATCGCCGATCCGTACCGCTGGCTGGAGGATCCGGACTTCGGAGGCGACCCGGGACTGGGTCCGCCTGCAGAACGCGTTACACCGAGGAATGGTTCGCCGACCGTCCCGCGAGCGCGCCTGGTTCACCGAGCTGATGAACCGCATCGTCCGCCGGCCCCGGGCCGGGCATCCCCGCCCGGCATGGCGGCCGCTATCTGGTCAGTCGTAACGACGGCAGCCTGGACCAGGACCAGATCTTCGTCGCCGACACCCTCGCGGAGTTGCGCGTCCGGTGGTCGACTGGTGCTCGACCCGAACATGCTGTCGGACGACGGCACCACCTCGGTCCGCGGCTACCAGGTCAGCGAAGACGGCCGCTACCTGAGCTACCAGCTCAGCCGGGCGGCAGTGACTGGGTGGACTTCGCCCTGCTCGACCTGGCCCGTTGGCGCATCAGCGTGCCGGACACACCGATCCGCACCAAGTTCGGCCGCGCCCACCTGGCTGCCGGACAGCAGGCGTCTACGTCTACGGGGCCGTACCGCACACGGGTCGGGCCGACGGTTCGCGGCCCGGACCAGGTCCGTACCGGGATGCTCAGGCTGCACCGGCTCGGCCGGCCCGAGACCGAGGACGAGGTGATCGTCGACGTCCGCGACGACTACCGGCAGGGGATCGTCGACGCCGCAGCTTTCCGCCGATCATCGGTGGCTGGCGGTGCACCTGTCCGAGGGCACCGAGAACACCAACCGGCTCTGGCTGCATCCCGGTCGACCGAGGTCGACGGCCGGTCGGTCGTCGGGCCGCCGATCAAGCTCATCGACACGCGCCTACGCCCGGTTCGGGTTCGTCCGCGACCGACGGCGACTCGGTCATCCTGTGCACCGACCATGAGGCCGACCGGGGCCGCCTGGTGCGGGCCGACCTTGCCGCGGCGCTTCGCCGCGGGCGAGCTCCGCTTGTCCGGAACTCGTGGCGCAGATCGGCCGATGCGGTGCTCGTCGGTGGCCGCAGCCGGGGAGGAACTGATCGTCGCCCGGCTCGGTCGATGCCGTGCCGGTGATCACCCGGTACGCGTTGGACGGGTCCGCACTCGGCGACCGTCGACGTCGACCGGCGGGGCCTTGGCCGGCATCTCGGCCGACCCCGGCAGCGACGAATGGTTTCTCGGCCTGTCGACGGTGACGGATCCGACCCGCGCCTACCGGCTGGTCAAACCGGCAGCGGCGCCGCCGAGCCGCTGGACCGACCTGGTGCCAGACCGGTGCGGTGTTCTCCCCGCCCGCCGTCCGGGTCGAGCGCCGCCGGGCCCCGAGCGCCGACGGCACGGCGGTGCCGTACTTCCTGATCCGGCCCGGAGCCGGTGCGCCGACGGTCCGCGCGCCGACCCTGCTCTACGGCTACGGCGGCTTCAATATCCCCGTCGAGGCCGACTACCGGCCGCTGTGGCCGGGCTGGCTGGCCGCCGGCGGCACGGTGGTGATCGCCAACCTGCGCGGCGGCGGGGAGTACGGCCGCAACTGGTACGACAACGGCCGGCTGAGGCCAAGCAGCACGTCTTCGACGACTTCATCGCCGTCGCCGAACAGCTCGTCGCCGACGGCATCACCCGGCACGAGCAGCTGGCCCTGCACGGTCGCAGCAACGGGGGACTGCTGGTCGGCGCCACCATGACCCAGCGGCCCGACCTGGCCGCGGTGGCCCTGCCGGCGGTCGGTGTGCTGGACCTGCTCCGGTTCCACCGCTTCACCGCCGGTGCGGCCTGGACCTCCGACTACGGCAACCCCGATGATCCCGAGGACTTCGCCACCGCGTTGGCGTACTCGCCGCTGCACAACCTCCGCGAGACCGCCTACCCGGCCACGTTGATCATGACCGCCGACCACGACGACCGAGTGGTGCCCTCGCACAGCCACAAGTTCACCGCCACGCTGCAACGGTCCCAGCAGGCGCCGGCGCCGGTGCTGACCCGCGTCGAGACCCGGGCAGGGCACGGCATGGGCAAGCCGGCGGCGATGGTGGCAGCAGAACTTGCCGACATGCTCGCCTTCGCCGCCCACCACACCGGCCTGGAGATCCCGCCACCGAGCCCGCCGAGCCCATTCCTTCCGCGTCCTGACCCCGGATCCCGATCCGCGCACTGAGCTCGTCGAAGCGGGCGCAGGCGAGTCAGGCCGCCGGGGATGGCGCGCGGTGTTGCGCGCTCCGCCAGACGGTGTCGGCGAACGTCCCGGTGCCGAGGTCGTGGGTGCCGGCGGGGTTGGTGATGATGACCCGGCCGAACCTGGACCGCCACACGAACGTGCCCGCGACCGGTTGTCTGACCTTCACCCGGCCGAACGTCTTGAACCGGTGCTCCCCGCGACCCAACGGACCCAGATTCCCCAGCCAGGTCTGCCCGGGCGGCCCGTCCGGTGGGCCGGTGCACCGGGCGGGCCGGTGTAGGGAACCGTGTGGTCCAGATCCAGCCCGTGGCGGCTGGTGATGCCGGACCAGGGGAAGACACTGCCCGGACTTCGGGCCAGCACGGCCTCGGCCATCCGGGCCGGGATCTCGTAGCCGTCCACAGCCGGGATCCGGCCGGGTCGAGCACCGGCAGCACCCGGACCCGGCAGCCCGCGCCGAGCCATTCCCGCACCGAGGACAGCAGCACCGGGCCGATGCCCTCCACCCGGCCCACCCCGGGATCCTCACCCCGGTTGAACGCGGCCAGGGCCTCGGCGCTGATGTGGACGTGCAGCACCGCCCTGGGGCAGCAGCTTCTCCGGATCGATCCGTCGGGCCAGGTCCTTCATCACCGCCTCCCGCAACTCGCCCAGCCCGGGACCAGGCTCGGGATCCGGCTCCGGCTCCAGCTCGTCCGCCGACTCGGAGCTCGTCCGCCGGCTCGGCGGCTGGCAGAGCGGCCGGCGGATCCGCGCACTCCGGTGGCCGGCGGTCAGCCGGGCGGCGGCACGCAGGTGGGCTTCGAGGTCGGTGAACAGGTCGGGCTGATCCACCGAGGCCAGCACCTGCAGGGCCACCGCCGGATGCATCCCGGCGGCGACCGCCTCCCACTCGTCCTTCGTCTGGGCACCCAGCGACGGAACCCCAGCCGGCAGCCGGTCGGGATGGGCCATCATCACCTCGGCCAACCGGACGAGCTGGGCCTTCAACCGCAGCGCGGTGATGGTGTCCAACTGCATCCACACCTCGGTCAGACCGTGCTCAGAGCCCCGGCCGATCCGGACGGAGCGGAACCGCTTGGCATCCTCGGTCCGCTGCTCGACCCGCTCCCGGTCGACCCGCAGGATCTCGGCAGTGAGCAGGTTCTCCAGCCGGGTCCAGGACAACTGCCCGACATACCGGGCCACCCGCCGGTCGACCACCATCGCCTGCTCGACCGTCAGGCAGCGGGTGCGCAGGGCGACCCGGCGGGCCTCCCGCGCCGGCACGTCCCCGGCCTGCACCCGCGCCCACAACACCGGCAGCCGGTGCCGCAGGTCCAGCGCGTCAGCGATCAGGCTGCGGGCCTGGTTCGGGCTCAGGCCGGTCTCCAGCCCGAGTTCGGCCGGCGCGAACTCGGCCACCTCCGGGGTGCCGTCGCCGCCGAACCTGGCCGACTCCTCCCCGGCGACGGCGAGATCGGTGTACCGGTGCAGGATCCCGTCGGCCAGGATGATGATCAGCCCACAGGGCGGCGACCACGAGGAGTCGGCAGCCGGCGGCGCGTTCGGCCCGCACACAGGCGGCTGCTTCGGCGGCCACCTCGTGGCTGTCCCAGAGCTCCATCGCCTCCGTCATATCCATGACGTTAGTGGTCGGCACTGACAGTCTTCGCCGTTGCAGGGTGGGGATCCGCGGGACGCGCACGTCTCCGTTCTCCTGGAGCTAGCGGATGACGGTGAGGGGGCCCTCGTCAGGCGTCGGGGGCTCGAAGTGGTCGAAGTACTGGGCGACGAGGTCCTCGGTCAGCACGAAGTCGTCGGAATGGCTTCCGCGTCGGGCCCGCAGGCGGGCGAGCGACCGTCTCGCGGTCCGTCGCACAGTAGATCGTCTCGGGAATGACGCCGGTGGGTTCCAGCAGCCGGCGGTAGTCGGCCCGCATCTGCCGGGACCAGAAGGAGAAGTCGAGAACGACATCCCTGCCTGCAGCGACGAGATCCAGCAGCTGCGCCCGGAGGTCGGCCTCGATCTCGTCGCGTACCTCTGCCGGCAACGACACGGTGCAGATGCCTCGGCGCCACATCTCCACGTCGAAGGACAACCGGACCATGCCGCCGCTCTCCAGCCTCTTGGCGCAGGTCGACTTCCCCGCCCCGGCGGGACCACACATGAAGATCACACGGCTCACGGACGGCCCTACGTCGCGCCCTGTTCGGGGGCCGCGGGCCGCGTGCGACGGGATCGGCGGCCGGGTTGGGTAGCCTGAGCAGGGTGAGCGAGCTGCCGATCTCGTCGAAGTACCGGAGCACACCGGATGCGCCGGTGACGTCTGAGGACCGCGAGCAGCTGAGCCGTCGGCTCAACGACGCTTTCACCGCCGGCCGGCTCGATCAGGACGACTACTCCCAGCGGCTGGACCGGCTGTTCGCCGCCCAGCGGCTCGGGGAACTGGTGCCGGTGGTCGACGGGCTGCCGGCGGTCGCGACCTACAGCGACCCCGCTGCGGTGCAGCAGCCGTCGACCGGCCGCCGGGCGAACTGACCGAGGCCCGCAGCGGCAACAGGTTGACGATCGCCGTCATCGGCGGTGTGCTGGTCCTGGTGATCGTGCTCGCGGTGGTACTGGCCGCCGTGCTCTGACCGGCACCCGGCCGGCTTGTGCCCGTGACTAGGGTGACCCTGTGCCGCGGCAGATCATCACCGATCCGAAGATCGCCGACCATGTCAAGCGACTGGGCGACCTCTACCCGCCGATCCCGCTGGACTCGGTGGACCGGACGATCAACAATCCTGAGCTGGTCCGCACGGCGTACGCGCATGTGCTCGACTATCTGGCCAGGGTGGAACTCGAGGTCGACCGCAACGTCCTCGAACTCCTGGTGCTGCTGCCAGATGTCGACGAGACCAACCGGATGTTCTACGCCGACGTCTGGCAGCCGCAGGAGATCCAGCACGGGCTGATCCTGGATCGGTTGCAGCAGGATCTTGACATGCCGGCCTCCGAGCCGCACCTGGAGGTGTCGGCGAAGATCAAGATGCTCGGCGCGCTGGCGCACTTCGCACCCGTGCAACAGGTCGCCAAGCTGCTCTACTACCTGACCGGTGCGAGCACCGAGCGGCAGGCGATGCTGGCCTACAACAACCTGTACGTCGGTCTCACCGCGATGGGAAGCGGGCCATCGCCGAAACGATCATCCAGCCGATCAAGCAGCAGGAGCCCGGGCACTTCGCGTTCTACCAGATGTCGGCGACCGCGATGGTGCACGACGACGAGCTCAAGCCCTGGCAGTTGTACCTGGCACGGGTGCTGCGGGAGAAGTCGTACGGACTGGTCGGCACCAACGGCCATGCCGGCTACAAGGCGGACATGGGGGCGGTGATCATGGAACTCGGGATGGAGGACGAGCTGGTCGAGTACGCCCGCGAGGTCGGCCGGGTGGAGTCCCGTCTGTTGTGGGCCGGCCGGCAGGGCATGGACGTCCCGCCGTACATCCTGCGGGCCCTGCGGGAGAGTCTCGACCTCTACCGCGAACGCGAGTCCCGGGCCCGTGGCTGATTGCGAACGCCGACCGCGCTGTCGCACCGGCGCCGACGTCGCGGCCGCCGACGGCTGGCCGGCGCTGGCCGGGCGGCGTCTCGGCGTGCTCACCAACCCGACCGGAGTCCTCACCGACGGACTGGTGCCGCTGGTGGACGCCTTGGTCACGGCCGGCCTCCCGGTGGCCGCCGTCCTCGGACCCGAACACGGGTTCCGCGGCACCGCTCAGGCCGGCGGCTCGGAGCCGACCGGCATCGACGACCGCACCGGGCTGGCTGTCCACGACATCCACGGCGCTGACGCCGACGCCATCGCCCGCATCTGCGCCGATGCGCGGATCGAGACCCTCGTCGTCGACCTGCAGGATGTCGGCGCCCGCTTCTACACCTACATCTGGACCCTCTACGAGGCGATGACCGCTGCCGTCCGGATCGGGCTGGCGCTGGTGGTGCTGGACCGGCCGAACCCGGTCGGCGGCCGGGCCCGCGGCCCGATGCTGCGGCCGGGATTCGCCTCACCCGTCGGCGGTGACGCGATCACGATGGCCCACGGCCTGACGATCGGCGAACTGGCGCGGTTCTTCGACGCCGAGTGCATGCCGGCACGGACCGGCGACCGGCTGGGGGAGCGGCTGTCGGTCGTCGAGATGTCCGGCTGGACCGGTGCCCTGACCTTCGCCGACACCGGCCTGCCGTGGGTGCCGCCCAGCCCCAACATGCCCACCCCGGACCCGCCCTGCTGTATCCGGGCACCGGCCTGTTCGAGGCGACGAACCTGTCGGAGGGCCGCGGCACCACCCGGCCGTTCGAACTCATCGGTGCCCCCTGGCTGGACCACCGGTGGGCCGCCTGGTTGATCGCCCACCGGCCCGACGGCGTCGTCTTCCGGGAGGCGGCGTTCACGCCGGCCTTCGGCACCCACGCCGGCGAGCGGTGTGTCGGCGTGCAGGTCCACATCACCGACCGTCACCACCTCGACCCGATCCTGGTGGCCACCACGATGCTGGTCGGGCTGCGGGCGGGCTACCGTGAGTTCGGCTGGCGAGCCGACGAGCCCGACGACCACCCGGGACGGTGGATGGATCTGCTCACCGGGTTGTCCCGCTTTCGTGAGCAGCTGGAGGCGGGGGCGGGCGTCGAGGACATCGTCGCCGGCTGGCCCGACGAGCAGGCCGGGTTCGACCGCCGGCGCCGACCCGTCCTGCTCTACCCGGGTGAGCCCGTCTGAGCTGTGTCGGGCGACGTGACCGGCCCGCGCGCCGACACGCCGCCTCCGCTCCCGCCGGTCACCCCGGCGGTAGCCCACGATTTGGGCGGCTCGGCCCGGTGGCGTACAGTAGGACGTCGGTCACCTGTGCCGGTGGCCTGTCCTTTCATCCCGATCTGCGATTGAGAGTTCATGGCGAGGAAGGAAGGCGCCCTCGAGTTGGAGGGCACCGTGGTCGAGGCGCTGCCGAACGCGATGTTCCGCGTCGAGCTGGCCAATGGTCACAAGGTGCTCGCCACCATCAGCGGCAAGATGCGACAGCACTACATCCGGATCCTCCCGACCGACCGTGTTGTCGTCGAGCTTTCCCCGTACGACCTGACCCGCGGCCGGATCGTCTACCGGCACAGTGAGCCACGTTCGCACCCGCGAACACCCGCACGTCCACCACACCGAGTCGGGCATCCGTGAGGATGCTGACCTGCGCCGAGACAGAAAGTCAGCCCAGAGATGAAGGTCCAGCCGAGCGTCAAGCCGATCTGTGACAACTGCAAGGTCATCCGTCGGCACGGCCGCGTGATGGTGATCTGCAGCACGAACCCACGGCACAAGCAGCGCCAGGGCTGAGTCCCGGCGCGGACACGGCCCGCTGCATCACCGGCGGGTCGCACAACTGAATCCACAACAGAACAACCCACGACGTGATCGCAAGGCCGGGCACCGACTTCGGACAAGCCCCGGTCACCACCCCCGGTCGAAGGCCGGGGCCCGGAACACCGGGACGCATCACGCTCCACACCTTCGCGGGACCTGTCGGTCGCCACACCGATACGTACTCGACAGCAGACAAGGACATCACCCTGCTATGGCACGTCTGATCGGCGTCGACCTGCCGCGCGACAAGCGCCTCGAGGTCGCCCTCACCTACATTTTCGGCATCGGCCGTACCCGCGCCACCCAGACCCTGGCCAACACCGGCATCAGCGGTGACTCTTCACGAGTCACCGACGACCAGCTGATCACGCTGCGTGACTGGATCGAGGCGAACTACCAGACCGAGGACGATCTTCGCCGTGAGGTCGCCGCCGACATCCGCCGCAAGGTCGAGATCGGCTCCTACCAGGGCCGTCGCCACCGCCGCGGCCTGCCCGTCCGCGGTCAGCGCACCCGGACCAACGCACGCGGCCGCAAGGGCGCGCGCAAGCCCGTCGCCGGGAAGAAAAAGCCCGCTGACGCGGCCTGGAACGCACAGGAGATTTTGACTTATGGCTACTGCAGGTCGTGCCGGCGCCAAGAAGGTGCGCCGCAAGGAGAAGAAGAACGTCGTTGCGGGCCACGCCCACATCAAGTCGACGTTCAACAACACCGTCATTTCCATCACCGATCCGACCGGTGCGGTGATCGCCTGGGCCTCGGCCGGCACCGTCGGCTTCAAGGGCTCCGCAAGTCCACCCCGTACGCCGCCCAGATGGCTGCCGAGGCCGCCGGCCGGCGCGCCATGGAGCACGGTATGAAGCGGGTCGACGTGTTCGTCAAGGGTCCGGGTTCGGGCCGCGAAACCGCCATCCGTTCGCTCGGCGCGGTCGGCCTGGAGGTCGGGGTGAGCGCCTCGCCGATGTCACCCCGATCCCGCACAACGGCTGCCGCCCGCCGAAGCGGCGTCGCGTCTGATCCCCCCCAAGCTGAACAGGAAACAACACCATGGCTCGCTACACCGGTCCTCTGACCAAGAAGAAGCCCGCTGCGGGCTCGGACCTCGTCGGCAATGACAAGGCGTTCGAACGCCGCCCCTACCCGCCGGGCATGCACGGCCGCGGCCGCACAACAAGAGTCGGAGTACTCCCTCCCAGCTCCGCGAGAAACAGCAGCCGCCACTCCTATGGCGGCTGGAGAAGCAACTACACAACTACTTCGAGGAAGCCTTCCGCCGCGCCGGCCGTACCGGCGACAACCTGCTGAAGCTGCTCGAGACCCGTCTGGACAACGTGGTCTACCGCGCCGGTTTCGCCCGGACCCGCCGGCCTGCCGTCAGCTCGTCGGCCACGCCTTTCCGGGTCAACGGCCAGCGGGTGACCATCCCGTCCTACCAGGTCAGCCAGTACGACATCATCGACCTGCGGGACAAGTCGCAGAACCTCACCCCGCTGGTGATCGCCCGGGAGACCCACGGCGAACGCGACGTGCCGGGATGGATGGACGTCGACATCTACCGCGGCCGGATCCTGATCCATCAGCTGCCGGTCCGCGAGCAGATCGTCATCGACGTCCAGGAACACCTGATCGTCGAGTACTACTCCCGCCGGTGACCGCTGATCGGCCCGGGGGTGCGCTTCCCGGCCCGATCATCCCTGGCCGTACCGGGGCGGATCCCCGGTACGGCCCAGCGCAGTCACGCCTTCATATATCGGTTGGCGTGGAGAGAAAGAAGTAGATCGTCTCATCGCCCAGCGTCCCACGCTGTCGGAGAAGGTGTCTCCGAATCCCGGTCACGGTTCACCATCGAGCCGCTCGAACCGGGCTTCGGTTACACCCTCGGCAACTCGCTGCGTCGTACCTTGCTGTCGTCCATCCCGGGCGCGGCCGTGACCAGCATCAAGATCGACGGCAACCTGCACGAGTTCTCCACCCTGGAGGGCGTCGTGGAGGACGTCACCGAGATCATCCTGAACCTGAAGGAACTCGTCGTCTCCTCCGAGGAGGATGAGCCGTGGTCATGTACCTGCGCAGGCCCCCTGCTGCGGTCACCGCCGCCGACATCGCCCCGCCCGCCGGTGTCGAGGTCCACAACCCCGAGCTGCACATCGCCACGCTGAACGAGAACGGCTCGGCTCGAGATGGAACTGTCGTCGAGCGTGGCCGCGGCTATGTCTCCTCGGTGCAGAACAAGGCCGTCGATGCCGAAATCGGCCGGATCCCGTTCGACTCAATCTACTCACCCGTCCTCAAGGTGACCTACAAGGTCGAGGCCACCCGTGTCGAGCAGCGCACCGACTTCGACAAGCTGATCCTCGATATCGAGACCAAGGCTGCGATCAAGCCGCGGGACGCGGTGGCTTCTGCCGGCCGGACCCTGGTCGAGCTGTTCGGCCTGGCCCGCGAGTTCAACGTCGAGGCCGAGGGCATCGAGATCGGCCCGTCGCCGATCGACGAGCAGCTGGCCGCCGACCTGGCGCTGCCGGTGGAGGATCTGAACCTGACGGTCCGGTCCTACAACTGCCTCAAGCGCGAGGGCATCCACACCGTCGGCGAACTGGTCTCCCGGTCCCGAGGCAGGACCTGCTGGACATCCGGAACTTCGGCTCCCCCAGTCCATCGACGAGGTCAAGCTGAAGCTGCACGAGATGGGCCTGTCCCCCTGAAGGACAGCGCGCCCGGTTTCGACCCGCTGTCGGCCATCACGGTCGCCTACGAGAGGAGGGAGTCCTCCGGCGCGAACGAGGACGGACACCGACTACGCCGCCGAGAACGAAACAGTACTGATCCGCCACCACCCCACCGCCCCCCTAACGACGCACCGGTAAAAGGGGTCGGGATCGACCCGGCCTCGACCCACCACCGGGAGCACAGGCCGGACCCGGCCACCGATGAGGAGAACGACACCATGCCAACACCCACCAAGGGCGCTCGCCTGGGCGGCAGCGCGAGCGCACGAGCGGCTGATTCTGGCCAACCTGGCCTCGCCAGCTGTTCGAGCACGGGCGCATCACCACCACCGAGGCGAAGGCCAAGCGGCTGCGTCCCGTACGCGGAGAAGCTGATCACCAAGGCGAAGCGTGGTGACCTGCACGCCCGCCGCCAGGTGATGTCGACCATCCGCGACAAGAGTGCGGCGCACGCCCTCTTCACCCAGATCGCCCCGACCTTCGCCGAGCGCGAGCGGCGGTTACCTGCGGATCACCAAGGTCGGCCTGCGCAAGGGCGACCTGGGCGCCGATGGCGCTGATCGAGCTGGTCACCGAATCGGTGGAGGTCTTCCCTCTCCGCGCCAGGCCAACGGCAGCGCCGCCCCGGACCGCGTCCGCCGCGCCGCAGGCTTCCCAGGCCGCCGGGACCGACACTCTCGGTCGCCGGTGACGAGGAATCCGCCGAGGCCGCCGCGAGCACCGAGGAGGTGTTCGCCACCGCGGCCGAAGCAGCAGCGGGCCGAGGCCTGGCGACACCGAAGCCGGCGAGTCGGCAGCAGCAGCAGGGCCGAGCCACCAGGACACCCGAACGGCGTCCCTTCCCTCGGGGGAGGGGACGCCGTTCGTCGTTCCCGGGCCCGATCGGGTGGGGCCCAGCCGCTCCGGGCCGGCAGCGGGTCAGTCCCGGTTGGTCGCGTCGCGGATCCGGCCCACCAGTTCCTCCACCCACGTCCTCCAGGAACACCACCCCGGTCACCCGGTCGCCGGCGTCGGTGGTCAGCGCCAGATGGACCCGTCCGGCCCGCATCGCCCGCAGCGCATCCTCGGCGTCGTCGCCCTCCCGCACCCGGGGCACCGGCCGGATCCGGTCGGCGGGGACCGGTGCGGACCGATGGGCGGAGAACTCCAGGTCCAGCACGTCCTTCAGGTGCAGGTAGCCGGTCGGCGTGCCGTCGGCAGCGGTGACGAGATAGCGGGAGTAGCCGTACTCGGCGACCAGCCGCTGCATCTGCTCCGGGGTCACGCCCGGGCCCACGCTCAGCACCCGGTCGATGGGGAGCACCAGGTCCGCGACCGTCTTGGTGGTGAAATGCAGGGCGGCCGACACCCGTTCGGCGGATTCGGAGAGGGTGCCGGCCTCCCGAGACTCGGCGGAGCGGTGATGGCCACCTCATCCAGGGTGTAGGCGCTGGTGGCCTCCTCCCGCGGTTCGATCCCGACCAGCCGCACGGCGGCGTTCGCGGTCGCGTTCAGGGCGACGATGATCGGCTTGGACCAGCCGGCCGAGGAACACCAGCGGCGGTGCCAGCACCAGCGCTGCCCGGTCGGGCACGGCGAAGGACAGGTTCTTGGGCACCATCTCGCCGAAGACGACGTGCAGGAAGGTGACCAGCACCAGCGCGACCACGAAGGTGGCGACCTCGATGACGTCGGCGGGCAACCCGGCCGCGGCCCAGCGGCCGGTGAGCGGATCGATGGATCGCCGGCTCCGACACGTTGAGGATGAGCAGCGAGCACACGGTGATGCCCAACTGGGTGGTGGCGAGCATCAGCGTCGCGTGTTCCATCGCCCACAGCGTCGTCCGCGCCGCCGCACTACCCGCTCGGCGCGGGGCTCGATCTGGGACCGGCGGGCAGAGATCACGGCGAACTCGGCTCCGACGAAGTAGCCGTTCACCGCCAGCAGCACCACCAGGGCGATCAGCCCGACCAGGTCGGCGTTCACCCGCCCTCCTCGGTGCTGTCGGCGACCCGGTCGGGGACGAACCGCAGCGTCTCGATCCGGCGTTCGTCCAGGGACACCACCCGCAGCAGCCCACCGGATCCGCACCTGGTCACCCGGCTCGGCGATGCGGCCCAGCCGGCCGGTGATGAAACCGGCGACCGTTTCGTAGTCGGGGCCCTCGGGCACCCGGACGCCGGCGATCGCGGCCAGTTCGTCCGGGCGCACGAGGCGTCGAGGAGGAGGTCGTTGCCGTCCGGCACCACCCGCGGGGCCTCACGGTCGTGCTCGTCGGAGACGTCACCGATCAGTTCCTCGACCAGGTCCTCGATGGTGACCAGACCGGCGGTCCCGCCGTACTCGTCGACCACGACCGCCGACTGCAGCGGCGCGCGCCGCAGCTGGGGCAGCAGGAGGTCCATCCCGAGGGTCTCGGGCACCCGCAGCGCGGCCGCATGATGGAGCCGGCGCTGACCCGCCACCGGTCGGCCGGCGCGACCGCGTAGGCCGACTTGACGTGCACGATGCCGACCACGTCGTCGACATCGGCGGCCAGCACGGGGAACCGCGAGAAGCCGGTCTCCCGCGCCAATCGAGCACGGCCTCGGCGGTGTCGTGCCGGTCGACCGTCTCCATCCGTACCCGCGGGGTCATCACGTCGGCGGCCTCCCGTTCGGCGAACCGCAACGACCGGCCCAGCAGCGCGGCCCGTTCCACCTCCAACGTCCCCTCCATCGCCGACCGGCGGACCAGCGAACTCAATTCGTCGGCGGTCCGCGCGCCGGAGAGCTCCTCCTGCGGCTCGATGCCGAGGGCCCGGACGACCACGTTCGCGGTGTGGTTGAGGACCAGCACCAACGGCTTGAAGATTGTCGTGAACCCGGCCTGTAGCGGCACCACGATCCGCGCCACCCGCACCGGTACGGCGATGGCGAAGTTCTTCGGCACCAGTTCTCCGAAGAGCATCGAACCGAGGGTGGCAACGACGACACCGGTCACCTCGCGGTGGGCGCACCGACGCCGCCGGCAGGCCCGCCGACAGTAACGGGTGCAACAGCAACCCGGCCAGCGCCGGCTCGAAGGTGAATCCGGTCAGCAGCGTGGTGAGGGTGATGCCGAGCTGGGCCCCGGAGAGATGGGTGGAGGTGATCCGCAACGCCTTGATGGTCGGGTCAGACCGCGTTCACCGCGGTCCCGCCGCGCCTCCAGTTCGGCCCGGTCCAGGTTGACCAGGGTGAACTCCGCGGCCACGAACACGCCGGTGCCGAGCGTCAGCAGCATGCCGACACCGACCATGATCCATTCTGCGGTCATCGCGGCGTCGGGCCGGTGCTGGCCGGTTCCCGGTGTGTCACTCGAAGGGTCGTCCATGATCAGGCGCCATGCTAGCCAATCCGGCAGCCGGCCGCCGGGCCGGCCGGCCGCCGGGGTCGGGGACGGGCTGCGGCGCGGGCGGGCCGACGTACCGGGCGCCCGGGCGGATGATCTTGGCGTCGGCCGCCTGCTCCAGGATGTGCGCGCTCCAGCCGACGACCCGGCTCGACCGCGAAGGTCGGGCGTGAACATCTCCGCGGGCAGGCCGCACGCTCCATCACCACGCCGGCGTAGAACTCGACGTTGGTGTGCAGCTCGCGGCCGGGCTTGAGCTCGGCCAGCACGCCGCGATCGGCGTCCTCGACCTGCGACGGCGAAGTCGACCAGCGGGCCGCCGAGCCGCTGCGCGATCTCCCGCAGCAGCACCGAGCGCGGGTCCTCGGTGCGGTAGACGGCGTGCCCGAAGCCCATGATCCGCTCGCCCGCGGCCGACCGCGCTCGCGGACCCAGGCGTCGGTCCGGTCCGGGGTGCCGATCGCGTCGAGGGTGTCCAGGGCCCGGCTGGGCGCGCCGCCGTGCAGCGGCCCGGAGAGCGCGCCGAGCGCGCCCACGACGGCAGGCGCCGACGTCGGCGCCGGTCGAGGCGATCACCCGGGCGGTGAAGGTCGAGGCGTTGAAGCCGTGGTCGACGGTGGAGATCAGGTACTGCTCGACGGCGCGGGCCGCCGGCGGTCGTCGGCTTCCTCGCCGGTGAGCATGTACAGGTAGTTGGCCGCGTGGCCGAGGTCGTCGCGGGGCTCGATCGGGTCCTGTCCGTGGGCGAGCCGGTGCAGGGCGGTCGAGCAGGGTCGGCATCGACCGCGCAGAGCCGCGAGCGGCGTCCGCCGCCGGTCGGCGCGCGTCGGCTGTCGTAGAGCGGCGGGCAGCCCGTCGGCGGCGCAGCAGCGACAGCGCGGTGCGCAGCCCGGCCAGCGGTCCGGCGCCGACCGCGGCGGCGATGGCCGGCAGCGCCTCGAGGACCTCGGCGGGCAGCCGGCGCAGCGGCGCGCGACCTCCGCGGCGAAGCCGGCCCGGCTCGGTCGGCGTCGGGCAGCTCGCCGTCGAACAGCAGGTACCAGACGTCCTCGAAGCGTGCGGCTGCGGGCGAGGTCGACGGCCGAGTACTGGCGGTAGTGGTAGAAGCCCTCGGGCCGCGGACGTCGCCGAGCGCGGTCTCGGCGACGACGACACCGGCGAGCCCCGGCGGAACATCGATGAGCTGGGCCGCCATCCGGTCCTGTCCGGGTGCGGAGCCGGGATGTGCTGCTGATCCTGCGGACATGGATCGACCTCCTGTCGGATGCCCGGCCCGGCGGCCGGGTGCCCGACCAGCGTCATACTGGACAGGGCCGGTGATCAACGTTGATCCGATCAACATGACGGGGAGGTGCGGTGTCCGAGCACCGGCTGACCGCCGCCGAGACCGCTGCACGGCTCGGGGTGAAGCCGCAGACCCTCTACGCCTACGTCTCCCGCGGTCTGCTCGGTCGAGGCCGGCGCCGGGACGCCGCCGGTTCCTGGTTCGACCCGATCGAGGTGGAGCAGTTCGCCGCAAGCCGGCGCGGGGGACCGCAGCGCCGCCCGATCGTCGTCCGTGACGGGCGTCCCGGCGCCGGGCCGCTGATGACCATCGACACCGACGTGGCGCTGCTGGAGGACGAGGAGCCAAGCTCTACTACCGGGGCCGTCCGGCCGCCGACCTGGCGCGGACGGCCGGCTACGAG
This sequence comes from uncultured Actinomycetota bacterium, assembly GCA_963758075.1. Taxonomy (GTDB): domain Bacteria; phylum Actinomycetota; class Actinomycetes; order Propionibacteriales; family Propionibacteriaceae; genus Microlunatus. Next base: position 1,096,802 of record CAVWTT010000002.1, on the reverse strand, counting down.
ACGGTGTGCCGGTGGTTGTGGACCGGACAGCAGGACCCGGCGGCGCGGTTGCGGGAGGCGCCGGCGTCCGCGCGGCGGTCCGCGCTGTCGTCGCCGGCCCTGCCGGCCAGTGCCCCTTGACCGGTCGGCTGCGGGTGGCGGTACCGTGGTCGCCGCCTGCGTGGCGTTCCGCGACGTGCTGGACATCGGGTCGGTGGCCCGGCGGGCCGCCCGTTCATAGCCGCCCTGATCGAGGCGGTCGCCGGTCAGGGGAGCGGCACAGGGCCGGACAAGACCGACGACGAGCCGCTCGCCGACCGGCTCGCCCGGGCGCTGGTCCGTCCGGGCCCGCGGGGGGATCGATGACCGGATCTCGGCTAACTCGACACCGCACTGGTCTGCTGCTCGACCACGACCTGGCAGAAACCACAATTGCCGAAAAGGTCGCTGCATCCGCCCCGCCAACCCGTCAGCGGTCGTGCTCAACGGCCTGGGCGCCCTGGACTCCGCCCTGCACGGCAACGCCAGCCGGACGGCGGCCCGGATGCTGACCGCGGTGCTCGACGGCGACGAGCCCCGGCAGGTGATCGCCCGCACCATCGCCGAGGGCCGTGGCAGCGTGCCCGGCTTCGGCCACCGGCTCTATGTCGCCGCCGACCCGCGAGCGGAGGTGGTGATGGACCTGCTGGAGGGTCTTCCGGACGCCACGGCGGCCGTCGACGCGGCGGATCGCATCACCCGGGTGGTGGCCGCGCACGGCGCCGGCTTCCGCAACATCGACCTGGGCCCTAGCCGTCCTGACGGTCGGTGACCGGCATGCCGGCCGAGGCCGGTGAGGTGATCTTCGCCGTCGCCCGCACCGGGGGGTGGATCACCCATGCTCTCGACGAGTACCAGCAGCCGCCGCTGCGGCCTCCGCCCGGTCGGCCGCTACATCGGCCCCTGACCTCTGCGCTCCGGGCCGGTCACAGCCCGGCAAGGAAGATGCCGCCGGCCACCAGCAGGCCGACCTCGACCACCAGCACGAAGACGCGTTCGCTGAGCCGGTCGGCGATCCGTTTGCCGACCCAACTGCCCAGCAGAGTCGCCGGCGCCAGCGCCATGCCGTGCAGCAGCACACTGCTGGTCAGCAGCCCGACCGGACCGTATCCGACGAGCTTGGTGACGTGGACGATCAGCGCGGTCAAGGCCTCGGTGCCGATGTAGCTGCCGCCGGTCAACCCGTAGGCCAGCACGAACGGCGCCGCGAACGGCCCGACCGAGCCCAGCAAGGCCGAGCCGAGGCCGGTGCCGGCCCCGACACCGATGAAGGCGGGCAGCGGCGGCTTGTGCGGGTGCGGGCGCAGGTGCCGCCAGACGACGACGGCGATCAGGAAGACCCCGAGCAGGCGTTGCAGCGGATCGAGTGGGATCCGGGCCAGCAGCGCGCTGCCGACCAGTGCGAGCGGCACCGCGCCGAGGGCGAACCAACCGATCAGCCGGCCGTTCAGCTGATGCCGGTTGAACCAGACCCGCGAGGCGTTGCTGACCAGCTGGGTCAAGGCGAGCATCGGTACGGCCGTACGCAGCCCGAACAGGGCCGCGAACACCGGCAGCAACAGCACGCCGCCGCCGAAGCCGGCCACCGCCGACACGATGGCGAGGACGAACGCCGCCAGCGAGGCCAGCCCGAGGCTGGGCAACTGATCCCAGATCATCGCGGCACCGATCCGTACCGCCGTCGCCGCATCACCGGCCGCACTCTAGCTGCGCACTCCCAGGTGGGCCTCGGATCGGTGCACGGCGGTGTCGGGCGGTGCAGATCAGGGGGCGGCCGCGTCGGCGCCCAACCGCGGGACGTCGCTGAGCAGCCGGCGGGTGTACTCGTGCTGCGGGTCGAAGATCACCTGGTCGGCCGGCCCCTGCTCCACCATCACCCCGTGCTCCATCACCAGCACCTGGTCGGCGATGTAGCAGGCCTGTCCGATGTCGTGGGTGATGAACAGGATCGTCATCCCCAGCTCGTCGCGCAGATCGGTGAGCACGTTGAGGATGTTCACCCGCAGCGAGGCATCCAGCATCGAGGTCGCCTCGTCGGCGATCAGCAGCCGGGGCCGCATCATCAGGGCCCGGGCGATCATCACCCGCTGTCGCTGCCCGCCCGACAGCTGGTGCGGGAACCGGTCCAGCACGTCGGCCCCGTGCAGCCCGACATGGTTGAGCGCCTCCTCCATCCGGTCCCGACCGGCCGCACTGCTGCCGATCAGCCGGAACGATCGGCTCAGCAGCCGGCGGACGGTGAAGAACTGGTTGAACGAACTGAACGGGTCCTGGAAGACCGCCTGCACCTCGCGCCAGTACTCGGCCCGGGCCCGGCCCGTGATCTCGGTGACGTCGCGACCGTCGAACTCCAGCGTCCCGTCACTGACCGCCAGCAACCTCAGCACCATCCGGGCCAGCGTCGACTTGCCCGACCCGCTTTCGCCGACGACCGTGGTGATCTGGCCCCGGGTGAGGGAGAAGTCGACGGCCTTGACCGCCTCGACCAGGTGCTTGCCGTGGCCGAACGTGCGGGTCACCCCGCGCCCGCGGAACAGCGCCGCGTCCGCATGCGTGGCCGGCGAGCCGTCGGAGCCGGCGGTCTCGGTCGCCGCACGTCGGGTCGCTGCTGCACGGGGACCGTGTCCGTTGAGGCTCATCAGCCGACCTCCGCCCGCACCGGAGCCACCGGCTCCTGCCGGGCCGGCTCGTCCGGGTCGACGTCAGGCACCGCCTGCTCGGCCGACACCGCCTCGCCGGGATGCTGTTGGGACCAGAAGCAGGCGGAGAAGCGCAACTCATCGCCGACCTGCGGCGGCTCGTTCTCGCACACCTCCATGGCCAGGCCGCACCGCGGCCGGAACCGGCAGCCGTGCGGGGGCGCCAACAGGTTCGGCGGTGACCCCGGGATGCCACGGACCCGTTTGCGTCGAAACGACGGTTCGGGCACCAGGACCGAGTTCAGCAGCGCCGCCGAATACGGGTGCCGCGGTCGGGCGGCGATCTCGGCGGAGTCGCCGATCTCGGCGATCTTGCCGGCGTACATGACCGCGATCCGGTCCGACACCGTCCGCAGCACCGGCAGGTCGTGGGTGATGAACACCACCCCCGACATGATCTTGTTCGCCAGCATCTGCAGCAGCATCTCGATCAGGGCCTTCTGACTGGACACGTCCAGCGCCGAGGTCGGTTCGTCGGCGATCAACAGCCGCGGGTTCAGCAGCGTCGAGACCACCGTCACCACCCGCTGTTTCATCCCGCCGGACAGCTGGTGGGGGTAGGCGTCCAAGGCCCGTACCGGCAACCCCAGTTCGGCGAACCGATCCCGGGCGCGATCCAGCGCATCGGACCGCCTCACCCCGCGGTCGTGGGCCCGCATCACGTCGACCACGAGATCCCGTACCCGCATGGTGGGGCTGATCGAGTTCATCGCGCCCTGCGGCAGCATCGACACCACCGAACCGCGCCAGGTCCGCGGCAGCTTCGACCGCGGCCCCAGGTGCTGCTCGGAGCCGTCGACCTCCAGGGTGCCCTCCTCGACCACCAGGGGGTCGCGGGCGGTCAGCGAGAGGATCGCGCCGAGGGTGGACTTGCCGCAGCCGGACTCGCCGGCGATGCCGAGCACCTCGCCCTCGTTGAGGTACACCGAGACGTCGTCCACGGCGACGACCCGGTCACCCATCGGGGTGTAGTAGGCCGCGCGCAGGTTCCGCGCCTCCAATAGTCGGGCGGCGCTCCGGGTCATGAATGGTCTCCCTCGAGTGCGGGTTCGCCGCCGGCCGAGGCGGCGGTCAGCGGAGCGGCGGCGGTGCCGGCGAGGACGTGCTTGCGCTTCGCCCGACCGCGCCGCAGCCGCGGGTTGAAGACCTCGTCCAGGCTTGCCTGCAGCAGCAGCAGCGAGAACGCGATCAGGGTGAGCATGATCGTCGGCGGCAGGAACGCCCACCAGGCCCCGGTGCGCACCGAACCCCAGGCCAGCGCCCAGTGCAGCATGATGCCCAGGCTCACCGATCCGGACGGGCCGAGACCGAGCATCGAGAGCGCCGCCTCGGTCAGGATCGCCCCGGAGACCTGCAGCACGAACGCCATCGCCACGTAGCTGAGCAGGTAGGGCAGCACGTCCCAGCCCAGGATGCTGCTCCAGCGGGCCCCGGACAGCCGGGCGACGTCGATGTGTTCCCGGTTGCGGATGCTGGCGGCCTGCGCCCGGACCGCCCGTGCCGTCCACGGCCAGCCGGTGACGCCGATGACCACGGCCAGCGTGAACGACGAGCTGCCGTTCACCGCGATGGACAACAGGATCACCACCACGATCGACGGGATGGCCAGAGCGATGTTGGTGACACCCATCAGCAGGTCGTCCAGCCAACCGCCCTGAAAGCCGGCGACCAGACCGAGGACCAGACCGATGGCCGTGCTGATCGCCCCGGCGATGAGTCCGACGAAGAGGCTGGTGCCGACACCGTTGGTCAGGTTGGCCAACACGCTCTGGCCCTCGTTGTCGGTGCCCAGCCACATCGCCAGCCGGTCGAAACTGGGCTTGTCGTAGAGGCCGCCGATGACGGCGTTGGGGCTGGTCTGGACCACCAACGGCCCGACCAGACCCACCAGCAGGGTGAACACGATCAGGGCGATCGCCACCCAGAACCGCGGGGTGAGGTTGATCAGTCTCATGATCGGTGCTCCTACCGGTCACCGCTGTGGGAGGCGCGGATCCGCGGGTCGATGATGCCGTAGGCCACCTCGACGCAGAAGTTCGCGGCCAGCACGGCCAGCGTGATGATCAGGGTGATGGACTGGATCACCGGATAGTCGTTGGAGTTGATCGCGTTGAACAGCAGCGAACCGACACCCGGGTAGGAGAACACCAACTCGGTGATCAGCGCACCTCCGACCAGGCCGCCGATCGACAGCGCCAGTCCGGTGATCTGGGGCAGCATCGCGTTGCGGAAGATGTAGCGGACGATGCGGCCGTCGCTCAGTCCCAGTCCGCGGCCGTAGTTGACGTAGTCCGAGCCGAGCTCGTAGATCGCCATCGAGCGCATGCCGACCGCCTGCCCGCCGACGAAGATGATCACCAGCGACCAGAACGGCAACCACCAGTAGGTGATCGCGTCACCGAAGAACGCCGGCGTCAGCTCCGGGCTGAGACCCAGCGAGTAGGCGCCGCCGACCGGCAGGATGCCGAGCTTCACGCCGACGATGAACAGCAGCAGGATCGCCAGGCAGTAGTAGGGCATGGAGGAGGCGAACAGCGAGCCGACGAACGCGCCGCGGTCGAACCAGCCACCCTTGTAGGCGGCGACGGCCCCGAGCAGGTTGCCGACCAGCCAGCCGATCAGGATGGCCGGCAACTGGATCACGATGCTCCACGGCAGCGCCTTGCCGACCAGCGAGTTCACGCTGGTCGGGTACTGGCTGAACGAGGTGCCGAGATTGCCGTGCACGAGCTGGTCCAGATAGACAGCGAACTGCTGCCACATCGGCTTGTCCAGGCCGAACTGTTGCATGTAGTGCGCGTAGATCGCCTTCATCTGCTCGCCGCTGGCCCCGCCACCCCGGGCCATCTGGCTGACGATGTTGTCAACCGGATTGCCCGGGATCAGGCGGGGCAGCAGGAAGTTGAGCAGCAGGGCGACGAACAGCGCGATGACGTACCAGACGACCTTGCGGCCAAGGTACTTGGCGAAGTCCATTCCCACTCCGATGGTTGTCGGTCGATCAGGCCTTCTTCAGCTTGAACAACCACTTGATCCCGGCGTTGCCCCACATCGGCGGCGCATAGGGGTTGTCCGCGGTCGGGAAATTCGTCCAGGTGGAGGTGTTGAACTCGTAGAACTCCAGCGGGCGGTACATCAACGGGATCACCGGCACCTGCTGCCGGTAGATCTTCTCGATCTTGGAGTAGGCGGACTTGCGCTCGGAGTCGGTGCTGGCGCCCGCGGCGTCGTCGAGCAGCCGGGCTATCGCCGGATCGGAGAACCGGGTGTAGTTGGCGAAGGCCGTCTTCCCGATCGGCGCGCCGACCCGACTGTCCAGTACGTCGCGCAGCCGGCTCCAGGGGCTGGCCGGGCTGACGCCGGAGGCGCTCCAGCAGGCCAGCTCGAAGTTGCCGTTCTGGATGTTCCTGGTGACGTTGGCCGCCTGCGGGAACTTCGTCCGGACGTCCATGCCGACGGCCTTGAGGCTCTTGGCGGCGATCTCACAGGCGGTGTTCCAGTCGGTCCAGCCGGTCGGGGTGATGATCGTCCACGGGCCGAGGCGGGTGCCGTCGGGCAGCTTGTAGATGCCGTCGCTGCCCTTCTTCGCGCCGAGTTCGTTCTCCAGGATCGACTTGGCCTTGTCCGGGTTGTAGCTCCAACCCTCGGACTTGGCCGCCTGGCTGTCGAAGAACTTCTGCTCGTAGCCGGTCGGCAGGACCAGGCTGGGCTGCGGCACATCGGAATAGCTGGACATGGCCGTGGCGACGATGTTGGGCGTGTCGATCGCGTACGCCATCGCCAGCCGGACCTTCGGGTTGTCCAGGCCCTTCTTCTTGACGTTGATCTGCAGCAGCGGGATGTTGCCCGGCAGGTAGTACGGCTTGTCCTTCAGCCAGGTGTGGACCGGTTCCTTCTTGTCCTGCCACATCTTCCAGATCTGGGCGGTGAACTGCTGGCTGGCGTCGATCTCGCCGCTCTCCAGCTTCAGGTCGCCGTCCTGGTTGCTCTTGAAGATCGGGTGGGTGATCGTCGTCATCGGCGGGGTGCCGAAGACGCTCGTGCCCCAATAGTTGTCGACCCGGCTCAACACGATCTGGGTCTGGTCGGCGAGCTTGACCTTGAACGGCCCGCTGCCGACCGGGTCCATGTTCGGGTCGGTGGTGATCTTTCCCGACGAGGCGAGCGGCGCGAACTTGTGCTTGGGCAGGATGAAGGTGCCGGCGATGGCGTTCTTGATCGCCAGCAGGTTGCGCGGCTTGGTCTTGGCGATGAACCGCACCGTCCGGTCGTCGACGGCCTTGACCTCCTGCAGGTACTCCCAGACGTTGGAGTAGCTGACCGAGTTGTCCTTGGCCAGGTCGAAGGTGAACTTGACGTCAGCCGAGGTCAGGTCCTGGCCGTCCTGCCACTTGGTGCCCTGCTGCAGCGGCACCTCCAGGGTGCGATCGTCGACATCCTTGATCTCGCTCGCCAGTCCGGGTTCCAGGCTGCCGTCGAGCATGTTGAACCGCACCAGCGATTCGAAGATGAACTGACTCTGGCCGCTGCCGGACGGCCAGGTCGTGGTCGGACTCAGCGGGTTGAACGTCGACGGTGGATCCCACTGGAAGCCGGCGACGAACAGGGTGTCCCCGGCGGCGCCCTGCCGGCCCGAAGATCCGGACTGGCCGCCTCCGCCAGTGCGGTTACCGGTCTGCGCGGTGCCGCAGCCGGCCGCCACGCCGCCGACCATCACCGCGCCGGCCGCCAGGCCGGTGAGCGAGAGGAACCGGCGCCGGTTGGTCTGCAGCGGTGTCGGGTCGAACGCCGACCCGGTCGGCCCGCTGCTGCTGTCGTCCGAGCCGTCCGCACCGCTCACGCCGGAGTGGACATCCTTCGGAAAGGTCATCTGGTGTTCCTCCTTGAACACGGCCGGGCGACCGGCCGAACCCTCGTTGGCTGCCGATGTCGTGGTGATCAGCTGATCCGCACGTATCCCGTCCGCACCATCATCACTTAACCGCTTCGGTTGTCAATGTCCCGTGCCGATTTGTTATCCGGCAGATTCCACCCGCAGGTCGCCGCAGGGCGATGTCGCCGGCGCGGAACAATCGCGTCATGACCGACCGAGCGATGCCGCTGGACCGGCTGGTGCAGGCCTGGCACGAGCTGGCCGCGACCCGGTCCCGCAATGCCAAGCGCGACATCATTGCCGCAGCCTTGCGCGAAGCCACGGCCGCCGACGTGGAGATCGTGGTCAGCTATCTGTCGGGGATGTTGCGGCAACGGCGTACCGGCATCGGCTGGCGCAGCCTGCAGGGCCCGCCCGCACCGGCTGTGCAGCCGAGCCTGACGGTGAGCGAGGTGGACGCGGCGATGGCGAGGATCTCCGCCCTGGCCGGGCCCGGTTCGGCGGCGCTGCGGCAGCGCGCGGTGGCCGACCTCTTCGGCCGGGCCACCGCCGGTGAACAGGACCTGCTGCGCGGCCTGATCTTCGGCGAGCTGCGCCAGGGGGCACTGGAATCGGCGGTGCAGGACGGCCTGGCCGCCGCCTTCGAGGTCCCGGCCGCCGCGGTGCGGCGGGCATCGATGCTGCTCGGCTCCACCACCGCCGCGGCCCGGGAGTTGATCACCGGCGGCCTGCCCGCCGTGCAGGCGGTGTCCCTGCAGGTCGGCATCGCCGTCCAGCCGATGCTGGCGGCCAGCGCCGCCGACGTCGACCAGGCGATGGAGAAGTCCGGGCTGCCGGCCCTGGTCGACGCCAAGCTGGACGGCATCCGGGTGCAGGTGCACAAGAACGGCGACAGCGTCGAGATCTTCACCCGCAGCCTGGACCGGATCACCGACCGGCTGCCGCAGGTGGTGGCGTCGGTCCAGGCGCTGCCACACGACCAACTCGTGCTCGACGGCGAGGCGTTGGCGCTGCGGGCCGACGGCAGCCCGGAGAGTTTCCAGCAGATCGCCTCCAGCGCCGCCACCCGAACGGGGGCGGATGAGACCGGCCCCGAGGTGGCTTCGCGGGTGCCGCTGCGGGCCTACTTCTTCGACCTGCTGCGCATCGACGGCCGTGACCTGCTGGACGAACCGCTGCGGGAACGAGCTGCGATCATGGCCCGGGCGCTGCCCGCCGACCTGGTCGTGCCGCGGGTGCTGGCCGGTGATGCGGCTGAGGCCGCCGGCCGGTTCGCCGACTGGGTGGCCCACGGCTTCGAGGGCGTGGTGATCAAGAACCCGGAGTCGGGATATGCGGCCGGCCGCCGGGATGCCGGTTGGATCAAGGTGAAACCCCGACACACGTTCGACCTGGTGATCATCGCCGCCGAGTGGGGTCACGGCCGCCGACGCGGCAAGCTCTCCAACCTGCACCTGGCCGCCCGCGACGACGACAGCGGCGAACTGATCATGCTCGGCAAGACCTTCAAGGGACTGACCGACGAGATGCTGGACTGGCAGACCGAACGGTTCATGCAGTTGCAGGTCCGCCGGACCGCACAGACCGTCTACCTGCGGCCGGAGGTCGTCGCCGAGATCGCCGTGGACGGGTTGCAGACGTCACCGCGCTACCCGGGCGGCGTCGCGCTCCGGTTCGCCCGGGTGGTGCGCTACCGCCCGGACAAGAAACCTGAGCAGGCCGACACCCTGACCACGGTGAAGAAGCTGCTCGGCTGAGCGGTCCGGGTCACTGCCGTGCCGCTGGGTACGGGACACGGAGGGCGGCAGCAGGTGCCGCCATCGACGTCGGAGGAGGGGCATGACAACGCAACGGATCGTCGTGGTGACCGGGGCATCGGCCGGGATCGGACGGGCCAGTGCGGTCGAGTTCGGCCGGCAGGGGGACCGGCTGGCGCTCATCGCCCGCGGTGAGGCAGGGCTGGCCGCGGCCGCCCGAGAGGTGGAACAGGTCGGCGGGACGGCGATCACGGTGCAGGCCGACGTGTCCGATCCGGAGCAGGTGGAGCAGGCGGTGGACCGGATCGAGCGCGAGCTCGGCCCGATCGACGTCTGGGTGAATGCCGCATTCACCTCGGTGTTCGCGCCCTTCGATGAGATCAGGGCCGAGGAGTTCCGGCGCGTCACCGAGGTGTCCTACCTCGGTTTCGTGCAGTGCACCAATGCGGTGCTGCGGCGGATGAAGAGCCGTGACCACGGCACGATCATCCAGGTGGGGTCGGCACTGGCCTACCGCGGCATCCCGCTGCAGTCGGCCTACTGCGGCGCCAAGCATGCGATCGTCGGGTTCACCGAGTCGCTGCGGACCGAACTGCTGCACGACCACAGCCGGGTGCAGGTGACCATGGTGCACATGCCGGGGGTGAACACGCCCCAGTTCCGCTGGGTCCGCTCCCGGCTGCCGGAGAAGGCGCAGCCGGTGCCGCCGATCTACCAGCCGGAGGTGTCCGGCCGGGCGGTGGTCTATGCCGCCGCCCACCCGCAGCGCCGGGAGTACTGGGTCGGTGGCAGCACCGTCGGCACCATCCTGGGCAACCGGATCGCCCCCGGACTGCTGGACCGCTATCTCGCCCGGACCGGGTTCAAGTCCCAGCAGACCGGTGAACGTCGCGACCCGGACCAGCCGGACAACCTGTACCGACCGTTGGACCAGGACCGCGATCACGGCACCCACGGCGCGTTCGACAACAAGGCGCACGCGTACTCGGTGCAGGCCTGGATGTCGCGCTACCGGGCGGTGCTCGGAGCGGGTGCTGCGGCGGCGGCCGCGGTCGGCGCGGTGGTCGCGGCCCGGAGCCGGCGATGAGCCGGCGGCTGTCGGCCGGCCTGGAGGTGGCGCGGCTGGCCTACGGCGGCTTCCTGCTGGCTGCTCCGTCCTTCCTGCCCAGGCGGGTGCTGGACGAGCAGGTCGGATCGGGCACCCGCCGGGTGATGCGGGTGCTCGGGGCGCGGCATCTGGTCCAGGGCATAGGCATCCTGGCACTCGGCTCGACCGCCCGCCGGTTGGGCGGGGTTGCCGACCTCATCCACCTGGCCAGCCTCGCGCCGATCGGATGGTTCAGCGGCCGGAAACGACTGTGTGCCGCGGACGCGGTGTTCGAGGCCGCCTTCGGCACCGGCGAACTGGCGCTGGCGCGCCGTGCGGAACGGATGCCCGACCAGTCCTGACCGGGACTCGGTCCACTCGGTCCTGACCCCGGACCGGGCGCGACCAGCACCCGACCTGACCCCGGACCGGGCGCGACCAGCACCCGAACCTCCGAGCGGCTCCCACCGGAAGGGTGGGAGCCGCTCGGAGGTTCTCGGTCCACGTCCTTCGACGAGGTCGGGGCGCGGAGGGGTGGGTGTCGGTCGACCGGGTCAGGTCGCGGGGACGATCAGGCCGTTGGTCTTGGTGGTGGCGGCGGTGAAGCGGTTCTGGGCGTCGGCCCAGTTGACGACGTTCCACCAGGCCTTGACGTAGTCGGCCTTGACGTTCTGGTACTGCAGGTAGAAGGCGTGTTCCCACATGTCCAGCAGGACGATGGGGACCTGGGCCAGCGGGAGGTTGCCCTGCTGGTCGTAGAGCTGGACGATGTTGAGGCGCTGGCCGAGGGTGTCCCAGGCCAGGATGGCCCAGCCGGAGCCTTGGATGGTGTTGGCGGTGGCTTCGAAGTGGGCCCGGAAGCCGTCGAAGGAGCCGAAGTACTGCTCGATCGCGGCGGCGAGTTCGCCGGTGGGCTTGTCGCCGCCGTCGGGGGAGAGGTTGGGCCAGAAGGCGGTGTGGTTGACGTGGCCGCCGAGGTTGAAGGCGAGGGTCTTCTCCAGGCCGACGATGGCGTCGAACTTGCCGGTGTCGCGGGCGTCGGCGAGTTTGTCCAGGGCGGTGTTGACGCCGCTGACGTAGGTGGCGTGGTGCTTGTCGTGGTGGAGTTCCATGATCTTGCCGGAGATGTGGGGCTCCAGGGCACCGTAGTCGTAGGGAAGATCGGGAAGCGCGTAGGCGGCCATGTGATTCCTTTACCCTTCGCTCGTGTGAACATCGCGGTGGGCGACTGCTGGCATCCTATTCCTGTGCCGATCGCCGATGATCACCACGGGTGCAGATGATCACTGCGGCCGGTCCTGGCTCGGAGCGCGGTTCGGCCGGGTGAACGGGAGCCGGCGGATGATCGGTGTCGTCACCTCGGCGTCGGCGAGCGTGTTGGATGGAGGCATGACGACGATCGGGGACTCCGGCGCGCTGCCGCCACTGCCGGCGCTGGACCTGCGCGGCCTGACCAAGTCGTTCGGGCCGAAGCAGGCCGTCCGGGGGCTCGATCTGCGGGTGATGCCGGGCCGGATGTTCGGCCTGGTCGGGCCGAACGGCGCCGGGAAGACGACCACCCTGTCGATGGCCACCGGCCTGCTCCGCCCCGACTCGGGATCGGCCCGGGTGCTCGGCCACGACGTCTGGGCAGATCCGTCCGCGGCCAAGGCCGTGATCGGCGTGCTGCCCGACGGCCTGCGGCTGTTCGACCGGCTCAGCGGGCGGGAACTGCTGCGCTACGTCGGCCGGCTGCGTGGCGTCGGTGACGCCGACATCGCGGTCCGCTCCGGCGAACTGCTCGATGCACTGGGCCTGGCCCCGGACGCCGACCAGCTGGTGGTCGACTATTCGGCCGGCATGACCAAGAAGATCGGACTGGCCTGTGCCCTCATCCACGCGCCCCGGCTGCTGGTGCTGGACGAGCCGTTCGAGGCGGTGGATCCGGTGTCGGGGGAGGCGGTCCGCGCGATCCTGCGTGGATACGTCGCCGGCGGAGGCACCGTGGTGCTGTCCAGCCACGTGATGGAGCTGGTCGAGAGCCTGTGCGACAGCCTGGCGGTCGTCGTCGCCGGTCGGGTGCTGGCCACCGGGACGCTGGACGACGTCCGCGCCGGGGAGTCGTTGCAGCACCGGTTCCTGGATCTGGTCGGCGTCCGGGCCGGCGCACCGGGGCCGGCCGGTGAGGAGGTGCTGACATGGTTGCGGTCATCGTCGGTCTGAAATTCACCCTGCTGCGCAACGGCCTGCGGCGCAGCGCCTGGCGGACGGTCGCGCTGATCATCGGCATGATCTACGGCCTTGGTGTCGTGCTGGCCTGCTGGCTCGGACTGCTGGCGCTCCGGTTCGCGCCGGCGTCGCTGGCTGCCGGGGTGACGGTGCCGGGTTTCGCCGTGCTGACGCTGGGCTGGCTGCTGATGTCGCTGCTCGTCTTCGGCTCCGACGAGACCGTCGATCCACGGCGGTTCGCGCTGCTGCCGCTGCCGGCCCGCCGGCTCCAACCCGGACTGTTTCTGGCCGGCCTGGTGGGAACGCCGGGAATCGCCACCGCGGCCATCGGCCTGGGCCTGATCGTCACCTGGTCCCGCAGCCCGCAGCTGGTGCTGGCCGCGGTCATCACGGTGCCGGTGGGGGTGGCGACCTGTTTCCTGCTGGCCCGGACGGGCACGTCGGCGTTCTCCCAGGCGCTGTCCTCCCGCCGGTTCCGCGACTTCGCCGCCGTCGCGCTGGCCCTGCTCGGGGCCGGCATCGGCCTCGGCGTGAACGCGGTCGCGAACGTCTCGACCGGCTCGTCGGCGGCTGATCTGCTGCGGGTGCTGGCCCGGGTCACGACGGTGGTCGGCTGGACACCGGTGGGCTGGATCTGGTCGGTACCGGCGGCGGTGGCGGCCGGATCCTGGCTGGTCGCGACGGCCAAGTTGCTGCTGGGCTGCGGGTTGGTCGCCGGGCTGTGGGTGGCCTGGGGACGGTTCCTGGACCGGAGCCTGACGTCGGCGCTGGAACCCGGTGGCGGCACCGTCCGGGCGGTGGGGGCCGCCGGCCTGGCCGACCGGCTGTTCACCGCCGGCGCGGCTGGGGCCGTCGCCGCCCGCTGCCTGCGCTACTGGCGGCGTGATCCGCGCTATCTGGCCGCCCTCGGCGGTATCTGCGTCGCCCCGATCGTCATCATCGCCACCCAGCTGATCGACACCGGCTCGGGCTCGCGGCCGGCGGCGGCGTTCGCGCCGGTGTTCCTGGCGCTGCTGGTGGGCAGCGTGGTAACCAACGACATCTCCTACGACGGCAGCGCGCTGTGGCTGCACGTCGCTGCCGGTGTGCCCGGCCGGGTCGATCGGGTCGGTCGGGCGGTGGCCGCGGCCGTGGTCATCGGGCCGATCGCGGTGCTGATGACCGTGGCCTCGGCGGTGCTGTCCGGGCGGGCCGACCTGCTGCCGCAGAGCCTGGTGCTGGTCGTCAGCCTGGGGCTGATCGGCGTCGGCGTCGGCTGCTGGGCCGGCTCGGTCTGGCAGGTGCCGGTGCCCGCGCCGGGCGCGAACCCGTTCCAGCGCAACAGCAGCGGTGGACTGGCGGCGATCGCCTCGCTGGGGGCGAGCACCGGACTGACCGTGCTGATCGGTCTGCCGGTGGTCGCGTTGACGATCGGGTCATTGTGGAGTGGTTGGCTGGTGGCTGCGGCGGCCGTCGTCGGCCTGCTGTCCGGGGCACTGACGCTGCGGGCCGGAATCGATATCGGCGGCCGCAACCTGGACCGGCACTGGCCCGAGATCCTTGCCCGGGTCAGCGACCAGTCCTGACCGGTGCCCGGCACGTACATCGCGCACATACATCGCGGGGCCGCGCCTGGTGCCGTCGTCCGGAGACGACCCGGCGGGCGTCACTGCTGCACCCGCCGAGTCTAGATCACCGATGTGTCCGGACGTCTCGACGATCCTGGACGCCCGTTACCCGCCGATCGGCGCCGCACTCGCCGATGGGCCTGATGAGTGACGAACCAGGGTCTTTGGTCCCTCGTTACGCTGCAGGCGCGGTCGGTGGCGGATCAGCCGGGCCGACGCGCGACCAGCACCCGGAACCCCTTGGCACTGGCGAGCCGCTCACACGGATATCCCTGCCCGTTCAGCCAGTTCTGCAGCGAGTCCGCGCCGAGGTTGCGGCCGACCACCATCCGCATCACCCCGCCCCGGGCCAGCCGCGGCAGCCAGCCGGCCAGCAGCTCGTGCAGAGCCTGTTTGCCGATCCGGATCGGCGGGTTGGACCAGATCTCGTCGTATCGCGCCCGCGGATCACTGTCCTCGGGTCGCAGCGGGTGCACCCGGTCACCGACGCCGGCGGCCCGGGCGTTCTCCGCGCACAGGTTTAGCGCGGCGTCGTTGACGTCGATCGCGTCCACCACGGCGTCCGGGCAGTGGTCGGCCAGTGCGACGGCGATCGGGCCGTATCCACAGCCGAGGTCGGCCAGCCGCCGCGCCCCGGTCGGCGGCGGGCAGCTGCGCAGCAGCACTGCGGTGGCGATGTCCAGGCCGTGGCGCGCGAACACGCCGGCAGCGGTGATCAGGGTGTAGTCGGTCCCCCAGATGGTCGCCGTGGTGGGCCGACGTCCGGTGCCCGACCTGGCGGAGTTGGTGAAGTAGTGGTCGGCCATGTCAGCGGTCCTCGTCCTCGCCCGAACCGAGCCTGTTCGGGTCGAGCCTGTTCGGGTCGAGCCTGTTCGGGTCGAGCCTGTTCGGGTCGAGCCTGTTCGGGTCGAGCCTGTCGGCGTCCAGCGTGCGCAGCCGCCTCGCCTCGGCGGCGCGGGCGGCGAGCTGGTCGTCGGCCGGGTAGCCGACCTCCTCCAGGGTCAGGCCCGCTGCCGGCATCACCTGGGCGCCGCTGTCCCGGACGCCGGCGGCGGCGATGGTGGCCGGCCAGTGCACCGGCCGGGCGCCTTCACCGACCCGGACCAGTGCGCCCACCAGCGCCCGGACCATCGAATGGCAGAACGCGTCGGCGACCACGGTGATCGCGATGGTGCCCCGCAACGGGCCGTCGCTGATCCGCGCGCCCACCAGCTCCAGCAGGGTGCGAATGGTGCTGGCCCCCTCCCGGCGTCGGCAGAACGCGGCGAAGTCACGCAGGCCGAGCAGGCCGGCGGCGGCCGCGTTCATCCGGTCCAGGTCGAGCGGTCGCGGCCAGACGGCCAGCTGGGCGCGGTGCAGCGGGTCGGGTCGGTGCGGTTCGTCGACGATCCGGTAGACGTAGCGGCGCCAGACTGCCGAGAAGCGGGCGTCGAAGCCGGGCGCGGCCGGACGGAGTCCGGTGACCACCAGGTCGTCGGACAGGACCCGGCCGAACCGGCGCAGCAGTGTCCTTCCGTCGTCGGTGATCAGTGCCCGGTCGCAGTCGAAGTGGCACACCTGCCCGCGGGCGTGGACGCCGGCGTCGGTGCGGCCGGCGCAGGTGAGCGGGACCGGGACGGGGCTGCGCAGCAGCCGCGGCAGCCAGGTCTCCAGTTCACCCTGGACCGTTCTCCGGCCGGGCTGGCCGGCCCAGCCGGAGAAGTCCGTACCGCGATAGCTGACATCCAGTCGCCAGCGGCGGCTGTCGGCGGGTGCCGCGACGACTGCAGGTGTGCCGGTCCTGGTCACCGGCGTCGATAGGCCAGGTCGAAGATCGTCCGGCCGGCATCGACACCGCGCTGCTCGAACTTCGTCACCGGCCGCTCCGGCCAGCGCGGCGCGTAGTCACCGGGGCACAGGCTCTCGAACAGCGGATGGTCGTCGAGGACCGTGCGCATCTGCCGGGCGTAGTCCTCCCAGTCGGTGGCCAGCCGCCAGACCGCTCCGTGCTGCAGCCGGGTCGCCACCAGGTCGGCGAAGTCATGGTTCAGCAGCCGACGTTTGCGGTGTTTGCTCTTGTGCCACGGGTCGGGGAAGAACATCCACAGCTCCGCCACGCCGTCCTCGGGTGCGATGTACCGCAGCCCGTCGACGGCGTTGGCCTGGACGACCCGGACATTGTCGGCGCCGAACCTGTCGATCTTGGCCAGGATCCGTGCGATCGCCGGCCGGTAGACCTCGAAGGCGAGCACGTTCGACTCCGGCCTGGCGGCTGCCATCGGCGCCAGCGACTCACCCATTCCCGGCCCGATCTCGATGATCAACGGTGCGCTGCGGCCGAACTCGGCGGTCAGATCGACGGCGTGGTCGGGGGCCACCGAGGTGCTGTTGTGGTGGCGCGGCACCTCGATCAGCCAGCGCTCCTGGTACCGGTCCCACAGGCGTTGCTGCTGCGGGGTGAGGCGCGGACTGCGGCGGACGAAGGAGACCACACCGCGCCGGGACCGGGACTCCACCAACCCCAGCGCGGACGCGGGTCGGGATCCGGCGGACCGGACGGTGTCCGGCCGGCTGCGGATGTCGTCGGTGGGGACCGGGGCTGAGGGGTCGGGATGCTGGTCGGAGTCGTTCACTGCTGCTTCCGCTTCTCGTACAGATGGAGGAGGAACCCGAACACCACCACCACGGCCACAAAGACCGCGGCACCGGTCCAGAAGCTGTCGGTGAGGTAGACCACCACGGCGCCGGGCACCGCCCCGCCGAGGGAGAGCAGCCAGAGCCGGGCCTGCTGGCCCCGGGACCGCTGGGGCATCGGCCGCCGGCCCCCCGGTGGATGGTTCCGCGGGTAGCGCCGGTTTGGTCGACCGTTCGTTGCCACGTCGGTCAAACCTACCCAAGCCCTCCACCCGCTTCCGCTGTCGGTGCGGGGCAGTCAGCTGGTGACGTCCTTGGTGCTGAACCGGGCCCAGGCAGCCAGCCAGAAGACCACCGCGTACGCCGCCGCGGTCAGCAGGCCCCGGCCCAGGTCGGCGCCGTAGATCGGGTTGCGGAACAGGTCGGCGAACGAGGCCCACCAGTGGGTCAGCAGGTACGGGTGGAGCCAGTCCAGCTGGCCGATGGAGTCGGCGATGAACATGCCGACGTTCAGCAGCACGGTGGCAACCATCGCGCCGATCGGCTGTTCGGTGAGGGTGGAGATGAACAACCCGATCGCGCCCAGCGCGGCGAAGCCGGCGGCCAGATAGCCGACGGCCAGCAGCAGGCGGACCAGTGCGGTGCCGAAGCCGAGCTGGTCGCCGGACAGCGTCAGCATCGGTCCAGCGCCGAAGAGGGCCACGCCGATGATCCCGCCGACGACAGCCACCAGCAGCGTGCACAGGGCGGCGAACAGGGCCACCGCGGTGTACTTGACGGTCAGCAGCCGGGTACGGCCGGCGGGCACGGTGAGCAGATAACGAAGGGTGCCGATGTTGGCCTCACCGGCGATCGAGTCACCGGCGATGGTGGCCACCGCCAGCGGCAGGAACAACGGCAGTTCGACAGCGAGCGCGGTCAGGGACACGAACAGGCCGTTGCCGAGGATCGAGCTCAGGAAGGGTGGGCCGCCGCCGCCGGTGCCCCAGATCCGCACCGCGACGGCGATCAGGACCGGCACCGCGGCCAGGGTCGCCATCCCGGCGATGTTGCGCCGGCGGGTCAGCACGAGCCGCAGCTCGGAGCCGAGCAGCGTCAACCAGCGGCTAGCCGCTGACATCGAAGCCTTCCCCGGTGAGTCCGACGAACACGTCTTCCAGGCTGGGCTCCTCGACGCCGAACGCGTACACCGGCACCCCGGCCCCGACCAGCGCCGGCACGATCGAGGCGATCGGGACCGTGCCCTGGGTGCCGGTGACGACGGTACGGTCCTGGCCCGCCCGAGCGTCGGTCCGCGGTGCCGCATCGGCGATACCCAGGCCGCGCAGCACCTCCGTCGCCGTGGCCGGCTGGTCGGTGTCCACCCGGACGGCCGGCACGGTACGGCTGCGCAACTCGTGCATGGTGCCCTGGGCAAGCAGTCGGCCGGCATGCATGACGCCGACGTGACTGCAGATCTGTTCGACCTCGCTGAGCAGGTGGGAGGAGATCAGCACGGTGGCACCGTCCCGGGCGAGGTCGGCGACCAGATGCCGCACCTCCCGAGTGCCCTGCGGATCCAGACCGTTGGTCGGTTCGTCCAGCACCAGCAGTTCCCGGGGCTGCAACAGCGCGGACGCGATGGCCAGCCGCTGCCGCATGCCCAGCGAGTAGGCACGGAACTTCTTGTTCGCGGCCGGCAGTAACCCGACCCGGTCCAGGGCGGCATCGATCCGCGGCGCCGCGGTGCGGCCGTCGGCCCGCGGATCGGCGGCATCGAGGCGGCCCAGGTTGCGTCGCCCGCTCAGATAGGGGTGGAAGGCCGGCCCCTCGACCAGCGCCCCGACCCGGTGCAGGGCCGTGGTGGCGCGACCGGGTATCGGCAACCCGAGCAGGGTCGCGCTGCCGGCGGTGGGCCGGACCAGGCCGAGCAGCATCCGGATGGTGGTGGTCTTGCCCGACCCGTTCGGGCCGAGGAAGCCGTACACGGCACCCTGCGGGATCAGCAGGTCGATCCCGTCGACGGCCGCCCGGGAGCCGAAGCGTTTGGTCAGGCCGGCGGTACGGACCGCAGCCTCCGCCTCGACGGCCCGGTCGGCGGGCGCCGGAGGCGCGAGCGTGCTCAGGGTCGTCCCGTCGCGGCCGGTGGCCCGGTCACGGCTGCACGGCCGTCGACTTCGGCTGGGGCGTTCACTTCTGCAGGGCCTGGTACAGCAGTTCCGGACGTACTGCGCCGACCGCGACCCTGCCGTTGTCGGTGATCACCGCGGAGAAGACGGTGCCGGTGAGCAGCCGGCCGGATCCCCACGAGCCGGAGACCCGGGGCAGCGCCGTCAACAGCCGACCCAGCTGCGGGTTGGACGACCCGGTGACCTGCTGCGGCATCGGGGCGACGGCGACCGCGGTCCAGCCGGTCCCGACCGTCGTCGTCTTTCCGACCGCCTTCGGCTGCCGGGTCGACGGGTGGTCGCCGGCGGTGACCTGATGTTGGCTGACCTTGGTGCCGGCCGGCGGGGTGAAGGTGAAGCGATCGGGCGACGGCACCGAGAAGTCGACGGAACGGAAACCGATCGAGAACGCCGGATGGTTCATCCCGTCACCGGTCAGCTGCACCCGCAGCGGGACGAAGGTGCGGCTGTCCACCGCGATGGTGACCCGGTCCACCAATGACCGGGCGTCCTTGGGGCGGAGCACCAGCTGGTAGGCGGCGCGGCCGGCCACGGTGACGTTGCGGGCCACCGACACCTGGGTCGTCGGCCCGACGGCGTCCAGCGCCTGCTTGGCAGCCTCCTGCGGCGTCGACGGAACCTCGGTGGGACGGCGCTGGGTGGGGCTGACACCGGCGTAGTGGGTGTGGACCGCCTTCTTGTCGGCGCTCGACCACAGCCAGCTGTCGCGGCCGTTGCGGATCAGGTCGGACTCTCCGTAGCTGCCGAGCAGCGCGATCCGGGACCGGTCGGTGCCGGCGGTCCAGACCTTGATGGTGTGGGTGCCGGTGAGCAGCGCGGAGAACTGTGCGGAGTTGTCGGGGCCCTGGCCCTGGCCGGTGGGCAGAGCCGGCAGGCCCAGGTCGGCGGTCTCGGTGACCGTGCCGGACAGGCCGTTCACGTGGGCCCCGGCGACAGCGGTGAGGAGTTGCCGCGGAGTCTTCGCCGGCAGTGTCGGGTCGGCGGCAGCGGTGTTGGCCATCAGGCCGCCGGTGACGGCCATGGCGGCGGCCGCCACCGGCGCCGCCCAGCGCAGCGCCGAGGAACGGCGCGCCCGTCCGGGGCGAGATCCTGACGAAGAGGATCGGCCGGCCCCCGGTGCCGGT
Source organism: uncultured Actinomycetota bacterium (assembly GCA_963758075.1). Classification (GTDB taxonomy): domain Bacteria; phylum Actinomycetota; class Actinomycetes; order Propionibacteriales; family Propionibacteriaceae; genus Microlunatus. Next base: position 1,076,648 of record CAVWTT010000002.1, on the reverse strand, counting down.
GTCCCACCGCTGTCGACTGCATTGCTGGCCATGGACCCATTGTTACTCCGCCGGCGAAGAGCGGCATCCGACCACGGTCGCAATATCGGTTCGCTCAGGATCGGCCCAACTTCGTAGGCTCACAACCATGGGACACGTGGAACTGGCGGGGGTGTCGTTCCATCTGCCCGACGGGCGGCCGTTGCTGGACGACATCTCCCTCCGCGTCGGCGACGGCGCGGTGGTCGCCCTGGTCGGCCCCAACGGCGCGGGCAAGACGACGTTGCTGCGGATCGTCTCCGGCGACCTGCCACCGACCGCCGGCACGGTGACCCGCAGCGGCGGGCTCGGTGTGATGCGCCAGTTCATCGGCAGCATCCGCGACGCCTCCTCGGTCCGGGATCTGCTGTTCTCGCTGGCCCCGCCCCGGTTGCGGACGGCTGTCGCCGAGGTGGACCGGCTCGAGTTGCAGCTGATGACCGATGACAGCGAGCCGGTGCAACTGGGGTACGCCGCAGCGTTGGCCGAGTACGCCGATGCCGGCGGGTACGACGCCGAGGTGCTCTTCGACGCCTGCTGCACCGCGGCCCTCGGACTCGGCTACGACCGGGTCAAGTGGCGGGAGGTGGCCACGCTGTCGGGCGGGGAGCAGAAGCGGTTGGCGCTGGAGGCCCTGCTCCGCGGGCCGGAGGAGGTGCTGCTGCTGGACGAGCCGGACAACTACCTCGACGTGCCGGGCAAACGATGGCTGGAGGAGCAGCTGGGGGCGACCCGCAAGACGGTGCTGCTGATCAGCCACGACCGGGAACTGATCGCCAGGGCGGCGACGACCGTCGCCGCGGTGGAGCTGGGAGCCGCCGGCAACACCCTGTGGGTGCACGGCGGAGGCTTCGACACGTTCGCCCGGGCGCGGCAGCAGCGGTTCGACCGGTTCGAGGAACTGCGCCGGCGCTGGGACGAGGAACAGGCCAAGCTCAGGGCGCTGGTGCTGATGTACAAGCAGAAGGCGGCCTACAACTCCGACATGGCCGGCCGGTTGCAGGCTGCCCGCACCCGGCTGGAGAAGTTCGAGCAGGCCGGGCCGCCGCAGCAGCGGCCGCGCGAGCAGCAGGTGACGATGCGGCTGCGCGGTGGCCGGACCGCCAAACGTGCGGTGACCATCGAGGACCTGGAACTGACCGGTCTGATGAAGCCGTTCCGTGCCGAGATCTGGTACGGCGACCGGGTCGGCGTGCTCGGCTCCAACGGCTCGGGCAAGTCCCACTTCCTGCGGCTGCTGGCGCTCGGCGGCAGCGATCCGGAGCCGGGGCAGCAACCGATCGGCGCCGCCGGGTCGGCGCCGGTGGCCCACACCGGCCGGGCCCGGCTCGGGTCCCGGGTGAAACCAGGCCTGTTCGCCCAGACCCATCACCATCCAGAACTGGCGGGACGGACGCTGCTGGAGATCCTGCACCGCGGCGACGGCCACCGCGACGGCCTGGACCGGGAGCGGGCCGCCCGGCGGCTGGACCGCTACGAACTGGCCCGGGTCGCCGACGTCGCGTTCGACCAGCTGTCCGGCGGGCAGCAGGCGCGGTTCCAGATCCTGCTGCTGGAACTGTCGGGCACGACCTGCCTGCTGCTCGACGAGCCGACCGACAACCTCGACCTCGAATCCGCCGAAGCGCTGGAGACCGGCCTGGACGCGTTCGAGGGCACCGTCATCGCGGTCACCCACGACCGGTGGTTCGCCCGCAGCCTGGACCGGTTCCTGGTCTTCGGCGCCGACGGCACCGTGTACGCCTCCGACGAGCCGGTCTGGGACGAGACGCGCGTCGCCCGCGCCCGCTGAGCTTCCGCCCGTTGCGCGCCCTGGCGCAGCCCCCGGCCTCTGCCGTTTTCGGACCGGGGCGGGCTTTCGGCGCCGGCCGGCCGGGGGTGTTGTGCCGTTTTCGGACCGGCGCGGGCTCTCGGTGCCGGCGGCCGGGGTGCTTGTGCCGTTTTCGGACCGGGGCGGGCATTCGGGGCGCGGAGGTGGTCTGGAGGTCGGCCTGGATGCGCCGAGCCCTCTTCGACAGGTTCAGGGCGCGGAGGTGGCGAGCTCGGACTGGATGCGCCGAGCGCCCGTCGACAGGCTCAGGGCGCGGACGCCTCGCGGACGGCGAAGGGCGGGGCGTGCTCGGGCCGGGGACCGATGGCGATCAGCCGGCCGACCGGACGGGCCAGCCACGGCACCAGCCGGAGCAGGGCGACGACCAGGGGGAAGCCGCCGAACCGGCGCCCGTGCAGGACCGGCTCGTAGATGGTGCGGTGCAGCACCCGCTGACCGGTCTGCAGGAAGGCGGTCGGAAACAGCCGCCGTCGCCGGACTCTGTCGAGCTCGTCGTCGGTCGGCTCCCGGCGCTGCTGCAGCGGGTCGGCCAGCACCCGGGCAGCCGCGACGGCGTCCTGGATGGCGAGGTTGACCCCGACGCCGCCGGAGGGCGACATGGCGTGCGCCGCGTCGCCGATACACAACAGCCCCCGACGGTGCCAGCGCGGCAGCCGGTTCATCGCCACCGTCAGGATCGGCAGTTCGTCCATCGACCGCAGCTCGCCGACCCGGTCGGCCAGGTCGGGCCGCAGCCGGGCGATACGGGCCCGGAACGCCTCGATGCCCTCGGCGCGCAGCCGGTCCTTGGAACCCTTCGGCGCCAGGTAGGCGATCTGGTGGTAGTCCTCGCGCGTCATCGTCAACAGGATGTCGGAGCCGGAGAAGGCCGGCATCAGGGTCGGCGGCCGGCCCCGTTCCTGCGCCGAACAGGACAGCCGGAACCACCACACGTCGTAGGGCACCGGGTACGACCGCGGCACCAGCCCGGCGCCCCGACGCAGCACCGAGTCACGGCCGTCGCAGGCCACCGTCAGCAGGGCCCGGATCTCCGCCTCGCCCGCGGCCGTCCGGACCCGGGCGCCGGCGACCCGGCCCTGCTCGATGATCGGACCCGTCACCTCGGTATCCATCAGCAGCGTGAACGACGGCTCCTCGGCCGCCGCACCGGCAAGCATCGACAGCAGGTCCCACTGCGGCGCCATCGCGACATGGTCGTAGCCGCCGGGCAGATGCCGGAAATCGCCCAGCACGATGGTCCGGCCGTCGGGCAACGGCAGCCGATAGTCCGACAGCCGGCTGTGGGGGACGGCCGCGAACGCCGGCCCCAGCCCCAACTCGTCCAGGAGTTGCAGGGTGGAGGCGTGCACCGTGTCACCGCGGAAGTCGCGGAGGAAATCGCTGTGCTTCTCGACGACGACGACCGGTACGCCGGCCCGGGCCAGCAGCAGACCGAGCATGATCCCGGCCGGCCCACCACCGCCGATCAGACAGGTCGTCGACCGACCCGGCACCGGTTCAGTGTCTGCGGGCATCCGCGGCGGTCCGGTCGTCGGCCATCCGTGCCGGCTGGGCCGGGCGGGCCGGGCGGGCCGGCCGGCCGGCGACCGCGGCCCTGACAGCTGCCAGCGCCGCCTCCGGCGGCGGGTCGACCGACACCCGGACCGGCCCGGCCGGCAGCCCGCGGGCCGCCATCCCGGCCTTGAGCAGGCGCAGGTTCCCGGCGGCCAGCAGTTCGACCGCGGCGTCGATGTCGGCGCGCAGTGCGGCCGGGTCCTCGACCGGTCCGGTGGTGGCCCGGACGAACGGCTCCGGAAAGACGCCGGCGACCCCGGACACGATGCCGGCGCATCGGGTGTCGAGCAGGTCGGGCAGGTCGGCGTCGGAGCCGGAGTAGACCGCGAAATCGTCGCCGACGGCGTCCAGGTAGGGCAGGACCTCGGCGGTACTGCGGCCGGACAGCTTGGCCCCGGCCATTCCCGGCACCTCGGCGAGCCGGGCGAGCCCGGCCGGATCGATGTCGGTGCCGGCCATCCGCGGAAAGACGTAGGCATACCATTCGGCGTCGGGCACCGCCCGGGTGAGCGCCTGGTAGTGGGCCAGGGTCGACTCCGGGCCGGCCGGCAGGTAGTACGGCGTCACCGCCGCCAGCCGGCGCAGCCCTGCCTCCCGGGCGGCCCGGGCCAGCCGCACCGTCTGTCGGGTGGTTGCCGCACCGACATGGCCGAAGACCCGGTCGGCGCCGAACACCTCGACCGCCGCGGTCAGCACGGTCAGCCGTTCGGCGTCGTCCAGGGCGATGAACTCTCCGGTCGTGCCGGCCACGAAGGCGTACTCGATGCCGGACCCGCGGACCGCCTCGAACAGCGGCCGCAGCCCGGCGACATCGAGGTCACCGTCGGCGGTGAACGGCGTGATGGTGGCGCAGACGGTGATCATCGGCCGGCCCCGCCGGTCAGCGCTGGCCGATCGGCACGAAGTCGCGGGTCCGCGCCCCGGTGTAGATCTGCTTGGGCCGGGCGATCTTCTGCTCCTTGTCGTTCACCAGTTCCTCCCACTGGGCCAGCCAGCCGGGCATCCGGCCGATGGCGAACAGCACGGTGAACATCTCCGGCGGGAACTCCAGCGCCTCATAGATCAGACCGGAGTAGAAGTCGACGTTCGGGTAGAGCTTGCGGGAGATGAAGTAATCGTCCTCCAGCGCGATCTTCTCCAGCTCCAGGGCGATCTTGAGCAGCGGGTTGACGCCGGTCACCTCGAAGACGTCGTCGGCGGCCTTCTTGATGATCTTGGCCCGCGGGTCGTAGTTCTTGTAGACGCGGTGACCGAAGCCCATCAGCCGTTCCTTGCCGGCCTTCACCCCCTCGATGAACTCGCCGACTCCTGACACGTCGCCGATCCGGCGCAGCATCCGCAGCACCGCCTCGTTGGCGCCGCCGTGCAGCGGGCCGTAGAGCGCGGCCACGCCGGCGGCCGCCGCGGAGTAGGGGTCCACCCCGGAGGAGCCCACCGACCGGACCGCGTTGGCCGAGCAGTTCTGCTCGTGGTCGGCGTGCAGGATGAACAGCACCTCCAGCGCCTTGGACAGCCGCGGGTCGGACTGGTATCGCCGTTCGCTCATCTTGAACAACATGGCCAGGAAGTTCTCGACGTAGGACAGCTCGTTGTCGGGGTAGACGTACGGCTTGCCCTGGCCGTGGCGGAACGCGAAGGCGCCGATCGTCGGCATCTTCGCGATCAGCCGGGTGATCTGCAGCTTCCGGTTGTCCGGGTCATGGATGTCGGTGGCGTCCGGGTAGAACGTCGACAGCGCCGCGACCGCGGCCATGGTCATCCCCATCGGGTGGGCGTCGTACCGAAAGCCCTCGATGAAGGTCTTGATGTTCTCGTGCAGGAACGTGTGCGTGGTGATCTCGTGGGTCCACCGCGCGAGTTCGTCGGTGTTCGGCAGTTCACCGTTGAGCAGCAGGTAGGCCACCTCCAGGAAGCTGGAGGACTCCGCCAGCTGCTCGATCGGGTAACCGCGGTACTCCAGGATCCCCGCCTCGCCGTCGATGTAGGTGATCGCGCTCCGACACGACGCCGTGTTGGTGAATCCGGGGTCGTAGGTGGCCAGCCCGGGGCCATCGCCGGCGGTGATCTGCTTCAGGTCGGCCGCGCGGATGGTGTCGTCAGTGACGGGGACCTCGTACTCCTGCCCGGTCCGGTTGTCGCGAATCGTGAGGCTTTCGGTCATGGGGTCAACGTACGCGGAGCTGGCGCGTCGAACCACTCCGGGTCCGCGGCAGGACCTATGATCTGGGCCACCTGCCGAGCTGATCGGGCCACGACCCGATGTTGAGCCGGACCTGGGCCGCGGCTGACCCGCGCGGCTGCGACCCGGCGGCCGGCCCGGTCGGAGGTCGGGTCGGTACGGGAGCGTCGAGGCGGGGGAACCCCGCCGGGCCGGGCCGCCCTGTTTTGACCGGGCCCTGAGGTCCGGGTAATCTGATTCGCTGTTGCGCTCAGCGGCGCCGTTGCTCCGTGCGCGGATACGGTTTCGCGGATCCGGCCACGAGCCCATGGTCCGGCACAGCGCAAGCCCGGTACACATCAGAAGCGAAGAAGGAATGGTCTGCGACCGTGTCCACGTACAGCCCGAAGCCCGGTGACATCACCCATGCCTGGCACGTCATCGATGCCTCCGACGTCGTCCTGGGCCGGCTCGCCGTGACGGTGGCGGGTCTGTTGCGCGGCAAGCACAAGCCCACCTTCGCCCCGCACGTCGACGGCGGCGACTTCGTGGTGGTCGTGAACGCCGGCAAGGTCGCACTGAGCGGTAACAAGCGCACCGACAAGCTTGCCTACCGCCACTCCGGCCGTCCCGGGGGCCTGAAGTCGGTCAGCTACGGCGAACTGCTGGACAGCGACCCGCGCCGGGTCGTGGAGAAGGCCGTCTGGGGGATGTTGCCGAAGAACCGGCTCAGCCGGAAGATGATCAAGAAGCTCAAGGTGTATGCCGGCCCGGAGCACCCGCACGCAGCTCAGCAGCCGCAGGCCTACGAGATCACCCAGATCGCCCAGTGACACGGCCCGATCCGACCATCCGCAGCACGTCCACGCAGGAGAGCAACCGACCGTGACCCAGAACGCAACCGAGGCCCCGACCACGGACCAGCCGGCCCCCTTCACCGAGGGTGAGCGGGAGATCGCCTACCGCAGTGAGGCCACCGGCTCGCGCACCGCGGCCGAGGGCAACCGCCCGGCCGTGATCACCGCCGCCGCGGCCACCGGCCGACGCAAGGAGGCCATCGCGCGGGTCCGGATCATCCCGGGTTCGGGCAACTGGACCATCAACGGCCGCAGCCTGGAGGAGTACTTCCCGAACAAGGTGCACCAGCAGCTGGTCTCCGAGCCGTTCTCCACCGCTGCCGTCGACGGCGCCTACGACGTCATCGCCCGCATCAACGGCGGCGGCATCACCGGCCAGGCCGGTGCGCTGCGGCTGGGTGTTGCCCGCGCGCTGAACGACGCCGACGCCGAGGCCAGCCGGGCCGGGCTGAAGAAGGCCGGCATGCTGACCCGCGACGCGCGGATCAAGGAACGCAAGAAGGCGGGTCTGAAGAAGGCCCGCAAGGCTCCCCAGTACAGCAAGCGCTGACAATCTGGTCTCGAGCAGACCGCACCCGGTTCCCGGTGGTACGCCGGGCCGGGTGACTGGCGAGCAGAAGGAGGGCCGGATGGGCCGCATGTTCGGAACCGACGGTGTACGCGGGGTGGCCAACGCCGATCTCACCGCCGAGCTTGCGCTCGACCTGTCGGTCGCGGCAGCCCACGTGCTCGGCGAAACCGGTGAGCTCGCCGGACACCAGCCGGTCGCGGTGGTCGGTCGCGACCCACGGGCGTCCGGGGAGTTCCTGGAGTCGGCCGTGGTGGCCGGGCTGGCCAGCGCCGGCATCAACGTGATCCGGCTCGGCGTGCTGCCGACCCCGGCGGTGGCCTTCCTCACCCGGACGACCGACGCCGACCTGGGTGTGATGATCTCGGCGAGCCACAACCCGATGCCCGACAACGGGATCAAGTTCTTCGCCCGCGGCGGCGCCAAGCTCGACGACAGACTCGAGGACGCCATCGAACGGCGGCTGGGTGAGGAATGGGCCCGGCCCACCGGCGCCGGCGTCGGCCGCGTCACGGACCGGCCCGAGTTGCTCGACCGCTACATCGACCATCTGGCCGGCACGGTCGGAGCCGGGACGGACCTGAGAGGTCTCACCGTGGTGGTGGACTGCGCCAACGGCGCCGCCTCCCGCACCGCCGAAGCCACCTACGCCCGGCTGGGCGCGACCGTCATCGCCATCCATGCCCAACCTGACGGCATCAACATCAACGCCGACTGCGGCTCCACCCACATCGGTGACCTGCAGCAGGCGGTCGTCGTGCACGGCGCCGACCTCGGCATCGCGCTGGACGGCGACGCCGACCGCTGCCTGGCCGTGGACGCCGCCGGCAACCCGGTGGACGGCGACCAGATCATGGCGGTGCTGGCGCTGGGTCTGCACGAGACCGGCCGGCTGCCCGGCGACACCCTGGTCGCCACCGTGATGAGCAACCTCGGCCTGACCCTGGCGATGAGCCGGCACGGCATCCGCGTCGAGCAGACCAAGGTCGGCGATCGTTACGTGCTGGAGTCGATGCGGGCCGGCGGATTCGGCCTCGGTGGCGAGCAGTCCGGCCATGTGGTGCTGGCCGAGCACGCCACCACCGGTGACGGCGTGCTCACCGGACTGCATCTGATGCAGCGGATGGCCGCCACCCATCGCCCGCTGGCCGAGCTGGCCGCCGTGATGGAACGGCTGCCGCAGGTGCTGGTCAACGTCGCCGACGTCGACAAGACCCGCACCGAGACCGCGCCGGACCTGCTGACCGCCGTTGCCGCCGCCAACGCCGAACTCGGTGACAACGGCCGGGTTCTGCTCCGTCCCTCCGGCACCGAGTCGCTGGTGCGGGTGATGGTCGAGGCCCCGTCGGTGGCCCAGGCCCAGACGGTCGCCGAGCGGCTGGCCGCGGTGGTACGCAGCTCGCTGGGCCCGAACGGCTACCCGCTGTCCTGATCCGTCGAACGCGTCCTGAGCCGGTCCAAGGGTGCCGCCCCGACCACCTCAGCGCCGCGACGTCAGCCGCCGAAGGCGGCCCGCAGGCCGGGGAACAGCGCGATCCCGAAGATCAGCGCCAGCAGTCCGATGATCGCCGAGACGGCCAGGCTGAAGAGGGTGACGCCGAAGGCGAAGAAGAAGCCGGCCTTGAGCGCTGTGCCGGCGCCGATCCGTACCTTCGTCTCCGGCGGGCGTGGGTCGTAGGGCGGGAACTGCTGACTGGTCATGCCGGAAAGGTACCGCTGCCGGTCAGCCGGGCTCGGGATGTGCCCGCGGCACGGTGAAGCACAGCAGCGCGCCGCCACCGGGCCGGCTCTCGGCCCAGATCCGGCCGCCGTGGCGTTCCACGATACTGCGGCTGATGGCCAGGCCGAGCCCGCTGCCGCCCATCTCCCGGCCGTCGGAGGAATCCACCTGCTCGAAGCGTTCGAAGATCCGCTCCAGCTTGTCGACGGGGATGCCGCGGCCCTGGTCGGCGACCCTGAACTGCACCATCTCGGCGTGATCGTCACCGGTGCGGTGATCATCGACGGCGCTGACGGTGACCACCCCGCCGGCGGGGGAGAACTTGATCGCGTTACCGATCAGGTTGACCAACGTCTGGACGATCCGGTCGGCGTCGGCGGTCACCCGACCGTCGAGTGTCCCGGTGGCCAGCTGCAGCCCGGCATCTGCCGCCATCGGCCGCAGCTGGGTCACCGCCGTCCGGACCAGGGCCGCGGCGTCATGATCACGGAAGTCCATCGGCATGCTGCCCGACTCCATCCGTTCGATGTCGAGGATGTCGTTGACCAGCCGGCCGAGCCGCTCGGTGCTGTCCAGGGCGATGGTGATCATGCGGTTGGCCGGCGGTGACAACTCGCCCAGCCGGTCCCCGGCCAACAGTCCAAGCGAGCCACGGATGGCGGTGAGCGGGGTCCGCAGTTCGTGGCTGACGACCGAGACGAACTCCCGCTTCATCCGGTCCACCTCACGGCGTTGGGTGATGTCGCGGAAGACGATCACCGCGCCATGGGTGGTGTCGTCGCCGTCCAGGGGACTGGCCGTCAGCTCCACCGGGATCCGCCGGCCGTCGGCGCACCGGTAGGTGTCCTCGGCCGACGTCGTGGTCCGCCCGCCGATGGCCTCGGCGATGTAGCAGGGGCCGCGATCGGCGGCGACGTCCTCGGCCCTGCCGGCATGGAACCACCGGTGGGCGTCCTGGCCGATCAGGTCCGCGGCGCGATAGCCCAGCGTCCGGGCCGCCGACGGGTTGACGAAGGTGATCACCCCCTGTGGGTCGACGCCGTAGATGCCGTCACCGACCGAGTTCAGCAGCAGTTCGCTCTGCTGGGTGACCGAGGCCAGTTCGCGGGTCCGGCTGGCGACCCGGCGCTCCAGGATGCGGCGCAGCCGTTCGTTGTCGGCGATCAGGATGAGCTGGCGGAACACGACCGCGGCCACCAGCACCAGCCACAGCACACCCATCCAGGGGCTCAGTGCGGCCGGCATGCTCGGGGCGTTCGCGGCCGCGGCGACCAGCAGGATGCCGAAGGTGATGATGGTGTCGGCCACGGGGGAGTCGTGGTCCTGTCGCGATGCGGTCGGACGGCGGCGGCGCGCCGGCAGCCGGGCGGCGATCGCGATGGCGGCGTAGCCGGCGGCCCAGCCCAGCGGCAGGGCGGTACCGAAGGTGGACAGCCCGCGGACGTTGAACACCCATCGGGTCAGGTCGGTGGCCGCCCAGCACAGGAAACCGATCGACAGCATGCCCAGGACCGGCCGGTCGGCGCGATCGCCACGGATGACCAGCAGCCCGGCCACCGTGGCCATCACGGTGTCGACGGCCAGCAGCGAGATCGTGTCCAGCCGGGTGAACGGGTTCGCCCCCGACGCGAGCACCGTCGGCAGGGCCAACACGGCCACCGTCAGCACCACCGAACCGGCCACGACGATGCCGTCGAGCACCATCCGCAGCAGCTCCAGGCCACGCTTGGCCTCGGCCGGGAAGGCGGCCATGCCCGCGATGGCCAGGGCACCACCGGCGAAGAAGCCGGCGTCGCCGAGTTGGGCCAACCGGTTGAAGCCGGCCGGGCGGGCGATCGCGTACCAGACGTCGGAGAGCAGCACGGTGATCTGGGCCGCACAGAGCAACCGCCAGGCCCGACGCTGCTCCGGCGCGCCGCCGCGGGCGGTCAACGCGAGGCTGACGATGGTGGAGATGCCGCCGGCCCACAGCGCCGCCGAGTTGATCCACAGCCGGGCCGGCATCCCGATCGGCCCGAACGTCTCCACCGCCGCGAGCACGGCCAGGACGAGGACGACGGCTGCACCGAAGCCCATCGGTCCGGCCCACCGCGACCGGCGGTTGCGGCGACCCACCCCCGCTCGCGAGGAGCCGGATCTCGGCATCTCCTGGCCTCCGCTCGTGTCCCGTGTCCTCCCGACCGCGGCGTTACGGCCTTGATCCTGATCGACGCCGACGCTGCGTCGGCCACCGTCGGTGGACGGCGATCGCCATGGTAGCGAGGGTGGTGGCTACGATGGCCGGTGCGCAGTCGCCCGTTGGGGAGCAGGACTGGAGCGAGCGCGACAGACGGGGGTCGGAACCGGATCAGGGCGGCAGGGAGGGCATGGCGGGCAAGGACGTGCTGGTCGTCGATGACGACGCGTCGATCCGCGAGGTCATCCAGGTCACCCTGGAGGTCGTCGGTGGGTGGAACGTCCGCTCGGCCGCCGGCGGTACGGAGGCGATCGCCGAGGCTCGACGACAGTGCCCCGACGCGGTCCTGCTCGATCTGATGATGCCGGGCATGGACGGTCCGGACACCTTGGACGGGCTGCGTGAAGCATTCGGAGAGGAGGACGTGCCGGTGATCCTGCTGTCGGCGAAGGTGCAACAACGTCGCGACGACCACACCCTGGCGACCCTCGACGTGGCCGGCGTGATCGCCAAACCGTTCGATCCCATCACCCTGCCCGACCGCATCTCGGGCATCCTCGGATGGCCGACATGACCCGCCCGCACGACCATCGGCCGCCGCGACGCACCGGGTCACGCCGGTCCGACGTCGCCGAGGCCCGCAGCCGGGTCGCCGATGTCGCCGACCGGGCCAGGCAACGCAACCTGGACCGGGCCGAGGCGCTGGCCGACTGGGTCCGCGCCGCCGGGCACGGTCCACTCACCCGGCAGGACCGCGAGGTGGCCGCAGATGTGGCCCACCAGTTGGCCGGTTCGGCCGGCACCTTCGGCTATCTCGCCGCCACCGACCTGGCCCGCCGGATCGAGCAGTGCTTCCTCGACGGCCGGCAGGACGCCGCCGAGGAGAACGTGCGCGAACTGATCCGTCGGCTGCACGAGCCGCCGGACACCACCGGGGTCTGATCCCGGCACCATCCGCGGTCACCCACCTGGCGCGGGGAGGTCAGAGCTTGCGGATCCGCACCCAGTCGATGCGATGGTCGTCGCCCTTGCGCAGCACGGCGGTGGCCCGGCCCCGGGTCGGCAGGATGTTCGTGACCAGGTTCGGCCCGTTGATGGCGTCCCAGATCTCCTCCGCGGTCCGGACCGCCTCCTGGTCGGTGAGGGTGGCGAACCGGGTGAAGTAGGACCGGGGATCGCGGAACGCGGTCCGCCGCAGTTCCAGGAACCGTTGCACATACCACTGCCGGATGGCGTCGGTGCGGGCGTCGATGTAGACGGAGAAGTCGAAGAAGTCGCTCAGCGCCAGCCCGGTGGTGCCGTCGGGCCGCGGCCTGGCCGGCTGCAGCACGTTCAGGCCTTCGATGATCAGGATGTCCGGGCGGCGGACCATGACCGTGCGGCCCGGCACGATGTCGTAACTGAGGTGGTCATAGACCGGGGCGGTGACCTCCTGGCACCCGGACTTGATGTCCATCACGAACCGCAGCAGTCCCCGCCGGTCGTACGACTCCGGGAAGCCCTTCAGGTTCATCAACCCGCGGCGTTCCAACTCGGCGTTGGGGAACAGGAATCCGTCAGTGGTGACCAGTTCCACCCGCGGATGGTCCGGCCAGCCGGCCAGCAACGCCTGCAACAACCGGGCCGTGGTCGACTTGCCGACCGCCACCGATCCGGCCACCCCGATCACGAACGGCGTCCGGCCCACCGACAGCCGCAGGAAGTCGTTGCTGGCCTGGTGCAGATTGCCGGTGTGCTTGACGTACTCGGCCAGCAGCCGGGTCAGCGGCAGGTACACCTCACGGACATCCTCCAGGCTGGTCGGATCCTGCATCCCGCGCAGCGAGCCGAGCGTCTTCGCGGTCAGGGTCAGCGGGGTACTGCTGGCCAGTTCGGCCCAGTCGTCGCGGCTGCGCTCGACGTACGGGCCGACGGTGTCCTCGGGTGCGGATCGGTTCGCCACGGCGCCGATTATTCCTCCCGCCACCGGCCGGCCCCTCGGGCGCACCCAGACCGGGGTCGCACCCATCCGCGCCGGTCCGGCTCACCGCTGCCGGCCTTTCTCGCCGGTAGCCTGAAGCTCATGTGCGGAATCGTCGGATACGTCGGCCCTCGCCCGGCTGCGGACCTGATCATGGCCGGCCTGAAACGGCTCGAGTACCGCGGCTACGACTCCGCCGGTGTCGCCGTCGTCTCCGCCGGCCGGGTGGTCACGGCCAAGAAGGCCGGCAAGATCGGCAACCTTGCCGCCGAGCTGAGCCGGCATGCGCTGCCCGGTGACGGGATCGGCATCGGCCACACCCGCTGGGCCACCCACGGTGCCCCCAACGACGTCAACGCCCATCCGCACGTTTCCTTCGACGGCCGCGCCTGCGTGGTGCACAACGGCATCATCGAGAACTTCGCGGTGCTGCGGGACGAACTCGTCGCCGACGGCATCGCACCGGTCTCCGACACCGACACCGAGGTGGTGGCCCACCTGATCGCCCGCGAACTCGCCGCGGGCAGCCGGCTGCCCGAGGCGATGCGTACGGTCTGTGCCCGGCTGGAGGGTGCCTTCACCCTGGTGGCGGTCGACGGCCAGGACCCCGGGGTGGTGGTCGGGGCCCGACGCAACTCGCCGCTGGTGGTCGGAGTCGGTGCCGGCGAGAACTACCTCGCCTCGGACGTGACCGCGTTCATCGACCACACCCGGGAGGCCGTCGAGCTCGGCCAGGACCAGGTGGTCGAGATCCGCGCCGACGACATCCGGGTCACAGATTTCGCCGGTCGGCCGGCCACGGTACGGCCGTACCACGTCGACTGGGACACCACTGCCGCCCAGAAGGACGGCTTCGACTGGTTCATGCGCAAGGAGATCTTCGAGCAGCCGAAGGCGGTCGCCGACACCCTGCTCGGCCGCTACGACACCACCGGCGCGCTGCGGCTGGACGAACTGCGGATCAGCGCCGCCGACCTGCGCCGCATCGACAAGATCATCATCGTCGCCTGCGGCACCGCCTTCTACGCCGGACTGGTGGCCAAGTACGCCATCGAGCACTGGACCCGGATCGCCTGCGAGGTCGAGCTGGCCCACGAGTTCCGCTACCGCGACCCGATCGTCGGACCGAACACCCTGGTGGTCTGCATCAGCCAGTCCGGTGAGACCGCCGACTCGTTGATGGCCATCCGGCACGCCGCCGAGCAGGGCGCGCGGGTGCTGGCGATCTGCAACACCAACGGCTCCACCATCCCGCGCGAGTCCGACGCGGTCATCTACACCCACGCCGGGCCCGAGATCGGGGTGGCCTCCACCAAGGGTTTCACCACCCAGCTGGTGGCCTGCTACCTGCTCGGGCTGTACCTGGCCCAGGTCCGCGGCACCCTGTTCGGCGACGAGATCGCCCGGCTGATGGCCGAGCTCGAGCAGATGCCCGACACCCTACGGCGGGTGCTCGACGACGCCGATCCGGTGCTGAAGCTGGCCGCCGAGTTCGCCGACCAGCCGTCGGTGCTGTTCCTCGGCCGACACGTCGGCTATCCGGTGGCGCTGGAGGGGGCGCTCAAGCTCAAGGAGCTCGCCTACATCCACGCCGAGGGCTTCGCCGCCGGCGAGCTGAAACACGGACCGATCGCGTTGATCGAGGACGGGCTGCCGGTCTTCGTCGTCGTACCTCCCCGTGGCCGCGACCTGCTGCACGACAAGGTCGTCTCCAACATCGCCGAGATCCGTGCCCGCGGAGCCCGCACCGTGGTGCTCGCCGAGGAGGACGACACCGGCGTCGAACCGCTGGCCGACGTGTGGATCCGGCTGCCCACCGTCTCCACCCTGCTGCAACCCCTGGTCGCGACCATCCCGCTGCAGCTCTTCGCCTGCGAGCTGGCCACCCGCAAGGGACACGACGTGGACCAGCCCCGCAACCTCGCCAAGTCGGTCACCGTCGAGTGAGGACGGTGCGGAGGGGAGCCCGGCGATGATCGTCGGTGTCGGCATCGACGTCTGCGACGTGGCCCGGTTCGCCGAGGTCGTGGCCCGGCGGCCGGGCTTGGTCGGCCGGCTGTTCACCCCGTCCGAGGCGACTCGTCCGATGGCCTCGCTGGCCGCCCGGTTCGCCGCCAAGGAGGCACTGGCCAAGGCGCTGGGCGCCCCCGGCGGGCTGTCCTGGCTGCACGCCGAGGTCCGTACCGACGACGGCGGCAAGCCGTCCTTCACGACCAGCGGGACGGTCGCGGACCGGGCTGCCCGACTCGGTGTCCGGCGCATCCATGTCTCGCTCTCCCACGACGCCGGGATAGCCTCGGCTTTCGTGATCTGCGAGGGCTGAAAGGGAGGACGAGCCCAGTCATGCTTCGAGCCCAGACATGCTGACCGCCTACCCGGTGCACGACATCCGCCGGCTGGAATCGGCGGCGATCGCCGCCGATCCGCGGCGCGACCTGATGCAGACCGCCGCTGCCGCGCTGGCCGCGGTCGCCGCCGAGGAACTGACCGCCCGGCGCGGCCGGGTCTACGGCACCCGGGTGCTGCTGCTGGTCGGCGGGGGCAACAACGGCGGTGACGCCCTCTTCGCCGGTGCGCGGCTGGCCCGCCGCGGTGCCCGGGTCCATGCCGTCGGCGTGCTCGGCCGGCCGCATCCGGCCGGCATGGCGGCGCTGAGGGCCGCCGGTGGCCGGGTCGACGCCGTGGGGGAGCGGGACGCCGACGCGGTAGCGACCCGGTTCGAGGCGAGCCGGTACGACGTCGTCCTGGACGGCATCGTCGGGATCGGCGGCCGCCCCGGGCTGCCGGACCGCGTCGCCGCCCTGCTGCGGCTGCTGGACCGGGCCCGGGTGCCGGTCATCGCCGTCGACCTGCCGTCCGGGGTGGACGCCGACACCGGCGCCGTGCCCGGGGCTGCGGTGTCGGCCGCCATCACCGTCAGCTTCGGTGCGCCGAAACCGTCGGAGTTGATCGAGCCGGCTCGCAGCCACTGCGGTCGGGTGGTCCGCGTCGATCTCGACTTCGCCCCGGACTCGGCGGTCACCGCGCTCGAGATGTTCCAGACCGACGACCTGGCCCGGCTGTGGCCGTACCCGACGGTGACCAGCAGCAAGTACACCCGCGGCGTGGTCGGCATCGACGCCGGATCGGCCGACTACCCGGGAGCCGGCATCCTGGCCACTCACGGCGCGGTCTTCGCCGGCGCCGGCATGGTGCGGTTCCACGGCTCGCCGGAGGCGCGCCGGGTGCTCACCGGCGTGCTGCCCGATGTCGTCTACGCCGACGGCCGGGTCCAGGCCCGGTTGTACGGCTCCGGCTGGGGCGACCGGCCCGACGGCGCGGAGGTGATCGCCCGTGGACTCGACGAGGGCCTGCCGGCCGTGGTCGACGCCGACGGGTTGAGACACCTGCCCCACCGCGGCCTGACCGCCGACTGGCTGCTCACCCCGCACGCCGGCGAACTCGCCCGGTTGCTGGACTGTCCCCGCGACGAGGTGGAGGCCGACCCGGTGGGCGCGGCCCGCCGCGGCGCCGACCACACCGGTGCGACCGTGCTGCTGAAGGGCGCCACCCAGGTGATCGCCCGGCCCGGTCAGCGGTCGGTGCTGATCGCGGTGCCGGGCCCGGCCTGGACCGCCCAGGCCGGCTCCGGTGACGTCCTGGCGGGGATCTGCGCCACCCTGCTCGCAGCGGGCGTGCCCGCCGACCGCGCCGGAGCCCTGGCCGCCTCCCTGCAGGCTGTCGCCGCGGCTGCGCTGCCCGGCCCGGTGCCGCCGCACGAACTCGCCCGGCACGCCGCCGTGGTGCTGGGCCGGCTGCAGCAGCGGGCCTGCGACCTGGCCGCGGGCGTTGCACCGGAGCCGGTGCCGTGACCGCAGCGCCCGGCATCGACCCGGACACCGCCTCGGCGGTGATCGATCTCGGCGCCTTCAGCCGCAACATCGGCCGCATCCGCGAACACGTCGGTGTACCGGTCATGGTCGTGGTGAAGGCCGATGCGTACGGACACGGCATGATCAGCTGCGCCCGCGCCGCCCGGCAGGCGGGCGCCGACTGGCTGGGAGTGGCCACCCCGACCGAGGCGCTGACGGTCCGTCGGTCCGGCGACCGGGGCCGGTTGCTGTGCTGGCTCTACGGGCCCGACGAGGACTGGGAGCCGGTGATCGCGGCCGGCGTCGACATCACCGTGCACGGTCCGGAGCAACTGTCGGAACTGGTCGCGGCGGTCGGCGCCGTGCAGCAGGCCGCCCGGGTCCATCTCAAGATCGACACCGGGTTGTCCCGCAACGGATGTCCGGCCGACCGCTGGGCCGAGCTGTGCGCCGCCGCCCGGGAGGCCGAGCTGGCCGGCGGCATCACCGTGGCCGGCATCTGGTCCCATCTCGCCGCCGCCGACGAGCCCGGCCATCCGTCCGTCGCCCGGCAGCAGCACGCGTTCGCCGACGCGCTCGGCGTTGCCGCCGGTCAGGGGCTGCGTCCGCAACTGCGACACCTGGCCAACTCCGCGGCCGCGTTGACGCTGCCGGACAGCCGCTACGACCTGGTCCGGGTCGGCATCGCCTGCTACGGCGTCGACCCGGCTCCCGGCATCGCCGCGGCCGCCGGCGTCGACCTGGAACCGGTGATGACGCTGCGGGCCAGGCTCGCGGCGGTGAAGCGGATCCGGGCCGGCGACGGCGTCTCCTACGGCCACACCTGGACCGCAGAGCGGGACACCGTGCTCGGACTGGTCCCGCTCGGCTACGCCGACGGCGTTCCGGTGGCGGCCGGCGGCCGGGCCGAGGTCCGGGTCGGTGGGCGGCGGGTGCCGGTCCGTGGCCGGGTCTGCATGGACCAGTTCGTGGTCGAACTCGGTCCGGATGCCGCTGACCGGGTCGGCGACGAGGTGGTGCTGTTCTCCGCTGCATCCGAGGGACCGACCGCACCGGAGTGGGCCGCGGTGTGCGACACCATCGGCTACGAGATCGTCACCCGGATCGGAGTCCGGGTGCCGCGGGTGTACCGGTGAGCCGGCGGGAAGGCTTCGGGCTGGCTGCCGGAGCGGCGGCGCTGGCCCTCGGTGGGCTGGCGGCCGGTTTCGAACTGGAACGCCGGCTGGTGGGCCGCCGGCTGCGTCCCGAGCTGGCCGGCGCCGACGCCGAGCAGTTCTTCTCGCTGCGGTCCGGCGGTCCGCAGGTGGAGACACTCGACGGCGTCCGGCTGCATGTCGAGGTCGACGAACCGGAGCCCGGCACCGATCCGCCGGTCACGCTGGTGTTCGTGCACGGATACGCGCTGAGCCTGGACTGCTGGCACTTCCAGCGCAAGCACTTCCGCGGCCGCTACCGGATGATCTTCTACGACCAGCGGTCGCACGGCCGGTCGGGCCGGTCGTCGGCGGCGCTGTGCCGGATCCCGCAACTGGCCACCGACCTGGCCCAGATCCTGCATGAGGTGGCCGGCCCCGGGCCCGTCGTGCTGATCGGGCACTCGATGGGCGGCATGACGATCATGGAGTTGGCCCGGCAGCACCCGGAGTGGTTCGGCGCCGACGCGGCCGTCGACCGGGTGGGGCCGATCCTCGGGGTCGGGCTGATGTGCACCTCCTCGGACGACCTGCTGGACCGGCATCCGGTCCGTGGCCTGCCCGGACGCGCAGCCGCCCGGCTGGTGGAACCGACCCTGGCGGCACTCAACCGGATCCCCACCGTGGTCGAGAACACCCGGAGGGCCGGATCCGACCTGGCCTACCTGGTCACCCGGCGGATGACGTTCCCCTCCGACGTCCCGGCCTCCTACGTCAGCTTCCTGCAGGAGATGCTGTCGATGACTCCGTTGGACGTGATCGGCGACTTCTACCCGGCCTTCGCCGATCTGGACGAGGCCGAGGGCCTGAAGGTCATCCGCGGGGTGCCGACCACCCTGATCGGGGCCCGGCAGGACCTGGTCACCCCGTTCCGGCACACCATGGTGCTGATGGAGGAGCTGCCCGAGGCGGAGGTGCTGGTCCTCGACCCCTGCGGCCACATGGCCATGATCGAGTACCACCATCGGGTCGACGCGGCACTCGAGGACGTGATCGGCCGGGCTACGCCGGGGCGGCACCGGCCGCGATTACCTGATCGGCGCTCCGACCGGTAGTCTGGACCCTCGCGGTTGCCGAGGACGGCATCGGGATCCGGTCGGAACCGGCGTCCTGCCCACCTCCTCCATCTGTCCACCCGACACCGGTCGGGTCGGGGCGCGCCCTGCGTCCGGACGGCGGCTGCGATCCGATGAATGCGTGCGTCCACGACGCGGCCCGAGCGGCCGGCGGGCGCGTGCGCCCGAGTGTCCGGTCGTCGACCGGTGAAGAAAGAGATGCATGTCTGCAGCAACTCCTGCCGGGGAACCGGCACGCCCTGCCAAGCGCCACCAGCGGTCCCAGCCGGGCTCCGGCAAGCACCGCTGGACCGCCGCTGAACGCGCTGCCAAGGGCCGCCGTCCGCGGCGCCGTGGTGGATCCGACGCGGACGCGCCGGAGCAGGGTCAGGTCCGCAGGGCGGCGAAGACACCCTGGACCGACTCCCGGGGAGACTCGGACCGGCCGGCGAACGACCGCCGGCGCCCCGCCCGGGCCGAGCGCCGGGCCGGCGAACGCCGCGGCGGCGACCGCGGCGACACCAGCCGCCGGTTCGGCGACCGCGGCGACACCGGCCGCCGGTTCGGCGACCGCCGCGCGGCAGCCGACCGGGACCGGTTCGTCGACCGGCAGCCGTCCGGTGATCGTCGGCGGGACGAGCCGTCGTCGGCAGGTGCGCAGCCGGTCGGCACGCAGCCGGTCAGTGCGCAGCCGGTCAGTGCGCAGCCGGTCAGTGCGCAGCCGGTCAGTGCGCAGCCGGTCGTCACGGCTTCGGTCGTCGAGGGCGGCTTCGACGCCCTTGGTGTGGCCCCTGAACTGGTCGAGCGGCTGACGGCCAACGGGATCTCCACCCCGTTCCCGATCCAGGCCGCCTCCATCCCGGACGCGGTCGCCGGCCGGGATGTCCTCGGCCGTGGTCGGACGGGCTCCGGCAAGACCCTGGGTTTTGGTCTGCCGATGCTCACCCGTCTGGCCCGGTCGGGCGCCGGCCGCAAGCAGGCCGCACCTCGCGGCCTGATCCTGCTGCCGACCCGGGAACTGGCCACCCAGGTGTCGGATGTGCTCACACCGCTGGCGCGGACCGTCGGCCTGCGCACGCTGCTGGTTGCCGGCGGGATGTCGTACGGGCCCCAGCTGAAGGGTCTGGACAACGGCATCGACGTCGTCATCGGCACCCCGGGTCGGCTGATCGATCTCTGGGAGCGCGGCGCGCTGCGGCTGGACGAGGTGACCATCACGGTGCTCGACGAGGCCGACCACATGGCCGACCTGGGCTTCCTGCCCGATGTCACCACCTTGTTGGATGCGGTTCCGGCCGACGGGCAACGGATGCTGTTCTCGGCCACCCTGGACCGCGGCGTGGACCGGGTGGTGGCGACCTACCTGCACGACCCGCGGACCCATCAGGTCGACACCGACCAGGCCTCGGTCGACACCATGACCCACTACCTGCTGCAGGTCGCGCCCGCCGACAAGCGGATCGTCACCGCCGAGATCGCCAACCGGCACGGCCGAACCGTGATCTTCTGCCGCACCCAGCTGGGCGCGGACCGGATCGCCCAGCAGCTGCGGGAGTCGGGCGTGATGGCCGGACCGCTGCACGGCGGCCTGCCGCAGGGGGCCCGGAACCGGACGCTGGAGGCGTTCCGGCGCGGCTCGCTGCCGGTACTCGTCGCCACCGACGTCGCGGCCCGCGGCATCCACGTCGACGAGGTCGGCCTGGTGCTCCAGGTGGATCCGCCGGCCGATGCCAAGACCTATCTGCACCGGGCCGGACGCACCGCGCGGGCCGGCGAGACCGGGGCGGTGGTGACCCTGGTGCTGCCGGACCAGAAGCGGATGGTGCGGCGGCTGACCGAGGACGCGGGCGTCCGGGCCACCCGGCTCAGCGGCGGTCCCGGTGATGCCGGGCTGGCCGAGGCGACCGGCGCCGTGCCGACCTCCGGATCGCCCATCGACGACCGTGAGTTCGCCGCCGTGATCGCACCCCCGCGCGCGTCCCGGAAGCCGCGTCGCGGTGGGGACCGGCCCGGCGGCGGCCCCCGAGGCGGACACCGCAGTGGTGGCCGGCGGACCGGCCGTGACAGCGACGGCGGATCCCGACGCGACGGCGACCGGAACGGTGCGAAGGGGTCGCGGCGGGCCGCTTACCATAGCGGTCGATGAGCCAGAGCGATCCCACGGTGACCTACCACCGTGCCGGCGCCGATCACGCCGCCGGCATGGTGGAGGTCATCCACGCCGCTTTCGGCGCCCGGCCGCCGCTCGACCCGCCGTCCACCGCCGACAGCGAGACGCCGGCGTCGGTGGCGGCCGCGCTGGCCGCCGGCACCGGGGTGTACGCCCTGGTCGACGGCCGGCCGGCCGGGGCCATCATCATCGCGCCCGGGCCCGACGGCGTCGCCACGCTCCGCCGGGTCTGTGTCCATCCCGATTTCCAGCGGCACGGCATCGCCTCGGTGATGGTCGACGAAGCCCAACTGCTGGCCGCCGAGCTCGGCTGCCGGCGGCTGGAACTGTTCGCGCGGAGCGAGTTCCCCGAGTTGATCGCCTACTGGCGCCATCGCCGGTTCACCGAGGTGCGGGACGAGCCGCACGGGGTCGTGCTGGGCCGGCCGCTGCCGGCGCGGATCGAGGTGCCCACCCCGGAGGCCATGCACGAACTCGGCGTCCGGATCGCCGACCGGCTCCGCCCGGGCGACGTGATCATCGCCTCCGGCGAGTTGGGTGCCGGCAAGACCACCCTCACCCAGGGCATCGGCCGCGGCCTGGGCGCCACCGGACAGATCATCTCGCCGACCTTCGTGCTGTCGCGGATCCACCCGTCGGCCGACGGCCGGCCCGATCTCGTGCACGTCGACGCCTACCGGCTGTCGGGGCCCGAGGAACTGGACGACCTGGACCTGATGGAGTCCCTGGACCGTTCGGTCACGGTCGTCGAATGGGGCGAGAACGTGGCCGAGGGGCTCAGCCCGGACCGGCTGGAGATCACCGTGCTGCGCAGCGCCGATCCTCTCGACGACGAACGCACCGTCCTGATCCTGGGAGTGGGAGCGCGGTGGACCACCGACGAGATCGACACCCTCGTCGCCGACGATCGCGCGGCTGTCCATGGCTGACCGGCTCGTCCTCGGCCTGGACACCGCCACCCGGGTCCAGGTCGGTCTCGCCGCCGGCTCGACGGTGCTGGCCTCGCGCTGCTACGACGACCCCAGACGGCACGTCGAACAGTTGGCCCCGCTGATCATGGCCACCGTGACCGGAGCCGGTCTCGGCCTGGACGCGGTGACCGGGATCGCGGTCGGCGTCGGCCCCGGCCCGTACACCGGGCTTCGGGTCGGCATCGCCACCGCCCGCGTGCTGGGCGCCGCTCTGGGCGTCGAGGTCCGCGGCATCTGCAGTCTGGACGTCCTCGCGGCCCAATGGGTGGCCGCGGACCGGCCGCCGACCGGCGACTTCCTGATCGCCACCGACGCCCGCCGCAGGGAGGTCTACTGGGCCCGGTACGCCGCCGACGGCACCCGGATCCAGGGCCCCGCCGTCGGCCGCCCGGACAGCCTGCCGGCCCTACCGCTGGGCGGTCCAGCCGCCCAGGTACATGCCGGTCTGACCGCCGACCCGAGCGCGCCGGACCGGCTGGATGCGGGCGTGCTCGCCGCGCGGGCCGGCTGGCTGCCCGACGCCGGCCTGGAGCCGCTCTACCTGCGCACCCCCGACGCGGCGCCGCCCGGACCCCGCAAGTCGGTGCTGGCCCGGCCGCGGGTGCTGCCATGATCGCGACCCCGGACACGACCTCGGACACGACCTCGGGCGCGACCCCGGACACGACCCCGGACACGACCTCGGACACGACCTCGGGCGCGGCCCGGATCGGCATCGTGGCGGCCACCGAGACCGACCTCGACGTCGTCTGCGCGCTGGAGGCCGACGGATTCGCCCCGGCCGAACGTTGGAGCCGGGCCAGCTGGCAGTCCCAGCTGGCCGAGCGCTGCTTCCCGGTGCTGCTGGCCCGGGGCATCGGCCCGGACGGTTCGGAGCGGATCGACGGCGTCGTCACGGTACGGCTGGCCGGCGACACCGCCGACCTGGACCGGATCGTGGTGGCGCCCCGGAGCCGGCGGCAGGGCCTCGGCGCCCGGCTGGTGGCGGCTGCCTTGGACCGGGCCGCCGAAGCCGGTGCGAGCCGGATGCTGCTGGAGGTGGACCCCGCCAATACGGCCGCGGTCGCGCTCTACCACCGTCTCGGCTTCACCGACCTGACCGTGCGGAGCGACTACTACGGGCCGGGCCGGCACGCGATGCTCATGACCCGGTCGATCGAGCGGAGGAACCGGTGACCGAACCGCTGATCCTGGGCATCGAGTCGTCCTGCGACGAGACCGGTGTCGGCATCGTTCGCGGCCACGAGTTGCTGGCCAACGAGGTCGCCTCGAGTGTGGAGGAGCACGTCCGGTTCGGCGGTGTCGTCCCGGAGGTCGCCAGCCGGGCCCATCTGGAGGCGGTCGTCCCCACCCTGCAGCGGGCGCTGGCCGCCGCCGACGTCGACCTGACCGAGATCGACGCGATCGCGGTCACCGCCGGACCCGGGCTGATGGGTGCCCTGGTGGTCGGCATCGCCGCCGCCAAGGCACTCGCGGTGGCCACCGGCAAGCCGTTGTACGGCGTCAATCATCTCGCCGGCCACGTCGCCGTCGACCTGCTCGAGCACGGTCCGCTGCCGCAGCCGGCGGTCGCCCTGCTGGTGTCCGGCGGGCACACCTCCCTGCTGCAGGTCGACGACGTGGCGACCAAGATCATCGAGGTCGGCGCGACCATCGACGACGCGGCGGGGGAGGCCTACGACAAGGTGGCCCGGCTGCTGGACCTGTCCTATCCCGGTGGACCGGTGATCGACCGCATCGCCCGCGGCGATGGTGACCCGGCACGGGCCGGCGATCCGGGTGCGGTCGCGTTCCCGCGGGGTCTGACCGCGCCGAAGGACCTGGTCAAGCATCGTTTCGACTTCTCCTTCTCCGGCCTGAAGACCGCGGTGGCGCGCTGGGTCGAGGTCCGCCGCCGCGACGGCCTGGACGTTCCGCTGGCCGACGTCGCGGCCAGCTTCCAGGAGGCGGTCTGTGACGTGCTGAGCGCCAAGGCGGTGGACGCCTGCCGGACCCTGGGCGCCGACGACCTGCTGATCGGCGGCGGCGTGGCGGCCAACGGCCGGCTGCGGGCGTTGCTGCAGGAGCGGACTGCGGCCAGCGGCATCCGGCTGCGCCGGCCGCGGCCGGCGCTGTGCACCGACAACGGCGCCATGATCGCCGCCCTGGGTGCGGAGATCGTCAGCCGGGACCTGCCGCCGTCCCCGCTGGACTTCGGCGCTGACTCCACCCTGTCGGTGAGCCGGCCGCTGGTCTGAGCTCTCCGGCGCCGTCGCCTGGCCTTCACCGGCTGGTCGCCGGACCGGTCGCACCCGTGGGCCGCGACATAGGATCGAGGGCATCGGGTCGTCGATGTCGCCGCCGGAGGTGGGTGATGGCGGTCAACCGCCAGCAACTGCAGTTCATCACCGAGCTGTACGGATTCCGCTTCCGGATGCTCGGCCGCGGCTACCTGGGCCGCGACCCGTTCGCGCTGATGCATCTGGGACCGGGCCGACGGGACCCGTACCCGTTGTACGAACGCATCCGCGCCCGCGGGCCGGTCAGCCCGACCCCGATCGGCGGCTTCGTCACCGTCAGCCGCCGGTACTGCGACGAGGTGCTGCGGTCGCGCGACTTCGCCGCCGGCAACGAGGGCGACGCCCAGCTGTCCCTGCTCGAACTGAGCCCGCCGGACCACACCCGGCTGCGGCGGCTGGTCGCCGCCGACTTCACCCCGCGACGGGTGCAGGCGTTCGCCCCCAGGATCCAACAGGTGCTGGACCAGCTGCTGGACGACCTGCCCGCCGACGAGCCGTTCGATCTGGTCACCGCCCTGGCCGGGCCACTGCCGATCGCGGTGATCACCGATCTGCTCGGCATCCCCGACGCCGACACCGAGGAGTTCGCCCGGTACGGCACGGAGTTCGGCAGTGCACTGGGCGGCATCCAGTCCCTGGCCCACGCCCGGCGGCTGATGATCACCCGTACCCGGCTGGCCGAGATCTTCGCCGGCATCTTCGACCAGCGCCGGCAGCAGCCGACCGACGACGTGGTCAGCCGGATCGTCGCCGCCGACGATGCCGTGCGGCCCGAGGAGATGGTGCCGCTGTGCACCCTGCTGCTCATCGCCGGCTTCGAGACCACCGTGAACCTGATCGGCAACACGGTGCTGGCCCTGTTGTCGGCGCCCGATCAGTGGAGGCTGCTGGTCGAGAACCCCGATCTGGCCGACCGGGCGGTGACCGAGGGCCTGCGCTACGACTCGCCGGTGCAGCGCACCGGTCGGATCGCGGTCCGCGACACCGAGGTCGCCGGCCGGCCCGTGCCGGCGGGTGAGTGGGTGATGACCGCGCTCGGCGGCGCCAACCGTGATCCGGAGGTCTTCGACCACCCCGACCGCTACGACCTGCTGCGGGCCAACGCCGACGACCACCTGTCGTTCTCCGCCGGCATCCACTACTGCCTCGGCGCCCCGCTCGCGCGCCTCGAGGCCGGCCTGGCCCTGCGCACCATCGCCACCCGCTTTCCCGACCTGACTCCGGCCGGCCCCCGCCGGCGCCGCCCCGGCAGCCTGATCCGCGGTTTCACCCACTTCCCGGTCGCCCCCGCCCGCACCCCCTCCTTGGTCGCCTGACCGCGGCTCATGCCGAGGAGTCACTCAATCCTCAGATCTTGCGGTGTGTCGTGGCGGCCGTGACCCCTCGGCGGTGGATGGCGGCAGATTCCCGCAGGCTGTCGACCCTGCCCGGGCCCGGGGCGTACGGCCACTGCTTCCTCTCCCCGGCTGGAGTCCGGGGTCCGGCGGCCGGGCGAGGGGTCACGAGGATCACGACACACCGCCCGGAACGAGGATTGCGTGACCTCTCGGCTGGGGTTCGGGGCGGGTTAGGCTCCGGTGGTGAGTTGTTCCCTGCCGGCGCCGCTGCGGTGGGAGGCACTCGCGGACGCCGAGGGTGAGGCGGAGCCGGGGTCGCTGGGCGCGGCGGAGCGGCTGCGGCGCCGGTACGGCGCCGAGGTTGCGGCGGCGGCGCTGGACCAGGTGGTGCTGCGGCGACGTGGCCGGGCCAAGTTCGGGGCCGCGGCGGCGACCATGTTCTTCACCCGGGACGGGCTGGAGCAGGCCAGCAGGCCGGCCGTCGCCCGCCACCACGCCGCCCGGTTCCGGGCGTCCGGGGTCCGGCGGGTGCTGGATCTGGGCTGCGGGATCGGCGCCGACGCCCTCGCGTTCGCAGCGGCCGGTCTGGAGGTGCTGGGCGTCGAACGTGATCCCCACACCGCCGAGATCGCCCGGGCCAACCTGCACGGACGCGGCGAGGTGATCACCGGCGACGCCGAGCTGCTGGCGCCCGAGCTGATGACCGCCGCCGACGGCGTGTTCGTGGACCCGGCGCGGCGGACCGGGTCGGGACGACTGTGGCGGACCGCCGACTTCAGCCCGTCCTGGTCACTGGTCACCGGGCTGCTGGACAGCGGCCGACCGGTCGGGGTGAAGCTCGGCCCGGCCCTGCCGCACCGGGAGATCCCGGCGACGGCGGAGGCCGAATGGCTTACCGACCACGGCGAGACGGTCGAGGTCGCCCTCTGGGCCGGTCCGGGCGCGCAGCCGGGTGAACTGGCAGCGTTGATCATGCCCGACCACCGGATCGCCGCGGCCGCGACCACGTTGCCGGTCCGGCGGCCGGGTCGCTACCTCTACGAGCCGGTCGGTGCGGTGATCAGAGCCGGCGCGATCGGCGTCGTCGGCCGGCGGCTGTCAGCCGGGCTGCTGGACCCGCAGATCGCCTACCTCAGCGCCGATGAGTTGATCATGACGCCGTACGCGACTGCGTTCGAGGTGGTCGAGGAGTTGCCGTACGCCGAGAAGGTCCTGCGCCGCTGGGCCCGTGATCATGGTGTCGGTCGTCTGGAGATCAAGAAACGGGGCATCGACATCGATCCGGCTCAGTTGCGCCGACGGCTGAAGCCGACCGGGCCGGAACAGGCGACCATGATCATCACCCGTACGCCGGCCGGCGCCCGGGTGCTCATCGCGCGCCGACTGGTTAACGAGAATGCTCGTTGATCAACTTCTCGATGATCAACGGATGGCGAACCGCCACGGCATCGTCAGCACGCCGGTGTCGTCGACCCCGAGCGCGCGGGCGAGCAACTCCAGCGGACCCGATGATCGCGCGGTGATCACCGCCGCGGCCGGAGACTCGCTGGATTCCGGCGGCCGCAGCCGCGCCAGCATCGGCAGATGCGGGAACTGCTGCAGCCGGACATGGTCGGGGTCGGCGCCGACCCGGCGGGCGGCGAGTTCGACCGCCGACCGCAACCCGCCCAGCTCATCCACCAGCCGCCGCTCCTTGGCGTCGGCACCGGTCCACACCCGGCCCCGGGCATCGGCCTCCAGATCGGCCAGATCGAGGCCGCGATCCGCCGCTGCCTTCTGGGTGAAGTCGGCGTAGACAGCGTCCAACCAGGCTTCGATCTTGAGCCATTCGTCGTGCTCGAACACCCGGGCGGAGGAGAACATCGTCGCCGCCCGGCTGCCGATCGCCTCCCGGTTGATGCCGATCCGGGCCAGCGTTTCGTTGATCACCATCTTGCCGCCGAAGACACCGATCGATCCGGTCAGCGTGCTCGGCAGCGCGACGATCCGATCTGCCGCCATCGAGACGAAATAGCCGCCCGACGCCGCCACCGGACCCATCGAGGCGATCACCGGGCGACCGGATCGCTTCACCCGCAGCACGGCGTCGCGGATGGCGTCGGAGGCGACGTACGACCCACCCGGGCTGTCCACCCGCAGTACCACAGCGCGGACCGAGTCGTCGTCGGCGGCGGCTCGCAGCGCCGCAACCACGGTGTCCGAGCCCGCCTGCGGACGATTCATCGGCGTCGGGCTGTGCCCACGGCCGGTGACGATGCCGCCCTCGACCGGCACCACGGCGATCACCGGCCGACGCCGGAGCCGGTTGACCGCCTGCCGGCGCACCGAGTGCGAGTACCGGTGGGCATACAGCAGCCGTACCCGGTCAGCCTCCGGGCCGTCGTCGCCGGCACCGAACCGCGCCCGGACCTCCCGGTACACGTCGGTGCGATAGCCGAGGTGGTCCACCAGTCGGCGTTCCAGGGCCTGCTGCGCGGTCAGCGGTGCGGCTGCCATCGCATCCCGGACCTGGTTCTCGGTCAGCGCGCGTGCTGCGGCGGTCCGGCCGACCACCTGGTCGGTGATCGAGGTGCCGATCCGGTCGGTCATCTCCCGGTTCGGCGCGCTGATCTCGGTCGACATCAACATCTCGGCGGCGGTCTTGTACTCATGGCGCTGCCCGAACTGGGGTTCTGCCCCGATCTTGTCCAACAGGCCGCGCACCGTGACGACCTCCAGGCCGATGCCCTGCAGACCGATCGATCCGCTGGGCTGCAGCCAGATCTCGTCGGCCGCGGTGGCCAGGTAGTAGGGCACCGTGCCCGGGCCCAGTTCGCCGAAGCTCTCGGTCCAGGCGATCACCGGCTTGCCGGCCGCGGAGAACGACCGCAGCGCCAGCCCGAGTTCCTCGGCGTCGGCGACCCGCACGTCGGGGGTGATGTGCACCACCGTGGCCACCACCTCGTCGGCCGTGCTGCCGTGTCGCAACCCGGCCAGAATGCGTGCCAGGCGCGGGGTCGTCCGTGATCGCAGCGCGGTGAGCGGGTCACGGGGCTCGGTCGCCAGCAGGCCGAGGGCCAGGTCGATCTCCAGCACCAGCGGTTTGTGGTCGGTGCTGATCCGGCGGGTCGCGGTGTCGAGCGCGGTGCGCAGAACGGACTCCATGGACCGAGGCTAGTCGCGCCGTCGGTCGGCGGCCGGGTGTTCACTGATCAGTGCGGCCAGCCAGCCTGCCGGCGGCAGGCCGATGGTCCGGGAGAAGTCATGGCTCAGCTGGGCCTGGTCGGCGTACCCCACTCTGCAGCGACGTCAGCCAGAGGTTCCCGGTCCCCGACGGAGAGCTGGATCACACGCTCGGCAGCCGCATGCAGCGGTCCCCGGCGCATCCCCAGCCCGGGGTGTCGGGTGATGGCGCTGATCGGAATCCAGAAATGGGCACGTCATCGGGCCGGGCCGGCGGTGGTCACGCTCAGCCCGCGCATCGGGGCGCGATGACGAGCCGAGATTGGGGGATCAGGGCCCGGGACCAGGCCCAGTGGGGCCGCGTTCGCAGGGTGAGCGCCCTTCGACGGGCTCATGGTGGGCAGGGGAGAGCCGGTGGAAACCCCGCGTCTGGCACTCGCCCGGAGCGAGTGCTAATCTCGCGTTAGCACTCTCTGATCGAGTGTGCCAGGACGGGACGGCACCCGCGACGACGCCCCGGCCGCAGTACCACCCTACGAACCGACATACGACACAGACGTGAAAGGGGTTTGAACGTGGCAGTCACGATCAAGCCGCTCGAGGATCGCATCCTCGTCGAGCCGCTGGAGGCCGAGCAGACGACCGCTTCCGGCCTGGTCATTCCCGACACCGCCAAGGAGAAGCCGCAGGAGGGCAAGGTCCTCGCTGTCGGCCCGGGCCGCGTCGACGACGGCGGCAAGCGCATCCCGGTGGATGTCGCCGAGAACGATGTCGTGATCTTCAGCAAGTACGGCGGCACCGAGGTCCGGTACGACAACAAGGACCTGCTGCTGCTGAACGCGCGCGACATCCTCGCCGTCGTCAGCAAGTGACCGGCGAGTAAGCAGAAGGGATAGCTATGCCCAAGATCCTCTCTTTCAACGAGGAAGCGCGGCAGGCGCTGGAACGGGGTGTCGACACCCTCGCCAACACCGTCAAGGTGACGCTCGGCCCGCGCGGCCGCTACGTCGTCATTGACAAGAAGTGGGGCGCGCCGACCATCACCAACGACGGCGTCACCGTCGCCCGTGAGGTCGAGCTGGACGATCCGTATGAGAATCTCGGCGCCCAGCTGGCCAAAGAGGTCGCCACCAAGACCAACGACATCGCCGGTGACGGCACCACCACCGCGACCGTGCTGGCCCAGGCGATGGTGCACGAGGGCCTGAAGGCTGTCGCGGCCGGGGCCAACCCGATCGCCCTGAAGCGGGGCATCGACGCGGCGGTGGAGAAGGTCACCGAACGGCTGCGTTCCGACGCCCGTGAGGTGCAGACCACCTCCGACATGGCCAGCGTGGCCACCGTCTCCTCCCGCGACGAGGAGATCGGCTCGCTGATCGCCGAGGCGTTCGACAAGGTCGGCAAGGACGGTGTGATCACCGTCGACGAGTCGCAGACCTTCGGTACCGAACTCGAGTTCACCGAGGGCATGCAGTTCGACAAGGGCTACATCAGCCAGTACTTCGTGACCGACGCCGATCGGCAGGAGGCGGTGGTCGAGGATCCCTACATCCTCATCCACCAGGGCAAGATCAGCTCGATGACCGACCTGCTGCCGCTGCTGGAGAAGGTCATCGGCGTCTCCGGCAAGTTGATCATCGTTGCCGAAGACGTGGACGGCGAGGCGCTGTCCACCCTGGTGGTCAACAAGATCAAGGGCACCTTCAACTCGGTTGCGGTCAAGGCTCCGGCCTTCGGTGACCGGCGCAAGGCCATGCTGGAGGACATCGCGATCCTCACCGGTGGCACCGTCGTCACTCCCGATGTCGGTCTGAAGCTGGATCAGGTCGGTCTGGACGTGCTGGGTCGGGCCCGTCGGGTGGTCGTCACCAAGGACGACACCACCATCGTCGACGGCTCCGGCAAGGCCGAGGACGTCGCTGCCCGCGTCGCCCAGCTGAATGCCGAGATCGAGCGGACCGACTCCGACTGGGATCGGGAGAAGCTGCAGGAGCGGGTCGCCAAGCTCGCCGGCGGCGTCTGCGTGATCAAGGTCGGCGCGGCCACCGAGGTCGAGCTGAAGGAGAAGAAGCACCGGATCGAGGACGCGGTGTCCGCGACCCGGGCCGCGATCGAGGAGGGCATCGTCGCCGGCGGCGGCGCCGCCCTGATCCACTCGGCGGCTGCGCTGGAGGGTGGCCTCGGCCTGGACAAGGACGAGGAGCTCGGCGTCAACGTCGTCCGCAAGTCGGTCGCCGAGCCGCTGCGCTGGATCGCCGAGAACGCCGGCCAGCCGGGCTACGTGATCACCTCCAAGGTGGCCGAGATGGGCACCACGGAGGGGTACAACGCGGCCACCGGCAAGTACGGTGACCTGATCGCCGACGGGGTCATCGACCCGGTCAAGGTGACCCGGTCCGCGCTCGCCAACGCGGCGTCGATCGCCTCCCTGCTGCTCACCACCGAAACCTTGGTGGTGGAGAAGCCGGAAGACGACGACGAGGCCGGTGCCGGCCACAGCCACTGATCATCGATCAGCCGAAGGGCCCCTTCCCACCACGGGAAGGGGCCCTTCGTCGTCCGTCCGGCAGGCCCGGCTGGATCCCGTCGGCAGCGTCGTGGGATGCTCGGATGCTGAGAACCGGGTCCGCGGGTCGGTGCACCTGTCAGGATCGGAATCCAGTCGGCAGTCGTCGTGAGGGAGTGGCTATGAGCGAGCAGTGGTCGTTCGAGACCAAGCAGATCCATGCGGGCCAGTCGCCCGACCCGACCACCGGTGCGCGCGCGCTGCCGATCTACCAGACGACCTCCTTCCAGTTCCGCGACACCCAACATGCGGCGGACCTGTTCGGACTGGCCGAGCCCGGAAACATCTACACCCGGATCATGAACCCGACCCAGGACGTGGTCGAGCAGCGGTTGGCTGCCCTCGAGGGAGGTGTCGGCGCGCTGCTGACCGCCTCGGGCCAGGCAGCCACCACCGGTGCGCTGACCAACGTCGCGGAGGCCGGCGACCACATCGTCGCGTCGACCAGTCTGTACGGCGGCACCGACAGCCTGTTCCGGCACACGTTCCCCAAGTTCGGCATCCAGGTCAGCTTCGTGGCCGACCCGAACGACCCGCAGCAGTGGCGCGACGCGGTGCGGGACAACACCAAGGCCTTCTTCGGCGAGACCATCGGCAACCCGCGCGGCGACATCCTGGACCTGGAGACGGTCGCCGCGGTCGCCCACGAGGTGGGCGTACCGCTGATCGTCGACAACACCGTCGCCACGCCGTACCTGCTCAATCCGCTCAAGCACGGCGCCGACACCGTGGTGCATTCGGCCACCAAGTACATCGGTGGGCACGGGACGGCGATTGCCGGCGCGGTGGTCGATGGTGGCAGCTTCGACTACGCCGCCCACGGCGACCGGTTCCCCGGGTTCACCCGTCCCGACGACAGCTACCACGGCCTGGTCTACAGCGAGGCGCTCGGCCCGGCCGCGTTCATCACCAAACTGAGAGTGCAGTACCTGCGCAACATCGGGCCGGCCATCGCGCCCTTCAACGCCTGGCTGCTCGCGATCGGGCTGGAGACGCTCAGCGTGCGGGTGGAGCGGCACGTGCAGAATGCGCTCGCGGTCGCGCAGTGGTTGGAGGCCCGCGAGGATGTGGCCAGGGTCGGCTACGCCGGGCTGGAGTCCAGCCCCTACCGGGCGCTGGCGCACAAGTACACGCCGCGCGGCCCCGGCGCCATCGTCACCTTCGAACTGCCCGGCGGCGTGGACGCCGGTCGGCGCTTCATCGACGCGCTGACGCTGCACAGCCACGTCGCCAACATCGGCGACGTCCGGTCGCTGGCCATCCACCCGGCCTCCACGACCCACTCGCAGCTGACCGGCGATGAGCAGGTCGGCGCCGGCGTCACGCCGGGTCTGGTCCGGCTCGCCGTCGGCATCGAGGGGATCGACGACATCCTGGCCGACCTGGAGGCGGGGTTCGACGCCGCCAAGCCGTGACACCACTGACCACCGACGACCTGCCGGCGTCCCCGGGCGGATGGCAGGAGGGTGATCCGATCGGGCACCGGCGGTTCGCCGACCTGGGAGAGCTGCGGCTGGAGTCCGGGCGGGTGCTGCCCGCGCTTCGGATGGCGTACGAGACCTGGGGCCGCTATGACGGGAGCAACGCGGTCCTGGTGCTGCACGCCCTGACCGGCGACAGCCACGTCGCCGGCGAGGCCGGCCCGGGCCATCCGACGCCGGGCTGGTGGAACGGGCTGGTGGGCCCCGGCCGAGCGATCGACACCGACCGCTGTTTCGTCGTGGCCGCGAACATCCTCGGCGGCTGCCAGGGCAGCACCGGCCCGTCGTCGCCGGCGCCGGACGGCCGGCTGTGGGGGTGTAGGTTCCCCGACCTGACCATCCGTGACCAGGTCGCGGCCGAGATCGCGCTGGCCGACCGGTTGGGCATCGGTCGCTGGCACACCGTGGTCGGCGGATCCGCCGGCGGGATGCGGGCGCTGGAGTGGGCGATCGAATGTCCGGACCGGGTCGAGCGGCTGTTCCTGTTGGCCACCTCCGCGCAGGCCTCGGCCGAACAGATCGCGCTGTCCACGATCCAGCAGGCAGCGATCACCAGCGATCCCCACTTCGCCGGCGGCGACTACTACCAGGCCCCGTGCGGGCCGGTGCACGGGCTCGCCGTCGCCCGTCGCATCGCCCATCTGAGCTATCGCAGCGAGCCGGAACTGGACCGGCGCTTCGGCCGGGCGGTGCAGCCGGCCGCCGACGGTGGTGCGGTGTTCAGCGTCGCTGCCTATCTGGAACATCACGGGGTCAAACTCGTCCACCGGTTCGACGCCAACTCCTACCTGGTGATCGCCCGGGCCATGGACAGCCACGATGTCGGCCGGGACCGCGGTGGGGTGGCCACCGCGCTGGAACGCATCACCGCCCGGACCCTGGTGGCCGGCATCGACTCCGACCGCCTCTATCCGCTGCGTCAGCAGCAGGAGTTGGCGACCCTCATCCCCACCGCGGGCGACCTCCGCGTGGTCGACTCGCTGCACGGTCACGACGGCTTCCTGATCGAGACCGACCAGGTCGGCGCCCTTGCCCGCGACCTCTTCGACACCGCTGTCATCAGCTGAGCTGCGACCTCCCGCCCGTTACTTCGCGATCCATCGCCGCGCAGAGCCAGGAGCAGCGAGTTCGTGGGCGCGTCCCTGTTCAGTGCAAGGAGATGGTCGCCGGATCACCACCGAACAACGAACTGTCGAACACCAAGGGGCCGTTTGCGGTGTTGGAAGGGTTGATGTCCTCCCACCGAAGATCGCTTGAGCCACCGTTCGAAATCATCGCCTCGGTGTCGGTGGCGAATTCTCTGCCCTTCGGGTCGAACAGGCTGAAATCGTCATCAACGATCATGTCGGGCTCATCGCTGCTGTTCTGCACTCTGACTTGGACGATGCAGTACCGGCCCTGGGCTGATTCGCCGACGTACTTGTCGCCGACGCGGGACCAGCCGCAGCTGAGCTTCGTCGCCGTGACCTCGAAGGTGCTTCCGTACGGGATCACCGAGCTTTGCCACGGTCCGATCGTAGGGTCCGTCTGCTGCGGTTGGGCTGTCGTCATCCGGGGCGATGTTCGTGGACTTCGCACGGGATCCGGCGGCGTTGTGCCCGAGGCGGGCCGGACGGCTCATCCGGGGGCGGTCACGCGGTCGGGTCGGGACGGCGCCAGAGCCGACCATGGTCCGATAACGAGCGCATCGGAGCAACGCTGGCGGTCGAAAAGCCTGCCGTGGTCCGAAATCGACCGATTCGCGCGTGCCCCTTGAGTCGTCAGGTCTGCTTCGCCTGGCTCGGGCGCGGAACGATGCGGTGTGCGGGCTGGCCCGTGGTGTGCTGAGCC
Source organism: uncultured Actinomycetota bacterium (assembly GCA_963758075.1). Taxonomy (GTDB): domain Bacteria; phylum Actinomycetota; class Actinomycetes; order Propionibacteriales; family Propionibacteriaceae; genus Microlunatus. The sequence goes on along the minus strand of CAVWTT010000002.1, from coordinate 1,041,911 downwards.
GGCCGAAGTTCTCGGCCAGGTCAGGCACCCTTCGACGGGCCCAGGGCGCGGGACTGTGCACGCGGAAGGACTGTGCACGCGGACGGACTGTGCACGCGGAAGGACTGTGCACGCGGACGGACGTGCACGCGGAAGGACGTGCACGCGGACGGATCCGCACGCGGAAGGACGGGCACGCGGACGGATCCGCACGCGGACGGACGTGCACGCGGAAGGGCGTGCACGCGGACGGATCCGCACGCGGACGGACGTGCACGCGGAAGGGCGTGCACGCGGACGGATCCGCACGCGGAAGGACGTGCACGCGGACGGACCTGCACTCGGACGGGCGTGCACGCGGAAGGACTGTGCACGCGGACGGATGTGCAGGCGGTACTGGCGCGTCCCCAGGTGTTCGACAACGTTCAGGACCCGGAACCCGCGCCCGAGCGGGACGCGCCGGTTCCGGGCCGAACAGCGGTCAGCGGGTGTACTGCTCCAGGCGGAAGGTGCTGACCGGGGTGTGGCCGACGAGATCCCTGGCGATGTCGTAGGCCTCGTCCTCGGCGAGCTGGTGGGTGGCGACCAGGTTGGCCAGGAAGCCGGCGTCGACACGACGGGACATGTCGTGGCGGGCCGGGATCGAGCAGTAGGCCCGGGTGTCGTCGATGAAGCCGGAGGTCTTGGAGAAGCCGGCGCTGTCGGTGGCCGCGGCGCGGAACCGGGCGATCGCGGCCGGGGTGTCGATGAACCACCACGGCGCACCCACGTACACGCTGGGGTAGAAACCGGCCATCGGGGCGATCTCGCGGGAGAAGGCGGTCTCGTCGGTGGTGAACAGCACCAGACGGAACGTCTCGCTACGGCCGAAATCGTTCAGCACCCGGCGCAGGCCCCGGGTGAACGTCGAGGGGCCCGGCAGGTCGTGACCGGTGTCGGGGCCGAAGCGTCGGAACGACTCGTCGTCATAGTTGCGGACGACGTCGGCGTGCAACTGCATCACCAGACCGTCCTCGGCCGCCATCGCCGCCAGCTGGTAGAGCAGGTTGCGGCGGTAGGCCGCCGCGTCCTGGGCGGTCACGGTGCCGTCGATGCCGGCCCGGTGGATCCGCTCGCAGTCGGCCGTCGGCAGCGGCTCGGCGTAGGCGTCGGCCATGCCGGAGTCGGTGGCCGTCGCGCCGCACTCCTTGAAGTAGGCCCGGCGGGCCTTCAGCGCCTCGACCAGCCCGGAGTAGCTGCCGGTGTCGATGCCGGCGGCCCCGGCCAGTTCGTCCAGGGAACCCTTCCATCCGGGCACATCCGGTGACATGTACCGGTCGGCCCGGAAGGTCGGCACCACGGCCCCGCCGAAGTCCGGATCGCCGGCCAGCTTCTTGTGCGCGGACAGATCGGAGGCCGGGTCGTCGGTGGTGGCCAGCACGGCGATGTTGAACCGGTCGAACAGCTCCCGCGGCCGGAACTCCGGCTTGGCCAGCTGGGCCGACAACTGGTCGTAGATCTCGTCGGCGGTCTCGGCGCCGGGCTGCACCGAGATCCCGAAGACCTCGCTGAGTTCGCTCTCGAACCAGTACCGGACCACGGTGCCGGCGAACACGTGCCAGTGGGTGCAGAACAGCCGCCAGATCTCCCGCGGATCGGCGTCAGGGTTCTTCACCCCGAGCCGGTCCAGCCCGACACCGTGGGCGTGGATCAGCCGGGTGACGTAGTGATCGGGCGTGATCAACAGCTCGGCCGGATTCCCGAACGGCCGGTTGTCGGCGATGAGGGCAGCGTCGACGTGGCCGTGCGGGGAGAAGATCGGAGCACCCGCCACCTGCTGATAGATGTTGCGGGCCAGCGCGCGGACACCCGGGTCGGGGGGCAGAAGACGGTCGGGATGGGGTGCCAGCGGTCGAGCGGTGGTGGTACGACGGTCATCGGTGGCGGTGCTCATGGCAGCCGAGGTCCTTCCTTGGACACGCGTACGGGTCCGGTCGTCGAGCGAATCGTCAGATGCGTGGGCAGCATCACCCGGCGTTGTCCCACGCCGGGAGTCATCGGGTTGAGCAGACCGAGCAGCATCGTCGTCGCCGCCCGCCCGGCCTGCTCGATCGGTGCGGCCATCGTGGTCAGCGGCGGATCGCAGAAGTCGGAGCCGAAGATGTCATCGCAACCGACGATGCTGACGTCACCGGGCACCGCCACGCCGCGGTCGGCGAAGCGGCGCAGCATCCCGATGGCGAGCAGGTCGTTGTAGGCCAGACATGCGGTCGCACCGGAGTTCAGTACCGCGTCCGCCGCGCCGGGACCGGAGGTGGTCTTCGGTGGGAACGGGCCGACCCGGACGGCTTCGATCCGCGGACCGTCGGTCCGCATCCGGGACCGGATCTGCTCGTTCAGTGCCCGCCAGCGCCACCGGTTGGAGAACGAGTTCGGTGGCCCGGCGACGTAGCAGAGCCGCCGGTGCCCCAGCGAGATCAGATGGTCCACCGCCTGGCCGATCGCGGCCGGGGTGTCGATCAGCACGCTGGGAACGCCGGCCGCGTTGCGGTTGATGGTCACCAACGGATGGATCCGGGATGCCTGCACGATCTGTTCGTCGGTCAGCCGGGAGGCGGTGAGGATCACCCCGTCGCAGGTCTTGCGCAGCTGCTCCAGGGCGCCGGCCTCCTGGTCGGCCGACTCCTCGGTGTCCAGCAGCACCTGGGTGTAGCCGGCGGCCTTCAGCTGGTGCTGGGTGCCGCGGACCAGGTCGAAGTAGAAGGGGTTGGTGATGTCGGGCACCAGCAGCGCCACCGTCCGGGTCCGGCCGGAGGACAGCGCCCGGGCCTGGGTGCTGGGAACGTAGTTCAGTTCGGCGGCGATCCGCCGCACCCGTTCCCGGGTCTCGACGTTCACCCGGTTCGGATTGTTCAGGGCCCGGGAAACCGTGGAGGCGGCCACGCCGGCGCGGGCGGCGACATCATGGATCGTCACCGCGCGCCTGGGGGTCATCGGCGACCCGGCCGTCCCAGTTGACGTCACCCGAGGAGACAACCACAGCGGCCGCCGCGGCGGCAAACGGTTGCCATCATTTGCCGGATGCCGCCGTCCGCACCATGGCAAACGGCGGGCGGCGCCTCGGCGCAGGCCCTCCGGCCGGCCCGGGGCGTCGACGCCCGGACGGTTAGCATGGGAGGCACCGCCCACCCATGTCGGAAGGCCCCGCCGTGTCTTTGAACCCCGACCTGTCGCCCGCCGGTGTGCCCGGCCCGTTCGCCACTCTCGGGCTCACCTTCGACGACGTCCTGCTGCAGCCCAGTGAATCCGACGTGGTCCCCTCCCAGGTCGACACCCGGGCCCGGGTGTCGAAGAACATCTCGATCAAGATCCCGCTGCTCAGTTCGCCGATGGACACCGTGACCGAGGCGCGGATGGCTGTCGCGATCGCCCGGGAGGGCGGCCTGGGCGTGCTGCACCGCAACCTCTCCATCTCCGAGCAGGCCCGTCAGGTCGACCAGGTGAAGCGGTCCGAGGCCGGCATGATCGATGAGCCGATCACCATCTCCGCCGACGCCACCCTGCGGGAGGCCGACGAACTCTGCGCCCGCTACCGGATCTCCGGCATCCCCGTGGTGGACAGCGACTCCGGGCTGCTGGGCATCGTCACCAACCGGGACATGCGGTTCGAGAGCGATCCGCAGAAGCCCGTCGGCGCGGTGATGACCAGGATGCCGCTGATCACCGGTCGGGTGGGCATCAGCCGGGACGAGGCGCTCGCGCTGTTGGCGCGGAACAAGATCGAGAAGCTGCCGCTGGTCGACGAGCACGGCCGGCTCAAGGGCCTGATCACCCTGAAGGACTTCGTCAAGTCCGACCGGTTCCCCGACGCCAGCAAGGACGAGCAGGGCCGGCTCCGGGTCGCGGCGGCCGTCGGCTTCTTCGGTGATGCCTGGGAACGTGCCATGGCGCTGGTGGAGGAGGGCGTCGACCTGCTGATCGTCGACACCGCGCACGGCCACTCCCAGGGCGTGCATGACATGGTCCGCAAGTTGAAGGCCGAGCCGCTGGCCGATCAGGTCGACATCGTCGGCGGCAACGTCGCCACCTATGAGGGCGCGCAGGCGCTGGTCTCCGCCGGCGTGGACGGCATCAAGGTCGGCGTCGGACCGGGATCCATCTGCACCACCCGGGTCGTCGCCGGCGTCGGCGTGCCGCAGGTGACCGCCATCCACAACGCCGCCCGGGCGGCCAGACCGGCCGGCGTGCCGGTCATCGGCGACGGCGGTCTGCAGTACTCCGGGGACATCGCCAAGGCGCTGGTGGCCGGCGCCGACACGGTGATGCTCGGCTCCCTGCTGGCCGGCTGCGACGAGAGCCCCGGCGATCTGGTGTTCATCAACGGCAAGCAGTTCAAGTCCTACCGGGGGATGGGATCGCTGGCGGCCATGGCCGGTCGCGGCAAGCGCCCGTCGTACTCGAAGGACCGTTACTTCCAGAGTGACGTGGCCAGCGAGGACAAGATCATCCCCGAGGGCATCGAGGGCCAGGTGCCCTATCGCGGCCCGGTCGGCGCGGTGGCCTATCAGCTGATCGGCGGGCTGCGGCAGTCGATGTTCTACACCGGCGCCTCGACGATCCCCGAACTGCAGGAACGGGGCAGTTTCGTCCGGATCACCTCCGCGGGACTGCGAGAATCGCATCCGCACGACATCCAGATGACCGTCGAGGCGCCGAACTACTCGAGCGCCAAGTGACACCGGCCCGGACACGGATCGGCGCTGACCAGCAAGGGGCAGGCATGTACGAGATCGGCCGCAACAAGCGGGCCCAGCAGGGCTTCGCGTTCGACGACATCGCGATCGTCCCGTCCCGGCGGACCCGCGGCCTGGAGGAGGTCAACCTGACCTGGCGGATCGACGCGCTCACCTTCGAGTTCCCGGTCATCGCCGCACCGATGGACTCGGTGATGTCGCCGGCCACCGCGATCGCCCTGGGCCGGTTGGGCGGGCTCGGGGTGCTCAACCTGGAAGGGCTGTGGACCCGCTACCCGGATCCGGAACCGCTGTTGGCCGAGATCGCCGCCATCCCCGACGCAGGTGAGGCCACCCGACGGCTGCAGCACCTGTACGACCAGCCGATCGACCCGGCGCTGATCAGCAAGCGGATCTCCGAGATCCGCGAGGCCGGGGTCCCCGCCGCCGGCGCGCTGTCCCCGCAGAACACCAGCGAGTACGCCCGCGCCGTCGTCGACTCCGGTGTCGACTTCTTCGTCATCCGGGGCACCACCGTGTCGGCCGAGCATGTCTCCTCGGCCGCCGAGCCACTGAACCTCAAGCAGTTCATCTACGACCTGGACGTGCCGGTGATCGTCGGCGGCTGCGCCACCTACCAGGCGGCGCTGCACCTGATGCGCACCGGCGCCGCCGGCGTACTGGTCGGCTTCGGCGGCGGAGCGGCGCACACCACCCGCGACGTGCTGGGTATCGCGGTGCCGATGGCCTCTGCGGTGTCCGACGTGGCCGCGGCCCGCCGGGACTACCTGGACGAGTCCGGCGGCCGCTATGTGCACGTCATCGCCGACGGATCGGTCGGCCGGTCCGGTGATATCGCCAAGGCGATCGCCTGCGGCGCCGACGCGGTGATGGTCGGCTCGCCGCTGGCCCGGGCCACCGAGGCGCCCGGCCGCGGCTACCACTGGGGTGCCGAGGCCTGGCACGCCACCCTGCCGCGGGGCGAACGCGTCCACGTCGGCTCGGTGGGAACCCTGGAGCAGATCCTGCACGGCCCGTCGACCGTCTCCGACGGCACCATGAACCTCGTCGGGGCGTTGCGCCGGGCGATGGCCACCACCGGCTACACCGAGGTCAAGGAGTTCCAGCGGGTCGAGGTCATCGTCGGCTGACCCGACCCGGCCCGACCCGACCCGACCCGACCCGACCCGACGCGGTCCGATCCGGCCGATCCCGGCGGCACCTTCCGGCCCGAGGTCGGCGATCACGGTTACGGCCCGTTGGCCGGCGGCAACTAGGCTGCTGGCCGTGACCGACGACGTATGGCCCGAGCTGCGGCGGCTGCGGCAGAGCATCGACAACATGGACGCCGCCCTGGTCCACCTGTTGGCCGAGCGGTTCAAGATCACCCAGCAGGTCGGTGAACTGAAGGCCGAGCACGGGTTGCCGGCCGCCGACCCCGATCGTGAGGTGCAGCAGATCGCCCGGCTGCGCGCTCTGGCCGAGGACTCCCATCTGGACCCGGAGTTCGCCGAGAAGTTCCTCAATTTCATCGTCGCCGAGGTGGTCCGTCACCACGAGGCGATCGCGAGTCGCGGCTGACCCGAGGCCAAAAGGGTCGAACCGGGACTCGGGCCGGTCAGCCGACGGCAGCCGCCACCGCCCGGCCGGCGACCCGACCGGAGTACAGGCAGCCGCCGAGGAAGGTTCCTTCCAGCGACCGGTAGCCGTGCATGCCGCCGCCACCGAAGCCGGCGATCTCGCCGGCGGCGTACACGCCGGGCAGTGCGGCGCCGTCGGCGGTCAGCACCCGGCCGTCGAGGTCGGTCTCCAGACCGCCGAGGGTCTTGCGGGTGAGGATGTGCAGACGTACCGCGACCAGCGGGCCACCGATGCCTGCCTGACCCTGGCCGGGTCGCCGCTGGTCCAGGAACGGATGCGGCGTCGCCACCCGGGTCAGCCGGTCGCCGAGATAGCGGCGGGCAGCCGCAACCGCCGTCACCTGCAGATCCTTGCCCAGACCGGAACAGATCTGGCGGTCACGTTCCTCCAGCACCTGGAGCAACGGGGCGGCGGAGATCGCATCCGAACCGGCCAGCCCGTTCATCTCGGCGGCGAGCTCGGCCACCGATCCGGCGCAGATGAAATCCTCGCCGCGTTCGATGAACGCGCGGACCTCCGGGGTCGGACCCGGGCGGAGTCGGCTGGTCAGCTGGGCCAGATCCTTGCCGGTGAGGTCGGAATTCTGTTCCGAGCCGGACAGGGCGAACTCCTTGCCCAGGGTCTCGGCGTCCAGCACGAACCAGGAGTAGTCGTCGCCGTGACCGGTGATGTGCCGCAGTGCGCCGAGCGAGTCGAACCCCGGGAACAGGGGCGACGGCAGCCGCTCGCCGCGGGCGTCCAGCCACAGCGACGACGGTCCGGGCAGGATCCTGATCCCGTGCCCGGTCCACAGCGGCGAGTGGTTGATCACGCCTTCCGGGTAGTGCCACATCCGGTGCCGGTTGATCACCCGGCCGCCGGCCCGGGTGGCCACCTCCAGCATCGATCCGTCCACGAAGTCCGGCACCCCCATGATCATCTTCTTCGGCGGTTCGCCCCATTCGGTCGGCCAGCTCTGCCGGACCAGGTCCTGGTTGCCGCCGATCCCACCGCCGCAGATGATCACCGCCTGGGAGCTGAAGCTGAAATCGGCGACCGGGTCGGCGGGGCTCGGCCGGCCCCGTGGGACCGTGCTCGGCGCCAGCACCGTGCCGTCGACGCGGGCCCCGGAGCCGTCGGCGGTCAACCCGGTCACCTTGTGCCGGTTGAGGAGCCGGACCCGGTCGTCGGTCCGGCATCGCTCGGCGAACGGCTGCACCAGTCCGGGCCCGGTGCCCCAGGTCACATGGAACCGGGGCACCGAGTTCCCCGGTCCCGGCGCCATCGACCCGCCCCGCTCGGCCCATTGCACGACCGGGAACCACCGCACCCCCAGGCCGTACAGCCAACTGCGCAACTCTCCGGTGGAGAAGCCGACGAAGGCCTCGGCCCAGCGCTTCGGCCAGTAATCGGCCGAGGAGTCGAAGTCGGCGGTCCCCATCCAGTCGGCCATCGCCAGCTCCATCGAGTCGTGGACCCGCATCCGGCGCTGTTCAGGCGTGTCCACCATGAACAGGCCACCGAACGACCAGTAGGCCTGACCGCCGAGCGACTGCGACGGCTCGCCGTCCAGCAGCAGCACCGTCCGACCCTCGGCCGCCACTTCAGCGGTGGCCACCAGTCCGGCCAGCCCGGCCCCGATCACGATGACATCGGCATCCATGTCCACTCCTTAGCGTTTCGCCGGTCGGCACACAATGGCCGAACGGCCCGAACGAGCCGGCCGATACACTTCAGGCCTACACCTGCCGACAGACAAAGGGCCGCCGGGACACGATGACCGACCAGGACCAGACCAGTTCCACCGAAGCCGTCTCCGCGGCCGGCCTCACCCCGGCCGACGAGCACGACCTGGTGATCGTCGTCGACTACGGCGCCCAGTACGCCCAGCTGATCGCTCGGCGGGTCCGCGAGGCCCGGGTGTTCTCCGAGATCATGCCGCACACCGCGACGCCGGAGCAGATCCTGGCGAGGCGTCCGAAGGCGATCATCCTGTCCGGCGGTCCGAGTTCGGTGTATGCGCCCGGAGCGCCGCAGGTCGACGCGGCGGTGTTCGGCGGCGGCGTGCCGGTGTTCGGCATCTGCTACGGCTTCCAGGCGATGGCACGCGCGCTCGGCGGCGGGGTGGCCCGTACCGGCGGCAGCGAGTACGGCCGCACCGCTCTGCAGATCTGCGACCACGGCCGGTTGCTGGCCGGGCTGGGTGACCGGATGAGCGTCTGGATGAGTCACGGCGACTCGGTCGTGGTCGCGCCCGACGGGTTCAGCCCGCTGGCCGCCTCGGTCGGCGCCCCGGTGGCGGCGTTCGAGGACACGGCCCGAGGACTCGCCGGCGTCCAGTGGCACCCGGAGGTGCTGCACAGCGAGTCCGGTCAACTGGTGCTCGAACATTTCCTCTTCGATATCGCCGGCTGTACCCCGACCTGGACCGCGGCGAACATCGTGGAGGAGTCGGTCACGGCGATCCGCGACCAGGTCGGCGACAAGCAGGTCATCTGCGGACTGTCCGGCGGGGTGGACTCCGCCGTCGCGGCCGCCCTGGTGCAGCGCGCGATCGGTGATCAGCTCACCTGCGTGTTCGTCGACCACGGGCTGCTCCGACAGGGCGAGGCCGAGCAGGTCGAACGGGATTTCGTCGCCGCCACCGGCGTGCACCTGAAGGTCGTCGACGCCACCGAGCCGTTCCTCACCGCGCTGGCCGGCGTCACCGATCCGGAGCAGAAGCGCAAGATCATCGGGGCCGAGTTCATCACCAGCTTCGAGCAGGCCGCCCGGGAGATCGTCGGCACCGCCGACGGCACGGTGGAGTTCCTGGTGCAGGGCACCCTCTACCCCGACGTGGTGGAGTCCGGCGGTGGCGAGGGTGCGGCCAACATCAAGAGCCATCACAACGTCGGCGGGCTGCCCGCGGACCTGCAGTTCCGGCTGATCGAACCGCTGCGGACGCTGTTCAAGGACGAGGTCCGGGCGGTCGGTGAACAACTGGGACTGCCGGCCGAGATCGTCTGGCGGCACCCGTTCCCGGGGCCCGGCCTGGGCATCCGGATCATCGGGGAGGTGACCCGGGAACGGCTGGAGATCCTGCGCGAGGCCGATGCGATCGTCCGGGCCGAGGTGACCGCGGCCGGGCTGGATCGCGACATCTGGCAGTTCCCGGTGGTGCTGCTGGCCGACGTCCGTTCCGTCGGTGTCCAGGGCGACGGCCGGACCTACGGCCACCCGGTGGTGCTCCGCCCGGTGACCAGCGAGGACGCCATGACCGCCGACTGGGGCCGGCTCCCGTACGACCTGATGGAACGGATCAGTTCCCGGATCACCAACAGCGTACGGGAGGTCAACCGCGTCGTCCTCGACGTGACCAGCAAGCCGCCGGGCACCATCGAGTGGGAGTGAGCCCGGGGTCAGGACCCTTCCGGCCTCGGCTGCTCGTCGGCCCCCGGGCCGTCGCCGGCGGCGGGTGCGTCGCTGCTGCCCGGATCCTGCCGTTGGTGATCACCGGCGCTGTCGGCGGTCGGCCGGGTCGGATGCTTGGCCCGGGAGAACAGGTCCTCGGCCGACGGGCGTTGGGCGGTCGGCTCGGTGACGTTGCCGGGTTGCTGCCACGGCGGACCCGCCGGGCCCCAGACCGGATCCTGTTGCGGCCCGGTCCAGCGGGGAGCCTGGCCCGGATCCCCCGGCTGCTGCTGCTGTCGTCCCCATCCCGGGGTGCTGTACGGCTGCTGCCACGGTGAGGTCGGCCGCGGGCCGATCGAGCCCGGGGGAGCCGGCGGCTCCTCGGGGATCAGCACCATCATCAGCAGGTAGACAGCGATCACCGGCACGGCCGCGGTGACCACCGCGATCAGCACCACCAGCACCCGGACCAGGGTCGGGTCCATGTTGAGGTATTCGGCCAGACCGCCGCAGACGCCGCCGATCCAGCGGTTGGACCGGCTGCGTTGCAGCCGGCGCGGGCCCGGGGGCGGTGGGTAGTAGCTCATGATCGAACCTTTCCTGGACGTCCGATGATCATCGGATCTGTGGGTTGGAGTCAGCTGTCGGAGCGGCGGGAGACGACCAGGCCGACGACGCCGATCAGCACCAGGACCAACGGCGCGGCGATCCGGACCGTCGACCAGTCGACGGTGCCGCCGACCGACAGCCACAGGCCGCCGAGCGCCAGCGCGGTGCACAGGAGGCCGAGCACCAGGGAGACGGTGTCGGGGCGGCTGTTCATCGGTGCACCTCCAGCCGTCCGCGGTCGACCTGCAGCCGGACGGTCAGTCCCGGGCCGGCGACCGGGGCAGCGATCCGGCCGGTGAGGTTCGTCCCCTGCGTCACCGGTCGGTCGATGATGGCGGCCTCGCCCTGCCCGACCCGGTACCGCACGGTGACCGGCATGCCCCGCGGCAGGTCGACGACGAGTTCTCCGTTCTCCACCCGGGCGGTGTAGGTCTGCGGGCCGGTCGGCCGGAGGTTGCGCAGGTCGACCGTCATCCGGCCGGCGAGCAGGTGGTCGGCCGGCGGCAGGTCACGTGCGGTCGCATAGACAAGGTCCGGCGTGCCGATCTCGCCGGCGATCGCGGGCACCCGCTCGGTGACCAGCCCGAACGCCATCACACCGGTGAGCAGGACCGCGGCCGGGATCGCCCCGCGCGGACGGCCGAACCGGGTGCCCAGCAGCAGGGTCAGCCCGACCAGCAGCAGCGCGGCCGCGAAGTAGGTGCTGGCCGGTATCGCGGCACCCAGGGACGAGGCGACGGCCAGCCCGCTCAGCGTCAGTCCGACGGCCGCCAGACCGGCCAGGCCCAGTCGCAGCGACGACCGGCGGCGCAAGGCGTGGCGTTCCTCCGCCCGCCGGACGGCGCTGTCATCGGGCGCCGGATCGGCGTACAGGCCGACCGGGTCGGGGTGGGCGAGGAAGGCGGCCCGGCCCGGGTCGGACGGCGTTGCCGGCCGGCCGCCGGTCCAGTCCCGGCCGGCGGATGCCGGGGCGACGGCCGACGGGGCTCCCGACGGCCACGATGTCGTCGTCGCCGAGGATCCGGTGGCCGTTCGGGTGGCCTCCCATCGCTCGTACTCGGCGATCCGCTGCTGCCAGGCCGTCGCGGCCTCGACGAACGCTGTGGGTTCCCCGGCGAACCGGGCGAACTGCGGTTGCGGTGGTTCGACCGCGTCACCGGCCCACTGACGTTCCCCCCGCCGCGGCCGGTTGCGGTAGTAGCCGAAGTACCAGACGACCGCCATCACGACCGCTGCGCCGAAGCTGAACGGCACCAACCAGGAGAGTGCGGCGACCCCGATCAGGCAGGCCAGCACCACCAGGGCGATGCGCACCTCCCGCGACCAGCCGCGGGTCTGCGGCACCGCCCGGTCCAGGACGGACTCCTGGGCGCCCTCCTCGGGCAGCATCAGCCATCCGGCCAGGTACAGCACCAGACCGATGCCACCGCTGAGCGCCAGTACGGTGAAACCGACCCGGACCAGGACGGGGTCGATGTTCCAGGCCCGGGCGACGCCGCCGGCGACACCGGCCACCTTGCGGTCGGCCGTGCTGCGGCGGGCGGTCCAGATCGACGTCACGACACCATCCTCATCGGCGGGGAGCGCCAGCACCATCGGGGAGGACCCCCAACCGGCTCCCGTTCAGGGACAGGGTCGGGGTTGACCCGGCTGTGCGTGCTCCGGCGGCGTGCAAGGCTTGGGATGTCATGACATCGGTCGACGCGCGCAGGTCGCCCCGGTCCAGCGGGTCCGAGGACGCCTCCTCGCGCGCCCGTACCGCCGATCCCGCTGCGGAGCCGGCCGTCCCGCCGCCGGAGCCCGTTGCCCCACCCCGGCCGGAGGCCGTCCCGGTCGGCACCGGCACCTCGGTGCCCGAACAGGTGTTGCGGGCCGCCGACCGCCGGCAGGCCGAGGACACCCGCAAGCGTCCGCCCAGGGCCACCCGGATCCCGGAGGGGGCGCTGCTCGGCGGTGTCTGTACCGGACTGGCCCGGCATCTGGGCTGGCCGGTGTTGGTGCTGCGGATCGGCTTCGTCGCACTGGCGCTGACCCAGTTCGTCGGCGTGATCGCCTACGGCGCACTGTGGCTGCTGATGCCGCCGGAGCCCGCCACGACGGCTCCGGGACTGGAGGCGGCCAGCCGGCAGGGCCTGCGGGTCCAGCTCCGCGGCCGGCGCCGACGCGACTGGGGCGCGATGCTGGCGCTGGTGCTGCTCGGCGCCGGACTGATCTGGATCTCCCAGGCGCTCGGCTTCGGCATCAAACAGCAGATCTTCTGGCCGGTCGCGTTCGCCTGCGCCGGGGCCGCGCTGGTCTGGCGCCAGGCCGACAGCAGCCGGCAGCGGGAGTGGCGCGACCAGGCCGGTGGCCGGGTGTGGCTGGCGCCGCTGGTGGCCCGCGGCGGTTGGCCGGCCCTGGTCCGGGTGGTCATCGGGCTGGCCCTGGTCGGCGCCGCCTTCGGGATGGTGGTGGCCCAGCAGAACCAGTTGCGCCAACTGCCCGAGGTGCTGGCCATGACGGTGCTCGCGCTGGCCGGGATGGCGATCGTGGCCGCGCCCTGGCTGTACCGTTCCCGGACCGCGCTCAACGAGGCCCGAGCCGCCAAGGTGCGGGCCGATGCGCGCGCCGACATGGCCGCCCACCTGCACGACTCGGTGCTGCAGACGCTCGCGTTGATCCAGCGACAGGCCGACGACCCGCGGCAGGTGCAGCGGCTGGCCCGCCGGCAGGAACGTGAGCTGCGGACCTGGCTGTACGGCGCCGAGGTCGCCGACACGACACTGCGGGCTGCGATCACCGCGGCCGCCGCCGAGATCGAGGACGAGCGAGGTGTCCCGGTCGAGGTGGTGGTCGTCGGCGACTGCGAGCTGACCCAGCCGCTGCACGCGATGATCCGGGCCGCGCGCGAGGCGATGATGAACGCGGCCAAACACTCCGGGGCCGACACCGTCGACGTCTACGCCGAAGCGACCGAGGAGACCGTGGAGGTGTTCGTTCGCGACCGGGGCCGCGGCTTCGACAGCCGGCTGATCGAGGAGGACCGGATGGGGGTCCGCGGCAGCATCGTCGACCGGATGGCCCGTCACGGCGGAACGGCCAGGATCCGCAGTGGGCCTGGCGAGGGAACCGAAGTACGACTGGAGATGCATCGATGAGTCACCATCAGCCCGAGCCCACCGGCATCCCCGGCACTGCGCCGCGATCACAGCCGGACGCGCTGGGCCACGTCCGCCAGGAGACCACGGCCGAGCAGCCGGCGACCGGAGCGGACGCGGGCCTGCGCAGCGTCGTGATCGTCGACGACCACGCCATGTTCCGCAGCGGCGTGCGACACGAGATCGGCACCCGCTGCCGGGTGGTGGGTGAAGCGGGCGACGTCGACTCGGCGGTGACGGTGATCCTGCAGACCCGTCCCGACGTCGTGCTGTTGGACGTCCACCTGCCCGGTGGCGGGGGGATCGAGGTGCTGCGCCGGGTGCATCAGCAGGACCCGGACCAGCGGTTCCTGGCGCTGTCGGTGTCGGACGCGGCCGAGGACGTCATCGGGGTCATCAGGGCCGGCGCCCGCGGGTATGTCACCAAGTCGATCAACGGGGGTGAACTCGTCACCGCGATCGGTCGGATCGCCGAGGGGGACGCGGTGTTCTCGCCGCGGCTGGCGGGTTTCGTGCTGGACGCCTTCTCCGGCGCGATCGACGTCGCCAGCGTGGACGAGGACCTGGACCGGCTGTCGCCCCGCGAACGGGAGGTGATGCGGCTGATCGCCCGCGGCTATGCCTACAAGGAGGTGGCTCGGGAGTTGTTCATCTCGATCAAGACGGTGGAGACCCACGTCAGCAGCGTGCTGCGCAAGCTGCAGTTGTCCAACCGGCACCAGTTGACCCGGTGGGCCACCGATCGCCGGCTGGTCTGAGCCTTCGGCCCCGTCGACGGGCCAACGACGTCGACGGGCCAACGACGTCGACGGGCCAACGACGTCGACGGGCCAACGACGTCGACGGGCCCACGACGTCGGGGCGTGAGAGGAGCCTGCCGCCCTCGGGGGATGGGCGACAGGCTCCTGTCCTGTCCGGTCCGCGCCGGACCGGCGTTCGTTCGAAGCTGGTGTCAGGCGGCGCGACGTCCGCGGATCAGTCCGAAGATCAACAAGATGATGATCGATCCCACGATGGAACAGATCAGGCCCGCCCAGCTCCAGATGTCTGCGTAGCTGACGTGGAAGATCAGTCCGCCGAGGAAGCCCCCGAGCAGTGCGCCGATGATTCCCAACACCATCGTCAGCAGAATGCCCCCGCCCTGGCGCCCGGGCAGGATCAGCTTGGCGATGGCGCCGCCGATCAAACCTACGACGATGTATCCGATAATTGTCCACATGGCCCCATAGGTACCGCGCCGGGAACCGAGTAAACAGGTTGACGCGCAACTCGGGGCCAATCCACAGGTGTATCCGGGTCGAACCCTAGGATCACAGCCCATGGAGGTCGTCACACATATCGTCCTGCTGGTGCACCTGGTGGGCTTCGCAGCGTTGTTCGGCGGCTTCCTGGTACAGATCCGCGCCGCTGAGCCGGAGATCAATCCGGCGATGCTGCACGGGGCGTACACGATGGTGATCACCGGCTTGGCGCTGGCCGGGTTCGCCGAGGCGGGCCAGGATCCGGTCAACCACCTCAAGCTCGGCGTGAAGCTGCTGGTGGCGCTGGTGGTCGCCGTGCTGGTCGTCCTCAATCGTCGGTTCACCTCCATCCCGCGAGGGCTGCTGTTCCTGCTCGGGCTGCTGGTGCTGGCCAACGCGGCCGTCGCCGCGCTCTGGCAGTAATCTCGGCCCTGATGAGACTTTCAGCGCGGGTGGACTACGCCCTGCGGGCCACCGCCGAACTGGCCGCCGCCGGCGCGCCCAGAACGCTGGACCAGTTGGCCGCGGCCCAGGAGATCCCGGCCAAGTACCTGGAGAGCATCCTCGGGGAGTTGCGGCGGGGCGGCATCCTGCGCAGCCAGCGCGGCCCTGACGGCGGTTACCGGCTGGCCCGGCCGGCGGATCGGATCAGCATCGCCGACATCATCCGCGTGCTGGAGGGCGAGTTGGCCAATGTCCGGGGCAGCCGGCCGGAGAATCTGCACTACGCCGGGGCCGCCGTACCGCTGCAGCAGGTCTGGATCGCGCTGCGCGCCAGCGAACGCTCCATCCTCGAGCAGGTCACTTTGGCCCATATCGCCGGCGCCACGATGCCGGCTGCGGTGGCGGACCTGATCGCCTCGCCGGCTGCCTGGTCCTGACCTGCTCACCCGTCCTGCCGTCAGGGCGTGCCCCTCGCGCCGTGCCGCTCGCGCCGTGCACCTCAGGGACGGGTCGCTCAGGTGGCGGTGATGCCCGTCTGACCCACCTGCAGGGACGCTGATGGAGGCCGCCGGCCTCGACGAGCCGCCCCGCCGGCTGGTCCATCTCTTGGTGCTCCTGCTCGTCACCGCCGGCACGGTCGTCACGGCGATCCTCGCATCGGCGGGTCGCCGCACGCCGGGAGCCGGCCGAGCCCGTCTCGGCCCGATTCTTCTGCACCGCCGTCGCGCCGCCTGGACAGGCCGCCTGGACAGAAGGGGGGTGCTGCCGCGGCGGTCGAGGTCAGAGCAGCGGGCGGAACGGGGTCAGGACGCTCTCGGAGAACTTCACCATGACGGGCCGGCTGTGCCATTCCTCCAGGGTCAGTTCGCGGCAGTTGCCGGAGTCGACGGCGAAGATCTCCTCCAGTTGCCGGGCCACCGCCTCGGAGAACACCTCGATGTTGATCTCGTAGTTGCCCTGCAGCGACAGCCGGTCGATGTTCGCGGTGCCGATGGTCGACCACTGGCCGTCGATGCTCGCGGTCTTGGCATGCACCATCGCCCCCTGGTAGAGGAACAGCCGCACCCCGCCGCGGAGCAGCTGGTCGTAGAAGCCTCGGGAAAGCCAGTCGGCCACGATGTGGTTGGACTCGGCCGGCACGATGATCCGCACGTCGACGCCGCGACCGGCGGCCCGCACCAATGCCCGGACCATGTCCTCGTCGGGGATCAGATAGGCGTGGGTGAGGTAGACGTGGCGACTGGCCCGGTCGATCGCCTCCAGGTACATGCCCCGGATCGGAAAGACCAGGTTGCGCGGCACGTTGCGATACAGCCGGATGTTGGGCTGCCAGACCAGTCCGCCGGTGTCGGGCAGGGCCGGCACCTTCCGCCGCGGGAACAGGTTCCAGTAGTCGATGAACGCGTTCTGCATGTCCCAGACGATGTCGCCGGTCAGCCGGGCATGGGTGTCGCGCCAGTTGGTGGCGTACAGGCTGCCGATGTTGTAGCCCCCGATGAAGGCGACGTCGTCGTCGATGACCAGCAGCTTGCGGTGGTTGCGGCCGGCCTGGCGCGGGAACCGGAGACCGAACCCGATCAGTCGGTGCGGCTTGATGTGCAGGTGCGGATCGTCGGGGAACCGGAAGAAGTTCCGCGGCACCACCAGGTTGGCGAACTCGTCGTAGACGATGTGGACCTGCACCCCCCGGCGGGCCGCATCGAGCAGCGCCGACTTGAACTGCTGGCCGACGGCGTCGCCCTTCCAGATGAACGTCTCGAACAGGATCTGGCTGCGGGCCTGCCGGATCGCGCCGAGCATGTCGGCGTACAGGTCCTCGCCGTAGGTGTACAGCGTGACCTCGGAACCGCCGGCGGTGACCGATCGCGGCGGCACCCGCGGGAACACCACCGGGCGACGGTTCTTCTTGCGCCGGTGGTCGACCACGGCGAGCGCGGCCAGCGTCGCACCCTGAACCGCCGCCACCGCCAGCACGGTGCGCCGGATGATCCTGCGCACAGGTACCCGCCGGATCCACATGGCTGTCAGCGTAGTGCCGTCGGGACTCCCTCGCCGGTTCCGCCGACCGGGCGACCCGCCGACTCTCAGCTCACCCCGGCCGGGGATCGGAGCGGGGCGTTGTCGCCGTCACTGGCTAGGCTGGACCGGTCATGACCAGTGCTTCCTCCCCGGGCCCCGCCGCCGGGACGCCGACCGCTGACGACCGTTGCGGTGCGACCGCGGAGCCGGCCGGGGGCCTGTTCCCCGACGCGTCGGCATCGGCACGGCGCAGCGACCGGCGGCGATCGAAGGATCTGCTCGCCGGGCTCAATCCGCAGCAGCGGGAGGCGGTCACCCACAGCGGTGGCCCGGTCCTGGTGGTGGCCGGTGCCGGCTCGGGCAAGACCCGGGTGCTGACCCGCCGGATCGCTCATCTGGTCGGCGAACGGCAGGTCCATCCGGGATCGATCCTGGCGATCACCTTCACCAACAAGGCTGCCGCGGAGATGCGTGAACGCGTCACCGAACTGGTCGGTAACCGGGCCCGGCTGATGTGGGTGTCCACCTTCCACTCCGCCTGTGTGCGGATCCTGCGGGCCGAGATCGGCCGCTTCAACATCTCCCGGACCTTCTCCATCTACGACGACGCCGACGCCAAGCGGTTGATGCAACTCGTCTGCCGCGACCTGGACCTGGATCCGAAACGGTTCCCGCCGCGGGCGGTGCTGAACTGGGTGTCGAACTGCAAGAACGAACTCGTCGATCCCGAGTCCACCTCGCCCCGGGTGAACACCCCGGTCGAGGAGGGCTATGCCGAGGCCTACCGGGAGTACCAGCGCCGGCTGACCGCGGCCAATGCGCTCGACTTCGACGATCTCATCATGACCACGGTGCACCTCATGCAGGCCTTCCCCGAGGTACGCGAACAGTACCGGCGCCGGTTCCGGCACGTGCTGGTCGACGAGTACCAGGACACCAACCTGGCCCAGTACGCGCTGATCCAGCAGCTGTGCGGCAGCACCGAGGACGAGCCCGCAGGCGGGCCGGCTGCGGCACCCGCGGAGCTGATGGTCGTGGGTGACTCCGACCAGTCCATCTACGCCTTCCGTGGGGCGACGATCCGCAACATCCTGGACTTCGAGTCCGACTTCCCCGGGTCCCGGACCATCCTGCTGGAACAGAACTACCGCTCCACCCAGACCATCCTGGACGCCGCCAACGCGGTGATCTCCCACAACGAGGGCCGGACCGACAAGCGGCTGTGGTCCGACGCCGGCCGGGGCGAACGTCCGGTGGGCTACGTCGCCGACTCCGAGCACGACGAGGCCCAGTTCGTCGCCGACGAGATCGATTCGCTGGCCGATCGTGGACAGGTCAGGTACGGCGATGTCGCGGTGTTCTACCGCACCAACGCCCAGTCGAGAGCCTTCGAGGAGGTCTTCATCCGGGTCGGCCTGCCGTACAAGGTGGTCGGCGGTGTCCGCTTCTACGAACGCCGCGAGATCCGGGACGCGATCTCCTACCTGCGAGCGATCGCCAACCGGACCGACGACGTGTCCCTGCGGCGGATCCTGAACGTACCCAAGCGGGGCATCGGCGACCGGGCCGAGACGGCGGTGGAGGCGTTCGCCGCCGAACACCGGATCAGCTTCGGCGACGCACTTCGACGCATCGACGAGATCCCCGGCCTGGCCACCCGGTCGGCCAAGCAGATCGCCGGCTTCACTGCGTTCATGGACAAGTGCGAGCGGCTGGTCGCCGAGGGCGTCCCCGCCGACGAGGTGCTCACCACCGTGCTGCAGGACTCCGGCTACCTGACCGAACTGCACGAGTCGACCGACCCGCAGGACGAGACCCGGCTGGAGAACCTGGTCGAACTTGTCGCGGTGGCCCGGGAGTTCGTCGCCGCAGGCGGCGCCGCGCCGCTGAACGGGCAGCCGGCGGTCGACCTGTCGACGTTGAGCACCGATACCGGGATCGTCGTCGGACCGCCTGCCGGGTCGGTGCAGCCGCCGGCCGCGCCGACGACGGAACCGGACCGCGGCGCCCAGGACGACCTGTTCGGTGGCGACCTCTTCACGACGGCCCCGGTGATCGGGCATCCGGGCGTCGCGGAGACCGTCGCCGATCGGGGCTCGGCGCCGACACCGGGACCGACCACGGTGCGGGCCCCGGCCGCGGTGGCCGTCGCACCCGGCGTCAGGATCGGGCCGGACGCCGATCCGGTCACCGACGGTGAGTTCGAGCTCGGTGCGGGCGCCGCCCAACCCGACGTCTCCCTCGGGGCCTTCCTGGAGCGGGTGGCCCTGGTCGCCGACGCCGACCAGATCCCCGACAACCCCGACGGCGACAACTCGGGCATGGTGACGCTGATGACCCTGCACACGGCCAAGGGACTGGAGTTCGACACGGTCTTCCTGGCCGGCATGGAGGACGGGGTGTTTCCGCACCAGCGCGCGCTCGGCGACCGGACCGAACAGGAGGAGGAACGACGGCTGGCCTACGTCGGCCTGACCCGCGCCCGGGCCCGGCTCTACCTCAGCCGGGCGATCGTCCGCTCGGCCTGGGGGGCGCCCCAGCACAACCCGCCGAGCCGTTTCCTGGCCGAACTGCCGACCGACCTGGTCGACTGGCGGCGGACCGAGGGAGCGATCACCAACTGGCGGTCGACGTCGGCGACCTTCCGGGCCGAGGACCGCGCCAAGGACGAGGCCACCCAGCGCTGGCGCAACACCGTCGGTTTCGGCAGCCCGATACCCACCAAGAAGGAGATCCCGAACCTTCAGGCCGGTGACCGGGTGCTGCACTCGGTCTTCGGAATGGGCAGCGTGGTCGCCGTCTCCGGGGCGGCGGAGGCAGCCAAGGCCGACGTCGACTTCGGCTCGGCCGGGATCAAGCGGTTGTCCCTGCGGCATGCGCCGCTGGAGAAACTCTGACCGGTCCCGCCGAGGTCGGCTCCCACACCGCCGGCGGAGCCGGTCGGCGGCTGCTCGACTGCCAGCAGGTGGTTCCGGCCGCGATCAGACGTGCAGGCCGTGGGTTCTGAACCACGGCGCCGGATCGACGGCGCTGTAGACGTCGCCCGGTTTGACACCGGCCGGGTACAGCTCGACATGGGTGTGCGGACCGAAGGTGCGACCGGTCATCCCGACATGGCCGATGAGCTGCCCGCCGGTGACGTGCTGTCCGACCCTGACCGACACCGACGACATGTGGGCGAAGAGCATCTGCCGGCCGTCGGCGAACCTGATCACCACGTAGTTGCCGGCCCAGCTGCTGGCCGAGCCGATGCCGGCATTGGTGACGACTGCGGTGTCGGTGGCGTGGATGGGCGTGCCGATCGGCGCGGCGAAGTCGATGCCGGTGTGGTAGCGGGCCCAGGCGCCGACCTGCCCGAACCGGGCGGCGAGGTGGAATGCTCCGGGCGCCACCGGCAGCGACGCGTGGCCCTGGCCTGACCTCGAGGCCGACCTCCCGCGGGTCGCGGCGGTCCGGCCCCTCCTGGTCAGTTTCGCCGACAGCTTCCGGGTGCGGGCCGAGTCGCTCCGCAGCGCCTTCACCCGGGCGGCGGCGGTCTTGGTGGCGGCGGAGTCGACCGTGCTGGTGGCGGTGGTCCCGGCGTTCTTCTGCGCGTCCCGGCGGCTGGCCAGGTCGACCGTCCCGTCCAGCGGCTTGCTGCGGTCGGTGCCGGGATCGGCGGTCTCGGTCAGTGGCTTGCGGGTACCGGCCCGGCTGACGCCGTCACCGCGCGAACCGAGGACCGCATTCGCCGGTCCGGCGACCGCCGGGACCGTCCGGGTGGTGAGGCCGGCCGCCGACCCGGTCGCCGAGCCGGTCATCGTGACGGCACCGGCGACGCCCAGGCCGAGACCGGTGATGGCGAGCGCGGCGATGCCGTGCCGCAGCCAACCACGACGATCCTTCTCGATCTCCTGCAGAGCGCGTCGGGCCCGGGCCCGCTGCGTCGCCACCGGCGTGTTGACCGGGGTCAGCGCCGCCGAACGCTTCGGCGCCGAGACGTTCGAGCGCGGTCGGAAAGGCACGCGGAAGGATCTCCTCGATCGTGGACAGGGCCGTGAACCGGGCAGGCCGGTGATGCACGGTGACCGTGACCGAGCCCGTCATCGTCACCCCGCGGGCCGCGGACACCCGAAGACCATAACGGATGAGTAACGGAACGACAAGCCGAGGCCGGCAGCTGCATAGCCGGACGATTCGCGGGTAGGCGGGGCGGGTTATGGGACCGGAGGCCCGAAGGCTGCTCTCGATCAGCCGATCGCAGGCCGAGGCTCTGCAGGGCACCGGGTCCACGGCCCGGTGGACACCAGCCGGGCCGACGCCGGGCGGACAGACCGCGAGATGCAGATGCGGCCCGAAGGCCCGGCCGGTCCGTCCCACCAGGCCGATGATCTGATCAGGAGGTCCTGCTGAACTCGTCGGTGATGAGTTCGGCCACCGATGGACTGTTGGTCAGCGACAGGTGGCCGATCCCGCGTACGCCGACGTTGCGCACATCCAGGTCCGGATGCTCGATCCAGCCGCTGTGGACCGGGCGGATCAGATGGTCCAGGTCGCTGGCAACGCAGACGAACCGGGTCCGGCAGTCGGGTGCGGGCTGGTCCAGTTCCCGGATCAGTGCCGAGCCGGGGCTGAGCTGGGCGATCAGCGGCAGCAGTCGGTCGATCGGCCGGTGCCGGGCCAGCCCGGCCACGGTCGTCCCCCGATGCGGTGTGCCGAGGGTGACCAGGGTGCCGACGACCGCGGCCCCGCCCATCCGTTGCACGTAGTAGCGCGCCACCAGGCCGCCGAGGCTGTGGCCGATCATCTGGATCCGGTCGGTGCCGGCCGTGGTGACCAGACCCTCCACCGCCTCGCCGAGTCGCTCTGCGGCGCGCCGGACGTCACTGGTCAGCAGGCCGTAGTCGAACGAG
Source organism: uncultured Actinomycetota bacterium (assembly GCA_963758075.1). GTDB lineage: Bacteria > Actinomycetota > Actinomycetes > Propionibacteriales > Propionibacteriaceae > Microlunatus. The sequence continues at coordinate 1,019,865 of CAVWTT010000002.1, read as the reverse complement.
GCCAGCCGGTGGAAGCCCTCCCGGCGCAGGGCCCGTTCCAGCGAACTGAAGATGGTGTGGTTGTCGATGATGCCGTGAACCGACAGGATCGGGGTGGCGGCCGCCTCGACATTGCGGTGCAGCAGGCTACGTTCCCGCGCCGACCGGCCCGAACCCGGGCGGAACCTGCCGTCCGGACGGTGGCCGTCCACCAGCCCGAGCGGATAACGGGCGAGGTGAGCCACGGTCCAGCGGGCCTCGGCGGCGATGCCGGCAGCAGCACGTGGCAACTCCTGCAGCCGTCGCAGCGGGCCGTCCGCCGTCGGCGCAGGTCCGGTCGTCCCGTCCGCGCTCATCGGTCAAGAATATCTCGCGGAGTAGCCTCGGCCGCATGGAGCCAGGCTCGGACGCGCCCGTCGGACCCGCGGCCCGCAATGATCTGAGCGGTCCCGCGGGACCGCTGCGGATCGTCGTCGCCAAGCCGGGTCTGGACGGCCACGACCGCGGCGCCAAGGTGATCGCCCGGGCCCTGCGGGATGCTGGCATGGAGGTCGTCTACACCGGGCTGCACCAGACCCCGGAACAGATCGTGCGGACGGCGATCGCCGAGGACGCCGACGGGATCGGGCTGTCCGTCCTGTCCGGTGCCCACCTGACCCTTTTCGCCCGGGTGATGGAACTGCTCGCCGAACAGGACGCGACCGACATCGTCGTCTTCGGCGGCGGCATCATCCCCGCCCAGGACCGGGCCGAACTGACCGGGTTGGGCGTCGCCGCCATCTTCACCCCGGGTGCCACCATGGCCGAGATCGTCGACTGGGTCCGGACCAACGTCGGCCACCGGGCGACGATCTGAGCTCCGCCGACCGGGCGCCCGGGTGGCCGGGCGGCGTCGGCTCCGGCACACCGGTCCGATCCGCGCCGGCGGGGGTCGATAGGCTCACTTCCGGCTCCGGGTCGCGACGTCGGACGCGAGTCCCCAGGCGTGACACCCCCGGACGCGAATCGCGAGAGTGAGGTTGGATCTTCGTGGATCTGTACGAGTACCAGGCGCGTGACCTCTTCGAGGCGCACGGTGTGCCGGTGCTGCGCGGCATCACCGCCACCACACCGGAGGAGGCGAAGGCCGCGGCCGCCGAACTCGGCACCGCAGTGGTCGTGGTCAAGGCGCAGGTGAAGACCGGAGGCCGCGGCAAGGCCGGCGGCGTCAAGATCGCCAAGAGTCCGGAGGAGGCGGCGTCCCGCGCCGAGCAGATCCTCGGCCTCGACATCAAGGGCCACGTCGTCAAGACGCTGATGATCACCGAAGGCGCCGACATCGCCGAGGAGTACTACTTCTCGGTGCTGTTGGACCGGGCGAACCGGCGCTATCTGGCGATGTGCTCGCGCGAGGGCGGCGTCGAGATCGAACAGCTCGCCGTCGAACGGCCCGAGGCGCTGGCCCGGGTGCCGGTCGACCCGACGGTGGGCATCGACGACGCCAAGGCCCGCGAGATCGTCGAGCAGGCAGGCTTCGACGCCGAGACCGCGACCAAGATCGCGCCGGTGCTGGTCAAGCTGTACGACGTCTACACCGGCGAGGACGCCACCCTGGTGGAGGTGAATCCGCTGGTCAAGACCGGCGCCGGGGACATCATCGCGCTGGACGGAAAGGTCACCCTCGACGAGAACGCCGGATTCCGACACTCCGGTCACGCCGAGCTGGTGGACAACGCGGCCACCGACCCGCTCGAGGTCCGGGCGAAGGAGAAGGGCCTCAACTACGTCAAGCTCGACGGCAATGTCGGCATCATCGGCAACGGTGCCGGCCTGGTGATGAGCACGCTGGACGTGGTCGCCTACGCCGGCGAGGAGGTCGCCGGGAAGCCGAGGCCGGCCAACTTCCTCGACATCGGCGGCGGCGCCAGCGCCGAGGTGATGGCCAACGGTCTGGAGATCATCCTGTCCGACCCCCAGGTCAGCAGCGTGTTCGTCAACGTGTTCGGCGGCATCACCGCCTGTGACGCGGTGGCCAACGGCATCGTGCAGGCCTTCGACCTGCTGAAGAGCCGCGGTGACGCGGTGGACAAGCCGCTGGTGGTCCGGTTGGACGGCAACAACGCCGACGAGGGCCGGCGGATCCTGACCGAGGCAGCGCTGCCGAGGCTGGAGCAGGTCGACACCATGGACGGCGCCGCCCGCCGGGCCGCCGAGCTGGCCGGGCAGTCGGCCGGCAGCAACTGAGGGGACTGAGATGGCCATCTTTCTGAACGCCGACTCCAAGATCATCGTCCAGGGCATGACCGGATCGGAGGGTCGCCGGCACACCAGCCGGATGCTCGCCTCCGGCAGCGCCGTGGTCGGCGGTGTCACCCCGGGCAAGGGCGGCCAGAGCGTCGACTTCGATCAGACCTCGTTGCCCGTCTTCGGTTCGGTCGGCGAGGCGCGCCAACAGACCGGTGCCAACGTGTCGGTGATCTTCGTCCCGGCCCGCTTCGCCGAGGCCGCCGTGGTCGAGGCCATCGAGGCCGAGATCGATCTTGCCGTGGTGATCACCGAGGGCATCCCGGTCAAGGACTCCGCGGAGTTCTTCACCCTCAGCCAGGGGTCCAAGACCCGGCTGATCGGCCCGAACTGCCCCGGACTGATCACCCCGGGCGTCTCCAACGCCGGCATCATCCCGGCCAACATCACCAAGCCGGGCCGGATCGGGCTGGTGTCGAAGTCGGGCACCCTGACCTACCAGATGATGTACGAACTGCGTGACATCGGTTTCTCCACCTGTGTGGGTATCGGCGGCGATCCGGTCATCGGCACCACCCACATCGACGCCCTGCAGGCGTTCCAGCAGGATCCGGACACCGACGCCATCGTCATGATCGGTGAGATCGGCGGCGACGCCGAGGAGCGCGCCGCCGACTTCGTCAGGGCCAACGTCACCAAGCCGGTGGTCGGCTACGTCGCCGGCTTCACTGCACCCGAGGGCAAGACGATGGGCCACGCCGGCGCGATCGTGTCCGGCTCCTCCGGCACCGCGGAGGCCAAGAAGGAGGCCTTGGAGGCCGCCGGCGTGAGGGTCGGCCGGACGCCGAGCGAGACCGCGGAGCTGATGCGCTCGATCATGAACGGCTGACGCTGCGGCGTCGACCGGGACCGGCCTCCTGTCACCTCCCTGAACGATGCGGCCCTGGTCGACGCCGGGGCAGGGTGACGGTGACGCCGCGGTCAGTGCCCCTGGGTGGCACGGGCGCCGGCACGGACCGTGACGGTCGACCACTGGTCGGGGGTGAGGTCCCAGTCGCCGCTGGTCGGCAGGAAGGTGTAGACGAGGGTGTCGCCGGCGGTGACCAGGCCGAGCCGGTAGTGAGAGGTGCTCGTCGCCGACATCTTCTGGTCCACGGTGGTGACCCACCCGGTGACCGCAGTGCCGTCGGCGCCCCTACCGGACACCCGGCGCAGACCGGCGACCCTCGCCGTCGGCAGTCTCTTCTCGCAGCTGTTCAGGTTGGCCGCGATCTTCTTGGCCTGCGCCTCGGCAACCGGCTTCGACGCCAGGGTGAGGACGATCTCGTCCAACCCGAACGTCTTCGGCATGCTGCTCGGGGTGTCGAGCAGGATGTAGCTGCGCGCGGCCCGGTCGCGGGCCGTCAGCTTGTCGAACGACACGTCCTCGCAGCCGGAGGTGACCACGTCGGCGGGAGAACCGGGATCCAGCCCTGCCCAGGTCCCGGTGCCCGTCCGCGGCTGCGGCAGGTCGGCCACGGACAGGAATCCCGGCTGGTCTGCGGAGATCGGCGGCGGTCCCGGCTCGACGCTCGGGTCGCCGGCGCACGGTCCGACGGCGACCCGGCATCGGGCGTTCGTCACCCGTCCCAGCGCGGCGGCGACCTTGTCGACCGCGGCCGGATGTCCACTCGCGCTGACGTCGACGACATTGACCACCCGGCCGGTCCGGTCGGCGACCACGCTGCGATAGGCGTGCTTGGCGGGGTTGGCCAGGACGACTGCGGTGGCCTGGTCACCGAGCCCGCTGATCAGCCGGCCGGAGGCCAGGTAGCTGCCCTTCAGGTTGCAGCCGCCGAGCGCCTCGGAGATCAGCCCGAACGCCTCGGCGGCGAGTTCGGGACTGCGGTATCCCTGGGCCAGATGCAGCACGCTGGGCCCGTCGGCGCCCGAGGTCAGGGTGCGGGCCGTCGCCTGGAACGGCGTCGGGACGGCGGGCGACGGGTCGGCCAGACAGGCCGGGATCGGGGCGTCGCGGGCCTGGGCCGGCTGGTCCGCCTCGACCTGCCAGTCCCGGTCGGCGATCAGCCGGGCCGCAGCCGACGTCATCATGCTCCGGCTGGTGATCGGGCCGGCCGGAGCGGCGGCGGCCGAGGGCGAACCGCTGGGCGCCGCCGGCGTCCTGCGTCCGCGGGCCAGCAGCAGGGATCCGACCACCACCGCGGCCGCGACCAGGACGGCGAGGCCGGCCAGCAGCAGTCCGGTACGGCGGTGACCCCGGGACGCGGGCGGGTCCGGCCGGGCACGACGCGGCCGGTGCGCGTGGTGCTCGGTGCCGGCCATGCGCGACGAACTCCTGACGACGTCCAAGGATGCGGAGGGGCTGGCCCGCAGGCCGCCTGAACTGTACCTGTTCGGGCGTGTCTGACCGGAATGGGCGGACTGCCGGGAGAGCATGGACGGGCCATGGCCACCCTCCTTTCCCGCGGAAGAAACCACCGCCCCCGGGCCCGTCAGGGGGCCTGGGTCCGCCTGACCGCCACCGTGCCGACCGAACGCGAGCGCGACTCCGACCAGCCGCCCGGCACCGGACCCCGCTACGGCTGGCAACTGCTGGCCCTGGCCGGTGCGTTGGCGACGGCCCTGGCCGGCTGGGTGATCGTCGCCGGACTGAGTGTGGTCGGCTGGCTCGCGGCCTCCGGACCCGGCTCGTTGAGCAGCCCGCTGCACCTGGGCACCAGGATCTGGCTGCTGGTCAACGGCGTCCCGGCCCAGCTCGGATCGGTGCGGTGGACGCTGGTGCCGCTGGGACTGAGCCTGCTGGCCGCCTTCCTGATGAGCGCCACCAGCGGGGCGGCGGTGCGCTTCGCCGCGCCCGACTCGGGATCAGATCGCGTCCGCGTTCTCGGTGTGGCGACCGGGCTGAGCACGGTGGCCTACACCGCGGCCGTGGCCGCGGTGGGGCTGTCCACCGGCGCCGAGGTGTCCCGCGGCATCCTCGGGGCCGCACTGATCGCCGCCGCCGGATCCGCCTGGGGTGCCTCCCGCGCGCTCGGTCTGCGGTTGAGTTCGGTGTTGCCGCGTTGGGCGCGGCCCCTGCCGGCCGCCGTCGCCGCCGCGGTGGCGGTGCTGCTGCTGGCGGGCGCGGCCGTGGCGACGACCGGTGTCGTGCTGCACGCCGACCGGATCGGCCATCTTGCTGCCGGTCTCGGGGCAGGTGTCGTCGGTGGCATCGCGCTGTGGGTCGGGCAGGCGGCGTTCCTGCCCACCGTCGTGGTGTGGTCGGCCAGTTATGCGTTGGGTGCCGGCTTCAGCATCGGCCAGGGCTCGGTGATCGCGCCCACCGACGTGACCGTCGGCCTGCTGCCCTCGATCCCGGTTCTCGGCGCACTGCCGAGTCCGGGCCCGGGCTCGATGCCGGATCTGCTCTGGCTGATCTCCGGCGTCGCCGCCGGCGCGACGGCTGCGCTTCTGGTCGTCCGCCGCCGGGCTGCTGCCCGCTTCGACGAGACCGCCCTGGTCGGTGGACTGGCCGGCGTGCTGGCGGGCCTGGTGTTCACCGGGCTGGCCGGACTGACCGCGGGCGACCTGGGTGACGGCCGGCTGGCCGGGGCCGGACCGCGGCTGATGGCGCTGCTGGTGATGGCTGTCAGCCTGCTCGGCCTGTCGGGGATGATCTGCGGCTTCGTGCTCGGACTGCTGCGACGCCCGGCCCGCGCGGAAGGCACGAAGGCCCCGGACGAGCCGGATGATCCAGCGACCTCCGACGACACGGCGACCGAGGTCACCGAGCCGCTGCTGGTCGGCAGCCGCACCGACGACCGGAGGTGAGGTCGACGGGCCCGGACCGGCGCTGCCGATAGGGTGCCGGTGTGGGTTTCCGTGTCGTCGTGCTGGTGTCCGGCTCCGGCACTCTGCTGCAGTCACTGATCGACGCCCGGAGCGACCCGAGCTTTCCCGCCGAGATCGTCGCCGTCGGTGCAGATCGTGATCGGATCGGCGGGCTCGAACGCGCCGAGCGGGCCGGCATCCCGACCTTCGTGCACCGGCTGGCCAGGGGTGCCGACCGCACCGCCTGGGACGTCGCGCTCCGGGATCGGGTCGACGGCTACCACCCCGACCTGGTGGTGTCGGCCGGCTTCATGAAGCTGGTCGGACCGGCGTTCCTGGCACGGTTCGGTGGTCGGTTCATCAACTCCCATCCCGCGCTGCTGCCGAGCTTTCCGGGTATGCACGGTGCCCGGGACGCACTGGAGTACGGCGTGACGATCACCGGGGCTACGGTGTTCCTCGTCGACGAGGGGGTGGACACCGGCGCCGTCCTCGGCCAGGTCGCGGTCCCGGTGGCCGAAGACGACACCGAGGCGACACTGCACGAGCGGATCAAGGTCAGCGAACGCGAGCTGCTGGTCCGGGTGGTGGCGCGGATGGCGACCCAACACTGGCACATCGACGGCAGAAAGGTCCGGTGGGACGGATGAGCGAGAATGCACCGACGGCATCGGCAGACGCGACCGACGAAGGTCGTCGTCCGATCCGGCGCGCCCTGCTCTCGGTCTACGACAAGACCGGACTGATCGACATCGCCCGGCGGTTGGTCGACACCGGTGTGGAGATCGTCTCCACCGGCTCCACCGCGGCCCGGATCTTCCAGGCCGGCATGCCGGTCACCGCGGTACAGGACGTCACCGGTTTTCCGGAGTGCCTCGACGGCCGGGTGAAGACGCTGCACCCACGCATCCACGCCGGGCTGCTGGCCGACCTCCGGCTGGCCGATCACCGCCGGCAACTGGAGGAACTGGACGTCGCCCCGTTCGAACTGGTGATCTCCAACCTGTACCCGTTCACCGAGACGGTCGCCTCCGGCGCCACCCCGGACGAGTGTGTCGAACAGATCGACATCGGCGGTCCGTCGATGGTGCGCGCGGCGGCCAAGAACCACCCCTCGGTGGCGGTGATCACCTCCCCCGAGCAGTACGGCCTGCTCACCGAGGCGCTCGGCGCCGGCGGATTCACCCTGGCGCAGCGGCAGCGGTTGGCGGCCCAGGCCTTCGTGCACACCGCGACCTATGACGTCGCCGTCGCCAGCTGGATGGGCAACGTGCTCACCGACTCCAGCGCCGGCACCGGGTTCCCGTCCTGGGTGGGCGCCACCTGGGACAAGGCCGACGTGCTGCGCTACGGCGAGAATCCGCACCAGCGCGCCGCGCTGTACCGCAACGGCTACCAGGCCGGCGGTCTGGCCACCGCACGGCAGTTGCACGGCAAGGCGATGTCGTACAACAACTACACCGACGGGGATGCCGCCCGCCGCGCCGCCTACGACTTCGACGAGCCGGCGGTGGCCATCATCAAGCATGCGAATCCGTGCGGGATCGCTGTCGGCGCCGACATCGCCGAGGCCCACCGCAAGGCCCACGCCTGTGACCCACTGTCGGCGTTCGGCGGCGTGATCGCCACCAACCGGCCGGTCAGCGTGGAGATGGCCGAACAGGTGGCCCCGATCTTCACCGAGGTGGTGATCGCGCCCGCCTACGACGCCGGTGCGGTGGAGATCCTGAGCAGGAAGAAGAACATCAGGCTGCTGGTGACCGAACCGCGACAGCGCGGCGGCGTCGAGATCCACAGCATCGACGGCGGCATGTTGATGCAGACGGTCGACGTCCCCGACCAGGACCATGATCGTGCCGCGAACTGGCAGCTGGTGGCCGGTGAGCCGGCCGACGGGCTGACCCTGGCCGACCTGGAGTTCGCGTGGAAGTCGGTCCGGTCGGTGAAGTCGAACGCGATCCTGCTCGCCCACGACGGCGCCTCGGTCGGTGTGGGCATGGGTCAGGTGAACCGGGTGGACTCCTCCCGCCTGGCTGTGGAGCGGGCCGGTGATCGCGCGGCCGGCTCGGTCGCCGCCTCCGACGCGTTCTTCCCCTTCCCGGACGGACTGCAGATCCTCGTCGACGCGGGCGTCCGTGCGGTGGTCGAACCCGGCGGCTCGGTCCGGGACGAGGACGTGATCGACGCGGCGAAGCAGGCCGGCGTGACGCTGTACTTCAGCGCCGCCCGGCACTTCTTCCACTGAGCGGGTCCTCGGAGTGCGACCCGATGACGATCGGCCGGGAACGTCGATGATCAGCGTTGAGCTCGCATGATCGCGCGGCGATGGTCAGCGCGTCCATGATCGGCCCGTCCATGATCGGCCTGTCGATGATCGGCCCTGTCGATGATCGGCCCGTCCATGATCGGCCTGTCGATGATAGGCCCGTCCATGATCGGCAGGGACCGGTCGTGAGCCGCGGGCACGGCCCACGACCTCGTCCGCCCGCGACGACCCCGGCGCATGCGGCGCCGCTGCTGGTGGTGCTGGTCGGCATGATCGCCGGCCTGGTGCTGGTGTTCGCCGGTCACTGGCGGTCGGGTTGTCTGGTCCTGGGAGTGTTCCTGGCGATCGGTGGTGTGGAACGGCTGGTGCTGCCGACCGAACGGGCCGGCCTGCTGCAGGCCCGGAGCCGCTTCTTCGACGTGATCCTGCTCCTCGGCATGGGGGTCTCGATCATCGTGTTGTCGATCATCGTCCCAGGTCACAGCTGAACCGACCGCCCCATCGGTGTGCGCTGCCTGCGACGACGAAGCGGCCGGGACGGGGAGCGTTCCGCGTTCCGGCCGCCGGCTGGCAGCGAGGTCGTTCAGTAACTGCCGGAGTTGGCCAGCGCGATGATGATCACGACCAGGTAGATCAGCGCGAAACCGGCCTGCAGGACGATCGAGATGATGCCGCAGATCCGGCCGGCCTGGATGCTGCCCCGGTTGGTGTAGGCGCCGGGATTGGCGTCCACCTCGCGCAGGGCCCGGTTGCCCATCACCAGCGCGACGATGCCCAGGATGAAGCAGACGAACAGGCTGAGGATGCCCAGCACCAGGATCGTCGTGCCCTTCGGATGCTCCCGCGGTGCGGCGTAGCCGTACCCGCCGGGCTGCCCGTAGGGTGCGGCCGCGCCGTACCCGGACTGGTCGCCGTAGCCCGGCTGGTTCGGATATCCGGCCTGGTTGGGGTAGCCGCCCTCGCCGTAGCCGGGCTGGTTTCCGTAGGAGGCAGGGGTGCCGTACGAGGCGGTCGGCTGGCCGCCGTAGCCCTGCTGATCGCCGTAACCGCCCTGACCCTGGTCACCCTGCTGATCACCGTAGGGGGTGGATTGCCCGTACGGCTGCTGACCGCCGGTCCAGGGCTGCTGGCCCTCGCCACCGGGCTGGTCGGTCCCGTAGGACCCGCCGTACGGCGAGGACGGGTCGTAGGGCTGTTGACCGCCCTGCTGCTCCTCACCGCCCTGCTGGTCCTCGGGACGGTTCTGCGACTGGCCGCCGGACTCGTCGTTGCGGTCGTCGCCGTAGGGATTCGATCCGTAGGGAGAACTCATGTTGTCATCTTCTCCTACCGCGCGTCACGCGGCGTTGTTCCGATTCAGTTCGCCATCCTCGCGATCACGCTGATCACGATGCCGATGATCCAGAGGACGACGGCGATGATGCCGAGGATGCGACCGGCGTTGACCATGCTGCGGTTGGTGTAGGCGCCCGGGTTGGCGTCGATCTCCTTCATGGCGTTGTTGCCCAGCACGAACGCGACGATGCCGCAGGGGGCGCAGATCAACAGGCCGATGATGCCCAGAACCAGGACCGCGACCCCGCGCGGATGGGGGCGCGGGGCGCCGTAGGGCTGCTGACCATAAGGCTGTTGGCCGTACGGTGGCTGTCCATAGGGATTACTCACAGCGCAAGCATGGAGTAGCGCAGGGCCATGCAGGTGAAGAAAACACCGATCTGAGACGGCCTTGAGCCAATCTTGACTTTCCGGTCCGGGCGGCCTGCCGGTGATCGCAGTGACGTGGCGGTGGGTGATCAGCCGATCAGGCCGAGGCTCTTGACCGCCTCCCGCTCATCGCGCAGCTCGGCGACCGAGGCGTCGATCTTGGCGCGGGAGAAGTCGTCCAGGTCCAGCCCCTGCACGATGCTGTACTCGCCGTCGGTCACGGTGCAGGGGAAGGACGAGATCACGCCTTCCTCGATGCCGTACGAGCCGTCGGTCGGGACCGCCATGGAGACCCAGTCGCCGTCCGGTGTGCCGCAGACCCAGTCACGCATGTGCTCGAGGGTGGCGTTGGCGGCGCTGGCTGCCGAGCTCGCGCCGCGGGCCTCGATGATCGCCGCGCCGCGCTTCTGGACGGTGGGCAGGAAGTCTGACTCGATCCAGGTCTGGTCGTCGATCACCTCGGCGGCGGGCCTGCCGGCGATGGTGGCATGGAAGGCATCGGGGTACTGGGTGGCGGAATGGTTGCCCCAGATCGTCACCCGGGCCACATCGGCGACCTCGACGCCGGCCTTGGCCGCCAGCTGGGCCTTGGCCCGGTTGTGGTCCAGCCGGGTCAGGGCGTTGAACCGGTGACCTGGAACGTCGGGAGCGTTGCTCATCGCGATCAGCGCGTTGGTGTTGGCCGGATTGCCGGTGATCAGCACCCGGACGTCATCGGCGGCATGATCGTTCAGAGCCCGGCCCTGGGCGGTGAAGATCGCCCCGTTGGCCTCCAGCAGGTCGCTGCGCTCCATGCCCTTGCTGCGCGGCCGGGCACCGATGAGCATGGCCAGGTTGACGCCGTCGAAGACCTTGGTGGGATCGTCGCCGATCTCCACTCCGGCCAGCGTCGGGTACGCGCAGTCCTGCAGTTCCATCACCACGCCCTCGAGCGCCGTCAGAGCCGGGGTGATCTCCAGCAGCCGCAGTTCGACCGGGCGGTCCTTGCCGAGCAACTCCCCGGAGGCGATCCGGAACAGCAGGCTGTAACAGATCTGGCCGGCAGCGCCGGTGACGGCGACCTTGACTGGCGCGGGACTCATGACGGTGTCTCCCTGGTGCATCGACGGATCGGGCGAGAACTGACGGGTCACGGTCCGCACCGCGGATGCGATCCGATGACCGTGACCACGGACCTGACGTCCTCGGCTCCGACGCTAGCAACTTGAGCCGGGCCGCCGGCTGCGAGGTCGCTCACACTCGTCAAGCCGTGCCCCGGCCGCTGTGCCCGGCCGATCGGATCGGCGTGCTGCCCGGCGCCCGCCGCCGACGTCCCGGCCACCGTGGACGACCGGATGTCCGCACGGCCGGGGCGTTGGGGACGGCGTTCGGTCTTCGTGGGCGCTGCCCCGGGCCGTCGGGGGTGGGCCGGGTGGTCGTTCGAGCGGCGGTGGTCACCGAACGCACCGCGGGTGGCGATGCGGCGGTCGTGGTTGTCGGACCGGCCGTGGCTTCCGGCCCGGTGTCGTAGGTTTTCGGTCATGACCGCAACCTCGATCGCTGTCGTGGGCACCGGGTACGTCGGGCTGTCGATGGCGGTCCTGCTGGCGCGTCACCACCACGTCGTCGCCTACGACATCGATGAGGCCCGGATCGAGTTGGTCCGCTCCGGACGCAGTCCGATCGACGACGCCGACATCGGTGACCAGCTGGCCCACGCCGAGTTGGACCTCGACCTCACCACCGACAAACGGGTCGCCTACCGCGACGCCGAGTTCGTCATCATCGCCACGCCGACGAACTACCACCCGGCGGCCGACTACTTCGACACCTCCTCGGTGGAGGGCGTGATCACCGATGTGGCGGCGATCAACCCGGCGGCGGTGATGGTGGTCAAGTCCACCGTCCCGGTCGGCTTCACCCTCGACGTGCGGCAGCGACTGGGCACCCAGAACGTGATCTTCAGCCCCGAATTCCTGCGCGAGGGCCGGGCGCTGCACGACAATCTGCATCCGTCCCGGATCGTGGTGGGGGAGACCACCGACCGGGCCAAGCGGTTCGCCGACCTGTTGCTGGAGGCCGCCGACGACACCGACGTTCCGGTGCTGCTCACCGAGCCGACCGAGGCCGAAGCCATCAAGCTGTTCGCCAACACCTATCTGGCGATGCGGGTGGCCTACTTCAACGAGCTCGACACCTTCGCCGCCCGGCACGGCCTGGACTCCCGGCAGATCATCGAGGGCGTCGGACTGGATCCGCGGATCGGGACCCACTACAACAACCCGTCCTTCGGCTACGGCGGCTACTGCCTGCCCAAGGACACCAAGCAGCTGCTGGCCAACTACAAGGAGGTGCCGCAGACGCTGATCAAGGCGATCGTCGCGGCCAACTCGACCCGTAAGGACTTCATCGCCGACGACGTCCTCAGCCGTCGGCCGCGCACCGTCGGCATCCATCGGCTGATCATGAAGAGCGGCTCGGACAACTTCCGCGAATCCAGTGTGCAGGGTGTGATGAAGCGGTTGAAGGCCAACGGCGTCCACGTCCTGGTCTACGAGCCGGAGCTGCCCGACGACACCTTCTTCGGCTCCGAGGTGGTGCGCGACCTGGAGGAGCTGAAGGCCCGGTCGGACCTGATCGTGGCCAACCGCTGGCACCAGGACCTCCTGGACGTGGCCGACAAGGTCTACACCCGCGACCTCTTCGGCAGCAGCTGACCCGGCGGCACCGCACCCACCTCCGGGCGGGCAGCCGGTGCTGGTTGATGACCCGTTCCCGGGCGGGTGTCAGGTCCGGGGCGCAACGCGACCGGCCCGGCCCGGCCCGGTCTCCTAGGCTGGGAGCCGTGACAACCCGACCGGCCACCGTGTTCCGACGATGACCATCCTCAGCGACGCCGCGCTGATCCTGCTGTTCGTGGTGATCGGAGGCGTGTTCGCCGCCGCCGAGATGGCGTTGGTGTCGCTGCGGGACAGTCAGGTCCGCCAGATCGGCCACCAGAGCCGACGCGGGCAGACCATCGTCCGGCTGACGGCCAACCCGAACCGGTTCCTGTCCGCGGTGCAGATCGGCGTCACCCTGGCCGGCTTCCTCTCCGCGGCCTTCGGTGGCGCCACCCTGTCCGGGCCGCTGGGCGGGCGACTGGAACGGCTCGGGCTCAGCCCCGGACTGGCCGACACCGCAGCGCTGGTGGTGGTCACGGCCGCCATCTCCTACGTCTCCATCGTCGTCGGTGAGTTGACCGCCAAACGGCTGGCGCTGCAGCGGTCGGAGTCGTTCGCGGTCGCGCTGGCGCCGCTGGTCGACTTCATCGCCCGCATCGCCCGGCCGGTGATCTGGTTGCTCGGCGTCTCCACCAACGGTCTGGTCCGGCTGCTGGGCGGGGATCCGCGCGCCTCCCGGGAGGAGGTCAGCAGCGAGGAGTTGCGGGCCATGGTCAGCGGCTCGGAGAGCCTGGGCGAGGAGGAGCGGCAGATCGTCGACGACGTCTTCGCCGCCGGCACCCGCAGCCTGCGCGAGGTGATGGTGCCTCGCACCGAGGTGGACTTCCTGGACGGCGATCTGCCGGCCTACCAGGCGGCCCGCGACGTCAGCACCGCATCGCACTCCCGATATCCGGTCCGCGGCGACTCGGCCGACGACATCATCGGTTTCGTCCACATCCGCGACCTGCTCGATCCCCGGGTCAGCACCCGGTCGGTGCCGGTCCGCGAACTGGTCCGGCCCATCATCTCGCTGCCCGACACGGTCCGGGTGTTGCTCGCGCTGACCGAACTGCGTCGGCAGGCCGCGCACCTGGCTGTCGTCGTCGACGAGTACGGCGGCACCGCCGGCATCGTCACCATGGAGGACCTGGTCGAGGAACTCATCGGCGAGATCACCGACGAGTACGACGAACCCGTCGCCGACCGCGGACCCGACCATGACCACGAGGTGGACGGACTGCTCACCCTCGAAGACTTCGCCGACCGGACCGGGCTCATGCTGCCGGAGGGCCACTACGACACCGTCGCCGGCTTCGTCGTCGCCGAGTTGGGCCGGGTGCCCGAACTCGGCGACGAGATCGAGGTCGACGTCCCGGCCGAGGAACCCGGCGACGCGGAACCCTCGCTGGTACGCCTGGAGATGCGGGTGACCGAACTCGACGGTCGGCGGGCTGCCCGGTTCTGGGCCCGGATGACCCCGGTGCCGGCTGAGGACCAGGACGCAGCCGAGGCCGACGGGTCCGCGGCGGCTGCCGGGTCCGACGGATGAGAGAATGCGGCCCATGTCCGACCGACCCCGCGTCCTTTCGCTGATCCAGCCGACCGCCGAGTCGCTGCACCTGGGCAACTACCTGGGTGCGCTGCGGCAGTGGGTGCCGCTGCAGGACGACCACGACGCCTTCTACGGGGTCGCCGACCTGCACGCGCTGACCGTCGACACCGACCCGGCGGCACTGCGGGACAGGACCCTGCGGGCGGCTGCGCAGCTCATCGCCGCCGGGATCGACCCGTCCCGGTCGACCGTGTTCGTCCAGTCCCACGTGCCCGAGCACACCCAGCTGAGTTGGGTGCTGTCCTGCATGACGGGCTTCGGCCAGGCCGCCCGGATGACGCAGTTCAAGGACAAGTCGGCCAGGGCCGGCACCGAGTCCACCAACGTGGGGCTGTTCGCCTACCCGATCCTGATGGCCGCCGACATCCTGCTCTACCAGGCCGAGCAGGTCCCGGTCGGTGAGGACCAGCGTCAGCACCTGGAGCTGACCCGCGACCTGGCGGGCCGGTTCAACTCACGCCACGGCCGCACCTTCGTCGTCCCCGAACCCCACATCCTGCGGTCGGTCGGCAAGATCCAGGACCTGCAGGACCCGACCACGAAGATGAGCAAGTCGGCGTCCTCGCCCAACGGGATCATCGAACTGCTCGACCCGGAGCGGACCAATGTCAAGAAGATCAAGTCCGCGGTCACCGACTCCGGCCGGGAGATCGTCTTCGACGAGGTCGACAAGCCCGGCGTCTCCAACCTGCTGACCATCCTGGCTGCACTGACCGGGGAGCCGGTCGAGGACCTGGTGACCGGATTCGCCGGTTCCGGGTACGGCGACCTCAAGGGCGCGGTCGCCGACGCGGTGTCGGCGTTCGCCACCCCCTACCGGGAACGCACCCTGCAGCTGTTGGAGGAGCGGACCGAGTTGGAGAAGATCCTGGCCGAGGGGGCCGCCCGGGCCCGCGAGGTCGCGCACGCCACCATCACCGACGTGTACGCCAAGGTGGGCCTGCTGTCGGCGGACTGACCGTCGGCCAGGTCCGGTGGGCCCGGCGCAGTGACCCTGCCGCGGCACCGCCCGGCGGCATCGGGTATCGATCGGCAGCACCGCTCAGCCCAGCTGCTCGTCCACGAAGCACCAGCGCCATTTCTCACCCGGCTCGAAGCTGCGCATCACCGCGTGGCCTGTCTGCTCCCAGTGCCGGCGTGCGTGCCGGCCGACCGAGGAGTCGCAGCAGCCGACGTTGCCGCAGGTCAGGCACAACCGCAGGTGGACCCAGTGCAGGCCCTCGCGTTCACAGTCCGGGCAGCGTGGCGGTCCGACCGGCTTCAACACATGCGGCGCCTCCCGCAGGTGCTCGCACCCCCCGGCCAATGGTCGCGGCGTGATCAACGGTTCGGCGGCGGACACGTCCCCGGTCTGGTCCTCCAGCACCGTCAGCATCGATTCCTCGACGTCGAGGGAGTAGAGCACCTCGTCGATCACCTCGTGGTCGATCCGGCCGAGCGCCCGGATCCGCAGCACCTCACCACGTTCGGCCTCCAGTGTCTCCAGCCTCAGCCGCCGGTACTCCTCGGCGGGTGTCTCCACATCGCTGCCGGTGCCCAGGTGCTCCCACATCTCGTTGGTCCGCCGGCTGATCCGGTCGCGCAGCTGGGCCAGCGTGTCGGCGCTGGCCTCGGGTCCGGTGACCTCCTCCAGCCGGTCCAACGCTGCCTGGGAGGTGGCCTGCATCACCGACGCCGCCTGCAGGGCGTCCTCGCGCGGATCCGGGCCGTGCAGTCCGGCCCGCCGGGCCAGCACCGGCAGGGTCAGGCCCTGCACCAGCAGGGTGCCCGCCGTGACCACCATCGCCGCGAACACCAGCAGCGGCCGGAACGGCGTGTCACGCGGCAGCACGAACGCCGCCGCCAGTGTGACCACGCCGCGCATCCCGGCCCAGCCGATGATCGCCGACTCGGCCCAGCGGCGGTGGACGTTCTCGGTGTCGCGACGCAGCAGCACCAGCCGGGTCAGCGCGACCATCACCAGCCTGATGGCGATCACCCCGCCCAGCACGACGGCGCAGACCGCGGCGACCGTTGCGGCGCCGACCCCGGAACCGGGGAGTGCGGCGACGATCCACCGGGCCTGCAGACCGATCAGCAGGAAGACCGCGTTCTCCAGCAGGTACTGGATGGTCGTCCAGTTGGTCCGCTCACTGACCCGGGAGCGAGCCGTCTGCAGCAGCGGCGCCCGATGGCCGAGGATCAGCCCGGCGGTGACCACCGCGATCACCCCGGAGGCGTGCATCCCGCCGTAGGCGAGCTCCTCGGCCGGCAGGTAGGCGGCGAACGGGAGCAGCAGCGAGATCGCGTTGTCCAACCTGGCGGACCGGATCCGGCTGCGGATCAGCCCGGCGATCCAGGCGACGGCCAGGCCGACCAGGACCCCGCCGACCGAGGCGATCCCGAACGCCAGCCCGATGTGACCGATGTCGACGGTTGCGGTCATCGCCAGGATCGCCACCCGCAGGCAGGTGATCGCGGTGGCGTCGTTGAACAGCGACTCGCCCTCCAGGATCGTGACCACCGGGCGGGGCAGACCGACACGGCGGGCCACCGAGGTGGCTGCCACCGCGTCCGGTGGGGCCACCACGGCGCCCAACGCGAACGCCGCCGCGAACGGGATCGGCAGCAGCAGGCCGACCAGTAGCCCGACGCCGAGCGCGGTGAGCACCACCAGAACGACCGAGAGCAGGCCGATGGCGGCGGCCCGGGCCCGGAAGTCGACCACCGACGAACGGATGGCCGCGGCGTACAACAGCGGCGGCAGCAGGCCGAGCAGCACCACATCGGGCGACAGATGCACCTCGGGCACCCACGGCACGAACGACACGGTGATGCCGACCACCATCAACACCAGCGGGGCCGACAGCCGGACCCGCTCGGCGACGGCGGTCACGGCGATGACGGCGGCGGTGAGCGTCGCGATACCCAGGGCGATTTCCACCTCGCTATGGTGCCAGCATGGCCGATGCCGCGACCCTGGACGACGGGTCGGAGCTGTTGACCTCCGCTGCCGCCGAGGAGGTCCTGCAGGCCGCCGTCGGGCACAGCGGCGGCCGGCTGGTCAGCTGGCGGCTCGATCACGTGGACGCCGACCCCCGGCGCAGCACGACCGCCACCTTCCGCGCCGTGGTGGACTGGCCGTTCGGTCGCCGCGACGAACTGCTCGGCGCCAGCAGCCGGTCCCACGGCCGGACCGTCAGCGACGAGCGGGCGGTCATCTTCGGCGACGGGCTGCGGGAGGTCGCCGTCTGGCTCTATCCCGACGACCCGGACCTGCCCGGCCTGCCCCGGGCCGCCTTCGCCGATCGGTTCGCGGCGATGCTGACCGAGACCGGAGCGTTGGGCCGCCCGGTGCACGCCGCGGACGTCCGGCTGGAGATGATCGGCTACCGGCCGCGGCGGCGGGCCGTGGTCCGGGCCACCGTGACGGGTGCCGGCCGGCCCGAGATCCTGTACGTCAAGGTGATGCGGGAGTCGGCGTTCGACGCCGTGCTGGTCCGGCACCGGCTGCTGGTCGAGGCGGGCCTGCCGGCGCCGACGGTGCTGGCGGTGACCGCCGACCAGCTGCTGGTGCTGCGGGAACTGCCCGGACGGCCGCTGGCCTCGGCACTGTTCGACCCGGTGCCGCCGGCTCGGGCCGAGGACCTGGTCGCCCTGCTGGACGCGATGCCGGCGGCCCTGGCCGGACTGCAACGGCACCGGCCCTGGGCCGACGCGGTGGACCAGTACGCCGCCATGGTCGCCGCCGCGCTGCCCCCGGCCGGCCCGATGCTGGCCGCGATGACCGACGCCGTCCGGGCCGGGCTCGCCGGTGCCCCGCCCGGCCACGAACCGACCCACGGGGACTTCTACGAGGCCCAACTGCTGGTCCGCGACGGCCGGATCAGCGGGATCCTCGACGTCGACACCGTCGGCCCGGGTCGGCGCGCCGACGATCTGGCCTGCCTGCTGGCCCACCTGTCCACGGTGCAGCGGATGAACGACGTCCAGGCCGGGCGGGTGCAACGGCTGATCGCGCAGTGGCTGCCGGTCTTCGACCGCCGGGTGGACCCGGTGGAGTTGCGGCTGCGAGCGGCCGCGGTGGCGATCTCGCTGGCGACCGGGCCGTACCGGGGCCAGGAGCCGGACTGGGAGGCCGAGACCTGGCAGATCCTGCGCGCAGCCGACGGGCTCATCCGCAGCGCCGGCTGATCGCACCGGGTCCAGGCGCGGCGGGCCGGGCGGCCTTCGACGGATCGAGGACGCGGATCACCGGCGCCCGGGTACTGAATCGGTTCAGCTCGTCGACCGGTGGCCCGCGTCCCGGAGGGGCCGCTCCCGCGGATGTGATTGTGACCGGCGAACGCGCTACCATCCTTGGCGTCTCGGAGCGACAGTCTCGGTCCTACTCCGAAGGCCCGCGTACACCGGCCAAACCCCCGATGGCCGGTCCGGAGTGCCCGCGCATCGTCACGGTGTGCGGGCACTTCTTCATCCGGGCCCGGCGACCGGGACGGAGAGGGCAGTGATGGATCCGCAGTCGCCGACGTGGCCGCAGTCCGGCACGCCGTTCAAGCCCGTCTACACCGCCGTCGACCTGGCCGGCGCCGACCCGGCGCGCATCGGTGAGCCGGGGCAGTACCCGTACACCCGCGGCATCCATCCGGGCATGTACACCACCCGGCCCTGGACGATGCGCCAGTACGCCGGCTTCGGCACCGCCCAGGAATCCAACCGGCGCTACCGGGACCTGATCGCCGACGGCACCACCGGGCTGTCGGTCGCCTTCGACCTGCCGACCCAGATGGGCTACGACTCCGACGCCCCGCCGGCCCGCGGGGAGGTGGGCAAGGTGGGCGTGGCGATCGACAGCCTGGAGGACATGCGGCTGCTGTTCGACGACATCCCGCTCGGCCAGGTGTCCACGTCGATGACGATCAACGCGCCGGCAGCCGTGCTGTTGCTGCTCTACCAACTCGTCGCCGAGGAGCAGGGCGTCGATCCCCACCGGCTGGCCGGCACCGTGCAGAACGACGTGCTCAAGGAGTACATCGCCCGCGGCACCTACATCTTCCCGCCGGCGGCCAGCCTGCGCCTGGTCGGCGACACCTTCGGCTACTGCCATCAGGTGCTGCCGCGGTGGAACACCATCTCGGTCTCCGGTTATCACATGGCCGAGGCGGGCGCGGATCCCGCGCAGGAGGTCGCCTTCACCCTGGCCGACGCGATCGCCTACCTGCAGGCCGCCCGGGACGCGGGGCTGGGCGTCGACGACGTCGCCCCACGGTTGTCGTTCTTCTTCGTCGCCCGGACCACGCTGCTGGACGAGGTGGCGAAGTTCCGTGCGGCGCGACGAATCTGGGCCTCGATCATGCGTGACCGGTTCGGTGCCCGGGACCCGCGCTCGATGATGCTGCGGTTCCACACCCAGACCGCCGGGGTCGAGCTCACCGCCCAACAGCCGGAGGTGAACCTGGTCCGGGTCACCGTGCAGGCGCTGGCGGCGGTGCTCGGCGGCACCCAGTCGCTGCACACCAACTCCTTCGACGAGGCGATCGCGCTGCCGACGAGCAAGGCCGCCCGGCTCGCGGTGCGCACCCAACAGGTGATCGCGCATGAGACCGATCTGACCCGGACCGTCGATCCCTTCGCCGGGTCGTACGCGGTCGAGTCGCTGACCGACGACTGCGAACGCCGGATCCTCGCGCTGCTGCAGGCCGTGGAGGATCGCGGTGGCGCCGTCGCCGCGATCGAGCAGGGCTACCAGAAGACCGAGATCGAACGCACCGCCTACGCCACCGCCCGGCAGATCGACCAGGGCGAGCGGGTCGTGGTCGGGGTCAACAGGTTCACCGTCGAGGAGGAGGAACCCTACGAACCGCTCCGGCTGGATCCCGCGCTGGAACGAGCGCAGAACGAACGGCTCGCCGAGCTGCGCCGCCGGCGGGATCCCGAGCCGGTCCACCGGGCCCTCGACCGGCTCCGACAGGCCGCCGCCGGAACCGACAACGTGCTGTGGCCGATGAAGGAGGCGCTGGCCCAGCTGGCCACGGTCGGGGAGATCTGTGACGCCCTGCGCGAGGTGTGGGGCCGTTACGTCCCGCGGGAGGGTATCTGAGGGTGACGTGCCAGACTGGCCCGGTGCTGGAGCCGGACGAATCCGTGCAAACCAAGATCAACTCCTGGATCGCCGACCTCGACCAGGAGTTGATCGATTTCCGTCGTGACCTGCACGCCCACCCCGAACTCGGGTTCGCCGAGCACCGCACCACCGCCCGGATCGCCGACCGGCTGCAGGCCGCCGGGCTGCGGCCGCGCCGGCTGCCGTCCGGCACCGGCGTGCTGTGCGACATCGTCCCGGACGGCGCCGAGGGGGCTCCGGCCGTCGGACTGCGGGCCGACATCGACGCGCTGCCCATCCCCGACGGCAAGGACGTCGACTTCCGGTCACGCAACCCCGGCGTCTGCCATGCCTGCGGACACGACGTCCACACCACCGTGGTGCTCGGCACCGGGCTGGTGCTGGCCCGGCTGCGGGACAGCGGCCGCCTGGTCAAGCCGGTGCGGTTGATCTTCCAGCCGGCCGAGGAAGCCAGCCCCGGCGGTGCGCCACTCGCCATCGACGGCGGCGCCCTGGACGGCGTCGACGAGGTGTACGCGCTGCACTGCGACCCGCGCACCGAGGTGGGCCGGATCGCCCTGCGGACCGGCCCGATCACCTCGGCGACCGACCGCATCGTGGTGCGGCTCAGCGGCGGCGGCGGGCACACCTCACGGCCGCACCTGACCGCCGATGTGGTGGCCGCACTGGCCCAGATCGCCACCGAGACGCCGCTGCTGCTGTCCCGTCGGGTCGATCCTCGCGGCGGCAGCTCGCTGGTGTGGGGCCGGATCGAGGCCGGCACCGTGGCCAACGCCATCCCCGACCGCGGCGAATTGGAGGGTACGGTCCGCTCGCTGCAGGCCAGCGGCTGGCGGGAGGCGCAGCGGGCGCTGCCCGGGCTCATCCAGCAGATCGCCGCCCCCTTCGGTGCGATCGCCGATGTCACCATCACCCCGGGCGTCCCGCCGACGGTCAACCACCGCTTTGGAGTGCGCCGGCTGACCGAGGCGGCCGCCGCCGTGCTCGGCGCCGACGGCGTGGGTGTGACCGAGCAGTCGCTGGGCGGTGAGGACTTCGCCTGGATGCTGCAGAAGGTGCCCGGCGCGATGGCCCGGCTCGGTGTCCGCAGCCCGGGCGTCGCCCAGGCCGCCGACATCCACCAGCCGCAGTTCACCCCGGACGAACGGGCCATCGCCGTCGGCGTGGCCCTGCTGAGCCGGCTGTGCGCCGTACCGGGGGACCCGACCGCGGCTGAGCTGCCGGCCCGATGATGACCACGGGTCGCGACGGCGTCCGCGTGCCTGCACCGAAACCTGGCCACGCCACCACAGCGACCGCCGACGACAGGAGTGACGAGGTGAGCGATGTCGGGACCGGATCGACGCCGCCGGGAGGAGCCGGCATCGACTGGGATGCCCTGCACGCCGCGGCCCGGGAGGTCAACGCCCGCGCCTACGCGCCCTACTCCCGGTTCCGGGTCGGCGCGGCCGCGCTGACCGACGACGGCCGGGTCGTCGTCGGCTGCAACGTCGAGAACGCCGGCTACGGCGTCACCCTGTGCGCCGAGTGCGGTGTGGTCTCCCAACTGCACGCCACCGGCGGTGGCCGGCTGGTGGCCCTGGTCTGCGTCGACGCCACCGGCCGGCGACTGATGCCCTGCGGACGCTGCCGGCAGTTGCTGTGGGAACACGGCGGCGCCGACTGCCTGATCGACACCCCGGCGGGGGTCCGGCCGATGACCGAGGTGCTGCCCGACGCCTTCG
The DNA here is from genome assembly GCA_963758075.1 of uncultured Actinomycetota bacterium. Lineage (GTDB taxonomy): Bacteria > Actinomycetota > Actinomycetes > Propionibacteriales > Propionibacteriaceae > Microlunatus. Next base: position 997,760 of record CAVWTT010000002.1, on the reverse strand, counting down.
ACGTCGAGGACCTGAACCGGATCCGGTCGGAGACCTGATCCCGGGCCATGAGCCGCACCGCCTCATCGGTCCGCCGGTTGGAGCAGACGGATAGCATCGATCCGGCAGGGGGTCGGAGGATCGGAGGAGGTTTGGGCATCGCTCGTGATGTGCTGCGACAGGCGCCCAAGGTGCTGCTCCATGATCATCTGGACGGTGGGCTGCGGCCCGCGACCATTCTCGAGCTGGCCGAGCGCCAGGGCCATCGGTTGCCCGCCGACGATCCGCAGGCCCTGCGCCGCTGGTTCGCCGAATCGGCCGATTCCGGTTCGCTGGAACGCTATCTGGAGACGTTCTCCCACACGGTCGCGGTGATGCAGACCGCCGACGCGCTGCACCGGGTGGCCCGGGAGATGGTGCTGGACCTGGCGGCCGACGGCATCGTCTACGTCGAGACCCGGTGGGCTCCGGAGCAGCACCTGCACGGTGGACTGAGCCCCGCCGAGGCGGTGTGCGCGGTGCGGGACGGGCTGGCCGAGGGCACGGCGCTGGCCGCCGGTCGGGGCAGGCCGATCGTGGCCCGGCAGATCCTGACCGCGATGCGGCACGCCTCCAGCGGCCGTGAGATCGCCGAGCTGGTCGTGGACTTCCGCGACGACGGCGTCGCCGGATTCGACATCGCCGGTGCCGAGGCCGGCTACCCGCCCACCCGGCAGCTGGACGCGTTCGACTACCTGAAACGCAACAACGCCTACATCACCATCCACGCCGGCGAGGCGTTCGGACTGGCCTCGATCTGGGAGGCGGTGCAGCTGTGCGGGGCCAATCGACTGGGACACGGCGTCCGCATCGTCGACGACGTCGAGGTGACGCCGACCGGCATCCGGGTCCGGGAGCTGGCCGGCTACATCCGTAACCTCCGGGTGCCGTTGGAGCTGTGTCCGTCCTCCAACGTGCAGACCGGGGCGGCGGCATCGATCGGCGAACATCCGCTCGGGATGCTCGCCGAACTCGGCTTCCGGGTGACGGTCAACACCGACAACCGGCTGATGAGCGACACCACCCTCACCGACGAGCTGTGGCTGGTCGCCGACGCGTTCGGCTACGACCTGGCCGACATCCGCTGGCTGACGATCAACGCGGCCAAGAGCGCGTTCTACCCCCATCCGGACCGGCTCCGGCTGATCGAGGAACAGATCAAGCCCGGCTATGCCCGGCTGCTGGCAGGCGACCCGCGGTGAGCGCCGGCGCCGTGTTCAACGTGGTCGCGTTGATCGTCGCGATCATCCTGGTGATCAACATCATCGGTGCGATCATCACCCTGCTGCTGGAACGCCGCGACGCCGCGTCGCTGTGGGCCTGGATCCTCGTGCTCACACTGATCCCGGTGCTCGGCTTCGTGCTCTACCTGTTCGTCGGACGCAGGCTGACCAACGCCAAGATCTTCCGGCTGCTGGACGGCTCGGAAGCCGGTCACGCCAAGCCCGCGAAGGCACAGCGGGCCGAGGTCGGACGCAACGAGTACGCGTTCGTCAACCAGGTCACCCGGGAGAAGACCGAGCTCGCGCTGCTGTTGATGAACGACGACATCGCCTCCCTCAGCCAGGACAACGCCGTGCGGGTGTTCGACGACGGCACCGAGAAGTTCGAGGCGCTGTTGGCCGACATCCGGGCCGCCCGTGATCACGTACACGTCCTCTACTACATCTTCCGACCGGACCGGATCGGGATGCGGCTGCTGGACGCCCTGGCCGAACGGGCCGAGGCCGGGGTCACCGTCCGGCTGTGTTTCGACGCCTTCGGCGGCCGCAGCGTGAAGGCGCGGCACCTGAAACGGCTGCGCGATGCCGGCGGCGAGGTGCACACGTTCTTCCCGAACAACTTCGGGCCGATCAACTTCCGGGTCAACTTCCGCACCCACCGCAAGATCACCGTCGTCGACGGCGTGGTCGGCTACGTCGGCGGCTTCAACGTCGGCGACGAGTACGTCACCCCGACCCGCAAGTTCGGCTACTGGCGCGACACCCATCTGCGGATCGAGGGCACGGCGGTCGAGTCGCTGCAGACCCGGCTGCTGATGGACTGGAACGTCGCCGCACCGAAGGAGCGGCGGGTCGGACACGAGCCGCGCTACTTCCCCGGCCGCAGCGAGCCGGCCGGCGACGTGGCGGTGCAGATCGTCTCCAGCGGCCCCGACTCCAACTGGGAATGGATCAAGTACGGCTACCTGAAGGCGATCAACGACGCCACCCGGTCGATCAAGATCCAGACCCCGTACTTCATGCCGGACCCGGCGATGATGGACGCCCTGAAGATCGCCTCGCTCGCCGGTGTGGACGTGCACCTGATGATCCCCGACAAGCCCGACCACCCGCTGGTCTACCCGGCCACCCTGTCCTATGCCGACGAACTCGCCTCGGTCGGGGTGAACGTGCACATCTACACCGGCGGGTTCCTGCACGCCAAGTGTCTGCTGGTCGACGACGAGATCGCCTCCGTCGGCACGGCCAACTTCGACTACCGCAGCTTCCGGCTCAACTTCGAGGTGAACGCGTTCATCTACGACGTCGACCTGGGTCACCGGATGGCCGAGATCTACGACCGCGACCTGCTGCAGTGCCGCACCTTCGACCATGATCAGATCTACCGGCGACCGCTGGTCGGACGCGCCAAGGAGGCGATCAGCCGGCTGGTCACGCCGCTGCTGTGAGCCGGTCCGGGACGGTGCCCGCGGCCCACTAGGGTTGGCGCCATGAGTTCTCGTGTCCTGACCTCCGTCGCCTGGCCGTACGCCAACGGCCCGCGGCACATCGGTCACGTGTCGGGTTTCGGGGTCCCCTCCGACGTGTTCTCCCGGTACATGCGGATGTCGGGCCACGACGTGCTGATGGTCTCGGGGACCGACGAGCACGGCACCCCGATCTCGGTCCAGGCCGAGGCGGAGGGGATGACCGCCCGCCAGTTGGCCGACAAGTACAACCGGGTGATCACCGGTGACCTGCAGGGGCTCGGGCTGTCCTACGACCTGTTCACCCGGACCACCACCCGAAACCACTACCGGGTCGTGCAGGACCTCTTCACGGCGCTGTTCAAGAACGGCTACGTGGTGCCGAAGACGACCATGGGCGCGATCAGCCCGTCCACCGGCCGGACGCTGCCGGACCGCTACATCGAGGGCACCTGCCCGATCTGCAACTATCCCAGCGCCCGCGGCGACCAGTGCGACAACTGCGGCAACCAGCTCGATCCCGTCGACCTGATCGACCCCAGGTCGCGGATCAACGGCGAGAAGCCGGTGTTCACCGAGACCGAGCACTTCTTCCTCGACCTGCCCGCGCTCAGTCAGGCCCTGGACGGCTGGCTGGCCACCAAGTCGGAGTGGCGGCCCAACGTCCTGCGGTTCTCCCACAACCTGCTCGCCGACCTCAAACCGCGCGCCATCACCCGCGACCTGGACTGGGGCGTGCCGGTGCCGCTGGACGGCTGGCGCGATCAGCCGATGAAGCGGATCTACGTCTGGTTCGACGCCGTCATCGGCTACCTGTCCGCCTCCATCGAATGGGCGCACCGGATCGGTGATCCGGACGCCTGGAAGCAGTGGTGGCTGGACCCCGAGGCCCTCGGCTACTACTTCATGGGCAAGGACAACATCGTCTTCCACTCGGTGATCTGGCCGGCCATCCTGCTCGGTCAGAACGGCTCCGGTGACCACGGCGGCGAGGTCGGCCCCTTCGGCCGGCTCAACCTTCCCGACGAGGTCGTCTCCAGCGAGTTCCTCACCATGAGCGGCTCCAAGTTCTCCACCAGCCGCGGCCAGGTGATCTACGTCGGCGACTTCCTGCGGGACTTCGGCCCCGACGCGCTGCGCTACTTCATCTCCGTCGCCGGCCCGGAGAACCAGGACACCGACTTCACCTGGTCGGAGTTCGTCCGCCGGACCAACTTCGAACTCGCCAACGAGTGGGGCAACCTGGTCAACCGGTCGGTGTCGATGGCGCACAAGCAGGTCGGCGCCGTACCCGAGGCGCTGGACCGGCGCGACGCCGACCACGACCTGCTGATGCTGTCGCGGACCGCCTTCGACGAGGTCGGTGCGCTGCTGCGACGCAGCCGCTTCAAGCAGGCGATGACCGAGGCGATGCGGGTGGTGTCCGCGGCCAACCGGTACCTGTCGGATCAGGAGCCGTGGAAGCTGAAGGACCAGCCGGCCCGCCGCGACACCGTCCTGCACACCGCGTTGCAGGTGGTCTCCGACGCCAACACGCTGCTCACCCCGTTCCTGCCGCATGCAGCGCAGAAGGTGCACGAGGCGCTGGGCCGGGAGGGTGTCTGGGCCGCGCAGCCGGAGATCCGGACGGTCTCGGAGGAGGGCGGTCCGGACTACCCGGTGCTGATGGGGGAGTACGCCGCCGAGACGGCCCGCTGGGAGTCCACTCCGATCATCCCCGGCGCCGCGCTGCAGCGCCCGACCCCGCTGTTCCCCAAGCTCGACGAGAGCCTCGGCGAGACCGGGCCCGACTGGGCCCGCCTGGACTGAGCGCCCGGTGGCTGCCGCGTCCGGAGCGGACCGCTCCCCGCGCTGACGGCTGTCGAAGGGCGCGCCCGTGGTCCCGACCTCCGCCTTTGCATTACATAGCCACTCTATGTAACATGGCGGCGCGACACGGGATCCAGGAAGGGCAGGGCAGCAGGGAGTGAACAGCACCGCGGCGGGACCAGGCGGGAAAGTCTCGATCTTCCACCAGACCAAGGCGGTGTGGGCGGTCGCCTTCGCCTCGGTGATCGCGTTCATGGGTATCGGCCTGGTCGATCCGATCCTGCCGGCGATCAGCGCCGAGCTGGACGCGACCCCGTCGCAGACGATGCTGCTGTTCACCAGCTACCTGGTCATCACCGGCCTGGCGATGTTCTTCACCAGCTACGTCTCCAGCCGGATCGGGGCGAAGAAGACCCTGGTGATCGGGCTGGTGCTGATCGTGCTGTTCGCCGCCGCCGCCGGCGCCTCCGGCTCGGTCGGCATGATCATCGGTTTCCGGGCCGGCTGGGGGCTGGGCAACGCCCTGTTCATCTCCACCGCACTGGCCACCATCGTCGGCGCGGCCAGCGGCGGCGTGGACAGCGCCATCATCCTGTACGAGAGCGCCCTCGGCGTCGGCATCGCCATCGGCCCGCTGCTCGGCGGCATCCTCGGCAACCTCAGCTGGCGCGGCCCCTTCTTCGGCACGGCCGTGCTGATGGCGATCGGTCTGGTCGCGATCCTGGTGCTGCTCGGCAGCGCTCCGCAACAGGCGTCCACCCGGCTCAGCATCACCGCGCCGTTGACCGCGCTGCGGCACCAGGCGATCCTGACCCTCGGTCTGGTCGCCCTGTTCTACAACTTCGGCTTCTTCGTCCTGCTCGCCTACAGCCCGTTCCCGCTGGAAGCCGCCGCGAAGACGATGGGAATGGCGCAGTTCGGCGCCATCCAGCTCGGCCTGGTGTTCTTCGGCTGGGGGATCTGCCTGGCGCTGACCTCGGTCTTCGTGGCCCAGCGGATGGCCATCCGGCTGGGCCGGCGGGTGACGATCTACATCGCGCTGGCCTGTCTGGCCGTCATCGAAGCAGCGATGGCCCTCGGTATCGGCGCCTTCGTCGTGATCACCGCCGGGGTGATCGTCGGCGGACTGTTCCTGGGGATCATGAACACGGTGATGACCGAGGCGGTGATGGAGGCCAGCGACCTTCCCCGCAGCGTGGCGTCCTCCACCTACAGCGGCATCCGCTTCCTCGGCGGCGCGATCGCCCCGGCGGTGGCCGGACCGATCTCCGCCCACCTCAGCGCGGGAGCCCCGTACTGGTTCGGTGCGGGCGCATTCGTGGTCGCCATGATCGCGCTCACCCTCGGACGGCACGCCATCGCCCACATCGACGACGAGGAGACACTCGACGCCACCGCGGAGGCCGAGCTGCTCACGGCCGCCGACTCCTGAGGGCCTCCCGGGTCGCCGCGTTGGGGGCGAGGTATCGGCTCTACGGTGGACCTGCCGCCCTGGGCGGACCGATCCGGCGACGTGGTGGAGGGCGCGGATGCTCCGGCTGCTGACCTACAACGTGCACCGGTGGGGCGACGACCGGGAGGCGCTGGCAGCGGTGATCACCGCCTGTGCCCCCGATGTGGCGATGATCCAGGAGGCGCCGACCTGGTGGGGCACACGTCGGCGACGACTCGCCTTCGCCCGCAGCGTCGGGCTGAGCTACGTCGCCGGCGCCGCCCGGACGGTGGCACTGGTCGGTGATCCGGGCCGCTGGCGCGTCAGTACCCGGCGGGTCCGGCGACCGGTGGTGCGCGGGTGGAGGCGGTACGCCACCCTGCAGTTGCCGGGCGGTGCGGTGGGTCTGTGCGGTCGACTCGGGGACGGCTCGACGCTGGCAGTGGTGGGTTGCCACCTGGGCCTCAGCGCACCCGGTCGGCGCCGGGAGCTCCGACAGGTGCTCAGGCTGGCGGTCCGGGCCGATGCGCCGATGGTCGTCGTCGGCGATGTCAACGAGGACGTCGGCGGGCCGGTCTGGTCGATCGCCACCGAGGCCGGACTGGTCGACATCCACGCCCGGCCCGGCGTTCGCGCGGCACCGACCTTCCCGGCAGTCGCTCCGCATCGCCGCATCGACGTGGTCTGGGCGTCCCCCGAACTACGAATCCGACCCGTCGACCCGACCGATCTTGGCCTGGACCGAGACCTGCTGGTCCGGGCCTCGGATCACCTCCCGGTGCTGGTGGAGATCGACGACGTCCTCGCGCTGCCGCCCTCCGTGCCCTGAGCTTGTCGAACGTCTCCTGACATCCGCGTCCCGAGCTCGTCGCAGGGCGCGGGTGATCCGCTCGGCTCAGGCCGGACGGGTCAGATCGATGATCATCTTGCCGACGTTCTCGCCGCGGAGCAGGCCGATGAACGCCCGGGGCGCGTTCTCCAAGCCGTGCACCGTCGTCTCCCGGGCGGTGATCGAGCCATCGGCCAGCCAGCCGCCGACGCGGTCGGTGAACTCCTCGGCCAGATCGGCGTGATCACCGACCAGGAATCCGGTCATGGTGATCCGCTTGCCGATGAACAGCCCGAGGTTGTCCGGGCCGGGCTGCGGATGTTCGGCGTTGTAGCCCGAAATCGCGCCGCAGACAGCGATCCGGCCGCCCAACCGCATGGCCCCGATCGCGGCCTGCAGCTGATCACCGCCGACATTGTCGAAGTAGACGTCGATGCCGGTCGGGGCCGCTGCGGCCAGCGACTCCCGGACCGGGCCGTCGTGGTAGTCGAAGGCGGCGTCGAAGCCGAGGTCGTCCAGCAGATGGTCGATCTTGGCCCGACTGCCGGCGCTGCCGATCACCCGGCCCGCACCGCCGACCCGGGCGAGCTGGCCGACCATGCTGCCGACCGCTCCGGCCGCAGCCGAGACGAAGACCGTGTCACCGGGCCGGAACCGGGCCACCCGGTACAGCCCGACGTAGGCGGTCCGGCCGGGCATGCCCAGCGCGCCCAGGTAGAGGCTCGGCGAGCTGTCGTCGCGGCGTGGCACGACGGCCGCGTGATCGGCGCTGAGCAGGGCGTGGTCGCGCCAGCCGAGGCCGTGCAGCACCAGATCTCCGGTCGCGACCGCTGCGCTGCGTGAGGCGATCACCTCACCCACCGCGCCCCCGTCGGCGGGCTCGTTCAGCTGCCACGGCGGCGCATAGGACGGGGCGTCACGCATCCGTCCGCGCATGTACGGGTCGACCGACATCGCCAGGTTGCGAACCAGGATCTGGCCCGGGCCCGGGTCGGGCAGACTCGTCTCCACCAGCGCGAAGTCGTCCTCGGCGGGTTCCCCGGCCGGGCGCCTGACCAGGTGGATCTGACGGGTGGGGACGGACATCGAGCGGCCTCCTCGGTCGGCTTGGGGACCAGCGTGTCATGACGGCTCCCGGGCTGGTTGTCGGGGGCCGCGATCAGCTGAAGGCGTCCTCGCCGGTCAGCGCCTGGCCGACGACCAGCTGGTGGATCTCGCTGGTCCCCTCATAGGTCAGCACCGACTCCAGATTGTTGGCGTGCCGCAGCACCGGGTAGTCGCCGGTGATGCCGCTGGCACCGAGGATCGTCCGGCAGGTCCTGGCGATCGCCAACGCCTCGCGGACGTTGTTGAGCTTGCCCAGGCTCACCTGCTGCGGCGTCAGCCGGTGATCATCCTTGAGCCGGCCCAGATGCAGCGCGAGCAGGTAGCCCTTCTGCAGTTCCAACGCCATGTCGGCGAGCTTGGCCTGGGTGAGCTGGTAGGAGGCCAGGCGCCGGCCGAACACCGCACGGTCTGCGGCGTAGGCCAGCGCGGTTTCCAGGCAGTCGCGGGCCGCGCCGAGCGCACCGAAGACGATGCCGAACCGGGCCTCGTCCAGGCAGCTCAACGGACCGCGCAGTCCGCGCGCCTGGGGCAGCATCGCCGAACCGGGCAGTCGGACGTCGTCCAGCACGAGCTCGGAAGTGATCGAGGCCCGCAACGACAGTTTGCGGGTGATCTCCGATGCGCTGAAGCCGCGGGCCCTGGTCGGTACGACGAAGCCGCGGATGCCCCGACCGGGCTCGTCGGGGTCGGTCTGCGCCCACACGATCGCCACGTCGGCCAGTGAGCCGTTGGTGATCCACATCTTGGTGCCGTTGATCACCCAGTCGTCGCCGGCGCGTCGGGCGACGGTGCGCATGCCCGCCGGGTTGGAGCCGAAGTCGGGCTCGGTCAGGCCGAAGCAGCCGATCGCCTCGCCGGCCGCCATCGCCGGCAGCCAGGCCTGCCTCTGCTGCTGGCTACCGAACCGGTGAATCGCATACATGGCCAGCGATCCCTGCACCGACACCAGGCTGCGGACGCCGGAGTCGCCGGCCTCCAGCTCCAGGCAGGCCAGGCCGTAGGACACCGCGTTGGTGCCGGCGCAGCCGTAGCCCTCCAGGTGCATGCCGAGCAGTCCGAGAGCGCCCGCCTCCCGGATCAGGTCGGTGTCGACCTCGCCGCGCTCGTACCAGTCGGCGACGTACGGCCGGACCCGTTCGTCGACGAACCGCCGGACGTTGTCGGCGACGTCACGCTCCTCCGCGGTGATCAACCGGTCGGTGTCCAGCAGTTGCAGGGGAGAGCTGGGCATGATCATGTCCTCCCGGATCGGTCGCAGGTCTGATCCCGTCGGGGTGCCGCACCGGTGGGATGGTCGATGCCCAGCAACGCGGTGGCCGCCTCGTCGATCATGGTGACGTCGACGAGCACCAGTTCGGCGGCAGGGCCGAGCGGGACGAAACTGTTGCGGGCCGCCACCCGGTCGATGCGCCCGGTGAAGCCGTTCTCCACCAGCGCAGTGATCACCCCTTCGCCGACCCCGCCGTCGTGTCGGGTCTCGTCGACCACCAGGACGCGGCCGGTCCGGCCCGCGGCGGTGAGGATGTCGGTGATCGGCAGCGGGACGATCCAGCGCAGGTCGAGCACCGTCGCCTCGATGCCGGCTCCGGCCAGCCGGCGGGCTGCCTGCAGGCACATCGGCACCCCGTTGCCGAAGGTGATCATGGTCAGCTGCTCGCCGTGACGGCGGATCCGGCCGGTGCCGATGACGGCCGACTCGCCGTCGTCGATACTCAGCCAGCCGCCGTCGCCGGCAACGTACAGATCACGCCGGTGGTAGAGCGCGATCGGTTCGAGCAGGACCGAGACCGTACCGTCGACCCGGGCGGCGTCCATCAGGCTCCGCAGCATCGCCGCCGCGTCATCACCCCGCGACGGGCAGCCGACGACCAGGCCGGGGACGTCGCGGAGCGCGGCGACGGCGTTGTCGTTGTGGAAGTGGCCGCCGAAGCCCTTCTGGTAGGCCAGTCCCGGCAACCGCAACACCATCGGATTGCGGTACCGGCCGGCGGAGAAGAACCGCTGGGTCGCGGCCTCCCCGCGGAGTTGGTCGATGGCGTTGTGCAGATAGGCCAGGTACTGCACCTCCGGCACCGGCAGCAGACCGGCGAGTCCGGCACCGAGGGCCAGCCCGAGGATCGACTGCTCGTCCAGCACGGTGTCGAAGACCCGCGCGGTCCCATGCCGACGGGCCAGGCCACGGGTCACGCCGTACACCCCGCCCTTGACCCCGACGTCCTCACCGAAGACCAGCACCCGAGGGTCGCGGCCGAGAAGGTCGTCCAGGGCGGCGTTGATCGACTCCGCCAGGGTGGCCGGGATGCCGCCGGCGACGTCCCCGACCGCGGCCGCTGCGGCGGTCGGCGACGCCTCGGCACCGTGGTGAGAGGTCACGGACTGCGCGACACGCCGCGAAGACCGGGGACTGGGTGACTCCTCGGCAAGGGGGGTCATCACCTCGGCGGCGGAGGAGAGCCGGCGGCCGCCGAGCAGCGCGGCGCGTTCGCGGTGGACCCGGTCCCGTTGGGCCTGGTAGCGGGCCAGCACCTCGGCGGGGGAGACGCCGCGGGCGACCAGCGCCCGGGCCGTGCCCAGCAGCGGATCCCGATCCCGGTCGGCCTCGATCCGGGCGCGGCTGCGATAGCCGATCTCGGCGTCGCTGCCGGCGTGGCCGCCGTAGCGTACGCAGTGCAGATGCAGCAGCGCCGGCCGGCGGCCGGTGCGGACCCGGCGGGCGGCCTCGGCGGCGACGGCGTACACCTGCTCGGTGTCCCGGCCGTCGCAGGCGAGGTAGTCCAGGCCCGTCCGGTTGCCGAAGCTGTGCTCGAGCCAGCCGGCCGGGGTGGGCACCGAGATGCCGAGACCGTTGTCCTCGCAGACGAACAGCACCGGCACCGGCAGGCCGCGGTAGGCGGTGTTCAGTGCGGTGTTGATCGCGCCGGCGGCGGTGGAGTGGTTGACCGCGGCGTCGCCGAACGAACAGACCACCACCGCGTCCTCGGGCCAGGACGGGGCGGTCATGCCGGGGTGCCGTCGGGCCAGCCGGTACGCCCGCGACAGCGTGATCGCCAGGCCGACCGCACGCGGCAGGTGCGAGGCGACGGTCGAGGTCTGCGGGATGACGTCCAGTTCCACCCGGCCGAACACCTTGTGTCGACCGCCGGCCATCGGCTCGTCGGCCAGCGCCATCACGCCCTGCAGGATGTCGCGCACGCCGCTGTCCAGGCCGCGGCGGGCGGCCCGATCCAGGTAGAAGCCCCCGGAGCGGTAGTGCAACAGCGCCGGGTCGGTCACCGCCAGCGCATGCGCCACCGCCGCGTTGCTCTCGTGCCCGGCCGAACCGATCGTGTAGAAGCCCTCGCCGACCGCCTGCAGTTCCCGTGCGACCAGATCGATGTGCCGACTCGCCGCCTGCGCATCGAAGATCATCTCCAGGTCGGCCGTCGTCAGTCCCGGGCCGGCGCCCGCCGGCTTCGCGACCTGAGCCGGTCGAAGGGCACCCACCGCGCTGCGGAAGTGGGCGTCCAGCGCCCTCAGCGAGGCCCCGGGGCGGCTGCTACCGGCCATCGGTGATCACCGGGCGGGTCGGTCCAGCCGGGCATCCGGATCGCCCTGCAGGGTGGCGACGTCCAGCTGGGCCTTCTGCAGCCGGCCGGAGTAGTCCCAGTTCACGGCCTGCCAGCGGGTGAACTGCTCCAGCACCCAGATGCCGGACTGCCGGCTGCCGTTGCCCGACTTCCCGTTCCCGCCGAAGGGAAGATGCGCCTCCGCCCCCGAGGTGGAGTTGTTGACGCTGACCATGCCGGCCCGGATGCCGTCGGCGAAGGTGAACGCCTCGGCGGCATCGGTGGTGTAGATCGCCGAGGACAGGCCGTAGCCGGGAGCATTGGCCAGCCGGATCGCCTGGGCCAGGTCGCGGTAGTCGGTGATGCCGACGATCGGTCCGAACGTCTCGGTGTCGAAGATCGCATCGCCCGGACGGACGCCGTCGACGACCACCGGATGGTAGAACAGGCCGTCGGCGGGGTCGCCGACGAAACCGCCGCGGGGATTGTCGGCAGTGATCCGCCCGGTCGGCCCGTGCACCCGGTGGTGCGGCCGGACCCAGCCGAGGAACTGCTCATAGCGGTCGGCGAACTTCGCGTCCATCAGCGGGCCCATCAGCACGTCGGCGGTGGGGTCACCGATCGGTGCGGCCGACAGCGCGGTGGTGAACCGGGCCAGGAAGGCGTCATGCACCGACTCGTGCACGATCACCGTTCCCAGCGACGTGCAACGTTGTCCGGCGGTGCCGAAGCCGGCGAACAGGGCGCCCTGCACGGCCAGGTCCAGGTCCGCGGCCGGGGTGATCACCATCGGGTTCTTGCCGCCCAGTTCCAGGCACGGCGTCTGCAGGTACCGGCCGGCCAGTGCGCCGATCTCGGCGCCGACCGCGGAGGAACCGGTGAAGCCGATCTTGTCGAGCAGGCCCTGCTGCAGCGCCCGCTCCAGGCCGGCGAACGTCTGGCCGCCGTCGGCGTGCACGACGTTGAAGACCCCCTCGGGCAGCCCGCCGGCACGCACGAACAGGTCGTGGAAGGCCGCGGACACCGCGGGGGCGTACTCGGCCGGCTTCCAGACCACGGTGTTGCCGGTGACCAGGGCAGGAACGATGTACCAGGACGGCACCGCGACCGGGAAGTTGCCGGCGGTGACCACCGCCACCGTGCCGACCGGCCGGCGGAAGGTGAACAGCTTCTTGGCCGGCATCTCGCTGGGCACCGTCTGGCCGTACAGCCGCCGCCCCTCGCCGAGGAAGAAGTCGCAGGTGTCGATGATCTCCTGCACCTCGCCGAGGCTCTCGGCGTACGGCTTGCCGATCTCGGCGGTGATCAACCGGGCCAGCGCCTCCTGGTTGGCCTCGATGACCCGGCCGATCGCCGCGATCGCCCGGCCACGCACCGGGGCGGGTACGGCCGCCCAGCCGGGCTGCGCCGCCGCAGCCGACCGTGCGGCGTCGACGACGACGTCGGCGTCGGCCTGCGACACCTCGGCGATCACCTCGGCCGGCCGGGCCGGATTCGTGCTGGGTACGGTCCGGCGACCGGGCACCGGGCGGCCGTCGACGACCGAGCTGACCTGTCGGGTCACCGGGCTCCTCCCAGCACCTGGTCGGTGGCCCGGCCGAGCGCGTCGACGGCCTCGTCGATCTCCTCCGGGGTCACCGTCAGTGCCGGTCGGAACCGGATCGCCCGCGGTCCGCAGGCCAGCGCCAGGACATGATCATGGTCGCGCATCCGCGCCAGCACGGCGTCCCGGGTGTCGGCATCGGGCAGGTCGGCGGCCACCATCAGGCCGCGGCCCCGGAGGTTGGACAGCGCCCCCGGTCGCCGGTCGGCGACCTGCCGCAGCCGTTGCAGGAAGTGCTCGCCCTTGGGGCCGGCCGCCTCGATCAACCCGTCGCGTTCGACGATCTCCAGGATCCGGGTGGCGCGGACCATGTCGACCAGGCCGCCGCCCCAGGTGGAGTTGATCCGGCCGGACACGGCGAACACGTTGTCGTCCACCTCGTCGACCCGGCGGCCGGCCATGATGCCGCCGACTTGGACCTTCTTGGAGAACGCCACCACGTCCGGCTCGAGCCCGAAGTGCTGGTAGGCCCACGCCAGCCCGGTGGTGCCCATCCCGGTCTGCACCTCGTCGACGATGAACAGTCCGTCGTGGTCATGGACCAGTTGCTGCATGGCACGCAGGAACTCCCCGCGCAGGTGGTTGTCCCCGCCCTCGCCCTGGATCGGTTCGCAGATGAAGGCGGCGATGTCGTGCGGGTACTCCTGGAACGCCATCTGTGCCTGGCTCAGCGCGTGCTCCTCGGCTTCGACCACCTCGTCGAGATGATCGTGCAACGGGAACGTGATCGCCGGCACATCGATCCGCGGCCAGGCGAACTGCGGGTACCGGTCGGTCTTGACCGGTTCGGTGTTGGTCAGCGACAGGGTGTAGCCGCTGCGGCCGTGGAACGCGCGGGTGAGGTGCAGGATCCGGCTGCCGAGCTCGGCCGATCTGCCGGCGGCCTCGTTCTTGCGGCTCTTCCAGTCGAAGGCGACCTTCAAGGCGTTCTCCACCGCCGCCGCGCCACCCTCGATGAAGAACAGGTGCGGCAGGTCCGGGTCGCCCAGCACCCGGGTGAACGTCTCCACGAACTCGGCGTACTCGGTGCTGTAGACATCGGAGTTGGCCGGCTTGTTGGCCGCGATCCCGGCCAGCTTGTCCATGAACGCCGGGTCGTCGGTGATGCCGGGCGGGTTGAGCCCGAGCGGTGCGCTGGCGAAGAACGTGTAGAAGTCCAGATAGCGCTGCCCGGTCCGGGCGTCCACCAGCCGGCTGCCCCGACTGGCTGCCAGGTCGGCCACGAGCTTGAACCCGTCGGTCAGCATGTGCCGACCCAGCAGATCGTGGACCTCGGCCGGTCGGACGACGGTGTGTTCGGCCATGACACCCCTTGCCACCTCGTCGTCGAGTGGATGATTCATCGCTCACCCCACTCTAGGCGCAAGACCCTACGGAGGAACCGGCCCGAGTCCGAAGCATCTGCGCCACGGCCGGGTCGCGAACCGACGGGTCAGGGTCGGCCCAGCCCCAGCACGGCGGTCATCTCGGCGCGCAGCCGGGACAGCAGGGCCCCGGCCACGCCGCGGGCCTGGTCCAGCGGCCCGCCGTCGACCGGCACCCGGGCCTCCAGGTAGCACTTCAGCTTGGGTTCGGTTCCCGACGGACGGGCCACCACCTTGACGGTCTCACCGGTGATCATCACCGCGTCGGTCGGTGGCAGCACACCCGCCTCGCCGAGATCCGCACCACCGGCCAGATCGCGAACGGTGACCGGTTGGCCCGCCAGCCGAATCGGTGGATGGTCGCGCACGCGGGCCATGGCGTCGGAGATCACGACCGGGTCGTCGGCCCGGACCGACAGTTGGTCGGTGGCGTGGACGCCGTACCGGGCGCTGATCTCGTCCAACCGGTCGGTGAGGCTGCGCCCGGCGGTACGCAGGTCGGCGGCGACCGCCAGCACCCGCAGCAGCGCGGTGATGCCGTCCTTGTCGGCTACCGCCGCGGGGTCGCAGCAGTAGCCGATCGCCTCCTCGTAACCGAAGGCCAGGTCGGGAACCCGGCCGATCCACTTGAACCCGGTCAGGGTGAAGCGGAACGGCCGATCCTGATCGGCGGCCATCGCCGGCAGCAGCGAACTGGAGACGATCGAGCAGGCGTAGGTGCCCCGGACGCCGCGCCGCAGCGCGTCGTCGGCGAGGACCGCGCCCAGCTCGTCGCCGTTCAACATCCGCCAGCCCCCGTCGGCGCCGGCCTGCGGAACGGCGACCGCACACCGGTCGGCGTCCGGGTCGTTGGCCACCACCAGATCGGCACCGACCTCCCGGGCGCGGCCGAGGGCCAGGTCCAGGGCCCCCGGCTCCTCCGGGTTGGGCAACGGCAGGGTCGCGAAGTCGGGGTCGGGTCGGGCCTGCTCGGCGACGACGACCGGCTTGCTGAAGCCGGACCGTTCCACGGCCCGACCGACGAGCTCCATCCCGACCCCGTGCATCGGGGTGTAGACCCAGACGAGTTCCGGCGGCCGGTCCGGGCCGTCCGGCGGCCGGGCGCCGGCCAGCGTGTCGGCCCGGTCGAGGTAGGCCTGTTCGAGGTCGGGGCCGATCCGGCGGTAGCGGTCCGACCGTGGGATGTCGTCCAGCCGGCCGCCGGCGAGCTGCTCGATCCGGTCGGCGATCTCGGCATCGGCCGGCGGCACGATCTGTGATCCGTCGCCGAGATAGACCTTGTACCCGTTGTCCCGGGGCGGGTTGTGTGAGGCGGTCACCACCACGCCGGCGACACAGTCCAGCCACCGGATCCCGAACGCCACCACCGGCGTGGGCAGCGGCCGGTCGGCGAGCACCGGATCCAGTCCGGCCGCGGCCAGGATCTCGGCGGTGTCCCGGGCGAACAGTGCGGACTTGTGCCGGGCGTCGTAGCCGA
Organism: uncultured Actinomycetota bacterium; assembly: GCA_963758075.1. Taxonomy (GTDB): domain Bacteria; phylum Actinomycetota; class Actinomycetes; order Propionibacteriales; family Propionibacteriaceae; genus Microlunatus. The sequence goes on along the minus strand of CAVWTT010000002.1, from coordinate 981,887 downwards.
TGATCACCGTCCCGACGAGTCGCCGGTCGGTCAGGTAACGGGCCAGCCCGGCTGCCGCCTGGCCGACGGTGACCCGGTTCATCCGGTTCGGTCCCGGGCCGAGCCGGCCGCGCAGACCGGCGGTGCCGAACGTCAGTCGCTGGGAGAACGCCTCGGCCAGTTCGGCGGCGGCTCGCTCGTCGCCGGCGGCGGCCCGCTGCTGCAGCCGGTCCAGTTCGGCGACGGTGTCGGGGTCCGGGTCGTCGTCGCGCCAGCGGGCGACCGCCTCGCCCAGTTCGCGCATCGGCTGGATCACAACACACCCGCCAGCCCGGCCAGCAGGGTGCGGAGCCGGGGTGCGGCGTCCCGGCCGGCCTGGACGACCTCGGCGTGGCTGAGCGGTGCGGGGGAGATGCCGGCGGCGGCGTTGGTGACCAGCGAAATGCCCAGCACCTCCATCCCGGCCGCTCGCGCCGCGATCGCCTCCAGCGTGGTGGACATGCCGACCAGGTCCGCGCCGAGGATGCCGGCCATCCGGATCTCGGCGGGCGTCTCGTACTGCGGTCCGCGGAACTGCACGTACACCCCTTCGGGGAGATCGGGGCAGACGGTGCGAGCCAGCGCCCGCAGCCGGCGGCTGTAGACCTCGGTCAGGTCGACGAACGTCGCCCCCCGCAACGGTGTCTGCCCGGTCAGGTTGAGATGGTCACTGATCAGCACCGGCGTCCCCGGTGCCCATTCGGGCCGTAGCCCGCCGCAGCCGTTGGTCAGTACCAGGGTGCCGGCGCCGGCGGCTGCCGCGGTGCGGACGCCGTGCGCGACGGCCTCCACCCCCCGGCCCTCGTAGAAATGGGTCCGGCCGGTGAAGATCAGCGCCAGCCGGCCGGCCGGGGTGCGAACCAGCCGCAGCGCGCCGCCGTGACCCGCGACGACCGGTGCGCTGAATCCGGGCAGCCCGGCCAGCGGGCATTCCGCGATCGTCTCGCCCATCGCGTCCGCGCCGGCCGACCAGCCGGACCCGAGCACCAGGGCACAGTCCACGGCATCGACACCGAACCGGTCCCGCAGCGTGTCCGCGGCCCGTGCCGCCGCGGCCTGCGGGTCCCCGGTCAGGTCGTCCTGAGCAGCATCAACCACAGCGGCACCCTAATCGTCGCGCCCTGCCGAGGACCATGATCGGCAGCGGCGATCAGGGCGGTGGCGATCACCAGCCGCTGGTGCACTGGCGTCGGCGCAGTTCGGCGACGTAGTCGGCCGGCGCGCCGGCGGCCTCGGCCGCGTCGGCCAGGATGCCGATGGTCCGTGCACTGGGCAGCCCGCCCTCGAAGTCGTTCAGCAGGTAGGTCCACGCCGCCAGGTCACCGTCCCGGGTCGTCACCCGGACGGTGACCCGGTGGTAGAGCCCCGAGTCGGCGCTCTCCCAGCCGTCCAGGGCCGACCGGTCGGTGTCGGTGACGTCGTACAGGCCGACGAACACCCGCGAGCCCGGGTCCTCGGCCAGCGTCGGCAGCGCCCCGTCCCACCCGTCGCCGCCGAAGGTCAGCCGCCATCCCGGCAGCCAGCCGGTGCCCCGCCCCGGTGAGTGCGGACACCGGCCGGCCATCTGCCCTGGGTCGAGGTTGCTCCCGTACGCGGCATAGATCACGGCAGCCGACGCTACCGGTCGTCGGACTGTTCGGGCCGCGGTGTCTGCTCCTCGGTCTCCAGGGTGTGGGCCGGCAGCCGGATGCCCGGCCGGCCGGCGCTGCCGGCCGACTCCATGATCCCGCGGGCCAGCCACTTGCCGGCGGCCACCAGCGGGCTGTCCGGCGTCTGGCTGATCCGCGGCGGCATGATCACCACCGGGCAGGCGGCGGTGTAGACCAACCGGTGGGCCAGCAGCGGTCCGCCGCTGAAATCGGTCCGCCGGGGAGCATCCACCACGATCACCGTGGCGATCTTGGACAGGGCCCGGAGCACCGCCAGCGGCGTTCCCTCCCGGACCTCGCAGTGCGCCCGATGATCATCACCGAGCGCCTGGCGGACGTCGTCGTGCAGGGCGGCGTCGGCGTCGGCGCGTTCGGCCCCGACGTCCCGGCTCACCACCGACGGGCGGCCGGCAGCCGCCGACGGCGGATGGGACGGACGCCAGGCGCGGACCGCGAGCAGTTCGGCGTCGAGACGTCGGGCCTGTTCGGCCGCCCACCGCAGCGCGATCGGGGAGTGGCTGGTCCGGCTCACCCCGACCACGACCAGCGGCCGGCTCGGATCGACGTCGGCGGACCGCAGCTCGGCGGGTTGCATGTCGGCGGCGGAGACCTCCGTCGAGGTCGACACGGGTGCTGGGGTTTCGGTCATCTCGATCTCCCTCAGGCGGCGTCGGGCATGTCGACCTTGGACAGCGGATCGGCGACGTCCTCCAGACCCTGTCCCTCGGCGTTGACCCCGAGAGTCAGCGCGACCAGACCGCCGACGATCATCAGCGCTGCACCGATGAAGTAGCCGACGGTGAGCGGGCCGCGGCTGCTGAAGTCACCCATCAGCACGCCGTAGATCACCGGCGCCACCGAGCCGGCAGCCTGTCCGATGCAGAAGAAGTACGAGATCGCCTGGCCGCGGACCTCCAACGGGAAGATCTCGCTGACGGTCAGGTAGGCCGACGACGCACCGGCGGAGGCGAAGAAGAACGACACACACCAGAAGACGGTCTGGGTGGTGGCGTTCAGCAGGCCGGCCTGGAACAGCAGGGCCGACAGTGCCAGCACGAGCCCGGAGACCAGGTAGGTGCCGAAGATCATCTTCCGGCGACCGATGGTGTCGAAGAAGTGTCCCAGCACCAGCGGGCCGAGCAGGTTGCCGATCGCGAACGGGAAGAAGAAGTAGCCGACGTTGGCCTCGCTGACTCCGTAGAAGCCCTTCAGCACGTTGCCCTGGGAGAAGAAGATCGCGTTGTACAGGAACGACTGGGTGATCATCATGGTCAGGCCCAGGACGGTGCGGCGCGGATACTGCTGGAAGAAGATCTTGACCAGCAGGCCGAACGGCACCGGTGGGTGGTCGACGACGGCCATGGCCCGCTGTTTCGGCACCGGTTCCAGGTGGATGCCGCCGGCCTCGACGCCGGCCTCGATGTCGTCGACGGTCCGGTCGGCCTCCTGGGCGTGGCCGTGGGTGAGCAGCCAGCGAGGGCTCTCCGGGATGTGCCGACGCAGATAGATGATCACCAGGCCGAGCACCGGGCCGACGAAGAACCCGATCCGCCAGGCCCAGTTGTCGCTGAACAGGTTCTGGGTGGCGATGGTGGCGACCGCACCGAGCGCGGCACCGGCCCAGTAGGTGCCGTTCACGGCGATGTCGACCCGGCCGCGGTAACGCGACGGGATCAGTTCGTCGATCGCGGAGTTGATCGCCGTGTACTCCCCGCCGATGCCCATACCGGCGATGAACCGGAACCCGAACAACATCCACATGTTCAGCGACAGGCCGGCCAGGCCGCTGCCGGCCAGATAGATGGCGAGCGTGAGGATGAAGAGTCGCTTCCGGCCGATGGTGTCGGTCATCCGGCCGAACACCAGGGCGCCGACGATCTGGCCGATCAGGTAGACGGTGGCGGTGAACCCGACCTGGGCCGCAGACATCTTGAACTCGTGCTGGAACCCGCCGGCCGACACCAGCTGGATCTCCAGGCCGTCGAGGATCCAGCTGACCCCGAGGCCGATCACCACCGACCAGTGGAACTTGGTCCACGGCAGTCGGTCCATCCGCGCCGGCACCAGGCTGATGACCGGCGACCGCTGCTCCTGAGCATGTGCTGACATCCTGCTCCCTCCGGTCCGATGAGTCGCTGAGGGCGGGGCGGCGGGGGCCGCGGACCTCGTCGTCGAGCGCCGATCCGGAGCATATAGCCATCACATCGGCCGGCATCGGGGCACACCCCGGCGCGGCCGCGGCCGCCGCCGACCGGCCTGCCGGTGTGGGATTCTGGGAGCACACAGGACCGGATGGGGAGGGTGCGTGACCGAGGACCGGATCGACCTGCTCTTCACCGGGGCGATCTTCTGTGATCTGGTCTTCGCCGGTGTGACGAACCCGGAGGCGGGCACCGAGGTGTACGCCGAGGGCTTCGCGATCTCGCCCGGCGGCGCCGCCAATCCGGCCGTCGCCGCGGCCCGGCTGGGGCGGCGGACCGCGCTGCTGTCCGAGCTCGGTGACGATCTGCTGGGCAGCACCATCCGCACCTCGCTGCGGGCCGAGGACAACCTGGACACCCACTGGATCGCCGAGCGACCCGGCCATCAGACCCCGGTCACAGCGGCCATGACCGGTCCGCACGACCGCCGGTTCGTCACCTACGCCGAGGACGAGTGCAATCTGGACTGGCCGTCGGTCGCGCCGCTGGTGGGTGCCGCCCACGTCAGCGTGGACGGCAATCTGCGGCCCTGGGTGCGGCGGCTGCGGGAGGCCGGCACGCTGGTCTACGGCGGTGTCGGCTGGGACGAGTCCGGGCTGTGGAGCCAGGGCATCCTGGAGCGGCTGGACCAGGTCGACGTGTTCGTCCCCAACGATCTGGAGGCGATGAACTACACCCGCACCCGCACCGCGGTCGACGCCGCGCGGGCGCTGGGCCGCTACGTCGAACTGGCCGTCGTCACCCGCGGCCGGGACGGGGTGGTGGCCTACCGGCACAGCACCGGGGAGTTGCACCAGGTGCCGGCGGTGCCGATGCGGGCCGCCGACCCGACCGGCGCCGGTGACGTGTTCGTCGCCGCGCTGATGGCCACCTTCGACCATGACTGGCCGTTGCCGCAGCGGCTGCGGCTGGCCAATCTCTGCGCAGCGCTGTCGGTGCAGTCCCTCGGCGGGGCCCGCAGCGCGCCGACGCTGGCGATGCTGCACCGGTTCCTGCGGCACGGGACGGTGGCCGACGAGGAACTGCTGCAGGGCGGCCTGCCCGACGGCGACCGGCTGCTGCGGATCGACTGGTCACCGGGCCCGGAGTGGGACCCGATCATCGACTGGCTCGGGTCGACCGCACCCACGTGGAACAATCGGGCGATGTGACCCATGTCGTGATCATCGGTGGTGGCCCCGGCGGCTACGAGGCCGCGCTGGTGGCCGCCCAGCTGGGCGGCCGGGTGACGTTGGTCGACAGTGCCGGGATCGGCGGCGCGAGCGTGCTCACCGACTGCGTGCCGTCCAAGACGCTGATCGCGACCGCGGAGGTGATGAGCGAGGTCAAGGCCTCCGGCGAGCTCGGCCTGCGGTTCGGTCCGGGCGGCCTACCGGCGAGCGAATCCGCGGTCCGGGTCGACCTGGCCGCGGTCAATGAGCGGGTGCTGGCGCTGGCCCGACGGCAGTCGGCCGACATCGCCGACCGGCTGCGGCGCGACGGCGTCGAGATCGTCGTCGGCACCGGCCGGCTGGGCGGTCCGGACCGGGTGGTGGCCGAAACGGCGGACGGCCCGCGCAGCTACGACGCCGATGTCGTGCTCATCGCCACCGGGGCCCATCCGCGGGTGCTGCCCGACGCCGAACCCGACGGCGAACGGATCCTGACCTGGACCCAGCTGTACGAGCTGGACGAGCTGCCGACGAAACTCATCGTCGTCGGCTCCGGCGTGACCGGCGCGGAGTTCGCCAGCGCCTACGACGCCCTGGGCGCCGAGGTCGTGCTGGTCTCCTCCAGGGACCGGGTCCTGCCGGGCGAGGACGCCGACGCCGCCCGGGTGCTGGAGGGCGTCTTCACCCGCCGCGGCATGCAGGTGATGAGCCGGTCCCGGGCCGCCGCGGTGACCCGGGACGGTGACCGGGTGACGGTACGGCTGACCGACGGCCGACAGGTGTCCGGGTCGCACTGCCTGCTGGCGGTCGGTTCGGTGGCCAACACCGACGACCTGGGCCTGCACGGGGCCGGGGTGGTCACCGACGAGCGCGGCTTCATCACCGTCGACAAGGTGTCGCGGACCAGCGCGCGCGGGGTGTATGCCGCCGGCGACTGCACCGGCGTGCTGGCGCTGGCCTCGGTCGCGGCGATGCAGGGCCGGATCGCGATGTGGCATTCCCTCGGCGACGCGGTCGGGCCGCTGGACCTGGCATCGGTGTCGTCCAACGTCTTCACCGCGCCCGAGATCGCCACCGTCGGAGTGAGCCAGCAGCAGGTGGACTCCGGGGAGTCGACGGCGGTGTCGGTGCTGCTGCCGCTGCGCGGCAACCCGCGGGCCAAGATGCAGGGCATCCGGGACGGCTTCGTCAAGATCTTCTGCCTGCCGGTGACCGGGATCGTGGTCGGCGGCGTGGTGGTGGCGCCCCGGGCCAGTGAGCTGATCTTTCCGTTGGCGGTCGCGGTCGCCCAGCGGATCACCGTCGACCAGTTGGCCCAGGACTTCACCGTCTACCCGTCGCTGTCCGGGTCGGTCTCGGAGGCGGCGCGGCGGCTGCACAACCATGAGAACCTGCGCCGTAGGTCATGACCGGCTGCGCTCGGCTGCGACGTCGATGATCAGGACGACCAACCTGCGGTTCGGTGCCGACTGGCGGCCCAGCCCACCCGAGGTGGCGGCGCGTCCGTTGGCCGATCGTCTGGACGACCTTGCCGGCCTGCTGGCCGGGCGCTCCTGGGTCTGTCTGACCGGGGCCGGGATCTCCACCGACAGCGGCATCCCCGACTATCGCGGGCCGGGTTCACCGCGGGCGACCCCGATGATGTACGCCGAGTTCGTCGACTCCGCGGCCGCCCGGCAGCGGTACTGGGCACGCAGCTTCCTCGGTTGGCAGCGGATGCGCCACGCCGCGCCGAATCCCGGCCACGCTGCGCTGGCCGGGCTGGCGGCGTACGGGTTGGGCGGGATCATCACCCAGAACGTCGACGGGTTGCACCGGGTCGCCGGGGCAGCCGGATCTGTGCCGCTGCCGGTGATAGACCTGCACGGCCGGATCGCCGACGTGGTCTGCCTGCAGTGCGGTCAGGTCACCTCGCGGGTGGCCTACCAGCGCCGGCTGGCGGCACTGAACCCGACGATGGTCGCCGACACCGACACCGGTCACGCCGAACTGCGTCCCGACGGGGACGCGGTGGTGGAGGACTGGAGCGGGTTCGTGGTGGCGCCGTGCCTGGTCTGCGGCGGCGTACTGAAACCGGACGTGATCTTCTTCGGCGAGACGGTCCCCCGGGACCGGGTGGAGCGCTGCTACCGGTTGGTCGACGACGCCGACGCGCTGCTGGTCGCCGGGTCCTCGCTGGCGGTGATGAGTGGCCTCCGGTTCGTCCGGCACGCCGCCCGGCAGCAGCAGCCGGTGGCCATCGTCAACCGGGGCGCCACCCGCGGCGACGACCTGGCCGAGCTGCGCATGGACGCCGGCACCAGTGAGGTGCTCACCCAGCTGCTGCGTCGCCTCGCGCCGTCCTGACCGCGGGCGACACCCGGGTCCGGCGTGCTTCGTCCAAGCCTGCCCGGAGCGCGAGGCAGCGGGTCAGTTGCCGCCGAAGAAGTCGCCGAACATGTCGCCGATGCCGTCGAAGGTGTCGCCGATGCCGTCGCCGATGCCTTCGAAACCCTGGCCGATGCCCTCACCGATCGCGCCGATGCCCCCGCCGAGGCCGGAGAACAGGCCGCCCATCGGATTCATCCCGCCGAAGAGCAGGCCGCCGACCATCATGCCGGTGAGCATGTCCGAGCCCCGCCAGTTGTGGTAGTACCCCTGGGCCCAGGGCGCGTAGGCCGGACCGCCCTCCCAGTACGGCACCCGCTGCGCACCGACCTGCACGGTCCGGATGTACGGGTCGGCGCCGGCCAGCACGCGTTCGGCGTCGGCGGCACAGGCCGGGACCTCACGGGCGCTGCCGCCGGGCGGCGCCCAGGTCACGTTGTGAGCCGACGGCCCGTGGGCGGGGTTGAAGAAGCACGGCGGCCGCTTCTGCGGCAGTGGTCTGCCCTCGACCCGGGCCTTGACGCAGGCGATGGCATACCGGCCGTCCTCGAGGATCTCGGTGACGTGGCGGATCTCCTCGGGCCGGCGGACGGCGGCCAGCGACGTCTTGGAGTCCTCGTAGGCGTCCAGTGCGCGCTGATAGTCCTGCTGCATGGCCTCGTTCAGCGGATGCCCGGCCACGTCGATGTCCAGCCGCTGCAGTTCCTCGCCGAACTTGGTCACGTCCTCGTCGGCGGCGCGCTTGGAGGTGGACAGCCGACTCTCCAGTTCCGCGTGCTCGGCGGCCTCACGGCGCAGGGTGGCCTTGCGGCTGTACAGCATTGCGCCCCCGGCGACGACGGCCAGGATGAGCAACAAGACGATGGCATCCACGTCTTCCAGTGTGCCAACCCGCCGAAGTCGTCGGCCGGGCCGAGGCCGCAGCGCAGGCGATTATTACGCCATTCCTACCTTTGCCGGGCCGGTCAGCCGAGGTCGATGATCTCGCAGATCACCGAACCGCTGGTGACCGTGCCGCCGACCGCGGCGGCCAGGCCGGCGATCCGGCCGGCCCGGTGGGCCGACAGCGGCTGCTCCATCTTCATCGCCTCCAGGACGACGATCAGATCGCCTTCGCCCACCTCGTCGCCGTCATCGACGGCGACCTTGACGATGGTGCCCTGCATCGGGGAGGTGAGGGCGTTGCCGCTGGCAGCGGTGGGTGCCTGCCGTTCCCGGCGGGTACGCCGGGCCGGGGAGGCCGAGCCGGTGGCGGGCGCCGCGGTGCCGAATTCGGCCGGCAGCGCGACCTCCAGCCGTTTGCCGTCCACCTCGACCACGACGGTGGTCCGCGGGGCCCGCTCGGGCGCGCCGGCCGCCGGCCCGTCGTACGGCGGGATGCGGTTGTCGAACTCGGTCTCGATCCAGCGGGTGTGTACCGCGAAGTCGCCGTCCGCGGCGACGAACGCCGGGTCGGTCAGCACCGCCTGGTGGAACGGCAGCACCGTCGGCATGCCGGCGATCTCCAGTTCGGCCAGCGCGCGGCGGCTGCGGGCGATGGCCTCGGCGCGGTCCGCGCCGGTCACGATCACCTTGGCGACCAGCGAGTCGAAGCTCGCGGGCACGGTCATCCCGGCCCGGTAGCCCTCGTCGACCCGGACGCCCGGGCCGGACGGCGGCTGCCAGGTCGTCAGGGTGCCGGGGGCAGGCATGAAGTTGCGGCCGGCATCCTCGGCGTTGATGCGGAACTCGATGGAGTGCTTGGTGATGTCGGGGTCACCACCGGACAGCCGCTCGCCGTCGGCGATCCGGAACATCTGCCGGACCAGGTCCATCCCGGTGACCTCCTCCGACACCGGGTGCTCGACCTGGAGCCGGGTGTTGACCTCCAGGAACGAGATGGTGCCGTCGGCGCCGACCAGGAATTCGCAGGTACCGGCGCCGACGTACCCCGCCTCGGCCAGAATTGCCTTGGAGGCGGTGTACAGCGTTGCCCGCTGCTCGTCGCTGAGGAACGGTGCCGGAGCCTCCTCGACCAGCTTCTGGTTGCGCCGCTGCAGCGAGCAGTCCCGCGTGGAGACGACCACGACGTTGCCGTGCCGATCGGCCAGGCACTGGGTCTCCACGTGGCGCGGATGGTCCAGGAACCGCTCCACGAAGCACTCACCGCGACCGAACGCGGTCACCGCCTCGCGGACCGCGGAGTCGAACAGCTCCGGGATCTCGGCCAGGGTGCGGGCGACCTTCAGACCACGGCCACCGCCGCCGAAGGCCGCCTTGATCGCGACCGGCAGACCGTACTCCTCGGCGAACGTGGCCACCTCGGCCGCGTCGGCGACCGGGTCGGGGGTGCCGGGCACCAGCGGCGCGCCGACCTTCTGGGCGATGTGCCGGGCGCGGACCTTGTCTCCGAGGGCGTCGATCGCCTCCGGCGGCGGACCGATCCAGGTCAGACCCGCGGCGATGACCGCGCTGGCGAAGGCGGAATTCTCGGCCAGGAAGCCGTAGCCGGGATGGACGGCGTCGGCGCCGCTGCGCCGGGCCACCTCGACCAGCTTGGGGATGTCCAGGTAGGTGTCGGCCGGCGTGCTGCCGCCCAGGGCGTACGCCTCGTCGGCGAGTCGGACGAACAGTGAGTCAGCATCGGGTTCGGCGTAGACCGCCACGCTGCCCAGTCCGGCGTCGGCTGCGGCCCGGATCACCCGGACGGCGATCTCGCCGCGATTGGCGACGAGCACCTTGCTGATTGCCACGGTCATTCCTCCTTCTGCCTCCCGGGAGTCTAGGGGTAGCGGTCCGGCGAAGCCGGACGCAGTCGCACCCGGTCACCGGGTCGCAGCTGCGCGGCCCGGTCGCAGTCGGTCGTGGTGACGACCGCGATGACCGGGTAGCCGCCGGTCACCGGATGGTCGGGGCCGAAGATCAGCGGGTGTCCCGACGGCGGCACCTGGACGGCGCCGCGGATCATCCCCTCCGACGGCAGTTCGCCCCGGACCCGCCGTGGCAGCGGCTCGCCGTGCAGCCGGACCGCGGTCCGGTCCGAGTCGGGACCGACGGTCCAGGTGTGGTCCAGCAGCGCCCGGCGGGCAGCGGCGGTGAACCAGTCGATCCGCGGCCCGGCGCTGACCCGCAGCACGACGGCCCGGCCGGGGTCGGTCGGCGCCGGTGGCGGGGTGACGTCGGCGACCGGCAACCGCAGCGGTGTCCGGCCCACCGGCAGCCGATCGCCCGGCCGCAACGGCGCCGGCCCCAGTCCGGACAGCAGATCGGTGGACCGGCTGCCGAGTACGGCGGGCACCAGGATGCCGCCGCGGACGGCCAGGTAGTGCCTCAGCCCGGTCGTCGGCGCACCGATGGTGAGCCGTTGCCCCGCGCGCAGGCGAAGTGGATGGTGGGAGCCGTCCGGCCGGTCGTCGACCAGCACGGTGCCGGGCGCGCCGGTGACCGCGCACCAGACCGCCGCCTCCATCCGGACCGCCAACCCGCCGAGGGTGATCTCGATGCCGGCGTAGGACTCCGGGTTGCCGACCAGCCGGTTGGCTGCGCGCAGGGCGGCCCGATCCGCGGCTCCCGACTGGGGCACTCCCTGGGTGGCGTACCCGGGCCGGCCGAGGTCCTGCACCAGCGCCTGCGGCCCGGTGCGTTCGACGACGATCACGGGCCGGCCCGCCGGAACCGCACCTGCACGCCCGGACGGAGCAGGGCGGGCGGGTCGGCGTCCACATCGAACAGCCGGCGTTCGGTCCGTCCGATCAGCTGCCAGCCGCCCGGGCTGGCGCCCGGATAGACCGCCGACCACTGGTCGGCCAACGCCACCGAACCGGCCGGGACGCGGGTCCGCGGCGACGGATGTCGCGGCACCCGGAGCTCGGTGCGGGCCGGCACCAGGTAGCCGAAGCCGGGGGAGAAGCCACAGAACGCCACCGTCCACAACTGGCCGGTGTGATGAGCGATCAGCTCCTCGACGTCCAGTCCCAGCCGGCCGGCCAGCGGCTGGAGGTCGACGCCGTCGTAGCTGACCGCGATGGTGATGAGATCCGATCCGGTCGGCAGCGCCGGCGCCGGTTCGAGGTCGAGCAGGGTGCGGGCGAGATCGGTCGGCAGCGGTGCCCGCAGGACCAGCAGCAGCGTCCGTGCACCCGGCACGAGGTCGGCGATCTCGGCCGGCTTCCGGTCGGTCAGCCAGCGATGGACGGCGTGCACGTCGGCGTTGTCGGCGCACTCCAGCAGCCGCGCGTGCTCGCCGTAGGGCAGCAGCCGTCGGCGGGTCACGGCGCCGGGGCCGGTCATGGCCGGGCGAACGGGGCGATCGTCACGCCGGACTGCTCCAGCGCGTCCCGGACCGTGCGGGCCATCTGCACCGCACCGGGCGAGTCGCCGTGGACACAGAAGGAATCGGCCAGGGCGTCCTTGGCTGCGGTGACGGCACGGTCGGCGGCGACCGCGGCGTCGGTGATCAACGCGTCCGGGGAACGGCGGTCGACCAGCCGCCCATCCTGACGGTAGGCCCGGTCGACGAAGTACTCGGTCACCGTCGGCAACCCCTGGTCGGCGGCCAGCTGCAACACCCGCGAGCCGGGCAACCCGAGCAGCGGAAGCGGATCGGGCAGCGCCAGCAGTGCTGCGACCACCGCCCGCGCCTGGCTCTCGTGCGCCACGACCGCGTTGTAGAGGGCGCCGTGCGGTTTGAGATAGGCGACCCGCCCGCCGACGCTGCGGGCCAGCGCGTCGAGGGCACCGATCTGGTAGAGGATGTCGGCGGTCAGCTCGACCGGGTCGACATCGATGAACCGGCGGCCGAAACCGGCCAGATCGCGGTAGCCGACCTGGGCGCCGATGACGACCCCGTGCCGGACGGCCTCCGCACAGGTGGTGCGCAGCGTCAGCGGGTCACCGGCGTGGAAACCGGCTGCGACGTTGGCGCTGCTGATCAGCGGCAGCATCGCGCTGTCGTCACCCAGCTGCCACCGCCCGAACGACTCCCCGAGGTCGGCGTTGAGGTCGATGCTCACATCGGATCAGAATAGGCCGCCCCGGCCCGGGGGCGGTCAGGCCGCGGCGCCACTACGCTGCAGGCATGGATCAGCTGTCCGCCCGACCCGCGAAGGAGCCGACCGGTCCTGGGCCGGACCGGCTGAGCAGCCGCGACCTGCAACAGCCTCCCAGGGACACCAAGGACTGGACCTGGACGACCCGGCTGCGGTGCCCGGAGTGCGGGCTGCAGGCCGGTGACGTCGGCATGGACGAGTTGGCCGAACAGGTCGAGGCGGCGGCCGCCGAGTGGGTGCAGATCCTCACCCAGAACCCGGCCTCCGATCGACGGCCGGCGCCGGTGGTCTGGTCGCCGTTGGAGTACGGCGCCCACGTCCGCGACGTGCTCGCCCTCTACGACGCCCGGCTGGTGCTGATGCTGGTCGAGGACAACCCGACCTTCGAGAACTGGGACCAGGACGAGGCCGCGATCGTCGGCGACTACGTCGCGCTGGAACCCGACCAGGTCGCCTTCGAGATCACCGGACTGGCCGAGACCCTGGTCGGCCGGATCCGCGCGCTGGAGGAGTCGCAGCTCGATCGCCGCGGCACCCGCACCGACGGCGCGGAGTTCACCGTCCGCACGTTCGTTCAGTATCTGCTGCATGACGTGGTGCATCACCTGTGGGATGTCACCGGGCAACAGGCCGAGGCCTGACCCGGCCGGCCGCCAGGATCACCAGGTGCACCGATGACGTTGCCCCGGTCGACTGCCCGCTCCGACCACCGGTTCGACCTGGGGCCGGATCGGGACGACTTCCGTGCGGTGATCGCCGGCTTCGCCGCCGCCGAGGTCGGGCCGTACGCCGCCGACTGGGACGCCGACCACCGGTTCCCACTGGCGGTGGTGGAGCAGCTCGGTCGGCTCGGCGTCTTCGGCCTGCACGCACCGGCGGAGTACGGCGGTGCCGGTGACTTCACCGACCTGTGCATCGCCATCGAGGAACTCGGCCGGGTCGACCAGTCGCTGGGCATCACCGTCGAGGCGGCGGCCGGACTCGGCATCAGTCCGATCGCCCACTACGCCAGCCCCGAGCAGAAGCAACGCTGGCTGCCGGACCTGATCGCCGGCCGGGCGCTGGCCGGATTCGGGCTGACCGAACCCGAGACCGGGTCGGATGCCGGGGCCACCCGGACCCGCGCCGAGCTCGTCGACGATCACTGGCTGATCGACGGCTCCAAGCAGTTCATCACCAACTCGGGCACGCCGATCACCTCGCTGGTGACGGTGACGGCGCGGACCGGCACCCGGCCCGACGGGCGCGCGGAGATCTCGGCGATCATCGTCCCCGCCGGCGCGGACGGCTTCGTCGTCGAACCGGCCTACCGCAAGCTCGGCTGGCATTCCTCCGACACCCATCCGCTCAGCCTGTCCCGGGTACGGGTGCCGGCCGATCATCTGCTCGGGCAACGGGGCCGCGGGTACGCGCAGTTCCTGGCCACGCTGGACGACGGCCGGGTGGCCATCGCCGCACTCGCGCTCGGATGCATCCGCGCCTGTCGCGATCTGGCCCTCGACCATGCCGGCCGGCGGACGGCGTTCGGCGTGCCGATCGGCCGCAAGCAGGCGGTCGCGTTCCAGCTGGCCGAGCTGGACGCCATGGCGCATGCCGGCCACCTGCTGGTCTACGCCGCCGCCGCGATGCGCGACGCGATCGACGCCGGCCACGGGCCCGGGATGGCGGCGTACAAGCGGGCTGCGGCGATCGCCAAGCTGCGGGTCTGCCAGGACGCCGTGACCGCCACCCGGACGGCGGTGCAGATCTTCGGCGGTTACGGGTTCATGGAGGAGTTCCCGATCGCCCGGTTCTACCGGGACGCCAAGATCCTGGAGATCGGTGAGGGCACCTCGGAGGTACAGCACCTGGTGATCGCCCGCGGCCTCGGGCTGGATGTCGAATGACCGGTGACGACGGCCGGTCGGACCGACTCCGGGCGGCGCGCGGACGCACCCTGGGCCCCGACGAGGCCGCCGCGGCCAAGCTGGCCGGCCGGCACAAGCTGTACGTCCGGGACCGGATCGGGCTGCTCTTCGACCCGGGCACCTTCGTCGAGGACGGCCAACTGGCCAACAATCACGCCATCGGGCTGCCGGCCGACGGCGTCGTCACCGGACGCGGCCTGGTCGCCGGACGGCCCGCCCTCGTGGTCGCCAACGACCCCGGCGTGAAGGCCGGCTCCTGGGGTGCCCGGACGGTTGAGAAGATCATCCGGATCACCGAGCTGGCGCTGGACCAGGAGCTGCCGATCTTCTGGTTCGTCGACTCCGCCGGTGCGCGGATCACCGATCAGGTCGATCTCTTCCCGGGCCGCCGGGGTGCCGGGCGCATCTTCCGCAACCAGGTGCTGTTGTCGGGCAAGGTGCCGCAGATCTGCTGCCTGTTCGGGCCGAGCGCGGCCGGCGGGGCCTACATCCCGGCGTTCTGCGATGTCGTGATCATGGTCGAGGGCAATGCCTCGATGTACCTGGGTTCCCCCCGGATGGCCGAGATGGTGGTGGGGGAGCGGGTCGGGCTGGAGGAGATGGGTGGGGCCCGGATGCACACCACCGTGTCCGGCTGCGGTGATCAACTCGCTGTCGACGACGAGGACGCCATCGAGCAGGCGCGGCAGATCTTCGGCTATCTGCCCGGCAACTGGCGCACCGACCCGCCGGCCACCACGCCGACCGGCCCGGCCCGTGGGTTCAGCGCTGACGTGGTGCCGGCCGACGAGGCTGTCGGCTACGACATCACGACGGTGATCGAGGCGATCGTCGACGAGCAGTCGTTCTGCGAGATCAAGCCGCTGTACGCGCCGGAGCTGGTGATCGGCTTCGCCCACCTGGAGGGTGAACCGATCGGGGTGGTGGCGAACCAACCGGCGGTCAAGGGCGGCGTGTTGTTCGTCGATTCGGCCGACAAGGCGGCCCGGTTCATCTGGCTGTGCGACGCCTTCAACCTGCCGCTGCTGTACCTGGCCGACGTGCCCGGGTTCATGATCGGCAGCGCGGTGGAACGGATGGGCATCATCCGGCACGGCGCGAAGATGATCACTGCGGTGTCGGAGGCGACGGTGCCGACGATCTCGGTGATCGTCCGCAAGGCCTACGGCGCCGGGCTCTACGCGATGGCCGGACCCGGGTTCGGCCCGGACGCATGCCTGGCCCTGCCGACGGCGAAGATCGCGGTGATGGGGCCCGAGGCCGCGGTCAACGCCGTCTACGCCAACAAGATCGCCGCGATCGACGACCCGGCCGAGCGCAGCGCCTACGTCGACCGGCTCCGCCGCGAGTACGAGGACGACATCGACATCCTGCGGCTGGCTTCCGAACTCGTCGTGGATGCGGTGGTGGAGCCGTCCGAACTGCGACGCGAGCTGGTCGCCCGGTTCGCGGCCGCCGCCGGCAAGGACCGGACCGTGCCCAGCAAGCGCCATGGGGTGCCGCCGGTCTGACCTGGTCGACTGCGGTCCTGCCGATGCCGCGGGCCGCGGTGGACGTCGACGTCGCCCTGGTCACGCGGCTGGTCCGGGCCCGGCACCCGGATCGGTCCGCTCCGCTGCGGCTGGTGGCCCACGGCTGGGACAGCGTGATCCTCCGGCTGGGCCAGTTGACGGTGCGGTCGACCGCGGCGCGCCGCCGCCGGGCAGCTGATCGACAACGGCAACGCTGGCTGCCCGTGCTGGCCGGGGACTGACCCGGCCGGCCCGGTCGCCGGTGACTCAGATCGGCAGCCGGCGGAAGATCGGCCGCGGCACGTGTCGCAGCACCGACATCACCAGCCGCATCGGGCCCGGCACCCAGATCAGTTCCCTGCGGTCGCGGATCGCCGCCACCGTCGCGTCGGCGACCTCCTCCGGGGTGACCGCCAACGGCGCCTGCTGCATCCCGGCGGTCATCTTGGACCGGACGAAACCGGGGCGGACCACCAGGACCCGCACGCCGAACGGCCGCAGGGCCTCCCCGAGACCGGTGTAGAAGCCGTCGAACCCGGCCTTGGTCGAGCCGTAGACGAAGTTGGACCGGCGGACCCGTTCCCCGGCCACACTGGACAGGGCGACGATCTGCCCGTGGCCCTGGCCGATGAACCGCTCGGCCAGCAGGGCACCCAGATGGACCGGCGCGGTGTAGTTGACCTCGGCCATCCGCACCGCCTCGTCCGGTTCGGTCCAGGCCCTTTCGGCATCCCCCAGCACGCCGAAGGCGACCACGGCCAGGTCGATGTCACCCTCGGCGAACGCCTGTTCCACCACCGCTGTCCGGGACGCCTGATCGGTGGCCTCGAAGTCCAGCGCCAGCACCGTGCAACCGGACCGGGTCAACTCCTGTTCGGCGGCGTCGCGCCGTTCCCCCGGCCGGGCCGCCAGCACCACCCGCAGCGTGCCGCCCTGCTCCTGCCGGCTGGTCGCGTACCGGTGGGCGATCGCCAGCGCGATGTCGGAGGTCCCTCCCAGCAGCAGCACCGACTGCGGCACTCCGAGTGCGTCCATCATCAGCTTCCGTCCCTTCGAGTGGTGGTCACGACGGCCGCGGCGCGGCTCAGGAACTGTCCGGTCCGAACACGGCGACGGCGATGATGATCAGCCAGATCAGGCCGAGCACCTGCAGCACCCGGTCCCGCAGCACCACATCCTCCGGTTCACCGGCCTGACCGATGTCGATCTCGCGGGCGTACTGCAGCAGGGCCAGCGTGAACGGGGCGATCGAGATGGCGGTCCAGCCGACATTGAGCGGTCCCCGGTGGGAGTTGTCGAAGGCCCACAGGCAGTAGGAGATCAGCACCATCGCTGCCGACAGCATCCAGGTGAACCGCAGGTAGGTGTCGGTGTAGCTGGCCAGTGATCGGCGGGTGCCGGCGTCGGCGCCGAGGGCGATCATCTCCGAGTACCGCTTGCCGGCGACCATGAACAGCGAACCGAACGAGGCCACCAACAGGAACCATTGGCTGAGCACGATGCCACCGGCGACACCGCCGGCGATCGCCCGCAGCAGGAAGCCGGCTGCCACCATCGCCAGGTCGATGATCGGCTGGTGCTTCAGGAAGCTGGAGTAGCCGATCTGGAGCAGCAGGTAGACGGTGACGGTGACGCCGAGACCGGTCGCGGTGAGGTAGCCGATCAGCAGGCCGGCCACCCCCGCCACAGCCGCCAACACCAGGGCGGGCCCGACCCGCAGCTCGCCCGCCGCGATGGGCCGGAACTGCTTGCGCGGATGCTGCCGGTCCTCCTCGACATCGCGGATGTCGTTGATCAGATAGACCGAGCTGCTGACCAGGCAGAACGACGCGAACGCCAGCAGCGAACTGACCAGCACACCGGACTCGAACAGCCGGCCGGCCGCCAGCGGCGCCGAGAACACCAGCACGTTCTTGATCCACTGCCGGGGCCGGACCGCGCGGACGACAGCCGGGATCCGGCTGCGCCGCTGCGGCGTGGCCCGACCGTCCGGCGCCGGGGCGATTTCGGAAGACATAACGACCCGAGGGTAGTCGGGCGGCCGGCCCGGCGTCCGCCGACACCCGCTCGGGCCGGCCGATCCGCACAGGTCGGGTGGTGCCGTCCGCGGGCGGACCGATGTGCCGGTCAACGAGCCCGGATGTCACGATGCGCCCGGCTCGAGGAGCAGGGCGCATCGTGGATCGTGCGGTCGGTCAGTTGCTGGTTTCCACCAGCCGTTCGAAGACGAACTCGTAGGGCAGGTAGGACACGTCGTACTCGTGCCCCGGCTGGTGCGGCATCAACTGCGACATCTGGATCAGTCGCCAGCCGTCGATCAGCGCGTCCAGGCCGGTGCGGTAGGGCGGCTCGTCGCTGTCACCCATGGTCGGGCGGGACTGGCCGGTGCCGTCGTAACGGCTCCAACCGATCACGGTCGAGTCGAGTGCCGAGGTGCCGAGGTAGAGGATGAGCAGCTGCTGACGCAGGTGCGCATCGATGGGCCGTACGGAGAAGGATTCTTCGACGGTGGTGCTCATGATGGTCCTTCCGGTGCTGGTGAAGATCAGGGTCGCCAGGGCTCAGTGATGCCAGCCGGCCGCGTGCTGGTTGGAACCCAGCCGGACATCGGTGGCGCCCGGGGCGACGAACTGCGGCCGCAGCTGCTCGCGGGTCAGATAGTTGTCGATATCGAAGAGTTGATCACCGGTCAGCACCCTCCAGAGCTTGGCCCGGTTGACCAGCTCCAGCCGGCCCTCGTTCGCCGAGGTCCAACCGAAGGTCGTGGTCAACTCCTTCAGCACCGCCGGGTCGTCGATGTCGTCGGTGTTCCACAGCCGCAGCTGGCGGACCGTCGGGTTGAACCTGATCTTGAACATGTAGCGCGGCTGGTCGGAGTCGTTGCGCCGGCCACCGTGCCAGATCCCGTGGTGGAGGAAGACGACGGTGCCGGCCGGGCAGACCAGGCGGGTCTGGCCGGCCAGGTTCTGGTAGCGGCCGATGCCGGTCTGGTTGATCTTGCGGAGGTGGGTGCCGGGGACGCTCAGGGTGCCACCCTGCTCCAGGGTGACTTCCCGCGGGTAGTACATCAGCTGGACGTCGAAGGCGTCGGTCCGGGTGTCCAGGATCGCGTCACCGTGCATGTTCTGCGCCTCGCCGCCCCGGGGCGGACGGATGTGGACGGCGTGGTGATCGATCACCGGGTCGGGGCCCACGAGGCTCTGCACGGCACCGGCGACCGCCGGCAGGTCGAGCAACTCGCGGACGAAGCTGCCCTTGGGGAACGCTTCGTCCAGCGGGGTTCCGTACGGGTAGCCGGGGATGCCCTCATCCAGGATCTGGATGGCCCGCTCGTTCATGCCGTCCGGCACGACCGCCTCCAGGGCCAGGCTGCCGTGGGAGACGAAATGGGCCATTTCCGACGAATTCAACAGGTGTTTGCGCTCGACCAATGCCGGCATGGCATCGTCCTCTCTCAACGTGTGTCTGCAGCAACCCTCGCCGCTGCGAATCAGTGCCGTGTCAAGGCTAGACATCCGGGTGGCCGGTGGGGATGGTGCAAATGTGGCCGGTACTGGTTCAATTCGTGCATGGACGTCCAACCCCTCCCGTCGGTGGCCATGGATCTGTCGGTGCCCCCGGAGGTGGTCAACCAGGGCCGCGGCACGCACGGAACCACCCGCCTGGAGGACCGGTTCCAACTGCCCCAGCTGTGGTCGCTGCACCTGTACGGCTACCACGCCGAGATCGAGGTCGACGGCCGGTTGTTCGCGATCTCACCGGGGACCGTCTCGCTGGTGCCGCCGGCCTCGGTGATCCGGTACCGCTATCGCGGTCCGTCCACGCATCTCTACGCCCACCTGCGGGCCGATGCCGGCGAATCGGGTCGGCCGGGGCAGTACCGGCCGGGCGGCCGTCTGCAGATGATCATGTCGCCCGGTGCGCAGTTGCCGATGATCACCGACCTGATGGAGTCCGCCGTCGTTGCGGCCGCCACCCGACCGGCGCGGACCCGCGCCGACATCTGGTCGGTGCTGCTGCGGCTCGATGACCGGCGACCCATCGGTCGCTCCCGACCCGCCGAGGAGCATCTGCTGGCGGCGATGTCGTTCATCGAGGGCCGGTTGCCGGAGGCGGTCTCGGTGCCGGAGGTCGCGGCGGCGGTCGGAATCTCCTCCAACCACCTGGCCCGGGTCTTCACCGCAGAACTGCAGGAGACGGTCGTCGGTTACGTCCGTCGCCGCCGCGTCGATCATGCGCGGAGGCTGCTGGCCAGCAGCACGATGTCCATCCCGGCGATCGCCGCCAGCGTCGGGTTCGCGGATCTGCAGGCGTTCAACAAGGCGTGCCGGCAGGTGACCGGCCTGTCGCCGCGACGGCTACGCAACAGCCGGGAGGCATCGGTGCAGGCGATCCGGTGATGCCCGGACCCGGCGGTCGGGTCGCCGCTGGTGAGGGGGCGGCGCAGTGACGCAGCTGGGCGCGTCGCCGGCACGGGTCCTGCCGGTCGTCGCGCCCGGCGTTCAGCGGGCGGCCGCGACGGCCACCTCGTCCGGGCCCAGATCGATCGTCGGGCCGCCGGCGACGATCGCCGTGGCGCGCTGCCAGGGACGATCCCGTTCCAGGAACGGCAGCTCCTCGGCCATCCAGACGTCCCAGAACGCGACGGCCCCGACCTCGCCGCCGTCGACTCCGGAGGCGAGGTCGCGGCGGATGCCGCGCTCCCGGGCATCGGTGAAGTCCGACTGCACCCAGACGACGGCATCGAGCAGCGGGGCCAGGTCATGTCGGCCCGCGCCGACGCCTTCGATGATCACGGTGTGGAGGCCGGCCGGGACGTCGATGAAGCCCTGCCGACCGTTCGGCGCCCATCCCGGCGGTTGGTAGTGGACCGGCTCCCCCCGGCGCAGCGGCAGCAGGATCCCGTCGGCCAGCTGGTCGGCCCAGTCGAGGATGGCATGGTGCCAGGCGATGTCGTCGGTGTGAACGACGGCCGAGCGCGGGATCGCCGCGTGCAACCGGGCCGCCAGGGTCGTCTTGCCGCCCGCACTCCGACCGTCCACTGCGACCAGTCGCGGCCCGCTGACCGGACCCGGCAGGCGCGCGGCAAGGTCACCGAGCCCGATCGGGCGCCACTGGAGGATCTGCGGCTCGGAGGAATCCGCGGCCAGGCGCATGTCCGTCGGCTCCAGCTCAGGCCGCAACGACGTCGGTCACGACGGCGTACTCGGCATCCAGTCGGCCCCACTCGTCGTCGTCCGGGCCGTCGTAGACCAGCGCGAGCGGGCCGGTGAAGCCCGCATCGACCAGGACCTGCAGTGATCGTCGGTAGTCCTCGGTGTCCAGCCGCGCATCCGGACCCGGCAGGGTGTGGCACTTGGCATGGCAGGTCTCGGCCAGTGGGGCGATCGAGGTCAGCTGCGCGTACTTGTCCGGTCCGGTCCAGTTGCCGAGGTCGATGAGCAGACCGATCTCCCCGTCGGTTCCGTCCAGGACCCGGTGCACGTGCGCCGGAGCGGACAGCAACGACATCCAGTTCTCGGTGACCACCCGCAGTTCCGGTCTGCCGGCCGCGAGCCGGCGAAGCCGTCGGGCGCTGTCGGCCAACCGGCCCGGTGTGGGCGACTGCTGGCCGGCGACGACCCGCGCCCGGCGGGCGCCGAGGGCGGCCGCATCCTCCAGCCAGCCGGCGATCCAGGTCTCGTGGGCGTCGGCGTGATCGGGATGGACCAGGTCACCGGCGTCGACCAACACGGCGTCCAGGGTGATGTCCTCGCTCGCCAGCGCAGCCTTCAGCTCCTGCAGGTACCCGGCGTCGCGGTAGGGGATGTGGAAGTGGCAGATCTGCACCGTGTCGTAGCCGTGCCGGGCCAGCACCGCGGGCAGCTCGAGCAACGGCAGCCCGGACACCGGTCCGGTCGGTGTGAACCCGCAATCCCCGTCCGGGACGGGATCGTCGGCGACGAAGGCGCCGAGTGTGCGATGAAGGGACCAGGTCGACACTGCCCGCGGTGACATGGCCACACGGTAGCGGTGCGACCCGGTCCCTTCGACCATTGACAGCGGCCTGCCATCGGCGGACGGTGGATCGGTGATGCTTCGGAGCAGAGAGGGAACTGACATGCGCAAGGTGGTGCACTTCGAGATCCCGGTGGATGATCTCGAGCGGGCGAAGAGCTTCTACGGCTCCGTCTTCGGATGGAACCTCCAGACCATGCCGATGCCGGGCGGTGACTACACCATGATCCGAACCGTCGACGTGGACGAGCAGACCCAGCTGCCGGCCGAGCCCGGCGCGATCAACGGCGGCATGATGCCGCGGACCGAACAGATCCCGGCCCCGGTGATCACCATCGACGTGGACGCCATCGACGAGGCCCTCAAGCAGGTGGAAGCCGGAGGCGGCAGCATCGTGACACCGCGGACGCCGATCTCCGGGATGGGCGCGGTCGCCTACGTCAAGGACTGCGAGGGCAACGTGCTCGGCCTCTGGGAGACCGC
This sequence comes from uncultured Actinomycetota bacterium, assembly GCA_963758075.1. Classification (GTDB taxonomy): domain Bacteria; phylum Actinomycetota; class Actinomycetes; order Propionibacteriales; family Propionibacteriaceae; genus Microlunatus. The sequence goes on along the minus strand of CAVWTT010000002.1, from coordinate 959,576 downwards.
CACCTCCTGAGCCACCGGTGGTTCCGGTCCTGAGCCTGTCGAACGGCGCATCCTGCTGATGGCGTATAACCGACAGGCGTGACGCCTGCGAACCTGCCGGACCTGCTGACGACCGTCATCGACACGGTCGTCCCCGCCGACGACTACCCGTCGGCCAGTGCCGCCGGCGGGCTGGACTTCCTGCACCGCATCCGTGAACTGGAGCGTCCCGAGTGGGGGCGGCGGATCAACTCCGTGGTCGCCCGGATCGACGCCGCCGCCTGGCGGAGCGAGGGCAATGGCTTCACCGGCCTCGATCCCGACGCTCGGCGGCGCGTGCTGGCCGGGCTGGCCGCCGACCCGGACGTCGACTGGTTCGCCCGGCTGGTCAATCTCGGCTACTACGGCGACACCGCTGTCGGCGACGGATCGCGGACCCGGCAGCCGGCGGCCTGGCGGATGATCGACTGGGGACCGGACCCGGAGGGCGGCTGGCCGGCCGACCTGCCGGCGACTCCGTTCGAACGCGACGGGCTGATCGACCTGCCGCAGCTGCAGACCCGCTACGACGCGGTCGTCATCGGCTCCGGGGCCGGCGGCGGCACCACCGCCCAGGTGCTGGCGGAGTCGGGTCGCAGCGTGCTGATCGTCGAGGCCGGCGGCGCACCGGCGACGACCGCGCTGTCCCGGGACCACCTGCGCAATCCGCGGATCAGCACCGGGCTGGACCCGCTGACCGGCCCGCTCGGCGCCGGCCACCAGCGCACCCTGCAGATCGACGACCGCCGGCTGGTGCTGGACCCGACCGATCCGCGCTGGTCCAACAACGCCTTCACCGTGGGCGGCGGTACCCGGGTCTACGGCGCGCAGGCCTGGCGATTCACCCCGCAGGACTTCCGGATGGCCACCGAGTACGGCGTACCCGACGGCAGCAGCCTGGCCGACTGGCCGATCGGCTACGACGACCTGGAGCCCTACTACAGCGAGGCCGAGTGGCGCTTCGGCGTCAGCGGTCTGGGCTCCCGCCGGCCGGGGCAGGGCGATCCATGGGCCGGACCCCGGTCCCGTGACTATCCGATGCCGCCGGTGTCCGGCACCGGGCGACCGGAGCCGTTGGCCCGGGGCGCGGCTCGGCTCGGTTGGAACACCCTGCCGCCGCCGCTGCTGATCAACTCCCACAGCTATCGCGGCCGGATGGGATGCCTGCACTGTGGTCAGTGTGTCGGCTTCGCCTGCCCGGTGGAGGCCAAGGCCGGCTCCCACAACACCTCCGTACCGGCGGCACTGGCGACCGGACGCGGATTCCTGGTCACCGAGGTCAGCGCCGAGCGAGTGGTCACCGATCCGGCCGGCCGGGTCACCGGTGTCGCGCTGGTGGCCCGCCGCGACGGTCGGATCATCCGGACCGAGGTGCACGCCGACACGGTCGTCGTGTCGGCCGGGGCGGTCGAATCGGCCCGGCTGCTGCTGGCCAGTGCGTCCGACCGGGAACCCGCCGGGCTCGGCAACAACACCGACCAGGTCGGCCGCCACCTGCAGGGTCACGTGTATGCGGGGGCACTGGGAATCTTCGACGACGAGATCTTCGGCATCGACGGTCCCGGCCCTTCGATCGCCAGCTGCGACTTCCGCCACCACAACCCCGGCCTTGTCGGCGGCGGCATGATCGCCAACGAGTTCGTGCCGACACCGGCGAGCACCTTCGGCCACCTCGTCGACGCCGGCGTCTTCCCGCCCTACGGCATCGAGGCCAAGCACGGCATGCGGCACTGGACCCGGCGGATGCAACGGGTCGTCGGTCCGATCCAGGAGGTCACCACCGACGGCGCCCGGGTGCGGCTGGATCCGCGGGTGCGGGACCGGTTCGACAACCCGGTGGCTGCCCTGGCCGGGTCGATCCACCCGTCGGACCGGCAGGCGCAGGAGTTCCTGACCGCGCGGGCGGCCGAATGGCTGGAGGCCTCCGGAGCCTCCCGGGTGGTGGCCGCCCCGCCGCCCGGCAGCGGCACCACCGGCCCGAGCGGCGGGCAGCACCAGGCCGGGACCTGCCGGATGGGCACCGACCCGGCGACCTCGGTCACCGATCCCTACGGCCGCGTCTGGGGTCATGACAACCTGTACGTCGCCGACGGTTCACTGCACGTCACCAACGGTGGCGTGAACCCGGTGCTGACCATCCTGGCCAACTCGCTGCGGGTGGCCGAGCACCTGGTCAACGGCTGAACGGGCCGGGCGCCACAGAACTGGCCAACTCGCTGCGGGTGGCCGAGCACCTGGTCAACGGCTGAACGGGCCGGGCGCCACAGAAATCGGCACGTCATCGCGGCTGCACGTTGTCCCTGAGCGTGCCTGGCGGTCCGCGTCGGCGATGACGTGCCGATTTCGGGGCAGTGCACCGGGCCGGCGTGGTCAGGTCGGTGGTGACCACAGATCCGGCCAACGATGGCCGGCCTGCAGGACCATCTCCCGCAGCAGCGGCAGGCTGATGCCGACGACGTTGTGCGGGTCGCCCTCGATGCCGGTGACGAAGGCACCGCCGAGGCCGTCGAGGGTGAAACTGCCGGCGACCACCAGCGGTTCGCCGGTGTCGACGTAGGCGGTGATCTCCTCATCGGTCAGCTCGGCGAAGTGCACGACCGTGGCGGCGCCCCGGCCGGCGCTGTGGGTGACCTCGCCGCCGACGAGCCGGACCAGCTGATGGCCGGTGTGCAGGACGCCGCTGCGGCCCCGCATCCGCTGCCAGCGTTCGACCGCCACCGCGGGGTCGTGCGGCTTGCCGAAGGCCTCGCCGTCGAGTTCCAGCACCGAGTCGCAGCCGACGACGAGCACCGGCCGGTCGTCATCGCCCGGCCCGGTGGCGAGAAGTCGCTCGGCGACCGCCTCGGCCTTCAGCCGGGCCAGTGCCAGCGCCAGCTCGGCCGGCCGGCCGCCCGACACCATGGTCTCGTCGACGCCGGAGACGATCACCTCCGGCCGTAGCCCGGCCGACCGCAGGGTGGCCAGCCTGGCCGGGGACTGGGAGGCGAGGACGAGTCGCAGCGCCGCGGTCATCGGGCGTCCTTCGACGGGCTCGGAACGCGGGGTGGGGTCATCAGATCCGGCCCAGGGCCCGGCGCAGCGGGTCCAGGCCCATCGGACCGAGATCGAGGGCGGTCGCGTGGAAGGCGCGCAGGTCGAAGCCCGCGCCGTTGCGTTCCCGGGCCTCGTTGCGGGCCTGCATCCAGATCCGTTCGCCGATCTTGTACGACGGTGCCTGGCCCGGCCAGCCCAGGTACCGGTCCAGCTCGAACCGCAGGCTCGGCTCGTCGGTGGCCAGGTTCGACAACAGGAACTCCAGCCCCGCCTGCGGCGTCCACCGCTCCCCGGGCCGGAAACCGGCCGGGTTGTCGGCCGGGATCTGCAGTTGCAGATGCATGCCGATGTCGATGATCACCCGGATGGCGCGCAGCACCTGGGCGTCCAGCATCCCCATCCGATCACCCGGATCGGCTAGGTAGCCCAGCTCGTCCATCAGCCGTTCGGCGTACAGCGCCCAGCCCTCACCGTGCCCGGACACCCAGCACAGCAGCCGCTGCCAGCGGTTCAGCAGGTCGGCACGGTAGACGTTCTGGGCCACCTGGAGATGGTGGCCGGGAACGCCCTCGTGGTAGACGGTGGTGACCTCCTTCCAGGTGGAGAAGCTGTCGATGCCCTCCGGCACCGCCCACCACATCCGGCCGGGCCGGGAGAAGTCCTCGGCCGGGCCGGTGTAGTAGATGGCGCCGTCGTGGGTGGGTGCCAGGCAGCATTCGATCCGGCGGATCGGGTCCGGGATGTCGAAGTGCCGGCCGGCCAACTCCTCCACCGCCCGGTCGGCCAGCGACTGCATCCAGTCCCGGAACGCCTCCGCACCCGTGATCCGGCGGTCGGGATCGTCGTCGAGGGCCTGGTAGGCCGCCTTGATGTCGGTGTGCCCGTACAGCTCGCGAGCGATGGCCCGCTGCTGGTCCTGCAGCCGTTCCAGCTCGGCCCAGCCCCAGGCGTACGTCTCCTGCAGGTCCACGGCGGCACCGAGGAAGTAGCGGCTGTTCAATGCGTAACGCTCCTCGCCGACGGCGTCCAGCCGCGGAGCCTGCGGGGCCAGCTCGCGCTGCATCCAGTCGGCGAAGTCGGCGTAGGCCCGCCGGGCGGTGGCAGCAGCCCGCTGGACATCGCCGGTCAGTGTCTCCCCATGCTCGGCCGGCACTCCGGCGGCGAGGTCGGCGAAGAAGTCGTGGGAGCCCTGCTGGCCGGTCCAGCTGCGGATCTGGTCGACCGAGGCGGCGATCTGACGCAGCGCCGACACGTGGCCGTGACCGGCCTCGTCGGTCAGCGTCTGCCGGATCTGGGCCAGTGGGGTGGCGATGGTGCGCAGCCGGGTGGCGATGTTCGCCCAGGCTGCGGCGGTGTCGGTCGGCATCAGGTCGAAGGTCTCGCGGAGCTCGTGAGCGGCATCGGCGATCACACTGACCCGGCTGGTGACGATGTGGGCGTCGTAGAGCTCGGCCTGCAGCCCGAGCCGCTCGACCATCGCCTCCTTGGCGATGTCCTCCCGTCCGTCGGTCGGCGTGGTGGCGTTCAGCGCGGCCAGCGTCCGTCGATCATGGTCGGCCTCGTCGGCGAAACCGTCGGGGGAGAGGTCGGGCCACTCGGCATCGTGGTCGCGGATGCCCAGCGCGGTGGCCAGGGTCGGCTGCCGGCGGATCGTCTCCTCGACATAGCCGTCGGCCAGCGCGTCGATCGGCCGCTCCCGGGCGCCGATCCGGTCCGGATCAGTCATGGCCCGGACCCTACCGGGCGGCCGGTGCGCTGCCGGCCGGCGCGGGCTGCCGTGGCCGCACCGCCGGAGCGCTCAGCAGCGAGACGACGCAGACGCCGGCCACCACCAGCAGGGAGTCCCGGACACCGACATGGTCGCCGATGAAGCCGAGCACCGGCGGGCCGACCAGGAAGGCGGCGTACCCGATCGTGGACACCACCGACACCCGGGCGGCGGCGTGGCGGCGGTCGTCGGCGCCGGCCGACATGCCGACCGGGAACCCCAACGCGGCGCCGGCGCCCCACAGCACCGCACCGACGGCGGCGAGATAGATGGACGGCGCGAAGACGAAGATCAGCAGGCCGACGATCGCCGAGGCCAGGCAGCCGCGCAGGGTGGCCACCCGGCCGAACCGGTCCAGCAGGGCGCTGCCGGCGTAGCGGAAGCAGGTCATCGAGGCGACGAAGACGGCGTACATGATCGCGCCGGCGCTGGCGGTGGCGCCCATCCCGTCGACGCTGGCCTTGGCGACCCAGTCGCCCGCCGAGCCCTCGGTCAGGGCGGCGGCCATCACCACCAGTCCGATCACCAGCGTCCGCGGCTCCTTCCAGGCCGCCCACCGGGACCGGCTGACCGGCTGCTGCATCTCCTCCTCGCCGTCCTCGGGATGGCTGTGGGCGGGCAGGAAGGCCCGCGTGCCGACGGTGACGACCACCGCCCCGACCCCGATCATGATCAACAGATGCAGCCAGAGCGGCACCCCCAGATGGGCGAACAATCCACCCAGCAGGGCACCGAGGAACGCGCCCGCGCTGAACGCGGCATGGAACTTGGGCATGATGGTCCGGCTGCCGCGCCGCTCCACCTCGGCACCCTCGATGTTCTGGGCGACGTCCCATACCCCCACACCGGCGCCGAAACCGAACAGTGCCGCACCGCAGGGGATGACCCAGCCGGTCAGCAGGCTGGCCGCGATCACCGCAGTGGACAGCCCGACCAGACCTCCGGCCAGCCGGATCGCGTTCGCGGTGCCGAACCGGTCTGCCACCGAACCGGCGAGCGGCAGGCCCAGCACCGCGCCGAGCCCGGACATCAGCAGCAGCAGACCGAGCCCGCCGGGCGACAGGTGGAAGATGCCGGCGACCGCCGGCAGCCGGGCCGACCAACCGGCGAACAGCAGGCCGTTGAAGCCGAAGACGGCGAAGGTCGCGGCCTGCGCCTTCGTCAGCGACCGGGCGGCCGCGGCATCCTGCGTTGTCACCGTTGGATCCTATGCGGAACCGGCGGCCCTCCGCGCCGGGCGGCGGGGCGGCTCACCAGTCCCTGACGGCGGCCCGCCACCGGCCGCGGCCGGGTGCGACGGGGGCCCCGACGCTGCGCCAGTACGCGCCCCACTCCGATCCGGGCGCCCCGCCGGGCGAGGCGGGCGCACCGACCGAGGCGCGGGCCGACAGCACCGCGACGACGGCGGCGATCTCCTCCTCGGTCGGCCGGCCGTGGACGAACCGGAACACCGGCGCCCGGCTGCCGGCGGCTCCGGTCTGATCCGCGCCGGTCACAGCGGAATGTTTCCGTGCTTCTTCGGCGGCAACTGCTCCCGCTTGGTCCGCAGCAGCCGCAGCGCCCGGGTGATCTCGACCCGGGTCTCGTGCGGGAAGATCACCGCATCCACGAAACCGCGTTCGGCGGCGATGTAGGGGTTGGCCAGTTCGTCGTCGTAGGCGGTGATCAGATCGGCCCGGTGACTGTCCGGATCGGGATGTTCGGCCAGTTCGCGGCGGTAGAGGATGTTGACCGCGCCCTGGGCGCCCATCACCGCGATCTGGGCGGACGGCCAGGCCAGGTTGATGTCGGCGCCCAGGTGCTTGGAGCCCATCACGTCGTAGGCCCCGCCGTAGGCCTTCCGGGTGATCACGGTGACCAGCGGCACGGTCGCCTCGGCGTAGGCGAAGAGCAGCTTGGCGCCGCGGCGGATGATGCCGTTCCATTCCTGATCGGTGCCGGGCAGGAAGCCGGGCACGTCGACGAAGCTGATCACCGGCACATTGAACGAGTCACAGGTCCGGACGAATCGGGCCGCCTTCTCCGAGGCGTTGATGTCCAGGCAGCCGGCCAGCACCTGCGGCTGGTTGGCCACGATGCCGACGGTGTGCCCCTCGATCCGGCCGAACCCGGTGATGATGTTGCCCGCGTACATCGGCTGCACCTCGAGGAAGTCGTCCTCGTCCAGCACGGCCCGGATCACCTCGTGCATGTCGTACGGCTGGTTCGGCGAGTCCGGCACCAGCCGGTCCAGCGACCGGTCGTGGTCACTGACCGCCAGTTCGGTGCCGATCTCGAAGACCGGCGGCTCCTCCAGGTTGTTCTGCGGCAGGTAGGACAGCAGTTCCTTGACGTAGTTGATCGCGTCCTCCTCGTCGGTGCCGAGGTAGTGCGCATTGCCGGAGGTGGTGTTGTGGGTCCGACCGCCGCCGAGATCCTCCAGGCTGACGTCCTCGCCGGTGACCGTCTTGATCACGTCGGGACCGGTGATGAACATCTGCGAGGTCTTGTCCACCATCACGGTGAAGTCGGTGATCGCGGGGGAGTAGACGGCGCCGCCGGCACACGGGCCCATGATCAAGGAGATCTGCGGGATCACCCCGGAGGCGTGGGTGTTGCGGCGGAAGATCTCGCCGTACAACCCGAGCGAGACCACACCCTCCTGGATCCGCGCCCCCCCGGAGTCGTTGATGCCGATCAGCGGGCACCCCGTCTTCAGCGCGAAATCCATCACCTTGACGATCTTCTCTCCCAGCACCTGCCCCAGCGAGCCGCCGAAGACGGTGAAGTCCTGGGAGTAGACACAGACCTGCCGACCGTCGATGGTGCCGAACCCGGTGATCACACCGTCGCCGTACGGTCGCCGCTTCTCCATCCCGAACGAGGTCGACCGATGCCGGGCGAACTCGTCCAGTTCGATGAAGGAGCCCTCGTCGAGCAGCATCTCGATCCGCTCGCGGGCCGTGTGCTTGCCGCGCGCATGCTGCTTCTCCACGGCCGCGGCGGAGCCGGCGTGCACGGCCTCGTTGAGACGCTGCTCGAGGTCGGCGATCTTGCCGGCTGTGGTGTGGATGTCGGACTGCATGGGTCAGACCCTAACGTCTGGTCCGGTTAGGCTCGGTGCGCCATGGATCAGCTGAACGACGGGCCCGGCCCGGTCCCCGACCCGGCCGACGCACTGGATGTCGGGCGGCTGCGCGACCTGCTGGTCGCCGACCGGAGCTTCTGGCGACGGGTCGAGGTCGTCGACGCAACCGGGTCGACCAACGCCGACCTCGCCGACGCCGCCCGGGCCGGCCGGGCCGGCCACGGCACCGTGCTGCTCACCGACAACCAGACCCGCGGCCGCGGCCGGCTGGACCGCACCTGGTCCGCGGCGCCGGGCGGCAGTCTGGCCATGTCGATGCTGGTGGTGCCCGACCAGGTGCCGGCTGCGCGGTGGACCTGGCTGCCGCTGATCTGCGGGATGGCCACCTCGGAGGGCCTTCGACGGGCCGCCGGCGTGCCAACCGTGCTCAAGTGGCCCAACGACGTCATGGTCGGCGACCGGAAGCTGTCGGGCATCCTGGCCGAACGGGTCACCACGCCCGCCGGCGCCGGCTGCGTTCTGGGGGTCGGGGTGAACACCGACCTGAGCGAGGGCCAGTTGCCGGTGCCGTGGGCGACGTCGTTGCGGCTGGTGGGCGCGACCACGCGCAACAAGACCGTCGTCGCGGCCACCATCGCCCGCGCGTTCGCGCTGCTCTACCGCAACTGGGCCGACCACTTCGACGGGGCCGCGCTGGCCGGCGCCTACCTCGGTCGCTGCGCCACCATCGGACGCCAGGTCCGGGTCGTGCTGCCCGGGGAGGACAGCGTGGTCGGCCGCGCGGAGGCCGTCGACGACGACGGCCGGCTGGTGCTGCGCACAGCTGCCGGCCGCCGGGTGTTCGGCGCCGGCGACGTGGTGCACCTGAGATGACCGGCACCGCCGCAGCGTTCGGATCGAGGGTCACCCGTCGCCGGCCCGGTACCGTGAACGTATGGCGCTGCCACGCAGGCTGCTCGGTGACGGCGAGCGGGTCGAGATCCAGCTGCGCACCCACGCCAAGGCGCTGGTGTTGCCGGCGTTGGTCCTGATCGTGCTCGGCGGTGGCGTCGGTATGGCCGCGGCGGTCGTGCCCGCCCGGTTCAGCCCCGCCGGCCAGTACCTGGTCCTCGCCGTCGGGCTGGCGCTGGCGCTGTGGTGGTCGGCGATCCCGTTCCTGCGCTGGTGGAGCACCACCTACACGCTGACCAACCGTCGGCTGATCACCCGTACCGGCATCCTGAGCCGTACCGGCACGGACCTGCCGCTGATCCGGATCGACGACGTCAGCTACGACCGCAGCCTCAGCGACCGCATCCTGGGCTGCGGCACCCTGAACATCCGCACCGCCGCGGAGGACGGGGTGATCGTGCTCGACGACATCCCCGACGTCGAGCGCGTGCACGTGATCGTCAGCGAACTGCTGTTCGGCGCCGGACGGGTCGCGGCCGACCACCGGGGAACGCCGTGACTGACCGCGATCGGAGCGGGGCGATCGCCGACAGACCCGGTGAGTTCGGGCGGATCCGGATCGAACGGGTCGGCGAGCACGTGGCCGAGTTGGTGCTGGACCGCCCCGAGGCCCTGAATGCCGTCGACACCGGTCAGGCCCGCGCCATCGCCGACGCCTGCGGCCAACTGGCCGCCGATCCGACCGTGCGGGCGGTGGTGCTGTCCTCGTCGTCGGCGAAGGCGTTCTGCGTCGGTGCCGACCTGAAGGAACGCCACCGGCTCGACGCCGAGCAGTTGGCGGCGCAGCGACCGCTCTCCCGGCGCGCCTACAACGCGGTGCTGGAGCTCCCGGTGCCGGTCGTCGCCGCGGTCGAGGGGTACGCCCTCGGCGGCGGCTGCGAGCTGGCGCTGTCCTGTGACCTGATCGTGGCCTCCGATACCGCCGTGTTCGCCCTGCCCGAGGTCGGCGTCGGCATCATTCCCGGCGGCGGCGGCACCCAGTTGCTGTCCCGCCGGATCGGCCTCAACCGGGCCGCCGACCTGATCCTCACCACCCGCCGGGTCGCCGTGGAGGAGGCCTACCGGATCGGACTGGTCGACCGCCGGGTGCCGGCCGGAAGCGCGCGGCAGCGTGCCCGCGAGCTGGCCGTCGGCATCGCCGCGCGGTCCCCGGTCGGCGTGCGCCACGCCAAGGCGGCTCTGCGCACCGGTTTCGACCTGCCGCTGGAGGCCGGACTGCAGGTTGAGGATGCCCACTGGCGGGCCGCCGCCGCCTCCGCCGACCGGGTCGAGGGCGTGGCCGCGTTCGTGGAGAAGAGGGAGCCGCGATGGCCGGGCTGATGCTGCCGCCGACCGAGCCGGACATCCGGCACCCGCCGCTGCTGGTGCAACTGGTCCGGTTCGGGCTGACCGGCGGTCTGTCCGCGATGGTCGACTTCGGCATCCTGGTGCTGCTGATGCATCTGGGTCTGACCCACACTCCGGCGAAGGCGGCGTCGTTCGTCTGCGGCACCATCACCTCGTACCTGATCAACCGCCGGTGGACCTTCGGGGCCGGCCCGTCGACGCGGCGGTTCCTCAGCGTGGTCGTGCTCTACGGCGCCACCTTCTTCGTGCAGGTGGGGATCTTCGCGGTGCTGTTCAGCCTGCTGGCGCACCGGAACCTGCCGTTGCTCGCGGTGCAGGTGATCGCCTTCGTGATCGCCCAGGGGGTGGCCACCACGGTGAACTTCGTCGTCCAACGGGTGGTGATCTTCCGCCACCGTCCGCACGCGCGGCGGCCGCCGGCCGAGCCCATCCGCCGCCCGCCCACATCCTGACTCCGCGCCTTGAGCCTGTCGAAGGGCGCTTGACCGGGCCGCGCCGGGACGGGCCCTTCGACGAGCTCAGGGCGCGGTGGCTGGGGGAACGTCCTTCGACGACCTCGGGGCGCGGTGGCTGGGGGAACGCCCTTCGACGAGCTCAGCGCTCGGAGCAGGCGGCGGCGCCGGGTGGGTGCGGGTGGAAGCGACGGCCCCGACGGACGAGCCGGGTGGGCAGCCGGATGGTACGCGCCGGTCCGGGGTCGCCGTCGATCCGGCGGAACAGTTGTTCGGCGCCCTGGCGGCCGAGATCGCCGGGGGAGTAGACGACGAGATCGACCTCGAACGGCAGCAGGTCGGCCAGTTCCAGATCATCGAATCCGGCCAACGCCACGGTCGCGCCGATCACCGTCATCGCCTGCAGCACGCCCAGCGTCATCCGGTTGTTGTCGGCGAACACCGCGGTCGGCGGCCGGTCGCCGCCGAGCAGCCGCAGCGCAGATTCCCGGGCCTCGTCGGTGGAGTAGTTGTGCATCGAGATCAGCGCCGGATCCGGGGCGATGCCGTGCTGGCCGAGGACCTGCCGGTAGGAACGCAGCCGGCCGGCCCCCGTCATGGCCTGTGGCGACCCGCCCAGGTAGGCGATCCGTTCGTGGCCGGCGTCCAGCAACAACTCCAACGCCTGCCGGACACCGCTGTGGTTGTCCAGCAGCACCCGGTCGTAGCCGCTGCCGGCCGGTGCCCGGTCCACGTAGACCACCGGCACCGAGCCGATCCCGGTGGTCCGGTCGATCGGCCGGTGGTCACTGGAGACGATCAGCAGGCCGTCGACCTGCCGGCGGACGAACTCGTGCACCAGTTCCCGTTCGGCGCCCGGATCGCGTTGGGTACTGCCGATCAGCAGCACGTGATCGCGGCTGGTGGCGACCTCCATCGCGCCGTCGGCGACCGCCGAGCTGAACGGGTTCTCCAGGTCGTCGACGACGAAGCCGATGGTCGCCGACACCTGCCCCGGCCGCAGCATCCGGGCCACCTCGTTGCGGTGAAATCCGGTATCGGCGATCGCCTGCTCGACCCGCGCCCGGGTCTCGGCAGTCACCCGAGCGTGGTTGTTGACCACCCGGGACACCGTGCCCACTCCGACCCCGGCGCGCGCGGCGACGTCGCGCATCGTGGGCCTGGGGGCGCGCATGCCGACAGCCTAGGGCCGGGGACGGGCCGGGCACGGCCGTTCACCTACGATCAGGGCCGTGACATACGTGGTGGGCGTCATCGGCGGTGGCCAGCTGGCCAGGATGATGCACGGAGCCTCCATCGGCCTCGGCATCCGGATCCGGCTGCTGGCCGAGGCCGCCGACAGCTCGGCCGCCCAGGTGGTCGGTGACGTCACCGTCGGCGACTACGCCGATGCCCGTACCGTCGCCGACTTCGCCGCCGGCTGCGATGTGATCACCTTCGACCACGAGCACGTGCCCACCGCCGTGCTGGAGCAACTCGAGGCATCCGGCGTCGCCGTACGTCCCGGGCCGGCCGCACTGGTGCACGCCCAGGACAAGGCGACGATGCGCCGTCGACTGGCCGCGATGGGCGCTCCCTGCCCGGCCAACCAGGTGGTCGCCGACGCCGAGGAGTTGATCGCCTTCGGCGCCCGCACCGGCTGGCCGGTGATCGCCAAGACCACCCGCGGTGGCTACGACGGCAAGGGCGTGTTCCGCGTCGACGGCCCCGACGGCGCCGCCGAGCCGTTCGCCGGCCTCAAGCCGGGCATCGACATCCTCGCCGAGGAGTTCATCGACTTCGACCGGGAGCTCAGCGCACTGGTCGTCCGCTCACCCGGCGGGCAGGCCGTCGCCTACCCGATCAGCGAGACGGTGCAGCGGGACGGCATCTGTGTCGAGACCACCACGCCGGCGCCCGGACTGACCGAGCAGCAGGCGATCAACTGCCAGCAGTTGGCGTTGCGGGTCGCCGCCGAACTCGGTGTGGTCGGTGTCCTCGCGGTGGAACTGATGCAGCGGCGCGACGGCACCGTGGTCGTCAACGAGTTGGCCATGCGGCCGCACAACACCGGCCACTGGAGCATCGACGGCGCGCACACCTCCCAGTTCGAGAACCACCTGCGCGCCGTGCTCGACCTGCCGTTGGGCGATCCCTCGGTACGCAGCCCCTGGACCGTCATGCGCAACGTGCTGGGCGGCAGCGTGGCGGACCTGCCGTCGGCGCTGCTGCACTGCTTCGCCCGCGACTCCCGGCTGCGGGTCCAGCTGTACGGCAAGGAGGTCAGGCCCGGCCGCAAGGTCGGCCATGTGACCGCGTTCGGCGACGACCGCGTGGCGGTGCTGCGGCGAGCCCGGCACGCGGCCGGCTACCTGATGGGAGACGAACGGAGCATGACTGGAGATGAACATGGCTGAAGATGAACATGGCTGAGGCGCCTGCCCGCGTCGGTCTGGTGATGGGGTCCGACTCCGACTGGCCGGTGATGGGCGAGGCGGCGACCGTGCTGGACGAGTTCGGCATTCGCTACGCCGCCGACGTGGTCTCGGCACACCGGATGCCGGAGGCGATGGTGGAGTACGGCCGTACCGCGCACACCCGCGGTCTGGAGGTGATCATCGCCGGGGCCGGCGGAGCAGCCCACCTGCCCGGGATGCTGGCGTCACTGACGCCGTTGCCGGTCGTCGGTGTGCCGGTGGCGCTGAAGTATCTCGACGGCATGGACTCGCTGCTGTCGATCGTGCAGATGCCGGCCGGCGTTCCGGTCGCCACCGTGTCGATCGGAAACGCGCGCAACGCCGGCCTGCTGGCCGTACGCATCCTGGCCACCGGGGATGCATCGCTGACCCAGGCCATGATCGATTTCCAGGACCGGCTGCGGCAGGCGGCCGAGGCCAAGGGTGAGAAGGTCCGCGCCCACCAGACGTCCTGACCGTCCGGCCGTCGGTAGATCCGGTCGGATACCGACAGCTCGCGGTCCCGACCGGCCGGCCGGCCCGGCGGCGGTGCCGGCGCCGGTGTGGGAGTCTTGCCGTCATGGAGGCAGAGATCCGCAGCTACCGCGGCACCGACGAGCAGGCCGTCGTCGACCTGTCGTTGCTGGCCTGGCAGCCGGTGTTCGACTCGATGAACCAGGTCCTCGGTCGGGAACTCTTCACCCGGTTGCACGGCCCGGACTGGCGGGTCCACCAGGAACAGTCGGTCCGAGGTCTGCTCGCTGACGACACCATGATGGTGTGGGTGGCCGAGGCCGGGGACCGGGGCGTGGTCGGTTTCGTGGCCGCGGCGGAGGTCGACCGGGACCGGAAGGTGGGGGAGGTCACCATCCTGGCGGTGCATCCCGACGCCCAGGGCCGGGGTATCGGTACGGCGTTGACCGACCGTGCCACCGGCTGGCTGGCGGATCGAGGAATGAAGGTCGCCATGGTCGAGACCGGGGGAGACGCGGGCCACGCCGCAGCCCGCCGGACCTACACGAGTGCCGGCTACACGCTGATGCCCATCGCCCGCTTCTTCAAGGCGCTCTGAGACGACACGAGGCGATCAGCCCGATCCGCTGGCAGACTGGGCACTCCGGCCGGACCGCGATTCCGGCGGTCAGGGAGTGCGTGTGACGACACCGGGCGAGCACTGGGCGGCGATGCAGCGTCAATACGGTGTGTCGCCGACGGTTCGATGGTGCGCCGACCTGCTCACCGGCGCGATCGCGGCCGCCGACGCCGACCATCCTGCCTTCGACGTACTCGGTCGCGGCGGCTACCTCGAGCGGATCCTGGCAGGTGCGGCGCCCGATTACTGGATCCGGGTCTGGGCCGCCCGCGGTCTGCTCTACGGGTGGGACGAGTCGGCCACGCCGGCCGTCCTGGCCGGCTTGTCGGACGACCACTGGCGGGTGCGCGAGATGTGCGCCAAGGTCTGCCGGCTGCGGGAGCTGGGCCAAGCCGCCGATGAGCTGGCCCGCCTGGTCGGCGATGACGTCGCGCGGGTGCGGCTGGCCGCGATCCGGGCAGTGGCATACCTCGGCGAGGCCGAGCACGCGCGGGTGATCAGAGACGCCCTGGAAGATCCCGACGACCGCGTCGCCCACGCAGCGCCGGCCGCGTTGGAACTGATGTCCGCCCGGCTGGACCGGAGCCTGCGCGCGGACGGCGGGCAGTGGTAGGGGCCGGCTCGACCTGCGCACACCGATCACCATCAGCTCCACCGGCTGCCGCGTCCGGCAAGCTGGGGCTCATGGCCGAGGACGCTGGGAGCGATAATCCCGCAATCGCCGACCCGCGACCGCAGAACCTGATCGACCGGGTGAAACAGGTCCTGAGCACCGACGACCGGGTACTCGGTGTCTGGCTGACCGGCAGTCACGGACGGGGCACGCAGGACCGGTTCAGTGACGTTGACCTCATCGTCGTCGTGGACGACGACGAGGTCGACAGCTTCTGCGCGGACTGGCCGCAGATCTCCGACCAGATCGCTCCGACGGTCTACCGCCGGCAACTCGGTCAGCTGCCGATCTTCACCCAGATCACGCCCGACTGGCTGCGCTACGACGTCTCCGTCGACACGGCGGATGCGTTGGAGGCCCGAACCAGATCGACCGTCTCGGCTGTGCTCGACCCGCACGGACTGACCGCTCGGCTGCGCCGACCGGCACCGCCGAAGCAACCGGATCCGCGTCGGGTCACAGCGATCAGCCACGAGTTCCTCCGCGTGCTCGGGCTGTTGCCCGTCGTGATCGGGCGGGAGGAGTTCGTGGTCGGGGAGTCGGGTGCCGCGCTGTTGCGGTCCATGCTGATCGACCTGATGCTCGAGGACGTCGCAGTCGAGGACCGGGGCGGCGCCCTGCATCTGAATCCGCTGCTGCCGGACGACCGCCGGCAGATCCTGGCAGATCTCCCGCCGCTGCAGGCCACGCGTGCTTCGGTGATCACGGGCCAGCTGGCCTGTGCCGCAGCGTTCCTGCCACTGGCACACGACCTGCACCGTCGCTGCGGCCTGGACTGGCCGCAGGACCTGGAGGACGCGGCCCGGCTCCATCTCCACCGCACCCTGGCCGTGTCGCTACCCGGCTAGGCCCGGGCGCCGGCTGCAGGGCCCGCTGACGCCCGGGATGGTCCGGGCCGCAGCGGGAGACGTCCCCCGCGAACGCGGTGCCGGTGTGCCGGCGCGGAGAGTTCGTAGCCGCAGTCGACGGCCGCTCCTCCACCCTTTCCTTCCAGCAGGGTCCTTCCAGCAGGGCCCTTCCAGCAGGGCCCTTCCGGGCCCGGCCGGTGGCGGGGCGCCGGCCGGTTCAGTCGAGGTCGTCCCAGGGGAGCGTGCCGTCCTCACCGGTCGGCGTCTGCGGAACGATCAGCACCGGGCGGTGCTGGCGGTGACTGAGGTGGGCCGCCACCGATCCGCCGAGGAACTCCGCGATCCCGGCCCGCAAGCCCGGCCTGCGGGTGCCGACGACGATCACGTAGGCCTGCTCGTCCTCGGCCAGCTCGGACAGCGCGATCGCCGGCTCGCCGACGGGCCGTCGGAACTCCACCGGCACCTGACGGGCCGCACACTTCTCCGCCAGCATGGTCTGCAGCGATTCCGGGAAGGGTGACGGCTCCTCGACGATGTCGGGATCGATCGGCATCGACATCAGGGTGCCGTCGGCTCCCTCGAACATGGCCACCTGACCGGTGTCGACGAAGGCGCAGATCACCCGCGCGCCCAACTTGCAGGCCAGCTTCGTCGCCTGGCCGATGACGGCTTCGGACTGCCCGGGCGTCACGCCGACGATCAGGGTCGGCTGTCGGCCGAGCCGGTTCCGATCCTCCATGGGACCTCCTTCCGCAGTGATCTGATGATGGCACGCAGCGGGCCGATTCCGGTGGATGGAAGCCGACGGAGCACCCCCACCGTCGACTGAAGCGGTTCGGTAGGGTGAGCGACCGGACCGGCCGACCGCCGCGTCCCCGCTGTCTCACCGAGGAGATTCCATGCCGACTTTGGGCACTGACAAGCTGTCGGTCCAGCTGTACACGATCCGGGAAGCGCTCAGCGAGGACGTGGACGCCTCGCTCAGCCGGATCGCCGAGATCGGGTACCGGCAGGTCGAACCGTTCGCCTTCCAGAAGTTCTTCGACGGGCTCGCCGCCGCCCTGCCCAAGTACGGGCTGACCGCGCCCACCACCCACACCAGCCTCGTCGACGCCGACGTGGACGAGGTGCTCGGCGCCGCCAAGGAGCTGGGGGTCAGCTGCGTGATCACCCCGTTCACCGATCCGGAGCAGTGGACCGGCAGCGAGGGCATCGCGGGGATCGCCGCCCAGCTCAACACGGCCGCGGAGAAGGCGTCCGCGCTGGGCATGACCGTCGGCTACCACAACCACTGGTTCGAGCTGGAGTCGCGGATCGACGGCAAGCACGGGCTGGAGGTGCTCGCCGACAACCTCGCCCCCGAGGTGATGCTCGAGCTCGACACCTACTGGGCCCACGTCGGCGGCGCCGACGTGCCCGCGCTGCTGGGCCGGCTGGGCAACCGGGTGCAGGCCATCCACATCAAGGACGGCGACGGCACCCGCGACAACAAGAAGCAGGTTGCTGTCGGCCGCGGCAGCATCCCGGTCTGGGACTTCATCAACGCCACGGCGAACCTGAAGTACGGCGTGGTGGAACTGGACGACAGCGCCGGTGACCGGTTCGTCGCCGTTGCCGACAGCTTCGCCTACCTCACCGGCAAGGAGCAGTGATCATGGCCGGACAGCACAGCGGGCCGGTCGGGGTCGGCATCATCGGCGCCGGCACGATCAGCAAGACCTATCTGGAGAACCTGACCTCGTTCCCCGACGTCGAGGTGCTGGCGATCGGCGACATCGTCACCGATGCGGCCAAGGCCAAGGCCGAGGAGTTCGGCATCCCGACCAACGGCGGCCCGGACGCCGTACTCGGTCACGACGGTGTCGAGATGGTCATCAACCTGACCATTCCCGCCGTCCACGCCGAGGTGGCCATCAGCGCGCTCGAGGCGGGCAAGCACGTCTTCAACGAGAAGCCGCTGTCGCTGGACCGGGTCTCGGCCAAGGCGCTGCTCGACGCGGCCGAGCATGCCGGCCTGCGGGTCGGTTGCGCTCCGGACACCTTCCTGGGCAGCGGTCTGCAGGAGGCTCGCAAGATCATCGACCGTGGTGACATCGGTACCCCGCTGTCGGCGCTGACGCTGATGCAGAGCCCCGGCCCGGAGTCCTGGCACCCCAACCCGGCGTTCCTGTTCCAGCAGGGCGCCGGCCCCCTGTTCGACATCGGCCCGTACTACTTCACCGCGCTGGTCCAGCTGTTCGGAGCGGTCGAACGGGTCGGAGCGGTCGGCTCGAAGTCCCGCGAGCAGCGGGTGATCGGGTCGGGTCCCCGGGCCGGCGAATCGTTCGAGGTGACCGTACCGACCCACATCAGTGCCGCCGCCCGGTTCTCCGGCGGTCAGTCCTCGCAGACGATCCTGTCCTTCGACTCGGCGGTGCGGCGCATCCTGTTCGAGGTCAACGGCAGCGAGGGCACGCTCGCGGTGCCGGACCCGAACACGTTCGACGGTGAGATCAAGATCATCCACCGGACCGACGGCGACTGGCAGACGGTGGCGACCACCAGCGCCCAGTCCACCCGGGGCACCGGCGCCCTGGACATGGCCCGGGCGATTCGCGAGGACCGCCCGCACCGGGCCGGCGGCGCTCAGGCCTACCACGTGCTGGACGTGATGGAGGCGGTGTCGGAGTCGGCCGTCTCCGGCGGCTACGTCGACGTGCAGAGTCGGGTCGAGCGGCCCGAACTGCTGCCCGACGACTGGGATCCGAAGGCCAAGACGCTGTGACCGCCAGGACGCTGTGACCGCAGCCGCGACGTCCTGGCTGACAGTCTGCTCAAAGCCGCCCTCCGACGGCTCGGACGGGCCCGGCCACCGGTGGTTCACCCGGTGCTACCGGGCCGGCCGGACCGGGCCCGGGGCGGCGAGCCGGGGTGGGCAGGCCGACCGAGCCAGGTCAGCCGAGGTAGGCGACCGCCTCCAGTTCGACCCGGACGTCGGGATTGCCGAAGCCGGTCACCACGGTCGTCCGTGCCGGCGGAACGTCACCCAGCCGCCGGGCGTAGATCTCGTTGAACCGGGCGAAGGAGGCGCCGTTGGACAGGAACGCGGTGATCTTCACGATCTGCTCCGGCGCGCCACCGGCTGCGGCGACGACAGCGAACAGGTTGTCGATCGCGCCGTTCACCTCCGCCTCGAAGTCGCCGATCAGCACCGACCCGTCGGAGCCGGTGGCAACCTGGCCGGAAACGAAGAGGAAGTCGCCGGCCCGGATGCCCGGGGTCAGCGGAATCCCCGGCACAGCGGCACTGCCGTCAGGATGGATGGCTTCGATCATGGCGCCACGGTACCGCCCGGCTCCGGCCGGTTGTCGGCGGCGCCGCTGACCACATCGTTGACCGACCGGAGCACCGGTACGCCGGTCAGCGCGGCCTCGTCCAGCTCGGCGGCGCAGGTCACCACGAAGGTGTGGCTGTCCCCGGCCCGCAACGTGACCAGCCCGCTGTCCACCCGGGCCGCCGGATCCAACCGGTCCGGGAAGATCGACAGGTCCTTGATCATCGCGTCGGCCGCGACCGTCACCCGGTAGCCGTCCTCGCCGCGCTCCACCGTGGTACGCATTGCCGTGTCCGGATCGACCAGTCGCAGCAGCGGATCCTCGGCGAACCAGCCGAACGCCGGTGCGCTGCCGTCCACCCGTGCGTCCAGGAACTCCCGGTCGGTCTCCTCGCTGGTGGTCAACGCCGCGTCCAGCCGGATGGTGAGGGCCGACCAGGGCTCGACCTCCAGGCTCAGCCGCTGTTCGGCCAGCACCGTGTCTGCCGACGTGGTCGACCGGCGGGAGACGACGAGGTCGCCCGTCCACGGCTCGCCGGCGTCGTTGTGGGCGATCAGGTCGAGCACCTGACCGCCCTGGTCGTCGGGCCGCGGCTGGAACGTCAACAGCCGCTCGGCGAACACCGCCCTGAGCGCGTACCACAGCGGCTTGCGGATGCCGGCGTAGTCGACCGCGGCCCAGCTGATCACCGGCCAGTTGTCGTTGAGCTGCCAGACCACCGCGCCACTGTTGATGCCAGAGCCGTGGCGACCGGCCAGGCTGCGGAAATGCTCGATACCGAACCGGACGGCACGGGCCTGGTTGAGCTGGGTGAGCCAGTGCCAGTCGTCCATCGACGTCACCGGTTCGGTCCGCCAGTGCGGCAGATGATCACCCAGACCGCGTTCCAGCTTCAGGTTGCCGTCGCCGGCCTTCTGGTGCACCAGCATCTGCTCGCCGTAGGGATCCAGCGCTCGATCATGGACCACCGAGACCAACGTGGACCAGGCCGGCGGTCCCTGGAAGCCGAACTCCGACACGAACCGCGGCCGGTAGTCGAGGTAGTGGCTGTAGTCGAGCTGGTTCCACACGTCCCAGATGTGCATCGTGCCGTGCCGGGGATCGTTGGGATGCAGGTAGTCGGAGAAGGAGAACGGGCTGGCCGGGGAGTACGGCGTCCGCGGATCCAACTCGGCGACCAGCTTGGGCAGCAGCTCGCGGTAGTACCCGTCGCCCCACGTCCTGGTGCCCAGCTGCGGCCGCCAGCCCCATTCGACGTAGCCCCAGATGTTCTCGTTGTTGCCGTTCCACACCGCAAGACTCGGATGCGAGGACAGCCGGGTGATCGCTTCGCGGGCTTCCGATTCCACCTCGCTCCACAGCGGCTCCTCCTCACTGTAGGCGGCGCAGGCGAACAGGAAGTCCTGCCAGACCAGCAGCCCGAGCTCGTCGCAGATCGTGTAGAAGTAGTCGGTCTCGTAGATCCCGCCACCCCAGACGCGCAACAGGTTCGCCCCCGAGTCGTAGGCGTCCATGATCGAGTTGCGGTACCGGTCGGCGTCCAGCCGGGTGAGGAACGCGTCGTCGGGGATCCAGTTGTAGCCCTTCACATACACCGGACGGTCGTTCACCACGATGGTGAATCCGGTGCCTTCCGTATCCGGGCTGAGCACCATCTCGACGTTGCGGAAACCGATCCGGCCGTCCCACCGGTCCAGCAGGGCATCATCGTCGCCCAGGCCGACGCCGACCGCATACAACGGCTGGTCGCCGTGACCTCGCGGCCACCACAGCTCGGCCGCCGGCACCTCCAGTCGCAGCGACGCCGACGGCGTACCCGGGTCGACCACGGTGGCGGTCTCCTGTCCGGCGACCGTGGCGACCAGCCGCACCGGTTCGGTCGCCTCCGGCAGCCAGTCCAGGTCGATCTCGGTCTGCAGCACGCCGACACCGTCCTGCACCGACGCCAACGGGCGCACTGCTGCCAGCCTGACGGTGTCCCACGACTCGATCCTGATCGGCTTCCAGATGCCGGCGCCGGCCAGGTCGGGACCCCAGTCCCAGCCGTAGCTGCTGGCCATCTTGCGGACCGCGTTGAACGGATGGTCGTAGGCCGCGGGCCGCGGCCCCAGCGCATCACTGGCCTGCTCGGCCCGGGTCACCGGTGCCGCGAAGGTGATCACCAGTTCATTGGTCCCGGGACGGAGCACGTCGCTGATGTCGAAGCGGTGGCTGCGGTGCTGGTTGGCGGTGCGGCCGATCTCGATGCCGTTCAGTGCCACGGTGGCGAAGGTGTCCAGGCCGTCGGCGACCAGGTCGTGCCGCGGCTGTGGACCCGGCTGCCAGTCGAACGACAGGGTGTAGCACCAGTCGGTCCGCCCGATCCACTGCAGCCGACCCTCGTTGGCCCCGTCGAACGGGTCCGGGATCAGGCCCGCGGCCAACAGATCGGTGTGCACCTCACCGGGGACGGTGGCGGCGATCGGGCGCTGGGACAGCTGCGACCAGTCGTCGGGTACCTGGCCGGCCGGCTGCAGCCGCCAGTCGTGGGGGACGGCATTGTCCGTGGTCAGCGAGAGCGTCCGCATGCCCGGCGACTTTACCGGTTAAGTTCGGGGTCGGTCAGGACCCGGTGGTGGCGTCCACGCACTCCCGGAGCAGGGCGACCCGGCCGAGGTGGCGGGGGTGCTCCTCGACCACGTGCCGGGACGCACCCAGTTCAGGTCGAGCCCGGAACCCTCACCAGGCCCGGGCAGCGGATGATCCGGGTCGTCCACCGCGGCCGTGGGTTCCCGCGCCGTTCCGAGTCCGTCGTCGTCACGGGTGAGACGGGTCGGCCCGGCAGGTTCCCGACCCGCGCCCCGGCCGGGGAACGATCCGCGCCAAGGATGTTACTGGCGAGTAGCTTGCGGGGCTAGGCTGACGTTGTGACCGACTTCACCGACATGTACCGGCCCACCGAGGAGCACGAGGCCATCCGCGCGGCGGTGCGCGAGGTCTGTGAGGCGAAGGTGGCACCGAACGCTGCGGCCACCGACGAGTTGGCGCAGTTCCCGACCGCCTCCTACCAGGCGCTGCGTGCGGCCGACTTCCATGCCCCGCACGTCCCGGAGCAGTACGGCGGGGTCGGTGCCGACGCCCTGGCCACGGTGATCGTCATCGAGGAGGTCGCCCGGGTCTGCATGTCCACCTCGCTGATCCCGGCGGTGAACAAGTTGGCCACGCTGTGCTGGATCAACCAGGGCAGTGAGGATCTCCGCCGCCGGTACCTGCCGGCGATCGCCGCCGGCGACTCGATGGCCTCCTACTGCCTGTCCGAGGCCGAGGCCGGTTCCGATGTCGCCGCGATGCGGACCCGGGCCGAACGCGACGGGGACAGCTACGTGATCAACGGCGCCAAGCGCTGGATCACCAATGCCGGGGTGTCCGACTTCTACACCGTCTTCGCCGTCACCGACCCGAACGCCGGCAGCCGGGGGATCAGCGCGTTCGTGGTGGAGAAGTCGGATCCGGGTGTGACGTTCGGTGCGCCGGAGAAGAAGCTCGGCATCAAGGGATCACCCACCTGCGAGGTGTACTTCGACCACGTCCGGATCCCGGCCGACCGGCGCATCGACGAGGAGGGCACCGGTTTCGTCACCGCGATGAAGACCCTCGACCACACTCGCATCACCATCGCCGCCCAGGCGATCGGGGTGGCGCAGGGTGCGTTGGACCACGCCCTGGGCTACGTGACCGAACGCAGCCAGTTCGGCCGGCCGGTGGCCGACTTCCAGGGGCTGCGATTCATGATCGCCGACATGGGGATGAAGCTGGAGGCGGCCCGACAGTTGACCTACGCCGCCGCCTGCCGCTCCGAACGCCACGACCCCGACCTGACCTATTTCGGGGCCGCGGCGAAGTGTTTCGCCTCCGATGTCGCGATGGAGATCACCACCGACGCGGTGCAGTTGCTCGGCGGCTACGGCTACACCAAGGACTATCCGCTCGAGCGGATGATGCGTGACGCCAAGATCACCCAGATCTACGAGGGCACCAACCAGGTCCAGCGCGTGGTGATGGCCCGGTCCATGCTCGGCCGTTGAGCCGGCGACATCCTGAGTGGCGAACAGGCTTGTCACAGCCTCCGGCAGGCCCGCGCCGATACACTGACGCCGCCCCAGCAGAGGAGTCGTCGATGACCACCACGCCCCAAGCGCGTGTCAGCGAACAGTCGGCCGGTCGGTCCGGGCAGACCGTCGCTGTCGTCTACAACCCGACCAAGGTCAGCGACGACATCCGGGACCTGGTGAACCGGCGTGCGGAGGAATCCGGCTGGCAGCAGCCGCGCTGGTTGGAGACCCGCGCCGACGACCCCGGTCGGGCGATGACCGCCGAGGCGCTGGAGGCCGAGGTCGACCTGGTGCTGGCCGCCGGCGGTGACGGCACCGTCCGGGTGGTGGCCGCCGGCCTGGCCGGTTCCGGCGTCCCGCTCGGCATCATTCCGGAGGGCACGGGCAACCTGTTGGCCCGTAATCTCGACATCCCGCTGACCGAGGCGGACGCCGTCGAGGTCGCCTTCGGCGAGCACGAGCGCAGCCTGGACATCGTCCGGATCGCCACCGACGACGGCGGCGAGCCCGACCGGTTCGCCGTGATGGCCGGCATCGGCCTGGACGCCGCGATCATGAACAACACCGACGAGGGCCTGAAGGCCAAGGTGGGCTCGGCCGCCTATGTGGTCGCCGCGGTCCAGCAACTGAACCGCAAGCCCCGCAGCGTCCGCGTCACCGTCGACGACGGCCGGGTGCTGCGTCGCCGCGCGGTGCTGACGTTGGTGGGCAATGTCGGCGCCATCCAGGGCAATGTCGAACTCATCCCCGGTGCCGAGCCCGACGACGGCAGGTTGGACGTGTTCGTCGCCAGCCCGCGCCGGCTGCGGCACTGGCTGGCGGTGGCGGTGCGGCTGGTCACCAGGAAGAAGCAGTCCAGCGACCGGATCGACCAGCTGGTCGGACGCCGGGTGCGGATCGAACTGGACGAGCCCGACGACTACCAGTTGGACGGTGACACGATCGGTCAGTGCCGGCAGCTGACCGCCGAGGTGGAACCGCGGGCGCTGATGATCAAGGTTCGTCCGCCGGCAGCCACCTCGAAGCGACCCTGATCCGCCGGGTCCGTCGACGGTCCGACCGGCCGAACCCGGTGCTGCGTCGGGACCGGTCGCTCCTCGACAGTCAGCGTTGCCCGGTGATCAGCCGGCCGCCTTCCGCTGGCCAGCGGCCGCGGCGCCGGCTTCTTGGAAACTGATCGATCCGGTTCCGGTGAGCGACCGCAGCGGGTCGCCCCGGTTCACGGCCCGACGCCGGGGGATCCGCGATACGGTTCGGCGATGGCGCGCACCGACTCGGCCTCCCGGCTGATCGCGGCCTCGGCCGAGGCGGCGTACGCGGCCTTCGTCGACGCAGAGGCACTGACGGCCTGGCTGCCGCCGGACGGGATGAGCGGCAGGTTCGAGAATTTCGACGCCCGCCCGGGCGGCCGTTATCGCCTGGTCCTGACCTACGCCGATGCCGCCGCCGGCCCGGGCAAGGCAACGCCGGACTCCGACGTCGTCGAGGGCCGCTTCCTCGACCTCGTGCCCGGCCGGCGGGTGGTCCAGTCGGTCGACTTCGTCTCCGACGATCCGGCCTTCGCCGGCACGATGGTGATGACCTGGACCGCCACCCCGGTCGACGATCAGACCCTGGTCGAGATCCGCGCCGAGAACGTGCCGAGAGGGATCTCGGCCGAGGATCATGCCGTCGGTCTGGCGTCCTCCCTGGCCAACCTGGCCGCCTTCCTGGAGCACTGATCGGATCACCCGTGGCCGGGCCGATGCCCGGACCCCCGGTCGGGTCTGCAGCCCGTGGATCTGTACGGGACGGGCCCAGAGCTCGCCCATCGCAACGGCACGGCGGTGACGCTTCCGGCCCAGCGCCGGTCCTGGCCCGCGCGGCGGTCAGCCGGCGTACTGCTTGAGCTTGGTGGTGTCGCCGCGGGCGATGTCGGAGAACATCTCGTGCGCCTTCGACTTGTCCCACAGCACCGACGAGCCGGCCGCGGTCCAGGCGTTGGCGTTGCTGATCGGCACGGTGAGGGTGAGCCCACCCTTGCTGGAGACCTTGCCCATGGCGATCGCCATCCGCGCCATCGACCACATCGAGGCGTTCTCGCCGACGGCGAGCGAGTCGGTGCCGGCATTGGCCAGCCGCCAGTAGCGGACCGGGTTCAGCACCGACGCCGGCGAGGCCGCCTTCTTGGCCATCGCGCTGAGCGTCTGCCGTTGCCGCTGCACCCGGCCGAGATCACCGAGCGGGTCGGCCTTCCGCATCCGGACGTATCCCAGCGCATTCTTACCCTTGAGGGTCTGGCACCCGGCCTTGAGGTTCAGGTGCGAGTCCTTGTCCTTGATCGGCTTCTTGATGCACATCCGCACGCCGCCGACGGCGTTGATCACGTCGACGAACCCGGCGAAGCCGACCTCGACGTACTGGTCGATGCGTAAGCCGGTGTTCTGCTCGACGGTGCGGGTCATCAGCTTCGGACCGCCGATGGAGAAGGCAGCGTTGATCTTGTTGCTGCCGTGGCCCGGGATCGGCAGATAGGAGTCGCGGGGGATCGAGATCAGCGCCGGCTTCCCGCTGGGCGGCACGTACAACACCATGATGGTGTCGGTCCGCTGGCCGCCGACGTGGCCGGTGCCGTACTTCTTGCGTTCGGCCTTGGTCAGCCCCGACCGCGAGTCGGACCCCAGCAGCAGGTACGTCGTGCCGGGCTGGTCGGCCGGCCTGGAGCCGTGCGGGGTGTAGGCCACCCGGTCGACGTGACTCCAGGCGTACACCGGGACCGCGACCAGCCAGACCACCAGGGCCAGCACCAGCAGTCCGACCACCACCAGCGCCCGGCGACCGACCGGCCGGCGGCCCGGAGGACGACCCCCGGGGGTGCCGACCGGGACCGGACGCTGCGGCGGCTGACCCGCTGACCACCGGCCCGCCGGCGTCCGAGGATCGGGGGACGGCCCATCCGGGGACGGCCCATCCGGGGACGGCCCATCCGGGGACGGTCGACCTGCGGACGGCGGCCCTGCCGTCGGCTGGCCGGGGGTGGGCCGCCCCGTCGCGGGCCGGTCCGGTGACTGCCGGGAGGGATCGAACACCCGGGTGGGTTCGGGGTCGGGCTCCGCCGCGGCTCTGCGATCGCGGTGGTAGAGCCAGTCCAGATCGTCGTCATGACCGGGTGCCATGGCGACCACGCTACCTGCGCCGACCGGTCCGACCCGGTCGCGGCAAGCCGGGCCGCGGCAATCGCGGCGGGTACGGCGTGGCGGATCCGGGCAACCCCAGCCGGGTCGGAATACTGGGCGGCACTGTGCGGCGACCGACCGAGCGGGTCGTCGGACCGTACCTTCCCCAGCCACGCCGCCGAGGGGCCCGGCCGTTGCCGATCCGTTCCGGTGGTGCGACCGAAAGGCCCCGCCGGTGACCTCAGCCACGCTGCCGCCCAGCCGCGTCCCGACGTCCTCCCTGCTCAACCAGGTCCAGCTCCGCAGTCACCGGATCAAACTGCGCCGCGGGCTCACCTTCCTGCTGATGACGTTGCTGCTTCCGGGCTCGGCGCAGCTGACGGCGGGCGACAAGCGGATCGGCCGTATCGCGGTCCGGGCCTGGGCCGGGCTGGTCGGGGCCGTCCTGCTGACCGCGGTGCTGGCCCTGATCTGGCGATCGGCCTTCATCACCCTGCTGTCCAGTCCGGTGCCGTTGCGGATCCTGCAGGTGGCGCTGATCATCGTGGGCATCTGCTGGGCCCTGCTGCTGATCGACGCCTGGCGCATCAGCCGACCGCCGGAGCTGGCCCGTCGGCACCGACTCTGGTTCGCCGCGCTGGCCACCGCACTGGCGTTCGTGGTGACCGGGACGATGTTCTCCGGCGCCTCCATCGTGTCGTCCCAGCGCGACTTCATGGCCTCCGTCTTCGGCGGCGGCGGCGACACCGCAGCCAAGTCCGGTCGGATCAACGTGCTGCTGCTCGGCGGCGACGCCGGCAAGGACCGGGTCGGGCTGCGCCCGGACAGCATGACGGTGGCCAGCATCGACGTCGATTCCGGCCGCACGGTGCTCTTCAGCCTGCCGCGGAACATGGAGGACGTCCCCTTCCCGGCCTCGTCACCGCTGCACAAGGTGTTCCCGAACGGCTACGGCTGCCCGGACCATTCCTGCATGCTCAACGCCGTCTACACCTACGGCGCCACCCACGCCGGCCTGTATCCCGGAGTGAGGAATCCCGGAGCCCAGGCCACCAAGGAGGCCATCGAGGGCGCGACCGGACTGAAGATCAACTACTACGCGCTGATCGATCTCAAGGGCTTCCAGAAGTTGGTCGACGCGGTCGGCGGGATCACCCTCACGGTCAACAACCGGCTGCCGATCGGCGGCCAGGTGCCCGGCCAGAAGGTGAAGAACTACATCGAGCCCGGCACCCAGCACATGGACGGTTTCCACGCCCTCTGGTACGCCCGGTCCCGGCACGCCGACTCCGACTATGCCCGGATGGCCCGGCAGAAATGCGTGATGAACGCCATGCTCAACCAGTTGGATCCGGTCACCGTGCTGACCAAGTTCAACCGGATCGCCAAGGCCGGCAAGCAGATCATGGAGACCGATGTGCCGCCGAAGGCGATCAACCAGCTGCTGGAGCTGTCCCGGATGGCCAAGCGGCACAAGATCACCAGCGTCGCCTTCGTCCCGCCGGCGATCTACCCGGGCAGCCCCGACTTCGCTCTGATGCACCGGATGGTCGCCGACGCGGTAGCGCAGGCCACTGATGAGGGAGCTGCCAGGGCCAAGGCCGATCAGCGCGCCGCCCGCCGAGCCCGCAAGCAGAATCAGGCCGCGGTCACCAACCGCGGCGCCACCGCCACCGCCCGGTCCGGCGCGGGCGGCCCCGGCTCCGCCGGCTCCGCGTCGGCCCCGACGGCGACCTCGCCGTCGATCCCAGGCGCGGCCCGATCCGCCCGGTCGTCTGCGCGGTCGTCTGCCCGGTCGTCGGCCGGGTCGTCGGCCCGCACCACCCCCGGTCGGCAGCCCACCACCCCATCGTCGAGCCCCGCACGGGGGACGGCGGCGAACGTGGATCTCGGCGCCGTCTGCTCCGCGGCCTGAACGCCGCCGTGGGCACCTGCTGGCCTGCTGCCACAATGGCGGCCGTGATCAGCGACTACCCGGGCGTCTCGGTCGTGATGCCGATCCTCAACGAGGAACGCCATCTCGCCGCGGCGGTCGGCCGGATCCTCGCCCAGGACTACCCCGGAGAGCTGCAGGTCATCCTGTCGATCGGTCCCAGCGCCGACCGCAGCCACGACATCGCCGCCCAACTCGCCGAGGGCGATGACCGCGTCGAGGTCGTGGAGAACCCGACCGGACGTACGCCCAGCGCCCTCAATCTCGGCATCGCCGCCGCCCGGCACGAGATCATCGCCCGGGTCGACGGCCACGGCGAACTCACCGACGGCTACCTCAGGCGCGCGGTCGAACTGCTCGACCAGACCGGCGCAGCCAATGTCGGTGGGGTGATGGACGCCCAGGGACGGTCGGCGTTCGAGCGGGCGGTCGCCTACGCCTACACCTCGCGGCTGGGCATCGGCGGTGCCACCTTCCACCTGCAGGACTCGCCGGCCGGTCCGGCCGAGACCGTCTTCCTCGGCGTCTTCCGCAGGTCGGCGCTGCTGGCGGCCGGCGGTTTCGACGAGTCGTTGCACCGGGCCCAGGACTGGGAGCTGAACTACCGGCTGCGGGCCCGCGGCGAACTGATCTGGTTCTCACCCGACCTCAAGGTGACCTACCGCCCCCGTTCCTCGCCGGGCGCGTTGGCCCGGCAGTTCTTCGGCACCGGCAAGTGGCGCCGCGAGGTGGTCCGCCGCCATCCGGATACGGCCGGGCTGCGCTATCTCGCCCCGCCGCTGACCGTGTCGGCGATCGGCATCGGGACCGCCGGCGGCCTGGTCGGCCTGGCGACGCACCGGGCCGTGCTCAAGGCCGGTTGGCTGGCCCCGCTCGGCTACCTGCTGCTGATCATCGGCGGCAGCCTCACCGCTCGCGGTATCGACACCCGCGCCCGGGCCTGGCTGCCGCTGGTGCTGGTCGTGATGCACCTGTCCTGGGGGGCGGGCTTCCTGGTCGGTCTCGACCGCGAGGGCGCCCTGGTCGGATCCGACCCTCACGGCACCAGTGAGATCTCCAGCGAATAGTGCGAGGCGCGGTAGGCATGCTGGCCGACCTCGATCAGCCGGCCGTTGTCGTCGTAGACCACGCGTAGTGCGGTCAGGCAGGCGGCGGGCCGGCGTTCGGTCAGCAACCGCGCCTCCGCCGCCGTCATCAGCCGTGCGCCGACGGTCTGGTGCGCCACCTGAAGGTGGAAACCGCGCGACCGCAGGGTCGCGTACAGGCCACCGGCGCCGGGATCGGCCACGTCGTTCTCGGTGATGCCGAGCCAGGCGGGCAGATGGTTGGTCAGGATCGCCAACGGCATCCCGTCGGCCAGCCGTAACCGGCGGATCCGGATGAATCGCTCACTCGCATCGATCTCGGCGCCGCAGGACAGCACCTCCTCGGCCGGCGAGCCGATCTCGTAGGACAGCAGTTGCGTGGAGGGGCTGCGACCGGACTGCTGCAGATCGTCGTACAGGCTGGACAACCGGGTCTCCCGATTGATCTGGCCGTTCAGCACCTGGGTGCCCACGCCGCGCTTGCGGACCACCAGACCCTTGCGGGCCAGCTCGCCGATCGCCTGCCGGGCGGTCGGACGGGCCAGGCCGAGGCGCGAGGTGAGCGACACCTCGTTCTCCAGTCGGTCGCCGGGCATCAGCTCCCCGGACACGATCGCCGCCTCGATCGCCTGGGCCAGCTGGTGATACAGCGGAATCGGGCTGGATCGGTCGAGAACGATCTCCAACTGCTTCGGCGTCACGGCCGCCGCAGCGCTCTCGGGCATGGCAGCAGCTTAGCCAGCACCGGCTCAATCGTCTGAATGACTATTTGTCTGGACATAAAGTTGACCAGCGCGGCCGTCAGTGATTGGCTGATCCCATGGCTGCCTCCCCGGGTGTTGCTCGCATCGACGACGGGTCGGCCGACGCGCCGGCCTGGGACGTGCTGACCTTCGGGCGCAGCGGCGTGGACATCTATCCCCACCAGATCGGGGTCGGGCTGGAGGACGTCACCTCCTTCGGCAAGTACCTGGGCGGCACGACGGCCAATGTCGCGGTCGCCGCGGCCCGCCTCGGCAGCCGCGCCGCCATCATCACCGGGGTCGGGGACGATCCGTTCGGCCGCTACGTCCGTCGCCAGTTGCGGGAACTGGGCGTCAGCGACCGGCATGTGGTCACCAACCACGAGTACGCGACCCCGGTGACGTTCTGCGAGATCTTCCCGCCGGACAACTTCCCGATCTGGTTCTACCGCAAGCCCAGCGCCCCCGACCTGCAGGTCCGTCCCGACGACATCGACTTCGACGCCGTCCGCTCCACCGCGCTGATGTGGATGTCGGTGACCGGGCTGAGCGAGGACCCCAGCCGTGAGTCGCATTTCGCCGTGCTCGAGGCGCGGCAGCGTCACCCGGTCACGGTCATCGACCTGGACTACCGGCCGATGTTCTGGGCCTCGCCGGACGCGGCCCGCGAACAGATCGCCAAGGTGCTGCCGCAGGTCACCGTCGCAGTCGGCAACCGTGAGGAGTGCGAGGTCGCGGTCGGCGAGACCGACCCGGAGAAGGCCGCCGATGCGCTGCTGGCCGCCGGCGTCGAACTGGCGATCGTCAAGCAGGGGGCCGACGGAGTGCTGGCCAAGACCCGGACCGAACGCGTGGTGTCGCCACCGATCACCATCACACCGCTGAACGGACTGGGGGCCGGCGACGGCTTCGGCGGCTCCCTGGCCCATGGGCTGTTGGCCGGTTGGCCGCTGGGCACGGTGCTGGCGCGCGCCAACGCGGCCGGAGCCATCGTCGCCTCCCGGCTGGAGTGCTCGACGGCGATGCCCACCAGCGAGGAGATCGACGTGCTGCTGGCCGGCGGCGACCCCAACGCCGACCGCCCCGACCCGGCGGTCCACGTCGACGGCCGGACCCGGTCATGATCGGGCTCGAGGACCTCACCGACATCCGACTGCACGACCCGCAGCGGATCGGTCGGCTACTGGCCGCCCGCCGCCGTCGGGGACTGCCCCCCGACGGCCGGTTGATGATCATCGCCTGTGATCATCCGGCCCGCGGCTCGCTGGCCGCGCTGGGTCGTTCCACCGCGATGGCCGACCGTCGGGACCTGCTGGCCCGGCTGGTCACCGCGCTCGGCCGGCCGGGCGTGGACGGCCTGCTGGCCACCGCGGACCTGATCGAGGACCTCACCCTGCTCGGCGCGCTGGAGGACAAGCTCGTCTTCGGCTCGATGAACCGCGGCGGCCTCGCCGGGGCGGTGTTCGAGGCCGACGACCGGATGACCGGCTACGACCCGCAGACGATCGTCTCCGCCGGCCTGGACGGCGGCAAGATGCTGGTCCGGATCGCTCTGGACGATGCCGGCAGCGCGGCCACGCTGGAGGCCTGTGCGAGGGTGACCAGCGAGCTCAACAGAGCCGGCCGCATCGCCATGCTGGAACCCTTCTGGAGTCGGCACGCCGAGCGGGGGCTGACCAATCAGCTGGACACCGACTCGGTGGTCCGGTCCGTCGCGGTGGCTCAGGGGCTGGGATCGTCCAGTGCCTACACCTGGCTGAAGCTGCCCGTGGTCCCGCAGATGGAGCGGGTCGCCGCGGCCACCACACTGCCGACCCTGCTGCTCGGCGGAGATCCGGCCGGCGCGCCCGAGGAGACCTACGGCTCCTGGCGGGCGGCGCTGGCACTGCCGCCGGTGCGCGGGCTGGTCGTCGGTCGCAGCCTGCTGTACCCGCGCGACGACGACGTCGCCGCCGCCGTCGACACCGCTGCGGGGCTGGTGCACGGTGGCGGGGTCGCCCCGGTCGGCAGCCGTACCCGCGCACAGGAGGTGCCCGCATGAGCGGCCACGGACCCGTACTGACTGCCGGCACTGCCGCCGCCGACGGCTTCGACCTGAGGGTCACCCCGGACACGGCCGGCTGGGACTGGTCCAGTCTGCGGACCTTCACCCTCACCGCCGGCCAGGAACGTCGGATCGACACCGGAGCGGAGGAGATGATCCTGCTGCCTCTGACCGGTGCGGCCACGGTCGGCTGCGGCGCCGAGCAGCATCGGCTCACCGGCCGGTCGTCGGTGTTCGCCGGGCCGAGCGACTTCGCCTACCTGCCGCTGGACTCCCGGGCCACCATCGGGTCCGGCGCCGGCGGCAGGTTCGCCCTGTGCGGCGCCCGCACCGAGACCCGGCTGCCGTTCCGCTACGGGCCGGCCGACGCCGTCCCGGTGGAACGGCGCGGCGCGGGCCGGGCGAGTCGGCTGGTGCGCAACTTCGGCACCGTGGACGCCTTCGACACCGGCCGGGTGATCGCCTGTGAGGTGATCACCCCCGACGGCAACTGGTCCTCCTACCCGGCGCACAAGCACGACCACGCCTCGCAGGACGAGTCGGAGCTGGAGGAGATCTACTACTTCGAGATCGCCGCCGGACCCGAGGATGAACCGGGTTTCGGTTACATGCAGACCACCGCATCCGACGACCGGCCGATCGACATCCTCACCGAGGTCCGGGACCGCGACACCGTGCTGGTGCCCTACGGCTGGCACGGCCCGTGTGTCGCCGCGCCGGGCTTCGACATGTACTACCTCAACGTGATGGCCGGTCCGGCGGCCGAACGGGCCTGGATGATCTCCGACCATCCCGACCATGCCTTCGTCCGGGCCCGCTGGGAGTCCGAACAGGTCGACCCCCGGCTGGACGACCGCCGATGACCGGCCGTCCGAGACCCTTGCCGATGCCGACCCCGCAACCGACCCGACCGCGAGAAAGGGGACAGCGATGTCTGCAACCGTGCGGCTGACCGTGGCCCAGGCCACCGTCGGATTCCTGGCCAGCCAGTACACCGAACGCGACGGCGTGGAGCAGCGGCTCTTCGCCGGCTGCCTGGGCATCTTCGGCCACGGCAACGTCGCCGGTCTCGGCCAGGCACTGCTGCAGGCCGAGACCGACCGGCCGGGCAGCATGCCGTACATCCTGGCCCGCAACGAACAGGGCGCCGTGCACACCGCGGTCGGCTACGCCCGCGCCCGCAACCGGTCCCAGACCTACGCCGTCACCACCAGCATCGGTCCCGGCGCCACCAACATGATCACCGGCGCCGCACTGGCCACCATCAACCGCATCCCGGTGCTGCTGCTGCCCGCCGACGGATTCGCCGGCCGGGTCGCCTCCCCGCTGCTGCAGGAACTCGAACGTCCCGACGCCGGCGATGTCTCGGTCAACGACGCGTTCCGACCGGTGTCGCGCTACTTCGACCGGATCCAGCGGCCCGAACAGTTGCCGTCGGCGCTGCTGCAGGCGATGCGGGTGCTCACCGATGTCGCCGAGACCGGCGCGGTCACCCTGTGCTTCCCGCAGGACGTGCAGGCCGAGGCGTACGACTGGCCGGAGACCCTGTTCGCCAGGCGGGTCTGGCACCTCGCCCGACCGCAGCCCGAACCGGCGCTGCTGGACCGGGCCGCAGAGCTGATCAAGGCCGCCGAGCGGCCGCTGATCATCGCCGGCGGCGGTGTGCACTACAGCCTCGCCGAGGAGGCACTGCAGACGCTGGTGGAGCTGACCGGCATCCCGGTCGGACTCACCCAGGCCGGCAAGGGCGCCCTGCTCGATGATCATCCGCAGTGCCTCGGCGCGATCGGATCCACCGGAACCACCGCCGCCAATGCCGTCGCCCGGGACGCCGACCTGGTGATCGGCATCGGCACCCGCTACTCCGACTTCACCACCGCCAGCCGGTCGGCCTTCCAGCATCCGGCCGTGCGGTTCGTCAACATCAACGTCGCCGGACCGGACACGGTCAAGCAGTCCGGGCTGCCGGTCACCGCCGACGCCCGGGACGCGATCACCGCGCTGATCGCCCGACTGGACGGTCACCGGGTCGCCGAGACCTACACCGGACGGGTCGCGGAGTTGAAGGCCGAATGGGATGCGATCGTCGACGACGCCTACCATCCGGCCGTGCCGGCGGCCGGCGCCGACGGCCTGCTCAGCCAGAACGAGGTGATCGGGATGGTCAACGAGCATTCCGACGCCCGCGACGTGCTGGTGTGCGCGGCCGGGTCGATGCCGGGCGACCTGCACAAGATGTGGCGCACCCGGGACAGGGCCGGCTATCACGTCGAGTACGGCTACTCCTGCATGGGCTACGAGATCGCCGGCGGGCTCGGGGTCCGGCTGGCCGACCCGAGCCGGGACGTGTTCGTCATGGTCGGCGACGGCTCCTACCTGATGCTGGCCAGCGAACTGGTCACCGCGATCCAGGAGGGCGTCAAGATCATCGCCGTCCTGGTGCAGAACCACGGCTTCGCCTCGATCGGCGCGCTGAGCGAGTCCCTGGGCTCGCAGCGGTTCGGCACCCGGTACCGGCGGCGCGGCGATTCCGGCCGGCTGGACGGCGACTTCCTGCCCATCGACCTGGCCGCCAACGCCGAGAGCCTGGGTGCGGAGGTGATCAGGACCCGCACCGCCGAGGAGTTCGTGGCCGCGATCGCCGCGGCCAAACAGGCCGACCACAGTGTGGTCATCCACGTGGAGACCGACCCGTTCATCGACGCGCCGGACTCGCGGTCCTGGTGGGACGTTCCGGTCAGCGAGGTGTCCACCCTGGACTCCACCCGGCAGGCGCGCAAGACCTACACCGAACACAAGGCCGACCAGCGGATCTTCCTCGATCCGACCACCTGATCACCGACCGGCCCCCACCCGAACATCACCGAGAGGAACGCGCAGTGACGCAACAGGCCGCGGAGCAGTCGATCACCATCGGCTCCGCCCCCGACTCCTGGGGCGTGTGGTTCGCCTCCGATCCGGAACAGGTCGACCCCGACCGGTTCCTGGAGGAGGTGGCCGACGCCGGCTACACCTGGATCGAACTCGGCCCGGTGGGCTACCTGCCCACCGACGCCGCGGCCCTGCAGGACCGGCTGGACGCCCATGGTCTGAAGGTGTCGGCCGGCACCGTCTTCGAACACCTGCACCAGCCCGACTCGTGGGACGACGTCTGGACCCAGGTGGCCCAGGTCGGCGCGCTGACCCAGGCGGTCGGTGGCGAACACATCGTCGTCATCCCCGACGTCTGGCGCGACCACCGGACCGGTGAGCCGAAGGAGCCGCGCGAACTGTCCGCCGAGCAGTGGGAGCGGCTGACCTCCGGCATGAACGAACTCGGCCGGCGGATCCTGGACTCCTACGGCCTGAAGGTCCAGTTCCACAGCCACGCCGACAGCCACGTCGGCTACCAGGCCGACATCGAACGGTTCCTGGCCGCCACCGACCCGGCGTATGTGAACCTCTGCCTGGACACCGGCCACGTCGCCTACTACGGCGGCGACAACGTCGACCTGATCACCCGCCACCCGGACCGGATCGGCTACCTGCACCTCAAGCAGGTGGATCCGCAGATCCGCGACAAGGTGCTGGCCGAGGACCTCTCCTTCCCCGAGGCGGTCCGGCTCGGGGTGATGACCGAGCCGCCGGCCGGTGAGCCGGATCTGCCGCCGGTGCTGCAGGCCGTCCAGGCGCTCGGCCGGCCGGTGTTCGGCATCGTCGAGCAGGACATGTACCCGTGCCCGCCCGAGGTGCCGCTGCCGATCGCCCGGCGCACCCTCAGCTACCTCCGCTCCTGCCTCGGAGCGACCCGGTGACCGCCGCCGACAGCCGCCCCGCCGGCTCCGCACGGTCCGGGGATCTGCGGGTCGCCGTCCTCGGCGTCGGGATGATGGGCGGCTTCCACGTCCGCACCCTGAGCAGTCTGGTCAAGGGCGCCACCGTCTCGGTGGTCAACGACTTCGACGCCGTTCGCGCCGCCGAGGTGGCTGCGGCCGCCGGCGCCCGGGTCGAGAGCGACCCGTTCGCCGCGATCAATGCCGATGACGTCGACGCGGTGGTCATCGCCAGCCCCGGCCCGGCGCACGAGAAGCAGGTGCTGGCCTGCCTGGACCGGGGCATCCCGGTGCTGTGTGAGAAGCCGCTGACCACCGACCCGGACAGTGCCCGCGCCGTCGTCGAAGCG
Source organism: uncultured Actinomycetota bacterium (assembly GCA_963758075.1). Taxonomy (GTDB): domain Bacteria; phylum Actinomycetota; class Actinomycetes; order Propionibacteriales; family Propionibacteriaceae; genus Microlunatus. The sequence goes on along the minus strand of CAVWTT010000002.1, from coordinate 923,364 downwards.
GAGGCCAGCACCGGCCGGAGCCTGATCCAGCTCGGCTTCATGCGCCGCTACGACCCGGAGTACGTGGCCGCCAAGCGGCTGATCGACTCCGGCACGATCGGTGCGCCGCTGCTGCTGCACTGCACCCACCGCAACATGGCCGTCCCGGACCGCTTCGACTCGGCGATGATGATCACCGATTCGGTGGTGCACGAGGTCGACGTCACCCGGTTCCTGCTCGGCGAGGAGATCGCCACCGTGCAGGTGCACCGGCCACGGCCCACCTCGGTCTCCCCGCAGCAGGTGTCCGATCCGATGGTGGTGATCTTCACCACCACCTCCGGCCGGCTCGTCACCGTGGAGATCTTCGTCCGTAGCCAGGTCGGCTACGAGGTCCGTACCGAGGTAGTGGGTGAGGTGGGCAGCACCCTGTTCGGTCTGGACCAGCACGGCGTCACCAAGACCCTCGGCGCCGACGGCGGCCGCTGGGGCGGGCAGGTGCCGCCGGGCTTCATCGAGCGGTTCGCCGAGGCGTACACGATCGAACTGCAGCACTGGGTCGCCGCCGCCCGGCAGGGCACCATCGACGGACCCGGCGCCTGGGACGGCTACGCCGCGGCCGCGGTCTGCGCCGCCGGGGTCGAGGCGGTGCGCACCGGCGGTGTGGTCGACGTCCGGCTCGGCGAGCGACCGCCCGGACCCCGGCCATGACGGTCGTTCCCGCCACACATCGCAACGAGAGGTCATGATCATGGCAACCACCATCGAGCACTGGGCCGGCGGCACCGCGTTCGCCGGCACGAGCGGACGGTTCGGTGACGTCACCGATCCGGCCACCGGCGAGGTGACCGCGCAGGTCGCGTTCGCCTCCACCGAGGACGCCGACCGGGTCATCCAGGCGGCGGCGGCGGCGTACCCGGCCTGGCGGGACCTGTCGCTGACCAAGCGCACCCAGATCATGTTCCGATTCCGTGAGCTGCTCAACCAGCGCAAGGAGGAGGTTGCCGAGATCATCACGGGCGAGCACGGCAAGGTGCTTTCCGACGCCCTGGGCGAGGTCAGCCGCGGCCAGGAGGTCGTCGAGTTCGCCTGCGGGATGCCGCACCTGCTCAAGGGTGGCTTCACCGAGAACGCCTCCACCGCGGTCGACGTGCACTCGGTCCGGCAGCCGCTCGGCGTCGTCGGCATCATCTCGCCGTTCAACTTCCCGGTGATGGTGCCGCTGTGGTTCGCCCCTGTCGCCATCGCCAGCGGCAACACGGTGGTGCTCAAGCCGAGTGAGAAGGATCCCGGCGCTGCGCTGTGGATGGCTCGGCTGTGGCAGGAGGCCGGACTGCCCGACGGCGTCTTCAACGTGCTGAACGGCGACAAGGTCGCGGTGGACACGCTGTTGCAGCACGACCTGGTGAAGGCGATCTCGTTCGTCGGCTCCACACCGATCGCGCGATACGTGTACCAGACCGCCACCGCCGCGGGCAAGCGCGTGCAGGCCCTCGGTGGCGCCAAGAACCATATGGTGGTGTTGCCCGACGCCGACCTGGACCTGGCCGCGGACCAGGCGGTCAACGCCGGCTACGGGTCGGCGGGCGAACGCTGCATGGCGATCTCGGTGGTGGTCGCGGTCGGCGGCATCGCCGACGAACTGGTGGGCAAGATCAGGTCCCGGACCGACGGCCTGCGCACCGGCGACGGCCGGCGCGGCTGTGACATGGGTCCGCTGGTCACGGCCCAGGCGCGGGACAAGGTCACCGGCTACATCGAGCAGGGCGAGGGCGCCGGGGCCACCCTGGTGGTGGACGGGCGCAGCGTTCAGCCCGACGCCGACGGTGAGGGATTCTTCGTCGGGCCGACGCTGTTCGACAACGTCGACCCGGGCATGAGCATCTACACCGACGAGATCTTCGGCCCGGTGCTGTCAGTGGTCCGTGTCGACCGGTACGAGGACGCGGTCGCGTTGATCAACGCCAACCCGTACGGCAACGGCACGGCGATCTTCACCAACGACGGCGGTGCCGCCCGGCGCTTCGCCAACGAGATCGAGGTCGGCATGATCGGCATCAATGTACCGATCCCGGTGCCGATGGCCTACTACTCCTTCGGCGGCTGGAAGTCCTCGCTGTTCGGCGACAGCCACGCCCACGGCACCGAGGGCCTGCACTTCTACACCCGCGGCAAGGTGATCACCAGCCGCTGGCTCGACCCCAGCCACGGCGGCATCAACCTGGGCTTCCCGCGGAACGCCTGACCCCGCGGGGCCGCGCCCTGGCCTGCCGAAGGGCGCGGGCGCCCGCTGGTGGGTCGCGCTTCGACGAACTCGGCGTGCGGTTCTCCTGCGACGGCGCCACCACCGGGGATCAGCCGGCCGGCGAATCCACCCGCTCGTCCTGGGCGATGACGGCGCGACGGGAGACGTCCGCGCCGATGACGATCACCGTGGAACCGCCGGTGATCACCGGTTCCACCAGCGCCTGGCGGACCACCGGCCAGCACTCCGCGACCGGGTCCGGGGCGATCATCAGCCGACGTGCCGCCCGCTCGCCGGGGGTCGGTCCGTCGGCGCCGGCCACCACGTCGGCCTGGGTCAGCTCGTAACGGTCGTCGGTCCAGGCCGGGGCGGTCGGCGCGGGGAACGGGGCATTGCAGCTGTCCGGCTGGGCGCGCACCTCCACGCCGTAGTCGATCACTCCCGGCGGCAGCGGATCGATGAATCCGAGGCCCAGCGGGTGCAGGCTGCAGGCCACCCGCTCACCCGAGTGGCGTTCGTCGGCCGCATCCTCGGGCCCGACCACCTCCGCCGCGGCCGGCGGATCACCCAGCAGCGTGACCGGACAACCGGCCCGCCAGATCGCGGCCACCCAGACCAGGGTGGTCCAGTGTGCCGGCGCCGATGTGCCGAGCCGCAGCCGCACCGGCTGGCCGGGTTCGATCATCAGCTCGTCCAGCAGCAGGTTGGCCGTCTTGTCCACCCAGTTGGCGAACGAGACGGCCGACAGTTCGGTGCGCTCACCGGTGTGGTCGTCGTAGTAGGTGATCAGCGGGGTGCTTCCGGCGCGGGAGGCCCGCGCCTGCAGCAGCCGGTTGAAGACGTCACTCACCTGCCCGATGGTGACAGACGACGCTGCCCGGCCCGGGCCCGCATCGACGGCGGCGCATCTAGGCTGACCCTCATGCGTTACGTGGTGATCGTCGCCGGGGGCTCGGGCACCCGGCTGTGGCCGCTGTCGCGACAGGGGACGCCGAAGCAGTTGCTGCACCTGGTGGACGGCAAGACTCTGCTGCGGATCGCCTACGAGCGGATCCGCGGCCTGGTCCCCGACGACCGGATCCTGGTCTGCACGGGAGCGGAGTTCGGCGAGACCGTCCGGGCCGAGTTGCCGGAGATCCCGGTGCAGAACATCCTCGGCGAGCCGGTCGGCCGGGACACCCTGAACGCGGTGGCCTATCCCGCGGCGGTGTTGGCCCGGCGTGACCCGGACGCGGTGATGGCCTCGGTCACCTCCGACCAGGTGATGAACCCGGTCTCCACCCTGCGGACCGCCCTGCAGAAGGCGTTCGGCGTCGCCGAGGCCCACGCCGACGCGTTGATCACGTTCGGGGTGGTGCCGACCAGCCCGCACACGGGCTTCGGCTACCTGCAGCGGGGATCGGAGCTGGCCGGTCAGAGCGACGTCTGCCGGGTGGACAGTTTCACCGAGAAACCGGATCGCGCGACCGCCGAGCGGTATCTGGCCTCGGGCCGGTACTGGTGGAACTCCGGCATGTTCGTCTGGCGGGCCGCGACCTTCCTGGACCAGCTCCGCCAGCTGCGCCCCGACGCCTACGACCTGCTCACCACCCTGACCGAGGATCCGTCCCGGCTCGCCGAGCTGTACCCGCAGCTGCCGAAGATCAGCGTCGACTATGCGGTGATGGAACCGGTGTCGCGCGGCCGAGGGACCGCGCAGGTGCTGGCGGTGCGGCTGCCCATCACCTGGCACGACGTCGGCGGCTTCGACGCGCTGAGCTCGCAGCTGCCGCGCGACGACTCCGGCAACGCCACCACCGGCAGCAGCGTGCTGGTGGACAGCTCCGACAACGTGGTGATCAACACCGACGAGGACGGCCGCCTGGTCGCCGTCGTCGGCCTGTCCGGCACCGTGATCGTGCAGACCCCGCAGATCACCCTGGTCTGCCCCATCGCCGAGGCCGAACGCATCAAGGAACTCGTCGCCGAGGTCACCGGCCGCCTCGGCAGCACCTACGCCTGATGCCGAGGGGTCAGCCATACCCCGATTCTTGCGGCGCGTCGACGGGTCCGTGACCCCTCGCCGACACGTCCGGCGCCGTCATTCGGTGCGGCCGGAACCGGCCACGGCGGGTCGAAGGGTCACCGACCGAACGACACGCCGCCTGGACGAGGGATTTCCTGACTCCTCGCCATGGAGGAGGGGCGCCGCCCGGGGGCGAGGGGTCACCCAGCGGCCGACACGCGGCAAGAACTGGGGAATGGGGGACTCCTCGGCTCAGGGCCAGAGGGGCTGGGCGGCGGCGACCAGCCGGGTGATCAGGGATCGCTCGGGGCCGGTCAGGGCGGCGCCGGCGGTGACCGCGGCCGTCAGCTCCTCCCGGTCCCAGCAGCGGACGGCCTGCTCGTAGCGTTCGGGATGGCCGAGGGCGGTGAGCAGGGCACCGATCACCGCCTCCCGGCTGCCGCGGCTGAACAGGTCCTCCTCGCCGGTACGCACCAGGTCCCGGGCCCTGGGGCCGGGCTCGACGACGTGGTGGCCGACGCCCCGGACCAGCGCCACCGGGCGGCCCGCCAGTTTCGTCTTGGCCAGATCGGCGGCCGCTGCCAGTTCATCGGCCACGGCGACGGCGGTCACCTGCAGCTCGTTGCCGTACGCGTCGACGCGGCCGGCGTACTGGTCGACCACCCGGACGCCTGCGGCGCCGATCGCGTGATCGGTCTGTCCGATCCGCCAGGCGCGACCCGCGGTGTCGGAGATGATCACGCCGATCCGCGCCCGGAAGCGGTCGGCGAACGCCGCCCGCAGACGCTCGGCGGAGGCATCCGGGTCGGCGGGCAGGACCAGCAGTTGTCCCGCCTCGACGTTGGAGGTGTCGACGCCGGCCCCCGCCTGGGTCAGTCCCTGGGGCGTCTCCACCACTGCCATCGACTTGCGCCGGGCCACCGTCCGTACGGTCTCGGCGTCGATCACCTGCTGGCGCTGCTCGGCCGGGGCGAACCGTCCCTCGGCCTTGCTGACGACCTTGGAGGTGACCACCACGACATCCCCGTCGCGCAGCGGACCGCGCGGATCGGCATCGATGGCGGCGATGATCACGCCGGCAAGATCATCACCTGGCCGGATCTCACCGATCCCTTCCAGGCCGTGGATCTCGACCAGCGCGCCGGGCGGAGCACTCATTCGGTGACCAGCTTGACGCCGAACCGGATGAAGTCTGCCGTACTGGACGGGTTCCTCATGATCAGATCGGTGCTGTCGCTGATCAGTCCGGCGGCACGGATACCGGCCACCAGTTCCGCGTCGACCCGGTCGACCACCCATCCGTCGAGCACACCCGTCCCGGACCGGGCGCCGTAGTGCACACCGACCGCGGCAGCGTCCACGCTCACGTCGATGGCCGGCAACAGTCGGTGCGCCATGCCCAGGACCGGGGCGCCGCCGATGATCCCGGAGAAACCGATCACCGGTCCACGGGCCGACCGGATCGCCGTCCGGATCCCGGGCACGGCCAGGATCGGCCCGATGGACACCACCGGGTTGCTCGGCCCGACCAGGACCAGATCGGCCTCGCCGATGGCCTCCACGACCCCGGCCGCCGGCCGGGCCCGGTCGACGCCGACGCAGATCACCTGCCGCGCCGCCGGCACGGCGTGCAGCTTGACCCAGTACTCCTGGAAGTGCACCGCCCGCCGACCGGACGGGGAGTCCTCGTCGTCGATCACGACATGGGTCTCCACCCGGTCGTCGGTCATCGGCACCAGGCGGAGCCCGTCGGCGCCCCGCAACCAACGGGCGCACAGAGCCTCGGTGACCGCCGACAGCGGATAGCCGGCATCCAGCATCTGGGTGCGGACCAGATGCGTCGCCAGGTCCAGGTCGCCGAGGCCGAACCAGCTCGGCTCGACGCCGTAGGCGGCCAGTTCCCCGGACACCCGCCAGCTCTCCTCGGCCCGGCCCCAGCCGCGCTCGGGGTCGATGCCGCCGCCGAGGCTGTACATCATCGTGTCCAGATCGGGGGAGATGTGCAGACCGTGCAGCCGGATGTCGTCGGCGGTGTTGACGATCACCGTCACGGTCGCGTCGGGGTAGGCCTGCCGGACCCCCCGGACGAACCTCGAACCACCGACACCACCGGCCAGTACCGCGATCTGCACCGGGCCAGTCTGTCATCGCAACGGTTTGCGCTGTCGGCCCGGGGGAGCGGCCCGATAGGCTCGAATCGAGCACCGGACCGGCCGGACCGATCATCCGCTGGGGCAGCCGACCAGGGAGGAACCGACGATGCTGGACAAGCTGAAGGGCTTCCGCGAGCCGGTCGCCTGGGTGCTGCTGGCCGCGACCGCAGTGCGGATCCTGGCGCTGCTCCCCGCACTCGGGGCGGGGGCCGTCGGTGCCGGCGACGGTGTCGGCGCGCTGGTGATCACCGGTGCGGCCGCCGTTCTGGCCTGTGTCCACTGGGGCGAGCGGACCCCGCGCGCCCGCACCATCACGCTGATCGCGACGATCGAGTACGCGATGCTCACGCTGCTGGTGATCATCCTGGCGATGGTCGGGGCGGTCGTCGCCAATGTGCTGGTCGGCCTCGGCCTGCTCACCGCCGCGGTGGTGCCGCTGGCCGCTGCCGTCGGGCTGTACGCCGTCTACGACGCTCTGCCCGCCCCGGACCGGCCGCGCGCCCTCCCGGGCCCGCCGCCGCACTGGGGGCCACCCGAGCCCCCTCGCGGCCACGGGAGCCGAGCCGGGAGGCCCGCCACCGCCCATCCCGGTCCGACCGGTGGCCGGCCGCAGAACCTGTCCGGCCCGCCGTCCGGACAGCATGGTCGGGCCGCGGACCAGCCGTGGCAGCCGTCGTCCGGTCAACAACCCTGGCCGGGCGCCGCGGCCCCGCAGCAGCCCTGGCCGGCACCGAGCGAGCCGCCGACCGGCTGGCAGCAGGACCCCTGGCAACAGCACCCGTGGCAGCAGCCTGCGGCGCCCCAGCACCCGGGTCCGTCGGACCCGTGGCGGCAGGATCTCCGGCCACCGGCCACCCGGCCCGACGACGGCGGCCCCGGGGAGATCCGCCCCGGGGAGACCCGCCCCGGGGAGGCTCGGCTCGCGGAGGATGGGCCCGGGGAGGATGGGCCCGCCCAGACCTGGCCCGCCCAGACCTGGCCCGCCCAGACCTGGCCCGGCCAGACTTGGCCCGACGAGCCTCGGGCCGACGCGCCCCGTCCTGACTCGACCCTGGCCGAGCAGACCCGGGCCGGCCAGACCTGGCCCGACGAGCCTCGGGCCGACGCGCCCCGTCCTGACTCGACCCTGGCCGAGGAGACCCGGGCCGGCCAGACCTGGCCCGACGAGCCTCGGGCCGACGCGCCCCGTCCTGACTCGACCCTGGCCGAGGAGACCCGGGCCGGCCAGACCTGGCCCGACGAGCCTCGGGCCGACGCGCCCCGTCCTGACTCGACCCTGGCCGAGGAGACCCGGGCCGGCCAGACGCCGGGGACCGCCTGGCGGCCGGCGCCGCAGCCCTCCCCGCAGCGACTGCAGCCCGAACCCGGTGATGCCCCGATCGGTCCGCACACCAGCCCGTACCCGCCGAACGCGTCGGCGTCCCCGGCAGGTTCGACGGGTGCCGACAGCGGGTCGCAGACCGGTGTTCGGCAGGACGGCGGCGGCGATGATCCTGATCATGGGCCGCGGACCCCACCGGGCCCTCGTCGCCGCTGACGTTCGCGTTGCCGCGCCGCGGCAGGCGAAGCCGGTACGGGCCCGGTGATCATCTCCTGCCGTCGCGACCATGATCACCGGCCGGTCGGCGGGTCGGCCGACCATGATCGAAAACCGTCGGTGTGGACGTCGGCCGGCGCCGGGACCATCGGCTCTCTACCATCCCCGCACTTGACTTATCGGTATTGACAGGCATGTAATTTCACACATGTTGTTCGTTCATCGCCCCGCCGCGAACGGGGTCCTTGACGAACAGCGCGTCTTCGGTGGGGGCACCGGGTCGGAGGCGGCGGGCGACAAGGGTCGAGGAGGCAGCACCATGGAGGATTTCGGACTCGGTCCGGAGCCGGACGACGGCGCATTGGGTTGGCAGGAACGTGCGCTCTGCGCGCAGACCGATCCGGAGGCGTTCTTCCCGGAGAAGGGAGGGTCGACCCGGGACGCCAAGAAGGTCTGTCTGTCCTGCGACGTGCAGTCGGAGTGCCTGGACTACGCACTGGCCAACGACGAACGGTTCGGCATCTGGGGAGGCCTCAGCGAACGGGAGCGCCGCAAGCTGAAGAAGCGCGCCGTCTAGCCGCTGCCATTCCGCTGTCCGCGGCAGTGTCGCCGCGGATCGTTGCCACGACGCCTCCACGCCGTTCCCGCCGCACCCGTCCCGCCCCGACCAGCTCATCCGACCGGCTGATCCGACCAGCTCATCCGACCGGCTGGCCCGACCAGCTCATCCGACCGGCTGATCCGACCGGCTGATCCGACCAGCTCATCCGACCAGCTCATCCGACCGGCTGATCCGACCAGCTCATCCGACCGGCTGGCCCGACCAGCTGATCCGACCAGCTCCGACCGGCTGATCCGACCAGCTCATCCGACCGGCTGGCCCGACCAGCTCATCCGACCACCGGCTGGCCCGACCAGCTCATCCGACCGGCTGACCCGACCAGTCGACCCGATCACCACCCCGGCGGCCCAGGCGGCCGCAGCCGCCCGACCCGGCCCGGCAGATCTGGCGACCAGATCGGTCCGAATTGCCCCATCCCGACCCCGATGCGCCGTCAGACCGGAGTCGTCGGACCGAGCGCTGTCGGTCGGCGCGAAATGGCCCTGCCCCGACCGGCTCGCATAGAGTGGTGGCCGCCCGCGTGCCCGATGGGCACGAAGACTTCGCCACCGCTGACGGGATCAGCCTGCGGCTGACCGTCGGCACTGTGCCGTGAACCGGCCGACCGATGCCGAAAGAGGAGTGAGCCAAGTCGACGTGATGGACGAGAAAGTCGCGATCGGCGACGGTTCCGACGACCCCGTCGACGACCGCAGCACCGTCCTCCCGCGGGCTGCCCCGCCCGTCTCGCCGACCGCTGCCGGTTCGGCCGTGCCGGAGCACCCGGACGATCCCGACGATCTGTGGGGCTGGGCGGCGCGCGAGGAGGAGCCCACGGTCGTCGACATCAGTCATTGTCGGGTGACCGCGGTACTGGTGACGCAGAACGCCGCCCGATGGCTCCCCGAGACCCTGACCGCGCTGGCCGGGCTCACCCGGCGGCCGAACCGGGTGATCGCCATCGACAACCAGAGCACCGACGCCACCCTCGAGGTGCTGCAGGACGCGGTCCAGCGCCACGAGATCGACGCCGTCCACGTCGGCCGGCACGGGTACGGCTTCGGTGACGCCATCCGCTCCGCGCTGGACCAGGACCGCGCCGCCGTGCCTGCCGGCGCCGCCGAGCCGGATGACGACGACTGGCTGTGGCTGCTCCATGACGACGCCGCCCCGGCCCCGGACGCGCTGGCCCAACTGCTGGGCCATGTGGTCAGCGACCCGGCGATCGACATCACCGGGCCCAAACTGCTGCGCCCGCGACGCCGGCGCAGGCCCTACCAGATCAGCGAGGTCGGCGTTTCCATCGCGCCGTCGGGACGCCGCCACCTCGGGCTCGACCCCGGCGAGATCGACCAGGGACAACGCGACCAGCCGGCCCGCCGGTTGGCCGTCTCCAGTTGCGGCATGCTGGTGCGGCGGACCGTCTGGGACGCCCTCGGCGGCTTCGACCCGGCCATCCCCGGCTTCCGCGACGGCGTCGAGCTCGGCTGGCGGGCCCAACTCGCCGGGCACACCGTGATCACCACGCCGGCGGCCGCCATGGTGCACCGTCAGGTCGGCCGGGCCGGGCTGCGTCCGAGCGGCCCCGGCGGCTCCCGCCCGGACAAGGCCGACCGTGAACTGGGCATGCTGCTGGTCGCTGCCCATGCACCGCGGGGTCTGCTGCCGCTGGTCTGGCTCCGACTGCTGCTGGGCTGCCTGTTGCGGTCCGTCGGCTATCTGCTCGGCAAGGTGCCCGGACGGTCGGCCGACGAGCTGGCCGCGGCCTGGTCCTTCACCCGGCATCCCGGCCGGATCCGCCGGATGCGGCAGCGGTTCGCCCGGACGGCCAGCACCCCTCGCGGCGAAGCCGTGGTGCAGAGACTGCGTCCCGGACGGCTGTCGGGGATCAGAGCAGTGGCGGACACGCTCACCGCGGCGATCAGCAACCGCTACGTCTCGGTTGCCGGCGTCGAGCCGGAGTCGGCCGGCCTGGACGAACTCACCAGCGACGAACTCTCCAGCGTCGCCGCCGAGAACACCTCCAGTCCCTGGTATTCGCCCATCGTCATCACCTGTGTGCTCAGCGTGGTCGGCTGCCTCGTTGCGGCCCGCGGACTGATCGGCCTGGGCTCGCTGACCAGCCCGTACCTGCTTCCGGTCAGCACCGACCTCGGCCGGCTGTGGCACTCCTTCCTGGACGCCGTCCCCGGCGCACCCGGGGCGACGACCGCTCCGTGGACCGGACTGGTCGCCATCGCCTCGACCCTCGCCGTCGGGAGGTCGGAGTGGCTGCTCACGGCGCTGCTGGTGGGCACCGTGCCGCTCGGCCTGGTCAGCGTCTATCCGCTGATCCGTCACGCGATCGAGGACCGCCGGATCCGGCTGTGGACGGCGGTCAGCTACGCGCTGCTGCCGGTGCTGATCGGTGGAACGAACCAGGGCCGGCTGCTGCTGAGCGTGGCCGCCGTACTGCTGCCGCTGCTGGCCCTCGCCGGGCGCGCGCTGGTGCTGCGCCGGCCCGGACGTCCGGAGGCCTGGCGGGGCGGCTGGGGCGCCGGACTGGTGCTGACGATGCTCGGCGCGTTCGAGCCCTCGCTGCTGGTGATCGCCCTGCTGGTCGCGGTGGTGGCCGCGGTGACGGTGGCCCGGCAGCCGCGCAAGATCGGCCGGCTGGCCATCGCCATCGGTGTCCCCGCCGTCATCCTCAGCCCGTGGTGGCCCACTGTCGCCGCGCACTGGGGTCGGCTGCTGACCGGCCCCGACCCGGCGCTGAACGGCACGCCGGCACCCGCGGCCGCCTGGCTGTTCCTGATCGGTCACGGCACCGGGCCGGGTCTGCCGCCGCGGTGGCTGGGTGCGATCGTCTTCGGCACCTTCTGGTTGGTCGCGCTGGTCGGACTGGTGCGCGGACATCGGCGGCGCGCCGTGATCACCGGCTGGCTGGTCGGGCTGATCTGTCTGGGCACCGCGGTGGCGCTGACCCGGCTGGTGGTGACCGTCCCGCCACTGGGCACCCAGACCCGGCCGGACGCCGGCGTCTACCTGTTGATCGGATTCGGGGCGCTGATCCTGGCCGGCGGCGTGGGCCTGGACGGGTACACCGGTGATCTGGCCCGCCGCAGCTTCTCGGTCTTCCAGCCGCTGGCGGTGCTGGCCGCCGTCGTCGTCGCCCTGGTCAGCCTGGCCGCCGCCGGCTGGTGGGTGCTGGAGGGGGCTGCCGGCCCGATCCATCGCAGCAAGCTCGACGCCATCCCGCCCTACGTACTGGACGCCCAGACCGGTCCGGCCGCGGTCCGCACCCTCGCCGTCGACCTGCATGACGGACGGGCCGACTATTCGGTGGTCGCCGGCGACCAGGTCCGGCTCGGAGACCCCGAACGTGGCTACGCCTTCGGCGGTTCGGCGCAGGCGCAACGGCAGGTGGCCGACGTGGTGTCCCGGCTGGTGTCGGGTTCCGGGGACACCCGGGTGGCCGCCGACCTGGCCGACCTGGGTGTCAACTACCTGTGGGTCAGCGGCGCCGACGCGGACCTACGGACCCGCATCACCAACACCCCCGGTCTCGCCGCGGCCAGCGGCAACGACACCGGCCTGGTCTGGCAGCTCAGCCAACCGACCGCCCGGATCCGACTGGTCTCGGGCCGACAGATCACCCCGTTGGACGACCGGCCCGACGGGGTCCGGGTGCCGGCCGGCAGCCTGCAACGGACGCTGCGGCTCGGCGTACCCGCCGATCCGCGCTGGCAGGCGACCCTCGACGGCAGACCACTGACCCCGACCCGGGACGGCGACTGGCAGCAGAGCTTCCGGCTGCCGTCCACCGGGGGCGTGCTGCGCTACCAGCTGCGGACGCCGATTCCCTGGCTGCCGATCGGCCAGGGCGTGATGTTGTTGATCGTGATCGTGCTGGCCGCGCCGGCCGTACGCCGCCCAGAGGTCCGCGACCCGATGCAGACCGCCCGCCGCGCCGCCACCGTCGGCTCCGAGGGCCGCTCGCCGCTGGACGCCGGCGTCATCACCGACGATCTGAGCGAGCTGACCAGCACCGGCGGACTGGCCACGGTCTCCGACGGACTGACCACCTCCACCGGCCAGGGCGGACGGTTCAGTCCGGCCACGGTGGCGACGTTGCGACGCGGCGAACCGACCGAGGTTCCGGACAGCGGCCGGGAGGACGACCGATGAGCCCGCGCCACGCCGTCCGCGGCTGGATCGCCGCCGGTCTGGCGGTGGTGGCCGCAGTCGGCATCGGGTTCGGCGGCCGATACCTGCCCGTCGACACCGCGACCGGGACCGCGGAGGGTGCGACGTCGGCCCCGACCGGGCGGACCAGCAGCGTCTGCACCACCAGCACCGCCACCGATCCGAGCTTCTCCGCCGGGTCGGGCACCACCGGTTCCCAGGTGTACGCCGTCGCGGCGCGGGTCCGGGCCGGTGCCGCCGGCAGCCTGACCGGGCGCGATCTCGGCGCCGCCGAGTCCGGCCGGCCCACCCTGTCGATCACCTCCCAGGGTGACGGAGACACCCTGCAGAATCCCGACCACGCGGTCGTTCTGACCGCCGACGGCGCGATGGCCGCCGGCTCGGCGGCCATGGTCTACGGCCGCAGCCAGCACGGTCAGGACCGCGGCCTGTCGCTGGCCCCGTGCACCGCCCCCGCAGTCGATCAGTGGTTCACCGGCCTCGGTGCGTCAGCGACCCGCAGCAGCCAGCTGGTCCTGTCCAACCCCGACGACCGGCAGGCCCAGGTGGACCTGTCCTTCTACGGCCCGGACGGGCTGATGTCGGTCCCGGGCGCCACCGGCCTGACCGTCCCGGCGGGAAGTGGGCGGACGTTGTCGCTGGAGCAGTTGCTGGGTGGTCTCGACGGCGAGATCGCCGTGGAGGTGAAGGCCACCACCGGTCGGGTGGCGGCCATCGCCCGCGACCTGCGCGCCGCCAGGAACCATACCCCGACCGGTGCGGACTGGCATCCGGTCTCGGTCCCACCGGCGACCCGGCAGATCCTGCCGGCCATCCCCGGCGGGGACGGCACCCGCGACCTGGTCGTCACCAACCCGGGCAAGCGGCGCGCCGACGTGCGTATCGAGGTCCTCGGCCCGGACGGCCCGTTCGCCCCCGCCGGCGCGGCCGAAACCTCGGTCGACGCCGGTTCGGCCACCACCATCGACGTCGCCCAGGGACTGGCCGGCCGGATCGGCACGCTGCGCGTGACCAGCACCCAACCGGTCGTCACCGCGGTCCGGTCCGAGACCACCGGTGCCAAGAACCCGACCGATATCGCGGTCGAGACCTCCCAGCCGGTGATCAGCCCGCTCGGGATCGCACCGGTGGGCGTGGTGGGCGGCGCCCATACCGAATTCGCCCTGAGCAACGACGGCGTACACATCGCCACCGCGGTGGTCACCCTGACCGACCTGGACGGCGTCAGGCTGTATCAGGAGCAGATCCCGGTACCGCCGGGTGGATCGGTGGAGCGGCGGGTCAACCAGGCCGGTCCGGCCTACCTGACGGTCCGCTCGACCGCCGGTGCGCGGCTGTACGGCGGCCTCACCCTGCGGCAGAGCAGCGGCGACGTCTCCGGTCTGGCCTCGGCCGGCTTCGTCACCCCGGGGGTGGCCGGCCGGCCGCGGGTCTCCAGTCACGACCCCCACGTCGGCCAGTAGCACCGAGCCTCAGTCGTCGTCCTCGGCGACCTCGGGGTCGATCTCGTCCACGCTCAGCCCGGTGAGCGCCGCCAGCTGTTCGACCAGGGTGCGGTGAACCAGGATCTGCAGTCCCGTCCGCGATGCGGCCCGGTGTTCCAGCGGTCGCCGGTAGAGCACCACCCGACCGAACTCGCTCGGCGTGCCGGCCACCGCTGCGGCCAGTGGCACCCGCTCCCCGGACCAGGCCGTCTGCAGGTAGGGCACCTCCTCGATCCCGAAAGTGATGCCGACCAGCGCCTCGGGACAGTGCACCTGGACCCGCTCGATGGAGGACTGCACGGCCTCGTCGAAGAACGACGCCCGCCCCGGTGGGCGGACCGGGTTCAGCGTCGATCCCGTCAGCGGGTTCCGCAGCGCCAGCGGTCCCCGCAACCCGCGGCCGTGTCGATCGCGTCGCCGGGTGGACATGTCAGCCGAGCTTAGTGCGACGTTGCCCCGACGATCGTGTCCCTGCCCGCGCGTCGCAGGCCACGGCGGTACCGTCGGGTAGGTGACGTCCAGAAGTTGCTCGCGCAGCGGGTGTGATGAGCGGGCGGTCGCGACGTTGACATACGTCTACACCGAGTCGACCGCGGTGATCGGACCGCTGGCCAGCCGCGCCGAACCGCACGGCTATGACCTGTGCCGACGGCATTCGGCCAATCTGTCCGCCCCCCGGGGCTGGGAGGTCATCCGGCTCGCCGACGACTTCACCGATCCCGAGCCCAGTGACGACGACCTGCTCGCGCTGGCCGACGCGGTCCGCGAGGTCGGGCTCAACTACGGCGTCGAGGACGACCGGACGCCGACCGGCCCCGCGGTGGTCGAGGTCGCCCGCCGCGGCCACCTCACCGTGCTCGCCGACCCGGACGCCTGAACCCGGGCGCCTGAACCCGGCGCGGCGACTGAACCCAGAGGCGGCGACTGAACCCCGGACGCCTGAACCGGGACGCTGAACCGGGCGCTTGAACCGGGCGCCTGAACCGCGCGGACCGGGGACCCGGAGACCGACCCGGACGATTGAACCCGGACGCGGCGACTGAACCGGGCGACTGGATCCGGACGCCTGAACCAAGACGCCTCAACCCGAACGTCGGGACCGGGACGCCTGAGCCGGCCGGCAGCTTCCCGGTCCGGCGGATCCGGTCGGTGATCGACGGACGGACACTAAGCTGCCGGACATGAGGTGTCGCTGCAGAGAGGTCGGACGGGCTTGATCGAACCGAGCATCTTCAAGGCCAACGACATCCGCGGCATCACCGGTCCCGACGGCGAATGGGACACCGACGGGGCCTACGCCATCGGCGCGGCTGCCGCCGACGTTCTCGGCCTGACCGGCGGCACCCTGGTGATGGGACGGGACATGCGGACCAGTTCGCCGGACTACAGCCGCGCCTTCGCCCAGGGCGCGATGGACCGCGGCGTCGACGTCATCGACGCCGGGCCGACCAGCACCGACCAGCTGTGGTTCTGTTCGGGCCATCTCGGCCTGCACGGGGTGATGTTCACCGCCAGCCACAATCCGGCCCGTTACAACGGCATCAAGTTCTGCCGGCCCGGCGCGCTGCCGGTCGACTCGACCATCCTGGCCGCGATCAGGGACCGGGCGCTGGCAGGCCCGGCACAGCCGCTGGCCGGCCGCGGCCGGATGGAGCAGCGCGACCTGCTGCAGGCCTACGCCGACCACCTGCACTCGCTGGTCGACACCCGGGGGCTGCGCCGGCTCCGGGTGGTTGCCGACGCCGGCAACGGGATGGCCGGGCACACGCTTCCGGCGGTGCTCGGCGACCGCGGCTTCGACGTGATCGGCCTCTTCACCGAGCCCGACGGCACCTTCCCCAACCATGCGCCGAACCCGCTGGAGCCGGAGAACCTCGTCGACGCCCAACGGGCCGTCCGACACCACGGCGCCGACCTGGGCCTGGTCTTCGACGGTGACGCCGACCGCTGCTTCATCATCGACGAGTTGGGCGACGTCGTCAGCCCGTCGGCCGTGACGGCGATGATCGCGGTGCAGGAGTTGCGACGGGAGCCGGGCGCGACGATCGTCCGCAACCTGATCACCTCGCGTACGGTGCCCGAGGTGGTCGCCGAACACGGTGGCCACTGCGTCACCACCCGGGTCGGCCACACCTTCGTCAAGGCGGCGATGGCCGAACACGACGCCATCTTCGGCGGCGAACACTCCGCGCACTACTACTTCCGCGACTTCTGGGGCGCCGACACCGGCATGCTGGCCGGACTGCACGTGCTGGCGATGGTCGGCCGGGCCGACCGGCCGCTGTCGGAACTGGCCAAGGAGTACTCCCGCTACGCCGCCTCCGGCGAGATCAACTCCACCGTGGAGCATCCGCAGTCGGTACTGGACACGGTGGAGCTTCTCTACGCCGAACGGGTCGAACTGGAGGGCGGCGCCGTCGACCGATCCGACGGGCTGACCGTCAGCAGCCGGGACTGGTGGTTCAACCTGCGGCCGAGCAACACCGAACCGCTGCTGCGGTTCAACGCCGAGTCGGTGTCACAATCATTGACCGATCGCATCCGGGACGAGGTCCTGGCGGTCGTCCGCAGCTGATCGCGTACGGAGGTAGTGATGGCAGTCGAGCTCGCACCCGAACTGCTGGAGATCCTGGCCTGTCCCAACTGCCACGGCGCTCTGGCGGTCGACCATGATCGCGACGAACTGGTCTGCACCGCGCCCGACTGCGGACTGGCCTATCCGGTCCGCGACGGCATCCCGGTGCTGCTGATCGACGAGGCCCGGCGGCCGCAGCGGCAGACCGCGGCACCGGCCGCCGGTCAGGCACCGACGGGGACCGACTCGCCCGGCACACCACCGCCGGCGGCTGCTGCGCCGGAGCGCGGGTCGGAACCGGCGCAGGACAGCGACGCCGCATCCGGTGACGGCCCCGGCGACGGACACTGACCGATGCCCCTCTTCGACGATTCCCTGCTCGATGACCGGGCGGCGCTGGCCGCGGCCGATCCGGTGCTGCGCCGGCTCGCGCAGGCCGGGGCCCGGATCCGCACCGAGGCCGAACAGGCCGCCGACGCGCTGGCCGCGGTCGGTGACCTGCCGCGGCCACGGGCCGTGGTCGCCGCCGGCGCCGAGGCCCGGCTGGTCCGGGCGCTGCTGGAGCCCACCTGCCCGGTGCCGTTCCTGGCCTGGCCACGCCATGGGCTGCCGGGCTGGGTGGGGGCGCTGGACCTGGTCGTGGTGCTGGCCACCGACGGCGTCGATGCCGACCTGATCGCCACCGTTCGGGAGGCCGTCCGGCGAGGCAGCCAGTTGATCATCGCCTGCCCGCAGCCGTCGGTGATTGCCGAGTACGTCACCGGCCGGGACACCATCATGGTGCCGACCCGGACCGGCGACACGCTGGCCGCCGCCGTCACCGTACTGGCCGCGCTGCACCGGATGCAGCTGGGCCCGGAGGTCAACACCGACGCCGTCGCCGATGCATTCGACCGGGTGGCCGAGGACTGCTCGCCGTTCCTGGACCTGACCGAGAACCCGGCCAAGGACCTGGCTCTCGCGCTGGCCGAGGCCCAGCCACTGGTCTGGGGCGGCACCGTGCTGGCCGGCCGCGCCAGCCGGCGGATCGCCGAGGCGCTGCGCGCGGCCACCGGCCGGGCAGCGCTGGCCGCCGACGCCGGCGAACTGATGCCGGTGCTGGCGTCGGTGACCAGCAAGAACCTCTTCGACGACCCGTACGAGAATCCGCAGCCGGAGGAACGTCGACCCGCCCTGGTGCTGCTCGACGACGGCACCGGCGACCACCTCACCGTGGCCGCGCAGAACCGGCTGCGCGAACTCGCCGACAGCGCCGACGTCCGGGTCTGGCCCATCTCCTGCACCACCGGACGCGAACTGGAGCGCTACGCCGGCCTGCTGCAGACCGGCCTCTACGGCGCGGTCTACCTCGCCGTCGGCCTGGCCCGGGTAGCCCAATTCGACGCCTAGTGTCGCGCGTCGTAACTACGTTGACGCTTCGTGACCTGAAGCGGCGATCTGCTGCGTTGTCGTCGGATTGCGGGCCCCGGCCCGCGCACCTCCTCCGCCTTGCAGCTCACCACTTCGTGTCCCGAATGGTTCAACGTATTTCCGACGCGCGACACTAGCCGCCCCGCACGGTCCGCGTCCTGAGCTGGTGAAACGGGGCGCGCCTCGGCGTCCCGCCAGGCGCCGGCCAGGACACGCCGCGTCGCCTCGCGTCTGCGCGGCGGTGTCGTCGTGTCTGGCAGGATTGAGCGTTGTGACTGCAGAATCCGCGGCCGGGTCGAGGGATGCTGGTTCATCCGGTCCGGACCAGGGCCAGGGGCACCGCAACACCGCGATCATCGCCGCGTTGTCGGCGAACACGTTCATCGCCGTCTGCAAGTTCGCCGGCTGGTCGCTCACCGGCGCATCGTCGATGCTGGCCGAGGCGATCCACTCCGTCGCCGACACCGGCAACCAGTTCCTGCTGCTGATCGGTGGCCGGCGCGCCCAGCGGGAGGCGACCGAGGAACACCCCTTCGGTTACGGCCGCGAACGCTATGTGTTCGCGTTCATGGTGGCGATCGTGATGTTCAGCATCGGCGGCGTGTTCGCGCTGTACGAGGCCTACCACAAGCTGCAGGAGACGTTGCTGGGTCATCCGGACCGGCTGCTGGACAGCAGGTGGTGGTGGGTGCCGGTCCTGATCCTGTGCGCGGCGATCGTCGCTGAGGGAATGTCGTTCCGGACCGCGAAGAAGGAGTCGGACAAGGCCCGCGGACAGCAGCGGCTGTCCCGCTTCATCCGGTCGGCGAAGGCACCGGAACTGCCGGTGGTGCTGCTGGAGGACTTCGCGGCGCTGGTCGGGCTGGTCTTCGCGCTGTTCGGCGTCGTGTTGACCAAGGTCACCCACAACGCGATCTTCGACGTGATGGGCACGGCGTTGATCGGGTTCCTGCTGGTCGCGGTGGCGATCACCCTGGCGGTGGAGACCAAGAGCCTGCTGCTCGGGGAGGCCGCCTCGGCCGATGCGATCGGGCGGATCAGCCGCGCCATCGACCAGACTCAGGGCATCGACCGGATCATCCACATGAAGACCCTGCACCTCGGTCCGGAGGAGATCATGGTCGCCGCCAAGATCGCGGTCCGGCCCGGCGATTCGGCCGTCGAGGTCGCACAGATCATCGACCGGGCCGAGGTCGCGGTCCGGCACGCCGAGCCGATGGTCACCGCGCTCTACCTGGAACCCGATATCTACACCGACGACTACACGCCGGCGTCGCGGCCCGAGCGGCCCGGCGCACCGTCGCACTGACCAGCAAAGGACGGACATGACCGCGCAGCTGATCCACGTGCTGAACGGACCCAACCTCGGCCGATTGGGCCGTCGTGAGCCCGGCACGTACGGCTCCACCACGTTCGCCGGGCTCGCCGACCGCTGCGTCGCGCTGGGGGCCGAGCTCGGGGTCGAAGTGGAGGTCCGGCAGACCGACGCCGAAGCCGAGATGATCGGCTGGCTGCACGACACCGCCGACCAGCAGATCCCCGTGGTGCTCAACCCGGCCGGCTGGAGCCATTACTCGATCGCCGTCGCCGACGCCGTGGCGCAGCGCACCGCCGACCTGGTCGAGGTGCACATCTCCAACATCCACACCCGCGAGGAGTTCCGGCACCACTCGGTCATCTCCGCCTACGCCAGCGGCGTGATCGCCGGACTCGGCGTCGAGGGCTACGACCTCGCCCTGCGCTGGCTGGTCGCTCGCGGCCGCCGGACTGCCTGATCTGGTCCCTGCGCCCCGTGCCCAGGTGCGCACGGGGCGGGGAACAGGCCGGAGCGGACTCGGTGCGGCAGGTGACACGGGCACCGCGGTGCGGGCGCGCCCTTCGACTCAGGACGCGGGTCGGAGGCAACCCCGTTTTCGGCTCGTCATCGCGGGCGGTGCGCGACGCGGCCGCGTGGAGGCGCCGCGGACCGGTGGATGACGAGCCGAAAACCGGGGGAGAGGCGGCCGTCGTCACTAGACTTCTGCCGTGGAACTGAGGCAGCTCGAGCATTTCATCGCCGTCGCGAGCGAGCACCACTTCACCCGCGCGGCCGAAGCCCTGCAGATCTCCCAGTCGGGTCTGTCCGCCTCGGTCCGGGCCCTGGAACACGAGCTGGGTACGCCGCTGTTCACGCGCAGCACCCGCCGGGTGGTGCTGACCCGGGCCGGGCAGGCGCTGCTGGAGGAGGCGCGCCGCACCATCGCCAGCGCCGCGGCGGCACGCACCGCGGTGGAGGCCGTCCGCGGCGTGATCAGCGGCACGCTGAGCGTGGGCACCGAACAGTGCCTCGGCGTGGTCAACCTCGCCGCCGAACTGGCCCGGTTCCGGTCCGAGCACCCCGGGGTGGAGATCCGACTCGGGTTCGACGGGTCCGCCGACCTGGTCGAACGGGTCGCCTCCGGTCAGATGGATCTCGCCCTGGTCGCCGAGTGCGGGCCGGTACCCGCCGGCGTCAAGACCGTCCGGCTGTCCACCGAGTCCTTCGTCATCCTGTGCAACCCCACCCACCGGTTCGCCGATCTCAGGTCGGTGACGGTGGACGAGATCGCCGCCGAACCGCAGGTGGGATTCCTGCCGGGATGGGGAGCGCGGGTGATGGCCGAGCGGGTGTTCGCCGCTGCCGGGCTGCCGACGCGGGTGGCGATGGAGGTCAACGACGTGAACACGCTGCTCGACCTGGTCGGCCACGGGCTCGGTATCGCCGTGGTCCCCGAACACTTCCGGCTCAAGCGGCAGCAGACGCTGCGTTCGGTGCCGATCAAGGAGGAGGACCTGGAGTGGAACGTCGCCATCGCCGTTCCGCAGCAACCGGGCCCGGCCGGTGAGGCGCTGCTCACCCAGATCCTGCAGTCCTTCTGAGCCGCCCACCGGTCACCCGGCGCTGACAAGGTCGGCGACCAGCGCAGCGGCGCCGACACCGGCCGGGGCCGCCGGACCGGGTCGTCGAAGAAGTCCGCCCGGACAGCAGAAATCCCGGCACCGACCCGAGGCGCAAACTGTGAGCCCGGTAGTGCGCCACGGGTCGGATGCCGGGAAGCATCGAAAAGGAGCGGCCCGGAGCGGTCGTCACCCGATGGTGTCCGACCGCTCCGCTGCCCCGAAATCACATCAGCCGAAGCTGATCACCAGGCGTAGTCCTCGGGGGCCGTCTTGTAGCCCGGGAAGATCTCGTCCAGTCGATCGAGGACGCCCTTCTCCAGCTTCACGTCGGCGGCGCGGACGGCGCTGTCGAGCTGGTCGGCCGTACGCGGGCCGATGATCGGCGCGGTGACGCCCGGACGGTGCAGCAGCCAGGCCAGGCCCAGCTCGCCGGGCTCGACCCCGAGATCATCGGCCAGGTTCTCGTACTCGGTCAGCGCGTCGCGGTTCTGCTCCAGCGCATCCTTGGCCCGACCCTCGTAGCGGCGGACGCCCTCGCGCTCCTTCTTCACCACACCACCGAGCAGACCGCCGAGCAGCGGCGACCACGGGATGATGCCGAGACCGTAGTGCTCGGCGGCGGGGATGACCTCACGCTCGATGTCGCGGGTCATCAGGTTGTAGAAGGACTGCTCGCTGACCAGGCCGAGGAAGTTGCGCTCGGCCGCGGCAGCCTGCGCCTGGGCGATGTGCCAGCCGGAGAAGTTCGACGAACCGACGTAGAGGATCTTGCCCTGCTGCACGGCGACCTCACAGGCCTGCCAGATCTCCTCCCACGGCGTCTCACGATCGACGTGGTGGAACTGGATCAGGTCGATGTGATCGGTCTGCAGCCGCTTCAGGCTCTCGTCGATCGCCCGGCGGATGTTCAGCGCCGACAGCTTGCCGGAGTTCGGCCAGCCGGACTCCGGCTGCCCGTCGAAGGGCATGTCACCGTAGAGCTTGGTCGCCAGCACCGTCCGCTCCCGGCGGCCTTCGCCCTGGGCGAACCAGTTGCCGATGATCTCTTCGGTCTTGCCGATGCTGACGGCGCGCCCGTAGACGTTGGCCGTGTCGAAGAAGTTGATGCCGACCTCGTGGGCCGAATCCATGATCTTGTGGGCGTCTGCTTCGTCGGTCTGCGGGCCGAAATTCATGGTTCCCAGGCAGATCCGGGACACTGACAGGCCGGTACGGCCGAGATGCGTGTACTCCATACCAGCAGCCTGACCCAGGACGTTCGATTAGTCCAACAGGAAAAACCGAACGAATTGAGAACCTGGGTCGATCGCTCGGCGGGTCGGACGGGTGATCGCGGAGTTCACCACACCCGGGCCGGTCACCTAAGCTGCCAAGCATGGATTACCGCGTCGCAGACCTCGGCCTGGCCGCTTTCGGTCGCAAAGAGATCACCCTCGCCGAGCACGAGATGCCCGGTTTGATGGCGATGCGGGCGGAGTACGGCCGGAGCAAGCCGCTGACCGGCGCCCGGATCGCCGGCTCCATCCACATGACCGTGCAGACCGCGGTGCTGATCGAGACGCTGACCGCGCTCGGTGCCGAGGTCCGCTGGGCCAGCTGCAACATCTTCTCCACCCAGGACCAGGCCGCCGCGGCGGTGGTGGTCGGGTCCGACGGCTCGCCCGAGGAGCCCAGGGGTGTGCCGGTGTTCGCCTGGAAGGGCGAGTCGCTGGAGGAGTACTGGGAGTGCACCGAGGCGATCTTCGCCTGGCCGGACGACCAGCTGCCGAACATGATCCTCGACGACGGCGGCG
The DNA here is from genome assembly GCA_963758075.1 of uncultured Actinomycetota bacterium. GTDB lineage: Bacteria > Actinomycetota > Actinomycetes > Propionibacteriales > Propionibacteriaceae > Microlunatus. The sequence continues at coordinate 900,478 of CAVWTT010000002.1, read as the reverse complement.
ATGCCACTCTGCTCGTGCACAAGGGCGTGGAGTACGAGAAGGCCGGGCAGGTGCCCGAGCCGGCCGAGGACGACCCGGAGGAACTCAAGGTCATCCTGGCCCAGCTCCGCAAGACCATCTCGACCGGTCAATCCCGGTGGGTCCGGATCGGGTCGGCGATCAAGGGTGTCACCGAGGAGACCACCACCGGTGTGCACCGGCTCTACGAGATGGCCCGCGACGGGTCCCTGCTGTTCCCGGCGATCAGTGTCAACGACGCGGTGACCAAGTCCAAGTTCGACAACCGGTACGGCTGCCGCCACTCGCTGCTCGACGGTCTGAACCGGGCCACCGACGTCCTCATCGGCGGCAAGGTCGCCGTGGTCTGCGGCTACGGTGACGTGGGCAAGGGCTGCGCCGAGTCGCTGCGCGGCCAGGGCGCGCGGGTGATCGTCACCGAGATCGACCCGATCTGCGCACTGCAGGCGGCGATGGACGGCTACCAGGTGACCACCCTGAACGAGGTGCTGCCCTACGCCGACATCGTCATCACCGCCACCGGCTGCCGCGACGTCATCACCGCCGCCCAGATGACGCGGATGAAGCACCAGGCGATCGTCGGCAACATCGGTCACTTCGACAACGAGATCGACATGGCCGGCCTGGCGCGGGTGCCGGGCGTCCGCAAGACCGAGATCAAGCCGCAGGTGCACGAGTGGATCTTCGAGGCCGACAGCGACGACGCCCACTCGGTCATCGTGCTCAGTGAGGGCCGCCTGCTGAACCTGGGCAACGCCACCGGCCATCCGAGCTTCGTGATGAGCAACTCCTTCACCAACCAGGTGTTGGCCCAGATCGAGCTGTTCACCAAGCCGGAGGACTATCCGACCGGCGTCTACACCCTGCCCAAGGCGCTGGACGAGAAGGTCGCCCGGCTGCACCTGGACTCGCTCGGCGTCAGGCTCACCGAACTGACCCCGGTCCAGGCCTCCTACCTCGGGGTCCCGGCCGGGGGCCCGTACAAGCCGGACTCCTACCGCTACTGATCCCGACGTCACCGAGTCCGGACCGCCACTGACTCCGCCGTGCCCGAGCTTCCCGCCGACCTGGCCGCTGCGCTCGACCAGACCGCCGGGCGGCTCGGCGTCGAGCGGCTCGGGACGGGCACATTCCGGCTGATCGAGCGCTACCGGGCCGACGTGCCCGCGACGCCCGGCCGGCCGATCGTGGCCGCCGAGGCGGACGCGTGGGCCTACGCGGGCTACCGGATGCCGGCCACCTACGCCGCCGTCCGGGCTGCGTTGGCCCGCGTACCCGACGAGATCTCGCTCGGTCGCCGCCACCTCGACATCGCCGGCGGCACCGGGGCCGCGGTCTGGGCCGTCGCGGACCGCTGGCCCGAGGTCGAACGGCAGCACGTCGTGCTGGAACAGTCGGCGGCCGCCGTCGCCGTCGGCCGCCGGCTGGTGGCCGGGTCGGCGGACCAGGCCGTCCGGCGGACCGGCTGGCAGCCGTTCGTGATCGACGGGGAGGTGGCCGTTCCGGCTGCGGAGCTGATCACCGTGGCCTACCTGCTCGGTGAACTCGAGGAGGGCCTGCGCCGCCGGCTGCTGGAGGCGGCGGTGGCGGCGGCCGGGCAGCTGCTGGTCGTGGTCGAACCCGGCACCAAGGCCGGTTACCGGCGTATCCTCACCGCCCGGGAGCAGGTGCTGGGCGCCGGCTGGTCGCTGGTCGCACCGTGCCCGCACGAGGACCGGTGTCCGCTGCAGGAGCAGGCCGCCGACTGGTGCCACTTCTCGGCCCGGCTGGCCCGCAGCGGGCTGCATCGCCGGATCAAGGGCGCCGAACTGAACTACGAGGACGAGAAGTTCAGCTACCTGATCGCCGCACCCCGGCCGGTACGCCACCCGGCGGGCCGCGTGCTGCGCCATCCCCGGTTCGCCAAGGGTCGCGTCGACCTCACCGTCTGCCGCGACACCGGCGACGCGGTTCGGGAGGTGGTGGCCAAGCGTCACCACGATCTCTACCGGGCCGCCCGCGACACCGGCTGGGGCGACGGCTGGCCGCCGCCGGACTGACGCGGCCCGGGGAGGTGGTGGCGAAGGCGCCACCACGATCGCTGCCGGGCCGCCCGCGACACCGGCTGGGGCGACGGCTGGCCGCCGCCGGGCTGACGCGGCCCGGGGAGGTGGTGGCCAAGGCGCCACCACGATCGCTGCCGGGCCGCCCGCGACACCGGCTGGGGCGACGGCTGGCCGCCGCCGGGCTGACCCGGCCCGGGGAGGTGGTGGTCAAGGCGCCACCACGATCGCTGCCGGGCCGCCCGCGACACCGGCTGGGGCGACGGCTGGCCGCCGCCGGGCTGACGCGGCCCGGGGAGGTGGTGGTCAAGGCGCCACCACGATCGCTGCCGGGCCGCCCGCGACACCGGCTGGGGCGACGGCTGGCCGCCGCCGGGCTGACCCGGCCCGATTCGGTGGGCTTCAGCCGGCCCTCTTCGGCCGTCCGGGCTCGGTGCCGGCCTTCTGCGGCTTGGGGCCGCGGGGGACGGCGAAGTCCAGCAGGTGCGCCGACCCGCGCGCCAGCTCCGACCAGCCGCCCTGGTAGGCCAGGGTCGCCAGTGCACTGGTGGGGAACTTGGTGTCCATCCGGGCCCAGAGCTCCTCGTGACCGTCCCGCGGGGCCAGCGCCTCCACCAGGTCCGGGATCGCCGGGCAGTGGCCGATGAACATCACCGTGTCCACCTCGTCGGGGGTCCGGCGCAGCACCTTCAGCAGTTCGTGGGCGACCGCCTCGTAGAGGTGGTCGTCGTACATCACCCGACCGGCGCGCGCCCCGGCCTCCTGTGCCCGGACCCAGGTGTCGCGGGACCGGCGGGCGGTCGAACACACCACCAGGTCGGGCACGATGGCGTCGCCCACCAGCCGGTACCCGATCGCGAGGCCGTCGCGGCGGCCGCGCTTGGACAGCGGACGTTCGTGGTCGGGGACGTCCAACCCCCAGGCCGACTTCGCATGCCGGAGCAGGACGATCGTGCGCGACCTTGCCATGGTGATCAGGCTAGGCGGGGCCGGTTGCCGGCAGGTTACGGTCCGGTGGACGCCGGTCGTCGGGCCGGGCAGGTCGGCCGGGCCCGGTGCTCGGCGCGGTCCGGCCGTCGGTGCCGGTCGTTACACTGCCGGGGTGACGGTCGGGCAGCAGCAGCAGGACGAGGCCGTCGACGCCCCGCTGCAGGTGCTCCGCCGCGTGTTCGGCTACGACAGCTTCCGGGACCCGCAGGCCGAGATCATCAGCCACGTCAGCGCCGGCGGTGACGCGCTGGTGCTGATGCCCACCGGCGGCGGTAAGTCGCTGTGCTACCAGATCCCGTCGCTGGTGCGGTCCGGAACCGGTGTGGTGATCTCGCCGCTGATCGCGCTGATGCAGGACCAGGTGCAGGCGCTGCGCGCGCTCGGGGTCAAGGCCGGCTTCCTCAACTCCAGCCAGGACGGCGCCGCGCGCCGCGCCACCGAGCAGCAGCTGCTCGCCGGGGACCTCGACCTGCTCTATCTCGCCCCCGAACGGCTCCGGATGGCGGCCACGCTGGAGCTGCTGGATCAGGCGCCGGTCGCCCTGTTCGCCATCGACGAGGCGCACTGCGTATCCCAGTGGGGACACGACTTCCGTCCCGACTACCTGCAGCTGTCCGAACTGCATCACCGCTGGCCCGACGTGCCGCGGATCGCACTCACCGCGACCGCCACCGAGGCCACCCGGGCCGAGATCGTCCAACGACTCGAACTGGGTCGGGCCCGCCAGTTCGTCGCCGGCTTCGACCGACCCAACATCCAGTACCGGATCGTCGCCAAGGACAATCCGCGCCGGCAGCTGCTGGAGCTGATCAGCACCGAACATGCCGGCGAGGCGGGCATCGTCTACTGCCTGTCCCGGGCGTCGGTGGAGGACACCGCGGAGTTCCTGAGCCGGCAGGGCATCGCGGCGCTGCCGTATCACGCCGGTCTGGACGCCGCCACCCGCCGGGAGCACCAGGCACGCTTCCTGCGTGAGGAGGGCGTGACGATGGTGGCCACGATCGCGTTCGGGATGGGGATCGACAAACCGGACGTCCGGTTCGTCGCCCACCTCGACCTGCCCCGATCGGTGGAGGGCTACTACCAGGAGACCGGCCGCGCCGGCCGGGACGGGTCGCCGGCCACCGCCTGGCTCGCCTACGGACTGTCCGACGTGGTCAGCCAGCGCCGGTTGATCATGAACGGCGACGGCAGCCCGGAGCACAAGCGGCAGCAGTCGGCGCACCTGGACGCCATGCTGGCGCTGTGCGAGACCGTCGAATGTCGCCGGGCCCAGCTGCTGGCCTACTTCGGTGAACGCGCCGAGCCGTGTGGCAACTGCGACACCTGCCTGCAGCCGGCCGAGTCCTGGGACGGAACGGTGGCTGCGCAGAAGGTGCTGTCCGCGGTCTACCGGCTGCACACCGAACGCCGCCAGCACTTCGGCTCCGGACATCTCACCGACATCCTGACCGGCCGCCGGACCGCCAAGACCGACCAGTTCCGCCACCACGAACTTTCGGTCTTCGGGGTCGGCGAGGACCTGGATGCGGTGCAGTGGCGGGCCGTCATCCGGCAGCTGCTGGCCCAGGGCTACCTGGCGGTCGAGTCCGACCACGGCACGCTGGGGCTGACCGGCCGCAGCCGCGAGGTCCTCTTCGACGGCGGCCGGGTCCGGTTGCGTCGCGACCCCGAACGTCGCCGCACAAGCGCCCGGACCCGCAGCAGCGCGCCGGTCGCCGAGCTGCCCGAGGAGGCGGTCGCGGTGTTCGAACGGCTGCGTGGCTGGCGGGCCGGAGCGGCCAAGACCCAGGGCGTACCGGCGTACGTGATCTTCCACGACGCGACCCTGCGCCAGATCGCGCTGGACCGGCCGGGCGATCATGACCAGCTGGCCAGGGTGTCCGGCGTGGGCGAGGCCAAACTGGCACGCTACGGTGACGAAATCCTCGCCACGCTGGCCGATTGAGGCCCCTGCCGTCCCCGCGGACGGTGACCGGATCGCGACCTGACCGGCGCGGCGAGCCGCGCGGCCCACGGTCGTGGCGGGAGTACGGTCGGCGACGCCGGCTCCCTGCGGCAGGTGTCAGCGGACCGGTTGCGGCCGGGACCGGGAGGAAGGTGGACCGTGACCAGCGGTATACAACTCGACCTCAGCTGGGTCGACTACCTGATGATCATCGTCTACTTCGCGGTCGTGATCGGCATCGGGTTTGCCGCCCGCCGGCGGGTCCGCACCAGCATGGACTTCTTCCTGTCCGGCCGGTCGATGCCGGCCTGGATCACCGGCCTGGCCTTCGTCTCGGCGAACCTGGGCGCCACCGAGATCCTCGGCATGGCCGCCAACGGGGCCCAGCTCGGCGTGGCCACCCTGCACTACTACCTGATCGGCGCGGTCCCGGCGATGGTCTTCCTCGGCCTGGTGATGATGCCGTTCTACTACGGCTCGAAGGTGCGCAGCGTCCCGGAGTTCATGCTCCGCCGGTTCGGTAAGGCGCCGCATGTCGTCAACGCGATCGCCTTCTCCGTCTCCAACGTGCTCATCGCCGGCATCAACCTGTACGCCATGGCGATCGTGATCGAGGCCATGCTGGGCTGGCCCGAATGGGTGGCGATCATCGTCTCGGCCGGTTTCGTGCTCGTCTACATCACCCTCGGCGGGCTGTCCAGCGCCATCTACAACGAGGTCATGCAGTTCTTCGTGATCATCGCCGGCCTGATCCCGTTGACCATCGTCGGCCTGCACCGGGTCGGTGGCTGGAGCGGTCTGACCAGGGCGGTGAGCAGGACCAGCGGCGTGGAGCACCTGTCCGCCTGGACCGGCACCGGCATCGGTCACGTCACCAATCCGATCGGGGCCAACTGGCTGGCGATCGTGCTCGGTCTCGGCTTCGTGCTGAGCTTCGGCTACTGGACCACCAACTTCACCGAGGTGCAGCGGGCGTTCTCGGCCAAGAACATGTCGGCGGCGCGGCGCACGCCGCTGATCGCGGCGTTCCCGAAGCTGTTCATCCCGTTCATCGTCGTCATCCCCGGCCTGATCGCCTCGGCCGCGCTGGGCAACAAGCTGGCCGGTGAGCAGAACTCCGGGCTCACCTACAACGACGCCATCCCGAAGCTGATCCAGATGTACCTGCCCTCGGGTGTGCTCGGGGTGGCGGTCACCGGCCTGCTGGCCTCGTTCATGGCCGGCATGGCGGCCAACGTGTCCAGCTTCAACACCGTCTTCACCTACGACATCTGGCAGCGCTACATCAAGCGGCGGATGCCGGACGCGCACTACCTGGCGGTGGGTCGCTGGGTGACGGTCATCGGTGTCCTGGTCGGCATCGGCACGGCGTTCATCGCCGCCCAGGCGCAGAACATCATGACCTACATGCAGACCCTGTTCTCCTTCTTCAACGCCCCGCTGTTCGGGGTGTTCATCCTGGGCCTGCTGTGGAAACGGATGACCACGCCGGGAGCGCTGTGGGGCTACGTCTTCGGCATCATCGCGCCGACGGTGACCTGGATCGCCTACCTGGTCGATCCCCGGCTGTTCTCGACCGGGACCGCGGAGACGCTGTACGGGGCGATCATCTCCTTCGCCACGGTGGTCGTGGTCGGGGTGCTGGTCAGCGCCTTCACCCGGCCGAAGCCGGTGTCCCAGCTGGGCGGGCTGGTCTACGGCGTCGGCACCATCGATGTGCACAGCGACCGGGTGGCCAGCGACGTCGCCTGGTACCGGTCGCCGGCGCTGCTCGGCACCGTCGCCCTGGGGCTCTGCGTCGCCCTCTACCTGCCCTTCCTGTGACCCCTGTGGGTAGCGTCGTCAAGGAGACATCATGAGCGAGAATTCCGAGGCCCGGCAGGACGCCGACGATCTGACCGACCCGGCCGTCGCCGAGGAGGCCGTCCGTGCCACCCGCCGCTTCGACCTGCGCCGCATCCTGGGCGGCCTGTTCATCGTCTACGGCGTGGTCGTGACGATCATCGGACTGGTCCACCACGCCACCGACAACGACAAGACCGGCGGCATCCAGATCAACCTGTGGGCCGGCGTCGCGATGCTGGTCGCCGGCGTCCTCTTCCTGGTCTGGGACCGGCTGGCGCCCGTCCCCGCCGAGGACATCGTCGGCAGCCTGAAGCGCGAGCAGGAGGAGATGAAGCACCAGCAGGACTGAGCCGTCGAGGGGCGGCGCGAGGGTCCCGCGTCCCGAGCCCGTCGAAGGACGTCCGCCCCGACCGGCGAAGGACGTCCGCCCCGACCGGGGCTACGGCACCCCGCTACGGCCTGAGCCCGCGCAGCGTCATCCGCGGGTCACTGGTCGCCGCCGTCATCGCCGCCGCCCTTGCCGCCCTTGCCGCCGGGCCGCAGCGACTCCCAGATCTCCTTGCACTCGGGACAGACCGGGAACTTCTGCGGGTCCCGGCTGGGCACCCACACCTTGCCGCAGAGGGCAATCACCGGCGTGCCCATCACCATCGCCTCGGTCAGCTTGTCCTTGGGCACATAGTGACTGAACCGTTCGGCGTCGCCGTCGTCATAGCGATACTCCGACTTGGTCCGTTCGTCGACGATGGTCTCCGAACCGGGGCTCAGCTGCTGACTCACGGTCGCCAGTCTAGGACGTCCGATCCGCGCCGAATCCGATTGACCTCAACCGCTCTTGACGTGGTGGACTGGGCCGCGTGACCGAATCGTCCACCGATCGGCCCGATGCGGGGGGCCACAGCAGCGCAACGTTCGCCGACGACGAGCGGCCGGTGGTCACCAGGCAGGCACTGACCGTCGGCCTGTGCGCGGTCATCGTCGGGATCGCGTTCGAGTCCGCCGCGGTGGCGACCTCGATGCCGGCCGCCGCCCGTGACCTGCACGGCATCGGCTCCTACGCCTGGGCGTTCTCGCTGTTCATGATCGGCATGCTGTTCTCCACCGTGGTGGCAGGACGGCTCAGTGACCGGGTCGGTCCGGCCCGGCCGCTGATCGCCGGCCTGGTCATCTTCGCCGTCGGCCTGGTGGTCGCCGGCACCGCACCGGCGTGGGGTGTGCTGATCCTCGGCCGGCTGATCCAGGGGCTCGGCGGCGGAGTGCTCAACACGGCCTCCTACGTCTGCATCGCCCAGGTCTTCGCCCCCGAGCACCGGCCGCGGATGTTCACCTACATCTCGATGGCCTGGGTGCTGCCGGGCGTCGCCGGCCCGTCGCTGGCGGCCTGGATCACCCGCACCTTCAGCTGGCACTGGGCGTTCTTCGCCGTGCTGCCGCTGCTGGCGTTCGGGGCGGTGATGCTGACACCGACGCTGCGGACGCTGCTGCGGACCCCGGTACCGCACGACCCGGACGAGTTGTCGGCGCCGGCGCCGTTGTGGGCAGCAGCGGTGGCCGCGCTGGCCGCGGCGGCGATCCAGTACGCGGGCCAACGGCTGGACCTGTTCGCGATCGTGCCGGCCGCGCTCGGCGTGGCGGGGCTGGCGTTCAGCCTGCCCCGGCTGATGCCGGCCGGATTCACCCGGTTGGCGGCGGGCCTGCCGGCGGTGGTGCTGGTCCGGATCCTGCTGCCGGGAGCATTCTTCGGCGCGGAGGCCTTCATCCCGCTGATGCTGGTGGAGGAACGTCACCTCGGGCTGGCGCTGGCCGGCGGCGTGCTGACGGTCGGCTCGGTCGGCTGGTTCACCGGCGCCTGGGTGCAGTCGCAGCGATGGATGACGGTGCGCCGGGAGCGGATGATCACGATCGGCGCCGCCGGGGTGACGGTCGGTGCCGGAATGGTGGCACTGGCCGCGTTCGTGCCGGCCGTCTGGGTCGGCGTCCTGGGCATCGCCTGGATCTTCGCCGCCTTCGGCATGGGGGTGGGCACCTCCAGCAGTTCCATCGCGACGATGGCGTTCTCGGCGCCGAGCGAACAGGGCCGCAACGCCTCCTCCCTCAACCTGGGCGACGCGCTCGGCTCCGGGCTGTTCGTGGGCATCAGCGGGTCGGTCTTCTCCGCCCTGCGGGCCACCACCGCGCTGAGCACCACCTTCGGCGTCGCCTTCTCCGTGATGACCCTGGTCGGGCTGGCGGCGGTGCTGTCGTCGCTGCGGGTCGGCCGGCTCCCGCACTCCTGACCTCGCCGGCTCCTGGCCACGCCCCGGCACTCCCGCCGTGCCGGGCCCCGGCCCCCGAACCAGCGGCCCGCCTCGCACCAGGTACGGCGTCTCGCACCCCGTACGGCGTCTCGCACCAGGTGCGGCGTCTCGCACCAGGTGCGGCGTCTCGCACCGGGTGCGCTGGTGCGAGGTGACGGGGCTGGTGCGGGAGCCGGGGTTGCGCCGCATCAGAGGTCCCGTCCTCGCAGCGGGCCTGGCGCCTGGCACCAGGTGCGGCGTCTCGCACCAGGTACGGCGTCTCGCACCAGGTGCGGCGTCTCGCACCGGGTGCGGCTGGTGCGAGGTGACGGGGCTGGTGCGGGAGCCGGGGTTGCGCCGCATCAGAGGCCCCGTCCTCGCAGCGGGCCTGGCGCCTGGCACCAGGTGCGGCGCCTGGTACCGGGTATGGCGCCTGGCACCCCGTACGGCGTCTCGCACCAGGTGCGGCGTCTCGCACCGGGTGCGGCTGGTGCGAGGTGACGGGGCTGGTGCGGGAGCCGGGGTTGCGCCGCATCAGAGGCCCCGTCCTCGCAGCGGGCCTGGCGTCTCGCACCAGGTGCGGCGTCTCGCACCAGGTGCGGCGTCTCGCACCGGGTGCGCTGGTGCGAGGTGACGGGGCTGGTGCGGGAGCCGGGGTTGCGCCGCATCAGAGGCCCCGTCCTCGCAGCGGGCCTGGCGCCTGGCACCAGGTGCGGCGCCTGGTACCGGGTATGGCGCCTGGCACCCGGTATGGCGCGTCTCGCACCAGGTACGGCGCTTCGCACCGGGCGCGGCTGGTGCGAGGTGACGGGGCTGGTGCGAGGTGACGGGGCTGGTGCGGGGACCGGGGCTGCGCCGCCCCAAGGTCGCCGCGCCCGAAGATGAGCTCGGGGGGGGCGCGGATGAGCTCGGGGCGGGGCGCGCCGGAGCGAGTCGGATTCGGTCCCGGCGGCGGCCTCGTCTACAGTTCGAACGCGTGACTGCCCGACCCGAACCTGCCGATCCGAGGCCGGGAGAGGGCGAGTTCGGTGAGCGGGGATTCACCTCCACCGGCCTGCCGCCGGCGTTCCCCGATCGTGCCGCCTGGGGGACCGCCAAGCAGTTGCGGGCCTGGCAGGCCGCCGCCCTGGCGGATTACTTCGCCTCCCAGCCGCGGGACTACCTCGCGGTCGCCACGCCCGGGGCCGGCAAGACCTCGTTCGCGCTGACCCTGGCCGCGAACCTGTTCGCCCGCCGGGAGATCGACCGCGTGGTCGTGGTCGCCCCCACCGAGCATCTGAAGACCCAGTGGGCCGAGGCTGCGGACAAGATCAACATCCCGATCGACCCCCAGTTCGGCAGCAAGCAGGGTCGCACCAGTCGCGACTACAAGGGCATCGCCCTGACCTATGCCGGTGTCGCGGCCAACCCGCTCGCGCTGCGCATCCGGGTCGAGGGGTTCAAGACCCTGGTGATCCTCGACGAGGTGCACCACGCCGGGGACGCGCTGAGCTGGGGCGACGCGGTCCGGGAGGCGTTCGAACCGGCGGCCCGCCGACTGGCACTCACCGGCACGCCGTTCCGGTCCGATGCCAACCCGATCCCGTTCATCCGGTACGAACCGGACGGTTCCGGCGCTCTGCACTCCCGGGCCGACTACGCCTACGGCTACGGCCCGGCGCTGAGCGACGGCATCGTCCGGCCGGTGCTGTTCATGGCGTATTCCGGCGACATGCACTGGCGGACCAAGGCCGGCGACGAGGTCGCCGCGCGGCTCGGTGAGCCGCTGACCAGGGATCTGACCAACCAGGCGCTGCGGACCGCGCTCGATCCGTCGGGGTCGTGGATGCCGGCGGTGCTGAAGGCGGCCGACCACCGGCTCACCGAGGTACGCCAGCACGTCCCCGATGCCGGCGGGCTGGTGATCGCCACCGACCAGACCCACGCCCGCGCCTATGCCGACATCCTCAGGTCCATCACCGGCAGGAAGCCGGTGCTGGTGCTCAGCGACGAGGCGCAGTCCGGGCGCAGGATCAGCAAGTTCGCCGCCTCCGCGGACCGGTGGATGGTCGCGGTCCGGATGGTCAGTGAGGGCGTCGACGTGCCCCGGCTGACGGTCGGTGTGTACGCGACCATGACGGCGACGCCGCTGTTCTTCGCGCAGGCGGTCGGCCGGTTCGTCCGCGCCCGCTCCAAGGGGGAGACGGCCTCGGTGTTCCTGCCGAGCGCCCCGCACCTGCTGCGATACGCCGCCGACATGGAGGTGGAGCGCGACCATGCGCTGAAGCCGCGCAGCGACGACGAGTCACAGCTCCTGGTGGAGGCCGAACGCACCGAGTCCGAGCCGGACGCCGACCTGGACGACGAGCACTCGTTCGCCGCACTGGCCAGTGAGGCCGACTTCGACCGGGTGGTCTTCGACGGCGGCGAGTTCGGGCTGGGGGCGTACTCCGGCAGTCAGGACGAGATGGACTACCTCGGCATCCCCGGCCTGCTCGAACCCGACCAGGTCAAGGACCTGCTCCGCCGCCACCAGGCCTCCCAGGTCGCCCGCGGCGGGGCCGAGCCGCCGTCGTACAGCACCCACGGCCGGCTGCGGGAACTGCGCAAGGAGCTCAACAGCCTGGTCGCCGCCTGGCATCACCGCACCGGGAAACCGCACGGCGTCATCCACTCCGCGCTGGTCAGCGAATGCGGCGGGCCGCCATCGGCGGTCGCGACCGAGGACGAACTCCAGCAACGCATCGCCACCATCCGGGTCTGGGCGGTCAGCGGCGGGAGTTGATCATCGACCCGCGCCGCCGTGCCACAGTAGGGACGGCGTCGGCGAAGGACCGAGGTCCCGACACGGCGGCGCCGGTAAGCACATCCGATCAACCGGCGCGCAACGGGGTACCCGGTCAGGTGCCTGACACCCTGGATACATTTCCTCCAGCGCGCGAAGGAGGGTCATGGTCGACAGGTCGGAGACGTCGACGTCCGATGTGGGAAGCGAAGTGGACGCTCATGATCGGATCGCCCACCAGACGCGGCGCGTCCAGCAGTTGCTCCGCCGGACCGGCGACGCGGCCCTGCAGGGCGTCGGTCTGACCCTGGCCCAGTACACCGTGATGAAGATCGTCGCCGACAGCCCGGATGCGTCGTCGGCCGAGATCGCCCGACAGTGCAACGTCAGCAGGCAGTCGCTGCAGGACCTGATGCGCATCCTGCGTTCGCGGGGGTACGTCCGGGTCGCCGAGCAGCCGAGCCAGGGGCGAGCGCTGCCGATCCGGATCACCCCCGAAGGCCGTAAGGCGCTGCGCAAGGCCGACCGTGCCGTCAGCCGGATCGAGGACCGGATGGTGGTCGGCATCACCACCCGCGAGGTCGATCGCCTGATCGCCGGCCTGCGTCGGTGTGCAGAGAATCTCGAACAGCTTCAGGGCTACTAACCTTGCTCCGTGAGCAACATCCCGATCGGTTCCCCGCCCGTCCCGCCAGGACGGCATGCCGCCCCCCGCGGGTGGTATCCCGATCCGGTCGACGCAACCCAGGAACGGTACTGGGACGGCTGGGGATGGTCACGCAACACCCGGCCCACCGAGCACCAGTCCGGTCACGGGCCGCACACGGCCGCCCACCTCAGCGGCTATCCGCAGCTGAACCCGAGCAGCGGGCAGGGCACCGGGTCGACCGGCAGCGGGCAGGGCTACCCGCCCCACTACGGCTCGACCGGGCAGCACCAGCCGGGCCCGCATCAGCAGGACCAGGATCCGCGAGGCCCGTATCCACAGGGCCCGTACCAGCAGGGCCCGTACCAGCAGGGCCCGTACCAGCAGGGCCCGTACCAGCAGGGCCCGTACCAGCAGGGCCCGTACCAGCAGGGCCCGTACCAGCAGGGGCCGTACCAGCAGGGGCCCTACCAGCAGGGCCCGTCCCAGTACGGGCCGAATCCGACGGACCGGAATCGGGCGACGGGGCCGCGGACGGCCGACGGCGTGCCGCTGGCCGGCTGGTGGTGGCGGTTCCTGGCCGCCGTCATCGATCTGATGATCACCGCAATGGTGTCCTCGGTGGCCGCACTGCCGATCTATCTGAAGATGCTGCCGGCGGTCAGGGCGTACATGAACGCCGCCGTCGCGGCTGCCCAGCACGGCCAGGCCACGCCGACCATCGACCCGACCACCCTGATCTCCAGCACCGACCGGATGTGGCTGACAGCCATCTCGGTCGCGGTGTACCTGCTCTACTTCAGCCTGTTCTGGCGGTTCCGCGGGGCCACTCTCGGCCAGACGATCTGCGGGCTGCGGGTGGTGCCGGCCGGGCACGGCCGCCACACCGGCGGGTTGCCCTGGACCCAGAGTGTCCTGCGTGCCGTGGTGTGGAGCGTGCCGCTGACCGTCGGCAGCTATCTGCTGCTGTTCGCCGTGCTCGACGTGCTGTTCCCGCTCTGGAACGCCGAGCGGCAGGCCGTCCACGACCTCGCCGCCCGGACGCAGCTGGTCACGACCCGGTGATCAGCCGGCCGACCGGCCACCGCCGTCGGGGCTGAGCAGGTCCCAGGTCTGCAGCTGATCGATGAGGCCGCCGGCGTCGGCGACCCGCACCGACTGCAACCGGCGCCGAACGCGGGCCGCCCTGGTGTCGTCCCAGCCGCGCACGGCCGCCACGGACGCGGACTCCCGGGCGGACGCCGCGGCACCGGGACCCTCTGCACTGCCGGCGGTCTCGGCGGCACCCGGATCCTCGCCGTCGATCACCGCGGCGACCACGGTCAGCACGGACAGCAGCGCGCCGGCGCTCGGCACCCGATCCACGCTGAAGGCGAGATCGGCCTCCACCAGGACCTCGACCCGTCCGGCCAGCACGGCCGGATCGGACTCCCAGCCGATCACCGCATGCAGCCCCTCGGCCTCCACCTCGGCGACCAGCTGCTCCCAGCCCGGCAGGTGGGGAAGGACGACGTTCACCGTGACCTCGGGGTCGAGCTCGCGGGCGGCCGCCGCGATCCGGGCGACGTTGCCGGCCGGATCGCCGCTGTCACGGATCGCGGAGTCGACGGCGACGATGTCGAGGTGGCGAGTCGTCCGCCCCGCCAACGAGGTCAGTCCGCCGGCCCCGGTGGTGTTCACCACGGTCACCGGCAGGACGACGCCGGCCCGGCGGTCGAGGTCGGCAAGCCCACGGTCGGTGACCAGGACCGACCGCAGCAGCGACGACTGCCCTCCGGTCAGACGCCGATGCAGGTCGACGGCCTCATCCGGGGAGGACGGCCGGCTGCCGTCCAGGCGTGCGTCGTCGATCAGCCCGGTGAAAAGATCCACCCACCTCAATGTAGTGGCCCCTGGATGGGCCGGCTCCGTGCCACACTCACCTGCATCGGCCGACCACGGGAAGGAGCGCCGATGTTCGCTCTCGGCCCGATCGCCGTCATCGTCGGGATCGCCCTGCTGCTGACGGCGGTCGTCGGAGTACTGGTGATCGTCCTCGTCGCCGCGGCCCGTCGCCGCGGCCCCGAACCTGCCGTGACGGTCGGCGCGCCGGCCGGCATCGGCTCGGACCGGCTGGCCGCCGACCTGGCGGACCTGACCGGACTCCATCGCCGCGGCGCCCTGTCCGACGAGGAGTTCGCCGCCGCGAAACAGCACCTGCTGCGATGAGCCCGGTGGCCGACTGGACGGCTGCCGAAGCCGAACGGCAGCTGGGGCGCGTCCGCCGCGCCTGTCTGGCACTTCCGGAGGCCGCGGAACGGCCGAGCCACGGCGGTCCCGGCTTCTTCGTCCGGGACAAACGGCTGTTCGTGATGTTCCTGGACGACCACCACGGCGACGGTCGGCTGGCGATCTGGTGCGCCGCACCCGACGGCGTCCAACAGGACCTGCTCGAGACCGACCCGGATCGGTTCTTCCGCCCGCCGTACGTCGGCCACCGGGGCTGGTTGGGTGTCCACCTGCAGACCGTGGACCAGTCCGAACTGGACGCCATCGCGGTGGAGGCCTACCGCTGTGTGGCCCCGAAGACGCTGCTGTCCCGGTTGGACGGCGGCTGATCCGACGCCGCCGCGCCGACCTGGCCGATCCGGGCGGAGGTCAGCCGGGGTCCGGCAGATCGCCGACGGCGCTGACGCCGGCGGCACGCCACTGCGCGTAGGTCGTCTGGATGTCGGCGGGGGCGACCGCGGCGGTCAGGTCGAGCAGCACCCGGGTGCCGAATCCGGCGCCGGCCGCATCCAGTGCGGTGGCCCGGACGCAGTGATCGGTGGCGATACCGACCACGTCCACGGTGTCGACGCCGCGCTCGGTCAGCCAGTCCTGCAGCGACGTCCCGTCGGCGTCGCGGCCCTCGAAGCCGGAGTAGGCGGCCGCGTACTCGCCCTTGTCGAAGACGGCGTCGAAGTCCCCGAAGGTCAACCGGTCGTGGAACTCGACCCCGCCGGTGCCGACGACGCAGTGCCGCGGCCAACTGTCCCGGAAGTCGGGATGGTCGGAGAAATGGGCGCCCGGGTCGATGTGGTGGTCGCGGGTGGCGACCACCTGGTCGTAGCCGTGCGCGCCCGACAGGAGTGCGCTGATCCGGGCCGCGGTGTTCGCGCCGCCGCGGACCGCCAACGAGCCGCCCTCACAGAAGTCCTTCTGCACATCGACCACGATCAAGGCCCGACTCATCGGTACGCCTCCTGCTGTTGGTGTATCGGCTCACGAACCCGCCGCCTTTCCGGCCCTCAGACGAAGACCGTGTCGATCACCGGCTCGCCGCGCGACATCTTCAATGCGTCCAGCGGAAGTTCCGCCCGCGCGGCCACATGCCGGTCGCGGGCCGCCGCCAGCGGTTCGCGTCCCACGATCTCACCGTCGGTGACCAACGGCACCAGGAGCTCCCGGCCCCGATCCACGTCCGGCTCGGTGTCGATGCCGATCACCTCGGTTTCCGCCGTGCCCCGGTCGTCGAACCGGCGCCAGGCGTACTTGCGACCACCCACGGTCGCCTTCGCAGCACTCTTCTTCGCGACGTGGACCAGCGGGGCGTCGGGTTCGTCGGAGCTCGCCCGGGCGACCATCTTGTAGACGAAGCCGCAGGTCGGGTGTCCCGAACCGGTCACCAGGGCGGTGCCGACGCCGTAGCCGTCCACCGGCGCGCCGGCCAAGGCAGCGATCTGCCATTCGTCCAGGTCACTGGTGACGATGATCTTGGTGTGGGTGGCGCCGAGTTCGTCCAGCAGTTCCCGCACATGCCGGGCCAGCGCCGGCAGGTCGCCGGAGTCCAGTCGGACCGCGCCGATCCGACCGCCGGTGAGTCGGACGGCGGTACGTACCGCCTGGTCGACGTCGTAGGTGTCCACCAGCAGGGTGGTGTCCTCACCCAGGGCCGCGATCTGCGCGGCGAAGGCCTGCTCCTCGGTGTCGTGCAGGAGCGTGAACGCGTGCGCTGCCGTGCCGATCGTCGGCACGCCGTAGCGGCGGCCTGCCTCCAGCGAGGAGGTGCCGTCGAAGCCGGCGATATAGGCGGCCCGTGCCGCGGCCACCGCGGACAGTTCCTGGGTCCGCCGCGCCCCCATCTCCAGACACGGCCGGCCGTCGGCCACCGCGGTCATCCGCGACGCCGCCGAGGCGATGGCCGAGTCATGGTTGTAGATGCTCAGCAGCACCGTCTCCAGCAGCACGGCTTCGGCGAAGGTGCTCTCCACGACCAGCAGCGGGGAGCCGGGGAAGTACATCTCGCCCTCCGCGTAGCCCCAGATCTGTCCGCTGAAGCGGAAGTCGGCGAGCCAGTCAGCCGTCCTCTGGTCGACGATGTGTCGATCCAGCAGGAAGCGGCGCGTCTCCTCGTCGAAGCGGAAGTGGCGCAGCGACCGCAGCGCCCGGCCGACGCCGCCGACCACGCCGTAGCGGCGGCCGTCGGGGAGTCGGCGGGCGAAGAGCTCGAAGGTGCAGCGGCGGTCGGCGGTGCCCGCGCGCAACGCCGCCCGCAGCATGGTCAGCTCGTAATGGTCGGTCAGCAGTGCCGTCGTCGGCACCTCACTCGGCCCCCACGGCTCGGTCAGCCCCACGTGTTCGCCCGCGGGAAAGCCCGGTGCGCCGACCGCCTCTGATGCCGTCACGCCCGTCAGCGTAGCGGCCGGGGGAGCACCGGCCGGCGGGGCTTCCTGCGGGCTGTTGCGGCTCGGGTGCCTGTCACCGCCGGGCCGGGTTTGTCACAATGGTCGATATGCCCGCAACGTCCGAGCCCACACTGACGCCCGCGGGCGGGACCGCGATCCAGGACCGCCCGATCGAGGAGTCCTACGACCAGTCGCCCTGGGCGACGATCGTCTGGGACGACCCGGTGAACCTGATGTCCTATGTCGCTCACGTCTTCACCGTCTACTTCCACTACTCCAAGTCGAAGGCTCACCAGTTGATGATGACCGTGCACACGCAGGGCAAGGCGGTGGTGGCCACCGGCAGCCGCGAGGAGATGGAGCGGGACGTGACTGCCATGCACCAGTACGGGCTGTGGGCCACCCTCGACAAGGCCGACGCGGCCTGATCGTGCATCGGTTCAAGCGGCATGGCCGGACGATCAGCACCGATCTCGACCCCGATGAGGTGCGGTTGCTGCAGTCGCTGCTGTCGGAGCTGATCGGCCTGGTCGGCCCCGACAACCCGCTCCCGGCGGTCGAGGACGGCGACGACCCCTTCGCCGCGCTGGCCGCCGACTTCGGCGACGACCAGCCGGTGCAGCCACCCCAGGACCCGGTGCTGCGTCGGCTGCTGCCCGACGCCTATCCCGGCGATGCGAAGGCTTCCCAGGAGTTCCGCCGGTTCACCGACCGTGACCTGCGACAGAAGAAGGTCGACGACGCCGAGGTGGTGTTGCGCCACCTCGAGTCCACCGATGAGGGGCGCCGTGACGTCCGGATCCCGGTCGAGGAGGCCGAGGCATGGTTGCGCGCGCTGACCAGTCTGCGGCTGGCGGTCGCGGGCCGGCTGGGTATCGCCGACAACACCAGCGCCGACGAGATCGCCGACCTGGCGCAGGACGATCCGCGGGCCTTCCTGGTCAGTGTCTACGACTGGCTCGGGTTCGCCCAGGAGACGCTGGTCTCGGCGCTCTGACCCGAGCTCGCCCACAGTTCCGACGGCGCGGCCCTGGCCGGATCGGCGCCGGCCGGGGTCAGCAGTGGCCGGATGCCGGAGCGGGCAGCGAGGACCGGAACGTGACGGTGCCCGCCGTGGCGGTGAACTGGGAGCCGCGCGGATCGGTCGGGTCGGGGCAGGCGGGGCCCGCGGCGACGACATCGCTGCCCGGCACGGTGATCGTTGCGGTGGCGCCGTCGGGAACGTCGACGGCGAGTTCGAAGGCGCGGTCCGGGTGGCGTTGCCATCGGACGGCGACCTGACCCCTGACGGTCTGGACGCAGTACCGGGCGTGCGCGAGATTCCCGAGCGGATGCGGCCGGACCGAGAAGGTGCGCCAGCCGTGATCGCCGGGCCGCAGGCCGGCCACGTCCTCGAACAACCACTGCACGACGGTGCCGTGGAAATAGTGGTCGCGCGAGCGGGTCGTGGTCTCCCACATCTCCCACATCGTGTCGGCACCGTTGGCGAACCAGTGACCCCAGCTCGGGTAGCTGGTCTGGCGGGCGACGCGCAGAGCGAGCTCGCCGTGACCGTGGGCGGTCAGCGCCGGCAGCACGACGTTCGCGCCGATGCAGCCGACATGCAGATGGTCGTCCCGCCGCTGGATGTCGGCGACCAGTCCGTCGCAGACCGCGACGGTCAGTTCCTCAGGCACCAGGCCGAACAGTAGAGCGATCGCGTTGGAGGTCTGGCTGTAGACCGGCCCGACCACGTACTGGCCGCGATCCCGGTCCAGGTACCGGTCGTTCATCGCCCGGGTCAGCTCCGTGGCCGCGGCCCGGTACCGGTCTGCGTCGGCGTGCCCGCCGATCAGGTCGGCGAGTTCGGCGCTCTCGCGGAGCGCGCGGACCAGCAGGGCGGACGCGGTCACCCCGGAGTCGTCCGGACCGACTCCGTTCGTCCCCGGCTGCAGGTAGTCGCCGAGCTCGGAGACCGCGACGCCGTCGACGAGCTTGCCCAGTTCCCAGTCCAGGTAACGGGCCAGCGCGGGCCAGTGATCCACCAGCTGGTCGCGGTCGCCGTACCGGCGGTACAGCTCGCGCAGCAGGTGCGGGTAGACGGTGGTCCATTCCGGCGACGGGCCGAGATCGGTGTAGCCCCAACCGGGTGACGGTGCGATCACGGGCAGCGAGCCGTCGGGCCGTTGGGCGTCGCGCAGGTCCTCCAGCCAGGTGCTGAACAGCGCTCGCAGCTCGAACAGGTCGAGCATCGACTCCGTCGCCAGCTGGGCGTCTCCGGTCCAGCCGTTCTTCTCATAGACCGGTGTGTCGGTGGGAACGTGGTGCAGGTTGTTCGCCACGGTCCGGGCCATCGCCTCGGTGAACGTCTCGAACAGCGGTTCGCTGCAGCCGAAGCTGCCGATGCGTGCCACATCGTTGTGGGCGGCGTACGCGGTCAGCGTGCCGCGTCCGGGGGGATGGCTGAGCCCGTCGAGCTGGACGTAGCGGAAGCCCTTGTAGCTGAACCGCGGCTCCCAGTACTGCCCGGCGCTGCCGTCGCCGATGTAGGTGTCGGTCTGGAAGCGGTCGCCGGCGACGTGCACGCTGACCGGACGCAGGCTGCCGTCCTCCTCACGCTTCTCGGCGTAGGTCAGACTCACCTGCCGGCCGTGTTCCTGATCGGTCCGCAGGCCGGTCCAGCCGGCGATGGTCCGCCCGAAGTCGGCGATCCAGGAGTCGCCGACCCGCTGCCATTGCGGCTCTCCCCGCCAGGTGACCCGGATCGGCTCGTGCCGTGCCGGCGCCAGGACCCCACGGGGTGGGTCGGCGGCGAGGGCCGGCACCCGATCCGGGACGGGCAGCGTGGCGTCGTAGGACTCGCCGGCGTAGTAGCAGTCGTAGCTGGTGCGACCCAGCGTCGCCCACCAGCTCTCGTCGGTACCGATCGTCGTGGTCCGTCCGTCGACGTCCTCGAGCTGCAGTTCGGCGATGGCGCGCAGGGGACCCGACCACGGCGCCCGGTGCCAGCCCCAGACGTTCTCCGTCGGCAGCGCGAAGAATCCGCGGCCCAGTGTGATCGCCACCCGGTGTCGGCCGACGGGCAGTCGGCCGGTGACGTCGGTGCTGACGTAGAGCACCCGGTGGTCGAAGTCGGTGAACGGCGGATCGAGCCGATGGTCGTTGATCGGATCGCCGTCGATGGTGACGTGCTGCAATCCCAGGCCGCAGGCCGTGAGGACGGCGCTCCGCAGCGGCCGGTCCAGGCTCACCTCGGTGAACAGCACCGGTGTGCGGTACCGGTCGGCCTCCGCCGGCGGCGGAGCCGCGATCCAGCCGGCGACGGCGGGGAAGCCGGGCACGACCGGATCGATCTGTCCGGCCGGAGAGCCGCCGACCGGGGGACTGGTCGGCGGCATGCCGGTCGGTGCGGCGCCCGGTGCTCCGGCAGGTGTTGGCGTCGGTGTCGCGGTCGGGGTGGCCGCAGGCCCGGTCGGAGTCGTCATCGGCGTCGTCATCGGCACCCCGCCACGCTAGCCGCCCATCTCAGAGTGCGGGCAGCCGCCCGCCCCGTGGACACCGTTGCCTACGCTGCGACCGTGCTGAGGATCCCGCGTGCCCACGTCGACCAGATGGTCGCCCACGCCCGCGCCGACCATCCCGACGAGGCCTGCGGTGTCATCGTCGGTGCCGCGGGATCGGACCGCCCGGAGCGGCTGATCCGCATGATCAATGCCGACCGGTCACCGACGTTCTTCCGGTTCGACCCCTCCGAGCAGCTGCAGTTGGCCAAGGAGTTGGACGCCAACGACGAGGAGATCGTCGTCGTCTACCACTCCCATACCGCGACCGAGGCCTATCCGTCGCGGACCGACATCTCCTACGCCGCCGAGCCGCAGGCCCACTACGTGCTGGTCTCCACCGCCGAGTGCGGCCGCGAGGAAGGCCCGTTCTCGGTCCGGTCCTACCGGATCGTCGACTCAGAGGTGACCGAGGAGGAGTTGGACATCGCGGATTGACGCCGGCCCGACCGGTCGATCCGCGGATTCGGGCGCCGGTGGAATACCCCGGGCCGTGTGAAACGTTCGATTAGTCGACAGTCCCGTGAGGCCGGCAGCCGGCCCGCAGAACCAGGAGTGAACAGATGGCGATCGAAGTCAAGATCCCGACGATCCTGCGCACCTACACCGGTGGCGAGAAGGCAGTGACCGGCCGCGGCTCCACGCTGGCCCAGGTCATCGACGACGTCGAGCGCCGCCACCCGGGGCTGAAGGACCGCCTGGTCGAATCCGACGGCCTGCGTCGCTTCGTCAACGTCTACGTCAACGACGAGGATGTCCGGTTCAGCGGCGGCCTGTCCGCACCGGTCTCCGACGACGACGTGGTCGTGGTGCTGCCGGCGGTTGCCGGCGGCTCGCGCTGATCGCGTTCCCCGCATTCTGAGGACCCTGTGACCCGGTTCGCATCCCTGGCCGAGTCGGTCGGACACACGCCTCTGGTCGGCCTGCCGCGGCTGTCCCCGAGCCGCGACGTACGGCTCTGGGCCAAGCTCGAGGACCGCAACCCGACCGGCTCGATCAAGGATCGCGCCGCCCTGAACATGATCAGGACCGCCGAGGAGGACGGGCTGCTCAAGCCCGGTTCGACCATCCTCGAGCCGACCAGCGGCAACACCGGCATCTCGCTGGCGATGGCCGCGAAGCTGGCCGGCTACCGGTTGATCTGCGTCATGCCGGAGAACACCAGCTCCGAACGCAAACAGCTGCTGGCCATGTGGGGCGCCGAGGTCGTCTCGTCGCCGGCCGCCGGCGGGTCCAACGAGGCCGTCCGGGTGGCCAAGCGGCTCAGTGACGAACATCCCGACTGGGTGATGCTGTACCAGTACGGCAACCCGGCCAACGCCGAGGCGCACTACCTCGGCACCGGACCGGAGATCCTGGCCGACCTGCCCGAGGTCACCCACGTGGTCGCCGGCCTGGGCACCACCGGCACCCTGATGGGCGTCGGCCGGTTCATGGCCGAGAAGAAGCCCGACGTCCGGGTGATCGCGGCCGAACCGCGATACGGCGAACTCGTCTACGGCCTGCGCAACCTCGACGAGGGGTTCGTGCCCGAGCTCTACGACGGCTCGGTGATCAGTTCCCGCTACTCCGTCGGCTCCCGCGACGCGGTCCGCCGGGTGCGGGAGCTGCTGGAGCGCGAAGGCATCTTCGCCGGCCTGTCCAGCGGTGCCGTCATCCACACCGGGCTCGCCCAGGCGGCCAGGGCCGACAAGGCCGGTGAACGCGCCGACATCGTGCTGATCATCGCCGACGGCGGCTGGAAGTACCTGTCCACCGGTGCCTATGCCGCCGACCTGGACAGCGTCGAGGAGCATCTGGACACCCAGGTCTGGGCCTGACCAGGTCTGTCGGCCGCCCGGCGTACCGACCGGTCGGCGGCGTAGGGTCGTCGCCATGGACATCGTCGTTGTGGGTGGCGGTCTGGCCGCGGCCAGGGCCGTCGAACAACTCCGCGAGCAGGGCTCGACGGACCGGGTCACCCTGATCGGTGCCGAGCGTCAGCTGCCCTACGAGCGGCCGGTGCTGTCCAAGGGCTATCTGCTCGGTTCGGAGTCGAAGGAGTCGGCATTCACCCACGACCAGCAGTGGTACGCCGACCATCAGATCGAGGTCGTCCTCGGTGATGCCGCCGCAGTGCTGGACCGGGATGCCCGTGCGGTGATCACCCGGTCGGAGAACTCCCACCACTACGACAAGCTGCTGCTGGCGACCGGCAGCCGGCCACGCAGCCTGCAGCTGCCGGGCGCCGACTCCGACAACGTCTTCACTCTCCGCGACCTGCCCGACGCCGAACGGATCGAGGCGGCCATCGCCACCGGTCGGCCGATGGTGATCATCGGCGGCGGCTGGATCGGGCTCGAGGTCGCGGCCGCGGCGCGGGAGCGTGGCGTCGAGGTGACCCTGCTGGTCCGCGACGAGCGACCGCTGGGCGCGCTGCTCGGACCCGCGGTGGCCGACGTGTTCGCCGGGATGCACCGCGAGCACGGCGTCCGGCTGGTCACCGATGCCAGCGTCGCCGGCCTGGAGACCGCCGGCGACTCGGTCTCGGCCGTCCTGACGACCGACGGCTCCCGGTATGAGGCCGCCACCGTCATCGTCGGCATCGGTGCGCAGCCGCGCACCCAGCTCGCCGCCGACGCCGGCCTGCAGGTCGGCACCGGCGTGCACACCGACGGCTCGCTGCAGACCTCCGATCCCGACATCTACGCCGCCGGCGACATCGCCGAGGTCGACCATCCTGGCCTCGGCCGCCGGGTCCGGGTCGAACACTGGGCGTGGGCCCACGACACGGGTCCGGTGGCGGCGCGGGCGCTGCTGGGGGAGCAGGCCCAGGTGGACTTCCTGCCGTTCTTCTTCAGCGACCAGTACGACCTCGGCATGGAGTACATCGGTCATCTGCCGGCCGGCAGCACTCCGCGGGTGGAACTGCGCGGTGACGTCGCGGGCCGGGCCTTCGCGGCGTACTGGATCGTCGACGACCGGGTGGTCGCCGGCATGCACGCCAACCTCTGGGACTCCGGCATCGACCCGATCAAGGAGATCGTGCTCTGCGGCGACCCCGCCCGCATCTGACCCGACGCCCGCCCGCGGGTTACCGCCTCCGGGACCCGCCGCTGTGTTTCGGCATCCGGAGCTCGTCCGGCGTCCCGGCTGCCGGTCCCGGGTGGCTTCGACCGGCTCAGCACGCGGTGGGGCCGGGGAGAGGCCAGGGTCAGGGGCGGACGGGCGTGTCGCGGCCGAGCTCGCGCCGGTCGATGTGGCCCGGTGGAGGCCGGTGCGACCTTCGGGGCTGTCGGTGCGGATCGTTAAGCTCGCGGCGTGACAGCGGCACCCGGTTCCCCCACCGGTCGTTCCTCGGCGGAGGCCGACGGGCCGATCGGCATCTTCGACTCCGGCTTCGGCGGCCTCACGGTGGCGCGTGCGGTGATGGACCAACTGCCGAACGAGGACGTCATCTACCTCGGCGACACCGCCCGGGCGCCGTACGGCGAACAGTCGATCGCCGACGTGCGCGAGTTCACCCTGGAATGCCTGGACCACCTGGTCGACCTGGGCGTGAAGGCGCTGGTCATCGCCTGCAACTCCGGCAGCGCCGCCACCCTGCGCGACGCCCGCGAGCGATACCGCGTCCCGGTGATCGAGGTCATCCTGCCGGCGGCCCGCCGGGCCGTGGCCACCACCCGCAACGGCCGGGTCGGGGTGATCTGCACCGAAGCCACCGCCACCTCGATGGCCTACGACGACGCGTTCGCCGCCGCACCCCAGGTGGAGGTGCTGACGGCGGCCTGTCCGAGGTTCGTGCCGTTCGTGGAGGCCGGCATCACCGGTGGACCGGACCTGCTGGCCGCTGCGCAGGAGTACCTGGCTCCGCTGAAGGCGGCCGGCATCGACACGCTGGTCCTCGGCTGCACCCACTATCCGTTGCTGACCGGCGTGCTGTCGCTCGTGCTCGGCGACGACGTCGCCCTGGTGTCCAGCGCCGGCGCCTGCGCCGACAGTGTCTACACGCTGCTGACCCGGGCCGGGCTGCTGCACAACACGCCGCGGGAGGCCCGGCACACCTTCCTGACCACCGGCAGCCCCGAGGTGTTCTCCCGCCTGGGTCACCGGTTGCTGCCCGACCTGATCACCGACGTGGTCCAGTTCAGCCAACCCGGACAGGTGGTCGGACCGGGCCCGCAGCGACGCGACGAGCCGTGGAACTGACCGTCGTCGGCTGCAGCGGCTCGCTCAGCGGACCCGACTCGCCGGCCTCCAGCTATCTGCTCACCGCGCCGTACCAGGGCCGGACGTTCGCCCTGCTGGTCGACCTGGGCGCCGGCGCGCTCGGCTCGCTGTACGGGCTGATGGACCCGGCGACGATCGACGCGATCGCGATCAGCCACCTGCATCCCGACCACTGCATCGACCTGTGTGCCTTCCACGTCGCCTCCCGGTACGCCCCGAACGCTCCCTGGCCGCCGGTCGCCGTCTACGGGCCGGCCGGCACCCGGGACCGGATCGGCCGCGCCTACGACCCCGGCACGACCGGTGACGAGCCGGAGGATCTCGCCGCGAGCTTCACCTTCCACAGCTGGCAGGAGGTGCAGCGGGTGGGTCCCTTCCGGATCACCACCCGCAGGATGGCCCACCCGGTGCCGACCTACGGGATGCGGATCGAGACCGCCGACGCCGTGCTGGCCTACTCCGCCGACACCGGACCGACGGCCGCACTGGTGGAGTTGGCCCGCGATGCGGATCTGCTGCTGTGCGAGGCGACCTTCCTGGACCAGGACGCCGCGACCGATCCGCCCGGACTGCACCTGACCGGAGCCCAGGCCGGCCGACACGCCGCCGAGGCCGGCGCAGCCGCGCTGGTCCTCACCCACATCCCACCCTGGTACGACCGTGAGCAGGCGGTGGCCGCCGCCCGCCGCTGCTTCGACGGACCGGTCCAGGCGGCCGCCACCCACCGGCGGCTGACGCTGCCGGCTGCCGGTTAGGGTGGCCGCCATGACCGACGCGAACCCGGCCGACCCGCCTTCCGATCGCCCCGCCACGGGGCCGCGTGAGGACGGCCGCGCCCTGGATCAGCTGCGTGAGGTGCGCTTCACCCGCGGCTGGCTGGACGCGGCCGAAGGATCGGTGCTGGTCGAATTCGGCCGGACCCGGGTGCTGGTGGCGGCCAGCGTGACGGAGGGCGTGCCCCGGTGGCGCAAGGGCAGCGGGCTGGGTTGGGTGACCAGCGAGTACGCCATGCTGCCGCGGGCGACGAACACCCGCAGCGACCGTGAGTCCATCAAGGGCCGGGTCGGCGGGCGGACCCACGAGATCAGCCGGTTGATCGGCCGCAGCCTGCGCGCGGTCATCGACTACAAGGCGCTGGGGGAGAACACCATCGTGCTCGACTGCGACGTGCTGCAGGCCGACGGAGGCACCCGGACCGCGTCCATCACCGGCGCCTACGTCGCGCTGCAGGACGCGGTCAGCTGGCTGCGCGGCCGCAAGCTGCTGGCCGGTGAGCCGCTGACCGACTCGGTCTCGGCGATCTCGGTGGGCGTGGTGGGCGGCGTACCGATGCTGGATCTGGCCTACGGCGAGGACTCCAAGGCCGACACCGACATGAACGTGGTGATGAGCGGCAGCGGCGACTTCATCGAGGTGCAGGGCACGGCCGAGCAGCAGCCGTTCGACCGGGACACCCTCAACCAGCTGCTGGATCTGGCCGCAGGTGGCTGCCGCACGCTGACCGCGCTGCAGCAGGCGGCGCTGGCGGACTGACCGGATGGCTGCCATGACCGACCGGGTGGTGCTGGCGACCGGCAACGCCAAGAAACTGGTCGAACTGCGCCGGATCGTCGCCGAACACCCGCGGGTGGCCGGGGGCGACCTGCAGATCGAGGTGCTCGGTCTGGCCGACTTCCCGCCATACCCTGAGCCGGCTGAGACCGAACGCACCTTCGAGGGCAATGCGCTGATCAAGGCCCGCAGCTGCGTCGCCCGCACCGGTCTGCCGGCCCTGGCCGACGACTCCGGCCTGCAGGTGGACGAACTCAACGGCATGCCGGGAGTGCGATCGGCCCGCTGGTCGGGCCCGGACGCCGACGACGCCGCCAACAACGCGTTGCTGCTGCGTCAGCTGGCCGACGTGCCGGCGCCGCGGCGGACGGCCGCGTTCGTCAGCGCGGTGGCACTGGTCTTCCCCGACGGCCGGGAGTTCGTCGAACGGGGGGAGATGACCGGGCGGCTGCTGTCCGAGCTGCGCGGCGACAATGGTTTCGGCTACGACCCGATGTTCGTCGCCGACGGTCGACAAGCCAGCAACGGCGAACTCAGCGCCGCGGAGAAGGACGTCATCAGCCATCGTGGAAAGGCGGTCCGGGCGATGGTGCAGATCCTGGTCGAGCAGCTGTCCGCGGCGCCGGTCGACCGAGGGGAGTGGGGATGAGGATCTATCTGGACCTGCTGGACCACGTGCTGAGCCACGGTGTCCGCAAGGCCGACCGGACCGGCACCGGCACGCTCAGCGTGTTCGGTCACCAGATGCGGTTCGACCTCAACGCCGGTTTCCCGCTGCTGACGACCAAGCGCATCCACACCCGGTCGGTGTTCGGGGAACTGCTCTGGTTCCTCCGCGGCGACACCAACGTCGGGTGGCTGCGCGACCATGGCATCACCATCTGGGACGAGTGGGCCGACGAGGACGGCGAACTCGGTCCGATCTACGGCTACCAGTGGAGGTCGTGGCCGGATCCCGTCGGCGCCGATCACGGCGGCCGGCCGGCCGTGGACCAGATCGCCGCGGTGATCGCGTCGATCCGCACCAACCCGGACTCCCGCCGACACATCGTCAGCGCCTGGAACGTGGCCGAACTGAACCAGATGGCGCTGCCGCCCTGCCACACCCTGTTCCAGTTCTACGTCGCCGAGGGCCGGCTGAGCTGCCAGCTCTACCAGCGGTCGGCCGACATCTTTCTCGGGGTGCCGTTCAACATCGCCTCCTACGCCCTGTTGACGCACCTGATCGCCCAGGTCACCGGCCTGGGCGTCGGCGACTTCGTGCACACCCTCGGCGACGCCCACCTCTACCTCAATCACGTCGACCAGGCCCGCAAGCAGCTGACCCGGACCCCCCGACCGCTGCCCAAGCTCATCCTCAACCCCGACGTCACCGACATCGACGCCTTCACCCTCGACGACATCGGCATCGAGGGCTACGACCCCTACCCGGGCATCAAGGCCCCGATCGCCGTCTGACCCAGGGTCCGCGTCCTGAGCTCGTCGAAGGCGCCCCCGCACCCAGGAGTTGATCATGGCTGAGGTGATCGCGATCGCCGCTGTGGCCCGCAACGGTGTGATCGGTGCCGACGGTGCCATCCCCTGGCGCCTGCCCGGTGATCTTCCCCGGTTCAAGCGACTGACCTCCGGGCACGTGTTGATCATGGGTCGCAGGACCTACGACTCGATCGGCCGGCCGCTGCCGGGCCGCACCACCGTCGTCCTCACCCGCGATCGCAGCTGGCACGCCGACGGCGTGCAGGTGGCGTACGCGATCGAGGAGGCACTGCAGCACGCCGCCGAACTGGATCCGCAGGGGCCGGTGTTCATCGCCGGTGGCGGAGACATCTACCGCGCCGCGTTGGCTGCCACCGATCGGCTGGAGATCACCGAGGTCGACGCCGAACCCGACGGTGACGCCACCTTCCCCGAGATCAGCGCCGACGTCTGGGCCGAATCGACCCGCGACGATGATCATGACGGCTTCAGCTGGGTCAGCTACGTCCGTCGCAGGTGATACCGGATCCGGGCGGCGCTAGTCTGTCCCGGCAGCGCGCGAGTGGCGGAATTGGTAGACGCGCCAGATTTAGGTTCTGGTGTCTTCGGACGTGGGGGTTCAAGTCCCCCCTCGCGCACCCGATCCTGCCGATGACCCAAGACCGGGCCGATCCGCTGACTCGATGCCGAAGTCAGCGGTCCGACGGTGAGCCGACCCATCGACCCGGCCGATCGGCACGGTGCACGTCGGACCCGTACGCTGCGGCCATGATCTGCGTCGAACTGGCCTACCGGAATCCCGACCCGGAACGGCAGCGGCTGCGGCCGCAGCACCGGGAGCGGCTGCAGCGGCTGCACGAGAGCGGCCTCGTCTTCGCGGCCGGGCCGTGGCCCGACGACTCCGGCGCACTGATCATCGTCGATGCCGACCTGGCCCAGGCCCGCCGGCTGATCGCGGACGACCCCTACTGCCAGGCTCCGGGCGTCAGCGTGGTCGGCTACCGCGAGTGGAGCCCGGTCGTCGGCGACCCCCAGTGAGCCGCCGCGACTGAGCCGGACGCGCTGCTAGACCGCCAACTCCTTGCGCAGCTTGGCGACGTGACCCTTGGCCCGCACGTTGTACTGGGCGATCGCGACCCGGGCGGTCCCGTCGGCGTCGACGTCGACGACGAACGTCGAGCGGATGACCCCTTCGATCAGCTTGCCGTAGAGCAGCTTCTCCCCGTACGCCCCCCAGGCGACGAGTGTCGACTTGTCCGTGTCGGACAGCAGCGGGAAGCTGATGTGCTCCCGTTGGCTGAACTTCGCCAGCTTGGCCGGCTCGTCGGGGGAGATGCCCAGCACGCTCAGCCCGGCTGCGCTCAACGCGTCCAGCGAGGCGGTGAAGTCGACGGCCTGGGTCGTGCAGCCAGGCGTCATCGCCGCCGGGTAGAAGTACACGATGACTCGCTGGCCGGCGTAATCGGACAGGGAGACCGGGCGGTCGTGGGCGTCCGGCAGGCTGAAGGCCGGGGCGATGTCTCCCGGGCTCAGGCGCTCGCTCATGGACGAACCCTAGCGGCCGGACCTTCCGGTGCGACGACCGGCGGGGCTGTCCCACCGGCCGGAGCGTGCAATACGCTGACCGGCGGGTACCGCCCCGACCGGCGGGTACCAGACCGATGAAGGGTTCGTACGCCAGCTGTGCCTGCCGCCCGCAGGCCGGACGAGGAAAGGGGCCACCGTGGCCGATGCGACGCCGAGACGTTCCCAGGCGCCACGCACCCGTGCCCAGGTCGAAGCCGACATCGCGGCCAGCCGGGAGCGGTTGGCGTCCTCGATCGAGGAACTGATCGACCAGGTGCACCCGCAACGGATCAAGCAGCGCCAGATCGCCAGCGCGAAGCACCTGGCGCACGCTGAACTGCAGAACGTGCGGTCCCAGCTCTTCTACCCCAACGGGGAGTTGCGTACGACGCGGCTGGCTGCCATCGGCGGCGCCGTGGCCGGATTCGTCACCTTCGTCATCGTCGCCCGGCGCATCGTCCGGGGCAGCAAGTCGCAGAGGAGCACGCACTGAGCACCGGTAGCCATTCCGACGATCAGGCCCCGGGGCTGACCGGAGCGGGCGATCTACCGATCCGGCTGCTGCATGACCGGGTGCTCGTGCAGCGCGAAACCGAACCCGGTGAGCGTCGCAGCGGCAGCGGGATCCTGATCCCGGCGACCGTGTCGATGAGTCGGCGACTGTCCTGGGCCGACGTCGTCGCCGTCGGCGCCAGCGTGCGCGCGGTCAAGGTGGGCGACCGGGTGCTGTTCGACGCCGATGACAAGGCCGAGGTCGAGGTGCGGGGCAGGGACTACCTGCTGCTCCGCGAACGAGACCTGCATGCCGTCGCGGCGGAGCGGCTCAACGACGGCCAGACCGGCCTCTATCTCTGAACCCGGGTTCTCCTCTGCCGACCGCTGAGGTCGGTCAGACCCGCCGCCCGGCCTTGGGGGAAGGCTGGCTGCGCATCTGCGGGCGCACCGGCACCGTCGGCGCCTCATGGTCTTCCAGATCCAGCTCGACCGCGAGCCGGGGGCTGTCGACGTAGGTCGTCAAGTCGTTGAGCAGATCGGACCTGTACTCCAGCGGCAGTTCCTCGGCGCCGGGCGAACGCCGACGACGCACCCAGGCCACGAAGCGGATGATCTGTTGCACCAGCACACTGATGCAGACCGCGAACGCGACCGCGATCACCATGCCCCAGACCGGATGGCTGGCGACGCGACCGCCGATACTGCCGATGGTGGAGTAGATCAGCGCCCACAGGCCACAGGCGACCGCGTCGTACGGCACGAACCGCCGCAGCGAATACCGGCCGATGCCCAGCGCGATGATCACGGGTGCGCGCCCGCCCGGCACCAGCCGACCGGTGATGATCGCGCTGAACGCATTGTGGTGCAGCTTCTCCTCGGCCTGGTGCACCCGGTCGGCGTACTTGCGGCGGGCCAACCAGGGACGCAGTTTGCGCGCACCCAGCCTGGCCTCCAGCATCAACAGCGTGTCGCCGATCACCGAAGCGAGCCAGGTGACGAGGAAGATCAGGAAGATGCCGATCCGGGAATGGGCGGCCAGCGCCGAACTGCCGCTGACCATCTCCCCGGTCGGTACGAACGGGATCGCGGATCCGATGGTCACCGCCAGGAAGAGCAGGATGTGTCCGCGAATCTGGTCCACGGACCGAATCTAGTCGCTCGTGCTGCCGTTGCCCCGAAAGGGAGCGCGTCGCCGGTGTCGTCTGGCTCACAAGCCGGTCTGGTGTCGACCGCGCGTTCCCCTTCGATGAGCCCAGGACAGGTTTCGACGGGCTCCTTTCGACGGGCTCCGGACCCGGGACGGAGAGGTGGCTGGCGGGAGACCCGCGAGGGGAGCGGGCGGTGGGGACCGTGGCCCGGATACGCTGCTCGGGTGCCGATTCTGACCCTGGTCCTGTCCGGTGCGCCGCTGGCCGGCCGAGCCGCGGACGTGATCGATGCCGCCCGCGCCGGTGGCTGGGAGGTGGCGCTCGCCGCCACCAGGACGGCGGAAGCGTGGGTCGGTGATCGCGTCGATCTCAGCGATGCCGGCTTCCGGCGCCCCGACCAGCCCAAGCGGCCGCGGCCGGACGCGTTGGCGGTGCTCCCGCTGACCTTCAACACCGCGTCGAAGTGGGCCCTCGGACTGGCCGACAACCGCCCGGTCAGCCTGCTCTGTGAGGCGCTCGGCGCCGGCAAACCCGTCGTCGCCGTGCCGATGGTCAACGAGTCACTGTGGATGCACCCGGCCTGGCGCGGTCACCTCGATACCCTGATCGGCGCCGGCGTGGTCATGCTCGATCCGGCCACCGGCCAGACCCCGACCCGGCCGCTGGCGACCGACGACGTCGACGACCTGGTGGCCCGGTTCGACCCCGCCTGGATCGTCGACCGGCTGCCCGCGACCGGCCGGACCCCATGACCGACACCGACGACGCCGGTGCCGACCCGACCCCGGCCGACCCCGCCGCGGTGGCCCGCCGCTACATCGAGACGGTCGGACGCGGTGATCTGGCCCCGCTGCACCAGTTGTTCGCTGACGACCTGAGGGCCACCTTCGCCGGCGCCACGCTGTCCAAGCAGGCCTGGACGGCCGCCCTGCAGCGGCTGCTCCCGGCGCTCCTCCGCAACGACATCCGCGAGGTCTTCGCCGACGGCGACCGGGCCTGCGTGGTCTACGACTTCGTCACCGATACGGCGGCGGGGGCGGTCCGCTGCGTCGAACTGATCACCGTCCGGGACGGGGCCATCGGCGAGATCGAACTGATCCTGGACCGGGCGGCCTTCACACCGGTCAACGCCGCCCTGGCCCAGCGCGCGTCCAGCTGAGCGATCCGACGCCGGGCGCAGCGAGGACTTCGGCGGCCCGGGTCTTCGGTCCCTACCTGCATCCCCCGCATCGGACCAGGCTGGCGGCGATGTCCATCCCGGTCTCATCCGAACCCGTCGCCGGCGCCGCGCCGACGGACGGATCGCTGCGGGCCGCGACCGCGGCCCCGATGCCGGCGGAGACGGTGCTCGACCGGTTGGGGAGCACCGCGGCCGGGCTGACCGAAGCCGAGGCCCGGCAGCGGCTGGTGAGGTCCGGGCCCAACGCCGTCCGGTCCCACGGGGCCCGGTGGGGCCCCGTACTGGCCCGGCAGCTGCGGTCGCCGCTGCTGATCCTGTTGGCGGTCGCCGCGGTCGGGGCGTACTTCCTGGGCCAGCCCACCGAGGCGGTGATCATCATGGTGATCCTGCTGCTCTCGGTGGGGCTCGGCTTCGTCAACGAGTACCGCGCGGAGAGAGCCGCCGAGGCGCTGCACTCGCGGATCCGTCACCAGGTCACCGTGCGGCGCGACGGGATGGCGACCCGCCGAGACGTCGTCGACCTGGTGGCCGGCGATGTGGTGGATCTGCAGATGGGCGAGATCGTTCCCGCCGATGTCCGGCTGCTGTCGGTGACCGGTCTGGAATGCGACGAGAGCGTGATGACCGGCGAGTCGCTGCCGGTGGCCAAGACCGCCGAGCCCACCGGCGCCGGGAACACCCGACATACCGACAGCTGCGCCTTCATGGGCACGGTGGTGACCGCCGGCTCCGCGCAGGCGGTGGTGATCGCCACCGGCGGCCGGGCCGAGTTCGGCCGGATCGCCCTCGAGCTGGGCACCAGGCAGGCCGAGACGGAGTTCCAGCGGGGGCTCCGGCAGTTCTCCAAGCTGCTGTTGGTGGTGGCCGCCGGGCTGACGACCATCGTGTTCGTCGCCAACCTGGTGCTGCAGCGGCCACTGCTGGACACCCTGCTGTTCTCGCTGGCGATCGCGGTCGGGATCACCCCGCAGCTGCTGCCGGCGGTGGTGTCGACCAGTCTGGCGGCCGGGTCGCGGACGCTGGCCCGGCGCAAGGTTCTGGTCAAGCGGCTGGTGTGCATCGAGGACCTCGGCAATGTCCAGGTGCTGATGACCGACAAGACCGGCACGTTGACCGAGGGACGGATCACCTTCATGCGTGCGGTCGGGCCCGACGGCACCCCCGCGCCGGAGGCGATCGCGCTGGGACTGCTCTGCAACGGTGCCCCGGCAGCCGACGGGCCGCAGGAGGGCTACGCCGGCGGCGACGCCCTGGACACGGCGCTGTGGACGTCACCGCTGGCCGGCCGGCACCGACGAGCAGGGGCCGAGCAGGCGCGGACCGCCGTCCTGCCGTTCGATCACGACCGTCGGATGGTCTCGGTCGTCCTCGCCGGTGCGAACAGCCGGCAGCTCGTGTCCAAGGGCGCACCGGAAGCGGTGCTGCAGCGCTGTGTCGGCGTGCCGGCCGCTGCAACCCGGACACTGCAGGCCGAGCTGCGGGCCGGTGCCCGCGTGATCGCCGTCGGGCGACGGGACTGGACGGACGACGAGACCCTGACCGCGGCGGCCGAACGGGATCTGCAGCTGATCGGGTTCCTGGTCTTCCTCGACCAGCCGAAGGCCTCGGCTGCGCCGGCCCTGGAACGCCTCCACGGGCTGGGGATCGAGGTCAAGGTCGTGACCGGGGACAGCCCGGTGGTCGCCGGCGTGGTCTGCGAACAGCTCGGGCTGCCGGTCGCCGGTGTGCTGACCGGTGACGAGCTCGACGGCATCGACGACGTGGACCTGCCGGTGGCGGTGGCCGGGACGACGGTGTTCGCGCGGATGTCGCCGCAGCAGAAGGCGCGGATCGTCCGCACCCAGCGTCTGGGCGGTCTGGATGTGGCCTTCCTGGGAGACGGCGCCAACGACGCGGTGGCCCTGCACGCCGCCGACATCGGCGTGTCGGTCGATTCGGCCGCCGACGTCGCCAAGGATGCCTCCGACATCGTCTTGTTGGAGAAGGATCTCGATGTGCTGGCCGACGGTGTCGTCGAGGGCCGGCGGATCTTCAGCAACACCATGAAGTACGTGCTGATGGGCACGTCCAGCAACTTCGGCAACATGTTCTCCGCGGCGACGGCCTCGGCGGTGCTGCCGTTCCTGCCGATGCTGCCGTCGCAGGTGCTTCTGAACAATCTGCTGTACGACAGCAGCCAGCTGACCATCCCCACCGACAACGTCGACGAGGCCGAATTGCGGCGTCCGGCCCACTGGGACGTCGGCCGGATCCGCCGGTTCATGATCGGTTTCGGGCCACTGAGTTCGGCCTTCGACTTCGCCATCTTCGCGATCATGCTGCTGGTGTTCCACGCCGACGCGGCGGTGTTCCACTCCGCCTGGTTCGTCGAGTCGCTGTCGACCCAGACCCTGGTGATCTTCATCATTCGGACCCGTCGGCTGCCGCTGCGCAGCCATCCGAGCGTGCCGATGATCGGCTCGGTGCTGCTGGTGGTGATCATCGGCGCCGTCCTGCCCTACACCCCGCTGGCACCCGCGCTGGGCTTCGTACCACTGGCCGGCCGGGTGCTGACGATGATCGTGATCCTGGTGATCAGCTACCTGTTGCTGGCCGAGGCCGCCAAGAGGGTGCTGATGCGAGCCCCCGCCGCACCGGCCCCGCCGCGGCTTCCTCGGCCCCATCGCCGCGTCGGCCGCCGGGCGGCACGGTTCAGCACCTCCGAAGTGATCGCCCCGTCGATCAACCGGAACCGCTTCCAGCGGCGACGAAGCTGACCCGCAGCGTTCACAGGTCAGGACCGGATCGGCGCGTCGGCGCGAATCCTGCCGTCGCCCGGTGACCGACGTCCGCCTGGTGTCGAAGTCCGGCTCGTTACGATGATGCGCTGACGACGACCGGGGATGAAGTGGAAGGAACCGATCGATGACCCGACGGGTGTTGGTCACCGGGGCAGCCGGCTATGTCGCCGGGCTGATCCTGCCGGCCCTGCGCGAACGCTACGAGCTGACCCTGATCGACGTGAAGGACACCGACCGTGACGGGCGGCCTGTCCAGGGGGTCGAGGTCGTGGACCTGCTGGACGATCCGCCCGACCGGTTCGGCGAGCTCTGCGAGGGGGTCGACACCATCGTCCACGCGGGGTTCCGGCACCCGGCCCAGGGGCCGTCGTATGCCGCCGAACGAGTGAACCTGGACATGACCGCGCGGGTCTACCAGACCGCGGCGGCCCGTGCCGTCGGCCGGGTCGTGTGCACCAGCACCAACCAGGCCAGCAAATGGTACGAGCGGCCGTGGAAGGCCCGCCGGATCGACCGGGTCGACCCGTTCGACTACCCGCGTCCCGACACCTTCTACGGCTGGGCCAAGGTCGCCTACGAGTCGCTGGGCTTCCTCTACGCGACCGGCGCCGAGACCCCGCCGGTGCCCAACGTGCAGATCCGGATCGTCTGCCCGCGGCCGATCCGCGCCGCCGCCTTCACTGATCGCCCGCTGGTCGACTACCTGCGCGACATCGCCGGTTGGGTCAGTGACCGCGACCTGCAGCAGCTGTACATCCGCAGCATCGAGGCCGAGTCGATCGATGACGAGCACGGCGTGCCCTTCCAGATCTTCTACGGCGTCTCCGGCAACGCGCGAACGTTCTGGTCGATCACCAACGCCCGGCGCGTCGTCGGCTATGACCCCCAGGATGACTCCGAGACCGCCTTCGCCGACGAGATCGCGACAATGATCGCCCGCGGCTGATCCGCGATCGAGGGGACAGGTCGGGGGTCGGGCCGGCCCCGGTCCCGGCTGAGGGACTCTCGGCGACCTCTTCGAAGAGTCCTCTCAGAATCGGTTCCTAGGCTGTTGCAGTGATCAACTCGGATGGCCGATGAGCCGGCGCGAGGGTCCGGCTGGGACGTCCCGGCCCCCGCGACGATGGTTCGCCCGCCGGGTCAGGGTCTGGGCGGTGGCGCTGGCAGCCCTGCTGGCGATCACGGTCGGCGTGTCCATGGTGCCCGCGTTGACCGCGCCCGGCACGGCACCCGTTCCGGCCAGGATCGCCGAATGGGCCCGCGGTGTGGGTCTGGGCGGGCTGGTCAACCTCGCCGAACGCGTCACCTATCGAGCGCCGCGCAACGGCGGTCGACCCGCAGCGGACTCGCCGCTGGGTGCCGCCGTCTCGGATCCGGGCAGCGCGGCCCCGGGTCGGCACAGCTCGACCGCTCGTCACCGGGCCGGCACGCGGGCGCACCGGGCGGGCGCCGGCGCTGCGCCCCGTCCGCTGCTGCCGCCGTCGATCACACCGATCGCCCGGCCCGCGCTCAGCGGGGAAGGCCATTGGCACATCGCCGCGGGGACGCCGGCAGACCCTGCCTTCGCCTACACGTTCATGCGCCCCGATGCCGTCCACACCTCCTACACGGCGGCGGTGACCTGGTTCAACCCGAGGCGGGTCCGCGCCACCCTGCATCCCGGCGCCGCGGAGCCCGGGGCGGGACACTGGGGCGTGGCCGAGAAGATCACCCAGCGGACCGGACTGATCGCCGCCTTCAACTCCGGTTTCAAGATCGCCGACTCCCGCGGCGGGTACTACCAGAACGGCCACTACGCCCACCACCTGCGCAACGGTGCGGCCTCGTTCGTCATCGACCGCAACGGCAGGCTGCAGGTCGTCGACTGGGGCCGTGACCTGACCATGAACCCCGGGATCGTCGCCGTCCGGCAGAACCTGAACCTGCTCGTCGATCATGGCAAGCTGGCCGCGGGCATCGCCGGCAACCGCCAGCACAAGTGGGGTGCCACCGTCGGGAACCAGAAGTACGTCTGGCGCTCCGGCATCGGTGAGCGTGCCGACGGCACCATCGTCAATGTCGTCGGTCCGGCGCTGTCGGCCAAGTCGCTGGCGGTACTGCTGCGGCGCGCCGGTGCCGTACGAGCGATGGAGTTGGACATCAACACCGACTGGACCTCGCTGGTGCTCTACCACGGTTCGGCGGCGCGCAACCTGCTGCCGGACATGTACCGCTCGTCCGACCGGTACGACACGACCTCCGAACGGGATTTCGTCACGCTGCACCTGGCCGGGTGAGCCAGGTCGGCCCCGTCTCGGCAGGCGCGTTCTCCTCCGTCCTGGCTTCGGCTGCCGAGGGACTGCCTCGCGGCCGGGGTCGCCGACCACGGCCGCCCAGGAATCTCTGATCTTCACGTTGCAGTCTCGGTGTCCGGTGGACGTCCAGCCGGGGAAGACCTCGGACCGCGTGACGACGAGATGAGAGGACGGGATGCAGCGTGACCGATCTCCTCAGCCAGCCCGTGCCCGATACGGGCCGGAGTGCTGCCGACGACGCGCCCGACCCGGTTCGGCACGGCCAGCCCCAGCGCGCCGCCGCACACCCCACTCCGGGCACGCAGGCCAGGTTCGACCGGTCGGTGCGTCGTGTCGCCGGTACGGCGCTGTGGGCCGGGCTGCTGCTGATCAGCTTCTGGTGGATCGCCGACGGCGGCCTGCAGGACCTGGGCTCCTGGGCCACGGGCCTGACCTCCGTCGGCCGGATCACCGGGCTCTCGGGCGCGCAGTTGCTGCTGGTCCAGGTGCTGCTGATGTCGCGGATCCCGCTGCTGGAGCACGCGTACGGACGGGTGCGGTTGGCCCGCATCCACCGCATCATCGGACTGCTGTCCTTCGACCTGATCGTCGTCCACATCGTGACGATCGTGGCCGGCTACGCATCGGCCGACTGGTCATCGGTCCCGGCCACAGCGTGGCAACTGCTGACCGGTTACGCCGGGATCCTGCTGGCCGCTGCCGGAACGCTGAGCCTGATCATGGTCGTCGCCACCAGCCTCAAGGCCTCGCGCCGTCGGCTGCGCTACGAGTCCTGGCACCTGCTCCACCTGTACGGCTATCTCGGCGCGGGACTGGCCCTCCCGCATCAGCTGTGGACCGGCCAGCAGTTCACCTCCCGGCCCGCGGCCGCCGTGTACTGGTGGGGGCTGTGGCTGGTTGCTGCGTCGGCGGTGATCGTCTGGCGGATCGTCGTTCCCCTCTGGCGCGGACTGCGTCACCGACTGCGCGTCGTCTCGGTCACACCGGAGGCCTCCGACGTCGTCTCGGTCACGATGACGGGCCGGGCGCTGCACCGGCTTCCCGTCCGCCCGGGACAGTTCCTGAACCTCAGATTTCTCAGCGCACCGGGGTGGACCCGCGCCAACCCGTTCTCCCTGTCGGCGGCACCGGACGGCAGGACGCTGCGGATCACGGCGCGGGTGGTGGGCGAGGGGACCGCCAGGATCGCCCGCCTCCAGCCCGGAACGCCGGTGCTGTTCGAGGGCCCGTACGGCCGGCTCAACGACCGGGCCCGATCGCGGACCAAGGTGCTGCTGGCCGGGGCGGGTGTCGGCATCACCCCGTTGCGGGCCCTGGCCGAAGGCCTGAACTACCCGCCGGGAGGTGCGGTGCTGCTGCATCGATACAGCGGAGAACCGCTGTTCACCCGAGAGTTCGAGCAACTGCGGGCCCGACGTGGGCTGCGTGTCGTCGACCTACCCGGCCGGCGGCCCCACCCGAGTTCGCTGCTCGGGCCGGTGCCCACAGGCATGGACGAACTGACGGCGCTGCTGCGGATCGTGCCGGACCTGGCCGAGCACGACGTCTTCCTGTGCGGACCGTCCGGATGGACCCGGGGCATGACCCGGCTGATGACCCGCGGCGGGGTGCCACCCGAACGGGTGCACACCGAATCGTTCGGCTGGTGATCGTGATCTCGACGACGAACAAGGGAGGACGACCGTGAGACGCATCGTGTTGTGGTTCGCCGCCACGGCGACGGTGGTGGTGCTGCTGTTCGCCTACCACACATCGACCGACCACGTGGCCGGGGGCCAGTCCGCGCCCGGCGTCCGGGTACCGGCCGGGCCGGGTGCCGGTGGATCGTCCGCCACGACGGCACCGACGACCGGCACCGGTCCCGCCCCTCGTCGACGCCGGTCCCATCACCGCCACCCGTCCTCGGGTGGGAAGAGTCAGTCCCCGACCTCGTCGGCGCCGCCCCCGGCGCGGACGTACGCGGGCCCCACGGTGCAGACCGCGCGCGGTCCGGTCGAGGTGAAGGTCACGGTCCGTGCCGGCAAGGTCGTCGACGTCAAGGTTCCCGTCCATCCCGACGGCGACCCAAACAGCGTGCAGATCAACGACTACGCGCTGCCGCAACTGATCCAGGAGACGATGTCGGCGCAGAGCGCCAACATCGACATGGTCAGCGGAGCCACCCTCACCAGCGAGGGCTATGCGCAGTCGCTGCAGTCGGCCCTCGACAAGGCCGGCATCCACTGACCGGACCGGCCGGGCCCCGGGCCCGGAAGGGGGTGTCGGACGGCGGTGTCCTCGCGTCCCCGGTCGATCGGGGACGTCGATCGGGGACGTGTCGATCAGGGACCGTGATCCGGCCGGCCGCGGCGGTCATCTCCTGACACCGGTCGGCAGGTGCAACCGGAACACCGCACCGCTGTGGCCGTCGGCCCGGTGCTCGACGCCGACCGTGCCACCGTGTCTGGCCGCCACGTCGCTGACCAGGGCGAGGCCCAGACCGTAGTGCCGACGCCCGTGCGGCCCCGACTCCCCGGCAGCGCGCCGACTGGCGAACCGCTCGAAGATCGTCGGCAGCGTCTGGGCGTCGATTCCCGGACCGTCGTCGGCGACCTCCAGGTCCACGCCACCGCCGCGTGGCACGACCCGGACGTCGACCTGGGAGCTGGCATGGGTCACCGCGTTGTCGATCAGTGCGTTCGCGGCGCGCAGCACCGCCGGCCGTGACCCGGCGCCGATGTGCAGGGCGTCGTCGTCTGCGCTGATGGCCAGCCGGATGCGGATGCCCGCCGGGTCGGCCGCCACCGCGGCGGCGGTGACGGCCTCGCGGGCGACCGCCGCCAGGTCGACCGGCACGTCGGGCAGTTCGGCGGTGCGGTCGGCGGCCAGCAGCAGATCTTCGAGGATCTCGGTGAGGCTGGCGGCGTCGGCCACGAGCTCGCGGGCACCCGCCTCCAGCTGGGTCTGGGCAGCCGGGTCGGTCATCTCCGCATGCTGCAGCCGCCGGCCCAGGAGTTGGGCCCGGGTGCTCAGCAGCGTCAACGGGGTGCGCAACTCGTGGGCCGCGTCCGCGACGAACCGCTGCTGCAGCGTCAGCGCCTCCGCCAGCGGGCGTACCGCCCGCCGCCCCAGCAGTACGGCCACAGCCGACACCGGGGCGACACC
This sequence comes from uncultured Actinomycetota bacterium, assembly GCA_963758075.1. Taxonomy (GTDB): domain Bacteria; phylum Actinomycetota; class Actinomycetes; order Propionibacteriales; family Propionibacteriaceae; genus Microlunatus. The sequence continues at coordinate 859,921 of CAVWTT010000002.1, read as the reverse complement.
GATGGCGCCGCCGACGACGATCGCCTGCAGCAGCCGGGCGATCTCCTCGCGCTGCTCGCGAAGATCCATCACCGCCTGCACGGTGGCGTCGCCGTGAACCGCCGTACGGACCGCGAAATGCCGGCCCGCCAGGACCACCTGCCGTTGGTCGGCCCTGCCGGTACGAGCCACCCGGGCCATCACGGCCCGATCGGGAAGCCCGACGGGCATCACCCCTTCGATCCGGGTTCCGTGCCCGTCCAGCACGGCGATGGCGACGTTGCGGACCGCCGAATCGTCGGTGTCTCGTCGATCGACCCCGTCACCGTGGGTATTGCTGATCGCCTGCCGGAGGGTGGCCGTGGTCTGCTGCTGCTGTCCGTTGAGGACCACCAGCACGACCAGCGTCGAGACCACCGCCAACACCGCCAGCAGCAGGCCGGCCGCCTGCGCCCCGATGCGCGCTGAGGCCCGGCGCAGCTCCGCGTCGTCGGGTCCCCGGCGCCGACGGTCCCGACGCGGCGCTGCCGGCCCGCGCCGCCCGGTCAGGGCTGCCCCAGCTGGTATCCGAGCCCCCGGACGGTCCGGATCACGGTCCGGCCCATCTTGCGGCGCAGGTAGTGCACGTAGGTGTCGACCACGCCGCTGTCCTCGGCCTCGGTGAAGATCACGGCGAGCAGCCTGTCCCTGCTGATCACCTGCCGTGGATGGCGGGCGAGCAGTTCCAGCAGGTCACACTCCCGTTCCGACAGGGTCACCTGCCGTCCGCTGTCGAGGCTGACCGTCCGGGCGTTCACATCGAGCGAACCACCGGGCACCCGCAGTGAGGCGGCATGGTCGACGTGCCGCCGGACCAGGGCACGCAGCCGGGCCAGCAACTCCTCCACGTCGAAGGGTTTGCCCAGGTAGTCCTCAGCGCCGGCATCGAGACCCTCGACCCGGTCGCGGGCCAGGCCCAGCGCCGACAGCACCAGCACCGGGACATCGCGTCCGGCCCGCCGGAACCGGGCCAGCAGGTCCAGTCCGTCGACCGCCGGCAGGCCACGGTCCAGGACGACCACGTCGTAGGGCCGGCTCAACCCCAGATGCAGGCCCTGCTGGCCGTCCCGGGCCAACTCCACGTCGTAGTCCTCCGAGCTCAGCAGCTCCTCCAACATGCTGGACAGCTCGGGGTCGTCCTCGACCACCAGCACCCGGAGTCGCGCCGTGACCGGCGGGCTCTCGTCCGGCTCACACATGACTCTACGATCCCTCATCCGGCCCGCTTCCGGGAACGACCGGCGGTCGCCCTGGGTGACCGCTCAGGATTCGCTGCGGGAACGTCCGCTGCAGGTCGCCGACCTGCAGGTGGCGATCAGATCAACGGCGCGCCGGAACCGGTCGTGCGGACCTGTCCGGCGGCCGTGTGCCGGCGATGCCGATGGGTATGGCTCGACCAGTGAGCCGGGTGTCACCGCCGGGAGTCGATCAATGATGATCTTCTGCAGGGAGTTGGACATGACCAGAGCCGCCGAACGGGTGCTGCGGCCCGGATCCCAGCGTGTCATCGGGAGGCCGCGTTCACCGCAGCACGCCCGCGAGTTCGGTGTGATCACGAATGCTGCCGGGCAGGTCGAGCCTGCGGTCGCCGGATCGGTCCGGCGGCCGCTGTCGGGAAAGGGTTGAGATGGGTCATGGCCTGATGTCGGTCCCGGCGCACGGCGACGTGCGGTTCAGCACCGGGATGGTGGGTCGGGAGACGATCAACGTCGCGGGTCTGGAAGAGCATCTTCGCCGGCACGTCGACGGTGAGGTGCGCTTCGACCAGGGCTCGCGGGCGATGTATGCCAACGATTCCTCCAACTTCCGGCAGGTGCCGATCGGCGTCGTGATCCCCCGCACCCTCGCCGACGTGGTGGAGACGATGCGCGCATGCTCGATCTATCGGGCACCGGTGACCTGTCGGGGCGGCGGAACGAGTCTGTCCGGTGAGACGGTGAACGTCGCGGTGATCATCGACTTCTCGAAGTACCTCACCGGCGTCGGGCCCGTCGACGTGCCCGGGCGCCGGGTGACGGTCGAGACGGGGGTGATCAACGAGCAGCTCAACCGGATCACCGGACAGCACAACCTGGTCTTCGGGCCTGATCCGTCATCCCATTCGCGCTGCACCATCGGCGGCAATCTCGGGAACAACTCCTGCGGCATCCACTCGGTGCAGGCCCGCCACTACGGTCCGGGCCCACGTACGTCGGACAACACCGAGGCCCTGGAAGTCGTCACCTACGACGGCGAACGGTTCTGGGTCGGTGTCGACGAGGAGTCCCGACTCGACGCGATCGTCGCCGCCGGCGGACGCAAGGGTGAGATCTACGCCAAGCTCCGGGACCTGCGCGACCGCTACGCCGACGACATCCGCGCCGGTTTCCCGTCGGTGGACAGACTGCCCCGGCGGGTGTCGGGATTCAACCTCGACGAACTGCTGCCGGAACGAGGTTTCAACGTCGCCCGCGCCCTGGTCGGCACCGAGAGCACCTGTGCGGTGGCCCTGCAGGCCGTGCTGTCACTCACCCCGGCGCTGCTCGAGCGGACCACGGCCATCATCGCCTACGACGACGTGGCGGCGGCGGCCGGCGACATCGTCGCCATCCAGGAGTGGAAGCCGATCGGCCTGGAGGTGGTCGACCACCAGTTGATCCATGATCAGCAGCTGGAATCGCTCAACCTGGAGGGGCTGGCCGACCTGCCCGGCTACGAGCACGGCGCCGGCGCCTGGTTGCTGGTGCAGTTCGGCGCCGACGAAGGTGCGCAGGCGGAGCGGCAGGCCCAGGACTTCATTCGGTGGTGCACGGCGGAGAAGGGGTATGCCGAGGACCGGGTGACGATCGCCAGAAGTCTGCAGGAGGGCGGCCACAGTGAGCGGTTCTGGGCCATCCGGGAGAGCGGACTCGGGTCCACCGCCTTCCCGCCGGAAGGCAAGGACCACTGGCCGGGTTGGGAGGACTCCGCCGTACCCCCGGAGTCAGCCGCGGACTACATCCGCGATCTGAAGGCCCTCTACGCCCGGTTCGGTCTGGTCGGTCAGATCTACGGCCATCTCGGGGAGGGCTGCATCCACTCCAGGATCGACTTCGACCTCCGCCGGGCCGACGGGGTCCGCGACTACCGGCGGTTCCTGGACGCCGCCTCGGACCTGGTGGTCTCCTACGGTGGCACCCTGTCCGGTGAACACGGCGACGGTCAGCAGCGCGCGGAGTTCCTGGAGAAGCAGTACGGTCCCCGGCTGATGCAGGCCATGCGAGAGTTCAAGCTGATCTGGGATCCGGACTGGAAGATGAACCCCGGCAAGGTGATCGAGCCGTATCGGGCCGACGAGAACCTCAAGCTGGGCACCGACTACCACCCCTGGCACCCCCAGGTGGAATTCTCCTATCCGCAGGACGGCGGCGACTTCGCCCATGCGACATTGCGGTGCGTCGGCGTCGGCAAGTGTCGGGTGCCCGACGCCCAGATGACCATGTGCCCGAGCTTCCAGGTCACCAGGGAGGAGAAGTACACGACGCGGGGGCGTGCCCGCCTGCTCTTCGAGATGCTCCGCGGCGAGGTGATCACCGACGGCTGGCAGAGCAAGGAGGTGGCCGACAGCCTCGACCTCTGCCTCGCCTGCAAGGGCTGCACCAGCGACTGCCCGGTGAACGTCGACATGCCGACCTACAAGGCGGAGTTCCGCTATCACCACTATCGGTCACTGCGCCGCTGGCGGCCGCGGTACGCCTACCTCTTCGGCTTCATCGATCAAGCCGCTCGGCTGGCTGCCCTGGCACCGGGGCTGGTCAACCTGGTCTCCCAGGCACCCGGCAGCCGTCGGCTGGCGAAACTGGTGGCCGGCGTCGACCAGCAGCGGCCGCTGCCGACGTTCGCACCGGTCACCCTGCAGCAGTGGTTCGCCGAACGGGGCGGATCCAGGAACCCCGACGGCCCACGGGTGGTGGTGTTCCCGGACACGTTCAACAATCACCTGCACACCGACGTCGGGGTCGCCTGCGTGGAGGCGATCGAGGAGGCCGGCTGGCAGGTGGTGATGCCCCAGGTGCACGTCTGCTGCGGCAGACCGTTGTACGACTACGGCTTCCTGACAGCCGCCCGCCGGTATCTGCACCGGGTCCTGGACGTGCTGCGCGACGACATCCGCGCCGGCACTCCGATCGTCGGGATGGAACCGAGCTGCCTGGCGGTGTTCAAGGACGAGTTGACCCACCTGCTGCCCCACGATGAGGACGCGGAGCGGTTGTCGAGCAACGCCTACCATTTCGGTGAGTTCTTCACCTCCTTCGGGATCGAGCCGCCGTCACTGCCCGACACCGAGGCGGTGCTCTGGGGCCACTGCCACGGCCGGGCCACCGGCTCGGTGGAGCCGGAACAGCAGATCCTGCAGAAGATGGGTGTGAGCGTTGATTCCGTCACGGGCGGCTGCTGCGGCCTGGCCGGCGCGTGGGGTTTCGAGGAAGGCAAGTACGACATCTCGATGGCCTGCGGTGACCAGGCGCTGTTCCCGGCGATCCGTGCCGCCGAGCCGTCGACGCTGGTGGTGGCCAACGGGTTCTCCTGCCTCAGCCAGATCGCCGATGCCCGGTTGGGTCGCACCGCTCTACATCTCGGTCAGGTGATGAAACTGGCGGCCCAGCAGAGCCGCGGAGGCCCGGGGCTGAGCGTGCCCGCCGAGGAGAGCGAGGGCCTCGGCCGTCCGGAGCCGACAGTGCAGCGGCGGGCGCGCCGGATCGCCGCCACCGCGGGGATGCTGGGTACGGGACTGGCCGCGGCCGTCCTCGCCGGCCGCCAGCTCCGCAGGTCCGTCTCAGCCTGACGTGGGCGCCGCGGGCCCGGTCGGCGCCGGCGACGACGCTGCGGGGTCCTCGCCCGCGCGTACGAGTGCCGGGTCAGGCGGCCCGACGTTGGACGGCCCGACGTTGGACGGCCCGACGTTGGACGGCCCGACGTTGGACGGCCCGACGTTGGACGGCCCGACGTTAGACGGCTCGGCCGCGCGGGTACCCAGGCCGCGACCAGCGCCGCGACCGGAGGGTGGACCGTGACAGTCGGAGAACGTGATCGTGCGGGACCGCTGTCGACCTCTCTGGAGAGACTCGTTCCCCGGCGCCTGATCGTCTGGGCCACGTGGATGTTCCTGCTGATCGTCATCGGCGCGGGACTGTGGTTCGCCGGCAAACTCGTCGGCGCCCTGTCCATCGTCGTACTGCCGATCATGGTGGCGATGCTGTTCGTGGCCCTGCTGGCGCCGTTGAACCGGGCCCTCAGGCGACTGCACCTGCCGCACGGGCTGGCGGCGGTGGGGTCGGTGCTGCTCCTGGCGGCAGCACTCAGCGCATTCGGGAAACTGATCCAGGTGCGGATCGCCAACCGGTTCTCACAGCTGACGCAGGAGTTCTCCCACTCCATCAGTCGGCTGCACGACCAGATCGTCAACGGGCCGCTGCCGATCAGTCAGGCCATGCTCGATCGGTGGGGCAACCAGATCCAGCAGTACCTGCGGTCCGGCAGCCAGCAGACGCCGGCGCGGCTGCTGGACCTCACCCAGACGACCATGGACGTGATTGCGGCCATGCTGCTGGGGCTGTTCGTCACGATCTTCCTGCTCTACGACGGGGAGCGGATCTGGGCCTGGGTCCGCGGGCTGTTCCCGCCGGCCGCCGGAGGTCGGCTGGAGGAGGCCGGCAAGGCCGCCTGGACCGCGCTGACCGGCTTCATCCAGGGCACGTTCATCATCTCCTGCATCCATTCCGTGGTGATCGGTGCGGCGTTGTGGCTGCTGGGCGTGCCGATCATCGTGCCGCTGGTGTTCCTGGTCTTCGTGGGCAGCTTCATCCCGCTCGTGGGCGCCGTCATCGCCGGGTTGGTGGCAGCGTTGATCACCTTCGGGACCCAGGGCATCGGGTCGGCGCTGATCCTGCTGGGCGTGCTGGTGGTCGAGAACGAGGTCGAGGCCCACGTCCTGCAGCCGTTCGTGGTCGGCCGGTACGTCCGGCTGCACCCGCTGGCCATCGTGCTGGCCCTGGCGACCGGATCGTTCATGTTCGGCATGCCGGGCGCCTTGTTCGCGGTACCTCTGACCGGCGTCGCCCGGTCCGTGTGGGGGCCTCTGAACGGCCGCCCGTCGGTGGTCCCGGTCGGCCAACCGTCGCGGCTGACCCGCCTCTGGCGTCGGCTCAAGAGTTGGCACCCTGCGAGCCGGTCGTCGGCCGGCGAAGAGTGAACCCGCGCGGGCCGCTCGACCCGGCCCGGTGGAGGAGGCTCTCCTTGTGATCAGATCAACGGCCGATGTGGCGATCATCGGCGGCGGCCACAACGGGTTGGTTGCCGCCGCCTACCTCGCCGCCGCCGGCCGGCAGACCGTGGTGCTGGAGTCCGCCGACCGGTTCGGCGGTGCGGTCGCGAGCGCGCCGGTGTTCGACGGGGTCGCGGCACGGCTGTCGCGGTTCTCCTACCTGGTGTCGCTGCTGCCGCAGGCCGTGATCGACGATCTGGGGCTGCCGGTGGAGCTCCGGTCACGGCCGGTCGGCTCCTACGCACCGGTCGATGATCATGGTCTGCTGGTCGAACGACCGGAGGGCGAGGCGACGAGAGCGTCCTTCACCGAGTTGACCGGCGGCACCAGCGAGTACGACGCCTGGCGACACTTCCATGCCGATCTGGGCCGGTTCGCCGCGGTGGTCGCCCCGACGCTGACCGAGCCGCTGCCGCGCGCGGCGCAGATCCGTCGTCGGCTGGCCGACGACGGGTTGATGACGGACCTGACCGATCGGCCGATCGGCGACGTGGTCGTGCGGACGTTCGACAACGACACCGTCCGAGGCACGGTGCTGACCGATGCGCTGATCGGCACCGAGGCCGACGTCCATGATCAGCGGCTGGTGCAGAACAGGTGCTTCCTCTACCACGTGATCGGCAACGGCACGGGGGAGTGGAGGGTGCCGGTCGGTGGGATGGGCGCGGTCGCCGAGGCGCTGACCGGAGCGGCGCGTCGCGCCGGCGCCGACCTCGTCCCCGGTGCGCGGGTGACGTCGCTGCGGCGCGACGGGGATCGTTGGCAGCTGACCAGCGCCGACGGTTCCGTGCTGCAGGCACCGGTCGTGCTGGCCAACTGTGCCGGCTGGCAGCTGCGGCGACTGCTGGGCGACGACCCCGGTCCGAAGCCGGCCGGCAACCAGATCAAGATCAACATGGTGCTGCGGCGGCTACCGCGGCTGCGTTCCGGCATGGACCCGCGGATCGCGTTCGCCGGCACGCTGCACCTGCACCAGAGCTATTCCGAGCTGCGGGCGGCGCGCCGGGCCGCGGCCGCCGGGAGCCTGCCGGAGCCGTACCCGTGCGAGGTCTACTGCCACAGCCTGACCGATCCGAGCATCCTCGATCCGCAGCTCGCCGCCGACGGCTGGCAGACGCTGACCCTGTTCGGGCTGCACGCGCCGGCCGGCCTCTTCGCCGCCGACCCGGACGGCATGCGGGAACGGGCGGGCCGAGCGGCGTTGGACAGCCTGCAGTCCGTGCTGGCCGAGTCGCTGGCCGACTGCCTGGCCACCGACGTCCACGGCCGCCCGTGTGTGGAGGTGATGACGCCGCTGGACGTTGAAGCCGCCGTCGGGATGCCGGGCGGCCACATCTTCCACGGCGACCTCTGCTGGCCCTGGCTGGCCGACGAGGAGTCCGCCGACACGCCCGAGACCCGCTGGGGTGTGGCCACCCCGTATCCGGGTCTGCTGATCTGCGGGTCCAGCAGCCGCCGTGGCGGGGCGGTCAGCGGCCTGGGCGGCCACAGCGCCGCGATGGCGGTCCTGGAGCGTCGATCCGGGCACGGCTGAGAGCCGGATTTTCGGTCCGCCCGGCGACGCTGCTAGTCTCTATCTCCGCGCGCCATTAGCTCAATTGGCAGAGCAGCTGACTCTTAATCAGCGGGTTCGGGGTTCGAGTCCCTGATGGCGCACCACCACCCCTAGTCAGCGACAGATCGCTGTCCGGTCACCCTCGACCGAGCCACATCTTTGCCAACCTTTGTCTCGTCCGGACAGCGCGTCCCTTAACGCGGCCTCGAGGGCGGCCGCCGCCTGACTGTCGACGGAACGCCGGTCGAGGTAGTAGTCCTGCGTCATCGAGGTGCGGCTATGGCCCAACTGATCGGCCGCCAGCCGAGTCGACAACGCGGCCTCATCCAGGATCGTCGCCCCCGTCCTCCGGAACGTGTGCGAGGTGATCCACGCCAGCGCCGCTTCACCGCTTCACAGGCAAGCCAGGCGAAGCTGTGCCGTGGTGAGCCCGTCGTGGTGGGAGCAGTGGGATGCGGGTCGCTGCCAACTACCGGCCAGGCATCAACACGACCGAGCGGGTTGGAGGGTGAACATCTCCAGTCGGAGCCGCGCCAGGCGCACAGTGTGATCGACATGAGGAGCCCCGAGCTCGCGGAGCACCACGCGGTGCGAGTGCACCAGGATGCTGAGCACGGTGTCGATCGTCGCCAGGGGAAATTCCCGCTCGAGCTGATCGGCAGCTGCGTTCAACGCGCCACTCAGCCGGTCACCTGCCAGCAGGGCTCGCTGTCCTCCGAGTATCTCCGTGACGTCCTGAATGTGGTGGACGATGCCCACAGTGCGCCCGTCTCGCGTGATCGGAGCATTCATCAGCGCACAGACCTTCGGCACGAACGACCCGGATCCGCGAGGGCCCGGCACGTCGTAGCGCAGACCGCCCATCCATTCCCGCTGACCGCGGCTGAGCACTCGCTCGAGTGACTGGGTGAGCCGCGTGACACCATCGGCAGTCGGCTCATCCGGGTTGGCGGGGAACGCATCGAACATGTGCTGCTCTGCGAGCTCGTCCCTGCTGCGACCGACTGCCCGCAGCAGGGCCTCGTTCACCGCGCGAATGCGCAGGGCCGGATCAAGCACCAGACAGGGACCCCAGGCTGCCTGGAACCACGGAGCAGTGACGATCTCGGACACCCCACGGTTGGTGACCACAAGCCCCCTCACCTCGAACACGCTCGTTGCGCGGAGCCAGGACCTATCCGTTCTGGCAGTGTCGAGCAAGCGTCACCGAGGAGAAGGTGAATGTCGAACCACCGCCGGTGTGTCGGGACCAACGTCATATGCAATTGAGGCCAAAGGGGAAGCGATTTACCCCGGGGTGCATCGAGCTCTGTGCGCTCTGCCGAATCTGCCTCTGATGGATCAAGGCCGGCCTTCGGCCGGCGCGGCTCCGGCCCGTGTCCTCGCTCGCTCCGCTCGCTGTGGGCCGGTCCTCGCCAAACGACCCGGCAGCGCCGTGCTGATCGGCGACGCCGCTCAATGACTGAACGACCAGCTTCACTGCTCTTGCCCCGTCGGACCCGTCACACCGGCATTTCTCCATCGCGGACAGATACAGAGCTCTCCCGTCGGTTCACCGCACGCCAGTGCAGCAACGGTGATAAGCGCCCTCGTAGCTCACATCGGGTCGGTGTCGGCGTGGTTGCTCTGGTCGGTTTCATCCCCGGACAGGACGCTTCGGTCCTCGCGCGAGGCCGTGCGGTCGTCCTTGGCGTGAAGACGGTCCAGGTGCGCATGCCGCCGCTCGGGCCAGTGGGCACCGTAATTGGCGGTCGTGTCCAGCATCTCGGTACGGTCCGCGGCATTCTCGCGCTCCTCAGCCGCCATATCGCGCACATCAGAGATGCGGTCGCGCTGATCGGCCGCGGAATGGATTTCCTCGGCGTCCCGCATTCGCTCGGCATGGCCAGCTTCGCGCGCCTTCAAGGCAGTCTCCCGCACCGCCACGGCCCTCTCACGAGCAAGCACGGCCCCCTCCCGTGCCGCCGCGGCAGTTTCGCGTGCCTCCATGGCAGTCGAGCGGCGCTGAAGGTCGACGTGGGACGCGTCAACGCCAACTTCCCTTTGACTGTCCTGCTCCTCGGGAGCACCATCCGCAGCGGTCATACGGGCGAGTCAACCAGCTTCGGGACGTCATTGGGGACCGTTGTGAGGGATCTCGGGGGACAGAGCCTCTTTCGTAGCCGGCTTCCAGCCCTTGCTCAGCCGACGGTCGCGCCCGTATCCGGCCGGGGCCGCCTCTATGTCTCCGAGTCGTCCCACCGGCGCATGAACAGCAGCTGAGACCCTGACACAAGTCCACGGCCGGTGCTGTCCGCGTCCCCTCTCCGGACCAGTCTCCGGCCTCTACTCCGCGCCTCAAGGGCGTCTGCGGCGTCCTGGCGGATTCCGCTCCGCTCCACCCTTGGCGCACTCCGCTCCGGCCTGAAACCGGCGCCGACAAGGGGACGCCGGTGGTGCGGGTCGACGCCACGCCCTACGCCACGCCATTCGCACCGGAACCGGCCAAACATGTGCCGCCCAAAGAAATTGGGGGCCAACCTCAAATGCGCCCGAAAGGGTGTGGCCTAGCCAACCAGCCAAACTGTACGGTGAGCAAAAGGCCGAGGACCCGCCGAAGGCTTTTCAGCGGGTTCGGGGTTCGCGTCCCTGGTGGCGCACCATCACCCCTAATTAGTTGGAGCTGGATCGCCGTCCGGTCGGCCGTCGCCTGAACCACACCTTTCCACCCTTTTGGTCCTCTGGCAGCGCGTCCCTTAACGCGGCCTCCAGTGCAGCCGCCGCCTGGCTGGCCACGGACCGCCGCCCCAGGTAGTAGTCCTGCGCCATCGCCGTGCGGCTATGGCCCGACCGATCGGCCACCAGCCGAGCCGGCAACGGCCTCGTCCAGGATGGTCGCCGCCGTCCCCGAAACGTGTGCGGGGTGACCCACGCCAGCGCCGCCCCGCCGCGGGCCTCCCGCCAGTCCGCTCCGGCCTGCAACCGGCGCCTACGACGGGATGCGGCTGGTGTGGGCCGAGGCAGATCGCGGCTCCACGCCGGCCGACGGTGCCGTCCACCAGGACGCCGGGCTACCTACGATCTGGGTACCTCCTCAGAAAGCCCTGGCAGCCTTGGGCACGGAGGTGGGTATGAAAGATCGGATTCTGGACCTGATCTTCCTGATCGGGGTTCTCTTCAAGGGAATCGACGGCCTGGTCGAGCTGGTCGGCGGTGTGGTGCTGCTGTTCGTGAGCCCCACGCATCTACAGGGCGCCGTGCACGCCGCCACCGCGGAAGAACTCTCAGAGGACCCGCACGACATCATCGCGAACCTGGTCCGGCACGGCGCGGCCCACCTGAGCGGACACGGCATCGTGTACGTCGCCCTGTACCTCCTCCTCCACGGCGTCGTGAAGATTGCGATCGTGGTCGCGCTGCTCATCGGTTCCAAGCGCGTCTACCCCTGGGCGATCGCGGCGCTGATCGCGTTCGTCGTGTTCCAGATCTATGAGATGGTCACTGCACCGAGCGCCGGAGTCGCCGTGCTCACCGTCTTCGACGTCTTCATCATCTGGCTGACCTGGCGGGAATGGCACCGTGGGCGGGAGCTTCGCGACACCTGGCGCGGCACCGTGGCCTGGGTCTTCCATCGCTCGACCAAGGCCGCCGGCCAAGTCCGGAACTGACTGTGGTGAGCGTCGCGAGACGAACACCGCCGCCGCCGACCAGGTAGCTGCCCACCTTCACGGGCTGTCGATGCGCTCCCGCTGCAGCCTGGAAACCCTGGCGCGGGCGCGCCGCATGGGAGCTGACCAGCAGTGCCGGCCGGGCGCGATACGCGGCACCGCAGACGGGATGGTGGCGGGCGCGATGGGTGCGCGGCCCGCGCCGGGACGTGTGCTTGCTCGTGCCGGCGCGGGCCGGACGCTCAGGTGACGCGCCCGTTCGCCCAGGAGCGTGGGCTCAACCGCGCGAAGCCCGCAGGGGCAGCCAGACCGCCAGGCCCATCAAGGCCAGCGCAAGCGGGATGTGGATGATCGCCACCCAGGGCGCATCGCCGATCAGCCCTCCCAGGAAGGCTTCCAGTGCGAGCAGACCGGTGAAGGCGATACTTCCGGCAACGAGGCCGGGTCGGGACCGCAGCTTCGCCAGGGCGACGAGGGTGGCGAAGAACGCGAGCCCGATGGCGATGTCGCCGTCACGGGCGTGCACCTCGACCCAGCCCTGCTGGAAGTCGTGGCCCTCATGAATGAACAGCCCCGCCCACACGCCCTGGAGGACGATCGCGAGCCCGGCCAGGCCGGTCAACACGGTGAACGCGCGACTCCGCACGAGCCGGTCCTCGCGGGTGTCAGTCCTGGACATCAGTTCCGTCTGAACCATCGGTACTCCTTCAGTTGATGAATGCCGCCTTCCCCCTGAGGCCGAGCCGCCCGACCCTGGGCGACACGGGGAACCACCCTCCCAACGGGTTCTCAGAGGCATCTTGGGAGACGAATGGCAGCCCCGCGCCCGCCGCCGCACACCTCAATGGCGCGATCCGGGCCGGCGATCGGCGCCTCTACGATCGGGCCCATGACGCATCCGCTGCTGATGCCGGCGGCCCGGGATGCGATCGAGGCCGCCGTCTCAGCTCATCTGGGGCGCCGCTGGCGGGTCGTGTCGTGGGTCGACCTGGTCGACCGCGCCTCACATCCCGCGCTGGTCCTGCACGGACCCGGGCTGGCGGTGTTCGCCAAGCTCGCCGGGGGCCGCGCCGCACTCGCTGAGGCCGACAGCGAGTTGGCCGGTCTGCGGTTGATCGGCGAGCGGTCCGAGGTCGCCGTGCCGCTGCCGATCGCCGGTGGACGGCTGGATCTCGACGACGGGTCGGCCGTCGTGCTGTTCGAGGCGCTGGACGAGCGGATCCAGCGTGAGTCGGGGGACTGGCGGGCGATCGGACGCACCCTGGCACTGCTGCATGAGGTGACCGACGAGAGCTACGGCGCAGCTCGGGACGGGTTCTTCGGCCCGCTGCACCAGAACAACCGGCCGGTTCCGTCGAACCGGTGGGCCGACTTCTACGCCGCCCGCCGGGTCCTGCCGTGGCTGCGATCCGCGCGTGATGCCGGTTCGCTGGACATCTCCACCGTCGCCCGGGTCGAGAAGTTCGTCGACCGACTGCCGGGACTGACCGGGCCGGAGCCAGGGCCGCGGCTGCTGCACGGCGACGCGCAGCACCACAACTTCGTCAGCACGTCCTGCGGCGCCGTCGTCATCGACGCGTCACCGTACTTCGGCCACCCCGAGCTCGACCTCGCGCTGCTGGACTACTTCTCCCCGGTCGCCCCGGCCACCTGGGCGGCCTACCGGGACGTCCGGCCGATCGAGCCCGGCTTCGCTGAACGTCGCGAACTGTGGCGGGTGTTCGCCTACCTGGCCATCCTGACCGTCGACGGCGGCAGCGATTTCGGACGGTCGTTCCTGGCCCGGCTGACCAGTGCGCTGGACCGCTACGTCGGCCGATGAGTGCAGCCCGCCGGACCAGAGCCGCCCCGTAGTCACCCCCCGCCGCTTCGCGCCACCGATCACGTCCCGCGGTGCGCGTCCACGGTGCTGCCGACCGAGAAGCGGCGTTACCGGCAGCACCGGAAGCGGATGCGCCAGCTTCCGGAGAGTTATCGCAGCGCCGTCGAGGCACTCGAGCGCTACCTCATGTACGCCGGCGGGATCGTGAAGGGCGACGTCCTGCTGACCATGCTGGATGATCTTGCCGACCTCTTCGAACAGAGCGCGGCGAACGGAACGCCGATTCGTGCCGTCGTCGGGGAGGATCCGGCGGAGTTCGCCGAGGAGTTCAGCCGCAACTACTCCGACGGTCGGTGGCTCACCAAGGAACGCGAGCGGCTCACCAGGGCGATCCGGCATGCCGGCGGGGAGGACACCGCCGACGACGGCAGGCCGGCGACATGAGAGCACCGCACGCCCCGGCGATCCAGGTGCACGACCTGCACAAGGCGTACAAGTCGGCGGAGGTGCTGCGTGGCGTCGACTTCGACGTGGCCCGACGCGGCATCTTCGCTCTGCTCGGTCAGAACGGCGCCGGCAAGACCACGGTGTGGCTCGCGGTCATCCCGGGGCTCCGCGAAGTCGGCCGTCGGTGCGAGCGCGTTCTCCTATCCGTTGATCTTCCTGCCCTTCGTCAGTTCGGCCTTCGTGCCCACCGACACCATGCCCGGCCCGGTCCGCGCGTTCGCCGACAACCAGCCGGTGACCGCCATCCTGAAAGCCATCCGCGACCTGCTCGCGCAGCGGCCGGTCGGCACCGATGTCCGGCCGCCCTGGCCTGGTGTGTCGGCGTCCTCCTGGTCGCCTACGTGCTGGCCATGATCAGCTACCACCGCAGGAACGCCTAGGGGACTGGCGTCAAGCGGAGTCGCCGGGCGGGCAGGGACGTCCGACGGCCCCTGCCGCTGCACGGATCAGCGCCGGGCTGCGGCGATCCGCTGCCGGCGCAGTTCGATGATCTCCGGGCGCTCCAGCGCCGGCAGTTCGGTCCGCAGGGCCAGCTCCAACACGTGATCGGCCAGGGCGGGATTGCGGGCCAGTGCCGGACCGTGCGGGTAGATCGCCAGCACCGTCCGGGACCGGGCGCCGTCGGTGCCGTCGCCGCAGTTGCCGACGCCGACCTCGACCGTCGTCACCGGTTCCGCGTCCGGGCCGAGCCGGGTGTAGCCCCCGTGGTTCTCGAAACCGGTGATCCACTGTTCCTCGCCGTCGTGGCCGATCCAGCGACCGAGCAACTCTCCGACGGCCCGCACCGGCCCGCGGGTGGTGGTCACGTCCAGCAGCCCCAGCCCCTCGGTGACGGCATCGTTGTCGCCGACGGTGAAGCTGCGCCCGAGGATCTGATATCCGGCGCAGACGGCGAAGACGGCGGCGCCGCGATCGACCGCGCGGTAGATGGTGCCGTCGCGGCGCAGCGCGTTGACCGCCGAGATCTGGGCGGCGTCCTCACCGCCGCCGAGCAGGTACACGTCCCCGTTCGGCGGAAGCGGATCGCCGGGCTCGACGGTGGTCAGCACCGCGTCGTAGCCGCGCCAGGCGAGCCGGCGCATCAGCACGGTGGCGTTGCCGCGGTCGCCGTAGATGCCCAGCAGCGACTGGTAGACCAGCACCACCTCGACACGTTTGCCGCCGCCGAAGTGGGCGGTGTCGAAGTCGGTGTCGCTCATGCCAGGCCTCCCATCTTCCGCAGCCGTTGGAACGGCGTGTAGGTGGCGACGACATCGACCGGATCCGGGTGACCGAGCACGGCCCTGCCCAACTCGGGCACGCAGGCGTACTCGACCTCGGCGTAGGCCAGTCGCACCGCCAGATCCTGGGCCCGCGGGCCGGTGGCGATCACCCGGCGCCCGGCCAGCTGCTCGAACTCGACGTCCCACAGCCAGGACACGTCGCGGCCGTCGGCGGCGGCCGAGTCGATGGCCAGGATCACCGTGTCGGTGCCGACCAATGGCAGCGCCTCGGCCCAGCCGGCCGGGTTCTTGGCCAGCAGCAGCCGGGCGGTGGTGGAGCCGAAGTGCGCGGTGCCGAACCGTCCGGCCGGGGAGGTGACGGTCCGCATGCCCGGCAACGCCGTCTGCGGGTCGACGCCCAGGACCTGGGCGGCGGCCAGCGCGCAGGCGGCGTTGCTGACGTTGAACTTTCCCGGCACCTGCAGCCGTGGCTGCCACACCTGACCGTCGGGCGACACGATCGTGTCGCCGACCACCCGGTAGTCGGCCGCCGGTTCGGCCAGTGAGCAGTCCCGGCAGCGCCAGTTGCTGCCCGGCTCGTCCTCGGTCCGCAGCAGGGTGCCGCCGCAGTCGGGGCAGAGCACGGCGTCCTGCACCCACGTGCTGGCGGTGTCCACCCAGATCGTGTGCCGGGCCTGCTGGGCGGCCCAGACCACCAGCGGCTCGTCGGCGTTGGCGACGACAACGGGACCGTCGTCGCCGGCGGCGATCAGCGCGTTGCGCCAGCTGCGGGCCAACGCCTTGATCTCGTGGTGGCGGTCCAGCTGGTCCCGGCTGAAGTTGAGCAGCACCAGCACCTCGGGCCGACCCAGCCGGACGACGTCGGCCACCACCCGTTCGTCGGTCTCCAGCACCGCGATGTCGGCCTCCGGCTGCATGGACAGGGCCGAGGCGATGCCACCGTGCAGGTTGGCGCCGTCGGCGTTGTGCACGATCCGGTCCTCCTGCCCGGGCAACGCGCTGCGGATCGCGGCGGCCAGCAGGTGGGTGGTGGTGGTCTTGCCGTTGGTGCCGGACACCATGGCGATGTGCCGGCCCGCCAGCAGCTTCTGCAACGCGGCCGGATCCAGCGTCAACATGATCTGGCCGCGGATCGACGCGCCACTGCCGCGGCCGGCCAGCCGCGAGGCCAGCGCCGCCAGCCGTCCGGCGGTCGACGCCGCGGCCAGCCGGAGCCGGGGAAGGGGACCGGGCTGGGCCCGCCGGCTCCGGGGCTGCAACAGCCCCCGGTCGGTCTGCGGTAGCGGCATGGGCCCCATTCTCACCCATCCGCCCGCTGCGCCCGGGCACCGCACCACGGCGGCACCGCCCCGCGACGTTCCGCTGCCGGACCACGGCCGTGGGAGCACCGCCGCAGCCTGCTCACCACAGATCTCCTAGGCTCGGGACCGAGCACGGCATCGGCTGGGCGGAAGGGTCGGCGATGGACGACAGCAGATTGACCGGGCAGTCCCGGACCGCGGCCCTGCGTCGGCTGCGCAATTCCAGCCGGCCCGGCCAGGAGCTGGATGTGCTGGTGATCGGCGGCGGCGTCACCGGCGCCGGCGTCGCCCTGGATGCGGCCACCCGCGGCCTGAACACCGCTGTGGTGGAGGCCCAGGACTGGGCCTCCGGAACCTCCAGCAAGTCCAGCAAGCTGATCCACGGCGGCCTGCGCTACCTGCAGATGTTCGACTTCAAGCTGGTGCACGAGGCGTTGATCGAGCGCGGCCTGCTGCTCAGCCAGCTGGCACCGCACCTGGTCAAGCCGGTGCCGTTCCTCTATCCGCTGCACAACAAGGTGGTCGAACGGGCCTACGTCGAGGCGGGCATCACCCTCTACGACGGCCTGGCCAGCATCAGCCGCGGCACCAAGGTCCGCGGCCAGCGCCGCCGCGCGCTGCCCTGGCACCGCTACGTCAACCACCGTCGGCTGATGCAGCGGTTCCCGGCGCTGAACCCGGACGCCGCGGTCGGCGCCATCCAGTACTGGGACGCCTCCGTCGACGACGCCCGGTTCGTCGCCGACCTGGTCCGCACCGCGCAGGCGTACGGCGCGCGGGCGGCCACCCGAACCCAGGTGACCGAGCTGATCCGTGACGACACCGGCCGGGTCATCGGCGCCCGGCTGGTGGACCTGGAGACCGGTGACCGGTTCGACGCGCACGCGACCACGGTGATCAACTCCACCGGGGTGTGGACCGACCGGACCGAGAAGCTCGCCGGCGGCGACGGCAGCCTGCACGTGCTGGCGTCCAAGGGCGTCCACATCGTCGTCCCGCGGGAACGGATCGACGGCAGCGTCGGCCTGATCCTGCAGACCGCGACCAGCGTGCTCTTCATCATCCCGTGGTCGCGGTACTGGATCATCGGCACCACCGACACCCCGTGGCAGGAGGACGTGGCCCGGCCGGTCGCCACCGCCCGGGACATCGACTACGTGCTCGAGCAGGCCAACGCCGTGCTGGCCCGGCCGATCACCCGCGACGACATCGTCGGCCACTACGCGGGACTGCGGCCGCTGCTGCAGCCGGGCACCACCGCCGAGGGGGTGTCGGCGAAGATCTCCCGCGAACACACCGTCGCCTCGCCGGCGCCGGGCATGATCTCCATCGCCGGCGGCAAGTACACGACGTACCGGGTGATGGCCAAGGACGCGGTCGACTTCGCACTGGGGGATCGGGCGGCGCGGCTGCCGTCGGTGACCGCGAACGTGCCGCTGGTCGGCGCGGTCGGCTACCCGGGCGCCCGGGAGCAGACGCGGACCCTGGCCGAACGCCACGGCTGGGACCAGTTCCGCATCTCCCATCTGCTGCATCGCTACGGCGCAGAGATCCGTGACATCGCCCAGCTGTGCACCGACGACCCGTCGATGGCGCAGCCGCTGGAACACGCTCCGGCCTACATCCGCGCCGAGATCGCCTTCGCGGTCAGTCACGAGGGGGCGCTGCACCTGGACGACGTGCTGGCCCGCCGGACCCGGATCGTCTACGAGGTGGACCGGCAGGGGCTCGCCGCGGTCGACGAGATCGCCGGCATCGTCGCACCGATGCTCGGCTGGTCGGCCGAGCAGACCCGGGCCGAGGTCGAGGCCTACCGGCGCTGGACCGAGGCCGAACTGGAGGCGATCAGCGAACCGGACGACCGGTCGGCCGCCCGGATCCGCGCCGGTGTCGACGACCTGGTGCCGATGATCGAGCCGTGACCCCCTGACGGCGTGAGGGTCCAGGGCCTAAGGTCGGTGTCGTGTTTTCGAATCTGAGCATGGGTGCTCTGGGCCTGTCCGCCGACCTTCCGTCCGCCGTCGACCTGGCCGTCCGCCACGGGTTCGGCGGCGTCGACCCCGATCTGGGTCATCTCAATGGTCTGGGTGACCAGTCCGCCGTCCGCGACTTCGGCGCCGAGGTACGTGACCGGGGGCTGCGGTGGGGGATCGCCGGTCTGCCGATCAACCTGACCGCGCCGCCGGAGGTGTTCGCCCGCGAACTGGCCGCGCTGCCGGCCAAGTCGGACGTGTTGGCCGCGGCCGGCGTCACCGCGGTCGGCACCTGGATCCGCCCGATGGACGACGACCTGGCCTACCTGCGCAACTGGAAGCTGCACACCGGCCGGCTCGGCCTGGTCGCCGGTCTGCTCGCCGACGCCGGCCTGCGGCTCGGACTGGAGTACATCGGCCCGAAGACGTTCTGGTCGACCGAACGCTTCCCGTTCATCCACTCGATCGGGGAGGCGTTGGAGTTGATCGCCGACGTCGGTGCACCGAACATCGGCCTGATCCTGGACAGCTACCACTGGTACACCGCCGGGGAGACGGCGCTGGACCTGTTCGGCCTGTCCGACGCCGACATCGTCTCCGCCGACATCAACGACGCCCGTGACGATCGCGAGCGGGACGAGCAGCAGGACCTGGACCGGCGACTGCCGGGGTCCACCGGGGTCATCGACCTGGACGGGTTCATGGCCGCGCTGCGGGCCGCCCACTACGACGGCCCGGTGAAGGTGGAGCCGTTCATGAAGTCGCTGGCCGAGCAGCCGGTGGACGAGGTCCTGTCCGACGTGTCGACGCGGCTGAAGCAGGCCATCGGCTGACCGGGCGGGACGTCCGCCGGCACGCCGACCACGTCGGCAGCCGGGCCCAAGGTCCCGTCTTCTCCCCGGCGGTCGAGCGTTCTCCCTGAACGGCACCGCGGCCGCTCGGCGACGGTTAACGTCTCGGACGGGCTCGAGTGATCGGGGACGTCCATGCCGACGATGACAGCCGCAACGGCAGGCCGGCGCCTGATGCGCCGGTCGGTGCTGCGATACAGCGTCTGGAACCGTCGCCGCAAGGCGGCGCGCATCAGCCGCTGGATGGACGAGCGTGACTGCGACAGCGTCCTTCTGGTCGGCGCAGCCGGCCACGGTGACCAGCCGAACGAGGACGTCGTCGAGGACGCGATCGTGCGGGGCCGGCGCATCCTGCTGGGCTTCAACGTCTACCCGGTGCACAGCGACTATCCGTCGATGGTGGCCGATGTCCGGCAGATGCCGTTCCAGGACCGGTGTGCCGACTTCGCGCTGGCCAACGCCATCATCGAGCACGTGGGTGACCGGGCCGATCAGGCGCGGATGGTGGCGGAGATGACCCGGGTTGCGCGGTACTGGGTGATCACGACGCCGAACCGCTGGTTTCCGGTGGAGTCGCACACCTCGACGGTGCTTCGCCACTGGTCGCCCGGTTGGCGGGCCCGTCGGCGGGAGTTCACCCGGCTGTTGTCCCGACGGGAGTTCGCCGACCTGGTGCCGGGCGACCGGATCGACGGCCGGTGGTGGTCGCCCACCTTCACCGCCTACCACGAAGAGGTCTGATCTGCCCGCACCCGCTGTCGGAGCAGGGCGTGCCCTGGCCGGAGCAGTTGGGGATCGAAGCAATGGGGTGAGTGACGAGACTCGAACTCGCGACATCCTGGACCACAACCAGGTGCTCTACCAACTGAGCTACACCCACCATCGGCGACTGTCGTCGCCGGCCGAACCGGTCCCGGGGGCCCGCTCCGGCAGCCAGTGAATCCTAGCGTCTCACCGCTGCGGAGCAGAAATCGGCCGGTCGGCGTCTGCCCGGAGCTTGTCGAGGGCGCTCTTGCTCGATCCCGCGCCTGAGCGCGGTCGACGGCGGCACCCTGCGCCGGTCACGGCGCAGTGGTGGGTGGACAGCGGTCAGGATCCGCGCGTGAAGCTGCCTGGTCGGGCCTCCACGGGTCGACGAGTAGCGAGAAGTGTTCGCCTGCTGCTCGGGTCCCGCCGTGGGTGGCCGCGATTCGCCGGGGCGGTCGCGGTGCAGCAGGCCGCGCCGGAACGGTCGCAAGCCGGGCCGGTGCCCTCGGCAACGACCAGTCGCGCGGCAGCCGGCTCCGCGGCTCAGGCCGAGCGGGTCTCCGCCTGAGCCGACGCTCCCTCCGCGGCTGCATCGGCAGCCGTCCCGTCGACAGCACGGTCGCTCAGCCGGCCCTGATGGCGGCGGGCGATCGCCTTGGCGGTGGAGGAGTCCGGTCCGGGCGGCGGCACGAACAGCGCTTCGCGGTAGTAGCCGAGTTCCTCGATCGACTCGCGGATGTCGGCCAGGGCGCGGTGGTTGCCCGACTTCTCCGGCGACTGGTAGTAGATCCGGGGGTACCAGCGGCGGGCGAGCTCCTTGATCGAGGAGACGTCGACGTTGCGGTAGTGGACGTGCGATTCCAGGCTCGGCATGTCGCGGGCGAGGAAGGCGCGGTCGGTGCCGATGGTGTTGCCCGCCAGTGGCGCCTTGCGGGCCTCGGGGGCGAACCGGGTGACGTACTCCAGCACCTTGGCCTCAGCCTCCTGCAGGCTGACGCCGGCGTCCAGCTCGTCCAGCAGGCCCGACCTGGCGTGCATCTGCCGGACGAATTCGCCCATCTGGTCCAGCGCCTCCGCGCTGGGCTTGATGACGACGTCGACGCCCTCGCCGAGCACCTCGAGCTCGGAGTTCGTCACCAACGCGGCCACCTCGATGAGGGCGTCGTTGACGAGGTCGAGCCCGGTCATTTCGCAGTCGATCCAGACCAGTACCTGCTCACTCACCCGGGTCACTCTAGACCGAGCCGCAGCGGCGCCCGTGCAGTCATCGTCGGGATGAGGTTGTGTGGACGCTCCGGAGCGGGTCAGCGCCGACGGCGCGGGCGAGGCGTCCGGTGCGCCGGT
Source organism: uncultured Actinomycetota bacterium (assembly GCA_963758075.1). Classification (GTDB taxonomy): domain Bacteria; phylum Actinomycetota; class Actinomycetes; order Propionibacteriales; family Propionibacteriaceae; genus Microlunatus. The sequence continues at coordinate 838,650 of CAVWTT010000002.1, read as the reverse complement.
GCATGGGCGAACCGCGGGATCCAGCGCGCCAGCCAGCCCGATCCTGCGTACGCGATCCCGGCCATCACCAGCACGGCGACCGCCAGCGGGGCGACCGAGCTGAACGCCGAGATCACCAACGGCCCGCCGGCGTTGCCGGTGTCGCTGAACAGCCGCCAGCCGCCGAGGAACTGCGCGCGGCCGTCGTCGGGGGACGCGTCGGCACCCAGCGTCATCACGATGCCCGACGAGATGCCGTTGCCCAGACCCATCAGGCAGGCCGCCGCACCGATGGCGATCGGTCCGGTGGTCAGCGGCAGCACCGCGAATCCGGTGCCCAGCAGCAGCATCGACGGCACCGCGACCGCCGCCCGGCCGAACCGGTCCATGATCGCCCCACCCGGGTAGAACATCAGCATGTCGATACCGGCGGAGATGCCGTAGATCAGGCTGGTGGTGGTCGCGTCCAGGCCGTGGGTCTCGGCCCAGAGCGGAATGATCGTCTGCCGGGTGGCTCGGACCGCCGAGATCACCAGCACACCGGAGCCGAGCAGCACCAGCACGCGGCGGTGCTCGGCGAGCACCGACAACACGCTGCGATGCCGGGGTCGGCCGGTGCCGTGGCGGTCGTGGTCGCTGACCAGGTCCGGGGTGGCCATGGTCAGGACCGCGGCGGCCAGGCTCATGACGGCGGCGAACGCGTACGCCGACCCGATGCTCGTCCGGCTGACGATCAGGGCCGACACGAACGGGCCGACGAAGACGCCGATCCGACTGCTGCCGCCGAGGGTGGACAGGGCGCGTGCCCGCAGCCGGATCGGGATCGCCTCGGTCAGGTACTTCTGCCGGGCGAGGCTGAACACCGCCCCGGCCAACCCGGCGACGAGAACGGCCAGCGCGAGCATCAGCAGGGACCGGGCCAGGAAGGCGCCGAACAATGCGGCGGCGTCGACCAGGCACGCCAGCGTGAGAGCACGTCGCTCGCCGATCCGCGCGGCCAGCGCGCCGGCGGGCAGGTCACCGATCAGTTGTCCGATGCCCGTCAGCGCGACCACCAGAGCCGCGACGCCGACACTGGCGCCCAGGTCGCGGGCCGACAGCGCGATCAGCGGCTGGATGGCGCCCTGGCCGACGGCGACCAGGATGGTGGGTCCGTACGCCGGAACGGCGATCCGCCGCCAGGAGATGGATTCGGGCGGGGTCGGCACGGCGTCAATGTAGTCACCGGTGCGCGGGCAGTGACCGGGCCTCGGCCGATCCGGTTCCACGTTTGTCACCGCCGACAGGGCTCGCGCGGCGGGCAGCGGGCGGACTGCGGCAGGGGAGGCGGGCAGCGGGCGGACCGCGGCAGGGGGGCAGCGGGCGGACCGCGGCAGGGGAGGCGGGCAGCGGGCGGACCGCGGCAGGGGAGGCGGGCAGCGGGCGGACTGCGGCAGGGGAGGCGGGCAGCGGGCGGACCGCGGCAGGCGAGGCGCCCACTCGTACAGAAAATCCCCCGAGTTTCCCCCGATCGTGAGCGCCTCACCGCGAGTACCGATGAGGGGGAAGGTCCTTCGACGGTATCTGCTCCGGAAGGCAGCCCGCAGGAATTCCGCCGAATTCCTGGACCAGGTTCCGGGGATCGAGACTTCGGCGTGGCGGCTTGCGTGCCGCCGTGCAACCTGTGCGCGGCTACATCAATGTCACGGTCCGGCAACGGTCGCCGGTCGAATCTTCCCCCGGAAGTCTTCGGGATGTGAGGGTGAGAAGGCATGGGACCGTCCGTGCACCACGGTTTATGGTGCTCCGTCCGCTGCCGACCGCGGCGGACGGTCCGCGGACGGCCGGTGTGACGGAGACCGGATGAACGGCCGCCGCGCTGGTTTTCGCGGTGGCCCTGGGGAGCGGTCGGGTGTAGTCGCCGCAATGTGTGGCCGCACGACTGCACCCGACAGGCTCCACGGATCCCGGTGGTTCGGCGAGAGGAAATCGCGCAGATGCCGGGAGACAGGTCGCGGTCGGCGGATGATCGGACGGCGCGGATCGGCGGCCGACTGCTGCGAACCCGATGGCTCGTGCGCGCACCGATCTGGCTATTCCGCCTCCGGCTGGGATTCGTGTTCGGTTCCCGGCTGCTGCTGCTCGAGCACGTCGGCCGGGTCTCCGGACGGCGCCGCTACGTCGTCCTGGAGGTGATCGACCGCTCCGAGACCGGGGTGGTGGTGGCGTCCGGATTCGGCGCGCGGGCCCAGTGGTACCGCAATCTCCGGGCTCGTCCCGACGACGGGTGGGTCACCGTCGGTGGGCGGCGGCGGCGACCGGTGCGAGCCCGGCTGCTGTCGGGGCCCGAGATCGATGCGGTACTGCAGCGGTACACCGCCGCGCACCCTGGCGCCTGGGCGCGGTTGCGCCCGGTGCTGGAACAGACGCTCGGAGTCGCGCCGACCGGGTCGGATCAGAGGCTGCCGCTGGTGGCCCTCGACTACGCCGACGAGCTGCCCAGGCCCTGAGGACGATCCGCCGCGGACGCGGCCGATCACTCGGCCGCCGGCTCACAGTCTGTCCGATGCGGCCCGTCGTCGGGTGCCCGGACGTGCCGGCCCAGGCTCCGCCGGTGGGTTCGGCCGCTGTGGCGCGCTGCCAGCCAGGCATCACGTAAGCCCGGGACTGTCCTTCGATCGCCGTGCGACCCAGAAGCGGCACGTGCCTCCGTCCGGGGTCGCGGCCGGCGCCCCGGGAGGGAGTCGAACCCCCAGTCGGCGAGGTAGAAGCTCGCTGCCTTATCCGTTTGGCCACCGGGGCGGGGCGGGTGTCGCCGGGATCATCAACTCCCGGCCACACCGCTGTTCACTGTATCGGTTGGGCCCGGGTTCCACGGCGGGGCCGGACCGGCCGGTGGGTAGGGTGGGCGCCGTGTCGGCAGCCAACAACGGATCCGTGGACCTGCGTCCCGCGGCCGGCGCCGACGCCGGTTCCGACCAGGGCGGTCGCCGGTCCTCGCTGCGGCGGCTGACCCGCACCCGGCCCCGCAGGGCCGACGTGGCCGAACGCCGCCGTCAGCAGTCCGGTCTGCCCCGGCCGGTCGACCCGTCGACCCCGTGGCCGAAGAGGATGATCACCAGCCGGCTGTTCTGGGTGAGTGTCGCGGTCCTCATCGGCTATGCGGTCTGCCTGGTGCTGCTGTACGCCCAGGTCGTGCCCGACCGCAACGTGCCGGGAGGTCGGCTGCTCGGTCTGGGCCACCAGGCGGTGCCGATCGCGGCCAAGTACGCCGCGCTCACCGCCGTACCGCTGTCGCTGCTGTTCCTGTGGCTGGACCGGTTCCGCCCGCAACGGTTCTGGGTCTGGTTCATGACCTTCGGCTGGGGTGCCTGCGTGGCCACCTTCGTCGCCGCCCAGATCAACACCTGGGCCGCCGGTCACCTCTCCATCGCCGGCAACGGTGACCCGGCCACCGGCTCGCGGGCCGCGATCTATGTGGCGCCGTTCGTGGAGGAGGCGGCCAAGGCGACCGTGCTCTTCTGGCTGGTCATCCTGATGCGCTACAACTGGGTCAGCCGGCTCAGCGGGATCGCGTTGGCCGGACTGTCCGGCGCCGGCTTCGCGTTCGTGGAGAACATCCTCTACTACGGCCGCGTGTTCCGGTACGCGTCGCACACCTTCGGCGCGGTCGAACCGCAGCAGGCCCTGCACCAACTCTTCGTCATGCGTGGAGTGCTGACCTTCTTCGGTCACCCCCTCTTCACGTCCATGACCGGCATCGCCCTGGCTGTGGCGGTGCGGTCGCGGAGCAAACTGGTCCGCGTGCTCGCACCGCTGGCCGGCTATTTCGCGGCCGCGTTCCTGCACATGACCTTCAACACGGTCTCCAGCCTGGTCAGTGGACGCCAGCTGCTGCTGATCTACCTCTTCCTCGCGCTGCCCGCGTTGGCCGCGTTCATCGTGTTCGTCGTGCGGCAGGAATTCCGAGAGGGCCGCCAGATCCGGGCCCGGCTGGGCGACTACGCCCGGGTCGGCTGGCTGCCCCAGTCCGACGTGTTGCCGATGTCGCGGCTGCGGACCCGGCTGCGGGCACTGTGGCAGTCGCTGTTCCACGGCTGGCATGCCTTGGCCGCCACGATCGGGGTCCAGCGGGCCGAGACCGAGCTGGCCTACCTCCGCGACGCGATGGCCCGCGGTGTGGTCGACGACGCCGGGCTGCAGCGGGAGAAGGTGCTGTTCGCCCGGATCCGGGCGCAGCGCGGTGCCGCGGTCATCCAACCGGCCGCCCGCGCCGACTACGCCCGCCTGCGCCGGCTCTTCCGACGCCGCCGGGTGGCCCCGTCGTACACGCCGCCGAGTTATCCCGGCCCGGCCGGTCTCGGCGGCAGCATGCCGGCCCCGGGTATCGCACCGATCAGGCAGGCTTCCACCCAGTACTCGACCGTCGACCCGAACTGGAAACCTCCGGGGGAGTGACGCGCCGGCTCCGCGGTCGACCGCGCGCCCCGAGGCGCGTTCGGCGACCATGGGGACCTTCACCCGGGTCGGACGAGGAGGTCGGTGGCCGGCCGGCGCGAACGCGAACTCGCCGGAGACGTCGCCTCGATGCGGCGCGGATAGCGACGAGCCGGCGCAGCCGCCCGCCTCAACGTTCACCCCGCTGCGGCAGCCTGCCCACGGCCGACGTGCCGGCGCCGTGTGACGCGCCGACGTCCGGCCACCCATGGCGGCCGCGCGGCACGGCGCCGATGGACCCGCGTTGTCCACAGTCACAACGCGGCCTCGGCGCGTCCTCCACAGATCTGGAGTGACTCGGCGCAACCGGTCGACCAGTGGCGAAGCTGAGTGTGTCACCGCGCACGGCGGTGACGTCGCAGAGCCGAGGAGACGAGCATGGAGGCACAACTGACGGTCACCGGTCACGTCGGAGCCGACGTAGAGCTGCGCCGCACCCAGCAGACCAATACTCCGCGGGCCTCGTTCCGGCTGGCCTGTACACCGCGGGTCTACCGGCAGGGCAGTTGGTCCGACGACCCGACCACGTGGTTGACGGTGATCTGCTGGCGATCGCTGGCCGAACACGTCGCCGCGAGCGTGTCCAGGGGCGATCCGGTGGTGGTCACCGGCCGGGTCCGGACCCAGACCTGGACCGATGACGACGGCAGCCACGAACGGATGGTGGTGGAGGCGACCACGGTCGGTCACGATCTCAGCCGCGGCACGTCCACGTTCCACCGGATACCGCGCGCCGATGTCCCGACCACCGCCGGGCCCGAGCCCGACGGGCGGTCCGCCGGATCCCCGGCCGAGCCGGCCGACGACGACGCGGAGGCCGACCACGACTCCGAACGGGTCGAACCTCAGCCGGTGGCCTGAGGCCGCGGTGGCGGCACAGGGAGTCGCCACCGGACCGGCGGCGCGGCGGACTGTCGCACCCAGAGCGCGCTCTCCGCGGCCTGAGCACCTCCGGAGGCGAACCCGTCGAGGCACCAGCCGCGGAGAGATGCAGCGGCACGAGATGGGTGTGCCGGCCGCCGCGCGAAGCAGCCGTGGGTCCGCGAAGGCCCCGGTTCGCCGGTACGCGGCGGCGGCCCCGGGGCTGTTGCGGGAGTCGGCTGGTGGAGCCGCTCGATCAGAACGCGGTCAGCGTCTCGTTCAGGGTCGTGGACGGCCGCATCACGGCCGACGCCTTGGCGTCATCGGGCCGGTAGTAGCCGCCGATGTCGGCCGGGGCGCCCTGGACGCCGTTCAGCTCCGCAACGATCGCCTGCTCCTGCTCGGCCAGCTTCCGGGCCAACGGCCCGAACGTCGCCGCCAGGTCGGCGTCGTCGGTCTGCTGCGCCAACTCCTGCGCCCAGTAGAGCGCGAGGTAGAAGTGCGAACCACGATTGTCGATGCCGCCGACGCGCCGGGTCGGCGACTTGTCCTCGTTGAGGAACGTGCCGGTGGCCCGGTCGAGAGTGTCGGCGAGGACCCGGGCACGAGCGTTGTCGGCATAACCGGCCAGGTGCTCGAAGCTGGCGGCCAGCGCGAAGAACTCACCGAGGCTGTCCCAGCGCAGGTAGTTCTCCTTGATGAGCTGCTGGACGTGCTTGGGTGCCGAGCCGCCGGCGCCGGTTTCGAACAGTCCGCCACCGGCCATCAGCGGCACGATCGACAGCATCTTGGCCGACGTGCCGACCTCCAGGATGGGGAAGAGGTCGGTGTTGTAGTCGCGCAGCACGTTGCCGGTGACCGAGATGGTGTCCTCGCCGCGCCGGATGCGTGCCAGCGAGTACGCCGTCGCTGCGGCCGGGGCCATGAACTCGATCGTCAGCCCGTCGGTGTCCTGCTCGGACAGGTACTCCTTGGCCTTGGCGATCAGCTTCGCGTCGTGGGCACGGGTCTCGTCCAGCCAGAAGACGGCAGGGACGCCGGTGGCGCGGGCGCGGGTGACGGCGAGCTTGACCCAGTCACGGATCGCGGCATCCTTGGTCCGGCAGGCGCGCCAGACGTCGCCCGGCTCCACGTCGTGGCTGATCAGCACCTGGCCGGAGGAGTCGACCACCCGCACGGTGCCCGCGGCCGGCATCTCGAAGGTCAGGGCATGCGACCCGTACTCCTCGGCCGCCTGGGCCATCAGGCCCACGTTCGGCACCGACCCCATGGTGGCCGGGTCGAAGGCGCCGTTGGCCTTGCAGTCCTCGATCACCGTCTGGTAGACGCCGGCATAGCTGGAATCGGGGATCACGGCCAGGGTGTCGTCCTCACGGCCGTCGGGGCCCCACATGTGGCCGCCGCCGCGGATCATCGCCGGCATCGAGGCGTCCACGATCACGTCGGAGGGGACGTGCAGGTTGGTGATGCCGCGGTCGGAGTCGACCATCGCCATCCGCGGGCCGTCGGCCAGTCCCGCGGTGACCGCCTTGGCGATCGCGTCGCCGTCCGGAAGCTTGTCCAGGCTGCTCAGCAGGGCACCGAGGCCGTCGTTGGGCGAGATTCCCGCGGCGGCGAGTTCCTCGCCGTACTGCTCGAACAGGGTCGGGAAGAAGGCCTGCACGACGTGCCCGAAGACGATCGGGTCGGAGACCTTCATCATGGTCGCCTTCAGGTGCACCGAGAACAGCACGCCCTCGGCCTTGGCCCGGGCGATCTGCTCGGTCAGGAAGCGGCGCAGCGCGGCCACGTTCATGAAGGTGGCGTCGACGACCTCACCGGCCTGCACCGGTACCGAATCCTTCAGCACCGTCACGGTGCCGTCGGCGGCGACGTGCTCGACCCGCAGCGTGTCGTCGGCAGGGACCACCACCGACTTCTCGTTGGACCGGAAGTCGTCGTGGCCCATGGTGGCGACCGAGGTCTTGGAGTCGGCGCTCCAGGCACCCATCCGGTGCGGGTGGGCCCTGGCGTACTTCTTCACCGAGGCCGGGGCGCGCCGGTCGGAGTTGCCCTGGCGCAGCACCGGGTTCACCGCCGAACCCATGACCTTGTCGTACCGGGCCCGGATCTCCTTCTCTTCGTCGGTCGACGGGCTCTCCGGGTAGTCGGGCAGGTCGTACCCCTTGGCCTGCAACTCCTTGACCGCGGCCTTCAGCTGCGGGATGGAGGCGGAGATGTTCGGCAGCTTGATGATGTTGGCCTCGGGCCGTTCGGCGAGTTCGCCGAGCTCGGCCAGCGCGTCGGGGACCCGCTGCTGGTCGGTCAGCCGGTCGGGGAACTGGGCGATGATCCGGCCCGACAGCGAGATGTCGCGGGTCTCGATCTCCACACCGGCCTTGGCCGCGTACGCCTGGATGATCGGCAGGAACGAGTACGTCGCCAGCAGCGGTGCCTCGTCGGTGTGCGTGTAGATGATCTTGGCCATGGTGTGGCTGACTCCTGAGCAGTCGGTGATCGGGACTTCGCAACTTCCTTGACGTCAAGATACCTGACGGGAGCCAGGGGGCGTCCAGACCTGTACCCGGCGAGAGCAGGACCGATCTCGAGGTGGGCGCCGAGCCCCGCCGGCCCGGCACCGGACACCGCCAGCAGCGCTCGAATACCGGTCAGGTTGTCCCTGGCGCTAGGTTTGTTCTTCGGTCAGAGCTCGCCGGTGCGGGCGTTCGACACACCACCACGAAGGATCCACTAGCAGCATGGCTGAGTTCATCTTCCAGCTCCAGAACGTGCGCAAGGCGTTGGGCGACAAGGTCATCCTCGACAACGTCACCCTGGACTTCCTGCCCGGCGCGAAGATCGGCGTGGTCGGGCCCAACGGCATGGGCAAGTCCACCATGCTCAAGCTGATGGCCGGCATCGAGCAGCCCAACAACGGCGAGGCCCGGCTGGCCAAGGACGCCACCGTCGGCATCCTGCTGCAGGAGCCGCCGCTGACCGAGGACAAGACCGTCCTGGAGAACGTCGAGGAAGCCGTCGGCGAGACCAAGGCGATGCTGGCCCGGTTCAACCAGATCTCGGAGGAGTTGGCCGACCCGGACGCCGACTACGACTCGCTGCTGGCCGAGATGGGCGACCTGCAGACCGAGCTGGACCGCAGGCAGGCCTGGGAGGTCGACTCCCAGCTGGAGCAGGCGATGGACGCTCTGCGCTGCCCGCCCGGCGATGCGCCGGTCGACGTGCTCTCCGGCGGCGAGCGGCGGCGGGTCGCGCTGTGCAAACTGCTGCTCCAGCAGCCGGACCTGCTGCTGCTGGACGAGCCGACCAACCACCTGGACGCGGAGTCGGTGTTCTGGCTGCAGAGTCACCTGAAGGCCTACGCGGGCGCTGTCCTGGCTGTCACCCACGACCGGTACTTCCTCGATGACGTGGCCGAATGGATCCTCGAACTCGACCGCGGGCGCACCTACCCCTACGAGGGCAACTACTCCACCTACCTGGAGACGAAGCGGTCCCGGCTCCAGTTGGAGGGCCGCAAGGACGCCAAGCGGGCCAAGATCCTGGACAAGGAACTCGAGTGGGTCCGCTCCAACCCGAAGGCTCGCCAGGCCAAGAACCGGGCCCGGCTCGCGCGGTACGAGGAGTTGGCCGCCGAGGCCGAGCGCGCCCGCAAGCTGGACTTCGAGGAGATCAACATCCCGCCGGGTCCGCGGCTGGGCAGCCAGGTGCTGGATGTGCAGGATCTGCACAAGGGCTTCGAGGACCGTGAACTCTTCGACGGTCTGAGCTTCTCGCTGCCACGTGCCGGGATCGTCGGCGTCATCGGCCCGAACGGCGTCGGCAAGTCGACGCTGTTCCGGATGATCGTCGGTGAGGAGACTCCCGACAGCGGCTCCCTGAGCCTCGGCAGCACGGTGTCGGTGTCCTACGTCGACCAGAGTCGGTCCGGTCTGGAGCCGAAGAAGAACGTCTGGGAGGTCGTCTCCGACGGCCTGGACTTCATCAAGGTCGCCCACTTCGAGATGCCGTCGCGGGCCTACGTCGCCTCCTTCGGTTTCAAGGGCCCCGACCAGCAGAAGCCGGCCGGCGTGCTCTCCGGTGGTGAGCGGAACCGGCTGAATCTCGCGCTCACCCTGAAGATGGGCGGCAACCTGCTGCTGCTCGACGAGCCGACCAACGACCTGGACGTGGAGACCCTGCAGTCGCTGGAGGACGCCCTGCTCGAGTTCCCCGGCTGTGCCGTCGTGGTCTCCCACGACCGCTGGTTCCTGGACCGGGTCGCCACCCACATCCTGGCCTGGGAGGGCACCGACGAGGACCCGGCGCAGTGGTACTGGTTCGAGGGCAACTTCGAGGACTACGAGGCCAACAAGATCCAGCGCCTCGGCGCCGAGGCCGCCCGCCCGCACCGCACCACCCACCGCCGCCTCACCCGCGACTGACCGCCGACCCGCCCGCGCCAACCCTCCCGCGGCATCTGCCAACCCTCCCGCGGCATCGCCAACCCTCCCGCGGCATCTGCCGAGGGGTCACTCGCTCCTCGGTTCATGCGGCGTGTCGGCAGTTCAGTGACTCCTCGCCCTGCTCAGGGGCCGGCTGCTGGGACCCGCACGGTGTGAGTGGGCACCGGGATGGCTTCATGGTTCCCGTCGGTGGGACGACGGTGTGGCCCCTGCCGGGAGTTCACCCAGAAATCGGCACGTCATGGGGCTCGCGGTCGGGTGTTTACGCTCAGCGCGCGGCGAGCAGGTCTGATGACGAGCCGAAAACAGGGGGAGTCCCCAGGGCCCGGCGCCGCGGGTGTGCTCGAGGGGGTGGCCGGTAGGCGCCGCGGGTGTGCTCGAGGGGGTGGCCGGTAGGCGCCGCGGGTGTGCTCGAGGGGGTGGCCGGTAGGCGCCGCGGGTGTGCTCAAGCAGGCGGCCGGTAGGCGCCGACTCGCCCGGGCTGAGCTACCGACGCATCCCGCTCAGCCGGGATGCCGGGCAAGCAGGTCGGCCAGGCTGATTGCGGTGCGATCGCTCAACTCGGCCAACTGGGTCCGGCAGGAGAAGCCGTCGGCCAGCACGATCGCGTCCGGTCCGGCGGCCCGGACAGCCGGCAGCAGATCGTGTTCGGCCACCTTGACACTGACCTCGTAGTGTCCCTGCTCCATCCCGAAATTGCCGGCCAGACCGCAGCAGCCACCGACGGCAGTGACTTTCGCCCCGGTCTGCCGCAGCAGCGCGGCGTCGGCCTGCCAGCCCAGCACCGACGTGTGGTGGCAGTGCGGCTGCACCACCAGCTCGGTCCCGGTCAGGTCCGGCGCACGCCAGCCCTCGGTCCGGGTCAGCAGCTCAGCCAGCGTGCCGATGCCGTTCGCCACCGGCTCCACCCGCGGATCGTCCAGCAGTTCCGGGGCGTCGCTGCGCCAGACCGCCAGACAGGACGGCTCCAACCCGACGATCGGCACACCGGCCTGGGCGTACGGCGACAACACGTCCAGCGCCTGCCGCAGCTGCCGACGGGCACCGTCGAGCTGGCCGGTAGTGACCCAGGTCAGCCCACAGCAGGCGTTCCGCGGCAGCAGGTACGGCTGGTACCCGGCCCGCCGCAACACGGTGATCGCGGACTCCACCGGCCCGCCCGCGAACTGGGTGGACAGCGAGTCGGTCCACACGATCACCGCCCGCTGCTGCGCCGCGAGCTCGGCGGGCGACCCGGCGATGGGCGCCGCGCGTCGAAGCTGGGGCACCCGGGTCTCGAACGCCGGCAGACGACGACGCCTGTCGATCCCGGCCACCACCTTGGCCAGCCGACCCAGACCCGGCAACCGCAGCGCGATATTGGCCACCCGCGCCAGCGCCGGCACGCCGGTGATCATCCGTCCCCAGCGCGGCAGCTGGCCCAGTGCATAGTGCGCCCGCGGCCGCAGCCGACCGCGGTAGGTGCGGTCCAGCACCTCGGCCTTGTACGCCGCCATGTCCACCCCGGTGGGGCAGTCGCGTCGACAGCCCTTGCACGACAGGCACAGGTCCAGCGCCTCGTGCACCTCCGGCGCACTCCAGCCACCGTCGACCAACCGGCCGTTGATCATCTCCTCCAGCACCCGGGACCGGCCCCGGGTCGAGTCCTTCTCCTGCCCGGTGGCTTGGAACGACGGGCACATCACCCCGAAGCTGCCACCGGCCGGGGTGGCCGTGTTGTCGGCCACGCACTTGCCGATGCCGGTGCAGCGGTGCACCTCACCGGTGAACCGCGGCTCCCGCAGCGCCATCGGCCGCAATCGCACCTGCGGGATCCGCAGGTCGACGTCGACCGGCTGCGGATCGACCAGCACGCCGGGATTGAGGAGGTTCTGCGGGTCGAAGATGTGCTTGACGGCCCGGAACAGCGCGATCGCCTCGGGGCTGTACATCGCCGGCAGCAGCGCTGAGCGGTGCCGGCCGTCGCCGTGCTCACCAGACATCGAGCCGCCGTACCCGGCCACCAATTCGGCAGCCGCCTCCACGAACCGCCGGTAGCGCGTCGCGCCGCCGTCCTCCCACAGCGGGAAGTCGATCCGGATGTGTACGCAGCCGTCACCGAAGTGCCCGTACGGCAGTCCCTCTACCCCGTGCCGTCGCATCAGCGCTTCGAAGTCCCGCAGATAGGAGCCGAGGTGTTCCGGTGGCACCGCGGTGTCCTCCCAGCCGGCGTGAGCCGGGCGGGACAGACTGACCGCGGCCAACCCGGCACCGTCCTCACGGATCTTCCACAGCCGGGCGGCCTGGGTGGCGTCCTCCACCACGAATCCGTCCCGGCAGCCGGCATCAGCCAGCAGTCGCTCGGCGCGGGACCGGACGTCGTCCTGGTCCTGGCCGGTCAGCTCGACCAGCATCCAGCCGGCGCCGTCCGGCAGGGTCGGTACCGACGCGGAACCCTGACGCCGGCGGACCACGTCGACGATCCGGGAGTCCAGCCCCTCCGCCGCGGTCGGCCGATAGGGCAGGATCGCGGGCACGGCGTCGGCTGCCTCGGCCATACCGTCGTATCCGAGCGCGATCATGATCTTGAACGGGGCGTCGGCGACCAGCCGGACGGTGGCACGGGTGATCATCGCCAGCGTGCCCTCGGTGCCGGCGAAGAACTTCAGCAGGTCGAAGCCTCGTTCGGGCAGGAGGTTCTCCATGGCATAGCCCGACACCTGCCGGCCGAACCGACCGAACTCGGTCCGGATCGTGCCGAGATGATCACGAACCAGCCGATCGAGCTCGGTGAACCGCGTATCGTCGCCGGGGCTGGTCTCGGAGTTGATCGTCAACCGGCGTCCATCGACGGTCAGGATCTCCAACTCCACCAGGTTGTCCGAGGTCCTGCCGTAGCCCAACGCCCGCGATCCGCAGGCGTTGTTGCCGATCATGCCGCCGATCGTGCACCGGGTGTGGGAGGACGGATCCGGCCCGAAACGCAGACCGACACGAGTGGCCTCCCGTTGCAGCGCGGCGTGCACGATGCCAGGCTCCACGGTCGCCGTACGGGCCTGCGGATCGATGGAGATGATCTTGTTCAGGTGTCGGGAGGTGTTCAGGACCAGTCCCGGGCCGACCGCGTTGCCGGCGATCGACGTGCCGGCTCCGCGACTGGTGATCGGCACCCCGTGCCGGGCGGCCGCATCGGCGATCCGGACGAGTTCGTCGACGGTTCGCGGCCGGGCCACCAGTTGGGGGACGACGCGGTAGAGCGAGGCGTCGGAGGAGAACAGCGCGCGGCTGAGCACGCCGCCGTCGACCGCGTCACCCAGGCCTTCAGCCTGCAGGTCGGCCAGCAGCGCCGCCGCGGCCGGCTGCAGAGTCGTATCAGCGGCCGGACCGCCGGCCCGCCCGCCATGGCCCGACCGAGGCGCGGTATCGAGGTTCGTCATCTCGGCGCCCAGCCTAGGGTGCGGCGCCGACGCACCCGCGCGGTCGGCCGGATCATCGCCGCGAACCGCCCAGCGGTGACGACCCGGCGGCGGAGGCGTTCGTGCCGTCCTCGTCCACCGGACAGGGTGCCAGCGGGATCAGGTTCTTGGGCGCCAGCGAGCCGTCGTCGCGCGGCGTGTCCAGGACGGCGTCGAAGACCCGGCCCAGGACGGCGAAGTCTTGGGGACCGGCGGCGTCGACCAGGTGCCGGCGCACCGAGGCCACGTGCGCCGGCGCGGCCCGCTCCAGCAGCGCGCTGCCCTCGGCGGTCAACTCCGCCCAGACCCCGCGCCGATCGGCGCCGCAGGTGGTCCGACGCACCCTCCCGTCCTGCTCCATCCGGGACACCGTGTGGGTCAGCCTCGACCTCGACTGGTGCACGGCGTCGGCGAGTTCGGACATCCGCAGCCGGTGCCCGTCCACCTCGGACAGGCAGACCAGGATGCTGTATTCGTTCAGCGACACGTCGTAGGGACGCAGCGCGCTGTCCAGCCGCTCCAGCAGTTCAGCGGCTCCGAGCAGGTACGTCCGCCAGATGTGCTGCTCGGCGTCGGAGAGCCATCGGGTCTGTTCCATCGGGTCCAATCTAGGGGGTCGGTGCGTGTTGTCGCTCCGGTCGTCCGGCCGGTTAAGGTGACTGCCGATCGTCGGTGGGGTCGGTGTCGTGGTCACCGGTTTTCACCGGGCCGATTATCGTGAATGCACGATCGCTCGTCGGCCGCCGGTCGGCGCCGATCACCGGATGAGCCACGGGAGTCTCGATGCCCTCCACCAGTCAGCCCGCCCGCACCTACAGCGCCGAGAGCATGCAACGCATCGCAGACCGTCCGGGCACGGTCGGTGAGATGTTCCTGGCGCAGGTGGCCGAGTGCGGTCCGCAGGAGGCCTACCGCTATCCGTCCGGTGACGGCTGGGCCTCGCTGACCTGGGACCAGACCAAGGAGTACGCCTTCGGGCTGGCCGCCGGCCTGATCGCCCTCGGGCTGGAGCCGGAAGACAGGGTGGCGATCGCCAGCACCACCCGGATCGAGTGGGTGTTGGCCGACCTGGCCGTCGTCTGCGCGGCCGGCGCCACCACCACCATCTATCCGAACACGCAGGCCGGAGAGGTCGGACTGATCCTGTCCGACTCCCAGTCACGGATGGCGGTCACCGAGAACGACGAGCAGACCCGCAAGATCCTCGGCCAGCTCGACCAGCTGCCGGATCTGCGCCGGATCATCCAGATCGACGGCCGGTACGATCACGAGCTGGTGATCGGCTGGCAGCAACTGCGTGACACCGGCCGGGAGCACCTGGCCGACCATCCCGACGCGGTCGACGTGGCGATGTCCAAGGTGGGGCCGGACAGCCTGGCGACGCTGATCTACACCTCCGGGACCACCGGTCGACCCAAGGGGGTCCGACTGGTGCACGACAGCTGGACCTACGAGGGTGTCGCCGCCGACGAGCTCGGTCTGGCCGGCCCCGAGGACCTGCTGTACCTGTGGCTACCGTTGGCGCACTCGTTCGGCAAGCTGCTCAGCGTCGTCCAGTTCAGGCTCGGCTTCGTCACCGCCGTCGACGGACGCATCGACAGGATCGTCGACGGACTGGGCCAGGTCCAGCCGACCTTCATGGCCGGTGCTCCGCGGATCTTCGAGAAGGTGCGGTCGACGGTGATGCTGACCGCCGGCCACGGCATCAGCGGCAAGATCTTCGACTGGGCGTTCCGGGTGGGGCGTCGTACCGCGCCGTTGCGGTTGCGCGGCGAGCAACCGACCGGGCTGCTGAAGCTGCAGGCCGCGGTCGCCGAGAAGCTGGTCTTCTCCAAGATCAAGAAGAGGATGGGCGGCCGGATCCGGTTCTTCGTCTCCGGATCCGCCGGACTGAACAACGAGGTCCAGGAATGGTTCTACGACGCCGGGCTGCTGATCATCGAGGGCTTCGGGATGACCGAGAGCAGTGCGGCCAGCTTCGTGGACGATCCGCAGGCGCCGCACTTCGGCACCGTCGGCCCGCCGCTGGCCGGCACTGAGGTCAGGATCGCCGACGACGGCGAGATCCTGATCAAGGGCCCGGGCGTGATGCGCGGCTACCACAACCTGCCCGACGCGACCGCCGAGACCTTGATCGACGGCTGGCTGCACACCGGCGACATCGGCCATCTCGACGGCGCCGGCTGCCTGGTGATCACCGACCGCAAGAAGGATCTGATCAAGACCTCCGGCGGCAAGTACGTCGCCCCGCAGAAGATCGAGGGCGCCGTCAAGGCGGTCTGCCCCTACGTCAGCCAGGTGCTGGTGCACGGCGAACACCGCAAGTTCATCAGCGCACTGGTCACCCTCGACCCCGACGCGATCGGCCGCTGGGCCGCCGACAACGGTCTGGGCACCACCGCGGTCGATGATCTCGCCGGCAAGCCGGAGGTGCACGCACTGATCGAGGACTACATCCAGCAGGCCAACGGCACCCTGGAGCGGTGGGAGACGATCAAGCGGTTCGGTGTGCTGCCCGCGGAGCTCTCCGTCGAGGAGGGCGATGTGACGCCCAGCCTGAAGATCAAGCGTCGCGCGGTGGAGAACAAGTACGCCGACCTGCTCGACTCCTTCTACCAGGGCTGAGCCGTCCGGGCCGGCAGGCAGCTGGGCCGGCGCCGGCGCCGCATCGTTCCCGCCGTCACATCCAGTGCGCGTGGGTCCGGTCGGCGTCGCGGCCGGGATCCGGTCGCCGGAACTCCGCGCGCCAGCGGATCTGGCCCGCACCGACCGGAACGGTCTCCATCACCGCCCGCTCGACCCCGTCGACGGCGAACCAGGTGAGTTCCTCCCCGGTCAACGGCCACGGCGGCCCCTGCGGAACGTCGTCGCCGACGCGGGCCCCGGAGATCACCACCACCAGACCGCCGACTGCGCACAGGGACGCCACCGCGGCTGCGGCGCGCTGGTGCAGCTGCGGCGGCAGCGCCTGCACGGTGACGCATTCGACCACCAGGTCGAAGCCGTGCTGCCACTCGGTCGGCAGCTGCAGGAGATCGGCCTGGCGGTAGTCGACCTTCGACTCGGGATAGCGCTGCCGCGCCAGTTCGATCGCACTGGGGGAGACGTCGAACGCGACCGTGTCGAAACCGCGGGCGGCGATCAGTTCGGCATCGTTGCCGAGCCCGCAGCCGACCACGATCGCCCGCCTGCCGTCGGTCTCGAGGGGATGGTTGGCCAGCCATTCGATCAACAGCGGATTGGGCACCTCGCGGTCCCACGGCACCACGGCGCGGCCATGTCCGGCCTCGGCGTACAGCTTCTCGAACCACCCGGTCGGATCGTCGGCGGCCAACGACTCCGCGGCGAACCGTCGAGAATCCCCCGGCAGCGGTGCACTGCAGTCCATGACGGTCACGCTACCCGCCGGTGTGCCCCGCGCCGCCGGCCAACCCGGGCCCTGCCCTTGTCGAAGGTCGCCCGTGCACGGTGCGGTTGCGGCGGCAAGGTTCCAGCGGTCAGGCGACGGCCGAGGCACGCGCCGCTGTCGACTCCCGGACGACCAGCTCCGGCTGGAAGACCACCTGCTGGTGATCGATCTCGGCTCCGGTGCGGGCGGCTGCCAGTTCGCGCAGCAGGAGTTCCACCGCGGTCCGGCCGATCAGGTCCGACGGCTGCCGGATCGACGACAGCGGGACCACGGTGGCGGAGGCGAAGTCGATGTCGTCGTAGCCGATCAGCGCGATCTCCTCGGGTACCAGCCGCTCCTCGATCATCCCGAGCGACTGCATCAGCCCGATCGCGACCACGTCGTTGGCGGCGAAGATGGCGTCCGGTCGCTCCTCAGCCGGCCGGGTCAGCAACTCATGGCCGAGCCGCCGGCCACCTTCAACGGTCAGGCCGTCGGTGTCGATGATCTCCAGGCCGGCGCCGCTGCCGGCCACCGCCTGCTCGGCGCCGGCCCGGCGGTCGGCCACCTGGCGGATCGACGACGGTCCACCGACGAAGGCGATCCGGCGCCGGCCGATCTGCAGCAGGTGCTCGACCGCCATCCGGCCGCCGGCGACGTCGTCGACCCACACCGAGGAGTACGGATGAGCCTCGGCCGGCCGGTCCACCAGTACCACCGGCGTGCCGCGCCGCCGCAGCCGGTCCAACCGCTCGTAGATGTCCCCGAGCGGGGAGATGAGCAGCCCGCGTACCCGTTGCTGCTCGAACAGGTCCAGGTGCGCGGACTCGCGGACCTCGGACTCGTCGGAGTTGCCGAGCAGCACCGACAGGCCCTCCTCGGCGGCCCGGTCCTCGACCCCGCGCGACACCTCGGTGAAGAACGGGTTGGCCACGTCCAGCAGGACCAGCCCCAGGGTCCGGCTCAGACCGGCGCGGAGTTGGCGGGCCGCGTCGTTGCGGACGAAGCCGAGTTCCTCAATGGCCTCGAGGACCCGTTTGCGGGTGCTCTCGGCGACCTTCTCCGGCCGGTTCAGCACGTTCGACACGGTGCCGAGCGCGACACCGGCCCGCTCGGCGACGTCGCGGATGCTGACCGTGGCCATCGGTTCCACCATGCGGCCAATCCTGCCTCACCTCGGTCAGCTCCCGGGCCGCCCGGACGGTTGACGCGATCCGAGTCGGACAGTAATGTCAGCTGGACATGAAACGATTCAAGCATCGGTGAGCGATGCCGCCGTCGTTTCCCGGCGACCGGCCGTCGGCCGAGCGACAGCGATGCGGCGCAGTGCGGCCGTGCTCGCGGAGGAGAAAGAGATCATGCCGAGCTTCGATCAGATCGCATCGCAGCTGGAACAGCAGGCGATCGAACTCCCGTCCTGGGCGTTCGGAAACTCCGGTACCCGGTTCAGGGTGTTCGGTCAGCCGGGTGTGCCGCGCACCCCGGAGGAGAAGATCGCCGACGCTGCGAAGGTGCACGAGTTCACCGGGCTCGCGCCGACCGTCGCGCTGCACATCCCGTGGGACAAGGTCGACGACTACGACAAGCTTGCGCAGTTCGCCATCGACCACGGCGTCCGGTTGGGCACGATCAACTCCAACACCTTCCAGGACGACGACTACATGTTGGGCAGCCTCACCCATCACGAGCAGCGGATCCGGGACAAGGCCGTCGAGCACCTCTACGAGTGCATCGAGATCATGACCGCCACCGGGTCCCGGGATCTGAAGATCTGGCTGGCCGACGGGACCAACTACCCGGGTCAGGCCGACATCCGCAGCCGGCAGGAGTGGTTGGCCGAGGGGCTGGCGAAGGCCTACGAGCGGATCGGGTCCGGGCAGCGACTGATCCTGGAGTACAAGTTCTTCGAGCCGGCCTTCTATCACACCGATGTGCCCGACTGGGGCACCTCGTACGCCCACTGCGTCGCCCTCGGCGAGCGTGCCAAGGTCTGCCTGGACACCGGTCACCACGCCCCCGGCACCAACATCGAGTTCATCGTCGCCCAACTGCTGCGGCTGGGGAAGCTGGGCTCGTTCGACTTCAACTCCCGCTTCTACGCCGACGACGACCTGATCGTCGGCGCGGCCGATCCGTTCCAGTTGTTCCGCATCCTCCACGAGGTGATCCGCGGCGGCGGGTACGGGGCGGACTCCGATGTGGCCTTCATGCTCGACCAGTGCCACAACCTGGAACCGAAGATCCCGGGTCAGATCCGTTCGGTGCTGAACGTGTCGGAAATGACCGCCCGGGCGCTGCTGGTCGACCGGGACGCTCTCACCGCTGCGCAGAACGCCGGCGACGTGCTGGGCGCCAACCAGATCCTGATGGACGCCTTCTACACCGATGTCCGCGCCGATCTGGCCGACTGGCGGACCAGCCGCGGACTGCCCGCAGACCCGATGGCGGCCTACGCCTCCAGCGGCTACGCCGAGCAGATCGTCGCCGAACGCATCGGCGGCACCCAGGCCGGCTGGGGCGCCTGACCCACCACCCGCTTCCCGCACCGGCTGCGTCACGCCGCACCACCTGCACCTGGTGCGCGGCGCCGTACCTGGTGCGGGAACGGAACCGACGAAGGATGGAGACCCGTGAACGAGACCGTCGAGCAGCTGATCGCCCGGTCCAACCGGCTGGGCGCCGATCGGCAGAACACCAACTACGCCGGCGGCAACACCTCGGCCAAGGGCACCGAGACCGACCCCGTCACCGGTGAGCAGGTCGAGCTGTTGTGGGTGAAGGGATCCGGCGGTGATCTCGGCACACTGACCGAGCCCGGACTCGCGGTGCTGCGGCTGGACCGGATGCGCGCCCTGCCGAAGGTCTATCCCGGCGTCGACCGCGAGGACGAGATGGTCGCGGCCTTCACCTACTGCCTGCATGGCTTGGGCGGTGCCGCGCCGTCGATCGACACCGCGATGCACGGCCTGGTCGACGCGCCGCATGTCGATCACCTGCACCCCGACTCCGGGATCGCGATCGCCAGCGCGGCCGACGGTGAACGGCTGACCGGCGAGATCTTCGGTGACCGAGTGGTCTGGGTGCCGTGGCGCCGACCAGGATTCCAACTCGGACTGGACGTCGCCGCGATCAAGGCCGACAACCCGCAGGCCATCGGCTGCATCCTCGGCGGCCACGGCATCACCGCCTGGGGTGCCACCAGCCAGGAGTGCGAGCAGAACTCGTTGACGATCATCAACACGGCCAAGGAGTACCTGGCCAGCCACGGCAGCGCCGAGCCGTTCGGATCGGTCATCCCCGGCTACCGGGCGCTGCCCGCCGACCAGCGCCGGACCCGTGCCGCCGCACTCGCGCCGCACATCCGCGCCGTCGCCTCGGCCGACAAACCGATGGTCGGCCACTTCACCGACGACGAGGTGGTGCTGGACTTCCTGTCCCGGTCAGAACACCGCCGGCTCGCCGAGCTGGGCACCTCCTGCCCCGATCATTTCCTGCGGACCAAGGTGAAACCGCTGGTCGTCGACCTTCCCGGCGACGCCCCGATCGAGGACGTGATCAGCCGGCTGCACGATCTGCACGAGCAGTACCGGGCCGACTACCGCGGCTACTACGCGCGGTACGCCGACGAGAGCTCGCCGGCGATCCGTGGCGCTGACCCGGCGATCGTGCTGGTGCCCGGGGTCGGCATGTTCTCCTTCGGGGCCAACAAGCAGACCGCCCGGGTGGCCGGCGAGTTCTACCTCAACGCGATCAACGTGATGCGTGGTGCGGAGTCGGTGTCGCGGTACCAACCGATCCCGGAGAGTGAGAAGTTCCGAATCGAGTACTGGGCGCTGGAGGAGGCCAAACTGCAGCGGATGCCCAAGCCGCGCAGTCACGCCGGACGGATCGCCCTGGTCACCGGTGCCGCCAGCGGCATCGGCAAGGCCATCGCGACCCGGCTGGCCGCTGAGGGCGCCTGTGTGGTGATCGCCGATCTTGATCTGGACAAGGCCCGTGAGGCGGCCGCCGAACTGGGCGGCAGTGACGTGGCCGTCGGCGTCCGCGCCGACGTCACCGACGCCCACCAGGTGCGGGCAGCGATCGACGAGGCGGTGCTGGCCTTCGGCGGTGTCGATCTGGCGGTCAACAACGCCGGCCTGTCGATCTCCAAGCCACTGCTGGAGACCACCGAGAAGGACTGGGACCTGCAGCACGACGTGATGGCCAAGGGGGCCTTCCTGGTCTCGCAGGCCGCGGCCCGCGTCATGATCGCGCAGAAGCTCGGCGGCGACATCATCTACGTGTCCAGCAAGAACTCGGTCTTTGCCGGCCCGAACAACGTCGCCTACAGCGCGGTCAAGGCCGACCAGGCCCACCAGGTGCGGCTGCTGGCCGCCGAACTGGGGGAGTACGGCATCCGGGTCAACGGCATCAACCCCGACGCCGTCGTGCAGGGCTCCGGCATCTTCGCCGGCGGGTGGGGCGCGCAACGAGCCAAGGTGTACGGCGTGGCCGAGGAGGACCTCGGCGCCTTCTACGCCAAGCGCACCCTGCTGAAGCGTGAGGTGCTGCCCGAACACTGCGCCAATGCGGTGGCCGTGCTGACCTCCGCCGAACTCGATCACACCACCGGTCTGCACGTGCCGGTCGACGCCGGGGTGGCGGCCGCCTTCCTGCGCTAGGCGTACCGGGGACGGCAACCCACGAGCGAACGGTCAACGGCGATGGTGAACAACCGACAGCAGGTTTGTGCTGCGATCGACATCGGTGCCTCCGGCGGCCGGGTGATCGCCGGCTGGATCGAGGACGGCCGGGTCCACACCGACATCGTGCACCGCTTCCCCAACGGGGCCGACGATGGCGCCGACGGGCTGCGCTGGGACATCCGCCGGCTGTTCGACGAGGTGATCACCGGGCTGGCAGCGCTGGCCCGCCGCCATCCGCGGGTGATCAGCGTCGGCATCGACACCTGGGCGGTGGACTACGGGTTGCTGGATGCCGACGGACAGTTGGTCGAGGACCCGCACTGCTACCGCGATCCGCGGACGGCCGAGGCGGTGCGCGCCGTTCATGATCGGATCCCGCCGGCCGAGCTGTACGCGGTCACCGGCTTGCAGTTCCTGCCGTTCAACACCATCTACCAGGTGGTGGCCGAGCAGTCCTGCCCGGGTTGGGAGCGGGCCGCGCGGATCGTCATGCTGCCCGATCTGCTGGCCTACTGGCTGACCGGCACGCTGGCCGCCGATGTGACCAATGCGTCCACCACCGCGTTGATGGACGCGCGGACGCGGGACTGGTCGCCGCGGCTGCTGGAGATCGCCGGGATCCGCGCCGGGATGCTGCCGCCGATCGATCCGGCCGGCACCATCCGGGCGCCGCTGCTCACCGGCGTGGTTCAGCGCACGGGGCTGCCCGCCGACGTCACCCTCACCTCGGTCGGCTCCCACGACACCGCCTCCGCGGTGGTCGCGGTCCCGGCCACCGCCGACGGTTTCGGCTACATCTCGTCGGGCACCTGGTCCCTGGTCGGGGTCGAGACGCCGGAACCGATCCTCACCGAGCCGAGCCGGTACGCCAACTTCACCAACGAGGGCGGCGTGGACGGCCGGATCCGCTACCTGCGCAACGAGGGCGGCCTGTGGCTGCTGCAGGAGTCGCTGCGGCAGTGGCGCGAGGCCGGCGACGAGCAGGACCTCGACGTGCTGCTGGCCGCGGCAGCCGAACTGCCGGCCGGGGGGCCGACGATCGATGTCGGTGCGGAGGAGTTCATCGCCCCCGGCGACATGCCCGTCCGGATCGCGGCCGCCTGCCGCCGCGCCGGTGGCCCAGAACCCCGCACGCCCGCGGAGACCGCCCGCTGTGTGCTGGACTCACTGGCGGCAGCGTACGGCCGGACGATCCGCGACGCCGCCCGGCTGTCCGGCTGCCCGGTCGACCGGGTCCACGTCGTCGGGGGCGGCTCGCAGAACGCGCTGCTGTGCCAGCTCACCGCCGACGCCACCGGTGTCCCGGTGATCGCCGGTCCGGTGGAGGCCACCGCGCTGGGCAACCTGCTGGTCCAGGCCCGCGCCCACGGCCTGGTCAGCGGGTCCCTGGAGGATCTGCGCCGGCTGGCTGCTGACTCCTCCGATCTGACCGGCTATCAGCCGTCCGCATCCTGAGCGGGGTCCGATGGTTCGCCCGGCCCGCGGAGACTTCGCGTCCGTCGTCGCCACCACGTCTTGGTACGGTGCGGAGAGGCATGATCAGCCGGGGCCGGGCGCGGATCTCGGGCCGGTCTCCTAGGGTGAACGAGTGCCCGATTACTCCACGCTCACCGGCTGGGCGCGGACCGCGCCGAGCGCCTCGACGGTGGTCCCGGCCACCGACGTCGACGCCGTCCGCGCTGCGCTGGACGACGCCCGCGCCGACCGTACCCGGCGCGGATCGGGTGGCCGCGGACTGATCGCCCGCGGGCTGGGACGCAGCTACGGCGATCCGGCCCAGAACG
The DNA here is from genome assembly GCA_963758075.1 of uncultured Actinomycetota bacterium. Classification (GTDB taxonomy): domain Bacteria; phylum Actinomycetota; class Actinomycetes; order Propionibacteriales; family Propionibacteriaceae; genus Microlunatus. The sequence continues at coordinate 815,598 of CAVWTT010000002.1, read as the reverse complement.
GCGGCGGCATGGTCGTGGACATGACCGAGCTGCGGCAGATCCACAGCATCGACGCCGACACCGGCCTGGCCGACGTGGACGCCGGCGTCTCGTTGGATCAGTTGCTGCGCACCGCGGTGCGCTTCGGGTTGTGGCCACCGGTGATGCCCGGCACCCGCCAGGTCACCATCGGCGGCGCGATCGGCTCCGACGTGCACGGCAAGAACCACCACACCGCCGGCAGCTTCGGCAACCACGTCCGCTCCCTCGACCTGCTGGGCGCCGACGGTCAGGTCAGGACCCTGACACCGGAAGGTCCGGACCGGGAGGCGTTCTGGGCGACCGTGGGCGGGATGGGGTTGACCGGCATCGTGCTGCGGGCGACCATCGCGCTGCGGCCGGTGCCGACGGCCTACTTCCGGGTCGACAGCGACCGCACCAGCAGCCTGGAGGAGACGCTCGCCCTCTACAGCGACGGTCGCGATGACGACTACGACTACTCGATGGCCTGGTTCGATTCGACCACGACCGATGCGCGGATGGGCCGGGCGGCCTTCTCCCGCGGCTCGATCGCCAGGATCGAGGACCTGCCGCCGAAGCTGCGCCGCGACCCACTGAAGTTCGACGCGCCGCAGCTGATCACCCTGCCCGACATCTTCCCCAACGGGTTGGCGAACAAGATCACCTTCGGCGCGATCAGCCGGCTCTGGTACTACAAGACGCCGCGCCGGGGACGTGGGCAGATCCAGAACCTGACCGCGTTCTACCATCCGCTGGACATGATCGGGGACTGGAACCGGGCCTACGGGACCAGGGGATTCCTGCAGTACCAGTGTCTGCTGCCGTTCGACCGCGATGATCAACTCCGGGCCATCCTCCGGCGGATCGCGAACAGCGGACAGGTGTCGTTCCTGAACGTGCTCAAGCGGATGGGACGGGCCAACCCGGCGCCGTTGTCGTTCCCACGTCCGGGCTGGACGATCACGCTGGACTTCCCGGTCGGCCCCGGCCTGGAGGAGCTCTGCCGCGATCTCGACTCCATGGTGCTGGAGGCCGGTGGCCGGCTCTACCTGGCCAAGGACTCCCGGATGATGCCGGAGAGGTTCGCGATGATGTATCCCCGGTTGCCGGAATGGCGACGCACCCGCGCCCGACTCGACCCGGACCGACTCTTCATCTCCGACCAGGCTCGCCGACTCGGCATCTGAGCGCTCACCGACCGATGGCCCCGAACGTACGCCGACGGGCCGGTGTGAAGATGTTCGGGTGTCGTTCCACTACCAGGTTCCCAAGCGGTACACCGATCTCGATGCCGGCCACGTCGTCGATCACGGTGTGGTGATCGATTACCTGCAGGAGTCGCGGACGGAGTTCCTGTTCGCCGCCGGAGGGCCGATGCCGGCGATGCTGGACAGCGGTGTGTTGGTCACCGCGCACCAGGTGGAGTATCTGGCGCCGATCACGGCCGGCGCTGCGGTGGTGGACTCCGAGGTCTGGGTCGATCAGGTCGGCGGGTCACGATTCTCGATCAGTTACGAACTCGTCGACGCAGACCGACCGGTGGTCCGGGCGCGGACCTTCCTGGCGCCGTACGACCTCCGGGAAGGCGCGCTGCGGCGGCTCAACGCTACCGAGCGTGACCTGCTCACCTCAGTCGCCGAGACACCGGTGCAGATCGAGCCGCTGGGCCGGGTCGGGCGGACCGACCTGGACCACTCCCACCACAGTTCCTGCCGGGTGCGCTGGGCCGACCTGGACTCCTACCGGCACGTGAACAATGTCCGGTTCTTCGACTACTTCCATCAGGCCGGGCTGGAGTTGGTGGCGCCGACGGCACCGTTGGCGGCCGGTCTGCACTGGCGGGTGCTGCGCCGGCATGTCGACTACCGACTGCCGATCGACTTCCGCCGCGAGCCGTACCGGGTGCGGACCGCGGTCACCGAGATCACCGACGACTCCTGCGCCCTGGTGGCCGACCTCGTCGATCCTTGCGGCGGGGACTCCGAGACCGGCGCCCGCCCGTTCGCCACCTCGAGATGTGTGTTGGCGGCCACGGATGAGGGTGGCCGGCGCCAGGAGCTCCCCAAGGAGGCCTGGGACGCACTGGAACGCTGGCGGATGCCCTCCGCCGCGCATTGAGGTCGGTTCCACGCGCTGGGGCGGGGCGGCACCCGTCCGACGAGCTCGGAACGTGGGAGGCCGGCTCAGGACGCGGGATTACTGCGGGCGGGGCAGGATGGTGAGGCCCGGGCGCGGGCCCTCAGGTTCGTCCAGGGTGTTCACCATCGCGTGGGCGGCCCGGTAGAGGTAGTCCCACATCAGATCGTGATGCTCCTGCGACAGCTCCAGCTCGTCCAGCGCATCGCGCATGTGCTGCAGCCATTTGTCCCGCATCCGCGGCGTGACCGCGAAGGCCACGTGCCGCATCCGCAGCCTCGGGTGTCCGCGCTGCTCGCTGTAGGTGGTGGGTCCGCCCCAGTACTGCTCCAGGAACATCCGCAACCGTTCCTCGGCGGGCCCCAGGTCTTCCTCCGGGTACATGGCCCGCAGTTCCTCGTCACCGGCGACGCCCTGGTAGAAGCGTCGGACCAGCCGGACGAAGGTGCCGTGGCCGCCGAAGAGGTCGTAGAGGCTGCGGGGCGCCGGGGCGCCGGCTGCCGCGCCGGGCTGGGAGTCGGTAGTCATCGCCGTCCATTGTGTCCCACCGGCCAACCCGGGGCGGCCACCGACCGTCGATCCGGCATCCGGCATGATCGGTTCCGGACGCCGGTGCCGCGCACCGGGGATCCACTCCGAATGTTCCACAGACGGGAGATGAGTGATGGCAACCGTACGTACCGCCAATGCGCACTGGGAGGGATCGCTGTTCGAGGGCTCCGGCACGGTGGAACTGGCCTCCTCCGGCGTCGGCAGCTACCCGGTCAGCTGGCCGTCGCGGGCCGAGCAGGCCAACGGCAAGACGAGCCCGGAGGAGTTGATCGCGGCCGCCCACTCCACCTGCTTCTCGATGGCGCTGTCCAACGGCCTGGCCAAGGCGGGAACGCCGCCGACCAGCCTGGACACCCGCGCCGAGGTCACCTTCCAGCCGGGTGAGGGCATCACCGGCAGCAAGCTGATCGTCAAGGGTGTCGTGCCCGGCCTGGATGCCCAGCAGTTCATCGCGGCCGCCGAGGACGCCAAGCAGAACTGCCCGGTGAGCCAGGCGCTGACCGGCACCACGATCACGCTCGAGGCCAGCCTGGTCGACTGAGATCGGGCCGGCCTGGTTCGACCCGGCCCACCGCGTCCGGCATGCGCGGATCGGTGGGGTCGGGTCGTTTCCGGAGATCGTCAGGAGGTGGGACCGGATGGCCCCGGGGCGGACGGCTCCGGTGCTGCCGGGTCGGGGACGGGCGGCTCCGGCTCCGGTACCGGCGGCCGGCCGGTGCCGGAGCCCTGGCTGTAGTTGGCCACCTTGCTGAGGTCGCCGTTGCGCAGATACCAGACGGTGCCGTCGGCGTCGCGGATCTGGGTCAGCCGCAGGCCGATGTTCTCCACCACGCCGTCCACATCGGAGAGCCGGACATTGTCGCCGAGCCCGATCTGATCCTCGATCAGCATCGCGATGCCGGAGATCACGTCGCGCAGGATGCTCTGGATGCCGAACGCGACCGCGATGCCGACGATCGACGTACCGGCCAGCAGGGTCGCGATCGGGAAGTTCAACTCGGACAGGATCATCAGCCCGACGACGATCGCCACGATGACGGTGATCACACTGCGGCCGAGCGAACCGAGGGCGCCGATCCGTTGCTCGCGGCGAGGATCGGAGAAGACCGCGGCCCTGGACACCAGCTGCACGGCCCGGGGCCGCCGGTGACCGCGGTTGGTCACCATGGTGCGGATCGTCCGGTTGATCAGCTTGACGGCGACCAGCCGCGCGATGAAGCCGGCAAGCAGGATCAGGGCGATCCGGATCGCCACGAGCAGCCATGATTCCATCTGGTTCTGGATCCAATCGGGCATGACCGCGACTCTAGGAGGGTTGGCCAGGACCGGCCGGATCCGGGGGTCAGTTGTCGCGGCGGTAGCGGACCGCGCCGCGACCGACGGTGATCATCACCGGGTCGGGCAGGTCGCGACCGTGCCACGGATTGTTCCGCGACAGCGAGGCCGAACTGCCGGCGTCCACCCGGGCGCGACGGGCCGGGTCGACGATCGTCAGGTTCGCAACCGCGCCGATCCGCGGAGCGACACCGAGATCCTCACCGAGCCGGGCGATGCGGGCCGGAGCCAGCGAGGTGCGCTCGGCGACGCCGGCCCAGTCCAGGGCGCCGGGACCCACCATCGTCTCCACCACCACACCCAGGGCGGTCTCCAGGCCCACCATGCCGAACGCGGCATCGGCGAAGGCGTGTTCCTTGTCGTGCCGGGCGTGCGGGGCGTGGTCGGTGGCGACCGCATCGATGGTGCCGTCGGCCAGCGCCGCCCGCAACGCGGCGACGTCCTCCTCGGTGCACAGCGGTGGGTTGACCTTGTACGTCGGGTCGTAGCCCTCCACCTCCGCGGTGGTCAGCATCAGGTGGTGCGGAGTGACCTCGGCGGTCACGTCGATGCCGCGCCGCTTCGCCCAGCGCAGCACCTCCACCGACTCCGCGGTGGAGACGTGGCAGACGTGCAGCCGTGACCGGGTCAGTCGGGTCAGTTCGACGTCGCGGGCGATCACGGTGGCCTCGGCGGCAGCCGGCCAGCCCGGCAGGCCGAGCCGGCCGGAGACCTCACCTTCGTGGCAGCAGGCGTCCCGTTCGGCCAGCCGCGGGTCCTGGGAGTGCTGGGCGATCGCGCCGTCGAAGGCCCGGACGTACTCCAGCGCCCGCCGCATCAGCCTGGAGTCGGCGACGCAGTGCCCGTCGTCGCTGAACATCCGGACCCCGGCGCGGGCCATCAGGCCCAGTTCGGCCAGCTCAGTGCCGGCCAGACCCTTGCTGACCGCGCCGACGGGAAACACGCGTGCATGGCCGGCCTTCTCACCGAGGCTGCGGATGTGGTCGACAGCCTCGGCGGTGTCGGTGACCGGGTTCGTGTTGGCCATCGCCAGCACAGCCACGAAGCCGCCGCGGGCCGCGGCCAGGGTACCGGTCTGCACCGTCTCGGCATCCTCGCGGCCCGGCTCCCGCAGGTGGGTGTGCAGGTCGACCATCCCGGGCAGCGCGACCAGGCCGTCGGCGTCGATGCGGGTCGCCCCGGCGCCGGCCTCCGCCGGATCGGCGTACCGGCCGTCCCTGATCAACAGGTCCTGCCGGCCGCCCTGCAGCACCTCACGGTGATCATCGGCTGCGGTGATCACATCGACGCCGGTGATCAACAATTCGGTCATCAGGTCACTCCATGCTGTCGGTCGGGATGCCGTCACCGGCGTTGCGGACACCGTGGACGATCATGCTCGGTCCTCGCCGCGCTGTCGGTCGGGATGCCGTCACCGGCGTTGCGGGTCCGTGGACGATCATGCTTGGTCCTCGCCACCCAGCAGGTGGTAGAGGACACTCATCCGGACCGCCACACCGGCCGCCACCTGGTCCAGCACCAGCGAGTCGGCGGCGTCGGCCGCATCGGCCGAGATCTCCAGGCCGCGGTTCATCGGACCTGGATGGCAGATGGCCGTGCCCGGCTTCAGCGCCGCGACCCGGTCGCGGGTCAGGCCGTAGCCGATGGTGTACTCCCGCGGGGTGGGGAAGTAACCGCCGGACATCCGCTCCCGCTGCACCCGCAGCATCATCACCGCGTCCAGGCCGGTGAGCACCGCATCCAGATCGTTGCTGGTCTCGCACCCCCAGCTCTCCACCCCCGACGGCATCAGCGTCGGCGGCGCGACCAGCACCGGCACCACGCCGAGCTTCTTCAGCAGCAGCACGTTGCTGCGCGCGACGCGGGAGTGGGTCAGATCACCGACGATCGCGATCCGTCGTCCGGAGAACGCGTCCAGCCCGGGTCCGCCGCCGAAATGTCGGCGCAGCGCGAACGCGTCCAGCAGCGCCTGGGTGGGATGCTCGTGGGTGCCGTCACCGGCGTTGATCACCTGCGCATCGACCCAGCCGGTGACCTGCTGCGGCGCACCAGCGGCGGAATGCCGGATGACCAGGGCATCCACCCCCATCGCCGCGACCGTCTGCACGGTGTCGCGCAGCGACTCGCCCTTGGAGACCGACGACCCCTTCGCCGAGATGTTGATCACATCGGCCGACAACCACTTGCCGGCGAGTTCGAACGAGGACCGCGTCCTGGTCGAGTCCTCGAAGAAGAGATTGATCACCGTCCGCCCGCGGAGCGCGGGCAGTTTCTTGATCGAACGATGCTGGACGTCGGCCATCTCCTCGGCGAGGTCGAGGATGGAGGCGACATCGTCCAGCGACAAGTCGGCGGCGGAGAGCAGATGACGCATCAGGCGGTGGTCCCCTCCAGGGTCGTCGGCGCACCGGCGGCCGGTGTCGGTTTGGTGATCACGACCTCGTTCACGCCGTCGGTCTCGGCCAGCCGGACAAGCACTCGTTCCTCCGCGGAGGTGGGCAGGTTCTTGCCGACGTGGTCGGCGCGGATCGGCAGTTCGCGGTGCCCGCGGTCGACCAGGACGGCGAGCCGGACGGCGCGGGGACGGCCGAGATCGCCGAGCGCGTCCAGGGCTGCTCGGACGGTGCGACCGGAGAAGAGGACGTCGTCCACCAGCACCACCACGGCTTCGTCCAGATCGGCCGGGATGCGGGTGTGACCGACCGGTCGGGTCGGTTGGCTGCGAAGGTCGTCGCGGTACATGGTGATGTCCAGGGCGCCGACCGGCAGTCGGATGCCCTCACTGGCCTCGATCGCCGACGCCAGCCGTTCGGCCAGCGGGACACCGCGGCGTGGGATCCCGGCCAGCACCAGACCGTGGGCGCCGCGGTTGGCCTCCAGGATCTGGTGCGCCATCCGGGTCAGCGCCCGGGAGATGTCCTCGGCGTCCAACACCACGCGGGACAGGTCGCCGGCGTCGACCGGTTCCCGACGTCCCGACTCGGACTCGGACTCGGTCACCCGCACTCCTCCGCTCAGGTCATCGCCACGGTGGGGCCGTTCGCCATCCGCCCGGGGTGTGCGGATACGGTAGGCCCGTGACTGAACTGGTGAGCATGCTAGTGCCCCTGCAGGGGACACTGCCCGGCTGGCCGCAGGCGCAGGATCCGACCGCCCTCGAGGTCCTCGGTCTGCTGATCGGCGTGCCCGGGCTGATCTTCGTGATCGTGGCGATCCTCGGCAATCGCCGGGCGCTGGTCCGCGCCGGTCGCGGCGAGCCTGAGGAGACCACCGACGAGCCGTTGTGGCTCGGATCGGCGCCGGCCGACCGGGCCGAGCTCACTGCCGACGCCGCGGCCGGCGGTCGTCGGGCGTTCGTGTCGGCATCCGACAACGCATCCGTGGGAGGTGCCAGTGCGCGCTGGTGACACCGGGCAGGTCGTCCCGGTTTCCGGGGCCGACCGGTCCGAGACCGCTGATCTGACCGACCCGTTCCGTCCCGTGCATGGCACCGGGCCGTTGTCGCCGCACGAGATCGACCGGATCGAGCGGGTGATCCGGCATGCCGAGCGCACCACCGGCCTGCGGTTCGCCGTCTTCATCGGCCCGGCCGGCGAGAACCCGCGAGCCTCGGCCATCCGGCTGCACGCGGCCGTCGAGGATTCCGACCGGGCCGTGCTCGTGCTGATCGATCCTGCGGCGCACGCGCTGGAGCTCGTCACCGGGCAGGCCACCCGTCGACTGCTCGGCGACCCCGAATGCCGCCTGGTCGCGGCCACCATGGAGAGCAGCTTCATCGCCCACGATCTGGCCGGTGGTCTGACCGCGGGCATCCAGCAGCTCGCGAACGCGGCCTACGAGGCGCCGACACTGCACCTGGCCGACCAGAACAGCTGACTCGATTCCAGCTGGGTCAACCGCCGGCGGACTCGTGCGCGAGCAGCTGGCGTTTGATGTCCACGCCGTAGCGGAAGCCGCCCAGCCCGCCGTCGCGCCGGACGATCCGGTGACACGGCACGAAGAGCGCCGCCGCATTGCCGGCACAGGCCGCCGCCGCGGCCCTGACCGCGGCCGGCCGACCCGCCGCCCGGGCCAGTTCGGTGTACGTGACCGGCCGTCCCGGACGGACCCGCCGCAGCGCCTGCCGGGCCGCCTGCAGAAACGGGCCCGAGCGCTGCAGCACCGCCACGGTGTCGATCGCCTCCAATTCACCGTCGTCGTAGCGGGCCACCGCCTCATCGACGGCCGGATGATTGCCGGCGGCGACGGTTCCGGTCGGGCGCAGTGCCGGGTGGACCAGGAGGAGCAGGTCCTCGGCCACGGTCGTCCAGCCGGAGCCGAGCAGCACCGGTGCGGTGCTGCCGCCGGTCCGATCGGCCGGCTCCATCCAGAGATAGCCGAACGTCCCCGCCAGGCTGGGCGTCGTCCCGAACCGGAGCACCGGCGGACTGCCCTCGATCCGAGCACCGGCGGGCCGAGCACCGGCGGGCCGAGCACCGGCGGGCCGAGCGCCGGCGGGCCGAGCACCGGCGGGCCGAGCGCCGGCGGGCCGAGCACCGGCGGCGCCGAGCACCGGCGGGCCGAGCCCGGCGGGCCGAGCACCGGCGGCCGAGCACCGGCGGCCCGAGCACCGGCGGGCCGGTTGCCTGGGGTCCGAACGCCTGCGGCCCGAGCGACGGCTGTCCGATCGGTAGTGGTGGCGGTGTCGGCAGTGGTGATGGTGTCGCCGGTGGTGGCGGTGTCGGCAGTGCTGGCGGTGTCGGCAGTGCTGGCGGTGTCGGCAGTGGTGATGGTGTCGCCGGTGGTGATGGTGTCGCCGGTGGTGGTCGTGTCGCCGGTGGTGGTCGTGTCGCCGGTGGTGGTCGTGTCGGCTTTGTCGGTGTCGGTGGCCTGTCTGTCGGTGGCCTGTCTGTCGGTGGCCTGTCTGTCGGTGGTCGGCGTGTCGGCGGTCGGGGTCGTGGTCATGCTGTCTCCTCCTGACGGCTGTTCTGCCAGAGCCGCATGGTGGCGTACGAACGCCAGGGTGCCCAGCGGCTCTGTTCCGGCGGCCAGGCTCCGCGCCGGTGGAGTTCGCGCCGGATGATCAGGTCGTCGACCAGCAGCACGTCCGGGTCACCGAGCGCGCGCATGGCGATGTATCCGGCGGTCCACGGCCCGACGCCGGGCAGCTCGAGCAGCCGCGCGCGGGCCTCGTCCCGGTCGGCGCCGGGGGAGAGATCGATCCGGCCGGCGGCCAGCTCGGCTGCCAGCCGCACCAGACCGCGGGCCCGGGCCGCCGGCATCGGCAGCTCGGTCGGGTCCGCCGCGGCCAGCGTCGCCGCGTCCGGGAACAACCGGTCGGGTCCGGCTGCCGGCACGGTGGTGGCGGCATCGCCGGGCCGGTGCCCGGGCGACGGCAGCGGCCGACCGTAGCCGCGGACGAGCCGGGCTGCCGTGGTGGCCGCACCGGCCACCGACACCTGCTGGCCCACCAGCGCCCGGAAGGCGAGTTCGTCGCCGGACACCGTCCCGGGCACTCGCACCCCGGGACAGGCTCGGATCAGCACGCCGAGCGGTCCGGCGGACGCCAGCACGGCGTCGACGGCGACCGGGTCGGCGTCGAGATCGAGCAACCGGCGGATCCGGTTCACCGCGGCGGCCAGGTCACGCAGGTCATGCAGCCGGAGCTCAGCGGTCAGCACCGCGTCGGGGTCCGCCATGGCCAGCTCGATGACGGCCGGTCCGTGCGGCAGGGCGCAACTGCGGCGGTATCCCAGCGCCGTCCCCGCACCGCCGCCGTCCTCGACGCCGGCGACCGCCCGCGCCCCCAGGAACGCGAACAGCGGCTCCGCCGCGAAAGGTCGGCGGACCGGCAGCCGCAGCCGGATCGGTGGCGGCGGGCTGCCCGCGACCGGGCGGACGCCGGCGCGGAGGCGCCGCAGGGCCGACGGCGGGACGCCGTACACCTGGCGCAGGGTGTCGTTGAACTGCCGGATGCTGGCGAATCCGGCGGCGAAGGCGATGTCGCCCATCGGCAGCACGGTGTTGTCGACCAGCACGCGCGCGGTCCGCGCCCGCTGGGCCCGGGCGATGGCCAGCGGCCCGGCGCCCACCTCGGCGGTCAGCAGCCGGTTCAGCTGACGTTCGCTGTAGCCCACCGCCGCGGCCAACCCGGAGACGCCCGCACGGTCCACCAGGCCGTCGGCGATCAGCCGCATCGCCCGGGCGGCCACGTCGGCCCGGGGGTTCCACTGCGGTGAGCCGGGAACCGCGTCGGGTCGGCACCGGCGGCAGGCACGGAAACCGGCCTGCTGGGCGGCTGCCGGAGCCGTGAAGAACCGGCAGTGCGCCGATTTCGGGGTGCGGGCCGGGCAACTCGGACGGCAGTAGATGCCCGTCGACGTCACCCCCACGTAGATCCAGCCGTCGAACCGGGGATCCCGTCCGCTGACGGCCCGATAGCAGAATTCGTCGTCCGGCAGCAGGGTGCACGGATGGGTCGGCATGCAGCCATCCTGTCAGCCCCCGCGGACCGGGGCTGGCGGAAATCGGACGCGGCCGTGGCCTCCGCTCCGCGTCCTGACTTCGGTTCTGCGCTCAGGCCGCGGAGGTGGGGGGTGGGCGCAGGTCAGCGGCCCACGACGAAGTCCCAGGGGTCGGTGCGGATCGTCGAGACGGTGACCGTGAGCGTTTCGGTGCAGCGGTCGGTCAGTTCCTCGCGCAGGCGCGGCAGCCAGGTCCATTCGGCTGCCCAGTGCGGCACGTCGATGAGCGCCGGCGCCGACGGCCAGGCGACGGCCTCCGCGGCCGGGTGATGGCGCAGGTCGGAGGTGAGATAGGCATCGGCGCCGGCAGCCCGGGCGGCGTCCAGCAGATCGTCACCGGCCCCGGCCTGCAACGCGACCGTGTGCACCGGTCGGTCACGATCGCCGGCGACCCGGACGCCGGCCGGGGTGGCCGGGAGCACCTCGGTGACGTGTCGGGCGAAGTCGGCCAACGTGGTCGCCGGCACTGTGCCGATCCGGCCCAGTCCGGCTGCCGGTCCGGTATCGGCCGGCGCCGCCGTCTCGACGACGTCATAGGCCGGCTGCTCGTACGGATGGGCCGCCAGCAGCGCGGCCACCACCGCCGAGCGCCGACTGCGGTCCATGATCATCTCCACCCGGTGCTCGGCCACCTGTTCCGCCGAGCCGACCGTGCCGAGATACGGCTCCGCACCGGACAGCGGCCGGAACGTCCCGGTGCCGGGTGCGGTGAAGGCGCAGCGGTCGTAGGCTCCGACCGCGCCCGCGCCCGCCGAAGCCAGCGCGTCGATCACTGCATCAACATGATCGGCCGGCACATAGCAGGTCAGCTTGTCGGCCGGGTCGACCGGCACCGGCCGCAAGGGTCGGGTGTCGGTCAGCCCGAGTGCGTCGGCCAACGAGTCCGCCACCCCACCGGCGGGAATGTCGGCGTTGGTGTGGGCGGTGATCAGCCCGATCCCGTGCCGGACCAGGGCGGTGATCATCCGCCCCTTCGGCTGGCGCGGATCGACGCTGGTGATGCCTCGCAACAGCAGCGGGTGGTGGGCGATGATCAGATCGGCACCCGCCCGGGCGCCCTCGGCGATGACGGCATCGGTGACGTCGACGGTGAGCAGGATGCGTTCGACCGGCCGATCGATGTCTCCGGTCACCAGGCCGACCCGGTCCCAGCTCTCCGCCGACCGGGGCGGGTAGTGATGAGTCAGCACTCGTTCGATGTCACCGATGGTGATCATGGCGCGTCACCTCCCGTCAGCTGGCCGTGCTCGTGATCAGGCCGGCGAGCCGGTTGCGTACTGGCAGCGGCGGGCGCGTTCCTCCGCGTCCAGCTGTTCGCTGGCCAGGTGGCGGACCATGTCGCCGAGAGGTGCACCGCTGGCCGTGACCCCGGCCGTCAGCCAGCCCCGCAGCCGTCCCAGCAAGGCCGGATCGTCGGCGGCGTGCGGGAACAGGTAGACCAACACGTTCTGGCGGAAGATCGACGACTTGTCGGCCCACACCCCCGATGAGGTGGAGATGTCCTCGGCGGCCGTCAGATACCTGTCCACGTAGCCGGCCAGCAGTTCCTCCTGGTCGGGCTGTGAGAAGGACCGGCAGATCTGCCGCTGGGTCTCGTTCGGGATGTCGTTGCCTTCCACCGCCAACGCCCACGCCTCGGCCTTCGCCTCGGCCGTCGGCCGGGCCGCTCTGGCCGCGGCTGCCCGTTCCGCCCCGGAGGCGGTGTTGTCCCGCTGCTGCTCGGCGGCGATGAGCGGCTCGTCGGCCACACCGAGCCGGGCCAGTTCCCTGATCACGAACCAGCGCAGCTCGGCATCCAGCTCCAGCCCTGCAGGCACGCCCTCGCCGCGCACCCACCCGGACAGTTCCGCCGCCCCGTGCTGTGAGCGCACCGACGCGGCCCAGGCACGCGCCAGCGCCAACTGGTGATCACTGCCGGCTGCGGCGGAGCCGACGAGGGTGGACAGTCCCTTCTCCCACTCCGCCGCCACCGCCGGACGGATGCCGGGGGCCGTGAAGGAACGCACGGCCAGGGACGCATTCGCCAGCACCGCCCGGACGGTGCTCAGGTCGGTTTCCGCGCCGACATTGCGCAGCACCAGCTCGGCGTAGTCGGCCGCCGGCAGTTCGGCGTCGCGGCACATGTCCCAGGCCGCGCCCCAGCACAGTGCCCGGGCCAGCGGAGATTCCAACGAGGACAGCCGATCGATCACCGTTCGCAGGGAACGGTCGTCGAACCTGATCTTGGCGTAGCCCAGATCGTCGTCGTTGAGCAGCACCAGGTCGGGTCGCCGGGCACCGGCGAGCTCGTCGATCACCGTCTCCGCACCGGCGATGTCGACCTCGAGCTGCCGGATCCGTTCCAGCCGGTCGTCGGCCAGCTCGTACATCCCGATCGCAATGCGGTGATGGCGCAGCGTGGGCAGGTGCGGGGGTGCGGTCTGCTGCACCGCGAACCGAGTGAACGCGCCGGAGCCGTCGACCTCGAACACCGGACGCAGGGTGTTGACGCCGGCCGTCTCCAGCCATTCGGCCGACCAGCCGGAAAGATCACGACCGGACGGGCCCTCCAATGCGTGCAGCAGGTCGGCCAGCCGGGTGTTGCCGAAGGCATGCTCGGTGAAGTAGGCCCTGGCGCCGTCGAGGAACGCGTCCTGGCCGACGAACGCGACCAGCTGACGCAGGACCGAGGCGCCCTTGGCGTAGGTGATGCCGTCGAAGTTGGACTCCACCGCCTCCAGGTCGACCATGTCCGCGGCGATCGGGTGCGTCGTCGGCAGCTGATCCTGCCGATAGGCCCAGTTCTTCCGGGAGCCGGTGAAGGTGGCCCACGCGGTCTGCGGATCGCCGGTGCGTTCGGCGATGGCGAAGGTGGCCGAGAACTCGGCGAAGGACTCCTTCAGCCACATGTCGTCCCACCACACCATGGTGACCAGGTCGCCGAACCACATGTGCGCGAGCTCGTGCAGGACGGTCTCGTCGCGGTCCCGGTAGGAGGCGGCGGTCACCCGGCCACGGAAGACGAGCTCGTCGCGCAGGGTGACACAGCCGATGTTCTCCATCGCGCCCATGTTGTACTCGGGCACGAAGGCCTGGTCGTACTTGCCGAACGGGTAGGCGTAGCCGAAGTGCTTCTCGAAGATGTCGAAACCGGCCTTGGTGGTGGCGAAGATCCGGTCGGCGTCCAGGTGCTCCTGCAGCGACCGTCGGACCAGGATCGACATCGGCAGCTCGCCGGCCCGGGTCTGGTGCCGGTCGGTGACGACGGCGTACTCGCCGGCAACGAGGCTGGTCAGATAGGTGGAGACCCGCGGGGTCGGTGGGAAGTGTCGGATGCTGTAGCGGTCGCCGGTGCCGGGGACCGCGACCGGCTCGTCGGGGACCGAGTTGGCGATCACCGTCCAGTCCCGGGGAGCCAGCACGGTGAGTTCGAAGCCGGCCTTGAGGTCAGGCTGCTCGAAGCAGGGATACACGCGGCGGGCCTCGGACGCCTCGAACTGGGTATAGAGGTAGGTCCGGTCGTCGGCCGGATCGACGAACCGGTGCAGCCCCTCACCGCTACGGCTGTAGCGGCACAGCGCGGTGACCACGAGTTCGTTGTCGCCGGCTGCGGTCCGGAACGGCAGTCGGGAGCCGTCGAAGCTCGCCGGGTCCAGCACCTCGCCGTTCAGGGTCGCCGACAACACCGCTGCCGCGATCAGGTCGATGTGGGTGTCGGCGGCCTCCCGGGCGGCGAAGGACACCACCGTCCGGGTCACGAAAGTGGTATCCGGATGCTCCACCGGCCGCCCGAGGCCGTCGGAAGAAGGATCGCCGGACAGTTCGTGCCCGGTCAGATCGGCGACGACGGCGTAGGACCGGGTGTCCAGCAACGCCGATCGTCGGGCGGCTTCCTCGCGGGTGAGGTTGTGCAAGAACATGGGCCCGATCCTTGCACGGAGCCAGGACGGCCTGCAGCCGCGCCTCGACGACACCGGGAGGCCCGTCCGGGCTGCCGTTCCGGTGCCGCGTCACCGTCCCGGGCACGCCACAGCAGGTCCCTGAGGCCGTGCCATAGTGACCCCATGCGCGTACATATCGGCAGCGACCACGCGGGCTTCGAACTGAAGAACCACCTGGTCGAGGTGCTCACCGGTGACGGGCACGACGTTGTCGATCATGGTCCGCACAGCTTCGATCCCGACGACGACTACCCGCTCTTCTGCATCCCTGCCGCCGCCGCGGCCGTGGCCGAGCAGGGGGCGATGGGCATCGTGATCGGCGGCTCCGGCAACGGTGAGCAGATCGCCGCCAACAAGGTCACCGGTGTCCGGGCCGTGCTCGCCTACGACCAGCAGACCGCCCGGCTGGGACGCCTGCACAACGACGCGAACGTGATCTCCGTCGGCGCCCGGATGCATGCGGTGGAGGAGGCGACGGACCTGGTGCGCCTGTTCCTGCAGACCGATTTCTCCGGTGAGGAACGCCATCAGCGCCGCATCGACCAGATGGCCGACTACGAGCGCACCGGCGAACTCCCGTCCCGCTAGCCTCCAACCCGCGTACTGAGCTTCGTCGAAGCACGCCACGCGGCGGATCGGAGTGGGCGCGGCCCTACCGTGGGCAGGGTCCCTCGACGGGCTCAGGACGCGGTCGGGTCGAGCTGCGGGGTCAGACGCGCTGGGGGACCCGGGAGGGGCGGCCCTCGACCCGGGCCAGCAGGCTGTCCACCACCCGGAGTGCGAACTCCTCGTCGGCCGGGCCGGGACGGGATACGTCGCGGGCCCGGAGCGCCCGGTCGGCGTTCACCAGACCGGACACGCCGTCACGGCCGAAGTCCTTGGCGGTCATCCGGTGGAGGTCGAACGGATCGTCCGAGCGCTCGTCGCGGCCTGCGTCATCGGCGGCTGTGCGCCGATCACGTTCTGTGATCACTCTGGCTAGTCTAGGAGGTCCGGCCCTGGCCGGTGGCGGAACGAACGGGAACGCCTCAGGCCCGTCGGCCGGGTTCCGCCCGGACCGGACACCGGCGCGGGGAACGAGAGCAGGAGAGGACGGATGCCCGAAGGGCACACACTGCACCGGCTGGCGCTGGATCTCACCGACGCCTTCGCCGGCACCGAGCCCGCGGTCAGCAGCCCGCAGGGTCGGTTCGCCGAGTCCGCGGCACTGATCTCGGGCCGCCGGTTCGCCGGCGCCTCCGCCCACGGCAAGCATCTGTTCGTCGACTTCGACGAACGCGTGCTGCACATCCACCTCGGTCTGATCGGCAAGTTCCGACTTGCGCCGCCGGCCCCGCCGCGCGGGGAGATCCGGCTGCGGATGGCGACCATGGAGGTCGCCGCCGATCTCAGCGGTCCGCAACTGTGTGTGCTGCGCACGCCGGACGAGATCGCCGCCCAGATCGCGCTGCTGGGCCCCGACCCGTTGCGCGCCGACGCCGACCCCGAGCTCGCCTGGACCCGGATCCACCGGTCCGGTCGGCCGATCGCGGCCCTGCTGATGGACCAGTCGGTGCTGTCGGGCGTGGGCAACGTCTACCGCGCCGAAGTCCTCTTCCGGCAGCGGATCCGGCCGCACGTGGAGGGCCGGCGGCTGACCCGGCGCTCCTGGGAGGCGATCTGGCAGGACCTGATCACGTTGATGCCGCTGGGAGTGCTGGACAACCGGATCGACACCGTCAGGGCCGACCACCTGCCCGAGGTGATGGGCCGGCCGCCCCGGCAGGATGATCACGGCGGCGAGGTGTACGTGTACCGCCGCGCGGGTCAGGCGTGCCACGTCTGCGGTTCGAAGGTGCGCACCGAGGTGCTGGCCGGTCGGAATCTCTTCTGGTGCGGACGATGTCAGCGCCGGAACTGAGCTTCCGCCTCGGCGATCTCATGATCGCGATCGGGTCGTCCGGCTACCCGGTCCGCGCTGCCCGGTCCTCCGACGGCACCGACTACCTCCGCCCGCAGACGGTGCCGGGGCGACTGGTGGTCGACGGGATCGCCGACAGCTGGGAACCGGCCGGCCTGGTGATCGACTCCGACGAGTCGGAGGCCCGCTTCGCCGCCGCCGGCCATCCGGCGTTGGAGTACGCGGTCCGCAACTCCTTCACCGGCAGCTGGCTGCAGCGCCATGTGCTGATGAACACCTCCGCCGTGCCTGTGCAGGTGGACCGGCTGACGCTGCCCGTCCCGGCCGGGGCCGACTGCGTCGGCTGGGCGCTGGCCGCCGGCGGGGACACCGCCTGGATCATCGCCCCGTCCGACGGCACCGGCCCGGTGCTGGCCGCCGACCTCACCCAGGGCAGCCTGGACGACTGGGACACCGACGGGTTCGTCACCGGTGGGCTGGTGCTGCCGCCCGGACGCCGAGTGGTGCTGCAATGGCGGATCGACGCGCTCGACGACGCCGCCGGGTTCGGCCGGACCCGACGGCCGGTGCTGTCGGCGCGGACCGAGCTGCCGGCCACCGTGCCGTACGAGGTCGCCGACCCCGACACCGCGGTGGTGGCTGCCGACCCGGTGACGGTACTCACCGAGGACGACGTCCAACTGATCAGCAGCGACCGGCCGGGGCGCTACCCGGTCGAGTTACGGTCCTCCCGCGGTACCAACCGGCTGAACCTGGCCTGGGTTCCGTCCTTCGCCGAGCTGATCACCCAGGTGAGCGCGCGCTGGCTGTCCCAGCGCCGGTCCTCCGCCGGGGTCGCCGTACTGCCCGGCAGCGGCGCCGCACTCGGTCTACAACAGGCGGTGATCAGCGGACTGTCCGCCGACCACGACGACGCCGAGGACGCGTTGGCGTTGCATGCCGCCCGGCTGCTCGAACGTGATCGGCTGTCGATCATGGATCAGGCCTTCCTGGCCCAGGAGACCGTCCGGACCGGCGACCCCGAACCGTTGGCCCGGGCCCGCGATGCGCTGGCCGCGACGACCGCGGTCGAGCCCGGACTGGGGTTGGCCGCGACGCGGGTGTGCCTGGCCGAGCTGGCTTGTGGCGGCAGCCCGGCCGAACTGGTGGCCCGGCTCCGGCTGCTGTCCCTGCAGGGCGCCGCATCGGTCCGCGGGCCGGTGCCTGCCGGTGAGGACCATCTGCTGGCCCAGGCGGCGCGGTTGGAGGCGTTGACGGTGACGGGCCCCGCCGACGCGGGGGTCCCCGCCGCCGTGATCCCCCACGCGCTGGCGGTCGGGGCGGAGCTCGGGTCGGGACTGCCCGGACATCGGCTCGGCGCCATCCGGCCGACGGCCGCGATCTACGCCGCCGCGGTGCTCGACCTGCTGCCCGAGTCCTACGGCCCCGAACTGCAGCGTCACTGGGGCAGTGGCCCGCACGTGCTGGCCGATCACACCCGGACGACCGCGCTCGCGGCCGCACTGTGGCCCGACGACGACGCCGACGCCGAGGAACTCGGCGCGGCCGTCGGCTGGCTGGTGTTGGGCCGCCCGATGGAATGATCCGCGGCCGGTCGCCCCGGCGTTCCCGCGGTGGCTGTCGGCTGGCTGGTGTTGGGCCGCCCGATGGAATGATCCGCGGCCGGTCGCCCGGCGTTCCCGGCGCGGCCGTGCGATCGACGGCGGGATCGGACGCGCCGGCCGGGTCAGTCGTCGGAACGGGACAGGCCCCGGTGTGCCGACAACAGCTCGTACTCGCCGCGCCCGGCAACCAGGCGTTCGACGTTGTCGAGAACCTGCACCACGAACGCGTGCTGGGCTGCCACACAGCTGACGCCGATACCGGCCCGCCGATGCAGATCCAGATGGTCCACCTCGGCGGCACTGACCCCGAAGCGGCGCTGGAGTTCGGCGACCAGGGGTCGGACGATAGCCCGTTTCTCCTTCAACGATCGGACGTCACCCAGCAGCAGGTCGAACTCGATCCAGCCGATCCACATCGCCCCATCCTCACACCCGCCGGCAGGTCCCGCCGATGGCACGGTGACGCCGGTTTCTGGCTTCTGCCCCGGATTTCGGCACGTCATCGGTTTGTTCGCAGCAACGTCCGCCTGAGAGTGGTTCCGGCGCGTCGATGACGTGCCCATTTCTGGGTGAGACGACCGGCCAGGCATCCTCGCTGTCACCGGCAGCATCGATCTGGGCCGCCTGCGAACGGTCGGCCGGCGGATCAGAGCCGGTGTAGCGCCGGATCACCGGTGCTGAAGGTCCGCACCGGGCCGGGCCGGGTCTCGGCGGTCTCGAACCGGACCGTCACCCGGCCGAGTCCGGCCCCCCACACCCAGCCGCGGCCGTACGCATCGTGCTGGACGTCTGCGCCCGGCGGCCAGTCCATCCGCCGGCGGGCCCGGTGCAGTCCGGCCGCCTCGGCGTCGACCCCGCTGGCGGCGGATTCACCATCGAGGATCCGCGGATCGTCGGAGGAGGCGGCCGTGTCGGAAACGTCGGAATGGTCCTGGTCGACGGTGGGCGGCCCGGCCCGAACGGGCGTGTCCACGGAGAACAGGTCCTGCTGCAGCACGTCGGTCAGGCCCGCGACACCGACCCCGAGCAGCCGGACACCCGGGCCGGTGTCGACCTCCGCCAGCAGCGACCGACCGAGTTGGGCGATCAGCGCCGGATCGTCGGTGGCCCCGACCAGGGTCCGGCTCCGGGTGTGGGTGACGAAACCGTGCAGGCGGACCTTGATCGTCACGGTCCGGGCCAGCAGACCGGCGGCGATCAGCCGGCCGGCGACCTGGCCGGCATCGGTGTCGACGATCGACCGCAACTCGTCGGGGTCGGTCAGGTCGGTCTCGAAGGTGTCCTCGACCGAGATCGACTTGGCCTCCCGCTCCGGTTCGACCGTCCGGTCGTCGCGGGCGTAGGCCAGCGCCTTCAGTCCGCCGCCGTGGGCCCGGCCGAGTTCACGGACCAGTTCGGCCTGGTCCACCTCCTGCAGGTCGGCGATCGTGTGGATGCCGATGCGACGCAGCTTGTCCGCTGTCGCCGGTCCGACGCCGGGGATGGTGCGCACGCTCATCGGGCTGATCAGCTGGACCTCCGTGCCCGGCGGGACCAGGGTGAAGCCGTCGGGTTTGCCCAGTTCGGTGGCCAGCTTGGCGATGAACTTCGAACTGCCGATGCCGATGGACGCGGTCAGCCCGCCGGTCACCTCGCCGACCCTGGACCGGATCGCCGCGGCGAGGTCGGCCAGCCCGTTGGGGGACAGGTCGACCGGTGTGCGGGCCTCGGCCAGGTCGACGAACGCCTCGTCCAGGCTCAGCGGCTCCACCCGGGGGGAGACCTCGCGCAGTACCGTCATCACGGCGCGGCTCGCCGCCCGATAGGCCTCGAACCGGCCGGCGAGGAACGCCGCCTGCGGACACCGTCGACGTGCCTCGGCCATCGGCATCGCCGAATGCACACCGAACTGCCGGGCCTCGTAGGAGGCGGTGGACACCACGCCGCGGTGGCCGACTCCGCCGACGATCACCGGTCTGCCCCGCAGCGACGGCTTGTCCCGCTGTTCCACCGAGGCGAAGAAGGCATCCAGGTCCAGGTGCAGGATCGATGCCCGGCTTCTCATCTGATCAGGCCTCCTCGAGCCGGTCGGCAAGCCGGGCCGCGCTGCGAGAGGCCCGGCGCCCGGTGGTGAGCAGTCCCAGCAGCAGCACCGCCAGCCCGGAGCCGATGACCAGATACCAGGCGTGGTGTCCCGGCACCGGCCCGTACGCCGCCATGGTGACCACCAGCGTGCCGGAGATCGCCACGCCCAGCGAGCCGCCGACCTGCCGGCTGGTGGACGCGGTGGCTGCGGCCACACCCGCCTGGGATCGCGGCATACCCGACACGGCGGTGTTGGTGATCGGGGCGTTGACCAGACCGAAGCCCAGGCCGAAGAAGGCGTAGGTGACGGCGAGGAAGACCAGTGCGGAGTCCTGGTCCATCTCAGTGAGCAGCACACCGGCGGTGGTGATCGCCACGCCGGCGCCGAGCAGCGGCATCCGCGGTCCGTGGCTGCCCACCAACCGACCGGACAGCGGCGCGACGATGACGGTCACCGCCGCCATCGGCAGCGTGTACAGACCCGCATGGAACGGCGACATGCCGCGCAGGTTCTGCAGGTACAGAACGTTGAGGAACAGGAAGCTGCCGAGTCCGGCGAACGCGCTGACCGCGATCATGGTCGCGCCGGCGAACGGGACACTGCGGAAGAAGCCGAGCTCGATCAGCGGCTCGCGACGGCGCGGTTCGTAGCTGATCAGCGCGATCAGGGCCACCGCGAAGAGGGCGAAGAAACCGAGGATCCGCGCCGAGCTCCAGCCGACCTCCGGGCCCTCGATGATCGCGTACGTGATCGAACCGAGCACGATGATCACCAGCAGTTGGCCGACCGGGTCGATGCGTCGCGGCCGGGCGGCCCGCGAGTCGGGCACCAGCACGGTGGTGAGGACGACGGCGGCCAGCCCGATCGGCACATTCACCCAGAAGATCGACCGCCAGCCGACCGAGTCGACCAGGACGCCGCCGAGCAGCGGACCCAGCGCCTGGCTGAAGCCGACCACGCCGCCCCAGACACCGATCGCCCGGGCCCGTTCGGCCGGCTCGGTGAAGGTGTTGGTGATGATCGACATGGCGACCGGGTTGAGCATCGCCCCACCGACCGCCTGCACCATCCGGAAGCCGATCAGCCAGCTCAGCGACGGTGCCAGCGCGCACGCCGCCGAGGACGCGACGAAGATGACCAGACCGGCCCGGAAGACGTGCTTGCGTCCCAGCCGGTCACCGGTCGAACCGCCGAGCATCAGCAGCGACGCCAGCACCAGCGTGTACGCGTCGATGGTCCACTGCATACCGCTGACCGGGGCCCGCAGCTCCCGGCGCATAGTGGGCAGGGCGACGTTGACCACGGTCGCGTCCAGGCCGACGATGAACAGGCTCAGGCAGCAGGTCGCCAACACCAGCATCCGGCGGCGGTGCGACAGTGCTGCCGCGCCCGGGGCCGCGGTCGTCCCGCCTGCAGCGGTCGGCCCGTCCGCGGCGGTCGGTCGGGACGACGGGGTCACGGGGCTCCTGTTCGGACGGATCGAGGCCGGCCGACCCACAGTAATTCCTCCCGGCCCGCGGTCATGACCTGGAGCCGGCTGACCTCGGCGCCGGGCCACGACGGCTCGGGCGGCCGCCGTCGTCACGCCCTACCCCGGGCTGCCGCCACTGCTGACCGCTCCCGGGATCACCCGCACCGACTGCCGGCGGGTCGTCGGGCTGATCGTCAACGCCGACCCGGCGAGGTGAACGCCCGGGCGGACCGTCGCAGCCGCGGGCGGGCGGCGCAGCGCCTCGGCGCGGTTCGTCGCCTCGGCAGGCGGTGCTGGGCGGTCACGGCGAGCGGCCCACGACCACCCTGGACGGGACGGCCGTCGCGGCCGACACGAACGCGTCACGGCCGTTGCCTGGACCGATGTGCTGGTGCCGCCGATGCGTCGCACCTGCTCCGGGCCGCCGGCGGTTGTCCGGGCGGTCCACCCGCCGGCCCGCCGCACCGACGACCTTGGGCTCTGGGACCGACCCCACCGGCTCAGCACGATTGAGGTGCGGCCGGCCCTGAGCAGGGTCGTCCGCGCCGGAGCAGAGGATCGGTGGTTGCGGTGGGGCTGGTCTCGAAGATTCTGCGTCGGGTCGCGCTGGTGTTCACGGCCGTCTTCGCGGTCGCGGGCCTGCTGTTCGCTCTCGGGTACGCCTTCGAGGACCCGGGCGGGTGGCCCGCGGTCGCGATCACCTGCGCGCTCGGCCTGCCGCTGGTCGGCCTGGTCCTCGTCGTCGCGCTGGTTCCGCGCGTGGCGTTCTGGCTGCTGCTGGTCGCGGTGGTGATCTTCGCTGGCTGGGCCGTGGCCGTCCTGTTGGGCCTGCGCGTGGACCTGCCGGTCACCCCGCTGGTCGCTCTGGTGCTGTCCGTGCCCGTCGCCGTCCACGGTCAGCGGCATCCGGGCCGTGCCGCGGTGCTGATGTTCGTGTTGGCCGCTGTGCCGTTCGTGCTGGTCGTGGCCCGCATGGTGGGCGCCGCGGGCGTGGGGCGACCGGGCCTCGGTGCGCTGCTGGGTGGATCCACCGGCGTCGTGGTGTTTCCGCTGGTCGTGCTGGCGGCGTTGTTCGCGGTCGCCGCCCTGGTCCGGGAGTCGGCTTCCCCGCCGGGTCCCGCCGGGGCGACGCCCGGCATTCCCAGCGGGGTGTGAGCCACCCGACCGGCGCCACCTGGTGACCGTGCGGATCTTCGGGTATGTCGACGCGCGACGGACCGCCCCTGGACGGGCAGGTCTGCGGCAGCCGAGGACACGCTGGAAGGGGTCACGAGGTGGATTGGTCATGGTTGGTCGGGCATGCGTCGCAGCTCGGCGGAGTGGTCGCCAAGGCCGCCCTGATGTACGTCACCGCCTGGGTGGGGTTCCGCTTCGGTGAGCGGCGCACGTTGGCGCAGTGGACCATCATCGACTTCGCCACGGCGGTGGCTGCGGGGGCCATCATCGGCCGGACCGCGGTCGCGTCGACCCAGTCCTACCTGACCGGTGCGGTCGCGTTGCTCACGCTCATCGTGGTGCATCGACTGGCCAGCCTGCTTCGTTTCCGGCCGCTGTTCTCCCGACTCAGTGAGCACCCGATCCGCATCCTGGTGGCCGACGGGAAACTGCAGCGCACCCAGTTGCGGCTGTCCGGACTGACCGACAGCGATCTGTACGCCCAACTTCGGCAGCGGGGCGTGTTCGACCTGTCCGAGCTTGCCTACGTGCTGTACGAGGCCAAGGGTGCGCTGACGGTGATCCCGCAGTCGGCGATTCCGTTGCCCGAGCTGGCGCGGACCGGCGTCGAGCGCGCCACCAACTGGGCCCCGTCCGGTGACGGTCCCCACGACGCGCCGGGGCGCGGCAGCTGAGGCGGTTCAGCTCGGCAGGTCGGGCGCCTGCTTCGCGGCCACGTGCACCTCGCGGGCAAGCCGACCCCGCGCGGTGACCTGTTCGGCGATCTGGCCGAGCTTGCGGTTCTCTTCCTGCGAGACGCGCACGAGCACCTGGAACGCCTGGTCGGCGGTGAGGTCGTAGCGCTCCATCAGGATGCCCTCGGCCTGGCCGATGATCGTCCGGCTGTGCAGGGCGTTCTGCAGTTGGTTGATCTCCCGGCTCGAGGCCACCGCGACGGCCGCATGGGCGGCGAGGGCGAGGGCGATCTCCTCCGCGAGCGGGGAGAAGGCGTCCGGCGTGTGGGAGTAGAGATTGATGCCGCCGTACACGTGCTGGGAGGTGAACAGCTGGACGCACAGCATGGCGTTGATGCCGAACTGTTCGTGCACCCAGGGAGTCCAGTCCGGCCATCGGTCCTCGTCGGCCAGACGGGGCGAGGTGACCATCGCTTCGTCACGGATGGTGTCCAGGCAGGGGCCCTGGTCGACCTCGTACTGGCGGGAATCGCCGGCCCGGACCGCGTCGCTGGTGGCCGCGACGGTGACGATCCGGCGACCCTTCTGCACCAGGCTGATGCCGGCGTCGTCGCAGCCCGGTACGAGCCGCACCGCCAGCTGGACGATCATGTCCGTGGTGGCTGCTTCGGACGGCTGTTCCTGCAGACTGCGAGCCACAGCTGCGAAGCGATCGCTGGCGTCGAGTTCCGACATCCGCTCGCCTTCCTCAGGTGCTGAATCCGGCCGATGCCGGCAGGTTCTCGCGACTTCTCGCGGCAGGTCGTTGGCGGCAGGTTGATGCCGACACGCGTTGGCGGTGGCGCCGGGTGAACGACTTGGGCCGCCGTGACGCTGTCACGGCGGCCCAGGTTCGTTCCGCCAGGGCCGGTGGTCGCCGGTCCCCGGTCGGAGGTCAGCCGATCAGAGCGGGCGGATGTTGGCCGCCTGCAGGCCCTTCTGTCCCTGGGTGACCTCGTACTCCACCTTCTGGTTCTCCTCCAGCGAGCGGTAGCCGTTGCCGGCGATCTCGGAGAAGTGGGCGAAGACGTCCTTGCTGCCGTCGTCGGGGCTGATGAAGCCGTACCCCTTCTCGGAGTTGAACCACTTCACAGTGCCTTGAGCCATGCTGTCATTCCTTCGTACTCGGTGCCCCGTGGGACACCTGCTTAATAACGCCGGTCGGCGTCATACAAGTTGATCACCGCGGTTGCGATGATCGGCATCGCTAGTCCCGGCCGAGCCGGGCTGCGACGGGACAGGCGAACGGGTCGCGGGCGGACAGCCCGACCTCGTTCAGATAGGTGACGATCGCCCGATAGGAACTGGGCAACGACATCTCGGTGTAGGGAATTCCCTCGCGGTCGCAGTGCTCGCGGACCAGGCGCCGGGTGGCGGCCAGGTGCGGCCGGGCCATCGACGGGAACAGGTGGTGCTCGACCTGGTAGTTGAGCCCGCCCATCAGGATGGTCGGCCACAACTGCCCGCGGATGTTCCGCGAGGTCCGCACCTGCCGGGTCAGGAAGTCCAGCTTCACGTCGGCGGGGACGATCGGCATGCCCTTGTGATTGACCGCGAACGACGAACCCATGTAGAGCCCGAAGATCGCCAGCTGGACACCCACGAAGGCGAATGCCATCCCGACCGGAAGGAACCAGAAGACAGCCGCCAGGTACAGGCCGAGCCGTCCGCTGATCAGACCCAGTTCGAGAACGCGTTCCTTCGTCGGCCGCTGCAGGACCAGGGACCGGATCGAGGCGGCGTGCAGGTTCAGGCCCTCCAGCAACAACAGCGGGAAGAAGAAGTAGCCCTGCTTGGTGGCGGCCAGCGCCCGTACTCCGGTGCGGGTCGCCGCCTCCTCGGAGTAGAAGCTGATCGCCGGCTCCTCGATGTCAGGATCCTTGCCGATCCGGTTCGGATTGGCATGGTGCCGGGAGTGCTTGGACATCCACCACGAGTAGCTCATCCCGACCACGCCGCTGCCCAGCACGAGCCCGGCGCGGTCGTTGGCGGGGCCGGAAGCGAAGATCTGCCGGTGCGCCGCCTCGTGGGACAGGAAGGCGAACTGGGTGAAGATGATGCCGAGGGCGCCCGCGATCAGTAACTGCAGCCAGGAATGGCCGAGCAGCACGAAACCGGCGACGGCACCACCGAGGGCCAGCACCAGCCCGGCGAAGAGCAGGCTGTAGAAGGTGGGAGTCCGCCGCAGCAGACCACGCTCGCGCACCATGCGGGAGAGCTGGGTGTAGGAGTTGGTCTCCGACTGACCGGACAATCGACGTGCCGCGCGGGCGGCACCGGAGAGATCAAGAACTGTCATGTAGCACCTCATCGGCCACGAACCGAACTGTGGCCGCATACTTCCAGGCGCTGATCGACAGAACCTTGTAGTCCCTATGAGCCTAGCTTCACCGGGGCCCGGCGACAAACGAATCGCCAAGATTGTCAGCTGTCCAGGGCGCCGCGGTGGATGCGGTACTCGTCGACGGCGGCGAGTTCCTCGCGCCCCGGCGGCTCGAAGACCGACCACGACTGGCGGAGTTCGGCCCGGCTCATCGGGTACGCCCCCGCCTCCCGGGCGGCATTGCGGCGCTCCAGTCGCGACCACAGGACCTGCAGGGGAACGTCGAAGACGTGCCACTCGATCCGTGCGCCGGCAGCTCGGACGTCGGCGAACTTCTGCGTCCGCTCCTCACGCCGCCACAGCCCGTCCTCAAGGATCACGTCCACACCCTGGCGCAGGAGCGCGAGCGCATGCCGATACAGCACCACCTGCAGCCGTTCGTGGAAGGCCAGGTCGGTCGGGGCGATGCCGAGCTCGTCCTTCCAGTCGTCGGTACAGATCCGGACCCCGTGGCCGTCGGCCTCCAGGCGTTTGGCCAGGGTGGTCTTGCCGGCCCCGGGAAGGCCACAGAAGAGCGTCACTGTCGGCGTCGGCATGAGGGACTCCTTCACAGATCCTGATCGGCCCGGTCGCACCGAAGCATGGCAGCTACGGGGAGGCGGATCGATCCGGTGGACGCGGCATCCGACGGCCCTTCCGACCCTGGGTCGGATGCACGGCGGGTTCGACAGGACCTAGCGCAGCAGGGTGGCGATCATGGCGTCGCCCGCGAAGTCGGCGTACCGGTCGATGCTCCAGCCGGACTTGATCACGAGCAGTTCGTACAACTCCTGCGAGCTGTAGGTCCACAGGATGTCGGCGGCCTCGTCCAGACCCAGCCCCGGCCGCAGCCATCCTCTGCGGTGCAGGCGATCGGCGTTGTGGCGCATGCGTTGACGCCGCTGGTCGTCCACCTCCTCCAGCAGGGCCGCCATCGCCGAGTCGTGGACCGCCGCAGCACGGATGAGCAGGATGATCGGCGCGACCTCGGGTGCGACCTGCTTCATCAGCGCAGCCCAATCCCGGACGATCTCGAGCGGGTCCTGTTCGGCCGCGCTGAGGGCATCGCTGCGCTCGGGGGCCGGCACCGGTCCACGCCCGGCCAGGCCGCGCAACCACAAGGCCCGGACGAGGGCAGGCTTCGGGCCGAACGCCTTGTAGACGGTTTCCGCCGACACCCCGACGGACCGCGCGATCGACGCGACCGACGTCGCGGCATAGCCGTGCTCGAGGAACTGGGCGCGCGCGACCTCGAGGATCGCCTGCCTGATCTGTTCGGCCCGCTGCCTGCGGGCCGAGGAGTTGTAGCGGCGGGTCTTGACGGGACCACTCCTTTCGTTCCATACTGTTGTAACGAATACGGGTCACTGTATTCGAGGGGGCGCGAAATGTCAGCAGACCCGCAGGGCTTCATCGAGGACCTGGTCGGCGCGGTCAACGACCACGACATCGAGCGGCTCGTCGAGTGCTTCGTCGAGGACTATGTCAACACCACGCCCGTGCGTCCCGCACGCGGCTTCACCGGTCGGGCCCAGGTCAGGACCAACTGGTCGGTGATCTTCGACGCCGTCCCCGACATCACCGTTGCCACCGTCGCCCGCGCGGTCGACGGCGACACGGTCTGGACCGAGTGGACCATGGACGGGACGCGTCGCGACGGAGCCGAACACCACCTGCGCGGCGTGGTGGTGTTCACGGTTGTGGGCCGCCGGGCAAGCAGTGCCCGCTTCTACCTCGAACCGCTCGACACGAGCAGCGGCGACGCGAACGATGCCCTGGCAGGGCTCCGCAGGACGCTGCCGGCACGGTCATGATTCTCGTCGTCGGCGGCACCGGAAACCTCGGCGCCGCCCTGGTGCCCTTGCTCCTCGACCGTGGCCGGACGGTCCGGGTGATGTCGCGGACCGAATCCGCCGTCGTCCCCGGCGGCTGCGAACACCTCGCGGGCGATGTCGCCGACAGTGATGCGCTGAGGCGGGCCGTGGAGGGCTGTGACACCGTCATCTCCGCGGTCCACGGCTTCGTCGGCGGACGCGGGGCGGGGCCGGAAGAGGTGGACCGAGACGCCAACATCGCGTTGATCGACTCCGCGCTGCGGGCCGGCGTCCGGCGCTTCATCCTGGTCTCGGTATCTGCCGCGGCCGCAGACCATCCGATGATCCTGATGCGGATGAAGTTCGCCGCCGAGGAGCGTCTGCGGGCGACCGATCTGGCCTGGACGATCATCCGCCCGACCGCCTTTCTGGAGACGTGGCTGGCCGTCGTCGGGGCGAAGGTGCCCGACGGCGGACCGGCACTGGTGCTGGGGCGGGCGACCAACCCGATCAACTTCGTCTCCGCACGAGACGTGGCCGCGGTCATCGAGCACTGCATCGCCGATCCGGACACGATCGGCCGGGTCATCGACGTGGCCGGGCCGCAGAACCTCACTCTGCTCGATCTCGCTGCAGCCCTCGGCGCGACCAGGATCCGGCGGGTACCGCGCCGGCTGCTGGCGATCATGCAGCGGGTTGCCGGCCCGGTTGCGCCCGCACGCGCGCGCCAGGCTCGGATGAGTCTCTACCTGGACACCGCCGACATGACCGCCACGCCGTCACCGGAGTGGCTGCAGCCGCATCGGACCGTCGATACCGTCATCGGCCGCCGCTGACCGGCCTCGGTGAGCCCGGCGCGGGATCACCGGCCCGGTCCTGCGGTGACCGCGGTTCCGTGGGCGGTCACCGGCAGGTCGGTGTCGCGACGGCGCCGGGGTTCCGGCAGGCTGGCTGCCATGGTTGTCGAACATGCGGTCATTTCCATCAGCCCCGGTCAGGAGAGCGCCTTCGAGACGGCGTTCGGGCGGGCGCGTCGGCTGATCACCGCGGCGCCCGGCTGCAACTCGGTCTCGCTGTCCCGTTCGGTCGAGACGCCCACCGACTACCTGCTGCTGGTGGAGTGGGAGTCGGTCGAGGCCCACCTGGACGGCTTCCGGGTCTCACCCGAATACGAGCAGTGGAGGGCGCTGCTGCATCACCACTACGCCGTGTTCCCGACCGTCGAACACTTCGCGGTCGTGTCCGCTGCCGATTCGTGACAGGCCCCGGGCCGCCGACCGGTGCGGGGCAGGCAGCGACGGCCCGGGCGGCGGTGAGCGGTCGAAGGCACCGGCCCAATCCGAAGCCTCGGTCAGCAACGAATGACCGGGCGAGGATCCATGCTGGGCAGGACCGGAGTGGCCGGCCGGACGCCACCACGTCGAGCGGTTCCTGCACCGGTGCCCATGCCGACGACCAGACCCGTCAGGGAGTTCGCCATGACCGCAGTCGCTCGTGATCGCCTGGACCCGGCACGGGTCGCACCACTGCGGTGGGTCGCGATCGTCGCCGGGTTCCTCAATCTCGGCATCCACACCTGTCTGGCGCCGATGCATCTGCAGGAGAAGCTGTACATCGGCATACTTTTCCTGGTCGGGTCCGGCACGCTCGCGGTGGTCGTCGTCGGTCTGGCCACCGACCGTGATCGGGCCAGGACCGGAGCGTGGCTGCTCGGTTCGGCGACGTCAGCGGTCATGTTCGTTGCCTTCATCCTCAGCCGGACCGTCGGTCTTCCCGGTGGCTACCTCGAGGCCTGGGCGGACGGCCCCGAGGATGTCCTCGGACTCATCTCGCTGGCGTTGGAGCTCATCTTCTGCGGATGCTGCCTCGCCTCCGTCACCACGCGAAGCAGGGGCGGCGCGCCGAGCCGGCGTCCGGAGTTGCTGCGGTGGCACGACCGGACGGCTCCGCTGCCCTGAACTCTGCGCCCCGACCGGGTCACCGGGTGAATGCGCCCCGGATCCGTTCCGCGACGCAGGGCGCCCGTTGCAGGCGTTGCAGCGTCCAGCAGACGGTGGGCTCGTGCAACGGGTCCCGACCGCGTTCCAGCAGGGCGCCGAAGCCCACCGCGACGTTGACCAGCAACCGGAACGCGACGGCTGAGTCGAGCGCGTCCAGGTCGGCGCGGGTCAGGGTCAGCTGGCTGCGATAGCCCTCGAGCAGAGCGTCGACCGCCTCCGCAGGGGCAGGTGCGATCGGCCCGGTCAGCGCACCGGTGGCGCAGGAGAGAACGAGGAAGCCCAGATCGATGATCGCCGGCCCCGGCCCCGCATCGGCCCAATCGAGGAAGCAGGCGTCTCCGGCCGGTGAGATCACGCTGTTCCACGGGTGCGCGTCGCCGTGCAGGAAGGTGGTGGTCAGGCCGGGGATCGGCCGGAGCCCGGCCTCGCATGCCTCGACCAGCGTGCTCCACTGGCGAGCCGTCGACTCGTTCGGCAGCCGATCCCTGGCCGGCCGCAGGCAGCGCAGGGCGAATCTGAGCTCGTTGTCGGGCAACATGGCGGCCCGGTCGATCACCGGCAGGTCGGCCGTCGGTCTGGCGACCGCGCTGGTGGCCTCCGCGCCGTGCCGGTGCAGGTGGCCGAGTGCGACGCCCAGCGCACGCAGGTCGGAGGCGGTGAAGCGCGGAGCGGTGCCCTCGAGGTAGGTCACCAGCATCGCCTTGTCGACACTTCCGTCAGCCAGCGCGGTGAGCCGGTTGCCGCGGCGCCCGGTGATCACCCGCGGGGCCGGATAGCAGGCTCGTTCCAGGGCCATCAGGGCGGCGGCACGATGGTCGAGGTTGCGGCCGAGGTGGACCACGAACCGTCCGGAGTCGGTGTCGACCCGGTAACTGCGATGATCGGGCAGGAACCTGACGACCTCGGGATCACCGAGGCCGTAGCTGTCGACGACGAGAGCCCTGATCGCTTCCAGCTCGGAGCGTTCGACGGCGTCGATGCCCCGCATCGTCATCGGTCGCCGCGATCCGACCGGTGCGGATCCGACCAGTCCGTGCACCTCATGGCGGCGAAGGTAACGGTCATCAGCGGAATCGACAACCGGTGTCGTCCGGCCACCGAGCGGGTCCGTCATCCGACCGCGGCCGCTCCGTTCCGTGACGTTGGCCACTGCCCTGCGCCGCCGCAAGAAGCCAGGCTGGCGGTGTGAGTAGTACCGAGACTCCGGTGGGCACCGTCCGGTTGCGGCACCTGGACAACCTCAAGCTGGCCCTCGTCGGCTATGTCATCGCCGGCCACGCCCTGCTCGGATACACCAATCTCGGCGGGTGGGCCTACGGCGAGATCAACGAGGTCCGCCTCGCCGCGCCCAGCGAACTCATCCTGATCGTGACCTGGGGACCCATGTCGCTGGTCGTGATCGGCCTGTTCTTCTTCATCACCGGACTGCTCACCGAGGGGACCCTGGAGCGGCACGGACGGCGCCGCTACATCAGCGACCGGGTCTGGCGGCTGGGACTGCCCTGGCTGGTGTCAGCGTTGCTGGTGTGGCCGGCCGCGGTGTGGGTCGCCTATCGGGGCGCCGGTCGCGACGTCTCGTTCTGGTGGGTGCTCAGCCACCGGCATCCGCTGCTGGACTCCGGTTCGCTGTGGTTCGCGCTGGTGTTGCTGGCCTTCTCGGTGGCCTTCGCTTTCGGCCGTGCGGCGCTGCGGCGGGTCCGGCCGGCCGCCCAGGACCGATCCCGCCGGCCGCTCACCGGCGCGCACCTGGTCGGTGTCGTCGCGGCGATGGCGGCGGCGGCCTTCGTCGTCCGGTTGTGGTTTCCCATCCACAGCGCCCAGATCGGCGACCTGCACCTGTGGTGGTGGCCGCAGTGCGTCGGCATGTTCGCCCTGGGCATCGTCGCGGCGCGGCGGGGATGGACCCAGCACGTACCCGACCGCCTGCGTCGGGGCAGCGGCGTGGTGATCCTCGTGACGCTGGTCGCGATGCCGGTGCTGGCCTACGCCACCGGACTGCGGAGCCTGAGCCAGGGGGCGGCCGCCTACTACGGGGGCTGGCACTGGCAGGCGCTGGCGACGGCCGGCGTTGAGTCGACGCTGCTGGTCGCCGGGTCGGTGTGGCTGGTCGGCAGCGCCGAACGCCACTTCGTCGGTGCCGGCCCCCACACCACGGCCTGGAGCAACGCGGCCTTCGGCGCGTTCGTCGTCCAGGGCCCCGTCCTCATGCTGCTGGCCACGGCGGCCCGCGCGTTCGGGGTACCGGCCGAGATCAAGGCACCGATCGTCGCGGCCACCGCAGTGGTCGC
Source organism: uncultured Actinomycetota bacterium (assembly GCA_963758075.1). Taxonomy (GTDB): domain Bacteria; phylum Actinomycetota; class Actinomycetes; order Propionibacteriales; family Propionibacteriaceae; genus Microlunatus. The sequence continues at coordinate 783,759 of CAVWTT010000002.1, read as the reverse complement.
CAGCTTCTGGGTGAGCCGGCTGCTGTCGGCACTGTTCAAGGCACGGCCGGCCAGGTCGCGCCATTCCCGACCGGCCGCCGCCGTCAGGCCCTGATCGGGTGGATGACGCGTGAGCGAGGGCAGCAGGGGCCGGAGCCGGATGGCCGACCTGACCGACGCCGGCATCCACTACGTCGACTACGGCGGTGCGGCCGGAGGACCGGCCTTCGTGCTCGTCCACGGCCTGGGAGGCTCGCACCTGAACTGGGATCTGCTGGCACCCAAGCTCACCCCGGTCGGGCCGGTGTTCGCCCTCGATCTGCCCGGCTTCGGGCTGAGCGACCCGACCGGACGTCCCGCCACCGTCCGCAGCAACGTCCGGGTGCTCGGCCAGGTCATCAGCCACCTCAGCAGCGAGCCGGTGGTGCTGGTCGGCAATTCGATGGGCGGCCTGGTCTCCGTCCTGCTCGCCGCGCGCAGGCCCGAGCTGGTCCGAGGGCTGGTCCTCGTCGACCCGGCCCTGCCCGCGCCGATGCGAGTGCTGGGCTCTCCGCGGGATCTGGGGAATCTGATGACCTACGCGTTGCCGGGCGTGGGCGAACGCCGCCGGCGCGCCCGCAGGCACCGGATCGGTGCACGAGCCGCGCTGAGCGAGACGTTGGCGCTGGGCGGCGTGGATGAGTCGACCCTGCCGCGCGCCCTGATCGAACGCAACGTCGCCATCGTCGCGCGCCAGTCCGACGTGGCCGGCATGGACCGGGCCTACCTGTCCGCCTCCAGATCGCTGGCCTGGGCGCTGGCCCGGGTCCGGCGCTACCACGCGGCCATGTCGTCGGTGGTGGCTCCGGTGCTGCTCATCCACGGGGAACGGGACCAGCTCATCCCCGTCGGTGCGGCGCGTGCCACCGCCCGGCACCATCCGGGCTGGCGCTACATCGAGGTGCCCGGTGGCGGTCACGCCCCGCAGATGCAGGTGCCGGACACCGTCGCTCGTCACATCCTCGGCTGGCTTGGGGACCTGCCGCATGGCCGGTCCAGGTCCGCTGGGTCGGCGGAGGGCTGAAGCGATACTGCCGGCGCCCACCGGAGGCGAGCAAGCGCTGATCGGCCACCGGGCGAGCGCCCGGACAGTGGAGCGAGCCCGGACAGTGGAGCGAGCCCGGACAGTGGAGCGAGCCCGGACAGTGGAGCGAGCCCGGACAGTGGAGCGAACAGCGCATGGCCGTCCTGGCGCCGACGCGCCGGTCTAGGGAAGCAGGTGGCCCTCGCAGGTCTCGGCCGAGGTGGTGCCGCGGCTGTCGCTGCGAGTGCCGTCCGGGCAGATCGTGTTCAGCCACCTGGCGCCGTCGATCTGGGCGCCCCGCAGGTCAGCGTTGCGGAGATCCGCGTCGGTCAGGTCGGCGCCCCGGAGATCTGCATTGCGCAGAGATGCTCCGCGAAGATCGGCTCCTCGAAGACTCGCCGACCGCAATGAGGGCGGTGGTTGAGACGGAGGTGTTGGCGGGTTCGCGGCCCAGGCGAAGATGACCACGCCGGCGGCTCCGGCGGCCACGCCGGCCGCGATCGTCCTGCGGAGTCGGAGCCAACGAGCGTCGAGGTCGACGGTTGCCGCCTTGTCGGTGATCGCGGTCATCAGGCCCGCGAGGTCGGTAATGCCTTCTTCGTCCGGCTCGGCTTCGGTGTAGGTGGCGTCGATCCGTTCAACACTCTCGTATCCGCCCAACACGGAAGGGTTCGTCCGGATCCATTCCCTGACGGCCCGGTTCCGCCTCGAGGTCGGCCGGCTCTCGGACGAAGGCGGGCGCTGCGAGCAGGCCCTGACCACGTCGTCCCAGGTCCACAGCCGGCCGGCCAGGACGTCCACAACCGACCACATGGCCACGAGCACTGCTGCAAGACCGAGAGCCACACCCACAGCGGCGATCCATAACCGCCACGTGCCCGGCCCGAGAGCTCCCAGGCTCGAGACCTGACTGCCGGCGACGAGAACGGCTCCGATCGCCCCGAGGCCGGTGATGAACCACTTCGCGGCACTCCGGATGAGGTCTCGGCCCGCAGCCAGAGACGGCTGTGTCCCGGTGCCCGCCGTCGCAGACATCAGCGCTTCCTCGCGCGGGTGACATGCGGTTGCGGCTTGACGCGGATCGGCTTCTGTCTCCGTTTGCGGCCGGGATCGGTGTCGTTCGTTGGTTCCGATGCCGTGTCCGGCGCGCCCGTCTCAGCCGATGTGCTGTTCGCTGCGGCCCCCGTGCCGGCGGAGCCGGCTCCTGTGGTCGGAGCCTCCTTGGCTGAGGTCCTCTTCTTGGGCGTCGACTTCCTGCTGGCAGTCCGCTTTGCAGCGGCCTTCACGGGACGGGTCTCGGCAGCCTTCGCGGGAGGCTGCGCTGGCACCTCTTTCGTGACCGCCGACGTCGACGCAGCGGACTTCTCGGACCGGTCCGACGGCTCGGACTCGGCAGAGGATCCCCGCCTCCTTGTCGCCACCCACCCTCCTCGTGCCTCGATCGGTACACCTACGCTCTGCCAGCCATCCGTCCAGCGACGAGCCGGTACGCGCTCGGCGCCTGATCCGGACCGGTGATCGCGTTGTCGATCGGCCGATCGAACGCTGCACCTACTGCTCACCAGGACCGCGCCGTCGCCGGCGCTCGATACCAGCAGGACGCGGTTCGGAAAACCAGATCATGGCCCAATCGGCAGCGCGCGGAGCTTGATCAACTAGTCGTTGCTCTGAGGCTAGCGTGATGCCTTCGCGACCGCGGGATTGACGAAGATCGTCGTGGAACACGCCGGTGAGCTGAACCGTGGTGGGAGGTGCCTCGTGTGGAGGATGGGGGACTCGCGTCGGTGCGGGCCCGACATCGAGGAGGCAGGTCATGGCTGCAAGACGAACCCTGATCGGGGCCGCGGTAACGGTGGCGTTGGCCGGGGTGCTCGCGGGGCCGCCCGGCACGGCGACGGCGGAGAGATCGGGGCACCACCACGACGGGGACAGGGCGGCCACGTTCCGGGAGGTGAAGCTGGTGTCCGACCAGCCCGGTGTGGCCGCGATGACCGATCCGGATCTGGTGAATCCGTGGGGCATGTCGCACGGCGCCAACACGCCGGTGTGGGTGTCGGACAACGGTGCGGATGTGTCGACGTTGTATCGGACGGACACGCCTGGTGCAGCGGTGACGAAGGTGCCGTTGGTGGTGGGCATTCCCGGTGGCGCCCCGACCGGGCAGGTGGCCAACGACACGACGGCCTTCGTCGTTCCGGGCACGGGTCAGCCTGCGCGGTTCATCTTCATCGGCGAGGACGGCGACCTGTCGGCGTGGAACCAGGCCAACGGCACCTCGGCAGTTCTGGTCGGGCACACCGATGGCGCGGTGTACAAGGGCCTGGCGCTGGTGCACGGCTATGCCGGGCCACAGCTGATGGCGGCCAACTTCGGCGCCGATCGGATCGACGTGTTCGACGGGCAGTTCCAGCCGGTCGACATCCACGGCCGGTTCACCGATCGGACCCTACCGATGGGGTACGCGCCGTTCAACGTGGCGGCGATCGGGGATCGGGTCTTCGTGACCTATGCCCGGCAGGACGCCGCGCATGTGGATGACGTCGCCGGTCCCGGCCACGGGTTCGTCGACGTCTACAGCAACGGCGGCCGGCTCCTGTACCGGCTCGCCAGCCGCGGGGTGTTGAACTCGCCGTGGGGGATGACTCTCGCCCCGCCGTCATTCGGACGCTTCGCGGGTGCATTGCTGGTCGGCAACTTCGGCGACGGCCGGATCCACGCCTTCGATCCGTGGTCGGGTGAACTGCGCGGCACGCTCCGCAGCACGTCGGGTCGACCGCTGCAGATCGACGGCCTGTGGGGACTGCTGGTGGGCGACGATGTGGCCGGCGGTCCGAACTCGGTGTGGTTCAGCGCCGGGCCGGATGACGAGCAGCACGGCCTGCTCGGCCTGCTGCAGCCCGCTGGCCGCCACCACGGCCATCACCACGACGGTCGGCGATGACGTCAGCCGTCGGCTCCGGACATCGGGACTCCGGACACTGGGCGGATGGGTTCGCTACTCGCCCGGTGATCCGGTGGCCCGACCAAGCGACGACACCTGACTTGATTGCACCCGAAGCGCTGTCTCGATCAGAACCGGCGGACGTGTCCGGGGTAGCGGTGTCTCGGTCAGAACGGGGGGACGTGTCCGGGGTAGCGGTGTCTGGGTCAGAACGGGGGGACGTGTCCGGGGTAGCGGTGTCTGGGTCAGAACCGGGGGACGTGTCCGGGGTAGCGGTGTCTCGGTCAGAACGGGCGGACGTGTCCGGGGCGGCGCTGTCTGGATCAGAACCGGCTAATGACCATGGCCATTGATCAGGAGTCTGGAGCGGGTGACGAGAATCGAACTCGCATGACCAGCTTGGAAGGCTGGGGCTCTGCCATTGAGCTACACCCGCGTGGCACTGGCCACCGCGGTCCGCAGTGCGGGCCGCGGCGACACTGTACCGGTCGGGGCGACCGGACTCGAACCGGCGATCTTCTGCTCCCAAAGCAGACGCGCTAGCCACTACGCTACGCCCCGCCGCCGTCTCCGGCGTGCCCGACGAGTCTAGGGCACGCGGGCCGGGCACCCGGGCGGCCGTCCGGGCGGTTTGGCTGCCTGCGCGGGCGACCGTAGGATTGCCAAGGCCCGGTTTCGGGCCGCAGCATTCCTCATGTCGTCTAATCCGCGCCGGCCAGCGCACACGCCCGGTGCGTTGTTCAGGAGTCAACACTGTGCCCAGCACCGTCGAGCAGTTGAGCCCTTCGCGGGTGAAGATCACGGTCGAGGTCCCGTTCGCGGATCTGAAGCCCAACTTGGACAAGGCCTACCGTGACCTGGCCTCGCAGGTGCAGATCCCGGGCTTTCGCCGCGGCAAGGTGCCGGCGCGGATCCTGGACCAGCGGGTCGGTCGGGGTACCATCCTGACCGAGGCGCTGAACGACGCGATCCCGCAGCTCTACAACAGCGCGGTCACCGACAACAACCTGGCGCCGCTGGCCCAGCCCGACGTCGAGGTCACCAAGCTCGAGGACGGCGAACTGGTCGAGTTCACCGCCGAGGTCGACGTCCGGCCCGACTTCGACGTGCCCGCCTTCGACACCGTCGAGGCCCAGGTGGACGCCATCGAGATCAGCGACGAGGCCGTCGACGAGAGGCTGGACGCGCTCCGTGCCCGGTTCGGCTCCCTGGACGAGGTGGAGCGCCCCGTCGAGACCGGCGACCACCTGGTCATCGACCTGGTCGCCCGCCAGAACGGCGAGGAGCTCGAGGACGCCAACGTCTCCGACATCAGCTACGAGGTCGGCACCGGCCGGATGGTCGACGGACTGGACGAGGCCGTCATCGGCATGTCGGCCGGTGAGTCCAAGGCCTTCACCTCCAACCTGGTCGGCGGTCCGCTGAAGGACACCGAGGCCGAGATCGAAGTCACCGTCAAGAAGGTCCAGGTCCAGGACCTGCCGGCCGCTGACGACGACTTCGCCCAGCTGGCCAGCGAGTTCGACACCATCGACGAACTCCGCGCCGACCTGCGTCGAGAACTGGAGCAGGGCGGACGGGTCGAGCAGGCCAATGCCGCCCGGGACGCCGTCCTGGAGGCGATCATCGCCCGGGTCGACGCCGAGGTGCCCGAGGGTGTCCTGCAGTCCGAGGTCGAGTCCCGTCGCGAGCAGATCAACAACCAGCTCGCCCAGGCCGGTCTGACCCTGGAGCGTTACCTGGAGGAGTCCGCCGACGAGGACGAGCCCAAGGATCCCGAGTCGTTCTGGGCCGAGACCGAGAAGCGGGCCGCGGATGCGCTCAAGGCGCAGATGATCCTGGACAAGATCGCCGACGACCGTGAGGTCGGGGTGGAGCAGAACGAGCTGACCCAGTTCGTCGTCCGCCGCGCCCAGGCCAGCGGTGTCACCCCGGACCAGGAGCTGCAGCACATGCTGGAGCACAACCACGTGGCCGAGTACATGAGTGAGATCCGCCGCAGCAAGGTGCTGGACCTGCTCATGTCCGAGGCGACCGTCACCGACAACAACGGCGCCACCATCGACCTGGCCAACCTGCAGGCCGACGGCAGCATCGCCGATCCGGCGGCCGCCGCGGCCGAGGCCGATGCCGAGGTCACCAACGACGAGGGCGCCGGCTCCAGCGCCGACGCCGCCGACGTCGCCGCCGGTGACAGCGAGGTTGCCGATCCTGAGCAGCCCGAGGACGCCACCGCCTGATCCAGGAGGCCACCGCCTGATCCAGGGCGGACAGCAGGACGAGAGGCCGGTCGCGTATGTCGCGGGGCCGGCCTGTCGTCGTTTTCGGACCGGGGTCGGGTTGCCTGGGCGGATGGCGTCCGGACGGCGTTCGGAAGTCGGGGCGTGGTTCGAAACCGGCGCCTGGTGCGCCGGGGTGGGGTCTCGGGGCTCGATTCGGCTGGACGGCGTTCGGGAATCGGTCCGTGGTCCGAAAACGGCGCCGGGGTGGGGTTTCGTCGCCTGATTCGGCCGGACGGCGTTGGGAATCGGGCCGTGGTCCGAAGACGGCGCCCGGGTGCGCCGGGGTCGAGTTTCCTGGCCGGATGCCGTTCGGACGTCGGGCCGTGGTTCGACAACGGGGCCGGGGTGGGGTTTCGGGGCTTGATCCGGCTGGACGGCGTTGGGAATCGGGCCGTGGTCCGAAAACGGGGCCGGGGTGGGGTTTCGGGGCTTGATCCGGCTGGACGGCGTTGGGAATCGGGCCGTGGTCCGAAAACGGCGCCCGGAGTCGGGCGCCTGCCTCCGTTACACGACTTCGGTCCGGGAACGGCGCCGGAAGGCGACCGGCGCCGAAGCCGGGACAGTCAGTCGGCCAACGCCTTCTCGATGTCCGGGCCGAGGTCGGCAGGAAGGGTCTGCGGGGAGTAGCGGGCCAGGATCGCGCCGTCCCGGCCGATCAGGAACTTGGCGAAGTTCCACTCGATGTCGGGGCCGTCCTCGCCGGGGCGTTCGCCGGTCAACCAGTGGTAGAGCGGGTGCGCGCCGGGTCCGTTCACCTCGACCTTGGCGAACATCGGGAAGCTGACGCCGAAGTTGGTCTCGCAGAAGTCGGCGATCTCGGCCTCCGAGCCCGGCTCCTGATGCCCGAACTGGTCACAGGGGAAGCCGAGCACGACCAGGCCGTCGTCGGCGTAGCGGCGGTAGAGGTCCTGCAGGCCCTCGTACTGGCCGGTGAGCCCGCACTGGGAGGCGGTGTTGACCACGAGCGCGACCTTGCCGGCGTAATCGCCCAGTTCTGCCGTGTCGCCGGTGATCCGGGTGGCCGAGAAGTCGGAAAGAACAACCATCGCCGCAGCCTACGTCACCCGTGGTCGGGCACTGCGGGGCGGCCGGTCACCGGCCGACAGCCGAAACGGCAGCATCCGCCGGTCCGCCGCGGTCCCGGCGGTACGTGCGCCGAGAGCGAACAGGGCGGGGCGGGCCTCAGTTTCGTCGGACCCGGGCGGTAGGTTCGCCCTCGTGAACGCGAACGCACTTCCTGTCTCGACCACCCAGATCCGGTCGGCGATGCGCGGCAACGGCGTCGGGATGGACGACAACGTCTACCAGGCCCTGCTCGCGAACCGCATCATCTTTCTCGGTTCCGAGGTCAAGGACGAGAACTCCAACGCGATCTGCGCGCAGATGCTGCTGCTGAACGCGGAGGATCCGAACAAGGACATCTGGCTCTACATCAACTCGCCCGGCGGCTCGGTCGACTCCGGCATGGCGATCTACGACACCATGCAGTGGATCTCCAACGACGTCGCCACCGTCGCGATGGGACTGGCTGCCTCGATGGGGCAGTTCCTGCTCTGCGCCGGCACCAAGGGCAAGCGGTACGCCCAGCCGCACAGCCGGATCATGATGCACCAGCCGTCCGGCGGCCTCGGTGGTACGGCCAGCGACATCCGGATCCAGGCCGAGCAGTCGCTGCACATCAAGACGGTGATGCAGAAGCTGATCGCCCAGCACACCGGACAGACGCTGGAGCAGATCGAAGCCGACTCCGACCGCGACCGCTGGTTCACCGCGGACGAGGCCAAGGATTACGGCTTCATCGACCACGTCTACAGCTCGGCGTCGCAGATCAGCGACAGCGTCGACAGCCCGACCAAGTGAGGAGTCCCGAGGTGACCGACACCAATCCCGTCCTGCCCTCCGGTCTGGCCCAGCCGACGCTGTCGCCCCGGATGGACTACTACATCCCGCAGTGGGAGGAACGCACCTCCTACGGCATGCGCCGGATCGACCCCTACACCAAGCTGTTCGAGGACCGGATCATCTTTCTCGGCACCCCGATCAGCGACGACATCGCCAATGCGGTGATGGCCCAGCTGCTGTGCCTGCAGTCGATGGACTCCGAACGCGACATCGATATCTACATCAACTCCCCCGGCGGCTCCTTCACCGCGCTGACCGCGATCCACGACACCATGCGCTACATCAAGCCTGACGTGCGTACGGTGTGCCTGGGCCAGGCTGCCTCGGCCGCCGCCGTCATCCTGGCGGCCGGCACCAAGGGCAAGCGACTGGCGCTGCCGAACAGCCGCATCCTGATCCACCAGCCGGCCACCGAGGGCGGCTACGGACAGTCCTCCGACATCGAGATCCAGGCGCGGGAGATCCTCCGGATCAGGGAGCTGATGGAGGGCATGCTGGCCCGCGACACCGGCCGCGAGGTCAGTGAGATCAGCCAGGACATCGAGCGGGACAAGTATCTGACCGCCGAGCAGGCCAAGGAGTACGGCATCATCGACGACGTGCTGATGTCGCTGAAGGACGTGCCGGCGGCCTGATCGACCGACGGGGTCTGCCGTCGGCCGGCCGGCGGCAGACCTGACCACTGGGCGGATGAAATCCCGGCCGCCCGGACCGTGCCGGACTAGGGTTGGAAACTCGGAAGGCGTCCCAACAGTGGGGGAGGAGGCGGCATGGCCCGGATCGGAGAGAGCGGCGACCTGCTGAAGTGCTCGTTCTGCGGAAAGAGCCAGAAGCAGGTGAAGAAGCTCATCGCGGGTCCCGGCGTGTACATCTGCGACGAGTGCATCGACCTCTGCAACGAGATCCTCGAGGAGGAGTTCTCGGAGAGTTCGGATGCCCGCTCGCTGGATGAGCTGCCCAAGCCGCAGCAGATCCGCCAGTTCCTCGACCAGTACGTCATCGGCCAGGACAGTGCCAAGCGGGCGCTCGCAGTCGCCGTCTACAACCACTACAAGCGGGTGCAGGCCGCCCAGGCCCATGGCGGCCGGCGGACCGACGACGACGGTGTCGAACTCGGCAAGTCCAACATCCTGCTCATCGGCCCCACCGGCAGCGGCAAGACCTATCTGGCCCAGACCCTGGCGAAGATGCTCAACGTCCCGTTCGCGATCGCCGACGCCACCGCCCTCACCGAGGCCGGCTACGTCGGTGAGGACGTGGAGAACATCCTGCTCAAGCTGATCCAGGCCGCCGACTTCGATGTGAAGAAGGCCGAGACCGGCATCATCTACATCGACGAGGTCGACAAGATCGCCCGCAAGGGCGAGAACCCGTCCATCACCCGTGACGTCTCGGGTGAGGGCGTGCAGCAGGCACTGCTGAAGATTCTCGAGGGCACCACCGCCAGTGTCCCGCCGCAGGGCGGCCGCAAGCACCCGCACCAGGACTTCATCCAGATCGACACGACCAACGTGCTCTTCATCGTCGGTGGCGCGTTCGCCGGACTGGATCACATCATCGACGCCCGGGTCGGCAAGCGACCGCTCGGCTTCAACAACGACGTCGAGTCCCGCAAACCGGCCAACGACGATCCGTTCGCCGACGTCCGGCCCGAGGACCTGGTGAAGTTCGGTCTGATCCCGGAGTTCATCGGCCGGTTGCCGATGATCTCCAGCGTCAGCCCGCTGGACCGCGATGCGCTGATCCGCATCCTCATCGAGCCGAAGAATGCCCTCACCCGCCAGTTCAAGAAGCTCTTCGAGATCGACGGCGTCGAACTCGAGTTCAGCGACGAGGCCGTGGAGGCCATCGCCGACCTCGCCTTGCTGCGGGGCACCGGCGCCCGCGGACTGCGCGCCATCCTCGAAGAGGTGCTGCTCAACGTCATGTACGACGTCCCGAGCCGCGACGACGTCGCCCAGGTGATCATCACCGCCGAGGTGGTCAAGGACTCGGTCCTGCCCACGCTGGTGCCGAGGGACAAGCTGGCCAAACGGGAGCGCCGCGAGAAGAGCGCCTGACCCCCGTTTCGCGTCCTGAGCCCGGATCCGCATCCCGCACCCAGCTCCGCGACCCGAGCCCGGATCCGCGTCCTGAGCCCGGTCCGCGTCCTGACTCCCGCGTCCGAGTGCCTGAGTGGGGAAACCGTGCCCTGAGCGCGACACGGGACCCCGAACTCGGGACGGTGCGCATCGGGCGGTCGCTGCCGGGCCGGCGTGGCCGTGGGTTGCTGGGAACCCCTTTCCGGAAGAGGTCGGTGAGGGCCGGCGCCAGGATTGAACCGATCCATTGGCGCTCTATATGGCAAACGGAATGGCAAATGCGGGAAACCCTTGCCAACGTAGCGCTCCGTCGCACAAGGTAGGTTCCCACACAGGGATTCCCCGCGGCCGGTGCAGCACATGTGCGTCGGAAGCGGACCACCTCCGACGAAGCAGGTGTTCATCGTGGGCCAACAAAGTTTGACCCGCCCGGCACGGGAAGCGATTACCCAAAGGCCGGAGGCGGATGTCCGCGCCGGCCACAAGCGTCACCGTCTCAGCCGGGACAAGCTGTTGATCGGCATCGGGCTGCCCGGTGCCGTCGTGCTGGTTCTGTTCCAGTACCTGCCGATCCTCGGCAACGTCATCGCCTTCCAGGACTACCAGCCGTACCTCAACATCACCGAGGCGCCGTTCGTCGGTCTGCAGAACTTCTCCTTCCTCTGGGACGGCAACCCGGCCTTCCTGAACGCGCTGATCAACACCCTGATCCTGACCGTGATCCAGACGGTGCTGGTGTTCCCGGTGCCGCTGTTCCTGGCGCTGCTGCTGAACAGCCTGGCCGGCGAGCAGCTCAAGCGGCTGCTGCAGTCGATCCTCTACCTGCCGCACTTCCTCAGCTGGGTCATCGTGGTGGCGCTGTTCCAGCAGATGCTCGGCAATGCGGGCATGCTGAACACCTTCCTGATCCAGCAGGACCTGCCGCAGTTCCACGTCATCGGTGTGCCGCACCTGTTCAAGGCGTTGATCACCGCCCAGGCGATCTGGAAGGACGCCGGCTGGGGCACCATCATCTTCCTGGCCGCGCTGTCGCAGATCGACCAGCAGCTGTACGAGGCAGCGGCCGTGGACGGGGCCGGGCCGTGGAAGCGGCTGTGGCACATCACCCTGCCGTCCCTGAAGGGCCTGTTCATCCTGCTGCTCATCCTGCGGCTCGGCAACAGCCTGTCGGTCGGCTTCGAGCAGATCATCCTTCAGCAGGGACCGGTGGGCCTTGACGCCAGTGAAGTGCTCGACACCTGGGTCTACAACAACGGCATCATCGGCGGGAACTGGGGCATGTCCGCGGCCGCCGGTCTGGTCAAGAGCATCGTCGGCGTCGGCCTGGTGATCGGCGCCAACAAGTTGGCCCACATCTTCGGCGAGCGGGGAGTGTACGAGAAGTGACCACCATCGAAGCCGCCGAGCAGGAACTCGACAGCAAACCGGTCCGACGTCCGAAGGCCAAACGGCCGCCGTGGATGGAGAGTCCGAACCCGCTGATGCAGTTCGCCAAGGCGGTGGCCCTGGCCATCTCCGTACTGCTGGTGATCATCCCGTTCTGGTCGGTCGTCGCCACCTCGTTGGCCGATCAGAAGACGATCAACAAGTCGGCCGGCGGCATGGTGATGTGGCCGGGATCGCCGTCACTGGGCGCCTACAAGGTGATCCTGTCCGGCGGGGTGGTAACCCGGGCGATGCTCATCTCGATCGGCATCACCGTCGTCGGCACGCTGCTGTCGCTGGCAGCAACCGCGGGACTGGCCTACTGGCTGTCCCGATCCAACACGTTCGGCTCCCGGCCGATGGTGCTGCTGGTCCTCGGCGCCGTCCTCTTCACCCCGGGGCTGATCCCCAGCTACCTGGTGGTGAAGGAGTTCCACCTGCTCGACTCGTGGTGGTCGCTGATCCTGCCGGTGATGGTGAACGCGTTCAACGTGATCGTCATGCGGGCGTTCTTCCAGGAACTGCCGCAGGAACTGTTCGAGTCGGCGGCCATCGACGGCGCGTCCAGCCTGACCATCCTGACCAGGATCGTGCTGCCGCTGTCGAAGGCGGTGCTGGCGGTGATCGGGCTCTTCTACGCGGTCGCCTACTGGAACGCCTTCTTCAACGCGCTGCTCTACATCCAGACCACCGACAAGTGGCCGATGGCCCTGGTGCTACGCACCTACGTCGTCAACCAGACCACCATCGGCGGCGAACAGCTGGGCTCCTCGGAGGCGATGCCGCCACAGCTGCCGATGCAGATGGCCATCCTGGTCATCGCCATCATCCCCATCCTGATCGTCTACCCGTTCCTGCAACGCCACTTCGCCAAGGGCGTCATGATCGGCGCCGTCAAGGGCTGAGCCCGGCGCCACTCGCAGTCTTCTCACGCCCACGCGTGCAGTCCACATTCAAGGAGGAATTTGTGTCCGTCTTCACCAAGCCCCGGCTCAGCCGACGGAGCCTGCTCGCCGGTGCCGGAGGCGCGGCCCTGCTCGCCGGTGGCGCCTCGCTCACCGGCTGCAGTTCCGGCAGCACCGCCAAGACCAACACCGCGGCGAAGAACGAGCAGGTCAAACTGCCGACGCACGTCGCCTACACCGGGCTGAAGCCGGACCTGCCGGCCACCGACCAGGGTGTGGAGCCGGCGTTCCGCCGCTGGCCCTCGAACAACCCCTCGGTCGTGGACCAGAAGCCGGGCACCGGCAAGGAAACCGTGACCGGGATGGCCAACATCTACTACGCCGTGCCGCCGGGGCCCAGCCGCAACAGCTACTGGGCCGGGCTGAACGACCGGCTCGGAGTCGACCTGAAGCTGCAGATGGTGGGCAACGCCGACTACACCCAGAAGTTCGCCACCACGATCGCCGGCTCCGACCTTCCCGACGCGATGCAGACCCAGGTGGTCGCCAACTTCCCGTCGCTGCTGGACAAGCGGTTCACCCCGCTGGACGAGTACCTCAGCGGCGACGCGATCAAGGACTACCCGAACCTGGCCAACATCCCGACCCGCACCTGGAAGTCGGCCATCTACAACGGCCACATCTACGGCATCCCCATCCCGCGCGGCACCATCGGCACCTACAACTTCATCCGCCAGGACATCTTCGAGGCCAAGGGTCTGTCCACCTCGCCCAAGGGATACGACGAGTTGGTGCAGACCACCAAGGCGCTCACCGATCCGAAGAAGCGGCGTTGGGCGTTCAGCCTGATCAACCAGCCCCGGCAGCTGTTGGGTCGGATGAACAACGAGCCGAACGGCTGGCGTAACGACAACGGCAAGCTGACCAACACCTACGAGACCGACGAGTACAAGCAGACGATCACCGATCTGATCGCGATGTGGAAGAGCGGGGTCATCCATCCCAACGCCTTCGACACGTCGCAGCCGTTCAAGCAGCTCTTCAACTCCGGCACCTGCGCGATCAATGCCGCCGACGGTTACAACGGCTGGGTGCAGTACATCCTCGACAACGAGTCGAACCCGAACTTCAAGCTGGGTCTGATGCCTGCCTACAGCCGCGACGGCAAGGATCTGGCGCACTGGGCCTACGGATCGGGCATCTACTCGATGACAGCACTGAAGAAGCAGGACAATGCCGACAGGATCAAGCTGATCCTGCGGGTGCTGAACTGGTTGGCTGCGCCGTTCGGCACCAAGGAGTACCTGTACCGGCTGTACGGCAAGGAAGGCGTCGATCACAAGGTCAACAGCACCGGCGACCCGGTGCTGACCAAGACCGGCCAGACCAACACCGTGATCCCGATCCGTTACCTCGCCGACTCCCCGTACGCCATCTACATGCCGGGGCGGCCGCAGGACGCGGACACTCAGCACAAGTACCAGTCGCTGGAGATCCCGACCGGCATCGGCAACCCGACCGTCGGCCTGTTCTCCAACAGCTACGCCACCAAGAACGCCACCATCGACAAGAACTTCAATGACGGCGTCAACCAGATCATCCAGGGCCGCAAGCCGATCAGCGAGCTGGACAGTCTGGTGAGCGCCTGGCGGTCCGGCGGTGGTGACGCCATGCGCAAGGAGTACCAGGACCAGCTGCAGAAGAACGGCGGCCCGAACTGATCGAGATCGCCGACACCGGCTGGGGACGGCCGGATCTGGAGGCGCTCGCCGACCGCAGCCTGTTGGGGCTGCGGCGGTGGGCGACTCCGGGCCATGCTCGCTTCGACCTGCCCGGCCCGGATTCCCGGGCCGGGCAGGACAGCGATGGGCTGGAGGCCTTCGCGCGGTCGTTCCTGGCTGCCGGCTTCCGGCTCTCCGCGGCCAGTACGGATGATCATGATCATGCCGGTTGGTACGCCGCCGGGTTGACCGCCGGCACCGATCCCGGCTCGGGCGAGGCCTGGCCGGCGCTGACCGAGATCGCGCAGACGCGGGTGGAGGCGGCGGCGATAGCGATCGCCCTGCACGAGAGCCGGGCCTGGATCTGGGACCAGCTGGACGCCCGCACCCGACGACGCGTCATCGACTGGCTCGCGCCCAGCGCCCAGGTGGCGTACGGACTGAACAACTGGCGCTGGTTCTGCAATGTCACCCAGGCGTTCCTGCGCTCGGTCGGCGGCCCCTACGACCAGCGGCTCATCGATGACAACATCGCCTTGATGGACCAGTGGTACCTGGGCGAACGCGACGGCGTCGGTGGCTGGTACCGCGACGGGCCCGAGGGCAGCATCGACTGGTACAACGGCTGGGTCATGCATCTGTTCGCCCTCTGGTACTGCCGGATGTCGGCGGGCGTCCCCGGCGTCGAGGCGCTGCAGCAGCGCTACCGCAGCCGGCTCCGTGATCACCTGCAGAAGCTGCCGTTGCTGTTCGGCGGTGACGGAGCGCCGCTGTTCCAGGGGCGCTCGCTGATCTACCGGTACGCCACCGTGGGCGCCGCCTGGGCAGGGGCGATCTTCGACGCGAGTCCGATCCCGGCCGGACAGCTTCGCCGGCTGGGCTTCGGCGCCATCGACTACTTCCTGGACCGGGGCGCGTTCCGCGAGGACGGGTTGCTCAGCATGGGTTGGCTCGGCCGTTACGAGCCGATGCGGCAGCCCTACTCCGGGCCCGGGTCGCCGTACTGGTCGAGCCTGGGCCTGGCCGGTCTGGTGATCGGAGCCGACGACCCGTTCTGGGCGGGGCCGGAGGAGCCGCTGCCGGTGCAGTCCGGCGACACCGATGCGGCCATTCCACAGGCCGGCTGGCTGGTCACCGGTACCCGCGCCGACGGGATCGTCCGGGTGATCAACCATGGGGTCGATCACGGCGGCTCGGTGGAGGATCCGCTCTACGGCCGGCTCGCGTACTCGACCGCGACCGCGCCGATGAACGCGGCCGCCGAGGACGGGATCGCCGACAACCAGGTGGTCCTCATCGGTCCGGACGGGAACCGCAGTCTTCGGCGTCCGTTCACGGCGGCCGACATCCATGATCGCCAAGCCTGCAGCGGGTGGTCCGGGCTGGTCTGCTGGTCGGTTGTCCACCGTGGCGTCGAGGTCCGGCTGGTCCGGCCTGGTACCGGAACGCCCGACGGCAGCCGGCTGATCATCTCCGGATATGCCGTCCCGCAGCGGCCGGCGGCTGGCGCCCGGACCGGGCTGCAGGCCCCCGTGCACTGCCTGCTCGGTGACGGTGTCGCGGCCAGCACTGTGCATGAGCGCGATCACAACCCGTTCGGATCGCAGCTGCGGATCGATCGGGTCGAGTTCGCCTCGGTGTCAGCCGGCGGCTGGTACGCCGCCGGCATCGGCCTGTACGACCATGATCACCGATCCGACGGCCCGCACTGGCCGGAGGTTTCGGTGACCGATGGTCAGCCGACCGTGCGCTGGCCGGACGGCCGGATGGACCGGATCAGCTGACGGTCACCGCTGCCGGCCGGTGACCGGATCCACCGCCGGCTCCGGCCGGTGCACCCCGCGCGGCCGGTAGCCGAGCTCGCCGACCAGGCCGACGGTGTCGGCCAGCAGCCAGATGATGCTCAGCCACATCTCGGTGCCCTGCAGTCCGGGCGTGGTCGGGCCGCTGGAGGCCGCCCGCGCACTCGGCGCCTGGAAACCCAGCCCCTGCCCGTCGGTCCAGTGGCCGAGCGCATCGCTGAGCAGCGACTCGGCCAGCCCGACGATGTCGTCGCGGCGGTAGTCGGTCTGGCGTGCTGCCAGCCAGAGCGGATGGATGACGTCCAGGACGTTGCAGGCGTTCTGCCGGTCTGGGGCGAAGAAGCGCCGTTCGCGGGCGTGCGCCAGCACGGTGTCGATCACCCGGTCGGCGTAGGGCAGCGGCAGGCCGAATTGGGCGTAGGTGCCCCGGGAGGCCCGGTAGAAGCCGTTGACCACCTGCAGCATGCCCTGCTCGTCGGGCGTGCCCCACATGCCTGTCCGGGGATCGGCGTGCACGCCGAGCCACCCCCACAGCGTCTCGGTGGTTCCGGGGCGTCCGAACAGATCCTGCGGCAGGTTCCAGCGCAGCGCCGTACCGATTGCGTCGACGTAGTGGCCGGCCGACCACGGGCGCCCCTGCCAGGGCAGCGCGGTCAGGAAGTCGATCAGCTCCGCCGGCTCGGCCTCGGCCACCACCCGGATCGGATGGGCGAAGCCGGAGCCGAGCACGTCCAGGGCATAGCCGACGCTGAGGATGTGGTAGGCGCTGTCGCGCTCGTGCAGCCCGGCCAGTCCGGTCGACGGCGCGGTGCCGGGAGTGCCGTCCGGCTCGACCTCGGGCAGCAGGCCGGTCCGTTCGTCCTGCAGCCGGCGCAACCGGTCGACCTGCTCCTCGACGGGCAGTTGCGGGGGAGGGCCACCGAGCAACATGTCGGCGATCTCGATCGCATCGGCCTGCGGACGTACCCGCCACGGGCCGCCGGGCTTGTCGACGAAGATGCTCCGGTCGGCGTCCCAGCAGCGAGCGAGGACGCCCTCGGCCTGGGCCCGGGCCCGGCCGGCGAAGCCGCGGACCCGGGCGGCCAGGTCGGCGTTCGCCGTGTCCTCGGCGTGTCCGGCCGGCGGCACCCGCCAGCGCAGCAGCTTGGCCGGGTTGCCGCCGACGACCGCACCGGCCGGGACGTCCTTGGTGACCACGGCGCCGGCCGCGACCATCGCCTTGTCCCCGATCGTCACCCCGTCCAGGATGACCACGTGGGAGCCGATCCAGACGTCGGAGCCGATGTCGATCCCGCGGCTGCTGATCGGCTGACGGAAGACCTCGACGTCGGGGTCGGTCATGGTGTGGTTGAACGCCAGGATCGACGTGTGGGCACCGATCCGTACCGCGTCGCCCATGGTGATCCGACCGCGGACGACGGTGTAGGCGTTGACCGTGCAGTCGCGGCCCATGATCACGTGATCGGTGAGATAGGCGTACCCGGCGATGTAGCTGCGTTCGCCCATCCGCAGGGTTTCGGTCTGCACGGAGGCCACTTCGCTGACGAAGCACCGCTCGCCGAACGCCCAGTCGGGATGGGCGCTCAACTGCGCCTGCTGGAACTCCAGTTGGCGATCGCGAGAGTCCTGGTCGGCCGACCTCCAGAACCCCCAGGGGGAGAAGTCGAACTGTCCGTGCGGGGCAACGGTGGCGTGGACGTCTGTTGTCACGTTTCAACCCTAGGCCCCTCCGGCCGTCGTGGCTAGGACATGATCGGACCCCAGACGGCGTGGGCGCCGGCATCGCCGGCCAGCACCACCTGCAGCGTGGTCGCGCCGGCCGACCCGATCACCAGGATCGCCAGCCCGACGGTGATCCAACCCCGTCGCTGCGGGGCGAAGCGCAGGTAGGCCCACTGGGCCGCCGTCGTGACGAAGAGCGCGATCGCCAGCGGCAGGATCTGTTGGGCCAGCATCTGGTGTCGGGCGATGATCTCGCCGAGTTGCAGCCGCGCGGCCAGTTGCTTGCCGGCGGCGACCGTGATCGGTACGGCGATCAGCCCGGCCAGCGCTGCCAGCGGTGTGAGGAAGGTGAACTTGCGCTGGGCGGCCGGCCAGATCGAACCGAGGATGGCCATGGCCGAACTCAGCGGCAGCAGCACGATCACGACATGGACCAGCAGGATGTGGGCCGGGAGCCCGTTGATGGTGATCATCGGGGATCCCCGACGTCGACCGTGACCCTGGTCGGACGGCTGTGCATCGGTGGGGACGCACCCTCCGGCTCAGTAGCCGCCATTGGAGCCGCCGCCTTGGCTGGTCGAGCCGGTGATCTTGCTGCCGGTGGGGGAGACCACGAACCAGACGCCCTTGACGTTCTGACCGTTGACGTCACCGGGTCCGGAGTCGCCGGCATAGGTGTAGAGCGGGTACCCGTTCAGGGTGACCTGCAGCTTGCCGTTCGACGACTTGATCGTGGCCAGCTTGCCGGTGATGCCGCTCGCCCTCACCTTGGTCGAGCCGGTGGTGATGGGTGGCCACGCGCTCAGGCAGCCACCGGTGCAGGAACTGGTGCCGGACCCCTTCTTGTCGACGGTGAAGATGTAGGCCGTCATACCGTCGCCGGTCACGACGATCCGGCCCAGTGAGGTGTTCGCCACCTTCAACGTGTCGGCGCCGCCGGCTGCCCCGCTCGACGCCGGAGTCGACGGCCCGGGTGTCGACGGTGGCGGGGCGGCGTTGCCCGACGTCGGCGAGTACGCGCCGGACGAACAGGCGGTCAGGCTGAGCGCGGCCAGCAGGCCTACCGCCGCCGTACCCGTCCAGCCCGCCGCGTGCCGCGCTCTCCGATTGATGGTGCGGTTCATGGACCCAAACCCCCGTGTTCAAGGAGCCGCGATCTGCGTCTCACCGGGGAGGACGGATCCGGATGGCTCCCGGTTCACCCCACCCCGGCTCCCGAGCTCGAAGAACCTCCCGCCGGCACACCGACCGGGTGGGACCCCCGCCGGCCGAAAGACCCGAAAGCTGAACCGATCCGGCAGCCGCTCCGTATCCTTCGACAAGGAGGGCGGATGCCGACACTGCAGGAGGCGCAGTGGCAGCTCATCCATGATCGGCACACCGGTGAGCTGTGGCGGTTCGTGCTGTCGCTGACCGGCGATCGGTCGGTGGCCGAGGACGTCGTCCAGGAGGTGCTGCTGCGGGCGTGGCGGGCGCCGGAGCTGGCCGCCCGCGACCAGGCCGCCGTCCGCGCCTGGCTGTTCACCGTCGCTCGCCGGCTGGTGATCGACCGGTGGCGCAGTGCGTCGGTGCGGCACGAGAATGCCGTGGACGGTCTCGAACTCGGCGCGGCCGTGGAAGGCGGCGCCCCGCGTGCCGGCGGTCAGTCGGATCGGATGGACCAGGTCCTGGACCGGTGGCTGATCGCCGACGCCCTGGCCGCGCTCTCCGCCGACCACCGGGCGGTGGTGATCGCGGCCTACTACGAGGGGCGGGCCACCACCGACATCGCGCAGCGGTTGCAGATCGCGGAGGGCACGGTGAAGTCCCGGCTGCACTACGGACTGCGCCAGTTGAGGATGATCTTGCAGGAGAGGGGAGTGACCCGGCCGTGAACCACGCGGATCCGTTCGCCGAATGGGATGCGGCCTACGTGCTCGGCGCCCTGCCGGTCCAGCAGCGGCACTCCTACGAGGAGCATCTGGCCGACTGCGCCGTTTGCCGGGACGCGGTCGGTGAGCTCGCCGGCATGCCCGCGCTGCTGGGCCAGCTGCCGGTGGCCGAGGCGACGGCGCTCGGTGAGCAGGGCGGCTCCGGCACCGAGCCGACCGACCCGGTTCCGGCATCCCTCGCCGGCATGGCGGCGCCGCGGTCCCGCTCCTGGGTGTGGCCGGTCATCGTGATCATGCTGGCATTGCTGATCGGCGGCGCCTCCGGCTACGGCCTGCGTGCCGCCACCCAACCTGCTCAGCTGCCACCGGCGGTGTCCAGGGCTGCGGATCTGCGGGTCGCGTTCACCGCAGTGAACGGGGCGCCGCTGATCGCCGTCGCTGATCTTGTGCCCGGCTCGGGAGCAACCACGGTGCGGATCGAGTGCCAGTACTCGGGTTCCAGCGGGTACGGCGGCATTCCGAGTTACGCGCTCTGGGCGGTCGACAACTCGGGCCGTCGCTATCGCGGTGACAGCTGGCGGGCCACCCCGGGAGTCCTGATCACTTCCAGCTCGAGGTTCGCGGTCCCGCGGTCCCGCATCGCCGAGCTGACGATCACTGACACGGCCACCGGTGATGTGCTGATGCGGGCACGGGTCTGAGACCTTGCCGCGGCCCCGCCCTGGAGGGATCCAGCACGCGGACCGTCCGCGGACGGTCAGGAAGCGGGCGCTTCGGCGAGCTCGACGCCGACGTGGAGATCGGTGTCGGCTTCGGCCCAGAAGACTTCGCCGGTGATCCGGCCGACGGCGCGCAGGTCCGCCACGGTCTGCTGCAGCCGTTCCAGCACCTCGCCCTGTCCGGTGAACTCGATCCGGCTGACCTCGGCCTTCATCGACACCTTGCGCTGTGACTTGGCGCCCCGGATCGCGATCAGGGCGGTCGCCACCGCGTCCAGCATCAGCGCATCGCCGCCGTCGGCCGGGATCTCGTCGGCGGTCGGCCAGGCGGCCCGGTGCACCGACCCGGTCTTCCACCAGGACCAGACCTCCTCGGTGGCGAACGGGATGAACGGCGCCAGCATCCGCAGCACCGCGTCCAGGGCGACCGCCAGCGCCGCGTGCGCGGACCGGGCCGCCTGCGGACCAGCCGCTCCGTAGGCCCGCTCCTTGACCAGTTCCAGGTAGTCGTCGCAGAACTGCCAGAAGAAGCGCTCGGTGACATCGAGGGCGGTGGTGTAGTCGTAGGCCTCGAACGCCTCGGTCGCCTCGATGATCACCCGCTGCAGCGCGGCCAGCAACGCCCGGTCCACCGCCTCGGTGATCGGCGTGCCCGGCTCCGGGATGCCGTAGGAGAGGACGAACTTGCTGGCGTTGAGAACCTTCAGCGCCAGCCGGCGCCCGACCTTCATCTCCCGCTCGTCGAACGGGGAGTCCAGCCCGGGCCGGGCCTTCGCCGCGCGCCAGCGGACCGCGTCGGAGCCGTACCGCTCCAGCAGGTCGGTGGGCACCACCACGTTGCCCTTGGACTTGCTCATCTTCTTGCGGTCCGGGTCCATCACGAAACCGCTGATCATGGACCGCCGCCAGGGCAGCGAGTCGTTCTCGAAGTGGGCCCGCACCACCCGGGAGAACAGCCAGGTCCGGATGATCTCGTGGGCGTGGGTGTTGAGGTCCATCGGGAACGTCAGCGCGAACAGGTCCGGATCGCGCTCCCAGCCGCAGACGATCTGGGGGGACAGCGACGAGATCGCCCAGGTGTCCATCACATCCGGGTCACCGGTGAAGCCGTGGCGCTCGCCGCGCTGGCCGGCGGTGTAGCCGGGCGGCACGTCCGAACTCGGGTCGACCGGCAGGGTCTCCTCGTCGGGCGTGATCGGATGGGCATAGTCGGGCTCCCCGTCGGCGTCCAGCGGGTACCAGACCGGGAACGGCACCCCGAAGTAGCGCTGCCGGGAGATCAGCCAGTCGCCGTTGAGGCCGTTCACCCAGTTGTCGTAGCGGTGCTTCATGTGCTCGGGCACCCAGCCGAGCTCGTCACCGCGGGCCAGGAACTGCTGTTTCAGCTCGGTGTCCCGCCCGCCGTTGCGGATGTACCACTGCCGGGTCGAGACGATCTCCAGCGGTTTGTCGCCCTTCTCGTAGAAGTTCGCCCTCCGCTGGGTCGGGGCCGGATCGCCGATCAGGTCGCCCGAGTCCCGCAGCAGCGACACCATCGCCTCGCGGGCGCTGAAGGTCGTCTTGCCGGCCAGTTGCTGGTAGGCCTGTGCCGCGGCGCCGGCGCTGATCCACTCCGGCTGGTCGCGCAGGATCCGACCGTCCCGGCCGATGATCACCCGGGCCGGCAGCTGCAGTTCCCGCCACCAGGTCACGTCGGCCAGATCACCGAAGGTGCAGCACATCACCAGGCCGGAACCCTTGTCGGGCTCGGCAGCCTCGTGGGCGCGGACCGGCACCTCGACACCGAACACCGGGCTGGTCACCGTGGTGCCGATCAGATCGGTGTAGCGCTCGTCGTCGGGGTGGGCGATCAGCGCCACGCAGGCGGCGATCAGTTCCGGGCGGGTGGTCTCGATGACCACCGGCTCGCCGCCGCCGGTCGGCCGGAAGGTGACCTTGTGGTAGGCGCCGGGGTAGTCGCGGGCCTCGATCTCGGCCTGTGCCACCGCGGTCTGGAAGGTGACGTCCCACACCGTCGGCGCCTCGGCGAGGTAGGCCTCACCGCGGCCGACGTTGCGCAGGAAGGCCTTCTGCGCGAGCGCGATCGACTCGTCGGAGATGGTGCTGTACAGCGTGGACCAGTCCACGCTGAGGCCGACCCGGCGCCACAGGTCCTCGAAGGCGATCTCGTCGACCTTGGTCAGCTCGTGACACAGGTCGATGAAGTTGCGCCGGCTGATCGGCACCTGCCGCTTCGGATCCGCCTTGGCCGGCGGTGCGAAGTCGGGGTCGTAGGGCACGCTGGGGTCGCAGCGCACCCCGTAGAAGTTCTGCACCCGCCGTTCGGTGGGCAGGCCGTTGTCGTCCCAGCCGATCGGGTAGTAGACCCGTTTGCCCTGCATCCGCTGGTAGCGGGCGATCAGGTCGGTGTGGGTGTAGGAGAACACGTGCCCGACGTGCAACGAACCCGACACGGTGGGCGGTGGCGTGTCGATGCTGTACACCTGCTCGCGGGCCAGGGCCGGGTCACCCTCGGGACGGACGAAGGCGTACGTGCCCTGCTCCCGCCAGGCCGCCAGCCACTTCGACTCCAGCCCTTCCAGGGCGGGCTTGTCCGGTACGTTCGCGGCGCCCGGGGTCGACGCGCCTGTACGTGGTCCGGAGTCGAGAGTCGTCATGGGGTGAATCCTACGAAGACCGCTGGTCGCCTCGCACATCGGAATGCGCCGCCGGCGGGAGCAGCGCCGATGCGCGCCCGGACCGTGGGGCCGGCGGGTGGGGCGGGCGACAGGGCCGCCGCGGCGGCCACGGGGCACGGTTCGGGGCAGGGCCGTAGACTCGCACAGCGATGTCCGATACCACTTCCGCCGCCCCTGACGGCCGCTCCGACGACACCTCTGCGACGCCCGGCCACGCCGAGATCGTCGCCGCACTCACCGCTCGCTGGCCCGAACATCGGGTCGCCCCGAGCCTGGGTCGGATCCGGGCGCTGACCGAACTGCTGGGCGATCCGCAGCGTGCCTACCCGGTGATCCAGCTCACCGGCACCAACGGCAAGGGCAGCACCGCGGCGATGATCGACTCGCTGCTGCGGTCGGTCGGGTTGCGGACCGGCCGCTTCACCAGCCCGCATCTGATGGACGTGACCGAGCGCATCCGGATCGACGGCGAGCCGCTGACCGCCGACCGGTTCGACGAGATCTGGACCGAGGTGGCCCCGTACGTCGGGATGGTCGACGACCAGCAGATCGACGGCGTGGCGATGACCTTCTTCGAGGTCATCACCGGTATGGCCTACGCCGCCTTCGCCGACGCCCCGGTCGACGTCGCCATCGTCGAGGTCGGGCTCGGCGGCACCTGGGATGCCACCAACGTGGCCGACGCCCGTGTCGCGGTGGTGCTGCCGATCGATCTCGACCACACCCACCTGCTCGGCGACAGCGTCGCCGAGATCGCCGCCGAGAAGGCCGGCATCATCAAGTCCGGTGCCACCGCGATCCTCGCCGGCCAGCAGCCGGACGCGGCGCAGGTGCTGCTGCGGCGGGCCACCGAGGTCGGCGCCGCGGTCCAGCGCGAGGGCCTCGAGTTCGGCGTCCTGGACCGGGTGATGGGCGTCGGCGGCCAACAGTTGCGGCTGGACTCGGCCGAGGGGCCGATCGAGGAGATCTTCCTGCCCTTGTACGGCGCCCACCAGGCCGAGAACGCGGCCGTCGCGCTGGCCGCCGCGGAGGCGTTCATCGGCCTGAACGGCATCGACGCCGACGTGGTCCGGGAGGGTTTCGCCGCGGTCGAGGTACCGGGTCGGCTGGAGATCGTCCGGCGGTCGCCGCCGGTCATCCTGGACGCCGCCCACAACCCCCACGGCGCCCGGGCCACGGCCGCCACGATCGCCGAGGCGTTCGACTTCTCCCCGCTGGTCGGAGTGCTGGCGATCATGAAGGACAAGGATGCCGCCGGCCTGCTGGCCGAGTACGCCGACACGTTCACCTCGGTGATCGCCACCGAGGTCGCCTCCACCGACCGGGGCATGCCCGCCGCCGATCTGGCCGAATTGGCCGCCGGGGTCTTCGGCGCCGACCGGGTCCGGGCGGTGCGACGGCTGGACGATGCGATCGAGGCCGCCATCGCCGCCGCCGAGGTGGAGGGGGCCACCGCCCCGGGGGTGGTCATCACCGGCTCCGTGATCGCGGTAGGCGAGGCCCGCACGCTGCTGGTGGGCCGCGATGAGCGGCCCGGCCGTCCGCAGGCTGCCGCGGTCACCGGCGAGGGTGAGCTCGGCAGTGCCGCCGCGGTCGTCGACGACGACATCGACGCCGACGAGGACGACGAGAAGGACCTGTCCTACGGACCCGAGTACGGCGAACAGTTCGACGAGGACCAGTTCGTCGAGGCAGACACCACGAGCCGGGAGGACTCCGGCGCCTACGGCCCACTGGCCGACGACGACCATCCCGGCGACGAGGATCACAGCAGCCATGATCACCGCGACGGGCAGCTCGGCGAGAGCGGTCGCTGGTGAGGTTGCAGCCCGGCAATCCGATGGCCCGGGCGATGATGGTCACGCTGATCATGCAGTTGGTCGCGTTCGCCCTGGCCATCCCGGTGTTGATCAAGCTGTCAGGGGTGTCCGCGGGCACCGCGGTGCTGACGGCCGGCGGGACGGCGCTGCTCTGTCTGATCTCGGTGGGTCTGTTCCGCACAGCGATCGGCTATCCGCTGGGCTGGCTGACCCAGCTGGCGGCGTTGGCCACCGGGCTGGTCGCTCCGGTGCTGTTCGTGGTGGCGCTGATCTTCGTGGTGGTCTACGTGCTTGCCTTCGGTTTGGGCAAGAAGATCGACAGCAGCCGACCGACCGGGCCGGCGAGTCGCTGACCGGTCAGCCGCGCGCGACCGACCGGGCCGCCGACCAGATGCCGGCCAGCTCCTCGGCCACCGCCGGCCGGGCCACCAGGATCCCTCCCGCGGACGGGAACGGGTCCTGTCGTCCCGCTTCGTCCAGCACGGCCATCCCGGCCTCCTGACAGAGCAGGCTCGCGGCCAGGTGGTCCTCCGGATGGAACTCGCCGATCACCGCGCCGACGGTGCGGCCCACCGCGACCTGGGCGACGGTCAGCGTCGAGGAGCCCATCACCCGGGTCGTGCACAGCCGTTCGGCCAGCGCCGCCAACAGCTGCTCCATGCCCGGCCAGGGACGGTAGCCGGCCCATTCGGTGCCGACCACGGCACCGGTCAGCCTGGCCGGCTGCTCGTCGGGCGGTTGCAGCGGGCTGTCGTCGACCGTCACGCCGCGACCGGCCGTGGCCTGCCAGATCTCCTGCCGCCACGGGTCGGCGACCACACCGACCAGCGGGGTCCGGCCCACGGCCATCGCCAGCGAGAACGACGTCCACGGCAGCCCGGCGGTCAGGTTGGTGGTGCCGTCCACCGGGTCGCAGTACCAGGTCGGGCCTTCGCCGGCGTCGCCGCCGTACTCCTCGCCGACCACGGCATGGCCGGGCAGTTCGCTGCCGATCAGGTCGCGGACGGCGCGCTCGACGGCGGTGTCGACGGCGGTGACGACGTCGGCGGCATGCTGCTTGGTGCGGATCTCGCCCAGCGGATGACCACGGGTGATGGAGATCGCGAGTTCGGCGGCCCGCCGGGCCACCCGCACCGACCGGTCCAACTCGTCGGCGTCGATCAGGTCAGCAGTGGGGGTCGTGGGCGGCTGCGACATCGCGGCGGCGTACCTCCTGGAGTCGGTGGATGTGGTTGGTGATCATTCCGGTCAGACCGAGATCGAGCAGCCGGCGCATCACCGGTTCGTCGTCGACGGTCCAGCAGCAACTGGCCAGGCCGTGGTCGGCGATCCAGCCCAGCACCGCCTCGTCGACCATCGGCCAGTGCGGGTTGAACGCCTCCGGGGACAGCTCGGTCAGCAGCTGCTCGGCCGGCAGCTCGCCGTCACCGTCACGTTCATCCCAGGACAACACGATCCGCGCGTCCGGATCCTGAGCCCGGATCACCTGCAGGGAATCGGGCCGGCCGCACCAGGCCACCTGGCCGGCGTCGACCACCCCGGTCCGCAGCGCCTCCCGGACGACCCGCAGGCTGGGTGCGGCCCAGCGGTCGGAATCCATGTCGATCAGCAGCGCGGTCCCGGACGGGCCGACCGTGGCCAGCGCCTCGGCCAGCGTCGGGATCCGAAGCTCACCGTCGCCGATCTGGGCCAGGTCGGCGGTGCTGACAGCGGTGATCGTCCGCGGATCCTGCCAGAGCCGTTCCAGCGTGGCATCGTGCAGCAGCACCACCTCGGCGTCGGCGGTGGCCTTGACGTCGATCTCCACCAGGTCGGCGCCCGCCTCGACCGCGGATCGGATCCCCGCCAGGGTGTTCTCCCGGCATCCGACCGGGTCGCCGCGGTGGGCGATCGCCCGGAACGGTCCGCCCGGTCGCAGCCGGGTGTCGCGGTCCGCGGTCGTGGACACGTCGGTCTCGCCCGTCACGTGAGGCGGCCTTCGCCGTCGTAGACCAGGGCGCTGTCGATCCGGATACCGACCTTGTCGCCGACGTGCCGCTCGTCGGTCGGATCGGTGAACGCCCGCAACGTCGCCGTCCCGTCACCGAGTTCGGCCACCACCTCGGTGAAGTGACCACGGGGGATGGTGCGGGTGATCACCGCCGGGGCACCCTCGGACGGGCCGGTCAGGGTGATGTTCTCCGGCCGGACGCCCAGCGGTCCGCCGGCCGCCACCGCTGGAGCTGGCCTGCACCACCGGGACGCGGACAGCGTCGGTGACGGCGACCAGACCGGTGTCGGAGTCGTGGACCTCGGCCTCGAAGGTGTTCATCGATCCGACGAACCCGCCGACGAAGCGGGTGGCCGGCCGGCGGTAGAGGTCGACGGGGGAGGAGTACTGCTCGATCCGGCCGTCGTTCATCACCGCCACCCGGTCGGAGATGCTCAAGGCCTCGTCCTGGTCGTGGGTGACCACGACGGTGGTGATGCCCAGCCGCTGCTGGATCTCCCGGATGTCCTCGCGGACCCGGACCCGCAGCTTGGCGTCCAGGTTGCTCAGCGGCTCGTCCAACAGCAGCACCGCCGGGCGTTGCACCAGCGCCCGGGCCAACGCCACCCGCTGCTGCTCCCCGCCGGAGATCCGGGCCGGCCGGCTCTTCTCGTGGTGCATCAGGTTGACCAGTTCGAGCATCTCGTGCACCCGCACGGCGATCTCGGACCGGGGCACCTTGCGCAGCTTCAGCGGGTAGGCGACGTTGTCGAAGACCGACATGTGTGGCCACAGTGCGTAGTTCTGGAAGACCATCGCGGTCGGTCGCTTCTCCGGGGGGACCCGGGTGACGTCCTGGCCGTCGATGGTGACGGTACCGGCATCGGGCTCGAGGAAGCCCGCGATCATCCGCAGCGTGGTGGTCTTGCCGCAGCCGGACGGGCCGAGCAGGCAGACCAGTTCGCCTCTGTGCACGACCAGATCGAGGTCGTCGACGATGGTCCGGCCGCCGAGTATCTTGCCGATACCGGTCAGCACCAGTCCCTGGCCGTCGGTGCGCCGGTCGGTGCTCGTCTCCTCGGAGGTGGAGGTCATCGGATCTGGAACCCTTCGGCGAGTTGGCCGCCCATCACGTGCTTGCGGACGAGCATCAGCAGCACGACCGACGGGATGGACAGCAGGATGGAGAAGACCGCGGCCACCTGGCGCGGGTAGTTCAGCACCAACGAATACATGGTGGTCGGCATGGTGTAGTAGACCGGCGCGCCGACCAGGTAGGTCCCCTGCGCCTCGTCGAAGGAGGCCAGGAAGCTCATGATCAGCGCGACCAGGATGCCGGGCAGCGCCAGCGGCAGGGTGATCGTGGCGAACACCCGTATCCGGCCGGCGCCGGCGTCACGGGCCGCGTCCTCCAGGCTGCGCGGCACCGACGCGAACGCGGCCGCCGGGATCCAGGTCATGAACACGACGGTGCCGAGCAGGTGCACGATGACCACGCCGGCGTAGGTGCTCATCAGGTTGAACGCGTAGAACAACGCCGCCAATGCCACGTACAGACCGGTCTTGGGGAAGGCGTTGGTGGCGAACAGGCCGATCAGGAAGACCCGCCGACCCGGGAAGTTGAACCGGGCGAAGGCGTACGCGGCGGGCAGGCAGATCGCGCTGGACACCAGCAGCGTGGTGACCGCGAACGCGACACTGAGCTGCATCGAGGAGAACAGTTGCGGGTTGGCCAGCACCCGCTGCCACCACTGCAGGGTCCAACCGTCGGGCAGCAGGTTCGGATAGGTCCAGTGGGTGGCGAAGGCGCGTACACCCAGCCACAGCAGCGGGCCCACGATGAACGCCAGCAGCGCCACGATGAAGATCACCATCAGCACCTGGCGGATGATCCTGCCGATCACCGACGGCGTGCCGGGGGCGACCGCGGAACTGGTGCGGACGGCCATCAGACCCTCCCCGAGTCGCGGGCGGAGCGGAAGTTCGCCCAGACGTAGAAGGCGCCGAAGACCGCGGCCACCACGAACACGACCACCGCCATCACCACCGACTGCTGCGGCCGGTTGAAGGACTGGAAGTAGGACACCATGTCCACGCCGAGCATGTTCGGCGCGTTCGGACCGGTGAAGTACGGCACGGTGAACGCTCCCAGGGTGCCGATGGCGGTGAAGGTCAGGGCGATCACGGTGGGCACCAGCGTCAGCGGCGCGATGACGGTGCGAATGATGGTGAGCAAGCCGGCGCCGGAGTCACGCGCCGCCTCGATCAGCGAGTCCGGCACCCCCTGGACGCCGGAGGTGATCATCAGTGTCGCGAACGGCAGGTTGGTCCAGACCAGGCCGAACACGATGCAGACCAGGGTGTAGCCCCAGATCGGGCCGGCGAAGCCGAGGTGTGCGCAGATCGAGCGGACGAACCCGTCGGCGGCGTAGAACGTGAGCATCGCCCAGGAGGCGATGACGACCGGGATGAACATCGGCACCACGGCCAGCCCGGACAGCAGCTTGGCCACCGCCGACCGCAGCCGCTGGTCCTCCCGCGCGGTACGCAGGTAGATCGCGATCACCCAGGCCAGGGCGACCACGACGGCCGTCGAGATCAGGGTGATCATGACGGTGACGCCGAGGTCCTTGCGGAACCGTTCGTCGGTGAACACGTCGGCGTAGGCGCCGATCGTCATCTGGTACCACTGGCCGACGGTGTGCTGACCGCGGGCGATGGTGGCGATTGTCTTGTTCAGACCGCCGACGTGGCCGAAGCTGTAGGCCATCGCCACCACGATCGGGAAGCCGACGAAGATCGCGATCACCAGGATCGGCGGGCTGGCCATCAACAGACCGGTCAACCGCCCCGACCGAGGAGGCCGGAGCGGTTGCCGCTGCGTCGGGGTCCGGCTGGCTGCCGGCGTCCGTACGTCGACCGCCATCAGTGACCGGGCACCTTCTGGGTCCACAGGTTCTTCATGTCGGCGTCCATGTCGGAGTTGAAGCCCGGCCGCAGGTTGCCCGGGTCGGCGCTGGCGAACTCCGACTTCACCGAACCTGGCAGCTTGCTGAGCGGAATGGCCGGGTAGCCGGCGATCGCCTTGGCGATGGCCGCCTGCTGGGCCGGCTCGAGCATCCAGTTGGCCAGCTTGAAGCCGAGATCCTGCTTGCTGGAACCCGACAGCACGCCGCACTGGGTGGCGCCGCCGGTGAAGCTCGGATTGGTGATCTGGACGGCCTTGGCGTCCTTCGGCACGACGCCGGAGTCGCGGCCGCTGATGAACTGGTCGGACCAGGCCGGGCACATCCAGATCTGCTTCTGCAGCATCAACTCCAGGGTGCCGTTGTTGCCGTTGGGGTAGACGCCCTTCTGGTAGACGTACTTGTTCAGGTCCCGCAGCACCGCGAAGCCCTTGTCCCAGTGGCTTTCCAGATCCTTGTGGTAGCCGGTGGTCATCTTCTTCAGGACGTCGGGGCTGAGATCGCGGCTGAGCACGGTCTGCACGAAGGAGTCACCCGACCCGCCGGTGTCGGGGGAGTTGTAGGCGAACTTGCCCGGATGAGCCTTGATCCAGGCGAGCAGCTCGTCCAGCGACTTGGGCGGGTTGGGCACCTTGCTCGGCAGGTAGGCCAGCAGCACCGAGGAACCGCGGTAGGGGATGGCGTTCTTCTCCACCGTGTCCATCACGTCGGCCGGGACCTCGGACAGGTTGCTGACCTTGCCCTGCGGGTCGGCCAGCAGGCCGGCGGCACCGGCCCGGTCACCCATCGACTCCAGGAAGTCGATGCCCGGGTCCTTCTTCTGCTGGGTCGCCGCGGCGATCTTGTTCAACACCTGGTCGGAGTTCTGACCGTGCAGGTCGAACTGGAAGGTGATCTTGTAGCCGGGGTTGGCCTTCTCGAAGCCGGGGATCAGGGTCTTGGTCCACAGATCCTGGATGTTGGTGTCGGCGCCGGAATAGACGGTCAGCGTCTTCGTGCCGGCCTTGCCACCACCGGAACCCCCGGAGCCGCCGGTGGCAGCGCCAGGGCCGTTCCCCTGACAGGCGGTGAGTCCGGCGGCACCTGCGGCCGCCACTCCGATTGCCATGAACCCGCGTCGGTCCATCAATAGCCTCCATGCGTACTGCTGAATGGGAAGGTCAGGAGACCCGGTGGTGTCGACCACCGAGCACCCTGGATGTCGTCGCCACAGCGACGGCAACTCGGGCATCGGTGACCGGAGCGGTTCGAACCGTAGGCCGTCGTGGCCGTTCGGGAGGCAACGCGGAAGTGAGCCTAGCGTGAACAGATGCTGATCAGCGGATGTTGCACGCTGCGCCACGTCGATGTTGCCGGGAGGTGATCAATTCCCGCCCGCACCGGGCGCCGTAATAAGGTTCGAGCCATGACGACTGCGACCCCGACCCAGCGCTCCTTCGTCCTGCTCAAGCCCGACGCCGTCCGCCGTGGCCTGGTCGGTGCGGTGCTGAGCCGGTTCGAGGCCAAGGGACTGCGGATCGTGGCCCTGGAGATGCGTGAGATCGAGGGCGAGCATGCCGACGAGCACTACGCCGAGCACGTCGAACGCGACTTCTACCCGCCGCTGCGCAACTTCGTCACCTCCGGCCCGTCGGTCGCGCTGATCGTCGAGGGTGACGAGGCCATCGAGGTCGTCCGCGCCCTCAACGGCGCCACCGACGGCCGCAAGGCCGCTCCCGGCACCATCCGCGGCGACTACTCGCTGTCCAACCGGGAGAACCTGGTCCACGGCTCCGACTCCCCGGAGTCCGCGGCCCGCGAGATCGCCCTCTGGTTCCCCCACCTGGCCTCCTGACCGGCCCGGGCGGGACACCTACCAAGGCGCGCGAGGAGTCACGGACCCACCGACACCCCGCAGGAATCGAGGACTGAGTGACTCCTCGGCGAGAAGGGGCGGGGTACCGGAGCGTACTGGTGCCACGATGGGGGTGTGACGATCGCGGCGAACCCGACGGCCGAGCCCGGGCCCCGCTGGGCCGGGCTGTTCCAGGCCAGTGAAGGGGTCGGCGTCGGGCCGGACCTGCCCACCCGCAGCCTGATCTTCGACTGCGTGATCGCGACGATGTTCTTCGCCGTCGGGTCGGTGTTCCTGCCGCTGTTCTTCCCGGCCGCCCGGCCCATCGACTATCTGTTCGTCGGTCTGGTCAACCTGCCGCTGCTGCTGCGGCGCCGGCTGCCGCGGACCTCGTTCCTGCTGATCCAGATCTTCGGCCTGGCACAGATCTGGTGGCCCAGCCCGATCGGGCTGCACGACGGCGGGATGCTGTTCTCCCTCTATTCGCTGGTCGGTTTCACGAACCGGCGGACCGGTCTGGTCGGCGCGGGAGTCATGCTGGTCTGCGCCATCAGCGGGGCGCTCAACGACTGGTGGAACTTCATCGACATCCAACTGGTCTGTCCCAGCGGTGTGGACTGTGACGCCGGCCTGCTGACCCGGATCGCCACCACCACCGGAATGATCGGGCTGGTCTTCGCCGCCTGGGCGTCGGGGGAGCGGCTGCGCTACTCGCGGATCGGTCAGGAGGCCCTGGCCGATCGGGCCAGCCAGTTGGAGCGCGAACGCGAGCAGCAGGCCCGGATCGCGGCCGCGGCCGAACGCGCCCGGATCGCCCGGGAGATGCACGACGTGATCGCACACGCCCTGTCGGTGATGATCGCCCAGGCCGACGGGGCGGCGTACGTCATCGACCAGGACCCGACCACCGCCAAGGCGGCGTTGGAGCGGATCTCCGGCACCGGCCGGGACTCGCTGACCCAGATGCGTGGGCTGCTGGGGCTGCTTCGTTCCGACGACGGCGGCCAGGAGCCCGGTTCGGGCCCGCAACCGGGCCTCAGCCAGATCGACCAACTGGTCGAGGACGCCCGGCAGACCGGCCTGCAGGTCGACTACAGAACCGCCGGCGCGGCGGCAGAGGTGGCGCAGATGCAGGCGCTGACCGTCTACCGGGTGGTCCAGGAATCGCTGACCAATGCCCGCAAGCACGGGGGGGACCGGGTCCGGGTGCTGATCGACTTCCGCGCCGACGGGATCCAGCTGGAGGTCGGCAACGATGCACCGGCCGGCACCCGCCGACTGCAGACCGGGGCGCCCGGACACGGGCTGCAGGGCATGCGCGAACGGGTGGTCGCCGTCGGCGGTGAGCTGACCGCCGGCCCGACCGAGGACGGTTTCGCCATCCGGGCCTGGCTGCCGCGAGATCGGGCTACGGTGTCTCCTGGTGCCTGACCGGGGCGGCCGACAGGAGGTGGAGGGGTCCGGATGACGATCAAGGTCTTTCTGGTCGACGACCAGGAGCTGGTGCGGGCCGGCTTCGCGATGGTGATCGGCTCGCAGCCCGACATGCAGGTGGTCGGGCAGGCATCCAACGGTGCCGAGGCGGTCGAGCGGCTCGCCGTCACCGCCGTCGACGTGGTGATCATGGATGTCCGGATGCCACGGATGGACGGCGTCCAGGCCACGAAGATCATCACCGATCGATCACCGGACGGTCCACGAGTCATCGTGCTGACCACCTTCGACCTCGACGAACACGCGTTCGCCGCGCTGCGCGCCGGGGCAGCCGGCTTCCTGCTCAAGGACACGCCGCCGGACCGGCTGCTGGAGGCGATCCGCACCGTGCACAACGGCGACTCGGTGATCGCCCCCAGCACCACCCGCCGGCTGATCGAACGATTCGTCGACGAGGTGCCGGCCGAGCCGTCGGCGGACACCTCGGTGCTGGCCGACCTCACCGACCGGGAGCGGGAGGTGATGCTGGAGATCGCCGGTGGACTGAGCAACGCCGAGATCGCCCGCAAGTTCTTCGTCAGCGAGGCCACCGTGAAGACCCACGTCGGCCGGATCCTGGCCAAGACCGGCCTTCGGGACCGGGTCGCGCTGGTCGTGCTGGCCTACCGCACCGGGCTGGTTCGGCCGACGCCGGCCTGACCGGCGTCGCCGCGACCGAGACCGCACCGGATCCGGACACCGCGCATCCGACCTTTCCGCCCTTTCCGGTGCCTTGCCGTGCCTTCCGATCCATCCGCAGCCGGGGTGATCGACCGGCGGCACGCGATGACGGATGGTGCCGCGGCGATTACCCTGCTGACTGTTATGACTTCGCCGCACACCACGCCCCGACCCGCCGCCGACCCCACGGCCGAGCCGGATTCGGTCTTCGCCCGGCTGGAACCACTGCTGGCCCGCGTCGGCAAGCCGATCCAGTATGTCGGCGGCGAACTGAACAGCGTGGTCAAGGACTGGGCGGCCGGCACGGTCCGGTGGTGCCTGATGTACCCCGACGCCTACGAGGTCGGGTTGCCCAACCAGGGCGTGCAGATCCTCTACGAGGTGCTCAACGAGCAGGATTGGATCCTGGCCGAACGCACCTATGCGGTCTGGCCGGACCTGGAGGCGCTGATGCGCGAGCACCGGTTGCCGCAGTTCAGCGTCGACTCCCACCGACCGGTCGGCGCCTTCGACGTGCTCGGGGTCAGCTTCGCCACCGAACTCGGCTACACCAATCTGCTCAACGCGGTGGACCTGGCCGGGATGCCGCTGCACGCCCGGGACCGGCGCGAGCAGGACCCGATCGTGCTGGCCGGCGGCCACGCCGCCTTCAATCCCGAGCCGATCGCCGACTTCATCGACGCGGCGGTGCTCGGTGACGGCGAGGAGATCGCGCTGAAGATCAGCGACGTCATCCGGGAGTGGAAGCAGGAGGGCCGGCCGGGCGGCCGTGACGGCGTGCTGCTGCGGCTGGCCGCGACCGGCGGCGTCTACGTGCCGAGGTTCTACGACGTCGACTACCTGCCCGACGGCCGGATCCGTCGGGTGGCACCCAACCGCGCGGGCGTTCCGTTCCGCGTGGCCAAGCACACCGTGATGGACCTGGACGCGTGGCCGTACCCGAAGAACCCGTTGGTGCCGCTGGCCGAGACGGTGCACGAACGGTTCTCGGTGGAGATCTTCCGCGGCTGCACCCGCGGCTGCCGCTTCTGCCAGGCCGGGATGATCACCCGCCCGGTCCGGGAACGGAACATCGAGACCATCGGCGCGATGGTGCAACAGGGCATCGAGCGGTCCGGGCTGGAGGAGGTCGGCCTGCTCAGCCTGTCCAGCGCCGACCATTCCGAGATCGGCGACATCACCAAGCAGCTGGCCGACCGGTACGACGGCACCAATGTGTCACTGTCCCTGCCCAGCACCCGGGTGGACGCGTTCAACATCGACCTGGCGGGGGAGTTGTCCCGCAACGGCCGCCGGTCCGGGCTGACGTTCGCGCCCGAGGGTGGCACCGAGCGGATGCGCAAGGTGATCAACAAGATGGTCACCGAGGATGACCTGATCACCACCGTCGCCACCGCGTACGGCAGCGGTTGGCGGCAGGTGAAGTTGTACTTCATGTGCGGTCTGCCGACCGAGACCGACGACGACGTGCTGGCCATCGCCGACCTGGCCAAGCGGGTGATCGAGACCGGTCGCAAGGTCAGTGGTCGAGGCGACATCCGCTGCACCGTCAGCATCGGCGGGTTCGTGCCCAAACCGCACACGCCCTTCCAGTGGGCGGGGCAGACCGGCCACGAGACCATCGACGACCGGCTGGCCAAGCTCCGCGAGACGGTCCGCTCCGACCGCCGCTACGGCAAGGCCATCGGATTCCGGTACCACGACGGAAAGCCCGGCATCATCGAGGGGCTGCTCAGCCGCGGTGACCGCCGGGTGGGCCGGGTCATCGAGACGGTCTGGCGCGACGGCGGCCGCTTCGACGGCTGGAACGAGCACTTCTCCTTCGATCGGTGGACGACCGCGGCCGGACAGGCGCTGGCCGGCACCGGCGTCGACCTGGACTGGTACACCGTCCGCGAGCGCGACTACGCCGAGGTGCTGCCCTGGGACCACCTCGACTCCGGGCTGGATCGCGACTGGCTCTGGGAGGACTGGCAGGACGCCCTCGACGAGGTCGAACTCGAC
Source organism: uncultured Actinomycetota bacterium (assembly GCA_963758075.1). GTDB lineage: Bacteria > Actinomycetota > Actinomycetes > Propionibacteriales > Propionibacteriaceae > Microlunatus. The sequence goes on along the minus strand of CAVWTT010000002.1, from coordinate 747,921 downwards.
GACTGCCGCTGGACCCCGTGCTTCGACTGCGGTGTCTGCCCCCAGCTGGACACCGCCATCCAGATCGGCCCGACCGGCAAGAAGCTGCTTCCCATCGCCGAGGTCAAGCACAAGGTCACCGCCTGACGCCCAGAGGTGAGGCGCCCTGAAGCTGTCGAAGCGGGCTTCCCGGCAGTCGCCTCGACCGATCCAGCCCATCCCGCCAGAAAGGCATGACGTCGATGACCGCAACGACCTCGACAGCTCCGGCGCGACGGCGTCGGGTGATCATCGACACCGACGCGAAGAACGAGGCCGACGACCAGTTCGCCATCGTGCATGCCGTCCTCACCGAGATGTTCGACCTCCGCGGCCTCATCGCCGCCCACTTCGGCACCCGGCGCACCGACCGGAGCATGCAGGAGTCCCGCGCAGAGATCGATCTGCTGCTGAAGCTCCTCGATCGCCATGGCACGGTCACTGTGGCCGACGGTGCACCGGCCGCGCTCCCGAACGCGTCGACTCCGGTCGGCTCACCCGGAGCGCAATTGATCATTGACGAGAGCAGGCTCGCCGCCGTCGACGATCCGCTGTATGTCGCCTTCCTCGGACCGCTGACCGACATGGCCACCGCGATCCTGTCCGATCCGGAGATCGTTCAACGGCCGGTGATCGTGATCTGGATCGGTGGTCCGGCCTACGACCGGCTCGAGCCCAACGCCGCGATCGAGTTCAACCTGTCCAACGACATCGACGCGGCGAACGTCGTCTTCGACTCGGGAATCACCGTGTGGCAGGTGCCACGTCCGGTCTATGCCGGCGTCTCAGTGAGCTATGCGGAGCTGGAAGAGAAGATCGGCGGTACCAGCGACCTCGCCGACTACCTGATCCGGCAGCTGGTCGAATGGAATGCCCTCCACCATCCGGCGCCGATCGAATCCCGTTCACTGGGTGACTCGCCGGCCATCGCGCTGCTGCTCTACCCGGCCGGCGGACGGTTCCGTACCGTGCCCGCACCGCGGTTCGGTCCCGACGGACACCATGTCCCGGGATCGGGCCACCCCATCCAGGTGTGCGAATCGGTCGACGTCCGGTTCCTGCTGGAGGACATGTTCGCCAAGTTGCGCCGGTTCGGCCGCAGCGGGCGCTGATGGCGATGGGTCGGAGGTGCTGGAGGGTGGTCATCCCTCCGTCCACCCGGAAGATCGACCCGGTCGCGAACGACGACTCGTCCGAGGCCAGGTGGACCAACGCCGGCGTTGGCGACCACCACGTCGGGCGGCCAACCTGAATTACCACCTGCTGGAAGACCGTGGCCACCGAGTCCTCGTCGGTGATGTCCATGGTGGCCGCAACAGCTGATATGTAGTGGGGGTTTGTCAAGTGGGCAGGGTGAGGCGCCGCCGGGATGGGTTCTCGGCGGCGCCTCTATTGTGTCGTGGTTGATCATGGAGCGGTTGGGCGTGTTCGCGACGCTTGGTCAGGCTGATATGCGCGGGTTGGTTACCGCAGGACGGTGCTGTTCGGCTGGAGTGGTTCCGCGGGTCTAGGATCGAGCGTCGCCCGGAAACGCTGGGGATTCCGGGTTGCTCATAGCTGAATCGCGGGTTACTCCTCGCGCGGCCAACCAGTCGGTTGATTCCACGACAAATCCGGGGACAGGTCAGGGCATGATCAACTCGGTTCCCGCGCCGGCACCGGCGTCGTCGAGGACGGTTTCAAGGACGGCCAGCGACCAGCACCAGCCGGCCAGCTCGCGAGCGACCGCGACGGTGGCGATGGTGCCCCGCTTCTTCCGGGCGATGTATTTGGCCCACTGCCGGTTCAATCTTCGGTTCCCGGTATCGCCCCGGACCTGGGCGGCGGCCGGCGCCAGTGCCCATCGGTCCAGCATTGTCTTACCGGGACGATAGGTGGGCCGGTGATGCCAGGCCGCCTCAACCAACAGTCGGCGGGCATGGGAATTGCCGGTCTTCACGATCGCGCCTTGGGATCGGGATTGGCCGGAGGAGTGTTCGCTGGGTGTCAAGCCGACGAAGGAGCCGATCGTCTTACCGGTGAACCGCGACCAGTCACCGATCTCGACCGCCAGCGCGAACCCGGTCAGGGTGGAGATCCCTCGCAGGCAGCCCAGCCGGCGGGTGATCGGGGTGAACTCGCTGTCGGCGGCCATCGCGGCGATCTCATCGTCGAGCCGGTCCCGGCGGGCCGTCACCATCGTGACGGCCTGATAGCAGCTGTCGAACGCTGACCGGGTGCCAGCCGACCAGCCGGTCGACTCGTCGCTGCGCAACTGGCGCAACCAGCGGTCGTGGGCCAGCGACCAGGCCCGGCCACGATCACCCAGGGCATAGACATGGCCGTGACGCAGCAGCAGTTTCGACAATCGGTGCCGGGCGCGCATCAGGTCCCCGCGGCAGTCTTCCCGAGCCCGGACCAGGTCCCGGGCCGATTCTTGCTCGATACTGGGGACCGTGACCGGGGTGATCTCATCCAGCCGCAGCAGCCGGCACAGATGCTGCGCATCCCGGGCATCGGTCTTCACCCGATCACCGCAGGGTCGTTGCAGTTTCGACGGGGCCGCGACCACGCACCGGACCCCGGCCGCGGTCAACGCCCGGGCCAGCCCGAACCCGGTCGGACCGGCCTCATAGGCCACCGCCACCGGGCCCGGCAGATCCCGGACCCAGCCGAGGATCGCCTCGCTGTCGGGTCGCAGCGTTTCCTGCCAGATCTGCCCAGTCGCCCCGTCCAACGCCGCCGCAGCGACCGATCGGGCGTGCACATCCAGGCCAACACTCGTACGCTCAGTGAACACCGGGGCCTCCAAACACGCATGTGGATAGGCCAGACCCGACGGGTCTGGTAACCCACGCAATCTGCGCGGACGAGGCCCCGGCCTGCAACCCCTCAACTCAAGGGGTCACGTCATACCGTCTAGGCGCGTTCCCGGCCGGCCGCCGCGGCGGTGACGGCGATACCGTTGCGGTCTGGGTAGACGACCCGGGCACCTTCGGCCAGGAACCGGTCGGCGATCGACTTTCCGATGCCCGAGCCTGCGCCGGTGATCATGGCCGTCTTGCCGGCCAGACGATCGGTCACGATGGTGTCCCCCTCGGTCCGCGGTGGGCTCAGCGGCGGGCGGCATCGATGTCGAGATCCTGGCGTTGAGCTGGTCGAGTTCCTTGTCGTCGAAGATCCGCATCCAGTCGTCCTTGATGAAGGCGACCCGGCCAGGGGCCTCGTCCACGTCATCGACGCCACCACGATCGCGGTCGCCGAACGACCCGGCAACCGCCGGGCCGACGGCTACCGCAACATCCTCACCAACCCGCATGTCGGACTGCTCCTCGTCATCCCCGGCCGCGGCGACACCCTGCGCATCAACGGCCGGGGCCGGCTGGTCTGCCAGTCGCCGTTCTTCGACGCCATGGTGGTCGACAATCATCGGCCGGTGCTGGCCCTGGTGGTCGAGATCGAGCAGATCTTCCACCACTGCGCCAAGGCGCTGATGCGGTCCCGGCTGTGGCAGCCGGACAGCCGGCAGCCAGACACCCTGCCGTCACGGGCCGAACTGGCCAAGGCTCTCGACCGCACCGACGAGGATCTCACCGCATTGCGCCGCTACTACGACCCCAGCAGCTACGCCACCAGGCTGTACACCAGCTGACGCCACGGCGGTTAGGGTTCGGCGAGTGGCACCCAGGGCACGGCAACCCGAGCAACAGGCACCTCCGGTGCAGCGACTGCGGATCCGCTACGCCAAGCGGGGCCGGCTGCGGTTCACCAGCCACCGCGATTTCGGTCGGGCCTTCGAACGGGCGCTGCGCCGCGCCGGGATCCCGATGGCGTACTCCTCGGGCTTCTCACCGCATCCGCGGATCTCCTATGCCACCGCCGCGCCCACCGGGTCGGCCAGTGAGGCCGAGTATCTGGAGATCGCCCTGGCCCAGATGTGCCGACCCGAGCTCGTCGCCCGCGAACTCGACGCGGCCCTGCCGGCCGGGCTCGACATTCTCGCGGTGGTGGAGGCCGGGCAGACGTCGTTGGCCGACCAGCTCACCGCATCGTCGTGGCGCATCGATCTGCCCGGCGCCGACGAGACCGCCACCCGCCGGGCCGTAGCCGGACTGCTCGCCGCCGACCAGGCGATCACCGAGCGGATGACCAAGAACGGCATCCGCAGCTTCGACGTCCGCGCCGCGGTGGTCCGGCTCGAGGTCCACGGCGGCGGACTGCGGCTGGTGACCCGCCACCTCACGCCGCTGGTCCGTCCCGACGACGTGCTCACCGCCATGGCGAAGCTGGAGTCCGGCTTCGCGCCCGAGCGGCCACAGATCACCCGGCTCAGCCAGGGCGTCGTCGACACCGCCGCCGGTACCGTCGCGGCACCCTTCTGAACGCGGCACCCCGGGCTGTTGCCGACGCGCCGGGTGACCGGCACACCGCGCCGGGTGACCCGTTGGTCAGAACCTTGGGACGGATGTGGGATACTCGGACCAGGCGACCTCAACCGGTCGGACCGGCCGGGCCACACCAGGCCCGTGCTCTCCAACAGGTACGGCGTCGACCTGCAGGACCGTCCCGAGCGGGGTGACAGCTCGCTACCGGGACACGGACGGCTCACCGGCCGCGACGAGTGACAGCAGCCTGCTCAGCACTCGACCGCGGCTGACCGGTCCGGTGTGTTCTGCACCGTAGAGGCTTCGCGGCCCCGGCGACCCCGGGACGCCGCCGACAACATCCGGCGCGGTAGTCACGCGCCGAGGAGGAGTCTGGATGCTCGATTCAGAGCCGGACAAGACAACCGAGAACCCCACCCCCGACAGTTCGACCGCAGGAACGCCCACGGTCGGCGAGACGGCGGCACCCGCTCGACCTCGTCGCCGCGCGGCCAGCCGACCCGCCGGTCCGCCCCGCCCTGCGAGCTCCCCGGTCGCCGACGACAGTGCCCCGACAGCTCCCGCCGGCGCCGCCCCGGCAGCGACGGGCCCCACCTCGACAGGCCCGGCCACGACAGGCCCGGCCACGACAGGCCCGGCCACGACAGGCCCCGCCACGACAGGCCCGGCCACGACAGGCCCCGCCACGACAGGCCCCGCCACGACAGGCCCCGCCACGACAACCCCCGCCGCGACAGGCCCGACCGGTGAGGATGACGGCGCTCCTGCAGTTGCCGAGACCGACGCCGTGCCCGCCAAGAAGACGGCCCGCAAGACCGCGAAGAAGGCCCCGGCGAAGAAGGCGGCCACCGCGAAGAAGGCGGCCCCGGCCAAGAAGACGGCCGCGAAGAAGTCCGCGGAGAAGACGGCTGCCACCAAGACGGCCGCCAAGAGGTCGGTGCGCAAGGCCGCTGCGTCCGACGACGCCGCGGCCGGCAACGCCCAGAGCGCCCTTCCCGAGGAAACCCCCGTCGAGGAGGCCAAGGCCACCGGCACCGAGATCGCAGCGGAGCCGACGGCGCAGACATCGGTCGGCAGGACCGCGGAGCAGGCCGCTGACGACGCCATCCAGGCCGCGATCGAATCGGCCCTCCGAGCCCGGGTCGCGGGCGAGCAGACCACCCCGGTCCAGACGCCCGGCGCGGTCGACGCCGAGCAGGCCGGCGCAGCCGGCGACAGCACGAGTCAGCCGGCCCACGAGCACGCGGCCGAGGTCGGCGCCGAGGCGACCGACGGCCGCCGCGACGACGAGGCCGGCTCCAAGGAGACGGCGAGCGGCGAGCAGGAAGCCGACCGGACGCCGACGACACAGGCCGCCCGGGACATCGACGACGAATCCGCCGAGACCGACGACGACGCCGAGGACCAGGCCGAGGACGAAGGTGAAGGCGGCGGACGTCGCCGCCGCCGGCGCCGGGGTGGCCGTCGCCGTCGCCGCGGCCGCGACCGGGACGACGACAGCAGCGACGACGAATCAGGTGAAGCAGCATCCGACAACTCGAGCGAGCAGGAGCAGTCCGGCGGCTCCCAGGTCGGCGGCGCCGCAGAGAAGTCCGCGGACAGGTCGGAAGGCCAGGACGGCAAAGCTGACAGCCGCGCTGACGCCAATACGGACGCCAATACTGACGCCAATACTGACGCCAATACTGACGCCAATACTGACGCCAACAGCGACGACAACACCGACGACGGCGAGGCCGACGACAGCGGTGACGGGCGACGTCGCCGGCGTCGCCGGCGTCGCCGCCGCGGCGAGGAGGCCGGCAGCGCCCCCGACGACCCGAGTGAGGTCGTGGTCCGGGTCCGGGAGCGGCGCAAGGCCGCCGACGAGGTCACCGGGATCGAGGGCTCGACCCGGATGGAGGCCAAGCGGCAGCGTCGGCGCGAGGGCCGCGAGGCGGGCCGTCGCCGGGCCCCGATCATCAGCGAGGCCGAGTTCCTGGCCCGCCGGGAATCGGTGGACCGCAAGATGGTCATCCGCCAGCGCGACGACCTGGCCCAGATCGCGGTCCTCGAGGACGGCATCCTGGTCGAGCACTACGTCGACCGCGAGAGCGCGAACTCTCTGATCGGCAATGTCTACCTCGGTCGGGTGCAGAACGTGCTCCCGTCCATGGAGGCGGCGTTCATCGACATCGGTCGCGGTCGCAATGCCGTCCTCTACGCCGGCGAGGTCAACTGGGACGCGTACAGCGCCGAGGGCCCCGACCGCAAGGTCGAGAAGGTGCTCAAGTCCGGCCAGACCGTGCTGGTCCAGGTCACCAAGGACCCGGTCGGAGCCAAGGGCGCCCGGCTCACCAATCACGTATCCATCCCCGGTCGGTACGTCGTGTACGCGCCCGGTGGCCACCTGTCCGGCATCTCCCGCAAGCTGCCCGACGCCGAGCGCAAGCGACTCAAGGAGATCCTCGACACCGCCGTCGGCGAGACGGCGAGTGTGATCGTCCGTACCGCCGCCGAGGGCGCCTCGGAGGACGAGTTGACCCGCGATGTCAACCGCCTCAAGGCGCAGTGGGAAGACATCGAGAAGAAGGTCAAGGGCGGCAGCGCGCCGCAGGTGCTCTACTCCGAGCCCGACCTGACCCTGCGCATCGTCCGCGACCTCTTCACCGAGGACTTCTCCGAGCTGATCATCCAGGGCAACGGCGCGACGAACGACGCCTACGACGCCATCGACGGCTACGTCCAGCACGTCGCCCCGCACCTGGCGGAACGGATGCGCCGCTGGGACGCCGAGACGGGCGGGGATCTCTTCGGCAGCTACCGCCTGGACGAGCAGATCGCCAAGGGCCTGGAACGCAAGGTGTTCCTGCCCTCCGGCGGCTCGCTGATCATCGACCGCACCGAGGCGATGACGGTGATCGACGTGAACACCGGCAAGTTCACCGGCTCGGGCGGCAACCTCGAGGCCACCATCACCTCCAACAACCTGGAGGCGGCCGAGGAGATCGTCCGCCAGCTGCGGCTGCGCGACATCGGCGGCATCATCGTGATCGACTTCATCGACATGGTCTTGCCGAACAACCGCGACCTGTTGCTGCGCCGCCTGGTGGAGTGCCTCGGCCGGGACCGCACCCGACACCAGGTCGCCGAGGTCACCAGCCTCGGTCTGGTGCAGATGACCCGCAAGCGGATCGGCACCGGCCTGCTCGAGGCGTTCAGCACCGAGTGCCCGCACTGCCACGGCCGCGGCGTCGAACTGCACGATGTGCCGGTTACCGACACCAAGATGGCCGACGGTGGCGCCCGCGACGACAACGGCAGCAAGCGCCGCCGCAACCGGGGCGGTGGTGGCCGCAAGGGCAACGACAAGGGCGGCAACGGCAGCGAGGACAAGGGATCTGACCAGGATCACGGCTCGGACAAGGGTCGCGGCTCGCACGGGGACGACGCCCCGGCGCGCACATCGTCCGAGGCCGACTCGTCCGACCGTGCCGGGCACCCGGACGGTAGAACCGCCGACAGCACCAGCCAGGCCGGGGCGTCGGCGGCCGGCTGACCGAGGACACCGCACCGGCGGCGGCGATCACCCGGACGCTACGGTGGCTTCGTGAAGCCACTGGTGGTCGCCGTCGTCGGAGCCGGCCCGTCCGGCATCTACGCCGCCGAGGCACTCACCCACCAGACCGACGTCCCGGTCCAGGTGGCGGTGATCGACAAGTTGCCGGTGCCGTTCGGCCTGGTGCGTTACGGGGTGGCTCCCGATCATCCGAGCATCCGGTCCATCCGCAACACCCTGGAACGGATCCTCGAACGCGACGACGTCCGCTTCTACGGCAACGTCACGATCGGCCGCGACCTCACCGTCACCGAGTTGCGTGACGTCACCGATGCGGTGATCTATGCCTACGGGGCCGCGAGTGATCGTCGGCTGGAGGTGCCGGGGGAGGACCTGCGCGGCAGTATCGCCGCGCCCGACCTGGTCGCCTGGTACTGCGGCAACCCCGATGTGCATCCCGAGACGTCGGAGAGTGCGACCGCCGGCGACGGTGGCGGTCCCGAGGGCCCGCACAATCCCGTCGAGGATCTGATCACCGGGGCCCGGCAGGCGGTCGTCGTCGGCGCCGGCAATGTGGCGCTGGACGTGGTCCGGGTGTTGATCAAGGAAGCCGACGAGCTCACCGACACCGACATGGCCGCCGAGGTGATCTCCGTCCTCGGTCGCAAGGACATCACCGACGTGCACCTGCTGGCCCGCCGCGGGCCGGCCTACACCTCCTTCACCACCAAGGAACTGCGTGAACTGGGCAAGCTGTCCGGCGTCGACCTCGTCCTCGACCCGAAGGACTTCGAACTGGACCGGGCCGACGAAGCCCGGCTGAGCAGCGACAAGGTCGCCGCCCGCAATATGGCGGTGATGCGTGCCTGGTTGGAGTTGCCGCGGACCGGCGCTCGCCGCCGGGTGCACCTGCACTTCTGGACCCGGCCGACCAAGATCATCGGCGATGAGCGGGTCGAGGCGGTGGAGATCGAGTCCACCGAGCTGGACGCCTCCGGGCGGGTGGTGGCAGCCGGCGACCCGGCGCTGATCGAGGCACAACTGGTCGTCCGCTCGGTCGGCTACCGCGGCACGCCGCTGGATGGGGTGCCGTACGACCCGGCACTGGGTCGGGTCCCGCAGGCCGGCGGCCATGTCATCCGCGACGGCGCCTTCTCCCCGGATGAGTACGTCACCGGCTGGATCAAGCGTGGACCCACCGGCGTGATCGGCACGAACAAATCCGACGCGGTGGAGACCGTGCACGCACTGCTGTCCGACGTCGCCGACGAGGCGGTCACCGCCGGCCACGATGGCTCGGCGTTGGCCGACCTGTTGGCGGCGCGGGGCATCCGGCCGCTGGACATGCCGGCCTGGCACCGCATCGACGCCGCCGAGTCCCACCGGGGACGCGAGCACGGCCGCGACCGCGCCACCATCGTGCACCGATCCGAGCTCCTCGCCGCCGCCGATCCCGCGGCCGACGACTCGCCATGACCCACGCCGGCGACGCCCGCGCCGTCAGGCCCACTCGCTGACAGACCAGCACCGAACCGCATGCCGAGCTTGGCGAAGCGCGCTTCCCCGGCTGGGGAAGGGGCGTCCTTCGCCGGACTCAGGAGGTGGACGGGGCGGCGCGCTCCCAGGACTCGACCGGACCGGGTACGACGGTGAAGAACGGGTGAGGTCGGAGCATCCCGTCGACCACCAGGGCCGGAGCCGCGTCGGGCGAGCGGAGCAGCAGCTTGGCGTGCAGGTGGTCGCGTTCGTGCAGCAGTTGGCCATCGGTCACCGACAGCCTGGAAGTGTCGGGGTCGGCGTGGATCCGGGTACGGTCCAACCGGTACCCGCGCCGATCACCTTCGTTGGCCAGCCCGTCGAGGTAGGCGGCGATCGCCCCTGCCGGCCGACCGGTCGTCCGGAAGCGCGCCAACTGTGGATGGTTGACGTAGCCCGTCGTCCGGCCGAGCAGCACCGCCTGTGCCAGCAGGGCTTCCCGCCAGCAGGCGATCAGCCCCTGGCGGTCCAGCAGGGACGGGTGCAGCGACCACAGCCGCATGGCAACGGGCCCCGTCAGTCGGCGTCGCCGGGGGACCGGTCGGCGATCAGCCGTTCGGGCATCGGCGGGTCGGGCGCCAGCGTGCCGTCCGGCGCGATGTGCTGGAAGATCTGCTCCACCATCGTGATCACATGCGGGTCGTCGACCGTGTAGATCTGCCGCCGACCGGACCGTTTGCCGCTGACCACGCCGGCCAGTCTCAGCTTGGACAGGTGTTGGCTGGCGGTGGCGATGGAGACCCCGACCCGCTCCGACAGCGTGCCCACGTCGTACTCACCCGCCGAGGCCAGCGCCACCAGGTGCAGCCGCACCGGCGTGGACAGCAGCGCGAAGGTTCGCGCGGCCGTGTCCAGTTGCGCGCCGGTGGGGTCAGGGATCACCGGGCCATTCTGCCCGGCCGGCTCCCCTCGCACCCGCGCCCCTCCGTACTGATCCCCATTTCGGTACTTCTTCATTTGCGTAACTGACGAAATGACGGCAGGATCGCTCAATGCACCGAGCACTCGGACCGGCCCTGATCTGTCTCGCCGTGGCGGCTCCGGCCGCGGTGCTGCGACTCCTCGGCGTGCACCTGCCGGCGCCGGCCGGACTGCTGGTCTTCGGTGCGGCCGTGGTGGCGGCATCGTTCATGCTGGCCTGGGCGGCCGAGGCCGCCGAACACGACATCTCCGGTGGTCTGGCCATCGCGATCCTCGCCGTCATCGTGGTGCTGCCCGAGTACGCGGTCGACCTCTACTTCGCCTACACCGCGGGCAGCAACCCTGCCCACGTCGCGTACGCGGCGGCCAACATGACCGGATCGAACCGGCTGCTGCTCGGTGTCGGCTGGGCCGTCGTCGTCATCGTGGCCCTGGCGGTGGCGAGTCGCCGCTCCGGCCGACCGGTGCGTCAGGTCGTGCTGGAGGCCGGCTACCGGCTGGAACTGGGCTTCCTCGCCATCGCGTCGCTGCTGTCCCTGCTGATCCCGGTGACCGGGCAGATCCACCTGCTGCTCGGCCTGATGCTGCTCGGCCTGTTCGGCTACTACTTGGTGCGCGCCGCCCGCTCCGAGGGCAGCGAGGAACCCGACCTGGTCGGGCCGGCGGCGCGTATCGGTGCGCTGCCGCCGCGGCAGCGACGCTTTCTGGTGATCGGCCTGTTCGTCCTCGCGGCCGGGTCGATCCTGCTCTGCGCCGAACCGTTCGCCAACGCCCTGGTCGACAGCGGCCGGGTCCTCGGGATCGACCAGTTCCTGCTGGTGCAGTGGCTGGGACCGCTGGCCTCGGAGGCGCCGGAGATGATCGTGGCGGTGATCTTCGCCGTCCGCGGCAAGGCGGCACCGGCGATCGGCATGCTGATCTCGGCCAAGGTGAATCAGTGGACACTGCTGGTCGGCAGCCTGCCGGTGGCCTACCTCGCCGGGGGCGGCAGCACCGCGCTGGCCATGGACCACCGGCAGGTGGAGGAGTTCCTGCTCACTGCCGCGCAGACGTTGCTCGGCATCGCCGCGCTGCTGGATCTGCGGTTCTCCCGGTGGCTCGCATGGACGCTGCTGGCTCTGTTCGCGGTGCAGTTCGCTGTTCCGGGCACCCAAGGCCGGCTGATCCTCGCCGCTGTGTACGCCGCGCTGGCCGTCGGCGCGATGATCCACAACCACCGCCTGATCGTCCCGACCCTGCTGGCCCCGCTCCGCCGGGAGCGGACGATCGAGGCCAAGGAGGAGGAGCGGATCCTCGCCCCGGCCGGGCGCTGACGGTCCGTGACGGCGTGCACGTGCCAGTACCGTGGCCCTGGGGTGGTCAGCTGTCGCCGCCTGGTGCTGCTGTCAGACCTGGGCCCCGGTTCGCCCCGGATTTCGGCACGTCATCGTGCCGGCCGGGGCCGATTCACGCGTGGGTGGTGGCTCGCGGCGGCGTTGACGTGCCGATTCTGGGGGATCTCGGGTCCGTAGCGCTCAGCGGGATGCGCCCCGGCGGCTCCCGAGACGGGCCTGCGGGCCCTGGGCGGCGTGCGTCGGTGTGTCCGGACCCGGGCGACCCGGGATCGGTGGGGTGGTCGGCTCAGACCGGTGGCAGGACCAGGCGGGTCATCAGCCGGTCCAGGGAGGCCCGCGGATCGGTGGTGAGGCCGACATGGACAGGGGAGGGCTGCACCACCGTGCTCCGTGGTGCGGTCAGCATTCCGAAGCGCGTCACCAAGCCGGTGTTCTCCCGGTTCGTCCCGACCGGCCCGCCACACGCGGCAGCAACGGCCTGTGCCGCGCGGGTGATCCACTCCAGGTCGGCGTGCGGGTCCAACGCCCTGATCCGGTCGGAGTCGATGTGTACCCGTGCGCCGAGAAAGTCGAGGTGCTGGCAGTAGAGGATCACGCCGACGTTGACGAACTCCCCGCGCTCCACCCGCGGCACCGCCCGCAGCACCGCGTAGCTGTAGGCGTGCCGATGGCGGGTTGCCGGTCCGGTCACGGCAGCCACTCCGGAGCGGCCTCGAGTCGGGCCAGCAGGTACTCGCGGTATGCGGCGCGGGCCGCCGCCGCGTCGGACGGCGCACGCTCGTCCCGACGAGCGGCGTCCGGGACGAGCCAGGCGTCCGGTACCAGGGCGGTGATCCGGTCCAGGAGTTGCGGGGTGACGCGGGCGGCGAGTTCCTCGTGGACCCGGCGCGGGTCGGCGGGATCGGCCAGCACATGGTCGTCGTAGCGGTACGGAGACCGCGCGAACCTCTCCGGGTCACCCCAGGAATGGTGGAATCGCAGGCAGGCTCCGTGGTCGATCGCCCACAGCTGTCGATGCCAGATCAGCAGATTGGTGTTGCGCGGGCTGCGGTCGACGTTGGCGACGAACGCGTCCAGCCAGACGATCCGGGACGCCAGGGCAGGATCGACGTCGAACGACGGGTCGAACCCCACCGAGCCGGGCAGGTAGTCCACGGCGAGATTGAGGCCGGCGCTGGCGAGCACCAGTTCCTGGACCTCGAAGTCCGGCTCGGATCTGCCGAGTTCACCGGCCACCTCGATCAGCGCCAGGTCGGGCGTGCGCAGGCCCACCGCCCGGGCCAGTTCGCCGACGATGATCTCGGCCACCAGCGCCCGCGCGCCCTGGCCGGCACCGACGAACTTCACCACGTACGTGCCCAGATCGTCCGCCTCGACGATCGCGGGCAACGACCCGCCTTCACGCAGCGGTGTCAGGTAGCTGATCGCCGTGACCACCGGCAGCTCGGACTGCACGGGCAGGGGTGGACCGGACGGCACGGCCCACACCCTACCGGCGTGGCCGCGGGCACCCCACGGCTGCATCCACGCCCTGAGTTCTCCAAGCACGGGTCCGTCTGTCCGGTCGAACGCGCGCGGGGCCCGGCGGGACCAGTTCGACGCGTGGGATCCAGGCCAGGTTCGTTCTCAGGACTGGGTGGTGGCCTCCTGAACCCGGACCACGTCACAGTCGGTGAAGACGGGGTCCCCGTCGCACAGTTCTCGCATCCGCCGCGCGAGGGCGTCGGTCTGCGGGAGTTCGGAGTTGCGGGCGGCGTCGTCGGCGGAGTCGAATTCGACGATGGCCAGGTAGTGGCGTGGATCGGCCCGGTCCTGGAGCAACCGCTCCCGGACGACGGTCCGCTCGCCCTCGGTGGCGACGCGCCATTCCGCTTCGGCCCGGTCGATCTCGTCGGCCCGATCGGAGTAGTAGGAGATGGTCTGGACGAACGACATGGTGGACTCCCTAGCGAGTGCCGGGTCCGGCCTGGCGGCGGTCGAGGGCATCGGCCATGGGGGCCGGTCCGTTGTCCGGCCATCGACGGCGTCCGATGCTTCCACCGTAGCGCCGGCGGCCGCCCAGCAAGAGGGTCCAAGGCCGCGGTCGTGACCCTGACGCCGGCCGGCCGGTCAGCCGGCCAGGTGGCTCCAGTCCCGGGACAGGGCCGCCCAGGGGCCGACTGCCGCGACGCCGCCGTCGACGAGCACCACCACCCGGTCGGCGCGCGCCAGCGCCGCCCGTTTGGAGGTGGCCCCGATGACGGTGGCGTGCCGATCCCGCAATGCCGTCCACAGCTCGATCTCGGTGGCCGCGTCGAGCGCACTGGAGACGTCGTCGGCCAGCAGTAGTTCCGCATCGGTCGCCAATGCCCGCGCCAGCGCCAGCCGCTGCACCTGACCGCCGGAGAGTCGGACCCCGCGATGGCCGACCAAGGCGTCCTTGCCGCCCGCCTCGTCGATGTCGGACTTGAGCCGGGCGTCGGCGATCGGGCCGTCCAGGGACCGCGGATGACCCAGCCGGATGTTGTCGGCGAACGTGCCCGACAGCACCCGTGGTACCTGCGCGACATAGGACACCTGCCCCGGCCGCATGAACAGTTCGGCGTCGTCGACCGGCCGGTCGTTCCACTCGATCAGGCCACGGTGTCCGATCAGGCCGGCCAGGGCGGCGAGCAGGCTGGACTTGCCCGAACCGACCTGGCCGACCAGCAGTACCAGTTCACCGGCCTCGACTGCGATGTCGACACCGCTCACACCGATGGTGCCGTCATCGTGGATGGCGGCGAACCCTGTCAGCCGCAGTCGCTGCAGCGGACGGCGGGGAACGGGGTCCGGCTGCGGTGCCCGCCCGGTGACCAGGTCGACGCCCGGCGGCAGGTCCATCAGGTCGGTGCCGCCGGCGAACCGGCTGGTCTCAGCCTGCCACGCGCGGGTGCCCGGCGCCTCGGTCACCACCGCTCCGGCCACCCGGCCGAACCAGTCGAACCCGTTCACGGCGTTGGCCACCAGCAGCGCGGTGGCCAGACCCCAGATGTCGGCCATGTACGCCGACCAGGCGGCCACCACGCCGACCTGCACCATCACCACCGGCACCCCGTCCAGGAACGCCTGGACCCGGTGCTCCTTGACCGCGGCCGCGACCCGGCCGCCGTCGACCCGCTGCAGGTGGGCGTGCACCTGCGGGGTGGCCGCCGCCAGCTTCACCGTGCGCGCCGACTCCAGCGCCGACACCAGCGCACGGCCGAACCTGGCGCGGGCGGCCGAGGACGCCGCCGCCGACCGGCCGGCGACGGGCCGACCGATGGCCGAGGCCAACGCTGAGGAGACCATCACCGCGATCAGCACGGTGCCGGCCAGCCAGGTTCCGCCGAGCAGGGCGGTGACCACGGCGATGACCATGCCGTTGAGGAAGTCGATCCAGCGGTCGCCGTAACGGGCGTATCGGTCGGCGTCCATCGACCGGGCCACCACCTCGCCGGCCGGGGTACGGGTCAGCCGCCGCTGCCGGGTCTGGCCGTGGAGCACCGCCATCCGGGCTCGCAACATCACCTCGACCCACCAGCGCGGATACCGCCAGAACGCCTCGGCCAGCATCAACGGTGCCGCGATCAGCGAGGCCGCCAACGCGCCGACCAGCCACCAGGGACTGCCGCCGCGTTCCAGCGCCTCCACGATCCGGCCCCACACCAGTCCGGTGACCGCACCCTGGGCGCCGGTCAGCGCAGCGAACAGGAAGAGCAACGCGCCGATCACCCCCCACTCCGGCCGGATCAGCAGCGCATGCGCGATGCCGCGGGCCAGGCTGGGCCCGGTCCCCACCTCGGTGAAGTCGGGCGGCGGCCCGGACCGACGCCGACCACCGACGGCCGTCTCGACGACCCCGGCCACGGTCGCGGGCTGCGGGTACCGGGCATCGACCGCCTCCGGTGCCCCGGCGACGCGGCTCGCCTCCAGCAGTGCCCTGAACGGACCCGACTCGGCCGCCAGTTCCGAGCGCTGCCCCTGCTGCACCACCCGTCCGTGGTCCAGGACCGCGACCAGCGGTGCCCGTTCGATGGTGGAGAGCCGGTGGGCGATCAGCACGCCGGTCCGCCCCGACAACAGCCGGTCCGAGGCAGCAACCACCAGCCGTTCGGTGAGCGGATCCATCCGGGCGGTCGCCTCATCCAGGATCACCACCCGGACATCACGCACCAGCAGCCGGGCGAACGCCACCAGCTGTTCCTCCCCGGCCGACAGCGAGGTGCCGCCGGGTCCGAGCACGGTGTCCAGGCCGTCCGGCAGCCCGGTGACCCAGCCGGCCAGCCCGAGTTCGGCGACGGCGGAGTCGATCACCGACCGCGGCACGTCGTCGTCGAAGAGGGCGATGTTCTCGGCCAGGGTGCCGGCCAGGATCTCCGTCTTCTGGGTGACCACACCGACCGCGGCGCGCAGCCGCTGCAGGTCCAGGTCCCCGATGTCACGGCCGGCCAGGAAGACGGTCCCCGGCGGCGGTTCGACGGCCCGCGAGATGAGTGAGGCCAGTGTCGACTTGCCTGATCCGGTCCGCCCGACCAGCGCGATCGTCTGTCCGGCCGGCACCCGCAGATCCACGCCGCGCAGCGCGAACGTGCCCTCGGCGTAGGCGAAGTCCAGCCCGCGGATCTCCAGCTCGACGGGGCCGTCGGCGGACAGGTCCAGGCCGCCCTCCGGCTCCGGCTCCACGGCCAGCATCTGCCGCAGCCGGGTGACAGCGCCGAGCCCGGCCTGCAGATCGGGCAGGTGATTGGCCAGCATGGCGATCTGACCCACGAAGGTGGAGGTGACCAGGAACAGCGTCACCAGGCGGGCCACCGAGAGGCCGCCGTCGGCGGCCAGCGCGACGCCGGCGATGGCGATGGCGGCGAGCAACGTGTGCAACAGCACCCCCGCGCGCCGACCCAGCCGGCTCTCGACCGACACCACGGCGCGGAACTTCTCGTGCACCGCCGCGGACAGCCGCGCCACCCGCGCCACGACATGGGCCTGGCCGAGATTGGTACGCAGGTCGTCGCGACCGGCGATGCCCTCCTCCAACGCGGCCGCGTGGTCGGTCCAGGCCATCTCCTCGACGATGTTGCGGCGGGCGATCTCGCCCAGCAGCCCGCGAATGACGTACCAGGTGACCACGGCCAGCACCGGCAGCGCGATGAACGCCGGCCACCAGGTGAACCCGGCCACGACCCACATCGGCACGGTGCTGAACAGCGTCCGGAACAGCATCCACAACTGCCAGCGGAGCAGATTGCCGACCTCGTGGGTGTCGTCGTCGACGCGGTCGAGGATCTCACCGACCGCCTGCTCGTTGAGCACGGCCAGCGGCTGCCGCATCGCCGCCCGCAGCACGTCGCCGCGCAACCGGCCCTCGACCCGGTCCGACACCCCGGCCCAGGCGACCTTGCCGGCGGTGTCGACCACCGCCGCACCGACGACACACAACGCCAGCAGCGCAACCAGACGCCAGCCGGGGTGTTCGGCCAGTTGGCCGGCCACGACCGTGCCCAGGGTGGCGCTGATCGCGGCGGTCGCGGCAGCCGCCAGCGCGGCCACCGAGACCGGGCCGCGCAGGCGTCGCCAATCCACCCGGCGCGCCGGGTCGGACGGCGGCTGGGGCGGTATGGTGCCGATCGGCAGCGGCCGCGACGTGAGCGTGTCGGTCACCAGTCCGACACTAGAGGTGCGCGCCGACTGTGTCCTGCGGATTTCCGCCGGCCCCTCGCCGTTTGACCGGCTCGAGGTCGCCGCGTAACCTTGCTCCTCGGTGTGTCCGCCTGTGCGCACATCGATTCCCGCGGTGACGCATCCGGATCGAGCCCCTCGCGGGGCGAGGCGGCGCACCGGGCCCGAGAACAGCGAAGAGAGTAGGTCAGGCGTGTACGCGATCGTGCGGAGTGGTGGACGCCAGCACAAGGTCGCCGTCGGCGACGTCATCGAGATCGACCGGATCGGCGACGAGGTCGGCTCCAGCGTCTCCCTGAAGCCGCTGCTGCTGGTGGACGGTGACAATGTCACCAGTGACCAGGGCAAGCTCGGTGCTGCGTCGGTGACCGCCGAGGTGGTGGCCGACGCCAAGGGACCGAAGATCCGCATCCTGAAGTTCAAGAACAAGACCGGGTACCGCAAGCGCCAGGGGCACCGTCAGAAGTACACCCAGGTCAAGGTCACCGGGATCGAAGGCTGAGGTAGAGCGAGATGGCACACAAGAAGGGCGCGTCCTCGACCCGTAACGGGCGGGACTCCAATTCCCAGCGGCTCGGCGTCAAGCGGTTCGGCGGCCAGGTCGTCAACGCCGGCGAGATCATCGTCCGCCAGCGCGGCACTCACTTCCACCCCGGCGACGGTGTGGGTCGGGGCGGCGACGACACGTTGTTCGCCTTGGTTCCGGGCGCGGTGCAGTTCGGCACCAAGCGCGGACGCCGGGTGGTCAACATCGTGTCCGCCGATGCTCCGGCCGTGGCTGCGGCCGCGGCTGACTGACAGCACACACGACTTCTCCGAGGGTGGCCGGACGCAACGTCTCGGCCGCCCTCGTCGCATTCCCGGACCTCCGGTCCGGGTGGAGGATCCCAGATCGAGGATCGAAAGGCACGGTGAGTGATGGCGATCCCGAGTTTCGTCGACACCGTGACCCTGTCCCTGCTGGGCGGCAAGGGCGGTAACGGCTGCGCCTCGGTGCACCGCGAGAAGTTCAAGCCGCTGGGCGGCCCGGACGGCGGCAACGGCGGCGGTGGCGGCTCGGTGATCCTCGAGGTCGACCCTGGTCTGACCACGCTGGTGGAGTACCACCGCCAGTCCAAGCGAGCGGCCGGCAACGGCCAGCCCGGCCGCGGCGATCATCAGAACGGCGCCGCCGGCGAGGACATCGTGCTGCCCGTGCCCGAGGGCACCGTGGTGGTCGACGCCGACTCCGGTGAGCAGTTGGCCGACCTCACCGGGCCCGGTACCCGGTTCGTGGTCGCCGAGGGTGGCCGCGGCGGCCTCGGCAACGCCGCACTCGCCTCGTCGGCTCGCAAGGCTCCCGGCTTCGCCCTGCTCGGCGAGGAGGGGGAGAGCCGTAACGTCCGGCTCGATCTCAAGGTCGTCGCCGACATCGGACTGGTCGGCTTCCCCAGCGCAGGCAAGTCATCGCTGATCGCGGCCATCTCCCGGGCCCGCCCCAAGATCGCCGACTACCCGTTCACCACGCTGGTGCCGAACCTGGGCGTGGTGGTGGCCGGCGAGGTCACCTTCACCGTCGCCGACGTGCCCGGGCTGATCGAAGGCGCCAGCCAGGGGCGCGGGCTGGGTCACGAGTTCCTCCGTCACATCGAACGCTGCGCGGCGATCGTGCACGTGGTCGACTGCGCCACCTACGAGCCGGGTCGCGATCCGGTCAGCGACCTGGACGTGATCGAGAACGAACTCGGCCTGCCACGGCGGACTGCAGGACCGGCCCCGGATGGTCGCCCTGAACAAGATCGACATCTCCGATGCGCGCGACCTGGCCGACCTGGTCCGGGCCGACGTCGCCGATCGGGGGTGGCCGGTCTTCGAGATCTCCACCATGACCGGTGAGGGGCTGCAGGAGTTGATCTTCGCCTGCGCCCGATCGGTCGCCGAGCGGCGGGCGACCGCGCCCAGGCCCGAACCGCCCCGGATCGTCCTGAGGCCGGCGCCGGTGGCCGGCGGACCGGAGTTCAGCGTCGCCCGGGAGAACGAGGTGTGGCGCGTCCGCGGCGCCAAGCCCGAGCGCTGGGTGCGGCAGACCGACTTCACCAATGACGAGGCGGTCGGCTACCTGGCCGACCGGCTCAACCGGATCGGCATCGAGGTACGCCTGCTGGAGTTGGGTGCTCGGCCCGGTGACACGGTGGCGATCGGTGGTGAGGATGCGGTGATCTTCGACTTCTCCCCGCAGGTCGAGGTCGGGGCGGAGATCCTCAGCCGACGTGGTGAGGACCAGCGGTTGAACGCCGACCGGCCGGCCGCCCAGCGGCGCCGGATCCGCGACGCCGAATACCACCGCGCCCGCGCTCAGGCCGGTTCCCAGGGTGGTCCGGTTGCCGCCGGTGCTGACTTCGACGCCGGTGCTGACGTCGACGACGGTGCTGACTTCGACGACGGTGCTGACTTCGACGACGGTGCTGACTTCGACGACGGTGCTGACTTCGACGACGGTGCTGACTTCGACGACGGTGCTGACTCCACGGACAGCGCCCACTCCACGGACAGCGCCCACTCCACGGACAGCGCCCACTCCACGGACAGCGCCCACTCCACGGACAGCGCCCACTCCACGGACAGCGCCCACTCCACGGACAGCGCCCACACCACGGACAGCGCCCACACCACGGACAGCGCCCACTCCACGGACAGCGCCCACCCCAGGGACAGCGCCCACCCCAGGGACAGGGCCCGCTCCGGGGACAGGGGCGAGACGTGGGCCGACACCGTGTCCGTCCCCGGGGAAGGTTGATCGACGGGCGCCATGACGCAGTTGGTGGATCGCCGGACGGGTCCGGTGCCGGAGGGGACGCGGACAGCATTCGTCGAGGCCCGACGCGTCGTGATCAAGGTCGGGTCCTCTTCCTTGACCACGGCTGCCGGCGGGCTGGATCCCCACCGGGTGCAGGTCCTGGTGGACACGTTGATCAGTGTCCGGCGCAGCGGCCGCGAGGTGGTGCTGGTGTCGTCGGGTGCGATCGCCGCCGGCCTGGCGCCGCTGGCGTTGAAAACGCGACCACGTGACCTGGCTACCCAGCAGGCCGCAGCCTCGGTCGGTCAGGGACTGCTCGTCCACGAGTACGCCCGGCTGTTCGGCAGCGCCGGCCTGACCGTCGGGCAGGTGCTGCTCACCGTCGACGAGGTGACCCGCCGCAGCCACTACCGCAACGCCTCGCAGACCTTCGACCGGCTGCTCGACCTGGGTGTGGTGCCGATCGTCAACGAGAACGACACCGTCGCCACCCAGGAGATCCGGTTCGGCGACAACGACCGGCTGGCCGCCCTGGTGGCGCATCTGGTGCACGCCGACGCCTTGCTGCTGCTCAGTGACGTCGATCATCTCTACACCTCCAACCCGAGCCGACCGGGCGCCCGCCGGGTGCTCGAGGTGCGTGGACCGGAAGATCTCGACGGCATCGACCTGACCGGCGACGGCTTCTCCGGGGTCGGCACCGGCGGCATGATCACCAAGGTCAACGCCGCCCAGATCGCCACCTCGGCAGGGATCCCGGTTGTACTCGCCCGGGCCGACGCGGCCGCCGAGGCGCTGGCGGGACACCCGGTCGGTACCTTCTTCCATCCCACCGGCAAACGGCGGCCGACCCGACTGCTGTGGCTGGCGCACGCGACCGACGCCGTCGGGGAACTGGTCCTCGACGCCGGCGCGGTCGAGGCCGTGCTGCACCGCAAGGCATCCCTGCTGCCCGCCGGCGTGACCGAGGTCAGGGGAAGCTTCACCGCGGGCGATCCGGTCAACCTCCGCGGCCCGGACGGCGAGCTGGTGGCCCGTGGGCTGGTCAACTACGACGCCGCCGACCTGCCCGACCTGCTCGGACGCAGCACGTCGGAGCTGCTCGCCGAGCTGGGGGAGGGCTACGACCGGACCGTGGTGCACCGCGACGCTCTGATCGTCATGGACGCACCCGCCACCGACTGACCGGCCCGAATCGGACCGCACGGCCGCTGGTGACCGACGGCACGGTGAAGATCGAGATCGCCGCGGAGTTCGACCTCGAGCACGCCGCCGACGCGCACCGCGCGGTCGAGACCGGCCACACCCGCGGCAAAGTCGTCGTCCGGATCTGATCCGAGCGGGACGCGGGGCGGCGCACCCGCGTCCCGCGCTTGTCCAACGGCGCTCCCGTGGTGTGCGGGTGGGCTGGTGCTTCGGCGGGTGCCGGCACCGGCCGCCTCAGGTCAGCTTCTTGACGGTTTCCTCGGCGCCCAGCTGGTGCAGCGAACGCAGCACCTCCAGGTAGGGCTCGGTGAAGCGCGCTTCTTCGATCAGGTTGCCGAACAGGTCACGGTTGGTGAGGAAGCCGAGTTCGTCGGCATCCGGGCCGATCTGTTTGGCCGCGTACTCGGTGAGTGTGTCGGCGATGCGGTCGTTGATCTCGATCGGCTCGCCCTGCTCGTCCACGGCTTCGCAGTAGCGGGCCAGTGACGCGATGATCGCCGCCGCCAGCCGTACCTCACCACCGGTGGCGAGCTGGTGACGTACCACCGGCAGCACGAACTTCGGAATTCGGTCCGAGGCCTCCAGGCAGAGCCGCTGCACCTGATCACGCACGTGCGGGTTGCTGAAGCGTTCGATCAGCGTGTCCTTGTACTCGTCCAGGTCCACTCCCGGCACCGGCTTCAGCGTCGGGGTGCCCTCCCGATCCATGTAGGCCCGGACGAAGCGGGCCAGCGGCTGGTCCCGGGCCGCCTCGTGCACCAACCGGTGGCCGGCCAGGTAGCCGAAGTAGGCCAGCGCCTGGTGTCCGGCGTTGAGCAGCCGCAGCTTCATCAGCTCATACGGCTCGACGTCATCGACGACCTGCACGCCCGCGTCCTGGTACGGCGGACGGCCCAGCGGGAAATGATCTTCCAGCACCCACTGCTCGAACGGTTCGCAGACGACCGGCCAGCCGTCGGTCACACCGTGCCGTTCGGCCAGCTGCTGGACGTCGGCCGGCGTGGTCGCCGGGGTGATCCGGTCGACCATGGAGTTCGGGAACGACACCTCCGCGGTCATCCAGTCGGCCAGCTCGGGATCCTTCAACCGCGCGTAGGCGGTGAACGTACCGCGGGCGACCTCGCCGTTGCTCTGGATGTTGTCGCACGACATCACCGTGAACGGCGCGAGGCCGCGTTCGCGGCGGCGCCGCAGCGCCTCGGTGACCAGCCCGTAGACGGTGGCTGGTGGCCGGTCCGAGCCGACCTCGGCCAGGATCTGCGGGTTGGAGTCGTCGAACTTCCCCGTCACCGCGTCGAGGTTGTAGCCGCCCTCGGTGATCGTCAGCGAGACGATCCGGATGTCCTCGCCGGCCATCCTCTCGATCACCGCATCCGGGTCGTCGGGAGCGAAGAGGTACTCCACGATCGATCCGATCACCGTCACCGTCTGGCTGCCGTCGGATGCCTTCTCCACCAGCGTGTACAGGCCGTTCTGCGCGGCCATCACATCGCGCATCCGGGAGTCCTGCGGCAGTACACCGACCCCGCAGATACCCCAATCACGGGCCTTGCCCTCGCGCAGCAGCCGGTCCAGGTACATCGCCTGGTGCGCCCGGTGGAAGCCGCCGACTCCGAAGTGGACGATCCCGGCCCGGATCCCGGACCGGTCGTAGGTCGGCAGCGCCACCCCGTCGGCGGACTCGGGCAGTGCCGTGCTGAGGTCGATCGGCGTGGGGGCCATGCGTCATCCTCCTCGAGACGATGTCGCTTCATCATGGCACCGGGGGCCGGGCAGCGGCTCCGTCCCGTCCGATCGGGACCGTTCACGGCGATGTCCGAAAGCCGCCGACGGATCCGTTGAGCACCGGCCCGCCGGCGGGCAGACTGGCGGGCGTGAGCGACTCCGCTGCCCGCGCCCGCTGCGGCGTGCTGGCCACCCCGGTCGGCGCGCTGGCGGTGGCCGCCGTCGACGACGGCCTGCGGCGGATCAGCTGGACCGACGCGCCGCCGTCGCGACCGTCCGCCGACGACGCCGCCGCGGGCTGGGTGGGTCTCGCACTGGACCAGTTGGCCGCCTACTTCGCCGGCGACCGCACCAGCTTCGACCTGCCGGTCGTGCTCACGGGTGTTGGTGCGGCCACCCGTGCCGTGCTGGAGACGCTGGCCACCACCGTGCCGGCCGGCGTCACCGTCTCCTACGGCGAGCTGGCCACCCGCAGCGGCGCCGGGGTGCCGGCCCGCGCGATCGGTTCGATCCTGGGCAGCAACCCGGTGCCGGTCGTCCTCCCGTGCCACCGGGTGGTCGCCGCCGACGGTCTCGGCGGCTACTCCGGCGGTCATCGCGGCCAGGGCCGGTGGACCAAGATCTGGCTGCTCGAGCACGAGGGCGCTCTGCCGCCGGCCCTGGTCTGACCGGGCCGGTCACAGTCGGCGCGCGCCCGGCGGCGACAACTGTCGGCCCCGGTGCCTAGTCTGGTGCCGCCGGCCGACGCAAGCCGGTGCCGGAACTCCGGCCAGGCGGTTGGAGGAACTCGTGCTCGACCTCTCCGACGACGCGATCGGCACCCTGGTGGGGTGGAACGCGTTCGCCCTCGGTGTCGAGTACGCCGACGCGGGCCGGGTCCTGGAGGTGCAGTGGGCCCGCGGCGACAGCGTGCTGCACGGCCAGGTACACGGCAGCCAGCCGATGCCGTACCGGACCAACGTGCTGCTCAGCGGCGCGGAGACATCCCGGCCGACCGTCGGCGTCTGCTCCTGTCCGGTCCACCTCAACTGCAAGCATGTCGCCGCCACCCTGCTCGCCGCCCGCGCGGAGACGGGTGGGGGCTCTGTCGGCTCGTCCTGGGAACGGGTGCTGGCCCCGCTGGTCGGTCCGTCCGGGCACGGCACCGCCGAGTTGGCGTTGCAGCTTGACTTCCGGCCGTCCGCGGCGGAGACGTTCCGCGGCCGCCCGCTCACCCGGGGTCGCCGCGGCGGATGGATCCGGGGCGATGTCGGCTGGCAGCTGTTCAGCCATGCCGTGCCGGTGCACGACTGGGATCCGGCCCAGCACCAGGTGCTGTCGGCGATCCGCGCGCTCGGCCGCGACCAGTGGACCAACCAGCAGAACTGGAAACGGCTGGACGACGTCGCCGCCCCGGCGCTGTGGGCGTTGCTGCAGGAGGCGGCCCAGGCCGGCATCGCCGTGCTCGGCGACGACCTCGGCAACCCGGTCGTGTTGGACCAGGGCCGGCCGGTCGTCCATCTGGACGCCCGACGCGACGACGAACAGCTCACGCTCCGGCCGGTCATCACCCTCGGCGACGACCCGGTCGTGGGCGAGGAGCTGGCGGTCGTCGGCGGTCCCCAGCAGCTGCTGCTGCGTCGAGACGACGAGGGCCGGCTGCGGATCTCCCTGCTCGAACGCTCGATCGCCGCGCCGTTGGCCCGGATGATCGACTCCGGTGAACGGGTCGTCGTGCCGGTCGCCGATGAGGACAGGTTCCTGACCGAATACTTCCCGCAGCTGCGCAGCAGGGTCGCCGTCCGCTCCGGCGACGGCAGCTTCGCCCCGCCGGAACCGCGGCGGCCGGTGCTGGCTTTGGAACTCAAGCCGCTGTCGGGTCACCGGCTGGAGCTGCGCTGGGACTGGTGGTACCGCAACAGCGACACCGATCCCGGCGAACGGTATGCGCTGGTCGTCGGACCCGGCTCCCGACAGCGAGACCTGAGGGCCGAACAGGAGATCCTCGGCCGGCTCGAGCTCAAACGCTTCGACCTGCTGCTGGACCGCACCGTCTCCCGGTCGCTGCAGCCGCGGACCGTCCTGGAGACCGAGGACATGATCACCTTCCTGACCACGGTGCTGCCGCAGTTGGAGCACAGCGCCGGGTTGGTGATCATCCAGGACGGTCGACTGCCCGAGTACGCCGAGGCCACCCGGCCGCCCCTGGTCACCGTGCGGACCGAACACATCCGCGGCGAGCGGGACTGGCTGGAACTGTCGGTCACGGTCGAGGTGGACGGGGAGAAGGTGCCGTTCGCCTCCCTGTTCACCGCACTGGCCCGCGGCGAGACCCGGATGGTGCTGCCCAGCGGGACGTGGTTCCGGCTGGACAGCCCCGAGTTCCGCCGGCTGGCCGACCTGATCGCCGAGGCACGCGCCATCGGTGAGCCGCAGGCCGACGGGGTGAAGATCAGCCGCTACCAGGTCGACTGGTGGGAGGAGATCGAACGCCTCGGGATCGACGTGCAGCAGGCCGCCGGCTGGCGCGAGTTGATCTCCGGGCTCACCGGCGACGGCCCGGAACACATCGAGCCGCCGCCCGGGTTCACCGCCAACCTGCGGGACTACCAGCGCGCCGGGCTGGACTGGCTGGCGTTCCTGCACGACCACGGGCTCGGCGGTGTACTGGCCGACGACATGGGCCTGGGCAAGACGCTGCAGACACTGGCGCTGATCTGCCACGCGCGCGCCCGCGGGACGCGACCGCAGGCGCCGTACCTGGTGGTGGCCCCGACCAGCGTGGTCGGCAACTGGGCCGCCGAAACGGCGCGGTTCGCCCCCGATCTCGAGGTGGCCGTGATCACCGAGACCGGACGCCGGGCCGGTACCCCACTGGCCGACCGGATCACCGGTGCCGACCTGGTGCTGACCTCCTACACGCTGCTGCGGATCGACGCCGACAGCTACCTGGACCAGCAGTGGGCCGGCCTGATCCTGGATGAGGCGCAATTCGTCAAGAACCACCAGTCCCGGGCCTACCAGTGCGTCCGCCGGCTGCCGGCGCCGTTCAAGCTGGCGATCACCGGCACCCCGATGGAGAACAACCTGATGGAGTTGTGGTCGATGTTCTCGATCACCGCACCGGGCCTGTTCGCCGGACCGGTGCAGTTCCGCGACGACTACGCCAGACCGATCGAACGCGAACACGACCAGGGTCGGCTGGACCGGCTCCGACGCCGGGTGCGACCGTTCATGCTGCGGCGCACCAAGGACCAGGTTGCCGGCGAACTGCCGGCCCGGCAGGAACAGGTGATCGCGCTGGATCTGCTGCCCAAACATCGCAAGGTCTACCAGACCCATCTGCACCGGGAGCGGCAGAAGATCCTCGGGCTGCTGGACGACCTGGAGAACAACCGGTTCGAGGTGTTCCGCTCCCTCACCCTGCTGCGGCAGCTCAGCCTGGACGTTTCGCTGCACGACGACCGATACGCCGACGTGCCCTCCACCAAGTTGGAGGCGCTGGACGATCTGGTGGCCGAGATCCTCGCCGAGGAACACCGGGTGCTGATCTTCAGCCAGTTCACCGGTTTCCTCACCAAGGTGGCCGCCCAGTTAGACCGGGGCGGCATTCCGTACGCCTACCTCGACGGCCGCACCACGAACCGCGCGCAGGTGATCGACGGCTTCAAACAGGGCACCGTACCGGTGTTCCTGATCAGTCTCAAGGCCGGTGGCTTCGGCCTCAACCTGACCGAGGCCGACTACTGCATCCTGCTCGATCCGTGGTGGAACCCTGCCTCCGAGCAGCAGGCCATCGACCGCATCCATCGGATCGGCCAGACCCGGGCGGTGATGGTGTACCGGCTGGTCGCCAAGGACACCATCGAGGAGAAGGTGATGGCGCTCAAGGCCGACAAGGCCAAGCTCTTCGCCAGCGTGATGGACGGCGGCACCGCCGGCAGCGGCCGGCTGAGCGGCCGGGAGATCCGGGAACTGATCGCCTGAGATTCGTCCGCGCATCGGACGGCGTCGGCTGTGCCCTCACCGACGAGCGGTGATAATCGGTGGGTGAGCGACGACACCACTGTCTCCACCGGCGTGGCCCCGGTCCCGGCGCGGCCCGGCTCCGAGCCGCCCGTCTCCCAGCGGCCCGCGGCCCCGCTGTCCGTGACCGAGCTCGGCCGGCGGGCGCGACGAGCCGCCCGCAGCCTTGCCACGGCGAACCGCGGCACGAAGGACCGGGCCCTGCACGCGATGGCCGATGCGCTGGGCGAGGCGGGGGCCGCGGTGCTGGCCGCCAACGCCCGCGACGTCGCCGCCGCCGAGCGGAGCGGCACCGCCGCCGCAATGGTCGACCGGCTGCGGCTGACCAGCGGGCGGATCGCCGGCATGATGGACGGGCTCCGGTCGCTGGCTGCACTGCCGGATCCGGTCGGGGACGTGGTCCGCGGCTGGACCAACCCCAACGGGGTCGAGGTCAGCCAGATCCGGGTGCCGCTGGGCGTGGTCGGCATCATCTACGAGGCCCGGCCCAACGTCACCGCCGACGCCGCCGGCATCTGCCTCAAGTCCGGCAACGTGGTGCTGCTGCGCGGCTCCTCCTCGGCCGCCGAGTCCAACACCGCCATCGTGACCGCGCTGCGGCAGGGACTCACCGATGCCGGATTGCCGGCCGACGCCGTCCAGCTGGTCCCCGGTCCGCGGTCGGTGACCGACGAGCTGATGGCGGCCCGCGGGCTGGTCGATGTGCTGATCCCGCGCGGCGGCGCCGGGTTGATCCAGCACGTCGTCGGCCACAGTGCCGTCCCGGTGATCGAAACCGGCGTCGGCAACTGCCACCTCTATGTGGACGCCGACGCCGACGTCTGCATGGCGATGCGTGTCCTGATCAACGCCAAGGTCCAGCGGCCCAGCGTCTGCAACGCGGTGGAGACCCTGCTGGTGCACCGGGAGATCGCCGAGGATTTCCTGCCCGATGCGCTGAAGGCCCTGGCCGAGGCCGGGGTGACGGTGCACGGCGACGACCGGGTGGCCGGGTACGGACAGGTGGTGCCGGTCACCGACGAGGACTTCGCCACCGAGTACAACTCGCTGGACCTGGCGGTCGCCGAGGTCGACTCGCTGGACGATGCGCTGGATCACATCCGCCGTTACAGCACCGGTCATTCCGAGACGATCATCACCGACTCCCGCTCGGTCGCGCACCGGTTCGTCGCCGAGATCGACGCCGCGGCGGTGCTGGTGAACGCGTCCAGCCGGTTCGTCGACGGCGGTGAGTTCGGCTTCGGCGCCGAGATCGGCATCTCCACCCAGAAGCTGCACGCCCGGGGGCCGATGGGACTGCCGGAGATGACGTCGACGAAGTTCGTCGTCTCCGGGTCCGGCCAGATCCGGGAATGAGGCGGCCGGCCGGTCGCCGAGCATGCTGCGGCCGCCCCGACCCCGGGGCGGTAGGCTGCGCTGCATGATGCTCGGATCGGCCCTGGTGGCGCCTGTCGCCCAGCAGTTCGTCGCTTTGCAGACCGACCTGCCCATCCCGTCGTGGGCGTTCGGCCTCCTTGCCTTCGTCACTCTGCTGGTGATGATGCTGATCGTGTTGTCGATCGGCAAGGGCCGTCCGCACGCCTGAGCCGGCGGTTCGTGGCCCAGGATCTTCTGACGACGTGACGGAACGCAGCGCCGGACTCGCTCGGGACCGCAGCCGACGGCAGCGACGTCGCTACCGGCTGGGCGTCATGGGCGGCACCTTCGACCCGATCCACCACGGTCACCTGGTCGCCGCCAGCGAGGTCGCCAGCCGGTTCGGCCTGGACGAGGTCGTCTTCGTCCCCACCGGCCGGCCCTGGCAGAAGGAGGAGCGGGAAGTCTCCGAGCCCGAGGACCGCTACCTGATGACGGTGATCGCCACCGCATCCAACCCGCGCTTCACGGTCAGCCGGGTCGACATCGACCGGCCGGGGCCGACGTACACGATCGACACCCTGCACGATCTGCGCGCCCAGCACGGCGAGGACGTGGACTTCTTCTTCATCACCGGTGCCGACGCGCTGGGCCAGATCCTGACCTGGCGCGGTGTCGAGGAGCTGTTCGACCTGGCCCATTTCGTCGGTGTCACCCGGCCCGGGCATGAGTTGAACGAACCGCCCATCGGTCGGGTGCCGGAGGGCAGGCTCACGCTGATGGAGGTGCCGGCGCTGTCGATCTCGTCGACCGGCTGCCGGGAACGGGTGTTGGCCGGCAAGCCCATCTGGTACCTGGTGCCGGACGGGATCGTGCAGTACATCGCCAAGCGCGGGCTCTACCACCATCTGGACGAGTTGCACGGTTCGGCCGGAGGCGGACGGTCGGCGCTACCGGCCAACCGGCTGCCAGACCTCGGCAAGGTCGTCCACGACGGCCTCTACGACTGAACGGTCGTCCACGACGGCCTGCACGACTGACCCGGTTCCGGGCCGACAACGAAGGAGCGGATTCTGACAGCCACCGAACGGGCGCTGCAGCTCACCCGGGCTGCGGCCGACGCCGCCGCCGACAAGCTGGGCACCGACATCGTCGCCTACGACGTGTCCGAGCAGTTGGCCATCACCGATGTGTTCCTGGTGATCAGCGCGGCCAACGAACGCCAGGTCGGCGCGATCGTCGACGGCATCGAGGAGAAGCTGCAGCCGCTCGGCGCCAAACCGGTCCGCCGCGAGGGCGACCGGGAACGTCGGTGGGTGCTGCTGGACTACCTCGACCTGGTTGTGCACGTTCAGCACGTCGAGGAACGCACCTTCTACGCACTGGAACGGCTCTGGCACGACTGCCCGCGGATCCACCTCGATCTGGACATCCCGGTCGCCGGTCGGGAGGAGCAGGCGTGACCGCGGACCGGCTGGTCGTCTGGCGGCACGGCCGGACGGCCTGGAACGCGGCGGGCCTCTACCAGGGCCAGGCCGACATCCCGCTGGACGAGCTCGGCCGACGGCAGGCCGCAGCCGCGGCCGCTGTGCTGGCGGAGCTGAGACCGGTCGACATTGTTGCCAGTGACCTGTCCCGCGCCGCGAGCACGGCCGCGGCGCTGGCCGATCGCACCGGGCTGACGGTGCGCCATGACCGCCGTCTGCGTGAAATTGACGTCGGCGGCTGGGAGGGCAAGACCGTCGAACAGGCCGCCGTGACCGACCCGGAGCTGGTGGCCGGGCTGGCCGCCGGTCAGGACGTCCGCAGGTCGCCGACGGGGGAGACCACCAGCGAGGTGGCGCACCGGGTGGCCGAGGCCTTCACCGACATCAGCGAGAACGCCGGGGACGGCAGCACCGTCGTCGTCACCATGCACGGGCTGGCCGGCCGGGTCGGCATCGCCCGCTTCCTCGAGGTCGACGCGGACCGGCTCGGCGGGTTGCGCAACTGCGCCTGGGTGCTGCTGGACCGGCACACCCGCGGCCACTGGTACATCGGCGGCTACAACATCCAAGCCGGCATCGACGGCGAGCACTCCGACGCGACGCCCTGACCGGCGACGATCACCTGGTGCAGCGATCAGCCGAGGATGGGGCGGATCTTCTCGGCGAGCGCGACACCAAGTGCACGATTGTTCTCCGCGGTGAAGTGCACGCCGTCCACGCCGACGGCGCTGATCACGGTGCCGGCGTCGAAGAATTCGATCTTGTTGAACGCCGCCAGCGCAGCGTAGACGTCGCGAAGCGCGGTCATCTTCTGCTGGCCGCCGACCCAGGTGGTGGCGAACCACGGGTCGGGGATGTCGCCCAAAGGTGGCGGCGCGACCAGCAGCACCCGCGGCGCGGGGTAGCGGGTGCCGATCCCGCCCGCCGATCCCTTGACGTGGCCGATCAGCACACCGGCGGCGGCGCCGATGTCGACCGGCTCGCGGTGCATGAACGCCTTGGTGTCGTTGGTGCCGAGCATGATGATGACCAGATCCAGCGGTAGGTGACTGGCCAGCGCGGCCGGCAGGTAGGGCGCGGCAGCCAGTCGCGGGTCGGTCGGGTCCCCTGCGACGGCCCGGCCGCTGAGGCCTTCCTCGATGATCTCGGCGCTGTCGCCGAGCTCGGCCGCCAGCACGCCGGTCCACCGCTCATCGCGGTCGTAGCGTTCGCTCGGCGCACCATCGGCGACCGGGATCCAGCCCCAGGTCAGCGAATCACCGAAGCACATGATCCGGCTGCGCCGGTCGCTCATGGTCAAGTCCCCTCCCGGACACGCGCCGCGGCGCGGCACTAAACAGTTCCGTAGACTAGCCGGGTGCTCCGGCGGTGGGGATCGGAGGAGTGCGGGCTCGATTTCGCTTCCGGCGGGGCGCTTGTTAGGATCGCATCCGCTGCTTGGGCAGCACTTGGGGCTATGGCGCAGTTGGTAGCGCGTTTCCATGGCATGGAAAAGGTCAGGGGTTCGAATCCCCTTAGCTCCACCGCTCAAAATCTGTTCGAATACGGCGGCCGCGGCGACACGGTCAGCCAGTCAGTCAGCCACTCGATTCCGGCTGCCCCGGCCTCCGGAACCGCTCATCGATGACCAGCGCACCCGTCTGGATCACCGGGCGCACCTGATGCCGGTAGACCAACTCCGTCACGCTCGTCCCGCGATGGCCAACCAGCTGCGAGATCGTCTCGACCGGAACATGGGCATCCGCCTAGCAGCGAGACGAACGAATGCCGCAACTCCCGCGGCGTCCATTCCCCGGGATCGATCCCCGGCACCAGCCCCAGCGCCCGCCGGAAGGACCGCCGCACGTCCGCCGCATCCAACGCCGTACCGACCGCCGAGGTGAACACCAGGCCGGTGTCATGCCAGTACGGCCCCGCCGAACGCCGATCCCGCTGCTGCAACCCGCGTTCCTTCCGCAGCGCGCCGTCGCCCCGGTCAGCGCCGTCCGACTCGCCATGCCGAACTCCAGCCATTCCTGCACCGCGTCAGCCACGGTGGTCGCCGGTCATCGATCGACTGCCCGTCGGCGACATCACGGACCACATCCCGCAGCGCTTGCTGTGCCTCGGTCTTCGTCCGCCGGATCACGCCGGTTCCCCGATGTGCGAGCCGCCGCGGCTTGACCAGCGACAGGCACAGCGCACGCTGCGCACGATCGGGCAAGCGGCTCCATCGTCTGGTGACGCCCGCGTCGCCTTGAATCTCGAATCATCTGGCGCGTGAGGATCCGATTACCGGGCGCGGATGACGGTCTTGCCTTTGCGGCGCTGGCCCGGGTTGAGGGCGGGGATGGCGTCGTCGAGCGTCGCGATGGTTCCGATGTGTGTCCGAAGGCGTCCGTCACGCACGCGCTGGACGATCTCCGTCAGCTGCGCCGGGATGGACTCGACGACGAAGTCGACCGCGAGGCCGTCGGCGGGTCGTGCCTCAGTGGGTCCGACAACGGACACCAGTGTTCCGCCCCGTCGAGTGATGGCGGCCGAGCGCTTCTGAATGTCTCCGCCGATCACATCGAAGACGAGGTCCACGCTGCCGACGTCTTCGATGTTCTCGCTTCCGAGGTCGAGGAACTCGTTCGCCCCGAAGTCGAGTGCCGCCTGCCGGTCGGCCGCGCGGCCGGTCCCGATGACGTACGCGCCGAACTCGTGTGCAAGCTGGGTGACGATCGATCCGACGGCGCCGGCCGCGCCATGCGCTAGGACGGCCTGGCCGGTCCGGAGTCGGCCGTGATCGAACAGGCCTTGCCATGCGGTCAGACCGGAGATCGGCAGGCTCGCACCGACGGTAAAATCTACGTCGCCGGGGAGCGGCGCCAGGTTGCGCGCTTCCACCGCCACGTATTCGGCCAGCGTGCCATCGCGGTGCCAGTCGGTGACGCCGAAGACTCGTTGACCAACGGACAGCCCCGTGGTGCCGTAGCCGAGCCCGGCCACCACTCCAGCGAGTTCGTGACCGATGATCGCTTGGGTTCGGTCGTGCCCGGACCGGTCGACCCACGTCGAGGGCCATTCCCATTCTGCGGGGACGAACCCGGAGGCGTGGACTTGTACGAGGACATCGTTGATCGCGGGCGTGGGTTCTGGTCGCTCGGCCAGGGTGATCCCGGCTGCAGGCGCGTCCCGATCCGTTACGACGATCGCTTTCATGTTGTGTCTCCTTGTCTCAAGATCACCGTCTGACTGTGGGTCACGCGGAACCGGACGCTTTCGTTCAAGGTTCCTAGACCGACGCTGCAGCTGGCGTCAAGAACGGCCGGCCACTGACTGTCCCGTGAGCGGATCATGACCGGGCGTCTCCACTCCGCCAGGGGAGTCCTCGTTCGCGCGTCCTCGTCGTGGTCTAGCGTCGTCGGACATGGCAGCTCTCGGGCCCGAACCCAGAACCCTTGGACCGGATGCTGAAGGCCGGTGGGTCCGGGGCTGGCTGTCGCCGAAATGGACCCAGTCTGTCAATCTTCCACGAGAAGAAGAGGCCGCCGCCGCATGAAGATCACGCACGTCGAACAGTTCGCTCCGAAAAGCCGCACCCGGCTGATACGCATCGGCACCGACGCGGGAATCGACGGATGGGCTGAGAGCACTCTGGAGGGCAAGCCGAAGTCGGTCCCTGCGGTCATCGACGAATATGCGCAGTACCTGGTCGGCAAGGACCCACTTCGTATCGAGCATCATTGGCAGCAGATCTACAGATCGGCCTTCTTCAGGGGCGGCGCACACAACATGAGCGCTTTGGCTGCAGTCGATGCAGCGTTGTGGGACATCGCCGGCAAACACTACGGAGTGCCCAGCTACAAACTGATGGGCGGCGCCGTGCGGGACAGGATCAGGGTTTATGCGCATTGGGGCATCCGTGACCTGTCCGACGAGGGACTTGAGGCCTCTCGTACACGGCTGGACATGCTTCAGAAGAAGGGCTACACGGCGTACAAGGCCGGTCCGTCCGGCCCTTGGCGCGCCCATGAGCCGCCGTCGAGGATCGACGAATTTGTCGAGGCGGCCTACAAGATGCGTGAGTGGGTTGGCCCGGACGTGGAGCTGTGCTTCGACTTCCATGCCAAGATGACGCCGGCACTCGCCATTGAAGTATGCAACGAGATCAAGGGCATGCGGCCGATGTTCGTCGAGGAGCCTGTGCCGCAGGAAAACGCCGACGCGTTGAAGCTGGTCTCGGATCACGTCCCGTTCCCGATCGCTACCGGCGAGCGGCTCCTGAACCGGTGGGAGTTCCGCGAGGTGATCGAGAAGCAGTGCGTGGCGCTCCTGCAACCGGACGTGGCGCACTGCGGCGGACCGAGCGAATTGAAGAAGATCGCCAACTACGCGGAGGTGTACTACCAGCACCTCATGCCGCACTGCGCGATCGGCCCGCTTGCACTGGGCGCGTGCATGCTCGTCGATGCCGTCATCCCGAACTTCCTGATCCAGGAGCAGGTCGACGCCGGACTCGGCAACGGCCTGCTGAAGAAGGACTGGGAGGTGATCGACGGGCATATCCCCCTGTGGCAGGCGCCCGGCCTTGGGGTGGAAGTGGACGAGGCCGAGGCGACGAAGGAGTTCACGGGCGAGTCGTATGGGTACCACGCCGAGCTAGGCGGCGAGACGTACCACGAGAACGACGGCTCGGTGGCGGATTGGTAGGCGCGGTTTACAGATCAATCACCGGGCGGTACATCCGCAGGGCTTGGCGTTCGTCGTGCCAACTTGGGTCGGGAGTTGGTCGGGATCCGAAGGTTCCGGTCGATCCGTGACCGCGGGTGACGGCACGATGCTGGCGCTGCTGAATGAGGGCGCTGGCAACCGCCGATGGGGCTATGCCGCAACTATCCGAAGTGCCTCCCCTGACGAACCTTGAGAACCTGCGGAAGCGGGCCAGGCAGCTGCTTTGCTGACATCCTGAGCGCCACTATGCGGTCGCGCCGCGAAGCCCTGCCGTGTTGCCGCGCTACCACGGGCTGAGCGACAAACAGATCTTTCCGCAGTGCTTTCTGCTCGCCGATGCCCAGCGTGCCGTGCTACAGCGTGAGCAACCGCAGGCTCCGCGGGTGGGCTGTCTACGCGACGCGCTCGGCTCGGAGACCGTCTCGACGGGGTGATCTTCACTCCCGACATGGGTGTGGTCGAGGCCGAACCCGGCATACTTCACCATGATCAGCGAGCGCTCGGCCTTGGCCGGCGAACGAGTGCTGTTCATCGACGACGTCGAGGCCGACCTGGCTGCGGCGCACTCGGTCGGCTACGTGTCGAGAAGGCACGAGTCGGCGGGCGGAGCGGCAGGCCCCGAGCGGCTGCTGCGGCCGCCCGGATTGGAGATCGCATGAGCTGGACACCGGGACCCGTGATCAGGTGGGGTGTGATCGGCGTCGGCGACGTCGTCGAGCGCAAGAGCGGCCGAGCGTTCCAGACAGTGCCGGGCTCCGCGCTCGTCGCGGTGATGCGCCGCGACGCCGAGCGGGCAGCCGACTTCGCGCACCGGTTCGACGTGCCGCGATGGTACGCCGACGCCGACGAGCTGCTCGCCGACCCGCAGGTCGACGCGGTCTATGTCGCCACGCCGCCCGACAGCCATGCCGACTACACGGTGCGGGCTGCGGCGGCCGGGAAGCCGGTGTACGTGGAGAAACCCATGGCCCGCACCGCTGCAGAGTGTGAGCAGATGATCTCCGCCTGCGTCCAAGCCGGAGTACCGCTGTTCGTCGCCTACTACCGCCGCGCCATGCCCCGCTTCGCCGCGGCGGCCGAGCTGGTCCGCTCCGGCCGCATCGGAGTAGTCCGCTCCGTCGTCGTCCGCAACCGGCGGCCCGCCGACGATCCGAGTCGATCGATCCCGTGGCGGCTCGATCCCCAAGTGTCTGGTGGCGGCCACTTCGTCGACCTCGCCTCGCACACGCTCGACTGGCTCGACTTCCTATTCGGCCCGGCCACCGGCGTGTCGGGTGCCGCGGCCGGCCCGGAAGGACCGGCGGCGGAGACACAGGTGATCGCCCAGTTCCGCTTCGGTGACGTGCTCGGCGTCGGGCTGTGGGACTACGACGCGGCTGAGGCCTGCGACCTCGTCGAGCTCATCGGCGACACCGGCACCCTACGGCTGTCGTCGTTCGGGACTGAGCCGCTACAGCTCACGACTGCCGACGGCACGACAGAGATCGACGCCCCGTACCCGCGAATCGTTCAGGAACCGCTGATCAGCAACGTGATGGCCAGCCTGCGCGGGGAGGCCGAGCCGCTGAGCACCGGCGAGTCCGCCGTACGCACGGCCCGGGTGATCGACACGATCCTCGACGAACACCGGCGGACCCATCACATCGTGCTCTGAACAGTCACCGCGAGGCGCGATGGAGAGCGTCTCGGACCGGAACGGTGGCAGACGCCGTCACGTGACCATGACCAACACCATTCCAGTGGCCCCACTGATCAGATGCCACCATCCACAGCTCGAAAGGATTCCCTTGCCGACCCCGCCGGCTGGCCCGACGGGCCGATGGCCGAGCGCCCCGCAAGCGGACTTCACCGCGCGGCTCCACGATGACGACGGTGGCGGGGGATCTTCACAGACCGCCTGGGCGGATACTGCCGGAATGGATCAGCCCCGAAAAGAGGAGGTTGCCGCCTTCCTGGCGCAGCACTCCGCCGGCACGGCCAGCGACCTGGAGCCCCTCGTCGGCGGGGCGTGGTCATCGGCATGGGCCTATCGGGCCGGCGGGGAAGAGTTGGTGATCCGCTTCGGTCCCGAACGCTCCTGGTACGAAACCGACCGGATGGCTGTGACCTTCACCGGACCGGATCTGCCGGTACCGGAAGTCAGGGAGGTAGGGACCACATCGACCGGGCGGGCCTACGCCATCTCGGTTCGTCATCACGGGCAATTCCTGGAGGATGCGCCCGTCGAGCGCGCAGATGTCGTCGCCCCAACCCTCACTCGTCTGCTCGTCGCGCTCTACCGAGTACCGGCATCCGCCGATATGCCGGTGATGTGGCACCCGGGCGGCGCGCCGGTTCCCAGTTGGCGGGATCTGATCCTTTCCAGGCTGGAAGATGCAGAGAGTCGCGTGCCCGGGTGGAGTGCCGTCCTGGCTGCCGACCTGAAGCTCGCAGCCCTGTCCGGGGCGGTCTGCGACCGGGTCAGATCGCTGATCGCAGCTTGTCCCGAGCGCCGCGATCTCATACACGGTGATCTGCTGCACGGCAACGTCCTCCTGAGCGCGGACTGGCGCCGGGTCCACGCGGTGCTGTCCTGGAAGTGTTCGTTACGCGGCGACTTTCTGTACGACGCCGCCTGGTGCAGTGTCTGGGGACCGGTGTTCTATCCGGGCATCGCCGCCGTCGACCCGTTGGCGGGACTGCTCCAGGACCCGGAGGTTCGAGCCGACTCCAGCGCCCTCGTTGACGCGGCCGTACGCCATCACTGCTACGAGTTGCAGATTGGCTTGACCGATCTGGTGTGGAGTATTCGGACCTGGAAACGAGAACATCTCACTGCCACCGCCGGGCTCCTCACCGAAATCCTCGAGCGCGGTCCCCGGGCCTCGACCCGCGCTTGAGCAGACATCGCCCTCGGGCACATGGGCTGCAGACGGGTCTACCGAGAACGGTCCGTCGACGCCCCTAGCCTGCCGACTCACTTCGTCCCGAAGAGCGTTCCACGCTATCCGCTTCGTCGACAATCCCTGGACGGAGTGCTGGGTCCACGCCGGGGGGAGCCCACTTGTCTGCCCGATGCCCCCTCCGCCGCCAGCCTCCTGATCAACGGCCAGTCCTGCAAAGTGATCACTCTCCAATCGTTGAGTGCTCACTTTTCACCGCCGATAGTGTTCAGTTTTCGAGCGCCCTGTTCCACGCAGGAGGGGTGGCGCAGGGCCGGTCATCCAGGCTGCTGGTGTTACCAGGTGACATCATCGAGGGCTGGCCAGGGCGGGCCGTCCCGCAGAACGTTGAGGAATGCCACTCCCGACTCCCTGCCGCTCGGGTGGCGGTCGTCGCGACGCCACCGATACGCCGCGACCATCGCCATCACGAGGCCGCGAAACTCGCCAACCAGATCTTGGTCGGCGTCCGCATAGCGGTCGCTCACATCCTCGGGCACCCAGCCCAGGTCGTACTCGACGGGTCCGTGGGCGGTGTTCTCGAAGTCGATGAAGAGCGGACCGTTCCTCGTGATGAGCAGGTTCCCCGGGTGCGGCTCACCGTGCAGCAGCTGCTCGGGTGCGTGCCGATTAACGATCGACCACTTCAGATGGTGCAGCGTGTCGGCGAGAAAGTCTCGGTCCGTATCCGCGAGACGTGGCGTGACGTCGCGGTCGGCAACGTCTTGTTGTACGGCTTCGACGCGATCCAAGATGTGCGGCGTTGTGACCTCAAGCCGCCGCAGGCCGGCATGGAGACGGCCCAGGGCCTGCGCGTAGTCGGCGGGCGAAATGATCGGGACCTGCATCGGTTCACAGTAGGTCCACAGGGCGATCTTGAAGCCGTCACGCACGAGGACGCGTGGCTCAACCCGAGGGTCGAGTGCAGCAACCGGGCTGTCGCTCCGCCCAAGCCGTTTGACAACTTCGACTTCTCGCTCTGGGCTCATCTGATGGCCCGCGTGATGCATCATGGGCGTGACTCGCGCGACGGTGTCGCATGGCGTCAAGCGGACGACGAGGCGGTTGGAGTCGTTGAGGACGACGGCGTCGTCGACCGCCAAGTCAAGCGCGGCGGCGGTCGCCATCGCCGCAGCCACTGCGCGCGGTATCTCCGCTGATTCCATCTACGTGTGCCTCCTCGGCTCGCACACGCACCCTAAGCACGGGCCCCGCGCGGTACAAGGGAGGGCGGATCCACACCGGGTGATACAACCACCACGTCGCGATTTCCCGCGAGAGGTTCCTAGACCGACGCTGCAGCTGGCGGCAAGAACGGCCGGGCACTGACTGTCCGTGAGCGGATCGACCACAGAGCATCCCCGCTACTGAATACCAATCTTTGGTACTATCTGGGCCGTGGCTCAGAATACCTCGATCAGCCTCGACGACCACTTCGC
Organism: uncultured Actinomycetota bacterium; assembly: GCA_963758075.1. Taxonomy (GTDB): domain Bacteria; phylum Actinomycetota; class Actinomycetes; order Propionibacteriales; family Propionibacteriaceae; genus Microlunatus. Next base: position 708,921 of record CAVWTT010000002.1, on the reverse strand, counting down.
CGACTTCCTTTCCCGGCAGGTCGCCTCGGGGCGCTACCGCTCCTCCAGCGAGGTCATCCGCGCGGGCCTGCGTCTACTGGAGGACCAGGAGACGCAGCTCGCCGGCCTGCGCGCCGCTCTGGTCGCCGGCGAAGACAGCGGAGCGCCCGTACCCTTCGACTTCGACACCTTCGTCGCGTCGAAGAAGCAGTGAAGGCCTACCGGCTCACGCCAGCCGTGCAGCGCGACCTGTCGGAGATCTGGGACTTGACCGAAGGACGCTGGGACGCCGGCCAGGCTGAGAAGTGCATCGCCGAGATCCACGCGGCGGTCGAACGCGTCGCCGCGGATCCGGAACGCGGACGCGCCTGCGACGAAATCCGCGAGGGGTACCGTCGCTACGGCATCGGAAGCCACCTGCTGTTCTTCGTGGAGACGGTCGACAGCGTCGACATCATCCGCATCCTTCACCAGCGCATGGACCCGACGAGGCACCTCTAGTGTCGTTAGTTCGTTTACGGTGTGGGATGATGGCTGCCCGACGCGTGAGCATCCGCTCTCTCGCGTCAGCGGATCCTCTTGCGGGACAGCCCGCGCACGACTCCCGTGGCCGCCAGCAGGCGCTCGCTCGTCGAGTCTCCTCCGGTGTCCGGGCACGAGATCCACTATCGACCTATGCACGCTATAATTGCGTACATGACGACGCTGTCTGTTGCGGATGCGCGTGCCAGCCTCTCCAAACTGATCGAATCGGCCGTCACCACGCACGAGCGGTTCGAGGTGACTCGTAATGGCGACCGCGTCGCCGTGCTGCTGAGCGCCGACGACTACGACGTGCTGCTTGAGACCATCGACGTCCTTGCCCGACCAGAGGAGGTGCAGGCGATCCGCGATGGACTTGCCGACCTGGCCGCTGGGGATGTCTCGACTGCCGACGAAGTGCGCGCGGCGATGATCGCCCGCGGCAGACTCGCCGAGTGATCGAGGCCTGCGAGGTCGTCTTCACGCGTGGGGCTCGCCGCGCGCTCGAGGAGGACCTGCCGGAAAAGGTCGCGGCTGCCGCATTCGAGTTCATCATGGGCGCGCTGCGACGGAATCCGCACCGGGTCGGTAAGCCGCTGCGCGAGCCACTGACCCCGCTTTATTCCGCGCGGCGCGGCGAGTACCGGGTCATCTACCGCATCGTCGACGCCCGCCTCGTCATCGAGGTCGTGTCCCTCAGTCACCGCCGAGACGCGTACCACCGTTGAGCCGTACGGGAAAGGGCGGTCAGCGATCGTCCCCGGGCTGCCCGGTCCGGGGATCCTCCGGCGCGGTCACCGGGCACGAGCAATCGCCGGGGAGCCGCCCGCTCATCGATTCGCTTGCGACACGGGCGCTACCGCGCCAGCGCCCAAGCAGGAGCGGTCCCCGCGCGGGGCCAGGCACCGGGCAGGGAACGCGTCTATCGCTCACACCCTGTGGAGTCGAAATTTGCGTCCCGCTGTCGATCGCCCAGGCAGGGCATGGGGCATCAACGACTCGATGGTGGCGGCGCGGCTCTCGATCGGCATCGGTCAGAACTCGTAACAAGGCATCCACGCCGGGAACGGCAACCATTGCGTAGGGTCCCAGCGTTGGGCTGGCAACCGAACGACCATCGGACGACTGGCGCGATCCTGACGGCCAGTTCCGGAGGCTTTTCCCGGACGGATGGGTGTTGCTGAATGACGTGGCCGACGGAGCAACAGCTCACCAACTGGCTGACGACGAGCCCTCGGCGGGGGCAATCGGGCTCATCCCAATCGCCGGCGCGGAACGCCCAATTGGTTATCGGCGTTCACCGTCCGAACGGCATGAGTAACCACCAGCAGGCGTTCGTCGTTGACGACGTCACGAACGACCTTCTGAGTCTCAGCGGACCCAGCCTCAGCTACGACGCACCGGCACTCACCGTCTCCTAGGAGGTCGGATGATCGGCACCGGGTCTCTGTTCCGGCCCTGAGTTCGGCCGATGTCGGCGTCACGTGCCGCGAGACCCGCCCGTTGGGACGGGTGGGTCCATGAGCCCTGGGCGACCAGTTCCACTGGACCGCGCCGGCCGGCCATGCATCGCCGGCCTGCCGTCGGTGGAGGAATGTCGGCCGGACACCTAGTCACGGTCTGGCCCGGTGCTCCGCGTGATGGTCCCGTCCGGCGCGGTGGGAGGTTCGGTGGCGATCGCACCCGGGAAGCGGGACAGCGCGACAACTGCGAGAGCCAATCCGACGAAACTTGCTGCCTGGACAGCCAGTGCCAGGGGTGAGGAGCGGATCTGCTCCCCGTTGACCAGCACGCCGAGGATGACACTGCACAACGGGTTCACGGTGATGATCGCCGGCAGCGCCGCAGAGATGGGCCCGGCCCGGTAGGCCAGTTGCGTCAGCGTCACTCCTGCGACACCGGCCGCCAGCAGCCCGTACGAGCTCGGGTTGGTCAGCGCAGTCAAGGGGTGCCGCAGCAGTGCGGTCGTGGTGACCTGCAGCAGCAGCGCCTCCATGCTGAAGGCGAGTCCCGAGCCCGACCCGAGCGCGAGCGCCGCAATCTTGGGCGACCCCCGTTGTGCGATCAGCACACAACAGGCCACGGCGGCGGTCAGCACGATCGCCGCCACTACGAGCCTGTGTGTCGGGATCGTCTCCGTCGTGTGCGATGGCGCGGCGACCAGCAGGAAGCCGGCCAGGCTGGCGGCCACCAAGCCGGCCCAGAGCAGCTCGGGACGAGTGATCCGTGAGCGGTTCAGGCGGTGATTGAGCGGCAGCGCAAGCACGACCACGATCGCAAGGACGGGCTGGACGAGGGTCAGCGGGCCGAACTGGAGTGCTGTTGCGTGCAGGGCGAGCGCGCCGGCCTGAACCGACTGCGCGATCCACCACAGCCGCTGACGCAACTGGTGGCGTACGAAGGCGGCCAGCCGTCCGGTGGGCGCTGACGTCGGCGTCGCGAGGCCGCTGCGGCTGGCAGTCTTGTGCTGCAGAGTGGCGGCCAGCGCGGCGCAGGCCGCCTCGCCCACCGCGACCAGGACGGCCAGCCAAGCAATCATCGCCGGGGCTCGCCGGTCTGGGCACGTCCTCGCCGGCTGGAAGCGCGTGAATCAGTGCCGCCGGCTACGGAGTACCTGCCAGCCACCGACCCTCGGGCAGGTCCCATGGCAGCTGCGGCCGTGCGGGTGACGGGCACCCGGTGAATGTCGCTCATCCACCCCTGTTCTACTACACGTCATGTAGTGACCGCGAGTGACGACGCAGCCACCTAAACATGGGCTAAGGCCAATCGACCCCTCCGAAGTATCCGGCTGTCCCGGCTCTCGACAGGCGCCTCGCCCCAGCGAGCCATCACTCAGCCCTGATCGCACCACCGCACGCTTCTCCTGCCGACTCGCTCGCGGACCGGATCTCCACAACGATTCCCTCACCGGGCCTCGCTGGATGCCTCGGGTGGGGGCCCGGGTGTGCTTGGATCACCGCATGCGCGAAACCTACGAGGCGTTGACGAGCGTCGAGATCGCGGCCTCGCCGGACACCGTGTGGCGGGTCTTGACCGATCCCGGGCTGGTCGGTGAATACATGCATGGCACCAGCGTCGACACCGATTGGAAGGTCGGCTCTCCGATCACGTGGCGCGGTGAATGGCAGGGCCAGCCCTACGTCGACAAGGGTCAAGTGGTGGCCTTCGAACCACCGCGACGGATGGCGATCACGCACTGGAGCCCGCTGACCGGTGACCCCGATGTCGCAGAGAACTATCATCACGTCACCTATGACCTTGCCCCCCTGGAGGGTGATCACACCCGGCTGACTCTGACCCACGGCAACAGCCCGTCGCAGGAGTCGGCCGACGCGATGGTCGAGAACGGATGGCGGCCCACCCTGGCAGCGATCAAGGATGTCGCCGAACGATTGTGAAGCCGTCCTGTCCGGCGATCTCCCCCGGCCCGGCAGACGGGTACACGCCGACGTGGGACCAAGCCCGCTCCCGGGGTCGTCTCCCTCGTCGGCGTCGACAGCTTCACGGTAGTGGTCGACGGCTACACGTCAGTGAATACCCCGCAGCCGCCCGAGCGATACGTCGCAAGGACCTGGTATCCGGTCCTGCTGGCTATGCTCAGCCGACATGAAGATCACCGGCTATCGGATCGTCTCGACGGTGCTGGATTGGGGTCGCCGCATCGGTGACGCCAACGGGGTGATGCCCGGGAACGCGACCGCCTCGAGCGTCGTGGTGCTGGAGACCGACTCCGACCTCACCGGGGTCGCCGTCGGCCAGGGCAGCCTGATCGACCGGGTGTTCCCGGCCGTGGAAGGGGAGGACCCGCGGTCGGTCAACGCCTTGTACGACCGGATGCTGGCCTGGTCGTTCAAGGCCGGCCACGCCGGCGCGGTCTTCGGGGCGATCGGAACGGTCGACCTCGCGTTGTGGGACATCAAGGCCAAAGCTGCGGGCGAGCCGCTGTGGCGTCTGCTCGGCGGCCGCGATCGCGCCGTTCGGGGCTATGCCTCGGGGCTGGACGCCGGCCTGGACGACGACCAACTGCACAGCCTGTACTCCTCGTTCGCGCAGGCCGGCTTCACCAGCGCCAAACTCAAGGGCGGCCTTGACGTGGCCGACGACGTGCGGCGGCTGGCCGTGGTCCGCGACGCTCTGGACGTCGACCATCCCGTCCTTGCTCTGGACGCGAATGAGAGTTGGAACACCAAGCAGGCCGTGCGTTATGTGGCCGCGTTGGAGCAGAGCGTCGACCTGGCCTGGGTGGAAGAGCCGCTGCGACGGTGGGACGCCGAAGGGTTGGCGACGGTGTCCCGGCAGGTTCGCGCCGCGGTCGCCACCGGGGAGAATCTGACCGGTCTGGACCAGTACCTTCCGCTGATCAGCGGCCGCGCCGTCGACCTGGTCCAAGCCGGTGGGGGCTGGGGCATCAGCCACTTCCTCCGTGTCGCCGCCCTCGCGGCCGGACACAATCTGCCGGTCAGCCCGGTCGGCTTCTTCGGTCACCTCGCCCCGGCCGCCGCGGCGGTGGGAAACCATGCGCTCACCGAGGTCCAGGGGTTCACTCTGCCCGCCGGGGTCAGCGCGGACTGGGACATCGACGACGGCCACATCATCCTGGGCACCACGCCGGGTAACGGCCTCAGCTTCGACGAGTCCGCCGTACGTGCCCCGGCCGACGTCGAGGCCCTGCCACCGCAGGGCCCGCACGTACGCCCCGCCGACGCAGGTCTCCGGATGGGCCTGTCGGCCTCGGCTCGTCAGCGGTTGAGTCGGTAGCCTCTTCGCAAGAGGCTGTCGAGCCGGCGTTGCGGCAGCAGCGCCGAGCAGCGTGATCGCCCGCCCGCCACGGCCGATCCCGTAGCGCCGCTTCGGGTGTCGTGCGGGGGCGATCGCGACGATCCGTCGGGCCGCGTCATCGGCGTCGGAGCCTTTCGCCGTCGCGGTCCGCATGGTCTGTGCGATGGCGCCGCGGATTCGCGGAGCCGTTCTCGGCCGGCACGGCCGACAAGCGGTCTCAGACCTGGATCCTCCCGCACGCCGATGGGACAGCCTCGACGACGACCACGACCCTGAGGTCGCTAGGCTGTCGGTTCGAACGAACGAGGTGTGCCGGGAAGTCTGGTCGGCGATCTGCTGCGACGATCCCTGGAGTTTGCCTCATGACCGATGCGATCGGTTTCGGCCTGGCCGTCCTCATCGTCGCCGGGTCGGTGATCACTGCCGTCTTCGGCGGCAAGGTCAGTAGCCGGCTCCGAGTGCCCGCGCCGGCCCTGTTCCTGGGCGCCGCCGCGGTTGCGGCCCTGTTCCTGCCGCACCTGGGGTCGGATGTTCGGCGGCCAGGCGAGGAAGTCGTATCGGTAGCGTTGATGTTCATCCTGTTCGACGGTGGGATGCACATCGGCTGGCGCCGATTCCGGACCGCGGCCGGCTCGATCGCCTGGATCGGTGTCGCCGGCACCGCCGTCTCGGCTGCCGCGCTGGCCGCCAGCGCGCACTATCTGTTCGGACTGGGCTGGCAGCCGTCCCTGTTGCTGGGGGCTGCGCTGGCCCCGACCGACCCGGCGGTCGTCTTCTCGGTGCTGGGCGGCAAGGAGATCGCCGGCCGCGCCGGGACCATCTTGGAGGGTGAGTCCGGCGCCAACGATCCTGTCGGTATCGCGCTGTTGACGAGCCTGGTCGCGGCGCAGGGCTCCGGTCTGGCCGCGGTCGGTTCGGGACTGCTCGAGTTCGGGTTGCAGATGGTGGTGGGCGCCGCCGTCGGGGTGGCCGGCGGCCTGTGCCTGGCGGTGGTGGCACGACGAATCCAGCTCGGCAACCAGGGGATGCATTCGGTGTTGGTCGTGGCCAGTGCAGCCGCGATCTACGGGATCGGCTCGACGCTGCACGGATCAGGGTTCCTTGCGGTGTTCGTCGCCGGGATCCTGTTCGGTGATGCGAACGCTCCGTACAAGCGGGAGATCGAGCAGTTCAGCTCCGGTCTGGCCGGACTGGCCGAGATCGTCGCCTTCATCGTGCTCGGCCTCAACGTGGATCTGCACGAGACGGCGCAGCCACGGGACCTGCTGATCGGGTTCGCGATCGCTGCGATCCTGATCTTCCTGATCAGGCCGCTGCTGGTGGGTGTGTTGACGCTGCCGGTCGACCTGAGCCGGGGGGAGCGCGCGTTCGTGCTGTGGGCCGGTCTGAAGGGTGCGGTGCCGATTCTGCTGGGACTCTTCATCATCGACACCGGACGACCCCAGGTTGACCTGGTGTTCTCGGTGATCTTCATCGTGGTCCTGGTCTCGGTCCTGCTCCAGGGCGGTCTGGTGCCGCCGCTGGCCCGACGGTTCGGTGTCCCGATGCGGCAGATCCCGTCGCGTCCCTGGTCGGTCGATCTTCGGTTCGCCGAGGAGCCGGAGGGCCTCCAGCGGCACGTCGTCGCGGCCGGGTCGAGCGCCGACGGCCGCACCATCGCCGAACTCAAGGTCGGCGAACGCGGATGGATCAGCGTCGTCAGCCGCGCCGGGAAGCACCTGCCCGTGCGTAACTCGACCCGGCTCCAGGCCGGAGACGTGATCCTGACCCAGGTCGACGACGACTCCGCCCTCGGTGATCTGTTGGACGGCCCGCAGTCCTGAGCGCCGACACGTTGTCGACACGGCCGGGGGACGGCGGTGCAGCACCCTGGAGCGGCCCTCCCTGCGGCAGGACTTCCGACAGGATCATCGACGGGACGGCCTGCAGGCTCGATGCATCAGCGGGGCCCCGACGGACGGGGATGTCGCACCCGCGGACCGAGGTGTGCGTCTCGACGCCTCCCGGCCCGGGTGCCTTCGATCAGAACTCCTCGTGGGTCAGTTCGGCGGCCATCAGCCGGTTGCCCGCGGTCAACCCTCCATCCACCGGCAGCACCGTACCGGTGATCATCCGAGCGGCACCGGAGGCGAGGAACCAGACCGCCTCCGCCACGTCCTCAGGCTCGACGATGTCGCCGAGCGGATACCACTTCCGCAGCTTGTCCAGCAGGTCGGGCTCGGTCTCCGTCCGACGCTGCCAGATCGGCGTGCGGACGGTGCCGGGACAGACGATGTTGGCGCGAATGCCGAACCGGCCGTACTCGATCGCCAGCGAGCGCGTGTAGCTGATCAAGCCGGCCTTGGCGGCGCTGTAGGCCGGGTCTCCGAACGCGGCCAGGCCGTTGACCGATCCGACCAGCACGATCGCGCCGCGGCTGGCCTTCAGACCGTCCAGGACCGAACTGACCGTCACGTAACCCCCGGTCAGGTTCACGTCAAGGTCTCGTTGCCAACCGCCGGCCGGCAGGGTCTCCAGGGCGCCGCCACAGGTGCTACCGGCGTTCGCGACGACGGCACCGACAGGGCCGTGTTCGGCGATCACCGGAGCAAGAGCCGACGCCAGCGCGTCCGGGTCGGGGAGCTCGGAGCTGACCGGAAGGACCAGGTCCGCGCCATGCGCGGCGGCCACCTCGGCGACCCCGTCCTGGTCCCGGTCGTGGGCGATCACCCGATCACCACCGGTGACGAACCTGCTGACCAGTGCCCGGCCGATTCCGCCGGCCGCCCCGGTGATCAACACCAATCGTCGGTTCTCCATGGTGATCACCCTAGAGCGCCCGGAACCTGCTGCGACGTCGGTTGACGGGTATCGAGCCGGTTCTGCCGGGGCACGCGACAGGCGGGCAACCACTCGTCCAGTTCAACCAGTGACTCCGGCCGCAGGGAGTGGATCCTCCGCCCGCTGCGCTTGCTGGCGTAGGTCGACCAGCCCTGCCGTACGCAGGATCGGCAGGTGCCGGGGCACCCGGCCGGTGATCGGGAGTGCGGCGGCGAGTTCGCCGGCGGTCACCGGAGATGATCACGCAAAATCTCCAGCACGGTGAGCCGGCTCCGATCCGCCAGCGCGCTCAACACCCAATCCATGATCGCTCCGAAGCGCCTGTCGACCACCCCATCCAGCGGACCGGTCAGTCGTCGAAGACCGACCAGCAGATGTCGTTTCGCACCCGCTGATCCTCGAGCACCAGCTCCCGAATGGATTCGGGGAGCTGGTCACGCTGCCATCGGCACTCGAGTCGGCCGGCGGCATCGCCCGCGCCGACCGGCGCGGCAGCGCGGACGGCCTTGATCGCATAGGCGGCCGCCCCGAGTTCATGAGCGGCCACGTGAGCGACGACCGCCGCCTGGCCGGCGGCGTAGGCGGCATGCCGGGCTGCCCCGCGCAGGTCACGGGCCGCACCCATGGCGTGCCCGCCCGCCGCACGCGCCTGCATCATCTCGACCTCACCGCACACCCAGGCACGGGTGTGCTCGATCGCCTCACGTGGTCGTTGGTCCTCCGGTTGGACCGACTCGAACAGAGGAAGGACGTGCTCGGCGCACGCCGCCGCCCAGAGGGCGAGGAGTCGGTGATCCGAATCCGTGAGGGTGCCGCCGCGGCGAAGTGTGGTGAAACGCGGGTCCCGAACCTCGGGGAGGATCATCGTCGGGAGCTCCTGGAAGGGTTTTCGCTGGCAGCATCTCCCACCGTAGCCTCGTCGGGCCAAGCGCGGCTCCTCAGTAGAGCCGCGAATCCCACACCGCTCGACGGATCGCCGGCGGCCCGGCCCGCGCGACCTCACGCACGGACTGCAGCCAGAACCTGCTCATCCGACCGCGGCTCGGATCTGGCTGAGCCACTCCCTGCCCAGTCGGCGCCCGTTCGGGAGCTGGTCCCCTCGATCCCAGCGCCAGGCGGTGATCATCGCCAGCATGAGGAGCCGGCAGTCGCGGAGCAGATCCTGATCGAGGCCCGGATAGTGTTCGCTGACCTCGTCGGGCGCATGGGCCAGGTCGAATTCGACGGGCCCGCGGCAGCACGTCTCGAAGTCGATGAACAGCAGTCCGTTCTTCGTGGCCAGCAGATTGCCCGGATGCGGTTCGCCGTGCAGGACCTGTTCGGCGCTGCCGCGCGCGCCGATGACCTGTCTCAGGCTGCCTAACGTGGTGGCGAGAAGCTCGCGGTCGGTGTCGGCGAGCGCCGGAGTGTGGTCGCGGCTTGCCACCAGTTGTTGAGCCTGCTGCACCCGGTCGGTGAAGTGTGGCGTCGGGACCTCGATCTTGCGCATGCCGGCGTGCAACCGCTGCAGTGCATCGGCGTAGTCGGCCGGTGGCACGTTCGGGTTCGTCGCGGGTTCGTAGTAGGTCCACAGCGTGATCACGAAGCCATCCCGGGCGTGGACGCGAGGTTCCACCCGGGGATCGAGCATGGCCACCGGGCTGCCGGTCTCGCCCAGTCGTCGGGCGACGTCGATCTCGAACTGGGCGACCTGTTGTGCTGCAGGTGCCACCCGGGCCAGCACGTCACACGGCAGCAGACGCAGAGTGAGCGTGTTCGAGTCGTGCAGGATGGTCGCGCCGTCGACGGTCAGGCCGAGGGCTGAGGCGGTCGACCTGGCTGCAGCCATGGCACCGGGCACCTCCGACGCCTGCATCGTTGCCTTCTCTCCTCGACCGAAGCCGTATCGCTGCGGGATGCGGCCCGGGCACCATACCGATGGCCGATCGGGCGGCGGCATCGGGCGGACGGGGAAGTGTCGGGGAACCCACGACGCTCTGCGTGTCGCTGGGTCGGGCCGCGATGTGATTTCGTGTCCGGATGAACGACCGCGAATTGACCATCAGCCTGGGCCACGACGAACTGGTGATCCGGCGGCGCTACGAGGTGCTGAGCATCCTCAATGACGTCATGATCGCCCTCTGGTTCGTCGCTGGAAGCATCCTGTTCTTCTTCGAGTCCACGACCACGATCGGGACGTGGTTCTTCCTGATCGGCAGCGTTCAGCTGTTGCTTCGCCCGATGATCCGGTTGGTCCGACGGGTCCACCTGCAACGAGTCGGCAACTCCGGCTACTCCGAGACCAGCCGGGACTTCTGACCTGGCAGACCGCGTTCCCGCCAGACCGCCTCGTCCCGACCGGAAGACGGTCCTCACGGTCCCGAGCAGTCCACCGGGAGGGGGGAGATCGATCATGCGGTGGTGCGGCTGCGGGCCGGTCCGGCCTCAGCAGCGATGGTCGCTGCGGGGCACCAAGCGGCCGACGTGTCGGACCGCGACGACCGCGCCGGCCTCACGCAGGAACTCACCCTGCAGGCCGGCGAACGGGCCGTCGACGACCAGGAATCGTTCACCCGCCAGCAGACCGATCGGGAAGTCCAGCGTCTCGCCGGGGGTGTCGCCGTCGAAGACGGTGCCGTGGATGAGCAGCCCGCCGCCGGCGGCGACGACCCGCAACTCGATGCCCTCGGTACGGTAGGTCCCCTCGTACGTGGCCAGTTCGCCGGGACCGAGCCGGAGCAGGTCGGGTGGCCGGTCGACCAATCCCAGGCGGGTCTCCAGGGCCCGGTGCACAACCCGTTCCGCCAGCTCCCGGCCGTTGGGGGTGGAATTGGTCAGGACGACGATCGCGCAACCGCGTTCGGGGACCACGGTGAGTGTCGAATGCTGGCCAGAGACGTCGCCGTGGTGTTCGACCAGCCGCACACCGTCGATCTCGCGGAGCAGCCACCCCATCCCGATCCGGACCCCCGGCAGCAACTCGTGGGTCGTCGTTGGCGTGTGCATCGCCCTCAGCCGGTGCGCCGACAGCAGCCGGGTGCCGTCGGACGTGCGGCCGTCGCCGAGTTGGAACCGGGCCCAGGTGAGCTGGTCGGCCAGGCTGGAGGCGAGCCGGGCCCCGGCCGGCAGGTAGCCCCGCGGGTCGCTCCAGGGGCGGCACACCGTCACTGTCGGGTCGGTCGATCCGTGCGCCAGGTGGCCGACGGCGAACGGCCGCGTCATGATCTCGTTCAGCGACGTCAGGGTCTGACGCAGCCCGAGCGGCTCGAGGACCAGCCGGGCCAAGGCTCGCTCGAAGGTCTGCCCGGTGACCTTTTCGACCACGCGGCCGGCCAGCACGAAGGCCGCGTTGTTGTACGAGGCGCCCGTCCCCGCGGGGAACTGCTGCGGCAGTTCGGCGAGCAGGGAGGCGGAACGGGCGAGTGCATCGTCGCCCTCGCCGGTGTCGATCCAGGCGTCGCCGCTGTCCCAGCCCGCGGTGTGGTTGAGCAGCTGACCGACGGTCACGCTCCGGGCTGTGCTGACGTCGCGCAACCGCAGCTCGGGCAGGTAGCGACGGACCGGCTGGTCGAGATCGACCCGGCCCTGTTCGACCAGCACCATCATCGCCGTCGCGGTGAAGGTCTTGGCCGTCGACCCGAGCTGGAAGAGCGTCTCGACGTCGACCGGCCGGCCATGCTCGACACTGGTGACGCCGTGGGCGACGATCTCGCATCTTCCGTCCTGGTCGACGCCCACCGCGACCCCGGGAACGCCCAGTTCTCTGGCTGCCCGCGCGACCTCGGCGCCGAGGACGGTCGGCTGATCTCGCATACCGCGGACTCTACGGCGGCCGGCTGCCGATCCCGGCGGGTACCGCTGCGAGTTCGACAGTGCCTTCCCGGGCCTGATCCGACCGCATCCGAGGCCGGCACTGCGTTTCGCGGCGGAGCCGGCTGCCCTTGTCCGCCCTGCACGAGCCGGCGGCGAACTCCCACCGCCCCTGACACCCCTGGGACCTGGTCGGCATACTCGGGCGGGTTGCGGAAACGTTTCCACGCGGCCCGTGAGCACACCTTCGAACCACCGCCGCGTCCGCGACGCTCACCATCGACAACGAGTACCTGGTCCAGGTCAGCCCCGACGGCAAGAACTGGACGACGGTGCTCACGGAGAACCGGCAGGAACAGGACGGGAACAACAAGGCCGCCCGGACGATCGACCTGAGCTCCCATCTCGGCGCGGACAAGGCGGCGTACGTGCGGGTCGCCGACTCGTTCCCCCAGGACGGCTGGGGCGGTCGGGTCTATCACGTGTCCGCCGACTACACCGAGTGATCGCCGCCACGAAGCGGGGCGACCCCTCCGAGGTGGACCCGACCACCGGATGACAGCACGGCCGGCCGCGGACCTCCAACGGGCCGCGGCCGGTCGTTGCTGTCCAGGACCCGGACCGGAGGCGCTGCGGTCAGGTGCCTGACCCGTCCGGAGCCGCCTGGCCCGAACCACCGTCGACCATCCAGGCGATGCCGTACCTGTCCGCGCACATGCCGAACAGGTCGCCCCACGGAGCCCGCTCGAACGGCATCGTCACCTCGCCGCCGTCTGTGAGCTTGTCCCAGTAGCCGCGCAACTCCGCCTCGTCGTCGCCGCTGAGCGAGACCATGATCCGGCTGGAGGTGGGCAACTCCATGCTGTTGGGGGTGTCGGCGCCCATCAGCACCAGCCCGCCGGACGTCTCCAGCATCGAGTGCATGACCTTGTTCTCCTCGCCGGCGTCACCGGCGTGGAACTCACCGAACGTGCTGACGGTGAGGTCACCGCCGAAGATGCTGCGGTAGAACTCCATCGCTTCCCGGGCGTTGTCCCGGAACGACAGGTACGGGTTGAGTCGGGTCGTCATGCGGAGCTCCTGGGTCGGCGCGGACAGGTATCGGACGGGCCGGATCGGCGCTGAGGCCGGAAAGCCGACTCTGGCGAGATTCTGCCCGACCCGGGGGCCCGCCGACCAGCGGCTTTGGACCTTCATCCGCCGCCCGTGCTGTTCATCCGTCGGCCCGCGCGCAACGCGCCGCGGCCGGACGATAGCGTCCAGTCCCGTGCCGACCTTGTTGCAGCTGGATTCCTCCGCCGACGCCCGCACCTCGGTGTCGCGGGCGGTGACCGACACCTTCGTCCGGACCTGGCGTGAGCAGGGCCCCGACTACCGGGTGGTCCGTCGGGACCTGCACGCCGAGCCGCTGCCGCACCTGGCCGACGCCTCCCTGCACTGGCCGGCCCGGCTCCGGCCCGCCGACGCGACACCGCCGGCCGGGGCCGAGGCGCTGCAGCAGCAGGTGATCGCCGAACTGCTCGACGCCGACGCCGTGGTGATCGGCGCACCGATGTACAACTACTCGCTGCCCTCGGTGTTGAAGGTCTGGCTGGACTACATCCACATCCCCGGCGTGACCACCCCGTTCGACAGCGACACCCGGCCGATGGCCGGTCGGCCGGCGGTGATCATCAGCAGCCGCGGCGGCATCTACGATCCGGGCACCCCCAACGCCGACTGGGACCACACCATTCCGCCGCTGCGGATCATCCTCGGTGATGCGCTCGGCATGGACGTCTCGGTGATCACCGTCAGCCGCACCCTGACCGGCGTGGTGCCCGCACTGGCCGGCGAAGCCGACCGTGCCGCCGCCGAACTGGCCGCCGGTCATCAGCAGGCCGCCGACCTGGCTGCCCGGATCGCCACCCGCTGACCGCACCCCGCGTCCTGGGCCCACCGGGCACCCGCGTTCCGGGCCGTCGCTGGGACCTGCCGATGATCAGCCGCGCAACCGATGGTTGGCGGTGAGCTGCAGGTACTCGGCGGCGTTGTCGATCACCTTCTGCACCTCGTCCCCGGTGAGTTCGCGGCGGACCTTGCCCGGCACCCCGGCCACCAGCGATCGGGGCGGCACCACGGTGCCCTCCAGCACCACGGTGCCCGCGGCGACCAGTGAGCCGGTGCCGATCCGCGCGCCGTTGAGCACGGTCGCGTTCATGCCGATCAGCACGTCGTCCTCGATCGTGCAGCCGTGCACCACCGCCAGATGACCGACGCTGACCCGGCGGCCGATCAGCGACGGGAAGCCGGTGTCGGTGTGTACGACCACGTTGTCCTGCAGGTTGCTACCCGCACCGAGCCGGACCTCGGCCATGTCGGCTCGGATCACTGCCCCGAAGTAGACCGATGCCTCGGCCTCCACCGTGCCCGCCCCGATCACGGTCGCGGTCGGTGCCAGCCAGGCGGTCGGATCGATGGAGGGATGCACCCCGTTGTAGGGCAGCAGCAACGCGGACGGTCGGGCGGAGGAAGGCTGCGACGACATGGGCTCATGGTGTCATCCGTACGGAGGATCCCGGCGGCTACCTGCGGCCGACGTCTCAGCAGGTCCGTCCACCTAACCTGACCGCATGACGCTGCTGGAACCGGCCCGGCCGCGACGCCCGACGCCGCAGCCCTTCCGGCAGCTTCCGGTGCTGGTCGCCGCCGGCTGCTTCGGGGGCGTGGCCGTGGTCGAACTCGTCGCCGTCGGCACCGACCGCTCCGGCACCGCGCTGGTGTGCCGGTTGCTGGCGATGCCGCTGCTGGTTGCGGTCGTCATCGCCGGCCGGGGGTCCGGTGGCCGGACGGTCCGATCGACGGTCGCCGCGCTGCTGTTCTGCTGGCTCGGGGACACCGTCGGCGGCGCCGACCCGTTGCTGAAGATCGCCTTCTTCCTGGCGGCCCATCTGTGCTACATCGGCGGATTCTGGCCCTATCTGCGCTCCAGCATGGTGGTGCGCCGCTGGGTTCTGGGCTACCTGCTGCTGCTGGTGGTGATGGGTGTGGTGCTGGGCGGCCGCGCCGGCGGTCTGGCGGTCCCGGTGGCCGTGTACGGCTGCGCCATCGTGCTGATGGCCGCGTTGGCCGGCGGCCTGGGCCGCGGAGCCCTCATCGGGGGGCTGCTGTTCGCCGTCAGCGACGGGCTGCTCGGCATCCTCTGGTTCTACCGGCCGGACGCCGGCCGGCTGCTGGACCTCGCCGTCATGCTGACCTACCTCTGCGCACAGGCGCTGCTGGTCCGTGCGGTCGTGCTGTACGCCGACCGCCCCGCGCCAGGCCGATCCGTCACGTTGACCCGTCGACGCCGGCCGCCGGTCCGGCGCCGACGCCGACCCCGGGCTGCTCGCTAGGATGCGCCGGACCCTTCGCGGCGACCGCGGCCGACGGAGGTGTCGCCGGAGCGGAGATCGCCCGGCCCAAGAGTCGTCGGACCAGCCGTCAGCTGATCGGAGAAGCACATGCCGCTGCCCTGGACCCTGCGCGGAGACGGCCGCACCGTCGGCGCCGACCAGATCGTCGCGCCGGGGGAGCGGCTGACCTGGCCGCGCACCATCGGCATCGGCGCCCAACACGTGGTGGCGATGTTCGGCGCCACCTTCCTGGTGCCGGTGCTGACCGGCTTCCCGCCCAGCACCACCCTGTTCTTCTCCGGTGTCGGCACCTGCCTGTTCCTGCTGATCACCCGCAACCGGCTGCCCAGCTACCTCGGCTCCTCGTTCGCCTTCATCGCGCCGATCACCGCGCTCACGCCGGCGCACGGCCGAGCCGGCGTGCTGGTCGGCATCATCGCCGTCGGCCTGCTGCTCCTGCTGGTCGGCGTGGTGGTGCAGTGGGCCGGCACCCGCTGGCTGGAACTGGCGATGCCCCCGGTGGTGGCGGGTGCGATCGTCGCGCTGATCGGTTTCAACCTGGCCTCGGCGGCCAGGAACAACTTCGTCCAGCAACCGGTGATCGCCGTCGTGACGCTGGCGGCGGTGATCGGATCGGCGGTCTTCTTCCGCGGACTGCTGGGCCGGCTGTCGATCTTCGTCGGTGTCGTGATCGGCTACCTCGTCGCCGTGCTGGCCGGCCAGGTCGACTTCTCCGAGGTGGTCGCGGCAGCCTGGATCGGGCTGCCGGACTTCACCGCGCCGACCAACCCGTTCAGCCACCCGCAGCTGTGGGGGATCCTGCCCGCGTTCCTACCGATCGTGCTGGCCCTGATCGCTGAGAACGTCGGCCACGTCCGGGGCGTCGCGCAGATGACCGATCCGTCGGTGAACCGGCTCACCGGCCGGGCCCTGATCGCCGACGGCCTGTCCACGATGGTCGCCGGAGCCGGCGGTGGCTCGGGCACGACGACGTACGGCGAGAACATCGGTGTGATGGCGGCGACCCGGGTCTACTCCACCGCCGCCTACTGGGTGGCCGCGTTCGTGGCGATCCTGCTCGGCCTGTCACCGAAGGTCGGCGCGGCCATCAACACCATCCCGGCCGGCGTGCTCGGCGGAGTCACTACCGCCCTGTACGGCCTGATCGGCATCATCGGCGTCAAGATCTGGATGGACAACAAGGTGGACTTCTCCCGGCCGGTCAACCAGTTCACGGCCGCGATCGCGTTGATCGTCGGCATCGCCGACCTGACCTTCACCGGCGGCCAGGTGACCCTGGGCGGGATCGCGCTCGGTGCCATCGCCGCGATCGCGGTCTACCACCTGATGTCGCTGGTGGCCCGGCTGCGCGGCACCGACGGCGGTGCCGGGCCCGAGCCCGACTACCGCTCCGACCTGGAGCCGCTCGAACTGCCCGAACGCTGAGAACGGGTCAGCGACGGCTGCGGCCGTGCAGCCACCGGGCGGCCAGTACCCCGCCGATCGCCCCGCCCAGATGCGCCTGCCAGGACACGCCGGGCTGCGTCGGCAGGACGCCCCAGATCAGTCCGCCGTAGCAGACCAGCAGGACCACACCGAGCAGCATCCGGCCCGGGCTGCGGTCGAAGACTCCGCGGGTGATCAGGTAGGTCAGCCATCCCATGATCAGGCCGCTGGCACCCAGCACGACGGTGTTGGCCGGTGTCAACAGCCAGGCGGTCAGGCCCGAGACCACCACACTGACCGCGGTGGCGGCCAGCCAGCGCAGAAAACCGCCCAGCGCGGTGAGGAAGCCGAGCACTGCGAACGGGAGCGAGTTGCCGATCAGGTGGGCGAAGCCGTGGTGCAGCAGCGGGGCGGTGAAGATCTCCGGCAGTCCGTCCAGTTGCCGCGCGTGGATGCCGTACTGATCCAGCACCTGGCCCTGCGCCTGGTCGTAGAACTCCAACAGCCACATCACCGCCAGCAGGCCCAGCACCAGCAGGGCGGCGGCGAACGGGTTCATCCCGGACCGGTCCGACGACCTCGGCCGGAGTACCGGGCCGGAGCGTGACCAGTCGGCGGCGGATGGACGGATCGGGCTCATGATGGCATCGAGCGTAGGCGGCATCGTCAACAACCCCCCACCCCCAGGGAATCCTCGGCCCCACCGGCGCCCCGAGCGCACCTCGCACTGGTTCGGTCACCGCGCACTGGTTCGGTCACCGCGCACTGGTTCGGTCACCGCGCACCGGTTCGGTCACCGCGCACTGGTTCGGTCACGCGCGGTCGGTCACCGCGCACTGGTTCGGTCACCGCGCACTGGTTCGGTCACGCGCCTGCGGCTGGTGGCGGTGACGTACCTGGTGCGGTACGCGACCGGTCGGACGCACGGACCGGCGGCTCACCGCCTGGGGACGCACATGACCGTGCCGGCTCGCCGCACTCCGCGCACGGTCCGGTCACGCGCACCGGCCGCGCACCGGTCGCCGCGACCGCGCTGGTGCGAGTCCGCGGGTGCGGGTCACCGGCACGTCGCACCAGTCCCGGTCTCGCGCACCGGCCGCAACCGGTGCGGCATGACGCAGCTGGTGCGACGTTCGAGGGTGCGGGCTCACCGGCACGTCGCACCAGTCCCGGTCCCGCGCACCGGCCGCAACCGGTGCGGCATGACGCAGCTGGTGCGACGTTCGAGGGTGCGGGCTCACCGGCACGTCGCACCAGTCCCGGTCCCGCGCACCGGCCGCAACCGGTGCGGGATGACGCAGCTGGTGCGACGTTCGAGGGTGAGATCGAGGTGGCCGGCACCCTCAGCCGCTACCTGGTGTGGGGCGATGCCCGGGCGCCCCGGCCGATCATCGCGGTGCACGGCTTCCGCGGCGACCACCACGGTCTGCTGCCACTGGCCGGACGGCTGACGTCGTGCCGGCTGATCATCCCGGACCTGCCCGGTTTCGGCGGCTCTGCGGCGTTCGAGTACGGGCGGCACGACGTCGCCGGATACGCCGACTGGCTGGCCGCGTTCTGTCACCGGGTGGCGGGGGACGGGGGCTACGTGCTGCTCGGCCATTCCTTCGGTTCGCTGATCTGTGCGGCTGCCGTGGCCGCCGGGCTGCGGCCGGAGGCTCTGGTGCTGATCAATCCCATCGCTGCGCCGGTGCTGCAGGGGCGGGCGGTGCTGCCGCGGCTCGCCATCGGCTACCACCGGCTCGCGGCCCGGCTGCCCGACCCGGTGGGCCGACGGCTGCTGACCAGCCCGCTGATCGTCCGCGTCCTCAGCGAGCTGATGGCCGTCACGCCGGACCAGCAGCTGCGCCGCTGGATCCATGATCAACACCGGCAGTACTTCTCCACCTTCGTCGACCGGCGGGTGGTGGTGGAGGCCTTCGAGGCGTCGGTGTCGGACCAGGTCGGTGCCTACGCCGACCGGATCGCGGTGCCGACGCTGCTGATCGCCGGCGACCGGGACGGCATCGTTTCCGTCGGCAGCGTCCAACACCTCAATTCCCGGCTGCCCGACAGCAGGCTGCTGGTCCTGGCCGAGGTCGGTCACCTGATCCACTACGAACGCCCACAGCCGACCGCCGAAGCGATCACCGAGTTCCTCGACCGGCTGGGCTGACCTCCGTCAGGACCGAGGCGGCTCGGCGGACGGAGCGCCCTGCCCGAGTTCGGCGTAGCAGGCGAGTACGGCGCTGGCGTGACGCTCGGGGGTGAACCGGTGACGTTCGGTGGCCGCGGCCTGCGACGCCGCCACCGCCCGTTCGGGATGGCGGGCCAGGTCGACGAAGGTGTCGGCGAGCGCCTCCGCCGAGGCGGGGGAGGCGATCCCGGGCCCGGCGAGGCCCTCGGACAGGGCGGTATCGCAGTAGACCACGCCGCGCAACGCGGTGACGGCCTCGACGACGGTCATCGGTTGGTTGTCGAAACCCCGCGAGGTCAGCGCCAGCAGGTGCGCCGAGGCCAGCAGCGCAGGGATGCGGGAATGATGCTGCCGACCCAGGAAGCGGATCTGCGGGCAGTCGGCGGCCAGGGCGCGGGCCTGGTCCAGTTGCGGCCCGTCTCCGACCACGACGAACTCGATCGTGCCGGCGTCGGCCCACCGAACGGCGCGGACGGCGGCGCGGACGAAACCGAGGATCCGCTTCTCCGGCGCGCAGCGGCCGATCCAGATGATCCTCAGCGGGCCGTCGATCCTGTCGAGGAGCCGGGCTTCGGACCGGACGGCCATCGTGTTGGGCACGATCCGAAGCGTGTCGACGCCGGCGGCCGACAGGCGGTCGGCCTGGTGGGCCGACGGCGAGATGACCAGATCGGCCCGGCCGGCGACCGTGAGGGTGGCATTGCGCAGTGCCTCGTCGGCGGGATGGTCGGCCAGCCGCTGCCGGCTCGGGTCCAGGCCGGTGACCCAGCGGTGGAAGCCTCGGATCAGCGGGGCGATCAGACCCTGCCCGTGCCGCGACGCCTGCCAGAAGAACGTGTGCACGGTGTGCACGACCGGGATGTTCCGTGCGGCCGCGGCCTGCAGGGCGGCGACCGCCAGGCCGAACTCCGAGTGCAGATGGACGATGTCGACCTGCCGTTCGGTCAGCAGCCGGTCGAGGTCGTGCCGCAGCCGTTCGGAATTGACCACCACCGGCAGGCCGAGGGACGGCAGGGTTCCGGCGGCCGGGACCCGGACGTGGTCGAGGTGGTGATCGGGCCGGACCTGTCGCCAACTCTGGTCGGTGGTCGGGGAGACGATCATCACCTGCACGCCGGCGGCGGTCAGTGCTGACGCCTCCTGCAGCAGCGCGGTCTGGGCACCACCGAGATAGCCCAAGGAGTAGTCGCAGACCACCGCGCAACGGACGGGAGCAGTCATGATCTTCTACCGGGCATGATCGTCTACCGGGTCGATGGATTGGGTCGTGTCCAGGATGACAGAGCCTCGGTGATGTCCGGTCGGTGGGCGGCGCCGACCGGTTCGCCGACCCGGCTGGCTGCGAGCGGAGAAATCGGCGGATCGGTCGTGGTGGCGGTGTGAAAATGTCACCGTGTCCCGCATGAGTCGACAGGTCACCGTGGCCCGGGTGTGTCGGCGTGCCGACCGGCAGCGGGGGAGAGATCGGCGGTGAGGATTCTCATCGGCGCCGACAGCTATCCGCCCGACATCAACGGTGCCGCCGGGTTCGCCGGACGGTTGGCGCACGGACTCGCCGGTCGCGGTCATGAGGTGCACGTCGTCTGCGCCTCCACCGACGGGCCCGCGGCACTGCGCCGGGACGGGCCGGTGACCCTGCACCGGATGCCGTCGATCCGCTACCGGTGGCACGAGAGTCTGCGGGTGTGCCTGCCCTGGCAGCTGCAACCGGCGTCCCGTCGGCTCATCGCCGCGGTGCGGCCCGACCTGGTGCACGTGCAGTCTCACATGGTGATCGGCCGCGGACTGGCCTGCGCGGCCGACCGGGCCGGCGTCGCGTTGGTGGCGACCAACCACTTCATGCCGGAGAACGTGTTCGGCTACGTCCCGCTGCTGTCGCGGCGGCTGTACGGGCCGGCCGGCCGGCTGGCCTGGCGCGATCTCGCCGGGATCTTCGGTCGGGCCGACCAGGTCACCGCACCGACGCCGCGGGCGGTGCAGCTGTTGACCGCGGCCACCGGCTTGGCGGCCGAGGCCGTCTCCTGCGGGATCGAGCTGGAGCGCTACGGCCGGGGCGCCGAGGCGGTGCCGTCCGCCGAGCCTCCGGTGGTGCTGTTCGTCGGCCGGCTGGATCGGGAGAAGCGGGTCGACGAACTCGTCACCGCGTTCGCCCGGCTGCCGCCGGCGGTCGGTGCCCGGCTGGAGATCGTCGGTGCGGGCGAGCAGCACGCCAGCCTGGTCCGGTTGGCTGCGCGCCTGGGCGTGGCCGGCAGCGTCACGTTCCGCGGCCACATCAGCCAGGACGAACTGCTGGCGGCCTATGGCCGGGCCGCGGTGTTCTGCATGCCCGGTGTCGCCGAACTGCAGAGCCTGGTGATGCTGGAGGCGATGGCGGCGGGCCGGCCGGTGGTGGCCGCCGATGCGATGGCGCTGCCGCATCTCGTCGAGCCGGGTCGTAACGGGTGGCTCTACCAGCCCGGGAACATCGGTGAGCTGGCCATGCGGCTGTCGACGCTGATCGCTGACCCGCAGCTGCGTCGGCGGATGGGACGGCGCAGCCGTGAGATCGTCGCCGGTCACGACTTCGCCGCGACCCTGGACCGCTTCGAGCAGATCTACAGCACCGTCACCGAGCGTCGCCGAAGCCCGTCGCCGGCACGGTCCGCCGCGCCCGCCGCCTGAGCTGCTCACGGCCGGTCCGGCCGGCGGCGGAACCGGCGGCGGGCGGTAGCAGGGGCGGAACCGGCGGCGGGCGGTAGCAGGGGCGGAACCGGCGGCGGGCGGTAGCAGGGGCGGAACCGGCGGCGGGCGGCAGCAGGGGCGGAACCGGCGGCGGGCGGCAGCAGGGGCGGAACCGGCGGCGGGCGGCAGCAGGGGCGGAACCGGCGGTCGGCGGCAGCAGGAGCGGAACCGGCGGTCGGCGGCAGCAGGAGCGGAACCGGCGGCGGGCGGCAGCAGGGGGGAACCGGCGGCGGGCGGCAGCAGGGGGGAACCGGCGGCGGGCGGCAGCAGGGGTGACGCGCGGTCAGCGCCAGCAGGCGATGAGGTGGAACACACCGTTCGGGTCGCCGGCGTAGTGGATCGCGGCCCGGCCGATGTCGCCGCCGGCGGCTGCCGCGGCGACCTGCCAGGGGACCCGACCGGTCACCAACAGTTCCGCGGCCAGGTCCGCGTCGAGACCGAGGAGTGCGTCGCGGTCGCCGCTACGCCAGGCGTCCAGGACCGCGGCGTCGTAGCCCGCCGCCTGCGGATGCACCGGGCCCGGACCACCGGGTCGGCGCAGGGCGCTGCCGTCACCGACCGCCACCAGCAGGTCGTCGTCGCGGGCCCGCAGGTCGGCGGCGACCGTGCGGCACCCCTGCGGTGTGGTGGCCGGGTCCACCGCCTGCAGCAGCAACGGGCCGCGCCAGCCGGCCGTCCGCAGCAGCTGCCGACCGACCGCCAGCCCGGTCGGAAGCGGCGAGCCCGCCGGCCCCGGCGACCGGTCCCGGCCGATCAGCCGGCCCAGGTCGGAGGGCTGATCCGGCTCGTACGACCGATCCGGGTCGCGGCCGGTGACGGTGGCCGCGGTGGCGACGACGATGACCCGGCGGGCCGCGGACACCAGCGGCGTGATCGCGGTCAGGCACAGACGCCGCAGTTCCGCGGCAGGATCGAGCCGGCCACCGACCCGGGTCAGCAGCACCGGCGCTGCGGGCAGTGTCAGCACCTGCGGACCGGACCTGGCCGTCACACCACACCCCGCAGCACCCGGGCCGGGTCGCGGTCGCCGCGGACGGCCGCAACCAGGTCGACCACCTGCCGGGCTTCGGCCACCTGGTGCACCCGGTGGATCCTGGCCCCGTGCCAGGCGCAGATCGCGGTCGCGGCCAGGGTCGCCGGTACCCGGTCGGTCACCGGCAGGTCGAGGGTCTCGCCGAGGAAGTCCTTGTTCGACACCGACACCAGCACGGGCCGTCCGGTGGCCACCAGTTCGGGTAGCCGGCGGGTGATCTCGAGGGAGTGCCAGGTGTTCTTGCCGAAGTCATGGGCCGGATCGATGATCACCGATTCCTCGGCCACGCCGGCCGCGACCGCCCGGTCGGCCAGTGCGGCGGTCACCCTGAGTGCATCGGCGACGACGTCGTCGTACTCGACCCGAAACGGGCCGGTCCGCGGCGCCAGCCCGCCGGTGTGGGTGCAGACGATGGCGGCGTCGTGGGCGGCGGCGACGGCGACCAGCTCGGGATCGTGGCCGCCCCAGGCGTCGTTGATCAGATCCGCGCCGGCCGCACAGGCCTGGTCGGCGACCGTCGCCCGCCAGGTGTCGACGCTGATCACCACTCGTGGATGCCGATCTCTGACCGCGGCGACGAAGTCGACGACGCGGGCCATCTCCTCGGCGGCGTCCACCGGGTCACCCGGACCGGCCTTCACCCCGCCGATGTCCAGGATGTCGGCACCCTGCTCGACCGCCTCGTCCACTCGGGCGAGTGCCCGCTCCGACTGCCAGGTGGCGCCGCGGTCGTAGAAGGAGTCGGTGGTGCGGTTCACGATGGCCATCACCAGCCCGGTGCCCGCAGTGAACTCCTTGTCCCGGAAGCGCAGCCGGCCCTCGTCGGTCATGGTCTCCTCGTCGACACAGGTAGGTCCGGCAGTCCCGGACCGGTCATCGCCCGATGCCGCGTCCGAGTCTTCCAGCCGGTGTGGCCGAGGTTCGCGGGCGCGCCGGTCGTCGGACCGCCGGGTTCGCCCAAGGGTATTCGTCGAACTGGCCGGGTCCAGGCCGGTGCTGACGCGAAGAGCCTTGCCGCCAATATGCCAAGGGGTTTAACATATTCGGTGATGCCGCAGGATCTGCACCGCCTGGCCAACACCGTCACCGTGCTCCGTACGCTCGTCGAGCGCGGGCCGGCCAGTGTCTCGGTGCTGCGCGACCGGACGGGTTTGTCACGGCCCACCCTGGACAGCATCCTCGGCGAGCAACACGCGGGCGGGCTGGTCGAACAGCGCGATCCGCAGCCGCCCGCGGGCGTCACCGGAGCCGGCCGGCCGGCCCGTAGCTACCGCATCAACGGTGCCGCCGGCTGGGTCGTCGGAGTGGACGTCGGCCGACACAAGATCCTCGCGCTGGTGGCCGACCTCACCGGCACCGTGCGGGCCGAGCGGCGGGTGCGGGTGCCGCCCGGTGTGGACGCCCCGGAACTGCTGGCCCTGGTCCGGCAGACGATCGTGGAGAGCCTGGAACCGGTGGCTGTCAGCGTCGACAGGGTCCGTGGGATCGCCGTCGGCGTGCCGGGCGTGGTGGACGAGGCCGGCCGGATCACCCGGTCGGTCGTCATCGACGGCTGGAACGGGTTCGCCGTCCAGCGGGCCCTGGCCGACTGGGCCGGGGTGCCGGTCATGGTCGGTAACGATGCCAACCTCGCGGTCCGGGCCGAACAGTGGCGTGGCGCTGCCCGGCTCTGCCGCGATGTCGTCTATCTGCTGGCCGGCCGCCGCACCAGGGCTGCGCTGATGATCGACGGCGCGGTGGTCACCGGCCGGCACGGCGAGGCCGGTGAGATCGGATCGGTGCCCGAGTTGTTCTTCGACACCCCCGAAGTGCTGCTGGGCGATCCGGCGGCCGACAGTGCTCGGGTCGGCGAGGTGTTCGCCGCCGCCCGCGCCGGCGAGGCCGACAGCATCGCCCGGGTCGGGCGCTACTGCGCCGAACTGGCCCGCAGCGTCCGATTCCTGATCACGGTGCTCGACCCCGAGATCGTCGTCATCGGCGGCGGCCTCTCCGGTGCGGGCGGCCAGATCGTCGACGGGGTCGTCGACCAACTCCGTACACCGCAACGCGCCACCCCGGTGGTCGCGTCTCGGCTCGGCGACACCGCCGTCGCGCTCGGCGGTGTCCGGGCCGCCCTGCTCGGCGCAGCCGCCGGCGATCCGCTGATCGACGCCGTCGTGAACGGCTCACCATGATCACCGCCGCTCCTGCGCGGTCGTCACCGATCTCCTCCCCACGACCGTCCGTCACCACGACCGTCCGTCACCACGACCGACGACCGTCCGTCACCACGACCGTCCATCACCGCCCGTGCCCATGATCACGACCACTGAACACGCCAGTTGATCACCACCGAGGACAAGGAGAATCTTGTGAACCAACAGGTCCCGCCGGCATCCCGGCCGTTGCGGGTGGGCATGATCGGGGCCGGCGGCATCGCCGGTGCCCACATGCCCGCCTGGCTCGGCCTGGACGCCCAGGTCAGCATCTATTCCTGGGAAGGGGCGCCGGAACTGGCGGCCCGCAGCGGCAGCACCGCCGTCGACTCCGTGCAGGAGTTGCTCGACCGGTGCGACATCGTCGACATCTGTACGCCGACCCCGTACCACCGCGAGTACGTCGAGACCGCGGCCGCGGCCGGCAAGCATGTCTTCAGCGAGAAGCCGCTCGGCCGGACCTCCGCGGACGCCCGCGCCGCGATCGAGGCCTGCCGCAACGCCGGCGTACAGCTCTACCCGGGCCACGTGGTCCGATTCTTCAGCGAGTTCGAGACGATGCACCGCGAGGTCAGCGCCGGCACGATCGGCGAGATCGCGGTCCAGCGCTTCACCCGCACCGGATCCAGGCCGGACCGGGCCTGGTTCCACGACGAGGAGCAGTCCGGCGGCATCATCCTCGACCAGATGGTGCACGATCTCGACTTCGCCCGCTGGAATGCCGGCGAGGTGCAGACCGTGTTCGCCCGGATCCGCAACAGCACCGACGGACTGGACGGGGTGACCAGCGCCCAGGTGGTGCTGACCCACACCGGCGGCGCCATCTCCTACGTCGGTGGCACCTGGGCCCGCCCGGGCACCACCTTCCGCACCAGTTTCGAGATCGCGGGCACCGGCGGCATCCTGCGCCACGACTCCACCGAGTACAAGCCGGTCGTCATCGACCACGGCACCGAGGAGGCCGAGGACGGTGCCGGCACCGGCCTGCTCCCCGCGATGCACGGGGTCAGCCCGTTCGCGGTGGAGATCGGCGAGTTCGCCCGCGCGTTCACCGGCGGGCCGCTGCCCCGGGTCAGCGCCGAGGACGGCCTGGCCGCCATCCTGATCGCCGAGGCGGCGATCGAGTCCCTGAGCACCGGTCAGCCGGTCGCCGTCGAGCAGGCAGGAGTCGCCGCATGAGCACCGTCACCTCCGACACCACCACCGACGGGCAGCAGCCGCCGATGAAGATCGCGGTGCTGTCCTTCGCCCACCTCCATGCGATGTCGTATCTGCATGCGCTGTCGTCGCGGCCCGACATCGAACTCGTCGCCACCGATCCCGATCATGACCAGCGGCCGGCGGGGGAGAGCGGCGGTCCGCAACTGGCCGCCCAGCTCGGCGTGCGCTACCTGGCCGGCTACGACGACGTCTGGGCCTGGGGCCCGGACGCGGTGATCATCTGCTCGGAGAACTCCGGGCACCGGCGGCTGGCCGAGGAGGCGGCAGCCCACGGGGCGCACATCCTGTGCGAGAAGCCGCTGGCGACATCGGTCGCCGATGCCGAGGCGATGGTGGCGGCCTGCGAGCAGGCCGGTGTGCAGTTGATGATCGCCCATCCGGTGCGATTCTCCACCGCTTTCGCCGAGCTGAAGGCCGCCTATGATGCCGGCGCGGTGGGCACCGTCTCCACGGTGCTGGGCACCAACAACGGCCGGCTGCCGGCGGACGTCCGCAGCTGGTTCGTCGATCCGGAGCTCGCCGGCGGCGGGTCGATCACCGACCACACCGTGCACGTCGCCGACCTGCTCGACAGCCTCTTCGACGGCAGCCCGGCCCGCAGCGTGTACGCCACCAGCAACCGCATCCTGCACGGCGACGAGGTCCAGGTCGAGACCGGCGGGCTGGTGTCGATCGAGTACGCCAACGGCACGATCGCGACCATCGACTGCAGCTGGTCCAAGCCGGACTCCTACCCGACCTGGGGCGGACTGACCCTGCAGCTGATCGGGGACCGTGGTGTCGCCGACATGGACGCCTTCAACACCCGCGTCGACGGTCACTCCGAGCAGCTCAAGAACGGGCTGTGGTTCCCCTACGGCGTCGACGCCGACGAGGCGATGATCGCCGAGTTCCTGAATGCGGTCAGCGGCGGCAGGGCGCCGCAGCCCGATGCCCGCTCCGGCCTGCGGACCGTCCGCATCGTGCAGGCCGCCTACGAGTCGGTTCGCACCGGCCGTACCGTCACCCTCTGACGATCACGGCGCCCAGCGCCGGCCCCGACCACGCACGTCCGCGTGGCCGGCCGCATCGCCCGGGGGCTGCAGCCCACGCGGGAGGCGGTCGACCCACGCGGCTGGGGACGTGTTTCGGCTGCGAGGGCCGGGGCGGGCGCGGGCACCAGCAACAGCCATGGAAGGATCACCCTCATGAAGATCGGCGTCATCGGTACCGGACAGTTCGCCCGCAGTTTCATCTCGCTGTGGCAGAAGCATCCCGACGTCGAGGCGGTGTACGCCTGCGACCTGGTCCCGGAACGGGCCGAGGAACACACGGAGAAGTACGGCCTGGCCGGCACCTTCGCCGATGTCGACGAGTTGCTGGCCTCCGATGTCGACTCGGTCGCGGTGATGACCCAGCGCTGGACCCACGGTGAGCTGGTGCTGCGGGCACTCGAGGCGGGCAAGAACGTGTACTCCGCCGTGCCGATGGCGATCGCGGTGGATGAGATCAAGGCGATCATCGACAAGGTCACCGAGACCGGTCTGATCTACATGATGGGCGAGACCAGCTACTACAACCCGGCGGTGGTCTGGGCCCGCGGCAAGGCCGCCGAGGGCGCCTTCGGCCGGGTCTTCTACGCCGAGGGCGACTACGTCCACGACATGGACAACGGCTTCTACGCCGCCTACCAGTACAGCGGCGGCGACGACTGGAAGCGGACCGCCAGCTACCCGCCCATGCTCTACCCGACCCACGCCATCGGCGGCGTGCTGGGCGCGCTGCCGACGTACGCGACCAGCGTCAGCTGCATCGGCATCCCCGACGACCGTGGCGACGGCGTCTTCGACAAGAACGTCTCCCAATGGGGTAACGAGTTCTCCAACATGAGTGCGCTGTTCGGCCTGGCCGACGGCGGCGTGATGCGGACCAACGAGTTCCGCCGGGTCGGCTACTGGAAGGGCCACGAGTCGCGGTTCCGCTTCTACGGCACCGAGTCGGTGATGGAACAGACCGGCCAGGGCGCCACCTGGAGTGTCAAGACCGAGGGCGAGGACTACCAGAAGGGTGAGACGCGCGACATCAGCGATCTCTTCTACACCCACGGCGGTCAGGTCCCCGAAGACTTCGGTGACGTCGATCCGGCCCTGATGCAGAGCTTCGCGTCCGGCACCGCCAAGGTGCAGGACCGCAGCCGACTGCCCAAGGAATTCGAGGGCGAGCACAACGGTCACGAGGGATCGCATCACTTCCTCGCCGACGACTTCGTCCGCGCGGTGACCACCAAGACCCAGCCGCCGGTGAACGCGTGGCGGGCGGCTCGGTTCACGCTGCCCGGCGTCATCGCCTGGGAGTCGGCCCGCCAGGGCGGTGCGCGGCTGCCGATCCCCGACTTCGGCGACGGGCCGGCCGACCCGGGCTGGTGAGCCGGCGGCGGTCCGGCCGCTACACTCGGCACGGCGATGGACCCCGCCGGGACGCCGACAGACCGTCCGAACCGCACAGTCGCTGATGGCTCCTGCAACGCATCACAGCGTGTGAGGAGTGCCGCATGCCCGGATCAGCACCGCAGCATGATCATCGACCTGATCGCCGACTCCCAGTGGACAGTGACATCGAGGTCGTCGTCCCTCCGGCGCGGCCGCGCCGGCCGATGCATCGGCGACCGGTCTACCTGGCCCTGGTCGCCGCCGGGGGAGCCGTCGGCGTCACCGGACGCTACCTGATCACCGCGGCCGGGGCGCCGCAGCTCGGCCAGCCCGGCATGACGATGATCATCAACGTGGGCGGCTGTCTGCTGCTCGGCATCCTGCTGGAGGCGCTGGCGCTGGCCGGCCCGGATCGAGGCCTGCGCCGGCAGCTGCGACTGCTGGTGGGCACCGGGATCCTCGGCGGGTTCACCACCTACAGCACGTTCGCCGTCGACACCGCCACGCTGCTGGGCTCGCGCGCCTGGCTGTCGGCGCTGTACGCCGTCGGCAGCATCGTGCTCGGTGTCACCGCCGCCGCAGCGGGGGTGTGGATCGCCGCGATCGGCCACCACCGTCGTAGCGGGGGGCGACGATGATCACGATCGTGCTGGCGGTCGCCGCGGCCGGCGGGATCGGTGCAGGGTGCCGGTTCCTCGTCGACAGTCTGATCAGGCAGCGGTGGTCGGTGCCCTTCCCGGTCGGCACGTTGGTGATCAACCTGACCGGCTCACTGCTGCTCGGGGTGCTGGCGGGGTGGGCGACGACCACGTTGCCCGCTGTTGTCCAGGCGATCGCCGGGACCGGATTCCTCGGCGGTTACACCACCTTCAGCACGGCATCGGTGGAGACGGCACGGCTGCTGCAGCAGCGCCGCTATGCCAGTGCGCTGGTCAACGGTCTGGGCAGCATGATCGCCACCGCACTGCTGGCCTGGATAGGTCTGCTGGTCGGCCGCGCGTTCGGCTGACCTCAGCCCGCGGACCCGACCTGCAGGCTGAGCGTACTGCTGCGCTGCTGCCCGGCCTCCAGCCACAGCGTGCTGGACGAGATCCGCCGGGCGTCATCCAGACCGTGCGCCGGCCAGCTGCTGCTGGGCGTGAGAGTGAGGAAGTAGCCGGCGCCGTACCAGGGAAACTCGTCGGTGTCACCGGCCTCCAGCGCGTACCACAGGTAGGGCCAGACCTCGCTGTCCCAGCTGACCCGCACCCGACAATCGACGGTCGGGTTCGTGATCGACGCGCTGCCGTGGGCGAATTCGTCCAGATAGGCCAGCCGGTTGTCCGAACCGGGCTCGGGCAGGTAGCGCAGATTGATCATGCTGCTGGGGCCGGGGGTACGCGGCCACGGTGTGACGTCGTCGTAGTCGACGTCGTAGAGGATGGTCGCATCGGGGTGGACCAACGCGGCCGCCGCGTCGATCTCCGCGTCGGTGCTGATCAGCGGGGCCCCGAACCGCAGCCGGCTGCCCCACATCACCTCATGATCACGACCGCCGTCGTTGCGCACCGTCTCGGTCACACTGACGGTGTCGGCACGGACGCTGATGATCTTGATCATGGTGATCGGACTGCGCCGCAGCCGCGTGCTCAGCCGGATGACGGCGTCGGGTCCGGGCGCATCGGGATCCGCACTTTCGGTGCCGGTGCCGGTGCCGGTGTCGGTGCCGGTGTCGGTGTCGGTGTCGGTGGCCGCCGACGCCGGACCGTCCGGCTCGAACGACGCGATCCGCGCCTCACCGTCGAAACCCTGGTCGGCCCCGCTGACCACGACCGAGTCGCCGCCGTTGGGGAACACCGACTGCCAGCCGCCGGGATCGGCCTCGTGCCGCAGTACGTCGGCGCTGCCGCCCAGTTGGGCGCCGCCGTACCGCGGGAGGCCCCACGGCGACTGGTGCAGCACCTCCAGGCCGTCGGAGCGCCGCCGGATCGAGCAGACCGTCGCGCCGAGGTCGGGAACGACCTCGACCACCAGCTCCGGTGACGTCAGCCGGACGACCTCCCAGCCCCGCCGGACGTACCGCTCCAGCTCTGTCATCGACGCTCCTTCGATCCGCCGGACCCTCCGGCGATCCGTGCAGAGCCTACGCAACCGTGGTCGCGAGCCACCGGCGCACCGCCGGTCACCCTGACGGGCGCGACGGCGACCGACCGGTCCCGGGATGAGCATCGCGGCCGGGCCGGTCGGTGGTCAGGCGGTGATACGCAGGGCGGTGACCGACTCCAGCAGCGAGTTCGTCATCAGCAGGGTGACGTCGCCGCGCGGCATGTCGAACGCGATGCCGCCGGTGACGCTCTGGCCGGGGCCCAGCACGCCGTTGCTCAGCACCGGCGGTCGGGCGCCTCGCGGGTCGGTCTCGAAGAGGTTGCTGGCCGCGTCGAAACTCTGGAAGAACTGCGGCCCGTAGCTGACGTGGCCGTCCGTGACGCTGATCCGGACCTGCAGTTGCAGGAAGCCTCCGTGGCGCGGGATCGCCGACGCGTCGCTGCTCCAGCGATGCGAGAGCACGGTCAGCCGACCGGAGCCCTCGTGGGAGCTGAACGTGATCGAGTTCGCCGGGTCGGTGGGCGCCGCCGACGGGGTCGGCGTGGCGCCGCTGCCGGCCGGCTCGGGGCGCAGGTCGTTGCCGCCGCGGACGGTCCCGACCACCGCGATGACGGCCACGACGACGATCACCGCGACGGTGATCAACAGCGGCCATCGGCTGCGCGGCGCCGCATACCGGTTCGACTGCGGCGGCACCGCTGGCCGCGCCGGGAACGCGCGGTCGGAGGGGCCGAAGCCCCGGCCGCCGCCTGGACCGCCCGAAGCAGAGAAGCCCGGCCCGTACCCGAGCGGGCCATAGGGATCGGAGCCGTGCGGATCGGGACCGGAGGAACCGTAAGCCCAGGGCCCGATGCCCTCGGCTGACCCGCCGTCCGGCGGTGGGGCGAAGTCCGGGCCACTCGGCGTGCGGCCCAGTTCCGGCGGTTCGGCACTCATCGGCTCCAACGTACCCCCCATCGCGAAAGCGATTGCGGTCGCGGCCGGCCCGCATCCACAGGCCGTCGGCCGGGCGGCGCCCCGTCCACAGATTCCCAGGGGATGAACAATCCGGTGCCGCCGGCGGGCCTACCTCGGGTATGAGCAATTCATCCGTCCCGCCGCAGCTGCCGCGGCCCGAGCCGCCGGGCGACGCCCGCGCGCTCGTCCGGCAGCAGTCGGAGTCCCCGACGAAACGACTTCGCGCCGAGAGCCCTGCCGACCTGCTCGCCCTGATCCCGTACCTGCTCGGCTACCACCCGGCCGAGTCGCTGGTGATGGCCGTCGTCCGCGACCGGACCATCGCCCTGTCCGTCCGCATCGACCTGGTGGGCGACCCCGGCGCTGCGGCGGCCCGGCTCGCCACCATCGCCACCACCCATCGGGCCGACGGGGTGCTG
Source organism: uncultured Actinomycetota bacterium (assembly GCA_963758075.1). Classification (GTDB taxonomy): domain Bacteria; phylum Actinomycetota; class Actinomycetes; order Propionibacteriales; family Propionibacteriaceae; genus Microlunatus. The sequence continues at coordinate 676,994 of CAVWTT010000002.1, read as the reverse complement.
CTGGTCTCCTACAGCGCCGACGCCGACCACGCCGACCGCTACCTCAGCCCGGCGATCACCGCCCTGGAGCCCACGGGCGTGGTCGACGCCCTGTACGCCGACGGGTGCCGGTGGTGGTCGAGGCGGTGTTCGCCGGGCTGCTGCCCGTCCGACGGCGTCCCGTACGAGGTGGCGAGTCACCGGCTGGCCGCCGAGGCGGTGCTGGCCGGGCTGACGGCGTGCCAGGACAGGGCCGCGATCGAACGTCTCGTGCAGGGCCCGCCGCCGACCGCGGCTGGTGACCTGCCGGACCGAACGTCCCGGCTGGTGGAGGAGGTGTTCGCCGCACCGTTGGCGGACCGCCGCGACTGGACCCGCGGAGTCGTCGAGGACTACGTCCGGCGACGGTGCGCCGGCCGATCGGTCGACCTCGACGACGAGACCCTGGTCCGGCTGGCCTGCCAGGTCGTCGACGTGCTGGTCCGCGACGAAGCCTGGTTGATGCTCGACCGAAGTACGGCCTGGGCCCACGTCGAACTCTGGCAACGGGTGGTGGCCCGGGCCGTCGCACCGCTGGAGCCCGGACCACTGTGCCTACTCGGCATGGCGGCCTGGGTGGCCGGCCAGGGCACCCTGCAGGTCTGCTGCCTGGAACGCGTCCGCGACGTCGAGCCGGATTACACCATGGCCGACCTGCTGGAGGACATCAACGCCCGTGCGGTGCCGCCGGACTTCTGGCCGGACGTGCGGGCAAGTATGCGGGACGCCCTGGACCTGCAGCTCGACGACAACATGGCCGAGGCGGTGCGGTTCAGCGACCTGATCCAGACACCTCGGTCGGGCATCCGGGTCAGGCGCAGGCGGCGCAGGGACCGACCCGAGCACTAGATTGACCGGCATGACGGCTGATCCGAAACGCCGATTCGTGGTCTGCGGCGAAACGCTGATCGACCTGGTTCGCGATGACGCGGTGCCCGGTGACACGTTCTCCACGAGTTGGTCGGCGTTGTCGGCCGGCGGACCGATGAACACCGCGGTCGCGTTGGCCAAGCTCGGTGCGGACAGCCACTTCCTCGGCCGCATTTCCACCGACGCGTTCGGCCGACAGCTCAGCGGGCACATGACCGAAGCCGGGGTGGAGTTGGATCTGGGCATCAGCAGCCCGCAGTCCACGTCACTGGCGGTGGTGAGCCTGGATGAGCGCGGCAAGGCCAGCTACGCCTTCCATTTCGACCGGACGGCCAACTTCGACTGGCACCTCGACGAGTTGCCGGCGCTAGGTGAGACCGACTGGCTGCACCTGGGTTCGCTCGCGCTGGTGGTGCCGCCCGGAGCCGGGGTGCTGCTGGACTGGGTCCGGACGGTCCGGGCGCCGATCTCCATCGACATCAACGTCCGCTCCTCGGTCATCGCCGATCCGGACGAGTACTGGCGCCGGGTGCGACCGTGGCTGGCGGCCCTGGGCTCCTCGGGCATCGTCAAGGCCAGCGACGAGGATGTGGAGTTCCTGGCCGGCGCCGGCGATGTCGAACGACCAAGCGGGGATCGGGCCAGTCCCGGCGGCGGGGTGGAGCCGGGCGCCGACGGTGCCACGGTGTCGGGCCGCTGGCGGCCCCTAGCCGAGCGATGGATGGACGACTACGGCCTGCGCGCCGTGGTGATCACCCGCGGTTCCGACGGCGCCAGCGCCCTGCAGCCCGACGGGACGTGGGTCGAGGCCACCGGGTTCCCGGCTGCGGTCGTCGACACGGTGGGGGCCGGCGACACCTTCATGGCCGGTTTCCTCGACGGCCTGGTCCGCGGCGGGCTCGATCTGCACGACTGCCTGCGGCGCGGTGCGGCGGCGGCCTCCATCGTCTGTGCCCGCCAGGGCGCCCAGCCGCCGACCGCGGACGAGGTCGACCAGCTGCTGGCAGCACTCGCGTCCTGACCTGCGGCCGCCGACACCCGACGGTCCGGGACCGTCGGCCCGGCTCGCCGACCCGAGGCCGGATCGCCTGATCAGGATCGTTCCTGGGTGATGTCGATTTTCCCACCGACCCGTTCGACCTGGGCGTGACAGAGTCGGATGGCGGCTCGAGGACAGGGAGGTTCACGACAGCGAAGTACATGCTGATCATGCGAGGGACCGACGAGAGCAACGCGGCGATGGCCGAGGTCCCGTTCGAGGAGATGCTGGAACGGATGGGACGGATCAACGACGAGATGATCCGGGCCGGGGTGTTGCTGTCGGCCGAGGGCCTGGACCCCCCCGAGCTGAGCGTGGTCGTCGACCACAGCGGCTAACAGCCCGTGGTCACTGACGGTCCGTACGGGGAGACCAAGGAACTGTTCGGCGGCTACTACATCCTTGACCTGCCCACCGTTGACGACGCGGTCGAATGGGCCAAGCGACTGCCCGGCGCGCCCGGCGTGAAGACCGAGATCCGCCGCGTGGCGACGATCGACGAGTTCCCGTAGGACAACGAGTGGATCCGCAGGGGACGTCAGTGGCGCGAGCAGACGGGCCAGCTCTGACCGCAGCGGGTTCGGTGGAGGCGGTCCGGCGGATCGAGTCCGCGCGGATCGTCGGCGCACTGGCCCGCTGGACCGGCGACTACGCGCTGGCCGAGGACGTCGCCCAGGAGGCGCTCGCCGAGGCCCTGGTCGGATGGCGTCGCGACGGGCCGCCGTCGGATCCAGTGGCATGGCTGCTGACGGTGGCCCGGCGCCGGGCGATCGACATCTTCCGACGCCGAGAAGCACGTAGCTGCAGGCGGCCATCGCGGCCTGGCGCGCCTCGGCCGCACCGACGAGGCCCGCACGGAGTGGGAGCTGGCGATCCGGCTGTGCGGCAACGAACGCGAGCGGGCGGTCTTCACCGCAAGCTCACCGGGCTGAACTGACCGGCACACCGCCGCTGTCGGCGGTGACCTCGCCAGCTACTCCGCGGCCGGGTCCGCAGGTGGCTGGCTGCCGGCCGCCGCACGGGCCAGGCATCGCACGGCTTCGGCGCCGCGGTCGGGACCGGGGCGCCCGCCGTCGGACTCGGTCAGGTAGAAGATGTCGACGGCCTGCCCAGCCAGGGTCGTGACGTGGGCCGAACGGATGGAGAAGCCTGCGGAGGCCAGGGCGGCGCCCAGGGCGTACAGCAGTCCGCTGCGGTCGGTGACCCGGACCTCGACCACAGCGGCGGACCGGCTGGCCTCGTCGATGAGGCGGACATGGGGCCGGCGGTCCTGTGCGGCGGCCCGGAGCTCGCGCCGCTGCACCGACGTCAGCGCCCGGTGATCATGATCGGCCAGCCGCTGCAGTTCGCCGGCCAGGTAGGCCGGATCCGGCAGGTCCGCCGGGTCGTCCGCATCGACCCGCCAGGTGTTGACCGCCACCTCGTCGATGGTGCTGATCAGCGCAGACCGGACCGGGATCCGGTACGCCGCCAGCAGGCCGGCCGTGTCGCTGAAGAGACGCAGCCGATCCCGGCAGGCGATGATCAACTGCAGGCCGCCGGGCTGACGCCGGACCTCGACCCGAGGGCGTCCGTCCACCAGCACCGATCGGGCCAGCCCGGCGCCGAGTTCTGCGGCGACATCCGCCGGCGGAGCCTCCCCCTCCAGCAGGTGCAGCACCCGATCGGTCAAGCTGTTGATCAACTGCGCCCGCCACGGCGACCAGGCGGTGGGGCCGGCTGCCCGGGCGTCGGACTCGGTCAGCGCGCGCAGCAGCTGCAGGGTTCCCGCGCGCCCGTCGACGGCCTTGACCAACGCCTCCACCGTCGCGGGATCGCCATGATCGCGGCGGGTCGCCAGCTCGGCCAGGGTGAGGTGTTCACGGACCAGCGCCGCGACCAGATCCGCATCCGGGTCCGACAGGCCCATCCGGCTGACGATCTCCCGTGCCACCGGCGCCCCCGCGGCGGCATGCTCGACACCGGCGACGCCCTGGTCACGCAACCCCTTACCGATGTCGTGGAACAGACAGGTCAGCAGCAGCAGATCCGGCCGGTCGACGGAGCTGAGCATCCGCTGCGCCTCGATCGCGGTCTGCACCGAGTGCCGGTCCACGGTGTGCCGGTGAATGGGATTGTGCTGCGGCAGGGCCCGGATCCACTCCCATTGCGGCACCCAACGGCTGATGCAGCCGTTCAGGTCCAGCGCCTCCCACACCGGTGGCAGCGCCGGCCCTGCCGACAGCATCTCCAGTAGCGCCTCCCGGGCCGAGTCCGGCCACGGTGTCGGCAGCGGCGGTGCTTGGTCGGCCAGGTGATCGGCGGTGACGGGGGCGAGCACCAGCCCGCGGCGGGCGGCCAGCGCGCCGGCGCGCAGTCCGACCAGCGGGTCGGCCGCGGAGGTGGAGCGGTCCAGGCTGACCTCACCGCCCTGGACGACCAGTCCGTAGGGAGCCCGCTCGTACTCCGGCCGTCGGGTCGGCCGGCGCAGCCCGAACAGCCGCCGTTCGGGCAGGACCTGTCGGGCCGCTCGCACCGTGAGGTCCACCGCGTGGCCGATCCGGCGCGCTGCCAGCGACACCGACCGGTGCAGGGCATCGGCGGAGCCCAGGCCGAGCCGGTCGGCCACCTCGGCGGCCTCACCGGCCAGCAGCCGGTCCAGGCATCGGCCACTGCTGAGATGCAACGCGTCCCGCACGTCCAGCAGGAAGGAATACGGCTCACCGACGCTGTCATGCGGCCGGTCGGTGAGCCAGGTGGCCGCCAGCGCCCGCAGCATGATCATGTCCCGGAAGCCGCCGCGGGCCTCCTTCAGATCCGGTTCGAGCAGGTAGGCCGCGTCACCGAAGGTCGCTGCACGTTCGGTGATCGAGTCGAGGAGTTCGGTCAGCCGCCGCCGGGCACCGTTGCGCCAGGCATCCAGCAGGCGGCTCCGGGTGGTCGCGGCCAACCCGGCGTCCCCGGCGATGATCCGCAGATCGAGCAGACCGACCCCGGCGGTCAACTCCCCGGCGGCGACATCGATGCTCTCGGCCGGGGTCCGCACCGCATGGTCCAACCGGACGCCGGCGTCCCAGAGCGGATACCACAACTGCTCGGCCAGAGCATCGACCCGTCCGGTGTCCCGGCCGTCATGCAACAGCACCAGATCCACGTCGGAACGAGGACCGAGTTCGCGCCGGGCCAGGCTGCCGACCGCGGTCAGGGCGACGCCGGAGTCGGGGCCGCCGGCCCCGGCGTACAGCCGGCCCAGCGCCGATTCCACCACCTCGCTCACCGCACGCCGACGATCCGGCCCGTGCCCTGGAGACCAGGAGGACCGGATCGCGACGCTGAGGCGTTCGGTGGTCAGGTCACGCGTCAGAGCGCGTCCAGCCCGCGCTCGCCTGTCCGGACGCGGACAACCTCATCCACGCTGACAGTCCAGACCTTGCCGTCACCGATGCGGCCGGTCCGTGCGCTCTTGACCAGGACGTCGACGATGTCTGCTGCATCGGCGTCGTCCACGAGCACCTCGAGTCGGAGCTTCGGCACCAGGTCGACGGTGTATTCCGCACCGCGGTACACCTCCGTGTGGCCTCGCTGCCGGCCGAAGCCGGTCGCCTCGCTCACGGTCATGCCCTCGACGCCGAAGGCCTCCAGGGCGGTCTTGACCTCGTCCAACATGTGCGGCTTGATGATCGCGGTCACCAGCTTCATGCCGTCACCTCCTGATCATGAGAGATCGTGTCTGCGGTCGTGTCGGGGGAGGGCCGTCCGGTGGACCCGGCACCCAGGAACGAGGAGCGAAGCCCGCCACCGATGGTGCCGAAATCGTAGGCGGACTCGGCGTGCTCGGTCTCGTCGACGCCGGCCTGCTCCTCCTCGGTGCTGACCCTGAAGCCCATCGTCTTCTCGATCACCAGGCCGATGACGTAGGCCAGGACGAAGCTGGTGACCAGCACCGCACCCGCGCCGACGGCCTGTCGCCACAGCTGGTCCAGACCTCCACCGTAGAGCAGCCCGTCGACACCGGCCGGGGCGGCGCTGGTGGCGAAGAAGCCGACGGCGAGGGTGCCCCACAGGCCGCCGACCAGGTGGACGCCGACGACGTCGAGGGAGTCGTCGAAGCCCAGCTTGTACTTCAGACCGATGGCCAGCGAGCAGACCACCCCGGCGATGGCCCCGAGCAGGATGGCGCCGACCGGGCTGACGGCCGAGCAGGACGGGGTGATGGCGACCAGTCCGGCAACGACACCGGAGGCGGCACCCAGCGAGGTCGCGTGCTTGTCGCGGATCCGTTCCACCAACAGCCAGCCGAGGGCGGCGGCGCCGGTCGCGGTCAGGGTGTTGATCCACACCACCGAGGCGGTGTTGTCGGCGGCGAGTGCGGACCCGGCGTTGAAGCCGAACCAGCCGAACCACAGCAGGCCGGCGCCGATCATCACCAGCGGCATGTTGTGCGGCCGCATCGGGTCACGCCGCCAGCCGATCCGCTTGCCGAGCACCAGAGCCAGGGCCAGGCCGGCCGCGCCGGCGTTGATGTGGACGGCGGTGCCGCCGGCGAAGTCGATCGCCTTCAGCCTGTTGGCGACCCAGCCGCCGACGTGGCCGGCGCCGTCGCTGAAGTCGAAGACCCAGTGGGCGATCGGGAAGTAGACGATCGTGGACCAGGCCAGCGCGAACACCATCCAGGCGCTGAACTTGGCCCGGTCGGCGATGGCCCCGGAGATCAGCGCCACGGTGATGATCGCGAACACGGCCTGGAAGCCGACGAAGGCGGTCGCCGGCAGCGTCGCCTTCGGATCGGCGGCGATCAGGTCGGACAGGCCGAGGTGCTGGAACGGGTTGCCCAGCAGACCGCCGCCGACGTCGTCGCCGAACGCCATCGAGTAGCCGTAGAGCACCCAGGTGACCGAGATCAACGCCAGCGCGCCGAAGCTCATCATCATCATGTTGAGCACGGTCTTCGCCCGGACCATGCCGCCGTAGAAGAGCGCCAGGCCCGGAGTCATCAGCAGCACCAGCGCCGCCGAGGTGAGGATCCAGGCGGTATCGCCCGAATTGAGTTCCAAGACAGTCATCAGCGGTCCTTCGGTGAGTGGAGCAAGGACGGTGGGGGCTGGATGGCTCGTGCGGATCGGCCCGCCCGAGTTGGGTGCAACTCTGGACGGCCGATGTTGCAGGAACGTGCTGGTGGGTTACGGGGATGTTTCAACCTGGCCGGCGCCGGCCCGGACACCGGTCACGGGCGGCCGGCCGAGCGGCGGGGCGCGTCGGCGTCAGAAGCCGAGCTGGTTACGGGCCGGCCGCAGGTCGGGGCCGGCCCACCGGCGCAGATAGTTGTCGCTGTCGGACAGCGAGCGCAGCTCGGCCCGGTCGAGGTAGAGGATGCCGTCGGTGTGATCGGTCTCGTGCTGGATGATGCGGGCCTGCCAGCCGCTGAACCGCTCGTAGACCCTCGACAGGTTCTCGTCCAGGCAGGTCAGTTCGATCGTCCGGGCCCGCTCGGTCGCCGCCTGGTAACCGTTGATCGAGAGGCATCCCTCGTACCAGGTGGCGTTGTCGTGGCCGATCTGGCGGTAGCGCGGATTGACGATCACCGTGAACGGCAGGGGCTGCCGCTCCCGGGCTTCGGCGACGTCGGCCGGTACCTCGGCCGGATCCTCCAGCACCGCCAGCCGCAGGCCGAGGCCGATCTGCGGGGCGGCCAGGCCGACTCCCGGTGCGGCGTGCATGCTCTCGCGCATCACCTGGAGCAACTCGGCCAGCAGCCCGCGGTCCAGGTCCGCCGGGACGTCGCCGGCCCGACGCCGCAGCACCGGGTCACCGGCCTGCACGATCGGCAGCGGCCGGTCGCGCTGCAGCACGGCGCGGATCGCGCCGGTGATCGATGCGACATCCACACCGGCAGCGTACGAGATCGGCGTCCCGGTGCCGTCCGAGGGACCGACCCTGACCCTCGGCCTCCGCGTCCTGAGCTCGAAGGACGCCATCCGTCCGGCGCCGGGCAGGGCGGTCTGAGGCCTTCGGTGCAGCCCTTCGAGCTCAGCCGCGGACCCGGTGTCAGTTGTCGACTGCCGGTTCCGGCGCGTTCGCCTTGAGCAGTGCGCGCCAGGTGATCGGAGTCACAGCGGCCGCCGTGCCCAGGTTCCGGGCTCCCTTCCAGGCCCGCATGACGGCCCGGGTCCGGGCGTCGAAGCGGCCGGTCACCGGTGCACCGACGGCCTGCTGGACGGCGCTGACGGCCGGGCCGGTCGCGCCCTTGCGCAGGTCCATGCCGGAATAGCGGACCAGGGACTTCATCAGCGTCGATGACCCGGTCGGCGCCGTCACCGCCGGATGGGAGGGACAGCGGGTCGACCGGTAGGCGTGGTAGGGACGGGCCCAGTTCAGATCGGTGGCCCGGCACGGCCCGTAGTCGGGCGCAGCGACCGTATTCGTCCAGAACGAGGTCCGGGCCCGCGCGCCCTCCCAGGACAGCGAGATGTGCATGTGGTCGCGGTGACAGGTGGTGTCCCAGCTGGCCTGCGGATGGCTGGCGCAGCTGGAGTAGGGCCGCCAGCCCTGGCCTGCGCTGTAGGCGCCCCAGATCCGGTTGTTCCAGATGATGTACATCACACCGAGCCGGCGGGCGTTGGCGTACCGATTGCCGGCCTTGTCGGTGGCGAACAACCAGCTCAGCACCGCCTTGGCCTGGCTCGCCTGGCGGGCATCGCGGATCGAGTTCAGCCAGTCGACGGCTCGGCCGTCGTAGTGCTCGGTGCTGGACAGCCCGTCGGACCCGCAGGGCCGGGTGATCAGGTAGCCGGTGCCCGGATAGGTCGAGGTCAGCAGCTGAGCGAGCCGGACGGTGCCCGGCTGGGCGGTGGCGGCGCAGGAGTTGTCCGGAACGTAGCCGGCCAGCGCTTCGATCGCCGTCGGTAGGCCGGTGGGGCTGACCGGGCGCGGCCCGGCTGCCCGGGCGAGCGGAGCGGAGACGAGGATCAGCCCGACGCTGATCACCGTTGCGACGGCGGTGAGGAGGGCACGCCGAAACGGCTGGGGGGTGGGGGACATGGCATTCCAATGCATCCGGTCGTTCGCCCCGACAGCGAACGAGATGACCCCCGAGGTCGGCTGATCATAAGCAGAAGCGCACGGCCGACATGTCGTCCGCGGATAACGATGCGATAACGGAGTGGCGTGTCGCATTGCGGTCCACCGATGGCCGGGCCGCGCGACGGCTCTCGGTGTAGAGCGGCTCGCGACCCGGGCCGGCGGACCCGGGGACGTCAGTCCGGCAGAACGGAGGGGCGGCCGTGGCTGGGCTGCCAGGCGGCCCAGGCGGAGTCGACCATGGCGGCGAGGTCGTGCTCGGCGGACCAGCCGAGGACCTTCCCGATGCGGGAGACGTCGGCGACCAGCGCGGCCGGATCACCGGGCCGGCGGTCGCCGATCTCGGGATCGACCGTGTAGCCGGTCGAACGAGCGACCTGCGCCAACACCTCGCGGACCGACGAGCCGGTGCCGGTGCCCACGTTGAAAACGTCGTAGCTGCGCTCGTCGCGGCCGAGGTAATCCAGCGCCGCCAGGTGCGCGTCGGCCAGGTCGAGGACGTGGATGTAGTCACGGATGCAGGTGCCGTCCGGGGTGGGGTAGTCGGCTCCGAAGATGACGGGTCGGCGGCCCTCGGTCAACGCGCCGAGGACGATCGGGACCAGGTTGAAGCTGGTCGGGTCGCCGAGTTCCGGCCAGCCGGCGCCGGCGACGTTGAAGTAGCGCAGCCCGACCCCGCGCAGACCCCAGGCGCGGGCGGCATCACGCATCATCCACTCACAGACGAGCTTGGTCTCGCCGTACGGACTGATCGGCGCGCTGGGTCCGTCCTCACGCATCAGCGCGCCGGGCGCGACGTCGGGATTGCCGTAGGTGGCCGCGGAGGAGGAGAACATCAGCCGGTCCACGCCGGCTGCCTCCATCGCCATCAGCAGGTTGGCCATGGCGCCGACGTTCTGGGCGTAGTACCAGGCCGGCCGCTGCGCAGACTCACCGACCTGCTTCTTGGCGGCGATGTGGATGACCGCGCCGACCTCGTGCTCGGCGAAGAGCCGCTGCAGGTTCTCGACCACCTCCGGCCGGGACAGGTCCCATCGCTCCAGCGGCACATCGCCGATGTTGTCGGCAACACCGCTGCTGAGATCGTCGACCACCACCACCTGGTCGCCGCGTTCGCGCAGCAGTCGCACGACGTGCGCACCGATGTATCCCGCCCCGCCGGTCACCAGCACCGTCATCGTGTCCACCTTCGCTGCATGGCTCCAACCTAAGCCACGATCATCGCCCGCCGACCCGCACATCGGTCACCGTGAGCCCGAGCGCGCGGGCCACATCCGTGGCCGGCGCCTCGACGTCGACCGGTCTGATCGGCGGCCCGCCGGCGAAGGGTGAGACGTCGATCACCGTGTCGTTCGCCGGTCGTCCCCGGCAGCGTTCGCCAGGCGCCACCGATCCGGCCGTCCACGAGTACGACGGGGGTGAACGTTCCGTTGGAGCGGCTCCAGACACGGTCGAGATGGACCGGGTCGAGGAACCGACTCCGACCTGCCGGTGCGTAGCCCAGCAGGAGACCGTCGAATTCCGGCAGCAGCCGGAGGCCCGGGTCGGCCGCCCACCGGACCGGCAGTTCGGCCAGGTCGAACAGCTCCTCACCGTCGGGTCCGGTGTGTCGGGCCAGTTCCGGCGCCATGATCGACAACGCCCGGTCGACGGTCCTCAGCCCGGACCCGGACCACCAGGCGACGTCCTGCCTGGTTGCCGGACCGTAGGCGGCCAGCTGGCTGGTGACCATCGTGATCATGGCGTCGTCCCCGACCATCGGGGCCAGGATCGGCCCGACCGCGTCGACGGCCGTCCGGTGCAGGGTGTCGGTACGCCGTTCCCACCGATCATCGGTCGGCCGGCGTAGCAGGCCGCTGTGCCCCCAGATCAGGTTGGCGATCTGGGACGGGTTGCGACCGCTTGCCGGTCCGGCGCGGCGGTCGGTCAGCCAACCGAGCAGGTGATCGACCAGGGTGGCGCGGTCGCGCCAGCCGCCGCTGCAGAATTCCTCGATCTCTGCGACGAAGTCGGCCACCCTGACCCCGGCGTCGGCCAGGCCCAGCAGCCGGTTCTGAACGGTGCACCGCGCCCGTCGGGAGACCGCGTCGGCCGCTCCGAACACGGCCGGGCGGCAGGTGTGCACGGTGCCGCGCAGGTTGGTCGCCTTCAGCAAGGCGTGGCTGTCGAACGCCGCTCGGATCGTCGCCTTGTCGATCCCGGGCAGCCGGGAGGCGGCGGTGAGGAACGGAGCCCGGGGCGCCTGCGACTGGACGGGTCCGAGCCGGTCGAAGAGGTCGAGCAGGGCGGTCCGCCCGCAGCCACGGACGGCCGGGAACTGCCGGAGCAGCGTCATCCCGGCCAGCCGGTCCCTGCTCAGTCGCATGCTCGCAGGCTAGATCCGGGCACCGACAATCCGGCGCGAGTGAGCACCCCGTAGCCGCGATCGACGGCGTGGTGCAGCCCCTGGGCGACTGCGGTAGAATGCTGCTGTGCGTCGTCAGGAGCTCCTTAGCTAGCCGCGCGGACCCAGTCTGTGCGGCACCCCCTCACGCCAACCGGCAGAGGGGTTTTTTCATGTCCGGACGAGGCGACGACGATTGAGGAGTAGGGCTGTGACCGAGGTCTCCGAACGCGAGGTAGCGCAGGAACGCGCGGGCCAGGACCGGATCAGTGAGCCGGCCCGCTACGACGCGGCCGCCGCACAGCAGCGCTGGCAGCTGTACTGGGAGGAGCAGGAGACCTTCCGGGCGGCCGACGACGGCGCCAAGGAACGCCGGTACGTGCTCGACATGTTCCCCTACCCGTCCGGCGACCTGCACATGGGTCACGCCGAGGCGTTCGCGATGGGTGACGTGGTGGCCCGCTACCTGCGGTTGCGCGGCTACGACGTGCTGCACCCGATCGGTTGGGACTCCTTCGGTCTGCCCGCCGAGAACGCCGCCATCCAGCGCAACGAACATCCCGCGACCTGGACCTACGCCAACATCGAGACGCAGGCGAACTCGTTCAAGCGCTACGGCCTGAGCCTGGACTGGACCCGGCGGCTGCACACCTCCGACCCGGAGTACTACCGCTGGACCCAGTGGCTGTTCCTGCGATTCGCCGAACGGGGCCTGGCCTACCGCAAGGCGAGCTGGGTGAACTGGTGTCCGAAGGACCAGACCGTGCTGGCCAACGAGCAGGTCGTGCAGGGACTGTGTGAGCGCTGCGGCACCGAGGTCACCAAGCGTGAGCTGACCCAGTGGTTCTTCAAGGTCACCGAGTACGCCGACCGGCTGCTGGACGACATGGCACAGTTGGAGGGCAGCTGGCCTGACCGGGTGCTGACCATGCAGCGCAACTGGATCGGTCGCTCCTTTGGCGCCTACGTCGACTTCCGGATCGAGGGCCGCGACGCGCCGGTCACCGTGTTCACCACCCGGCCCGACACCCTGTACGGCGCCACCTTCATGGTGATCGCGCCCGACGGAGCGTTGGCGCCGCAGATCGTGACCGACGATCGGCGCGCCGACTTCGAGGCCTATCTGGAGAGGACCAAGCAGGAGACCGAGATCGAACGCCAGGCCGCCGACCGGGAGAAGACAGGTGTCTTCCTGGGGGTGCATGCGGTCAACCCGATCAACGGTGAGCAACTGCCGGTCTACGCCGCCGACTACGTGCTGGCCGAGTACGGCACCGGTGCGGTGATGGCCGTGCCCGCCCACGATCAACGCGACCTGGAATTCGCCCGCACCTTCGGTCTGCCGGTGCGGATGGTGGTGGACACCGGCGCGGGTGACCCGAACGAGACCGGCGAGGCGACCACCGGCGACGGCAGCTATGTGAACTCGCCCGTGCTGGAAGGGATCGACGACAAGCAGGCGGGTATCGCCAAGATCATCTCGGTGCTGGAGGAGCAGGGTGTCGGCCGGGGCGCGATCACCTACCGGCTGCGGGACTGGCTGCTGAGCCGGCAGCGGTTCTGGGGCACCCCGATCCCGATCATCCACTGTGACAGCTGTGGGGAGGTGCCCGTACCCGATGATCAGCTGCCGGTCGAACTGCCGTATCTGACCGGCACGGATCTCAACCCCAAGGGCACTTCGCCGCTGGCAGCGGCGACCGAATGGGTGAACGTCGCCTGTCCGCGGTGCGGCGGCCCGGCCACCCGGGACACCGACACCATGGACACCTTCGTCGACTCGTCCTGGTACTTCTTCCGCTACTGCTCGCCGGACGAGGCCGATCGTGCCTTCGATCCCGAAGCCGTCGCACGCTGGATGCCGGTCGCACAGTATGTCGGCGGCGTCGAGCACGCGATCCTGCACCTGCTGTACATGCGTTTCTTCACCAAGGTGCTGTACGACATGGGTCTGGTCGGATTCACCGAGCCGATGAAGCGGCTGCTGAACCAGGGCCAGGTGATCAATCAGGGCAAGGCGATGAGCAAGTCGCTGGGCAACGGGGTCGACCTGGGCCGTCAGATCGACGAGTTCGGCGTCGACGCCGTTCGGCTGACCGTGATCTTCGCCAGCCCGCCGGAGGAGGACGTCGACTGGGCCGACGTGTCCCCGGGAGGCTCGCTGCGGTTCCTGCAGCGCGCCTACCGGCTGGCGGCCGACGTGGCCAGTGAGCCGGGCGTCGACCTGAGCGACGGCGATGCGGCGCTGCGGTCGACCACCCACCGGCTGATGGCCGACATCACCGACTGCATCGACGGCCAGCGGTTCAACGTCGCGATCGCCCGGATCATGGAGATGGTCAACGCCACTCGCAAGGCGATCGACGGCACCATCGGCGGCGGGGACCCGGCCGTCCGGGAGGCGGCAGAGATGATCACCAAGGCGTTGAGTCTGTTCGCGCCCTATGTCACCGAGGAGATGTGGGAGTTGCTGGGTCACCTGCCGTCGGTCGCCGACTCCGGCTGGCCCGAGGTCGATCTGTCGCTGTTGATCAGCGAGTCGGTGACCTGCGTCGTCCAGGTGAAGGGCAAGGTCCGGGCCCGGTTGGAGGTTGCGCCGACGATCGGTGAGGACGAGTTGCGTGAGCTGGCCCTGGCCGACGACAACGTCCGCCGCAGCCTGGACGGCCGCGACATCGCCAAGGTGATCGTCCGGGCCCCGAAGCTGGTCAGCATCGTCCCGGCCTGACCTCCCTACCGTGTCCCGAGCCCGTCGAAGGGCGTGGCCGGCCTGCTACCGGGTGCCGGCGATCCGGGCCACCAAACCCAGGTGATCGGTGTTGTCGACCCGGAATGTGTCCAGCGATGTCACGGTGAGTCGATCGTTGACCAGCACATGATCGATCTGGATCAGCGGAGGGACGACGGAGTTCGCCGGATAGGTGGGCATCCAGCCCGCCCCGACGATGTCGGCGCCGGAGACGAATCCGCGGTCGGCCAGCCGGCGCATCGGGAGATGATCGTCGGTGGCGTTGAAGTCGCCGGCGATCACCTCGGGTCGGGTGTCCAGCTGTTCGGCCCGCTGCAGCAACGTCTGGTGTTCGATCTTCCACAGTCCCTTGCCGCACAACGGATTGCAGGGATGGGCGGCGAGGACGGTCGTCGCTCCCACGCCGGGGATGGTTGCCGTCGCCGACCACTGCGGACTGGTGGCCGGTAACCGCTGCGGATCGCGCAGCGGGTAGCGGGACAGGATCATCGACTCGGTGCCGACGCCTAGTGGGGCTGCTCCGGGCACCACGAAGCCGAACCGGTCGGCGAACGCCGATCGCACCGCGGGATAGGCCTGCGGTGTCACCTCGACGAGGATCACGATGTCGGCCTGGACTGCTTCCCGGCGGATCTGGTCGATGTTGGCCTGGCCCAGCTTCATGTTCAGGCTGATCACGGTGAACGTGGGCGTGGCCACGGGCCGCGGATCGGCCGTGAATCGGGGTGCGAGCCAGATCAGCTGGAGGACCAACAGCAGCGCGCTGACGCCGGTCAGCGAGCCCAGCACGAGCCGGTGCCGGGCGCGGACCGCGGCGATACCGAAGCAGATCAGGCAGATCAGCTCGGCGATGACTCCGTACGGGATGAACGACGCGGTCAGCGCGCTGGCATCGTCGGTGGGCGGGACGAGCCGCAGGAATGCCGCGGTGAGTGCCGGAAAGATCGCCAGGGTCCCGATCGCCACCCACCCTGCCTGGAACGGGCGCGGCTCCGGCGAACGGTGGGCCCCGGCCATTGCAGCCGGGCCGTTCATCGGCCGCGCCGGGGACGGTGGGGGTTGGCTCGGGTCATGGTGATGGTGGCCGAGCCGGCCGGTGTACGGTCACTCGGCGCCGTCCAACCCCGGCCGAGCAGGAAGCACCGGCCGGTCAGGTCCTGCCGGCTCAGCCGTACCGACGCCTGTGACGTCGCGCGATCGGCGAAGAGCGCGGCTTCGGTCGCGGTCAACATCGAGGTGCCGATGCCCTGCCGGCGCTGGTCCGGGACGACCGCGAGCTCGTGCAGCGTCCCGGGTCCGAAGTGTGCCCATCCCACCGGACGGCCGTCGATCTCGGCGATCATGGTCTGCCGGCTGCGGTCGGTCAGCGTCGAGCGGAGCTGCTGGCGCAGCCGGGCCGCGGTCGCCGGCTGGCCGGCCAGGTCCGCTCCGCGGACTGCCCCGACGAGGACGGCGAGCAGCTCGTCGTCCTCCGGTCGGGCGAACCGGATCCGTGCCGGCTGATCAGGGCCCGTCTGCACCGGGTTGACGGCGTCCCAGGCCGACCAGATCGCGGCACAGATGTCGTCCGCGCGGGTGCGCCGCCCCGCGGCCGCGGTCCGGTCGGACTTCTGGACGCACCAGACTTCGACCTCCTCGGCCGCAGTGGCGACCCGAAGTCCGTCACCGCCGGGAGCAAGCACCGTCACCTCGGCCAGGTCGAGGCTGTGCCGCCGGAACGGGTTGGCCACCGTCAGCCGATCGCCGTCGAGCACCAACCGCGGGTGCAGTCCCAGTCGCCAACCGAAGACCACGACGACGCCCGCCACGCCATAGATCACGGCCAACGCCGGCACCGGCCGGTCGCCGAACCCGGTCACGCCGGTGAGCAGACTGATCACCGCAGCAGCCGGCAGCGCCAGGCCGACGACCACCATGACGAGGACCACCGCCAGCCGGACCGGCCCGGAACAGCGCCACAGCTGCCGGCCGCCGCCCATCGGGGGCTCGTCGGCCTCGGAGCGCAGGCCGTGCCGAGGCACCGAGCGGGTGGTGACCGACGAGCCGATGACCGGTGGCGGGAGTGGGGGTGCGGCGGGCGAGCCCGGTCGGGTCGATGCCTCGGTGATCGGCTCCGGGGACTGGACGTCGGCTGACATGTCTGGCGGCTGGGTCCTTGCTGATGATCTTGTGGTGATCCCGCGGCACCGGCCGGCATCGGCCCGGGGCGGGAGCCGTCGGACCGCCGACGGTGTGGTGAACAGTAGCCGCCCGGCCGACCGGTTCGCCGACGGGCGCACGAAGATCGCGACAGCGGGCCCGGTGATCCGGTCGCCGGGATGACCGGCAGTTGTCCCCAGGTCGGTCGGTGCCTCGAAGCGGTGTCCACAGGTACGGATCGACGTCGTCGAGCCGGCCTGGATCTTCCTACCGTCGTGGATATGGGAGTACAGCGGATCGGGGCGGAGCGCGATGTCGACCGGCGGTTGGCGTGGCTGCTCACCGGCGCGCCGCGTCATGCCGACGAGCCGGCTGCGACCCGGCCCGACCAGGATCCGTCGCCGGCCGAGCAGGGCGGGACGCTCGGGGTTGCACCGGCGGCTGCCGATCCGCCGCCGGCACGGGGCACCGCCGACGGCGTCCCCGGCGAAGCTCGAGCGGGCGCCGAGGAGTCCTCGGCTCAGGCACGTTCCGCTGCGATGGTGGGATCCGGCGGCGATGAGGATGCCGATGAGGATGCCTTCGACGAGGCATCGCGGCGGCATGGACCCGGCTGGCTGGGCGCCCGACGGTTCGAACGGCCCCACGTCGCCGTGGTTGCCGTGATCGTTCTTGTCGGCCTCGCCCTGGCCGGTTGGGCGGTGCTGAGGGCGCGTCCGGTCGCCATCGCCTCGCCGGCTGCGGGAGCGGCGGTGACGGCGGTGACGTCGCCGACCGCCGCACCGACGATGCCGCCAGCCGCCGCCTCCGCCACCGCCCCGGCACCGACGCCCCCGGCCGCCGAGCCGTCGGGACCGTCGTCGGGCGGCCCGGTCGCGGTGATCGAGGTCCACGTCCTCGGTGCCGTACGACACCCTGGCGTCGTCGAGCTACCGGCCGGGGCCCGGGTGCAGGACGCGCTGGTCCGCGCCGGCGGGGTGACGAAGTCGGCCGAACTCGGCGCGCTGAACCTGGCCCAGCCGCTGGGCGATGGGCAGCAGATCGTTGTCGCCCGGTCCCGCGGCCACACCCGGGTCCGCGACCCGGTGGCGCCGATGGCGGTGCCCGGGACCGCTCCCGCTGCCGGCCTCGGGGGAGCCGGCGGCGGGAGCACTCCCGGACGAACGCGGGTCAACATCAACATCGCGACGGCCGCGGAACTCGACCAGTTGCCCGGCGTCGGCCCGGTCACGGCCCAGAAGATCCTTGATTGGCGGGGTCAGAACGGTCGGTTCAGCTCCGTCGACGAGCTTCAGGAGGTCGACGGCATCGGACCGAAGACCTTCGCCGACCTGCAGCCCTGGGTGACGGTGTGAACGATGCGCCCCAGGAGGTCCGCGCGGTCCACGGCCACGCGGACCTGCGCCTGGTTCCCGTCGCTGCCGCCGCGTGGACGGCTGCCTGGACCGGCACGGCGGGATGGCGGCCGCCGTTCCTGCTCGGGGCGGTCGCGGCCGGGCTGGTGCTGGGCACAGTGCTCGTCGCCGTCCGATGCCGCGTCTGGTGGCTGCTGGCGACGGTGGTCACGTTGGTCGGCACCGTCCTGGCCGCCGGCCTGCACACGCTGGCTCTCGAGCAGTCGGCGACCCATCGGCTGGCCGAGTCCGAGGCGGTTGTGCACGCGCGCCTCACGGTGACCGGGGATGCGTCGGTGCGGCCCTCCGACGGCATCCGACAGCCGTATCTCACCGCGCCGGCCACGATGCTGAAGGTGTCCGGCCGGGGCGGGCGTTGGCACGACCGCAGCCCCGTGCTGATCGTCGCCGGTGGCCGCTGGGTCGGCGTCTGGCAGCGGGTGCCGGCCGGTGCGCAGGTCGATGCACTGGCCCGGCTGCAGCTGCCCGAACCCGGCTCGGACCTGGCCGCCATGGCTCGGGTCACCGGGGGCCCGATGCTCGTGCACCCGCCGTCAGCGGCGGGGCGGTTGGTCGGCCGGGTCCGTACCGGTCTGCGTGCCGCGGTGGCTCACGGCTCCGCCGAACAGCGGGCGTTGGTGCCGTCGCTGGTGCTCGGCGACACGTCGAGCATGACGCCGCGGATCAAGGCCGACTTCCTTGCCACCGGGCTGACCCATCTGACCGCCGTGTCGGGGGCGAATCTGGCCATTCTGCTGGCGTTCCTGGTGGTGCTGGCGCGCTGGATCGGCGTCCGTGGCTGGTGGTTGCGACTGGTCGGACTGGCCGCCGTGGTGGCGTTCGTCGCGCTCTGCCGGACCGAACCGTCGGTGCTACGGGCGGCCGCGATGGGGCTGGTCGCCCTGACCGGCACCGGACTCTCCGGTCGCGGCGACGGCCTGCGCAGTCTGTGCGTGGCGATGACGATCCTGCTCGTGGCCGACCCCTGGTTGGGTCGTTCGCTCGGGTTCGTGTTGTCGGTGCTGGCCACCGGCGGCATCATCTGGTGGGCCCGACCCTGGTCGGAGGCGATGCACCGGTGGACTCCGACGGTCATCGCAGAATCGATCATGGTCCCGTTGGCGGCCCAGCTGGCCACGCTGCCGGTCGCCGCGTCGATCTCCGGTCAGGTCAGCATGGTCGGCATCCTGACCAACGCCGTGGCCGGACCGTTCGTCGGACCGGCCACCGTGCTCGGGTTCGCTGCGGCCGGGCTGTCGCTGCTGGCGTCCGGCCCGGCCGGAGTGGCCGGCTGGCTGGCCTGCTGGTCGGCCCAGCCGATCCTGTGGACCGCGCACCTCGGTGCCGCGCTGCCCGGCGCGGCCTGGAGCTGGCCGGTGAGCCCGGCCGCGATCGGGTTGCTCGCGGCTGCCTGCCTGGCGTTGGCGCTGCTGATGGCGCCGGTCGCCCGCCGGCCCTGGGCCACCGGGCTGTTGATGATCGCCATGATCATCGGGGTGGTCAGGGCGCCGGTGCAACCCGGCTGGCCGCCGCGGGACTGGTTGCTGGTCGCCTGCGACATCGGGCAGGGCGACGGGCTTGCCGTCCGTACCGGTGACGGGCAGGCGATCGTCCTCGACACCGGACCGGATCCGGTGCCGATGCGTCGATGCCTGGATCAACTCGGTGTCCGACGGGTGCCGTTGCTGATCATGAGCCACTTCCATGCCGATCATGTCGGCGGCCTGGCCGGCGTACTCGACGGACGACAAGTGGAGCAGGTCTGGGTCACCCCGTACCCGTCGCCCGCCGCGGAGGACCGGGCGGTTCAGAGCACGGCGGACCGGCTGCACATCCCGGTGTCGGTGCCCGAGGTGGGAGTACACGCGCAGCTCGGACCCGTCTCGCTACTCGTCATCGGACCGGTCGATCGGGCGCCGACGGCGGTGATCAGCGCCGAGGGACAGTCCTCCACCGAGAACAACCTGAGCCTCACGATCATGGTCACCGTGCGCGGTGTGCGGATGCTGCTGCCCGGCGACGTGGAACCCGAGGAACAGCACCGCATCCTGCAGTCGGGCACGGACCTGAGGGCTGACGTGCTGAAGGTGCCGCACCACGGATCGTCCCGCCAGGACAGCGGCTTCATCGCCGCAACCGGCGCGCGGGTGGCCATCGCCAGCGCCGGCAGACACAACAGCTACGGTCACCCAGCTCCGCGGACCATGCAGTTGTTGCGGTCGGACGGCATGACGGCGTTGTGCACCTGCAGCAGCGGTTCGATCGCGGTGGTCCCGGCGAGCCCCGGCCGGCCCGGACCGCCGGGGTTGGCCGCGGCCATCGGGGTCGTTGCCCAGCGCAGTCCCTGACAGGTCGCCGGCGCGGCCCGCCCATGATCACTGAAGGACCGGTGCTGCGGGCTGGTCGGCTAGGATGGCCGCGCCGGAGGAGCACCGGCGGGCGGGCGGTCGAAGTCCCGTGCCGGCCGGAATCAGCGCTGCGTCCGACACCAGGGCGGCGGCTACCGACAACGTCTGGTGAGCATGATCTTGTGAGCATGAGCATCCCCGATGGGCACGACGGCCTGTCCCGGCCGCGGGAGACCGCCCGCCGCGGCCTGCGCGATCAGGTGTCCGATGCCGTGCTGGATCTGATCCTGCGTGGCAGGGTCGCTGCGGGCGGCCGGCTGCGGATCGACGGCCTGGCCGCCGAGCTCGGCGTCTCCCAGACTCCGGTCCGGGAGGCACTGGCCCACCTGGAGCGGACCGGTCTGGTCATTCGTGAGGGGTTCAAGGGCTACCGGGTCGCCGAGCCGCTGACCGCCGAGCAGGGCGCCCAGCTGATGGACGTCCGCGAGATGATCGAGATGCAGGCGACCCGATGGTTCGCCGAACACCTTCCGGACCGGGTCCAGGAGTTACGTGCCGCCCAGGCCCGGCACGAGCAGATGGCGGCCGAAGTCGCCGAACGGCTGAGCACCGACACCGTCGACATGCCGGCATTCCGGAGCTACTTCGAGGCCGACGCGGCCTTCCACCGGGTCATCTACGCCGGGGCCCACAACCCGTTCCTGGAGCAGGTGGCGATCGATCTCGGTGGTCACCTGCACCGGCTGCGGGAGACGGTCCTGCACCACACCTACGACATGAGTCAGGCGGTCTGTGAACACGCCCTGATCCTGGCCGCGGCCGAGACCGGCGATTCGGAGCGGATGGTCGCGGCGATGCGCCGGCACATGGACGGTGTGCGGGCCCGTTCGGTCCGCCGGTGACCGGGCGGAGCCGGGTCGGCAGCGGGATGCGTGGCCCGACCGGCGGCAGCGTCAGTACATGTGCTTGCCGCCGTCGATGGCATAGCAGCCACCGTTGCTGTAGCCGGCCTCCTGGCTGGTCAGGTAGTTGATCAGGCCGGCCACCTCTTCGGGCTTGCCGACCCGCTGCAGCGGGATGCCGGCCGACATCGACTCCTTGCGTTCGTCGGTGAGCTGACCGCCCATGATGTCGGTGTCGATCGGGCCCGGCACGATCGCGTTCACGGTGATGTCGTAGCGGCCGAGTTCGCGGGCCGCACCGCGGGTGAGGCCGAGGACCGCGGCCTTGGCGGCTGCGTAGGCGCTCTTGGAGAAGGTGCCGCCACCGTCGTAGGCGGTCAGCGACGACGTGTTGACCACCCGGCCGCCGAAACCGTGGTCGATCATCCGCCGGGCCGCCTCCTGCATCATCAGGAAGGAGCCGGTGGCGTTCACCGCCATCACCCGGTTCCAGGTCTCCACGGTCACGTCCATGAGCTCGTCGGAGCAGGGGATACCGGCCAGATTGACCAGTGCGAGCACCGGCGGCAGCTGGACATCGATGATCCCGTACGCCGCCCGGACCGCTTCCTGGTCGGTGACATCGAGTCCGACACCGATCACCTTCTGGTCGATCTCGGCGCCCAGTTCGTCGACGAACTCCAGTGTCGACTTCTCGTCGATGTCCAGCAGCGCCAACGACCAGCCCTCCCGGGCCATCCGCCGGGCGACGTGACGGCCGATGCCGCGGGGACCGCCGGCTCCGGTGATGATCGCGGTGCGTTCGGTCGGGAACGGTTTGGGATCGGCGGACATCGGGAACCTCCTGAGGGCAGCGGGCAAGGGGAGTCGAGCGAGGAAGCACCGGTCCGCACGCGAACCTGACGTGCGGACCGGGTCAAGATCACTGGCCGAGGGCCGAGGTCAACACCTGGCGGATGTAGTCGCGATTCTCCGCGCAGACGCCGATCGAGTCCGAACCGTAGTGCTCGCAGCAGAACGGACCGGAGTAGCCGAGCTCGAGTGCCCGCCGGATGACCGTGCGGTAGTTGATGTAGCCGTACTTCAACGGCATCGGAGCGCTGGAGTACGCGCCGGTGGCCGGGTCGAAGTCGCGGGTGTAGTTCTTGATGTGCCAGAAGTTGCTGTACGGCAGCACCTTCTCGTACATCTCGGTCGGGTGTGGCATCGGCCGGTGCAGCCGGACCAGGTTGCCCAGGTCGGGGTTGAGCCCGACGGCGTCGTGGTCGACGTCGGTGACGAAGGAGACCGCGTCGTCGGGCGTGCCGACGTAGGTGTCCTCGTACATCTCCAGGCTCAGCTGGATCCCGTTGCGCCGGGCGTGGTCGCCGAGTTCGCGGATCCGCTCGATGGCCAGGTCCCGCAGCGCCGGGTCATCCTTGTGACCGTCGACCAGCCAGAACCAGATCTGCGCGTTCTGCTCGTCGGTGGTGGCCTGCATGAATCCGGTGTTGACGATCGTGGCGCCGAAGGTCGGGGCCAGATCGATCAGCCGGTGCGCGTCGGCGAGGTTGCGTTCACCGAACTCGCGGTCGACCACCGAATTGCGGGTCATCGAGATCGAGGACAGGGCCAGGCCCTCGTCGGCAAGCACGGCGCGGAACTCCTCGACCCGATCGTCGGAGAGGGCGGCCAGCGGCACCCAGGCGTCGGTCGGATCGATGTAGGCGAAGCCGAGTTCACCGACCTGGCGGAGTTGGCCTGCCCACACCGAGGCCGGGGCGTCCTTGATGTGGCCACCGTCGGGAGCCTTGTTGCCGAATGACAACATGTTGCACGCAATGGGCCAGTTCTGGGCGGTGTACATACCTTCTCCTCCGTGGCTGTGGTCGCTGTCGGGATCGATCCTCCCAGTCGTCCACCGCACGTCGAAGGCCAGGCAGGAGGACCCCCGGCTGTTCCATACCCTATAGGATTTGCCCGTCACGGCCGGGCGCCGCCGGACGTAGAGTCGCCCCGTTGTCTTCGCGAGGAAGCAAACCGATGAGTCAACTGTGCCAGCCTTCGAGCCTGCTACCCGACGACCACGATCGCGCCCTGCTGGTCGGTCGGGTCTGGGATCCGGCGGTCAACGGCCCCAGCGTGGCAGTCATCCGCGGTGACCGCGTCTGCGACATCAGTGAACTGGCTGCGACCATGAGCGACCTGCTGGACCGGCCGGATCTTCTCGACGCCGTCCGCAGCGCCGATGACCGCACCGGCTGGTCGTTGGCCGAGGTGCTCGCGGCCACTGTCGGGGTAGACGACCCAGCGGCCGGCGACAACGACCCGAAAGCGGTCCGGTTCCTGAGTCCCATCGACCTGCAGGTGATCAAGGCCGCCGGAGTCACCTTCGCCAAGAGCATGATCGAGCGTGTCATCGAGGAGCGGGCCAAGGGTGATGCCGCCCGCGCGGAGGAGATCCGCGGCCAGATCGACTCGGCCATCGGCGGCGCGATCACCGGCCTGCGCCCCGGCACCCCCGACGCAGCGAAGGTCAAGGAGATCCTCATCTCCGAAGGCCTGTGGTCGCAGTACCTGGAGGTCGGCATCGGGCCGGATCCGGAGATCTTCACCAAGGCGCCGGTGCTGAGTTCGGTGGGGACGGGCGCCGACGTCGGCGTGCTGGCCCGATCCACCTGGAACAACCCCGAACCGGAGGTCGTCCTAGCCGTCACCGCCGACGGCCGTCCGGTCGGTGCGATGCTGGGCAACGACGTCAACCTCCGTGACTTCGAGGGCCGCAGCGCGTTGTTGCTGGCCGAGGCCAAGGACAACAACGCCTCCTGTGCGATCGGGCCGTTCATCCGGCTGTTCGACGACCGGTTCGGCCTGGACCACGTCCGCGATCTGGTTGTCGATCTCGAGGTGGCCGGCGCCGACGACGGCTACCGACTGCACGAGCAGAGTTCGATGGCGCAGATGAGCCGGGACCTGGAGGAGTTGGTCGGCCACGCCCGCGGACCGCACCACCAGTACCCGGACGGGTTCGTGCTCTTCACCGGCACGCTGTTCGCGCCCACCCAGGACCGCGACGAGCACGGTATGGGCTTCACCCATCACCTCGGCGACGTGGTGACGATCAGCACACCGACCCTCGGCGCACTGGTCAACCGGGTGTCGACAGCCGAGGAGGCGCCGGACTGGACCTTCGGCATCCGCCGGCTGTATGCCAACCTCGCCGACCGTGGCCTGCTCGGCGGCGCCCACCGGTGAGCCCGGACCCGCCGCACCGCATGCATCCCGACCCGGCCGGGTACGGGACCCATGCCACTGTCACCGGTGCCCGCCGGTGGCCGCCCACCAGGAAGGACATGCGACCGGCGATGAGCCAGACGACATCACAGACCAGCGTTCCGGAGGTCAACGACCGGGTCGAGGCCGCCCACCGTGCCTACCTCGCCGGACGCCAGGTCCCCGCCGAGCAGCGCAAGGTCTGGCTGTACGCGATCGCCGACGCGCTCGACGCCCACGCCGAGGAGTTGCTGCCGATCGCCGACGACGAGAGCCATCTGGGCAGCACCAGGCTCGCCGGTGAGCTGAAGCGGACAACCTTCCAGGTCCGGCTGCTCGCCGACGAGATGGTCGCCGGCGAGCCGCTGGAGCCGATCATCGACCACGCCGACCCGGACTGGCCGATGGGACCGCGACCCGACATCCGGCGGATCAACGTGCCGCTCGGGGTGGCCGGCGTCTTCGGTGCGTCCAACTTCCCGTTCGCGTTCTCGGTGATGGGTGGTGACACTGCTTCCGCGCTGGCGGCCGGCTGCAGTGTCGTTCACAAGGCCCATGACGCCCACGAGCGGTTGGCGGCCCGCACCGGCGAGATCGTCGTGGACGCGCTCCGGTCCGCCGGGGCACCCGACGGGTTGTTCAGCGTGGTCACCGGGGTGCAGGCCGGCGAGGCGCTGGTCGAGCACCCACTGGTCCAGGCGGTCGGATTCACCGGCTCGGCCCGGGTCGGCCGGATCCTTTTCGACCGGATCGCCGCCCGCCCCGAGCCGATCCCGTTCTACGGCGAACTGGGCAGCACCAACCCGGTGTTCGTCGCACCGCGGGCCTGGGAGCAGCGGGCCGCCGAGATCGTCAGCGGCCTGCTCGGCTCGGTCAGCATGGGCGTCGGCCAGTTCTGCACCAAGCCGGGTGTGTTCGTGGTTCCGGCCGGCAGTGATCTGCGTGCCATGCTCAGCGCCGCCGACATCGGCCGCCGACTCGGTCCGATGCTGACGCCGCGGCTGGAGGACGGATTCCTGCATGCGTTGGCCGAGATGCGGGAGCGACACGGCATCAGCACCCTGTTCGGCGGCGGGGGTGCCGATCAGCTGACGGTGCTCACCACGACCGCGGAGAACGTGCTGAGCGAGCCGGAGATCCTGCAGTCCGAGATGTTCGGCCCCGCGACTCTGATCATCGAGTACAGCCGCGACAGCGCCCTGATCGACCTGGCCGAGGCCGTCCGCGGCCAACTGACCGCCACCGTGCAGGCCGAGGAAACCGACGACGTCGACGACCTGGTCCAGGTGCTGACCCGACGCGCCGGTCGGCTGCTGTGGAACGGCTGGCCCACCGGCGTCACGGTGTCCTACGCCCAGCAGCACGGCGGCCCGTTCCCGGCCACTACGGCCTCCGCCACCACCTCGGTCGGCACCGCGGCGATCCGCCGGTTCGTCCGCCCGGTGGCGTTCCAGGACTTCCCGCAGGAGCGGCTGCCGGTCGAGTTGCGGGACAACGGGCCGCAAGGGTTGCGCCGTCGTATCGACGGTTGCTGGCGGTCCTGAGCGGGGCCGGTGACCGCGCCCTCCGGCACTGACAGGGCGCGCGTGTCGGAGGGGCGGCGTGCGCGCGCCGTTGAGCCGGTGGTGTCGGCGTGGGGAGTCAGGCCGCCGGGGATGGCGCGCGGTCGGTCGAGGTCTGCCAGACGGTGTCGGCGAAGGTTCCGGTGCCCAGGTCGTGGGTGCCGGCCGGGTTGGTGACGATGACCCGCCCGAACCTGGTCCGCCACACGAAGGTGCCCGCAACCGGTTGTCTCACGTTGATCGGGCCGAACGTCTTGTACCGGTGCTCACCCCGCGCCAACGGACCCAGATTGCCCAGCCGGGTCTGCCCGGGCGGCCCGCCCGGTGGACCATTGGGCGGTCCGCCCGGTGATGCGCCCGGTGGTGCGCCGGGTGGCCCCGTGTAGGGCACGGTGTGGTCCAGGTCGAGCCGGTGGCGGCTGGTGGTGCCGGACCAGGGGAACACGCTGGCCGGGGACCGGGCCAGTACGGCCTCGACCATCCGGTCGGGGATCTCGTAGCCGTCGGCAGGCGGGATCCGGGCCGGGTCGAGCACCGGCAGGACCCGGACCCGGCAGCCCGACCGAGCCATTCCCGCACCGACGCCAGCAGCACCGGGCCGACGCCCTCGACCCGGGCCACACCCGGATCCTCGCCAGCACCGAAGGCCGGCAGGGCGTCGGCACCGATGTGGACGTGCAGAACCACTCTGGGGGTGAGCTTGTCCGGGTCGATCCGTCGGGCCAGGTCCTTCATCACCGCCTCCCGCCGCTCCGCCCGGCTCGGCTCAGCCTCCGGTTGCGGGTCCAGCCCTGGCCGGGGATCCTCGGATGCCGGCTCGGCGGGCATCGGCAGGTCGGGGCCGGGCAGGTCCGAGGCGGGGAGGTCTGTGGGTGGTCCCGGGTCGAAGTCGGCAAGGTCCGAGGCGGGCGGCTCTACAGGTAGTGCCGGCTCGAAGTCGGCAAGGTCGGAGTCCGAAGGCTCCGACCCCGGACCTGGATCCGGCAGGTCGGCGCATCGGCAGATCGGGCATCGGCCCGGCCGGAATCTGCCGGTCGCGCATCGGCTGGCCGGGCATCGACGGGACCGCCATCGGCTGGTCGGGCATCGGCTGGTGGTCCGCCACCTGGAGGTGGGCTTCGAGGTCGGTGAACAGGTCTGGCTGATCCACCTGCGCCAGGACCTGCAGGGCCAGCGCGGGTTGGGCCAGGATCCCGGCCGCGACCGCCTGCCATTCAGCCTTGGACCGGGCACCTCGATCCGGGACGCCGGCCGGCAGGTCGTCGGCCCGGCCCATCAGGATGTCGGCGAGTCGCTTGGTTGCTGCCTTGAGCAGGATGGCGTCGGGGGTGTCGACCAGCATCGACACCTCGGTCAGCCCGTACTCGCTGCCCTGCCCGGTGCGGATGTAGCGGAACCGCTTCGCGTTCTCGGTCTCCTGTTCCACCCGGGCCCGGTCGACCCGCAGGATCTCGGCAGCCAGCAGGTGGTCCAGCCGGGTCCAGGACAGCTGTCCCACCACCCGCACCACCCGACGATCCACCACCATCGCCTGGTCTTGGGTGAGGAGTCGGGTGCGGGCGGCGACCCGGCGGGCATCCCTGGCCGGCACCTGCCCGGCCTGCACCCGCCCCCACAGCCGCGGCAGCCGGTGCCGCAGATCCAGCGCGTCGGCGATCAGCATGCGGGCCTGGCCGGGGCTCAGGCCGATCTCGACTCCCAACTCGGCGGGGGCGAACTCGGCCACCTCCGGGGTGCCGTCGCCACCGAACCGGGCTGTCTCTTCTCCGGCGATGGCCAGGTCGGTGTAGCGGTGCAGGATTCCGTCGGCCGGATGGTGGTCGGCCCACAGGGCGGCGAGTTCGAGGAGGCGGCAGCCGGCGGCCCGTTCGGCCCGGACACAGGCGGCTGCGGCGGCAGCCACCTGGTGGCTGTCCCACAGCTCCAACGCCTCCGACATGACCATCACGCTAACGGCCGGCACTGACAAAACAGCCCTCCGTGCCGTGCGGCATCCGAGGGCCCCGTGAAGGGCGTCCTTCGGCTGCCGCAGGAGGGGTGCGGCGGCTCAGGACACGGGGATGGCGATGTAGTCGGCCAGGTGCTGCCCGGTGAGGGTGGAACGGGCGGCGACGAGGTCGGCCGGGGTTCCCTGGAAGACGACGCGGCCGCCGTCGTGGCCGGCACCGGGGCCGAGATCGATGATCCAATCGGCGTGCGCCATCACCGCCTGGCTGTGCTCCACGACGATCACCGATCGGCCGCGGTCCACCAGCCGGTCGAGCAGGGCCAGCAGATGATCGACGTCGGCCAGGTGCAGCCCGCTGGTCGGCTCGTCCAGCACCAGCACCGCACCGTCCTCGCGCAGGT
The DNA here is from genome assembly GCA_963758075.1 of uncultured Actinomycetota bacterium. GTDB lineage: Bacteria > Actinomycetota > Actinomycetes > Propionibacteriales > Propionibacteriaceae > Microlunatus. The sequence continues at coordinate 648,933 of CAVWTT010000002.1, read as the reverse complement.
GGGTGGCCAGCTTGAGCCGCTGCCGTTCGCCGCCGGACAGGGTGGTCAGCGGCTGGCCGAGGGTGAGATATCCCAGCCCGACGTCGGCGAGTCGGTCGGTCACCCTCGCCGCGGCCGGGGTCCGCGCGGCACCGTCGCCGAAGAAGTTCCTCGCCTGGTCCACCGACATCGCCAACACCTCGCTGATGTCGCGGCCGCCGAGCCGGTACTCCAGCACCGCGTCGTCGAACCGCCGGCCCTCGCACTGTTCGCAGGTGGTGGCGACGCCGGCCATCATCGCCAGATCGGTGTAGATGACGCCGGCGCCGTTGCAGGTCGGGCAGGCGCCCTCGGAGTTGGGGCTGAACAACGCCGGTTTGACCCCGTTGGCCTTGGCGAACGCCGTCCGGATCGGGTCGAGCAGACCGCTGTAGGTGGCCGGGTTGCTCCGCCGCGAGCCCCGAATGGCGGTTTGGTCGACCGTCACCACGCCGTCCCGGCCGGCCACGGACCCGTGGATCAGCGAGGTCTTGCCCGAGCCGGCCACCCCGGTGACGACGACCAGGACGCCGAGCGGGATGTCCACGTCCACGTCGCGCAGGTTGTGGGCGTTCGCACCGCGGACCTCGAGCGATCCCGACGGCTCTCGCACCGACGGTTTCAGCCCGGCCCGGTCGTCCAGATGCCGCCCGGTCAGCGTGCCACTGGACCGCAGCCCGTCCACGCTGCCCTGGAAACAGACTGCGCCGCCGCCGGCCCCCGCACCGGGCCCGAGGTCGACGACGTGATCGGCGATCATGATCGTCTCCGGTTCGTGCTCCACCACCAGCACCGTGTTGCCCTTGTCCCGCAGCCGCAGCAGCAGATCGTTCATCCGGCCGACGTCGTGCGGATGCAGGCCGACCGTCGGCTCGTCGAAGACGTAGGTCACATCGGTCAGCGAGGAGCCGAGGTGGCGGATCATCTTCACCCGCTGCGCTTCACCACCGGACAGCGTGCCGGTCGACCGGTCCAGGCTGAGGTAGCCGAGACCGACCTCGACGAACGAGTCCAGCGTATGCCGCAGTCCGGTGAGCAGGGGAGCGACCGAGGGCTCGTCCAGCTCACGGATCCAGGCCGCCAGATCGGTGATCTGCATGGCGCAGGCCCGGCCCAGGTCGGTCCCGTTGATCGTGGCCGAGCGTGCCGTCGCGCTGAGGCGGGTGCCGCCGCAGTCGGGACAGCTGGTGAAGATCACGGTGCGGTCGACGAAGGCGCGGATGTGTGGCTGCATCGCCTCCCGGTCCTTGGACAGCATCGACTTCTGGATCTTCGGGATCAGGCCCTCGTAGGTGAGGTTGATGCCGTCGATCTTGATCTTTGTCGGTTCCCGGTGCAGCAGGTCATGCAGTTCGGTGGTGGTGAACGCACCGATCGGCTTGTCCGGGTCGAAGAAACCGGAGCCGCGGAAGATCCGGCCGTACCAGCCGTCCATGCTGTACCCGGGAATCCGCAGCGCGCCCTCGTTCAGCGACAGTCGTTGGTCGTACAGCTGGGACAGGTCGAAGTCGGTGATCCGCCCGGTGCCTTCACAGCGCGGGCACATGCCGCCGGTGATGCTGAAGCTGCGCCGCTCCTTGATCTTCTTCCCGCCGCGCTGCAGGGTCACTGCTCCCGCGCCGCTGATCGAGGCGACGTTGAACGAGAACGCCTGTGGTGAGCCGATGTGCGGTTGTGCGAGCCGGCTGTAGAGGATCCGCAGCATGGCGTTGGCGTCGGTGACGGTGCCGACGGTGGAACGTGGATTGGCACCCATCCGTTCCTGGTCGACGATGATCGCCGTGGTCAGCCCGTCCAGCAGATCGACGTCGGGTCTGCCGATCGTCGGCATGAATCCCTGGATGAATGCGCTGTAGGTCTCGTTGATCATCCGCTGGGATTCCGCGGCGATGGTGCCGAAGACCAGCGAACTCTTGCCCGAGCCGGAGAGCCCGGTGAACGCGGTCAACCGCCGTTTGGGCAGGTCGATGCTGATGTCCTTGAGGTTGTTCGCCCGGGCGCCGTGGACGCGGATCAGGTCGTGGCTGTCGGCGATGTGGCCGGTGGCCGGTGAGGAACGCTGGTGCTGGTCGTCAGCCCTTCTGCTCATCAGCTCTCCTGCTCATCAGTTCTCCTGTGCCGTCGCGATCACTGCTGCTGGTTGACCCTGATCATGTTGCCCGCGGGATCGCGGAGCGCGAAGTCGCGGATGCCGTACGGCTGTTCGGTCGGCTCCTGGACGATCTCGGCCGCGGAGGACTGGAGGCGGTCGAACGTACCGTCCAGGTCGGGGGTGGACAGGATGAGCATCCCGTAGGTGCCCTTGGCCATCATGTCGGCGATGGTGCGATGTTCGTCGTCGGTCAGCCCGGGCGTCGCCGCCGGCGGGTAGAGCACGACGGACGTCTGCGGTTGTCCCGGCGGTCCGACGGTGATCCATCGCATGCCCTGGTAACCGACGTCGTTGCGCACCTCGAAGCCGAGGACATCGCGGTAGAAGGCCAGCGCGGCGTCGGGATCGTCGTGCGGCAGGAAGCTGGAGTGAATGGTGAGGTCCATGCCGGTCACGCTAGTCAGGCCCGGGCGGCGGCGCTTCTCGATTCCTGACCGCTCGGCTGGCGCCGACCCCCTCAACCCCACGGGTCAGGCCGGCACGAGGAGCGTCCCTGCTGCGGAGCGGGAGTTTGGGCATCGGCGTCCGGGACCTTGGCCTCTGACTCGCCTCCATGTTCGGGAGTGCACTTTTCACAGGTTGCCGAAGGCGTCGGCGACCGCGCACCGAGAGGGGTGGCCCAGACGATGCAGCGGGTCGACCCGCTCGCTCCCGGAACGGGGACCGAGGTCAGCGCCAGTTCCTCGATGGGTGATCAGCACCTGGAGCAGATCCTTGCCGTCTACAAGCTGTCGGTGGAGATGGCTGACCGCATCTCGTCGCGACGGGGCCAGGCCAACCAGTTCTTCCTGGGTCTGGAGTCACTGCTGCTGGGCGGCCCGGCCATCTTTCAAGCGAGGTCGGTGACCGCCGGTCTGGACCCGGGGCGAACCACCTCGTTGGCCGCAGTCGGAATCCTCGTTGCCGTGGTCTGGTGGCTGCAACTGCGAAGCTACCGGGACCTCAATCGTGCCAAGTGGAACGTCATCGATCAGATCGAGGTGGAACACCTCAGCGTGAGGCCGTTCCACGACGAGTGGACGGCACTGAAGGCTCGCTCCGGTTCACTGCGGCATCGCTACGCCGAACTCGGTGCCGTGGAACGTGCGGCCCCGGGGGTTTTCGTCGTGCTCAACATCGCATTGATCGTCTGGGTGTGGCGGTGAACTACATCGACGCGCTCGCCGACCGGGTCCGCGCAGCCTTGCCCGAGGGGCTGCGGCCCGCCGGTGAGGCCCGGCAGTTGTACCGGCTGTACGCGTTGCTCGTTCTGGTGCGCGGGTCCGGGACCACGGCCGAGGATGTGCATGACGCCTGGTCGGTATGGATGGCCGGGCTCGACCCGACGCATCGTTCGCTGATCCCGTTCCCGGAACTGGATCATCACACCCAACTCGCCGACCGTCCCTATCTCGACGCCATCCGGGGCGTCGCCGCGGTCGAGCAGGAGAATTCACTGGCGCGGTCACCAGGCGTGACGTCAGCGACGCCGGACCCGGTCCGCTCGTCCAGCGGATTCCGGATTCGGCGTCGGGCCCCCGAGGAGTACTGATGAAACAGGTTTTCGTGTCCTATGCCCGGGAGGATCGGGCGGTTGCTGCAGACCTGGCCAAGCGGCTGCCGAGCCTGGGCTGCCAGGTCTGGATGGACGTTCAGCTGGGCGGCGGACAGGAATGGTGGCCCGAGGTGCTCCGGCAGATCGAACGCTGCGACGTCTTTCTCACCGTCGTCTCCCGCCCGTCACTGGATTCGGTCGCCTGCCAGCGCGAGCGGCAGTATGCCGAAGACCTGCACCGGCCGATCCTGCCGGTCGCCGTGGAGCCGTTCTCCGAGGCCCTGCCCCAGGACCTGGCAACCCGACAGATCGTGGACTTCTCCAGGCGAGGGGAGGAGGCCGCCTTCGCACTGGCCGGAGCCATTGCCGCGCTGCCGCCCGCACCCGGACTGCCGCCGGTCATGCCGCAGGCACCACCGGCCCCGCTGTCCTATCTGACCGAGCTGCTGACCCAGGTCAGCCAGGAGGCGCCGCTGACGCTCGAACAGCAGCGCGAGATCGTTGACAAGGTCGAGCCGGCCCTGCGGTCGACCGACAGCAACGAGCGCCGCGGCGGCCTGCTGGTGTTGCAGAAGTTGACCGCGCGCGACAACTACGCCTCGGTGCAGCGTCGTATCGACGCCTTCCTGGATCAGGCCAGGCGCTCCGATCCTGCCATGGCCCGGTCGGCGGCATCCCAGCCGCCGAAGTCAGCGCCGGCAGCGGGTCCGGCGACGCCGCCGCCGAGCGGTGACCGTTCCACCGACGCAGGCGCGTCGGTCACCGGTCGCGACCAGCGAGGCCCGGTGGGTCCGAACCGGACACGAACGACACCGGCACGAAACCTCCCTCCCTCGCCCGGGCCGACCATCCCGCAGCCGGCGAACGGCCCCGCAGGTCGTGGCGGCCAGGATTCCGGAGCCCGGATGCCCGGATCCTGGGGGCCCGGATCCTGGAGACCCGGACCCCAGATGCCGGGATCCCAGATGCCCGGGCCGGTGGCGCCGGCGCCGCCGTACCAGCAGGGCCCGGTCGGTGTGAAACCGTCGCAGCCACCGGCCGGCGGCGCCGGTTCCGCTCAGCCGGGGCCGGCGGCGCCGAAGCGGCGCGCGACCCCGCTGCCTGTCCTGATCCTGGCGATACTGGGCGGCATCTTCCTGCTGTTCCTGGTGCTGATGTCGCTCTGAATCCCGGCCGTCACCCGGGCTGCTGCCTGGTCGGTCACGCGGGCCGGGTCCGGATCGGTCGGGTGACCTGCTTGGCCACGCAGGCAGGCATCCCGGCCGTCTCCTGGGCAGCTCGGCGCCGGTAGCTGCTCGGAGGCATCCCGACCAGCTCGGTGAACCGCGTGCTGAAGGTGCCCAGCGATGAACAGCCCACCGCGAAGCAGACCTCGGTGACGCTCAGGTCGCCGCGTCGCAGCAGCGCCATCGCCCGTTCGATCCGTCGCGTCATCAGGTAGGCGTACGGCGACTCGCCGAAGGCGGCGCGGAACTCGCGGCTCAGGTGGCCGGCCGACAGGTGCACGCCCCGGGCCAGAGCCTCGACATCGAGCGGACGGTCGTACTCGCGGTCGATGCGGTCCCGCACCCGCCGCAGCCGGGCCAGATCCTGCCGCCGCTGTTCGGCCGGTGTCCGGGTCACGAATTCGATGCTGCCACGTCGGCGGGTGCACCGACACCGTGCCGGCCGGCTCCCGGCGTTTCGCCGGCGGCGCCGGTGAACCCGGCGAAGCCGTCGAGCAACTCATCGACGAGCTGGGGATCCAGTGGCTGGTGGCCGATCAGCAGCCGGTGGTAGATGGGCGCGAAAAGGATGTCGATCGCTGCCTCGACGTCCGGGCCGGGCCGGACCTCGCCGGTGGCCATGCCGTGGCGGAGGATGTCGGCGGCGACCTGACGACGTGGTTGTCGGGCCGCGGTGACGAGCTGCTCGACCTGGCCGGCCAGAAACCGGAGTCAGCTGCCCTGAGGTCCGACCCAGGCGAGAGCACGACCGCGGCGGCGTACCGCTCGGCGGCCGAGCCCGAACCCCGCGAACCCTGTCGGCGGACGGTGACAGGATGGTGCCATGGCGCGCAGGATGGAGGTCTTCGGCCGGACGGTGCTGATCAGTGGCCCGGAAGGGCTGCTGGCCGACCGCGCCGTCGCGGCCCGGCTGGAGGCGGCCCGGCGGCACGACGCGGAGGTCGAGATCGCCCAGATCGACGGGGGCGACCTGGACGCAGGCATCCTGGCCGAGATCACCGGTGCCTCGTTGTTCTCCAGCTACCGGGTGGCCGTGATCCGCGACGTCGGCGCCGTACCAGCGGATCTGCATGCCGCCATCGTGGCGATGGCCGCCGAGCCGTTGGACGAGCTCGGGCTGCTGCTCGTCCACCCGGGCGGCGCCAAGGGCAAGGGGCTGCTGGACAAGCTGCGCAAGTCGGCCGACAAGTCGGCCTTCGAGGTGGTCGACTGTCCCACGCCGAAGAGCTGGGACCTGCCGAAGTTCGTCTCGGCCGAGGCCAAACGGGCCGGGTCGGTGATGGACACCGAGACCGCCCAGGCGGTCGTCGACGCGGTCGGCCACGACCTGCGGTCACTGGCGTCGGCGGTGGCCCAGCTGACCTCCGACAGCGACCAACGACAGATCCCGCGGGAACTGGTGCAGCGGTACTTCGGTGGGCGGGCGGAGGTGACCAGCTTTGCGGTCGCCGACTCCGCGCTGGCCGGCCGAGCCGGCCCCGCCATGGAGCAGCTGCGCTGGGCGCTGTCCACCGGTGTCGCCCCGGTCCTGGTCACCAGCGCGCTGGCGGGCGGCCTGCGTGGGCTCGGGCGCTTTGTCGCCGCCGGCGGTGGTATGCGCGATGCCGACCTGGCCCGGGAGATCGGCGTTCCGCCGTGGAAGCTGAAGACCCTGCGGGCGCAGGCGCGCGGCTGGGACGAGCGCGGCCTGGCGCACGCCCTCCGGGCGGTCGCCGTTGCCGACGCCGAGGTCAAGGGCGCATCCGGCGACGCCGAGTACGCCCTGGAACGCGTCGTGCTGGCCGTCACCCGCGCCCGGACCCGCTGACCGACAGGGTGATCGTCAGCCGTGCCGGCAACTGTCACCGGCAGGTGGAGCTGTGGGCCGCCGACGGCGTCGGACCCGTTGAGGAAGGTGTACGCCCTGACCGTTGAGCACCGGCAACGGCCAGACACCCCGGTAACCGCTCGGCCCCCAGGGGCATGACGACGGACGTCCCGACACCTCAGGGGGTGCCGGGACGTCCGGTGGTGATCACAGCGCTGCGCTCCGGGCGCGGCGCAGCAGGTACGGCGTCAGCCGAGCTTGGCAGCCTCGGCCGCGATCACTGACTTGCGGTTGGCGGCCTGGTTCTTGTGGATCACGCCTTTGGTGGCCGCCTTGTCCAGCTGACGGGTGGCATTGCGGGCGGCAGCCTGTGCCTTCTCCACGTCGCCGGTCTCAGCGGCCTGACGGAACCGGCGCACGGCGGTGCGCAGGGACGACTTGGCGGCCTTGTTGCGCTGACGCGCGACCTCGTTCGTCTTGATCCGCTTCATCTGGGACTTGATGTTCGCCACGGGGCAAGCCTCTGAAACTCTCGGTGTCTGGTTCGGGACGCGGCCGAGGAGCGGATCAGATCCACACCCGGACGCGACGAACCACTCTATCAGCGGGCGAGATGGCCGGCCAAATCGTCGCCGTCGGCCGGTAGGCCGGCGGTCACCGCCGCGCCGGGGACGGGGATCTCCTCGAGCTGCAGCGTCTTGACGACCTGCCAGCCGAGCAGGTTCTGCCGATTAGCCGTCGGTGAACCTCATCGCTGCTCCACCACCAGCACCGCGACGTCCTCTCCGCGCAGGTCGATCTCGTCGGTGACGACCGTGTCGGTGAGCAGGTCGCGGTGATCACCGGGTACGGGGACGGTCACGGGTTCGGCGCCGTGGTTGACCAGGAACAGCAGGTCGCCCCGGCGGACCGCCTCGACCCGGTCGGGGAGTGCTTCCAGCACCGGTCGGACACCAGCTTGGTCCAGCACCGTCCTGATCAGCGAGGCCAGTCGCTGGTGGTCAGGAACGGTGGCCAGGTACCACGCCGTGCCGTGCTGGTAGTCGTTGCGCAGCAGCGCCGGCAGCCCGTCGGCGGGGCCGCCGACGAAGTGTCCGATCACCTCCGCACCCTCCGGACGCAGCTGCTCCGACCAGTCCCGCACCGGACCGGCGCCGAGCAGCGCGGAGCTGATCGTCACCTGGTCGCCGTCACCGATCGGCAGCCACTGCTCGCCGCTGGCGCCGACGAGTTCGGTCAGGCCGACCGGGAACCGGCCGCGGCGGACGTGGCCGTTGACGTCGGCCACCCCGCTGAACGGGCCGAGCAGCAGGGATCCGCCGGCAGCCACATAGCCGCGCAGGTTCTCCCGGGCGGAATCTTCCAGCAGGAACGCGGTGGGGGCCAGTACCGCGCGGTAGCCCGACAGCTCGTCGGTGCTGGCGACGATGTCGACGGTCACGCCGGCCTGCCACAGCGGCTGGTACCAGGCCATCAGCTGCTCCATCGGGCGCAGCCGATCGCTGGGCACCGCGGCCTCCTCAGCTGCCCACCAGCTCGGCCAGTCGAAGATCATCGCCACCTCGGCGGTCACCTGCTGGTCGGCGACGGCGGGGGACAGCGCACGCAGTTCCCGGCCGTGGGCCACATGCGCCCGCCACCGATCGCTGTCCTCCCCGGCGTGCGGCACCAGCGCGGCATGGAAGCGTTCGGTGCCATAGGTGGAGGCGCGCCACTGGAAGTAGCAGGAGCCGCCGGCGCCGCGGCCGATGGCGCGAAGCGATTCCAGTCGGGTCCGGCCCACCGACTTGGCGACGTTGTGGCCCCGCCAGTTGACCGCGCCGGCCGCCTGCTCCAGCAGCATCCAGCCGCGTCGTTGCCCGGAACTGTCACCCAGGGTGCGCATCAGGTCGCTGGTCAGGGCCGCCTCGACCGGCGAATCGGGATCGTTCGGGTCGGGGTAGGCGTCATCGGCGATCACGTCGAGATGGGGTGCCCAGCGGCGGTAGTCGGCGTGCCGGTAGAACCGCATCAGGTTCGTGGTGACCGGCACCTCGGGATTGCGGTCGATGATCATCGAACGCTGGTCCAGGTAGCAGTCCAGCAGCAGGTCGGAGACGAACCGCTGGAAGTCGAGTTGCTGGGTCGGGTTGATCAGATAGGGCGCCCGGCGCGGCGGCAGGATCTCGGCCCAGTCGCTGTAGCGCTGGCTCCAGAACGCCGTCCCCCAGGCCGTGTTCAACGCGGGCAGGTCCTCATACCGGTCCTGCAGCCAGCCTCGGAACCGATCCGCGCACCGGTCGCAGTAGCAGGGGCTGCCGTACTCGTTGCCGACATGCCACATGGCCACCGCCGGGTGATCGGCGAAGCGGTCCAGCAGGACGGCGGCGATGCGCCGGCAACGGTCCCGGTAGACCGGTGAGCCGGGGCAGTAGTGGTTGCGTGAGCCGTAGCCGAGCCGGACGCCGTCGGCGGTCACCGGCAGCGTCTCCGGCCAGCGGTGGCCCAGCCACGGCGGCGGCGACGCGGTCGGGGTGGCCAGGTCGACTGCCACCCCGTGGTCGGCCAGCAGATCGATCACCTCGGCCAGCCAGTCCAGCTCGAACCGATCGGGTTCCGGCTCGAGCGCGGCCCAGCTGAAGACCCCCACCGTGGCCAGGTTGACACCGGCCTCCTGCATCAGCCGAGCGTCCTCGGTCCAGATGTCCGGGCTCCACTGGTCGGGGTTGTAGTCGCCGCCGTAGAGAATGCCGAGACGCCGGTTGAGTTCGGCCAGGCCCGGCCGGTGGTGGGAGAGCATGTGGTGTCCTGGTCCTCGGTGATCTGCGGCTGTTGATTATCGATCATGGACCGGTTGGTCCTCGGCGTCGCCCCTCGGTCGGTGGGCGCAGCCGCTGAGCTTTGTACGGTGGGATCCCACCGCAGGATGAGCCACGAGGAATCATGCCCGACTACGGCCGCGGACTCAGTTTCGGCAGCTTCATCACGCCCGGCAGCGACGACCCTCAACAGGTCGTCCGGCTGGCCTGGCTGTCGGAGGAGGTCGGGTCGGACCTGGACCACGCCCCGGTGTAGCAGGCCGTCGACCTGCTCACCGACACCCTGCTGTCCCACCTGTCCTATGAGGAGCAGGAGTTGGTGGAGCCGCTGGCCCAGACACGGGTTCTACGCCGGACAGGTGTAGGGCCGCGGTCCCAGGATCCCGGCGCACCCCGACGATCCACCACGGCGGCCCGATCCAGGGGTGAGGAGCCGGGTGCGGGCGGCGAGCCGGCGGGCCATCCTGGCGCAGGACGGTCCCGACCAACTCGGGCGCGGAGCGGATGCGTGCCGCGGAGGGAGCTGAGCATGGAGGCGGGGGTCCGGGCGGGTTCGTGGAAAGATGGATGGACCTCGAGTTCCGACCAGTTGGGAAGCCGTGTCCGCACAGACCACCAGCCGCAACGGCCCTGCCGCACCGCAGCCGGGCCGTACCGACGCCGGCATCATCCGGAACTTCTGCATCATCGCCCACATCGACCACGGCAAGTCGACGTTGGCCGACCGGATGCTGCAGCTGACCGGGGTGGTGGACGAGCGCGCGATGCGTGCCCAGTACCTGGACCGAATGGAGATCGAGCGGGAACGCGGCATCACCATCAAGTCCCAGGCGGTGCGGATGCCGTGGAGCGTCGGCGACACCACGCACGTGCTGAACATGATCGACACCCCGGGCCACGTCGACTTCACCTACGAGGTGTCGCGGTCCCTCGAGGCCTGCGAGGCGGCGGTCCTGCTGGTCGACGCGGCCCAGGGCATCGAGGCGCAGACGCTGGCCAACCTGTACCTGGCCCTGGACGCCGACCTGCACATCATCCCCGTGCTGAACAAGATCGACCTGCCCGGCGCGCAGCCGGAGAAGTACGCCGAGGAACTCGCCAACATCATCGGCGGCGATCCCGCCGACGTCCTGCGGGTGTCGGCCAAGACCGGTGAGGGCGTGGCCGAGCTGCTGGACCAGATCGTCGTGCAGACGCCGCCACCGACCGGTGATGCCCAGCAGCCGGCACGGGCGCTGATCTTCGACTCCGTCTACGACACCTACCGCGGCGTGGTCACCTATGTCCGGGTGGTCGACGGCCGGATCAGCCACCGCGACCGGATCCTGATGATGTCCACCCGGGCCACCCACGAGGTGCTCGAGGTCGGCGTGATCGCCCCCGAACCCACCCGCACCGACTCCCTGTCCGTCGGCGAGGTCGGCTACCTGATCACCGGGGTGAAGGACGTCCGGCAATCCCGGGTTGGTGACACCGTCACCCTGTCCGGTCGGGCGGCCACCGAGCCGTTGGTCGGGTACCGGCATCCCAATCCGATGGTTTTCGCCGGCCTCTATCCGATCGACGGCGCCGACTACCCGGAGCTGCGGGAGGCGCTGGACAAGCTGCAGCTCAACGACGCCGCACTGACCTACGAGCCGGAGACGTCGGGCGCGCTGGGCTTCGGCTTCCGGATCGGTTTCCTCGGCCTGCTGCACATGGAGATCGTCCGGGAACGGCTGGAACGCGAGTTCAACCTGGAACTGATCTCCACCGCGCCGAACGTGGTCTACCGGGTGGTGATGGAGGACGGCAGCGAGCACGTCGTCACCAACCCGTCGGAGTTCCCGACCGACGGCAAGATCGCCTCGGTGCACGAGCCGGTGGTCCGGGCCACCATCCTCAGTCCGGCGGAGTACATCGGCACCATCATGGAGCTGTGCCAGGCGCGCCGGGGCGTGCAACTCGGCATGGACTACCTGTCCGCGGACCGGGTGGAGATCCGCTACACGCTGCCGCTGGCCGAGATCGTCTTCGACTTCTTCGACGCGCTGAAGTCACGGACCAAGGGCTTCGCCAGCCTCGACTACGAACCGTCGACGGAGCAGCCCGCGGACCTGGTCAAGGTCGACATCCTGCTGCACGGAGATCCGGTGGACGCCTTCTCCGCGATCGTGCACCGCGACAAGGCCTACAGCTACGGCGTCGAGATGGCCGGCAAACTCAAGGACCTGATCCCCAGGCAGCAGTTCGAGGTGCCGATCCAGGCGGCCATCGGTGCCCGGGTGATCGCCCGGGAGACCATCCGGGCGATGCGCAAGGACGTGCTGTCCAAGTGCTACGGCGGTGACATCACCCGCAAGCGGAAACTGCTGGAGAAGCAGAAGGAAGGCAAGAAGCGGATGAAGATGGTCGGCCGCGTCGAGGTCCCGCAGGAAGCGTTCGTGGCCGCGCTGTCGACGGCCGAACCGACCAAGGACGCCAAGCAGCGTTGACCCGGCTGGTCGTCCACATCGGTCTGCCCAAGACCGGATCCACCGCCGTCCAGGGCCTGCTCAGCGCCAATGCCGACGTGTTGGCGGCCGCCGGTCTGCACTGGGCGAACGGTCTTCGTGGGCCCAACCAGACCGAGCTGGCCATCGCCTGCACCAGCCGCCCGTCCGCGCTGGCCGCCGCCTACGGCGTCCGGTCCGACGGTGATCGTCCGGCGTTGCGCCGCCGGATCCGCCGCCGGTTGCTGCGTGCTGCCCGGGCCGGGGACCTGCTGGTCTCCAGCGAACACCTGGCCGGCCTGCTGCGGACTCGCGACGAGATCGATGCGCTGGCCGGGTTGGTCGACGGCATCGCCGACGACGTCCTGGTCGTCGCCGTGCTGCGCCGCGGCGACCACTGGCTGCCCAGCGCGTACGCCGAAGCGGTGCGCAGCGGCAGGCCGGTTCCGTACGGACCCCGGTTCGTGCAGCGGCGCGCCCACCTGCTCGACCATCGGCGGCTGGCCCGCCGCTGGAGTCGGACCTTCGGCGCGGACGCCGTCCGGCTGGTGCCGTTCCTGGAGATCGACAAGACCGACCCGACCGCGGTCCCGGCCCGGGTGCTGGCCGCAGCCGGCCTGTCCGTCGACCTGTCCGGCTGGCAGCACGCCGACCGGATCTCCCGCAGCGGTCTGGGCGCTACCGCGGTCGAGGTCCTGCGGCGGCTGGCCCCGGAGCTGGGCACCGCCCGGCTGTCCGCCCGGCAGCGCGAGGAGGTCGTCCGGCTGCTCGGTGAGCTCGTGCCGGGTCCCGGTGTGGCGTTGTCTCCGGCGGCCGCCCGGGCGCTCGCCGAACGGGACTGGGTCCACACCGGGGCCGGTGAACTGCCGCAGGCCTACGGTGCGGACTGGCCGGCCTGGAACGACGAACCACCCGCGCCCGTTCGGCGACGTCCGGTGCCCACCGCCGAGCAGCTGGCACAGGCCGAAGCCGCCCTGCGTCGGGCCGGCCTGACGGCCGTCGGAGACGCTCCCGGGACCGGGCCGGCCGTCGCGCGTGGGGTCCGACGGCTGCTGTCCCGCATCCGAGGCTGACCGGCGTCGGCGCGGTGCGGGCCGGGTGACCCGCGTGCGGGCTCAGCTGAAGTCGAGCCCGCCGGTCCGGGTCCGCTTCAACTCGAAGAAGTGCGGGTTGCCGGCCAACAGCACGGCGCCGTCGAACATCCGCAGCGCTTCCTCACCGCGAGGGATGGCGTTCAACACCGGGCCGAAGAACGCGACGCCGTTGACGTGGATGGTCGGGGTGCCGACCTGGTCGCCGACCGGGTCCATGCCGTCGTGGTGGCTGCGAAGCACGGCCTCGTCGTAGTCGGTACTGTCGGCGGCCTGGGCGAGTTCGGCGGGCAGACCGACCTCCTCCAGCGACTCGCTGATCACCAGGCTGTAGTCCTCGTCGCCCTTGGTCTTCTTGTACCCGAGGTTGTGGATCCGGGTGCCCATGGCGGTGTAGAGGTCGCGCAGCACCTCCTCGCCGCCCTTGTGCTGGACGGCAGCGGTCAGTACGCGGACCGGGCGCCGGGCCCGGGCCAGGCCCGCCAGGTAGTCCGGATCGAGGTTTCGGCCCTCGTTCAGGACCGCGAGACTCATCACCCGGAACCGCAGATCGATGTCGCGCTGTCTCTCCACCTCCAGGATCCACCGCGACGAGATCCAGGCGAACGGGCAGCCCGGATCGAAGTAGAAGTCGACCTGGTCGCGATCGGCGGTGACGCTCATCGGCACTCCTCAGCAGTTGACGGTTGTCGGGTCTCGAACGTTATCCGACGCGTCCCAACGGCTCACCGCGTCCCGATCGGTGGATCCTCGCGCTAGGTCCGCTCGACCAGATCTACCAGCATGCGGAGGCGATTCGCTCCACCATCACCTGCGCCGCCTTCGATGCTGTCGGCCGGCGCCCATCGCGCCGATCGTGGTCTGCGGGATGCATTCAGCAAGGCCGCTGAGAGCGTCCTGGGCGCGAGCGATGACCTCGGCTCGGGGTAGTCCGTCGGCGAGAGCGATGATGCCGGCCCGTGTCTCGGTGGCGAGATGACGGCGAAGCTGATCCTGAAGGTGCTGATACCGCGCCACGTCGGCCCCGGCAAGGAGGGGTGCGGAGGGTGCTGCGTCCGCGGCGCTGAGCATCAGCTGGGCGAGCGGGTAGCGGCCGAGAGCGGCGAACAGCTCGGCGAGGACGCGTGCTGTGGTCCACAGCTGCGGCCAGGTGCCCGCCCGGAGTTGGCTCTGCAGCACCCCCGCTGCCAGGCCGACCGCTTCTCGGTGGCGTCCGAGGCGGATGAGGGCGGACAGCAGCGCGATCCGAGCGATCACCCCGACGTGGCCGGCGGAAGTTCGCCCGGCGCGGTCTGCTTGGGTTGCCGCCTCGCGAAGCACGGTGACTGCAGCCTCCGGATGGTCGACCAGGAGCACCTCGCCGGTGACGTAGGTCGCGAACGCACGGAAGGCGATCGCGTCGGCGCGGTCGGCGGCCTTTCGGGCGGCGGCCGCCTGTCGCTGGGCCGCGGCAGGCTCGCGGTAGTAGCAGTGCAGCAGGGCCAGACAGCCGTTCGCATCGGCGCGGTAGGCGGCCGGGAGACCGGTGACAGCGAGCAGGTCGCGCCACCAGCGCAGTGCCCGATCGTGCTCTCCGCGGTACAGGGTGACGATACCGAGAGTGAGCAGTGCCACGTAGTGTTCGGCGGGCGTGGTGGCGCGCAGACGCGCGAGCTCGGCCAGCCGTGCGGCGCGGCCCAGTTCGCCGATCTGGACGGCGGCTTCGGCGCCCGCGCCGAGGGCGAGCGCGGCCGCCGGGCTCTCGCGTACGCCTGGATGTTCAGCGATCCGGGTGGTCAGTCGGTAGAGCTCGGCAGTGGCCAGGCCGTGCGGGCAGAGTCCAAGGGGCCCGACGATGTGTCCGGCCAATTGGAGCCTGGTGTGGCGCAGACACCAGCGCACGGCGCCGGTCAGGTTGTCCAGCCCGCGGTCCAGGCGCGCGAAGGTGGCTGCCGAGGAGGGGCCGGTCGCGGCCGCGGCGCACTCTTCGACGAGCCCTTGGGCCCACCGCGCCCGCGCCAGCTGCAGCGCCTCATCCTGACCGTTGGCGGCCAATCGCTCAGCGGCGAAGGCGCGCACGATCTCCAGCAGCCGATAGCGCATCGGGCCGCCGGCCTCGACCGGGACCAGCAGGGAGGCGTCGACCAGCCGGGCCAACCCGACAGCTGTGGTGGGTGCATCGGCGCTGCACACCTGCTCCGCTGCGTCGAGATCGAACGGTCCGTCGAACACGGACAGTTCGGCGAGTAGGGTCTGTTCGCCGGTGTGGAGCAATTGGTAGGACCACTCCACGATCCCCCGCAGCGTGGCGCGCTCGCCGAGGAGGTCGAGGCTGGCGCCGATCCGGTCGTGCAGCGGGGCGAGACCGAGAGTCGCCGCACGGCACGCGGCCAGCTCCAGGGCCAGCGGCAGCCCGTCCAGGCGTCGGCAGATGTCGGCGGCCATGGCCAGCGCATCACCGGTGAGGTCGAACGACGGGCGTACTTCGTGCACCCGGTCTGCGAACAGGCGGACCGCAGCACTGAGCTGCGCGGTGTGCGGCGTACCTCCGGGGCGGGGCGTGGGCAATGGCTCCAACGGCAGCACCTGTTCACCGGCGCAGTCGAGCCGGTGCCGGCTGGTCGCGACCACCCGTACGTCCGGGCAGTGCCGCTCGATGGCGTGCAGCAGGGCGCGGGTTTCGGCGAGCACGTGTTCACAGTTGTCCAGGACCAGCACCAGCGACGTGACGCTGAGGTACTCCAGCAGGCTGTCGCGGGGCGGCTGGTGTGCCGGACCGAGCCGTAGAGCATGCTCCACTGCGATGTCGACCTGTCCTTCGCGCGTTCCGGCGAGCTCGACCACCACGATCGCCGCGCCGAGCCGCTCACCGAGTGCGCGCACTGACTCGGCGACCAATCGGGTCTTGCCCACTCCGCCGGGTCCGGTCACGCAGACCAGTCGGTGTGTGGTCGCGGCCCGGAGCAGCCGCTCCGCGTCGGCCTCCCGGCCGATGAAGGAGTTCAGCGCGGTCGGCCACTCCGGTGGCAACTCGGTGTCTGACCGGGTCCGCCGGCGCGGCGGCACGGCGGTGCCGGGTCCGGTGTCCACGGCGGTGCCGGGTCCGGCGTCATGGCCGAGGATCCACGCGTGCAGATCGCACAGCGCCGGTGACGGGTCGAGCCCGAGCTCCTCGGCGAGCATGGTGCGGTAGCGGCGAAAGCTTTCCAACGCGGCTGCCTGCCTCCCGGAGTCGTACAACGCCCTCATCAGCAGGCCGCGCGCCCGATCGCGGAAGGGCTCCCGCCGAACCAGGGCCTCCATCGCGATGGCGGCATCATCGGCGCGACCGAGTTGCAGGGCGAGCGCTGCGCGGTCCTCCGTACAGCCCAGCCGCAACTGGTCCAGCCGGGTCGCTTCGCCGCGCGCAAAGTCGCTGTCGGCGAACTCGACGTACGCGGCATCGCGCCAGAGGGCCAGAGCCTCGCCGAGCAGCACGGCAGCTTCGGCAGGCGGCCGGTCGAAGGCACGATTGCGCAGTTCTTCGAAGCGGTGAGCGTCGATCATCGCCGGCGCGACGGCCAGCCGATACCCCGCCGGTTCGGTGCTCAGCACTCCCGGCCCCAGTGCCGTGCGTAGCCGGGACACCACGGTGTACAGCGCTGCCTGCGGATCGGCTGGACCCTCCGCGCCCCAGACCGCTCCGATCAGCTGATCACCCGAGACCGGTCGGCCGGCGTGCACGAGTAGCGCAGCCAACGCGTGGCGCTGTCGCCCGCTCGGCAGCCGGATCGGCCTGTCGCCGCGGCAGACCTCCAGGGTGCCGAGCACGGCGAATTCCGGCGCCGGCTCAACCACGGATTGCATTCTCCCGCGATCGGGGGCCGAGCGCACTGAAAGGTTGATGAAAGAGCGAGGTGCCAGGCTGGCTGCCCGCGCCTCACCGAAGAGAAAGGCAGGTGACCACGATGGACCGGGATCTGGACATGGACAAGGTCGGCGCCTTCGCCGAGCAACTGTTCGGCACGCTCACCGGCGCGGCGACCACCGCGATGATCGTCGCCGGCGATGAACTGGGACTGTACAAGGCGCTGGCAGGCAGCGGGCCGGTGACGCCCGCGCAACTGGCCACCGCAACCTCCACCCACGAGCGCTATATCCGGGAATGGTTGGCGCAGCAGGCCGCCGCCGGCATCGTCGACTACGACCCGAAGGAGGACACGTTCAGCTTGCCGCTCGAGCGGGCTGCGGTGCTGGCTGACGACAACTCACCCGCCGCGATGGCCGGCGCCGCGTTACTGCCGGCGGTCATGTTCCGCGATCTGGACCCGATCGTGGCCGCATTCCGTTCCGGCGACGGGGTCGCCTGGGGCGATCACGATCGAGCCCTCTACGCCTCCACCGAGAGGTTCTTCCGGACCGCCTATCGCGCAAACCTGATCGAGGTCTGGATTCCGGCGCTCGATGGGATGGCAGATCGGCTGGCCGCCGGGGCCCGGGCCGCCGACATCGGCACCGGCCGCGGCGCAGCGCCGTTGCTGCTGGCGCAGGCCTACCCGAAGTCGCACTTTGTCGGTTTCGACCCGCATCTGCCCTCGATCGAAGCCGCCCGCAAGCGGGCCGCGGATGCCGGACTGTCCGACCAGGTGCACTTCGAGGTTGCGCACGGCCACGACTACCCGGCCGACGGCTACGACCTGATCACCTTCTTCGACGCACTGCACGACTTCGGCGACCCGGTCGGGGCCGCCGCCTACGCCCGGACTGCGCTCGCCGCGGACGGCACCCTGGTGCTCGTCGAGCCGCTCGCCGCGGACGATCTCGCCGCCAACCTCGCCACCAACCCGGGCGCGGCCTTCTACTACGCCGCCTCGGCGTTCATCTGCACACCGAACGCGCTGTCCCAGCCGGGCGGTACCGCGCTCGGCGCGCAGGCCGGGGAGGCTCGGCTGCGGGAGGTACTGGCCGAGGCCGGCTACCGCTCGGTGCGCCGAGTGGCCGAAAGCCCGCTCAACATGGTGCTGGAGGCCCGACCATGACCAACGATGCGCTGGACGCCTCCCACGACGGCAATCTGGCGATCGCGGAGGCCATCGCGGCGACCTGGTCGCGGCGTCGCGCGGACATCGAGCAGGTGGCGGCGCCGCTGCGGGCATGGATGCTTCGCGAGCTCCGGCCGCAGCCCGGCGACACCGTCCTGGAACTTGCCGCCGGCGTCGGGGACACGGGATTCGAGGCGGCCGCGAAGGTGGGTGAGCACGGTCGCCTGATCTGCAGCGATTTCTCCCCGACCATGCTCGACGCCGCCCGGCAGCGCGGCGCCGAACTGGGGATCACCAACGCGGATTATCGAGTCATCGACGCTCAACGCATCGACCTCGACAGCGACTCGGTCGACGGCGTGCTGTGTCGCCTGGGCTACATGCTGATGGCCGATCCCGCGGCCGCGCTGCGTGAGACCCGGCGGGTCCTGCGGACCGGAGGCCGGCTCGCCCTGGGGGTGTGGGGGTCCCCGGACCGGAACCCGTTCTTCACCATCGTGGCGAACAGCCTCGTTCAACGCGGTCACATCCCGCCGCCGGAGCCACCGCCAGCACCCGGGATCTTCGCCATGGCGAGCACCGAGCGCACCACGACGCTGCTGCGGGCCGCCGGCTTCGGCGCCATGCACACCGAGGAGGTGGTCGGGCGCTTCGTACTCCCGGATCCGGACGCGTACCTGAGCATGATCGCCGACACCGCGGGACCGATCGCGCTCGCGCTCAGGCGCCTGGATGAATCCGAGCGGACCGACGTCAGATCCGCTGTCGCTGACTCGCTCGAAGCCTTCACCGCCGAATCCGGCTACGAGCTTCCGTGCGTCGCCTTGTGCGCGGTCGCGAGTTGAGTGGGCGATTCCGCCTCACCGCAGGAGGTGATGGCGTGGCGCATCAGGTGCACCCAGCCGGCCGGCACCACCGGTGGGCCAAGCCTTGATCTGACAGCCGTCACCAGAGAACTGGTCGGCCGCTGACCGACCGCGCCCCTCGGATCCATCAGAACCGTGATCACCGGCCCTGGCGCGGTCGCGGACCCGGGTCAACTCCCCGCACATCGCGCTGTCCATCCACGGATCGCGGCTAAGGTCGCTCCATGGCATCCGAGACCGCCCCGCCGCCGAGCGCGGGCCGCCGACATTTCGCCGGGCTCCCGTTGTGGGGTGTGGTGGTGGCCGCCGGCCTGGTCGTCGTCTGCGCCGGGCTGAGATCAGTCGCCAACATCGTTGCGCCGATCTTCCTCATCCTGACCCTGGTCATCACCGTCCAGCCGCTGCGCCGGATCTTCCTGCGTTGGCGGCTCCCGAGCTGGCTGGCGAGTGTGGTCGTGCTGGTGCTGGTGTTCCTGATGATGGGGATGGTGCTCGGCGCCGTCGCGCTGTCGCTGGTCAGGCTGATCGAACTGGTCCAGAATCCGCAGTACTTCCAGGCCTACAACAACATCTACAACGGCGCCCTGGACCTGCTGAAGAAGCTGGGCGTGAACGGGGCCGACCTGCACAACATGCTGTCCCAGATCAACGTCAGCAGCGTCACCGGCACAGCGAAGACCGTCCTGAGTGGTCTGCTCAGCGGTATCACCTCCGGCTTCTCGCTCGGCGCCCTGATGGCCCTGACCGCCATCTTCCTGGCCTTCGACGGCGCCAGCGGACCGCGTCGGCTGGAGGCCGTCCACCGGCTCCGGCCCGAGGCGGCCGGCGCCTTCCGCGACTTCGCCCGACGGGTCCGGCAGTACTGGATCGTCACCACCGTCTTCGGCCTGGCCGTCGCGGTGATCGACGTCATCGCGCTGGCGATCATCGGCGTACCGCTGGCCTTCACCTGGGGCGTGCTGGCGTTCGTGACGAACTACATCCCCAACGTGGGCTTCGTCATCGGCGTCATCCCGCCCACCCTGATCGCCTTCCTGGACGGCGGCCTCGGGCCGGCGATCGCGACCCTGATCGCGTACTCGGTGATCAACGTCATCATCCAGGTCCTGATCCAGCCGCGATTCACCGGCGACACCGCCGGCATCAACGCCACCGTCGCGTTCATCTCGTTGATCTTCTGGGCAGCGATCCTCGGCCCGCTCGGCGCGCTGCTGGCGGTGCCGGCCACCCTGTTCGTCAAGACCGTGCTGATCGACCATTCCGGCAGCGGGCGCTGGTTCGGCGAGTTGATCAACTCCGAGAGCGACAGCCGGGGGCCGCGGCCCGGCCGGCGTCCCGGTCGCCGTCACCCGGCGGCAGCTTCCGCGGGGGAGGGCTGACCGGCGGTGGGACCGACCCGTACAGTTCCCGCCGTGGCCACCAGTGCAGCAGCCGTGACAGACCAGACGCCGGACGTCGGCATCATCGGCGGGACCGGTTTCTACTCGTTCCTGACCGATCCGGAGACCGTCGAGATCGACACCCCGTTCGGCCGGCCGAGTGCACCCATCGCCATCGGGGCGGTGGCCGGGCGGCGGGTCGCGTTCCTGCCGCGCCACGGAGCCGACCACCAGTTCCCGCCGCACCGGGTCAACTACCGCGCCAACCTCTGGGCGCTGCGAACCGTCGGCGTGCGCCAGGTCCTCGCCCCGTGCGCGGTCGGCTCGCTGAAACCGGAGTACGGTCCGGGCACCTTCGTCGTGCCCGACCAGCTCGTCGACCGGACCTGGGGCCGTGCCCACACCATCTACGACGTCGACGGCCCGGTGGTCCACATCGGTTTCGCCGACCCCTACTGCCCGCGCGGCCGGGCCGCGTTCCTCGGCGCCTCCGACCGGGAGACCGGGGAACTGGTCGACGGAGGTGCCTTGGTGGTGATCAACGGACCGCGGTTCTCCACCCGGGCCGAATCGCAATGGCATGCCGCGGCCGGCTGGTCGGTCGTCGGTATGACCGGAGTTCCGGAAGCCTCCGTCGCCCGGGAGCTGGCGATGTGCTACTCCACCGTCTGCCTGGTCACCGACCATGACGCCGGCGTGGAGGGTGGGGACGCCGTCTCCCATGCCGAGGTGATCCGCCAGTTCGGCGCCAACATCGGCCGGCTCAAGGGCCTGCTGGGCCGGGTGATCGCCGCCCTGCCGGCGCCGGAGAACGATGCCGACGCCCGCTGCTCGTGCCGGCGCGCCCTGGACGGCATCGACCTGCCGATCGACCTTCCCTGACACCGGATCGCTCCGACCGCATTCCCGGCGACGGATCGGTCTCAGATCGATCGGTCGCAGCGAACCAACCCGGCCAGCCCGCTGTCGAGGTCGACCCCGGGGCGCCAGTCGAGCAGTCGGCCGGCGCGGCTGCTGTCCGCGGTGATGTGGCGGACGTCGCCCAGCCGGAACCGTCCGGTCAGCAGCGGTGCGGGACCGCCCATGACCGTCGCCATCCGCCGGGCCACCTCGCCCACGGTGGTGACCCGACCGGAACCGACGTTGAGCGGCGTGAACGGCTCGTCCAGCGGTGCGCTCATGGCGGCCACGGTGGCCGCCGCGACGTCATCGACATGGACGAAGTCGCGGCGCTGACCCCCGTCCTCGTACACCGGCGGCGGCCGGCCGGCCGCCAGCGCTGACCGGAACAGCGCGGTGACGCCGGCGTACGGGGTGTCCGTCGGCAGACCGGGACCGTAGACGTTGTGGTAGCGCAGCGCCACCGCCTGCCCGCCGGATTCCCGGGCCCAGACGGCCGCCAGATGCTCCAGATGGACCTTGGTCGCGGCGTAGACGTTACGCGGGTCCATCGGCGCGTCCTCGCTGACCAGCACGGGTTCCAGGTCGATGCCACACCGTGGGCAACGGGGCTCGTACCGGCCGGCGACCAGATCGGCGGCCGCCCTGGGCGTCACCCGCATCGACCCGTGCACCGGACACCGCGCCGCCCCTTCGCCGTAGACGACCATCGACGACGCCGCCACCACCCGGGCCACCGAGCACTCGGCAGCGGCGCGCAGGACGGTGGCCGTGCCGAGATCGTTGTCCCGGGCATAGCCGTCCAGATCCGACAGGCCGACGCCGAGGCCGACCTTGGCCGCCAGGTGAACCACGACGTCACAGCCACGCATCGCGGCCCTCAACCGGCCGACGTCGTCGGTGAGGTCGTCGCGCGGATCGACGGCCCGGTCATAGACCACCGGCTGGTGCCGGCCCCGGTCCAGTCGCCGCACCACGGCAGTACCGATGAATCCGGCTCCACCGGTGACGAGCACCCTCATCGGGCCGGCTCCGGCGCCGGCAGCGCGACCTCGAACCGGCAACCCCGGCCGACGTTGGACACCCCGATGCGTCCGTGATGGGACTCCACCACACCACGGGCGATGGCCAGGCCGAGGCCCGCACCGTCGGTCCCGCTGCGGGCCCGGTCACCCCGCCAGCCCGTCTCGAAGACCCGCGGCAGGTCATGTTCGGGGATACCGCCGCACCCGTCGGACACGGCCACCGCGACGTCGCCGTCGGGGCCGCGGCCGGCGCGGACCGACACCGTGCCTCCGGTGGCGGTGTGCCGGACGGCGTTGGCGACCAGATTGCCGATCGCCCGGGCCAGCGCATCGGCGTCCCCGCTGATCGCCAGTCGATCATCCTCGGGCACGTCGACGACCAGCAGCACACCCTGCCGCCCGGCGGCAGTGTCCGCCTCATCCACCACGTCGACGATCAGTTCGGCCAGCGCCACCGGCCGGTGCTCCGGCAACGTCGGCCCTCCCTGCACCCGGGAGAGTTCGAAGAGATCGCCGACGAGAGAGTCCATCCGGGCGACCGTGGCTCGGATCTGCCGCATCGCCGAGCCGGTGTCGGAGATCATGCCGTCCTCCAGGGCCTCGGCCATGGCCCGCAGACCGGACAGCGGAGTCCGCAGATCGTGGGAGAGGTGTCGGACCAGTTCCTGCCGGGCCCGCTGTGCGGCCTGGGCCCGATCGTGGGCCTCGGCCAGCCGGCTCCGGGTCTGCTCCAGCTCGGCCATCACCCCGGCCAGCTCCGCCGGCGCGGGTGGACCGAAACGGGCCGCGTACGGCACGCCCTCAGAGTGCGGCGGGTGTGCCGCGCCGGCGTCGGCGTCCGCCGCATCGGCGGCGGCGGCGTCGGGATCGGTCGCCAACGAGGAGATCCGGGCACCGAGGTGCACGGTGGCCGTGACGATCGTCCGGCTCACCAGCCAGGCCAACGCGATGGCCAGCCCCAGCGAGACGGCCAGCGCCAGCAGCACGACTCCGCTGTCATGGGGAGACAGGAACATCAACCAGACGTTGATCAGGACGGCCGCCGTCACGGCGACCACCGGCGTCAGGCTGGCGATGACGAGTTGGTCGCGCAGCACCCGGTACCGGGTCAGGCGCAGCGTGGCGAATCCGAGAACGGCGACCAGCAGACACCCGAACACCGTGATGGCGATGATCGTCAGCAGGTCGGTCATCGCAGTTCGTCCGTTCGGGCGGCGCGATATCCTTCCCGGCCCACGGTGATCACCAGCCGCGGGTCGGACGGATCGCGCTCGATCTTCTGCCGGAGACGGCGCACGTGCACGGTCACCGTCGAGTCGTCGCCGAAGTCCCAGCCCCACACGCGGTGCATCAAGGCCTCCTTGCTGAACGTCTCGCCGGGGTGACCGGCGAGGAACACGAGCAGATCGAATTCCCGACCGGTCAGGTTCAGCGACACATCGTGATTGCGGGCCGACCGGGCGGACAGGTCCACCTGCACCGAGCCCAGACACAGGGTGCGATCCGACAGCCGCGGGTCGGGTGTCTGCCCGGCCCGGCGCAGCAGCGCCTCGACCCGCAGCACGATCTCGCGGGGGCTGAGCGGCTTGACAACGTAGTCGTCGGCTCCGACCTCGAGGCCGACGACACGATCCGATTCCTCGCCACGCGCGGAGATGATGATGACTGCGGCGTTGTCGCCGGCGATCCTGCGCCGGCGCAACACCTCCAGCCCCGACAGGGTCGGCAACATCAGGTCCAGGAGGACGACATCGGGGCCCGAACGCTGCCACACCGTCACGGCCTCGGCGCCGTCGTGACTGATCATGACTTGGTGGCCGGCCGCGACCAGATAGCTGGCCAGCACGTCGGCCAGCATCTGATCGTCCTCGATGATCAGCACCTGTGCTCCCACACCATCGAGCCTAGGGCCGCAGCGCCGGGCCGGCACCGCAGACAGCGCAGCCCCGGCCCGGCGTAAGCGATCCGAAACCGCCCGACCATGGCCTGCGTTCCGGTCCGCGACCTAGGTTCGCGACATGATGTCGGTTCAGGTGATCCTTCCCTGTCTGGACGAAGCCGACGCGCTGCCGTCGGTGCTGCGGTCCATCGACGCGCGCTACGACGTGCTGGTGATCGACAACGGATCCCACGACGACACCGCGGCGGTGGCACAACGGCTCGGCGTGAGCGTGCTGAGCTGTGATCAGCCCGGCTACGGGGCGGCCTGTCATGCCGGTCTGCTGGCGGCGCACGCCGAGGTGATCGCCCTGATGGACGCCGACGCCACGCTGGACGGCCGGCAGTTGTGCCGGGTCGTCGACCCGGTCCTGGCCGGCGAGAAGGACCTGATGATCGGGGCCCGCCGACCGGTCGAGCGCCGGGCCTGGACCTGGTGGCAGCGGCTGGCCAACCGCGAACTGTCCCGGCAGCTGCGGCGCCGGACCGGGCTCGATCTTCGTGATCTGGGGCCGATGCGGGCTGCCCGCCGTGCCGACCTGCTGACCCTGGACCTGCAGGACCGCCGGTCCGGATATCCGGCGGAGACCGTGGTCCGCGCCGCCGACGCCGGCTGGCGCATCGGCCAGGTGAGCGTCGACTATCACCGGCGGATCGGCCGGTCCAAGGTGACCGGCACCCCGATAGGCGCGGTGCACGCGATCCTGGACATGCGTCGGCGACTCCGGTCCGGACAAGACCGGTCTGGTGCAGCTGCGTCGTCCGCGGCGACGTTGCACCGATGACCATCCGTGCGCCGGCGTCGGCCGGCCGCCAGGAGCGGCCGGCCGGTCAGGTTCTTCTCACCGGAGCCGACCATCGGGGCGGATCGGAAGATCCCGAGGGTCGGGCCCGGACGATCGTCGTGCTCGCCAAGGAGCCGCGTCCCGGTCGGGTCAAGACCCGGCTGCACTCGGCGTTCACCGCCGGCCAGGCCGCCGAACTCGCGGCCGCCGCGCTGGCCGACACACTCGACGCCGTCCGGCGAGCCGACGTCCGTCGGCGGGTGCTGGCCTGGACCGGTGACCCGACCGGCTGGGCCGACGGGTTCGAGGTGATCGATCAGGGCGGCGGCGACCTCTCCGACCGGCTGGCCCACGTCTTCGACACCGTGCTCGGCGCGGACGACGAGCCCACCCTGCTGATCGCCATGGACACCCCGCAGGTGACCAGTGCTCTGCTGCAGATGCCGTGGGACGGTGCCGACGCCGTCATCGGTCTCACCGACGACGGAGGCTACTGGGGGATCGGACTACGGCGACGTCCGTCGGCATCGGTGTTCTCCGACATCCCGATGTCCACCGACCGCACCGGTGCCGCGCAGTTGGCCCGGCTGCTGGAACTGGGACACCGGGTGAAGCTGTTGCCACCGATGCGCGACGTCGACACACCGCTGGACGCGGCCCGGATCGCCGAGCAGCATCCCGGACTGCTGTTCGCCGACCGGTTCCGGGCGTTGACCAGCCGACCGGTGACCATTGGTCCACGGCCAGTCGACGCGGCGACGATCTTCAACCAGGCCTATCGCCGACACGCGTTGACGGTGTGGACCGCCGAGGGTGTGGACCCGCTGCGGGTCGACGATCTGCTGTGGCGGGGGCCGGCCGACGACGTCGATCGGCTGGTGCTGGCCCGGTGCGAACCGCCCGTGCTGGACGTCGGATGCGGTCCGGGACGGATGGTGGTGGCCCTGACCGAGGGTGGCCGCAGCGCGCTCGGTGTCGACGTGTCCGCCGCCGCGGTCCAGGTGAGCCTGCGCCGCGGTGGACCGGCACTGCGCCGTGACCTGTCCGACTGGCTACCGGGGGAGGGCCGGTGGGGGACCGTGCTGCTGATGGACAGCAACGTCGGCATCGGCGGAGACGTGGACGCCCTGCTCCGGCGCTGCTCGGAGCTCTTGACCCCGGGTGGCTTGATGGTCTGCGAGACCGACCCTCAGTCACTGGTCGACGAGACCCATGACGTCCGGCTGGATGCCGGTGGCCTGACCGCCACGATGCGATGGGCCCGGATCGGTGCTGAGGCGTTGGCCCGGCGCGCCTCCAGGCTGAACCTGCTGATGACCGAGCGATGGCAGCTGGACGGGCGCGCCTTCGTCGCGTTCCGCCGGTTATGAGACCGACGCTCAACGATCGCGCCTTCGGTCCGTCCGTCTGCCATGGACGAGAACCGCGCCCTCGACGAGGACGAGCGTGATGACCAGTCCGAGGGCCATGATCACCGCCGCGTCAGCCGGATCGGTCGGGAGCACGGTGCGGTCTTGCCGGTACCGCCGTGCGCCCGCAGCGATCAGTAGCAGGATCGACAGGCAGGCCACGGCCAGCAGCCCGCTGCGCAACGGCCACCGGTACCGCGGCGACAGGTGCCGGAGCAGCAGACCGAGCAGCAACGCGGTGGGTGCGACCAGTCCGTCATTGACGACCAGACCGGTCAGACCCCAACGCAGCACCTGCCACCAGTCCAGTGGTCGGATCCGGATGATCAACCACCGTAACCCCCACGCCACACACGCCGCACCGACGAGCACCAGCACAGTACGCATCACCCGGTCAGCGACACTGCTGCCGGCCCCGGTACCGCGGGGCGCCGGCGGATCGTTGGACCACATCACCGCACCTCCAGACGTTCCACCCACTTGGTCTGCAGCACGCCCGGTCGGTTCGGGGCGATGATCCGCGCCGGGTAGCCGTGATCGGGGTCCAGCCGGAGACCGTTGATCCGAAGCGCGAGCACGGTCCGGGGATCATCGACGAAGGCGGCCGGCAGCAGGGTGCGTGCGTAGGCCGAACCACGCTCCACCGACGTCACCGTGACGTCGTGACCACGACCGCCGACCGGACCGAGCAGATCAGCGATCCGCACTCCGCTCCAGTCGGCGTCGACGCTCCACCCCTCCACGCAGGCGATCGGCAGCCGGACGGTGATCTGCGCGAGAGCGTCGAGATCGGCCAGCTCGAGCACACGTTCACCCCGGGGACCGGTCACCGTCAACTGCCACCGGTCGATCCGGTCCAGCACACCGGCGGCTGCCGCGGTGCGGTTGACCGGAACCCCTTGCAGGGTGGCCGTGCGCGGCCTGCGCGGGGCGAGCAACGCGAGTCCGTCCAGGACCGGCAACGACTGGCCGACGACCAGCAGGCCCAGACCGCCGGCGACGGCGAGCGTCCCGGTCACGAACCGGCGCCGGGCGGTGACGACATCGTGATCACCGCTGTGCTGATCATCGCTGCCGTGACCGCCGTCGGGTTGACGACCGTCGCGACGTCTGGTGCGAACTGTCCGTCGGCGCCGTCCGAGCACGTCGCGAAGGACCGGCAGTTTGATCGCAACGTGGATCATCATCGCTCCGACGGCAATCCAGGCGACGGCGAAGTGCACCGGGACGAACGGGAACCCGAAGGCATACCACTGGAAGATGTTGAACAGGCCGGTCGTCACCTCGGCGATCCCGGCGCCGACCAGGACCGCGGTCAATCCCCGTTCGGCGGCGAAGGCCAGCAGGGACCGGCGCCGGGCGCGGCGGCCGGTGGTCCCGGCCGGCCGCGCGAGGATCCTCGGATAGGCCGAGTAGATCTTCGCGAGCAGCAACGGCAGACAGCCGACTCCGGTGGTGACGTGGATGCCCTGGGTGAGCCGATAACCCCAGACCGGCCATGGATGCAGCAGCACGCCGGAAGCCGACTGGGCATTGTGGCTCATCAAGCCGGTCAGGAAGCAGATGCCGAAGGCGATGCCGAGCATCCGTCCCAGCCGGGCCACCACCGGTGTGGCCTGCACCACCCCGGCGACATCCTCGGGGCGGGGAATGTGGATCCGTCGGGCGACGGCCCGTAACCCGGTCATGATCGCAGGCTAGGAACCCGCACCGCCGGTGACCAGAGCCGACCGGTTACCGACCGACTACAGAACACCGGAGCCCTGGACGCGACCGCGGCTGCCTGGCACCGTGATCTTCATGGTGCGGTCCGCGGCCCGGCCGAAGACATCGCCGGCGAACGTCCGGCCCGAACGCCGAGCCAGCAGCCGGCGGATCCTCCTGGGCACCGCGGCCGTGATCGTCGCCGAGATGATGATCATGGAAGCGCGGCGGAGCGACCTCGCCAGGTTCACTCTGCTGGTGTCGTTCGCCGCCTTCGCCGCGCTGGTCTGGTGGTGCCGGCGGGAGGCACGCTGGTTGACCATTCCGGTGGTGATGGGCATCAGCGCGGCCTGCCAGTTGCCGGGCTTGCTCAGCAGGCCGCTGCTCAGTGATGACGCCTACCGATATGTCTGGGACGGTCGGGTCCAACTGGCCGGCATCGATCCGTACCGGTACACCCCGCTGGATCCGGCCTTGGCCGGGCTCCGTGACCCGGTACTGTTCCCACCCGGGTCCACCCAGACGTTGATCAACCGGCCCTGGGTGCACACGATCTACCCCCCGGTGGCCCAGCTGTGGTTCACCCTGGTCGCCGCTGTCACGCCGGACCGGTCGGGCACCCTGGGCCTGCAGATCGGCGCCGCGATCGCGGTGGTGGCCACCACCGGAGTACTGGCCCGCGTACTGGTGACCCGGTCCGCTCGGCCGCAGCAGGCCGGCCACGCGCTGTTGTACGGAGCGTGTCCGGCGACCGCGATCGAGGCGGCCAACGGTGCTCATCTCGACGCGCTGGTGGCCCTGGTGATCATCGGTACGGTCTGGGCCGTTCGGCAGCATCGACGATGGGTCGCCGGCCTGCTGCTCGGACTGGCCGGCGGCATCAAGCTCGTCCCGCTGTTGCTGGCGCCGGTGTTCCTGCGGCGCGGCCGGCAGCGCACACTCGGGGCGGCGGTCGCGACCATGATCGCCGGATACCTGCCGCACCTGCTGGCCGTCGGCAGCCTGGTGATCGGCTTCCTGCCGGGATACCTGGACGACGAGGGCTTCGACGGCCGGCGCCGGTTCGCGTTGTTGATCTTTCTTCCGGAACCGGCACGATTACCCGCCGCCCTGGCGGTCGCGCTGCTGCTCGCCGTGGTCGCGGTGCTGCGGTCGTCCCGCGAGCCGGCGCTGACGACCTGCTGTTGGCTCTACGGTGCCGCGTTCCTGGTCGCGACCCCGGCTTATCCCTGGTACCTGCTGCCGATGATGGTGCTGGCCGTCAGCGCCGGCCGGTGGGAGTGGTTGGCGTTGTGGCCGGCGGCCTACCTCGGCTACCTGCACGATCGCGATCCGGTCCTGCAGGTCATCGGTTTCGGAGCCGCCCTGGTTGTCGTCGTCGGCGCCGTACTGCTCAGGCGCGGACAAGCCGACCGGGCTGTCGCCGGCGCTGAGCTAGCCTCGCACCATGCCCTCGACCCTGCCCGCCGGCCGACCGGTGCCACCGACCGGTGAACTGCCGGCCTCGGCCGCGGCCACGGTGCCGGGAAGGCCGCTGAGCTTCTACCTGCACGTCCCGTTCTGCCGCACCCGGTGCGGCTACTGCGACTTCAACACCTACACCGCCGCCGAACTGGGCGACGCGCCCGGCGCGAGCCGCAGCGGCTATGCCGACGCAGTGCTGACCGAACTCGACCTGGCCGCGGCGGTTCTCGGGCCGGGCACCCCGGCCGTGGGCACGGTGTTCGTCGGTGGCGGCACGCCGACGCTGCTGCCGGCCGAGGACCTCGGGCGCATGCTCGACGGCGTCCGGGACCGGTTCGGGCTGGCCGACGGCGCGGAGGTGACCACCGAGTCCAACCCCGATTCGATCGACGAGGCCGGCCTGACCCGGCTGGTGGAGCACGGCTTCAACCGGATCTCGTTCGGGATGCAGTCGGTCCGCCCGCAGGTGCTGGCGGTGCTGGACCGGGTGCACACCCCGGGACGGCCGCAGCAGGCCGTCGCCGAGGCCAAACGGGCCGGCTTCGCCCACACCAGCCTGGACCTCATCTACGGCACGCCGGGGGAGTCCCTGGCCGACTGGGAGGCCAGCGTCACCGCCGCGATCGAGGCCGGACCCGACCACATCAGCGCGTACTCGCTGATCGTCGAACCGGGCACCCGACTGGCGACACGGATCCGCCGCGGTGACCTGCCGATGCCGGACGAGGACGATCTGGCCGACAAGTACGAACTCGCGGACAAGGTGCTGGGCCAGGCGGGCTACCGCAACTACGAGATCAGCAACTGGGCGCTCGGGCCGGACGACCGCTGCCGACACAACCTGGCCTACTGGCTCGGCCACAACTGGTGGGGCGTCGGCCCGGGCGCGCACAGCCACGTCGGCGGGGTGCGCTGGTGGAACGTCAAGCACCCGGCGGCGTACGCCGCCCGGCTCCACCAGGGCTTGTCCCCGGCGCATGCCCGCGAGATCCTGACCGCGGAGGAGCGGCGGGTGGAGCGGGTCCTGCTGGAGATCCGGCTGGACACCGGCTTGGACCCGGCGGTGCTGACGGCTCGGGAACTCACCCGCGTCCCCGAACTCCGGGCCCGGGGCCTGGTCGCCGACGACGCCGGCGCCCTGGTGCTCACCCCCGCTGGTCGCCTGCTGGCCGACGGCGTGGTCCGCGACCTCCTCGACTGACCGCCGGCTGCCCCCGCCGATCCGCTCCGGGGCGCGTCGGCGTACTCGCGTGGCCACTCGCGGTGGCCTTCCCGCGCGAGGCTCTGCGGGAGTGAGCCGGACTCGGCCCCGCAGTGGCAGCCGCACCAGGTACGGCACGGCGCACCAGGTGCGGTTGGTGCGGGGACACGTCGCTGGTGCGGGAGTGAATGAGCCGGGCTAGCGGCGGCGTACTCGCGTCGCCGCTCGCGGTGGCCTTCCCGCACCGGGTACGGCACGGCGCACCGGGTACGGCACGGCGCTGGACGGCACGGCGCACTAGGTACGGCACGGCGCACCAGGTGCGGCTGGTGCGGGGACACGTAGCTGGTGCGGGAGTGAGCCGGACCGGCACCCGTAGTGGCAGCCGCACCAGGTACGGCACGGCGCACCGGGTGCGGCTGGTGCGGGGACACGTAGCTGGTGCGGGAGTGAGCTCGGACCGGCACCCGTAGTGGCAGCCGCACCAGGTACGGCACGGCGCACCAGGTGCGGCTGGTGCGGGGGCACGTAGCTGGTGCGGGAGCGAGTCGGACCGGCACCCGTAGTGGCAGCCGCACTAGGTGCGGCACGGCGCACCAGGTGCGGCTGGTGCGGGGACACGCGGCTGGTGCGGGGACACGTAGCTGGTGCGGGAGTGAGTCGGACCGGCACCCGTAGTGGCAGCCGCACCAGGTACGGCACGGCGCACCAGGTGCGGTTGGTGCGGGGACACGTAGCTGTGCGGGAGTGAGCCGGCGGCAGCGGTGCCCCGCCGCCTCGGTCGACGGTCAGTCCCGGGCGACGTGGTCCTGGGTGACGAAGTCGATCAGGATCTCCACCTGGGTGAGCAGCTCGCGCTCCAGATCGGTCCAGCTGCGGACCCGGCCGAGGATGGTCTGCCACGCCTTGGCAATGTCGGCCTGGCTGTCGTGCGGCCAGCCGAGGTGGGCGCAGATGCCCTTCTTCCACTCGATCGAGCGGGGAACGTCGGGCCACCGCTCCAGACCGAGCCGCTGCGGTTTCACCGCCTGCCAGATGTCGATGTAGGGATGCCCGGTGACCAGGACGTACTCCCCGCCGGCCCCCGCGGTCACCTGGTCGACGATCCGCGATTCCTTGCTGCCCGGCACCAGATGGTCGACCAGTACACCGAGTCGCCGGCCACTGACGGGAGCGAACTCCGCCACGATCGCCGGCAGGTCGTCGACACCGCCGAGGTACTCCACCACGACACCCTCGTGGCGCAGGTCGTCACCCCACACCTTCTCCACCAGTTCGGCGTCGTGGCGGCCCTCGACATAGATCCGGCTGGGCAGCGCGGTGCGGGCCCGTTCCGCCGGACCGGCCACCGACCCCGATGCCGTGCGTCCGGGTGTCGCACCGACCGAGGCCGCCCTGGTCGACACCCGCGGCGGCAACTTCAGCGCGACCGGCCGGCCCTCCAACAGGAACCCGGGACCGAGGGGGAAGCTGCGTCGTTTGCCATGCCGGTCCTCCAGCACGACGAGCCCGTTCTCCCAGCGCAGCACCGCACCGCAGAAGCCGGAGGAGGCGTCCTCGATCACCAGACCGGCCTGGAGGATGCAGTCGTCGCTCTTGGTGATGTGGGCCTTCTGCCAGCCTGCGGCCAGCACATCGCCGGAGTATCGGTTCACGGCCGATCACTCTAGGTCCGCCGACGCGTCCGCCCCGGTGGCGACACGGCCCGACCGCGCCTCGGCCGGATGGCATCCGCGGCCGGTTCGGCTTCGGCGCTGTTGCCATCGCCGGCCTGATCCGTCACTTCGCTGTCGGGCGGGTGGGTGTTATCGCGCGCCGACGCGGCATCAGCGCCGGCCGGCGGGCCAGGCCTGTTTCACCGACGACTCGAGCAGCACCGCGGGCGCGGGAGCCTTGCCCGGGACGCGAAGATGATCGTCCCGAGAAGCGCGAGGCCCGCGGCGACCGCCCAGGCCGGTCGCGGTGCCGCCGTTCCGGCAGCCGGCATGCCGGTCGTCGCGGCAGTGATCAGCAGCAACAGGGCGGTACCGACGGCGGTGCCGAGCTGGGTGCCGGTGTTCAACAGACCCGAGGCCGTCGCCCGGAAGGCGTGCGGGACATCGGTGCCGAGGCTGGTCGCCGGCACCGAGGCCATCCCGATCCCGGCGCCGGCCAGAGCCATCGAGATGGCCACACCGACGTACCGGTCGGGAACGATGATCAACAGCACCAGCCCGGCCGCGATCAACGCATGGCCGGCCGCCACGGCACCGTCCCGACCGACACCACCGATCGTCGGCGGGGCGGCGGCCGAGCCGACGATGACGGCCAGGCTGAACGGCAACAACAGGCCGGCGGTGACGATGGGGCTGTGCTGCAGCGTGTCCTGCAGATAGAGGGTCAGAACGGTGATCGCTGAGCTGGTCGTCCCCGTGTTGATCAACGACCCGAGAACGCCACGGCGCAGCAGCGGCTGCCTGATGACCTCAACCGGCAGCAGTGGTGCGGATGAGCGCGCATCCGCCGCCCGCAGACTGACCGCGAGGATCACCGTGACCGCCACGAATGCCAGCCCGACCGGCCGGCTCCGCGCTGATGGCAACAGTGTCGTCGCCACCACGACGGCCATCGCACTGCCGGTCAGCAGCAGCGAACCGCCCGCGTTCAGCGCCAGGCCGGTTCGGCGGCCGGTGTCCGGTGGCACGGACCGCATGATCATCCAGGTCAGGATCGCGGCCACCACGATCATGCCGGCGAAGATCCAGCGCCACGTCGCCAGTCCGCCGACGATGCCGCCGACCACGAAGCCGGCCGCGCCGCCGGCCGCACCAGCGGCACTCCACCCGGCGAGGGCCCGGCTGCGCCGACGCGGGTCGGTGTTCGTCGCGGTCAGGAT
Organism: uncultured Actinomycetota bacterium; assembly: GCA_963758075.1. Taxonomy (GTDB): domain Bacteria; phylum Actinomycetota; class Actinomycetes; order Propionibacteriales; family Propionibacteriaceae; genus Microlunatus. The sequence continues at coordinate 615,290 of CAVWTT010000002.1, read as the reverse complement.
GCTCAACGCCGACGGCACAGCCAGCGCGGCCCCTGCTCCCTGCACGGCACGGCCGGCGGTCAGCACGACCACGGACGGGGCCGCACCGGCGATCGCCGCCCCGAACGCGAAGATCGCCAGGCTGATCAGAACGGCCCGGCGATGGCCGACGCGATCACCGACCCGGGCGGCGAACATCAGCAGGCCGCCGAACGTCATCGCATAGCCGGTGGCCACCGGCCCACTGGCTGAGGACGGCGCACCGACGTCACGCAGCATCTGCGGCAGGGTCGTCAGCACGACCGTGTTCCCGATCACGTCGACGAACTGCAACAGACTCAAGGAGAACGCGGCCACGGCAGCTGCCGAGGCCGCGACCCGAGGTCGTGGCGGACCGATCACATCGCAGCACGATACGGACGGTGACTGACAACTCTGCCGGTGTCGTCTGCGGGATCCACCCGGACCGGTCCGGGTGAGGCGTCAGGCCAGCGGCAGGGTGGACCGCTGCCCAGGCCCGGAGTCCTTGTCGATCTGGGCTTTGATCTCGGCATAGCCGACCGGGATGGCGGCAGCCACATGCTCGGGCGGGAACGGCCAGTCGCCGGCGGCGAGGGCTTCGTCCTCGGCCACGCCCGTACGGCACAGCCGGTCGATCTCCACCCGGACCGCATCCAGGTTGTCACGCTGGACGCGGACGAACTCCCGGTCCCGCGGGTCCCCGTGCCCCGGAACGATGACCACCCCGGGCCGGGCCATGGTGTAGAGCCGGTCCACCGCCCAGGACCACTGGTCGGGGGAAGAGTCCGCGCCGAACCAGGGACCACCGGCAGACTCGACCAGATCGCCGGCGAAGATCACGCCGGGGAATCCCGGGGCGGTCGGATCCGTCACCGAGACCACCAGATCCCCCTGGCTGTGGCCGACACCCAGGTGGGTGACCTCGGCCACCCGTCCGCCGCCGAGGTCGACGGCATCGGCGACCCCGATGCCCGTCCGCGGCACCAGCAGTTCGGCCGGGTCGAAGCCGAGCCGGCGGGCCTGCTCGGCCGCCTCCGGGCCGGCCAGCGTCTCCGCCAGCGATTCGTGCCCGATGCTGTCCACATCCGCGTAGGCGGCCAGGCCGAAGGCGTGGTCGTAGTGGTCATGGGTGACCACCACCGCCAGCAGCGGCCGGTCGGTGACCTGCGCGATCGCCGCCCGGATCACCCGACCCTGGTCCGGGGTCGACCCGGTGTCGACCAGCAACGCCCCGTCGGCGCCCACCACCAGGCCGATGTTCACCGTCGCCGGTTCGGCCACCAGCCGGAAGACACCGTCGGCCACCTGCTGCCAGTCGCCGATCGTCGGCTGCGCGGTACCCGCCGCCTCATCAGTCATACGACTACACTGGCACTCACGACCATAGAGTGCCAACCGCGCCCAGGACGCGCCCGAGCCGGCCGGAGGAGGTCCCATGCTTGACGACCGCAAGCTGGACGTGCTCCGGGCGATCGTGACCGACTACGTCTCCAGCCAGGAGCCCGTCGGGTCCAAGGCCCTGGTCGACCGGCACAACCTCGGTGTCTCCCCGGCCACCGTCCGCAACGACATGGCGGTGCTGGAGGAGGAGGGCTACATCACCCAGCCGCACACCAGTGCGGGCCGGATCCCCACCGACAAGGGCTACCGGCTGTTCGTCGACCGGCTGGGTTCGGTCAAACCGCTGTCACCGGCCGAGCGGCGTGCCATCCACACCTTCCTGTCCGGGGCCCTCGACCTCGACGACGTGCTCAGTCGTACGGTCCGGCTGCTGGCCCAGGTCACCCAGCAGGTGGCGATCGTGCAGTATCCGACGCTGAGCCGGGCCACGGTCCGCCACGTCGAAGTCGTCTCGCTGTCCACCCAGCGGGTCATGCTGGTGATGATCAGCTCCAGCGGCCGGGTCGAACAGCGGATGGTCGAGGTCGCCGCCGTCGACGAGGACGAGCTGACCCGGCTGCGCGCCCTGCTCAACGGCCTGGTCGTCGGCCAGCTCACCGGCGAGGCGGTGCGCATCCTCAGCGGTGTGCTCGCCGACGCCCAGCTCGGCGACGGCCAGCTCTCCCCGGCGGCGCGGGCCGTCACTGACAGCACCACCGCCCGGCTGTGCACCGCGACCCTGCTGGAGATGCTCGGCGCCGACCGCAGCAGCCGGGTCGTCGTCGGCGGTGTGCAGAACCTGACCCGGTTCTCCGACGAGTTCGAGACCACCGTGAAGCCGGTGCTGGAGGCGTTGGAGGAGCAGGTCGTCCTGCTCAAACTGCTGGGCGAGGTCACCGACCCCGACGTCATCACCGTGCGGATCGGCCAGGAGAACCCGTACGAGCGGCTGCAGGCGACTTCGGTGGTCTCGACCGGGTATGGCAGTGATGTCGACACTTGGGCCACTCTGGGTATCGTCGGTCCGACCCGGATGGACTATCCGTCGACAATGGCGTCGGTACGGGCGGTGGCTCGCTACGTGGGCCGCTTCCTCACCCAGGGCTGACCGACGACCGCAGCACCGACCACCACCCGATCCAGCACCACGACCGCCGCCAGACGACGCAGACGAGGGACGAACACCCACCCATGAGCTCTGACTACTACGAGATCCTCGGCGTGCCCCGGGAGGCCGGCGCCGACCAGATCAAGAAGGCGTACCGGCGCAAGGCCCGGGAGATGCACCCCGACGTCTCCGACGACCCGGAGGCGGCGACCAAGTTCAAGGAGGTCAGCCAGGCCTACGAGGTGCTGTCGGACCCGCAGAAGCGGGAGATGTACGACCGCGGCGGCGACCCGTTCGGCGGCAACGGATCCGGTGGCTTCGGCGCCGGCGGCTTCGGGCCCGGGTTCGGTGGGGGCGGTTTCGACTTCACCAACCTGGTGGACGCCATGTTCGGTCAGCAGAGCACCCGCGGCCCCCGACCCCGGGTCCGCCGCGGCCAGGACGCCCTGGTCCGGATGAGCCTCGACCTGGCCGAGGCGGCGTTCGGCATCACCAAGCCGATCACCGTCGACACCGCCGTACTCTGTCCGCGCTGCAACGGGTCCGGTTCGGAGAAGGGCTCCAAGCCCGTGACCTGCAGCACCTGCCACGGGCAGGGCGAGGTGACCCACATCCAGCGGTCCTTCATCGGTGACGTCCGCACCACCCAGGCCTGCCCGACCTGCCGCGGCTACGGCAGCGTGATCCCCGACCCGTGTGTCGAGTGCGCCGGCGACGGCCGGGTCCGGTCCACCCGCACCATCACCGTCAAGGTGCCGGCCGGGGTGTCCACCGGCAACCGGATCCACCTGGCCGGTCACGGTGAGGTCGGCCCGGGCGGTGGCCCCGCCGGCGACCTGTACGTCGAGGTCAACGTCGCTCCGCACGAGGTCTTCCGGCGCGACGGCGACAACCTGGAGATGGTCATCAAACTACCGATGACCGCCGCGGCCATGGGTACCGAGCTCGACATCCCGACCCTCGACGCCGACCTGGAGGACGCCGAGGCCGACAGCGGCACCGTCTCCCTGACCGTACCGGCCGGCACCCAGTCCGGGACCCGGATCGCGGTGCCCGGAGCCGGGGTCCCGCGGCTGAGGTCCAGTGGCCGCGGTGAGCTCGGGGTCACCCTGCTGGTGCAGACCCCGACCCGGCTGGACGACCGCCAGCGCGAGCTGCTCCGCGAACTGGCTGAGCTCCGCGACGAGTCCCGGCCGGAGGGCTCGGTGCAGAAACACGGTCGCGGTGTCTTCGGCCGGCTGCGGGACGCGTTCGCCAACCAGTGATCGACCGGTGCCCGCGTCGGCGTGCAGAACTCAGCTCCGACCACCCGGTCGAAGTCTCCGCGCGGAGGCCCGCAGCCCCCGGTGATCGGCGATGACGGACCCGGTCTTCCTGGCGCCGCTGCCGGCAGCGGCGCTCCGGATCGGTGCGACCGTGGTCGTCGACGGCCCGGAGGGACGCCACGCCGCTGCCGTCCGCCGTATCGGCGTCGGCGAGCAGGTGGTCGTCGCCGACGGTGACGGGCACGGGGTCCGCGGTCCGGTGCTCCAGGCCACGAAGTCGAGCATCAGTGTCACGGTGCAGCAGGTGCTGTCCGCACCCGAACCACCGGTGCGCATCACCGTCGCGCAGGCGCTGGCCAAGGGTGATCGCTCCGACCTCGCCTGCGAGATGATCACCGAGCTCGGCGCGGTACGGATCGTGCCGTGGCAGGCGGCCCGGTCGGTCGTGCGCTGGACGGGGGAGCGGGCGGAGAAGTCGCGGGCCAAGTGGGCCGGCACCGTCCGAGAGGCCACCAAACAGTCCCGTCGGCTGCGGGTGCCCACAGTCGATCCGGTGCACAGCACCCGGCAGCTGGCCGGCCTGTCGGCCGACCACGATCTCACCCTCCTGCTGCATGAGGAGGCGACGACCGAACTGCGCGACATCGACATCCCGGCGGGCGGGTCGGTGCTGATCGTCGTCGGACCCGAGGGCGGCATCAGCCCCGACGAACTCGCCGCACTCACGGCCGCCGGCGGACGGCCGGTGCTCCTCACCGACGGCGTGCTGCGGACGTCCACCGCTGCCGTGGTCGCCATCTCTGGCATCCTCTTGCGGTGACCGCGCCCGACTCCGTCCCCGCCGACCACACCGTGTCCGACCACACCGTGTCCGACCACACCGTCTCGGCGTTCGGCTTCACGCCGGGGCAGGATCTGGCCGCCGGTCGGGGTCGCACCGGCGTCATCCGCACCCCGCACGGAGACATTCGTACCCCGGCGTTCACCCCGGTCGGCACCAAGGCGGCGATGAAGGGCGTGCTGCCGGAGAGCATGACCGCGCTCGGCGCCCAGGCGATGCTGGCCAACGCCTATCATCTGTTCCTGCAACCCGGCGCCGACATCGTCGATCAGGCGGGCGGGCTGGGCACGTTCATGAACTGGCCCGGCCCGACGCTGACCGACAGCGGCGGCTTCCAGGTGATGAGTCTCGGCTCCGGGCACAAGAAGGTCATCTCCATGACCGTGCCGGCCGCCGGCACCGGTGAGCTGGCGCCGGAGGTGTTCGCCTCCTCCGGCAAATCCGGCCGGCTGGTGGAGATCGACGACGACGGTGTCACCTTCACCTCCCATCTCAACGGCACCCGGCACCGGTTCACCCCGGAGACCTCGATGCGGATCCAGCACCAGCTCGGCGCCGACGTCATGTTCTGCTTCGACGAGCTCACCACCCTGTCCGATCCGCGGCCGTACCAGGAGTTGTCGCTGGACCGCACCCTCAGCTGGGCCCAACGCTGCCTGGACGAGCACGTCCGGCTGACCGTCGAACGCGGCCACCGGCCGTACCAGGCCCTGTTCGGCGTCGTCCAGGGCGCCCACTACGAGGATCTCCGGCGCAGGGCCAGCCGCGACCTGGTCGCCCTGCGCTCCAACGACGACACCGCGCGGGCGTTCGACGGCTACGGCATCGGCGGTGCGTTGGAGAAGGAGAACCTCGGCACCATCGTCGGCTGGGTCTGTTCCGAGCTGCCTGATGCCGCCCCCCGGCACCTGCTCGGGATCTCCGAACCCGACGACTTCTTCACCGCCATCGAGAACGGCGCCGACACCTTCGACTGCGTCTCACCGGCCCGCGTCGCCCGCAACGCGGCGGTCTACAGCAGGGACGGGCGCTTCAACGTCAACACCGCGGCCCAGCGGCGCAATTTCGGACCCATCGACGAGGACTGCGACTGCTACACCTGCCGCAACTACACCCGCGCCTACCTGCACCACCTCTTCAAGGCCAGGGAGATGAACGCCAACACCCTGGCCACCATCCACAACGAACGCTTCATCGTCCGGCTGGTCGACGACATCCGCGCCGGGATCGCCGGCGGCTGGTTCGCCGACCTGAAGGCCGAGTTCCTCGGCCGTTACTACGCCCGCCGCACCCCTCCGGCAGGCTGACCGCCGCCGTCGACATCCAGCGGCTAGCATCGACAGGATGGAGGACCGGGATCTGGGCACGCTGAGTGCCGGATACCGACAACTGCCGGGACGACGGAGCAGGCTCGTGAACCTACTGGTACCCAAGCTGGTCAAGCTCTTCTTCATGGTGGTGCTGCACAGCCCGTTCATCCACCCGCTGCTCAGCGGACGCTGGGCGTCACTGGAGTTCACCGGCCGCAAGACCGGGAAGGTCTACCGGACGCCGATCGCCTACGTCCGCGACGGGGACCGGGTCTACATCACCACCGACTCGCCCTGGTGGCGTAACCTCCGGCACGGCGCCCGGGTCCGGCTGCTGATCCGGCTCCGCGCCTACGTCGGTCACGCCGACCCCATCGCCGACCCGGCCGAGGCCGCCCGCCGGCTGCGGCAGATCCTCGATGCGGTGCCGCAGTTGGCCTATCCGGGCGACGTCCGGATCGTCGACGGATCGGTGAGTGATCAGGAGTTGGACCGGGTAATCAGGGCTGGACGTAAAGTGGTCGAGATCCGGTTGGAGCCCCGCTCCTGACGCGCCGGACCGACCTGGCAGTGAGGGAGAACGTGAGCGAGCACAACCAGGATCTGGATCCGAGCGAGTACGACGAGCTTCCCGACGAGTCAGAGCAGTTGGACCAGGACCAGTTCCAGTGGGATTCCGCGCTCGAGGATCGTGGGGTCGACGACGCGCTGGACGAAGGACTGACGACGCCGGAGCGGTGGTCGATGCTGCAGCGGACGGGCGCGCACGAGACGATGGACCAGCGGCTCGCCGAAGAGCTTCCCGACCTGAACGGCGAACCGTCCGAGGGTGACGACACCGTCATCGAGGACCACATCGATGACGGCGAGGTGGGCGACGCCCGCGCCGGGCGGCTGGTCGATCCCGACCAGGGCATCGGGGAGGACCGCGAGAAGGACCTGATCGGCGAGGACGTCGGCATCGACGGTGCCGCCGCCAGCGCCGAAGAGGCCGCGGTCCACGTCGTCGACGACGAAGAAGCCCGCTGACCCCGGGCCCGGGCCCACCGCACGGCGCAGCGGAGGGTTTGATCGGCCGGGACTAAAGCTTGGGTCGACCGGGTTGGACTCACTAGAATCCAGGTCATCATCACCGGACCACAGCGAGGAACTCCTGAGTAGCACACACCGGTCGGCCACCGCGATGGCCGCCGACGCAAGGACGCAGGTCGGCGCCGTCGTCGGGGCGGACGAGGGCGCCGGGGGTACAGCTGCCGGCGCGGACCGCGATTCGCGCAAGGTCACTATCCCCACGTCGATCAACATGGTCGCCGTGCTGGGGCCGGGGGACGCCTTCCTGCGCATCCTCGAACGCGACCTGGCCGCCGACATCCACGTCCGGGGCAACGAGGTCACCCTCAGCGGGGAATCGGCAGCGACCGCCATGGGGGCGGAGGTGCTGGGGGAGATCGTCACCATCGTCCGTACCGGCCAAGGCATGACCGCAGATGGTGTGGAGCGGCTGGTCGGCATGGTTTCCGACCGGGAGGACGCGCGACCCTCCGATGTGCTGACCCATAACATCCTGTCCAGCCGCGGCAAGACCATCCGGCCCAAGACGCTGAACCAGAAGCGCTACGTCGACGCCATCGATCGGCATACGGTGATCTTCGGCATCGGGCCGGCCGGCACCGGCAAGACCTACCTGGCCGTCGCCAAGGCCGTGCAGGCGCTGCAGGACAAGGAGGTCAACCGGATCATCCTGACCCGTCCGGCGGTGGAGGCCGGCGAACACCTCGGCTACCTGCCCGGCACCCTGAACGACAAGATCGACCCGTACCTGCGCCCGCTGTACGACGCGCTGCACGACATGCTCGACCCCGACTCCATCCCGCGGCTGCTGACCTCGGGCACGATCGAGGTTGCGCCGCTGGCGTACATGCGCGGTCGCACCCTCAACGACGCCTTCATCATCCTCGACGAGGCCCAGAACACGTCGATGGAACAGATGAAGATGTTCCTGACCCGGCTGGGCTTCAACTCCAAGATGGTCGTCACCGGCGACATCACCCAGGTCGACCTGCCCGGGACGACCCGCAGCGGCCTGCGGGTGGTCCGGGGCATCCTGGACACGGTCGAGGACATCGCCTTCTGCAACCTGACCAATCACGATGTCGTCCGCAACAAGCTGGTCGGCCGGATCGTCGCCGCCTACGACCTTTTCGAGGCCGGCCAGAACGAGACCGGGCACGATCGGAGCGGAGCCCGCCGATGACCGTCGAGATCAACAACGAGTCCGGTTCGGAGGCCGACAGTACCGGCCTCGTCCGGCTGGCCGAGTTCGCCCTCGCGCAGCTGCGGATCCATCCGCAGGCCGAGTTGTCGATCCTGCTGGTCGACGAGGACACCATGTCGGCCTACCACGAGAAGTACCTGGGCGAGTCGGGACCGACCGACGTGCTCAGCTTCCCGATGGACGAGCTGCGCATCCCCACCGACGACGACGAGCCGCCGATCGGTCTGCTCGGTGACATCGTGTTGTGTCCAGCGGTCACCGGACGGCAGGCGGCCGAGCACGGCCGCAGTCCCGACGCCGAGGCGGAGTATCTGCTGGTGCACGGTCTGCTGCACCTGCTCGGTTTCGACCACGCCGAGCCCGCGGAGAAGGCCGAGATGTTCGGCCTGAAGGACCGGCTGCTGGCACGCTGGGACGCCGAACGCAAGACAACGGTGCACGACCGGCCGGGCACCGACCCGATCGGCTGATCATGACTGGTCAGGACTGGCTCGGACTGTCCGTCGCGCTGGTGCTGGTGATCATGGCCGGCCTGCTGTCGGCCACGGAATCGGCGCTGCAGTCGTTCTCCAGAGCCCGGGCCGAACGGCTGGTCGACGAGGGCCGGCCCGGCGCGACCCGGGTGCAGCAGATCATGGAGGATCCGCCCCGCTACCTCAACACCGCGCTGCTGGTCCGCACCGTCTTCGAGATCAGTTCCATCGTGCTGGTGGCGCTGGTGATCTTCGGCGAGTTCAGCGCCACCTGGGCCCGCATCCTGCTGGCGGCCGGGATCATGATCGTGATCAGCTACATCTGGTGGGGCGTCGCGCCGCGGACCATCGGCCGGCAGCATGCCGACCGGATCGCCGGCATCGTCGCCGGACCGCTGGCGTTGATGACCGCAGTGCTGGGACCGTTGCCGCGGCTGCTCATCCTGATCGGCAACGCGCTCACCCCCGGCAAGGGTTTCCGGGAGGGCCCGTTCAGCACCGAGGCCGAGCTGCGGGAACTGGTCGACCTCGCCGAGGCCAGCCAGCTGATCGAGAAGGGCGAGCGGGAGATGATCCACTCGGTCTTCGAACTGGGTGACACCATCGTCAAGGAGGTCATGGTTCCGCGGACCGACATGGTCTACATCGAGGAGCACAAGACCCTGCGGCAGGCGATGTCGCTGAGCCTGCGCTCGGGCTTCAGCCGGATCCCGGTGATCAGGGACGGACTGGACGACGTGGTCGGCGTGCTCTACCTCAAGGACGTGATCAAACGGGTCTATGACCACCCGAAGTCGGAGAGCACCGAACGCGTCAACCAGCTGATGCGCAACCCCGAGTGGTGCCCGGACTCCAAGCCGGTCGACGAACTGCTGCGAGAGATGCAGCTCAGGCACAGTCATCTGGTGATCGTGGTCGACGAGTTCGGCGGGACGGCGGGCATGGCCACCATCGAAGACATCCTGGAGGAGATCGTCGGTGAGATCACCGACGAGTACGACCAGGAGAACACCGACATCACCGAACTCGGTGAGGACCGTTACCGGGTCTCCTCCCGGCTGCCGGTGGACGAGCTCGGCGACCTCTTCGGGCTCGAACTGGAGGACGAGGACGTCGAGACCGTCGGTGGGCTGATGGCCAAGGAGTTGAACAAGGTGCCGATCGCCGGTGCGGTGGTCAGGTACCACGGGCTGGAACTGGTCGCCGAACGGTCCACCGGCCGGCGGAACAAGATCGGCACCGTGGTCGTCGGTCGGATCGATGGCGATTCCGCCGGCGATGACGACAGCCGTACGATGGCTGCCGCCCAGATCACCGCCGAGTCCGCGAAGGCAACATGACCGAGAACGCACAGCCCACCGATCCCGAGGACGTCAAGATCATCACCTTGGCCCGGTCGGCGCTGGCCAGGACCCAGGCGGCCCAGGGGGCCTGTCTGCGCGACACCGACGGTCGCACCTACGCCGGCGTCACGGTGGCCCTGGACCATCTGCGGCTGTCGGCGGTCCAGGTCGCGGTGGCGATGGCGGTCTCCTCCGGCGCCCAGGGCGTGGAAGCGGTCGCCGTGTGCGGCGACCGCGGACCCGACGCCGGTGATCTGGCTGCGGTCGCCGACCTGCCGGGCAGCGAGGTCGCCGTCTGGGTCGCCGACCCGGCGGGCGCGGTGCTGGACCGGGTCAGCGTGTCGTGACCGAATACCGTTCCGGTTTCGTCTGTTTCGTCGGCCGGCCCAACGCCGGCAAGTCGACGCTGACCAATGCGCTGGTCGGAGCCAAGGTCGCGATCGCCTCATCCAAGCCGCAGACCACCCGGCACGCCGTCCGCGGCATCGTCAACCGGCCGGACGCCCAGTTGGTGCTGATCGACACCCCGGGCCTGCACAAGCCGCGCACGCTGCTGGGCGAGCGGCTCAACGACGTCGTCCGCGAGACCTGGTCGGAGGTGGACGCGATCGGCGTCTGTCTGCCCGCCGACCAGCGCATCGGCCCGGGCGACACCTACCTGGTCTCCCAGATCGCCGCGCTGCCGAAACGGCCGCCGCTCGTCGCGGTGGCCACCAAGTCCGACCTGGTCCGCGGCGACCGGATGGCCGAGCACCTGGTCCGCATCCAGGCGCTGGAGGCCGAACTGGACCTGGAGTGGGCCCAGATCGTGCCCGTCTCCGCGGTCGCCGACCGGCAGTTGGACGTACTCGCCGACACCCTGGTCGACCTGCTGCCGGCGGGCCCCCAGCTGTACCCCGACGGGGAGATCTCCGACGAGCCGGAGGAGCAGTTGGTCGCCGAGCTCATCCGCGAGGCCGCCCTGGAAGGGGTTCGTGACGAGCTGCCGCACTCCATCGCGGTCGAGATCGACGAGATGGGGCTGCGCGCCGACCGACCCGAGGACAAGCCGCTGCTGGACGTGTACGCGTCGATGATCGTGGAGCGCGACTCACAGAAGGGCATCGTCATCGGCCACCGGGGCAGCCGGCTGAAGGAGGTCGGGCAGAACGCCCGGCGCCAGATCCAGGCGATCCTCGGCACCCCGGTGTACCTGGACCTCAAGGTCAAGGTGCTCAAGGACTGGCAGCGCGACGCCAAACACCTCAACCGGCTGGGCTTCTGACCCGTCGCTGCGGCCGGGACTTCACGGTTCAGGCGTTTGAACCGCCCGCTGTTGGATATCTCATACCTGATTCGTCGAGTCAGGCCGGCCCTCCTACAGCTGCCGCCCGACGAAAACCCAGGCCAGGGCCGGGTGCGGCATATTCCCTCCTGGTCGGCTGTCGCGTGCCGTCGCCGACCGGCCGGATTTGCACTCTGTGCGCCGCTGCGTAGGTTGGTGGATCGGTTTTTGACCCTGGCCACAACAGGAAGGCGGGACGGATGCTCGGACCGGAACGGATTCGCCGGCGGTGGCGGGTCGACGACGTCACCATCACCCACCCGGATGTGATCAAGAGAGCGATCGGCGCGGCGGCGATCGGCAACATCACCGAGTGGTACGACTTCGGTGTCTACGGCTATCTCGCCACCACGATCGACAAGGTCTTCTTCCCCAATCTGCCCGGCGCGCTCGGCGCGGTGCTGACCGCGGCCCTGTTCGCCGTCGCCTTCCTGATCCGCCCGTTCGGCGGCATGTTCTTCGGGCCGTTGTCGGACCGCATCGGCCGCAACAAGGTGCTGGCCACCACCATGATCATGATGGCGCTCGGCACCTTCGCCATCGGCGTGCTGCCCGGTTATGCCTCCATCGGCCTGGTCGCGCCGTTCCTGCTGCTGGGCTGCCGACTGGTGCAGGGCTTCTCCACCGGCGGCGAGTACGGCAACGCGATGACCTTCATCGCCGAGTACGCCCCCGACCGGCGCCGCGGCGTCCTCGGCAGCATGCTCGAGGTCGGCACATTCGCCGGCTACCTCCTCGGCGCCGGCGTCTCCACGCTGGTCGCCGCGGTGCTCACCGACCAGCAGATGTTGAGCTGGGGTTGGCGGCTGCCGTTCTTCCTGGCGCTGCCGCTGGGCGTCATCGGTGTCTACCTGCGGGCCAAGCTCGCCGACACCCCGGCCTTCCTGCAGTTGGAGAGCGAGAGCGAGACCCGGGAGCGGGAGAACAAGGTCGGCGGCCAGTTCCGCGACATCTTCCGGTTGTGGCCGAACATGCTCGCCTGTATCGGGCTGGTGCTGGCCTGGAACGTGACGAACTACATGCTCACCGCCTACATGCCCAGCTATTTCCCGCAGATGGCGAAGATCCAGGGCGGCGGCGGCATCTCCGAGCTCACCTCGCAACTGCTGCAGATCATCGTCATGGCGGTGTGCCTGATGGCGATCCCGGTCATCGGCCGGCTGTCGGACCGGTTCGGCCGCAAGGTCATCGTCCGGATCGGGTCGCTCGGGCTGATCCTGCTCTCCTTCCCGTCGCTGCTGCTGATCCGTTCCGCGCACATCGGCGGGGTCACCGCTGGACTGCTGATCATGGGCCTCAGCCTGATCTGCTTCAGCGCGACCATGCCGTCGACGCTGCCGTCGCTGTTCCCGACGGCGGTGCGGGCCGGTGCCCTGTCCATCGCGTTCAACATCTCGGTCTCGCTGTTCGGCGGCACCACCTCCACCGTGATGACCGCACTCGTCGGCGCCACCGGATTCCTGATGTGGCCGGCGGTCTACCTGGTCGCCGCCGGGCTGATCGGCATCGTCTCCATCCACGTCGTGCCGGAGACCAAGGGCCGGGCGCTGTGGGGCTCGACTCCGGCCGCCGGGTCCCGGCAGGAGGCCCACGAACTGGTGCAGGAGCTCGACCCCGAGCGGCAGACCGCAGCGGCCTGACCGGCCAGGTCGATCAGTTCCGCAACCAGGCGGTGGCGTAGGCCCCCAGCTCCGACGTGCCGCCGTCGCTGCTGAGCAGCAGCTCACCGGCCGGCAGCGGCAGCGGCCGCGGACCGAAGTTCGTGATCGACAACCACCCGCCCGGCCGGCGGAACGCCAGCACGTCCGGACCGGCGTCCACCCAGCTCAACTCCTCGCTGGTCTGCAGTTCCCGGCGCAGCCGCAGGCCGGACCGGTAGAGCTGCAGGGTCGAGGTCGGGTCGTCCTCCTCGACGCTGACGGCGTACTGGCCGAACCAGTCGGGCTGCGGAAGGTGCGCCGTGCCGGCCCCGAAGCCGAAGGATGGTCCGTCGGTGGTCCACGGCAGCGGCACCCGGCAGCCGTCGCGACCGATCTCCTCGCCGGCGGACCGGAAGAAGGTCGGGTCCTGCCGTTGCTCCGCGGTGATATCCAGCACCTCCGGCAGGCCGAGCTCCTCGCCCTGGTAGATGTAGGCGCTGCCCGGCAGGGCCAGGGCCAGCAGGGTGGCCGCGCGGGCCCGGGCGAGACCGATCCGCTCGTCCTGGGGACTGTCCTGGTCCCGCAGCCAGTCCTTGCTGTCGGCGTCGCCGGTCAGCCCGAACCGGGTCGGATGCCGCACCACATCGTGGTTGGAGAACACCCAGGTGCTGGACGCGCCGGACTGCTCGGCCAGCGCGATGTTCTCGGTGATGATGGTGGCGAACTCGTCGCGGTCCCACTTCGCCTCCAGCAGGTCGAAGTTGAACGCCTGGCCCAGGCTGTCCGGTCGCGCGTACCGCACCCGGCGGTGCGCCGGCACCCAGGCCTCGGCCACCGCCGCCAGCGGGGGAGAGTAGCGGTTGAAGACCTGACGCCATTCGGCGTACACCTCGTGCACGTCGTCGCGGTCCCAGATCGGGTGCTGACCCTCGGTCCAGGCGGCCCGATCCTTGAGCCGGATCTCGTCGGGCAGGTCCTCGGGCAGATCCTTGGTCAGCGCATGGGCGACGTCGATGCGGAAGCCGTCGACGCCCCTGTCGCCCCAGAACTCCAGGGTGCGGACGAAGTCGGCACGGACGTCGGGATGTGACCAGTTCCAGTCGGGCTGTTCGGGGGCGAACAGGTGCAGGTACCACTGACCGTCGGGAACCTGGGTCCAGGCCGACCCGCCGAACACCGACTTCCAGTCCGACGGCGGCAGTTCGCCCTGCTCGCCGCGGCCGTCGCGGAAGATGTAGCGGTCCCGCTCCGGCGAACCGGGCCCGGCTGCCAACGCCTCACCGAACCAGGCGTGCCGGTCCGAACTGTGATTGGGGACGATGTCGATGATCACCTTGATGCCGACCTGGTGCAGCGCCCGCGCCATCTCGTCGAACTGCTCCAGCGTGCCGATCCTCGGGTCGACGTCGCGGTAGTCGTCGACGTCGTAGCCGCCGTCGGCCAGCGCGGACGGATAGAACGGGCTCAGCCACACCGCGTCGATGCCGAGCGCGGCCAGGTAGTCGATCCGCGAGATGATCCCGACCAGGTCGCCGATCCCGTCGCCGTTGCCGTCGGCGAAGCTGCGCGGATAGATCTGGTAGACCGCGGCCTGCCGCCACCAGGTGGCGTCGAGGAAGGAGGCATCGACGACGCGGGCGGCGGGAGCGGAGCTTTCGGCGGCCATGGTGGTGGAGGTACCTCCGACGATCGGGCGGGATCAGAGTCGACTCAGCGTACGGATACCGGGGGCACCAGGACAAGCGCCGCCCCGAGGTGGATCGGTGCCGGCTTTGGCCGGCTCCGGTCGGAGGTCTATGGTGGGTTCGTGGCTTTCCGGCTGTTCCTCCTTCGCTGCCGCAGCGGGGCCCGCTAAGGGTCGGCATCCTCGCTGCGGAGACTGCCGTGCGCCCGGCCCGCACCTTCGAAACCAGCGAGGAATCATGAGCACTCCGACCAGCACTCCTTCCGACGACAACGTCGCCCCGGGCCCGGCGCCGTCGCCGCGCCGCAGCGGGCCGTCGATCAGCACCCAGCAGCCCAGTCCGATGCCGTTCGGTCGCTACCGGCCCTTCACCCCGGTCGACCTGCCGGACCGCACCTGGCCCGACGCCACCATCACCAAGGCGCCGCGGTGGCTGTCCACCGATCTCCGCGACGGCAACCAGGCGCTGATCGACCCGATGACGCCGTCGCGGAAGATGAAGATGTTCGAGCTCCTGGTCCGGATGGGCTACAAGGAGATCGAGGTCGGTTTCCCGTCGGCCAGTGACACCGACTTCGGCTTCGTCCGGCAGTTGATCGAGCAGGACCGGGTCCCCGAGGACGTCACCATCTCGGTGCTGACCCAGGCACGGGAAGACCTGATCGAGCGCACCACCGAGTCGCTGATCGGCATCCACCACGCCAACATCCACCTGTACAACGCCCTCGCCCCGCTGTTCCGTCGGGTCGTCTTCCGGGCGGGCAAGGACGAGATCCGCGACATCGCCGTCCGCGGCACCCAGATGGTGATGAAGTACACCGAGGCCAACCTGGCCAAGACCGAGATCGGTTACGAGTACTCCCCGGAGATCTTCACCAACACCGAGCTGCCGTTCTCGGCCGAGGTGTGCGAGGCGGTCAGCGACGTCTGGCAGCCCGACGACGGCCGGGAGATCATCCTCAACCTGCCGGCGACGGTCGAGTCAGCCACGCCGAACGTGTACGCCGACCAGATCGAGTGGTTCAGCCGACAGTTGACCCGCCGCGAGGTCACCACCATCAGCCTGCACCCGCACAACGACCGCGGCACCGCGGTGGCGGCCACCGAGTTGGCGATGATGGCGGGTGCGGACCGGGTCGAGGGCTGCCTCTTCGGCCACGGCGAACGGACCGGCAACGTCGACCTGGTCACCCTGGGGCTGAACCTGTTCAGCCAGGGAGTCGATCCCAAGATCGACTTCTCCGACATCGACGAGATCCGGCGGACCGTCGAGTACTGCACCAACATGCCGGTGGCGCCGCGGCATCCGTACGCCGGCGACCTGGTCTACACCGCCTTCTCCGGGTCCCACCAGGACGCGATCAAGAAGGGTCTGGAGGACCTGGAGAAGAAGGCCAAGGAGCAGGGCACCGGCATCCACCAGATCGCCTGGGAGGCGCCGTACCTGCCGATCGATCCGTACGACGTCGGTCGGACCTACGAGGCCGTGATCCGGGTGAACTCCCAGTCCGGCAAGGGCGGCGTCGCCTACATCATGAAGAGCGAGCACCAGCTGGACCTGCCGCGCCGGCTGCAGATCGAGTTCTCCCGGGTGATCCAGTCCCAGACCGACGCCGAGGGCGGTGAGCTGAGTCCGGCCCAGATCGGCGCGGCGTTCACCCGCACCTACCTGCAGAACCGGGAGCCGCTGGACCTGATCAGCGTGTCCACCCGGACCGAGGACGGCGGCATCGACCGGTTGGAGGCGGTGGTTCGCGATCGCGGCCGGCAGGTGACGATCACCGGCGAGGGCAACGGGCCGGTGTCGGCCTTCGTCGATGCCATCTCCGGGCTCGGATATCGTGTCCGGGTGCTCGACTACCACGAACACGCGCTCAGCCAGGGTGGCGACGCCCTGGCGGCGGCCTACGTCGAGTGTGAGGTCGGCGACGGGCCCGACATCCAGGTGGTCTGGGGGGTCGGCCGCGACGCCAACATCGTGACCGCGTCGCTGCGAGCCGTGGCAGGAGCCGTGAACAGAGCGTGAGCGTGACCTGTCAGGACCGGCAACACGACGCCGTCGGTTTCGGGCTGGCCGGGGCCTCCGGTTTCGGCCGGGTGCACCGGGCCAACCTGGCCCGGCTTGCCGAGGCGGGGCGGGCCCGGCTGGTTGCGGTCGCCGATCCGGCCGGCCGGCCCGACGATCTCGATCAGCAGATCAGCTGGTACCCGTCGATGGACGAGCTGTTGGCCCGGTCCGACTGCCGGGTCGCAGTGATCGCGACCCCGATCCACACCCATGCACCGCTGGCCGAACAGGCCCTGTGGGCGGGCCGGCACGTCTACCTGGAGAAGCCGCCGGTCGCCTCGATGGCCGAGTACGACCGGCTGCTCTCGGTGGTCGGGCAGACCGGGTTGAGCTGCCAGATCGGTTTCCAGGCGCTGGGCTCGCATGCGGTCGCACGGATCGCCGAACTCGTCGCCGACGGTGCCGTCGGCCAGGTGCAGCGGATCACCGGCTACGGCGTGTGGTCGCGGACCGCCGCCTACTTCGCCCGGTCACCGTGGAGCGGTCGACGCCGGCTGGGGGACCGGGTGGTCTCCGACGGCGTCGCCACCAATGCCCTGGCCCACGCGGTCGCGCAGGCGTTGCGACTGGCCGGGGTGGACGACCTCGGCCGGGTCAGGTCGGTCACCACCGAGCTCTACAAGGCCAACCTCGACAACGAGTCCGACGACACCTCCTGGGTCGGGGTGGACGCCGACGGGGCGCCGCCGATCAGCGTCGCGCTGACCCTCTGCGGTCCGGGCGACGACCAGCCGCCGACCGTCAGCGTGGTCGGCGACACGGGCCGGCTCGACCTGCAGTACACCACCGACCTGCTGACCGTCGACCGCGGGGACGGCCCCCGGACCGAGCAGCTGGGGCGCACCGACCTGACCGAGAACCTGTTGGACCAGCTGGCCGACGGCACCCCGCTGATCTCGCCGTTGGCCGCGCACGGGCCCTACATGGCGGTGCTGGCGGCGATCCAGTCCCACGATCCGCTGCCGCTGACCCGCGGGGTGACGACCGAGGGCACCGGTCCGGACGCCCACCCGGTGATCAAGGACATCGAACACTGGGCCCGGCAGGCCGCCGAGTCCGGCGCCGGGTTCGCCGCCGCGGGCGCTCCGTGGGCCGACCCGGCCGCGGTCGCCACCTGGTCGCCGGCGCCCTGAGCCGGCGGGTGATGACACCCGCCGCGGGACCCGCCGGCCCGACAACGCCTACGGCCCGGATCCGCGATGAATCCGGGCCGTTCGTCGTCTCTGCCGTCAGCGGGACAGGTCCACGCCGAGCTGCAGATCCTCCAGCGTCACCGGGCCACCGGAGCGCAGCGACTCGTTGCCCATCATGCCGACCGCGACCGACCGCAGCCCGTCCTTCCAGTCCGACGGCCGCTCCAGCGGGTCCTGGCCCGGACCGGTGAACACGTCGGCCAACAGCAGCCGGTCCCCGCCACCGTGACCACCGGCGCCCTCGGCGATCGGCACCTCGCGGGCCGGCTCCCAGTGCCGCTGGACGGTCAGCCGCTGGCCGCCCTGTCGATCGGCGTCGGCGGGCAGGGCGCTCGGATCGACCACCACGTGGCCCTCGTCGTCGGTGAGGACCGCGGCCCGCTCCACGACCTCGAGTTCGGCCCGGCCCTCGGTGCCGTTGATCGCCACCCGGTAGCCCTCCCAGGGAGAGTGGGCGTTGAGGGCGTAGGACAGCACCGGTCCGCCGGCGTAGTCGACGACCACGGCCAGATTGTCCTCGGTGGTGATCCCGGGCCCGAAGACGTCCTGGTCGCGGTGGTAGCCGTCGTAGGACTCGTTGTCGAGGTAGAGCTCCTTCAGTCGCTCGTCGTCGCGCAGATCCAACTCCCACGGGCTGTGCGGACCGTCATGGGTGCCGCGTTCCGGCCGCTCGGGCAGGCCCCGGGCGGCCGCGTTGCGATCCCCGTAGAACTTCACCCCGCCGCGGGCGTACACCCGCTGAGGGGAGTCGGCGATCCACCAGTTGACCAGGTCGAAGTGGTGGGACGCCTTGTGGATCAGCAGGCCGCCGGAGTTTTCCTTGTTGCGGTGCCAGCGGCGGAAGTAGTCCGCCCCGTGGGCGGTGTCCAGCACCCACTCGAAGGTGACCGACAGCACGGTGCCGATCCGGCCGGACTTGACCACCTCCTTCAGCGTGCTGTTGCGCGGGGAGTAGCGGTAGTTGTGCGTGACGACGACCTGCTTGCCGGTCCGTTCCACCGCCTCGACGATCCGCCGGGCCGACGCCGGGTCGATCGTCAGCGGCTTCTCCACCACCACGTCCACGCCGGCGTCCAGGGCCCGGACGATGTAGTCGGCGTGGGTGAAGTCGGGGGAGGTGACGATCAGCCGGTCCGCGTTCTGGTCGGCGAGGACCTTCTCCAGGTCGTCGCCGCTGCCGGTGACGATGCCGGCCGTGTCCAGTCCCGCCTCGGCCAGTCGGCCCAGGTGGTAGTGGATGCGGCCCGGGTTCTTGTCCAGCAGGCCGACCAGTTCGGCGTCGGCGGCATGATCGCCGGAGATGGCACCGAGGTACATCTGCACCCGATGGCCGGTCCCGACCACGACGTAGCGTCGCTTGCTCACAGCTGTCCTCTCCGGTGCGCAGGGCACACCGTCTTGTGACTGTTTCGCCGACGGGTCACTTGCCGCCGGTGGTGGAGATGCCCTTGACCAGGAACTTCTGGCCGAAGACGAAGGCCAGGAAGATCGGGGCCAGGGAGATGATCGACATGGCGAACATCGCCCCCCAGTCCGAGCCGCTGGTCGCATCCAGGAACGACCGCAGGGCGATCGGGGTCGTGTACTTCGACGGGTCGGTCAGGTAGATCAACGCGGTGAAGAAGTCGTTCCAGGTCCAGATGAAGGTGAAGATGACCGTGGTCGCGATCGCCGGCACCATCAGCGGCAGGATCACCCGGAAGAAGATGCTCCAGTGCCCGCAGCCGTCGATCCGGGCGGCCTCGTCCAGTTCGCGCGGGATGCCGCGGATGAACTGCACCATCAGGAAGACGAAGAAGGCGTCGGTGGCCAGGAACTTGGGCAGGATCAGCGGGATGAAGGTGTTCACCCAACCGAGGTTGTTGAAGAGGATGTACTGCGGCACGACCACGACATGGATCGGCAGCATGATCGACAGCAACATGATCGCGAACCACAGGGTCCGACCCCGGAACTTCAGCCGAGCGAACGCGTAGGCCGCCAGCGCGCAGGAGGCGACGTTGCCGACGATCGCCCCGATCACCACGATCGCGGAGTTGATCAGGTAGTGACCGAACGGGGAGGACAGGGCCACCCAGCCGTGGGTGTAGTTGTCCGGGGTGGCGTTCTTCAACCACAGTCCGGGGGTGCGGAAGATGGTGTCGGTCGGCCGCAGCGAACTCACCAACATCCACAGCAGTGGGTAGATCATCACCAGGCTGGCGGCGATCAGCACGGTGTGCTTCAGCGTCGACTTGGCTCTGGAGATCATCAGGTGCCGACGGTGGTCGCCGTTCGGTGCTGACGGATGGCCGGCCGGTCCGCCGGTGGCCCGACTCGGGGCGAGTGTGCTAGTCATCGTAGAAGACCCAGTACTTTGAGGCGAAGAAGTTGATCGCTGTGAACGCTGCCACGATGATCAGCAGCACCCAGGCCATCGCCGAGGCGTAGCCCATCTGGAACTGCGTGAAACCGCGTTGGTACAGGTACAGCGTGAAGAACAGCGTGGAGTCCGACGGACCGCCGGTGCCGCCGGAAACGACGAACGCCTGGGTGAAGGACTGGAAGGCGCCGATGATCTGCAACACCAGGTTGAAGAAGATGATCGGCGACAGCAGGGGCAGGGTGATCCGGCTGAACCGGGTCCACCGGTGCGCGCCGTCGACCGCGGCCGCTTCGTAGTACATCACCGGGATCTGCCGCAGGCCCGCCAGGAAGATCACCATCGGTGAGCCGAACGTCCATACGTGCAGCAGGATGATCGTGCTGAGCGCGTACTTCGGGTCGGAGATCCAGCCGGTGTTGGTGTGGATGCCGATCAGGCCGAGCAGCTGGTTGACCAGGCCGCCGGTGCCGAAGATCTGGCGCCACAG
Organism: uncultured Actinomycetota bacterium; assembly: GCA_963758075.1. Classification (GTDB taxonomy): domain Bacteria; phylum Actinomycetota; class Actinomycetes; order Propionibacteriales; family Propionibacteriaceae; genus Microlunatus. Next base: position 594,534 of record CAVWTT010000002.1, on the reverse strand, counting down.
CACCGCGATCGCCACCGAGCTGCCGAGCATCGACGGCAGGTAGAAGATCGACCGGTAGATGGCCAGCCCGCGCATGCCCTTGTCCAGCGCCAGCGCGATGACCAGGGCGAGGATCAGCTGCAGCGGCACCGACACGAACACATAGATGAACGTGACGATCAGCGAGTGATGCAGCCGGGTGTCCGACAGCATCTGGCGGAAATTGTCCAGGCCGGTCCAGTGCGGGGCCTGGATCAGGCTGTAGTCGGTGAACGACAGGTACAGCGAGGCCAGCATCGGACCGATGGTGATGACCACCAGACCGATCAGCCAGGGCAGCAGGAAGAGATAGCCGACCTTGTTGTCGCGGCCCTCCTCCTTGCGCCGCTGGCGGCGCTCCTGCGCCGTACGCGTCCGCGTACGGCGCAGCGAGGTCAGTTCGGAGATTGCACTCATGGATGCACCGCTTCGAAGAGGTGGCGGTCGGAACTCAGGACTGGATGTTCGACTTCATCTCGTCGACGATCTTGGTCGCAGCGGACTGGACGCTGTCCCGCCCGAACAGCACGTCGGTGGCGTGCCGGTTCATCACGTCGCTGAGGGTGCCACCGCCGGGCGGCGGGGCGACCGGCGGCTTGCCGAGTTCGGGCTTGATGTCGGCGATGTACTTCGCCGCCGTCCTGCCGTCCTTGCTCAGCTTCGGGGTGATCTCGGCGACCATGTCCGGATTGGCCGGGATCCCCCGTTCGTCCAGGCAGATGTCGGCGCAGGCCTTGTTGTTCACCCACCAGTTGATCAGCTTGCCGGCCGCCTCGGGGTTCTTGCTGCGGCTGGAGGCCGACCACAGCATCGACGCCTTGTACCAGGCGTTGCGCTTGGTCGCGTCCCCGGCGACCGTCGGCGGCCGGAGCATCTTCATGGTGGTGCCCGACGCCTCGTCCACCGCGGAGAGCTGGTTGGACCAGTACAGGGCCATGCCCTGCTTGCCCTGGGCCAGTGCGGTCTGGTCCAGCGTCTTGCTGGCCTCCTCGTTGATCGCCGACGGGCTCGGGATGGCCTTGGCCTTCTCGAAGGCCAACATCATGTTCAGGTAGGGCACCAGGTCGTCGGCGGTGAAGCCGAGGCCGCTGGAGCTGAAGGTGTCCTTGCCGTTCTGCCGCAGCCAGATCTGCAGCAGGTTGTCGCTGCCGAACGAGCTGGACGAGCCGGTGACCCCGCTGCCGCCCTTGGCGGTGATCTCGGCGGCGATCTTCTTGTAGTCGTCCCAGGTCCAGGTCATGTCGTCGGGCAGGGCGACGCCGGCCTTCTTGAAGACGGCCGGATTGGCCAGGATGGTCAGGCTGTTGACTCCGGCGTTCGCACCGACGAGCTTGCCGTCGATCTTGCCGGAATCAGCGGTGCCCGGCGCCCAGTTGGAGGTGTCGACCCCGTACTTGCTGAGGTCGAGCAGGGCACCGCGGCTGGCGTACTCGTTGATGTAGGCCATGTCCATCTGGATCACGTCCGGCGCGGTGTTGCCGGCGGTCTGGGTGGCGAGCTTGTCCCAGTAGCTGGACCACTCACCGGGCTGCGGCTTGATCGTGACCTTGGGGTTGGCCGTGTGGTAGGCCTTGATGGCCTGGTCGGTCATCTTGTTGCGCAGCGGGTTGCCCCACCAGGTGAACTGGAGCGTCGTCGCGCCACCCGCGGACCCCGACGACCCCGAACCGCCGCCACAGGCCGAGAGGCCGACGGTGGAGACACCGGCTGCCAGAGCCGCGCCGGTGAGGAACTGCCTTCTGCTGATGGACATGTGCGGCCACCTTCCACGTTGAACAACCGCTTTCCGCAGCACGGTAAGGGACTGGATGGCCGCAGGTCAACCGGGAACTCCCAGCTTTTGTAAGGTTTCAATCAGGTCACGATTCAATCCGTGCAACCGCTTTCCGCGGCCGGAGCCTCACCGCGCCGGGGCAGGGACGCTCAGCGTTCGACGTGGGCCAGCGATTTCAGGCTGCGATCCAGGTGCCAGGTGGCATAGGCCGAGACCAGCCCGCTGGCCTGCCGGACGACGAACGGCTGCGCGTCCCGGGTGGCCGGCCAGTCGCCCACCAGCAGGGCGCCGAGCAGGCTCAGGGTCTCGGCCGCCGGGCGGGCGGAACCGGCCGGCCGGCAGGTCTCGCAGACCACGCCGCCGGCTGCAGGAGAGAAGGCCCGGTGCGGGCCGACCGTCCCGCAGCGGGCACACGGGCCGAACGACGGTGCATACCCGGCGACCGCCAGCGAGCGGAGCAGGTAGGAGTCCAGCACCATCGCCGCCGGTCGCGGGCCGTCGCTGGTGTGGCCCCGTTCCAGCACCCGCAGCGCCCCCACCAGCAGCCGGTACTGCTGCAGGGCGGGTTCACGTTCCTCGGTCACCAGGCGGTCGGCCATCTCCAGCATCGCCTCACCGGCGGTGTAGCGGGGGTAGTCGCCGATCAGGCCCTGCCCGAAGGCGTCCACGGTGACGGCCTGGGTGACGATGTCCAGGGTGCGGCCGGTGGCCAGCTGGAGGTCGACGTGGCTGAACGGTTCCAGCCGGGCGCCGAACTTGGAGGAGGTCCGCCGGACACCCTTGGCGACCGCCCGCAGCTTGCCGTGCTCCCGGCTGAGCGCGGTCACGATGCGGTCGGCCTCGCCCAGCTTGTGGGTACGCAGCACGACGGCCGCGTCGCGATAGGTCGGCACCCGGCCATTGTTCCTCATCGAAGCGGCCGCGGGCCGGTGCTGCGAGCGGGGTCACCAGTGCGGTTCGACCCAGTCCGGCCGGACCCGGCGGATCGCGGCGCCATCGTCACGGTCGCGTACCGGCAGGTCGAGCCAGCGCTGGTGCAGGGCGGCGAGCGCGGGCCGGTCCAGTTCGACACCCAGACCGGGGTCGTCGGTGACCGGCAGCCGGCCGTCGGTGAAGACGTGCGGGCGCAGGATCACGTCCTCGGTCTGCCAGGGCCGGTGGGTGTCGCAGGCGTACCGCAGCGTCGGCACGGTCGCCGCGACCTGGGTCATCGCGGCCAGACTGACGCCCAGGTGGGTGTTGGAGTGCATCGACAGCCCGACGCCCCAGGTCCGGCAGATGGCCGCCAGCTCCTGGGTGGCCCGGAGTCCGCCCCAGTAGTGGTGGTCGGACAGCACGACCTGCACCGCGTCCATGGCGAACGCGGCCGGGATCTCCTCGAAGGAGGTGACGCACATGTTGGTCGCCAGCGGCAGGGTGGTGTTACGGGCGACCTCGGCCATCTGCGCGGCGCCGGTGGTCGGGTCCTCCAGATACTCCGCGACGCCCTCCAGTTCGGCGGCCACCGCCAGGCTGGTCGGCACCGACCAGGCCCCGTTGGGGTCCAGGCGGACCGGTCGACCGGGGAACGCGTCGGCCAACGCCTTCACCGCGGCGACCTCCTGGTCGGGGGCGAAGACGCCGCCCTTCAACTTGAACGAGCTGAAACCGTGTTCGGCGGCCATCCGGCGGGCCTGGCTGACGATGCCGGCCGGGTCGAGTGCGGCGTCCCAGTCGTCGCGGGGTTCGTCCGGTTCCGGGTGGTCGGCCCAGCGGTAGAAGAGGTACGCGCTGTATTCGATCTCGTCGCGGACCTTGCCGCCGAGCAGGGCATGGACCGGCAGGCCGGTCTGGTGGCCGAGGGCGTCGTACATCGCCACCTCGAAGGCCGAGGCCACGCTGGCGGCGATCTTGGCCACGCTCCGCGTCCCGCGCAGGCCGCCGGCGCGCAGCGTGACGTCGACCTGCGCCAACTGCACCTCCTCCGCACACCGCCGGACGGCCGCGCTGAGGCGGGTGGCGTTGAGCGGGGTGCCGACCAGCTGCGGTGCGAACGCCTGCGCGACGGAGAGGAAGTCGGTGTCGCCGTAGGTCTCGCCGAGGCCCACCACGCCGGCGGCGGTCTCGATCTCGATGATGATCCGCGGCGTGTACGGCTGATGCACCCCCTGAATGTTGAGCAGCGGTGGATCGGCGATCAGGATCGGTGTCACCCGTACATCGGCGATGCGGAACATCGGCGTCTCCTTCGCTGCCCGCCGGTCCGTGCGGACCGGTGCTCACCAGCGGCACGCTAGGACCCGTGACCGGGCACGTCCAACACCGGATCGGCATCGGCCGATGCGCCGGCTGCATCGGCCCGGCCCGGTCGCAGCACCGTCGCCGCCGGTCGTCGGGCCGGCCGACGGTAGGGTCGGGCTCGTGGCCAGAACCGATGGTGGGAGCCGGGGGAGCCGGCAACACCGGACGCCGACCGCCCCCAAGCCTCATCCCTCCGGGGTCCGGCCACCCGACATCGGGCACGACCGGGTGCCCCGGCACGTGGCGATCGTGATGGACGGCAACGGCCGGTGGGCCAAGGCCCGGAACAAGCCGCGCACCTACGGCCACGCCGCCGGCGAGGCGGCACTGTTCGACGTGATCGAAGGCGCCATCGAGATCGGTGTCGGATACCTGTCGGCCTATGCGTTCTCCACCGAGAACTGGCGCCGCTCGCCCGACGAGGTGCGCTGGCTGATGGGCTTCAACCGTGACGTCATCCACCGCCGCCGCGACGAGCTGGACGCGATGGGAGTGCGGATCCGCTGGGCCGGACGACGGCCGCGGCTGTGGCGCAGCGTGATCAACGAGCTGGAGTCGGCCGAGGCGCAGTCGGCCGGCAACGACGTGCTCACTCTGCAGTTCTGCGTCAACTACGGCGGTCGGGCCGAGATCGTCGATGCCGCCCGGCGGGTCGCCGCGGAGGCGGCGGCCGGCCGGCTGGACCCGGCCAAGCTGACCGAGGAGCGGTTCCGCCGCTTCCTGGACGAGCCGGAGATCCCCGACGTCGACCTCTTCATCCGGTCCTCCGGCGAGCAGCGCACCTCCAACTTCCTGCTCTGGCAGTCGGCGTACGCCGAGATGGTCTTCCTCAACCAGCTCTGGCCCGACTTCGACCGCCGGGACCTGTGGCAGGCGATCGAGATGTACGCCGACCGCGACCGTCGCTACGGCGGCGCCGTCCCCAACCTGCTGCCGCAGCCACCCGGCCGGTCGGACGGGTCAGGACCGGCCGTCTGACGCGGCGACGGCGTTGCGGCGCCGGCGGCGCACCAGTCGAACGATCAGCACGACGGCCAGCACCACGATGAGCGCGGCGACGACGTAGCCGGCCCGCTGCACGATGTCGGCGACCTGGTGCCACTGCGACCCCAGCGCGTAGCCCGCATAGGCCAGCGCCGCCGTCCAGGGCAGGCAGCCGACCAGGGTGTAGATCCCGAACCGGACGGCCGACATCTCGGCCAGCCCGGCCGGCAGCGAGATGAAGGTCCGCACGATCGGCAGCATCCGGCTGAAGAGGACCGTCGCCGGGCCGTAGCGGCGGAACCAGTTCTCGGCCCGGTCCAGATGCTGCTCGTTCAGCCGCACGTAGCGGCCCCACCGCCGGACAGCGGCCCGGCCGCCGAAGCGGCCGACCAGCCAGGCGAGGTAGCTGCCGAGCAGGTTGCCGATGGTGCCGGCCACGATGATCCAGGCCAGGTTGGCGTGGGAGCCGGCGATCGCGCCGCTGGCCAGGGCCCCGCCGAAGGGCATGACGATCTCCGACGGCACCGGGATGCACGCCGCCTCCAGGGTCATCAGGACGAAGACGGCGAGGTAGCCGTAATTGCTCAGTAGCTGTTCCATGAACCTTCCCGGAGATGCGAGCGGGCCGCCCCGCCGACTGTACTACTGCGTTTGTAGTTGACCTGAGCGTACGCCGGCTCGCACCCGGTCCCCGATTCCGCGGACCCGCCGCGGAGATGGCCTCGGTTAGAGTCACGGGCGTGGGAGCCACGTCCGCCGGAGCCGAGGCCGGGCCGAGCCGCTGGCTGGTGCTGGTGTATCGGATCCCCTCCGAGCCGACCCGGTTGCGGGCTGCGGTCTGGCGCCGGCTGAAGTCGCTGGGGGCGATCTACCTGCAGAACGCCGTGGCCGCACTGCCGGCCGGCCAGGCCGCCGAGCGGTCGATGCGCAGGTTGCACCACGACATCGTGCAGATGGGCGGCACGGCGACGCTGTTCGCCTCCGACGCGCTGGCCGGGGAGCAGACGGTGCTGCAGGCGTTCCAGGCGGCCCGGTCCGACGAGTACGAGGAGATCGTGGACCGTTGTGACGGGTTCGTGGGCGAGGTGGAGAAGGAGTATGCCAAGGCCCACTTCAGCTACGCCGAACTGGAGGAGAACGAGGTCGACCACACCAAACTGGTGAACTGGCTGGCCCGGGTGGAGGCCCGCGACACCTTCGGCGCGCCGGGCCGGGAGCAGGCCCAGGCCGCCGTCGCGCACTGCGAGCAGGTGCTGGAGGACTATGCGGCTCGGGTGTACGCCGAGGAGTCCGACGGCCACTGACCCGGACCGCGTCAGCCCCGGGCGGCGCGGGCGGTGCCGTAGGGGATGAAGACGGCCAGTCCGGCGACGGCGATGATCCAGCCGGACACCGGGCCGCCGAACAGGCCGATGGCGGCCAGCACGAGGATCACGCCGAGCGCGACCTGCCAGTCGTCGCCGAACACGAAGTCGTACCAGAAGCGGCCGAAGGTCACCAGCCTGTTCTGCCGCCGCGGCGGCGCCGCCGTGGCTGTAGCGGTGGCCCTTGTCGCCGGCTCGCCGGCCTCCGCCACGGTGGGTGGCTGTCCGGCGCCGATGGGTTCCGAGGCCACCGTCGAGCGCTCCGCCGCGCCGGTGTGGGCGCCCGCCCGCCGCCGGGACCGCCGGATGACCCTCAGCGCGGCGGTCAAGGCGATGCAGTAGGCCGCGATCGAGGGGATCAGTACCAGCAGCGCGCCGTCGCTGCCCGGCCACAGCGCGCCCACGCCCTCGGCACCCCAGAAGGCGCCGAAACTGGTCAGCATCACGCCGACGACGAACTTGAGGGTGTTCTCCGGAACCCGGGACAGCGGGCCGCGGACCACGGCGCCGGTGCCGGCCACCAGGACCACGGCGACCCCGGCGGCCAGCACGGCCACCGGCAGGTTGCGCTGGTTGGTGGCGAAGGTGAGCACGATGAACACCACCTCCAGGCCCTCCAGCAGAACGCCCTTGAAGGCGAGGGTGAAGGTGTACCAATCGGCGACACCGAAGCGGCTGACGGCCACGGCCCCGCCGGCGGCCCGGGTCTGGCGTTGGAAGATCAGATCCTCATCGTGCAGGGCCTTGTAGCCGCTCGCCCGCAGCACGGACTTGCGCAGCCACTGCAGGCCGAAGACCAGCAGCAGCCCGCCGACGACCACCCGCAGCACCGCCAACGGCAGCAGCATGATCGCCGGACCGAGGACTGCCACCACGACCACCAGAACGGCCGCGGCCGCGACGGTGCCGGTCAGCGCGGACCGCCAGCTGCGGGTGGCGCCGACGGCGACGACGATGGTGGTCGCTTCGACGGCCTCCACCACACAGGCCAGGAACACCGCGATGAACAGAGCGAGATCGGTCATGGGCAGGCCTTCGTGAGGTGAGCTGTTCGTACCGAAATCTAACAGTCGTTACGTCCCATCGGAACCCGACCGGTGCGGTCCGTGTCAGCACGTGGAGCAGGTGCCGAAGATCTCCAGTTCGTGGTCGACGTCGCGGAAGCCGTACTGGGCGGCGACGGCATTGGCCCAGGTCTCCACCGCGGGCCCGGACACCTCCACCGTGCGGCCGCAGGAACGACAGACCAGATGATGGTGGTGCCCGCCGGAGCAGCGGCGGTAGCTCATCTCACCGTCGGCGGTGCGGATGGCGTCGACCTCGCCGCTGTCGGCCATCAGCTGCAGGGTGCGGTAGACGGTGGTCAGGCCGACCGCGGCGTCGGCGTGCCGGAGCTCGTCGTGGATCTGCTGCGCGGTCCGGAAGTCGGCGCCCCGGCTGAGCACCTCGTCCACCGCGACCCGCTGCCGGGTGCGTCGCTGCGGCGGCGTCGCGCCGCTGCGACCGGCATCGTGCTGGTCGTTCATCTCTGTACCTCCAGAGCGGTCGATGATGCCAGCGGTGCGCGGCGCCGGCGCAGCAGTGCCGAGACCGGCCAGCTGGCCGCGAACACCGCGATCGCCAGCACGACGATGAGTGCTCCCGGCGCCGCATCGGCGTAGAAGGAGCCGGCGGCGCCACCGACCGAGACGAGCACGCCGATCGCCATCGCGCAGCCCAGGCCGGCGTAGAACCCGGGTACCAGGTTCTGCGCGGCCGCCACCGGCACCACCATCAGCGCGCTGACCAGCAGCAGGCCGACGGTGCGCATCGACAGCGACACCGTCACCGCGGCCAGGACGACGACGATGATGTTGTAGACGCGGACCTTCAGCCCGAGGACCCGGGCGAAGTCCTCGTCGGCGCTGACCGCGAAGAGCTGCGGCGCCAAACCGACCGTCGGCACCAGCACGACGACGGCCAGCACGCCGATCAGGACGAGGTCTTTGGTGGTGACCGAGGTCAGCGAACCGAACAGGTACTGCGACAGGGCGCCGGTGCCGCCGGCGAAGCCCGACATCAGCACGCCGGCCGCCAGCCCGCCGTAGAACAGGATCGCGAGGCCGACATCCCCGGTGGCCTTGCCGTACTGACGCAGCACCTCCACCAGCACCGCACCGGCGACGCAGACACCGACGGCGACCGGGATCGGGGCCCGCCCGGTGAGCAGGGCGAGTCCGACGCCGGCGATCGCGACGTGGCCCAGGCCGTCGCCGAGCAGGCTGAGTCGGCGCTGGACGATGTAGGAACCGATCGCCGGGGCGATCAGGCCGGTGAACAGCGCCGCCAGCAGGGCCCGCTGCATGAACGGGTAGCCGAGGATGTCGATCATTCCTGCCTGCCTTCGTCGGGGAGCGTCTGGGTCGCGAACGGACCGCCCGGCACGGGGGCCTGGTACTCGTGCCCGCCGTGGCCGGTGCCCTGGCCGTGACGGTCGGCGCGCGCCAACGGCCCGTCGTGGATGACCCGGCCGTCGCGCAGCACCACCGCCCGGTCGACCAGGGGCGTGAGCGGGCCGATCTCGTGCAGCACCACCAGGATCGCGAGCCCGCGCCGGAGCAGGCCGGTCAGCACGTCGGCGAGGATCTGCTGGTGTTCCAGGTCCACGCCGGCGGTCGGCTCGTCCAGGACCAGCAGGTCCGGTTCGGCGGCCAGCGCCCGGGCGATCAGCACCCGCTGCTGCTGTCCGCCGGACAGATGCTGCATCTCCGCGCCGGCCCGGTCGCCGAGCCCGACCACCTGCAGGGCGTCGCGGACGGCGGCCCGGTCGGCCCGGCGGGGCGGCAGGAACGGTCGGCGGTGACCGAGCCGGCCGGAGCCGACGACCTCGCTGACCTTCGCCCGGGTGAGGTTCACGGTGGACCGCTGTGGGACGTACCCGATCCGGGACCAGTCGTGGAACTGGCGCAACTCGGTGCCGAACAGCCGCACCGAACCATGGCGCGCCGGCGTCAGTCCGAGCAGCGAGCGGACCAGGGTCGATTTGCCCGAGCCGTTGGGGCCGAGCAGGGCGACGGTCTCGCCGGGGTGGACCCGCAGCGAGACGCCGCGCAGCACCGGCTGGCCGCCGAGTTCGACCCGAAGACCGTCGGCGGCCAGCAGCGACGCGGTGTCCCGGTCGGTTCCGGAGTCAGTTCTCATGGGAGTTGCATCCGTTCGCCTGTTCGAGCGCGGTCAGGTTGGAGCGCATGACGGCCAGGTAGTCGGTGCCGCGGGACTGGGCGGTGATGCCTTCCAGCGGGTCCAGCACGTCGGCGCGCAGACCCAGGTCACCGGCGATCGACCGCGCCACGGCGGCGGAGGCCAGCGGCTCGGAGAAGATCGTCGTCACGTGGTAGCGGGCGATCTGCTGCTGGACCTCGGCGATCCGGGCCGGAGAGGGCTCGATGTCGGGGCTGAGGCCGGCGACGGCGATCTGGGTCAGCCCGTAGCGCTCAGCGAGGTAGCCGAACGCGGCGTGGGTGGTGACGAACCGCCGTCGGGCGCACTGCTGCAGCCCGGTCCGGTAGCTGTCGTCCACCGTGGTGAGCTGATCCGTCAGCCTGGTCAGGTTGTGCCGGTAGTCGGCCGCATGAGCGGGATCGATGCGTTCGAGCCGGCCGGCGACGGCGCGGGCGATGGTGATCATGTTGTGCGGGTCCAGCCAGACGTGCGGGTCCAGGTTGGCGTCGCGACGACCGCCCGGCGGTGCGGTGTTGCGGTCCTGGCCGAGCGGTCCGTGGTCCTGCAGCGGCACCACCGTGGTGGTGTCCAGCACCTGGGTGTTGCCGCTCTGGGCGACGGCCTCGTCGACCGCGGCCTGGAACGACCGTTCGTAGACGACCAGGTCGGCGTCGCCGACGGAGGCGACCTGCCGCGGGGTCAGTTCCAGGTCGTGCGGTTCGGCGCCCGGCTTGGTCAGATTGATCACGTCGGCGTGCGCGCCGGCGACCCGCTCGGTCACGAACTGCAGCGGATAGAACGCCGTCACGATCGACAGCCGGCCGGCCCGGTGCGCACTGTCGGCGGAGGTGGCGGTGCAGCCGACCAGAGCGACGACAGCGATCAGCCCGAGCATCAGCCGGATGACCCGCGCCCAGATCGTCATGAAAACCATTTTCATTTGGATCCCGGTGAAAGTCAAGGCGCGCTCGCGCCTCCCCGGCCGGGGTCCGTTGTTAGGCTCCGCCGGTGATCGCGATCAGTCGGTTCCAGGTGCCGGAGGACCGGGCCGAGGAGTTCATCGGTCAGGCGGAGGCGGCCATCGACGCACTGGCCGAGGCCGACGGTTTCCTCAGCGGCGACGTCGGTCGCAACACCGACGAACCGACCCTGTGGGCAGTGGTCACCCGCTGGCGCGACGTCGGTTCCTACCGGCGCGGACTGGGCAGCTACCGGTCCAAGGTCGTCGCGGTGCCGATCCTGTCCCTGGCGATCGACGAACCGTCGGCCTACGAGCACCCCCACCGTTCGGCGCTCGGCTTCGACGGCTGAGCAGGCTCCGGGTTCAGGAGAGGCCGTTGGAGATCAGCGCCTTGACGGCGGCCGTCGCCTGCGCCTCGCCGGAGATGTCGACCGTGCCGCCGCGGCCCCAGGCCCACAACGCCAGGTCCACCACCGGCGCCCGGACAGTTGCCGCCGGGTCGCCACCTACGGCGCGGATGGCGCGCGGCTCGTCGTAGTGCTCGCCGGACTTCGGATCATCCGCGGTCCACCGGCCCACCTCGACCAGCCACTCGTCGTCGGTGTCGGCCGCGTCCAGCCGGATCAGGGCCTGCGGCCGGTAGACCGCGCCCTCGGGCAGCCAGCCCCACATCACGTCGGCACAGTGGTCGATGGATCCGCTCGCGACCTCGGGAGCGATCGGGCCGACCTCCACGCCCGCGGTCCGCTCGGCGTCGACACGGTGCATGGTGGCCTCGTAGGTCTGCATCCGGCGGGTGAAGCCGACGGTCTGGTCGGCCGGCCACCAGCTCCAGCGCGGCTCCTCGTCGGAAAGCCGGTCCAGTTGTTCCAGCAGGGCGGCGGTGGCCTGCTCCCGCAGCGCGAGCAGGCCGGCGGTGTCGGCCGGTCGCTCCGGCTTGGCGGCCTCGACCGCCTGCACGCCGGCCTCGTCCCGGACATCGCTGCCCAGGATGCCCGCCCAGAACAGGTGGACCTCGGTGAGGTGCCAGAGCAGATCGGCGGCGTTCCAGTCCGGACAGGTGGGGCAGCGCGTCGTCGGTGACGTCGCGGTGAGGACCTCGGCGAACCGGCGGGACTCGGACTCGATGACGGCATGACGATCCATACCCTGACGCTAGCGGGAAAGGAGGTCGGGCCGGCAGGCCATCGACCGGTAGCCTGGGTGGCCGACCGGGACCCCGGTCGGGACGACCGTGTACGGCGCGGGCACCAGCCGGGTGTCCGCCGCAGCAGTGTGGAGAGAGTTCCGTGGCCAAGAGCAAGCTCGACGACGTCATCAGCCTGTGCAAGCGCAGGGGGTTCGTCTTCCAGTCCGGTGAGATCTACGGCGGGACCCGCTCGGCCTGGGACTACGGCCCCTTCGGCGTGGAGTTGAAGGAGAACATCAAGCGGCAGTGGTGGCGAACCATGGTCACCGGCCGCGACGACGTCGTCGGCCTGGACTCGGCGATCATCCTGCCCAAGGACACCTGGGTCGCATCCGGCCATGTCGGCGTCTTCACCGATCCGCTGGTGGAGTGCCTGAACTGCCACCAGCGGTTCCGTGCCGATCACCTGCAGGAGGGGTACGCCGACAAGAGGGACATCGACGACCCCGATTCGGTCAGCTTCGAGTTGATCAACTGCCCGCACTGCGGCACCAAGGGCAAGTGGACGCCGCCGCGGGACTTCAACATGATGTTGAAGACCTACCTCGGTGTGATCGAGGACGAGTCCGGCCTGCACTACCTGCGGCCGGAGACCGCGCAGGGCATCTTTCTCAACTTCAACAACGTGGTCACCGTGGCCCGGAAGAAGCCGCCGTTCGGCATCGCCCAGACCGGCAAGTCCTTCCGCAACGAGATCACGCCGGGCAACTTCATCTTTCGGACCCGGGAGTTCGAGCAGATGGAGATGGAGTTCTTCGTCGAGCCCGGCACCGACGAGGACTGGCACCAGTACTGGATCGACACTCGCACCGACTGGTACACCGGCCTGGGCCTGCGGCGGGAGAACCTGCGCCATTACGAGCACCCGCAGGAGAAGCTGTCGCACTACTCCAAGCGAACCGTCGACATCGAGTACCGCTTCGAGTTCCCCGGCAGTGAGTGGGGCGAGTTGGAGGGCATCGCCAACCGCACCGACTTCGACCTGGGCACGCACTCCAAGCACTCCGGCACCGACCTGTCCTACTACGACCAGGCCAAGGGTGAGCGCTACATCCCGTACGTGATCGAGCCCGCCGGCGGCGTCACCCGATCGCTGATGGCGTTCCTGGTGGACGCCTACACCGAGGACGAGGCGCCGAACACCAAGGGTGGGGTGGACAAGCGGACGGTGCTGCGACTGGACCCGCGGCTCGCCCCGGTCAAGGCCGCGGTGTTGCCACTGTCGCGTAACGAGCAGTTGTCGCCCAAGGCGCGGGATCTGGCCGCTGAACTGCGCAGGCACTGGAACGTCGACTTCGACGACGCCCAGGCCATCGGCCGCCGCTACCGCCGCCAGGACGAGATCGGTACGCCGTACTGCGTCACCGTCGACTTCGACACCCTCGACGACGATGCTGTCACCGTCCGTGAGCGCGACACCATGACCCAGGAGCGCGTGAGCCTGGACAAGGTGGTGGAGTACCTGGCGCCGAAGCTGGTGGGCTGCTGATGTTCTCCGCCGAGGAGTCAGTTGATCCCCGACCTGGGCGGGGTGTCGGCACCTTGGTGACCCCTCGGCGGCCGGCGGCGCGGCAGCGGCGGCCGCTGCGGTTGGGTGCCCTGGTGGTGGACACGCCGGTGGTGCTGGCGCCGATGGCCGGCATCACCAACGCCGCCTACCGGCAGCTGTGCCGCGAACAGGGCGCCGGGCTGTACGTCTGCGAGATGATCACCTCCCGCGGGATCGTCGAGGGCGATGCCAAGACGCTGCGGATGCTGCAGTTCGATCCGGGGGAGACCACCCGCAGCGTGCAGTTGTACGGCACCGACCCGCACTACCTGGCCGAGGCCGCCAGGGTCCTGTGCGGCGAGTACGGCGTCGGTCACGTCGACCTGAACTTCGGCTGTCCGGTGCCGAAGGTGACCCGCAAGGGCGGTGGTGCCGCGCTGCCTTGGAAGCGCGACCTGCTCGGTGCGATCCTGCGCAGCGTGGTCGCGGCCGCAAAGCCGTACGGCGTCCCGGTGACCTGCAAGACCCGCAAGGGCATCGACGATGATCATCTGACCTATCTCGATGCCGGCCGGCTGGCCGAGGATGCCGGGATCGCGGCGATCGCCCTGCACGGACGGACCGCGCAACAGGCTTACTCCGGTACCGCCGACTGGGATGCGATCGCCCGGCTCGTTGATCACGTCTCCATCCCGGTGCTCGGCAACGGTGACATCTGGGAGGCCGCCGACGCGCTGGCGATGATCGAACACACCGGTGCCGCCGGCGTCGTGATCGGCCGCGGCTGCCTGGGCCGACCATGGCTGTTCCGTGATCTGGCCGACGCCTTCGCCGGTCGACCCGGACAGGCGCTGCCGACCTCGGGCGAGGTCGCTGCGGTGGTCCGCCGGCATGCCGAGCTGCTCGCCGGCCTGATGGGCGAACAGCGTGGGCTCACCGATCTGCGCAAGCACATGTCCTGGTATTTCAAGGGTTTCCCGATCGGCGGCCAGATCCGCCGGGGTCTGGGCATGGTGTCGAGTTTCGCCGAGCTCGATGATCATCTCGGCTCGCTCGATCCGAGCCTGCCGTACCCGACCGAGGAGTTGGGCCAGCCGCGCGGACGGCAGGGATCACCCCGGAGCAGGGTGGCACTGCCGGAGGGCTGGCTGGTCGACACCTGCGGTCTGGAGCTGGAGCTGTCCGGCGCGGAGATCGGCGTCTCGGGCGGCTGACCGCGCAGGCTGACCTCCGGCTCCGCACCCAGGAGGCGGGGTGCTAGATCGTCGTTCCTACGAAGGCTTCCCAGAGTTCGGCGTAGCCGCCGCCGCGGGCCAGGAGTTCGTCGTGACTGCCGGCTTCGACGAGTCTGCCGTGCTCGATGTAGAGGATCCGGTCGGCGCGGGCGGCGGTGGTCAGACGGTGGGCGACGACGATCGTGGTACGCCGTTCGGCCAGTTGGGCGGTGGCCCGGGTGACCATGGCCTCGCTGCGCAGGTCCAGGGCCGCGGTCGCCTCGTCCAGCAGCAGGATCGCCGGCTGCACCAGTTCCGCGCGGGCCAGCGCGATGAGCTGTCGCTGGCCGGCGGACAGGTTGCGGCCACGCTCGGCCACCGGATGCAGGTAGCCGCCGGTCAGCGACGCAATCATGGTGTGCGCGCCCACCGCCCGGGCGGCGGCCTCCACCTCGGCGTCGCTCGCGTCCGGCCGGCCGTAGGCGATCTGGTCGCGGATGCTGCCGGGAAACAGATAACTCTCCTGCGGGACGAGACCGATGTGCTGCCGGTAACGGGACAGGTCGAGCGACCGTAGGTCGTGCCCGTCGATCAGGATCGCCCCGCCGGTCAGATCATAGAAGCGTTCGATCAGCTTGACGATCGTCGACTTGCCCGCACCCGTCTCGCCCACCAGGGCCACCGTCTCACCGGCAGCGATGGACAGCGTCAGTCCGTCGAGAGCCGGCCGGGACGTCCGCTGGTAGCGGAACGCCGCCAGGTCGAAGTCGATGTGGCCGTCCACCCTGGACAGCCGGACCGGCCGGTCCGGTTCGGGTGTGGAGGTGGGGGTGCCGAGCAGCTCGCGGATCCGCTGCAGCCCGACCATGGCCTGCTGGTAGCCGTCGAAGACCTGCGACAGGTTCTGGATCGGGGCGAACAGCAGATCGATGTAGAGCAGGTAGGCGATCAGTGCCCCCGCGGTGATCGAACGATCATGGAACTGGCTTGCAGCCTGCACCAGCACGAACGCCCCGGCCAGATTGCTGAGGAACTGCACGAACGGGAAGTAGACCGAGATGATCCGCTGGCTGCTGATCCTGGTCCGACGGTAGCGGTCGGACAACTCGGCGAACCGTTGCGCGTTGTACGCCTCCCGCCGGAACGCCTGCGTCACCAGCATGCCGGCGACGTTCTCCTGCAAGTCGGCGTTCACCGCCGAGATCTGTTCCCGGGCCAACCGGTACCTGCGGCCACTGACGCGCCGGAAGATCACCGTGGCGGTGATCAACACCGGCAGCACCAGCGCCACCACACTCATCAGCCCCAGGTCCAGGAAGCAGAGCGCTACCAGGATTCCGAAGAACGACATCAGGCTGACCAGCGCGGTCACCATCCCGGTCTGCAGGAACGACGACAGTGCATCGACGTCGGTCGTCATCCGGGTCAGGATCCTGCCACCCATCTCGCGTTCGTAGTAGTCGAGCCCGAGCCGCTGCAGATGGCTGAAGATCTTGATGCGCAGGGTGTAGAGGAAGCGTTCACCGGTCCGTCCGGTGATCCGGACGGCGCCGACCTGGACGACCCAGTCCGCGATCACGACCAGCAGCGCCAGCGCCGAGGCGACCCAGACCGCGGTCATCACGCCGCGGTTCACGCCGTCGTCGATTCCGTCGCGGATCAGCACCGGCAGCGCCAGGCCGCAGAGCGCGTCCACCGCGACCAACAGCAGACCCAGCCCGAACGGCAGCCGGAACCGCATCAGCAGGCTCCCCAGCGTGAATCGGTCGTCCCCGGCGCGCGCGAACTCCGGATCGACCTGGGGGCGGGCGTCGGCCGCCGGCAGCTTCTCGACGGCATCCAGCAACTCCCGGGTCGGCGGCATCGAGGCCATCCCGGCCGACAGGCCGCGCCCACCGCCACCGCCGCGACCGCCGCCGGCGCCCCCGATCCGGCGCAGCCGGTCGGCCAGCACCGGATCCTCGGCCCCGCCCGGCACCCGGCGCGGATCCCACAGTTGCGCAGTGATCCCGTCGGGGCCGGCCGGCGCCGGCTCGTCGGCCGCCAGCGACGTCGCTTCCGGGCCGGCCAACAACGTCCTGAACAGCGCCGACCGCTGCTCGAGTTCCTCCAACGTGCCGTGATCGACGACCCGGCCCTCGTCGATCACGGCGATCCGATCGGCCAACTGCAGGGTGGACCGCCGGTGCGCCATGACGATCGTGGTCCGGCCGTGCAGCACCGCCCGCAGGCCGGCATGGATCTCGGCCTCGATCCGGGCGTCGATCGCGGAGGTGGCATCGTCGAGGACCAGCACCTGCGGGTCGGCCAGTACGGCCCGGGCCAGCGCGATCCGCTGTCGCTGGCCGCCGGACAGGGTGAGCCCCTGTTCACCGACCACGGTGTCGTACCCGTCGGGCAGATCGGCGATGAAGCCGTCGGCCCGCGCCACCCGGGCCGCGGCCTCGACCTCGGCCCGGGTCGCGTCCGGGCGTCCGTAGGCGATGTTGGCCGCGATGCTCTGGCTGAACAGGAAGCTGTCCTCCATGGCCATCGCGACCGCTCCGCGCAGTGACTGCAGGGTCAGCTCGCCGACGTCCTGCCCGTCGATCGACACCGACCCGGCATCGACGTCGTAGAACCGCGGCAGCAACGCGGCGACGGTGCTCTTGCCCGAACCGGAACCGCCGATCAGGGCCAGCGTCTGGCCCGGTTCGACCGTCAGATCGAAGCCGTCCAGCACCGGCTCGTCGCCGTAGCCGAACCGCACGTCGGCGAACCGGACCCGGCCCGGGCCGGGCCGGAAGGGGTGGGCGCCCGGCCGTTCGGTGACGACCGGGCGGGTGTCGATGAGTTCCAGCACCCGGATCACCGAGGCGCGGGCCTGTTGCCCGGTCGTCAGCAGCAGGCTGACCAGCCGCACCGGCCCCGACATCTGGGTGACATAGGTGGAGAAGGCCAGGAACGTGCCCAGGGTCAGGTGTCCGCGGATCGCCAGATATCCGCCCAGGGCCAGCACACCGACCGTGCCGAGCTGCGGCACCGCCGACAGGGCGGGGGAGAAGATGCTGTTCAACCGGATGGTCCGCACCCGGGCCCCGAACAGCCGCTGCGAGATCCGGTCGATCCGGTCCAGTTCCTGCCTCTCCTGGCCGAAGCCCTTGACCACCCGGACGCCGGTGACCGCCGCTTCGACGGCGCCGGCGAGTTCGGCGTCCTGCTGTTGGGCGTACCAGCTGGACGGGAACAGCCGGGAACGGCTGCGCATCCCCAGCAGCCACAGGGCCGGAGCGGTAGCCAGCGCCACCAGTGCCAGCACCGGCGACAGCCGGAACATGACCGTGATCGACACCACGAAGAGGACCAGGTTGCCGGCCAGGTTGGGCAGCATCTGCAGCAGGGCCTGGACCAGGGTCAGGTCCGAGGTCGCCCGGCCCACCACCTGCCCGGTGTCGAGACGGTTCTGCTGGGTGGCATCCAGCCGGGCCAGCGAGGCGAACAGGTCGGTGCGCAACGCATGCTGGACGTCGACCGACAGCCGGCCGCCGTTGAACCGGCGCAGGTAGGTGAGCCCGAACACGACCAGCGCCGCGGCCACCAGCAGGACGGCCCACGGCAGCAGCGGCTGGGTGCGGGCCAGGATGACGTGGTCGATGATCTCGCGCTGGATCAGCGGTAGACCGACCATCACCGTCTGACCGACGACGCCGGCGCCGAACGCGATCAGCACCCGGCCGCGGAACCGCCAGCAGTAGCCGGCGATCCGCCGGATCCACCGGTCCTCGACCCGCCCGGGAGTGGACGGGCCGGACGCGGTGGTGATGGTCGACCGGGCATCGGTCACCGTCTGGGTCATCGGGTCCCGGCCTCCGTTCGGTTGGCACCGATCAGCCGGGCGACCCGGTGGGCGTCGAGATCGGCCAGCAGCTCCGACAGGTCCCGCGGCCGGGACGCGTCCTGGAGCAGTTCGCCGAACCGTCCGGCGAAGATGCGTTCGGTGTCGGCCAGGGCCCGTCCACCCTCCGCGGTGACCTCGAGCCGGATCACCCGCCGGTCGGAGGCGTCGGCCTGCCGGAGCAGGAAGCCGGCCGCGACCAGTCCGTCGACGATCGCGGTCAGCGTCGGTTTGCGGACGGCGAGGTGTTCGGCCAGCCGCGCCGACCGCTCACCGCCGGCGGCGGCCCGCCGCATGATCCGGAACTGGGCGGTGGTCAGCGGGGCCGGCGTGCGCTCCAGCACCCGCGCCAGCCACAGGGCGGCATCGACGGCGGCCAGCAGTTCGGGTGGGTCAGCGACGTCGTCCACGATTAGAGAGCCTAATAGTTAGAGTGCCTCACCTTCTAGGGTGGTCGCCGGAAATGTGCCGACCTGGACGATCCGCAGCGGGGCACGGCCCGGTTACGCTGCGGGCGTGGCCAGTGACGATGATCCGACCACCCGAACCGATCGTGCGGGAGCGGGCGCCCCGCCGCAGGTCCCGCAGCCGGGCGCGGAATCCGGTCCAGCCATCTCTCCGCGGGCACGGGCGTGGGCGCGGACCATGCACGGCCATGCTGACGAGCAACTGGTCCGGGCGCACCGGAATTCCGACGCGGTGCTCGGTCCCGGAGCCATCGTCGGCCGCCGCCAACGGGAGGAACGGGAGGCGGCGCTGTTGCGGCCGGGCGCCGCACTCGCGGTCGGCGCCGGCCACCGGGCCAGGCCGGAGGAGCCGGACGAGGAACGGACCTGCTTCGAACGCGACCGGGACCGGATCGTGCACTCCGCCGCGTTCCGCCGGCTGGCCGGCAAGACCCAGGTCGTGGTGTATCCCAGCGATCACCAACGCACCCGGCTCACGCATGCGCTGGAGGTGGCCCAGGTGGCCTGTTCGATCGCCCGGGCGGTCGGAGTCAACGTCGGCCTGACCGAGGCGATCGCGCTCGGCCACGATTGCGGCCACGGCCCCGGTGGCCATGCCAGCGAGGACGCCTTCGACCCGTACATCCCCGGCGGCTACGAGCACGGTCCGTGGGGTGCCGACGTCGTGCTCACCGAGTTGAACCTGTGTGCCGAGACCCTCGACGGCATCCGCAACCACTCCTGGTCCCGACCGGCCCCGGCCACCATCGAGGGGGAGATCGTCAGCTGGGCCGACCGGATCGCCTACTGCGCCCACGATCTCGAGGACGCCGCCCACGCCGGCATCGTCGACCTCGCCGACCTGCCCGACACGATCACCGAGGTCTGCGGACGCAGCCGCCGCGACCAGTTGAGCACCTTCATCCGCGCCATCATCAGGACCGTCGACGAGCACGGCCAGATCGGCATGGCGCCGGACGAGGCGGCGGCACTGTCGAGGTTGCGAGCCTTCAACTACGACCGCATCTACGTCCGGCCGGAGTCACTGGCCCAGTCCCGCGCCGTGGTCGCCGTCCTCACCGCGTTGGTGGACTACTACCTGGCCGAACCATCCCGGCTGCCGCCGGGAACGTCCGCCGCCACGGACCCGGTGCAGGCAGCGGTCAGCTACGTCGCCGGCATGACCGACCGCTACGCCTTCGCCACCGCCGTCGACCGACTGGGCTGGGCGGTCGAGCGGCTGCCGCCGGGCATCGACCGGCAATGAGTCCCTCAATGAGTCCCTCAATGAGCCCCGCAATGAGCCCCGCAATGAGCCCCGCAATGAGCCCCGCAATGAGCCCCGCAATGAGCCCCGCAATGAGCCCCGCAATGAGCCCCGCAATGAGCCCCGCAATGAGCCCGGCCGGCCTGCCATGGACGGCCGGCCACACCGACGTCGATGTCGGCCCGTCGGTCGATGCGGTCTGATCGCGACCATCCGACCATGATCACGCCTCCGGTGCATCGGGGCCGGGCCGGGATAGTGTCGACCCGTCGCGCAGATCCGGGCCACGGCCGCTGCCTCGAAGAGAGGTGACGGACGGAGCGGGCCGAAGTATGTTTCACGACGAAGGAAACTTGCACGATCGGTTGAACGAAGGAGTTCCGTTGCCAGTCCGGCCTGCCCCCGACGTCCGCCTCCTGCTCGGCGCCGACGGTGTCTGTCTGCTGCTCGACATCACCGCGGGCCGGCTGCCGGCCATCCTGCATTGGGGCCGTGATCTGGGCGACCTGTCCGCCGGTGACGCGGGCGGACTGGCCGCAGCCACCATGCCGGCGCCGGTCAACAACGGCACCGATCGAGCGGCCCGGTTGGCGGTCCTGCCCGAACATCACACCGGCTGGACCGGCCGGCCCGGGCTGAGCGGCTCCCGCCGAGGCGCGGGCTGGTCGCCGAAATTCGTCAGCACCGACATCCGGGTCGACGACGTCCACCTCGACGACGCCACCGCGGAGACGTCCGACACCGACGGGGTCGCCCTGATCACCCGGGACACCGGCTCGGTCCGGGTCGACGCGATCGACGAGGCGGCCGGCCTGGGTCTGGTGCTGTGGGTCGAGATGCTGACCGGCGGTGTGGTGCGGATGCGTGCCGAGGTCACCAACACCGCTGACGACGACTACCAGCTCGACGACCTGGTGCTGGCCTATCCGGTGCCGGCCCAGGCGCGGGAGATCCTCGACATGGCGGGCCGCTGGGGCAAGGAACGCGTTGCGCAACGCGGCATTCTCGGCGTCGGCACCCACCTGCGTGAGGGCCGGCACGGCCGGACCGGTGCCGACGCCGCGACCGTGCTCCACCTGGGCACCCCCGGCTTCGACTTCGCCGACGGCGAGATCTGGGGCGTCCACACGGCCTGGAGCGGCAACCACACCCACTACGCCGAACGGGTCTACACCGGTGAACAGCTGATCGGCGGCGGCGAACTGCTGCTGCCGGGCGAGATGATCCTCCGGCCGGGCCGTTCGTACGCCACCCCGTGGGTCTACGGCAGCCACGGCATCGGCCTGGACGCGGTCGCCCGCCGGTTCCACCGGCTGCTCCGGTCCCGCCCGCAGCATGTCGACCCGGACCGCCCGGTCACCCTGAACGTCTGGGAGGCCGTCTACTTCGACCACTCGCTGCCGCGGCTGGTCGAACTGGCCGAACGGGCCGCCGAGGTCGGTGTCGAGCGCTACGTCCTCGACGACGGCTGGTTCGGCGCCCGCCGCAACGACCACGCCGGGCTGGGGGACTGGACCGTCTCCAACGACGTCTGGCCCGACGGCCTGCACCCGCTGGTGAACAAGGTCAAGGACCTGGGCATGCAGTTCGGCCTGTGGTTCGAGCCGGAGATGGTCAATCCCGACTCCGATGTCGCCCGCGCCCATCCGGACTGGATCATGGCCACCGGCGACCGGTGGCCGGTGGAGTCGCGCCACCAGCAGGTCATCAACCTCGGCATTCCGGCCTGCTACGCCTACATCCGCGACGCCATCAACGCCCTGCTGGACGAGTACGCCATCGACTACATCAAATGGGACCACAACCGCGACCTGGTCGACGCCGGCACCCCGCCGCGGGGCGTGCCCGGTGTGCATGCCCAGACCGCGGCGACGTACCGGCTGATCGACGAGCTCAAGGCCGCCCACCCGGGGCTGGAGATCGAGTCGTGTTCCTCCGGGGGTGCGAGGGTCGACCTCGCCATCCTGGAACGGACCGACCGGGTCTGGGTCAGCGACTGCATCGACCCGCTGGACCGCCAGCAGATGAATCGCTGGACCACCCAGTTGATCCCCCCCGAACTGATGGGATCCCACATCGCCTCGGGTCGCTCGCACACCACCGGGCGGATGCACGACCTCGACTTCCGGGCCGCGACCGCGGTCTTCGGCCATCTCGGTATCGAATGGGACATCACCCGCGCCACCGACACCGATCGGGCCCTGCTCGCGGCATGGATCGCCTTCTTCAAGGCCGAACGCGGGCTGCTGCTGCGCGGCGACCTGGTCCGCATCGACCACCCGGATCCGGCTCTGACCGCGCACGGGGTGGTCGCGGCGGACCGCAGCCGGGCCATCTACTCGCTGGCGATGACGGGCCGGTCCGAGGTGACCGGCCTCGGCCCGGTCCGGCTGCCCGGACTGGACCCGCTGCGCCGGTATCGGATCGCCACCGTGCTCATCGGTGACCTGCCCTTCGACCGGATCGCGCCGGCGTGGTGGAGTCGGCAGCGACCCTACGTCGACCTGACCGGGCGGACCTTGGCGGCCGTCGGCATCCAGCCGCCCGCCCTGCCACCCGAACACGCGGTCATCCTCCGCGCCGACCCGCTCGACTGACCCGCCCGAGCGGGCCACCGCTCGGCCGGCCCGACCGGCCCCGGCCCGACCGGCCCCGGCCCGACCGGCCCCGGCTCGACCGGCCCGGGCCCGACCGGCTCGCCCGACCCGGTTCCGGCCGAGGGCGGAATCGACATCCGATCGCGACCGCGGAGGTCTTGACGGGCCATTTTGTTTCATGCCAAAGTAAACCCGGTCGCGGGGTGGCGATGGCGCGCCTCGCCCGACAGGACAGGAGTGCCCATGGCCTCTCAAGCGGTCAGCAGCCCGCGGCGTCACCGGGACGACACGCGGCTAGCGCTGATCTTCATCACTCCCGCAGCTATCGGGTTCCTGGTCTTCCTGATCTGGCCCCTGGTCCGCGGCATCTACCTCAGCTTCACCAAGTTCAACCTGCTGACCCCGGCGCAGTTCAACGGCGTCGACAACTATCGCCGGATGCTGCTGGACCCGGTGTTCTGGAACGCGTTGAAGGTGACCGTCGAGTACGTGGTCATCAACATCGGGGTACAGACCGTGCTCGCGCTGGTGATCGCGGTGCTGATGCAGCGGCTGACCCGGTCGCTGGTGATCCGCGGCATCGTGCTCACGCCGTACCTGGTCTCCAACGTGGTCGCGGCCCTGGTCGGGCTGTGGATGCTGGACACCAGCCTCGGTATCGGCAACAAGCTGCTGGGATTGATCGGCATCGGGCCGATCGGGTTCTTCACCGACAGCCCCTGGGTGATCCCGACCATCGCGTTCGTCAACGTCTGGCGCTACGTCGGCTACACCTCACTGTTGATCTTCGCCGGTCTGCAGACCATCCCGCCCGGCCTGTACGAGGCCGCGAAGGTGGACGGCGCCACCGAGCTGCAGATGTTCTTCCGGATCACCATGCCGTTGCTGCGCCCGATCCTGGCGCTGGTGCTGATCATCAGCGTGATCGGTTCCTTCCAGGTCTTCGACACCGTGTCGGTGACCACCCAGGGTGGACCGGTCAACGCCTCTCGGGTGCTGCAGTACTACATCTACGACATGGCCTTCGGCCGGTTCCAGTTCGGTTATGCCTCCACCCTCGCGGTGGCGCTGCTGATCGTGCTGATGATCATCACCTTCATCCAGTACCGGATGACCCGGGCCGGCCAATCCGACCTGGACTGACCGCAATGACCTGGACCGACGGACAAGGCTGGACTGACAGACAAGGCTGGACTGTTCGATGACGACACTTGCCACCACCGAGATCGAGACCGAGGCACCACAACCGCCGGCTGCGCGGACCGCCAGGCAGCGCCCCGGTATCGGCCGGATCATCGCCTGGATCGGGATGATCCTGATCATGATCGTCACCCTGGCGCCGTTCTACTGGATCATCCGCACCGCGCTGTCCTCGAATGCGGCGCTGCTCTCCCACCCGTCCACGCCCTACCCGGTCAGCTTCTCGGTGGACTCCTTCAAGCGGGTCTTCGGCTGGCAGACCGGCGACGCGGCCATCGCGGCCGGCGGCTCGGGACAGTCGATCAACTTCTGGCTCTACCTGCGCAACTCCGTGATCGTGTCCTGCCTGATCACTGCCGGGCAGGTGTTCTTCTCCGCCATGGCGGCCTACGCCTTCTCCCGGTTGAAGTGGCGGCTGCGGGCCCCGGTGTTCGCCGTCTTCCTGGCGGGCCTGATGGTGCCGGCGATCTTCACCTTCCTGCCCAACTTCGTGCTGATCAAGCAGCTGGGCCTGATCGACACCCTGCTCGGCATCGCGCTGCCCACGATGCTGATCTCGCCGTTCGCGGTGTTCTTCCTGCGGCAGTTCTTCGCCACCATCTCCCATGAGGTGGAGGAGGCCGCGCTGATCGACGGCGCCGGCAAGGTGACGATCTTCTTCCGACTGATCCTGCCTATGTCGGTGGCACCGATCACGACACTGGCGGTACTGACCTACATCACCGCCTGGAACGACTACTTCTGGCCGCTGATGGTGTCCTATACCGACAGCTCCAGGGTGCTCACCGTCGCGCTGGCCGTGTTCAAGTCCCAGACGCCGAACACCGGGCCGGACTGGGCCGGCCTGATGGCCGCCACCTTGGTCGCCGCGCTGCCCATGCTGCTGCTGTTCATGGTCTTCGCCCGGCGGATCGTCAACTCCATCGGCTTCTCCGGGATCAAGTGAGGTATCCGACGATGCACAAGTTCACGCTGCCGCGGCTCGGACTGCGGTTCCGGCTGAAGGCTCTGGCCGTCGGTCTCACCGTGGCCCTCGCGGCCGGGGCATCGGCCTGCAGCAACTCCTCCGGCAGCCAGCCCAACAACCAGATCAGCTACTGGCTGTGGGACTCCTCCCAGCAGCCCGGCTACCAGAAGTGCGCCGACGCCTTCCACCAGCAGAACCCGAGCCTGACCGTCAAGATCACCCAGTACGGCTGGAGCGACTACTGGACCAAGCTGACCGCCGGCTTCATCTCCGGTACCGCACCCGACGTCTTCACCAACCACCTGACCAAGTATCCGCAGTTCGTCGACCTGAACGTGCTGCTGCCGCTGGACCAGCTGGCCGCGACCAAGGACATCAAGAACTCCGAGTTCGAGCCGGGCCTGGGTGAGTTGTGGACCGGCCGGGACGGCCACCGCTACGGATCGCCCAAGGACTGGGACACCGTCGGTCTCTTCTACAACACCGACATGCTGTCCAAGGCCGGTGTCGATCCGTCCGAGATGAGCAAACTGGCCTGGAACCCGACCGACGGCGGCAGCTTCGAGAAGTTGTTGGCGCACCTGACCGTCGATGTGCACGGCAGGCGCGGTGATGAGAAGGGCTTCGACAAGAAGCACGTCGCGGTCTACGGCCTGGGCGGCGTTGCGGCCGGCGACAACATGGCCCAGACCACCTGGTCCTCCTTCGCCGTCAGCGACGGCTGGCAGTACATGAACAAGAACCCGTGGGGCGACCACTACAACTACGGCGATGCCAAGCTGCAGGAGACGCTGAAGTGGTACTTCGGGTTGGCGAAGAAGGGCTACGCCCCCGCCTACGGCACCTTCAGCGACAGTTTCGGCGGCTACAACCAGTTCGCTGCCGGCAAGGCTGCGATCGTCGAGGACGGCGCCTGGATGATCTCCAGTTACGAGACGGTCAAGGACCAGAAGTGGAAGATCGCCCCGATGCCGGTCGGGCCGAGCGGAC
The DNA here is from genome assembly GCA_963758075.1 of uncultured Actinomycetota bacterium. Lineage (GTDB taxonomy): Bacteria > Actinomycetota > Actinomycetes > Propionibacteriales > Propionibacteriaceae > Microlunatus. Next base: position 568,719 of record CAVWTT010000002.1, on the reverse strand, counting down.
ACCGGGCCGGACCGTTGGGCACGCTGGCCGACTCCATCACCAAGCAGGCCAAGAACCCGCAGGCCGCGGCCAAGTGGGTCAAGTTCCTCAGCAGTGAGCAGTGCCAGGACATCATCGCCAGGGCGGGTGTGGTGTTCCCGGCGCGTCCGCAGTCCACCCACATCTCGCTGCAGACCCGGAAGAAGGCCGGTGTCGACGCCGGTGCGTTCGTCTCGATGGTCAACCACGACGAGACCTTCTTCCTGCCGATCAGCAGTTACGGCGCCGACATCAACGCGATCATGACGCCCGGTTTGCAGGCGATCTTCATCGGTCAGAAGCCGGAGAGCTCGTTGGTCGACCTCAACCAGCAGGTGAACCGGCTGTTCGAGTTCGGCTGATCGCCGCAGCGGGTCGTCGGTCCACAACGGCAGGGGAGAAGGCCGGTGGCACGTCAGGTCCTGGAACGCAGTACGGCCCCGGCCGACGCCAGTGCCCGGTCGGTCGTGCTGGCCGTACTGCGATTCGGGCCGGTGTCGCGGGCCGAACTGGCCCGCCAGCTCGGCCTGTCGACCGCCAGCCTGACCCGGCTCACCCGGCCGATGGTGGCCAGCGGGTTGCTGCTGGAGCAGCGGGCCGAGCCGCCGAAGCGGACCGGCCGGCCGTCCCGTCCACTGGACATCGCGGCCGACCAGGCGTACTTCATCGGCATCAAGATCACCCGGGACGCCGCCTACACCGTGGTCTGCGACCTCAAGGGAACGGTGGTCGACCGGCACGAACGCCCGCTCGTCACCCGAGGCGTCGCCGCGGTGACCACGGTGATGCTGGCTGAGATCGCCGGCCGGCGGAAACGACACCGGGGGATCGCCGGGATCGGCGTCGGCATCGGCGGGGCCGTGGAGGGGCACCGGCTGGTGCGCCAGGTGCCGGCGCTGGACTGGACCGACGTGTCACTGGCCGACGATCTTGCCGCCGCAACCGGGCTGCCGGTCAGCATCGACAACGACGTCCGTGCCCTGACCCTGGCCGAACACTGGTTCGGACTGGGACGCGGATGCGCCTCGCTGCTGGTGATCACGGTCGGTGTCGGAGTCGGCTGCGCGGTCGTCGTCGACGACCGGTTGGTCGAGGGCCGGCGCGGGCTGGCCGCGCAGATCGACCACTGGAGCCTCGACCCCGACGGCCCGGAATGCAGCCAGGGCCACCGCGGCTGCGCCGACGTGCTGCTGACCTCGGGCGCCATCGCCGACCGGTTGTCGACCGAACTGGGCCGGCCGGTCGGCTTCGACCAGTGCGTGGCGCTGGCGGCGGCCGGCGACCCGACCGCCGCCCGGATCGTTGAGGATGCCGCCGGCCAGTTGGGTCTGCTCACCGCACGGGTCGCCGACGTGCTCGACCCCGAACGGATCCTCATCACCGGCGACGGCATCGACTTCGTCGTCGCCGCGCAGGCGCGGATGCTGGCCGCGCTGGCCGAACACCGCGCGCCGTTGGCCGATCCAGACGAGGTGCTGCTGAGCCGGTCGGACTTCTTCGACTGGGCCCGCGGCGCGGCCACGGTCGCGATCCGGCGCCACGTCCTCACCGAGCTGCCCGTCAGCTGAGCCGCGGACCGCTGCGCCGCGGTCGGTCAGGGCTGCAGCGATGCGGCCAGGTCGGCCGGCAGCAGGACGCCCCGACGCATCAGCCGGTGTGCCACCACGATGGTGATGGTCTGGGTGCACAGCAGACCCGCCAGCACCAGCAGCTGCGCGACGCCGGCCTGGACCGGGGAGCCGCCGCCGAGGAGGACACCGATGAAGGCCCCGGGCAGGGTCACCAGTCCGACCGTCCGGGTCTGGTCCAGGCCGGGCACCAGCGCCTCCGGCAGCCGACGGCCGATCACCTCGGTGACCGCCTCGGCACGGGTCAGGCCGATGCTCAGGGCCGCCTCGTAGGCACCCTTCTCCTCCCGCAGGGCGGCGAAGGCCCGCCGGCCGGCGAGGGAGTGGGCGTTCATGGTGCCGCCGATGATGATGCCGGCGACCGGCACCAGCGACGGACCGGTGAACGGGATCGCCCCGGAGGCGAAGATCACCGCCAGGGTCGGCATCAGTCCGCAGATCATCGCCGTGGCCACCCACGGCCACGCCCGCGGCGCGCCGACCCGCCGCGAGGAGGTCAGCACGGCGACGCCGAACATCACCAGCGCGAACAGCGCCGACCAGACCAGGTGACTCAGGGCGGCGGTGATGATCAACGACACTGCGGCCAGTTGGACCACGGCCCGGCCGGCGGCAGAGGCGGTCGCCTTCCCCTGGCGCAGTCGCCCGACGACGGAAGCGCTCACCGCGAGCAGGACGAGGACGACCAGAGCGACGACCAGACCGGGACCGGGAGCAGCGAGCACGCCGTCATCCTGCCTGCCCGCCGCGGCCGCCGACGAGCTGGCCTCAGTGTTGCGTCTGCTGCCGCTGGACCCTGGCCCGGCCGGCGAGCAGATAGCCCACGAAGCCGATCAGCAGCGCCGCCAGTACCCCCAGGTTCGCAAACGCCCAGTCGCCCTGCCGGCCACCGAGCGGACCGAGCAGGTATCCCTGCCAGCCCAGCCAGGGAGCGAACGTGTTGGTGACCAGGCCCCAGCCGACCACGGTGCCGAGCAGCATCAACGCGATCGCCGGCCAGCCGATGTCGCCGTAGCGACCACGCTGGTCCTGCAGCGCGGCGTCGTCGTACTCGCCGCGGCGCAGCACGATGTCGCCGACCATCACCCCGGCCCAGGCGGCGATCGGCACCCCGAGAGTGATCAGGAAGCCCTGGAACGGTCCGAGGAAGTCGGTGGCGAAGAAGACGATGTAGACCGACCCGATGATCATGATCGTGCCGTCGACGGCAGCCGCCACCCAACGCGGCACCGGCAGCCCGGCGCTGAGCAGCGCCAGCCCGGAGGAGTAGATGTCCAGCACCGCGCCACCGACCAGGCCCAGCACGGCGACGATGGCGAACGGCACCAGGAACCAGGTCGGCAGCAGGGTGGTCAGCGCGCCGATCGGATCGGCGGCGACCTTGTCGTTCAAGGTCGTGGACGATCCGGCCAACAGCACGCCGAAGACCAGCAGCAGCACCGGGGCCAGGGCCGCGCCGACCGTGGTCCAGACCACGACGCCGGCGCTGCTGACCGACCGAGGCAGGTAGCGGGAGTAGTCGGCGGCCATGTTGGCCCAGCTCAGCCCGAACGCCGTCATCATGAAGATCAGCGCACCGACCATCGCCGCCGTGCCACCCGCCGGCAGCCGACCCAGCGCGGACCCGTTGATGTGCCCGAGGACGAGCACGGCGTACACCACGGTGAGCACCGCGGTCACGACGGTGATCACCACCTGCAGCCGCATGATCATGGTGAAACCGAGGATGCCGCTTGCGACGATGAGCGCCGCGACGACCGCCAGGGCCACGATCCGGGTCGACGTGCCGGCGTTCCAGCCGAGCTCGGCCAGCACGGTGGAGGTGGCGAGCACGGCGAGCGCGGTGAGCGCGGTCTCCCAACCGACGGTGATCAGCCAGGACACCACCGCCGGGAACCGGCTGCCGCGGACGCCGAACGCGGGCCGGGCCAGCACCATGGTGGGCGCCGACCCGCGTTTGCCCAGCAGCGAGATCACCCCGCACAGCGCGAACGACAGCACCGTCCCGATCAGCCCGACCACGATCGCCTGACCCGCCGACAGTCCGAAGCCGAGCACGAAGGAGCCGTAGCTGATGCCCAGCACCGAGACGTTGGCGGCGAACCAGGGCCAGAACAGGTTGCGCGGGCGTCCCCGCCGCTCGGCCGCAACGATGGTGTTCAGGCCGTTGGCCTCGATCGACAGCGCGCTGCCGGAGCGCTCCATCGGAAGCTCCATGAGCTCACCGTAGTCCCGCGGCGGCCACGGCAGCGGGAATCGCCCGGTCCCGATCCCGGCCGACGGCGGTGCACGCCGGACGGCCGGGCGGGCCGGTGAGATTAGACTCGCCTGCGTGGCCGGGCGGATCAATGAACAGGACGTCGTGGCCGTGCGTGACCGGGCGAAGATCGACGAGATCGTCGGGTCCTATGTCGCGCTGCGCAACGCCGGCGGTGGTTCGCTGAAGGGCCTGTGCCCGTTCCACGACGAGTCCACCCCGAGCTTCAACGTCACCCCCTCACGCGGCCTGTGGTACTGCTTCGGCGCCTGCAGTGAGGGTGGCGACGTCATCTCGTTCGTGCAGAAGATCGAGAACCTGAGCTTCGTCGAGGCGGTGCAGAAGCTGGCCGACCGGGTCGGCATCCAGCTGCGCTACACCGAGGACGGGGGACCGCGGATGCAGCCGGGCCTGCGGGTCCGGCTGATGGAGGCCCACAAACTGGCCGCCGAGTTCTTCGCCGAGCAACTCGCCAGCCCTGACGCGCTGACCGCCCGCCGGTTCCTGGCCGACCGCGGCTTCGACCGTGGCGCCGCGGAGGAGTTCGGCATCGGTTTCGCCCCCCGCGGCGGCCGCCGGCTCGGCCCGCACCTGCGCGCGCACGGGTTCAGCGAGGACGAGCTGATCTCCGGCGGCCTGCTGCGGCGCGGCGGCTACGACTTCTTCTCCGGCCGGCTGCTGTGGCCGATCCGCGACGCCGGCCGCTCGGTGATCGGGTTCGGCGCCCGGCGCATCTTCGACGATGACCGGCTGCCGGCCAAGTACATCAACACCCCCGAAACGCCGCTGTACAAGAAGTCCCAGGTGCTCTACGGCCTGGACCTGGCCCGGACCGAGATCGGCCGCCGCGGCCAGGCCGTGGTGGTGGAGGGCTACACCGACGTGATGGCCGCCCACCTGGCCGGGGTGAAGACCGCGGTGGCGTCCTGCGGCACCGCCTTCGGCAACGACCACGCGCGGGTGCTGCAGCGGCTGATGGGGGACCAGGGCCAGGGCGAGGTGGTCTTCACCTTCGACGGCGACGCGGCCGGGCAGGCGGCGGCGCTGAAGGTCTTCGCGCTGGACTCCAGCTTCATCACCCAGACCTATGTCGCGATCGAACCGACCGGCCTGGACCCGTGCGATCTCCGGCTGCAGCACGGCGATGCGGCCGTCCGGGAACTGGTCGGCCGGCGGATCGCGCTGTACCGGTTCGTGATGACCAACGTGCTGTCCCGCCACGACCTTGACCGCGGCGACGCCCGGGTGGACGCGCTGCGGGAGGCGGCACCGCTGGTGGCCAGTGTCCGCGACGCCGGCAAGGTCAGCGAGTACATCCGCGAGCTGGCCAAGTGGCTGGGCATGGATCCGGAGGAGGTCCGGCGCGAGGTCAACCGAATCGCGGCCCGCGGCTCGCGCCGCCCGCCGCCCGGCCGATCCGGGGACGGGCGGTCCGGGGACGGGCGGTCCGGGGACGGGCGGTCCGGGGACGGGCGAACAAGTGAGGACGGGCGGCTCGCGCAGGGCCAGGGCAGTGCCGACCGCCGCTCGCCGGCGACGCCCCGGCCGACCGAGGAGGTGCTGCCGGACCCGCGGGACCGGGCGCTGGCCACCGAACGGGAGACGGCGAAACTGATCGTGCAGGAGCCGCAGCTGCTGGCCGACGAACTGTACGCCCTGCAGGCCGACGACTTCACCCATCCGGCCTACGCGGCCGTGCTCCGCCATGCCCGCAGGGCCGCCGCGGCACCGCCGGCCGGTGCGGCGCCGTACGCGGACTGGGCCCGCCGGGTGGCGACCGCGGAGGACAACCCGTGGGTCAACTCGCTGGTGGTCTCGCTGGCCGTCGAGCCGCTGCTCACCGAGGAGCCGACGGCGGCATATGCCACCGCCTACGCCGCCAAGCTGCGGCTGATGACCGTCAGCCGCCAGATCGGCCGGATCAAGTCCCGGCTGCAGCGCACGAACCCGGTCGACGACCCGACCACGTACAACAAGACGTTCTCCGAGTTGGTGGTGCTGGAAGCCCAGCGCAAGCAGTTGCAGAACCGGAGCCTCGGCGTCGCCTGAAAGACACCAGGGGCGCGCACCCGATGGATGCGCGCCGACCGTGACCCCAGCGGGATTTGAACCCGCGTTACCGCCGTGAGAGGGCGATGTCCTAGGCCGCTAGACGATGGGGCCGTACATACACCTCGACGACACCGTTCCCGATCCGGTCCGGGTGCCGCGACGTGCTGCGCTCCCCGGACTGGACTCGAACCAGTAACCCTGCGGTTAACAGCCGCATGCTCTGCCAATTGAGCTACCGAGGATCGGCGTCTTGTGAGGCGCGGGTAGGAACAATAGCAGGCCCTCGCGCCGACTCGCGAATCGGGCCGCTGAGCGCTCCGGAGGCTCAGCCCTCGGGGTCGTATTCCGCCCGTAACCGCGAGATCGCCCGGTCGCCGAGCTCGCGGACGCCCGGCTGCTGCCAGCGGGTGCCGCGGGACAGCGACGCGTGCCATTCCAGCCGGGCGTCCCGCCGGCCGAGGTCGCGACGACCGCTCACCACGACGCCGCGGCCGGGGGATCGGTGGCGGCCGGAACCGGGCGCGCCGGAGTCCAGCTCGAAGAACTGTTCGACCGCGATCGAGGCGGCCACCCGGTCGCGGAAGACGGCCGGCAGCTGGCGGGGGTCGGTCAGGACCACCTCGCCGCGGCCGATCGCGGACTCCAGGTCGTCCGGCGCGCTGCCGTAGGGGCCGTCGCCGTACAGCGTCCAGCGCAGCGTCAACGTGTCGGCGTCGAAGCCGCCGCGTTCGATCCGATGCCAGCCGAGGTGGCGCCAATCCTCGGCCGGACCGTCGGCGCTGCCGATCGACAACATCCCCGCTGTGGCCAGGCAGCAGCGGCCGTCCGCGGCGGCGGCCCAGGTCAGCAGTCGACCAGGACGCACTCCCTGAGCGGTCAGCGAGGCCTTCCAGGCCGCGTGCACGGCCGGGTCGACGTCACGGCCGCGGCCAGACCAGAATCCGCTCACCGCCGCCCCCCGATCGGGACGGTCACATCCGGGCGGGTCGTCGGCACCGGCTCAGCGGTCCTGGGTGCAGCTGGCCAGGTCGTCCAGGAAGTTCCCGGCCCAGCGGTCGATGTCGTGTTCGAAGACCTGGCGGCGCAGGATCCGCATCCGACGGGCCTTGTTCCGCGGCGAGTCGGTCGCCGCCTCGAGCATCCGCTCCTTCATCTGGTTGATGTCGTAGGGATTGACCATGTAGGCCTGCCGCAACTCCCGTGCTGCGCCGGCGAACTCGCTGAGCACCAGGGCGCCGTCATCGGCCTGCCGGCAGGCGACGTACTCCTTGGCCACCAGATTCATCCCGTCCCGCAGCGGGGTGACGACCATGACGTCGGCAGCCCGGTAGAGGGCGGCCATCTCCGACCGCGGGAAGGAGGAGTGCAGATAGTTGATCGCCGGATGTCCCAGCCGGCTGAGCTCACCGTTGATCCGGCCGACCAGTCGGTCGATGTCGTCGCGCAGCTGGCGGTACTCGTCCACCCGCTCCCGTGACGGGGTGGCGACCTGCACGAAGACGGCCTCGTCGGCGTCCAACAGCCCGTCGGAGATGAGTTCGCTGAACGCCCGCAGCCGCTGGTGAATGCCCTTGGTGTAGTCCAGCCGGTCCACGCCGAGGAACAGGTACTTCGGATCGCCGATGTCGTGCCTGATCTGCTCGGCCCGCTCGGCGGTCTCGGGTCGGCGGGCCTGGTCGTGGAAGTCCTGGGTCTGGATCGAGATCGGGTAGGCCCGGGCCAGCACCCGCCGTCCCTCGGGCAACTCGATGGTCCCGCGTTGGGTGGGATGGTGGGCGCGCTGTCGGACCAGCCGGGCGAAGTTCTGCGCGCCACCGGTGATCTGGAAGCCGATCAGGTCCGCCCCGAGCAGGCCTTCGATGATCTCCCGCCGCCAGGGCAGCCGCTGGAACAACTCGGTGGGCGGGAAGGGGATGTGCAGGAAGAAACCGATCTTCAGATCCGGGCGGCGTTCCCGCAGCATCTGCGGCACCAGCTGCAGCTGGTAGTCCTGCACCCAGACGACGGCGCCCTGCTCGGCCACCTCGGCGGCCCGATCGGCGAACCGGCGGTTGACCCGCAGGTAGGCGTCCCACCACTCGCGGTGGAACGCCGGGCTGCCGACGACGTCGTGGTAGAGCGGCCACAGGGTGCCGTTGGAGAAGCCTTCGTAGTAGTCGCGCACCTCGACGGCGCTGAGCGGCACCGGCACGATCTGCAGGCCGTCATGCTCGAACGGGTCCAGGTCCTCGTCCGGGGCGCCGACCCAGCCGACCCAGGCGCCCTCGCGAGCCTGCATCACCGGCTCCAGGGCGGTGACCAGGCCGCCCGGCGAGGTCCGCCAGTCGATGCTGCCGTCGGGCTCGGTGACCCGGTCGACCGGCAGCCGGTTGGCGACCACCACGAAGTCGGCCTTCGAAGTCATTCCCGCCGGCGTCTGCTCCGGCCGGCCGGCGGCGTCGCTGGAGGAGCGTGCCCGCCGGCGACCCGACGGCGCGCGGCTGGTCGCGGACCGGCCGTCCTCGTTCGGTTTCGTTGCCTTGCTCCGTGCGGCGGGGCTCATGTGCTGCCTCCCAAAGTCGTCTCGACGACCCTATCGTCCGCCCTCGGGTACCGCAGCGGACGCCTGTTGCCGGGCCCGTTGCTGTATGCGCCGCCCGTCCCTGCATTCGTCGCGTCCCGGACCGCTCGACTTCGGGCCGAGTGGCGGTGACCGGCACGGGTCTGGGACGCTGGCCCGGTGAGCGAGGCGCGGGAGGTCGGCACGGAAGCCGCGGCAGGCGGCATCAGCGAGGCGGGGCGGGCCGCTCTGCGGGCGATCGTCGCAGACCCGTCCGGGACCATGATCGGTCTCGACTTCGACGGCACCATCGCCCCGATCGTCGACGATCCGGAACGGGCGGTGGCCGATCCGGGGGCGGTGGACGCCATCGCCCGGTTGGGACCACATGTCGGTTCGATCGTGGTGATCACCGGTCGGCCGGCTCGGACGGCGGCACGGCTCGGACGGTTCGCTGACCATGACGGCCTGGAACGGATGACCGTGCTAGGCCAGTACGGCGCCGAACGCTGGGACGCGGCCGGTGACCGCTACAGCGCCCGGCCGGAACCGCCCGAGATCAGCCAGGTGGAACGGGCGCTGCCCGATCTGCTGGAGGAGCTGGGCCTCAGCGGCGCCCGGATCGAGCACAAGGGGCGGGCGATCGGCGTACACACCCGCGAACTGACCGATCCGGCGGGCGCCTTCGACGCGTTGCTGCCACGGCTGCAGCAGCTTGCCGATGATCATGGCCTGCGGCTGGAGCCGGGACGGCTGGTGTTGGAGATCCGGCCCTCCGGCGGCGACAAGGGCGACGCCCTGCGTGACTTCGCCGCCGAGGTGGGCGCCCGGGAGATCGTGTTCATCGGTGACGATCTCGGCGACCTGCCGGCGTTCGAGGCGGTCCGTGACCTCCGCCGGCAGGGCACCCCCGGGCTGCTGGTCTGTTCGGCCTCCACCGAGCAGGACGCCCTGACCGACCTCGCCGACCTGGTCGCCGAAGGCCCGTCGGGGGTGGCCGCCTGGCTGACCCGGCTGGCCGACGCCCTCGAACAGCGCCACTGACACCACCCCGCCGACGGGCCTGCGACGCCGGGTTACTCCTGCGGTCGCTTCGGGCCGTGCAGGGCCAGGTCGGCCTGGCTGAACCGATCGCTGGCGTTGCGGGACTGGTGCCAGTGCGGGTAGATCAGCTCCGGCGCACTGATCTCGTCCAGCGCATCCAGCTCGTCCTCGCTGAGGCGCAGGTCGGCCGACTTCAGGTTGTCGGTCAACTGCTCCTCACGGCGGGCGCCCACGACCAGGGTGGTCACACCAGGCTTGGCGGCGAGGTAGGCCAGCGCCACCTGGGCTGCGGACACGCCGTGGCCGTCGGAGATCTTGACCAACAGGTCGATGGTGTCCCACAGCTTCTCCGGGGTGCGGACCGGCGGCTCCTTCCAGTCGTGCACCTGGCGGCCTTCCTCGGGCTGCTGGTCTCGGCGGTACTTGCCGGTCAGCAGTCCGCCGGCCAGCGGGGCCCACACCATCACGCCGAGCCCCTGGTCCAGCGACAGCGGCACGAGCTCGTACTCGGCGTCGCGGGCCTCCAGGGAGTAGTAGATCTGGTTGCTGACGAAGCGCTGCCAGTTGTGGGCATCGGAGACCGACAGTGCCTTCATCAGCTGCCAGCCGGTGAAGTTGGAGACGCCGAGGTAGCGGACCTTGCCCGACTTGACCAGAGTGTCGAGCGTCTCCAGGTATTCCTCCATCGGCGTCAGCCCGTCCCACTCGTGGACGTGGTAGATGTCGATGTGATCGGTGTCCAGCCGGGTCAGGCTGGCCTCGACCTGCTCGAGAATGTGATGGCGCGACAGGCCTGCGTCGTTGGGCCCGTCCGACATCGGGAAGCGGACCTTGCTGGAGATCAACACCTGGTCGCGACGGCCCTTGATCGCCTGGCCCACCAGGGTCTCGGAGGCGCCGTAGCTGTACAGGTTCGCGGTGTCGATCAGGTTGACCCCGGCATCCAGGGCCAGGTCCACCTGGCGGCGTGCGCCCTGCTCGTCGACGTGACCGAGCGCGGAGCCGCCGGGCGTGCCGAACGTCATGGTGCCGAGGGTGAAGGTGGAGACCTTCAGGCCCGAGCGTCCGAGTAGTCGGTATTCCATTGCTGTTCCTCCATTGGTGATCAGCTGACCCGTCGCCAACCTAGTGCCCAGTGGGCCGCCCGTGTACGCCGGTTCCCCCGAGCCCGGTCCAGCGGAGGCCGGTCGCGGGTGGAGAAGATACAGTCCGAACGGTGAGGTACGACGTAGCCGTGATCGGCGGCGGCCCGGCGGGCGCGACGGCAGCGATCCAGTCCGCCCGCCTCGGCGCGCGGACACTGCTGGTGGAGAAGAACGCGATGCTCGGCGGCACCACGACTGCCGCAGCCATCGATATCCCGGGCCTCTTCCATGCCTGGGGCCGGCAGGTGATCGCCGGGATCGGCTGGGAACTGGTCGAACGGGCGGTCGACATCGCCGGCGACAGCCTGCCGGATTTCACCGACTACTCCCAGCGCGCGAACCGGTTGAGCGTGCAGCTCCGGCGGGAGATCTATGCGACGCTGCTCGACGAGGCCGTCCTCGACGCCGGCGCCACCCTGTGGTTCCACACCATGGTCGGCGCGGTCGACCGAGATGACACCGGCTGGCAACTGACGCTGTGCGGTAAGGAGGGCCTCTTCGTCGCGCACAGCCGGATCCTGATCGACTGCACCGGCGACGCGAACGTCGTCGCGCTGGCGGGTTTCGAGAGGGAACGCAATGTGGACCGCCAGCCGGCCACCTACAGCGCCTCGTTCAGCGGCTACGACGCCGCCACCCTGGACTACGACGCGCTGGAAGAGGCTCGCACGGCGGCGGTCGAGGCCGGCGAACTGCATCCCACCGACCTGCGTGTCCACGACGACGGCATCCGCGGCTTTCTGCGGTACCGGGGCCGCAACTCGATGCACATTCCGGGGATCGACGGCAGCACCAGCCAAGGACGTACACGGGCCGAGATCGAGGGACGGCGTGGGCTCCTGCGCATCTTCAGCTTCCTGCGGAGACAGCCGGGGCTGGAAGGCCTGGCCATCGACTATTTCGCTGCCGAGTGCGGAATCCGGGAGACCTACACGATCAAGGGCAAGGAACGGATCACCGTCGACGACTACATCAGCGGCAGATTGTGGGACGACGCCGTTTGTTACAGCTTCTATCCGATTGACATTCATCGACCCAGCGGCCACGGCATCGACTACCGCACTCTGGCCAAGGACACCTATCCGACCATTCCGCGGGGAGCTCTGCTGCCCCAGGGCAGCACCGGACTGATCGCTGCCGGCCGATGTGCCGCCGGCGACCAGGAAGCGAACTCCGCCTACCGGGTCCAGGCCTCGTGCATGGCGATGGGTCAAGCGGCCGGGGTGATGGCTGCCCTGGCTGCCGCGTCCGGGGTCGACCCGGAGATGGTTCCGCTCGCCGACATCCATCGGACCCTCCGGGCCCATGGGGCTATCGTGCCCGACGACGTCACCGGGACGACCTTGGGTAGGCTCGCGGGCGCTGCGGGGCGGTAGCTCAGCCGGTCAGAGCAGGGGACTCATAATCCCTGGGTCGTGGGTTCGAGCCCCACCCGCCCCACCGGGAACCGCGGCTTGACTAGGAAAGATGCCGTGGCGCCCATAGGCCCCGGCAGGCCGTTTATACGGCAGCTCTCACAGCTCTCTCACGAGTTGTTCCGGCTACGCGCCAACGGCTCACGCACCGCAGCCTGCGCTCGGCCGCTCAGGGCTGCCTCACTGGTCGCTGTACGTGACGCTCGTTACCTTCGCGCGCAGGTGGACGCTCGCCGAAGACGTCGACAGATCCTGCTCGGGCGTGTAGCTCACCTGGCTGTTCTCAACTGTGAAGGTATCCACGAGCGAGTCCTCGCTACCCACGATCTTGTACGTGACCTCGATCGTGCCGGAGTCAGGAAGCTCGGACGAGCCCACGTACTGAGGCGTCACGCCAACCGTTACGTTGCACCCCGCCGAGCCGAAGCACTGCTGCTTCTTGATCTTCAGCTTGACGCGCCAGTCAGCTTTGCGTGGCGTGTAGGAGGCCGAGGGCGCAGCCGACGGCTCCGGGCCGGAGATCAGGTTGCCGTTGAGGTGAGCCCACAGAACCGTGAGGGCTCCGGCATCGTCGGCGTTGATGATCCAGTTAGGGCCGACGAGGATCGCGCCAGGATCGAGACCGACTGCGGCCGACGCCTTCTGCAGATTCTTGTACGTCTTCACCTGCTGCTGGAGCTTGGCCGTGTCGGCGTAGATGCTGAAGACGTCGGAGTCGGAACACGAGCCTGATGCCTGGGCGAGCTTGACCTCGTCTGAGCGCTTCCAGGACGGACATGAGTAGCCACCGGTGACGGCGGCTTTCTTCAGCTCTTCGAGCGACTCGTAGCGGCTGGCCGTTGGCGAAGTGCTCGCCGCGGGGGATGATGCCGCCGCAGGACCGCTCGTCGGGGAGTGGCCAGCCGAGGTGTGAGAGCCAGTGCTGGCTCCGCCGCAAGCCGTTAGAAGGAGCATTCCCAGCGTCGTTAGAGTTGCAAGCCGCCGCCGCGCCATGAATATCCTAAGCTCCGAGATTCGTGGGTTCTGAAGGTAGTTTCTCATCATTTGCCCGCGTCCGGGTAGGTTCTTCCCGATCGACTACGCGTCTCCCGTCGACTACATCGTTGTCGCGTACCCCTCCCGCGACAGCGGCGGAGCTTGATATTGGACGCATCGCGGTTTTCGAGGCTCGCTCAAGTACGTAGGGACGGCGCCACGTGGTCGCCGCACCTCGTCGACTCCGCCCGCTAAACCGGGCTCCGGTTGCCGAACGAGAACAGGAGGGCGCGTTGCCTGAGAGCCGCTACAAGTACCTCTACGAACGTCTGGGTGACCACAACTTCCAACTCCTGATCAGTGCGTTGCTGACCGGCCGCTTCAACGACTACATCCTCTTGCCGCTTCGCCAAGCAGACGGTGGCCGAGACGGGGTCCAGCGCGCTTCAGATTCCTCTTTGGTATACCAGGTCAAATGGTCGGTTTCAGGCAAAGAGAAGGACCCCGTTGAATGGCTTGACAGCACAGTCAGGAGTGAGGCTAAAAACCTCAGACGGCTCGCTAGCGAGGGCGCCCGTCGCTACGTGTTGGCCACAAACGTGCCAAGTGCGGGCCGAACCGGCACGGGCACATTCGACGTGATTAGTGCACGACTGGACGAACATGCGAAAGAGTATGGCTTTGAGCAGATGTCATGCCTGTGGCGCGAGGCGATCGATGGCATGGTTGATGCTGCTGACGACAGCCTGCTCTGGAAGTTCGCAGACATGCTCGCGGGCTGGGAACTTGTCCGCTATCTCATCGCTGGGAATGAGATCGCCCCGCAGGACGGTGGCTTGCGGGAACTCATCCGTAAGATCGCATCCGCTCAATGGGAAGATGACGAGCGTGTCAAGTTTAGTCAGGTGGACGTCGATCGAGAGAAGGTCGTCGATCTATTTGTTGACGTGCATGCCGACCATCTCCAGGAGCGTGGTCCCGACCAGGACGGCTCTGGCGGTACGTTTCAGCGGCCGTTAGGTGGTGCCGCAGAGATCCTCTTGGACGGAGGTCTTGGCCTCAGGCCCTGCAAGCTAGTCCGCGGCGCACCGGCCAGGGAAAGTCCACATTGTCACAGTTGCGAAATACTCCCGTAGCGAAAGAACTTCGAACTCGTAGGAACCTTCCACCCTACTGGTCAAGGCCCAAAGCCGATCACTCGCCGCCTCAAACAATTCGTCAACGATTGACTCAGGGTTGTCGTACGTGCGCTGAAAGTGACGAATGCTAGCCTTCAGATCGGCAACCGTCATGCGGGCGTTTAGGCTGTCCGCCTCCGTGTGGGCGTGAATATGCCAGCCAAGGAAAGGGATAATCTCCCGTAATTGAGACTGATGCTTCCGGACCGATTGAGGATGCTTGTTGGCCTCGCTTCTTGTATGAGTATGCAGGCGAAGAGGAGAAGAGGTTCGATCGTGTTGGAGCACCTGCACGGCAGCGCTGTAGAAATCCACGGCAGAACCCTGCCAGGGCCCACCGACGAAAGACGGGGATACCCTTCGGCCGGTCAGGCAGCGGCGATGATCGCCACCCGGTCCGGCCCGCAGTCCCGGACCATCAGCCAAGCCTCGGCGCGGTCGCACGGGTACCAGCCGAACCGGCCGAACGGCTCCGACAGCAGCACCGCGAACGGCTCACCGTCCCAGGACACCGCTAGATCGGCGGCGTTGATCACCTTCACGTCCAGGTGCCTGCCCGCCGTGATCATCCGCCCACTTTCCATGATCAACAACTCCGACCAACAGGAAGGGATTGTGTGTGGACCGTTGGAGCATGCCCGCCTCAATCGTCCCTTGCGTACAGTGCCGAGACCTGGTGAACTCATAATGTGATTCCCCCTGGGTCGTGGGTTCGAGCCCCACCCGCCCCACCACCGTCGGATCAGCAATCACAACGCCCTTTCCCCGACCGTCCCGGCTTCCATGTCTCGATGGACCTGCACGATCTCGCCGGAGCCGTAGACGCGTCCGAGTGGGATCGAGGAAACTCTGAAGGACCGGGGCGGTGAGGTCTGCCGCCGCTCCGGAATAGGCGGTCAGGCGGACGCCGTTCGGCAGCCAGTCCATCGGGTAGGAGTCGTGGATCGTCCACTGGTCGGACAGCATCCCGGTGAAGCTGACCGTCCCGCCGGGGCGGACCGATCGCAGGATGTCTTTCAAGACGTTGACACCGACAAGCTCGACGGCTCGGTCAACACCGTCGGGCGCAAGCCGGCGGAGCCGGCCAAAGACAGCGCCGTCGTCAATCAGCACCTGGTTGACCCCAAGGTGTTCCAACACGGCGCGACCTTGCTGCCGTCGCGTCGTCGCGTAAGCGGTCATCCCCTGACGCTCGGCCAAGACCGTCAGGGCCAGTCCGGCCGATGACGTACCGCGCGGATGAGCAGGGGCGGATGAGCAGGGAATGTCCGGCCGTCGCCCCTAACCCGACGGTCAGGGAGCCATGGTCCGTCTGCGACATCTCGGGAACCGCTCCCAGCTCTGCCCAGAACAATGCGCTGGCAAAGCCGTGACCTGCGAGGCGGGAACAAGGACGTACTCCGCATACCCACCGTCGAGGACGCGGCCCATGCCGCCCATCATCGTGACGACCTGGTACCTGGCGCGAACTCTTCGCCCGGGCGCCGCGGCGACGACTCCCGTCACCTCGACACCCCGAACGCCGCGGAGGGAAGGTGCGCGCCGCCCGAGAAGGGAGGGGTGGAGAGAGCAGGAATCAACGAATCTGACGAGGATCGTGGGGACCGTGGATATTCGACAAGGATCAACGATTCGGAGGTCGGTCGGAGCGAAAGGACGGGTCCGGCGGCGAAGGGAAGGTCGTTGGCAAAACCATCCACGTGGACCGGCCTTCTCGGAGAGGCACCCGGACAGGACGTACGGGACGAGCCCGACGTCATCCGGCAACCTGGCGCCACGTCTCATACAGCGTGCCTGGAGGTGCCATGGCCCACTGGCACGGTCCGTCGGTACTGGCCCCATAGACGGACTCGCCTCCTCCGGGCAGGCGTCTGGCTTGGCGCACGCGAGTCGACCGCGTTCTGGGTTGTCCGGCGATGCGGCGATCGGATGGGCGGTGCTACTCGCGGCGGAGGGTGAGCGCCAGTCGGGGTATGAAGAAGGAGGCGAGGAAGATCGGCAGGATGTTCTTCCCGGTGCATCGGTACGCGATGGTCTCGCCTTCCGCGGCGTCGAAGGCCTTGATTCGGCTGGAGTTTCGGCCGCTTCGGACTTCCAGGGTGTGATGTCCGGGTTCGATGGATGTCTCGAATGTCGCGTTCATCTCGACTGATCCGGCCGGGGCGCCGTCGACGATGACGTCGTAGGTGCCGCGTCGAACCTCAGCTCCGATTGCCTTGTGGGCCACCGTCAGGTTTGCCGCCATTGTTCGTCGCCTTCTGTTGTTCTGTTGCGCGAGGTGTTTCTCGGGGCGCCGGCCGACGTGCGCCAGCGCCGGTGTCGGTCAACTGGGCCTGCCGGTGACGAGCCGTTCGGGGTCGAACATCGTGGCCACCACGCGCCAGGCGAGCAGGTCGACAGCGAGCAGCGCCGCACCGACCCCGACTGCGAGCGCGGTGGATTCGGTGATCACGTTGAGCGACATGAGGGCGAGGATCACGAGTGGCGGGGCACTGCCCAAGAGGCTCAACTGCTGTGCGACCCGTACGTCGGTGGAGCGGGCCGAGACCGCGATTCCCACCCAGACCGCCCATCCTGCGAGCAGCGGCGTGAACAACAACTGAACCAGCACATGCGACCCGGCGTAGATCGCCGAAACGATCGCCGGATTGGCCAACAGGGCGACCACGCCGAGGAAGATCCCGAAGACCGCGTACGAGGTGATCAGCGTCGGCACGAACGCGGCGATTGCCTTGGCGATCAGGAACTCCTCGGGATGAATGGGGGTGGTCAGGACCGGCTCGAGCGTGCCCTGATCGCGCTCACCGACGACCGAGTAGGCGGACACGACCGACGGCATCATCACCGGGATGACGAGCAGGTAGAGCAGGGAGAGCCCGACACGGAGGTCGAGGTGCGCGGTGTTTCCGGTGACGTTGGCTGCGATCAGCTGGATAGCCGGCAGGATGGTGAAGAGCACCGGCACGGCCGCCATAGTGCCGACCACGAAGCGATTGCGTCGATAGTCCCGCAACTCCTTGCGGAGAATGGCGCCGACTCGGGTCCAGCTGAAGCTCATGGTCTGCTGGCCTCCACGTCCTCGTCGATCAGCTCGAGGTAGATGTCGGCCAGCGAATGGTGGGACTCGGCGATGGACACGATGTCGGCGCCGGCTCCGACGAGTCTCCGAGCGACAGCTGCCGCCGCGAGGTCGGGATCTGAGACGGTCAGCGTGTACCCCGACGACCGCTGCTCCCACCCTTCGACCTCGGGAACGACACCGAAAACCTTCTGCGGGTCCTCGAGAGGCGCGCGCAAACGTACGTCCACGGAACGGCGGTACAGCATCCGACGAAGCTCGTCGGGGCCCCCGATCAGCCGCAACGTCGTGTTGAGGATCGCTACGCGATCACAGAGCCGTTCGGCCTCGTCCAGTCGGTGCGTCGTCAGGAAGATCGTCACGCCCTTCTCGCGCAATGACACGATCAGGTCGTGGACGTCGCGCGTCGCGACCGGATCAAGGCCGGAGGTCGGCTCGTCGAGGAACAACACTGTCGGGTCGTTGAGAAGTGCCCGCGCGAGCGCGACTCGTTGACGCAGGCCCTTGGACAGTGCGCCGCATGAGTCACCAGCGCGGTCGAGAAGATTGACCGCTTGGAGCGCCTGGTTGATGCGTTCGCCAACGCCATCGAGCTCGTAGAGCCCGGCGAAGCACTCGAGGTTCTCGGTCACGGTCAGACGTGAGTAAAGCCCCGGGGTCTCGGTCATCATCGAGATCCGCGCCCGGATCGCGGATCCGTTCTCCTGGCTCAGCGGGATCCCGTCGACGACCGCCGTTCCCGAGCTCGGCCGGAGCAGGGTCGCCAGGGTTCGCACGGTCGTGGTCTTGCCCGCACCGTTGGGGCCGAGAAACCCGAACACCTCGCCGTAGCCGATCTCAAACGACACGTCATCGAAGGCGACTCGATCTCCGAATCGTTTGGTCAGGTGCTCGACCACCAGGGCGCTCCCGTGCTGCGGCCCGCCCGGGGCCGAGGTCTTCCCGAAAACCTCACCCCTGCTGGACACTCGAACCTCCGGATCCTGAGACGCGACAGTGCGTCTGGGGTTCTGATGGAGAGGTTGGCCGACGTCCGAGCCGACTCCTGGCCGAGCGCGGCGCGGCCGACATATCGCCCAGAACAGTTGCGATATCAGTCATTTCCGGCGTCTTCTTGCCTGGACAACCCGGCCGCGACGCCTTCACGGCGCGATGCGAGGGCCTTCAACAACGCCGCACCCGTTGCGGCGTCGCTCACGGTGACGAAGAGCGTCCCCCCATCGCGCCGCCTGACGCTGATGCCCGTCGGCGAGCCCATGACCACCGTCACCCGTCCCGGACGAGCACGGATGCCCCAGCTGCCCGCAAGGCCCAGCGACCTGGCCTCGAGGACCGCAACGGAGCCCACCTGCTCGGTTCCGACGCGAAAGCGCGGGACACCCACCAGGGACCGGACAATGAGACCACGCGCGTCGACGCGTACCTGGAAGGCTGCGGTCGTCGCCAGCAGCGAGAACAACAGCAGCGCAACCGCCGTGAGGATCACAGCGAGTACGGGTCGATCGCCGCTAGCCCAGCCGAAAGCCGCGCGCAGCGCTACGCCGCTCGCCACCACCGACATCATCGCCACCGCAGGGGCAGGCAGGAAGGTCGTATGCATCCACGCGGCCCTCTCGTTCGGCGCCAGCTTCAGCGGTGCGACCGCGTGATATGCAGCTACGCCTGACACCCGCGGCTGCAGGAGCCATCCACTGACCGCGGCAGCGATACCTGCCGCGAGCCCGATGACCAGCAGGAGCCACGCCCGGCTCTCGCCGGATGAGGTGTCGCCCAGGCTCCGCAGCAGAAGCCCGGTGGCAAAGACGTTCTGCATCACGGAGATTCCGAGGGCCTGGCTGCCGAAGATGCGGTAGGTGGGGCTCCGGTCGCCGCGCCGCAGGCGGGGCAGCGAGCTCACACCGACCAGCGAGGGGAGCGCGAGGCCGAGCGCCACGGTCAGGGCCAGGGGCAACCACACGGGTCCGAACACGCTCGGGGTGCCGGAGCTGTTCCAGTGCACCGCGATCCGCCGCGGCGCGTGACGGAGCACGGCAAGCTGGATGGACAGCCCGACGGTCGTGACGATGGCAGGCAGTACCAGGGTGACCAGCGTGAAGCGCCGGACAGCCAGACCCGTGCGATCAGGTCCCACGGATCGCCTCCCTCACCACCGAGGCAAGCGCATCAGGCGACAGCCCCAACCTCCGAGCGGAGCGTGCGAGGGCGAGGACCTCCGAATGCAGTGTGGCCAGCGGGCCGGCCGCGTCCGTGATGACAGCGCCGCGTCCGCGCCGCATGTCGACCAGACCCTCGTCGCGCAACTCCCGGTATGCCCGCAACACAGTGTGCAGGTTGACTCCCAGGGATTCCGACACCGCACGTGCCGCCGGGAGGCGATCGCCGGGCCGCAGTTTGCCCTCCGCGACCTCTGTGTGCACCCCGGCCACCAGCTGTGCGAACAGCGGCGTGTCGCTCGTCGGGTCGACCCTGAACAGCACTCGACTATTCTATAACAACTAGCACTAGAACGTTCGGCCCTTCTCCTGATCGCAAGAACCGACTCGTGGGTCTGCGCCGTCGGCTCAACGGGTGGGAGCGAAGCGGTGGCCCGAGGCGCTCTACCTGTCGCAGATGCGAGCCACTACCGCTACGCGGTGACTATTACGCGTCGCGCCGCACCGGAAGGGGAACGGGCCGCCGGGACGCGCATGTGCACAGTTGGCGCTGGGACCTCCGAACGCATCGCAGGCACGCGGCGATGCTGCCGACCAGGCGCTGCGGTTAGATGCCGCCGAGGTGTCGCAGTCGGCGGGCATCCAAGTGCATGGTGAATCCCGCTCTGCAATCAGCTCCTCGAGGCGATGAGCCTCGAGGAGCGCGTGGAGTTGATGGAGTACGTCGAGAGATTCGTCGAGTCTGCGCTCGAGGTCACCGAGGAGACAGTCCGCAAGAAGTCCGGCGGGGACCGGTTCCGCAGACGACGTCCGACGGCCGCCCGAACACGTTTCCTCAGGCCAGACCGCATCGTCGGGCATCAGCCGACGGTACCCGACAGCCGCCGGAACCCCGCGTGATCGTTCTGCTGCAACGTGTCGAAGAACCGGGCGCGGTCATCCGACTTCATGGCGACGACGTCTATTCCCAGGACGCAGTGTCGCCTAGCTGTTCCGGTCGACGTAATCCTTCGGATCCTTGTCCTCGCTGCGAACGCCGCCGGCGCGTTCGGCCTCGAACGCCGCGAACGCGACCCCCAGGTCATGCCTGTTGGTCAAGCTGGCGCTGTGCCGGAAGTCGGCCAGAGCGCCTCGCTCCTCCTCGGCCATGTGGTCACTGTTGGCTTTGCGTGCATCGACCACCGCCGTCCACCAGCCGTCCGAGCCGGCCTCGTGGTTGCCCACCTCCCGGACGGCGTCACGGATCTCGTTGTGGTCGTGGACGGCGTCCTGGGTCTCGCTCGCCGGACTTCCCTCACCGCCGGCTCCGTGACCCACGTCCAGTAGCCGTGGATAGAACAGTTCCTCCTCGGCGTCGGCATGCACCTCGAGCAGGATCGCCAACCGTTCCCAGACCGCTGCCAGCCTCCGATGGTCCCCGCGATCGATCTCGTCCAGGATCGCGAACATCCTCCGCTGCTCGTGGTGGTCTTGCAGTATCAATTCGGTGATGTCCATCGCCCTGTTCGCCCTCTCGTCGCATCCGTGTTCGGCGTGCCGTCACTGAACCGCATACCCGTCACGGCGGGGAAGAATCGGGCCCACCTGGCGCGCTCCGCGCCGCTTCCGACCGGTCCGCTAGTGTCGTGCGTCGGAAATACGTTGAACGATTCGGGGCATGAAGTGGTGTGCTGCAAGGCGGAGGAGGTGCGCGGGCCGGGGCCCCCAATCCGACGACAACGCAGCAGATCGCCGCTTCAGGTCACGAAGCGGCAACGCAGTTACGACGCGCGACACTAGTGTGTTGCGCCAGGGATTCGTTAGATAAGTCGTAGAATGCTGTATGCCGAGAACGGGCCGCCCGAAGGCGGAGTTGGTCGTTGCCGATGAGGACCGCGCGCAATTGTTGAGGTGGGCGCAGCGGGCGAAGTCGGCCCAGTGGTTGGCGCTGCGATCGAAGATCATCTTGAGCTGTGCCGAGGGCTCGGACAACACCGTTGTCGCTGCCCGGCTGGGCTGCTCAACGGCGACTGTCGGCAAGTGGCGGCGGCGGTTCATCGCCAGGGGCCTGGATGGTCTAGTGGACGAGCCACGTCCCGGTGGCGAACGAACGATCACCGATGATCAAGTCGAACAGGTCCTGATCGACACATTGGAGAGCACGCCTGCTGATGCGACGCACTGGTCACGGGCATCGATGGCCAAGCATTCCGGCCTGTCGAAGTCGGCGATCGGGAGGATCTGGCGTGCGTTCGGATTGAAGCCGCACCTGGTCGACACGTTCAAACTCAGCACCGATCCACAGTTCGTGGCCAAGGTGCGTGACGTAGTCGGCCTGTATCTGAATCCACCCGAACGAGCCGTGATTCTCTGTGTAGATGAGAAATCCGGCATCCAGGCACTCAACCGCTCCGCGCCGCTGCTACCGATGATGCCCGGGATCGCTGAGCGGCGCAGCTTCGACTATCACCGCAACGGCACCGCCGACCTGTTCGCTGCGCTCGACGTGACCAGCGGGCTGGTCATCCACTCGATCCAACAGCGTCACCGCGCTACCGAGTTCAAGAAGTTCCTCAACCAGATCGACCAACAGGTCCCCGCCGACCTGGAAGTGCACCTGATCTGCGACAACCTCTCAACCCACAAGACACCGGCCATCACCGCCTGGTTCGCCGCGCACCCACGCTTCCACCTGCACTTCACCCCGACCAGCTCCTCCTGGCTGAACCAGGTCGAGCGCTGGTTCGGGCTACTGACTGATCAACAACTCCGCCGCGGAATCCACGACAGCGTCACCACACTCCGCGCCGACATCGAAACCTGGATCGGGCAGTGGAACGCCAACCCACGCCCCTTCACCTGGCGACGCAGCGCCGACGAAATCCTCCAAAGACTCGCCCGATATATGCAACGAATCCCTGGCGCAGGACACTAGCGTGACCGCTGACAAGGATCGCAAGGGGATCGGTGCGGTGAGGCGATGACGGCACTGCTGGTGCTGCTGGCGATCGGGTTCGCCTTCAGCATGGGAGCCCACTACACCGGCGCCTGCATGGGCATGCCGCATGCGCTCGGTGCGATCACGGCCCGCGGTGCTCTGCTGCTGATGGCTCCGCTCACTTTCATCGGCGCCGCACTGGCCAGCCACGGCGTCGAGCACACCGTCGGACACAACCTGCTCGGTGGCACCGGACTGTCCGTCACCGGGTTGGTCATCGTGATCGCGGTCGCCTTCGGACTGACCAGCACCTTCAACGTGCTGAAGGTGCCGACCTCGACGATCCAGATCCTGGTCTTCTGCGTGGTCGGCGCCGGTCTGGCCGCCGGCGTGCCGGTGCGCTGGAGCACCATCGCCGTCCTGGCGGTGCTGTGGGTGGTCGCGCCGCCGGTCGCCGCCGCGGCCGGGTTCGTGCTCACCCGCGTGCTCGACCGGGTGCCGGCGATCCGGACGGAGGCCGCGCTGGTCGGGCGGAACCTCGCCGGCCGGACCGGCGACCGCCCGGCCAGTCCTGCGCCCGCGCCGTCCGCGGCCCGCGCCGGTGGCTGGCTCGCGGCCGCGCTCGTCGGTGTCGGCGCGCTGGCCTCGTTCACGATGGGCAGCAATGACGTCGCCAACGCCACCGGCTCGCTCGTCGGCACGGGCACCTTCACCCCGCTGCTCGCCGGCCTGGTCGGCGGCCTCGGCCTGGCCGCCGGTGTTCTCACCTGGGGCCGCCCGCTGCTGCGACGGGTGGCCTTCGAGGTGGTCACCGTGGACCGGCCGATGGCCACCGCAGCCCAATTCGTGCAGGCCGGCGTGGTGCTGGCGGCGGTCGCCTTCGGGTTCTTCACCTCGATGAACCAGGCCCTGGTGGGGGCGATGGCCGGCGCAGCCGCCGCCCGCGGCCGACACACCGTGCACCGCAAGACCCTCTACGGCATCCTCCGCGGCTGGGTCATCGGGCCGGGTGCCGGCATCATCCTCACCTTCGCCATCACCTGGCTGGTCGGCGCCATCGCCGGTGCGCACGTGCTCACGCTGCCGGGCTGACCGGGTCGACAGCCCCCGTCCTTCGACGACGACAGCGTCCTTCGACACTGAAGCACGTGGGCGGCTGGTCTTCGTGTCCTTGGGATTCTCGAAGGGCCTGCGAGCGCTGTTGAGCCGGTGGTGTCGGCGGGGGGGGTCAGGCCGCCGGGGATGGCGCGCGGTCGGTCGAGGTCTGCCAGACGGTGTCGGCGAAGGTTCCGGTGCCGAGGTCGTGGGTGCCGGCCGGGTTGGTGATGATGACCCGCCCGAACCTGGTCCGCCACAGGAAGGTGCCCGCGGCCGGCTGTGTCACGTGGATCGGGCCGAACGTCTTGTACCGGTGTTCACCCCGCGCCAACGGACCCAGATTGTCCAGCCGGGTCTGCCCGGGTGGCCCGCCCGGTGGACCATTGGGCGGTCCGCCCGGTGATGCGCCCGGTGGTGCGCCGGGTGGTGCGCCGGGTGGTCCGGTGTAGGGCACCGTGTGGTCCAGGTCGAGCCGGTGGCGGCTGGTGGTGCCGGACCAGGGGAACACGCTGGCCGGGGACCGGGCCAGTACGGCCTCGACCATCCGGTCCGGCACCTCATAGGCGTCCACCGGCGCGATCTGGGCCGGGTCGAGCACCGGCAGGACCCGCACCCGGCAGCCCGACCGAGCCATTCCCGCACCGACGCCAGCAGCACCGGGCCGATGCCCTCGACCCGGGCCACGCCCGGATCCTCGCCCGCGGTTGAATGCCGGCAGGGCGTCGGCGCTGATGTGGACGTGCAGGACGACTCTGGGGGTGAGCTTGTCCGGGTCGATGCGTCGGGCCAGGTCCTTCATCACCGCCTCCCGCCGCTCCGCCCGGCTCGGCTCAGCCTCCGGTTGCGGGTCCAGCCCTGGCCGGGGATCCTCGGATGCCGGCTCGGCGGGCATCGGCAGGTCGGGGCCGGGCAGGTCCGAGGCGGGCGGCTCTGTGGGTGGTCCCGGGTCGAAGTCGGCAAGGTCGGAGTCCGAAGGCTCCGACTCCGGACCTGGATCCGGCAGGTCAGGCATCTGCTGGTCGGCCATCTGCCCACCCAGAATCGGCTGGTCGGTCATCTGCCCACCCGGAACCGGCTGGTCGGTCATCTGCCCACCCGGAACCGGCTGGTTGCGCATCGGCCGGTCGGGCATCGGCAGATCGGGCCGCGGCTGGTCGGCCGCCGGCAGC
Organism: uncultured Actinomycetota bacterium; assembly: GCA_963758075.1. Classification (GTDB taxonomy): domain Bacteria; phylum Actinomycetota; class Actinomycetes; order Propionibacteriales; family Propionibacteriaceae; genus Microlunatus. Next base: position 544,052 of record CAVWTT010000002.1, on the reverse strand, counting down.
TCAGTAGCGGCCGGCTGGTGGTCCGCCACCTGCAGGTGGGCTTCGAGGTCGGTGAACAGGTCCGGCTGATCCACCTGCGCCAGCACCTGCAGGGCCAGCGCGGGTTGGGCCAGGATCCCGGCCGCGACCGCCTGCCACTCGGCCGCCGTCCGCGCTCCCCGATCCGGCATGCCGGCCGGCAGGTCGTCGGCCCGGCCCATCAGGATGTCGGCGAGTCGCTTGGTTGCTGCCTTGAGCAGGATGGCGTCGGGGGTGTCGACCAGCATCGACACCTCGGTCAACCCGTACTCGCTGCCCTGCCCGGTGCGGATGTAGCGGAACCGCTTCGCGTTCTCGGTCTCCTGCTCCACCCGGACCCGGTCCACCCGCAGGATCTCGGCAGCCAGCAGGTGTTCCAGCCGGGTCCAGGACAGCTGCCCCACCACCCGCACCACCCGACGATCCACCACCATCGCCTGCTCGACGGTCAGCAGTCGGGTGCGGGCGGCGACCCGGCGGGCATCCCTGGCCGGCACCTGCCCGGCCTGCACCCGCCCCCACAGCCGCGGCAGCCGGTGCCGCAGGTCCAGCGCGTCGGCGATCAGCATCCGGGCCTGGCCGGGACTCAGCCCGATCTCGACTCCCAACTCGGCGGGGGCGAACTCGGCCACCTCCGGGGTGCCGTCGCCACCGAACCGGGCTGTCTCTTCTCCGGCGATGGCCAGGTCGGTGTAGCGGTGCAGGATCCCGTCGGCCGGATGATGGTCGGCCCACAGGGCGGCGAGTTCGAGGAGCCGGCAGCCGGCGGCCCGTTCGGCCCGGACACAGGCGGCTGCGGCGGCAGCCACCCGATGGCTGTCCCACAACTCCAACGCCTCTCCCATAACCACCACGCTAGACGGGAGCACTGACAAAACAGCCCTTGTGCCGTCCGGATCCGACCACTCTTGAAGGGCGTCCCCCGACACGCTCAGACCGCGGGGCCGAGGTCCGAGCCGGTGATGTCGACGGTCTCGGTTGGACCTATGCCGATGCGGGCTGCGTGCCGGTGATCACCGGGGCGATGGCCGAGGTGCTGACCGGCCGGCCACTGCTCGATGAGCCGTCCGGCGGCATCCCTGAGTGCGACGTCGACTGCCGACAGCGCGTACGAGGTCAGCCCCGGGTTCGGCTGGGGCGCCGTTCGCAGGCTCGGGACGCGGCGGCGAGGTCAGGAATGGATATCTACAGGTGAGGTTCGTTCATTGTGCCCGGGTCGCGGCGGATGGCAGCGTGGGCAGCGACGGACAACCGCCGAGCGCCCCGCGCCGGCTCACGAAGGAGCGACCATGACGGACACCGCGACGACCACTGCGCCGCTGCAGTTCTTCGACCGGCCCGACGACAGCTTCGTCCAGCACTTCCGCCGGGATGGATTCGCGGTGCTGCGCGACGCGCTGACCGCCGAACAGGTGGACGCCGTCAACGCCGACGCGCTCAGGTTGTGCCGCGGTGACTTGGGTGCCGTCGAATTCCGTGGGCCCAGTGTCGAGGCGATCCAGGCCCGCGAGGACGGGGTTCGGGCGGTCAGGGACGACGACGAGGCCGTGCTGCGGCAGTACCTGTGCATCCACTACCCGCACAAGGTGTCCCAGGCGGCGCTGGCGGCCCTGCGTGAGCCGCGCGTCGTGGCGGCGCTGACCGCGGTGATCGGCCCCAACGTCAAGGCCATGCAGTCGATGCTCTTCATCAAGTCCGAGGGCAAGCCTGGCCAGGCCTGGCATCAGGACGAGTTCTTCATCCCGACCCGCGATCGGTCCCTGACCGCGGTCTGGATCGCGCTGGACGATGCGACGATCGAGAACGGTTGCCTGTGGGTGCTGCCGGGTTCCCACGCCCGCGGCGTCATCTATCCCGAACGCGAACAGGACGATCCGCGGTTCGACTGCAGCACCGAGGCCTACGACTTCCCCTACACCGACGACGATGCGGTGCCGGTCGAACTGCCGCGGGGCAGTGCGGTCGTGTTCAACGGCTACCTGCTGCACCGGTCGCTGCAGAACTCCGGCAGGCACGGCTACCGGCGGGCGATCACCAACCACTACATGTCGGCGGAATCGCTGCTGCCGTGGCGGCCGCCGACTGCGGGGGAGCACATGGCCATCGCCGATTACCGCGACATCATCCTGGTCGCAGGTCAGGACCCGTACGCCTGGAAGGGCACCGAGGACATCGCCCGGCCGTCGTCGCGGCCGGACAAGGAGGGCGGCTGCGACCGCTGAGTGTCCGACCGACCGGAGCGGGGCCGCGGGAACGACGCAGGGGCTCGGACGACTGTCCGAGCCCCTGCGGTCGCTGTTGATCAGTTCTTCAGCGCGATGGTGACCGCGTGCGCGACCCCATCACCGAGGTCGATCTCAACTGGTAGCTACCGGCGTTGAGCGTCTTGGTACCGAGGTTGAAGATGTACTGCCCGCTGCTGGCGTCGTAGCGGAACAGGTTGCCCGACGTCGCGTTGGAGGTCGAGACGGCCTCCGACACGGTCGCCGACGCCCCGGCCCGACCCGCTGCAGGTACAACCGGGCGGACAGGTCCTTGATCGGGGCGCTGGCCCCCGGTCAGCTGGAACTTCACCGGAACGGTGCTGCCCAGCTTGAACGCCGAACTGCCGTCGGGGTTGACCGGCTGCAGCACGCCCGACCAGGCGGCCGTGACGGTGACCCTGAACGACTTGGTTGCGACGTTGCCCGCCTTGTCCCTGGCGGAGCAGGTCACCATCGTGGTCCCCAGCCCGAACACCGAACCGGTTGCGTGGTCGCAGCTCGTCGGTACCGAGCCGTCGACGATGTCCGTCGCGGTGGCGGCCTCGAAGCTCACCGACGCGCCCGCGGCCGAGGTGGCGACCACGGTCTTGGCCGTGGGCACCGTCAGGCTGGGGGCGGTGCTGTCCCTGACCGTGACCGTGCAGGTGTTGTCGGCCTTGTTTCCCGACTTGTCGATCGCCGCGCAGGTCACCGTCGTGGTTCCGACCGGGAACACGGTGCCTGACGCCTGCACCGGGCCGCCCGGGAACTGGCCGAGCGGTATCGGGCCGACCTCGAGGTGGACCTCGACGACTCGATCTCCACCGGAGCCGACCAGCGGCACGCGTTGCTGCGGATCACCCCGCGAGGCGGTGTCCAACGCCGTACGCCACGGCGGGGCGGGGCGGATTCAGTTGCGCCTGCACCGTGCCGGCGGACGTCACCGGCTGTGCATCCAGGACGATGGTCGCGGTTTCGACGTCGACCGAGCCAGCACCGAAGGGACCGGGTACGGACCGGTCAGCATGCGCGAACGTGCCGCGGCGCTGCCCGGCATCTTCGACATCCACAGCGAGGTCGGATGCGGGAGTGTGGTGGCGGTGACGTGGTGACCGACAGCTCGATCACGGTGGTGATGGCCGACGACAACGCCCGCCTCCGCGGGCAGATCCGGGATGCGCTGCAGGCCGGCGGCTGCCGGATCTGCGGTGAGGCTGCCGGCGCCGACGAGGCGGTCGAGCTGGTGGCCCGGCACCGACCCGACGTCGTCCTGCTGGACATCCAGATGCCCGGCAACGGCATCCGGGCCGCCCAACAGATCAGCCGGGCCCACCCGGAGACCGCGATCGTGATGCTCACCCAGTCCGCCGAGGACGAGGATCTCTTCGACTCCCTGCGGGCCGGCGCCTCCGGGTACCTGCTGAAGGCCGGGGACCCGCGGACGTTGGCCGATGCGCTCCGCGGCGTCCTCGCCGGTGAGGCGGCGATGCCTCCGGCGCTGGTGACCCGCATCCTGCAGGGGTTCGGTGGTCCGGCGCGCCGCCGGTTCATGCGCCGGACACCGGCGGCCGACCGGCTCACGACGCGGGAGTGGGAGGTCATGCAGATGCTGGGGCAGGGCCACTGCACCGAGGAGGTGGCCAGGCGCCCGTTCGTGTCACCGACCACCGTCCGGGTGCACGTGTCCACCGTGGTCCGCAAGCCGCGGGTCAAGGACCGGGACAGCGCGTTGCAGCTGTTGCGCGGGGAGACCTCCTGATCCCCGCGCGAACCGGAAGCCGAGGTCGCGGTCGCAGCCCTCGTGGGCGCCGGAACCAGCCCGTGGTCCGGCCGCCGGACGGGCGCCGGCGGTGACCGGGGCCTGCCGACGCGGCTACCGTGAGCCGGGTGAGGATCGCCACCTGGAACGTCAACTCGATCAAACAGCGCATGCCGCGGTTCCTCCCCTGGCTGGAGGAGCGGCGCCCGGACGTGGTCTGCCTGCAGGAGCTCAAGTTGGACGACCTCGGCTTCGCGGGCCTGCTCGGCGCCGAACTGGAGCGTCGCGGGTATGAGGCCGCCGTCCACGGCGAGGCGCAGTGGAACGGGGTCGCCGTGCTGTCCCGGGTCGGTCTGACCGAGGTCGAGGTCGGCATCCCCGGCGCGCCCGGTTTCCCGCACCCCGAGGCCCGGGCGGTGGCAGCCACCTGCGGCGGTGTCCGGGTGCACTCGCTGTACGTGCCCAACGGCCGGGAGCCCGACTCCGACCACTACGTCTACAAGCTGGCCTGGCTGCGGGCGCTGCGTGACCAGGTCGGGGCCGGGCCGGCCGAGGTCGTGGTCTGCGGCGACATGAACATCGCCCCTGCCGACGCCGACGTCTACGACCCGGCCGCCTACGTCGGATCCACCCATGTCACCGAACCGGAGCGGGCCGCGCTGCAGCGGCTGCTCGACCTCGGCCTGCACGACGTGGTCCGGGACCGGTGGCCTGAGGCCCGCGTCTTCAGCTACTGGGACTACCGGGCCGGCATGTTCCACCGCGACCTGGGCATGCGCATCGATCTGGTGCTGGCCGGCGATCCGGTGGCGGCGCGGGTGCGGGCGGCCTGGGTCGACCGGCAGGCCCGTAAGGGCAAGGGGCCCAGCGATCACGCCCCGGTGATCGTCGATCTGGATGACGCGCCCGACGGTGACATCGGCCCGGTCGTGCCGCCGCCGTCGGCGCCGGTCACCTCGGGCGGATCGGTCAGGCCGCCGCAGTCCCGCGACCGCTGACCCGGCGACCCGCGTCGGTAGCCGGCCGCTGACCGCGCTGACCGCACGGCCCGTCACCGGCCGGTGGCGCTGTCCCGCCGGGGACCTCAGCGGTTGTGGTTGATCAGCCGCCAGGCCGCCGGCAGCAGGCCGGAGACCGCGACGGCCTTGATCGCGTCGCCGGGCAGGAACGGCAGCACGCCCTCGACCAGGGCGGTGTGCAGGTCGCTGCCGGTCCAGGCCATCAGCCACGGCACGCCGAAGGAGTACACCACCAGCGAGGCCAGGGCGACACCGCCGAAGAGTCGCAGCGGGGACCGGTCGTGGCCGCGCCGGGCCAGGTGGCCGACGAGTACGGCCGCCGGGATGTAGGCCAGGATGTAGCCGAAGGAGGCGAACGCGTAGCCGTGACCGTGGCCGGCGAACACCGGCGCCCCGGCGATGCCGGCGGCGGCGTACAGGCCCAGGCTCAGGCCGGCCCGGGTCGGTCCGAGCGCCGCACCGGTCAACAGGACGGCGAAGGAGCCCAACGACAGCGGCACCGGCGTGAACGGAAGCGGCAGGGCCAGCTGGGCGAAGACGGCCAGGAAGGCGGCCCCGCCGACGACCAGGGCGATGTTGCGCGCCAGCGCACCCGGGACGAGGTCAGCGAGAACGCGATGCGACAGCGGGGCGGGAGCCACGGCCTGAACACTCACGGTGATCCTTTCGGCAACAAGACTTGAACGGCGTTCAAGTTAGTCGGGTCGTGCGCTAGCGTCAAGGTATGCGTCTCACCCGCGAGGTCGTGTTGCAGGGCGCGTTCGCGATCCTGGACCGCTACGGCCTGGCCGACCTGACGATGCGCCGGCTGGCCGCCGAACTCGGGGTGCAGCCGGGTGGACTGTACTGGCATTTCGCCAACAAGCAGACACTGCTGGCCGCGATGGCCGACGCCGTGGTCGCCGAGATCCCGGCGATCGACACCGGCGGCGGCGACTGGCGGACGGCGCTGACGTCGATGAGCCGGTCGTTCCGGCAGGCATTGCTCGGTCACCGCGACGGCGCCGAACTCGTCGCCGCCGGATATGCCGTGCACCCGGGCGCGGGCGAGCCGCTGGAGACAGCGGCCAAGATCCTGCAGCGGACCGGCCTGTCGGACACCGAGGCGCAGGCTGCGGCCGCGGCACTGATCCATCTGGTGCTCGGTCACGCCGGCGAGGTGCAGGCGCACGAGCAACTGGAGCGGGCCGGAGCACTGGCCGCCGACCGCGACATCGCGCCCGACCCGTCGGCAGCGTTCACGATCGGGCTGGAGATCCTCCTGGACGGACTCGCGAGTCGGATGCCGCCGGGTCGGATCCGGCCGACTCCGGGGCGGTCTGCGCGCTGAGTTCCTCGGCGGGGACGTCGGTGGCCGGGCCGGCCGGCCCACCGGCCCGGGGCGGGACGCTCACCAGCATCGAGGCGAGCAGCAGGATCATCCCCAGCACCGGCGTGACCGCGGCGAACGCGTTCTGCCACCAGTCGTAGGCCAGCTCCCGGTCCGCCGCGCTGGGCAGGAACTTGTACGGTGCGGTGGCCACCCAGCCGACGAAGCACCAGCCGAGCACCCGGTACCAGGTCGGCCAGCCGGACCGCAGCGCCAGCAGCAGACCCAGCGGTGCGATCCAGACGAAGTGATGCGACCAGGACACCGGTGAGGCCAGCAGCGTCGCCAGTCCGCAGACCAGGACGGCCATCGCCTCGTCGCCGCTGCGGTGCCAGCGCACCGCGGCGATCACACCGATGAGCGCGGCGCCGGCGGCGATGACCAGCCCGACGCCGTTGCCGACCGCGTTGTAACCGAGGATCCGGGTGCTGGCGCCGATCACCGACTGGTTCAGCAGGTAGATGATGCTGTGGCCGAGCCCGCTGTCACCGTGGGCCAGCCGCAGCCAGAACACCACCGAGGTTCGCGGCGCCAGCACCAGCGCCAGCAGGGACGCGGCCACCATGGTGCCGATCGCGACCGCAGCCGCGCGGAAGCGGCGGACGGCCAGCAGATAGACGAAGAACAACCCCGGGGTCAGCTTGATCGCGGTCGCCAGCCCGACCAGCAGCCCTTCCGGCAACCACCGTCCCGACCATCGTCCAGGTGGCCGCCGCGGCCCGCCGTGCAGGCGCCCGGCTTCGGCCGTGCCGCGGTGTGGGCCGGGTACCGTTCGCGGTCCCGGCACCAGATCGAGCATCACCAGTCCGACCAGGAAGGCGCCGAGCTGGCCGAAGGCGACGGTCTGGTTGACCGGCTCCAGCACCCGGATCGCCGCGGTCGCGACCAGGCTGAGCCGCCATCCGGTCAGGCCGAGCCGCCGCAGCAGCGCGACCACGGTCAGTGCGACGGCGACCGCCCAGCCGGCCTGCACCAGTCCGTGCGGCAACACGGTCAGCGGGACGGCCAGGATCGCGGCGAACGGCGGATAGAGGAACGGCAGCGAGTCCGGCAGATGATAGATGTCGCCGCCGGCCAGCAGCACCCGGCCGGCCCGCAGGTACACCTCGAGGTCGGCCAGCTTGGCGTGCCAGGGCACCAGCGGCGCGCCCCAGCTGGTGCCGGCGATGAACACCGCCATCAGGCACGGCAGCAGGCACACCGCAACACCCCGACCTCCGCGGGCGAGGGCGGACGTCGACTGCACCCGATCCATGACGGCTGACCGTACCGGTCGGGTCGGTTCAGAGCCAGGATTCGATGGTGGCACCGACCGCGGAGTCGGCATTGCTGCCGATCACGGTGGCACCGATGCCGTGCAGGTCGGGATGGCCGTGCTCCATCACGTGCGCCATCCCCACCCAGCGCAGCATCTCCAGATCGTTGGGCATGTCGCCGAAGGCGGCGACGTCCTCGGCGGCGACGCCGAGCCGCTCACACAGGCGCGCCAGCGTGGCGGCCTTGCTCACCCCGGCCGCCGCCACCTCGACCAGCGCCCGGTCCGGTGAGGAGTGGGTGGCGCTGAGCCGGCCGGCCAGCACCTCGCGGACCCGATCGGTCAACTCGTCGGCGGCGGTGCCCGGGCGCAGCACCAGCAGCTTGACGAAGTCATCGGCGGCCAGGAGATCCGGCAGTTCGCCGATCGTCCGGTGCGGGTCGTCGTCGACGCCGAAGCTGCCGCCGTGATGGTCGGCGTACAGCGGCTCGTAGCCGGCCCGATGGCCGGTGTCGACCGCGAACGCCACCTCGGGGATGGCCGCCCGCAGCTCGGCACAGGCCTGCGCGGCCAGCGAACCGGAGATGGCCTGCAACGTGAGCACCGTCTCGCCGCCCAGGTCGTAGGTCATCGCCCCGTTGCTGGCGATCACCATCGCGTGGGTCCGGCGCAGCGGACGGATCGGGTCGAGCAGCCGGATCGGCCGGCCGGTGGCGAAGACGACCGGGATGCCCGCGCGTTCGACCGCCTCCACCGCGGCCAGGTTGCGGGTACTGACCGTGCCGTCGGGGGACAGGAACGTGCCGTCCAGGTCGGAGACGATCAGCCTGGGCCGCCGGCCCGGGACGGTCGGGTTCGTGCCCGTGTCGAGGTCGGCCACCGGGGCCGGGGCGTCGGTCATCGGGTCACAACCTCGATCGGGGCGACTGGCTGGCGTTGGCGGTGCCGGTGGCGGTCGGTTGGCCGCCGCCGCCGGATGCGGTACCGCTGGGGCTCGGCGAGCCGGAGGGAGACCCCGACATCGACGGTGACCCGGACGGTGCAGCGCTCGGTGAGCCGGACTGCGGCGACGGGGAACCCGACTGCGGTGACGGCGAACCCGACTGCGGTGCCGGGGAACCCGACTGCGGAGACGGCGACGACGACGCCGGCGGCGGGCTGCCGGAGCCGCCGGTCGGTGGCGGCGGCGTCTGGGGCGGCCGGTTGTGGAAGATCAGGATGGCGATCAGCACCGCGAGCGCCGCGAGCAGCAGCATCAGCAGCCAGGACACCAGGATGGTCCGCCAGCCGGCCCGGTCGTAGCGGCCCGGCCAGGGCAGCGGCCAGAGTCGGGCCAGGCCCGGGCGGACCTTGTCGATCCAGTACAGCCGATAGTCCGGTCCCGCCGGCCGGCCCTGCTGGGGCAGCCATCCCAGCTGGACCTCGTTGAGGATGCGTTCGGCCTCTGCGGCCGCGGCCGGGGTGCCGTCGTAGGCCAGCGCCGCCCAGGGCGCCGGCTGCCGCTGGTCGGGGGCGATCGGGTCGTCGTTGTCGGGTCGGAACTTGCGGCCCAGCCGGCCGCCCTCCTGGCCCTGGCCGCCGCGGGCCACCACCGTGTCGATGTGCAGAGCGTTGATCAGCCCGGCGAACCGGTCCCTGGCGGCGGCGTCGGCGGCGGCGCCCTCCGACAGCAGCAGCACCATCACGGGGGTGTCGTGGTCGTCGTGGCCGGTGAAGGCGACACCGGCCGGTACGGCGCCCAGCCGCCCGTCCAGCCAGAAGTCGCCGATGCGCGGCGGGTCCTGCGCCAGCAGCGGGGAGACGAAGACGACGTCGTCCGGCAGGTCGCCCCCGTCGGGCGCGGGGCCCGGCGGTTCGGGCGGCTGGTTCGACATCGGGTCCCATCCCATCACAGGTGCTCGGTGCGGCCTAGGCCGCGACGCGGCAGGCCCATTGTGCCCGGTCACCGGTCCGGCCCGAGCCGGCGACCGCCTCGCCGGGCGGGCTCGGCCGGGGGAGGGCTTGGCCGGTGAGGATGATGGAATGGTCTGCGACAATGACGCCGACCGTCGCCGCCGCAGGACCACGGCACAGCCGAGATGGATGCACGGACCGTCGGTCGGCAGCAGTCGCAGGGAACGTCGACCCCAGGAGACGCGCGTGAGCAGCCCCAACCCCGGCGGCCAGCCGGCCCATTCCGGATCACCGGCCGCCCGGCCGGGTGAGCCGGGTCCGCAGGCGTCGCAGCAGCAGTGGTGGGATGTGCCGGCCCCGAGCCAGTACCCGGGGCCGCAGCAGGGGCAGCAGCCCGGCCAGGGCGGGTACGACCCCGCACAGTTCCCACCGCCGACCGGTCAGCCGGTCGGGCATCCCGCGGGCGCCCAGCCGCAGGGCACCCCGTACGGCACCGGCCAGCCCTACGGCACGGGCCAGCCCTACGGCACCGGCCAGCCGTACCGCACCGAGCGCCCCGGTGACTTCAACGGTGCGGCTTCCGGCGGCCACGACGCCGATCAGGGCCGTGGCAGTGCTCCTGCCGCTCCGCCGACCGCACGGGACGGCGCCAACGCCGAGGCGGCCGCGCAGCTGCGCGAGGCGATCGGCCAGGTGCAGCGGGTCATCGTCGGCCAGGAGCACATGGTCGAGCAGTTGATGGTGTCGCTGCTGGCCAAGGGCCACACCCTGCTGGAAGGCGTTCCCGGCGTGGCCAAGACACTGGCGGTGCGCAGCTTCGCCACCGTCGTCGGCGGCGCGTTCTCCCGGCTCCAGTTCACCCCGGACCTGGTGCCCTCCGACATCGTCGGCACCCGCATCTACCGCGCCAGCCAGGAGAAGTTCGACGTCGAGCTGGGGCCGGTGTTCGTCAACTTCGTGCTCGCCGACGAGATCAACCGGGCCCCGGCCAAGGTGCAGTCGGCGATGTTGGAGCTGATGGCCGAGGGCCAGGTGTCGATCGGCGGCGAGACCCACGTCCTGCCGCAACCGTTCATCGTCATCGCCACCCAGAATCCGGTCGAGTCCGAGGGCGTCTACCCGCTGCCGGAGGCGCAGCGCGACCGGTTCCTGCTGAAGGTCGACGTCCCGTATCCCCGCGGCAACGAGGAGTTCGACATCCTGCGCCGGATGAGTGTCGAACCGCCGACCGCGACGCCGGTGCTCGATCCGGCCCGGATCCGGGACCTGCAGAGGAAGGCGTCGGAGGTGTTCGTGCACAACCTCGTCGCCGAGTACATCGTCCGGTTGGTGATGGCCACCCGGACGCCGGCCGAGTTCAACCTGCCCGACCTCACCTCGGTGATCCAGATCGGCTGCTCGCCGCGGGCCACGCTGGGTCTGGTCGCCGCCTCCCGGGCGTTGGCGCTGATCCACGGCCGCGACTATGTGCTGCCCACCGACGTCCAGGCGGTCGCCAAGGACGTGATGGCCCACCGGATGGTGCTCGGCTTCGACGCCGTCGCCGACAACGTGTCGGCCGCCCAGGTGATCGAGCGGATCGTGGCCATGGTGCCGCCGCCCACACCGGTGTGGAACACCGGCCGCCGCGGTGCCGCCGGACAACCGCAGCCGCAGCCCGACCACCGCTGATCGCCGACCCCAGCGTGTCCTTCCCGTCGAACCTGTCACCGGGCCTGCCGCCGCAGGGCAACTCCCGCGGCGCCGGCCGGCGCACCGACCAGCCCTCCGGTGCGGTCGGCTCGGTCGTCGGCGTGCCGTCGCGGCCCACCATCCCGCTGCGCAAGCTGGCCCCGGAGGCGGCGCTGCGGCGGCTGGAGCTGACCATCGTCCGTCGACTGGAGGGTTTCCTGCAGGGCGATCACCTCGGGCTGCTGCCCGGTCCTGGCACCGACACCAACGACGCCCGCGTCTACCAGCCGGGTCAGGACGACGTCCGCCGCATCGACTGGAACGTCACCGCCCGGACGACCGTCCCCTACGTCCGCGACACCATGGCCGACCGGGAACTCGAAGTGTGGGCGATGCTGGACGTCACCCCGTCGATGAACTGGGGGACCGAGGGCGTCACCAAGCGTGATCTCGGCATCGCCGCGGTCGCCACCATCGGCTTCCTCAGCCAGAAGCAGGGCGACCGGTTCGGCGGCTACATCATGCGCCCGGACAGCCTGCGCCGGCTGCCCGCGCTGTCCGGACGGTCCGCGCTGTACGGACTGCTGCGGACCATGCTCACCGAACCGTTCGTCCCCGACCACGCCACCGGCAGCTACAGCCTGGCCCGCGCGGTGGAACAGCTCGCCCGCACCCAGCGGCGCCGCGGCCTGCGGGTCGTCGTCTCCGACTTCCTCACCCCCGGTGACCACGAGCTCGACCCCAACGTCGAACCGGAGTGGGAACGGCCGATGCGCCGGCTGGCGGTCCGCAACCAGGTGCTGGCGGTGGAGGTGGTCGACAAGCGGGAGATCGAGTTCCCCGACGTCGGCGAAATGCTGATCCGGGATCCGGAGACCGATTTCGAACGTTATGTGAATACCGGCGACGAGGCCGCCCGGGCCCGGATGGACGCCGCCAGCGCCGCCCAGCGGGAACGGATCCGGATCTCGTTGCGCCGGGCCGGCGTCGGCCACATCCAGTTGCGGACCGACCGCGACTGGGTGCAGGACATCGCCCGGTTCGTGTTGGCCTACCGCCGGGTCGCCAGCATGCTGCACGCACCGCCACAGGGAGTCGCCAAGTGATCGCCAGTGTTGTCGGACCGGCCCTGACGGGACCGGCGACGGCGGCACCGGTGCTGGTCACGGTGCCGCCGATGTTCTCCTTCATGGAGCCGGGCCGGTTGCTGCTGTGGCTGGTCATCCCGCTGCTGGTGGTCGGCTACGTGCTGGCCATGCGGTTCCGGAACCGGCGCGGGATGCGGTTCACCAACACCTCGATGCTCGACGTCGTGATGCCCAAGCAGTCACAGTGGCGACGGCATCTGGCGGTGGCGCTGTCCATCCTCAGTCTGGTCACCCTGACCGCGGCCTTCGCCCGGCCGCAGGCCGAGGTCAATGTGCCCCGGGAACGGGCCACCGTGGTGCTGGTGATCGACTCGTCGCAGTCGATGCGGGCCACCGACGTCAAACCCAGCCGGCTGGCGGCGGCCAAGACCGCGGCCACCCAGTTCGTCGACTCGTTGCCGGCCAGGTACAACGTGTCGGTGGTGTCGATGGCCGGGGCGGTGTCGATCCTGGTGCCGCCGACCCTGGACCACCAGGCGGTCAGCCGAGCGATCGCCACCATCAAACCGCAGGACTCCACCGCCATCGGTGAGGGCATCAGCACCGGGCTGCGGGCGATCAGCCAGGCGCCGAAGGATCCCAAACATCCCCACTCCACCGCGCCCGGGGCGATCGTGCTGCTCAGCGACGGCGAGAACACCGCCGGCCGGTCACCGCGGCAGGCCGCTCTCCAGGCCAAACAGCGCAAGGTGCCCGTCTACACGATCGCGTTCGGCACCGAGAACGGCTATGTCGACCTGGATGGGAAGCGGTACACGGTGCCCCCGAACAAGCAGCAGATGGCCGAGATCGCCAGGCTCAGCGGCGGCCGGACCTTCTCCGCCGACAGCCTGGACCAGTTGAAGAGCGTGTACGAGAACATCGGCTCCTCGGTGGGCTATGTGCAGGCCAACCGGGAGATCACCGCCCGCTTCGCCGGGTACGGGCTGGCGTTGGCCGTGCTGGCCGCGCTCGGCGCCATCTCGCTGGGGGCAAGGTGGCCGTGACCGCACTGATGTTCTCCTCGCTGATCACGATGCTCAGCGTCGACCAGCTGCCCGGCCTGGTGGCCGGTCCGGTGCCGATGCTGTCCTTCCTGGCGCCGAAGCGGTTGTGGCTGCTGCTGCTGATCCCGGCGCTGGTCGGGCTGTACCTGCTGCTGAACCGGCGCAAGGCGGCCAAGCAGCGCCAGGTCGGCCGGACCATGCTCGACTTCGTCATCCCGCGCGAGCTGCCGTGGAAGCGGCATGTCGCGGTCGGACTGTCGGTGTTGAGCCTGTTCACCCTGACCATCGCGTTCGCCAAGCCGAAGGCGACGGTCGAGGTGCCCCGGGAGCGGGCCACCGTGGTGGTGACCATCGACGTCTCGAACTCGATGATGGCCACCGACGTGAAGCCGGACCGGCTGACGGCCGCCAAACACGGGGCGGTGCGGTTCGTGCAGAGCCTGCCGGCCAAGTTCAACGTGGCGGTGGTGGAGTTCGCCGGCACCGCGACCACGCTGGTGCCGCCGACGACCGACCACGCCGCCGCGGTGACGGCGATCAACGGCATGCGGCTGCAGCCGTCGACCGCGATCGGTGAGGGCATCTACACCTCGCTGGCCGCGCTCGCGCAGGCGCCACCGGACCCGAACCATCCCAACAGCAAGCCGCCGGCCCGGATCGTGCTGCTGTCGGACGGCAAGACCCAGATCGGCCGACCCGCCGCTGAGGCAGCGAAGGCCGCCAAGGCCCAGGACGTACCCATCTACACCATCGCCTACGGCACCCCGGGCGGCTACATCGACGTCCAGGGCCGGCGTGAACCGGTGCCGGTGGACCGCGCCGAACTGGCCAACGTGGCCCGCATCTCCGGTGGCCAGGCCTACCGGGCCGAGTCGGCCGGCGAACTGAAGCAGGTCTACGCCGACATCGGCTCCTCGGTCGGCAAGGTCAAGGTCGACCGCGAGGTCACCTCCCGCTACGCCGGCTTCGGCCTGGTCTTCGCGATCCTGGCCGCCATCGGCATGATCTCCCTCGGTGCCCGCTGGCCCTGACCCCGCCGCGCCCTGCCGTCGGACCGCGACCCGACCGGTCGACGCTCGTTCTGAGCCCGGTGCAGGGGCGTCATGCCCTGCCGCGGCGGCGGATCCGGGTGGCGACGGTCGTCAGGCGTCGGCAGGACCGCGGTCGAGGACGTCGGCGAGCCGCTGCGCGGTCGCGTCCAGCGCTGTCCGGTTGCCGGTCCAGATGTTCCAGCCCAGGTGGGTGAAACCGATCTGCAGCTGGTAGCAGTGCAGGCGTACGGCTGCGTCGAGGCCGGCATCGGGATCGGCCCGGACGGCCGGGTCGTCCAGCACCCGCAGCTGCCCGACGGCCGCGTCGATCCCGGGATGGAACGGCGCCCAGAAGCTGCACCAGGCCTGATCGAAGAGGAAGTCGCCCCGGACCGAGCACTTCCAGGACAGCACGGCTTCGACCCGGCGGCTGTCGGCGCTGACCAGGACGTTGCCGTGCAGAAGGTCGCCATGGATCAGATCCCGGCGTTCCGGGCAGGCGTCGATGAGCGTGGTCACGCGCTGGGAGACCGCCGCGGCCAGCGTGGCCAACTTCCGGTCGGCGGCCAGCGCCGCGCCCCAGCCGTGGACGGGATGATGCTCATCGTCGACCAGGCCGGCCAGGAGGAACTCCCGCCAGCTCCGGACCGAGTCACCTGCCTGGTGCCACATCACCGGCGCATCGGCAGCCGACGGCGTACGGAACAGGGCGACGAGCAGCCGGGTCAGGGTGCCGGCGATGGCCGCGGCCTGCTCCACCGGAGTGTCCTCGAGGAACCTGCCGTGGCGACGCGACGAGATGGCGTAGGCCCGACCGGCCGCTGTGGTTCCGACCTCTCTCACCTCGGGCACCGGCAGATCCGGCTGGCTGAAGGCTGTCGCGGCCCGGTCCGCCTCGTACCAGGACCGGTCCTGACCGAACCGGATCACAAGCTCCTCTCCGTCGAGGCGGTAGGCCCAGGCCGATGACCAGAACCCGCCCGTAAGCGGCTGCAGGTCCTCGGGCTCGCCGCCCCGGTCGGAGAGGAATGCTGCCACGTCGTCACGGCTCAGCTGCTCGGTGCTCACCGGGCCAGTATCGACCGGATCTCCTCAGCGATCGCGGGCCGTACGCTCCAGCCGGCGGCTCACCACGTCCTGGGCCTGCGCCACCATCGGCTCCAGCCGCCGGCTGTGCGCGCCACGCCAGTAGATCCGACCGCAGCGCGGACACCGGGAGAACTCGCGATAGCTCCGGCGGGTGCCGGCCTGCAGTTGCGCGGCGACGGCCTCGTACGACACCGGCTGCAGGATGGCACCGCAATGCGCGCACCGCGTCCAGGGCGCGAGCGGGGGAGCGAACCGGTCCAGCACATCCTCGAGCTGAGCCGCGGTTCCGGCCCCGCGGACGAGGGCCCCGGCGGTCACCCGACGTCGGCGCAGCAGCCCGCGGTCCTGAGTCAGCAGGACGCGCCCTTCCGCGGCAGCCTGCTCGGCGAGCTCCGGATCGTCGGCGTCGGGGCGGTAGCTCACGTCCACGCCGAGGATCCTGAGCTGGCGGGCCAGGCCGCCGAGATGGACGTCGAGCAGGAAACGCGGCGGTGAGGTCGGCGCCGGTTGCGGCCGCGGTGCCGGCGTGATCACGAGTGTGCAGTCGACGACGCGCTCGTCGGCGGTCATCGGCCGGCCGTCGAGCAGAAGATCACCGACTTCGGTCAGGGGGATGCCGGAGGCCTGCACGACGTGACCGACGGTGTCGGTGTCGGAAGCGGTGACCTGGAACGTGCCGGCCCGGCGCGCCGGCGGCAGCAGGAACCGCAACTCCTCGGCGACCTGAAGTTCCAGCCTGGGCACGTCCTCACCTCCCTGGACTCTTCACCTGCCTGGACTCCTCGCGGTCGGCCCCTGACGGCGTTCCGCGTCGCCTCCCACGGCCACACCGGGCCGATCCGTCCTCTCGACGCGACCCACCCCGTCTGTCGGGGCTGTCCGTGCATCGAGGTCGATCCTCACGGTCCAGGTCGTCGTCGGCGGGCGAGGCGGGCAACCAGCACCGGCTGCCCCGGACCGGCCAGTTCGCCGACGGCATCGGCCCGGCCGGTGACCGCCATCAAGATCGCCTCCGCCGGTCCGGTGACCTCCGGCCCGGAGCCGTGGCTCCAGTCCAGGTCGGTCGGGACCAGCCGGACGCCACGGGCGAGGCGCCGCCCGGGCAGTTCCGGACTGCACACGGCGCCGTCCAGGACCGGGCGCAGCCGTTCGGCCGGGATCTGCCGCGGCATGCCGAGCGGGCGACGGATGTCTTGATGGTGGATGGTGACGTCGATCAGGGCGAGCCGGCCGCCGAAGGTGGTGGCCAGTCCCTGGGGCCGCAGCCGCGCGCGCAGCCGGTCGAGGAGTTGATCGGTGCTGAGGGAGGCCAACTCGTCGACGCCAGCCTGGTTGATGTGGACGCCCCGGCCTCGGACGGCGCGGCGGATCATACCCAGCGCACTGACGTCGAAGCTCATCACATGGGCGACCACGTCCCGGATCCGCCAGCCCTCGCAGAGCGACGGCGCCTCCCACTGCTGGGGCGTCAGCGTGGCCAGCAGGTCGGCCAGGTCGGTGCGCTCGGCGGTGGCCAGTTCGAGGGCATTCATCGTCTCACCTCTCGGTCCGTATCTCGACGACGGCGAGCCCGCCGTTGGCCCTCGACCATTGTCCCGTACGCAGCCGGATCCCCGGTTCTTCCCGGACCGGCGAGCACCCCGGGCGTCGCGAGGTGCGTGCGTACGTGCGTCGGCGGAGGTGACGTCGAGGGTGTCGGTCGGTTCGGCCGGCACCAGCATGGTGGCACCGGACAGTCCCAGCGGCAGGATTGGAAGCGGACCGACTCCCCCCGACAGGGTGGCGAACCGGTGTTCACCCGCCGCGACCAACTCGCACCCGGTTCTCAGTGCGGCGGCCGCATCCTCGGATCGGCCGGCAAACAGCCGGTGGCACAGGATGTCCATCAGGGTCCGGTCGGCGCGCCCGGGCCGATGTGGGACCGGGCCGGTGTGGGATCGGGCCGGTGTGGGATCGGGCCGGTGTGGGATCGGGCCGGTGTGGGACCGGGCCGGTGTGGGATCCGGGCCGGTGTGGGACCGGGCCGATGTGGGACCGGGCCGGTGTGGGACCGGGCCGGTGTGGGACCGGGCCGGTGTGGGACCGGGCCGGTGTGGGACCGGGCCGATGTGGGACCGGGCCGATGTGGGACCGGGCCGATGTGGGACCGGGCCGATGTGGGACCGGGCCGATGTGGGACCGGGCCGATGTGGGACCGGGCCGATGTGGGACCGGGCCGATGTGGGACCGGGCGAGAGTGGTCGTCAGGCACGACGGGGGTCCGGCGTGCTGCACAACGTGGACCAAGCCCACGGATGGCCCGGCAGGATCCTCGACGAAGCGGTCTCCTCTCCCCGGGCGCCGGGTCTGTGCACGGCCCGTGTGGTCGGGGGTCGAGGGGTCACGAACCGCGCGACACGCCGTCAGAACCGGGGAACAAGTGACCCCTCGGCTCAGTGGTCCGGGTGGCTGAGGCGGGGGAGGATGAGCCAGGCGGCGACGGCGATGCCGGCGGCACAGCCGAAGGCGATCACGGCCGCCGGCACGGTCGGCTGTGCGGGTCGGTCGGCGCGCAGCAACTCCGCCCCGGCAAGCAGTGGCTGGCTGATCAACTGCACCACCAGCCAGCGCAGGGCCGTCGGTCGCAGCGCAGCCAGTTCGATCCGGGTCCGCCAACCGAGGGCGGTGAGGACACCCGCCAGGGTCCAGACCGCCGGGCCGAGCGCCAGCAGGCCGAACTCCTGCGCCGAGAGGGCCGGGCTCGGGTCGACCAGCCAGACGACACCCAGCGCCGCGCAGAAGATCGCGCCGCCGGCGGCTCCGGGTCGCACAGTGATCCAGGCCAGCACCAGGCAGATGACCACCACCGCCACCACGCCGGGATGCAGCACCAGGATGACGGTGACGCCGAGGGCGGCGATCACCAGTTGCAGCCACCAGGCGCGGACGGTGCGGCCGAGCTCGACCGTCACCGGCGGCTTGGGCCGGGCCACCGCGGCCCGGGTCGAGCGGGCCGAGTCCTGCAGCTGCCGCCACCGGCCGGTCAGCCGGCCGACGATCCGGTCGCCGGCGTTCATCGGTGCGCCCGACGCCGGGACAGGGCCGCCAGTGCCACCTGGACCGGACGCTCCCCGGACCGCTCGCGGCGGTGCCGGTGCAACGGACCGCTGTCGGTCTCGGTCCAGCCGACCACCTCGACACCGGACCGGGCCAAGGCTGCCAGCCGGTCGGCCCGGTCCATGGCGATGATCCGGTACGCCGTCAGCAGGCGCTGCGAGGCGCTGCGCAGGTCCGGTTCGGGTAGCACGTCGACCGCGACCACCCGGTGGCCGGCGCCGTGCCACAGCTGGGCGAGTCGGCCGGTCTCCTCGTCCAGGAACGTCGAGCAGATGATGATCAAGGCGCCCGACGGCATCCGCGGCGGCCGTTGCCGGGCCCGCGGTTCACCCTCCGGCTCGGCCAGCGCGATCCGCATGGTCAGCCGGCGCAGCTGCCGCTGCCCACCGGCCGGCGGCACCGGTCGACGCATCCGACCCAGGTCCTCCAGGCCGACCCGGTCACCGGCCTGCAGATAGCGACGGGCCAGGCTCAGGGCCGCGGTCCGGGCGCGGTCCAGCGAGGTCGGCTCGTCCTCGGGGATCCGGCTGGAGTCGTTCCAGGTGGTCAGATCCGGGCCGACCTCGTCGCGGGAGTCCAGCACGATCATCACCGCGGCATCGGCGGTGGCGTAGCTGCGGCGCACGTAGAGGTCGGTGACGGCCGCCCCGGGGCCGCCGCTGTTGCGGCGGGCGGTGACCCGCCAGTCGATCCGTCGTAGCCGATCGCCGGGAGTGAACAGGTTGATGTCGCGCAGATCGTTGCCTTCGCCGGCGCGACGGGAGTCGTGCGGACCGGTCAGTCCCTGCAGGCGGTGCGGCAGCGGCACCTCCCGCAGCAGGTCGGTCCGCGGCAGCACGGTCACCGGCACCGGCCCGGCGGTGTCACCGGCGGCCGTGACCAGCTGTTGGCCGGCCAGTTCGGCATGGTCGACGGTGAAGATCGGCCGCCGACCGGTGCGTGCGGTGCGGATGCTGACGGTGGTCCGGCGCAGCGGGGTGGCAGACGCCAGCACCGCGTCGACCGACCGGTGACCGGGTGCGGAGGCGCGGATCCGTAACGCCTCGGTGCCGCGGGCCGGCTGCCAGGCGATCACCGCGGCGACCCGGGAACCGGTGGCGTCGGCATCGGTGCTCATCGTCACCCGGCCGGAACCGCCGGGCCGGCCCAGCCACAGCCGGGCCGGCGTGAGCAGCAGCGGAGCGGCCAGCACGGCCACCTGGATCCGGCCGGTGAGGATGCCGATCAGCAGCAGCCCCACGCCCACCAGCGCCGACACCGACAGGCCGCTGGTCGGCCGCCACCGCGGCGGCCGCCCCGACCCGGCCGCCGGCGGCCACGTCATCGGGTGGGCAGGTCGCTGCCGGCGCGGGTGACCGCGGGCCCGGCGACCTGGTCCAGCAGGTTGCGGATGACGTCGGTGGCCGGCAGCCCGGAAGCCCAGCTCTGCGGCGTCAGCGTGATCCGGTGGGCCAGCACGCTCGGCGCGATCGCCTTGACGTCCTCCGGGATGACGTAGTCGCGGCCGTCGATGACCGCGCGGCTGCGGGCGACCAGCATCAGCGCCAGCGAGCCGCGCGGCGAGGCGCCCACCTCGACGGCCGGATGGTCGCGGGTCGCGCCGGTGAGGTCCACGCAGTAGCCGAGGATGTCGGGGTCGACCGGAACGCGTTCGACCCCGGCCTGCATGGCCAGCACGGTGCCGGCGTCGACCACCCGCTCGACGCTGCTCTCCTCATGCCGGCGGCTCAGCCGGCGGGCCAGCACATCCCGTTCGGCCTGCCGGGACGGATAGCCGACCGCCAGCCGGACCATGAACCGGTCCAACTGGGCCTCGGGCAGCGGGTAGGTGCCCTCGTACTCGATCGGGTTGGAGGTCGCCATCACGTGGAACGGCGCCGTCAGTGGGAAGCTGTGTCCCTCCACCGTCACCTGCCGTTCGGCCATCGCCTCCAGCAGTGCGGACTGGGTCTTGGGCGTGGTGCGGTTGATCTCGTCGGCCAGGAAGAGGCCGGTGAAGACCGGGCCGGGCCGGAACTCGAACCGCGCCGCAGCCGGGTCGAAGACGTAGGAGCCGGTGATGTCGGCCGGCAGCAGGTCCGGCGTGCACTGCAGGCGGCGGAACTCCAGTCCCAACGCCGACGACAGGCACCGGGCCGCCAGCGTCTTGCCCAGGCCGGGGACGTCCTCGAACAGCACGTGGCCGCCGGCCAGGATGGCGGCCAGGGCGGTGTTCAGCGCAGCCTCCATGCCCACCACCACCGTGCCCACCTCGTCCAGTACCGCGCGGCAGATCTTGGAGATCTCGGCCACCTGCAACGGGGCGGTGGTCCGGTCGGCGGCGTCGGAACGTTCGGTCATCGGTTCTCCTTCGGTACGGCGACGTCGGCGCCGACAAGCTCGTCGGGGTGGGGCGGGGTCGGATGCTGGTGCGGGTCGAGGGGAACCTCGGCGAGTCGTTCGACCGCGGTCAGGGCCTGCAGGAAGCTGCGCGCCGGGGCGTCGGAGCCGGCCGGCAGCCGCAGCAGCCGGTAGGCCCGCTCGCCGATCAACTCGATCACCCGCTCCCGGTCGGCGGGGTCGTTCAGTCGCAGGCCGTGCAGCGCCAGCCGGCGGTCGGCCACCTGCTGCAGCCGCTGGATCAGCGTGCTGCCGACCCGGTCCTCCCGGCCGGCGACGTTCCAGGACAGCCGGAAGACCTCGCGGCGCGCGCCCCGGTCGCGGACCGGCGGCGGCGCTGCGGGGAAGTCGATGTCGTAGCCGTCCGGTGGGAACAGTGCCAGCGCGGCGACGGTGACCCCCACCGCGCCGAGCAACAGGGCCTGCAGCAGCGGCATGCCGAGTACCAGCCGGCACAGCAGCGGCACGCCGAGGCCGGTCAGCGCGAGGGTCGTGATCACCCGTCCGGTGAAGCGACGTCTCATCGCGGCGGCTCCGTGGTGCCGGCCGACGTCCCCGGACCGGGACCGGGCCGCCCGGCGAAGTCGGACCAGCTGTCGGCCAGCACGCGGATGCAGCGGCGGGCCTGATCCAGATCGGTCGGGCCGGATCCGCCGGCAGAGAAGCGGGCGCGCAGGTACAGGGCGAGCAGGGTCTGCACCGGTTCGGCTGCTACCCCGGTGCGGCCGAGCACATCCGCGGTGAACTCCGACGGGGTCTGGGCCGGCCGCCGGTCCACCCCGGAGGTGTGCGCGGCCTCCTCCAGCGCCAGCCAGGCGGCGATGATGGCGTCGGTGGGCCGGCCGACGGCCAGCAGTCGTTCCTCGGCCCGGGCGGCGCCCTGCTGCAGGGTCGGCAGGTCGGGCTGCACGGCGGTGTCCAGCACCTCGACGTCTTCGTCGGGCTGGTCGGCGTACATCCTTCGGACCGCCAGCAGCCGGGACACCACCAGCAGTACGGCCAGCGCCGCGGCAGCGATCAGCGCACCCAGCAGCACCCACTTGATCCAGGAGACGTCGAGGCCGGCGGCGGGAAGCTCGTGGGCACCCGCCGACGCGGATGGCTCCGCGCTCGGTGGCGGCGGCAACGGCCGGGGCGCAGCGGTCGGATGCGGCAGGTCCAGAATGATCGGGTCGAACTGCCAGGGCGGTCGCACGGCCGCGGCGACGATGCCGAGCAGCACCAGCAGGCCCACGGCCAGCAGCGGGACCGACGACCGGATTCGGGGACGACGGTCGGCGGCGGCCATGCCCGAACGCTACCCGAGCGGCTGGATAGGCTGGCGGCCATGTCGATCGCGGACAGTCTGCACCGGGTCCGGGCCGCGATCGATGCGGCCTGTGTGGCGGCCGGTCGCGACCCTGCCGAGGTCCGGCTGCTGCCGGTGTCGAAGACGTTCGGGCCCGACGCCGTGGAGGAGGCCTATCGGGCCGGTGTCCGGCTGGTGGGGGAGAACAAGGTGCAGGAGGCGGCCGCGAAGGCCGCCGCCCTGGCCGACCTGCCCGACCTCCGCTGGGCCATGATCGGGCACCTGCAGACCAACAAGGCCAAGGACGTCGCCGCCTTCGCCGCCGAGTTCCACGCCCTGGACAGCTTGCGGCTGGCCGAGACCCTGGACCGGAGGCTGGAGCGGCTGGACCGAAGCCTGGACGTGTTCCTGGAGGTCAACACCTCCGGTGAGCCGAGCAAGTTCGGTATCGCGCCTGACGAAGTGGCCGCGCTGGCGCTGGCCGTGACCGACCTGCCGCGACTGCGGCTTCGCGGGCTGATGACGATCGCGGCCCTGTCCGGGGATGCCCAGCGGGTGGCCGACTGCTTCGCCACCCTGGCCGGCCTGCGGGACCGGCTGGTCGGCGACCCTCGACTGGCGGGATGCCGGGAGCTCTCGATGGGCATGTCGGGCGACTTCGAGGCGGCCATCGCCCACGGCGCCACCACAGTTCGGATCGGGACGGCGATCTTCGGCCGCCGCCCGCCCCGCTGAGCGCCCTGCACGCCTCCCGTACCGCCGGCGGGTCCCCTCCGCACCAGCTACGTCACCGCGCACCAGCCGCGAGTGGTGCGCCGCGCCGTAGCTGGTGCGAAGTGCGCGTGGCTGCCGACGCCCGGTGTGCCCGGGTGCCCGGTGCGTGGAGCGCCCGGAGCGCCCGGTGTGCCCGGTGTGCCCGGTGTGCCCGGTGTGCGGGGAGCGCCCGGGTTCGTGGAGGGCCCGGGTTCGTGGAGCGCCCGCGGGTCCCCTCCGCACCAGCTATGTCATCGCGCACTAGCCGCGAGTGGTGCGCCGCGCCGTAGCTGGTGCGAAGTGAGCGTGGCTGCTGACGCCCGGTGTGCGCGGAGTGCCCGGTGTGCCCGGTGTGTGCCCGGTGTGCCTGGTGTGCGGGGGGCGCCCGGGTTCGTGGAGGGCCCGGGTTCGTGGAGCGCCCGCGGGTCCCCTCCGCACCAGCTATGTCATCGCGCACTAGTGTGTTGCGCCAGGGATTCGTTAGATAAGTCGTAGAATGCTGTATGCCGAGAACGGGCCGCCCGAAGGCGGAGTTGGTCGTTGCCGATGAGGACCGCGCGCAATTGTTGAGGTGGGCGCAGCGGGCGAAGTCGGCCCAGTGGTTGGCGCTGCGATCGAAGATCATCTTGAGCTGTGCCGAGGGCTCGGACAACACCGTTGTCGCTGCCCGGCTGGGCTGCTCAACGGCGACTGTCGGCAAGTGGCGGCGGCGGTTCATCGCCAGGGGCCTGGATGGTCTAGTGGACGAGCCACGTCCCGGTGGCGAACGAACGATCACCGATGATCAAGTCGAACAGGTCCTGATCGACACATTGGAGAGCACGCCTGCTGATGCGACGCACTGGTCACGGGCATCGATGGCCAAGCATTCCGGCCTGTCGAAGTCGGCGATCGGGAGGATCTGGCGTGCGTTCGGATTGAAGCCGCACCTGGTCGACACGTTCAAACTCAGCACCGATCCACAGTTCGTGGCCAAGGTGCGTGACGTAGTCGGCCTGTATCTGAATCCACCCGAACGAGCCGTGATTCTCTGTGTAGATGAGAAATCCGGCATCCAGGCACTCAACCGCTCCGCGCCGCTGCTACCGATGATGCCCGGGATCGCTGAGCGGCGCAGCTTCGACTATCACCGCAACGGCACCGCCGACCTGTTCGCTGCGCTCGACGTGACCAGCGGGCTGGTCATCCACTCGATCCAACAGCGTCACCGCGCTACCGAGTTCAAGAAGTTCCTCAACCAGATCGACCAACAGGTCCCCGCCGACCTGGAAGTGCACCTGATCTGCGACAACCTCTCAACCCACAAGACACCGGCCATCACCGCCTGGTTCGCCGCGCACCCACGCTTCCACCTGCACTTCACCCCGACCAGCTCCTCCTGGCTGAACCAGGTCGAGCGCTGGTTCGGGCTACTGACTGATCAACAACTCCGCCGCGGAATCCACGACAGCGTCACCACACTCCGCGCCGACATCGAAACCTGGATCGGGCAGTGGAACGCCAACCCACGCCCCTTCACCTGGCGACGCAGCGCCGACGAAATCCTCCAAAGACTCGCCCGATATATGCAACGAATCCCTGGCGCAGGACACTAGCCGCGAGTGGTGCGCCGCGCCGTAGCTGGTGCGAAGTGCGCGTGGCTGCCGACGCCCGGTGTGCGCGGAGTGCCCGGTGTGCCCGGTGTGTGCCCGGTGTGCCTGGTGTGCGGGGGGCGCCCGGGTTCGTGGAGGGCCCGGGTTCGTGGAGCGCCCGCGGGTCCCCTCCGCACCAGCTATGTCATCGCGCACTAGCCGCGAGTGGTGCGCCGCGCCGTAGCTGGTGCGAAGTGAGCGTGGCTGCCGACGCCCGGGGCGCCCGGTGTGCCCGGTGTGCCCGGTGTGCGCGGAGTGCCCGGTGTGCGCGGAGTGCCTGGTGTGCCCGGTGTGCGCGGAGCGCGTTGAGCGCCCGGTGCACGCGGGGCAGAGAGAGCAGGGCGGGCGGGGGTCAGACGACCTCGTGCAGCCAGCGCACCGGGGTGCCCTCGCCGGCGTAGCGGAACGGTTCCAGCTCCGCGTCCCACGGTCCGCCGAGCAGGACGTCCAGGGCCTCGACCAGATCCTTGCCGCCGAGTGAGGCGGTCACCATGGCCCGCTTGATCCGCTCCTCGTCCACCACGATGTTGCCGTTCAACCCGGTGACGGCGCGGAAGACGCCCAACTTCGGGGTGTAGGAATAGCGTTCCGCCTCGCTGGCCGAGGTGGCTTCCTCGGTGACCTCGAACCGGATCCGCTGCCAGCCCTTCAACGCACTGGCGATGTTGGCCGCGGTACCGACCGGGCCGGTCCAGGAGTACTCGGTGCGGTAGGAGGCGCGTTCAGCCGGTTGGGCGATCCAGTCCAGGCCCACGGGCATGCCGAATACGCCGCCGACCGCCCACTCGACGTGGGGACACAGGGCCGACGGCGTGGAGTGGATGTACAGGACACCACGGGTCGTACTCATGGTCGATCCTTCCGAGCTGTGCTGACCGTCGAGACAACCCGACCGAGGGTTGCCTTCCCCGACATCCTCAGCAGGCCTCGACGCAGCACTCCGGCACACATCGACCGGGACTCATTGTGCACCATCGCTCTCAGGAATCCCACCATCACCGCCCCGCCCGGACACCGATCCTCGGACACCGATCCGGCTGCAGCCCGACCCGCAGCCGCCCGTACGCTGCGATCATGATCAGCCCGTACGGCAGCTGGCCCTCCCCGATCACCGCCGAATCCCTGACCGAGGGCATCGTCGCTCTGGGTGATCCGCAGTTCGACGGCACGGACCTGTACTGGTTGGAGGCTGATCCCGCCGACGGCGGCCGGGTCAGCATCCGGCGACAGAGTGCGGACGGGCCGCGGGCGGTGACCGGCGCCCCGCACAACGTGCGCAGCCGGGTGCACGAGTACGGCGGCGGCGCGTACGCGGTGGCCGCCGGCCAGGTGCTGTTCTCCGACTTCGCCGACAACGGCCTGCACCTGATCACCGAGCGGCAACCCCCGCGCCGGTTGACCGCCGACCCGCAGCTGCGCTACGGCGCCCTGCGGCTGTTCCCCGACCGGGATCTGATCATCGCGGTCCGCGAGGACCACCGGTCCGCCGGCCGGGAACCGGTCAACACGATCGTTGCCCGCCGACTCTCGGCCGGCACCGACGTCGCCGACGTGGTCCTCTGTGCGGGCGCCGACTTCTACGCCGCGCCGACGCTGTCGGCCGACGGCCGACTGGCCTGGATCGAGTGGGACCACCCGAACATGCCCTGGGACGCGACTCGGCTGATGGTCGCCGAACTGCCGCCGATGGACCGGCTGAAGGCACCCGCGGACACCGACGGTGCCCTGCTGGACGGTGCCCTGCCGGACGGTGCCCAGCCGGACGGTGCCCTGCCGGCACGGTGCCCTGCCGGACGGTGCCCTGCCGGCCGGCGCCCTGCCGGACAGTGCACCGTTGGATGGAGGGCTGCTGGCCGGTGAGCTGTTGGCCGGCGGTCCGGAGGAGTCGGTGGCCGTGCCGCAGTGGATGCCGGACGGCTCGCTGCTCTTCGTCTCCGACCGCACCGACTGGTGGAACCTGTTCCGCCTGGCCGGCGGCACGACCTCGCCGGTCTGCCCGATGGAGGCCGAGTTCGCCCCGCCGCAGTGGGTGCTGGGCGGCCGGCCCTATGCCGTGCTGGACCAGGACCGGGTTGCCTGCACCTGGACGATCGGCAACCGCAGCCATCTCGGCGTGCTGACCGTCGGCGACGGCCGGCTGACCGAGATCGACACCGGCGCCGTGTCGGTCGGCTCCCTCGGCTTCGACGGGCGGCGGCTGGCCACCGTCCTCGGCTATCCCGACCGGGACCCCGAGCTGGTACTCCTCGATCCCGGCCGGCCTGCGGCTCCGACCGTGCTACGCCGCAGCAGCACCGCCGCGCTGGCCACCGACCTGGTGTCGACGGCCACCGAGGTGTCGTGGTCGTCGGACCAGGGACAGGTGCACGGCTGGTTCTACCCGCCACGCAACGACGGGTGGTGCGCGCCGGAGGGGGAGTTGCCGCCGATGATCACCATCTCCCACGGCGGCCCGACCGGGGGCAGCGCGCCCGAGTACGACCGGGAGGTGCAGTTCTGGACCACCCGCGGCATCGCGGTTCTCGACGTCAACTACGGCGGCAGTGTCGGCTACGGCCGCCGTTACCGGGAACGGTTGCTTCGTGCCTGGGGTGTCGTCGACGTCGTCGACTGCGTCGCCGGTGCGTCCGCGATGGCCGACCAGGGCCGCGCCGATCGCCACCGGCTGGCCATCCAGGGATCCAGCGCCGGCGGCTACACCACCCTGCAGGCGCTGACCACCTCCACCGTGTTCACCGCCGGCATCAGCAAGTACGGCATCGGCGATCTGACCGCGCTGGTGGCCGACACCCACAAGTTCGAGTCGCGCTACCCGGAGTCACTGATCGGGGCCTATCCCGACGAGGCGGCGCTGTACGCCGACCGGTCGCCGATCAACCACGTCGACCGGTTGGAGGCGCCGATCCTGCTGCTGCAGGGCAGCGAGGACATGGTGGTGCCGCCCAACCAGGCCAGGACCTTCGCCGACGCGGCCCGGGCCAAGGGCCTGCCGGTGGCGATGATCATGTTCGAGGGCGAAGGCCACGGTTTCCGTCGCGCCGAGAACATCGTCGGTGCCCAGCAGGCCGCCTTGTCCTTCCTGGGCAGGGTCTTCGGCTTCACCCCGGCCGACGACCTGCCGCCGCTGATCATCGAGAACCTCGACTGATCGTCGACAACCTCGGCTGATCATCGAGGACCCGGCTGACCATCGAAACTCAACGGCAACCTCGGCTGATCGTCGAGGACCGGCTGATCGTCGAGGACCGGCTGATCGTCGGCGACCTCGGCCGATCATCGAGGACCAGGCTGACCATCGAGACTCAACGGCAACCTCGGCTGATCACTGAGACCCAGCTGACCATCGACAACACCCGACTGCTCAATGAGGACCTCGGCTGATCCTTGAGGATGCGGTTGATGATCGATAACGCCCGACTGCTCAACGAGGGCCTCGGCTGATCCTTGAGGATGCGGTTGATGATCGACAACGCCCGACTGCTCAACGAGGGCCTCGGCTGATCCTTGAGGATGCGGTTGATGATCGACAACGCCCGACTGCTCAATGAGGGCCTCGGCTGATCCTTGAGGATGCGGTTGATGATCGACAACGCCCGACTGCTCAACGAGGACCTCGGCTGATCCTTGAGGATGCGGTTGATGATCGACAACGCCCGACTGCTCAATGAGGACCTCGGCTGATCCTTGAGGATGCGGTTGATGATCGACAACGCCCGACTGCTCAACGAGGGCCTCGGCTGATCATTGAGGATGCGGTTGACCGTGGATAACGCCCGACTGCTCAACAAGGACCCGGCTGGCTAGGCTGACCGACGTGTTCACCACGCGCCCGGAACTGGCCGGCACCTTCGGCATGGTCACCAGCACCCACTGGCTGGCCAGCCAGTCGGGTATGGCAGTGCTGGAGGCCGGCGGCAACGCCTTCGACGCGGCGGCCGCCACCGGATTCGTGCTGCAGGTGGTGGAGCCGCACCTGAACGGTCCCGGCGGCGACCTGCCGCTGATCCTCAAACGGGTCGACCACGACCCGGAGGTGCTCTGCGGTCAGGGTGTCGCACCGGCGGCGGCGACCATCGACCACTACCGCGGACTCGGCCTGCGCAGCGTCCCCGGCACCGGACTGCTGGCCGCGACGGTGCCCGGCGCCACCCCCAGCTGGCTGGCCCTGCTGCGTGACCACGGCACCATGTGGCCGGCGCAGGTGATGCAGTACGCCATCCGCTACGCCGAGAACGGCCACCCGGTGGTCGAACGGGTGACCGCACTGATCGACCGGATGGCAGATCACTTCCGCCGGCACTGGCCGACGTCGGCCGAGACCTGGCTGCCGGCGCCCCGACCGGGGCAGTTGCAGACCAACCCGGTGCTGGCCACCACCTACCGCCGGCTGGTGGAGGAGTCCCGCAGCGCCGGCACCCGGGAGGCCGGCTGCGACCGGGCGATCCGGGCCTGGAGCGAGGGGTTCGTGGCCGAGGCGATCGACGCCTTCGCCCGTAGAGCCTTCATGGACTCCTCCGGCAGCGAACATGCCGGCGTGATCACCGGCGCGGACCTGGCCGGCTGGCGGCCGACGTACGAGCCGACGATGCAGCTTCAGTGGCGTGGCCGGACCCTGCACAAGGCGGCCGGCTGGGCCCAGAGCCCGGTGTTCCTGGAGACCCTCGCCATCCTGGACCCGCTGCTGGACGGCGCGTTCGGCTCCGGGGGTGGCCGGCGCGGATTCGGGGCCGACCAGATCCACCTCGTCGCCGAGGCGCAGAAGCTCGCCTTCGCCGACCGCGACGCCTGGTTCGGCGACGCGCCGGGACGACCGGACCTGGCCGGTCTGCTGGACCCGGACTATCTCGCCGGCCGGCGGGCGCTGATCAGTGAGGTGGCCTCGCTGGAACTGCGGCCCGGCCGCCTCGACGGTCACGAACCCCGGCTGCCGGACTACGCCGCTGCCGGCGGTCGGGCGGTGGGCGGCGGTGAGCCCACGGTGGAACGCGGCCCCGGCGGCGGCACGGGTGCGAGCGGTGAGCCGACGGTCGAACGCAACGGCAGCACCCGCGGCGACACCTGCCACGTCGACATCGTCGACCGCTGGGGCAATGTGGTGTCGGCAACGCCCAGTGGTGGCTGGCTGCAGTCCTCCCCGACCGTGCCGGCGCTCGGCTTCTGCCTCGGCAGCCGGCTGCAGATGACCTGGCTCGAGCCGGAGCTGCCGTCGTCATTGGCTCCCGGCCGGCGACCGCGGACCACGCTGAGCCCCGGGATGGCGGTCGACGACGACGGGACCGTGACGGCCTTCGGCACTCCCGGAGGTGATCAGCAGGACCAGTGGGCGATGGTCTTCTGGTTGGCCCACACCCTCGGCGGGATGAACCTGCAGGCGGCGATCGACCAGCCGGCATTCAACATCCGGTCGATGATCGCCTCGTTCGAGCCACGGCTGCCCGAGCCGGGCGTGATCGAGATCGAGGGACGCTATCCGGTCGAGGTCGTCCGGGCGCTCGAACAGCGTGGGCACCGGGTGCAGGTGGCAGGCGACTGGAGCCTGAGCCGGATGACGGCGGCGTCGTACCGCCCGGACACCGGCATCCTCAAGGCTGCCGCCAACCCCCGCGGCATGCAGGGTTACGCGGTCGGCCGCTGACCGACGGCCCGCGGGGTCCGCGCCACCAGACCGGCGTAGGCGAAGCCGCCGCCGAAGGCGAAGAGCAGGAACGGGGTGTCCAGGGGTAGCTCGCCGGCCTGCCACATCTTGGCGAAGGCCAGCGGGATGGAGGCGGCCGAGGTGTTGCCGGAGGTCACCACATCGGTGGCGACGATGCGGTCGGACAGTCCGAGCTGGCGGGCCAGCGGTTCGATGATGCGCAGATTCGCCTGGTGACTGAACAGGCCACCGAGATCCTCCAGCCGGTAGCCCGCGTTGGACACCGACTTGGCGGCGTGCCCGGCCGCCTCGGAGATGGCCCACTTGAACACCTGCTTGCCGGTCTGCCGGAACGTGTTGGTCGGCGGCTCGATCACCACCGCGTCGGTCAGCGACGGCTCGGTTCCCCAGGTGACCGGGCTGACACCGGGGCGGTCGGTGCGTCCCAGGACCATCGCGCCGGCGCCGTCGGCGATCAGGATGCAGGTGGTGCGGTCGGTCCAGTCGGTGAAGGCGCTGAGCTTCTCCGCCGCGATCACCAGGGCGGTGCTGGCGGTGCCGGCGGAGATGGCCTGGTCGGCCACCGCCAGCGCGTGCACGAAGCCGGAGCAGGCGACACTGATGTCGAGCACCACGGGTGTGGTCGCGCCGATCGCCTGGGCGACCCGGGCGGCGGTGTTGGGAGAGCGCTGCTCGGAGGTGCAGGTCGCCACGACGACGAGGTCGACATTGGCTGGGTCGACGGCAGCGTCGGCGAGCGCGTCCCGGCCGGCGGCGGTGGCCATGCTGGCCACCGTCTCGTCGTCGGCGGCGATGCGACGCTCACGGATGCCGGTGACCTGCTGGATCCACTCGTCGCTGGTCTCGACCAACTGCTCGACGTCATGGTTGGTCAGCACCCGGGCGGGCTGGTAGTAGCCGGCGCCGAGGATCTGCGAGCCGTACCGGCTGCGGGGTTGGTCCGGGCGGCCGGAACTGGCATCGTGGTCGGGGGCCGGGGCATCGGTCCCGGTGTGCTGGGTCACGACGCACACTTTAGCGTACGATCGTTCTCTAAAGTTTTCGCTGGGCTAATCTTGGGCTGTGAGCCCTCGTCGAACCGCCGCCCAGGCGCAACAGACCCGGCACCTGATCGTGTCCGCCGGTGTCGACATCGCCTCCACCGAGGGGCTCGACGCCATCAGTCTGGGCCGGCTGGCCGATGAATTGTCGATGAGCAAGTCCGGTGTCATCGGGCACTTCGGCAGCATGCTCGAGCTCCAGCTCGGGGTGATGTCGGAGGCGGTACGGATCTACCGCCGGGAGGTCATCCTGCCGGCGGCCCACGCCGCGCCCGGCCTGCCGCGGCTGCGCAAGCTGGTGGACGCCTGGATCTCCCACCTCGAGCGCCGGGTGTTTCCCGGTGGCTGCTTCTTCACCCAGGTGACGACCGACTACGACGGCCGCCCGGGACAGGTGCACGACCTGGCCCGCCGGCTGGCCGATGACTGGCGGACCTACCTGGCCGAGCAGATCGACGTCGCCGTGGCCGACGGGTCGTTCCACGCCGACACCGACGTCGACCAGGTCATCTTCGAGGCCACCGGACTGATGCTGTCGCTGAACCACGCCATGCAACTGGACCTCGATCCGAAGGCGATCGAGCATGCCCGCGCCGGCTTCGACCGGCTCATCGACGCATGCACCGCCGAGACCGTGGGTATCAGTCGGAGGTCTGCCTAGGACGGGGCCGGCCGCCGTTGTCGGTGCCGGCCGGACAGGAGGATTTTCGATGGCCAAGCGCAGCAGCCGACGGACCGACGACCGATCGAGCCTGGAAGCCGCCGACGACCAGCAGCCCGACGTCAGCTCGGTGAACCGGTTGGTGCACCGGCTGCTCAGATTCGGTCTGGACGGAGTGGGCCCGCTGAGTTCGGCCGAGGAGTTGGCCCATCGGGCCCGGAGGCGGTCCTCCTCGACCGAGGACGCAGTGCGCAAGGTCAGCCGGCAGTCAGTGGTCGGCGGCGGGATCGGCGGGGTGCTGACCGGCATCGGCGGATTCGTGACCATGCCCGTCGCGATCCCGGCCAACGTCTTGGAGTTCTACGTCCAGGCCACCCGGATGGTCGGTGCGGTGGCCACCCTGCGGGGCTACGACGTCTCCGATGCCCGGATCCGGACCGCGGTGCTGCTGACCCTGGTCGGCTCCCGCGCCTCCGATGTGCTGAAGGCGGCCGGCATCAAGTCACCGGGCGGTCCGCTGGCCGGCCTGGCGCTGCGCCGGCTTCCGCCGCCGGCGCTGATGCTGGTCAACAAGGCCATCGGCGTACGGCTGATGCGCGGCCTCGGCGAGCGGTTCCTCAGCCGGCTCGGTCGGGGCCTGCCGATCGCCGGCGGGGCCATCGGCGGCGGCCTCGATCTGTGGATGATGAAGCGGATCGCCGACCATGCCGCCCGGGAGTTCCCCGCGAAGCTCGACTGACCGCGCGGGCTGAGGCCCCGGCTCCGTGGCCGTCCTCGCGCTGGCCCCGTCCTCGCGCTGGCTCCGTCCTCGTGCTGGCTCCGTCCTCGTGCTGGCTCCGTCCTCGTGCTGGCTCCGTCCTCGTGCTGCGTCCTCGTGGTGCTGGCTACGTCCTCGTGCCGTTTTCGGACCGCGGCGGACTACTGGTTCTGGTCCTCCCAGGCTCCGTTGCCGTTTTCGGACCGGGGTGGGGTTTGAGGCTGGTGTTGCCGGATCGGGGCCGTTTTCGGACCGGGGTGGGGTTTGTGGTCGGGTGGCCGGGTTCGGCTGTCGCTCTCGGACCGAGGCGAGATTCCGTCGCCGTTGCCGGCTCCGATCGGCGTTTTCGGACCGGGCCGAGTTCTATGGTTGGTGCCGCCGATCCCCGTTTTCGGACCTAGGCGGAGTTCCGCAGCTGGTCCCGTCGGCCCCGATCGCCGTGGTCGGACCCGGGCCCGGGTCTGCCGCTGGACCCGCTGGAGCGGCTGGAGCGGGCGGAGCGGCCGGGGCCGCCGAAGCTGCCGGAGCCCATGGACCCGGTCGCCGATCTCGGACCGGTGCGGGGTTGCGGAGCCGGCTGGCGGGCGCGGCACCGGATCCAACCCGTCGTTTCGGACCACGGCGGACACCCAGGTGCGGTACGCCGCCTGATACCCGGGAGGCATCGGCCGATCCGCAACGGGTGTTGGACTCCGATCACCGGCACTCCCTACGGTCGGGGAATGAGCGCGCGGAGTACCGACCTGTCCCCGGCCGACGTCGCCCACCGACTGGGCTCGGGCCTGTTGTCCTTCCCCGTCACCCATTTCGACGCCGACCAGACCTTCGACCCGGTCGGCTATGGCGACCACGTCGAGTGGCTCGCCGCGCACGAGCCGGCCGGCCTGTTCGCGGCCGGCGGCACCGGCGAGTTCTTCAGCCTGACCCCGGCCGAGGTCGAGACAGTGGTGGCGACGGCCGTGGCCGCAGCCCCCGACGATCTGCCGCTGGTCGCGCCGGCCGGTTACGGCACCGCGACCGCGGTCGAACTCGTCCGGGCGGCCGAACGGGCCGGCGCGGACGCCGTGCTGCTCTTCCCGCCGTACCTCACCGAGAGCGGGCCCGACGGCCTGGCCGCGCACGTCCGGGCGGTCTGCGCGGCCACCCGGCTGGGCGTCATCCTCTACAACCGCGGCAATGCCATCTACGCCCCGACGACGGTGGCCCGGCTGGTGGACGACTGTCCCAACCTGGTCGGCTTCAAGGACGGTGCCGGCCGGCTGGAGCAGCTGACCCGGATCCGGGCGCTGGTCGGGGACCGGCTGACCTACATCGGCGGCCTGCCGACCGCCGAGCTGTACGCGGTGCCGTACCTGCGGCTGGGCGTGACGACCTACTCCTCGGCCATCTTCAACTTCCTTCCCGGCTTCGCCCACGACTTCTACGCCGCGGTCCGGACCGGCGACGACACGCGGATCGACCAGGCGATGCGGGACTTCGTACTGCCGTACTGCGATCTCCGCGACCGGGTGCCCGGGTACGCGGTGAGCATCATCAAGGCCGGCCTGCGCGCGGTCGGTCGTCCGGCCGGACCGGTACGCCCCCCGCTGACGGACCTGACCGAGACCGAGCAGGCCGACCTGGCCCGACTGATCGAGGCGGTGCGCTGAGATGACCGGTCGGATCGCCCATCTCAAGCTGTCCTCGGCCCGGCTCCCGTTGACCACCGCGATCAGCGATGCGAAGGTGTTCACCGGCCGGCAGCAGCCGATGCGCGAGGTCGCCTTCCTGTTCGCCGAGCTCACGGCCGAGGACGGTGCCGAGGGCATTGGGTTCTCCTACTCCAAGCGCGGCGGTGGCCCCGGACAGTACGCCCACGCCTGCGAGGTCGCGCCCGAGCTGATCGGCGAGGACCCCTCCGACATCGGACGGCTGTGGACCAAGCTCGTCTGGGCCGGTGCCTCGGTGGGCCGCAGTGGCTTGTCCACCCAGGCGCTGGCAGCCATCGACGTGGCGCTGTGGGATCTGAAGGCGCGCCGGGCCCGGCTGCCGCTGGGCAAGCTGATCGGCGCCCACCGCGACGGTGTCCGCACCTACAACACCTCCGGCGGCTTCCTGCACGCCCCGATCGAGGACGTCATCGAGAACGCCCAGCGGTCGGTGCAGGCCGGCATCGGCGGCATCAAGATCAAGGTCGGTCAACCCGACTGGCGCGCGGACCTGACCCGGCTGACCGCGGTCCGCGAGGCGATCGGCGACGACGTCGCGCTGATGGTGGACGCCAACCAGCAGTGGGACCGGCCGACCGCGATCCGGATGGGGCGGCAGTTGGACCAGTTCGGCCTGACCTGGATCGAGGAGCCGCTGGACGCCTACGACGCCGCGGGGCACGCCGACCTGACCCGGCGGCTGGACACGCCGATCGCCACCGGCGAGATGCTGACCAGCGTCGGCGAACACGTCTCGATGATCGACGCCGGCGCCTCCGACGTGGTGCAGCCGGACGCGCCGCGGATCGGCGGCATCACCCAGTTCCTCAAGCTGGCCTCCTACGTCGAGCACCGTCGGCTGGATCTGGCGCCGCACTTCGCGATGGAGATCCACCTGCACCTGGCGGCCGCCTTCGCCGGCAACGACCCATGGGTGGAGCACTTCGACTGGCTGGATCCGCTGTTCGAGGAGCGGCTGGAGATCCGCGACGGCAGGATGTGGCTGCCCGACCGTCCGGGCCTGGGCATCACCCTGTCCGAGCAGGCCCGCGCCTGGACCGTCGCCACCGCCGAGTTCGGCTCCGCGCCCTGAGTCCGTCGACGGGCGCTGCTGCGTCCTCGGGATCGGTACCCTTCGAGGGCTCACGGCCGGGTGTCGATGTCGGGTTGCGCCGCTTTCGATGGCTCAGTGCGCGGGAGGCTGCGCCTCCAGCACCAGGTCCAGGGCGCGCGGCAGCGCCGGATTGCGGTTCTCCCGCGACCAGACCAGGTGCAGCTCCACCGGACGCGCAGGCGTCGTGGCCAACGGCAGCAGTGCCACTCCGTCGATGCCCAGCCGGGCAATCGAAGCCGGCACGAAACCGATGCCCAACCCGCCGGCGACCAGCAAGGCGGTCGTCAGCACCTGGCTGACGGCGTGGACGACCGAGGCCGGATCGACAGCCACCGTCCGCTGGACCAGGTCGTGGAAGTAGCGGGCATCGGTCGGCGACGGCATGATCACCGGCCGACCGGCAAGATCCGGGCCGGTCACCGGCCGGCCCAACCGGGTCAGGTCATCGCCGGTCCGAACGGCGACGCGCAGCTCCTCCCGGTGCACCGGCCGGGAACTGAACAGCTCGGGGTCGAACGGCGGCCGGGCCAGGCCCAGGTCCAGTTCCTGGCGTTCCAAGGCGGCCAGCTGGGCGCGAGTGACCAGCTCCGTGAGGTCCAGATGCAGGTCGGGCAGGGCCGCACGGAGCCGGTGCAGCGTCGGCGGGAGCACCGCGTACGCCGACGCTGCGGTGAAACCCAGCCGCAGCGTCCCGGCGCTGCCGGAGCCGATCCGTCGGGCCAGCTCCGGGGCCGCATCGGCCAGCGCCAGCAGCCGGCGGGCCTCCGCCAGGAACGCCGCCCCGGCCGGTGTCAGCCGAACCCGACGGCGGTCACGTTCGAGCAGTTGGACACCGACGCTGCGCTCCAGTTTCTGCAGTTGCCGCGACAGCGGCGGCTGCGTCATCGCCAGCCGCTGCGCGGCCCGGCCGAAGTGGAGTTCCTCGGCCACGGCCACGAAACCGCGAAGCTGCTCGAAGGAGTACATGATGCCGCGACGGTATCAACGCCCCCGCGTCCGGCGAGGTCGGTGCATCGGTCCGCGCACCCGCCTTCCGCAGCGTCGGGTGCGGGCGGTCGGTCAGAGCGGGATGTTGGTGTGCTGCCCGCGGGCGCCGGTGTCGGCCTCGGCGATGGCGGCGGCGATCGCCGACCGGGTCCGGTCGGGTGCGACGATCTCGTCCACCACACCGATGTCCATGGCCTTCTCCACGCCACCGGCGATCCGCTCGTGTTCGGCGGCCAGTTCGGCCTCCAGCTGCGGGCGGACGTCCTCCGGTGCGGCAGCGAGCTTACGGCGGTGCAGGATGCGGATGGCCGCGACCGACCCCATCACGGCGATCAGGGCGCCCGGCCACGCGAACACCTTGGTCGCGCCGAGGGAGCGTGCGTTCATCGCGATGTACGCCCCGCCGTAGGCCTTCCGGGTGACCACGGTGACCCGCGGCACGCCGGCCTCGCTGAACGCGTGCAGCAGCTTGGCGCCGCGGCGGACGACGCCGTCCCACTCCTGGCCGACGCCGGGCAGGTAGCCGGGGACGTCCACCAGCACCACCAGCGGGACGCCGAAGGCATCACACATCCGGACGAACCGGGCGGCCTTCTCCGCGCTGAGGGAGTCCAGGCAACCGCCGAGCCGCAGCGGGTTGTTGGCGATCACGCCGACCGTCCGCCCGGCCAGCCGACCGAACGCGACGGTGATGTTCGGTGCCCACCGGGCATGCAACTCGACCATGGTGTCGTCGTCGAGCAGGGCTTCGATCAGCGGATGCACGTCGTAGGCCCGCTTGGCCGAATCCGGCAGCAGCGCGGCGAGGTCCTCGTCCTCCACCCGGTCGCCGATCCGGCGCTGGTCGGCCAGCAGCGCCACCAACTTGCGACCGCGGGCCAGTGCGTCGGCCTCGTCGTCGGCGACCACGTGCACCACCCCGGAGCGCCGTCCATGGGTGTCAGGGCCGCCGAGCCGCAGCATGTTGACCTCTTCACCGGTGACCGAACGGACCACGTCCGGACCGGTGACGAAGATGCGGCCCTCGGGCCCCAGGATGACGATGTCGGTGAGCGCCGGACCGTAGGCGGCGCCACCCGCGGCCGGGCCCAGCACGATCGAGATCTGCGGGATCCGGCCCGAGGCATGGGTCATCGCGTTGAAGATCCGGCCGACCGCGTCCAGGGACAGCACGCCCTCCTGCAGCCGGGCGCCGCCGGCATGCCAGATGCCGATGATCGGGACCTGATCGGCCATCGCCCGTTCGTAGGCGTGCACCACCGCGGCGCAGCCGTCGTTGCCCATCGCGCCACCCGAGATGGTGGCATCGGAGCAGAAGGCGACGACCGGGTTGTCGTCGATGGTGCCGACGGCGGCCAGCATCCCGGATCCGTCGTCGGGAGTGATCAGCTCCAGGCTGCCGTCGTCCAGCAGCGCGGCCAGTCGGGTGTTCGGATTGCGCGGGTCGAGTTCACGGGGGAGTTTCTCCGGTTTGCCGGCCGGCTTGGGCCCGTCAGATCCGGCCGAGGTGTCCTTCTGATCGGGAGCGACTGCCGTCATCTCACGCCTCCGTCGCGTATTGATTGGTGAAGGCGACCGCAATGTTGTGGCCGCCGAAGCCGAACGAGTTGTTGATCCCGGCCAGGTCGCCGTCGGGAAGTTCCCGGGGCGAGGTGGCGATGTCGATGCCGAGTCCGGGCTCGGGGTTGTCCAGGTTGATGGTCGGTGGCACGAGCCGGTGGCGCAGGGCCAGCAGGGTGGCCAGCGACTCCAGTGCGCCGGCCGCGCCGAGCAGGTGGCCGGTCATCGACTTGGTGGAGGTGACGACGGCGGTGGTGTCCTCGCCGAGGGCGTACCGGATGGAGGTGGCCTCGGCCGGATCACCGGTGGGGGTGGAGGTGGCGTGGGCGTTGACGTGGACGATGTCCTGCGGCTGCAGGTGGGCCTCCTGCAGGGCCAGCTTCATGGCCCGGCCCTGGCTCAGGCCGCTCGGGTCGGGCTGCACGATGTCATAGGCGTCGGAGGTGGTGCCGGCGCCGGCGAGTTCGCCGTAGATGCGGGCGCCACGGGCCCGGGCGTGCTCGAGGCTCTCCAGTACGAACACGGCCGCGCCCTCACCGAGGACGAAACCGTCACGATCCCGGTCGAACGGCCGGGAGGCCAGTTCCGGCTCGTCGTTGCGCCGTGAGGTGGCCTGCATCTGGCTGAACGCATTGATCGGCAGCGGATGGATGACCGACTCCGCGCCGCCGGCGACCACCACGTCGGCACGGCCCAGCCGGATCAGATCCAGACCGAGGGCGATCGCCTCGTTGCTGGTGGCGCAGGCCGAGATCGGGGTGTGCGCGCCGGCCTGGGCGCCCAGACGGAGACTGACCTGCGCGGATCCGGCGTTACCCATCAGCATCGGCACGGTCAGCGGGCTGACCCGCCGCATGCCCTTCTCCTTCTGGATGTCCCACTGGCCGAGCAGCGTGTGCATGCCGCCGATGCCGGTGCCGATGCTGGTCGCCAGCCGCTGCCGGTCGACCGGGTTGTCCTCGCCGAAGCCGTATCCGGCGTCGATCCAGGCCTGGTTCGCAGCGACCAGGGCGACCTGACAGAACCGGTCCAGCCGGCGCGCCTCGACGCGGTCCAACACCTCGCTCGGCTCCACCACCAGCTGGCCGGCGATCCGGGCCGGCAGGTCCTTGGCCCAGTCGGCCTCGATCGGTCGGACGCCGGACTTGCCGGCGATCATGTGGGACCAGGTCGAGGCGACGTCGCCGCCGAGCGGGGTGGTGGCTCCGAGACCGGTGACGACGACAGGCGTCCGGGACATCAGCGAAAGGCTCCTCGATCGGTGAGAGTGGGTGGCGTCGGTGATCACCGTGTACTGATCATCGTGATCACCTGCTGGTGATCACCGACGCCCGAATGCCGGACGAACTCAGGCCGCGGCGCGCTCGATGTAGGCGACGGCGTCGCCGACGGTGCGAAGGTTCTTGGCCTCCTCGTCGGGGATGCTGACGCCGAACTTCTCCTCGGCGGCGTAGATGATTTCGACCATCGAGAGCGAGTCGACATCCAGATCGTCGGTGAACGACTTGTCCAGCTGGACGTCGTCGGCCGGCACACCGGCGACCTCGTTGACGATCTCGGCCAGGTCGCTGCGGATCTCTTCGGTGGTTGCCATCGGGGTGGTTTCTCCTTGCTGTGGCGACCGGTCCGGGGCGGACCGGTCTGTGCTGGTCCCGGTCGGTGTCGGCCGGGCTGATCCGTGCGGATCGGGTGAGGCGGATTCGGTTGTGGCTGGGCGGTGATCACTGCGGCGGCGGAGTCGATCACCGGATGATCAGCGGCTGACCTCGGTGGCGTCGGCGGTCTCGACCATCGGGTGCAGGCGCAGCAGCGGCTGTCCGGGGGAGACGGGATCCCCGTCCTCGGCCAGCCATTCCACCACGATGCCGCCGTGCGGTGCGCTGACGGGGATCTCGTCGCGCAGGTTCTTCACCGCTCCGACGGTGCTGTGCTGGGGCAGGACACTGCCCACGTCGATGTCCTCGGTGCGGATGAACTGGCCCTTGCCCGGGGAGACGACCAGCCGCCAGGTGGGATTGGCGTTGAGCGAACTGCCGGGGGCGGAATCGGCGTGCTTGCGGACGAATTCGGCCGCGTCCGGCAGTTGGTCGGGGGTGTTCAGGGCGAACACCTCGACGCCCTTCAGGTTGCGCTTGGCGATGCCGGTGAGGGTGCCCGCCGGCGGCATCTCCAGCAGACCGGTGACGCCGAGGTCGGTCATCGTGGCCATGCAGAGGTCCCAGCGAACCGGGGCCGACACCTGACGGACCAGGCGCCGCAGCACGTCGGCCCCGTCGTGCACCACCTGACCGTCGGCGTTCGACAGCAACCGCGCCCGCGGGTCGTGGGTCGACACCGCGCGGGCGAGGTCGGCCAGGTGGCGTACGGCCGGAGCCATGTGGCGGGTGTGGAAGGCGCCGGCGACGCTGAGCTCGATCAGCCGGGCGCGGTTGGGCGGGTCGGCGGCCAGGGCCTTGAGCTGGGCCACGGTGCCGGCGGCGACGATCTGCCCGCGGCCGTTGTTGTTGGCGGCCGTGAGGCCGTGCTGGTCCAGCTTGGCCAGCACGTC
Organism: uncultured Actinomycetota bacterium; assembly: GCA_963758075.1. Lineage (GTDB taxonomy): Bacteria > Actinomycetota > Actinomycetes > Propionibacteriales > Propionibacteriaceae > Microlunatus. Next base: position 503,413 of record CAVWTT010000002.1, on the reverse strand, counting down.
GTCGGGATCCCCACCGATCACCGCGGTCATCGAGGTCGGAGTGACGGCGGCCGCGGCCGCCATCGCCTTGCCGCGTTCACGGACCAGCACCATCGCCTGTTCGGCGGACAACACACCGACCCCGGCGGCTGCGGTGATCTCGCCGACCGAGTGGCCGGCAGCCACACCGATGGACCGGTAGGCGTCGGTCGGATGGGGGAAGAGCTCCAAAGCCGACAGCAGTCCGGCGGCGACCAGCAGCGGCTGGGCGACGGCAGTGTCGCGGATGGTTTCGGCGTCGGCCTCGGTCCCGTAGTGGGCCAGATCCATCCCGCTGACAGCGGACAGCCAGGCCAGCCGTTCGGCGAAGGAGGACTCGCCGATCCACGGCTTGAGGAATCCAGGGGTCTGGGCACCCTGGCCGGGCGCGACGATGGCGAGCACGGGTCAACTCTTGCCTGCTACCCACCGTCGCGTCGCGCAGCGACACCACGAATCTCTTGACGTCGAGTTGTGGGAACCCTACAAAGATCCAACCAGTGGTCGGACAGGTCTGACGATGGTCGCCTGCCGACAGGTCACAGGTCGGCGAGCAGGCGAAGATCGTGGTGATCGACGTCACGCAGCGGGTAGCCGGTCCGCAGTTGACGCAGTCGCGCGGGCGTTGCCACCACCACTGGACGACCGGCGATGGTGCCTGTGGTGCGCTCGGCCCGGGGATGCGGGTAGATCGCCCGCCCGTCCCGGTCCCACTGGGTTCCGTTCTGCTCCGCGTCGAGCGTCATCGGGTGCACGTCGACGCGGGACCGGTCGCGGCGTAGTTGGATCCGCGCGGGCAGGTCGTCGACCTCCTCGGCATAGCCGCGTTCGCAAAGCCAGTTGATCAGGCCGTCGACGGCGTCGGCGTCGACGAAGACATCGAGGTCTCCGTGGGCGCGGGTCTGACGGCCGACGAGCGCGTCCACCGCCCAACCGCCGTTGACCTGGTAACAGGCGCCGACTGATTCGATCCGGTCGATGACTTGCACCACATCGCCGGCAGTTGTCCCATCGGACGGAGCCGGCTCGGCACCGGAGGAGTCGATCATGGTGCCGTAGCGTCCCAGAGCACCTCATCGCCACGGCTGGCGTTATGGCCCCGTGTGTCCTGCACCCCGGTTCCGGCCGCGATCATCCCGGCCCGGGACCGCGGTCGCTGATCTTGGAGGCAAGGCAGTTCCGCGGCGGTCCAGTGCTCCCAGAGCGTCCTGCAGGCGGCGAGATCGCCGAGACTTCCCAGCGCGACGTCCCGGGCGATGCCGCGATCGCGGGCGTCGGCGGCACCGGACTGCACCCACATGATCGCGTCGACGAGCGCGGTCACGTCCCGGCACCCGGCGCAGACGCGCTCGACGAACACCGTGTCGGTCCCGGCCGGTACGTCGATCGTTTGCTCTCGCTGATGGCATCCCCGGCCGGGCGCCCGGTAGCGCACGTCCTGCCCCGCGCGTACGGGCTGCAGGACGTTGTCGATCGGGGCCTCGGCCCAGTCGGACATCGAGTAGTTCCAGGCGACGTCGTCGGTGTGGACGACCGCGGAACCCGTCGCGACCCGCGGCCTGCCGGCCGGCGTCGACTTACCACCGAGGCCGCGCCCGTCGACGGCGATGATGCGCAGTCCCGCGGCCTGCCCCCGAGGCGGCCGCGGGAGCATCTCGCCGGCCGTGAGCGGCTGCCATTCGGTGGTGATCTGCTCACTTGAGCCGGGCGACGTCCTCACCTGTGCCATTGTTCTCGAGACGTGCGGTTCCTGCGTCGCGCGCCGCATCACTTCCGGTGCTTTCGCATCGGCTGTGGTTCCTGCGTCGGGTGCCGCACCACTTCCCGTGCTTCGCACCGGCTGCGGCTGGTGCGGGGTGACGTGGCTGGTGCGGACAGACGGTACGCCGGATGCCCCGGCGCCGACGACCGCTCGGCGCCGGTCTAAGGGCGCCGACGCGGCCGAAGCCTGTCGGAGGGCGCGCCGACCCGGCCGGAGCGGGACTGCGCACCCTCTCGGGCACGGCACTGGTTGTGGCTCCTCTAGGTGGACGTGTCGCACCAGTTCCGGCAGTTCGCACCGGGTGCAGGTGGTGCGGGATGCCGTGGCTGCTGCGAACGGGCGGTACGCGCGGACGCCCGGCGCGGGGTGGCCGGCGGGTAGCGCCGCGACGCCAACTTCCGGCGCCATGGCATCGTGGCAACAGGATCGGATCGAAACGGCGCGGCGAGGGGAGACCCCGACGGTGCTGTGCCGGTTGCCGGCGAGCTTCGCCGTGATCGTCGACGTGCAGTTCTGCCCGGTTATTCGTTGGCACTGATCGGCCGTCCGGGCGTCGATCGGTTCAGTGACCTACCACGGTCGGACCGACTCGACTTCCTGTCCGACCTTGAAAGGCTCGGTGAGGCGGTGGGGCAGGTCTGTCGCGGCCGCGACGCGGGATTCCGTCGGGTGAACCTCGAGATCCTCGGTAACACCCACGTCCTTGCACGCCCATGTCTGGCCGCGGTACGACCGGGAGCTGCCGATCTCATCGGCCGGCCGGTGTGGCTGCATCGCCAGAGCGGTGGTCCGATCCGACCACACGTCTGGGTCCGCAACAGCAGAAAGTGCGACGAGATCACGGCTGCTCTCGCACTGTCTGAATCCTGATCTTGATCGCAGCGACCGGCGTTCGCCCCGTCCCTGATCAATCCGCGCTGACTCGCTGACTATCCACCAATCCCACCCTGACCCGTCGAAGGGCGCTGACCCAGCAGAAGCTCCGCACCCTTTCCTGCACCTCGCACCGGGCGCGGATGGTGCGGGATGCCGTACGTGGTGCGAAGCAGAGACCCGCCCGGGGGGACCCGGGGGCCGACGGACCCCGGCAGTGCGAGATCCGGATGAGATCGAGATAGTGACTGCGCATCCTGTCGCGCACCCGCTGGTCGGTCAGGTTGGCGTTCATCCCCAGTGTCTGACCGATCCCGACGAGCGCGGTGAGCAGCAGCAGCGACGGGACGTAGCCCGCGCCATCGGTCCCGGAGCGGGCGAGCCAACCGGCGGTGATCACCTGCGCCGCAGGTGTGGGCGCGAGCAGGAGATTGGCGGCGACCAGGCGAACCGGCCAGGTCGGTGCCTGACTCTTTCATGGCCACGGACAGCCTGACCCCAGGTGCGGCGGATGGTGTACACCGCGGACTCACGGCAGCCTGGAAGGCGCCGAGATGCGTCAGCGTCGAGGGTGGGGAAGGCATCTGGACCGAACCTGTCAGCGCACGTCCCCGGGTGGCAAGGAATCGATGAAGACAGGTGCAAGAGCAGCTTGATTAGAACGCGCGTTCGATATACAGTGAGGTATGGCCGTTCCCGACGGATTGGCACCTGAGCAGGCGATCGACGCACTCGACGCCGCTCTCGACATGCTGGTCACCTCGGTGGAGGGGGACGTACTGCCGCGGGCCGGGGACGAGCGGCTGATCGCGGTGATGACCCGGTTCGAGCGGTTCCGCAACGCCCTGGCCGTGGTCGATCACGAGATCGTGCACGCCTGTGAGGCGACAGAACTGCCGCACCGTCTGCAGCTGCGGACGACCGCGCGGCTGCTGTCGGAGGTGGTGCGAATCGACGAGATCGAAGCTCGTCGACGGGTCCGATCCGCGGAGGCGCTGCGTCCTGGGAGCTCGATGTCCGGAGAACAACTGCCGGCCCAGCGACCGGTACTGGCCGCCGCCGTCGCGGCTGGCGAGGTGACTGCGGAGCAGTCGGACCGGGTAGTCCGCTGTCTGAAAGATCTCGCCGCACTGCCCTGGTCGACCACCGCACAGGTCGACGAAGCCGAGCAGCTACTCACCGATTCGGCTCGACGGTTCGCACCACAGGACTTCCGGCAGATCGTGACCCGGGTCGCAGATTCCGTCAATCCCGACGGAGTGCTCGCCGACGATCGGATCGCGGAGGGCTGCCGCGGTATCAGCATCTGGCAGGGCAGGGACGGCCGGTACCACATCAAGGGCCAGATGACACCGGTGCTGGCCCACCGCATGCGTGCTGTGCTCGACCCACTGACCGCTCCGCAACACGGTCCCGACGGCGACGATCTGCGCCGACCCGACCAGCGGCTGCACGACGCTGTTGACGACGTTTTCGAGCGGATCCTGCGATCCGCGGGTCTGTCCGATGCTGGCGGCGTGCCGGCGACCTTGATCGTCACGATCGATCATCAGAGCCTGCTGGATGCGACGGGATACGGTCGGCTGGCCGACGGCCATCCGGTCGCCGTCGAGACCCTGTTGCAGGCTGCGGCAGAAGCCGAGATCATCCCGGCGGTGCTTGCCTCATCAGGCAAGGTGCTGGCGCTGGGGCGTACTCGCCGGATCGCCGACCGGCACCAGACAGCAGCCCTGATCGCCCGCGACGGCGGCTGTTCCTTCCCCTCCTGCGATCGGCCACCGGCCTGGTGCGAGCGCCACCATGTCAGGTCCTGGCTGGAGGGCGGCGCAACCGACGTCGACAATCTGACTCTGGTGTGCAGCTACCACCATCACCACTTCGAACGCCAGGGATGGGAGTGCCGCATGATCGACGGCGTTCCGAACTGGATCCCGCCCCGATGGGTGGACCACGACCAGAAACCGATGATCAACTTCCGGATCCGGCAACGGATCGAGGCGCCCCCGTTGCCGCCGCCGGCTCCGTCGGGCAGCCACACGGATGACGAACAAAACCACGAGCCTGGGACCGACGACCGATCCGTCCCCGATGCCCTCGCCGTTCCTGCGCCGGCCGGTGAGCCGGCCCGGAGCGGACCAGGCGGATGGCGACCATCCCGACAACGTTCACCGGACCTGGTGCCGGGGTAGTGCCGTGGCCATTGACCGAGGGCTGGGGGACCAGCCGCTTCGCAACCGGGCTCGCGGTGACTGGGCTCGCGGTGACTGGGCTCGCGGTGACTGGGCTCGCGGTGACTGGGCTCGCGGTGACTGGGCTCGCGGTGACTGGGCTCGCGGTGACTGGGCTCGCGGTGACTGGGCTCGCGGTGACTGGGCTCGCGGTGACCGGGCTCGCGGTGACCGGGCTCGCGGTGACCGGGCTCTCCGCAGCCGGACCAGTGAGCGGGCCGGGCCGCCGACCGAGGCATGGCACCGTGCTGCGGTCCGGCAGCCGCCCGGTCCGGTTCGCCGGTCAGCGGGCGGGCGTGGCCTGGTCCGTGGTGGGTGGCAACAGGCGACCCAGGGTCAACGCGAGTCGCAGGACGTAGGCGTCACGCGCGTCGGTCGGGCTGTAGCCGGTCACCTCCTGGATCCGCTTGAGCCGGTAGCGGACGGTGTTGGCGTGGACGAACAGGGCGCGCGCCGCGGCTTCCACGCTGCTGCCGCAGTCCAGGAACGCCACCAACGTCTCCAACAGTCCGCTACCGGCCTCGGCCAGCGGTGCATACACGGTTCGAGCCAGTGCACGGCGGGCATGACCGTCGCCGGACAGGGCACGCTCGGGCAGCAGGTCGTCGGCCCGGACCGGGCGGGGCGCGTCGGGCCAGGCCGCGGCGGCGCGGAAACCGGACAGGGCCGCACGCGTGCTCTGAGCGGCATCGGCGAGGTGGTCCACCGGCGGTCCGATCACCACGGGACCCGGCCCGAAGGCCTGCGCGAAGCGGTGGACCATCCGGATCGCGAATTCCGGATCGGTGATCCGGTCACCACCCAGCACGACCAGCAGCCGGTCACCCTGGACCGCACCCAACATGTCGATGCCGGCCTTGGCGCACTCATGTCGGATGCTCTCGATCGTGACGTTCGGTTCGTCCTCGGGCTCGGCGCCGACAACCACCACCACGCCGGCCGACGACGACCAGCCCAGTGCCGAGGCGCGCGACAGGACCGTCTCGTCGGTCTCACCGCGGATCACCGCGTCGGCGACCAGCGCCTCGAGCCGCGCGTCCCAGGCACCTCGAAGTTCAGCGGCCCGGGCGTAGATCTCGGCGGCGGTGAAGGCCACCTCCCGGCTGTAGAGCATCATCGCCGCCTGCAGCACCGGTCGGTCGTTGCGCGGCATCAGTTCGTCGATCTGCCGTTCGGCCACTTCGATCGTGGTCCGGACCAGTTCGACGGTCTGGTAGAGCGAGATCCGGCGGGCCAGTTCCCGGGGCGCGGATCCGAACACGTCGGCCGTGGAGGGACGGGTCGGCTCGGGCTCGGAGAACCAGTGCACGAAACCGTCGATACCCGCCTGGGCCACCAGCGTGATCCAGGACCGGTGTTTGGCGTCCAGCTCGGCGAACCAGGCGTGTCGAAGCTCCATCTCGGCCACAGCAGCGGTCGTCATCTCGCCCGAGACCGCGGCCACCCGTTTGGCGATCGTCGCGCGGGTCTTGGCCGACGGCAGCAGGGATCTGCTGATGCCCCGGGAACTCGCCGCCATGCCAGGCAGCGTATTCCCTCCGGCAGCCTCGCCCTGGTCGCCCTGGACCCGGGCAGCCTGGGCTGCCCTGCGGACGGGCCGGGCGGGCTTGGGCTGGGCTGCGGATGGGCTCAGGCGGGCTTGGGCTGGCCTGCGGACAGGCTGGGGCGGGCTTGGGCTGGCCTGCGGACGGGCTCGGGCGGGCTTGGGCTGGCCTGCGGACAGGCTGGGGCGGGCTTGGGCTGGCCTGCGGACGGGCTGGGGCGGGCTTGGGCTGGCCTGCGGACGGGCCGCCGCACTGCGCCCCGGCGTCGGTTACGGAGGGCAGACGCGTACGGTGCTGCCGCGTACGGCCCACACTTCGCGGCGCCCCACCAGCGCCGTGTCGCGGATACGACTCAGGGGAGGAGACGGCCCATGACGCTGGTGCTCGGCTCGATCGGCAGCGACGATCATCCGACGCCTGCGGGGGCGCTGCGGGAGATCGGGTTCTGGCTGGAACGCTCTCGTGCCGACACCCACCGGGTCCGGGCCTACCGGCGCGCGGCCGACGCGGTGGAGCAGGTGGACGGCGACGCGTTGGCCGACCATCGCCGGCGGGGCAGTTGGGCCGAGCTCGCCGGCGTCGGTCCGAAGACGGCGGCGGTGATCGCCGAGGCCGACGCCGGCCGGGTGCCGCAAACGTTGGCCAAACTCCGGGAAGCAGCCCAGCCGCTCGCCTCCGGCGGTGCGGAACTGCGCCGGCAGCTGCGCGGCGATCTGCACGTGCACTCCGACTGGTCCGACGGCGGCAGCCCGCTCGCGGAGATGATGACCACGGCCCGCGAGCTCGGCCAGGAATACTGCGCGATCACCGATCACTCACCCCGATTGAAGGTGGCCCGCGGGCTGACCGCGGAACGACTGCGTCGCCAGATCGAGGTCGTCGACGGGCTCCGCGCGGAGTTGCATCCATTCGTCCCGCTGCAGGGCATCGAGGTCGACATCCTCGGCGACGGCGGTCTGGACCAGGAATCCGGTCTGCTCGCCGAACTCGACGTCGTCGTCGCCAGCGTGCACTCCGATCTGCGCGCGGACTCGGAGTCGATGACCCACCGGATGGTCGCTGCAATCGCCAATCCGCGGGTGAACGTGCTCGGTCACTGCACCGGCCGACTGATCGAGGGCGGCCGGGGAACCCGGCCGGAGTCGGTCTTCGACGCGGAGGTCGTCTTCGAGGCCTGCCGACGGTTCGACACCGCGGTGGAGATCAACTCCCGGCCCGAACGCCGGGACCCGCCGACTCGGCTGCTGGAACTGGCCGCCGAGACGGGCTGCCTGTTCGCCGTCGACACCGACGCCCATGCGCCCGGTCAACTGGACTTCCAGGCCTACGGGGCCGAGCGGGCAGTCGCCGCAGGGATCGATCCGGACCGGATCATCAACACCTGGCCGCTGGCCCGCCTGCTGGAGTGGTGCCGCGCCCGCTGACCCGGCTGCTGGAGTGGTGCCGCGCCCGCTGACCCGGCTGCTGGAGTGGTGCCGCGCCCGCTGACCCGGCTGCTGGAGTGGTGCCGCGCCCGCTGACCCGGCTGCTGGAGTGGTGCCGCGCCCGCTGACCCGGCTGCTGGAGTGGTGCCGCGCCCGCTGACCCGGCTGCTGGAGTGGTGCCGCGCCCGCTGACCCGGCTGCCGTGGTCCCCGCTGGCACGCGGCGCACAGCGGCGAGTTCCAGGTCCGCGGGTCGGAGTTGTGGGCCTCCCAGGCCGCCTTCCCCGCGGCGGGGCACGATCTCATGCTCGATGCCGCGGACCAGCGGCCGGATCATGGCCCGGTTCACGACCGACCGGGGTCGAGGCTGGAGCACCGACTCAACGCAGCCCTGGTTGATGGGCTGACGATGCAGACCGAACCCGACGCCGATGGTCACCGGGGGTGGCCTGCGACTCCGTGTGGAGGGACACCGGATCCGATGGCATCAGCGACCGCTTCGGTCTCGGGCCGAGCCGGGCCGGCCGGTCGCGGTCGGTCAGGCGCCGGCGCCCTCCTGGTGCACACCCGCGGTCGCGGTCGGATCATTCAGTTCATAGCGCTTGAACGCCACCGCGGCCGCGTTGGAGTCGTAGCGCCCGTCCCGGGCCAGCGCCTCCAGGGTGGCAACCACGATCGATTGGGCGTCGACCTGGAAGTAGCGCCGGGCCCCGGCCCGGGTGTCGGCGATGCCGAACCCGTCGGCGCCCAGTGACATCCAGCTGTTCGGCACCCACTTCTGGATCTGGTCCTGGACCGCGTGCATGTAGTCGCTGACCGCGACCACCGGGCCGTCGGTGCCGGTCAGGGCGTCGGTCAGATAGGCCCGGCGCCGCTCCTCACCCGGATGGGTGAAGTTGTGTTGGTCGGTGGCCAGGCCGTCCCGGCGCAACTCGTTCCAGGACGTGACCGACCAGACGTCGGCGGCGACGCCCCACTCCTCGGCCAGCATCCGCTGCGCGTCGAGCGCGGACGGCATCGCCACACCCGAGGCCAGGATCTGCGCGACCGGCCGGTCGCTGTCACCCGACGGCGCAGGGCGGTACCGGTAGATCCCCTTGAGCACCGCGTCGGCGTCCAGGCCCTCCGGCGGACCGGGCTGTTCGACCGGCTCGTTGTAGACGGTGAGGTAGAAGATCACGTCCTCCCCGCCGGGATGGTGCTGGCTGTCGTAGCCGAACATCCGCTGCAGCCCGCTGCGGACGATGTGGGCGATCTCGAAGCCGAAGGCCGGGTCGTAATGCACCACGGCCGGGTTCGTCGAGGCCAGCAGCGGAGAATGGCCGTCGGCGTGCTGGGTGCCCTCGCCGGTCAGGGTGGTGCGGCCGGCGGTGGCCCCGATCAGGAAGCCGCGTGACATCTGGTCGGCGGCGGCCCAGATGAAGTCGCCGGTCCGCTGGAAGCCGAACATCGAGTAGAAGATGTAGAACGGGATCATCGGCTCGCGGTGGGTGGCGTAGGCCGATCCGGCCGCGGTGAAGGAGCCGAGTGCGCCGACCTCGGAGATGCCCTCGTGCAGCAACTGGCCCGTCGGTCCCTCCTTCCAGCTCAGCAGCAGCTTGCGGTCCACCGAGTCGTAGCTCTGCTGGTGGGGGGAGTAGATCTTGGCGGTCGGGAACATCGAGTCCATGCCGAAGGTTCGGAACTCGTCCGGGGCGATCGGTACGATGCGCTGCCCGATCTCGGGATCCTTCATCAGGTCGCGCAGCAGCCGGACCAGCGCCTGGGTGGTGGCCACCTTCGCGCTGCCGGCCGACTTCAGCAGCGGCGAGTAGGTCTTGTCACCGGGCAGTTCGACGATCTTGGGCTCGACCCGGCGCTCCGGCAGATAGCCGCCGAGCTCGCGGCGGCGTTCCTGCATGTACTGCATCTCCGGGGAGTCCTCACCCGGATGGAAGTAGGGCGGGTTGTAGGCGTCGCTCAGCTGGTCGTCGTCGATCGGCAGGTAGAGCCGGTCCCGGAAGGCCTTCAGGTCGTCGGTGGTCAACTTCTTCATCTGGTGGGTGGCGTTGCGCGCCTCCAGCGCGTCGATCGTCCACCCCTTGACCGTCTGCGCCAGGATGACCGTGGGCTGGCCGACGTGCTCGGTGGCCGCCTTGAACGCCGCGTACACCTTGCGGTAGTCGTGGCCGCCGCGGCCGAGTTTGCGCAGGTCGTCGTCGGAGTAGTCCTTCACCATCTTCTTCAGCTCCGGGCTGTCGAAGAAGTGGTCGCGGATGTAGGCGCCGTTCTCCACCGAGTAGGTCTGGAACTGGCCGTCCGGGGTGGTGTTCATCTTGTTGACCAGCAGTCCGTCGACGTCGCCCTGCAGCAGCGGGTCCCAGTCCCGGCTCCACAGCACCTTGATCACGTTCCAGCCGGCGCCGCGGAACATCGACTCCAGCTCCTGAACGATCTTGCCGTTGCCGCGCACCGGCCCGTCGAGCTGCTGCAGGTTGCAGTTGATCACCCAGGTGAGGTTGTCCAGTTCCTCGCGAGCGGCGACGCCGATGGCGCCCAGCGACTCGACCTCGCCCATCTCGCCGTCACCGAGGAAACCCCAGACGCGCTGCTGGGAGGTGTCCTTGATGCCCCGGTTGTGCAGATAGCGGTTGAACCGGGCCTGGTAGATCGAGTTCACCGCGCCGATGCCCATGGACACCGTCGGGAACTCCCAGAAGCTGGGCATGATCCGCGGATGCGGGTAGGAGGTCAGCGACCGGCCCGGGCCCCGGGAGGCGTCCTGGCGGAAGCCGTCCAGATGCTCGGTGGTCAGCCGTCCCTCGAGGAAGGCGCGGGCGTAGATGCCGGGGGAGGCGTGGCCCTGGAAGAAGACCTGGTCACCGCCGCCGGGATGATCCTTGCCTCGGAAGAAGTGGTTGAAGCCGACCTCGTACAGGCTCGCGACGCTCTGGTAGGTGGCGATGTGGCCGCCGACCTCCAGCCCCTTGCGGTTGGCCTTGGAGACCATCACTGCGGCGTTCCAGCGGATGAAGGCGCGGATCCGGCGTTCGATCTGCTCGTCGCCCGGGAACTGGGGTTCCAGCTCGGTGGAGATCGTGTTGATGTAGTCGCTGCTGCGCAGCGCCGGCAGCCCGACCTGACGTTCGCGGGCGTGCTCCAGCAACTTCAACATGATGAACCGGGCGCGGTGCTTGCCGTCGGAGTCCAGCAGGCCGTCCAGGGACTCCAGCCATTCCCGGGTCTCTTCCGGATCGGTGTCCGGGATCTGGCTTGGCAGGCCCTCAGCGGTGATGGCTGGGCGCTTTCCGGGACTGGCCATCGAGGCTCCTCACTCCTCGCAGCGGGGATGGTGCTGCGTGACTTGAGCGGGCGACAGCCCGCCGGTTCGTTTCTCGCGACCGACGCGCGAGCGGGTGCGCAGCGCGGCGGTGTGACACGTTCTCGTCTCCCCATCCTGTCACCTCACCCCACAGGGGTGTAGCCGGTGTGGCCGGACGCACCGCGCGGCTCTCACCGACGACGCCGGACGGTGGCCCCGCCGGGTCGTCGGCACGGGCGCCGGGACCGTCCACGACGGCCGGTTCAGCGGCGTTGTCCGCCGATCGGACTGGTCACGAGACGGCAACGGCCGTGGGCAGACTTTTCCGGGACGCGTCGGCTCTGGCAGTCTGGCGGATCAAAGGCGGGGCGGCCACGGGGCCGTCCGCCCAACAATCCCGCAACCGCGGGACAGCGACTGGAGGTGTTGTGAGTTCGACGGCACGGCCCGAGGGCGCAGCTTCGGCTGTCACCCGACTCGGCCTGAAATCCGGACAGATCGTTCAGGAGTTGGGCTGGGACGAGGATGTCGATGACGACCTCAGGCAGGCGATCGAGGACGCAACCGGCGGAGAACTGATCGACGAGGCCATGGAGCCGGTCGACGTCGTGGTGCTGTGGTGGCGCAACGAGGATGGCGACCTGGTCGACGGCCTGGTGGATGCGATCACCGACCTCAACGACCACGGCTACCTCTGGCTGCTCACCCCGAAGGTCGGCCACGACGGTTTCGTGGACGCGACCGAACTCAACGAGGGCGCGGTGACCGCCGGGCTCGCGCTGACCAACACCATCCCGATCTCGGCCGGCTGGACGGCCAGCAAGCTGGTGCCGCCCAAAGGACCCCGCCGGTGACGGGGCCGGCCGGTCCGGGGGACGAGGGGTTCGGCGACGAGCCCGCCCGCGGGGCGGTCGGGCCCGATTTCAGCCTGCGCAACCAGCACGGCGAGACGGTGACCCTGCACCGGCTGCGGGGGACGCCGGTGGTACTGGTGTTCTTCCCGTATGCCTTCAGTGGCGTCTGCAGCCAGGAACTGACCGGATTGCAGCAGGTGCTGGCCGACATCAGCGGTGCCGGGGGACGGCTGCTCGCCGTCTCCACCGACACCGTGTACGCGCTGCGCACCTTCGCCGACCAGCTGGGGCTCGGCTTCGACCTGCTCAGCGACTTCTGGCCGCACGGTGAGACCGCCCGCCGCTACGGCGTCTTCGACGACGAGCTCGGCTGCGCCACCCGGGATTCCTTCGTGCTGGACGCCGAGGGCCGGGTGCATGCTGCCGTCACCGGTGCGATGGACCGCCCCCGCGACATCGCCGAGCATGTCCGGGCGCTGCGGGAGGCACTCGGCCGCTGACGGTCCCGCCCGCCCCGAGTTCGACGTGGTGGGTTCCGTCGAAGCGACGGCCGCCCCGAGTTCGACGTGGTGGGTCCGTCGAAGCGACGGCCGCCCCGAGTTCCGCGCGGTGGGTCCGTCGAAGCGCCGGACCCAGTGGCGCGCTCGCCGGGCCGGTCAGGACGCGGAGCTGGCCTCGGCGCGGTGGTCCGAGGTGGCAGGCGCGGTGTCGGCCGGGACGGATTCGGCCGGGGCAGATTCGGGCAGGACGGCTCCGCCCGGGACAGTGTCGGCCGCGACCGACCCGGCCGGGACGCCTCCGGCCGGGGCGGCGTCCGGACGCGTAGCAGTGGCCGCCGGGCCCGGGTCGGCGGAGGACAGCCCGCTGGTCTCCGCCTTGAACTCCTTGATGGCCCGACCGGCGCTCTTGCCGAGGCCGGCCAACCGGCTGCCACCGAACAACAGCAGCGCGATCGCCACCACGATCGCGATCTCGCCGGAACCGAGATCCAACAGCATCGGCGCCATGGCCGTTCCCCTTCGGTCGTCGCTTCGCCGGACCGCGGGCCCGGCGGGGTCGCAGCCTAGACGGACCGGCCTGAGAGCGACCGGAGAACGCCGCCGGCCCGGCTCCGCACGGCGTTGTCGAGCGGCGCCGAGGAGGACCGGTTCCGGGTCGGCCGAGGGCAGGGGCGAGAATGGGCCCGCGACGGCCACCGGCCGTCGGTGGGCAGCAGGTGCCCGGCTCGTCGGGCGCAGGTGGCACGGCCCCGCGTGCCCAAGGCCCCGGACCGCATCAACAGGGTTGAGAGGTGAGTGCCGGCCATGCTGGCATGTGTGATCGAGGGCGCCGGACAGCTCCGCGTCGCCGACCGTCCGGCCCCCGAGCCGGGCCCGGGCGAGGTCGCGGTGGACATCGTCTACGGCGGTGTCTGCGGCTCCGACCTGCACTACTTCCACGACGGTGCGGCGGGCGAGTTCACCATCCGGGAACCGCTGGTGGTCGGCCACGAGGTCGTCGGCCGGATCGCCGCACTCGGCACCGACGTCAGCGGTCTGGAGATCGGTCAGTCGGTCGCGGTTCATCCCGCCCAGGTGTGCGGCGAGTGCGAGTGGTGCACCGGCGGCGAGCCGCAGCTGTGCCCGTCGAGCCGCTACCTCGGCTCGGCCGCGCATTTCCCGCACGTCCAGGGTGGCTTCACCGAACGGCTGGTCGTCGGCGCCGACCGGGCCGTGCCGTTGCCGACGGGCATGTCCCTGCGCCGTGCCGCCCTGGCCGAGCCGTTCAGCGTCGCCTACCACGCGGTCGGCCGGGCCGGCGAGCTGTCCGGACGCAGCGTGCTGGTCACCGGCGCCGGTCCGATCGGCTGCCTGGTGGTGGCCGCGCTCCGGCACGCCGGCGCCGGCACCGTCTACGTCTCCGATCTCACCGACCAGGCGCTGGAGACGGCCCGGCAGATGGGCGCCGACGTGCTGCTGCACGCCGACCGCCCCGATGACCTGTGGCCCGACCAGGTCGACGTGGCCATCGAGGCGTCCGGCTCCGGTCCGGGCCTGAACAGCTGCATCCGCACGGTTCGCCGCGGCGGCCGGGTCGTGCAGGTGGGCATCCTGCCGCCTGGCATGACGTCGATCCTCGGCAACGCGCTGGTCAACAAGGAGCTGCAGCTGCACGGCTCCTGGCGGTTCCACACCGAGTTCGCCGCGGCGATCGAGGTGCTGGCCACCGAGGTCGACCCCGAACCGCTGATCTCTCACGAGTTCCCGCTGTCGGAGGCGCTGACGGCGTTCCGGACGGCGAGCGACCGGACCGCGGCCTGCAAGGTGCTGCTGCAGATCGGCGAACCCGAGCTGCACCGGACCGGCAGCCCGGCGACCACCGTCGGAGAACAGGAGCATTGAGCATGGCCCGGCAGGTCGAACTGCCCGACGTCCCCCCGGTCCGGACGATCCGTCGCCGGCCGCGCTGGTCGGAGCTCCGACAGAACATCCAGTTCCGCGGGGTCACCCTCGATCCGACCAAACGCCGGCTGGCCAACGCACTGTCGATCGATGACCTGCGCCGGATCGCGCGCCGGACGACGCCGAAATCGGTGTTCGACTACGTCGACGGTGCCGCGGAGGACGAGATCAGCGCCGACCGCAACCTGCAGGCCTACCGGGACCTCACCTTCCATCCCGACGCGCTGCGGCCGGTCGACGACCCCGACCTGTCGGTGGAGCTGTTCGGTCGCCGGCTGAGCATGCCGTTGGCGTTCGGGCCGACCGGCTACACCCGGATGATGCACCATCACGGGGAGGCGGCGGTGGCCCGGGTCGCGCAGGCCGTCGGCCTGCCGTACGGGCTGTCCACGGTCGGCACCACCGCCGTCGAGGACGTCCGGGCGGCCGCGCCGGAGGTCGACCTGTGGTTCCAGCTGTACGTCACCTCCGACCCCGAGATCAACGGCGAGTTACTGCGTCGGGCTCACAACGCCGGCTGTTCCACGCTGATCCTGACCTGCGACACCGCCGTCTCCGGCAGCCGGCGCAAGGACGACCGCAACGGTCTGACCATCCCGCCGACGCTGCGGCCGTCGACCATCGCCGACATGGCGATGCACCCGTACTGGTGGATGAACAAGCTGACCACCGAGCAGATCACCTTCGCCTCGCTGGCCTCGATGCAGAACAAGTACCAGTTCAACGAGATCGCCAGCCGGATCTTCGACCCGTCGATCGGTCTGGACAGCCTGGACTGGGTCCGGGAACGCTGGCCGGGGCGGCTGCTGGTCAAGGGCGTCCTGTCGGTGCCGTCAGCCGTCGATGCGGTCGAACGCGGCGCCGACGGTGTCGTCCTGTCCAACCACGGCGGCCGGCAGCTGGACCGGACGCCGGCCCCGATCACCGTGCTGCCCGACGTTCGCAAGGCCGTCGGCGATCAGGTCGCCGTGCTGGTCGACAGCGGCATCCGCAACGGTCAGGACATCGTCGCCGCGCGGGCCTTGGGCGCCGATGCCGCACTGATCGGCCGGGCCTACCTCTACGGCATCATGGCCGGCGGTCAGGACGGGGTGCTGCGGACCTACGAGTTGCTGGCCACGGAGTACCGGCGGGCCATGCAGCTACTCGGAGTGCGGTCCTCCTCGGCCCTGGAGAGCCGGCACGTCACCCTCGGCGGTGGCCCGGACTGACACCACCGACCGGGCCCGGGGTCTGCCGGTCGGGAGCCGGTGCCGGTCCGGACGTCGGCGTCGTAGCATCCGAGTGTGGAGATGGCCGCGTTGCCGGCTGCCGAGGCCGGCCCGGTCCGGCTGGCCGACTATCCCGCTTCGGCGGTGTACGGGCCACGGCCGATGATCGACTACGAGTTCGTCTGGCTGCTGCGCGGCTCCGCGGTCTGGACGATCACCGAGAACGTCGGTCCGCAGGCGGGCTCGACACACCAGCACCTGCTCCGACCCGGGGTGCTGGCGCTGGCCCGCGCCGGCACCACCGACTGCTATCGATGGGATCCGACCGGGCCCTCCACCCACGCCTACGTGCACTTCCGGCTGACCGACGGGCCCGTCCCCGATCACCGGCATCCCGACACCGATGACGGGTCCGCCTGCCCGGCGGTGCAGAACCTGACCCGGCTGCCGGTGCTGGACGGCTGCTGTCGGTACCTGCTGGCGCTGGCAGCCGATCCGTCTCCGCAGGCCGCGACCCGACGGGCCGGTCTGGTCGCGTTGATGCTGGACGTCTTCCTGCACGGGCCGGTGCCCGCGACCGGTCCCGAGCTGCCGGACATCATGGTCACGGTGGCCGACCGGATCCGGGCCGACTGGGACGTCCACGGCATCCGTCCGATCGCGGTGGAGACGCTCGCCGCCGGGGTCGGCGTGTCCGCCGGTCACCTGCACCGGCTGTTCCGCACGCATCTGGGTCTGGGCCCGGGGCACGCGCTGGAACTGATCCGGCTGTCCCGGGCCGCGGAAGCGTTGCTGCGCAGCAACGCCGGCATCGCCGAGATCGCCGAGCTGACCGGGTTCGCCAACCCGTACCACTTCTCCCGGCGGTTCCGCCGCGCCTACGGCAGCCCACCGGGGTCCTACCGGCAGGATGAGCACCGGCTCGATCCGTTGGCACCGCTGCCGCAGCCGCAGCTGCTCGCGCTGAGCTACCGGCTCGGCTGATCACGGCATCGGCCAGGCAGGACGGGCCGACGATCCGGCGGAAGGGGAGTGGTGAACCCACCCGGTGCCCACGGTGATCGCAGCTGGTGGATGTCCGACGTCCGCCGGCCCGGTTCGCCCCGGCGTTTCGACGTCGGCATCCGCGACGGCGTGTTGACCGAGATCTCCACCCATGACCCGTCCCGACGTCCGGGCGGCCGGCCGATCATCCGTGCCGACGGCCGATGGCTCATCCCCGGCCTCTACGACGCCCATGTGCACGTCAGCCAGGATGCGATCCGGCAGAGCCGCATCGATGTCGGTGCGGCCGGATCGGCCGCCGAAGCGGTCACGATCATCGCTGCCGCGCTGGGCACCAACCGCGCACCGGACCTCCTCGGGCCGCGAAGCTCCGGCCCGGTGATCGCCGCCGGCTTCCGGGACGGCTTCTGGCCCGAACCGCCGCACAAGGATCTGCTGGACGAGGCGTTCGGCGGCCGGCCGGTGATCGTCATCAGCGCCGACCTGCACTGCGGCTGGCTGAACACTGCCGGGCTGGCGATGGTGGGCCACCGCGACGACCCGACCGGAGTTCTGACCGAGAAGGTCTGGATGGACGTGCTGACCGACCTGCCACAACCGCCGGGCCCGGCGACCGACCGCTGGGTGGAGCACCTGTTGCAGTCGGCCGTCGGCCGCGGACTCACCGGGCTGCGTGACTTCGAGTTCGCCGACAACCTCGACGACTGGGAACGCCGCCACCGCCACGGCGGCCTGCCGATCCGGGTCGACGCCGCGGTGATGGCGCCGCTGCTGTCACCGGCCACCACCCGCGGGCTGCGCACCGGCGACCTGCTGCCCGGCAGCGCCGGACTGCTCAGCCTCGGCCCGGTCAAGGTGTTCGTGGACGGATCACTGAACACCCGCACTGCGCTCTGCCACGATCCGTACCCCGACGGTGATCACGGGGAGACCGTGCTGGACCGCCGACAGCTGAGCCTGATCATGGCCGAGGCCCACGATCGCGGACTGCAGTTGGCGGTGCACGCGATCGGCGACCTGGCCAACACGATCGCGCTGGACTGCTTCGAACGCACCGGCGCCAGCGGACGGATCGAACACGCCCAGCTGGTCGCCGACACCGACCTGGCCCGGTTCGGCCGGCTGGGAGTGATCGCGGGAGTGCAGCCGTGGCACGCGATCGACGACTGGGCGGTGGCCGATCACTACTGGCAGGGCCGGACCGGCCGGGCGTTCCCGTTCGCCGCCCTGCTGCGCAGCGGCGCCACCCTGCAGTTCGGCTCCGATGCCCCGGTGGCACCGCTGGATCCCTGGCGCGCGATCGCGGCAGCCGTCGACCGGGAGCTCCTGATCGGTCGGGCCTGGCATCCGGAACAGCAGATCGGTATCGCTGACGCCCTGGCCTGCTCCACCCGGACCCGCGGGCGGCTGCGGGCCGGCGATGACGCCGACCTGGTCCTGCTGGACCAGGATCCGTACCTGCTGAGCGGGCCGCAGTTGATCGACATCGACGTGTACGCGACCGCAGTGGCCGGTCGATGGCTGCACGGAGCCGACCGCGTCCGGGCCTGATCAGCTCCGGCAGGCGCCGAAGATCTGGTCGGCGACCGCAGCCATGTGGGCCATGTCCACCGTGTGGTGCACCCGCAGGTTGGTCAGATAGGCCAACGCCAGATCACGGTCGGGATCGGCCCAGGCGATGCAGCAGTTGCTGCCGTTGTGACCGAAGGTGCGGCTGCTGCTGCGAAAACCGAACGGCGGCACCCGGCCGGGGCCGCGGCTGCCGCCCAGCTGGAATCCCAGCGACCACGGCACCGGAGCGCGGACGAAGCGGTCGGTCTCCCCGGCGGTGGTCGGGGTGCGGGCCAGTTCGATGGTCTCCGGTCTGAGGATCATCCGGTCGCCGACCCGGCCCCCCTCCAGCAGCATGGTGTAGAAGCGGGCCACATCGGCTGCCGTCGCCGAGATGCCGGCGCTGGGCATGATCGCCGCCCGGGTGGCGGCCTTGTTGATGCCGCCGGCGGCGAACCGGCCGCCGTGATGGCGGAACGTCACCGGTACGTGTCGCGGCCACTCGGCGGCGCCGATGCCCAGATGGGTGTCGGTGAGTCGCAGCGGAGTGATCAACTCCTGGTTCAGCACCTCCCGGAACTGACGGCCGGTGATGCGCTGCACCACCTCGCCGAGGATGAAGCCGAAGATGAGGAACTGGTAGGCGGGCGCGGATCCGGCCGGTCGGCGGGGCCGGATGCGTTCGATCGCCTGGGTCGCGCCGGCCCAGTCGGTGCAGGCCAACACGTCGGCGAGCGGTGTCCCCGTGGTCGCGAAGCCGGTGCGGTGGGCCAGCACATGCCGGATGGTGATGGCGTCCTTGCCGTTGCGCCCGAACTCCGGCCAGTACGCCGCCACCGGCAGGTCCAGGTCCAGCAGTCCCCGTTCGGCCAGCAGATGCACCAGCACGGTGGTGTAGGGCTTGCTGACCGAGAAGATCCAGAACAACCCGTCGGCGGGCACGTCGACGGCTCGGTGCAGCACCACCCGCCCGTGCCGCACGACGCAGATCTGTGCGGCCGCCCCGCGCCGTCGGACCAACTCGACCGCGCGATCGAGTCCCCGGCGGTCCATGCCGACCTCGGCAGGATCGACGACCTCCGGCACCGGCTGTGCACCGGCAGGTCGTCCGGGCCCGGCCGGGGGTGGCGGCGCGGTCGTAGCGACGGCCACGGCGCTAGCCTCCGGCTCCCGGCGGGGCCGTGGTCCGTCGCAGCACCAGACTGGTCGCGAGCTCCTCGCGGGGCAGGTGGTGTTGGGATCCCCGCAGCCGCAGCAGCATCCGCAGCGCGGCCGCGCCCATCTCGGCGATCGGTTGTCGAACCGTGGTCAGGCCAACCCAGGCCGCCTCGGGCAGGTCGTCGAAGCCGACCAGGCTGAGGTCCTCGGGGATCCGCAGACCGCGCCGGGCCGCCGCCTCGATGACCCCGAACGCCAGCCTGTCGGAACAGGCGAAGACGGCCGTCGGACGTTCCGGTCCGTCCAGCAGCCGCCCGGCCACGTCGATCGGATCGAGCGACCCGTCGGTGTGGCGGACCCGTACGTCGGCGCCCGGGCCGGAGGAGTCGTCGGCCAGCAGCCGGACAGTCGAGGTGAAGCCGTCGACCCGGGCGCGGCTGTAGAGGTGGTCGGCCGATCCGGCCAGCACGCCGAGGCGACGGTGGCCCAGGCCGAGCAGATGTTCGGCGACGTCACGTCCGCCGGGCCAATTCGTCGCGCCGACGCTGGCGACGGAATCGGGCGGTTGGTGGACCGGGTCGAGCAGGACGACGGCGACACCTGCTGCCGCGAGCGTGGCCAGTTCCTCGGCGGTGGCGTCGACCAGGGCCAGCACGGCGCCCTGGCAGGACCGGGCCAGCAGGCGGGCGACCCAGTCCCCGGCCGCCGACCGGCCCGAGTTGCCCATGGGCTCCTGCCGGGCGACCGTCACCACCAGGTCCATCCCGGACTCGGCGGCGGCACGTTCCACCCCGATCAGCACCTGGTTGGCCCACCCGCCGCTGACCGAGGCCAGCACCAGGTCGATCAGCCGGTGGTCACCGGCGGGCGGTACCCCGGTCACCCCCCGGCGGCGGTATCCGGTCTCGGCGACCAGCTGCATCACCCGGCTCCGGGTCGCGGCGGACACGTCGGAGCGGCCGTGCAGCACCTTGGACACGGTCGGCACCGTCGTCCCGGCCCTGGCCGCGATGTCGGCCAGCGTCGGGGGCCGCAGTCCGCGCGTGCTCACCCGACCATTTTCGACTGCCGGCACGGTTTGCGCAACAGTTCTTGCATTCCAACCCGCGTCGCCAGCCATTGACAGTGCAAACCGCCCGTGGAAGGGTCGGATGTGCGCGATCCCCGCAGGAACCAAGTTGCGCAAATCCACACCCGTTCGGCCGCGGTCAGCGCGGTCCACACGAGGGAGCAGTCAGCACAGATGAGCAGCCAGACCAATGCCCCGGCGTCGGGCCGGAGCGCCCTGATCGTCCGCGGCGGCTGGGACGGACACGAGCCGGTGCAGACCACCGATTCGGTCATCCCGTTCCTGACCGACAACGGCTACCAGGTCCGGGTCGAGGACAGCACCAAGGTCTACGCCGACGCCGCCTACATGGCCACCGTCGACCTGGTCGTCCAGGTCATGACCATGTCGACGATCGAGCCCGAGGAACTGAAGGGGCTCCGCGCGGCCGTCGCCGCCGGCACCGGGCTCGCCGGCTGGCACGGGGGCATCGCCGACTCCTACCGCAACAGCGCCGACTACCTGCAGTTGGTCGGTGGCCAGTTCGCCCATCACCAGGCCAAGGCCCGGCCCGAGGAACTCAAGGGTGAGGCGGCCGACAACTTCGTCCGCTACACCGTGAACATCGTCGCCGAACAGGCCGATCACCCGATCGTCGCGGGGATCTCCGACTTCGAACTGGAGACCGAGCAGTACTGGGTGCTCAGCGACGACTACAACGACGTGCTGGCCACCACCACGATCCCGGCCCGCGACTTCGACGCCTGGCACCGGCCGATCACCTGCCCGGCCATCTGGACCCGGGAGTGGGGCAACGGCAAGGTCTTCGTCTGCACACCCGGCCATCAGCTGTCGGTCGTGGACGACCCGTCGGTGCGCACGATCATCGAGCGTGGCCTGCTGTGGGTGACCCGATGAGCCGGGCGCAGGTGCAGCCGGTCCGCGTCGGTGTGATCGGGGTCGGCAAGATCTTCGGCCAGTACCTGACCAGCATGCAGCGCCTGCAGGCGGTCGAGCTGGCCGCAGTCGCCGATCTGGACACCGCCCGCGCCGACGAGGTGGCCCGTGAGCAGGGTGTCAAGAGCCTGACGGTCGCGGAGCTGATCAACTCCGACGACGTCGACGTGGTGCTCAACCTCACCATCCCGGCGGCGCACGCCGAGATCGCCCTGCAGGCCATTGCGGCCGGCAAGGCGGTGTACGGCGAGAAGCCGCTGGCCGCCACCCTGGCGGATGCGACCAAGATCGTCGAGGCCGGACGGGCCGCCGGCGTCCGGGTCGGCTGTGCGCCGGACACGGTGCTCGGCACCGGTATCCAGACCGCTCGCAAGGCCATCGACGACGGACTGATCGGGACGCCGATCGCCGCCACCGCGACCATGATCACGCCCGGTCACGAGCGCTGGCATCCGAACCCGGACTTCTACTACCAGCCCGGCGGCGGCCCACTGCTGGACATGGGGCCGTACTACATCACCGCGCTGCTCACCATGCTCGGCCCGGTGTCGCGGGTGATCGGCGTGGCCAGCCACACCCGGCCGACCCGGACGATCAAGTCCGGTCCACGGGCCGGTGAGATGATCGACGTCGACGTGGACACCCATGTCACCGGCGTGCTGGTGCACGAGTCGGGGGTGCTGTCCACCCTGGTGATGAGCTTCGACGCGGCGGCGACCCGCGCCTCGAACATCGAGGTGCACGGATCCGAGGCGTCCCTGGTGGTGCCGGACCCGAACGTGTTCGACGGTGACGTGTCGATCCACCGGGTCGACCAGGAGTGGCAAACGCTGCCGGTCAGCGCCGGCTACCGCGACGCCGGTCGCGGCTTCGGCATCGCCGATCTCGCTGCCACGCCCGCCGACCAGCCGATCCGCGCCAGCGGCGACCTGGCGCTGCATGCACTGGATGTCATGGTGTCGCTGCTGCAGTCGGCCGAGGAAGGTGCCGCCGTCGCGGTGCAGTCGAGCTGTGACCGACCGGCCGCCGTCCCGCTCGGGGATGCTCCGGGCGGCGTCATCGCCTGACGGTAGCGGCGGCGGCGAGGCCCGATCGGTGCCACCCGTCGCCGCGGCCGCACCCGGGCGGGACCTAGGTCTCGGCCCTGCCGGGCCAATGACCGTGGCCGGTTCCGGCCTGCTCCACGACAGTGATCGTCGAGCAGTGAAGGAGCGGCTGATGACGTACACCGACACGTCCGCGCGGGTTCCGCCCGCGGCCGACCGGTCGGAAGGATCACCGCGGCCGCCCACCCGCGCCGTCGACGTGTTGTTGGCCGACGGCAGGATCGCCACCATCAGGTCGCTGGTCGCCGAGGACGAGCCGGCGCTGCTGCGTCTGCACGAGAACGCCGACGAGGACAGCATCCGGCTGCGTTTCTTCGTTGCGAACCGGGCCACCGCCCGCGCCTACGCGGAGAATCTGGTCCGGGCCGATCCGAGCACGGTGCTCGCTCTCGTCGCCGCGGTCGGGGAGGACCTGCTCGGGGTTGCGGCCGCGGAGATCCTCGACGAGGAGTCGGCCGACGTCGCCTTCCTGGTGGACTCCCGGGCGCAGGGCTCGGGTGTCGGCACCCTGCTGCTGGAACATCTGGCCGCCGAGGCCTACGACCGAGGGGTACGACGGTTCCTGGCCGAGGTGCTGACCGAGAACATCGCCATGCTGCGCGTCTTCCGCGACGCCGGCTTCGGCTACCGCCTCAGCGTCGACCGCGGCGTGGTCTCGGTGGAACTGGACACCGCCGCCACCCCGGTCGCCGTCGCGGCCGCCGACGAGCGGGAGGCCGCCGCGGAGGCCCGCTCGCTACGGCCCGTCCTGGACCCGCGCAGCGTCGCCGTCGTCGGGGTCCGCCACGACGGCAC
This sequence comes from uncultured Actinomycetota bacterium, assembly GCA_963758075.1. GTDB lineage: Bacteria > Actinomycetota > Actinomycetes > Propionibacteriales > Propionibacteriaceae > Microlunatus. The sequence continues at coordinate 480,138 of CAVWTT010000002.1, read as the reverse complement.
CGGCGTCGGCCATGCGATCTGGACGTCGCTGCGGCAGGGCTACACCGGCACGCTGCACCTGGTGCATCCCGACCTCGAGCAGTTGGACGGCGTGACGGCCCACCGGACGCTCCGCGACGTCCCCGCACCGGTCGACCTGGTGATCATCGCGGTGCCCGCCCCGGCGGTGGCCGGCGTGCTCGCCGACGCCGCGGCGGTCGGCGCCGGCGCAGCCGTGGTGCTGTCGGCAGGCTTCTCCGAACTCGGTGGAGCCGGCGCCAAGATGCAGCGCGACATCCTCACCACCGCGCGCCGCAACAACCTGCGCATCATCGGGCCCAACTGCATGGGCGTGATGAACACCGACCCGGCGGTCGAGCTGGACGCCACCTTCGCCACCGTCCGCCCCGACCCGGGCGGCCTCGCGGTGGCCAGTCAGTCCGGTGGGGTCGGCATCGCCCTGCTGGAGTCGGCGCGCCGGTCCGGGCTGGGCATCAGCCAGTTCGTGTCGCTCGGCAACAAGGTCGACGTCTCCGGCAACGACCTGCTGTCGGCCTGGCTGGACGATTCACGGGTCACCGCGGCCGCGTTCTACCTGGAGTCGTTCGGCAACGCCGTCAAGTTCGCCCGGCTGGCCCGCAGGTTCGCCCTGCGGCGGCCGCTGCTGGCCATCGTCGGCGGCCGGTCCGCCGGCGGGATCCGGGCGGGCGCCTCGCACACGGCCGCCGCAGCGGCATCGGGGATCGGCGTGGAGGCCCTGTTCGATCAGGCCGGTGTGATCGGCTGCGACAGCATCGACGACATGGTCGCCACCGCCCGCCTACTGGACCGGCACCCACTGCCGGCCGGCGACCGGCTCGGCATCATCGGCAATGCCGGCGGCCTGGGTGTGCTGGCCGCCGACGCGGCCGACCGGCAGGGTCTGGCGGTCCCGAAGCTGTCCCCGGCCACGGCCGCCTCGCTGGCTGCCGCGCTCGGCGCCGCCGCGCCGATGAACGGGAATGCGACCGCCAACCCCGTCGACCTCGGTGCGGGGGTGACGCCGGATGGCTTCGCCGCCGCGGTCGCCGCCCTCACCGACAGCGACGAGGTGGATGCCGTGCTGATCATCCTGGCCGCAACCGCCGTCACCGATCCGCAGGCGGTGCTGGACGGATTGGCCGCCCGGTACGCCGACGGCGCCGCGAAGAAGCCGGTGCTGCTGGTGGCCTACGGGATCGGCGACTGCCGGGTGCCGGAACTGCTCACCCGCACCGCGGATGCCGAAGAGGCCTGCCTGGCGCTGGCCCACGCCGTCGGGTACCAGCGCTGGCGGGACGGAGCCGGGCCGGACACGGCTGCCATCGACACCGGCCCCACGCCGGCCGGACCGGTCGCCGACACGGTGCCGGAGACGGGCCGGGCCATGGCCGCCTCGTACCTGGCCTTGCCCGAGGTGATCGCCCGGGACGGCTGGCTGGACGCCGACCAGTCCGCCGACCTGCTCCAGCCCTACGGCATCCCGGTGCTGGGGTCGCGGCGGGTCGACGACGCCGATGCAGCCGTCCGCGCGGCCGGTCGGCTCGGCTACCCGGTGGTGATCAAGGCGGCGGACCCGGCCATCGTGCACAAGAGCGACCGGGGCCTGGTCCGCCCCGACATCGGGGACGCCGCCGAGGTCCGGCGGTCGGTCGAACTGCTGCAGCGGCGGCTGGCTGCCGGCGAGGATCGGCCCGCGGCCGAACTGCTGGTGCAGGAACAGGTCGGCAACGGCATCGAGCTCGCCCTCGGTATCGCCCGGGACAGCAGCTTCGGGCCGCTGATCATGGTTGCGGCCGGGGGAGTGGCCCTCGACGTCTGGCGGGACCGTCGATTCCTGATGGCCCCGGTCACCGCCCGGGACGCCGCCCGTACGCTGCGACGGCTGCGGATCTGGCCGTTGCTGGCGGGCTTCCGTGGCGCACCGCCGGTCGACGTCGCTGCGCTGGAACGCCTCGTGGTGGCCCTGGGACGGTTGGCGGTCGACCTGCCGGAGGTGGCCGAACTGGACCTCAACCCGGTGATCGTGCGCCCGGACCGGGTCGCCTGCGTCGACGTCAAGCTGCGGCTCCGGGCCCGATCGCAGTGGCGGACCACAGCCCGGGCCCTGAAGATGCCGCCGCCGACCGCCGACAGTCGCCATCCCGCCACCCCAGCGAGGTCGGCCGGCCCGCAGCCGGCCGGTCGCCCCGATCCGGAACCCGAGAACCGAGGATGAACCGATGACCAGTTACTACACCGTCGGAGTGGACGGATCGCGCGCCGCCGCAGCGGCCCTGGACTGGGCGGCCCGATCCGCCGCAGCGAGCGGGCACCGGCTGGAGATCGTCCACGCCCTGCCCAACGCCGGCCGGACCGACGTCTACGGCCGGTCGTTGAGCCCGCTGCCGGTCGCCGCGTTGGAGCGGTACGGGCGGGATCTGGTGGAATCGGCGCAGCGCCGGGCCGAGGAGATCAGTCCCGGGTTGAGCACCTGGGCGCGGGTCGAGATCGGCAGCGCGGTGTCGGTGCTGGAGCAGGCCTCGAAGGGGGCCGACGCCCTCGTGGTCGGACGACGGGGCGCCGAGGCGACCGCCGCCTTCGTCGGCTCGGTACCGCTGAAGATCGCGACTGCGGCGCATTGTCCGGTCTTCGTGATCCCCGAGGGCAGCTCGGTCGCGACGACCGGACCGGTGGTGGTGGGGGTCGACGACTCGGAGTTCAGCCTGGCCGCGCTCCGGTTCGCCCTCCAGGAGGCCGGTCGTCGGCGGGCTGCGGTCCGTGTCGTGACCGGCTATCAGGTGCCGATGTTGACCGTCCCGGTGGAACCCCAGGTGATGACCGACCTGGAACAGGGCGCCGGCGAAGCGGCGTACGCGACGATCGCCAAGGCGCTGCAAGCCGCCACCGATGCCGACACCGGGGCGGTGTCGACCGAGAGCGTCGCGGTGCGGACCACACCGTCGGCGGCGATCCTGGAGAACTCCGGCGACGCGCAGCTGGTCGTCATCGGCAGCCACGGGCGCGGATTCGTCCGGCGGCTGTTGTTGGGCTCGGTCGGTCAGCACATCCTCGACGGCGCGGACCGTCCGGTCGCCGTCGTCAACGCTGATCACTGAGCCGGCCGGGACCTGTCCTCGACGGCGGCCAGCCGGGCCCGCAGTCGGGCGTTCTCCTGCTCGAGATGGAGAATCCGGCCCACCCCGGCCAGGTTGACGCCGTCGGCCAGCAGGTCGACGATTCGCCGGAGCCGCTCGATGTCGGCGTCGCCGTATCGGCGGGTGCCGCCGGGAGTCCGGGACGGTTCCACCAGGCCGATCGCCGAACGCGCCAAGCCGCGCAAGGTGCAGGTCACCCGCGGCGAGTCCACCGCCAGCGAGGAGATCAACGCCTGACCCGGCAGCGGCCCACTCGGCGATGTCCGGACGTCGGGGCGGCAGTTGCGGAGCCCGTACCCCTGCGGCGGTGCGGGCTCCCGCAGCGCCCCGGCTGGGGTCCCGGCCCGTCACCGGCTCGTCGGTATCCGGTCCTCCGACCGGACCGCACGCCGCGACCGGCGCGGGCTCCCCTCGGGACCTTGGACTCTGACCGCGCCGCGGGTGTGGCCCGTACGGTGGACCCCGCTGGCCCCCACCAGCGCGGAGCTGGCGGGGCGCCCCGGTCGGTCGGAAAATCGGGGGTTCTGACGCGGGGCGTACCGCTGACAGCTGGATCCGCATCCGTGTCTCGATGCGACCCGCCGGCAACTGCCCGGGACTCGGATTTCGTCCCCGGGTGAGATCGTGGACCCGTGCTGAACAGCCGGCTGATGCGGGCGATCTGGCCAGGACATCCAGGCCGTTGGCGAGATGTCCCTGGTCGGCTGCTGCCGTTCACCGTCAGCGTGGTGCGGTTGTCGACCGCTGCGGTGATCGCCTATCTGTTGACCCGGCTGGTGGCCGGTCACGGGCCGATCGACCTCACCGGACCGCTGACCGCGTTGCTGGTGCTGCAGGCCTCGACCGTGTCCACGATGCGGATGGGTCTGGTCCGGGTCGGCGCGGTGCTCTCCGGGGTGCTGATCGCCGGCCTGCTGTCGAACTGGATCGGCCTGACCTGGTGGAGCCTGGGCGCCGCCATCGCGGCGGCGATCATGGCGGCCCGGGTGCTGCGGTTGCGCGAGCAGATGCTCGAGGCGCCGATCAGTGCGATGCTCATCCTCGGTGTCGCCGATCACCAGGTCGCCGCTGAGATCCGGATCCTCAACACCTTCATCGGCGCGGGCGTCGGGACGGCGATCGGCCTGCTGTTCCCGACCGCGGTCGCCGCTGCCGCCGTGGTCCGCTCGGTGGAGCGGGCGGCCGACGCCGCGGCCGCGCCGTTGGACGCGGCCGCCGAGACGCTGCGCCGGGAGCCGCCGACCCGCGACCAGGCGCGGACCTGGCTGGACCAGGCCCGCGACGCCGCCTCCGAACTGGTGTCGGTGAACCGGGCGGTCGGCGCGCTGCGGGAGCGGCGCCGATGGAACCACCGGGCCCTCGGCACGGCCGACGTGGTCCCGCTGCTGGACAGTGCGGTGGACACCTTCGACCGCTGCCTGTTGGCCGTCCGGGCGCTGTTCACCGCGATCCTGGCCGACGTGCCGGCCGACGACGAGCAGGCCGAGGAACGGCTCGGCGACGACCTCCGGCAGATCTTCGCGGTGGTGCTGTCCCAGGCCGCCGATTCGCTGCGGGCCTTCGGTGACCTCGTGGTCGCCGAGACCGAGGGACGCGAGCAGGAGGCCGAACAGGCGCTGGCGAACAGCCTGGAGTACGCCGGCGAGACCCGGGCGATGCTGACCGAACTGATGCTCACCGACCCCGGCGGGACCCGGTCCTGGCTGCTGCGGGGGTCGCTGCTGGCGGCGTTGGATCATGTGCTGGCCGAACTTCGGCTGGAGAACCGCGAACGGGCCCGTCAGGCCCGGCGGTCGCAGCGCCTGCCCGCGGTGGTGGAGAGTGTGCTGTCGCACCCGGATCGGCCGTATCCGCGCGGGGTCGACCGGGTGCTGGACCGACGCCGGGCGGTGCGGTCGGATCCGAGCCCGACCTGGCAGCAACCGAGCGAACCGGGCTAGCACAATCGATTTACCGGCGATTTGCACAGAGTTTTCACGCGCTGTGACCGGCGCTGTTACCGTTGTGCGCAGGTGAGCGGATCACCTGGGGGCATATGGAGATGTCCGCAGTACCCCCCAGCACGCCGGACATCAATCCGTGATCCCCACCCGGTCGACCCTCGTGATTCCCCCGACACGACCGACCGGGTGGGGGTTTCAGCTCTCCGGACGTCGGCCGAGCCAGCCGGTGCCCGGTCGCATTCCCGGGATTGGCCGCATCGGTGCGCGGGCGACTACTGTTGGCGGCTGTCTCCTCCGGGGTGCATAGCTCAGTTGGTCAGAGCACTTCCCTTACAAGGAAGGGGCCGGGGGTTCGAGTCCCTCTGCACCCACCCCACATCACCCCTGGTCACAGCCGTTTCCCGGCGGTGCCGTCACCGGGTGCGGCGCCCTCGATCGGCGGCGATGCCCCCGGACGGCCCCGACCCGGCGAGCCGGGTCCCACGAAAACTGGGTTGAAGTCCTCCTGCGCGAATCTCGCCCTGGAGGGACATCGTTGCCGTGGCTATGCCTGCACCGGCATCTGTGCCCACACCGGCATCTGTGCCCACACCGGCATCTGTGCCCACACCGTCATCTGCGCCCACACGGTCATCGGGCCCGCCACGCGGCGACGGCACGCTCGACGCAGGTCGTCACGGCGGGCTCGACGTCGGTGGATGGGTCGAGCAGCCACTGCAGCCCGATGCCGTCGAGGACGGCGGTGATGAGCCGAACCTCGATCTGGATCCGGGTGTCGGTCATCGGTGCGACGTCGCCGGCGTCGACGGCCTCGCGGAGGTGGCCGGCGAGGGTGGCGAGATTGCGGGCGTAGCGCTGCTCGATGAAGTGGTGCGCCGGGTGGGAGGGGCTGGATGCCTCCGCGGCGATGGTGGTGAACAGCTCGAGTAGACCTCGGCTTTGCTGGTGGGCTGTCACGACCTCGGGCAAGCGTCGGAAGTAGTCCAGGCCGCTGACGTCGGCGAGGCCGTCGGCGACGGTCCGCCGGTCCCATTCCTCCAGCACGGCAGTGAGCAGCGCCTCCTTGCTGCCGAAATGCTGGAGCAGCGTGGCGTGGGAGACCCCGGCCTTCTCGGCGATGGCGCGGATCGAGCCGCCGGCGTAGCCATGTTGGGCGAAGACGTCCACGGCGACGGCTATGAGCTGCTCTCGCCGACGGACTCCGGTCCGGTACGGGCCGCGCCTCCTGGCCTGCGTGGTCTCGGGCATGCCCATCATCATGTCACCGCCATTGCCGAATAATAACCGATCGGTTAGTATTCATGGAGTTGCCGCCGCTGAAGGGAATCCCCGATGAAGTACTCCGTGCTCGGCCCGACCGGGATCCGTGTCTCGAAGGTCTGCCTGGGCAGCGCGACCTTCGGTGTCGCCCCGAGCTCTCAGGATGCCGCCGGTGTCGTGGGCGGGGCGCTGGATGTCGGCGTCAACTTCTTCGACACCGCCGATGTGTACGGCTCGACCCCGACCTTCGACCGTCCAGGTGTCCCGCCGGCGTCGCAGCGGGAGTCGGCGGAGGAGATCCTCGGCCGCGCACTGGCCGGCCGCCGTGATGCGGTGGTGCTGGCGACCAAGTCGGGCGAGCGGCGTTTCGATCCGGATGGGGGCCTGTCGCGCCGGTACGTGATCCAGCAGGTCGAGCAGAGCCTGCGCCGCCTACGCACCGACTGGATCGACGTCTACTACGGCCACTTCCCGGACCCGAACACGCCGCTGGAGCAGACCCTGTCGGTGTACGACGATCTGATCCGGCAGGGCAAGATCCGCTATGCGGCGCTGTCGAACCATCCGGCGTGGCAGATGGTCGAGGCGCTGTGGATCGCCGACGACCGCCGTCTGGTCTCCGCGCCCGTCGCGGCGCAGGTGATGTACAGCCTGCTGGACCGCAGCGCAGAGCGGGAGTTGGCCGCTGCGTGCGCGCGGTTCGGACTGTCGATCGTGCCGTACGCGCCGCTGCACGGCGGCCTGCTGGCCGACCTGTCGGTGCTGGACCGGGAGATCGCCGGCGGCAGGCGCTACGGCGGCCCGGGGTTCACCGAGGAAGAGATAGCGGTCGCCCGCGGGCTGGACCGCCTCGCCCGCGAGTGGGGCCTGGGCATGCAGCAGGTCTCGCTCGCGTGGCTGCTGTCCCGCCCCGCCGTGGCCTCGGTGATCGTCGGGGCCGAGACCGTCGAAGAGCTGCAGGCCAACGCCTCGGCCGCCGACGTCGAGCTCACGGCGGAACAACTCAACGCCGTCTCCGGCCTCACCGGCCACCTCGCCGGCTGACCAGAAGGGCCGCCGACATCATGGAGTACTCCGTCCTCGGGCGCACCGGCATGCGGGTCTCGAAGATCTGCCGCCGACGTGCGGCTGAGCCCGGAGCAGCTCGACGCCCTCACCGCGCTGGCCGACGAGCCGTCGACAACGGCCCCGTCGACTCCTACCTCTCCTGAGACCCGATGGTCTCGCCCGCATCCCCGCGATGAATGGATGACGAAAATCGAGAAGCATCCAGATCCGGGCGTCATCCCCGCGATCCGACAGCCGGCACGCGGATGCATGACAGCGCACCCGACATGCCTATGCACGCCGCGGCGCCCCGGCCTTCGACTGCTTCATCGCGGAGTGCCGCTTCGCCCGTGTAGCCATCGATGAACGCGTCCTCCGCGGCGTACCATCGAGTCGTGGAGCCGTTCAGGCCCCCTCTCAGGGAGATCTCGCATGAGCGACAAGTCGCCGCGACAGAACATGTCCAAGAAATCCGGTAAATCCATCAAGGAAAAGCGCGCCGAAAAGCGCAGCAAGGGGTCTGAAGAGACCATCTCCGACAAGATCCACCCGACGAAGAAGAAGTGACGCTACTGCAGCTCGGCGTCACCTGCTCGTCGGCGAAGGAGGACTGCCGACGTCCAATTGACGGTCCGTCGATCAGCGGGGGATCGCTGACCGGTCTGCCGGCCAGAGGTTGGTGCGCAGCCAGTTCATGATCGCTGACACTGTCCGCGCACCGCCACCAGCTCCGCGGAAAGTCCGGACGTCGTGTGTGGTCCAGGCCGCCGAACTCCACAGTCGTAGCTGTCCAGTCGATCGGTCGCCCCGAATCCGACCGGCTGGAACTGAATCGTCCGGAAGCTGTTGGCCAGCAGTCGCGCCACCGGGAAGTCGACCGGATCGTTGCTGTTCTAGAACAGGACGATCACGGGCCCATCGCCGGCCACCCGGTAGGCGACACAAGCAGCCCAACCTGCACCGTCCGGATGGACACCACGCCGGGACGTGCGTCAGAGCCTTTTCATCTTGCGAAAGGGGCTGGTGATGCGAACCCGACGTGTCGCGAAGTCGACCGTCACCGCGCTGGCATCAGCACCGGTCACGCGGCCCAAGCCATACGTGTCGTGAGTGACCCGGTCGCCGGGGACGAACCGATCGATCACCGGGTCGGGCTCAGGGTTGAAGGGGCTCGTGGCGAGGTGTCGCCGTCCAGGTCCGGATCTTGGTGTCATCACTGCCAGTATGCGCCTGCCCACCGAATTGCTGGGCGGACCGGGTGCGACTTCGGGACGCAGAGTGGCACGCCGGGAACGGATGCAGGCCCGACTGATGACCCCGGCAGCTGTGGCCGCTACTTCCCGGCGGTTCCGTTGCCGGCTTCGCACCTCGGGTGGTTGCTCACTTCCTCGTCGGGAGGAAGCGGCCGTCCCGGGTCGGCCGAGCGGGGTCGGCGTCGGGGCTGAGCGCTGCGCGCTTCTCCTCGGCTGCCCGCCGGGAGCGCCGGACCACCCACACCCAGGCCAGATTGCCGAGCACGATCATCACCACTGCGGCGACGATGACAGCCAGGCTGGGGGCGCCCAGACTCTTCAGGCCCGAGCACACCAGCAGGATCGCCAGCGCCCGCCGGATGATGCCTCCGGGCGCCCGGGAGGAGATCTGTGCTCCGATGAACGCTCCGGGCATGGCACCGATCAACAACGAGATGGCGATCCCGAAGTCGGCGTCACCGTTGATCACGTGCGCGGCGGCGGCCGCTGCGACCAGCGGGACCGCCTGCACCAGGTCGGTTCCGACCAGCTGCGACGCCTTCAGCGCCGGATACATCAGCAGCAGCACCACGACGATGATCGACCCCGAGCCGACGGAGGTCAGCCCCACGAACAGCCCGGCGACGGCGCCCAGGAGCAGGATCGGCAGGGGTCGGACGACGATCTCGGGCGACGATTGCGCGACCGGCCGGCCCTCGCCCCAGGCGCTGTTCATCACCACCATCTGTCGCCAGGCCCGATAGATCAGCCCCGCGGCTGCCACCAGCAGCGCGACCCCGAGTGCGGTGGACATCACCGCGTCGGTCCTGTCGCCGAGATGCAGGGCCTTCAGCGCGAACACCCCGCCGAACGCCGCCGGCACCGACCCGAGGCACAGCCACATCACCAGCCTCAGATTCACCGTGCCGCGGCGCAGGTGCACGACGGCACCGGCCGGCTTCATGAAAAGGCTGGTGACCAGGTCGCTGGCGATGGCCACCAGGGGATCGATCCGGAAGATGAACACCAGCATCGGCGTCATCAGAGCACCGCCGCCCATACCGGTCAGCCCGACGATGATGCCCACGCCGAGGCCGCCGATCAGCAGCCCGGGATCCAACCCTCCCATCGCAGCCTCACTTTCCGGGGTGTGGGTCGACCTTCGGCAGGGGAGCACACGGGCGTGTACCCCCAATTCCCGACCATCATAGTGGGATTAGTGGGGATCGACGCCGATCCGCGTCGACCGGCGCGCCCCCGCCGCCCCCGCTGCGATGTCGGCTGCCGGATGCGACACAGTGTGGGGCGAGCACATCCGTGCCGAGCACCGACGATTGGACGGGGACCGACCATGGGAGTTCTGAACGCCTTCTCGCTGACCGGCAAGGTCTCCGTGGTGACCGGTGCTGCTCGCGGCATCGGCCGGGCCCTGGCGGTCGCCCTGGCCGAAGCCGGCAGCGACGTCGCCGTGGTGGTGCGCAACCCGTCGGCGGTGGAGTCGCTGATCGCCGAACTGGAGGGGCTCGGCGTCCGGGCGGCCGCGGTGACCGCCGACGTGACCGACGCCGGTCAGGTCGACGCTGCGGTCGATGAGATCGTCGACCGGCTCGGACGCGTCGACGTGCTGGTGAACAACGCCGGCACCTGCGTGCACCGGCCCGCGCTGGAGGTGACGCCCGAGGAGTGGAACGCGGTCATGGACGTCAACGTCAACGGTGTCTGGCATTGCGCGCAGTCCGTCGGCCGTCGGATGGTCGACCAGGGCAGCGGCGTCATCATCAACATCGGCTCGATCTCGGCGCTGATCGTCAACCGGCCGCAGTGGCAGCCCGGCTACAACGCGTCCAAGGCCGCGGTACACCAGTTGACCAAGTCGTTGGCCGCCGAATGGGCACCGCACGGTGTCCGGGTCAACGCTCTGGCGCCGGGCTATGTGAAGACCGAGATGGCTCCGGTCGACGACCCGAGGTTCAAGCCGCGTTGGGTCGACGACGCCCCGATGCAGCGCTACGCCACACCGGAGGAACTCGGCCCCACGGTGGTCTACCTGGCCTCCGATGCGTCCTCCTTCATGACCGGCGAGGTGCTCGTCTTCGACGGCGGCTACACCGTCTTCTGAGTCGTCGTCTTCTGAGTCGTCGGCCCTACTGGCCCCGGGTCAGTGGGTGGCGCCTTCCCAGCCGTCCCCGCACGGACCGCCACCGGTGGCCTCCTCGATCCTCACCTCGCTGCCGTCGGGCCCGACCAGCGGCAGGTAGAAGCGTGAGACCTCCCGGGCAGCCTGCGGGACGTAGTGGAAGATCAGCGACCGGCGGAACCGGTCGGTGGTCGTGTTCGGCAACGACCCGTGCACGGCGCTCCCGTGGAAGAACAGCACGTCGCCCGGTTCCATCCGGGTCTGCACCGCCGTCATCCCCTCCGGAGGCCGGACCAGACCGGTGGTGAAGGACTGTTCGGCGTCGGCCTGCTCCGGGCAGACCACCTCCATCGCGTGGCTGCCCGGGACGACGGCCAGGCCGCCGTTGGCAGCGTCGCACCGGTCGACGGCGATCCAGGCCGCGATGCAGGTCTCGGGGTGGGCGCGGAGGAAGTAGTTGTCCTGGTGCATGGCCTGCCCGCGCGCCGTCGGCGGTTTGAAGTAGAACATCGACTGGGCGCCGTAGGCCGGCCCGACCAGGGCCGTGACGATGTCGAGGATGCGCCGGTCGGTCATCAGGCGCCGGGCGACCCGGCCGACGGCGAGGTCCGGGCGGCGGTGCGGCTGCATCAACCGCGGGTAGCGCGACAGCACCGCGTCGTCGGCCACCTCCTCGACCGCGCCCAGGGCGGCGCGATCGGTTTCGACCTGCCCCATGAAGGCGTCCCTGATCTCCTCGATCTCGGCGGCCGACAACACACCGTCGAGCTGGACGATCCCGTCCCGGTCGTAGCGTTCCCGCAGCGCCGCCGGATCGTCGGCGGCCATCACCAGATCGGTCGGTCCCGCGGTCGTCGTCCGCATCGAGGTGGTCATGCCCCGATCCTGCCCCCTGCCGGTGCCCTCCGGGAACCCGGATTCCGGGATGTGACGGGCCGGGACCGGGCCATCCCCATCTCCACCGGGCGGGATCGGCCACATTTCCTGCCGGCCCGTGCATCGAGGGGAGGATCGGCCCGGCATCCCGCCCCAACCGGCGAACGCGGCCTCGGTCGGCACGAGGTCGTCGTCGGTCCGGCGGCATCGCGCCCGGATCACTCCAGCGACAGTGCCAGCGCCGCCGCGCCGAGGATGCCGGCGTTCTCCAGTACCGCGGGCCGCACCTGGAGGCCCTGCACGTACGACAGGGTGGCGAAGTCGGCCAGGTGCCGCCGCAGCGGGTCGAAGATCACCGCACCGGCCTTCGACACACCGCCGCCGAGAACGAAATGTCGGACGTCCAGCAGCGTCGCAGTGGCGGCGATCCCGGCCGCGAGGGCCCGCATGCCCACGTCGATCACCTCGGTGGCGACCGGGTCGCCGTTGCGTGCCGACGCCGTCAACGCCACCGCGTCGTCGCCGCCGGTCCAGCCGGCGACCCGGGCCGCCTGCACCAGCGCCGGTCCGCGGGCGTACATCTCCACACAGCCGTGGCCACCGCAGACGCAGCGTGGGCCGAACGCGTTGACGCTGATGTGGCCGAGCAGGACGGCGTTGCCGGTGTCGCCGGCGTACAGCCGGTCGTCGATCACCGCACCGGCACCCACCCCGGTCGACAGCACCATGCCCACCATCGAACGCAGACCCCGCCCGGCGCCCAGCCAGTGTTCGCCCAGCGCCATGCAGTGGCCGTCGCCGGCGAGCCCGACCCGGGGCGGTGTTCCGGTCGCCCGGCAGACGGCCGCGCTCACCCGGTCGACGATCGGGAAGCCGTTCCAGGCCGCGATGTTGACCGGCGATATCCATCCGGCCGGACCGTCGATCGGACCCGCGGAGCCGATCCCGACGCGCACCCGGCCGGCCAGACCGGCCTCGGTCACGATGGCGGTGATCATCTGCCCGACCGGGGCGAACGTGGCCTCGGCGTCGAGATCACGCAGGGTCGACGTGCGTCGCTCGTGGGTGATCTCGCCTTCGGAGGTGACGACGGCGGCGGCGACCTTGGTGCCGCCGATGTCGATCGCCAGCACCGAACCATCCGCATCCATCCGCCTGCTCGACCATTGCGCTCCGTTCCGCCTCGACAAACCATCCCGCCGGTCCGGTGCACCGCAGGAACGGGGCGGGCCGCACCGACCGGACCGCATCCGGACGGGTCCGCGGTGCGGGTGGGAGCCTAACGGGCGGGTAGGCTGACACGTCGTGGCAACCGACTTCAGCGCTGTTCTGACCGACCTCGACCGTTCCCTGTCCTCGATCGAGTCCGTGCTGGATCCCGAGGCCAAGAAGGCCGAGGTCGCTGAGCTCGAGGACGAGGTGGGCCGTCCGGACCTGTGGGACGACCAGGCGCACGCCCAGCAGGTGACCTCGCGGCTGTCGACGCTGCAGGGCGAGCTGGAACGACTGCAGCGGCTGCGGTCACGACTGGACGACGCCGAGGTGCTGGTCGATCTGGCGCAGTCCGAATCCGACGCCGACAGTCTGGCCGAGGCCGAGCGTGAGCTGCGCTCGCTGCGCCGGGAGATCGACTCGCTGGAGGTCCGCACCCTGCTCAGTGGCGAGTACGACCAGCGCGACGCGCTGGTCACCATCCGCTCCGAGGCCGGCGGGGTGGACGCCGCCGACTTCGCCGCGATGCTGCTGCGGATGTATCTGCGCTGGGCCGAACGTCATCACTACGGCACCGAGGTCTACGACATCTCCTACGCCGAGGAGGCCGGGATCAAGTCAGCCACGCTGGCGGTCCGGGCGCCGTACGCCTACGGCACCCTGTCGGTCGAGCAGGGCACGCACCGGTTGGTCCGGATCTCCCCGTTCGACAACCAGGGCCGTCGGCAGACCTCGTTCGCCGGCGTGGAGGTGCTGCCGGCCACCGAGCAGACCGACCACATCGACATTCCCGAGGCCGACATCCGCGTCGACGTGTTCCGCTCCTCGGGCCCGGGCGGGCAGAGTGTCAACACCACCGACTCCGCGGTCCGCATCACCCACCTGCCCAGCGGCATCGTGGTGTCCTGTCAGAACGAGAAGTCGCAGCTGCAGAACAAGGCTGCCGCGATGCAGGTGTTGCAGTCCAAGCTGCTGGCCCGGGCCCGGGCCGAGCGGGAGGCGGAACTGAACGCGCTGAAGGGGGACAGCGGCAACAGTTGGGGCGCGCAGATGCGTTCCTACGTGCTGCATCCCTACCAGATGGTCAAGGATCTGCGCACCAACCAGGAGACCTCCAACCCGGAGGCGGTCTTCGACGGGGAGATCGACGACTTCCTCGATTCCGGGATCCGTTGGCGTCGTACCCAGGAGGTTGCAGCCTGATGCCCAAGCCGCCGCTGCCCAGCGAGCTCGAAGAGATCCTCGCCGCCCCCAACCCGGCCGTCATCGCCACCGTCCGACCGGACGGCCAGCCGGTCACGGTGGCCACCTGGTACCTGTACGAGAACGGCCGCGTGCTGGTCAACATGGACGCCGGCCGCCGGCGGCTGGCCTATCTGCGTGCCGACCCGCGGCTGTCCCTGACGGTGCTCGGACCGAACTGGTACGACCATGTCAGCCTGCAGGGCATGGCGACCGACATCACCGACGACCCGGACCTGGCCGGCATCGACCGCTTGAGCACCCACTACCTCGGCCAGCCCTACAGCAACCGGGATCGGCCGCGGGTCAACGCCTGGATCCGGGTCGACCGCTGGCATGCCTGGGGTGCGTTCGGTTCGGGATCCTGAGCCTCTCGCGTGGCCGGGCGCGCGAGACGCCCGGACGGTTCAATGCGGGGGCAACCGCCCCGCCTCACCTAGACTGCAGGCGCTGGTCCGCCGCGCGCCGAGCGGACCGCGCCCCCGAACCCGAGCCAGAGAAGCACTGTGATCCGATTCGAGAACGTCAGCAAGGTCTACGACGGACAGCGCCGAGCCGCCCTCTCCGACGTCACCGTGGAGATCGACAAGGGCGAGTTCGTGTTCCTGGTGGGCACCTCCGGCTCCGGCAAGTCCACGTTTCTGCGGCTGATCCTGCGGGAGCTGCGCGCCAGCAGCGGCACCGTGTACGTCGCCGGCCGGGACCTGTCCAAGCTGCACAGCTGGAAAGTGCCGGGCATGCGGCGTCAGATCGGCACCGTCTTCCAGGATTTCCGGTTGCTGCCGAACAAGTCCGTGCACGAGAACGTCGCCTTCGCGCTGCAGGTGATCGGCAAGTCCAAGACCACCATCAACCGGGTCGTGCCGGAGGTGTTGGATCTGGTCGGGCTGGACGGCAAGCAGGATCGGCGTCCCGACGAGCTCTCCGGCGGTGAACAGCAGCGGGTGGCGATCGCTCGGGCCTTCGTCAACCGGCCGATGATCCTCATCGCCGACGAGCCGACCGGGAACCTCGACCCGGCCACCAGCGTCGGCATCATGAAGCTGCTGGACCGGATCAACCGGTCCGACACCACGGTCCTGATGGCCACGCACGACCAGACCATCGTGGACCAGATGCGTAAGCGCGTCATCGAACTGGACGACGGCGCGGTCGTCCGCGACCAGTCCCGCGGCGTGTACGGCTACGCCTGAGCCCCTGACCTGACGGTCCCCGACGGACCTGCGACCATCCCCTACCGCCCCGCCGGCTCACCCGAGAGCCGGGCCCGGGCCGGCCGAGAGCACCCGAGCACGAACAGGAACAGCACCTCATGCGACTGGGACACATCTTCGCCGAGGCCGGCGCCGGGCTGCGCCGTAACCTCACGATGACGTTGGCCGTGATCGTCACCATGTGGGTGTCGCTGTCCCTGTTCGGTGCCGGCCTGCTGGCCCAGCAGGAGGTCGACCTGGCCAAGGGCAAGTGGTACGACAAGATCGAGATCACCGTCTTCCTGTGCTCCAAGGCGGTCTCGGGTGACAACTGCACACCCGGCCAGGACGCCACCGAGGCGCAGAAGGTGACGATCCGCCAGACCCTCGAGTCCAACCCCGAGGTCGCGCCGGGCGGGGTCTACTTCGAGTCCAAGCACGATGCCTTCGTGGAGTTCCAGAAGGCCTATGAGGGCAACCCGCTGCAGGGATCCCTGACCGAGGACCAGATGCAGGAGTCGTTCCGCGTCAAACTGAAGGATCCCGAGCAGTACCAGGGCGTCGTCTCCGCGGTCCAGGGACTGCCCGGCGTGCAGGCGATCCAGGACCTCAAACAGATCCTCGATCCACTGTTCAGCTGGATCAATCTGCTGCAATGGGGCACGATCATCGCCTCCGGCCTGCTGTTGCTGGCGGCGGCGCTGCAGATCGGCAACACCATCCGGCTGACCGCGTTCGCCAGACGTCGCGAGATCGGCATCATGCGGCTGGTGGGGGCCAGCAACTTCTACATCACGCTGCCGTTCCTGCTGGAATCGGTGATCGCCGCCCTGGTCGGCGCCGGCTTGGCCTGCGGCACGCTGGCCGCGGCCTCCTACTTCATCATCATGCGGAAAGCCCAGGCGTCCATCCAGTCGCTGGCCTGGATCGGCTGGCACCAGACGGTGCTGGCCATGATCGCCGTCGGCATCGTCGGTATCCTGCTGGCGGTCGTCCCCACCCTGGTGACGACGCGCAAGTACCTGCGCGTCTGACCTTGGCCGATCCTCAGCTTTGACCCTGCATCGGCGGGACACGCCTCGACGGAAGGGCCCGCTGCGGCCGCCGTGCGGTTAAATCAGCTTCGCGGTCGGCCTCTGGCGACCGAGGACTGACCACCCGAGCAGTCACAACTGAACACCTGACCAACCCGACTCGGGGTACTGATTGGGGAAAGCTGTGGTTCCGGACCTTCCCTGCGCCGGTGACGGCGCTCCGGACGACAGCGGGGCACCAGCAGCACGAGGTCGCTTCGCCTGGCTCCGGCCAGCGTCCAAGGGCACAACAGATCGCACAATCGAAGACCATCGATGCCGGCCGGCCGCCGCACTGCGTCCGGCGCGGGGACTGCTCCGCACCGGCATCACCGTCGCGGTGGCCGCCGCGATGGGTTGTTCACTGCTCGCGCCCGTGGCCGCCGATCCGCTGACCGACCGGCACGACCGGTTGCAGCAGGCGATCAGCCGGACCAAGCAGGACATGAGCGAGTCCTCGCATGCGGCCGCCGCCGCCGCGCTGGCCCTGACCAAGGCGCAGAACGCCCTCAGCGACGCCGAGGCACGCCTGCGCCGCACCCGGGCGGCGCTGGCCATCGCGCAGCACAAGGATGCCGCGCTCGCGGCCAAGCTGAAGGCGCAACAGGCCGCCTTGGCGCGGGCCAAGGCCGCGGTCGCGGCGGGGGAGAGGAAGCTCGCCGCACAGAAAGCCATGGTCGGGGCGATCGTCCGCAACCAGTTCCAGCGCCAGTCCGACCTGCTGCCGTTGGCCATGCTGACCACCAGCACGTCGATGGGCGACCTGGAGAAACGGGTCCAGTTGTCGCGCACCATGCTCGACACCAACCAGGCAGAATTCGACCAGTTGACCGTCCTGCA
Organism: uncultured Actinomycetota bacterium; assembly: GCA_963758075.1. Taxonomy (GTDB): domain Bacteria; phylum Actinomycetota; class Actinomycetes; order Propionibacteriales; family Propionibacteriaceae; genus Microlunatus. The sequence continues at coordinate 462,949 of CAVWTT010000002.1, read as the reverse complement.
GACGCAGCTGGACGCGCAGAAGGCAGAACAGGCCCGGCTGGAGCAGCAGGTCGCCGCGGACAAGGACGCCTCGGCGAGGAACGTCGCGGCCAAGCAGAAACTGGCGCAGCAGGCAGCCCGGCAGCAGGCGTCGGTGGCGGCCCTGGTCACACAGCGGCAGTCGGCGCAGGCTGCCGCCGCCCGCGCCGCGGCAGCCGACAAGGCCCACTACGCCGGCCTGCAGAAGGAGGACGCGGCCGTCCAGCAGCGGATCGCCGCCCGCATCGCCCGGCAGAAGGCCGCCGCGGCGCGCGCCCGGGCTCGCGCTGCCGCCCAGGCCCGGGCCGCGGCCCGAGCACGTTCAGCCGCCCGGACGCGGGGCAGGCAGCATGCCGCCTGGGCTGCGCCGGCCTCCCACCACGGCTTCATCTACCCGGCCCAGGGACCGATCACCTCGCCGTTCGGGATGCGCATGCACCCGATCCTGCACGTCTGGAAGCTGCACGACGGCACCGACTTCGGCGTCGGCTGTGGCGCACCGATCTATGCCCCCTATCCGGGCCGGGTGGTGGAGCGCTACTACAACGTCGGCTACGGCAACCGGCTGATCATCGACCACGGCAGGGTGGACGGTCACTACATCACCACCGCGATGAACCACGCCGTCCGCTACACCGTCGGGGTCGGCGCCCACGTCCGCAAGGGCCAGGTGATCGGCTATGTCGGCGAGACCGGCTACGCCACCGGCTGCCATCTGCACCTGATGGTGTGGGAGGACGGCAACCTCATCAATCCGATGACCTGGTACTGAGGGGCCGGCCCCGGCCGAGCCGGGGCGCGGCGACGTTTCCCGGTGGCCAGCGGACGGCAGGCATGGCAGCCTGAACGCATGACCGACGAGACGACGATCGCCGAACGTCGACCGCCTGCCGCCCGCGGTGGGTTCTTCGGCCACCCCTGGGGGCTGGCGAACCTCGCCGGCGTGGAGTTGTGGGAGCGGTTCAGCTTCTACGGCATGCAGGGCATCCTGATCTACTACCTGTACTACCAGGTCGCCCGGGGCGGACTGGGCCTGTCCGAGGCCGCGGCGACCTCGATCGTCGGCGCCTACGGCGGTCTGGTCTACCTGTCGGCGATCCTCGGCGCCTGGTTCGCCGACCGGCTGCTCGGCGCCGAACGGACACTGACCGCTGCGGCCGTGATCATCATGCTCGGCCACATCTCACTGGCGGTGGTGCCGGGGGTGACCGGTGTCGGCATCGGCCTGGTCTGTGTCGCCGTGGGGTCCGGCACGTTGAAGACCACCACGAGCTCGGTCCTCGGTGATCTGTACGACCGCAAGGACGACCGTCGCGACGCCGCCTTCTCCATCTACTACATGGGCGTCAACATCGGCGCCCTGGTCGGACCGCTGCTGACCGGCCTGCTGTGGAAGGAGGCCGGGTTCCACTGGGGCTTCGGACTGGCCGCGATCGGGATGGCGCTCGGCCTGACCCAATATCTGCTGCTGCGCCGGCGCACGCTGCGCCATGCCGGCCAGGTCATCGGCAACCCGCTGTCGACCGCCGGCAGGATGCGGTACGCGCTGACCGCCGCCGCAGCGGTCGTGGTCGTCATCGTGCTGGCGGTGACGGGTGTGATCACTGCCGAGCGGCTGTCCGCCATCGTCGTGGTGGTGACCGTCGCCGCCTCGATCCTGCTGTTCGCGCTGATGCTGTCCAGTTCGCGGATCACCAGGATCGAACGGCACCGGGTGATCTCCTTCATCCCGATGTTCGTGGCCAGTGCGGCGTTCTGGTCGCTGTTCCAGCAGATGTTCACCGTGGTCGCGGTGTACGCCGACAAGCGGTTGAACCGGTCGCTGTTCGGTTGGCTGATGCCGCCGACCTGGATCCAGTCGATCGAGCCGATCTTCGTGATCGTCTTCGCCGCGGTGTTCGCGGCGATGTGGACCCGGCTGGGATCGAGGCAGCCGTCGTCGCCGACGAAGTTCGCCCTCGGCACCATCGGCATGGGCGTCGCCTTCTGGCTGTTCCTGCCGTACGCCGGCAGCGGCCCGAACGGCACGCCGCTGCTGTGGCTGGTGCTCATCCTGTTCCTGTTCTGCCTGGCCGAGTTGTCGCTGTCCCCGGTGGGCCAGTCGTTGGCCACCAAGCTGGCCCCGGACGCGTTCCACAATCAGATGATCGCGCTGTTCTTCCTGTCGGTGGCCGTCGGCACCTCCGCCGCCGGCGCGCTGGCGAGCCTGTACAGCACCGCGCACGAGTTCGGCTACTTCCTGATCGTCGGCGCCTGCTCGGTCGCCGTCGGCCTGCTGCTCGTCGTGCTCGGAGGGTGGATCCGCCGGATGATGGAGGGTGTCCGCTGATCCCGGACCTGATCCGCCCGCCCGGTGGACGATGCCGTGGCCGCGGGACGGCTGAGACACTAGGGTGGGTGGGCCGAGGAGGATGGTGACATGGCGAAGGCGAACAGGACGATCCCCACCGGCGCCGGCCAGAAGGCCAAGCCGGCGTCGGGCAAGGCCGCGCCCGGAACCAAGGGCGGCGGCCGGCTGATGGTCGCCCAGAACCGGCGCGCCCGCCACGACTACGCCATCAACGACACCTACGAGGCCGGCGTCGTGCTCGCCGGCACCGAGGTGAAGTCGTTGCGGGAGGGGAAGGGCTCGCTGGCCGACGCCTTCGCCACCGTCGACGACGGCGAGGTGTGGCTGCGCGGCGCCCACATCGGCGAGTACAGCCACGGCACCTGGACCAACCACGCGGCCCGGCGCACCCGCAAACTCCTGCTGAACCGCACCGAGATCAGCCGGATCGAACGCCAGCTCGGCTCGGCCGGCACCACCCTGGTCCCGTTGGCGATCTACTTCACCGACGGCTACGCCAAGGTCGAGTTGGCGGTGGCCACCGGCAAGCGGGAGTTCGACAAGCGGCAGAGCATCGCCAAGCGGGATGCCGACCGGGAGGCCCAGCGGGCCATGGCCGCACGGAACAAGCGCAGCCGCGGGTGATCTCAGTCGGTCCGGGATCACCAGACTGCCATGCTCTGCAGCACCACCGGGCCGAGCAGCACGATGAACAGCACCGGCAGGATGCAGATCATCAACGGGAAGATCACCTTGACCGGCACCTGCATGGCCTTGTGCTCGGCGCGCTGCCGACGTTTGCATCCGGAGTTCGTACTGCCTGGGTCCGCAGCACGTCGGCGATGGAGATGCCGTAGGCGTCGGCCTGGATGATGGCTCGGATGAATCGCCGCAGATCCACTGTGGCGGTCCTCGAAGCCAATGCCTCGTAGGCCTGTCGGCGGGACCGCCCCATCTGGATGTCCTGCAATGTGCGCACGAGTTCCTCGGCCAACGGTCCCTTGCCGTTCCGGCCGGCCCGCGCCATCGCGACGTCGAAGCCCAGCCCCGCTTCGACCGCGATCGTCATCTGGTCCAGCGTGTCGGCCAGTTCCAGCTCGATCGCCTGGTTCCGCTCGATTCCTCGGCTGTAGAGCAACAGCTCCGGGACGAAAGTAGCCGACGACCGTGGCCACCAGGACGGTCAGCACGAAGACGATCGGACGGCCGGAGGCTGGAACCGTACACAGCAGCCCCAGCCCTGCCGAAGCGACCCGAGAACGAGCTTGCCACCAGCAGGCGCTCCAGGGGCCATTCCGACGGGTGACCCGCCCGGGCCAGCAGTTTCTCCAGCCGCGGTGTCGTGCCCGCGGGGTGAGCCGCGCGGCGAGCGCTGCGCCCGGCCGGACCGCGGAGCAATCGCGGTTCTGCCGTCGCCCGCCGGGTCGGTCAACCCCAGTCCCCGCTGCAGGTTGGCGATCGCGACGCGGCGGGCGGGATCCGGCCGGAGGAAGAGCGTGAACGCCAGCACGGCCATGGACAGGCTGGTCACACTGATCGCGATCGTGACGACCAGCGGCACGGTGCCTTCCTTTCCGGCTCGGTGACCTGCGGGCCATGCAGCGTTCGGTCAGAACTTGATCGTGACGACCTTCTTCAGCCAGACGGCTCCCAGCACCATCAGTATCATGGCCATGATGATCAGGATCCAACCGAACAGGCTGGGGTGAAGCTCTCCACGTAGGACGGATTCGTGAGAGCAGGAAACCCACGATGAGGACGGCAGTCCCATCAGCACCCAGGCCGACAGTGTCCCCTCCGCGCTGAGGCCTTTACCTGGCGACGGATCTGATTGCGGTCGCGGATCGTGTCGGCGACCTGGTCCAGCACCTCCGCGAGGTTGCCGCCGACCTCTCGGTTGATCGCGATCGCCTGGGTCACCCAGCTGAAGTCGTCGCTGCTGCATCCGGGCGGCCGTCTCGTCCAGTGCGCTGCTCAGCTCACGTCCGACCCGGACCTCGTTGATGATCCGGGTGAATTCGGTGGAGGTCGGCTCCTCGGCCTCACGGGCGACCGAGTTGAGCGCCTGCAGGATGCTGTGCCCGGCACGCAGACTGCTCGACATCAGTTGGAGCGAGTCCTCGAGTTGGTCGGCGAAGGCGTGTCGGCGGCGACCGATCTTGACACCGAGGATGACCCGGGTCACCACCGGCACGGCGATCATGAACAGCAGGCCGAGCAAGCACACCGCCGAACAGCACCCCGACGGCGCCACCGACGACCGTCGTGATCGCGACGAGAACGAGCAGATCCTGCAGTCGCATCCGGACACCGGCCTGGTCGAGGACGGCGACCGCACCGGCGCCGCCACCCGCGGCGACGCAGTAGCAGCTCCGCCGCAGACGTGGAGGCACCGGCCACCCGGGTCAACAGCCCGGGGTCCGGTTCAGCGCCCGGGCGGCGGCGGCGCAGCGGCAACCGCGACCGGGCCGGGACCGATGATCACGACAGACAAGGACGACGAGGCCACCGACGATCCCGCCGATGGCCGCCGAGCGGAACCGTCGCGGACAGCGTCAGGGCCGGCGCGATCATCGCCGCATCCCCAGGTTCGGCCCGACATTGGCCGGGATCTCGAAGACGGCGGGGGAGAGCCGGATGCCGAGTTCGGCGAAACGGTCGGTGAAGCGCGGCCGGACGCCGGTGGCGACCGGCCGGCCCAGGAAACGTCCGGTGTGGTCGACCCCGGCCGAATAGTCGAACAGGAACGCGTCCTGCAGGGTGACCGTCTGGCCCTCCATGCCCTGCACCTCGGTGACCGCGGTGATCCGGCGGGTGCCGTCACGCAGCCGGGTCAACTGGACGATCACGTCGACGGCGGAGGCGATCTGCTCGCGGATGGCGCGCAGCGGCAGGTCCATACCGGCCATCAGCACCAGCGTCTCCAACCGGGCGATGGCATCCCGCGGCGAGTTGGCGTGCACCGTGGACAGCGATCCGTCGTGGCCGGTGTTCATTGCCTGCAGCATGTCCAGGCTCTCACCGCCGCGGACCTCACCGACCACGATGCGGTCCGGGCCGCATCCGCAACGAGTTGCGGACCAGGTCGCGGATGTTGATCTCGCCGCGGCCCTCGATGTTCGCCGGCCGGCTCTCCAGCCGCACCACGTGGTCCTGCTGGAGTTGCAGCTCGACCGCGTCCTCGATGGTGACGATGCGCTCGCCCTCGGGGATGAAGCTGGACAGCACGTTCAGCAAGCGTCGTCTTGCCGGTGCCGGTGCCGCCGGAGACGATCACGTTGAGTCGGGCCTCCACGCAGGCCCGCAGCAGTTCGGCCATCTCCGGGGTCAGTGTTCCGAACCCGATCAGGTCCTGCACCTTGAACGGGTCCTTGGCGAACTTCCGGATCGTCAGCGATGAGCCGCTGAAGGCCAGCGGTGGGATGACGGCGTTCACCCGAGAGCCGTCGGCGAGCCGGGCGTCCACCAGCGGCGACGACTCGTCGATGCGGCGTCCGACCCGGGACACGATCCGCTCGATGATCCGGCGCAGATGCTCCTCGGACCGGAACTGGAACGGCGTCCGGGTCAGCTTCCCGTGTTGTTCGACGTAGATCATCTCCGGACCGTTGACCATGATCTCGGTGACGGTGGGGTCGTCCAGCAGTCGCTGCAGCGGACCGTGGCCCAGGGCTTCGTCCTGCAGTTCCTGGATCAACCGCTGGCGCTGGTCGGGCGAGAGCGGGACCTTCTCCTGCTCGACGACGGCATTGAGTTCGCTGTGCACGATCGCGTGCAACTGCTTCTCGCTCAGCGACGAGTCGTTCAGCCGGCTGCCGATGCGGGTGAACAGAGTGGTCGCGACCCGATCCTTGAGCTTGGCCAACGGATCGATACCCGATACGACGGTTGCGGGCTTCTCGGTGACGGGCGGCGACGTTGGTGAGACCGGGGGCAGGGTGGTCGCCACGGCGACCGGCGCCTGCGGTGCCGACGATTCGGCCACCGCCGGCCGCGGCGCCGACGAGGAGTCCGCCACCGTCGGCCGCGGGGCCGACCCGCCCGCCTCGGTGACTGCCGGTCGGGCAACCGGCACGGGGTCGCTGTGTCCCGCGGGCGCGCTGCATCCGTTCGGAGAGTTTCACGATGTCTGCCTCACGCTGTCATCCGGGACCGGATACGGCCCCAATGGCGGGCAGCATGGCGCGGCTTCGTCCTCTTGTCCGAGCCGGTCGAGCTGTCCGAACCGTCCGGCGGCGGCATCGGATCTGGCTGCGACAGCCTTGATCTTGGTGGCCTCCATCGGCGCCCCACCGGGGGTCAGCAGCTCCACCAGCCTGGCCAGGCTCTTGGTCAGCGGGTCGCGAACGCCACTCTGCAGCAGCGGAACGCCCTGGTTGACCGCAGTGCTGGCCGCCTTGGAGCGGGGCAGCTGGAGATCGACCGAGGTGCCGATCACCGCCTCGACGTCGCCCACCCCGAGCAGGCCATGAGGTTCGGCGAAATTGAGCACCACCGTCCGCGATGCCGGCAACAGCCCGAGATCGGAGAGGGTGTCGAGTTCCTTGCGCAGACCGCGGATGCCCGGCACCTCCATGCTGGTCAGCAGCACCAGGTCGGTGCTGTGGTCCAGGACCGACAGGGTGTGTTCGCTCAGGCCCGGAGCCGTGTCCACCACGACGTAGCGGAACTCCGAGGCCAGCACGGTCAGCAGCCGGGACACCTGCTCGGCGGTGATCGAGTCGGCGTCGACCGGCGAGTCCGGAGCGGAGATGACGTGCAGCCCGGTCTCGTGCCGGGTCAGGAACGTCTTCAACACCATGCCGTCGTGCAGCGCCTGAGGGGAGACGACGTCAGCGAGGAAGTACTCGGGCTCCAGGTCCAGTGAGCTGGCAACGTCGCCGAACTGGATGTCCAGGTCGACCAGCACGGTGGCATCCGGTGCCAGCTGGGCCAGCCCCACGGCGATGTTGGTGGCGACGGTGGTCTTGCCGACCCCACCCTTGGGCGAGACGACACTGATGATCCGGCCGGTCCGTGGCACCAGCGGCGTCACCGCGGACAGCTGCGGAGCCGCCGCCGTGGCCGCAACGCGTTGCAGGACCTCGCCGAGCTGCTGCGGGTCGGCGTCGGGGCTGATCACGTCCCGGACGCCTGCCCGCAGGGCGGGCAGGGCGATGCCCTCGACATCCAGCGTGGCCAGCACCACGGCGACCGACGGGAACTGGCTGCCCAACTGGTCGGCCAGACGCAACGCCGACTCCTGATCGGTGACCGCGTCGATGATCAGGACGTCGGCCGGTGCGCCCTGGATCATGACGATCAGCTCGCTGGCCGCCTCGGGCAGGCGTTCCAGGCGCAGCACCTGGGCCCGCCCACCGGTGGCCTGCATGATGCGGTCCTCGAGTTCGGCCGAGAGTGAGGCCAACACGATGTGACTCACTGGAACACCTTCTTCCCCGTGATGATTGTGGTGCCGTTCTGGGTGGACTGGGCGTTCTCGAGCGACAGCCAGATCTTGCCGTTCTCTGCACCCCAGACGATCTTCTCCGCGTCCGCGGCGGACACGGCCACCGTGACGATCACCGACCCGTCCGGAATGGCGTCGGCCGATGCCGACGAGTCCGACGACGGCTGCTTCGATGCCGCGTTGTCGGTGCTGGATCCGCCGGGCGAGGTGGTGCCCGGCGGCCGGCTGATGGCTCCCTGCGTCCGGGTGACCAGCGCCCTGGGCACGGTCAGGTGGGTCGTCTTGTCGTCGGTATTGGTGATGAAGACGCCGACATGATCACCGGCGGCCAGGTCGCCGCCGACCACCTGCGGTGGGTCGAGCTGGATCGACACCCGGTGGAAGCCCTTGGGCACGGAGGCTTTGTGGCTGGCGGCTGCTGTCGCCGGATCGGCGAAGCGACTGGAAAGGAGTTGCTCGCCGGGTTGAAGGTCTGTGGTGGCGACCTTGCCGGCGATCTCGGTGAGGCTGGTCACCGCACCGGACACGACCGCTGATCGGGGTAGCGTCCTGGTCGCCACCGACGCGCCGAGGCCGGCGGCGGTGGTGCCCACCGGAACCGCAGCGGTCACGACGTAGACCGTGGTGGTCTGCATGCCCGCCATGGCCCGCTGGTCGGCCCCGGAGACGTACTTGACCAGGACGACAGCGCTGACTCCGGCCAGGAGCAGGGCTGCGAATGCGGCGATGAGTCGACGTTTCACGACTGTTCTCCCCAGAAGGTGATCACGCGACGAGCGCGACGACGTCGGCGCCGAGCTGCGGTGCGCTGGTGCTGTAGTCGAAGGCGTCGGTCAGATTCACGAATTTGACGAAGTAACCCTTGAGGCAGGCGCCCTGGCTGCCGCCACCGCAGCCGTTCCAGGAGGTGATGCCCGGTGAGCTGTAGCCGGTGATGGTGAAGGCGGCGTAGGCGTAGATCTTGTACCAGGAGTTGCGGCCGGTGCCTCCGGACTGGTCGAAGATCGGCAGCAACACCGTCTTGTTCTGCACGGCGAGGAAGTCGGCAGTGGTGCACGAACTGGGTACCGAGGCGCCGGTGTCGGAGTTCAGGATGCTGCTGATCGCACTGGTCGTGCTGCACTGGCCGGAGTCCGGCGTCACCCAGCCGAACCCACCCGGAACCACCAGGTTGGAGGGTCCGGTGCAACTGGTCTGCGACGACTTGGTGAACTTGATCGTCCGCTCCACGGTCGTGCTCGGCTGGCCGCCACCGGTCTGGGCCAGCCACTCGCACCAGGAGAAGGTCAGCGGCAGGGCGGCCGTTCCGCGGCTCGGCGCACCCCAACGCGCCGTCGCCTGGGCAGAGATCTGCTCTGAGTCGAACCCGAGCACCGGCGCGAACAGGTGCTGACTGGTCGAGGTCGTGCTTACCGTCACCGTCCCGGTCTGTGGGGTCAGTGAGGGCGTCAACACGGTGGCAGCGACCGTGTCGCTGTCCTTGCCACCGCCGAAGTTCTGCTCCGCAAGATGAGTGGCCGTCTGCGACGGCACTCCGCAGTTGGAATGCGCGCAGTCCTGGGCGACGGCCAGCGCCGAAGCGTCTGCGCCGGTCTGCAGGCGCTGACGTTCCGACCACATTCCGGCGACGTCGATGGCAATCGCCGCAAATCCGACCAGTGCCACCATCAGGAAGGCCATGACGATGGCGACCGCCCCGCGGTCGCCCGCGAACAGCCACCTGTCGCTTTGGGACGCAGGTGCGGATGATCAGCCGTTGCACCGCATGACCCCTGTCCCGGTCAAGGTGATCGACGGGCCGAAGTAGTTACTGATGAAGGTCATCGTTGACTGCACTCTTACCGTCACGGTTGTACCGGGAGCGACTGTGATGCTGGGGCAACTAGCAGGCGAGACCGAGATCTGAGCAATCGAAAGGCCAGCGGCAGCCGACGTCACAGCCGACCTGGCTGCCGTCGCGTCGTTCTGTAGAGCCATGGTGCGGGCTCCTTCACGGGCTGCGCCGGACAAAGTGGTCAGCACGAAGTAGGCGCGACCGAATTCGGTGATTCCCAGAACCAGCGTCACCAAGAGTGGTAACACAAGGGCGAACTCCACGGCCGCTGCCCCGCGCCGGGAACGTTCTCGGACCATTCGCTGTCCTCAGATCGGTTCGATCGAATGGGGAACTGCCACCGGGATCGACGCCTCGCACATGGGGCGCGGCATCGATCCCGGGGGCTCTGCCCATACAGTGGGCGAACCTTCAGATCACGGAAGCGCGTTGGAGACCGTGGTGAACAGGCCGCTGAGCTTGCCGCCGAGCGTGCCGACGATCACGACGATGGCGACGGCGATCAGGCCGACCAGCAGGCCGTACTCGACCGCGGTGGCGCCGCGGTCCTTGCTGCGGCTGTAGCGGTCCTGGACGAAGCTGACCGCGCTGACGTAGAGGCGCAGGAATGCGTCGGACATTGGGAAACCCCTTTGAGAGATGTGGTAGTGGGTCCGACCCGACTCGGACCCACTGGCTTCGGATCCCCAGGGTTCCGAGCCATGAGAAGCATTACAGAAGTTTGCCTATCACGCAAGTTTGAGTCGTCAAGGGGCTTTACGTGCCGAAAGAAGCGGCAACGCGGATGGCTTGTGCGGCGCAGGAATCACCGTTTTCCCTAGTCAGGCCGCTATTTTAGCCGTACTGCCAAGCTCGGGTGCCGGTCCCGTATTGCCGGCAATTGTCATTGGGTCAGGCCTCAAGACCTTGGTCCTGAACTTATCCACAGTTCTGTGGATGATCTCACGCAATCTTGCAGCCTCGGCAAGCTCGCGGGATAGGCACGCAGCTACGATGGCGACCATGAGCGACTCGGGGATCGGTCTCAGAGAGATCAAGAAGCAGTTGACGCGGGAGGCGATAGCCAACGCTGCCCTGCAGCTGACACTCGACCACGGTTTTGAGAACCTCACCATCGACGAGGTGGCCCGGCTCGCGTTCGTTTCGCCGCGCACCTTCTCCAACTACTTCTCCTGCAAGGAGGAGGCGGTTGCCGCAGCCGGCAGCAAGTTCTGGGTGGAGGCGATCAGCCGGCTGGAGGAGCGGCCGGTCGAGGAGCATCCGCTGCTGTCGATTCGCCACGTCCTGGTGGAGGCCACCCGGGCGACCGACGACGAGACCCTGCAGCGCGCCACCCAGGTGATGGCGCTGAGCCGGGCCTACTCGGTGCTGCGTCCCTTCCGGTTCGCTCAGTACGCCGAACTGGAGGACCTGGCTCGCAACGCGATCGCCCGCCGGGTCGGGGTCGACGTCCATTCAGACCTGTATCCGGCCCTCGCGGCGAGCGTCGGCGTGGCTCTGCTGAAGGCCGCGGTGTCGGTGTGGCTGGAGCGTGACTCCGGATTCGAGGCACTTGCCGAGCTGATCGACGAAGCCTTCGCCCGGCTCGCCGACGGACTGCAGCTCCCGGCGGCGACCTGATCGTCGCCCACGTCAGCCCTTCGGCGCCGTAGGGTGGATCTGTTCGCGGGCCACGAGGGGTGCTGGAGAGGCAATTATGATCATCGACATCACCGGTGGGACGCGAGCCCTGCACGGCGGGACGGTTGTTCGCCGGTCGCAGCGCAGCGACCGGCGACCGCTCGCCCGTCAATTGATCATGGCGGTGCTCGGGATCGCCGCTGCACTGGGGATCCTGGGTCTCAGCGTCCTGCCGGCTCGAGCGCAGTCGGCGGACCGGATCGACGACCTCTCGATCGCCTACCGCGTCGACACTGCCGGCGTGTTGCACGTCAAGGAGCGCTTCGTCTGGCGCTTCGGTGACAGTTCGGGCCGGCACGGCATCAACCGTGTGCTGGTGACCCGGGAGCCCGATGCCGATCATCCGGACAAGGACATCGTCTACAAGATCGACAACTTCACCGCCAGCAGCCCCGATCCCGGTGTCGCCACCGATGTCACCAAGATCACGCACGGTAACCTGCTGGACCGCAATCGCAGTACGACCTACCGCATCGGCAGTCCCGACCGGACGGTGAGCACGGATACGGCCACCTACCTGCTCAGCTACGACGTCGAAGGATCCCTGCGGAGCTTCCAGAAGTACGACGAGTTGTACTGGGACGCCACCGGATTCGGCAACCCGCAGATCAGGAAGCTGACGATCACCGCTCGGGTGCCTGGTGGTCCCCAGCAGCTGGAGTGCTTCGTCGGGCCGGTCCGCAGCACCACCCGGTGTGATCACCAGGACATCAGTGGCGACGTGGCCACGTTCCGGCAGCAAAACCTTCCCGCCGGCGAGGGCCTGACCATCGGCGTCAAGATCAAGTCCGGGCTCATCACCGACAACACCCCGCAGCTGGAGCGCAAGGCCGGACTGCTGTCGGCGATCCTGACGCCGGCGATCTTCGTTCCGCTGTTGATCTTCCTGGCGATCGCCGTCGGGGCACCCATCATCGGCTGGCGGGTTGCGAAGTCCCGCACCACCGATCTGCGCTACCTCGACCTGCCGCCGGGCACGATGCCCCTGGCGGGCAGTCAGGGCAGGGTCGGCAAGGACGACGGAGCCACCCAGATCCCGGTCGTCTTCACCCCGCCGAAGATCCCGGTCGCCGAGGCCGGCATCCTCGTCGACGGTCAGGTCGATGTCCGCGACACCGCCGCCACCTTGATCGATCTCGCCGTCAAAGGGGCGATCAAGATCGAGGACAGCGGCGACGGGCCGTCGGCGCGACTGCTGGATCCCGACCTGGCTGGGGCCCCGCACGAGACTGTGCTGCTGACCGAGATGTTCGACGGTCAACCGCCCGGGGCGGTCGCCGACCTGACGGCGCGGGGAAGTCTCGCCGCGGCGCACAAGGCGATGACCACCCAGACCAGGGAGCAGGCCCGGTTGCGGGGCTGGTTCACCAAGGTGCCCAAGAGCGCGGGCCGCAGCATCGGCGCCGGCTGGCTCGGATTCCTGGTCGTCGGCGGCTATCTCGCCGTGCAATCCGGCATCGGGGCGATGATCTTCGTGCTGATCTTCCCGCTGGTGTCACTGCTGATCACGTCGGTGCTGGTGCGTCGGGTGCTGAAACGCGGCCAGCGCACGCCCGACGGCCGGGCGGTCTGCGACCAGGTGGAAGGATTCCGGCAGTACCTGGCGACGGCGGAGGCCGAGCAGTTGCAGTTCGAGGAGGGGCAGGACATCTTCTCCCGCTACCTGCCCTGGGCGATCGCGTTCGATCTGGCCGACCGGTGGCAGCGGATCTGTCAGCGGCTGGTGGACCTCGGCCGGCTACCCGATCAGACGCCGTACTGGTACGCCGGCCCCTACCACAACTTCAACGCCTTCAACATCGGCTTCCTCACCGGCTCACTGGCCACCGCAGCCACGCCGGCCGCACCGTCCGGCGGGTCCGGCGGAACCGGCTTCGGCAGTGGTGGCAGTTCGTTCTCCGGCGGGTTCGCCGGCGGCGGCGGCGGTGGCGGCGGCTCGTCCAGCTGGTGAGTCCGCCGCCACCGACAGGTCAGCGGACGTCGACCAGGTCCACGACGAAGATCAGTGTCTCGCCCGGGCCGATCACCCCGCCCGCTCCACGGTCGCCGTAGGCCAGCTGCGGCGGGATGACCAACTGCCGGCGCCCGCCGACCTTCATCCCGGTGACGCCGGTGTCCCAGCCCTCGATGACATAGCCGGCACCGAGCGGGAACTCCAGCGGGGCGCCGCGGTTGTAGCTGGCGTCGAACTCGTCGCCGGTGCTGTAGGCCACACCGACGTAGTGCACCTTGACGGTGGTGCCCGGCCGGGCCTCCGCACCGTCTCCGACGGTGATGTCGGTCAGTTGCAGGTCCGGTGGCGGTGGACCGTCGGGGAAATCGATCTCGGGTTTGTCGGTCATGGACGTCAACGCTAACGCCCCCGGCCGGGCCGTCGACGCAGGGCAGTCTCGGGGACGGGCGGGGGAGCGCCCCGATGGTCGGCGTTGGTGGCGGCCCGCATGCTTGAGGGCATGACCGCGAGCTTTGAACACCCCACCCTGCACCTGCCGGTCACCGCCGAGCAGCGTGACCGTGCCGCCGAGTACCTGCAGACCGCCTACGCCGACGGGCGGATCAGCGAGGAGGAGTTCGACCGGCGGATCGGCCAGGTCCTGGGCGCATCCACTCGCAAGGATCTCAACGACGCCTTCTACGGCCTGGTCGAGGTGCCCAGCTATGCCGCGCCGGGCCCGTCCCCGGCGCTGTATCCCCAGTCGCGGTACGGCCGGCAGCCCGCCGTGCCGGGACAAGGCACGCCCGGCGGTGCGCTGGCCCATTTCAGCGGGCTGGCGTTCTCGATCGCCGGCCCGGGCGTCGGCTACGCCCTGGCCCGCCCGGGCAGCCTGGCGCGGCGCGAGTCGGCCAAGGCGTTCAACTTCCAGGTCATCTCACTGCTGACGGTGATCGTCGGCGGCATCCTCAGTGCGGTCACCGACTGGGGCCTGATCAACTTCCTGCTGGGTCTGGCCACGATCGCCTGGGTCGTGCTGACGATCGTCGGCGGGGTGAAGGCCGCCCGCGGTGAGGACTGGACCAACCCGGTCCGCAAGCTGATCAAGCTGGAGATCCTGCCGGAGAGGTGAGCAGGCAGCCGGGAATCAACCCGGCTGCGGTGACGTTGTACGAGCCGCTAGACTTGTTGATCCCGGCGGGAACCGCACGGTTCACCGGCCGGGGGACAACTCAACAGGGGGTGATCGGTTTCGACTCGGGACGGTAGTTCCAGGGGAAGCGGGCCGAGGATCCAAGGTCAACTCGTAAACGATCCTTGGGAAAAAAATAAGTGCCAACTCTAAGCGCACTGACTTCGCTCTTGCTGCCTGAGCAGTAATCGAAGGGTCAGACCGGGTACGTCTCCGACCCGGACCCTGGCCTCGTTCAGGAGACTCACCTGCTCGAGCATCGTCTCGGAGCTGAGCAGGGACACCTACCGGGACTGGGCCTGGCTGCGATGTGCTGATGCAAGCGCAGGGGCCGAGTAGACCGACATCATCAGCTGCGCCCGGAGAAGATCTGGTTCGCTGCTCGAGGACGCGGGTTCGATTCCCGCCACCTCCACTGAGGACTACGAAGGGCCGGTGGGACGGGCGATATCGCCGGTCCCACCGGCCCTTCGTCATGTCCGTACCGGGTCGGGTCTCCCGCCCGGGCACGATGCAGTTGATCGCTGTCGTTCTCACCGCCGGCGTCGCTGCCTCCGCCGGCCCTGCGCGATCAGGCCGGGCGACTGGTGCCGCGGACAGCCAGCCGGCTCGGCCGGGGCCGGGCCGGCTCGGCCTCGGCGGTCTCGCCGCGCCGGCCGGTGCCGGTGAGCCGCAGCAGCCGTTCGGCGCTGGCCCGGCCGGTCCCGTACGGGTCGCGCTGCAGTGCGGTGATCCCCGGCGAGGCGGTCTGGCACAGCAGCGAGTCGTCCCAGGACACCACCGCCACGTCGGTCCGGGCGGCCTCCCGCAGCACCGCCGATCCACCGACCGCCATCAGGTCGTTGGAGTAGACCAGCGCAGTCGGCGGCCGGCGGCGACGCAGCAGGGCAGCGGTCCGGGTCCGCCCGGTCGCCAGCGCGTAGTCACCCTCGACGATGGACACCTCGATGCCCAGTTCGGCGGCCTCCGCGGCGACCGCCGCGCGCCGTTCCCGTTCGTGCAGCAGGATCGGCGGTCCGCTCAGGTGGGCGATCCGGCGGTGGCCCAGATCGGCCAGATGCCGCACCACGCGGCGGGCGTCGGGGCGCTGGTCGAAGTCCCAACCGGCTTCGGTGCGCTTGCCGGAATGCACCAGGTAGGGCAGCCCGAGGCTCTCCAGCAGGGCCGGTCGGAGGTCGTCCACGCGCAGATCGGTGAGGATCACCCCGTCGACCCGCCGTTCGGCGTTCCAGCGCCGGTAGACCGCTGCCTCCGCCCCGGGATCCGGCGGCACGAACCTGATCATCAGGCTGGTGCCTGCCTCGGACAGGGCCGACTCGATCCCGGAGATCAGTCCCATGTAGTACGGCTCGGCGCCCAACTCCTCGGGCTGGCGCGACAACACGATCCCGAACGCCTCGGCCCGCGACATCGACAGCGACCGGGCGCTCACGCTCGGTTGCCAGCCGAGTTCCAGGGCCAGTGCGGTCACCCGCATCCGGGTCTCCTCGGCGACGCCTGGGCGACCGTTGAGGGCGTACGACACCGAGGCCCGGGACAGCCCCAACCGGGTGGCAAGATCATCGATGGTCACCCGTGCCACCGCGGCCCACCTCCCTCCTTCCACCGTCCGGACCGGGGAACGCCGCTCCGCATCCTGCGCCTGTCGAAGGGCGCCCACCCCTCTGCGGCAAACCATAGTGCTGGACCGGTCGCGTCGGCTCCGCCACTTCGGGCGCCGTTTGTGGGAGGATCGCCGCGTGAGTGCAGTGCCGTCGGTGTCCTACTCCATCACCGTCCGGTTGGAGGTTCCTGCCGGCGGCTCATCGGTGAGCGCGCTGACCATGGCGGTCGAACAGGCGGGCGGCAGTGTGACCGCGCTGGACGTGACCGCCTCGGGCCACGAGCGGCTGCAGATCGACGTCACCTGCGCCGCCCGCGACACCGATCACGCCGACCGCCTGGTCGAGGTGATGCGGTCGGTGCCGGGCGTGGTGATCGGCAAGGTGTCGGACCGGACCTTCCTGGCCCACCTCGGCGGCAAGATCGAGATGCGGAGCAAGCGGCCGATCCGCAACCGCGACGACCTGTCGATGATCTACACCCCGGGTGTCGCCCGGGTGTGCTCCGCGCTGGCCAAGAATCCCGAGGACGCGCGCCGGCTGACCATCAAGCGCAACAGCGTCGCGGTGATCACCGACGGGTCGGCGGTGCTCGGACTCGGCAACATCGGACCGTACGCCGCGCTGCCGGTGATGGAGGGCAAGGCGGCGCTGTTCAAGCGGTTCGGCGACATCGACGCCTGGCCGCTGTGCCTGGACACCCAGGACACCGACGAGATCATCACCGTGGTCAGGGCCGTCTCGCCCGGCTTCGCCGGGATCAACCTGGAGGACATCTCGGCACCCCGATGCTTCGAGATCGAGGCCCGGCTGCGTGAGCAGCTCGACATTCCGGTGTTCCACGACGACCAGCACGGCACCGCCATCGTCGTACTGGCGGCATTGATCAACGCGCTCCGAGTGGTGGACAAGCAGATCGAGGACGTCCGGATCGTGATGTCCGGTGCCGGTGCTGCGGGCACCGCGATCATCAAGCTGTTGCTGGCCGCCGGTGCACGGAATCTGGTGGTCGGCGACATCGACGGCATCGTGCACCCGGGGCGGCCCGGGATCGTCGGCGAGCTGGCCTGGATCGCTGCCCACACCAACAAGGTGGGACTGTCCGGCACCCTGACCGAGGCCGTCGTCGGTGCCGACGTCTTCATCGGCGTGTCAGCGCCGAACGTGCTGACCGGACAGGACGTGGCCCGGATGGCCGAGCGGTCCATCGTCTTCGCACTGGCCAATCCCGAGCCCGAGGTGGACCCGGCCGAAGCCGGTCGGTACGCCGCCGTGGTCGCCACCGGACGGTCCGACTTCCCGAACCAGATCAACAACGTGCTGGCCTTCCCCGGCGTCTTCCGTGGCCTGCTGGACGCCCAGTCCTGCGAGGTGACCACGCCGATGCTGGTGGCGGCCGCGCATGCGCTGGCGGCCGTGGTGAGCGATGCCGAGCTCAACGCGGCCTACATCATGCCGAGCGTCTTCCACGCCGACGTGCACACCGCGGTGGCGGCGGCGGTACGGACCGCGGCCGGAGGACCGGCGGAGCTGCCCAAGGACACCGAGGTGGAGCAGCCCTGACCGACCGGTGATAACCACCATCCGCTGATCGGGCGACGAGAACGAAGGGGATCGCCGCTGTGAAGATGCCGGAACCCAGGGCCGGATCGCTGCTGGTGGCCAGCGTGCTGCTCACCGACGGGATCTTCAACCAGTCAGTGGTGTTGATCTTGGACTCCGACGCTGACGGCGCCCTAGGGGTGATCTTGAACGAGATCTCCCAGACCCCACTGGACGCCGTGCTGCCGGACTGGGTGCCCGTGGTATCGGGGCCGCAGTACCTGTTCCACGGCGGGCCCGTCTCGCCCAACGGGGCCATCTGTCTGGCCAGCGTCGCCAATCCGAAGGAGGAGCCGCCGGGGTGGCGTCGGATGTTCGCCGGCATCGGGCTGCTGCACCTGGACACCCCGCTGGAGATCGTCCGCGGCGCGTACCGCGACCTGCGGATCTTCGCCGGCTACGCCGGCTGGTCGCCCGGGCAGCTGACCGACGAGATCGCCGAGGGCATGTGGCATGTGCTGCCGGCCACCTACTCCGACGTCTTCTCCGGTCGACCGCTGGACCTGTGGCGTACGGTGCTGCGCCGTCAGCACGACGAGGTCAGCTACTTCTCCACCTGGACCGAGGATCCCGAGCTGAACTGAGCCGCGCCGTCGGGTCGACGCCGTGATCATCGATCGGATCGGAACGCGGCAACGGCCGTCGCGTCGGCGGCCGGCCGATAGGCTCAGCCCCAGAGCGCCGCCGCCCGCCGGTGACGGTGGCTCGGTGTCACCGGCCCGGCGGGACGGGACCGGTGGGAAGGGGGACGGCAATGGAACGCAGGTCGGACGACGTGGGGCAGCGGACGGGGCAGGGCTCCTCCGGTTCAGGGCTCGGGCGGAACCTGTCGGTGCTGATCAAGATCCGGCGCACGCTGCCGAACCTGCGCCCGGCCGAGCAGCGGGTGGCGCAGACCGTGCTGGAGGACCCGGCCGGAGTCTCGGAGAGTTCGATCACCACCGTCGCGAAACGCTGTGACACCTCCGAAACGACGGTGCTGCGGTTCTGCCGGGCGATCGGCCTGGCCGGCTATCCGGAGCTGCGGATCGCCCTGGCCCGGGCAGCGCAGTGGGAGGAACGCGACCAGGACAACGGCGCGCCCAGCACCGGCCGGATCAGCGCCACCGACAGCCTCTCCGAGGTGGTGAACAAGATCGCCTACGCCGATTCCCGGGCGATCTCCGACACCGCGCGCGCCCTTGACCTGTCCGTGCTGGAGCACGTCGTCGAGGTGGTCTCCACGGCCCGCCGGGTCGACATCTTCGGTGCCGGTGCCAGCGCCCTGGTGGCCGAGGACCTGCACCACAAGCTGCACCGGATCGGACTGGTGTCCTTCACCTGGTCCGACGCCCACCTGGCGCTGGCATCGGCGGCCGTGCTGACCGACCGGGACGTGGCGATCGGGTTCTCCCACAGCGGCACCACCATCGACACCGTGGACACGTTGAGAATGTCCAAGCGGCACGGGGCGACCACGATCGCGATCACGAACTTCGACCAGTCACCGATCGCGCAGGTCGCCGATCTGGTGCTGGTCACCGCCGCCCACGAGGCGACGTTCCGTTCCGGCGCGATGTCCAGCCGGATCGCCCAGCTGGCGCTGGTGGACTGCGTCTTCGGCGGCGTCGCCCAACGCTTCTACGACCAGGCGGTGGCGGCCATCGAGAGCAGTTACGCGGCGGTGGAGAGCCGCCACGACAGCCGCCGGACCCGGTGAGGACGCCGTCACGGTTTAATGGCGGGGTGATAGTTGCCCTGCCCTCGCTTGCCCGTGTGAATCCTGTGCAGGTCGGTGCCGGTGCATCCGCGCCGGCGGCCACCGCTGCGGGTGGGGGCCGGCGATGAGCACCACGCCCGGGACCGAGCGGTCCAATCCCGCCTCGGCCGCACTGGACGAGATGTCGGTGGCCCAGATCGTCGCCACCATGAACGCCGCCGACCGGACGGTACCGGCCGCGATCGACGCCGCCCGGGACGCTGTTGCGGCGGCCATCGCCGCCGCCGAGCCGCTGTTCAACGCGGGCGGACGGCTGGTCTATGTCGGTGCGGGCACCTCCGGGCGCCTCGGTGTGCTGGATGCGGCCGAATGCCCGCCCACCTTCCACACCGATCCCGGTCGGGTCATCGGTGTGATCGCCGGCGGACCCACCGCGTTGGTCGACGCCGTCGAGGGCGCCGAGGACGACGCCGGCCGGGGCGCCGCCGACCTCACCGCGCTGCGGGTCGGCGACCGGGACACCGTGGTCGGACTGGCCGCCAGCGGCCGGACGCCCTACGTCATCGGCGCGCTGGACCGGGCCGCGGAGCTGGGGGCCCTGACGATCGCGGTGAGCTGCAACACCGGAGCCGAGTTGTCCGCACACGCCCGCCATGCGATCGAGTTGGAGACCGGGCCCGAGGTGCTGACCGGATCCACCCGGCTCAAGGCCGGCAGCGCCCAGAAGCAGGTGCTGAACATGATCTCGACCGCGCTGATGGTGCGGTCCGGGCGCACCTACGGCAACCTGATGGTCGACGTACAGGCCACCAACGCCAAGCTGCGGGACCGGGCCACCCGGCTGGTCGCGCTGATCGCCGAGGTCGATGCCTGCGACGCGCGCTCGGTACTGGCGGAGGCCGACTGGGAGGTCAAGACCGCGGTGGTGATGGTGCGCCGCCACGAGACCGTGATCGCGGCCCGGGCCCGGCTGGACGCCGCCGGCGGCCGGCTCGCCGACGCGATCGACCTGCCCAGCTCCCGGCATCCGGCCCTGCACTGACCGTGCTGCGGGACCGGAGCCCCGGGCGACCCGGACGTCAGGCCGCCGGCTCCGATCGCCGGTTGGACCGCCAGATCGCGTTCAGCACGATGACGACGATCAGCCCGATGGAGATGTAGCCGGAGTACCGGGCGATCGCGTCGACGACGTCGACCGCGGACTGACCCAACCGGTGGCCCAGCAGGACATACAGCGAGCAGAGTGCGCCGGCGCCGAGCAGGTCCACCAGCAGGAACGTCCGTAACCGCATGCCCGCCATGCCGACGGTGGCATAGATCACCGCGGCCGGCAGCGGCAGCACATAACTGAGCAGCACCGCCGGGATCGCGTACCGCCGGGCCAGCCGCTCGGCCCGGTCGGCGTTTCGGGCCGCCCACCTCGACCGGCCGGCCACCACCTCGATCAGCCCGCGACCCCAGAGCAGGCCGGCCCACCAGAACAGCGGATCCCATTTCACGCTGCTGAGCACTCCCAGCAGCAGACCGATCGGCCACCAGTCGGCCCGGCCGACGTCGGACAGTGCGCCGATGGTGACCAGTCCCGACCTCGACCCGGTGATCGCCACCAGCGCCAGCGGGCTGGCACCGAGCAACACCGGCCGCAGCGGAATCATGATCAGGCCGATGATGCCGCTGAGGCTGAACCCGGCCCAGCACAGCAGGTCGGCCCGGCTCGGTCTGCCCTTCCAGGGCATCCGCGGGTCGTCCCACCACTCCTTGCGCTCGGCGGGCTTTGCGCCGGCGGAGGCGTCTGCGGTCCCGGCGGCCGTCTCGCCCGCCCCCACCTGGGCGGCGGTCGGCGCCGCAGCGTCTGCGGCTCCGGCGTCGGTCAATCCGGCGGCGGTCAATCCGGCGGCGGTGGGTCCAGGGCGGTCAGGGCCGGGGCGGTCAGGGCCGGGGCGGTCAGGGCCGGGGCGGTCGGGGCCGGGGCGGTCGGGGCCGGGGCGGTCGGGGCCGGGGCGGGTGGCTCCGGCATCGCCACGTCCGGGGTCGCTCGGCTGCTCGGCTGCTGGCACGGGGCCACGTTACCCGGCCCGACAGGAGCCGACCGGGCCGCGATGCTGTCGGTGGTAGGTTCGGCGGTGCACGACACGAAAGCTCGAAAAGACCACCGACAGGGGAGCGCACAGCGCTGAGAGTGCGGGCAACCGCAGACCCTCACACCTGATCTGGGTAATGCCAGCGAAGGGAGTCGACCGGCCACCATGCCGGTGACGCGAACGCTACCTGTCCTCAGCTGAGGAGCAGGCCATGACCATCCAGGAGAACCGCAGCAGCACCCGCCGCGACCGGCCGTTCGGCCGCTGGCGGACCAGCGACATCCTCATCACCGCCTCCATCGGCGTCGTCTTCGGCGTCGTCTTCATCTTCTGGACCGCGCTGTATTCGGCGACCACGCCGTTGTTCACCGCGTTCCCGCCCGCCCAGGCGCTGCTGTACGGCATCTGGCTCGTCCCGGGCGTACTGGCGCCCTACCTCACCCGCCGCGCCGGCTCCGGCGTGCTGGCCGAACTGGTCGGGGCGGTGATCGAGATGATCGCCGGCCTCGGCGGCGGCATGCTGCTGCTGTACGGTCTGGCCCAGGGCGTGGCCGCCGAGGTCGGTTATGCGATCTTCGGTTACCGGATGTGGCGCCGGATCAACCCGTTCATCGCCGGCGGTGTCGCGGGAATCGCCCCAGCGATCCTGGACAATGTCTTGTACTACCCGACCTGGTCGTGGGGATGGCAACTGTGCTACGGCATCGCCGCGGTGCTGTCCACGGCGGTGATGGGCGGCCTGCTGACCATCGTGCTGGACCGGGCGCTGCGGTCCTCCGGGGCACTGCCGGCCCGCCGCGACCGCGGCTGATCACCCCGACCGCCGTCGCCATGATCATCGCTGCCGGCCGGCGCCGATGACCCGACCGAGCACCGTCCGACTGCGGGGCTTCGGCTTCCGGCACCTGATCCGGCCGACCTGGGCCGTCCGACACGTCGACCTCGACATCGGCGCCGGCGAGCGGGTCCTGCTGCTCGGCGCGTCCGGTGCCGGCAAGTCCACCCTGCTGCACGCGGTCGCCGGCCTGCTCACCGAGGAGAACGGCGACGTGGAGGGCAGCATCGCCGTCGACGGACACCCCCCGACGGCGTCGTCCGGCGGCCACGGCCTGTCCGGAACCGGGATCGTCTTCCAGGACCCGGACAGCCAGGTGGTGATGGACCGGTGCGGCGACGAGGTCGCCTTCGGCCTGGAGAACGCCGGAGTGCCGCCCGAACAGATCTGGCCGCGGGTCCGCCGGGCCCTGGCCGCGGTCGGCTTTCGCTACGGAACCGGCCGCCCGACCTCGGCGCTGTCCGGCGGGGAGCGCCAACGCCTCGTACTGGCCGGGGTGCTGGCGCTGGAGCCGGGACTGTTGCTGCTGGACGAGCCGACCGCCAACCTCGACCCCGATGGCACGGACCAGGTGCTGGCCTCGGTGGCCGCGGTCACCGCCGACCGGTCGGCCACGCTGATCGTCATCGAGCATCGGATCGCTCCGGTGCTCCCGCTGGTGGACCGGGTGATCGTCCTCGATCCGGTCGCCGGGGTCATCGCCGACGGCCCCCCCGATCGGGTGCTCGCCGCCGAACACGACCGGCTGGCGGCCGCCGGGGTGTGGGTGGACGACCGGATGCCCTGGACGCCACCACCACGGCGGCGGAGCGACGACACGGCGCTGCTCGACATCCGGGCACCGCGGCTGGCCTACCCGGGCGGCCCGTGGGTCCCCGAACCGATCGAGAACAGGCTCACGGCCGCGACGGTGACCGCCGTGGTCGGAGCCAACGGCGCCGGCAAGTCGACGCTGGCGAGGATGCTGGCCGGGCTGCAGGCGCCGCAGTCCGGCGCCGTCGTCGCCGAACCGGCCCTGACAGCCGGGCTGAGCCGGCGACAGGCCGACCGGCCGATCCACCGCTGGCCGTCCGCGCCGCTGTCGGCGCGGATCGGCACCGTCTTCCAGAATCCCGAGCACCAGTTCCTCACCGGCCGGGTGGCCGATGAGATCGCGCTCGGCCCGCGCCGGCACCGCGCCGACTACGCCCGGCGCGCCGGCATGCTGCTGGAGCGCCTCGGGCTGGCCGGACTCGCCGAGGCCAACCCGTTCACCCTGTCCGGCGGGGAGAAGCGACGGCTGTCGGTGGCCACCGCGTTGGCCGGCCGGCCCCGTGTCCTGGTGTTGGACGAGCCGACCTTCGGCCAGGACCGGCGGACCTGGATCGAGCTGGTCAAGCTCTTCGCCGAGCTGGCCGCCGAGGGGGTCGCAGTGGTCACCGTGTCCCATGACCCGTTGCTGACCGGGGCGCTGGCTGATCGGGTGATCGAACTGCACCCGCCCGAGGACGTCCGGCAGCCGGTCCGGGCGGTGCGCCGATGATCATCGCGATGCCGCCGATGCGTCCCGGTCCGCTCAGTCGGCTGAACCCGCTGGTGGCGCTGCTGGTGATCGGCATCGTCGCAGCGGCCCTGCTTGTCTCCTTCCGTCCGGTCACGTCGGTGATCATGATCGTTGCCGAGCTGCCGCTGGTGCTGCTGGCGCGACTCTCGCTGCGGAACTGGCTGGCCCGGCTGTGGCCGCTGACCGGTGCGCTCGCCGGCATCGTGATCGCCAACCTGCTGTTCACCGACCTGCACGCCGGCCCCACCCTGCTGCACTGGGGCCCGTTGTGGGTCACCGCCGACGGCCTGGCCGCCGCCGCCGGTGTCGCGCTGCGCCTGCTCGCGCTGGCGGTCCCCGGCCTGGTCCTCTTCGCCCGGGTCGACCCGACCAGGCTGGCCGATGCCCTGATCACCCACTGGCACGCCCGGCCGCGGATCGCGGTCGGCGCACTGGCCGCGCTGCGGCTGGCGCCGCTGGTCGTCACCGACCTGCACCAGTCCTACGCCGCCCGCCGGACCCGCGGCCTGCTCAGCCGCAACCCGTTGACCGCCGGCCGGTTGCTGGTCGGCACGCTGTCGGCCGTCCTGGTCGGTACGGTCCGGCGGGCCGCCCGGTTGTCGGTGGCGATGGACTCCCGGGGCTTCGACTCGGGTGTGCCTCGCACCCTGGCCCGCGCGTCCCGCTGGCGTCGGACCGACACGGCCGTCGTTCTGGGCTACCTCGCCGCCGCGGTCGTGGCGGTGCTGGTCACCCGGGTCTGACTGCGGGTTGGCTCACAGCAAACCCAAAGCCGGCTCCTGGGCGACGCCGAGGTCCATGCGGTTCTGTGATGGGCGAAGCGATCCAGGCCGACGCGGCCGGGAAGGACGGGCTGAATGGGAGCCAAGCAGAGCTCAGCGGGACCGACGGACAAGGCTGCCGGGGTGACGTCCGCGCGGCGGTGGCCGCGGCGGTTGGGCATCACGGCGGCAGGTCTACTGGCCGCCGCGGTCGCGGTGGCACCGGTCACCGCGGCCGCCGCGCCGGTCCGCCCGGTCGACATCGGGAGCAGCCGGCCGGCATCCGCTTCCGGCTGGTCCGACGGCAGCCAGCCGGCATCCGCTCCGGGCTGGTCCGACGGCAGCCAGCCGGCATCCGCTCCGGGCTGGTCCGACGGCAGCCAGCCGGCATCCGCTCCGGGCTGGTCCGACGGCAACGGCTGGTCGGGCAACGGCTGGTCGGGCAACCGCTGGTCGGGCAGGGGCTGGTCCGGCGGGGGCTGGTCCGGTTCCGGGCAGGCAGGCCGGCAGGGCTCGGCCGGCGGCTCCACCACCGGTGGCGCCACGACCGGTGCCCAGGCCGCGACGGCTGCGGAGTCGCACGGGGTCGTGTTGATCAACACCCGCCTCTACGACGGCTCGCAGGCGGCCGGAACCGGCATCGTGTTGACCTCGGCCGGCCGGGTGCTGACCAACTACCACGTCGTCGAGGGGTCCACCAGCGTCCGGGTGACGGTCGCCACGACCGGACGGACCTACACCGCCCGAGTCGTCGGCGCCGACCAGTCGGCCGATGTCGCGCTGCTGCAGCTCAGCGGGGCCCACGGTCTGACCACCGCCACCATCGACCGCGACCCGATCTCCGTCGGCGACGGGGTCACCGCGGTCGGGAACGCCGGCGGCACCGGCGAACTGTCGGCCGCCGACGGGACGGTGACGGCGCTGAAGCAGCGGATCACCACGGCGGCAGAGGGCCCGGCGGCCGGGGAACGGCTGACCGGCCTGATCGAGACCGACGCCGGCATCGTCGCCGGCGATTCCGGTGGACCACTGCTCGACAGCCAGGGCGAGGTCGCCGGCATCGACACCGCGGCCTCCAGCGGCGGCCAGGTCGACGGTTACGCGGTTCCGATCAAGGACGCGCTGTCCGTGGTCGCCACCATCAACTCCGGTAACCAGACCGCAGCCGTCCGGATCGGCCCGGCCGCCTACCTCGGTGTCCAGGTCACCGACGCGGCGACAGCCGACAGTTCCTCCGGCTACGGCTACGGCTACGGCTACGGCTACGGAGGATCCGCCCAGGCCGGGAGTCCGTCGACCGGTGCCGGAAGCGGTTCGGGTGCCGCGGTCTCCGCTGTGGTGGCCGGCGGGCCGGCGGCCACGGCGGGCATCACCGCCGGTGACGTGATCACCCGCCTCGGCTCGACCGACATCGGCTCGGTGGACGACCTCACCCAGGCGGTGAAGACCCACCAGCCGGGCCAGCAGGTCCGGGTCGGCTGGACCGATACGTCCGGACGGCAACACACCGGCACCGTGACCCTCGGATCGAGCCCGGTGAACTGACCGGCAGCAGCACCCGGCCCCCGGCGCCGATCGACCGATCAGCGACCGGGGGCCGCATCGTGCCGGGTCGCGGGGCCGCTGTCATCATGGATGGCTGTGACCCGACATCGCACCGAAGCCGCGGCATGAGCGTCTTCCTCGGCGTGGACGGCGGCGGCACCAAGACCGCGTTGTGCCTGATCACCGACGCCGGCGAGGTCCTGGCCACGCTGCAGGCGCCGGCCTGTTATCGCGCCGGTGCACCGGGCGTCGGCCCCCGGCACGTGGACCGGGTGCTCGACTCCGCGGTCCGCCGGCTGTGCGCCCAGGCGGACCTGACCACCGCCGTGATCGACTTCGCCTTCTTCGGGCTGCCCGCCTACGGGGAACTCGCCGCGGACCAGCCGCTGTTGGACGCCGCACCCCGAGGCTGGCTGGGCCACGACCGATACCGCTGCGACAACGATGTGGTCTGCGGCTGGGCCGGATCCTTGGCGCTGGCCGACGGCATCAACGTCGTCGCCGGCACCGGCTCGATCGCCTACGGCCGGCGCGGTGACGTCGGGGCCCGGGTGGGCGGCTGGGGCGAACTGTTCGGTGACGAGGGCTCCGGCTACTGGATCGCGCTGCGCGGCCTGCAGGCGTTCTCCCGGATGAGCGACGGAAGGCTTCCGCCCGGCCCGCTGCACGAGCTCTTCCGCAGCCGCTACGACCTGCGGCAGGATTTCGATGTCCTCGACCTGGTGCTGCACCGGTGGGACACCGACCGCACCAGGATCGCGGCCCTGTCCCGCCTGGTCGTGGCGGCGGCCGAGGCCGGTGACGACGCGGCCTCGATGATCATCGGCGAGGCGGCGCAGGAACTGGTCCTGCTGGTGGACGCGGCACGCCGACGGGCCGGATTCCCGCGGGAGGACACCGTGGCGGTGTCCTTCTCCGGTGGCATGTTCACCGCCGGCCTGCTCCGGGAACGATTCATCGCCGAGCTGACCGGTCGGCGCGGCCGCTACGCCATGGCGGCTCCGGTGCATCCACCGCTGATCGGTGCGGCACTCTACGCCGCCGAACTGGCCGGCCGGCCCCTGGCCGAGGCCGCACAACGCCGGCTGGCCACCGACCTGCAGCCGGCCGGGAGGTCGCGCGGATGAGCCCCGGGCCCCTCAGCATCCCGACCAGCTTCCGGGAACAGCCGCGGTGGTGGGCCGAGGGGGATCGCTGGTTGGACGCCCTGCCGGAGGCGCTCCTGCAGCAGTGCCGCAGCTGGGAGCTGGAACCGGACGGGCCACTGCGGCACGGCTCCAACGCCGTCGTCGTCCCGGTCCGCCGACACGGTGAACGGCTGGCGTTGCGGATGTCGCCGCCCGATGACCGCAGCACCGGCGAGATCGAGGCACTGCGGTTCTGGGCCGGGCGCGGCACGGTGCTGATCCTGGACTCCGACCCGGCGGCCGGCGCGAGCCTGCTCGAACGGCTGGACGCCGACCGCACGCCGGCCGCCCTGCCACCGGAGCAGGCCGGCCGGGTGCTCGGGCGGTTGATGCGGCGACTGGCCGTGCCGGTGCAGGACCCGGCATCGGTACCCGCCACCGGTGATCTCGTGGCCGCCCGGATCGCCGGGCTGGAACGAGACTGGTTCGATGCCGGCCGCCCGTTCGCGCGGTCGGTGTTGACCGCTGCCGTCCGCGCCGGCGCCGCCCTGACGGGCATCGTCGACGCGGTCGCGGTGGACGGTGACCTGCACCACGACCAGGTGCTGGGCGGTGTCCGGGAGCCGTGGCTGGTGGTGGATCCGACGCTGTTGCGCGGCGACATCGGCTACGACCTGGCCCGCTGTCTGTGGTCAGGGCTGGACGATCTGGCCGACGCCGCCGCGATCCGCCGCCAACTGCTGGTCATCGCCGACGCTGCCGGGCTGGACCATGACCACGCCGGCAGCTCGGTGGTCTTCCGCACCGTCGACTACTGGCTGTGGGGGTTGCGGCACGGCCTGACCGAGGACCCGGTCCGCTGCCGGCGCCTCTACGACGCCGTCACCTCACGCCGGCGCGGGTGAGGCACCCCGGAAACCGGCTCGTCATCGATCCCCGGCGGTCGGCTGCAGGCGGGATCCGATCACGGTCGGCCCGGTGACGAGCCGATTCCTGGAGTGAGTCCGGGGCCGGGAGCGATCACGGAGCAGCAGCTGAGCGCGTTCCGGCGTCCGGGCTGACGTGCGTGACGTTCAGGGCAGCACCAGGGTGCGTGAGTCCTGCCGGCCGTGGCCGGTCAGTTCCAGCCGGTCGTCGTGGACGGCGACGACGGCGAAGGCGTTGGTGCTGGACTGCACCATGCCGTGCAGGGTGACGCAGTGCACGTCGGCGAAGCGGCCGTAGCCACCGGCGTGCTGATGGCCGTTGAACCACACCCGCAACGCGGGGAACCCGCTCAACCAGACGGTCAGTTCCTCGTCGTCCAGCAGGTTGTCGTGGTGCGCCGGACGCAGCGGGTGGTGGGCCAGCACCGCGACGTGCTGGCCGCTGCGCCGCGCGTCGTCCAACTGCCCGGCCAGCCAGTCGCGCTGTTCGGCGCCGATGGTGCCGTTCCACGGGTGGGCGTTCGGGCGGTCCCGGGCAGCCAGCCGGTCGATCAGGGCCCGACCGGCGCTGTACGCGTCGGAGCCGGGCGGATCCTCGATGACGCCGACCTCGTTGGTGTCCAGCAGCAGGAACCGCCAGCCGTCCTGGTCGACGGCGTAGTAGGGGGCCGGCATGCCGTAGGCCCGCAGCACCGCCGCCCGCGCCGACCGACCGGACGGCTCGGTGTGCGCCGCGAAGTCGTGGTTGCCGAGGACGTGGTGCACCGGCGCCCGCGACCGGGCCAGCAGGTCCAACGGCACGGCCGCGTTCGCCAGGTCGTGGTCGACCAGGTCGCCGAGGTCAGCGACGAAGGCCAGCTCGTGCCGGTTGAATTCCGTCACCGCGGCCCGAAGCTTGTCCGGGGACAGCCGGAAGTGCCGGTCCAGATCGAGCTGCGGCCCGTCATCGGCGTACTGGACGTCGGCGAGCAGCCCGAAGCTGAAACGTGGCTCGGCCCGGCGGTCGGGAGTCACTGTTCCTCACCTCGCAGGATGCGTGCTGCCGAGTCTGCTGCACCGGCACGCGGGACGGCAAGACCCCCACCACGCCGCCGGACCCAGCGGTCGGGCTCACACCGCCGGTCCACCCTGCCAACCGGTACGGGTGTGGAGCACCGGCGAGCGGGTATTGCCAGGAGGTCGGACGATGGTCCGGCAACCGACACCCTTGCGAGGGGAAAGGAGCCAGCGTGAGCGATTCCGACAAGGCCGAACACAAGACCGATGAGGCCATGGGCCAGGTCAAGGAAGGTGCCGGCAAGGCTCTCGGCGACGACGAGCTCAAGCACCAGGGCCAGACCGACCAGGCCAAGTCGCAGGCCAAGCAGGCCGGTGACCACGTCAAGGACGCGGCATCGAACCTGAAGGACCGCGTCAGCGACGACGACTGAGACCGACCGCCGGGCCCGGCCGACACCTCCCGGTGCCGAGCCGGCCCGGGCGGGAGGACCGTCGCACGGTCGAACAGCAGGAACGACGCCGAACTCTCGAACAGCGAGGAGGGACGCAGATGTCAACAGCACGCTTCCACGTGGTCCGACGCAAGGATCAGTGGCGCGTCGAACGTGACGGTGGAATCTTCGCCGTCGGCTTCGACACGCTCGAGCAGGCGGTACGCGCAGCCGAGGCCCGGGCCCGGATCGCCGAACCCGCGACGGTGACCGTCCACGACGAGACCGGACAGGTCCGCGACGAACGGCGCTACGGCGACGATCCGGGCCCCGCACCCGGTCCCTGCGACCGGGTGCGGAGACCGGACGACCGCTCCGCCGTCCCCGGCTGAGCCGGGACGGCCCGGCACGCCGCGCCTGAAACCGTCCCGGACAGACCTACTTGCCGCGATGGCTGCCTACTTGCCGATGGCTGCTTACTTGCCGATGGCTGCTTACTTGCCGATGGCTGCTTACTTGCCGATGGCTGCCTACTTGCCGATGGCTGCCTACTTGCCGATGGCTGCCTACTTGCCGATGGCTGCCTACTTGCCGATGGCTGCGTTCGCGGCCTTCTGGGCCCGCATCAGCCCGGACGCCACCGGCGTCCTGCCCAGGAAGATCTCCTTCAGGATCGGGTCGTAGGCGTTGCTGGAACCAGATCCGCCGGTACCCCGCGGAGCCGGGATCGTCTTGCCTGCCGCCGCGTCGACGAACGGCTGGACGTCGATCTTCTTGGCCTTCCAGTAGTCCACCCAGGCCGACTGGGCGGTGGTCACCGCGGGCAGCGCGGCGCCGGACTGGCCGATGTACTTGTTGCCGTCGGCAGAGCCGAGCCAGCCCAGCAGCTTCTTCACCGCCTCGGCGTGCTTGGTGGCTGCGCTGGCCACCGCCACCACACCGCTGGCGACGCCGTAACTGCCGGCCGGCCCGGCCGGGTTGCGGGCGATGGCCCAGTCGAACTTGGCGCCGTCGGCGACGTTGGCCAGGTTGTAGGTGCCGGACTGGAAGATCGCCATGTTGCCCTGCAGGAACTGGTCCCGGCTGAAGTCACCGTTGTCGTTGGTGTCGGCCGCCGACGGGGCCACGTGGTACTTGTTGATCAGATCGACCAGGTAGCGGAACGCCTGCACGGTCTTGGCGTTGCTGCCGAAGACGAACCGGTTCGACCCGTCGGCCTGCCACTTGCCGCCGTTTTCGCCGATGAACGGGAAATAGATGGCCTGCAGGTCGTAGGCGGCGTTGAAACCGTAGATCTTCAGCTTCGCCGGCTTGAAGCCGGGGTCCGCCGCACTCTTGCCGGCACTGTCCTTCGTCAGCTTCCGCAGTGCCGGCAGCAGGGTGTCGCCCGGGCCGGCGCCCGGCTTCCAGTGCAGCGTGGACACATCGACCCCGGCCGCGGCGACCATCTTCTTGTTGTAGAAGATGCCGTTGGCATCGGCGATCTGCGGGACACCCCAGAGCTTGCCCTGGTAGGTGTACTGCTGGACGACCGACTTCTGCCAGGCGTCGTCAACCGAGCCCAACAGCGACTCGACGTCGCTGATCTTGCCGGCATCGGCGTACTGCTGGAAGTTCAGCGAGTTGGTCCAGAAGATGTCGTCGACCGAGCCGGAGCCGACGTCGACGGGCAACTGGTTCCAGTAGTTGGCCCACGGCACCACGTTGACCTTGACACTGATGTCGGGGTTCTGCTTGCTGAACGCGTCGAACGCCTTCCGGTACGCCTTCGCCACCTGGTCGTCCCAGAGCCGGAAGCCGATGGTGGTGCTCGCGCTGCCGCTGCCGCTGCCGGAGCTGCTCTGCTGCTGCTGTTGGTTCGGTGAGCAGGCGGCCAGCGCCGCGGCGCCGGCACCGGCGCCGAAGACGGCCAGTGCCTGCCGCCGACTGAGCAGGCCGGTCAGCGAGGTGGGTCGGGTCATGGACATGCCTTTCGTGGATGCGCATCGAGGAACGGAGGACAGCGGCGGTCGGATCGGCACGCCGCGACGTCGCCGATCACTTGAATCCGCCGATCGAGATGGAGTCGACGATCCGCCGCTGGAAGACCAGGTACACCAGGATCAGCGGCAGCAGCGCCACCGTGGTGGCGGCCATCACCAGGGTCCAGTTGCCGTTGTACTGACTCTGCAGGGCGGCGGTGGCGACGGTCAGGACCGCCCAGTCGTTGCCGGAGGTGATCACCCGCGGCCAGAGGAAGTTGTTCCAGTGCGTCACCGCGGTGATCACCGTCAGGGTGGCGATGATCGGCCGGGAGTAGGGCAGCACCACGTACCACAGCACCCGCAGGGTGCCGCAGCCGTCGATCCGGGCCGCCGCCTCCAGGTCGGCCGGCACCCCGCGGAAGTACTCCCGCAGCAGGAAGATCGCGTACGGCGAACCGAACAGGGTGGGCAGCACCAGCGCCCAGAAGGTGTTGCGCAGGCCGGCCGCGGTGAGCATCCCGTACAGCGGCACGATCGTCGTCACCTGCGGGATCATCATCGTCGCGAGATAGGCCCAGAAGATCACGTCGCGGCCCGGGAATTCGAGCCGGGCGAAGGCGTAGGCGGCCAGGATCGAGCTGCTCAGCTGCACCACCAGGATCACCACGGTCATCTGCACGGTGACCGCGATGGGGGAGATGAAGTTGTGGTCGGCCCCGAACAGCCGGGCGAAGTTCTCCAGCGTGAACGGTGACGGCCAACTCAGCGCCGACGTGGTGGCGAACTGCCGTGGCGTCTTCAGCGCCGTCATGAAGCTGAGCAGGAACGGACCCAGGATCACCACCGCCCCGAATCCCAGCACCGCATAGGCGCCCAGCGCCGTCGCCGGACGCGACCCGCGGCGGGAGCGGCGGGCGGTCCGGGGGGTGGCGGTGCCGTCGGCCGCGACCTGGTCTCGGGTGGTGGTCGTCATGATCAACTGGCCAGATCGTAGGTGATCCGGCGGCGGAAATAGAGCTGTTGGGCCACGGTGACCACGATCAGTCCGATCATCAGCAGCACCGACAGCGCCGAGGCCTTGCCCAGGTCGAGCTGTTCGAAGGCCAGGCTGTAGATCCGGTGGGCGATCACATCGGTCCGACCGGGGGCTCCCGGGCCGCCGCCGGTCATCGCGTACACGGTGTCGAACACCTGGAAGGAGGAGATGACGCTGGTGGCCAGCACGAAGAAGGTGGTCGGCCGCAGCAGCGGCATCGTGATCCGCCAGAAGACCCCGAGCTCGCCGGCGCCGTCGACGCGGGCCGCGTCCTGGACGTCCTTGGGCACCCCGGTCAGACCGGCCAGGTAGAACAGCGCGACATAGCCCACCTGGGTCCAGACGCTGACGAACGAGACCGCCGGCAGCGCCGACGCGAAGTCCGACAGCCAGGCGATCCGGGTGCCGAGAACGGCGTTCAACGCGCCGCCGGTCGGTGCGAACACCCACTTCCAGACCACTCCCAGGGTCAGCGGTGCACAGATCCACGGCAGCGCGTAGATCACCCGGAAGACTCCGGCGCCCGGCAGTCGCTTGGCCAGCAGCACCGCCAGGCCGAGGCCGAGGATCGTCTGGGTGGGGATGACCAGCAGGGTGTACTGGGCGGTGACCAGGAACGAGTGCCAGACCGCCGGATCGGTGAGCACCGCCAGGTAGTTGCCCCGGCCCAGCCAGCGCGGCGGCGTGATGATGTTCCAGGACTCGAAGCTCACAGCGATCGCGACCATCACCGGCACGATCAGGAACAGCCCGACGCCGATCATGCTGGGCGCGAGCAACCCGTAGCCGGCCACCGCGCGGCGGGCAGCGCGGCGACGGGGAACGGTCATCGGTGGCAATCTCCTGCTCGACGGCGATGCTCGGTGGTGCGTGAGAATCCTTACTCATCTAACCCCACGGCGGCGGTGGAGACGCGCCGAGGTCGGCCGTCCGCCGTGGCCGCCTCGGCACTGCCGGGCAGTCGGTCCGGTGCCGCCGACACGGTCCGCTGGACGGTCGGTCCCGGCCGACGGTTGCCGCGTCGGGTACGCTCGCCCCGCAGCGTCGGGGCCGTCGCGCGATCATCTGGTGGCCTTCGTCGGCTGCCGACCGGTGTCTGACCAGGGAGAGTTTTCGAACCGATGTCAACCCATGCCGACTACCGGCTGAGCCAGCTCGACGAGCTCGAGGCCGAGTCGATCCATATCTTCCGCGAGGCGGCGGCCGAGTTCGAGAAGCCGGTGCTGATGTTTTCCGGCGGCAAGGACTCGATCGTCATGATGCGGTTGGCCGAGAAGGCGTTCTTCCCGGCCAAACTGCCGTTCCCGGTGTTGCAGGTGGACACCGGCTACGACTTCCCCGAGGTCCTCGAGACCCGCGACCGCTGGGTCTCCCGGCTCGGCGCGCGGCTGATCGTCGCCTCGGTGGAGCAGGCCATCAAGGACGGTGTGGTCGTCGACGACGGCAGGACCAGCCGCAACCGGCTGCAGATCGGCACCCTGCTGAACGTGATCGAGGCCGAGGGCTTCACCGCGGCGTTCGGTGGCGGCCGCCGCGACGAGGAGAAGGCCCGCGCCAAGGAGCGGATCTACTCCCACCGCGACGAGTTCGGCCAGTGGGACCCCAAGAACCAGCGGCCGGAGCTGTGGGCGCTGTACAACGGGCGGCTGCACGAGGGCGAGCACATGCGGGTCTTCCCGCTGTCGAACTGGACCGAACTCGACATCTGGCGCTACATCGCCCGCGAGCGGATCGAGATCCCGTCGATCTACTTCGCCCACCGCCGCCGGGTCATCCCCCGCGACGGGATGCTGCTGTCGGAGTCGGAGTACGTGCACCCCCGCGACGGGGAGACCGTCGAGGAACGGACCGTCCGGTTCCGGACCGTCGGTGACATGACGCTCACCGGCTGCGTGGCCTCCGAGGCCGACACCTTTGACAAGATCATCGCCGAGATCGCTGTGGCCCGGGTCACCGAACGGGGTGCCACCCGCGGGGACGACCGGTTCTCCGAGGCTGCGATGGAGGACCGGAAGAAGGAGGGCTACTTCTGATGTCGAGCGACGTCACCAGCGACAACATCCCCGAGGCCGTCACCGTGGTGGACCGGGAGATGGATCTGCTGCGGTTCGCCACCGCCGGATCGGTGGACGACGGCAAGTCGACCCTGATCGGCCGGCTGCTGCTGGACTCCAAGGCGATCTTCGAGGACCAGTTGGCCGCGGTCGAGGCGACCAGCCAGTCCCGCGGCTACGACTACACCGACCTGGCGCTGCTGACCGACGGGCTGCGTTCGGAGCGGGAACAGGGCATCACCATCGATGTCGCCTACCGCTATTTCGCCACCCCGCGGCGCAAGTTCATCATCGCCGACACCCCCGGGCACGTGCAGTACACCCGGAACATGGTCACCGGTGCCTCCACCGCCGACCTGGGTCTGGTCCTGGTGGACGCCCGGCAGGGGCTGACCGAGCAGTCCCGCCGGCATGCGGTGCTGCTGTCGCTGCTGCGAGTGCCGCACCTGGTGCTCGCGGTGAACAAGATGGACCTGGTCGGCTACGACCGCGCGGTGTTCGAGCGGATCGACGCCGAGTTCACCACCTTCGCGTCGCGGCTGAACATCCCCGATCTGCAGGTGATCCCCATCTCCGCCCTGAAGGGCGACAACGTGGTCACCCGGTCGACGGAGATGGCCTGGTACGACGGTCCGTCGCTGATGCACCACCTGGAGCACCTGCACATCGCCTCGGACCGGGATCTGCGCGACGTCCGGTTCCCGGTGCAGTACGTCGTCCGGCCCAAGTCCGACCAGTACCACGACTACCGCGGCTACGCCGGCCAGGTCGCCGGCGGCGTACTCAAGCCCGGTGACGAGGTGATGGTGCTGCCCAGCGGCATGACCTCCACGATCGCCGGCATCGACGTCTTCGACACCGAGGTCGACGAGGCGTTCGCGCCCATGTCGGTGGTGGTCAGGCTGACCGACGACATCGACGTGTCCCGCGGCGACATGATCTGCCGGACCAAGAACATGCCGCAGCAGACCCAGGACATCGACGCCATGGTGTCCTGGATGACCAACCAGCCGCTGCGGCCGCGGCAGAAGCTCGCGATCAAGCACACCACCCGCACCGCGCGGGCGATGGTCAAGGACATCCAGTACCGGCTCGACGTCAACACCCTGCACCGGGACCAGGACATCTCCGAGTTGGGGCTGAACGAGATCGGTCGCGTCCGGTTGCGGGTCACCCAGCCGCTGCTGACCGATCCCTACGAGCGCAACCGCACCACCGGATCGTTCATCCTGATCGACGAGGCGACCGGCGTCACCGTCGGCGCCGGCATGATCAACTGACCGCAGCTCCGACTTCGCGTCCAGGTCCCGTCGACCGGGGCTCGTCGCAGGCGAGAACAGCCGTCCGATCGCGTCAGGGCCGGCGATCCCGGCGGATGCCGGCCGCCAACCCTCGGGTCAGGTTGATGGCGGCCTGGACGCCGTCGTGCAAGCCCTGGACGTAGTCCTGCGAACCGGGCGGCGGGTTGTCGTCGATGTGGCTGTCCAGACGGGCGAGGATGGCCGCGACCCGGTCGTAGGTCGTCACCGCTGAACTCGACTCCGCATCAGGAACCACGACCTGAGTATGGATGATCAACCCCGTCGGGGGCGGAAGCCTTTGGTCCCCAGTTCGTGAGCCCTGGGCGATGCGCTGATTGCGTCCGGTCCGACAGACCTTTGCCAACTGGGGCCGACGGTGTCGCCTGCAGGAGAAGGGACCGAGGGGTACTTACCGGAGTCCTCAAGCCCTGTGAAGGGTAGGCGAGCACCTCAATTCGGTCCCGGGCCTGCAGTACGGGATCGTCCGAGACGACAGTCATTGCGGGGCCGGGCCCTAGATCGGCATCGACAAGACCGAACTGGTCCGATCCCACAGCCCCTGGCGCGACGTCGGACAGCTCGAACTGGCGATCCTGCACTGGATCGACTGGTTCAACACCGAACGCCCGTTTCGTGACGTTGCCCAACTCAGGTGCGTACATGGGGTCCTTGATCGCCGGCGAGGTTCACGGCTGGAGGGGGCTGAGCGGACCGGCTCTTTCGGCACCCGTGGCGATCTCTTGGGCATTGCGCTCGTTCGTGGTCAGGAGCCCGACGCCTAGGGCGACGACCCAGAAGATCACCGGGTAGATGACCCACCGTTCGGCCCCTCCCTCGCCCAATCGGGCCACTGGGGCCCAGTCGATGAGGAAAGAACCGATCGCAAGCGATGCGAGAGACACGACGCCGAGGCAACGAAAGATCGCGCGGAGCGCTCCTGTGTGTGACTTGGCGGTCAGCAGCGCGCCGACACCCCCGGACACGAACGCGGTCATGGCAAACAGAGTGTGCAGCGTCAGGTGGTAGCCGGGCACGAACCCGACGCCAACCATTCCCGACCCGAGAAGTCCCAACGGCACCGTCAGCCGTCGTCCACTGCCTTGTCGGTGCAGCAGGTAGGCCGCGACGACGAACGCAAGCCCTGCCAGGATCATCGTGGCGTTGAAGATCAGTGCTGAGGGTTGTCGCACAATGTTGTCCGGTCGCATCGCGGCAAGATCGCTGACGCTGCTCGTTCGGGTGTTGTAGTGGTCGGCCGATGGGTAGAGCGCTTCCGCGGTGATGATGCCCATGAGAACGACCGCGGCGCCCGCGAAGAGCAATACGCCGGGTATGGACGTGACGCGGGAAACCGGTAAGCGCATTCTCACGGTGCTCGCATCATCTGTCATGGCTCATCGTTGCTCCGCCGGATCGGCGATACGCAGTGCCCAACGTCCTGACGTCGCTGGGGAGTTGCACGTCTCTCGGCGCGCATTGGTGGTCGTGCGAGCATGGCCGTGATACCCGACTCCTGTTTGCGTGCCGTTCCGGGCGGCGACCGCAGGGCACGTCACTGGGATGCCTACCGCAGAGTGATCGGACCGCGCGCCGCCGATCGAATTGAGCTCGACCGCTGGCGCGGTGTTCGGCGCGTTGTAGGAGACGCTGTCGACGTAGAACCCCAGATACCTGAACTTCGTCGACGGATGCCAGATGTGCTCGTCCACGCCAAGGGTGGTGACCGGCTCGAACCGTGCCGGTTCATCAGCCATCTGTGGCATCGCCACGGAATGCGCGAAACAGGATGCGTCACGTGCGCTTTGCCAACCGTGTCCGAGGGGGGACTTGAACCCCCAAGCCCTGTTAAGGGCACTAGCACCTCAAGCTAGCGCGTCTACCAATTCCGCCACCCGGACCGGGCTGCCACCTTCAGCGGCGGGTGAACTATAGCAACGGCCTGCGGGCCGGCTCCAAACCGGCCGGCCGGCCGCGCACGGGCGCGGTTAGGCAAGGCTTGCGTTCGTGGAACAGTTCCGGATAGATGCCTAGGATCGGCGTCATGGCGCAGACGGTTCCGGACGGGCGAGACGACGTGCAGGAGGCTCAGGTGGCCGATCCTGATTCGCGGCAGCCGGATTCGCGGCAGCCGGATTCGCGGCAGCCGGATTCGCGGCAGCCGGATTCGCAGCAGCCGGATTCGCATGCCGACACCGAGCCGCACAAGCAGGGCGTCAACCAGATGCTCAACTGGTTGCGGGCCGGTGTGCTCGGCGCCAACGACGGCATCGTCTCCACCGCCGGCATCGTTGTCGGTGTCGCCGGCGCCTCGGCCAGCCGCAGCGCCATCGGGCTGGCCGGGCTGGCCGGGCTGGTCGCCGGCGCGCTGTCCATGGCCGCCGGTGAGTACGTCTCGGTCAGCACCCAGCGCGACACCGAGCGGGCGCTGATCGCCAAGGAGAAGCACGAGCTCGCCACCATGCCGGACCAGGAGCTGGCCGAGCTGACGGAGCTCTACCGGCAGAAGGGCCTGTCGGAACATCTGTCCCGCCAGGTCGCCGAGGAACTGACGGCGAACAACGCCCTCGACGCCCACCTGGACGCCGAGCTGAACATCGATGCCGACGACCTGTCCAACCCGTGGTCGGCGGCGCTGGCCTCGGCCGTCTCGTTCACGGTCGGCGCGCTGCTGCCGTTGTTGATGATCATCCTCACCGCCGAATCGATCCGGGTGCCGCTGACCTTCGGCTCGGTGGTGATCGCGCTGGTCTTCACCGGTGCGGTGAGCGCCCGGCTCGGCGGCGCACCGGTGCTCCGGGCGGTGCTGCGCAACGTCCTCGGCGGCGCGGTCGCGATGGCGGTCACCTACCTGATCGGACACCTGGTCGGCACCCTCTGAGCCGGCGGGTGGACGCAGGGCTCGGCGGCGACCCCTGCCAGGATGACGCCATGACCTCCGCAGCCGACACCCCGTCCGCCGCCCGGTACGACCCCCAGGCCGAGGTCGTCGACCTGTGTCGGGACCTGATCCGGATCGACACCTCCAACTACGGCCCCGAGCCCGGCCCGGGGGAGCGGGACGCCGCCGAACGGGTCGCCGCGCTGCTGGACGAGGTGGGCATCGCCTCCCGGCTGTACGAGTCCGCGCCCCGCCGGACCACCGTGGTCGCCGACTGGGCACCCGACGGCGTCGACACCGGGGTGGCGCCGCTGCTGGTGCACGGCCACCTCGACGTCGTCCCGGCCCGGCCCGACGACTGGCAGGTCGACCCGTTCGCCGGCGAGATCCGGGACGGCTGCGTCTGGGGCCGCGGCGCGGTCGACATGAAGGACTTCGACGCGATGGTGCTCAGCGTGGTCCGGGCCAGGGCCCGTGCCGGGGTCGCGCCGCGGCGCCCGATCCGGCTGGTCTTCACCGCCGACGAGGAGGCCGGCGGCAGCTACGGCTCCCAGTGGCTGGCCGACCACCATCCCGAGACGATCAGCGACTGCTCGGAGGCGATCGGTGAGGTCGGCGGCTTCTCCCTGACCGTCCGCGACGACCTTCGGCTCTACCTGGTGCAGACCGCCGAGAAGGGCATGCAGTGGCTGCGGCTGATCGCCGACGGGACCGCCGGCCACGGCTCGATGCGCAACGACGACAACGCCATCACCGAACTCGCCGGAGCGGTGGCACGGATCGGCGACTACCGGTGGCCGGACCGGATCACCCCGTCGCAGCAGGCGTTCCTGGACGCCCTCGCCGAGGCGCTCGGGGTCGAGTTGGACTCCGATCAGGTGGAGGACACCCTGGCCCGGCTCGGCAGCATCGCCCGGATGGTCGGCGCGACCATGTCCAACACCGCCAACCCGACCATGATCGACGGCGGTTACAAGCACAACGTCATCCCGGGCCGGGCCACCGGGGCGATCGACGGCCGCACCGTGCCGGGCGGGGAACGGGAGTTCCTCCAGACCGTGACCGAACTGATCGGGCCGAAGGTGCGCTACCAGCAGCTGGTGGACCTGCCGGCGGTGGAGACCGAGTTCGCCGGGGCCCTGGTGGAGGCCATGCAGGCCAGCCTGGCAGCAGAGGATCCGGGCGCTCGCGCGGTGCCGTACCTGCTCAGCGCCGGCACCGACGCCAAGGCCTGGGACCGCCTCGGTGTGCGCTGTTTCGGTTTCGCCCCGCTGAAGCTGCCGCCCGAACTCGACTTCGTCGGCATGTTCCACGGCGTGGACGAACGGGTGCCGACCGACGCGCTGGAGTTCGGTGCTCGGGTGCTGGACCGGTTCCTCGCCATCGCCTGATCCGACGACTACCCTGGGGCGGCAATGAAACAGCCCGTTGAGTACCAGATGGAGCGCGTCCGGATCAGCCGGGATCTCTCCCGCGGTGCGGTCCGCAAGCTGCTCACCGATCACGCCGAGTACGGCGGCTGGGAGTTGACCCGGCTGCGCCGCTACCGCGACGGCACCCGTGAGGTCTGGATCCGGCGCAAGATCATCAAGGTCGCCTCGACCCTCGACCCGTCACTGCGGATCCCCTGAACCCCGCCCGGGCCGTCCGGGGACGCCGGCCGGAGATCGGGCCGGGTCAGGTTCGGGCGGTCAGCCGGCCGCCGGAGACGTCGTCCAGGGCGGTGGCGATCTCGGCGGGCAGCGCCTTGCCCTCGACGGCCAGTGCCGGGGCGAGTTGCGCCGCGGTCCGCGCCCCCAGCAGCGGGGCGGTGACGCCCGGAACGTCGCGGACCCACAGCAATGCCACCTGCAGCGGCGTCAGGTCCAGGCCGTCGGCGGCCCTGGCCACCGCCTCCACGATGGCCCGGGACCGGGTCTGCAGGTAGGGCTCGGTGAACCAGGAGAAGTGGTCGCTGGCGGCGCGCGAATCGCGGGGAATCCCCTGCCGGTACTTGCCGGTCAGCACCCCGCGGCCCAGCGGCGACCAGGGGAAGATGCCCAGTCCCAGCGCCCGCGCCGCCGGCAGTACCTCCACGTCGGCCCGGCGGGCCAGCAGCGAGTACTCCACCTGCGTGCTGGTGATCGGCGCGCGGCCGGGGAAGGCCTGCTGCCAGGTGGCCGCCTGAGCGGTCTGCCAGCCGACGAAGTTGGAGATGCCGACATAGCGGGCCTTGCCGCTCTGCACCGCGTGGTCGAGCGCCGACAGCGTCTCCTCCAACGGTGCCGAACCCCACGCATGCACCTGCCAGAGATCGACGTGATCGGTGTCCAGCCGGCGCAGGGAACCCTCCAGGTCGCGCAGCAGCGCCCGCCGGGAGGTGTCGGTGACCCGGCGGCCGTCACGGATGGCGAAACCGGCCTTGGTGGCGATCACCAGGTCGTCGCGGTGCACCACCTCGCGGGTGAGCTTGCCGATCAGCCGTTCGGCGTCGCCGGCGGCGTACGCGGCAGCGGTGTCGATCAGGGTGCCGCCGGCTGCGCAGAAGGCCGCCAGCAGGTCGCGGGCATCCTCCGGGCTGGTGTCCCGGGCCCAGGTGAGGGTGCCGAGACCGAGCCGGGACACCTGCAGGCCGCTGCTTCCGACCGGGCGGGACTCCATGTCTGACGACCCTAATCGGTCCGCGCCCGACCACGGACATGCCGCCCGGGTGATGGGCAGGTCGTTACCGTGAGGCCCATGAGACTGGCGCTCAACCTCGGCTACATGATCGGTGCCGACGACCCGCACGACCAGCTGCGGCTGACCCGGCACGCCGAGGACCTCGGCTTCGACTCGGTCTGGGCCGCCGAGGCCTATGGCTCCGACAGCCCGACCCTGCTGGCCTGGCTCGGGGGCCAGACCCGACGGATCGCCCTCGGTGCGGCGGTGATGCAGATCCCGGCCCGCACCCCGGCGATGACGGCGATGACCGCTGCCAGCCTGGACCGACTGACCGGTGGCCGGTTCCGGCTCGGCCTCGGCGTGTCGGGCCCGCAGGTCTCCGAGGGCTGGCACGGGGTGCGGTTCGGTCGACCGCTCGGCCGGACCCGCGAATACCTGGAGATCCTGGAGTTGGCCCTGTCCCGGCAGCCGGTGGCCTACTCCGGAAGACACTTCACTCTGCCGTTGCCGGACGGCCCGGGCAAGCCGTTGAAGCTGATGATCCGCACTGTCAGCGAACACATCCCCCGGTACCTGGCCGCGGTCGGGCCGAAGAACCTGCACCTGTGCGGGGAGCTCGCCGACGGCTGGCTGGCGATCTTCTACGCCCCCGGCTTCGCCGCCGAACAGCTGGGCCACATCGCCGCCGGCCGGTCGGCGGTCGGTCGTGACCTGGACGGGTTCGACGTGATGGCCACCGTGCCGCTGGTGGTCGGCAGCGACCTGGAGGCCTGCGCCGCACCGGTGCGGCCGTACGCCGCGCTGTACGTGGGCGGGATGGGCAGCCGCGAGCAGAACTTCTACAACCGGTTGGCGGTCCGGATGGGCTACGAGGCCGAGGCCGCAGAGATCCAGGACCTCTATCTGGGCCGGCGACAGCGCGACGCGATGGCCGCCGTGCCGCTGCAGTTCCTCGACGACACCTCCCTGTTCGGCGACACCGCCCGGCTGGCGGACCGCCTGCAGGCCTTCGCCGCCTCCGGCCTGACCACCTGCGCGGTCTCCCCGCACGGGCCGGTCGAAGCCCGGCTCGCCGCCCTCACCACGATCGCCGAGGCGTTGGACCGGGCCGGCGTCGGCGACTGAGCCGCGCGTGTCAGCCGGCGCCGCCGGCCAGCGGATCGAGTACGCCGGTGAGCAGCAGCAGGGCCACCACGGCGGCCAGCCCGATCCGGTAGATCACGAACGGCCAGAAGGTGTGCGTGCTGACGAACCGCAGCAGCCAGGCGATCACCACGAAGCCGATCGCGAACGCCACCACCCCGGCCAGCAGGGTCGGGCCCCAGGCGACCGCGGCGCCGCCGCTGACGCCCTGGTACAGCTGGAAGAAACCGGCCCCGAGCACAGCCGGCAGCGCCAGCAGGAACGAATACCGAGTCGCCGCCTCCCTCCGGTAACCCATCGCCAGACCGGCCGCGATGGTGCCACCGGACCGTGACACCCCGGGCACCAGGGCCAGCGACTGGGCCAGGCCGTACAGGATGCCGTGCGGCCAGGTCAGGTCCTCCAGCCGGCGTCGGTGGCTGGCCAGGTTGTCGACGATGCCGATCAC
Source organism: uncultured Actinomycetota bacterium (assembly GCA_963758075.1). Classification (GTDB taxonomy): domain Bacteria; phylum Actinomycetota; class Actinomycetes; order Propionibacteriales; family Propionibacteriaceae; genus Microlunatus. Next base: position 419,897 of record CAVWTT010000002.1, on the reverse strand, counting down.
CAGGCCGAAGCCGGCCAACATCGCGACGGTGATCCACAGGTTCCGCAGCGCGTGTTCGATGGCGTTCTGGAAGAGCAGCCCCAGCACCACGATCGGGATGGAGCCGATGATCACCAGCCAGCCGATCCGGGCATCCGGATCGTCGCGCGGGATGCGGCCCAGCAGCGCCAGGAACCAGGCTTTGATGATCCGCCAGATGTCCTTGCGGAAGAACACCAGCACCGCGGTCTCGGTGCCGATCTGGATGATGGCCGTGAACGCCGCGCCCGGATCGGCGTTGCCGAACAGCTGTCCGATGATCGAGATGTGTGCACTGGAGGAGATCGGCAGGAACTCGGTCAATCCCTGAACGATGCCGAGCACCAGCGCCTCGAACCAGCCCATCCGCTTCCACCCTCCGCCGTCGGATGCCCAGCACCCGGTCCACGCGCCGGTCGCCGGCGCACCGTGGACCATCTTGGCGGGTGCCGGCGGCCGGGCCCAAGCAGGCGCACCGGCCCGCACCCGGACTTCTGACGCGCGGGCGGGTCCGGGGAGCACGAAGCCGGCCGGCCGGGGGAGCGGGGTAGCGGCGGCTGGGTAGAAAGGAGAGGTGTCCATCCACGCCGAGCATCCCTTCCTCACCCCCGAACCCGACCGCGACCCGGTCCGCCGCGCCCGCGGCCGGCTGAGCGCCCCCGTCACGGTGTGGACGGCCGGATCGGGCCGGGCCCGGGCCGGACTGACCGTCTCGTCGATGATGATCGCCGAGGGTGACCCGGCCGAGGTGATCGGCCTGATCAACCCCGATTCGGCGCTGGCCGAGACGATGCTGCAGACGGCCACGGTGGCGGTCAGCGTGCTGGGTGGACGCGACCGGCTGGTCGCCGACGTGTTCGCCGGTGTCAGCCCGTCGCCCGGCGGACCGTTCCGGTCCGGCCGGTGGAGCGACAGCGACTGGGGCCCGGTGCTGGACGGCGCCCCGGCCTGGATCGGGGCCAGGCTGCTGGCCGGCGAACCCGCCCGGGCCGGCTGGGGCTACCTGGTCCGGGCTCGGGTGGAGACGGTCCGGCTGGTCGACCTGACCGAGGCCGACCGGGCGCTGGGCTACCTCCGCGGCCGCTACCGGTTCCTGCCCTGGGCCGGCTGAGCCGGCACCGACGGGCCGGACAATCCCGGCCGGGCGGCTGTCCCGGGGCTGACGTAGGGTCGCCGACGTGACCACGGTTCTGCTGCTCCGCCACGGCCGGACGAACGCCAACGCGACCGGTGTGCTGGCCGGTCGCAGCCCGGGCATCGAACTCGACGAGGTCGGCATCCGACAGGCGGCCGCCTCCGCGGACCGGATCCGCCCGCTGCCGATCCGGGCGGTGGTCAGCTCACCGCTGCGACGCTGCCGCCAGACCGCCCGGACCGTCGTCGACGCCCGCGACGACAGCCTGCAGGTCACCACCGAGACCGGCCTGGTCGAGTGCGGGTACGGCAGCTGGACCGGTCGCAAGCTGACCGAGCTGGCCAAGGAGAAGCTCTGGCGCACCGTCCAGCAGCAGCCGTCCGCGGTCCGCTTCCCCGACGGCGAGGCGATGACCGAGATGGCGGCGCGGGCGAGTGCGGCGATCCGCGGTTGGGATGCGAGGATCGGCGCCGAACACGGCGACAGTGCGTTGTGGGTGGCGGTCTCCCACGGCGACGTGATCAAGGCCGTCCTGGCCGACGCGCTGGGGATGCACCTGGACGCGTTCCAGCGGATCATGGTGGATCCGGCCTCGATCTCGGTCATCCACTACGCCGAGGGACGCCCGTTCGTGCTACGGATGAACTCCGTCGGTCAGGACCTGGAGTCGCTGATCCCGCAGCCGAAACCCGCCCGCCGGAGCCGTGGCCGCAGCCCCGCCGCCGGTACCCGGTCCGGGCGCAGCCGGGCCACAGCGCCGTCGCCGGCCGACGCGGCCCTCGGCGGCGGCCTCGGCGCCGGCGACCTGCGCTGAACCGGGCGCGGCAGGACCCAGGCATAGGCTAGGAGACATGGCGATTCTTGTGCAGCGCTACGACTCGCCCGACCGGTTCGTCGCCGGGACCGTCGGTCAGCCCGGGGAGCGCACCTTCTTCCTGCAGGCCCGCGAAGGGAACCGGATCACCAGCGTCGTCGTGGAGAAGCAGCAGGTGTCGGTGTTGGCCGAACACCTCGAACGGGTGCTGGACGAGGTGCTGCGGCGCAGTTCCGGGCAGGCCGAGGTGCCGCCGCCGGTGACGCGGGCCGCCGACAACTCGCCCCTGGACGCCCCGATCACCGAGGAGTTCCGGGTCGGCACCATGACGATCGCCTGGGATCCGGCGGCCAACAAGGTCGTCATCGAACTGTTCTCCAATGTGGACGGCGGCGACGCCGACGATGCCGACGACACGCCGGCTCCCGGCGAGACGCCCGAACAGGCCGGCACGGAGATCGACGCCGACGAGATGATCGTGGTCAGGATCAGTCCGGCCTACGCCCGCGACTTCATCGCCCGGGCGCAGGCGCTGGTCGCCGCGGGCCGGCCCGCGTGCCCGTTCTGCCTGCAGCCCATCGACCCTGACGGCCACATCTGCCCCCGGGCCAATGGCTATCGCCGACCGCTCTTCTGAGGACCAGGTCACGTCCGCGCAGCCGGACCATCCGGCGTTGACGCTCCGTCCCGGTGACGGCGAGATGGAGATCGTCGGACGGTTGCGGCAGGCCTCCAACCAGACGTTCCTGGCCCGGATCATCAGCCGCGCCGACGGCGTCGAGACGGTGGTCCAGGGGGTGTACAAGCCGGTCAAGGGTGAACGACCGTTGTGGGACTTCCCCGAGCACACCCTGGGCCTGCGGGAGGTGGCGGCCTACCGGGTCTCGGAGTTGGGCGGCTTCCATGTCGTACCGGTGACCACACTCGTCGACGGCCCGTTCGGGATCGGATCGATGCAGGTGTGGGTCGACTCGGTGCCCGAGGAGGTCGACCGGCTGGTCGATCTGGTCCCGGCCGATGCGGTGCCCGAACACGGCTGGTTCCCGGTCGTGGAGGGTTACGGCGCCGACGACAGCGCGGTCGCGGTCATCCACGCCGACGACGTGCGGCTTCGCCGGCTCGCCGTCTTCGACGCGCTGGTGAACAACGCCGACCGCAAGGGCGGCCACATCCTGGCCAGCCGGGGCCACGTCTTCGGTGTCGACCACGGCATCTGCTTCCACACCGAGAACAAGCTGCGCACGCTGCTGTGGGGGTGGGCCGGTGAACCGCTGCACGAGGAGGAACGGGCCAGCATCCGGGCCGTCGCCGCCGGGGCGATCGAGACCCTCGCCGACCTGCTCGACGAAGAGGAGATCGAGGCGCTGCTGCTGCGGGCCGAGGAGTTGCTGATCACCGGCCGGCTGCCGCAGCCGCACGGCGACTGGCACACCATTCCGTGGCCGCCGTTCTGACCACGGGCCTGAGCCGGTCCCCCGGTCCCGATCCCGTCGCGGCGCCGGCGCCGAGCGCCACTGGCCGGCCGGCCGTCGGACCGATCGCCTAAGGTGTCGGCATGCAGGCCTGGGATGCCCCGTCGATACCGAAGATCACACCAGCGGAGGAAGTCGACGCCTGCCAGCTGCGGATCTTCGACTCGGCCGCCCGCTCGGTGATCGAGTTGGGGCCCCGGCACGGCACCGCCCGCATGTACGTCTGCGGCATCACTCCCTACGACGCCACCCACATGGGCCACGCCAACACCTACGTGACCTTCGACCTGCTGAACCGGCTGTGGCGTGACCACGGTCTCGACGTCCGCTACGTGCAGAACGTCACCGACGTCGACGACCCGCTGCTGGAACGGGCCGAGGCGACGGGGGAGGACTGGACCGACCTGGCGGCCCGGGAGATCCAGCTGTTCCGCGACGACATGGAAGCCCTCAACGTCATCCCCCCGGACCGGTTCGTCGGCGCGGTGGAGTCGATCAACCTGGTCCTGGACCTGATCGAGGAATTGCAGCAACGCGGCGCGATCTACGCCGTCGACGACCCGCAGTATCCCGACCTGTACTTCCGGCGCAGCAGCGACGACGAGTTCGGCTCGCTGGCCCACCTCGGTGCCGCCACGTCCCTGGAGGTCTTCGCCGAGCGTGGTGGCGACCCGGACCGACCGGGCAAGGAGGACCCGCTGGACTGTCTGGTCTGGCGGCTGGCCAGGCCCGGTGAACCCGCCTGGGACAGCCCGTACGGCGCCGGCCGGCCGGGCTGGCACATCGAGTGCACAGCGATCGCGCTGGAGACGCTCGGCACCGACTTCGACGTCCAGGGCGGCGGCAGTGACCTGATCTTCCCCCACCACGAGATGTGCGCGGCCGAGGCCCGGGTGGCGACCGGGAAACCGTTCGCGCGCGCCTACGTCCACGGTGGCATGGTCGGTCTGGACGGGGAGAAGATGTCCAAGTCGCTGGGCAACCTGGTGCTGGTGTCCCGGCTCCGTGAGGCCGGGGTGGACCCGATGGCCGTCCGGCTGGCCCTGCTGGCCAACCGCTACCGCTGCGACTGGACCTGGTCCGACGACCTGCTCGCCGCCGCCCAGCAGCGACTGGACCGCTGGCGGCAGGCGGTCCGACTGGCGACCGCGCCGCCGGCGGCCGAGGTGATCGAGGGCATCCGGGCCGCGCTCGACGACGACCTGGACGCTCCGGCCGCGCTGGCGGCCGTCGACGCCTGGGCCGGCGGATCGACGGCCGCGGATGCTGATGACGCGCAAGCACCCGCCGAAGTGGCGGCGGCGGTGGACGCGTTGCTCGGCGTCAAGCTCTGAGCGCCGGGCGGCCCGGGAATATTCGCGCCCAGGGCGAGGGTTGGGGCACAATGAGCTCAACGCGATGAGTTGAACAACTCGTACGAGGTTCCGGGGTCGGTGCAAGTCCGAACCGGCGGTGACAGTCCGCGACCCGGCTCCGATCGGTGACGATCGGTTCCGGTTGATGTGGTGGAATTCCACGACCGACGGTGAAAGTCCGGATGGGAGGAACCACGGGTCTGCCCTCCGGCCTGCGCGCATGTGCGCCGGATGCCGACCTTCACGCCCCGGTCCGTGTGCGACCGGACGTGAAGGAAGCGAGCAGAGTGGACGTCACCGAACTGCTGTCCCGACTGGTCAATGCCAAGATCGACATCGGCCCCGGGATCCTGTGGCGCGAGATCATCGGCAACGGCTTCGGGGTGGCCAGCGCCCTGCTGGGAATGGCCCGCAGGGTCTCGGCCTGGCCGATCGGCATCGTCGGCAACATCATCTTGTTCACCGTCTTCCTCGGGGCGACCTTCCACACCCCGCAGGACCTCAATCTGTGGGGACAGGCCGGCCGGCAGGTGTTCTTCCTCATCGTCAGCGTCTACGGCTGGGTGAAGTGGTACCGGTTCCGGCATCGCCACGAGGAACAGGGGGCCGCGGTCGAGCCGCGCTGGGCCGAACGGGGTGAACGCCTCCAGTTGCTGGTCGGTGCCGTCGTGTTGTGGGTCGTCTTCTACTTCGTGCTCAAGGCGCTGGGCTCCTGGGGTCCGGCGGCCGACGCCTGGATCCTGACCGGCTCGGTGCTGGCCACCTACGGCATGGCTCGCGGCTGGACCGAGTTCTGGCTGATCTGGATCGCGGTGGACGCGGTCGGCGTGCCGCTGCTGTTCAGCGCCCGGCTGTACCCGTCGGCGATCATGTACATCGTCTACGCCGGCGTGGTCATCGTCGGCTTCGTCTCCTGGTGGCGCATCCAACGGCGACGTGACCAGGCCCGGGCGGCCCTGACCCGGTCCGACGAGGCGCCCACTACGCTGTCGGCGTGACCGCGTCGAAGTCGTTCGATCAGCTGTTCGCCGAGCTCACCGAGAAGGCGCAGCGGCGCGACCCCGGCTCCGGCACGGTGGCCCGGCTGGACGCCGGCGTCCACGAGATCGGCAAGAAGATCGTGGAGGAGGCGGCCGAGGTGTGGATGGCCGCCGAGCACGAGGGACGCGAGCAGACGGCCGAGGAGATCAGCCAGCTGCTCTACCATCTGCAGGTCCTCATGATCGCCGTGGACCTGCGTCCCGACGACGTCTACCGGCACCTGTGAGCACGCCGCTGCCGAGCACTGCTCACCCACTGCGAAGGAAACCGACACCGTGAACTCCGACCGCCGGCTGCTGCGGATCGCCGTACCCAACAAGGGATCGCTCGCCGACGGTGCAGCCGCCATCCTCCGTGAGGCCGGCTACAGCCAACGCACCGAGACCAAGCAACTGGTGCACCTGGACGCCGACACCGGGGTCGAGTTCTTCTATCTGCGCCCGCGCGACATCGCTACCTACGTCGGTGAGGGCACCCTCGACGTCGGCATCACCGGCCGCGACATGTTGATCGACTCCGGCGCCTCGGCCGAGGAGGTGGCGCCGCTCGGGTTCGGCCGCAGCCGGTTCCGGTTCGCCGCGCCGGTCGGCAGCGGCTTCACCGAGGAGAAGCTGGACGGACTTCGGCTGGCCACCTCCTATCCGGGCCTGGTCGGCCACCACCTCGGTCAGCGCGGTGTCACCCCTCGGCTGATCCATCTCGACGGGGCCGTGGAGACCGCCATCCGGCTGGGCGTCGCCGACGCGATCGCCGATGTGGTGGAGACCGGTACGACGCTGCGACAGGCCGGGCTGGAACTGTTCGGCGATCCGATCCTGCACTCGGAGGCGATCCTGATCCGGCGCGCCGGTCGTGCCGACGAGCCCACCGGTTTCCAGACGCTGGTCCGCCGGATCAACGGCGTGCTGATCGCGCGGGCCTACGTGATGATGGACTACGACGTCGACGCCGAACACCTGGACCGGGCCTGCGCCATCACCCCGGGGTTCGAGGCGCCGACCGTCTCCCCGCTGGCCCGCACCGGTTGGCATGCGGTCCGGGCGATGGTGAAACGACAGGACGCGCAGCGGATCATGGACGACCTCTGGGACGTCGGCGCGCGGGCGATCCTGGTCACCGACATCGCCGCCAGCCGCCTGTAGCGGCCGGATCGGTCGTGGTCAGCTACCCGCGGGTCCTCCGCGTCGTGGGCGGCATCTTCTCCGCTGCCCTGGTGGGCATGGTCATCATCGGCTGGATGGCCCTGCCGGCCCACCTGCGGGCCCTGTTCACGCCGTTCCAGGTGGCCACCCTGCTGGCGGTGCTGGTCGCGCTGGTCGGCGTGATCGGGCTGGTCGCGGGCAGTAGCGTCCGCGCCGACGCCCAGGGCGTGACCGTCCGTAACGGGCTGCGGGTCCGCCGCTTCGACTGGCCGGACGTGCACCGGGTGCTGTTCCGGCCGGGGGACCCGTGGGCGACGCTGCTGGTCGGCCGTTCCGACGACCCGGTCCGGGTGCAGTTGCTCGGCATCCAGCGCAGCGACGGCGATCGCGCGGACCGGGCGGTGGCCGAGTTGCGGCGCCTGCAGGCTGCCGGTCCCACCGGGTGAACCGAGGTCAGCGCTGGTTCACTCGATACCGCGGGACTTGAGCAGCGCCTCGATCTCGGCCAGCTCCGGATCCACCGCCTGAGCGCGGCCACCGGTCCGGTTCTGCGGGGCCTGCGGCCGGCCACCGACGGCGGGCCGGTTCGTCCCGGTGCCGACCGCCGACTGGTGCCGGCCGGTACGGCGACCGAGCCGCACCAGGACGGTGCCGATCACGAACAGCACCAGGCACAGTCCGAGGATGCCGAAGCCGATCCACAAGGTGGGGGAGAAGGCCAGCCGGACCGCCCAGCGGACCAACGCGACCGCCGCGTCCCAGAGCAGCCGCAGCAGGCCGGTCAGGTAGAGGCCGAACGGGACGATGGCCAGGGCGGCACCCTGCAGTACCCGGCCCTTGGAGCCGCGACGCCAGGCGAGCCCGGTCATGACGATGCCGATCAGCGCGATCGCCACGCAGATCGGGAGCAGGACGGTATCGGCGTGCGGCATACCCCCAGGCTGCCACAGGGGTGGTGAAGCGGCCGATCGGTGATCGCCCCGATCGACCCCCCAGCCGCGGCTCGTCGAAGCAGCCCCGGCGGTGGCCCGCACTCCGACACCCTCCCGGCCTGCCGGTCGTCTACGGTGTCAGACGATGATCCACCAACGCACCCTCGCCGACACCCCGTTCCCCGGTGACGACGGCCACGCCGACCCGGTCGTCCGGGCCCGGCTGGCTGCTGCCGCCGGCGGTGAGCCCGACGCCTACCTGCGTGCGGTCGCCGGACTGTGCACCGTCCGACTGCTGGTGCCGGTGGTGGCCACCGCCACGGCCGCGGGCCGCACGGTGGCCGGGCTGACCTCGGACAAGGAAGCCGACATGGCGGTCGTCCTGCTGCAGACACCCGACGGCCGGCGCGCCATGGTCGCGTTCACCGGGATGGACTCGCTGACCGCCTGGAACGCCCAGGCCCGCCCGGTGCCGGTGACCCTCGACGTGGCCGCCGGATCGGCGCGGCAGGAGGACGCCGAAGCGCTGCTGATCGATCTCGGTGGGCCGCACCCGCTCGCTCTGGACGGTGCGGTGCTGGCCCAACTCGCCGCGGGGCATCGGCTGGTCGAGCTGCCCGGCGGCCAGTTCGGGTGGGCCGTTCCGGCCGGTTCGACCGACGACCCGGCCGCGGACACCGATCCGGAGCACTGACCCGGGCCCGCCGGCAGCCCGAGCCGGGTCACGACCCGGGTGGGGCGGTCGACACCGGCGTCGGCGTCAGTGCCGGTAGGGCCGCGCCAACGGCACCTCGGGATTGAGTTCGACCCCGAACCCAGGGGCGTCGCCCAACCGCAACCGACCGTCGACCGGCACCGGCTCGCCGAGCAGCAACGGCCGGAACATCGCCACCACCTCGTCGGCCTCGGGAGCCATCATGATGAACTCCGCGAACGGGCTGTTGGTCCGGGTGATCGCGAAGTGATAGCTGTACACGCTGGATCCGTGCGGCACGAGCAGCGCGCCGTGGGCGTCGGCCAGCGCCGAGATCTTGATCAGTTCGGTGATCCCGCCGCACCAGCCGACATCGGGCTGCAGGATGTCGGCGCAGCCCATCTCCAGCAGCATCCGGAACCCGTACCGGGTGGCCTCGTGCTCGCCGGTGGAGACCAGCATCCCGGTCGGGACCGCCCGTCGCAGGTCGCGGTAACCCCAGTAGTCGTCGGGCGGCAACGCCTCCTCGATCCACTTCAGCCCGTACTCACCGGCCGCCCCGGCCAGCCGGGTCGCGTAGTCCAGATCCAGGGACATCCAGCAGTCCCACATCAGCCAGAAGTCGGGACCGACCCGGTCCCGCATGTCGGCCAGTTCGGCCAGGTTGGCGCGCAGACCCTCGACTCCCTCGGCCGGCCCGTGGTGCAACGGCATCTTGCCGCCGACGAAACCCAGCTGCCGGGCCAGGTCGGGTCGCGCGCCGGTCGCGTACATGGTCAGCTCCTCGCGGACCGCGCCACCGAGCAACTGGTGCACCGGCTCCTGACGCAGTCGGCCCAGCAGGTCCCACAACGCCAGGTCGACCGCGCTGATCACGTTCAGCACCAGGCCCTTGCGACCGTAGAAGAGGGTGGACCGATACATCTGGTCCCAGATCTTCTCGATCGCGGTCACCGGCGCGCCCTCCAGGAACCGGGCCAGGTGGCGTTCGACGATCCAGGCGCCCGGCTCGCCGGCGGTGGTGACGCCGAAACCGACGACACCGCTGTCGGCCTCGACCTCCACCACCAGGGTGCCGAGCACGTTCAGGCCGAAGCTGCGACGGCTGTCGGCGTAGCCGGGGTAGCCGGCCATCGGCGTGGCGATGTGGTCGTCGATCCAGTGGTAGCCCTGCTGGTCGTGATAGTCGGCGCCACCACCGGCCCCGACCGTGTACGCCCGCACCTGCGCGATCCGGCTCGCTCCGATCGGCGCGCCCCCACCCCGGGCGGGTGGAAGGATGCCCTCCGCACCGGCCGGGCCCGGCCCGCTCATCGGGCAGGTCCCGGCTGCGGCGGGCCCTGCGGGAACACCAGGATCTTGCTGGCCGCGCTGCGGCCCCGGGCCAGGTCGTCGAAACTGCGCGGAGCACCATCCAGGCCGACCCGGCCGTCGATCAGCTGGTCGACGCCGGCCGGCCCGGTACCCGTCCAGGCGGCGGTCTCGGCGAACTCCGCGGCGGTGTAGGTGAAGGCGCCGATGACGGTCCGCTCCTCGGTGCTGATGGCGTAGGCCGGCAGCCCGATCTGGGGCGAGCCCATCCCGACCAGCACCACCCGGGCGCCCAGCGCCGACACCGCCAGCGCATCGGCCATCGTCGCCGACACCCCGACCGCGTCGACCACCAGCGTGGGCCGGCCACCCAGCACCGACTCGACCGCCTCGGCCACCGGGCCGGCGGACGGGTCGACCGGCGCCGCACCCAGCCGCCGACAGAGCTCGCGTCGGGTCGGGTTCGGTTCCGACACCGCGACGGTGCCCGCGCCGAGCCGGCGGGCGGCCAGCAGGCAGGCCTGACCGATCGGGCCGCCGCCGATGACCAGCACCCGGTCCTCGGGGCGGCAGTTGCCGCGGCAAAGGGCGTGGTAGCCCACCGACAGCGGCTCCACCAGCGCCCCGACCTCCGCCGGCAGGCCCGCCGGCAGGACGACCACGTTGGCGGCCGGGATCACGAACCGCTCGGCGAAGGCGGCCGAGATCTCCGGATTCACGCCGAACACCCGGCGCTGCGCACAGCGCTGCTGGTGGCCCTGCCGACAGCCCTCGCACCGGTCACAGGCCAGCACCGGGTTCACCGTGACCAGGTCACCGGCCGTCAGCTCGGCGTGCTGGGTACCGGCGACCGTCGGGCCGAAGCCGGCGATCCGGCCGACCGTCTCGTGCCCCATCACCTGCCCGGGATGGCGGCGTCCGTTCTCCCCGGAGTAGCCGTGGAAGTCCGAGCCGCAGATCCCGGTCGCGACGACCTCGACCAGCACCTCCCCGGGCCCCGGTTCGGGATCGGGCCGGTCCTGGACCGAGATGTCGAAGTCGCCGTTGAGCACCAGAGCCTTCATCCTCGGTTCCCTTCCACCCGGGCCGGACGGTCGGTTCCGGCCGTTCACCCGGTGCAGTTGTCGACATCGATGTCTTCTCCGCCTCGGTGGGCGACCGTCGGGACGGCATCAGCAGGACGGGCGGTCGGTGTCACCCTAGGACATCGGCGCCCGCCGCGACCGGTGGGAAGGGACCCGCGGCAAGGATCGCCTCGGACGGCTCGGTGCGCCCGACCGGTGCGCCCGACCGGTGCGGCCCGGCCGGTTGGCCCGGCCGGTGGGCCATACTGGTGCGCCCGGAGTGGGATGTCGATCGGCGGGAATGACCGGCCGCCGGCGGGTGTTAGACTGCAGGCGACCGATTCGGTGGACTGTCACCGAGTCCGCAAGCGGAGACCCGATCTCCCACCCGTACGACGTCGCCCGGCTGCCGCCGGGCCCCGGTTGGCGGGTAGGTCCCGGACGGCGGCACCGCAGTGCCGGACACCGGCACTCGCCGGTGGCTGTCGTTCGCACCACAGGGTCTTCGCCGTCGGCGGGGACCCTTTCGTCGTATCCGGGTCCGTTCACCGCCGTCAGCGGACCCGACGACGGCGGGCCGGACGGCACGCACCGTACGAACCGGCGCCGGACCGACCGGCGCAGCACTGGACACACTGGAGGACAAATCAGCACCGAACCGCGGATCAACGAACGTATTCGCATTCCCGAAGTTCGCCTGGTGGGACCCGCCGGCGAGCAGGTCGGGATCGTCCGGATCGAGGACGCGCTGCGGCTGGCCCGCGAGGCCGAACTCGATCTGGTCGAGGTCGCCCCGATGGCGCGCCCCCCGGTCGCCAAACTCATGGACTACGGCAAGTTCAAGTACGAGAACGCGCAGAAGGCCCGTGAGTCCCGGCGGAATCAGACCAACACCGTCATCAAGGAGATGAAGCTTCGTCCCAAGATCGACGCGCACGACTACGAGACCAAGAAGGGTCACGTGGTCCGGTTCCTCAAGGAGGGCGACAAGGTCAAGATCACCATCATGTTCCGTGGCCGGGAGCAGTCCCGCCCGGAACTCGGCTACAACCTGCTGCAGCGACTGGCCGGCGACGTCGAGGAATTCGGCTTCATCGAGTCCTCGCCCAAGCAGGACGGCCGCAACATGCTGATGGTGCTCGGCCCGCACAAGAAGAAGACGGCCATCAAGGCCGAGCGGGGCGGTGACCTGAAGAGTCAGGCCATCACCGGCGCGACTGCCGAGCGCGCCGACGAAGCGGCCGACGAAGCGCTCGACGACGACCGGGCCAAGCCGACCACCCGGACGAAGACCGCGCTCGGCGCCTTCGACCCCGACCAGATCTGAGTGTCCCGGCGGCCGGACCCCGGCCGGCAACGGTTCCGTGGGCACGGGCGGACCGAGCCGTCCGCCAGTGCCGGTGCACAGCTGCGCCTCGGTGGCCACACCGAGGCGTTGCCATGGTTCGACAGCAGGATCGTCGGCGCAACGAGGCGCGGCGAGGAACGCAGGACGAGAGATGATTCCGGCCCATCCGGTCCGGACGACGACAGGTGAGGAGCGGCATCACCATGCCGAAGATGAAGACGCACTCCGGGGCGAAGAAGCGGTTCCGGACGACGGGGTCGGGCAAGGTCGTCCACCGCAAGGCCGGTAAGACGCACCTGAACGAGCACAAGCCGAGCAAGCGGCTCCGCCGTGTCGACGCCTTCGCCACGCTGGCCGAGGGTGACGCCAAGACCATCAAGAAGCTGCTCGGCAAGTAGGGACGTGCCATGAGCCGTGCGCGTGCCGACGCACCTGACCGGCTCCGTCCGACCCGCCGTACCGATCGACACCAAGGAGACATCTCATGGCACGCGTGAAGCGTTCCGTCAACGCGCACAAGAAGCGTCGCGAAGTCCTCGAGCAGGCCTCCGGCTACCGCGGCCAGCGGTCCCGGCTCTACCGCAAGGCCAAGGAGCAGGTCACCCACTCCTTCAGCTACGCCTACCGCGACCGCCGGGCCCGCAAGGGCGAGTTCCGCAAGCTCTGGATCCAGCGGATCAACGCGGCGGTCCGCGCCGAGGGCATGACCTACAACCGGTTCATCGCCGGCCTGCGCACCGCCGGCGTCGAGGTCGACCGCAAGATCCTGGCCGACCTCGCCGTCACCGACGGCGCCGCCTTCGCCGCGCTGGTCCAGGTCGCCAAGGACAGCCAGCCCAGCAGCGCCCCGGCCGCCGCCTGATCCGGCGGGACCGTTCGGAGCAGCTGCGGACGCGGCAGGTGTCCGACCTCGACAGCACCGGCGGGCCGATCCGGCTGCCCGAAGCTTCGGCGGGGCAGTTGCGATCGGCCCGCCGGCTGCTGCGCCGCAAGGACCGGGTGCAGTCGGGTCGGTTCCTGGCCGAGGGCCCGCAGGCGGTCCGCGAAGCCCTGGCCGTTGCCGGTCTGACCAGCACCCTGCTGATCACCCGACGCGCAGCCGACCGGCACGCCGATCTGGTCCGCCAGGCACTCGGTGCCGCTGTCAGCTGTGCGCTGCTCGACGAGGACAGCGTCGCCACGGTGACCGACTCCCGTACCCCGCAGGGCATCGTCGCGGTCTGCCGGACCGTCGACGTCCCGCTGGCCGAGGTGCTGCGGGCCGGTCCGCGGCTGGTCGTGTGCTGCGCCGAGATCCGGGATCCCGGCAACGCCGGCACGGTGATCCGCTGCGCCGACGCGGCCGGTGCCGACGCGGTCGTGTTCGGCAGCGCGTCGGTCGATCCGTACAACCCCAAGACCGTCCGGGCCACCACCGGCAGCCTGTTCCACCTCCCGATCGTCGTCGACGCCGACCTGACCGCCGCGCTGGCGGGTTTCCGTGAGCAGGGGCTGCAGGTGCTCGCCGCCGACGGCGACGCCGCTGTCGACCTGGACGACCTGGCCCGCTCCGGCGACCTGGCCCGGCCCACCGTCTGGCTGATGGGCAACGAGGCCCGCGGACTGTCGGCGGAGCAGACGGCGCTGGCCGACCGGGCCGTGGCCGTACCGATCTACGGGCGGGCCGAGAGTCTCAACCTCAGCACCGCCGCCGCCGTCTGCCTGTACGCCTCCGCGTTCGCCCGGCACCGGACCGCGGCCAGCGGTTCGACCCGGTCCACGCCGCTCTCCTAGACTGTCCAGGCGCCGTTCCCGAGAGGAGTCCGATGTCCGGGCCGAACAAGAGCTACGACCCCGTCCAGGTCGCGTCGCTGAGCGCCGAGAACGTGGCGGCCATGGTGGCCGACGCGCTGCAGGCGTTCGCCGCGGCGACCACGGTCGCCGAGCTCAAGCAGGCCCGGATCGTCCACGCCGGTGACCGGTCCCCGCTGGCCCTGGCCAACCGGGAGATCGGCGCCCTGCCGCCGGAGGCCAAACGTGAGGTCGGAAAGCGGATGGGCCAGGCCCGCGGCCGGGTCAGCGAGGCGCTGAAATCCCGCCAGGCCGAGATCTCGGCCGCCGAACTGGAACGCCGGCTCGCCGACGAACGGGTCGACGTCACGCTGCCGACCGAACTGGTGCCGCCGGGCGCGGTGCACCCGGTCAGCGCGCTCACCGACCTGATGAGCGACATGTTCGTCGCCATGGGCTGGGAGATCGCCGAGGGGCCGGAACTGGAGGCGGAGTGGCTCAACTTCGACGCTTTGAACATCCCTCGCGACCATCCGGCCCGGACCATGCAGGACACCCTGTTCATCGATCCCCCCGAGCACAACCTGGTGCTGCGGACCCACACCTCACCGGTCCAGATCCGGTCCCTGCTCGGCCGTGAGCTGCCCGTCTACGTCGTCTGTCCGGGGCGGGTGTACCGCTCCGACGAGTACGACGCCACCCACCTGCCGGTGTTCAGCCAGATCGAGGGCCTCGCGGTGGACAGGGGCATCAGCTTCGGCCACCTCCGCGGCACCCTGGAGCACTTCGGCCGGGCCCTCTTCGGCCCTGACATCGTGCTGCGCTGGCGTCCGTCGTACTTCCCCTTCACCGAGCCGTCGGCCGAGGTCGACCTGCAGTGCTTCGTCTGCCACGGCGCCTCCGTCGGCGACCCGGACCATCCCTGCCGCACCTGCAAGAGCGAGGGCTGGATCGAATGGGGCGGATGCGGCGTGGTCAACCCGCGGGTGCTCCAGGCCTGCGGCGTGGACAGCTCGGTCTACTCCGGGTTCGCCTTCGGGATGGGCCTGGACCGCACGCTGATGTTCCGCAACAGCCTGTCCGACCTGCGCGACACCGTGCAGGGCGATGTCCGGTTCAGCCGCTCACTGGTCGGAGGTGCACGATGAGGGTGCCGTTGGGTTGGTTGCGGACCTACGCCGCGGTACCGGAGTCGGTGCCGCCGCGGGAGATCTCCGACACCCTGATCCGGCTCGGCCTGGAGGTCGAGACCGTCGACGCCGTCGGCGCCGGCGTCACCGGTCCGCTGGTGATCGGCCGGGTCGAGGAGTTCAGCGAGGAGACCCATTCCAACGGCAAGACGGTGCGCTGGTGCCGGGTCGACGTCGGAGCCCACAACGAGGGTGGCACGCCGACCGACTTCGCCGGGCCCGGTCGCGGCATCGTCTGTGGCGCCCGAAACTTCGCCGTCGGCGACCTCGTCGTCGTCGCCCTGCCCGGCGCCGAACTGCCCGGCGGCTTCGTGATCGCCTCCCGCAGGACCTACGGCCACGTCAGCGACGGGATGATCTGCTCGGCCCGCGAACTCGGCATCGGCGACGACCACGACGGCATCCTGGTGCTGCGGCCCGACCTGCTCGGCCCGGAGCGCGCCGAACGCGAGGTCGACGGCGTCCGCAGCGCCGACGTCGTGCACCAGCCGGCTCCACCGCTGATCGTCGGCGCCGACGCGGCCCCGGCGATCCACCTGCGCGACGACGTCCTCGACATCGCCGTCACCCCCGACCGCGGCTACTGCTGGTCGGTCCGCGGGGTGGCCCGGGAGGCCGCGCTCGGCTTCGGGGTGGCGTTCACCGATCCGGTCACCCGCAGCCTGCCCGACCCGAGATCTGACGGCTACCCGGTCCGGATCGAATCCGAGGCGTGCCCGGTCTTCACCGCGCTCACCGTCACCGGCATCGACCCCACCGCGCCCAGCCCGCGGTGGATGCAGCGTCGGCTGCAGCAGGCCGGGATGCGGCCGCTGTCGCTGGCGGTCGACGTCACCAACTACGTGATGCTCGAGTCCGGCCAGCCGCTGCACGCCTACGACGGGGACAAACTGGCCGGCCCCATCGTGGTCCGCAAGGCCGCGGCGGGGGAGAAGCTGGTCACCCTGGACGACATCACCCGCGAACTCGACGCCGACGACCTGCTGATCACCGACGACTCCGGCCCGATCGGCCTGGCCGGGGTGATGGGCGGCGCGGACACCGAGGTCAGCGCCTCGACCACCACCGTCGTGGTCGAGGCAGCCGGCTTCGACGCGATGACCATCGCCCGCAGCTCACGGCGGCACAAGTTGTCCTCGGAGGCGTCGCGCCGCTTCGAACGCGGCGCCGACCCGGGCGCCGGCTACGGCGCCGCGCACCGGGCCGCCGACCTGCTGGTCCGGCTCGGCGGAGGCCGGCTGGATGAGCAGGAGACCGTCGCCGGCGCCGTCCCGGACCCGGTCCGCCGGACCATCGCCGCCGACCTGCCCGGCCGGGTGATGGGTGCGCCGATCGAGCACCGGACCGTTGTGGACGCCCTCCGCGCGGTCGGGGTGTCGGTCGACGACCAGGGCGCGCAGCTGGCGCTGACACCGCCGAGCTGGCGCCCGGACCTGACCGACCCGTACGACTATGTCGAGGAGGTCGGCCGGATCTACGGCTACGCCCGGGTCGAGGCCGTCGTTCCGACGCCGCCGTCCGGGCAGGGCCTGACCCGCCGGCAGCGGCTGCGGCGTCTGGTCGGCCAGGCGCTGGCCGACACCGGTCACGTCGAGGTGCAGACGCTGCCGTTCCTCGGGCCGACCGTGCTGGACCGGATGGGCGTGCCGGCCGACGACCCGCGACGCCGGCTGGTGCGGATGGCCAACCCCCTGTCGGAGGAGCAGGCCGCCCTGCGCAGCACGCTGTTGCCCGAACTGTTCGCAGCCGTCAACCGCAACACCAGCCGCAGCCTGGACGACCTGGCGCTGTTCGAGATCGGCCCGGTCTTCCGTGCCCCGGCCGCGCCGGTGGCCGCGCCCCGGCCCGCGGTGGACGGTCGACCCAGCGATCAGGACCTGGCCCTGATGGATGCCGCCATCGGCGACCAGCCCCGCCACCTCGGCGCCGTGCTGACCGGTCAGGCCCGTCCGGCCGGCTGGAGCGGACCGGCCGAGCCGGTCAGTTGGCGCCACGCCGTCGCCGTCGCCGAGATCACCGCCCGCGCCGTCGGCGCCGACGTGCGGATCGAGCAGGCCGGCCGCGCCCCCTGGCATCCGGGCCGGTGCGCGGCCGTCGTCGCCGTCGCGCCCGACGGCGGCACGGCCACGGTCGGCTATGCCGGCGAACTGCATCCGACCGTGATCGACGCGCTCGGGCTGCCGGCCGGCACCTGCGCCACCGAGATCGACCTCGACGCCCTCGTCGACGCTGCGCCGCTGATCGGCTCGGTGGCCCCGATCTCCACCCACCCGGTGGTCAAGGAGGACATCGCGCTGATCGTCGACGCCGACGTCCCGGCTGGCGAGGTCGAGCGGGCCGTACGCCGCGGTGCCGGGCCGCTGCTGGAGGACATCCGCCTCTTCGACGTCTACAGCGGCGCCCAGATCGGCGCCGGCAAGAAGTCGCTGGCCTACGCCCTCCGCTTCCGCGCACCCGACCGCACCCTGACCGACGCCGAAGTGGCCCGGGCCCGCACCGCAGCGGTGGACGCCGCCGCCCGCGCCACCGGCGCCCACCAGCGCGTCGAATAACCAGCCGAGGGGTCACTTGTTCCTCAATCCACGCGGCGTGTCGCCACGCTGGTGACCCCTCGCCGGGGGCCGGGATGCCGGGGCCGTCCTCGCGGTCGGCGGCAGCGGACGGCTGCGGTGTTGTCCGTTGCCTCGGTTGTCCACAGATGTGGACCGCGGACCCGGCTGGGATGGTGCGACAGCGACACGGTGGGGTCATGGCAGAAGCCGACTTCCCGGCCTGGCATGCCGACTCCCGGCTGCCGACCGATGATCCGTTCACCACCGCCGAGGCCCGCCGGCTTGGTGTGCAGCCCAACGTGCTCGCCCGGATGGTCCGCGACGGTTCGTTGCGCCGCCTCGTCCGCGGCGTGTACGTCGATGCCGCCGTCGCCGACTCCGTCGACCAGCGTGCCCGCGCGCTCGCTCTCGCCGTGCCCGACGCCGCCGTCGTCACCGACGAGACCGCCGCCTGGCTCTACGGTCTCGACCTGTTTCCGCCGTCGACGTACTGGCTGCCCGGACAGAACCTGCACTTCTTCCGTCAGCCCGACCACACCCGGATCCGCCGTCCGGGCGTCCGCGGTGGCCGCCGGACGATGGCCGGATCCGACCTGCGCCGGGTCGGCGACATCGTGGCGACGACACCGCTGCGGACCGCCTGCGATCTGGGCCGGTCCCGACCCCGGGCTGCGGCCCTGGCCGCCCTCGACGCGCTGCTCGGCCTGGGCGACTTCGTCGCCGCCGACCTGCTGGCCGCGGTCGATCGGTTCCGTGGCCATCGCGGCGTGGTCCAGCTCCGTGACCTGGCACCGCTGGCGGACGGCCGGGCCGAATCGGTCAACGAGTCGGCTCTGCGGCTGCTGTGGCTCGACGCCGACCTGCCCGCGCCCCAGTTGCAGATCCCGATCAAGGACGCCTGGGGCCGGGTCGCGTTCCGGCTGGATCTGGGCGACAGCCGGGTCCGTTACGCGGCGGAGTTCGACGGCCAGGAATGGCACTCCACGCCCGAGCAGCGGGCCCGCGACGAACACCGCCGGACCATCATCCGGGATCAGGGCTGGACACTCGACGTGTTCCACGGCGACGACCTGTACGCCGGAACGGTGCCGGAACGCCTCCGCCGCGGACACCAGCGCGCCCGAGAACGGATGGAGCGCGAGCGCCGGTCAGCCGTCGGCGACGGTCACCTCTGCGGCCCGATCCCTGAGCCGGCGGCACGGGACGATCGGCGAGGGGTCACCCAGGCGCCGACACACCGCATGGATCGAGGATTATGGGACTCCTCGGCATAAAGAGTGGCATAAGTATGCCGAGTCGTGGCATGATTATGCGGTGACCACTTACAAGGCGGCGGTGGCGGGCGCCACCGGGTACGCCGGGGGAGAACTGCTGCGGCTGCTGCTGCAGCACCCGGCCATCGAGGTCGGGGCGGTGACCGCGGCCAGGAGTGCCGGCACCCTGCTCGGTGAGCATCATCCGCATCTGGTGCCGCTGGCCGACCGTAGTGTCGAGCCCACCGACGTCGAGCACCTGGCCGGACACGACATCGTCTTCCTCGCCCTTCCCCATGGCGCCTCGGCCGCGATCGCCGCCGAACTGGGGCCCGAGGTACTCGTCGTGGACTGTGCCGCCGACCACCGGCTCACAGATCCGGGCAAGTGGCGCCAGTACTACGGCTCCGAGCACGCCGGCAGCTGGCCGTACGGACTGCCCGAGTTGCCCGGGCAGCGGCAGCAACTGGCCGGCACCAAGCGGATCGCCGTCCCCGGCTGCAATCCCACCGCCTCCACGCTGGCCCTGCTGCCGGCCGTCAGGGCCGGCCTGATCGAGGCCGACGACATCGTCGTGGTGCTGGCCACCGGCCCGTCCGGGGCCGGCAAGAAGCTCGCCGTCAACTATCTCGCCGCCGAGATCATGGGCTCGGCCACGCCCTACCAGGTCGGCGGCATCCACCGCCACACCCCGGAGATGGAGCAGAACCTCCGCGCCTGCGGCGCCACCGACCCCAAGGTGTCGTTCACACCGATGCTGGTGCCGATGCCGCGGGGCATCCTCGCCACCTGCACCGCCAAGCTCACCGACGCCGCCACCACCGCCGACGACGTGTACGCCGCCTACCAGCAGTGCTACGCCGACGAGGTGTTCGTCCACCTGCTGCCGCCGGGGCGCTGGCCGCAGACCCAGGCCACGCTCGGCGCCAACAGCGCCCACGTCCAGGCCACGGTCGATCCGGCCACCGGCCGGCTGGTCGCGGTCGCCGCCATCGACAATCTGACCAAGGGCACCGCCGGCGCCGCCGTCCAGTGCACCAACCTCGCCCTCGGCCTGCCGGAGACCACCGGCCTGACCACGATCGGAGTCGCCCCATGAGCGTCACCGCGGCCCGCGGCTTCGCCGCCGCCGGCGTGACGGCCGGCCTCAAGACCTCCGGCGCCTCGGACCTGGCACTGGTGCGCAATCTCGGCCCCGAGTTCACCGCGGCCGGCGTCTTCACCAGCAACCGGGTCAAGGCCGCGCCGGTGCTGTGGTCCCAGCAGGTGCTCACCGGCCACCGGTTGCAGGCGGTCATCCTCAATTCCGGCGGCGCCAACGCCTGCACCGGACCCGGCGGTTTCGCCGACACCCATCGCACCGCCGAGCAGCTGGCCGCAGCGCTGGACGCCGGCGCCGTCGACGTCGCCGTCTGTTCGACCGGCCTGATCGGTACCCGGCTGCCGATGGAGCTGATCACCGCGGCCATCCCCGGACTGGTCGCGGCCGCCGATTCCGACGGCGGACCCGACGCCGCCCGCGCGATCATGACCACCGACACCCACCCCAAGCAGGCAGCCCGCTCCGGCGACGGCTGGACCGTCGGCGGCATGGCCAAGGGTGCCGGCATGCTGGCCCCCGGACTGGCCACCATGCTGGTGGTGATCACCACCGACGCGGTGGTCGGCGCCGACGAGCTCGACGCGGCCCTGCGGGAGGCGGCCCGGCTGACCTTCGACCGGCTGGACAGCGACGGCTGCATGTCCACCAATGACACCGTGATCATCATGAGCAGCGGC
Source organism: uncultured Actinomycetota bacterium (assembly GCA_963758075.1). Taxonomy (GTDB): domain Bacteria; phylum Actinomycetota; class Actinomycetes; order Propionibacteriales; family Propionibacteriaceae; genus Microlunatus. The sequence continues at coordinate 399,027 of CAVWTT010000002.1, read as the reverse complement.
GCCTCGCGGGTCGCCCCCGCGACCACCGACTTCACCGCGGCCCTGGTCGAGGTCTGTCACGATCTCGGCCAGCAGCTCCTGGCCGACGCCGAGGGAGCCTCGCACCGGATCGCGGTCACCGTGACCGGCGCCGCCAGCGAGCAGGACGCGGTCACCGTCGGCCGCGCCATCGCCGGCAACAACCTGTTCAAGTGTGCGATCTTCGGCCGGGACCCCAACTGGGGCAGGGTGCTGGCAGCGATCGGCACCACCGACGCCCGGTTCGAGGCCGATCAGCTCGACGTCAGCTTCAACCGGGTCAAGGTCTGCATCGGCGGTGCCATCGGCGAGCCACGGGAGCGGGTCGACCTCAGCGATCCGCAGGTCGCTGTCGACGTCGACCTGCACGCCGGAGCGCACCAGGCCACGATCTGGACCAACGACCTGACCTACGACTACGTCAAGGAAAACGCGGAGTACTCGTCATGACGATCATCCGCAAGGCCGAGAAGCTCTCGTTGGTGGAGAAGGCGTCCATCCTCACCGAGGCGCTGCCCTGGCTGGAGACCTACGCCGGCAAGACGGTGGTGATCAAGTACGGCGGCAACGCCATGATCGACGAGGACCTCAAGCGCGCCTTCGCCCAGGACATCGTCTTCATGAAGCGCTGCGGAGTGCACCCGGTCGTGGTGCACGGCGGCGGGCCGCAGATCTCGGCCATGCTGACGCGGCTGGGTATCGCCTCGGAGTTCCGCGGTGGACTGCGGGTGACCACGCCGGAGGCGATGGAGATCGTCAGGATGGTGCTGGTCGGCCAGGTCGGCCGCGATCTGGTCGGGTTGATCAACCAGCAGAGCACGCTGGCGGTCGGCATGTCGGGAGAGGACGGCGGCCTGTTCACCGCCACCCGCAAGCGCGCCCTGGTCGACGGCGAGGAGGTCGACCTAGGGCTGGTCGGCGAGGTCACCGCGGTGCACACCGAGGCGATCAACGGTCTGATCGGCGCCGGCCGGATCCCGGTCGTCGCCAGCATCGCGCCCGACCGCGACGGGGTCGTGCACAACGTCAACGCCGACACCGCCGCGGCCGCCCTGGCGGTCGCGCTGCAGGCCGACCGGATGGTGATGCTGACCGACGTCGAAGGCCTGTACGCCGACTGGCCCCACAGCACCGACGTGATCAAGGAACTGCCCGCCTCGCAGCTGCGGCAGATGCTGCCCCGGCTGGAATCCGGGATGGCACCGAAGATGGAGGCCTGTCTGCGTGCCGTCGAGGGTGGCCTGACCCGGGCCACGGTCACCGACGGCCGGGTACCGCATGCGCTGCTGCTGGAGATCTTCACCAACGCCGGGATCGGCACCATGGTCACCCAGGACGGGCTGGTCCGGCTGGGCAGCCGCGTGTTCCCCGCGGACCGACCCATCCCGCCGGAGGAGTACTTCAACGGCGAGTTCGGCGCCGCCGACGATCATGGACCGATCGCGCCCGGCGGCGCAGCCGACGCGAGCAACCAGGAGGCACAGTCGTGACCGATCCCACCGCCCCCGACCAGGCCGGATCCCCGGCGGCCACCGTCGGCGCGATCAGTGATCAACTCGCCGACACCCGCAGTCGCAGCGCCGACGCCGTCCTGGCCGGCTACGGCCACAGCGTGATGAACACGTTCGGCACACCCAAACGCGTCTTCGTCCGCGGCGAGGGGTGTTCGGTGTGGGACATCGACGGCACCCGCTACCTGGACCTGTTGTCGGGTCTCGCGGTGAACGCGCTCGGCCACGCCCACCCCACGGTGCTGTCGGCGATCACCGGGCAGATCTCGACTCTCGGCCACGTCTCCAACTTCTTCACCACCCCGGCCCAGGTGGCGCTGGCCGAACGACTCACCGCGATCGTCGCCGGTGACGGCGGCGCCGAGGCCCGGGTCTTCTTCGCCAACTCCGGCACCGAAGCCAACGAGGCCGCGTTCAAGATCACCCGGATGACCGGCCGGACCCGGATCATCTCCACCGAGGGCTCCTTCCACGGGCGTTCGATGGGGGCCCTGGCGATCACCCACAACGAGAAGTACCGGCGCCCGTTCGAGCCGCTGCCCGGCGAGGTGGAGTTCGTTCCCTACGGTGACGTGGCCGCCCTGCAGGCGGCCGTCGACGACCGCACGGCGGCCGTGGTGCTGGAACCGATCCAGGGCGAGAACGGCATCGTCGTCCCGCCCGACGGCTATCTCCGCGCGGCCCGGCAGATCACCCGTGACAGCGGCGCGCTGCTCTGGATCGACGAGGTGCAGACCGGCATGGGCCGGACCGGGCGTTGGCTGGACTCCGCGCGGGAGGGTGTGGTCGCCGACATCGTCACACTGGCCAAGGGGCTGGGCAACGGGTTCCCGATCGGTGCCTGCGTGGCCACCGGTGGCGCGGCCGCGCTGCTCGGGCCGGGATCCCACGGGTCGACCTTCGGCGGTAACCCGGTGGCCTGCATCGCCGGGCTGGCGGTGATCTCGGTGATCGAGCGTGACGGCCTGCTGGCCCACGCCGAGGCGATGGGCCAGCGGCTGGCCGACGGGGTCGCCGCGCTGGGCCACGCATCGATCGACGGTGTCCGCGGGCGCGGCCTGCTGCGCGGCATCGTGCTCACCGAGCCGGTCGCCGCGGCGGCCGCCGACGCGGCCCTGGACGCCGGCTTCATCATCAACGCGCCACGTCCCGATGTGCTGCGCGTGGCGCCGCCGCTGATCATCACCGCCGACCAGATCGACCGCTTCGTCGAGGCCCTGCCGGGCTTCCTTGACGCGGCCGGAGGACGGCCCCGATGAGCATCCGTCACTTCCTCGCCGACGACGACCTCAGCCCGGCCGAGCAGGTCGAGATCCTCACGCTGGCCGCTGGGCTGAAGGCCGAGCCGTACGCCGCCCGGCCGCTGGCCGGACCGGTCGCGGTCGCGACCATCTACGACAAGCCCACGCTGCGCACGCAGACGTCGTTCGCCGCCGGTATCGCCGAACTCGGCGGCTTCCCGCTGTTCGTCGACGGCACGCTGGCCGGCATCGGGCGCCGCGAGTCCGTGCCCGACGTCGCCCGGGTGCTGGGCCGACAGGCGGGAATGATCGTCTGGCGGACCTACGAGCAGAGCCTGATCCAGCAGATGGCCGACTGGTCCGGGGTGCCGGTGATCAACGCGCTCACCGACGACTACCACCCCTGCCAACTGCTGGCCGACCTGCTCACCATCATCGAGCACAAGGGCCGACTGTCGGATCTGACCGTCGCCTTCCTCGGCGACGCCGCCTGCAACATGGGCAACTCCTGGGCGCTGGCCGGCACCCTGGCCGGGATGCGGATCCGCTTCGGCGCCCCGGCCGGCTACAGCCCCGACGCCGACGTGCTGGCCCGCGCCGGCGCGATCGGGCAGCAGACCGGGGGGTCGGTCGAGGTCCACCCCGATCCGGTCCGGGCCGTGACCGGCGCCGATGTCGTGGTGACCGACACCTGGGTGTCCATGGGCAAGGAGGACGAGGCCGAGGCCCGCCAACGTGTCTTCGGCCCCTACGGCGTGACCGCCGACCTGCTCGACCGGGCCGCGCCGGACGCCGTCGTCATGCACTGTCTGCCCGCCTACCGCGGCAAGGAGATCGCCGCCGAGGTGATCGACGGTCCCCGGTCCCTGGTCTGGGACGAGGCGGAGAACCGTCGCCACGCGCAGAAGGCCGTGATGATGTGGCTGTACGAGCAGGCCCACCCCGACCTCGGCCGACGGGTCGGTCCGGACCAGCGGGCCGGCGTCGCGGTGGCGGTCGATCGGCGGAGCCGACGACCATGACCGACACGGTCCGGGCCACGCCGATGACCAAGTCGGCGCGACACGCCAAGATCATCTCGCTGCTGGAACGACACCAGGTGCGGTCGCAGGCCGAACTGGCCGAGTTGTTGGCCGCCGAAGGGGTGACGGTCACCCAAGGCACCGTCTCCCGCGACCTGCTGGACCTCGGTGCGCTTCGCGTCCGCGGCGCCGGCGGCCACCTGATCTACGCCGTTCCCGGCGAGGGCGGCGACCGGGCTCCGGTGGCCGGCGAGCAGGAGGCGTTCAACGACCGGCTGTCCCGGCTGTGCACCGAGGTGCTGGTGTCGGCGGAGGCCTCGGCCAACCTCGCCGTGCTCCGGACCCCGCCGGGAGCCGCCCAATATTTCGCCTCGGCCATCGACCGGGCCGGCTGGACCACCATCCTGGGCACCATCGCCGGCGACGACACCATCCTGGTGATCACCCGCGATCCGCAGGGCGGTCAGCAGACCGCCGAGACCTTCATCCGGATGAGCAGCCGGTGACCCCCGAGAGGACGAGATGACCGGGACCGCGAACGGGCAGTTGTGGGGAGGCCGGTTCACCGGTGGAGCCGCCGAGGCGATGTTCGCACTCAGCCGGTCGACCCAGTTCGACTGGCGGCTGGCCCGCTACGACCTGGCTGGATCGCGCGCTCACGCCGGCGCCCTGCATCGCGCCGGGCTGCTGACCGAGGACGAGCACTCGGCGATGATCCGAGCGCTGGACGAGCTCGAGACACAGGTGGTCGACGGGCGGTTCGTTGCCGCCGACACCGACGAGGACGTGCACGGGGCGCTGGAACGCGGGCTGCTGGAGATCGCCGGGGCCGACCTCGGTGGTCGGCTGCGGGCCGGGCGGTCCCGCAACGACCAGATCGCCACCCTGCTGCGGATGTACCTGCGGGACTCCCTCGGCGCGGTCGGCGCCGACATCGCCGCCCTGGTGGGCGCGTTGAGGGACCAGGCCGCCGACCATCTGGGCATCCCGATGCCCGGCAGGACCCACCTGCAGCACGCCCAGCCCGTGCTGCTGTCGCATCATCTGCTGGCCCACGCGTGGCCCCTGGTCCGCGACCTGGAGCGGATCCGTGATCTGGACAGACGGCTCGCGGTCAGCCCGTACGGATCGGCCGCGCTGGCCGGCACCTCACTCGGCCTGGACCCGGAGCAGACTGCCCGCGAACTGGGCTTCCGCAGCAGTGTGGCGAACTCGATCGACGGCACTGCCGCCCGAGACGTGGCCGCTGAGGCCGGCTATGTGCTGGCCCAGATCGGCGTCGACCTGTCCCGGCTCAGCGAGGACATCATCATCTGGGCCACCCACGACTTCGGCTACGTCACCCTGGACGACGCCTGGTCCACGGGTTCGTCGATCATGCCGCAGAAGAAGAACCCCGACGTGGCCGAGTTGGCCCGCGGCAAGGCCGGCCGGCTGATCGGCAACCTGGCCGGGCTGCTGGCCACCCTGAAGGGACTTCCACTGGCCTACAACCGGGATCTGCAGGAGGACAAGGAGCCGCTGTTCGACTCCATCGACCAGTTGCTGGTGCTGGTGCCGGCGGTCACCGGGATGGTGTCCACACTGAGGTTCGACACCGAGAAACTCGCCGCGCAGGCCCCGCTCGGCTTCTCGCTGGCCACCGACGTGGCCGACTGGCTGGTTCGCCACCGGGTGCCGTTCCGGGAGGCGCACGAGGTCTCCGGCGCCTGCGTGCGGTTCTGCGAGGAGCGGGGTCTGGAGCTGTCGGACCTGACCGGCGAACAGTTGGCCGGCATCGACCGACGGCTGACCGCCGACGTCCGCGAGGTGCTGACGGTGCAGGGATCGATCGACTCCCGCAACGGCCGCGGCGGCACGGCGACGGCCCGGGTCGGCGAGCAGCTGAGCGAAATCACCGAGCAGCTGACGAAGCTACGCCGATAGGCTGACCGTCGTGGGAGTGCTCGATGAACTGAAGTGGCGTGGACTGCTGGCCGACTGCACCGATGAGCAGGCACTGGCCGAGCACCTGGACGCCGGACCGGTCACGTTCTACATCGGGTTCGACCCGACGGCGCCGAGCCTGCACTTCGGCAACCTCGTGCAGCTGATCGTCGCCCGGCTGCTGCAACGCGCGGGGCACCATCCGCTGATCCTCGTCGGCGGCTCCACCGGCCTCATCGGGGACCCGAAGGAGACCGGCGAGCGGGTGCTGAACTCCCGGGAGGTGGTGGCCGGCTGGGTGCAGCAGATCCGCAGCCAGGTGAGCCGGTTCATCGATCTGGAGGGACCCAATCCCGCCCGGCTGGTCAACAACCTGGACTGGACCCAGTCGATGCCCGTGCTGGACTTCCTGCGCGACATCGGCAAGCACTTCCCGGTGAACCGGATGCTGGCCCGCGAGGTGGTGCGGACACGTCTGGAGGCCGGCATCTCCTACACCGAGTTCTCCTACGTGCTGCTGCAGGCGATGGATTACCTGCAGCTGTACCGCTCCCACGGCTGCACGCTGCAGTTCGGCGGCTCCGACCAGTGGGGCAACATCACCGCCGGCGTCGACCTGATCCGCCGGTCGGACGGCGCCCGGGTGCATGCCATGGCGACCCCGCTGCTGACCAAGGCCGACGGCACGAAGTTCGGCAAGACCGAGGGGGGCAGCGTCTGGTTGAGCCGGGAGTTGACCAGCCCGTTCGCCTTCCACCAGTTCTTCCTGAACGCGGAGGACGAGAAGGTCATCGAGTACCTGAAGGTGTTCAGCCCCCGCAGTCACGACGAGATCCTCGACCTGGAGCGCCAGACCGTCCAGGCGCCGCACCGGCGCGCCGCCCAGCACGCACTCGCCGACGACGTGACCACCCTGGTGCACTCCGCGGAGGACACCCGGGCCGCCAACCAGGCCGCCGAGGCGCTGTTCGGACGGTCGGAGCTGGAGAGCCTGCCGACCCAGGTGCTGGCGGATGTGGCGGCCGAACTGGGGGCCGTCGACGTCAAGGCCGACGACGGTCTACCCGGAGTCGTCGAGGTCCTGGTGGCGGGCAAGGTGGTGGCCTCGCGGTCCGCGGGCCGGCGTGCCATCGCCGAGGGCGGGGCCTACCTGAACAATGCCAAGGTGACCGACCCGGACCGCCGGCTCCAGCCGGACGATCTGCTGGCCGGGGACCATGTCGTCGTCCGGCGGGGCAAGCGCACCATCGCGGTCGTGCACGTCTGCCGCTGACCAGCCGCGCCACCCGCGCGCGTTCGAAGCACGGATTCGGTCAGGATCCTGACGCCGAGGATCCCGGATCCTCCCGGCTGCGGTGAACCGGCCGACGTGACGACGGACACGTCGGCTCGATTTGACCGGCCGGACGCCTCCGCGTAATGTTCTTCAAGCCGCCGGGGGAGCGGGACGCAGGAGCCGAAAGGCGCCGGCGGCCGGCCCGAGCGGAACCCAACGAAGACCTGGCAGCCGTGATGGCGTGCGCCCGACGTGGCCACCGCACCGGAACGGTCCGCCGAGTTGCCCGCGGGGAGGAGCCGAGAACCGGGTTTGACCCGGGAGCAAGCTCCGGCTAGAGTAGGTCAGGTTGCCCCGAACGAGACCTGAACGGTCGAGGGCGGGACGAGCAGACCAGGTGAGGAACGGAAAGCCCGGATTTGACAGGGCCCAGGGGAATCACTAAATTAGGTCGAGTTGCCCCGAGCGGATTCGGAAGAATTCGCAAGGTGTGCGCCCGAAACTTGAGAACTCAACAGCGTGCTAAAAGTCAATGCCAGTTTATGCACAAAAACCTCGTGCTCAGGCAAGTGGCTCTCCTCTGTGAGGGTCGTCTGGGTCGAGATTCCTTTGATTGATGACGAGGTCTCATCGAGACCTTCTGTCAGCGATCGAACTTGTTGACGGTAAACAGCACCTCGGTGCTGCGCCGATATTTTTCAACGGAGAGTTTGATCCTGGCTCAGGACGAACGCTGGCGGCGTGCTTAACACATGCAAGTCGAACGGTAAGGCCCCTTCGGGGGTACACGAGTGGCGAACGGGTGAGTAACACGTGAGCAACCTGCCCTTGACTCTGGAATAACGGTTGGAAACAGCCGCTAATACCGGATATGACCTGGAGCGTCATCGCTCCAGGTGGAAAGCTCCGGCGGTCAGGGATGGACTCGCGGCCTATCAGCTAGTTGGTGAGGTAACGGCTCACCAAGGCTTCGACGGGTAGCCGGCCTGAGAGGGCGACCGGCCACACTGGGACTGAGATACGGCCCAGACTCCTACGGGAGGCAGCAGTGGGGAATATTGCACAATGGGCGCAAGCCTGATGCAGCAACGCCGCGTGTGGGATGACGGCCTTCGGGTTGTAAACCACTTTCAGCGCCGACGAAGCGAAAGTGACGGTAGGCGCAGAAGAAGCACCGGCCAACTACGTGCCAGCAGCCGCGGTGATACGTAGGGTGCGAGCGTTGTCCGGAATTATTGGGCGTAAAGGGCTCGTAGGCGGTCCGTCACGTCGGAAGTGAAAACTCAGGGCTTAACCCTGAGCCTGCTTCCGATACGGGCGGACTAGAGGGATGCAGGGGAGAATGGAATTCCTGGTGGAGCGGTGGAATGCGCAGATATCAGGAGGAACACCAGTGGCGAAGGCGGTTCTCTGGGCATCACCTGACGCTGAGGAGCGAAAGCGTGGGGAGCAAACAGGCTTAGATACCCTGGTAGTCCACGCCGTAAACGGTGGGCACTAGGTGTGGGACTCATTCCACGAGTTCCGTGCCGAAGCTAACGCATTAAGTGCCCCGCCTGGGGAGTACGGCCGCAAGGCTAAAACTCAAAGGAATTGACGGGGGCCCGCACAAGCGGCGGAGCATGCGGATTAATTCGATGCAACGCGAAGAACCTTACCTGGGTTTGACATATACCGGAAAGCTGCAGAGATGTAGCCCCCGCAAGGTCGGTATACAGGTGGTGCATGGCTGTCGTCAGCTCGTGTCGTGAGATGTTGGGTTAAGTCCCGCAACGAGCGCAACCCTCGTCCTATGTTGCCAGCACGTCATGGTGGGGACTCATAGGAGACTGCCGGGGTCAACTCGGAGGAAGGTGGGGATGACGTCAAGTCATCATGCCCCTTAAGTCCAGGGCTTCACGCATGCTACAATGGCCGGTACAAAGAGCTGCAATACCGCAAGGTTGAGCGAATCTCAAAAAGCCGGCCTCAGTTCGGATTGGGGTCTGCAACTCGACCCCATGAAGTCGGAGTCGCTAGTAATCGCAGATCAGCAACGCTGCGGTGAATACGTTCCCGGGCCTTGTACACACCGCCCGTCAAGTCATGAAAGTCGGTAACACCCGAAGCCGGTGGCCCAACCCTTGGGAGGGAGCCGTCGAAGGTGGGACTGGCGATTAGGACTAAGTCGTAACAAGGTAGCCGTACCGGAAGGTGCGGCTGGATCACCTCCTTTCTAAGGAGCCATATGGCGCCTCGTGCGTCCATGCGCTCAGTTCCGAGACGTACGTTCTCGGCTGAGCAGGCACCGGAATGTGGAACATTGACCAGTCGGCCCGTACGGGTCCAAGTCCGTCAGTACAACCGTTGACCTCCTCGGAGGACACGGAGTGGAACCTCGAACCTGGAGCCGGACGAGCCCAAGCACGCTGTTGGGTCCTGAGGTGTCGGTCGTCAGACAGGCAACTCAGCGGACCGAGGGTCGGCCAGCGATGGCCGGCACCGGATCCCGCCCGTATGTTGAGAACTTCACAGTGGACGCGAGCATCTTTGTAGTAACAACAAGCTACTAAGGGCAATCGGTGGATGCCTTGGCACCAAGAGCCGATGAAGGACGTTGTAACCTGCGATAAGCCCCGGGGAGCTGGTAAACGAGCTTCGATCCGGGGATCTCCGAATAGGGAAACCTCGAAGGAAACCGGAGTAATGTCCGGCGACCCCTGCCTGAACACATAGGGCAGTGGGAGGGAACGTGGGGAAGTGAAACATCTCAGTACCCACAGGAAAAGAAAACAACAGTGATTCCGTCAGTAGTGGCGAGCGAACGCGGAACAGGCCAAACCGTATCTGTGTGATAGCTGACAGGCGTTGCAGATGCGGTGTTGTGGGGCCGCCCCGACCGAGCTGTCGATCGGTCAAGCAGTCAGAAATGCTCATTGAAGTCGAAGCGCTCTGGGAAGGCGCAGCAAAGAAGGTAATACTCCTGTAGACGTAAGATGAGCACTGCTGGACGCCACCCCAAGTAGCACGGAACCCGTGAAATTCCGTGCGAATCCGGCGGGACCACCCGCTAAGCCTAAATACTCCTTGGTGACCGATAGCGGACAAGTACCGTGAGGGAAAGGTGAAAAGTACCCCGGGAGGGGAGTGAAATAGTACCTGAAACCGATTGCCTACAATCCGTCGGAGCTCATCTTCGGATGGGTGACGGCGTGCCTTTTGAAGAATGAGCCTGCGAGTTAGTGGTACGTGGCGAGGTTAACCCGTGTGGGGAAGCCGTAGCGAAAGCGAGTCCAAATAGGGCGATTGAGTCGCGTGCTCTAGACCCGAAGCGAAGTGATCTATCCATGGCCAGGGTGAAGCGACGGTAAGACGTCGTGGAGGCCCGAACCCACCAGGGTTGAAAACCTGGGGGATGAGCTGTGGATAGGGGTGAAAGGCCAATCAAACTTCGTGATAGCTGGTTCTCCCCGAAATGCATTTAGGTGCAGCGTCGCGTGTTTCTTGCCGGAGGTAGAGCACTGGATAGCCTAGGGGGCCCACAAGCTTACCGAAGTTAGCCAAACTCCGAATGCCGGTAAGTGAGAGCGCGGCAGTGAGACTGCGGGCGATAAGGTTCGTAGTCGAGAGGGAAACAGCCCAGAACACCAGCTAAGGCCCCTAAGCGATTGCTAAGTGGAAAAGGATGTGGAGTTGCGGAGACAACCAGGAGGTTGGCTTGGAAGCAGCCACCCTTTAAAGAGTGCGTAATAGCTCACTGGTCAAGTGATTCTGCGCCGACAATTTAGCGGGGCTCAAGCAATCCGCCGAAGCTGTGTCATTGACGCATGTGCCCGGTGCGACTTCGGTCGTGCCCAAGCGCGTTGATGGGTAGGGGAGCGTCGTGTGCACGAGGAAGCGGCAGGGTGACCTAGCCGTGGAGAGCACACGAGTGAGAATGCAGGCATGAGTAGCGAATGACGGGTGAGAAACCCGTCCGCCGAATGACCAAGGGTTCCAGGGTCAAGCTAATCTGCCCTGGGTAAGTCGGGACCTAAGGCGAGGCCGACAGGCGTAGTCGATGGACAACGGGTTGATATTCCCGTACCGGCGCAGGAACGACCCTGCCGAGGCGAGTGATGCTAAGCACGGAAGGCCTTCGGATCCCTTCGGGGTGATGTCGGCTGACTCTGCGACCCGAACTTGTATTAGGCAAGCTGCGGAGTGACGCAAGAAGGTAGCCGGACCCCGGCGGTGGTTGTCCGGGGTTAAGTGTGTAGGGCGGGATGTAGGCAAATCCGCATCCCATAGGCCTCAGACATGAGGAGTGGTCTGGACTCGTTCCAGGCGAATTCCGGTGATCCTATGCTGCCAAGAAAACCTTCGTAAGCGAGTGACTGTGCCGCCCGTACCCTAAACCGACTCAGGTGGTCAGGTAGAGAATACCAAGGCGATCGAGATAACCGTGGTTAAGGAACTCGGCAAAATACCCCCGTAACTTCGGGAGAAGGGGGGCCGATTCCGTCTAAGGACTTGCTCCTGACGGCGGAAGAGGCCGCAGAGACCAGGCCCAAGCGACTGTTTACTAAAAACACAGGTCCGTGCCAAGTCGAAAGACGATGTATACGGACTGACGCCTGCCCGGTGCTGGAACGTTAAGGGGAGATGTTAGCCGCAAGGCGAAGCATTGAACTTAAGCGCCAGTAAACGGCGGTGGTAACTATAACCATCCTAAGGTAGCGAAATTCCTTGTCGGGTAAGTTCCGACCTGCACGAATGGCGTAACGACTTGGGCGCTGTCTCGACCACGGACTCGGCGAAATTGCACTACGAGTAAAGATGCTCGTTACGCGCAGCAGGACGGAAAGACCCCGGGACCTTTACTATAGCTTGGTATTGGTGATCGGATGAGTTTGTGTAGGATAGGTGGGAGACTTTGAAGCGGCAACGCCAGTTGTCGTGGAGTCAACGTTGAAATACCACTCTGGTTCATCTGGTTATCTAACCTAGGTCCGTTATCCGGATCAGGGACAGTGCCTGGTGGGTAGTTTGACTGGGGCGGTCGCCTCCCAAAAGGTAACGGAGGCGCTCAAAGGTTCCCTCAGCCTGGTTGGCAATCAGGTTTCGAGTGTAAGTGCACAAGGGAGCTTGACTGTGAGAGAGACATCTCAAGCAGGGACGAAAGTCGGAACTAGTGAACCGACGGCGGCATGTGGAAGCGCCGGAGATCAACGGCTAAAAGGTACCCCGGGGATAACAGGCTGATCTTGCCCGAGCGTTCATAGCGACGGCATGGTTTGGCACCTCGATGTCGGCTCGTCGCATCCTGGGGCTGGAGTCGGTCCCAAGGGTTGGGCTGTTCGCCCATTAAAGCGGCACGCGAGCTGGGTTTAGAACGTCGTGAGACAGTTCGGTCCCTATCCGCTGCGCGCGTAGGAGTCTTGAGAAGAGCTGTCCTTAGTACGAGAGGACCGGGACGGACGAACCTCTGGTGTGCCAGTTGTTCTGCCAAGAGCACGGCTGGTTGGCTACGTTCGGAAGTGATAACCGCTGAAAGCATCTAAGCGGGAAGCACGCTTCAAGATGAGGGCTCCCACAGGATAACCTGGTAAGGCCCCCAGCAGACCACTGGGTGATAGGTCGGATGTGGAAGTGCAGCAATGCATGGAGCTGACCGATACTAATAGGCCGAGGGCTTGTTCCTACAAAGATGCTACGCGTCCACTGTGCAGTTCCCGAGATACGGTCGTCGATCGATGGCTTCGGTCATCCGGTCCGATCACATCTCCATAGAGTTTCGGTGACCATGGCGAAGGGGAAACACCCGGCTCCATTCCGAACCCGGAAGTTAAGCCCTTCAGCGCCGATGGTACTGCGCGGGAGACCGCGTGGGAGACTAGGACGTCGCCGGACAACACACACCTCAGGGGTGGCCATTCGTGGCCACCCCTGAGGTATTTTTGCGTCCCCTTGTGCCGAAGAGTCACCTCTTCCTTGTTCTGGCCGGGGTGTCGTTGTGGCCGTGACCCCTCGGCGGCATGCCGGCCGCCCACCCGAGGAGTCCGGGCGAGGCCGCGAGGTGAGCGCTGGCTACGATGTGACGGTGTCAGCTATAGAGCCCTTGATCGATGCCAACCGCAAGGCTGCCGAAGACTTCAGCGGCGGCCTGCCGGGTGCGCCGGCCAGTAAGGTCGCGGTGATCACCTGTATGGATGCCCGGATCGTCCCGGCGCATGCTCTCGGAATCGGGCCGGGGGATGCTCATGTCATCCGCAACGCCGGCGGCCTGGTCACCGATGACGCCCTGCGTTCGCTGGTCACCAGCCAGCGCAAACTCGGGACGACCGCGGTGATGGTCATCCAGCACACCAAGTGCGGGCTGGGGAGCTATCGGGATGAGGAGTTCCGTGCCGAGTTGAGGACCGAGACAGGTATGGAGCCGCCCTGGGCCCCGACCCCGTTCGGTGAGCAGGAGACCAATGTGCGCGATGCGCTGGCCCGGGTCAGAGAGGCGGCCGAACTGCCGCACCGTGACGACGTCCGCGGCTTCATCTTCGACATCGACACCGGACTGCTGCGCGAGATCACCGCCTGAACCGGGGCAGAGCGGTCAGCTGTCGCAGCGCAGATAGTGCGCGGTGAGGTGGCGGCGATAACGATCGGCGATCGCCTGGTGTGCCGCCAGGTCGTCGGCGGACGGGCGGATCTCCCGGACCACGGGCACCGGCCACGCCGGCAGTTCTCCGGCCAACGCCCACGCTGCCTGCCGGGCGGCGCCGACGGCCACACTCTCGAACGGCTCGGTCACCGAGATCGGCAGCCCGAAGACGGCCACGGCGATCTGCTGGACGGCCTCGGACTGGGCGGCACCGCCGGTCAGGGTGACCCGGTCGATGCGACCGGTCTGTTCGGCCAGCACCTCGATACCGTAGGCCAGGCTCCACAGCACGCTCTCGATGGCGGCCCGCGCCACGTTCGCCGGTGTCATGTTGGCCCGGGTGAGGCCGAGGATCTCTCCGGTCGCGCGCGGCAGCGGTGGCGTCCGCTCACCCTCCAGGTACGGCATGAACGTCAGGCCGTCGGCTCCGGCCGGTGCCGCCATCGCCAGTCGGCTCAGTCCGGCCAGGTCGACGCCGAGCATGGTGGCGGTCGCGTCGAGGTTGCGTGCACAGTTCAGCGTGCAGACCAGCGGCAGGAAGCGGCCGGTGGCGTCGGCGAACCCGCAGACCGTGCCCGTCGCCTCGTGGCTCTGCCGTTCGGCACTGGTGTAGGCGGTGCCGCTGGTCCCCAGGCTGACGACGGCCTCACCGGCGCCGACGTCCAACGCCAGCGCCCCGGCCATGTTGTCGCCGGTCCCGGGGGCCAGCAGGATGCCCTCGGGTGTCTGTCCGATCACCTCGTGCGGACCGGCGACCCGCGGTAGGCGCAGGTCGTGGCCGAGTGCACGACGGACCAGATCGTGGCGGTAACGGTTGGCCGCGGCATCGAAATAGCCTGTTCCGGAGGCATCGCCGCGGTCGGTGACCGGTTCGAAGGTCCGGCCGCCGATCCGCCAGGTCAGATAGTCATGGGGAAGGACGACCGCTGCGGTCCGTTCGGCGTTGGCGGGTTCGGCGTCGGCCAGCCACCGCAGTTTGCTGACGGTCACCGAGGCGACCGGCACGGTGCCGATCTCCTCGGCCCAGGCCCGCCGGCCGCCGAGCTCGTCGATCAGCTCCAGCGCTGCCGGCGCCGACCGGTTGTCGTTCCACAGCAGCGCGTCGCGGACCGGTTCGCCGCGCTCGTCGAGGGTGACCATGCCATGCTGCTGGCCGCCGACCGCGAGGGCCTCCACCCCGTCGAGGAAGCCTGGTTCGGCGACCGCTTGCTGATAGGCCCGCCACCACGCCTCGGCCGGCACCTCGGTGCCGTCGGGATGCGGGGCGCGCGCTGTCCGCACCACCGCACCGGTCGCGGCGTCACAGACCACCACCTTCACCGACTGGGTGGAACTGTCCACTCCTGCCACCAGGGTCATCGATCCGGCTCCTTGCACAACGGCTGCGACGCGGACCACCGGATCGTAGCGAACGCCGGCTGATCCCCGACACGGTTCCCGCGGACACCGCCGGCGGCAGCCGGCCCCCCGTCAGGTCGGCGATCATTTCACCGCGCCCATGGCCAGTCCGCGCACCAGCCGCTTCTGGGCCACCCAACCGGCGATGATCACCGGCAGCACGGCGATGGTCGACGCCGCCGACAGCACCGCCAGGAACTGGCCGCGACCGTCCACGAAGCTGCCGAGGAACGGCGGCGTGGTCCGGGCCACGACCGCGGTCAGCAGGTTGACCAGGAAGTACTCGTTCCAGGCGAAGATGAAGCAGATCAGGGCGGCCGCGGCGGCGCCCGGCGCGACGATCGGCAGCGACACCCGCCACAGTTCCCGGTTGTAGGAGGCGCCGTCGATCTGCGCCGCCTCCACCACCGCGTACGGCACCTCGGCGAAGAACGATCGCATCATCCAGACCGCCAGCGGCAGGTTCATGCCGAGGTAGAGGACGCCCAGGGCCCACAGGTTGTCCAGCATGCCCAGCACCCGCAGCAGCAGGAAGACGGGGATGATCGAGGCGGCGACGGGCATGAACCGGGTGGAGATGAAGAAGAACAGGGCGTCGCGCCAGCGGCTGATCCGCCGCACCGACAACGCGTACGCCGCCGGGATCGCCAGCGCCATCACCACCACGGTCGAGCCGATCGACAGCGCCGCCGAATTCGCCAGGTAGAGCGCCATTCCCCGGTCGAACACGGCCGCGTACCGGTCGAAGGACAGCGGGGTGATGAAGCTGGGCGGGAACTGCGCCGCGGCCTGCTCGGATTTGAAGCTGGTGAACACCATCCACAGCACGGGGAAGAAGAACAGGAAGACCAGCACCCAGGTGAGCGTGGTCATGGCCAGGCCGCCGACTCGTCGACGGGTGAAGCGGCGCCGGACGGTGACCGGGCGATTGCCGGCCGGCGAGGCCGGCGCCACGCCGGGACGAACGCTTGTGGCGGTCATCGTCCGCCACCCCCTTCCTCGGTGAACACCCGGAACAGGGTGCGCAGCGCGACCGTGGTGACGGCGATGGTGACGATCACGGTCACGACCCCGTACGCCGCCGCCTCGCCGACCTGCTGGCCGATGAACGCCCGCTCGTAGAGCAGGTAGGACAGCGTCTTGGAGTCGCCGGCGCCTTTGGTCATGATGTTGACCGGATCGAACACCTGGATCATCAGCACGGTGCTGAGCAGGATGGCCAGTTCGGCGTAGGTGCGCAGGTGCGGCAGTGTCATCGTCCGGAACACCCGCAACGGTCCGGCGCCGTCGACCTGCGCGGCTTCGAGGGTCTCACCCGACTGCGACTGCAGGCCGGCCAGCAGGATCAACATCATGAACGGCGTGTACTGCCAGGTGAGCACGAACACGATCGTCATGCCTGGATGGTCGGTGTTCCACGCCACCGGCGGGATGCCGATCAGCCCGAGCGCCCAGTTGATCATGCCGACGTTGGCGTCGAGCAGCGACCACTTCCAGATCAGCGCCGACGCGGCCGGCATCACCAGGAACGGTGTGATCAACAAGGTCCGCGCCACCGCCCGGCCGGGAAAGTGCCGGTCCAGCAGCACCGCGAACATCAACCCCAGCACGAGCGAGACGATGACCGCCGATCCGACGATCACCACCGTGTTCAGCAATGCCGGCAGGAAGGCGCCGTTGCGGACGACAGCCACGTAGTTCTCGACGCCGGCGAAGGACCGGGCCCCGGGACGGGCCAGGTTCCAGTTCTGGAACGAGTAGTAGATCGTCACCACGAACGGCACCTGGGTGACCAACAACGCCACGACCAACCCAGGCCAGATCAGCGTCCGGGCGAACCGGCGTTCGGAGAGTTCGGTGCGTCCGGGTGCGGCCCGCCGGTGGCGCCGGCGGCTGCGACCGGCGCTCAGTTCGGCTGTCGCGGTGGTCACTGTCCTGCCTCCTTCTTCTGGATGTCGCCGGCGATCTGGGCGATCTTCTGCCCCTTCTGCAGGGCGTCGGACACGGACTGTCGGCCGGCGAGGGCGTCGGCGATCTCCTGTGAGGTCTGGTTGCCGACGTCCTGGAACTCGGGGATGCCGACGAACTGGATGCCGGTCCACGGCTGCGGCCGCAGTCCCGGCTTCTTCGGGTCGACGGAGTTCATCGTCGACGCGGTGATGTCGGCGAAGGCCGAACTCGCCTTCCGATACTGCGGGCGCCGGTACAGCGACTGCCGGGTGCCCGGCGGTACGCGGGTCCAGCCGTACTTCTGCGCGACGAGTTGCTCGTACTGCTGGGAGGTGGCCCAGCGCACGAACTGCCAGGCGGCCTGCTTGTGTCGGCTCTCGGCGTTGACGCCCAGGTTCCAGGTCCACAACCAGCCGGATTCCTTGGTCTTGGCGACCGGGGCGGAGACGTAGCCGACCTTGCCGGCCACCGGACTGCCCTTCGCCTCCAGCGTGCCGGCGGCGGAGGTGGCGTCGTACCACATCCCCGCCCGGCCCTGCTGGAACAGGTTCAGGCACTCGGTGAAGCCGAACGACGCCGGATCCCGCTCACCGGCCTGGTTGATCAGGTTCACATAGAAGCTGACGCCGTCGCTGAACCCGGGCTTGTCGACCTGGGCGTTCCAGTGCATGTCGTACCACTGACCCCCGAAGGTGTTGACCACCGTCGTCAGGGGGGCGAACATCTCTCCCCAGCCGGGCTTGCCGCGAAGGCAGATGCCGGCCCGGTCCTGGTCGGGCTTCTTGATCTTCTTCGCCAACGCGGCGACCTGTTGCCAGGTCGGATGTTGCGGCATGCTCAGCCCGGCCTGCCGGAACAGGTCCTTGCGGTACATCAGGAAGGACGACTCCCCGTAGAAGGGCATCGCATACATCCGGCCGGCATAACTCACGCTCTCCCGGACGGGTGCGAAGAAGTCGTTGACGTTGTAGTCGGTGTCGGACCTGGCCTGCTGACTCAGATCGACCAGCCACTTGTTCTGACCCCAGATCGGAACCTCGTAGGCGCCGACAGTCATCACGTCGTACTGGCCGCCGCGGGTGGCGACGTCCTTGGTGATCGAATTGCGGAGGTCGTTCTCCTCCATCATGATCACGTTCACCTTGATGTCAGGGTGTTGACGATTGAACTCTGGTAGCAGCTGGGCCAGATCCTGCATCTGCGGATTGTTGACGCTGGCCAGGGTGATCGTCGTGACGCCCGGTCTGTTGCCCAGATTGCCGAATCCGGCGCAACTGCTGAGGACGAGCGCGAGAACCACGATGGCCGGCAGCACCAGCCGGGCCCGCCGACGTCGCCACCGGAGCGTGCGCTTGCGACGATCCCGCTGCCCCTCGCCCCGTTCGGCGGGTCTGGTCGCTGGTGATCCGGTCATGCGGCTCCCTCGCATCGCTGAGCGTGTCCGCATGCCGGCGGCAAATCTCCCACCGGGGGCCTGCGGGTGCCGATCAACCGGACGTTACTCCCGTGACCCGTTGGAGTCGGGATGCTGCGGTCAGCCAGGGTCATTCGTCCCGGTTCGGCCGGCTGGACCATCCGGGCTCCGTCCTCCCCGGTTTGTCCTGCATGCCCGCGGTGCCTGAGGATTGTGCGGTGATCGATAAGCGGTACGACGGTGATGACCGGGAGGACGGCAGGGACGGCCGGCCGGGACGGGATCCGCGCGGGTCCGGGGGGCACGGCCCCGGTGACGGACGACCAGACCGTCCCGCCGGGCAGGGTCGTGGTGCCGGGCAGGGTCGTGGTGCCGGGCAGGGTCGTGGTGCCGGGCAGGGTCGGTGGTGCCGGGCAGGGTCGTGGTGCCGGGCAGGGTCGTGGTGCCGGGCAGGGTCGTGGTGCCGGGCAGGGTCGTGGTGCCGGGCAGGGTCGTGGTGCCGGGCAGGGTCGTGGTGCCGGGCAGGGTCGTGGTGCCGGGCAGGGTCGTGGTGCCGGGCAGGGTCGTGGTGCCGGGCAGGGTCGTGGTGCCGGGCAGGGTCGTGGTGCCGGGCAGGGTCGTGGTGCCGGGCAGGACCGCAGCGACCAGCGCGAGCGTGCGGGACGCCCCGACCGTGGTGGGCCCGATCGCAGCCGAGCCGATCGTGCAGCGGGCAAGGGACGCTCGGACCGGCCGGCGCGCGGCGAATCCGCCCGACGCCCGGCATCGGGTGGCGGTCAGGGGTCGGGCGCCCGGGACCGATCCGGGGACCGGGACCGATTCGCGGACCGGAACCGATCCGGGGACCGGAGCCGCTCGGGGGGCTGGAACCGTACGGATCGGGACGACCAGCGGCCGAGCCAGGGGCGGCCCGGAGCCGGCGGAACCGGCGCACGCCGCGCACGGCGAACCCGGGTGGCCGGTGGACCCGGAAGTCGCGCCGGTGGACCCGGAAACCGCTCGGATCATGCCGACCACCGATCGGACCGCTTCGACCATCGTCGGCCCGCCGGGCGGAACCCGGGTCCGGCCGACGTCCCGGCCGGTCGCACCGCACGTCGCCCGGTGCCGCAGGGCCTGCAGGCCCGCACCGACGAACCGCAGATCCCTGAGGGCACCGACATCCGGCGGCTGGACCGGGCCGTTCGCGCCGAACTGAGGGGCCTGCCCAAGGAACTCGCCGACATCGTCGCCGCCCATCTACTGCTGGCCGGCGAACTCGTCGACGAGGACCCCGACCGCGCGTTCGCCCACGCCCAGGCCGCGCGCCGACGCGCCGCCCGACTGCCGATCGTCCGGGAGGGCGCCGCAGAGACCGCCTACGCCGCCGCGAAGTACGACGTGGCGCTGGCCGAGTACCGGGCGCTACGCCGGATGACCGGATCGGCGGACTACCTGGCTGTGATGGCCGACTGCGAACGCGCGCTGGGCCGGCCGCTGCAGGCGCTGCGGTTGGTTCGCGAGGCGGCCGGTCAGCCGATGGATCCGGGATCCGCGGTCGAGCTCCGCATCGTCGAGGCCGGTGCCCGCCACGATCTGGGTCAGACCGCCGAGGCGGCCCGGCTGCTCCGCGCCGCCCTCACCCACATCGGTCGCCGCAGCAGTGAGCCGTCGATGGCGCCGCCGGTGGCCCGGCTGCACTATGCGCTCGCCGACATCCTGCTCGACCTCGGCCGGACCGACCAGGCCAGGGCCGAGTTCGTCCAGGCGGCCGAACTCGACACCGACGGCGTCACCGATGCCGCGGAGCAGATCGACGCGATCGACGGAGTCCGGATCGACCTCGACGACGACGATGACGACGAGGATGACGCGGACGAGCGCGACGCGGTGGACGACGACGAGCGCGACGCGGTGGACGACGACGAGCGCGACGCGGTGGACGACGACGAGCGCGACGCGGTGGACGACGACGAGCGCGACGCGGTGGACGACGACGAGCGCGACGCGGTGGACGACGCAGCGCGACGCGTGACGCCGGCCCGACCCCGCGGTCGGGGAGAATGCTGACGGCGACGATCCCCACCAGGCGATCAGCGCTGACATCGACGAGGACACCCTCGACGAAGAAACGATCGACCAGGGCAGGATCGACCAGGGCAGGATCGACCAGGGCAGGATCGACCAGGGCAGGATCGACCAGGGCAGGATCGACCAGGGCAGGATAATGACCAGGGCAAAGGAGCCCAGGATGCTGATTGACCGCTACGACGCCGCACTGTTCGACCTCGACGGTGTGCTCTACCTGGGTCCCGATCCGGTGCCCGGCGCACCCGAGGCGGTGAACCGGCTGCACGATCGTGACGTCCGCGTCGGCTTCGTCACCAACAACGCCGCGCGGACACCGGCCGCGGTCGTCGCCCAACTGCGGGGCTTCGGCATCCGTTGCGAGGAGCACGATGTCGTCACCTCGGCCCAGGCCGGCGCCCGTGAGGTCGCCGAACGCTTCGGTCCGGGCGCGCTGGTGCTCGCCGTCGGCGGTGAGGGGCTCCGCGCGGCGGTCGCCGAGGCGGGCCTGGTCGCGGTGTCCAGCGCCGATGACAAACCGGTCGCGGTGCTGCAGGGCTACGACCCCAGCCTGCGGTGGGAGTCGCTCACCGAAGCGGCGTTGGCGATCCAGCGTGGTGCCGTCTGGGTGGCCACGAACACCGATCCGACCCGGCCGACCGAGCGCGGTCTGGTCCCCGGAAACGGTGCCGCCGTGGCGGCCGTCCGCGTCGCGGTGGAGGCCGATCCGATCGTGGCCGGCAAGCCGTACCGGCCGCTGATGGAGGAGACCGTGCGCCGAATCGGCGCCCAGCGGCCGGTCTTCGTCGGCGACCGGATCGACACCGACATTGCCGGTGCCGGCAACCTCGACATCGACAGCCTGCTGGTGCTGACCGGTTCACACGGCCCGATCCAGCTCTTCTCCGCCCTCGGCGTGGAACGCCCGACCCATCTGGGCGCCGATGCCGGCGCGCTGCTGGAACCGGCCCGCGACGTCCGCTCCTGCGGGGAGGACCGGTTGGCGATCGGCTCCATCGAGGCGTACGTCGATCATCAGCAGCTGGCCCTGTCCCGCGAACCCGAGGACGACGAACTGGTCGACGCCATCTGGGTGGCCGCCCGGTTGAGCTGGCAGTGCGCCGATGCCGACCTGCCGGTGGACTGTCTGGATCTGGCCGGTCGGCTGACCGGCCGCTGGCGGGACCGCGGCAGCCACTGACGACCTCAGCGGGCCACTACCGTGGAGGAGCGGCGGTCGGCGACACCGACAGCCGGGCCAGCACAACGACGAGAGGTTCTGCCATGAGCAACGACGACGACCCGAACCGGGCCCGGCACGGCGCGGGTCTGCCCGGTTTCAGCACGTTGGCCGAGGTCTTCGGCGCCGCCGTCGACGGCGCCTCGCGGATGACCCGGACCCGGGCCCGGCATCTGGCCGAACGGCTGCTGAGTCAGGCGGGCTTCGAGAACGTGGACCTGGGGGAGGCGGCCTCCGGCGCCAGCGCCAGGATCAACCAGCTCGCCGAGGAGATCATGGCCGCCCGCAAGGCCAACCGGACGTTGCTGCAACGCACCGTCACCCAGGAGCTGGAGAAGTCGCTGCACCGGCTCGGCCTGGCCGCCGCCGAGGACGTACAGCAGATGCGCGAGGAGATCTCCCGGCTCCGCGACGAGGTCGCCGGGCTGCGCGCCGCCGCGACGGCCGCCGCCGACACCCCACCCGGCGACGCCTCGCCGGCCCCGCGGTCCACCAAGCGATCGGCTTCGGCGACGACCGGCCGGGCCACGACGAAGAAGACCGGTGCCGCGAAGACCTCGGCGACCAAGTCCGCAGGCGCCGGATCGAGGGCCACCAAGTCCGGAGCGAGCAAGTCCGGAGCGAGCAGGACCGGGGCCGGCAAGACCGGGGCGACACGACCGGCGAAGAAGGCCGGCTCCCGGAGTCCGCGGAAGACCACCGCGCCGACCAGGTCGGAGACGCAGGAGTGAGCACGAGCGAGCCGGCGGCCGACCACACCGATCCGGCCGCCGCGGTGACGCCGACCGAACCCGCCCGGCCGGGACCAGCCGACGTTGCGTGGACCGGGGAGCCCGAGGTCGACCGGGCGCTGGAGTCGCTCAGCGGACTGGAGTCGCTGCCGTTGGCGGACCATCACGACCGACTGGCCAGGGTGCACGAGGAGTTGCACCGGGCGCTGAACCCGACCCAGGACCAGCCCTGAGCCGACCGAGACCCGGCCCGCCCCGATGACCGACCGGCTCGACCTGATGCTCACGGCGCGCGGGCGTGCCCGCTCCCGCAGCCACGCCCGGGAACTCATCGATTCCGGTCGGGTGCTGGTCAATGGCCACCCTGCCCAGAAGGCGTCCCAGCAGGTCACCGACGCCGACCGGCTGGAGCTGACCAGCGAGGACCCCTATGTCTCGCGGGCGGCGTACAAGCTGATCGGTGCCCTGGACGACTTGCAGGTGAGGGTGCCCGCGCGAGCCCTGGACGCGGGCGCCTCGACCGGAGGGTTCACCCAGGTGCTACTCGAGCGGGGCTGCGCACACGTCACCGCCGTCGACGTCGGTCACGACCAGCTCCACCCCCGGCTCCGCACCGATCCGCGGGTGCGGTCCTTCGAGGGCACCAACCTGCGTGACCTCGACCTCGGACTGGTGGCAGGCCGCCCGGTGGACCTGGTGGTGACCGACGTCTCCTTCATCTCACTCACCCTGCTGATCGGACCGCTCACCGGCGTACTCCGGCCCGGCGGTGAGCTGCTGGCGATGGTCAAACCACAGTTCGAGGTCGGCCGGGTCCACCTCGGCAAGGGCGGCGTCGTCCGCTCCGACCAGCTGCGCCGCGACGCCGTGCTGAACGTCGTCGCCACCGCGGCAGGTCTCGGCTGGCAGCCGAGGGCAGCCGCCCCCAGCCGGCTGCCCGGACCGGCCGGCAACCGCGAGTACTTCGTCCTGTTCGGCGCCGGACCGGGCCGCCCGGACGCCGTCGCGGCCCTGTTCGAACCCGACTGAACGCCCCGACTCCACCACCTCCTCGGCGCCGACTCGCGGCCGGAGGCCGAGCCCGGGCAGTGCCGCCGCCTATGCTGTCGGCGTGATCGGGCGAGCTGAAC
The DNA here is from genome assembly GCA_963758075.1 of uncultured Actinomycetota bacterium. Lineage (GTDB taxonomy): Bacteria > Actinomycetota > Actinomycetes > Propionibacteriales > Propionibacteriaceae > Microlunatus. Next base: position 375,508 of record CAVWTT010000002.1, on the reverse strand, counting down.
AGGGCACCGGGACCGGGCCGTCGGAACGGGGCCGCCGCGTCGCCGTCCTCACCCACACCGGCAGGGACGAGGCCGTCAAGGCCGCCGCTCGGCTGATCTCCGGGCTGGCCGCTGCCGGCATCGTCTGCATGCTCCCGGCCGCCGACATCTCCCAGTTGCGGCTGTCGCCGTCCGACCCCCGCCTGGAGGTGCTGCCCGAGGCGGACCCGCTGGTCGGGTTGAACACGCCGGCGGCCGGCGACATCGAACTGCTCGTCGTACTCGGCGGCGACGGCACCATCCTGCGCGGCGCGGAGTGGGTGGTGGCCTCCGACATCCCCCTGCTCGGCGTCAACCTCGGTCACGTCGGGTTCCTGGCCGAGGCCGAGTCCAGCGAGATCGACCTCATCGTCGACACGATCGTCAACTGCAGCTACCGGGTGGAGGAACGCTCCACCATCGACGTCCGCATCACCGAGGGTGACCGGCTGATCTGGAGCTCGTTCGCCATCAACGAGGTGTCCATCGAGAAGGCCGCCCGGGAACGCGTGCTGGAACTGATGGTCGAGATCGACGGCCGGCCGCTGTCGCGGTGGTCCTGCGACGGGGTGCTGGTCTCCACCCCGACCGGATCCACCGCGTACGCCTTCTCCGCCGGCGGTCCGGTGATCTGGCCCGACGTCGACGCGATGCTGGTGCTGCCCTTGAGCGCGCATGCGCTCTTCGCCCGGCCGATGGTGCTCGGCCCGCGGTCCCATGTGCTGATCGAGATGCTGCCGGGCATGGCCCCCGAGGCGGTGGTCTGGTGCGACGGCCGCCGTTCGACGGTGCTGCGGCGCGGCATGCGGGTCGCGGTGGTCCAGGGCCGGCACCGGCTGCGGCTGGCGCGGCTGTCGGAGGCGCCGTTCACCGACCGACTGGTGCACAAGTTCGGTCTGCGGGTCGAGGGCTGGCGGGGCCGGCGGGAAGCCTGACAGCCGAGATGCTCTCCGAACTGCGGATCACCGACCTCGGCGTCATCAACGACGCCACCCTCGATCTCGACGCCGGACTGACCGTGGTCACCGGCGAGACCGGCGCCGGCAAGACGATGATCGTCAGCAGCATCGACCTGCTGCTCGGCGGCAAGGCCGACGCCGGCGCGATACGGACCGGCGCCGACCGGGCCCGGGTGGAGGGCATCTTCAGGGTCGCCGACGACGGGCTCACCGCGGCGGTCGCCGAGGCAGGCGGTCGGATCGAGGACGGCGACCTGCTGGTCTGCCGGCACCTCACCGCGGCCGGACGCAGCCGTGCCTACCTCGGCGGCGCCCAGGTCCCGGCGGCCCTGTGCGGGGAGATCACCGGCGAGTTGGTCACGGTGCACGGCCAGTCCGAGCAGGTTCGGCTCGGACGCGCCGACCGGCAGCGCGAGATCCTGGACCGCTACGCCGGACCGAAGCTCGCCGCGATGCTCGCCTGCTACGGCCGCGACTGGACCGACCGCCGGCGCGCGGCCGCCGAGCTGGACGACCTGTGCACCAATGCCCGCCAGCGGGCCCGCGAGGTCGACCTGTTGACCTTCGGACTGGACGAGATCGCGGCGGTCGAGCCGCAGCCGGGGGAGGACGACGCCCTGGCCGCCGAGGCCGCCCGGCTGCAGGCCGCCGACGACCTGCGATCCGCGGCGGCCGCAGCGATGGCCGCCATCGCCGGCGACGAGGACGACCCGGCCGCCGGCGGGGACGCGATGTCGGCGCTCGGCGCCGCCCGCAAGGCCGTGGACCAGTTGGCCGCGCTGGACCCCGGCGCCGGCGAGCTCGGCCGCCGGGTCACCGAACTCAGCTACCTGGTGGCCGACGTCGCCGGTGATCTCAGCCACTACCTGGCCGGACTGGAGACCACACCCGGACGGTTGGAGCAGATCGCCGAGCGCCGGTCCCGGCTCGCGCAGCTCACCCGCAAGTACGGCACCACCGTCGACGAGGTCATCTCCTGGGGCGCGGACGCGGCCCGCCGACTGGCCGGCCTGGAAACCAGCGATGACCGGATCGCCGAACTGCGGGCCAGGATCGCCGATCTGGACGTCCGCCTGGGCCAACAGGCCGCCGCCATCACCTCGTTGCGACGCCGTGCCGCCGGCCGGCTGTCCGAGCAGGTGCTGGCCGAACTGTCCGCGCTGGCGATGCCGCACGCCCGGATGGAGTTCGCGGTGACCGGGGCCGAACCCGGGCCGTACGGGAGCGACCAGGTCGAGTTGCTGTTCAGCGCCAATCCCGGCACCGAGCCGCGCAGCCTCGCCCGGGTCGCCTCGGGCGGCGAACTCTCCCGGGTCCGGCTGGCGCTGGAGGTGGTGCTGGCCGGTGACCGCAACGGTGGGACGTTCGTCTTCGACGAGGTGGACGCCGGCGTCGGCGGCAAGGTGGCGGTCGAGATCGGCCGCCGACTGGCCACCCTGGCCGAGCATGCGCAGGTCGTCGTGGTCACCCATCTGGCCCAGGTGGCGGCCTTCGCCGACCGGCACTACGTGGTGGCCAAGTCCGACGACGGCCAGGTGACCACCAGTGGCGTCACCCGGGTCGTCGAGCAGGAACGTTCCGCCGAACTCGCCCGGATGATGGCCGGCCTGGACCGTACCGACACCGCGATCGCCCACGCTGAGGAACTGCTGGCGCTGGCCGCGTCACACCGCTGCGGCTGAACCGGTCCGGCAGACCGCCATGGAAGGATGGGATCGCCATGAAGCTGCCCGTCCTGCGTCGCCGTACGCACCCCAACGATGTCGGGGGAGTCGTCCGCCTGGACCGCCGCACCAAGAATCTCACCAAACGGTTGCGTTCAGGTGAGATCGCCGTCATCGACCATGCCGACCTCGACCGGGTCAGCGCCGAGGCGCTGGTCGGCTGCGGGGTCGCCGCCGTGGTCAACGTGGCGCGATCGGTGTCGGGCCGCTACCCGAACTTCGGCCCGCAGATCCTGCTGGATGCCGGCATCCCCCTGATCGACCAGGCCGACCGGCGGCTCTTCGAGGTGCTCCACGACGGTGACCGGGTGCTGCTGGAAGGCGGTGCCGTGCTGGATCCGGACCGACAGCCGCTCGGCCGCGGTGAACTGCTCGACCAGCCGGCGTTGGGCCGGCAGCTGGCCGGGGCCCAGGCCGGGATGAGCGAACAGATCCTGGCCTTCACCGAGAACACCATGACCTACCTGCGGGAGGAGAAGGATCTCCTGCTCGAGGGCGTCGGGGTTCCGGAGGTCCGTACCGAGTTCGAGGGCCGGCACGTACTGATCGTGGTCCGCGGCTACGACTACCGCGAGGACCTGGCTGCGCTGCGTCCCTACATCAGCGAATACCGACCGCTGCTGCTCGGCGTCGACGGGGGCGCCGACGCGTTGCTGGAGGCCGGCTACACCCCCGACGTCATCCTCGGTGACATGGACTCCTGCAGCGACTCCACCCTGCGCTGCGGGGCCGAACTCGTCGTCCACGCCTACCGGGACGGCAGCGCGCCCGGTCTGGAACGGATCCAGCGGCTCGGGCTGGAGGCGGTCGCCTTCCCGGTGCTCGGCACCAGTGAGGACGCCGCGATGCTGCTGGCCGACTCCCAGGGCGCCCAGCTTCTCGTCGCGGTCGGAACCCACGCCTCCCTGGTGGAGTTCTTGGACAAGGGACGCTCGGGCATGGCCTCGACGTTCCTGACCCGGCTGCGGGTGGGGCCGAAACTCGTCGATGCCAAGGGCGTCTCCCGGATCTATCGCAGCGAGATCAAGGGCTGGCACATGGTGCTGCTGGTGCTTTCGGCTCTGCTGGCGCTGGTCACCGCGATGGCGTTCACCGACTTCGGGCGCCAGGTCGGGGACCTGCTGCTGGCCCGCTGGAACGACGTCGTCTACTGGCTGAAGGAACTGTTCACTTGATCAACTTCCGCTATCACATCGTCTCGCTGATGGCGGTGTTCCTGGCGCTGGCGGTCGGCATCGCCCTCGGCGTGACCCTGGTCAGCGGGGAGGCGAACCGGGGGCTGGCCGCGCAGGCCGAGCAGGACCGCCGGCAGGTCCAGGTCTACCGGCAGCAGCTGGAGCAACAGCGGCTGCTGGACAGGTACCGGGACAGTTACGCCACCCAGGTCGGCGGCCAGGTGACGGCGAACATGCTGACCGGTTCCTTCGTCGCGGTGGTGGCGATGCCGGACGCGCCGAACTCCGTGGTCCACTCCGTGCAACAGGCGGTGAAGGACTCCGGCGGCACACTGACCGCGACCGCCACCGTCAGCGGTGACGTCTTCGATCCGGCCCAGACCGCCAAGGTCCGCAAGGCGATCAGTCCGTACAGCAAGCGCTATCCTGCCGACGCCACCCTGCCGGCGCGGGTGGGGACACTGCTCGGTCGGGCCCTGCTGGCCTCCCACGCCGGCAACGCCGATCCGACGGCCGACGCCATCGCCAACGGGCTGGACGGCAGCGTGGTCAGCCTCGACCGGTCCGGCACCCAGACCGCGGAACTGGCCATCGTGGTGACCGCGGCGGCCAGCGACCCGCCGGTGGGTGGCCAGATCCTGGACCGCCACGTCGCCTTCGACCTCGCGCTGCACCGTCCCGCGGCAGGCGTGGTCATCGCCGGGCCCAACAGCACCGGGGTCGACGGCACCGACGTCGCCGCAGTGCGTTCCGATCCGACCAGCCGACAACAGCTCAGCAGTGTCGACGTCGCCGACCTGCCCAGCGGCGTCAGCACGGTGATCATGGCCGGCCGGGAACTGCTCAACGGTGACGAGCCCCATCACTACGGCTACAACAACAGCGTCGACGCCGCGGTGCCGCAGTTGCCGATCCGATGACGAGCCCGATCCGATGACGCGCCGATCCGCGGATGGAGCCGGGCCGCAAACCGAGGTATCGGCCGGTTTCGCCGGTGCGGTCGCCGCCGCGGCGACGGCGTACGCGGCCACCCGGCTCGGCGTCGCCGGCTCCGGCGCCTCGGCGGCGGCTCGCTGGCGGCGCAGCAATCACGCCGGCCGGCCGGTCACGCTGCTGGAGGGACCGGCGGCGGCAGCCGGACTGCTCACCGGTCTGCTGGTCCGGGCCGGTGTCGGGGGGCGGCGGTCCGGGGTGTCCGTGCGCCGGTCCGCGATCCGGACGACCACCCCATCCACCGCCGGCCCCACGGCCCGGTCCACCGCCGCCGACGCGCTCGCGGTGGGCGTCGCCGCCGTGGTCGGCGGCTACGACGATCTGGCCGGGTCGACCCGGGCCAAGGGCTTCCGCGGCCACCTCGGCGAGCTGCGCCAGGGCCGGCTGACCAGCGGGATGGTGAAACTGGCCGGCGTCGGTGCGGCCGCGCTCGCGGCGGCCGTCATCGACGACCGCTCCACAGGGTCGGGCCACCGGTGGGCCGACATCGTCCTGGACACCGGTCTGGTCGCCGGCGCCGCCAACCTGGTCAACCTGCTCGACCTGCGGCCCGGACGGGCTGCCAAGGCGGTGATCGCCGGCGGTCTGCTCGCCGGGTTCATGGGCACCGCGGGACCGGGCACCGCAGGACGACCCGGGCACCGCAGGACCGGGCGCCGTGCGAGCGGGCGCCGCGGGACCGGGCACCGCAGGACCGGGCACCGCTGGGCCGGGCACCGCAGGACTGCGCACCGGGCTGACGATCACCGGTCCCGTCCTCGGCGCGGCCGCGGGGGTGCTGCCGGCCGATCTGGCCGGCCGGTCGATGCTGGGGGACTGCGGCGCCAACGCCCTCGGCGCCGGGCTCGGCCGGGCCCTGACCCGGCTGCCGCGGCTGCCGCGGATAGGCCTGCTCGCCGGCCTGGTCGCGCTCAACCTGGCCAGCGAGCGGGTCAGCTTCACCGCAGTGATCGCCGACCGCCCCTGGCTGGACGCACTCGACCGGTGGGGGCGCCCGGATCCGGCCCCGGACGGCCACCGTGGCGGCTGACCCGACCGGCACGTCGCGGCGCCCCGATGCCCGCCGATTCGCCGGCGTCGCCGCCGGCGTGGCCGGGTTGACCCTCGCCTCCCGCATCATCGGCTTCGGCCGCTGGCTGGTGTTCTCCAAGACGGTCGGCGACACCTGTCTGGGCGACGCCTACAACGCCGCCAACCAGCTGCCCAACGTCTTGTTCGAGATCGCCGCCGGCGGCATCCTGGCCGGCGTCATCGTGCCGGTGATCAGCCGGCAACTGGCGGCCGGGGAGCGGACGACTGCGGCGCGGACCACCTCGGCCCTGATCGGCTGGACGCTGCTGGTCCTCACCCCGGTGGCCCTCGCCGCGTGGGTGCTGGCACCGGCCTACGCCGACACGTTCGTGCAGGCCCGCTGTCCGGGCGCGACGGCCACTGCGGCGGCGCTGCTGATGATCTTCGCTCCGCAGCTGTGGCTGTACGGCCTGGCCGTGGTCAGCGCCGGCGTGCTGCAGGCCCACCGGCGGTTCACGGCCGCGGCTGCGGCGCCGCTGGCCTCCAGCGCCGTGGTGATCGGCACCTATCTGATCTTCGCCCGGATCACCGGTCCGGCGGCCCGCACCAGGCCCGCGACGCTGCCGCCGGCATCGCTGGCGGTGCTGGGCTGGGGTACCACCGCCGGCGTGGTGGTGCTGGCCGTGGTGACGCTGGTTCCGCTGCTGCGGCTGGGGCAGCCGCTGCGGCCCACGTTGCGGTTCCCGTCAGGCGTGCCGCGGGTGATCATCGCCATCGCCGGCGCCGGGCTGGCCGGGCTGATCATGCAACAGCTCAGCGTGATGGCCGGCGTGCTGGCGGCCAAACAGTCCGGCCTGCCGGGCGCCTGGACCCGGGCCACCTGGGCCAATGCGGTCTATCTGCTGCCGTTCGCGGTGTTGATCAGCCCGCTGCAGCAGATGATCTTCCCGCGGCTCGGGTCCGCCGCCGCCGACGGGCACCGGGCGGTGGCCGCGGTGCTCTCCCGGATCGGTCCGGCGGTCTGCACGCTGGCCGCACTCGGCGCCGGCCTGCTGATCGCCGACGCCGTACCGGTGGCGCGACTCCTGGTGCTCGGCCCCGGCTCCGGCGACACCGCGTCCCTGTCCTGGCCGATCATCGGATACGCACCCGCGCTGATCGGGTTCGCCCTGATGGGACTGGCGACCCGAACGCTGTACGCCGAGCATCGGGCCCGGCACGCCGGCCTCACCACCGCGGTCGGCTGGCTGACCGTGATCGCGGGCGTACTGGCGGTGATCACCTGGGTGCCCGCCGATCAGGTGGTCACCGGCATCGCCTGTGCGAACTCGGTCGGCATGATCATCGGCGCCGTCCTGGGCTGGACCCTGATCATCACCGGCTGGCCGGAGCCCGTCCGGCTCGGTCTGGCCCGGCCGCTGGTCCGCGGCATCCCGGTCGGTCTGGCCGCCGGCACGCTGGTGGCGGTGGCCGGCCGCGGCCTGGCCGACACCGGCATCACCGGCTCGGTGCTCGGCGCGGTCGGCTGCGCGGCCGCCTGCCTGTTGCTCTTCGCCGTCGGCATCCGACTGCTCGACCCGGCCTCCTGGTCGGCCTCGGCGGCGCTGCTGCCGGCCCCGCTGCGGACCCGGCTGGCCGGGCGCACCGACCGCTCGGAGCGGCGGTCGTGACCGGCCTGCGGATCGCCCTGGTGCTCACCGGCAGCACCGGCGGCATCGGCCGGCACGTCGCCGCGCTGGTCCCGGCGCTGCAGGCCCGCGGACACCGGGTGCGGGTCTGGTGCCCCGACGGCGTCGCCGCCGGTCCGTTGGCCGACGTCCACGCCGCCACCGCCGGGCTGAGCCGGCTGGCCGGGATCCGCGGCGCCGACATCGTCCATGCCCACGGCTACAAGGCCTCGGCGCTGGCGGCACCGTTCACCCTGGCCGGTCCGGCGATGATCACCACCTGGCACAACGACATCCCGGCCGCCGGACCGGCCAGGCTGGTGGGCCGGGTGCTGCGCCTGACCAGTGCCCGCGCCTCCAGCCAGGTGCTCGGCGTCAGCCCCGACCTGGTCGCTGCCGCCCGCCGGCTCGGGGTGCCGGCGACCGTGATGGCGGTTCCCGCACCGGCGCACCGACTGCCGGCCCGTGACCGGGACACCGCCCGGGAGGAGCTGGGCATCCCCGCCGGCGCCCCGCTGGTGCTGTGCCTGGCCCGGCTGGCGCCGCAGAAGAACCTCGACCTCTTGCTCGACGCCGCCGCTCGGACCGGGACCGGACCGCACGACCCGCGCTACCTGATCGCCGGCGACGGTCCGGAGCGGGACCGGCTGCAGCAGCGGATCGACGCCGAGCGGTTGCCGGTCCGGCTGCTCGGCCGGCGCGAGGACATACCGGATCTGCTCGCCGCCGCCGACCTCGCCGTCAGCACCTCCCGGTGGGAGGGCTCCTCGCTGGCCGTCCAGGAGATCCTCCAGGCCGGGCTGCCGCTGGTCCTCACCGACGTCGGCGGCAACCGGGTGCTGGTCGGGGAGGCGGCGTTGCTGGTGCCGCCCGACGACGCCGGCACGGTCGCCGACGAGGTGCGCCGGCTGGCCCGAGACCGGCGCGCCCGCACCGAGCTCGGCCGGGCCGCGCGGCAGTGGGCCGCCGGCCGGCCGGGGGCCGACCAGATCGCCGACCGCCTGGAGCAGATGTACCGCCGGCTCGCTCGCGACTGACTCGGTCCGCGACCGCGAACAGAACCCGCTCCGGGCCGACACGCGCCCGGCATTCGACTTCGCTGCACCCGACGACTTAGGCTGGAAATCCGTGGACACTCCTTCTGCGACCAAACACGTTTTCGTCACCGGAGGGGTCGCCTCCTCTCTCGGCAAGGGACTCACCGCTTCCAGCCTGGGCAGCCTGCTGGTCGCTCGCGGGTTGCGGGTCACCATGCAGAAACTGGACCCGTACCTCAACGTCGATCCGGGCACCATGAACCCGTTCCAGCACGGGGAGGTGTTCGTCACCGAGGACGGCGCCGAGACCGACCTGGACGTCGGCCACTACGAACGCTTCCTCGACCGTGACCTGTCCGGCGACGCCAACGTCACCACCGGCAAGGTCTACTCGACGGTGATCGCCAAGGAGCGTCGCGGCGACTACCTCGGCGACACCGTGCAGGTGATTCCGCACATCACCAACGAGATCATGGACCAGATGCTGCGGATGGCCGAGCCCGGTCCGGACAGGGCCCCGATCGACGTCGTCATCCACGAGATCGGTGGCACGGTCGGCGACATCGAGTCGCAGCCGTTCCTGGAGGCGGCCCGTCAGGTCCGCCACCTCGTCGGGCGGCAGAACGTGTTCTTCCTGCACGTCTCGCTGCTGCCCTACATCGGACCCAGCGGCGAGCTGAAGACGAAACCGACCCAGCACTCGGTGGCCGCGCTGCGGCAGGCCGGCATCCAGCCGGACGCGATCGTCTGCCGGGCCAACCGGGAGATCCCGGACTCGGTGAAGCGGAAGATCTCGCTGATGTGCGACGTCGACGAGGCGGGGGTGATCGAGAACATCGACGCCGCGAGCATCTACGACATCCCCAAGGTGCTGCACTCCCAGGGGCTGGACGCCTACCTGGTTCGCCGGCTGGACCTCGCCTTCCGCGACGTCGACTGGACCCGGTGGAACGACCTGCTGGACCGGGTGCACAACCCGAAGGAGGACGTCACCATCGCCCTGGTCGGCAAGTACATCGAACTGCCGGACGCCTACCTGTCGGTGGTGGAGGCGCTGCGGGCCGGCGGTTTCGCCCACCGGGCCAAGGTCAACGTTCGCTGGGTCCGTTCCGACGACTGCGAGACCCCCGACGGCGCGGCCCGGGCGCTGGCCGACGTCGACGGGATCTGCGTCCCCGGCGGCTTCGGCATCCGCGGCGTGGAGGGCAAGGTCGGCGCGATCCACCACGCCCGCACCCAGAAGGTGCCGATCCTCGGTCTCTGCCTGGGCCTGCAGTGCATGGTGATCGAGGTGGCCCGAAACCTGGCCGGACTCACCGGCGCCGACTCCAGCGAGTTCGCCCCCGACACCGAGTACCCGGTGATCGCCACCATGGCCGAGCAGGTCAAGATCGTCTCCGGCCAGGGCGACCTGGGCGGGTCGATGCGGCTGGGCGCCTACCCGGCCCAGCTGGCCGGCGGCAGCATCGTCGCCAAGCTGTACGGCACCACCGAGGTCAGCGAACGCCACCGGCACCGCTACGAGGTCAACAACGCCTACCGTGCGCAGCTGGAGCAGGCCGGACTGGTGATCAGCGGCACATCACCGGACGCCACCCTGGTCGAGTTCGTCGAGCTGGACCGCTCGATGCATCCGTACTTCGTCGCCACCCAGGCCCACCCGGAACTGAAGTCCCGGCCGACCGAGCCGCATCCGCTGTTCGCCGGCCTGGTCGAGGCGGCGCTGGAACGCAAGCTCTCCGCCCGCCTGCCCGTGGACGGGGTCCGGTCATGACCGCACACGAGGGCGCGCCGACACCCAAGGTGGTGCTGACGGCCGAGGACCTGGTCGACGTCCCGGATGCCTGGCCGGTCGAGTCCGCCGAGAAACTGGCCGAGGGGGCGGTGTCCTCCTTCGTCCAGGAGCGGGTGCTGACCCCCGACCAGGTCGGACTGGAGCGACAGTTCACCGTGCACCCGGGCGCCGTCGGCATCCTGGCGATCGACGGGCAGGACCGGGTCGCGCTGGTCCGCCAGTACCGGCACGCGGTCCGGCACCGGCTGGTGGAACCGCCGGCCGGGCTGCTGGACGTGCACGGCGAGGACTACCTGGCCGCCGCCCGGCGCGAGCTGGCCGAGGAGGTCGGCCTGGCCGCCGCCGACTGGCGGGTGCTGGCCGAGGAGTTCACCTCACCCGGCGGACTGAACGAGAGTCTGCGGATGTATCTGGCCCGGGAGTTGTCCGACATCGACGCCCCGGACGGCTTCGTCAAGCATGGCGAGGAGGCCCACATGGACATCGTCTGGGCGTCGCTGGACGACCTGGTCGACGGCGTCCTCGACGGCCGGCTGCACAGCCCGACCCTGGTCGTCGGCGTGCTCGCCGCCTGGGCCGCGCGGAACCGTGGCGGCTTCGAGAGGCTGCGCCCGGCCGACGCCGACTGGCCGGCGCGGGAGGAGATGCTGCAGCGCCAGACCCGCTACTGACTGACCTGCTGAGCGAGGGAGCAACAGATGAGGATCGGTGTTCCGACCGAGGTCAAGAGCCAGGAGTACCGGGTCGCGATCACGCCGTCGGGGGTGCACGAACTGACCGACCACGGGCATCGGGTGCTGGTGCAGGCCGGCGCGGGCACCGGCTCGTCCATCACCGACCGCGAGTACGTCGACGCCGGCGCCACCATCGTCGAATCCGCCGACGACGTCTGGGCGGATGCGGAGCTGGTGCTCAAGGTCAAGGAGCCGGTGCCGGCCGAGTTCGGGCGCATGCAGCCGGGGCAGGTGCTGTTCACCTACCTGCACCTGGCCGCCGGCCGGCCCTGCACCCGGGCCCTCCTCGACCGCCGGGTCACCGGGGTCGCCTACGAGACGGTGCAACTGCCGGACGGATCGCTGCCACTGCTCGCACCGATGAGCGAGGTCGCCGGCCGGATGGCCCCGCAGGTCGGGGCCTACCATCTGATGCGCCCCGGCGGCGGCCGCGGCGTGCTGATGGGCGGTGTCTCAGGGGTCTATGCCGCCAAGGTGGTGGTGATCGGCGCCGGCGTGTCCGGGATGAACGCCGCCGCGATCGCGCTCGGCATGCACGCCGAGGTGTTGCTGCTGGACAAGAACATCGAACGACTGCGGCAGGCCGACCGGATCTACCGCGGCCACCTGCAGACGGTGGCCTCGACCCGGTACGAGATCGAGCGGGCCGTGCTCGACGCCGACCTGGTCATCGGCGCCGTCCTGGTGCCCGGCGCCAAGGCCCCGACCCTGATCAGCAACGAACTGGTGGCCAGGATGCGGCCGGGCAGCGTGCTGATCGACATCGCCATCGACCAGGGCGGCTGTTTCGCCGACTCCCGGCCCACAACCCATGCCGAGCCCACCTACCGGGTGCACGACTCGCTGTTCTACTGCGTGGCCAACATGCCCGGCGGCGTGCCGAACACGTCCACCTACGCGTTGGCCAACGTGACCCTGCCGTACGCCGTCAGCCTGGCGGACAAGGGCTGGCGCCGGGCGATGCAGGACGATCCGGCGCTGGCCGGCGGGCTGAACACCTTCGACGGCCAGGTCTGTCACCGGTCGGTGGCCGAGGCCCACGGCCTGGACCATCTGCCGGTGGACAAGGTGCTGGCGTGACCGCTGCCCGGCTGGAACCGCTGATGCGGTCCTATCTGGACCACCTGACGGTGGAACGCGGCCTGTCGGTGAACACCGTGGCCGGCTACCGCCGCGACCTGGACCGGTACGCCGCCCACCTCGGCGACCGCGGCATCGACGACCCGGCCGCCATCACCCCGGCCGTCGTCACCGGGTACGCCGCCAGCCTGGCCGAGGGCGTGGCCGCCGAGGGGTCGGCCCCAGCCGCGCCGGCCGCCGACGGTTCGGCCGCCGATCGGCCCGGTGGACCGGCCTGGCGCTACCCGCCGCTGGCCCGGTCCAGCGCGGCCCGGGCGCTGGCCGCGGTCCGCGGCCTGCACCGGTTCGCGGTGGAGGAGGGCGTGCTGGCCGAGGATCCGGCCGGTGCGGTGAAACCGCCCCGACCGGCCCGGCGACTGCCCAAGGCGCTGCCCGTCGACGCGGTCCAACGGCTGCTGGCCGCGCCCGGCACCGACACCCCGTCGGGACTGCGGGACACCGCCCTGCTGGAACTGCTCTACGGCACCGGAGCCCGCATCTCCGAGATCATCGACCTCGACGTCGACGACGTGTCCACGCTGCTGGACGACCCCGACTCCGTCTCCGGGCTGCGGGTGTTCGGCAAGGGTGCCAAGGAGCGCTTCGTCCCGCTCGGCCGCTACGCCAAGTCGGCCGTGACCGGCTACCTGGTCCGCGGCCGGCCGGAGCTGGTCCGGCGCGGCCGGGGGACACCGGCCCTGCTGGTGAACGCACGGGGCGGACGGTTGAGCCGACAGGGCGCGTGGCTGGTACTGCGCCAGCACGCCGACCGGGCCGGCATCGACGTCGACATCTCCCCGCACACCCTGCGGCATTCGTTCGCCACCCATCTGCTCGACGGCGGCGCAGACGTCCGGGTGGTGCAGGAACTGCTCGGTCACGCCTCGGTGACCACCACCCAGATCTACACCCTGGTGACCGTCGATCATCTGCGCGAGGTCTATCTCGGTTCCCACCCTCGGGCCCGCTGAGCCCTCGGCCGCACAGGTACTAGGCTCTGGCGGAACGCCGCCCGCCGGAGTCGGAACCAGGCCGGGCTGCAGCCGTGCCCGGATCGGCGCACAGGTGGCCGGATCGGCCCACAGGAGGAGGATCGGTGCAGGAACCGCAGGATCCGCGTGAACCGGAACACCCGCGAAGCCAACCCACCGACTCCTCGCCGACGCCGCCGCCCGGCGCACCCGCCGGCACCCCGTTCGTGGTTTCCTCCGCACACCCCGGCCCGGCGCTGTCTGAGCAGAGCCGGCCCGACCCCGACACCTCGGTCGACGGGGACGGTCTGTTCCCGGCACCGGAAACCGCCGCCTCCGCGCCCGCAGCGACACTGTCGACGGCCGAGCCCGAGGCCGCGCCGCAACCGGAACTGGGACCCACCGGCAGGCCCTGGCCGGACCTGCCCGAGGTGCCGCCCGCCACGGCCGGCGGCAAGGCCACCGTCATCGCGATGTGCAACCAGAAGGGTGGCGTCGGCAAGACGACGACCACCATCAACCTCGGTGCCGCCCTGGTCGAACTCGGCCGCCGGGTGCTGCTGGTGGACTTCGACCCGCAGGGCTCCCTGTCGGTCGGGCTCGGCGTCAACCCGCACAACCTCGAGCTGAGCATCTACAACCTGCTGCTGAGCCGCGACGTCTCCGTCGACGAGGTGATCGAGCCCACCACCGTGGAGGGGCTCGACATCCTGCCCAGCAACATCGACCTGTCCGCCGCGGAGCTGCAGCTGGTCTCGGAGGTGGCGCGCGAACAGACCCTGTTGCGGGTGCTGGAGAAGGTCACCGACCGCTACGACGTCATCCTCATCGACTGCGCACCGTCACTGGGACTGCTGACCGTCAACGCGCTGACCGCAGCCGACGGGGTGGTGGTTCCACTGGAGTGCGAATTCTTCGCCCTGCGCGGAGTGGCGCTGCTGACCGACACCATCGAGAAGGTGCAGCAACGGCTGAACCCGCAACTCCAGCTGATCGGCATCCTCGGCACCATGTACGACCCCCGCACCCTGCACAGTCGTGAGGTGTTGGAACGGGTGGTGCAGGCGTTCGGCGACACCGTCTTCCACACCGTGGTCCGGCGGACCATCAAGTTCCCCGAGACCACCGTGGCCGGTGAGCCGATCACCACCTACGCCTCCGACTCGCCCGGCGCCGGTGCGTACCGGATGCTCGCGCGCGAGGTCCTGGCCCGATGCCTCGCCGGGTGAGCCTGCCCGGCGCGGCCGAGCTGTTCCGCGCCACCCCGGACCATCCCACCCCGGACCATCCCGGCCCGGACCATCCCGGCTCGGACCATCCCGGCCCGGATCGTCCCGGCCCGGAGCCGACCGGCCGGGAGCCGATCGCACTCGGGCCGGCCGGACCCGCGCGGACCGAACCGGAGCCGTCGGTCGCCGAACCGGAGCCGTCGGTCGCCGAACCGCCGGCCGAGCCCCCATCGACGGCCGAGCCCGCATCACCGGCCGACCGGCGCCGCCGGTCCGCCGGCCGCGGCACCGGCCGGGTTCGCCATGACGAGAAGATCACCGTGTACGTCAGTGGCGAGGAACTGCTGGACCTGGAACGCGCCCGACTGTCGTTGCGCGCCGAGCACGGCATGGCGGTGGACCGCGGCCGGATCGTCCGGGAGGCGTTGGCCCTGGTCATCGGCGATCTCGCCGACAGAGGCGCCGACTCCGACCTGGTGCGAAGGCTGTCGCAGTCGTGACCGCCGGCACCGACCCGGCACACCAGCCGGACGGCGCCGGTGCCGGCTTCAGCGTCCGGTTGAAGAACTTCGAGGGCCCGTTCGACCTGCTGTTGCAGCTGATCTCCAAGCACAAGCTGGACATCACCGAGGTCGCGCTGTCCCGGGTCACCGACGAATTCATCGCCCACATCAAGGCGCTCGGCGACGCCTGGGACCTGGAGCAGACCAGCCAGTTCATCGTCGTCGCCGCGACCCTGCTGGACCTGAAGGCGGCGCGGCTGCTGCCCAGCGGCGAGATCGACGACCCCGAGGACCTGGCCCTGCTGGAGGCCCGGGACCTGCTGTTCGCCCGGCTGCTGCAGTACCGGGCGTTCAAACAGATCGCAGCCCGGTTCGCCGAACGGCTGGAGGTCGAATCCCGCCGCCATCCCCGAACGGTCGGCCTCGAACCGCGGTTCGCCCGGCTGCTGCCGGAGATCACCATCCCGGTCGGCCCGGACCGGTTCGCCCGGATCGCGGCCCGGGCGCTGGCGCCGAAGGAGGCCGATGTGCTGTCGCTGGCCCACCTGCATGCGCCGGTGGTCAGCGTCCGCGAACAGGCGGTGGTGGTCGCCGACCGGCTCCGCCGGTCCGGCGGGCTGACCTTTCGCGAACTCACCGGTGACTCGCCCGACGTGCTCACCACCGTCTGCCGCTTCCTGGCCCTGCTGGAACTGTTCCGTGAGCAGGCCGTCAGCTTCGAGCAGCCGACACCGCTGGCCGAACTGACGATCCGGTGGACCGGCAGCGACGACCGGCCGCTGACCATCTCCGACGAGTTCGATGCGCCACCGCAGCCGACCGACGACGGGATCGGCGAGAACGCTGCGGCCGGCCAGGACAGGGACAAGGACAGCGACCACGAAGAATCGCCACAACCGGAGGCGGCTGGGACCGCAGCCGAGGAGGAACCGGGGCAGCCACGATGACCGAGGACACCACCGAGGAGACCACCGACGACCGGCCGACCGCTGCGGAGCCGGCGCCGGAGCCGGAGGCCGCACCCCGGCTACGGTCGCCGGAGCAACTGCCGGCCGCGCTGGAGGCCCTGCTGATGATCGCCGAGGAACCGATCGCGGAGGCCAGTCTGGCCGCCGCCGTCGACATGCCGGTGGACGCGGTGCGGTCCGCGCTGACCGAGCTGGCCCGCGGCTACGACGAGGGCGGTCGAGGGTTCGAACTGCGCCGACTGGCCGGCGGCTGGCGCTACTACACCCGCGAGGAACATGCCGAACTGATCTCGGCCTACCTGTTGGAGGGCCGACAGGCCAGGCTGTCCCAGGCCGCGCTGGAGACGTTGGCCGTCATCGCCTACCTGCAGCCGGTGTCGCGGTCGCGGGTGTCGGCGGTCCGCGGCGTCAGCGTCGACGGGGTGATCCGCACCCTGCTGTCGCGCGACCTGATCACCGAGACCGGTAGCGAGGACTCCGGCGCCACCCTCTTCGCCACCACCGATCACTTCCTGGAACGGTTGGGCATCACGGCGTTGGACGACCTGCCCGAACTGGCGCCGTACCTGCCGGAGGCGACCGAGCTGGAGGCCGAACTCGGCCGCCTCGCGGTGGTCGCCGAACCGGCCGAACCCCGACCGGCCGAACCCCGACCGGCCGAACCCCGACCGGCCGAACCCCGACCGGCCGAACCCCGACCGGCCGTACCCGAACCATCCGAGCCAGAACAGTCCGGGCCCGAGCCCGCCGACGACCCGGGGGAGACCCGATGACCGAATCCGAACGTCCGGACGGGGTCCGGCTGCAGAAGGTGCTGGCTGCGGCCGGAGTCGCCTCCCGGCGCGCCGGCGAACAACTCATCGCCGAGGGCCGGGTCGAGGTCAACGGCAGGATCGTCGCCGTGCAGGGCCTGCGTGTCCATCCCGACCACGACGTCATCCGCGTCGACGGGCAGCGCATTCCCGGGCCCCGCCACCACGTCTATCTGGCCTTCAACAAGCCGCGGGGCGTGGTCACGACCATGAACGACCCGGAGGGGCGGCCCACCCTCACCGAATACCTCGCCGGCCGGAAGGAGAGGCTGTTCCACGTCGGGCGGCTGGACGTCGACACGGAGGGGCTGCTGATCCTCACCAACGACGGTGAGTTCGCCCACCGGCTGGCGCACCCGTCCTACCAGGTCCCCAAGACCTACGTCGCCGAGGTCGCCGGCGCCGTCGACCCGGCCACCCTGGCCCGGCTACGGCGCCCGATCGTGCTGGACGACGGCCCGGTGCGGGCCGAGCACGTTCGGCTCGTTTCGACCGCCGGCGAACGTAGCATGGTGCGCATCACGCTGCACGAAGGGAGAAACCGCATCGTGCGACGCATGCTGGATTCCGTCGGCCACCCGGTCCGCCGGCTGTCCCGGATCGCTGTCGGGCCGGTCCGGCTGGGCAACCTGAAGCCCGGCGATCTCCGCGAACTCGACCAGAACGAGTTGGGCCGACTGCTCGACCTGATCGACCGGTAGGAGAGGGGCCCACGATGGACCGGCGGATCTTCGGCCTGGAAACGGAGTACGGCGTCGCCTGCACCTCCGGCGGCAGCCGACGGCTGACCCCCGACGAGGTCGCCCGCTACCTGTTCCGGCGGGTGGTGACCTGGGGACGGTCGAGCAACGTCTTCCTGCGCAACGGCTCGCGGATCTACCTCGACGTCGGCTCCCACCCCGAGTACGCGACCGCCGAGTGTGACGACCTGACCACCCTCATCGCCCACGACAAGGCGGGTGAACGGATCCTGGAGGATCTGATCATCGACGCCGAGCAGCGGCTGGCGGCCGAGGGCATCACCGGTGACATCTACCTGTTCAAGAACAACACCGACAGCCACGGCAACTCCTACGGATGCCACGAGAACTACCTGATCAGCCGGATCGGTGACTTCTCCCGTATCACCGACGTGCTGGTGCCGTTCCTGGTGTCGCGACAGCTCATCTGCGGGGCCGGCAAGGTGCTGCAGACCGTCCGCGGGGCCGAGTACTCGGTGTCCCAGCGCGCCGAACACATCTGGGAGTCGGTGTCCAGCGCCACCACCCGGTCGCGGCCGATCATCAACACCCGCGACGAGCCGCATGCCGACCCCGAGCGGTACCGGCGGCTGCATGTGATCGTCGGCGACTCCAACATGAGCCAGACCACCACCCTGCTCAAGGTCGGCGCCACCGAACTGGTGCTGCGGCTGGTCGAGGGCGGGGGGCAGATGCGTGACCTCACCCTGGAGAACCCGATCCGGGCCATCCGCGACATCAGTCGGGACCGCACCGGCAAGGTGCTGGTCGCCCTGGCCAACGGCCGCCGGATGAGCGCGCTGGACCTGCAGACCGCCTACCTGGAGAAGGTGTCGGACTTCGTCACCGAACGGGGCCTGGAGACCACCGCGGTGATGCGGGTGCTCGACCTGTGGGAGCGGGCCGTCCGTGCCGTCGCCGAGGACAAACTGTCGCTGATCGACACCGAGATCGACTGGGCGATCAAACTGAAGCTGCTCGACTCCTACGCCGCCAAGCACCGGCTGGACTTCTCCGACCCGCGGATCGCCCAGCTGGACCTGGCCTACCACGACATCCGCCGGTCCCGCGGCCTGTTCACCCTGCTGGAACGCCGCGGTGCGGCCGCCCGGGTGGTCAGCGACCCGCAGATCTTCCGGGCCAAGTCGGTGCCGCCGCAGACCACCCGGGCCAAACTCCGGGGCGACTTCATCCGGCACGCCCAGGAGGGTCGCAACGACTACACCGTCGACTGGGTGCACCTGAAGCTCAACGACCAAGCCCAGCGCACGGTGCTGTGCAAGGACCCGTTCGCCTCTTCCGACGAGCGCGTCGACCGGCTGATCGCCAGCATGCACCGCCACGGCTGACCGGCTCGGGTTTCACCACCCCGGCGGGTATCGTCTGGATGCCGACCAGTCGAACCGAACCGAGAGCCGAGGACCGTAGCGCGTGACCCCGACGTCGATCCCCCTGCCGCCCACCCGACGCCGCCGCCCGGTCGTCCGCACCCTGGTCGTCGCCGGTCTGTCCGCCGGCCTGGCCCTGCTCGCGGCCTGCGGCACCAACAGCCCGTCGGCCACGACCACGACCGCCAGCAGCCCGACCGCCGGCGCGTCGGCCTCCCGGAGTGCCTCCGCCTCCCCGAGCGCGTCGCCGTCGGCGAGCGTGAAACCGGCAACGAACCTGGACGGTCTCAAGGTGTCCGGCTCCTACGGTCAGAAGCCGAAGCTGTCGTTCACCCCTCCGTGGGCGATCAACTCCACCCAGTCCAAGGTGCTGCATCACGGCAACGGCGCCACGGTGCTGTCCGACGGAGACGTCACCGTCGACTACACCGGCTGGGACGGCCGGACCGGCAAGACCTTCGACTCCTCCTTCGGCCGGGCGCCGGTCACCTTCCCGCTCAGCGGCGTGATCCCCGGATTCAAGAAGGGCCTGGTCGGTAAGCACGCCGGTGACCGGGTGCTGATCGCGATGACCGGCAAGGACGGCTACGACACCTCCGGCGGCAACCCCAAGGCCGGCATCAACGTCGGCGACTCGCTGATCTTCGTCGTCGACATCACCGCGACCACGCTGAAGAGTGCCGAGGGCAAGCCCGTTCCGGCCAAGCCGGGGCTGCCGACGGTCAGCTTCAACGGCGACAAGCCGACCGTGCACATCCCTTCCGCCGATCCGCCGACCAGTACCACGGTGGAGACCCTGCTGCAGGGCAGTGGGGCCAAGGTGAAGTCGGGCGACACGGTCACCACCCGCTCGCTGACCGTGCTGTGGAAGACCGGCAAGGTCGTCGACGACAGCTGGGCCCAGCGGTGGACCCCGCAGGCCACCAATCCACAGACCGGCCAGCCCGGGCAGACCCGGCTCACCGCCATGCAGAACGCCCTGGTCGGCCACCGGGTCGGGGACCGGCTGGTGATGGTCTTTCCGCCCGGCACGGCCTACAAGAACGGCGACCCCAGTCAGGGCATCAGCAAGGACGACACCGTGGTGATGCTGGTCGACGTGCTGTTCACCCAGCAGGGTCAGTGACCGGTGCGACCAGCTCGGTGACCGTCGCGTCGACGGCCTCGACCACCCACCACGACTCCTCGGTCGGGTAGGCCCGCACCGTCCGGGGCACGCCGTCGGCGCCGAACACCTCGACCAGGCTGCCGTCGACCAGGACGCGGGCCGGAACCGGTTCGTCGACCACCACCTCCGCGACACCGTCGGTGACCAGACTCAGCCGCAGCCCCGCCCGCGCCCGGCGCTCGTCGAGCCTGTCCTGACCCGGTCGAAGGACCGCCCCCGCCTCACCGACCTCGAAGGACCTCGCGTGGATCGGCTGATCGGGCGGCAGCGCCCCACCGCGCAGGACGTCCAGTTCGGGCGCCGGTCGGCTCGTCAACACGCCGTCGACGACCGCCAGCTGACGCGGGAACGTCAACGCCCCCGCCCAGCCCGAGGCCGTCAGCTGCTGCGGGTCCCGGCCGATGTCGCGGGCCCAGCCCCACAACAGGGCCCGCCCGTCCGGCATCGACAGCACCTGCGGGGCATAGAACGCCGCCCCCTGATCGACCCGCCCCCCGGACCGGGCCCGGAAAGCCAGCCCGTCACCGGCCGGCTCCAGGTCGCCGATCAGATAGCAGCAGGCCTGCAGTTCACCGCCCTGCAGGCAGGACACCAGCAGCACCCATCGGTCGTCCAACCGGAACAGGTTCGGGCACTCCCAGATGTCGGCCGGCGCCACCGACCGCGCCACCGGATCCGCGAAGTCCAGCAGCGGGCCGAGCGCGGTCCACCGCTCCAGGTCATCGCAGCCGTACAGCAGCAGCACCGGCGGCCCGCCGACGACACCGGCGCCCTGCACGGCGTAGCGGTGGCCGTCGACGGTGACGACGTACGGATCGCGGACCTCGGCGACTCCGGGCGGGGGTGTGGGGTCGGTCACCCCGCGGTCGGGCTGCTGCCACTCGATCATGGACCGGTCGCTGCGGGCCAGCGCCACCACCGCGTCCGAGGCCTGCCCGGAGACGGCGGTGTACACCGCCGTCGGCACCCCGGCGTCGTCGACCAGGCAGCCGCTCCAGCAGCCGGCCGCATCGATGCTGTCCGGCCGGTTGCGCAGCGCGACCGGTTCGTACCGCCAGCCGGCCAGGTCGGCCGAGCTGGCATGG
This sequence comes from uncultured Actinomycetota bacterium, assembly GCA_963758075.1. Lineage (GTDB taxonomy): Bacteria > Actinomycetota > Actinomycetes > Propionibacteriales > Propionibacteriaceae > Microlunatus. The sequence goes on along the minus strand of CAVWTT010000002.1, from coordinate 354,412 downwards.
CCCCAGCAGATCGAGCCGTGCACCGGCTCGTCCGGGTTGTACTGGAAGAAGACGTGGTAGCGGCCGTCGACGACGCTGACGCCGTTGGGGTCGTTCACCCAGCCGCGGTCCGGACGGATGTGCAGGCCGGGGAAGGACGGATCGGGATGGGACACGGTGCTCCTCGCGATGCTCGACTCCGGCGGGCACCGACGCACCCGCCGCCTGGTCTCAGCTCAGCCGATCAGGGCGCGTCCGGCAAGAGGCCGGCGGCCAGCCGGCCGGCGGCGGCGGCGGCCAGGAAGTAGGCCGGATCCTGCCCGGGGCCCCGGCCCATGCTCGACAGCGGCACCGGACAGCCGGCCAACGCGGCATCCAGACCGTCGACCGGGACGCGATGCAACCGGTGCAGGCCGCCCAGCTCGAGGACCTGCTCGGCGACCACCTCGTCCAGATCGGTGCCGGACAGGTCCGGAACGGCGATATCGGCCGGTCGCAACGCGACCCGACCGTAGGCGGTCAGGCTGTGATGGGAGACGCCCCGGTGCCGGGGCCGTGGATCGGCGCCGGAGATCCGCAGCGCGGCCACCGCCCGGCCGTCGAGACCGGCGGTGGCGTTGATCACCTCGCCGGCCCGGGCGCCGGAGAAACCCCACCGGGTGCCGGTGCCCAGATTGCCCGGACCCTGGGTCACCACCACCACGTCGGCGGCCACGGCCGTGCGTGCGGCGAGTAGGCCGCTGTGCACGGTGACCGCCTCCAGATCACCGCCGTAGGCCTGCCCGGCCGTGATCGTGACGGCGATCCAGCCGGCCTCCTGCAGGCCGGCCACGGTCCGGGAGAACGCGATCGGCAGCGCCGCATCATCGGTCATCAGGTAGGCGACCCGCGGCGGCCGGTCCGGCAGCGCGGCCCGCAACCCCGCAAGGACCGGGGCCAGGGCGGAGTGCAGGTCGGCGACGATGACCACCTGCCCGGCCAGGTCGTCGGCGTCGACAAGTTGATCATGGAACCGGCTGCCCTGCTCGTCCACGCCGCTGATCATGGCCTGCAGCGGGGTGTAGCGGGCCTTGACCAGGTGCCCGGAGGGAGGCGCGGGCTGGCGCGCGGGCCGACCGGCGGCGTCGAGCAGGGCGACCACGAGGGCGTACCCACCGGTGCCCAGCCCGCGCTGCAGGGCGGCGACGTTGATCAACGCCCGGTCGCCGACGGCGGGTTCGCCGACCAGACCGGTGTAGGCCAGCGATCTGGTTGGCGATCCCGCACCGGTGTCGATCATGACCTCCACCGCGCCCGCCCACCGGTCCCCGGTCCGCACCACCGTGCCATCGGCCCAGATGATCACACCTGCGAGCCTAGACCGGTGCTGGGGCCGGGCCAGGTGCGCGGGTCACAGCACCGGCTTTCCGCCGGTGACGGCGACCCGCGCGCCGGAGACGTAGCTGGCCTCGTCGGCGGCCAGCATGACGTACACCGGTGCGAGTTCGGCGGGCTGTCCGGCGCGGCTCAGCGGCACCTGCTGGCCGAAGTTCGCCACCTTCTCCTCCGGCATCGTGGACGGGATCAGCGGCGTCCAGATCGGTCCCGGCGCCACGCTGTTGGCCCGGATGCCGCGGTCGGCCAGCAGTTGGGCCAGTGACGCGGTCATGTTGGCGATCGCTGCCTTGGTGGCGGCGTACGGCATCAGCGTCGGGGACGGCATGTCGGAGTTCACCGATGAGGAGCCGATGATCGAGGCGCCGTCGGACATGTGCGGCAGGGCGGCCTTGACCAGGTAGAAGTAGGCGCCGATGTTGGTCGCCAGCGTGTGCTGGAACTCCTCGTCGCTGATCTCCTCCACGGTCTCGTGGGTCATCTGGTAGGCCGCATTGCTGACCAGGATGTCGACCCGGCCGAACTCCTGCACGGCCCGGTCGATCACCGCCCGGCACTGGGCCGGGTCGGAGATGTCGCCGGGAACGAGGACAGCCTTGCGGCCGGCGTCCTCGACCCACCTGCGGGTCTCCTCGGCGTCCTCGTGCTCGTCGAGGTAGCTGATCACCACGTCCGCGCCCTCCCGGGCGTAGGCGATGGCCACGGCCTTGCCGATGCCGGAGTCGGCACCGGTGATCACCGCGACCTTGTCCCGCAACCGTCCCGAACCGACGTAGCTCTGCTCGCCGTGATCGGGCTGGGGAGTCATCTGCTGTTCGCTGCCGGGCGGGGTCTGCTGCTGCGCGGGCTGGCTCATGATCATCGTCTCCTGCTCGTGCGGGTGGGGTGGTCGAAGGAGCCGGGGCGGCTCGACGCGAACGGTGCGGGGATCCTGCTCGCGTGTGGCCGGTGGATACCCGCCGGTCGGACGACTATGCAGGCGGTCCGCGACTCAGTGCGGCCGGTCGCCGACCAGCGTGGCCGGGTCGACGACCCAGGGATCGAGGGGGAGTGCGGCGGGGTCGAACCGCTCGGCCAGCAGACCCACGGTGACCGGCTCCCCGGGCGCGGCAAGGCCCGACGAGCTCGCGATGATCGACAGCACCCGGTCCGGGCCGATCCCCAGCTCGGCGAGGTCGGGCAGGGTGACGGCACCGTCGCGTTTGGCCAGCCGGCGGCCTTCGACGTTCACCGCCAGCGGCACATGGGCATAGCTGGGTGCCGGGAAGCCCAGCAGTCCGGCCAGGTAGCTCTGACTGACCGCGCAACCGAGCAGGTCGTCCGCGCGGACCACCTGGTCCACGCCGGTGGTGGCATCGTCCACCACCACCGCGAGGTGATAGGCGGGCACGCCGTCGTTGCGGCGCAGCACGATGTCGTCGGGCAGGCCCGTCACCGTGCCGTGCAGCAGGTCGGTGACGCTGACCGGTCCGGACTCGGCGCGCAGCCGCAGCGCCGGCGGTCTGGTCCGGGCCCGTTCGGCCCGTTGCGCGGTGCTGAGATCACGGCAGGTGCCGGGATAGCGGCCCGGCGCGGCATGAGGGGCCGACGCGGCCTCGGCGATCTCACGGCGGCTGCAGAAACAGGGATAGCTGTGATCGGTCAGCCGGGCCAGCGCGTCCTCGTAGATCGCGCCCCGCTCCGACTGCACCACCAGCGGGGGATCGAAATCCAGCCCGAGCGATTCCAGGTGGTCGCGTTGCCGGTCGGCGGTTCCGGCGCGCACCCGGGAGACGTCCAGGTCCTCGACCCGGTACAGCAGTTCACCCCGGCCGGTGACAGGGCCGGTGTCGCCGGCAGGCCCGGTGCCGCCGGCAGGCCCGAAGCCGCCGGCAGGTCCGGTGCCGCCGGCAGGTCCGAAGCCGCCGGCAGGGCCGGTGTCGCGGTGGGCGAACAGCCAGGCCAGCACGGCGGTGCGCAGGTTGCCCAGGTGCAGGTCCCCGGTCGGGCTGGGGGCGTACCGGCCACGCGTCACCGGGCCAGCCTACGGCCGGGGCGCGGCCGACGACTCCCGCGCCACAGACATAATCGAACTCCTGTGTGATGGTAGCGTGCCGGGTCGGTACGGGTACCGACGTCGGCGCCCGGGCCGGCCGGGGCGCCGACGTCGCCGAGGAGTGGAAGAGATGGCACCGCGGAAGACCGAGCGGATCCTCAATCTGACGATCTGCCTGCTGGTCACGCGCACCTTCCTGCCCAAGGACAGGATCCGGGAGATCGTCGAGGGCTATCACGACCTGTCCGACCAGGCCTTCGAACGCACCTTCGAACGCGACAAGGACGAACTGCGGGCCCTCGGCATCCCGCTGCAGGTCGGCACCTTCGACCCGCTCTTCGACGACGAGCCGGGCTACCGCATCGAGCGCTCCGACTTCGAGTTGCCGCCGATCGAACTCGACGCCGAGGAGGCGGCCGCCGTCGGGGTGGCCGCCCGGTCCTGGCGCCACGCCAGCGTCGCAGAGTCGACCCGCAGTGCGCTGGCCAAGCTCCGGGCCGCCGGCATCGAGCCCGACACGACCCAGCTGGCGTCGCTGGAGCCGAGCGTGTCGGCCAACGAGCCGGCGTTCGAACCGTTGTGGCGGGCGGTGCTGGACCGCGCCCGGGTCTCGTTCACCTACCGCGACCGGAGCACGCGCACGCTGGAGCCGTGGGGGCTGGCCTCCCACCGTGGCCGCTGGTACGTGATCGGCCACGACACCGACCGGGACGCCACCCGGATGTTCAAGCTGTCGCGGATCGTCGACCAGCCGCGCCGGGTGTCCAGGGACGGCGCCTACCAGGTCCCCACCGACCTCGACCTGCGTCGGCTCGCCCGGTCACTGACCCCGGAACAACCTCGGGCCCAGGCCGTCGTGGCCATCCGCCCAGGCAAGGCGCCGGCCCTGCGGCGCCGCGGCCGACCGGTGCCGGACGCTGCCGGACCGTACGAGCACGCCTGGCCGGCCGGGTTCGAGGTGTACCAGGTCGGTTACGCCGACACCGGCTACCAGACCGACGAGCTGGCCGGATACGCCGCCGATGTCGTGGTGCTGTCCCCGCCCGAGTTGCGGGCGGCGGTGATCGACCGGCTGCAGACGGTGGCCGCGACCGGCTCCCGGCGCCGCGACGACGGGTCCGACGGGCCGGGAGGGAAGTCATGAGCGAACCTACCCCGGCCGGCACGCCGGGTCGGGCCGACCCGACCGGGACGAGGCCGGCCCGCACCGCCGTGCAGACCTCGCAGTCCCAGGTCCGGCGGCTGCTCAGCCTGATCCCGTACCTGCGCGACCACGACGGCGTCGCCATCGCCGCGGTCGCCGAGGCCTTCGGCGTGACGCCGCAACGGATCCGCGATGACCTCAACGTGCTCTGGATGTGCGGGCTGCCCGGGCTGAACCCCGGCGACCTCATCGACATCGACATGGATGCCGTCGAGGGTCAGGGCGTCATCCATCTGTCCAATGCCGACTACCTGACCCGGCCGTTGCGGTTGTCCGCCGACGAGGCGCTGGCCCTCACCCTGGCGCTGCAGACCCTGCGCGAGGTGACCGCCTACGGCGACCGGGCCGCGGTCGACCGGGCACTGGCCAAACTGCATGCCGTGGTGGCCGGACGCACCGGCGCGGCCGGGGCCGGCGACCCCGGTGCTCCGGTGCCGGACCGGGCCGAGGTCAGCGTGACCGGCGGAACCGAGGAGATCCGGGCCACGGTCAACGAGGCGTTGCGACGACACAAGCGGCTCGACCTGACCTACGACGTCGCCTCGCGGGCGGAGACGACCCGCCGGTCGGTCGACCCGTTGCGGCTGTTCGTCCTGGACGGCTACGGCTATCTCGACGCCTGGTGCTACTCGGCGGCAGGACTGCGGTCCTTCCGGCTCGACCGGATCGCCGCGGTGGAGATCACCGACAGCGACGCCGCGGCGCACGACGTCGAACTACGGGACCTGTCCGGCGGCTGGTTCGAGGCACTGAGGGACGGGCCACTGGTCACCCTGGCGCTGGCGCCGGCAGCGGCCTGGGTCGCCGAGTACTACCCGACCGAGTCGGTGACCCCGGCCGAGGACGGCGGCGTGACCGTGTCGCTGCGGGTCACCGATCCGGCGTGGCTGCGGGGGCTGCTGCTGCGGCTCGGCGGCGAGGCCCGGGTGCTCACGCCCGCCGGTGCCGGGGAGTCGGCTGCCGACGCCGCCCAGGAGGCCCTGGACCAGTACGCCGCGCTGGCCTCCCGTCCCGTCGGCGGCCGCACCGCCGATGAGGATCACCGGGCCGGTTAGGGTGTCCGGATGATCTGGGTCGTCGTCTTCGGCGGGATCGCGCTCGCCGGTCTGGTCATGCTGGTGACCTATGCCGTCTGGCTGGTGCACAAGGCCTCCGACGTGTTCGCCGAGCTGGGCGTGCTGGCCGACCGTGGCGGGCAGTTGGCCGAGATCGCCGCCCGGATCGAGGTGCCGGAGCCGGCCGAGCGGCCGACGCCGCCGCTGCCGGCCCGCAGGCCACGGAAGAAGCGTGGGCGCTGACCGACCACCGCACCGGACACGTCGGTGCGGCCGACCCGAAGCTGAGAATCCCGGCACGCCGCGCCCTGCTCCGAACTCCGACGGACGACGTAGGATGACGTGAGTTGCGGTCCCCGCACCGACGCGAGGACACGACGCAACCGAACAGACTGAAATGAGGAACAGCATGGCCCCGATGATCTTCAACCTCGGTCCCACCGAGCTGATCATTATTCTCGTGATCGTGCTGGTGCTGTTCGGCGGCGCCCGGCTCGCCGGCCTCGGCAAGAGCACCGGTCGAGCCATCAAGGAGTTCAAGGAGGAGACCCGCGGTCTGGGCGGCGACAAGGACAAGGACCGCGACTCCGAGGTGGTCGACGCCGAGGTCGTGGACCGCGAGCCGCGGACCCCGCCCGCAGTGAACGGGCCGCAGCAGCCGGCGCCGCACAGCAGCACCGAGCACACCGCGCAGCCGTCCGAGACCCGTCGCGACAGCTGAGCCAGGCCACCCGGCACAGCACCCCGACCAGAAGATTCACCTGTAGTGGCACTCAGTCTTCGAGGCCGGCCGATCCGGCTCAGTTTGGCGTGGTTGAAGCCGCCGCCGATCCCGGCGGACGGCAACATGACCCTGGTCGAACACCTGCGTGAGCTGCGCTACCGGCTGGTCATCATCGCGCTGGCCATCATCCTCGGCACGACGGTCGCCTACATCTTCAACCATCAGCTGTTCGACATCTTGATGCGGCCCTACGACGTCGCCCAGGCCGCCGTCCAGGCGGCCCATCCCAACCTGCACCTGCAGACGGTCGTCGAGGGTGTCACCAACCCGTTCACGTTGGTGCTGAAGACGTGCTTCGTGGCCGCGCTGGTGGGCACGTCGCCGATCTGGCTGTACCAGATCTGGGCGTTCATCGTCCCGGGCCTGCTGTCCAGGGAGAAGAAGTGGGCGCTGATCTTCCTCAGCGCCGCGGTGCCGCTGTTCTGCGGCGGCGTGCTGCTGGCCTACTGGGTGATGCCGAAGGGCATCGCCGTACTGATCGGGTTCACCCCCGGTAACGGTGAGATCGAGAACCTGCTCGACGTCACCAACTTCCTCAACTTCCTGATCCGGGTGATGCTGGTCTTCGGCGCCGGCTTCGAGGTGCCGGTGTTCGTGCTGGCGCTGAACTTCCTCGGCGTGGTCAAGGCCAAGCAGTTGGCCAAGGCCCGGTCCTTCGTGGTTTTCGGCTGCTTCGTCTTCGGGGCCGTCGCGACCCCGCAGACCGACCCCCTGTCGATGCTGCTGCTGGCCGTCCCGATGACCGTGCTCTACCTGGCCGCGGAGGTGATCGCCCACCTGCACGACCGGGCGCTGCTGCGCCGGGGCATCGAACCCGGACTGGCCAACCGGGGCGTCGAGTCCGACCGCAGCCTGGCCGCGTTGGAGGGTCGCGATCTGGACGCCGAACGGAAGGCGAACAAGCCGACCATGGCCGACCTGCTCGGCCTGAACAACGACGCCAAGTCCGACGACGATGACCGCTCCTGAGGGCCGCCGGCCCTCCGGGTTCCATTGCGCTGGTCGTCAACCCGTCCGCGGGGAAGGGCCGCTCTCAGGAACTGCTGCCCGAGATCGCCGGCCGGATCCGCGACGCCGGTCACGACCTCGACATCTGGCTCAGCCGGGACTTCGACGAAGCCCGCCTGCTGATCGCCAAGGCGGCCGGCTCGGCCGCCGATGTCGTCGCCGTGATGGGCGGGGACGGGATGATGCATCTCGGCGTCAACGAACTTGCCCGCACCCAGCAGTCCGGCCCCGTCGCCCCGGCACTCGGGCTGATCCCGGCCGGCACCGGCAACGATCTGTGCCGGGGGCTTGGTGTCGGCACCGACCCGCGGCAGGCGCTGGACGTGATCCTCGCCGGCGGCGACCGGTTCGTCGATCTGGCCCGGATCGGCGAGGCCTACATCGGCACCGTCGTCGCCACCGGCTTCGACGCCATGGTCAACCGTCGTGCCAACGCGATGAGCTGGCCGAAGGGTTCGGCCCGCTACCCGCTGGCACTGTTCTCGGTGCTGCGCGTCTTCGAGCCGCTGCACTACCAACTCACCCTCGACGGGGTCCGCCGGGACCTGGAAGCCATGCTGGTGGCGGTCGGCAACACCCGCAGTTACGGCGGCGGGATCCGGATCTGCCCGGACGCCGACCCCACCGACGGTCTGCTGGACGTCACCATCATCCATCCCGTCGGCCGGCCGACCCTGCTGCGGCTGCTGCCGTCGCTGTACACCGGTGGCTTCGTCACCGAGTCCTGCGTCGAGCGGCTGCGGGTCCGCGACATCACCATCGGCGGGCCCGGCCTGGTCGGTTTCGGCGACGGGGAGATGATCGGGGCCACGCCGCTGGCGGTGCACCAGATGCCCGGCGCCCTGCGCGTCTGTCTGCCGGCCTGACCGGGCGACAGGTTGCGGCGGGTACCTTGAACGCGAGATGTCTGCCCGATCTGACTTTGATCCCGACGAACCGCTGAGCCCGGCGGCGGCGTACGCCCGGTTCCGTGACACCCGGATGAGCCGGACCCTGACCGCGTTCGCCGACGTGTACGGCTTCACCTTCGACGACTACCAACGCCGGGCCTGCGAACACGTCGAGGCCGGCTCCGGCGTGCTGGTCGCCGCCCCGACGGGCGCCGGCAAGACGGTGGTGGGTGAGTACGCGGTCTACCTGGCCCTCCAGCAGGGCCGCAAGGCGTTCTACACCACGCCGATCAAGGCGCTGTCGAACCAGAAGTACGCCGACCTGGTCCGCCGGCACGGCGCCGCGAACGTCGGCCTGCTCACCGGCGACTCGTCGATCAACTCCGAGGCGCCGGTGGTGGTGATGACCACCGAGGTGCTGCGGAACATGATCTACGCCGGCTCCTCGACGCTGTCCAACCTCGGCTACGTGGTGATGGACGAGGTGCACTACCTCGCCGACCGGTTCCGTGGTGCGGTCTGGGAGGAAGTCATCATCGGGCTGGCCGACTCGGTCCAAGTGGTCGCCCTGTCGGCCACCGTCAGCAACGCCGAGGAGTTCGGCGACTGGCTGGCCGAGGTCCGCGGTGAGATCGAGGTCGTCGTCTCCGAACGCCGGCCGGTGCCGCTGTACCAGCATGTGATGGTCGGCCGGAAGCTGTACGACCTGTTCGCCGGGGTGGCGCCGACCGCGGTCACCGACGAGCCCGACGGCCGCGGCGGCAGTCGACGGGCCGAGGTCAACCCGGCGCTGATCAAGGTTGCCGCCGGTGAGGCACGGCAGACCCGCGACGACTCCCGCCGCCCCCGTGGTCGCGGCGGCCGCGGGAAACGGTCGGTCTCCTACGGCAGTGGCCGGTACGGCGGGGCCACCCACGCCCGCAACCTCGACCGTGACCGCGGCGACGACCGGCGCCGGTCCTCGGTACCGAGCCGCCACGAGGTGGTGGAGGCACTGGAACGGGCCAACCTGCTGCCCGCCATCGTCTTCATCTTCTCCCGGGCCGGCTGCGACGGCGCGGTCCGGCAACTGCTCGGCTCCCGGCTGACGTTGACCGACGCAGCCGAGCGGGCCGCGCTGGCCGAGATCGCCGAGCGGCACACCGCCGGGCTGACCGCGGCCGACCGGCAGGCGCTGGGTTACACCACCTTCCTCGAGGCACTCACCCGCGGGATCGCCGCCCACCATGCCGGCTTGCTGCCGACGTTCAAGGAGTGTGTGGAGGAGGCCTTCGTCAAGGGCCTGGTCAAGGTCGTGTTCGCCACCGAGACGTTGGCGCTCGGCATCAACATGCCCGCCCGCAGCGTCGTACTGGAGAAGCTGGTCAAGTTCAACGGCGAGACCCACGCCGACATCACGCCGGGTGAGTACACCCAGCTGACCGGCCGGGCCGGACGCCGGGGCATCGATGTCGAGGGTCATGCGGTGGTGCTGTGGCAGCCGGGGCTGGACCCGCGCGCGGTCGCCGGACTGGCGTCGCGGCGTACCTACCCGTTGAACTCCTCGTTCGCGCCGACGTACAACATGGCGGTCAACCTGGTCGGTGCGGTCGGCCGCAACCGGGCCCGGACGCTGCTGGAACAGTCCTTCGCCCAGTACCAGTCGGACCGGTCGGTGGTCGGCCTGGCCCGCAAGGTGGTCCGCAACAAGGAGCAGATCGCCGAGCTGTTCGAACGGGCGCAGTGCGACCGCGGCGACTTCGCCGAGTACGCCCGGCTGCGGGAGGAGATCAGCCGGGTCGAGGCCGAATCAGCCCGCAATCGGCGGCTGAACCGGCAGTCCGAGGCGATCGCCGCCCTGCAGACGCTGGAACGCGGCGACATCATCCGGGTGCCGGCCGGCCGGTCCACCGGCTGGGCGGTCGTCATCGACCCCGGCGTGCACGGTCACCGGCAGGCGCCGCAGCCGCAGGTCGAGACCGAGGACGGCCAGGTCCGCCGGCTCGGCATCGTCGACTTCCCGAGCCCGCCGCCGGTGGTGGGCCGGATGAAGGTGCCCAAGCACTACCACCCCAAGGACAAGGCGGCCATCCGCAACCTGCGGGCGGCTTTGGAGTCGCGGCTGCGGATGGTCGACCCGGACGACGCCCGCACCGCGCCGGCCGGCATGGATGCGGCCGCAGCACAGCGGGTGGCCCACCTGCGTGACCGGCTGGCCGACCATCCCTGCCATCACTGTCCGGACCGGGAGCAGCACGCCCGGTTCGCCGCGCAGGCCATCCGATTGGAACGGGAGAACGAGCAGGCGGGCCGCCAGATGGACCGGCGGACCTCGACCATTGCGACCCAGTTCGACAAGATCTGCCAGGTGCTCACCTCGTTCGGCTACCTCGAGCTGACCGGTGCCGGTGACGGCGCGGCCTACCTGGGCGACCGGGTCAGCGACGAGGGCCGGATGCTGGCCCGGATCTACGCCGAACTCGACCTGGTCACCGCCGAGTGCATCCGTGCCGGCGTGTTCGACGATCTGACTGTCCCGCAGCTGGCCGCGGTGCTGTCCACGCTGATCTATGAGTCCCGCCGCAGCGACCGCGGCCGGTTGCGGCCGCAGATGCCCGACCGCACCAGCGAGGAGTCGCTGGTCGGTCTGCGCCGGATCTGGCGGGATGTGTCCCTGGCCGAACGGGATGCCCGGCTGGAACGCGGGCCCGAGCCGGATCTCGGCTTCGCCGCGGCCGCCTACGCCTGGGCGGCCGGGCGGCCGCTGGCCGACGTGCTGGAACAGAGCGAGCTGACCGCGGGCGACTTCGTCCGCTGGACCCGTCAGGTGATCGACTTCGCCGGTCAGATCGCCGATGCGGCAGGCGACGGCCCGCTGCGCCGGCAGGCCCGTGCCGTGGTCGCGGCCATGCGCCGCGGCGTGATCGACTTCGTCCCCGACGAGCCGGACGGCACACCGGACCTGTACGTGGCCGACGACCGCTGAGCCGGGCTGATCAACCGCGAACGACGGACGGCCCGCCGGATCTCCGGCAGGCCGTCCGCGCCGTGGTCAACGGGGAGGTCGACCGGTCAGTGCTCGTCGCCGTCGACTCCCGGGATCGCCGCACCGGGCACATCGGCCGGGGCGTAGATCTTCGGATCACCCGGGTAGGGCTTCTTCCAGTGATGGGCCTGGTACCAGGTGTAGCGGTTCATCTGCTCGGGGTGCGCGTAGTCCGGGACCGCCCCGTTGCCGGTGAGGTGCTGTTTGTTGGTCCACTTCTCCCAGGCCTTGGCCACGTCCTGCTGGGCGGCCGGGACCGCGGTCGCCTCCTGCTGCTGGGTGCGAACCCGCTGCGCCGCCGCGCCGGTCTTGCCGAGGGTGTCCAGCCCGCACTCCGGCGGGGTGACGACGCCCTCGGTCAGCGGCACCTGGTTGGGCACCGCGATGAACGGTGTGGTGTCGGGCCGGTTGGTGAAGGCGTCGTACATCGGGGTGGCGGCGGCCACCTTCTGGTTCAGTGGCTGGGCCCCGAGGATCTGCTCGATCGTCCGGACCATGGTGATCTGGGAGTAGTAGTTGCTGATCACCTTGCCGTGCTGGGCCCACGGGCTGATGATCTGCACCGGGGCGCGGTGTCCGTCCACGTGATCGGCGCCGTTCTGGCTGTCGTCCTCCAGGACGAAGATCGCGGAGTCCTTCCAGTACCTGCTGTGGGAGATCTCGTCGACGATCTTGCCGACCGCCAGATCGTTGTCGGCGACCTGGGCCTCGGGATCGGCCGTGCCACCGGTGTGATCACTGGACAGCCACATCATGTTCAGGTTGGCCGGACCGGACTTCTCGAACTCCTGCTTCCAGATCTGGTAGCGGTAGAGGTCCGGGATCGCGGTGTCGAACTGCGGCGCGTCATGGTCGGAGATCGCGTTCAACGACGGGATCGCCGACTGGTCGTTCACCCGCAGGGACGGATCGGTCAGTTGGGCCGGATCGCCGCCGTTGTCGACGCTCTTGGCGGCGCAGTAGTACTGCTGCCAGGTGGCACCGGCCGGCTTGTTCTCGAACGACATGAACTCGCCGTAGTTGCGGGCGGTCCTGCCGGCGGCCTGGGCCGCCGTCCACAGGAAGCCCGACCGCTGGTGACCCAGCACGTCGTTCTCGGTGTCGTAACTGCGGATGTACTCGCCGGCCGAGGACTCGGTGTATTCCGGGTCGTCACCCTGCATCACCCAGTTGTGGCCTTCGGCGGAGTTGGTGCCCACGTCGTAGACGTTGTCGTACAGGCCGAACTGCTCGGCCAGCGCATGCTGGTTCGGCGTCACCTTGGCACCGAACTGGGCCAGCGTCGGGTCGCCGTTGCCTGCGGCCATGTCGCCGTACACCTGGTCGTAGGTGCGGTTCTCCTTGACCAGCACGAAGACGTGCTTGATCGTCGACGGGTCGCCGATCCGCCGCGGTACCGCCACCGGCGATGCGTTGCCGGCCGTCGCCTGCTTCACGTCGGTCCTGGTCCAGCCGTTCTGAGCGAAGACGGCCCGGGTGTAGTCGGCGACCTGTTGATCACTCGGCATGGTGAACCGGGTCAGCGACGCCGTCGTGCTGTGGGTGCCGTGCCCGGTGGCGAGCACGGTGCCTTGCCCCTTGTTGAAGCTGAGTTGCGGCCCCCGGGCGTCGATCCCGCGGGTGTTGGTGACCACCACCTGGTTGCCGACGGTCGCCACATCGGCGGGGTAGTAGTCGGTCGGCAGCAGGCCGAGGTAGTTCACCGGTTGCTGCGGATCGTCGTGGTAGCGGTAGACGGCGACGGCATTGGCCCGGCCGAGGGTGACCAGCAGCCGCCCGTCGTGGGTGAGCGTGACGTCGGTGGGGGCGTAGCCGACCTTCGACGACGGCCACGGCTTGGTGTCGATCGTCTGCACGACCTTGTCGTCGCCTGTGTTGATCACCGAGACGCTGTCGTCGAAGGTGTTGGCGACGAACAGGGCGTCCTTGGCGACGTACAAGGACGTCGGATGCAGCCCGACGTCGATGGAGGCGACGTCGGCCGACGGATCGGCGGTGTCGATGACGCTGAGCGTACCGGTGGTGGAGGTGCCCTTCTGGGTGTCGGCGGGCACCTGGGTGCCGTAGGACTCCATGGTGGTGTCACCTGGGCGGGCCTGGCGGCCGCCCTCGTTGCTGACGTACACCCTGTCGCCGACCACGGCCAGGGCGCGCGGGGCGATGCCGACGTGCCAGCTCTGCCGGACCTCGCCGGTCATCGGGTCCAGGGCCTTGACGGTGTTCTGGCCGTTGATCGGCACGTAGAGGGTCTTGCCGTCGGCGGAGTAGACCGACTTCCCCGGCAGGGCGGAGAGCCCGTCGACCTTGGGCAGCGGGACCGAGACCGGGGCGCCGAGGGTGCCGTCGGTGTTGACCGGGAACCGGGTGAGCCCGTTGGTCTGCGGCAGCCACAGGTACTTGCCGTCGGGGGAGTAGGTCGGGCCCTCCTGGCCGACGCTGCCGTCGGACAGCTTCTGGTTGACCCCGGCCGCCTTGCCGACCATCCAGATCGGCTTGTAGGTGGAGAGGTCGAAAATCTGTAGCACCACCGACTTGTCGGTACTGGTCGCGGCCAGGAAGCGGCCGTCCGGGCTCACGGTCGAGCCCATGAACTTCCCGTACTTGGTGACCAGCCGGTCGCCGAGCGGCTTGATCATCTGGTCGGAGGACACCTGCAGGCCGCCCGCGTACTCGGAGCCGACCTGCTGGTTGTGGAAGATCGTGGTGGTTGCGTAGGCGGCGCCGCTGCCGGCGACCGCCACGGCGGCGAGGCCCGCGGCCACGAGCCGGGCGGGTCGGCCGCGTCCGAAGCGTCTGAGTCGGCTCCCGGAAGTGGAGCGGCGTTGACGTCTGACGTGCATGATCAATCCTTTCGGATGGGGGTGAGCAGGTCGACGGTGCCGTCGAACTGCCAGAGGGGGTTGGGGGATTCCCCGTACGGCGTGCGGACCGAGAAGTTCCCGTTGACTTCCCGCGGACCGTCGCCGTCCGCGACGTACCGCCCATCGGCGGTGACGTCGAGCTGGTAGCTGGCCGATCCGACCGCGGTCGCACCGGGGAGGTGCCAGCTGACGACGCAGCGCCAGTCGGTGCCCGGTCCCTCGTCGGCCACCCGCAGGCCGCCCTTGTCACACGACGCGGTCGTGCGCAGCTGGCTCTCGGTCACGGTGGGACCGTGGAGTTCGGCGGTCTGGAGCCGGTAGAGATGGGCGTAACTGGTGGCCAGGGACCGTTCGAGCTTCCCGCGTCCGATACCGGACCCGGTGACGGGTGTGGTGATCGCGATGAGCAGGACCGACACCGCGGTCAGCGCCGCGAGCGGGAGCAGGCCCGCTGTCAGCAGCCGGCGTCCGGAGCCGTCGTTGGCCAGATCGGTGAAGTCGCGCCGGACGAAGATCAGGTAGGCACCGCCGGTCGCCGCCAGCGTCCAGGCCAGGGCCACCGCGACACCGATCAGCAGCGGCCCCGTCTGGGCATGCTGGGTGAACAGTCCGCGCCAGGTGATCAGGGCCTGACTGGGCAGGGCGAGACGGACCGCTGCCGGCAGCGGGAGCATCTGGCCCAGCGCCAGCAGCATCGCCAGCCCCGCCGGCAGCAGCAGACCGACCGGTGACCGGCCCAGGGTCACCGAGCCGATAAACCCGACCGCGGTGAACGCCAGGGTCGGCGCCAGCACGCAGGCCCAGGCGAGCAACACCCGGCCGGCCAGCTCCGGACCGCTGAACGCGTACCCGTCGAGGCCGGTCAGGGGCCCGTCGCCGGCCGAGGCGATCCCGCCGACGATGCCGGACAGCGCCACGCCGGTCACCAGCAGCAGGATCACGGTCACGCTCGCCGACGCCTTGGCCAGGAAGATCCGCCGTGGCGATCGGACCGCGACCATCAGGTGGCGCCAGGTGCCGAGCCGGTCCTCCACGGCGAAGACGTCGCCGGCCACCAGTGCGGTCAGCATCGGCAGCGCCCAGCTGCAGGCGAAGCCGAGGACCACCAGGGCACCGGCCCAGCCGGTGGAGTGCATCAGCCGGCCGAACACGGTGTCGGCCGGCAGGGAGTTCTGCCGGC
The DNA here is from genome assembly GCA_963758075.1 of uncultured Actinomycetota bacterium. Lineage (GTDB taxonomy): Bacteria > Actinomycetota > Actinomycetes > Propionibacteriales > Propionibacteriaceae > Microlunatus. The sequence continues at coordinate 339,017 of CAVWTT010000002.1, read as the reverse complement.
TCACCACAGCGACGAATCCGCCCGGGACGACCGCACAGGCCACCAGCAGCGCCCGCAGCCACCAGTGCGACAGCAGCTTGATCAGCTCGAAGCGGGCGCAGCGCAGCAGCGGCGCCGGGCGGGCGATCGGCCCCGGAGGCGTTGTTCGCGGACGGGTTGTTCGCGGACGGGTCGTTCGTGGACGGGCTGTTCGGGGACGGGTCGTTCGGGGACGGGGGATGGCAACGGTCACCGGATCACCGGCCCGGTACGGCTGGAGTGGAGGCTCGCGGGGCGGGTCTCGTCGCCGGTCAGGGCCAGGAACGCCGCCTCCAGCGGCGCCACCACCGGCACGAACTCACGGACGGCGATGCCTGCACCGACCAGACCGACGATGAGTTCGTCCAGCGCCGGCACAGACCCGCGCACGATCAGCGTGTGGTCGTCGTCGGTGCGGTCGTGCTGGTCCTGGAGCCGGTCGGTTGCCGGCACCAGGCGGAGGTCGGCGGTGCCGGCCGCCACCCGGCGCGCGCGGGCCGGGTGCGAGACCCGCAGCCGGTAGTCGAGCTCGCCGGTCTCGGCCGCCAGCTTGCTGACCGGGCCACAGAAGGCCACCCGGCCGGCCACCAGCAGTGTGACCTCGGCGCAGAGCGCGGCCAGGTGGTCCATCCGGTGGCTGGACAACACCACGGCGGTGCCGTCGGCGGCGAGGTCGGCCAGCAGTCGGTGGACCTGGCGACTGCCGGCCGGGTCGAGGCCGTTGGCGGGTTCGTCGAGCACCAGCAGCCGCGGCCGGGTGAGCAGCGCCGCCGCCAGCCCCAACCGCTGGCGCATACCGAGGGAGAAGCCGTGCACCCGGTCGTCGGCGACGTCACCCAGCCCGACCCGGTCCAGCACGTCGTCGATGGCGCCGGTGCCGGACCTGCGCAGCCCGGCGACCATGGACAGGTTCTGCCGCGGGGTCAGTGACGGGTACAGCCCGGGCCCGTCGACGAAGCCGGCGACGCCCTCAGCCACGGCCGGCGTGCGACCGACGGGGGTGCCGAGAATCTCGAGCTCACCGCTGTCGGGGACGGCCAGGCCGAGCAGCAGGCCCAGCAGGGTGGTCTTGCCGGCACCGTTCGGTCCGACCAGTCCATGGATCTGACCGGCCATGACGTCGACGTCGATACGGTCCAGAGCGACGACGTCGCCGAACGATTTGCTGATGCGGCGGGCCCGGAGCGCGGGCGTCTGTTCCATGTGTGTCCCTGGAGTTGTGAATTCCTTCCGCTGGAGAAGGTAGGGACGTCGCCTTACCGGACCGGTGCCCGAAGAAGAACGTTCGGCTAACTGAATGCGAGGGAATGCAACCGGGGGCTTCCACCGCCTGCGGGCTGCAGGACGGTCAGTGACCGATCAGGCCTAGCGTGCGCGACATCCTGCGCGCATCGGCCAGGCCGGTGAGATTGCCCTCCGGTCCCGGGATCCCGGTCAGGTCGTCGGCCAGGATCCGGCGGGCGAAGTAGTCGGCCTGGACCACGGCGCGGAACCGGCGGAAGGTCAGCAGGTGCTCACCCAGTTCTGCGGGGCGGCACCACGGCGACGGCGGCGTAGCAGGCGAGGAAGACCGAACCCTTCACCGGTCCGCCGAGATACATCAGCGCCGAAGCGACGTCGTAGAGCACCGGTCCGGGTTCGGCACCGCTCCAGTCGATCATGCCGACGCTGCCGGTGCTCTCGTCCAGCAGGAACGCCTCCGGCGCGGGATCGTTGTGCAGGGTGCCCCAGGTGATCGCCGGGAGGGTCACGTACTCCGCGCGGACCGCCCCAATCGCGGGCAGGATCCAGTCGGCCACCTCACCGACGGCCGGATCCGCGCCGAGCCACGGGAAGAAGGGGGCGCTCCGGGGAGAGGTGCCGAGCAGTGTGTGGGCGCGACCGAGCGTCTCCGCCAGCCGTTGCTGATCGTGGACGCCGGGGTCCAGCGGTCGGCCCGGAACGAATTCCAGCAGCGCCACCGCGCCGCCGGCCAGCGGAACCACCAGCTCGCCGGTCCCGGCCGGGAGCGGTCGTCCCGCGCGCAGTCCGGCACGGTCGAGCGCCGCGGCGATCTCGGTGCCGCGCTGCAACGCCTGCCGGCCGCCGTCCGGCACCCACTTGGCCACGTACCGGTCGCCGCCGAGACTCGACGAGCGCGGTGGCCGAGTTCATGCCGCCGCCCAGCGCGGTGACGGACGCCGGCCGTGCGGCTCCACCGGGTCTGCAGCACCTCGGGAAGCAACGCGGTCAGCTGTCGGTCATCCATGGCGGCACGAGTATCCCGTGGCCGTCCGTCACCTGCGCTGTCGCAGGCTGCGTTCGGCGAACCGGCTGTGTTGTCGGGGCTTTCGTCGGGGGTCGATCCGGTCCGGTGGCAGCACTTCGGGCAGCCCGTGCTGGTCGAGGCGGATCTCCCAGCGGCTGCCGGGTCTGGCACGCGGGTCGGGTTCGACGAGGTCGTGGTGGTGGCCGCAGACCAGCACCCCGTTGTCGAGGGCGGTCCGGCCTCCGGCCCACCAGGGTTGGAGGTGGTGGCCTTCGCAGCGGGCCGGTGGCGCATCGCAGCCGGGGAAGGCGCAGCCGCCGTCGCGGAGCACCAGCGCGGTGCGCAGCGGGCCGGTGAACAGCCGCATCGCCCGGCCGACGTCCAACACCGCTGACGGCCCGCCGAGCACGGCCGGCAGCAGGTCACCGGAGCAGGCGATCCGTCGTGCGGTGCCGGGGGCGATCGGTTGGCCGGAGCTGACCAGGGATGCGCAGCGGATGCCGGCGAGCAGGTCGGCGTACTGCACGGTGATCACCGCCCGCGGCCGGTCCCCGGCCACCGTGGGTGCCAGCCCGCGGGCCGCGACATCCTGGACCATGGCGATCAGTCCGTCGGCGTGGCGTTGTGCGGTGGTGGTGATCTCGGCCTCGGGGTCGAGGCCTCGGTCCAGGCCGCGGGTGCGGGTTTGTTGGGTGTAGGCCTCGACCTGACCGATGAACGCCTCACCGGCCACGACCGGGAGTTTCCCGCGGAGGGCGATGCTGCCTTCGCCGTCGTACTGCCAGCTCAGGAAGCGGTCCCGGCGGGCCCGCTGTTCTTGACGTTCCAGTTGCCGGCCGAGTGTGTCGTCGACCGCGTCCGGGCTGATCACGTCGACGAGGTGGTTGCCGATCCGCCTGAGCCCGGCCGGGTCGAACCGGCGGGCGTGGTCGATCATGGTCTGCTGGGCCCGATCGAGGTGATCGTCGTCGGTGCCGGCTGGGAGTTCGGCCAGCGGCCGGACGATGGCCCTGGCCTGGGCAACACTGATCCGGCCGGCGGTCAGCGCCGAGCCGACCTGCTCGTAGCGGCCGAGGTCGTCGGCGAGTTTGACGGTGGCTCGGGCTGCGGTCAACGACTGGGGTTCGGTGGTGACCAGATGGTTGGCCAGGGTCCAGCCCTGTTGTTCCTCGCAGATCTTGCGTCGGTGGGTTTCGTGCAGGGCGCGCATCCGCAGGCCGGTGAGCCGTTGGGTGAGGACACCGAGTTGGTCGACCCGTCGCAGGAGTTGATCATCGGTGAGCTGCCAGTCGGAGTCGGTGGCAAGGTGGTCGATCTCGGCGTGCAGCAGCGCGAGTTGATCACCCGCGTGGACGCCGATCCCTGCTGCCATGGAACGACTCTAGGACTGACCACTGACATTCTTTGGTTGCTGATCCCGGCGTTGTGGAACGCCGCAGATGTCAGCTTTCCAAGATCATCTGTGCACCCACGGTGCCGTGCTGATCCTGTCAGGGCGCCCGCGGATTCCGCGCCCTGCCGAAGCGTGCTCGCGGATTCCGCGCGCTGAGCTTGTCGAAGCGCGCTTGACTGTGCCGGGCGGGGTCAGGCGTCCTTCGACAGGCTCAGGACGCGGTGGTGCGGCGGCAGAGTTCCCGCGCGCTGAGCTTGTCGAAGCGCGCCTGACTGTGCCGGGCAGGGTCAGGCGTCCTTCGACAGGGTCAGGGCGGGGAGGTCGGCCGATCAGCAGGAGGTGTAGGGCAGATGGCGGCTCCCGGAGAACCGGCAGCTGTCGATCCGGGTGCCCCACCTCGACGCCAGGTAGGCGGTATCGGTGGTGTTGTTCCAGATGTACCAGCGCTGCTGCCAGTACAGCGATGCCCGGGTGTTGGTGCCCCGGCCGGTGTGCACGGTGACCGACGTCTTCGCCCGCAGCACGAACCGGCTCGGGAAGACGAAGCGGTGCCGGGCTGAGTCCTTGATCGTGTAGCCACCCAGCTTGATGGCCTTCCTTCGAGCTGTTGTTTCCTACCACCACGTACTCGGCGTTGAGGGAGGTCTGGCTGCCGCGGTCGCTGCCCGGGGAATCGGCGTACAACTTCGTGAACGACAGCCGCGGTGCGGCCGAGGCCGAGCCGGTCTGCCAGACGGTTGTTGTCGCCGCCGACCCCAGCAGGAGCAGGGCGGGCGCTGAGCACGCGAAGGGCGCGCATGAAGATCACTCCGGTGGGTGGGGCCGAGTCGGACAGATCCCGGGATCTCGGCGGCGAGGGATGTTTCTGACAGAAAGCTACGGCGTTCGGCCGCCGCCCAGCTGAGATCCTGACAATTCAGTCACCCTCCACCCGCGGCCACCGGTCGAGGGCGGCAGGGCAGACCGAGCGCCGAGGGGTCACGGACGCAACGACACACCGCAAGAAGCGAGGAACAACTGACTCCTCGGCGAGAAGGGGGGCGCGGATAGGGTGGGCGGCATGAGCCTCGCGGTCCGTGTGATCCCGTGCCTGGACGTCCATGACGGGCGGGTGGTGAAGGGGGTCAACTTCACTCGGCTGCGGGACGCGGGTGATCCGGTCGAGTTGGCCGCCGCCTACGACGCCGAGGGCGCCGACGAACTGACCTTCCTCGACATCTCCGCCTCGTCGGAGGGCCGGCAGACCACCGTGGAGGTGGTGCGGCGGACCGCCGGCAGCGTGTTCATCCCGCTGACCGTCGGCGGCGGCATCGCCTCGGTGGGCGACGTGGACCGGATGCTGCGGGCGGGCGCGGACAAGGTCGCGGTCAATACCGCCGCAATCACCCGGCCGGCGTTGATCGAGGAGATCAGCCACCGGTTCGGCAACCAGGTGCTGGTGCTGTCGGTGGATGCCCGCCGCGAGGCCGGCCGGCCCTCCGGATTCGGGGTCACCACCCACGGCGGTCGCCGGTCGGCCGGCCTGGACGCCGTCGACTGGGCCCGTCGCGGGGTCGACCTCGGGGTGGGGGAGATCCTGCTCAACTCGATGGACGCCGACGGCACCACCGGCGGCTTCGATCTGGAGATGATCGGTGCCGTCCGATCCGCGGTCGACGTCCCGCTGATCGCCTCCGGCGGCGCCGGCAGGGCCGAGGACTTCCCGCCCGCCGTGGCCGCCGGCGCCGATGCGGTACTGGCCGCGACCGTGTTCCACTTCGGCACCCTGCGGGTCGCCGACGTCAAGAAGGCGCTGAACGAGTCCGGCTACCCGGTCCGCAACTGATTCGGCTCGACGCCCGGGATCGGTGCGGGGCCGGACCGTCCAACCTGAGACCGGTCGGGCGCCGTCGGGGTGCGGGCCTGGCAAGATCGGTCCCGTCCACCTCGACAGCTGCTGGGAAGGGGAGTGTGACGCGGATGCGCGTGTGGGTGCCGTACGAGTCGATGCAGGAGGCCCGGGAACGGCTCGGTGAACTGCCCGACAACGTCGACCTCGACCTCTACACCGGCGGGCCGTTCCCCGACACCGCCGACCAGGTGGAGTTCTACACCAACCCCTACCTCGGGGGCACCGACGCCTGGCAGCGGCTCGGCGAACTGCCGAAGCTGAAGGTGGTGCAGATCCAGTCGGCCGGCTACGAGGACATCCTGCCCTACATCCCCGACGGCGTGACCCTCTGCAACGCGGCCGGCGTCCACGATGCCAGCACTGCCGAGCTCGCGGTGGCACTGTCGCTTGCGCTCGGGCGGCACCTGGACGACTTCGCCCGCAACCAGGTCACCGGCAGCTGGAGCCGGACCGGTTTCGGGAGCTCCATCGCCGACAAGCGGGTGACCATCGTCGGCTACGGACACATCGGCCAGGCCATCGAACGCCGACTGGCCGGATTCGAGGTCGCCTCCGTCACCCGGGTGGCCCGCCGGGCCCGGACCGAACCGGTGCCGGTACACCCCATCACCGAACTGCACGAGGTACTGCGCCGCACCGACGTACTGTTCCTGATCACACCGCTGACCCCCGACACCGAGCGGATGATCGACAAGGAGGCGCTGGCCCAGCTGCCCGACGGTGCCCAGGTGATCAACGTGGGCCGCGGCCGGCTGATCGACACCGATGCGCTGGTCGCCGAGACCGGCAGCGGCCGGCTCACCGCCGGCCTCGACGTCACCGATCCCGAACCGCTGCCGTCGGACCACCCGCTGTGGTCGATACCCGGCGTCCTGATCGCGCCGCACGTCGGCGGGGCCAGCAGCGCCTTCTTCCCCCGGTCGGCGGCCCTGATCGCCGCCCAGATCCGCCGCTACGCCACCGGTCAATCCCTGGAGAACGTGATCCGATGACCGACACCGCACCCCAACCGTCAGACTGCCTGTTCTGCCGGATCGTCTCCGGCGACATCCCCAGCCACCGGATCGCCGAGGACGAGTACGCCTACGCGTTCCTCGACATCGCGCCGTTCCAGCGCGGCCACAGTCTGGTGGTGCCCAAGCGGCACGTCGCCAGCGTTCTCGACGACACCGCAGCGCTGACCGAGATCACGCCGATGATCGAACGGCTGTCCCGGCGGCTGGTCGAACGGCTCGGCGCCGACGGACTCAACCTGCTGTCCTCGGCCGGACCGGTCGCCGGCCAGGAGGTGTTCCACCTGCACGTCCACCTGGTGCCGCGGTACGCGACCTCGCCGGGACTGCGCGCCCTCTTCGCGGCCAAGACCGACGCGGGTGACGCCGACCTGCAGGCCGTCCACCGCGAGATCACCGGACAGTGACGGCGATGAGTGATCGGGCGGGTGCGGCCACCCAGCCGGCCACCGACACCCCGGCACCGGGCCGGGGCCGGCGGTTCCGTCGGCTGGTGCTGGAGTTCCTGCCCGCTTACGTCGTCTCGCTGTTGATCCTGCCGTTCGTGATCGCCGGCGGCCGGCCGTGGCCGTGGACGCCGCAGACCACCGACCTGCAGGTCTACCTGTACGCGGTTCGGGCGATGCTGCACGGCGCCAACATCATGGAGTGGACGTCGCCGGGCTGGCACCTCTACTTCATCTACCCGCCGGTGTCGGCCATCCTGATGCTGCCGTTGGCGGTCGGACCGTACCTGCTCTGGCAGCTGGTCTGGATCGCCGGCCTGGTGGTCGCGCAGAACGCGGTGATGATCCGCTGCGGCGTCCCGCGGGGCTGGCCGCTGGCGTTGCTGTCGGCCGCACTGGTGATCGGCATGGAGCCGATCCGGACCACCATCGGCTACGGCCAGATCAACACGTTCCTGATGGCAATGGTGATCATCGACCTGCTGCCGGCGGCGCCCGGGCGACGTCGGCTGCTGCCCGCAGGGCTGTTGATCGGCATCGCTGCCGCGGTGAAACTCACCCCGGCGTTGTTCGTGCTGATGCTGCTGCTGCTCGGCCGTAGGAAGCCGGCGTTGACCGCGATCATCACCTTCGCCGTGCTGACGGCGATCGGCACCATCCTCCAGCCGGCCGCGACCCTCAGCTACGTACAGAGCCTGGCCGGCGGCAACACCCACACCTCCGGTCCGCTGTACGTCGGCAACCAGTCCCTGCTCGGGGTGGTGCTGCGGTTCTTCGGGGAGTCAGCGACGAACACGGTCCTCGGGCTGGGGATCTCCGCGGTCGTCGCCGTACTGGCCGCGGTCGTCGGCGCCTTCTGGTGGCGGCGCGGGGCGCGGGTGCTGGCCATCGGCCTGGTCGGGCTCGGCACCAACCTCGCCTCGCCGCTGTCCTGGACCCACCACTTCGTCTGGATCCTGCTGGTCGGACTCGCGGTGGTCCACGAGATCGCCCGTCGCCCCTGGCCGAGCGCTGCCGGCAACTACGTGCCGCTGCCGCGGTGGATGAGCGTCCCGGCCGGGGTGCTGGTGCTGTACGTCAGCGCCTGCCTGCCGCTGGCGCTGCTGCCGTACGCCCACGGCGCGGAGAACAGCTACGACCCGCTGCAGCGGCTGGTGGCCAACTTCGGTCCGCTGCTGGCCACGGCTCTGTTGGTGGCCTCCGCGGTGTGGATGATCCGGCAGCCGCGGACCGAACGAGCCGGTGTCGGGCAGACGCGACTACCGCGGTAATTTGTGCCCCATGCCCGCCGACAGCACTGAGCACACATCGCAGCCCACCGCCGGTCAGGCCGGCCCCGCGACCGGTTCCGCTCCGGGCGGCGGCCCCGACATCAAGCCCCGCTCCCGGACCGTCACCGACGGGCTCGAGGCGACCGCGGCCCGCGGTATGCTCCGCGCCGTCGGTATGGGCGACGAGGACTTCACCAAGCCGCAGATCGGTGTCGCGTCCAGCTGGAACGAGATCACCCCCTGCAACCTGTCCCTGGACCGGCTGGCCAAGGCGGTGAAGAACGGCGTACACGCCGCTGGCGGCTACCCACTGGAGTTCGGCACCATCTCGGTGTCCGACGGCATCTCGATGGGCCACGTCGGCATGCACTACTCGCTGGTCAGCCGCGAGGTCATCGCCGACTCGGTGGAGACGGTGATGGAGGCCGAACGGCTGGACGGGTCGGTGCTGCTGGCCGGCTGTGACAAGTCGCTGCCCGGCATGCTGATGGCCGCAGCCCGGCTCGACCTGGCCTCGGTGTTCCTCTACGCCGGATCGATCATGCCGGGCAGCGTGGACGGCAAGGACGTCACCATCATCGACGCCTTCGAGGCCGTCGGCGCCTGCGTCCGCGGCCTGATCAGCCGCGAGGAGGTGGACCGGATCGAACGGGCCATCTGCCCCGGGGAGGGTGCCTGCGGCGGCATGTACACCGCCAACACGATGGCCAGCGCCGCCGAGGCCCTCGGCATGTCGATTCCCGGGTCGGCCGCCCCGCCGGCGGTGGACCGGCGGCGCGACGGCTTCGCCCACCGCAGCGGCGAGGCCGTGGTCACCATGCTGCGCCACGGCATCACCGCCCGCCAGATCATGACCAAGGAGGCGTTCGAGAACGCGATCGCGGTGGTGATGGCGTTCGGCGGTTCCACCAACGCGGTGCTGCACCTGCTCGCCATCGCCAACGAGGCCGGCGTCGAGCTGACCATGGAGGACTTCGCCCGGATCGGCCGCAAGGTGCCCCACCTGGGCGACCTGAAGCCGTTCGGCCGGTTCGTGATGAACGACGTCGACAAGGTCGGCGGTGTACCGGTGGTGATGAAGGCGCTGCTGGACGCCGGCCTGCTGCACGGCGACTGCCTCACCGTCACCGGCAGGACGGTCGCGGAGAACCTGGCCGCCATCAACCCGCCCGACGTCGACGGCAAGATCATCCGGTCGCTGGCGCAGCCGATCCATCCGACCGGCGGCATCACCATCCTGCACGGCTCGCTGGCCCCGGAGGGCGCGGTGGTCAAGAGCGCCGGCTTCGACGACACCGTGGTGGAGGGCACCGCCCGGGTCTTCGACGGCGAGCGGGCCGCGATGGACGCGCTCGAGGACGGCACCATCACCGCCGGCGACGTGGTCGTCATCCGCTACGAGGGCCCCAAGGGCGGCCCCGGCATGCGGGAGATGCTCGCGATCACCGGAGCGATCAAGGGCGCCGGGCTGGGCAAGGACGTCATGCTGATCACCGACGGCCGGTTCTCCGGCGGCACCACCGGGCTGTGCGTGGGTCACATCGCCCCCGAGGCCACCGAGGGCGGCCCGATCGCCCTGCTCGAGGACGGCGACCGGATCATCCTGAACGTCGCCGACAACACCTTGGACGTCGACGTCCCGGCCGAGGAACTGCAGCGCCGCCGCGACGCCTGGACCCCGCCGGAGCGCCCGCAGCCCCGCGGCGTGCTGGCCAAGTACGCCAAGCTGGTCAAGTCGGCCAACGTCGGCGCCGTCTGCTCCTGAGCGCATCCGCGCCCGGCCGGCGCTCTGCCTGGTCGATGAGCGCGGTCAGGCAACCGAGACCGGCAGCGAAGTCACGGAGCCGACCGGAGCCGCCGCCAGGCCGACGGTGTCAGGCCGGTGCGGGCGTGGAACCGGCGGGAGAAGTAGTAGGCGTCGACGAAGCCGGCGCGGTGGGCGATCTGATTCACCGGCAGAGTGGTTGTGGTCAGCAATGTCTTCGCCATGGTGATCCGGACGTCGAGCACCCAGCTCATCGGTGAACTGCCGAGGTTCTGCCGGAACAGCCGGGTCACTGTCGCCGTGCTCACGTCGGCCACCGCGGCAAGCTGCGCCAGGGTCACCGGGCGGCCCGGTTCGGCGTTCACCCAGGCCAGCACCCGGCGGAGTCGGGTGGGCAGCCGGTGATCGTCCTGCGGCAGCGCCGCAGCCGCCGACTGCAGCTCGGCGAGCAGCAGCACGCCCAGTGCTCGCGCGCTCTCCAGGCCCGGTGTGCCCCGGTCCCAGATCTGGGCTGCGGTCCTGATCAGCCCCTTCAGGACCGGGTGGGTGTTCTCGTCGGTACGCCACAGACCGGCCCCGTCGGCAGTTCACGATCGGCCCGGACGGCTGTCCTGGCCAGCGGATGATCGGCATGGTGTGGCACAGCGAGGTCGACGTCCGTATCGGCACATGCCAGGGGACCAGGTGCGCCCCGTAGACCAGGAACGGATCGCGATCGTCGGGGTGGTAGCGCACCCGGTGGCCCCACGGCAGGACGAGGATCGTCTCCCGATCCACCGGCACGCTGGTGCCGTTCACCTCGACCGTTCCGTGGCCGGCCTGCCCGGCCAGCAGCATCCGGGATTCCACGCGCGGGAAGCCGGAATGTTCCCCGGGAGCGAACTGCACCGTGGCCGCGAAGGCGACCAGCGGGAAACCGTCCGGCTGCCCCGGCCATCGACGGGCCGGAGCCGGGGCCGGGGCCTCGGATCTCAGCAGATCTTGTGCTTCTGCCAGCGCAGTTCCTCATCGTGCTCGAGCAACCGCAGGTTGCGGTCGGTCCAGTAGTACTGCAGGCTCTCGTCGGTCCAGCCCTCGTAGACCTGGTCCCAGGTCAGGATGTCGCAATGCGGTGTGATCGACCCGTAGGTGATCGGTTCGTCGTCACGCTGGTAGCGCATGTCGACGGAGAGCCGGACCCGCTCGCCGGGGATGTTCGGCTGGCTGCGGTGCACCGTCAGGCTGGTGAAGGTCAGCACGTCGCCGGCCCGGAAGTCGGCCACTCCCCAGGAGTAGCCGGAGTTGCAGATGTAGGCCTCCAGCTCACCGGCGCCCTTGGCCGCATGGTAGGTCAACAGCCCGTCGGCGTGTGACCCGACCAGCACCGTGAGCCCGCCCAGTTCGACCGGGCAGTCACCGAGGGGGAACCAGGCCGTCCAGACGTTCTTGGTGCCCTGGATATGGATGAAGTCCTGATGGGCCGGGGTCGGTGCCGACCCGGTGCCGGGCACCATCACCCGGGCGATCGACAGCGGCTGCCGCAGTACGTGGCCGCCCAGCAGCCCGTCGTACAGGCCGAGCAGCGCGGGATCGTGTCCGATGCCATGGAAGTCCTGGATCCGGTAGATGTCCTGGTAGGCCGCCAGCGGCACCCCGGTGCCGCAGAACGCCGCCGCCACCGGATCCACCCGGTCGAAGGCCGCTACATCGGCGATGCCGTCCATCACGTCGGTGCCGGACTGCAGCCAGCCATGATCGCCGACCACCTGCATCATCTGCCGGCGCAGGTTCAACACCCTGTCGCGGTCCAGCAGCCCGCGGAAGAACAGGTAGCCGTCGGCAGCGGCGCGCGCCGACAGTCGTTGCGGGTCCCCGAGCAGCGGTGTGGAATCCACCAGTTCGACGGACGGGATCTGGGAGCTGTCTGCGACCGCGGTCATACGCGCTGCCTCCTCGTGGGCCGGTGGCCAAAGAGATGTCTGTGACACTGTGGCACCGTCGAATCCAGACTATCCATGCATCACAGTGACGAGAACTGGACTTTCGAGTCATGTTCCGCGGGCTGGTGTGTCGTCTCCTCGCGCTCCCGGGCTCGGAAAGCGCTGGGACTGATCCCGTTGACGGTGCTGAACACCCGGGAGAAGTAGAAGGAGTCCGGGTACCCGACGCCCGCAGCGATCTCGGCGATCGTGTGATCGGTGGTCAGCAGCAGTTGTCGGGCCCGAGCCATCCGGAGCCGCTTCACGTACTCGATCACCGAGTAGCCCGTGAAGGCCCGGAAGCGGGCCGAGAAGTGCGAGGTGCTGAAGCCGGCCAGCTCGGCCAGCTCCGGCAGCCGGACCGGCGAGGTCAGATGCTCGCGAAGATGATCTTGAACCAGCCGGAGCGGCTCGGTGTCGCCGGATCGCCGCTGCCGTTGGGCCGCGAATCCGGCCAGCAGGCCCCACCCGGTGCCGGCCGCCGCGATCAGACTGGCCCAGGTCTCGTCCCGGCCGAGGCAATCACAGATCGACTCGACCTGGGCGAAGGCGGCTGGTGGGTCGATCAACGAAGCCAGCGGGGCCCGGACGGTCAGGCCGATGGCCTGGACCAGGTCGGCGACGTCGGCCCCGGTCACGTGCAGCCACCAGATCGACCATGGATCCGTCGCGTCGGCGTAATAGCGATGGGCGGTGTGGGCGGGGATCAGCAGCAGCTGCCCGGCACCGACCTCGTGCCGGACCCCGGCCAGTTCACACCAGCCGGCACCGTCCGCGCACACGATCAGGATCGCCTGGGCGGCACCGGCGCGGCGGACCCGTCCGTGCATGGCGGCATGCGGGAAATATCCAGCATCAGTGATCAACAGTCGGGTGGTCGGCGGTCGCTGCAACGCCTCAGCGATCAACGGTGCAGGCAGGACGTGCAGCCGCTGGCCCGGGAATCCGTCGCGCAGGTACATCAGGTCAGCGTAGGACCGATCAGCGGATCGTCCAGGCCGATCGTCGAATTGTGCATTCCCGACGGCTCGGCGGTCCACCTACCGTTCCCTCATGCGCAGCGCGGCGTTCCATCTTCCGAACCGCCCGGCCCGACTCGCGGGCGCGGCGGTCGCCGCCTGGGCGGAGCCGATCGAGCTGCAGACCTACCTGCCCGATCCGCCGAGCCGCTACCCGGCCTATCTCGACCGGCGCGTCTACCAGGGCTCCTCGGGCCGGGTGTACCCGCTGCCGTTCCACGACCGGATCGCGGAAACCGCCGTGCCGCGGCGCTGGCTCGGTCTGCATCTGGAGAACGAGTACCTGCGGGTGCTGGTGCTGCCGGAGCTCGGCGGCCGGATCCAGCTCGCGTTGGACAGGCGGACGGACTACCCGATCTTCTACGCCAACCCGGTGATCAAGCCGGCCCTGGTCGGGCTGGCCGGGCCGTGGCTCTCCGGCGGGGTCGAGTTCAACTGGCCGCAGCACCACCGGCCGGCGACCTTCCTGCCGACGGCGTGGTCGATCGAGGACGAACCGAGGCATCGGTGAGCACGGCGACCAGGTCACCGTCTGGTGCTCCGACCATGATCCGTTCGCCCGGATGAAGGGCATGCACGGCGTACGGCTGCGTGCCGGGCTCCACCCTGCTCGAGTTGCGGGTGCGGTTGTTCAACCGCAGCGACCTGCCGCAGACCTTCCTGTGGTGGGCCAATGCCGCGGCCGAGGTGCACGCCGACTACCAGTCGTTCTTCCCCGACGACGTCGACGTGCGTGGCCGACCATGCGCGGCGTGCGCTGAGTACCTTCCCGACCGCCACCGGCACCTATTACGGCATCGACTATCCGGGCCGGCGGGGGCTGGACAAGCGGTCGGACAGCCCGCGCCGCGTGCCCGGGCGACCGCCTGGACTGGTACCGCAACATCCCGGTGCCGACCTCCTACATGTGCCTGGACTCGACGGGCGACTTCTTCGGCGGCTACGACCATCGGGCCGACGCCGGCTTCGTGCACTGGGCCGACCACCACATCGCCGTGGGCAAGAAGCAGTGGACCTGGGGTGACGCGCCCTTCGGGCACGCCTGGGACGCCAATCTCGCCGACGACGACGCCGCCTACATCGAACTGATGGCCGGCGTCTACACCGACAACCAGCCCGACTTCGCCCACCTGGCACCCGGAGAGACGAAGTCCTTCAGCCAGTACTGGTATCCGCTGGCCGGCACCGGGCCGGTCTCGGCCGCCGGTCTGGACGCGGCCCTGGCCATCAGCGACTCCGGCGCCGGCACGGCGCTGCGGCTGGCGGCCACCCGGAGGCTGCCGGGTGCCACGGTGCGGGTGACCGGCGCCGATGGCAGCAGTTCTGAGGTCAGCGCCGATCTCAGCCCCGACGGCCGGTTCCGGCTGGAGACCGGCGGCCGCCCGGCGGCCGTCGAGGTCAGCCACGACGGCCGGACACTGCTGCACTGGGTCGGCAGCGACCGGACCGCCGACACCCACGCCGACCCTGACGCTGACACTGACGCCGTCGACCGGGCACGGCGGACCGGCGCGGCGGTCGAACCACCGCGACCGGAGGCCACCGACACCGTCGAGCAGCTCTATCTGATCGGGCGGCACCTGCACCAGTACCGGCACGCCACCCGCTCACCCGAGCCGTACTGGCAGCAGGCGTTGCGCCGGGACCCGGGCCACGTGGCCAGTCACATCGCGCTGGCCGGCCGCCGGTACGACCAAGGCCTGTTCGCCGAGGCGGAACGGCATCTGCGCGCGGCGGTGGCCCGGCTGACGACCTACAACGGCAATCCGGCCGAGGGGGAGGCCCACTACCGTCTCGGCCTCGCGGTGCTGCGGCAGGGGCGCGACGCGGAGGCGTACGAGTCCTTCGCCAAGGCGGCGTGGCTGCGGGCCTGGGTCGGCCCGGCGGCCTTTCAGATGGCTGTGTTGGACGCCCGGGCCGGACGAACCCGTGCGGCCCTGGACCGGGTCGACCAGGCGCTGCGCGCCGAACCGGAGCAGCTCCAGGCGGCCGCGCTGCGCGTGCTGCTGCTCCGGCGGCTGGGCCGGGACGCCGAGGCCGAGGGGGCTCTGGGCAGGCTCCGCGGAGCCGATCCGTTGGACGTCTGGGCCTGGTTCCTCGACGGCAGCCCGGAGCCACGGGATCGCAGCGGCGGCCTCGGCGAGGCCCAGCTGCTGCTCGACGTCGCCGGCGAGATGGCCCGGACGGGAGAGCACGCCGCCGGCCTGGTGCTGGTGGAGCGGGCACGGCTGCGGGATGCCGAGCGGCCGCTCGGCCAGACCGCCTGTGCAACGATCGCCGACTACCGGGCCGCCGAGCTGCTGGATCGCCGCGGCGACAGGGACGCGGCCCGGGCGGCACGCCGCCGGGCCGCCGCCGGCGACCGGAGTTGGGCCTTCCCGTCCCGGCTGGACGATGTGGCCGCGCTGGAAGCGGCACTGGCCGCCGCCCCCCAGGATGCGACCGCCGCCGCGCTGCTCGGGCACTGGCTCTACGCCAACGGCCGTCCGGCCGACGCGATCTCGCGGTGGCAGAGCAGCCTGGCCATCGACCCGAGCGACCCGGTCGTCTGGCGGAACCTCGCGGTGGCGCTGGTCAACACCGCCGACGACGGACCGGCCGCGACGGCGGCGTACCGGCGTGCGCTCGAGCTGGCCCCCGGCGACGGCCGGCTGTGGTACGAGACCGACCAACTGCAACGCCGCCTGGGCGCACCGCCCGCCGAACGACTGCAGCGTCTCGGCGACGCCCCGCTGCGCAGTCGCGACGACCTCACCGTGGAGTACGCCCACCTGCTGCTCACCGCCGACCGCCTCGACGAGGCGGTGGACCTGCTGCAACGGCGGAGGTTCCAGCCCTGGGAAGGGGGCGAGGGCAAGGTCCTGCGGGTCTGGGACCGTGCCCAGGTGCTGCTGGCCCAGCGGTCGCTGCGGGCCGGCGACCCCGCACGGGCCGTCGCCCACGTCGAGCAGGCACTCACCCCGCCGACCTCCCTCGGTGAGGCCCGGCATCCGCTGGCCAACCCGGCGCAGCTGCTGCTGCTGGCCGGAGACGCCTTCGCCGCTGCCGGCGACACCGCCCGGGCCGCGGAGTACTGGCGTCGGGCTGCCCGGACGGTCGGCGACTTCTCCGGCATGGCACCGCAGCCCTACTCCGAGAACACGTACTACTCGGTGTTGGCGGCCCGGGCGATCGGCGACGGCGACCTCGCCGGAGTCCTGGCCGACGGCCTCGCCGGTCACGCCAAGCGGCTGGCCGAGACCCCGGCGCGGGTGGACTACTTCGCCACCTCGCTGCCCAACCTGCTGCTGTTCGACGAGAACCCCCAGCGCGGCCAGGATCTCCTGGTGGGCCTGATCCGCGGCCAGCTCGCGCTGCTCGCCGACGACCGTGACACCGCCACCCGTGAGCTGGACGGTGTGTTGACTGTCGAGCCGAGCCACGAGCCGGCCCATGACCTTCGCCGCGATCTCGGCGGCCGGCCGGAACGGAGGATCCGATGAGTCGCCGGCTGGTGCCGCTGCCCGCCCACCTGCCGGAGCGTCTGACCATCACGCTCTGGGACTTCTCCTGGTATCTGCGCACCGGGCCCGGTGAACCGTTCGCCGATCTGGACCGCGCCTTCGACGGGGCCGTCCTGCGTGGCTACAACACCGTCCGGATCTGCGCCATGCCGTACCTCCTGTTCGGCAGCGGACTCGACACCTCCGCCGTCCGGCTGGGACCGCTGGGGCCGGTGCACGGCGACGGTCCGGACCGCACCGGCTACGGGCAGCGGATGCGCTGGTACGACGTCGCTGCGCCGACGGTGATCGACGGTCGCGCGCGGCTGCTGGCGCTGTTCGAGGCGGCCCGCCGGCACGACTGCTTCGTGATCGTGTCGTCCTGGGAGTATCAGCAGAGCTCCGCCTTCGCCGACAGCCCCGCCTGGTGCGATGCGCTGATGGCCGTCGAACCGGAACGGCGGGCCGAGCGGCAGGCCGTCGCGCTGGCCGATCTGGTCGACTTCCTGGCCGAGCACGGGTTGGACGACCGGGTCGCCTTCACCGAGATCCACAACGAGGTGCAGGTCGGCCACCTCGCCGACGGGCTGAGCACCGATCCTGAAGAGCGGATCGTCCAACTCCGACCCCGTCTGGAAGCCGGCCTGGCGGCCTTCCACAGCAGGCACCCCGACCGACCGGTGACGGTCAACTACGCCCGAGTGCCGGTAGGAGCGATGCGCGGCATCCCCGAGACGATCGACGTGTTGATCACCCACCCGTACGTGTACGGGGTCCTGGAATGCTTCATCGCGGAGTACGGGCTGCGGTCACCGGTCGATGACTTCGACCAGGCGCGGGCGGAGCGGGAGCTGCTCCGGCCGGGCGCTCCGAAGATCACCGACTGGCAACCCGCCGACCCGTGGCGGCTGGTCGCCACGATCGTCTCGCCGGTGGAGGTGTTCGTCCATGACTGGGGCGATGCCGAGGCGATCGACCGGTGGCTGTACCGCAACCACCCGGCCTGGGAACAGCAGATGATCAGCACCCTGCGGACCTGGCTCGACGTGGCCCGGGACTGGGCGGTGCAGCACGGCGTGCCGGTGGTGTTCGGAGAGGGCTGGATCGGATACACGCCGCGCGACGGACGGTTCGAGGAGGGGCCCGTCGGCGCCGAGTTCTGTCGGAGGGCGGTGGCCGAGTCGGTCCGGGTCGGCGCCCGCGGCACCATCGTCTGCTCCAACGCCGCACCGCAGCATGCCATGTGGTCCGACGTCGGCCTGCAACGACAATGCAACGCCGCTTTCCTGGCCGGCCGCGATCCACGGCGGCACCTCGGTCCCTGACCGGCCCGGCCGGGCGCACCTGAACCAGGAGCACCATCGTTAGACACCATCGTTCAAAGGAGAACATGATCATGAACAACGCACTCGGCCCCGCCGACGGGGTCACCCGGCGGGGCCTCCTGCTCGGCGGAGCAGCGGTCGGCAGTTCGTTGCTGCTCGGCGGTTGCATCGGTGGTGGCAGTTCCGGCTCGTCGGCGCCGACCGTCGCCCAGAAGAAGAACGCCCCGCTCACCCTGCAGTCCGACCTCGCCGATCCGAAGCCGAAGGCGGCGCTGGAGAAGATCGTCAAGGGCTACACCAAGGACAAGGTCACCCTGAACACGGTGGCCACCGAGCAGTTCAGGGCGCAGTTGTCGACGTACCTGACGTCGTCCGATCCGCCCGACGTGATCACCTGGCTGGCTGGCGCGGTGGCTCGCGACTACGCGAGCAAGGGACTGCTGCTGGACGTGTCCGATCTGTGGAAGGGGGACGGGCCCTGTGCCTCGTTCTCGCCGGCGCTGAAGGCGCTGTCCACCGATGCGAAGGGCCGGCAGATCTTCGTCCCGACCAGCTACTACTGGTGGAGCATCTTCTACCGGAAGTCGGCGTTCGCGGAGTGGGGAATCAAGATCCCCAAGACCTGGGACGACTTCATGGGCACGATGGACACCCTGAAGCGCAAGGGCGTCTATCCGCTCACCTGTGGAACCGGGTCCACGGCCTGGATGGCGTCGGGCTGGTTCGACTACCTCGACCTGCGGATCAACGGCGCCCCCTTCCACCGCGATCTCCTCGCCGGCAAGCACTCCTTCGACAGCGCCGAGGTCCGCAAGGTGATGAAGACCTATGCCTCGCTGATCCCCTACTTCGACCCGAAGGGTCGCTCCTACGACGCCCAGGAAGCGGCGACACCGCTGACCAACAAGAAGGCGGCGATGTATCTCATCGGTGCCTTCGTCACCCAGTACCTGCCCAGTGACGCACAGGACGACCTGGACTTCTTCTCGGTGCCGACGATCGATCCGTCGGTGCCCTCGGCGGAGGAGGCGCCGACCGACGGCTTCTTCGCCAGTTCCAGGACCAAGAACGCCGCCGGAACCAAGGAGTTGCTGAGTTATCTGGCGACGCCCGCCCAACAGCAGGCCTACATCGAGGGGGCCGGGTCGTCGAACCTGCCCACGTCGCCCGACGTCGACACCTCGAAGTTCCCGCCGCTGGTGCAGAAGGGCATCAAGCTGTTGCAGGACACCGACGAGATCACCCAGTTCTTCAACCGGGACTCCTCCGACGAGCTGCAGACCACCGCCGACACCGCCCTGACCCGGTTCCTGGATCACCCGCACGAACTGAACAGCATCCTGAAGAACTGGCAGCAGGCGGCCACCAAGGTCTGGAACTCATGATCGTCACCCGCGGTCGATCCGCGAGGCAGCGCGGTCATGGCGGCAGCCGGCAGACCGGGCGAGGGGAGTCGGGACCGTGAGCACGGCGGCATCGGCCCGGGCTGCCGCGGCCGAGGCGGACACCGACAGCGGGGCCACCCGCCGTCGCGGACGTCGGCGACCGGCCTCGGCCCGGGTCCCACCGGTGGTCTGGGGACTGCTTCTGGTCCCGCTCGCCATCGAGATGTTCTGGGTGTTCTGGCCCGCGTTCAACAGCTTCCAGCTGTCGTTCACCAAGTGGAACGGGGTCGGCGCGGCCCAACCGGTCGGGTTGCAGAACTACCGGGCACTCCTCATCGATCCGATCTTCCAGACCGCGATCCGCAACAACGCGATCTGGATCATCGCCTTCGGCGGCATCTCGGTGGTGCTCGGACTGACCCTGGCGGTGGCGCTCAACCGGCCACGCCGCGGCGTGGGCGTCTACCGCAGCGCGATCTACCTGCCGATGGTCTTCTCGCTGGCCGTGAGCGGACTGTTCTGGCGGGTGCTCTATCAGCCCGACGGCCCGATCAACGCCGCACTGGCAGCGATCGGCATCGACACCGGTCAGCAGCAGTGGCTGGCCGATCCGACCACCGCCCTCGGCGCGATCCTCGTTGCCGCGGTCTGGCGCCAGGCCGGCTACATCATGGTGCTCTACCTGGCCGGGTTGAAGGGGTGTGACCCGCAGCTGGAGGAGGCGGCCGCCGTGGACGGCGCCAGCCGCTGGCAGCGGTTCACCCACGTCGTGATGCCTCAACTGCGCAACGTCAACACCGTGGTGTTCGCGGTGACGGTGATCGATTCGCTCCGCACCTTCGACATCGTCTGGGCGATGACCCGCGGCGGCCCGTACAACAGCACCCAGCTGCTCAGCACGTACATGTACCAAGTGGGCTTCACACTGGTGAACCTCGGCTACGGGTCCGCGATCGCCGTGGTGATCTTCGTGCTGGCCATCGCGTTCATCATCACCTATCTGGCCCGCGCCACCCGGGAGGACTGAGTCGTGGTCGCAACACCATCAATTCCGCGGCCGGCAGTGTCCTCGGGCGTGCCGACCCGCCGACGCCGGCGACACGGCTGGGTGTTCCACGCCGTGATGACCCCGATCGCCGTGCTCTGGGTGCTGCCGCTCGCCTTCGTCGTGCTGATCGCCATCCGCAGCTTCGACGACATCGCCGGCAACGGCCTGGGGACCTGGCCCCACACCGTGACCCTGGCTGCCTTCCGAACGGCCTGGGTCAACGGCAGCATCGGCCAGGCGCTCGGCAACAGCATCGTGATCACCGTCTGCACGGTCGTGCTGGTGCTGTTCCTGTCCTCGCTGTCGGCGTTCGCGCTGAGCCGCTACCGGATCCCCTTCGGCCGCGCGGTCCTGTTGATCATGCTGGCCGGCAATCTGTTGCCACCGCAGATCCTGCTGATCCCGGTGGCGAAGATCTGCGAGCTATTCGGCATCTACGACACCCTGTTGGCGGTGATCGCCGTCCAGGTCGGATTCGGGATGGGCTTCTTCACCTTCGTCCTCCACGGCTTCATGCGGTCGCTGCCCAACGAGCTGTTCGAGGCCGCCCGGATCGACGGCGCGGGTGATCTGCGGATCTACGCGACCATGGTGATGCCGCTGTGCCGGCCGGCGCTCGCCGCGCTGGGCGCCTTGGAGAGCACCTGGGTGTTCAACGACCTGCTGTGGGCGCTGACGGTGCTACGGACGGACACCAAGTTCCCGATCACCGCGGCGCTGCTGAACCTGCAGGGCGGTTACAGCGCGTCGTGGAACGTGATCGCCGCGGGTTCCCTGATCGCGGCCATCCCGACCACCATCGTCTTCTTCGCCTTCCAGCGGCACTTCGTCTCCGGCCTGCTGGTGGGGGTCAACAAGTGAGTCGGCGGGCGTCGACCTGGGAGTTGCCGACAGCCACCGGCCGGTACCGGCTGGGCTTCACAGAGGTCGCCGGCCCGTACCTGAGCAGCTGGGGCCCGGATGATCCGCCCGACGCCGAACCGACGAGCCCGTCGGCGGCGTTCCGGACGGAGCCGGACCGGTTCAGCGCCGAACTGTCGGCGCTCGGCACCCGCCAGACCCGGGCCGCGGACCTGATCGTCGACCACGGCGACGGACTCCTCGGGGCCCGGCTGCTCTGGCGTGCCGATCGGGTCCGCGTGACCGAGGACGGGCCGCGGACCCGGCTGCAGGCGGTCGCCGACGACACCGCCGGCGGCCTGCGGCTGACCCTGGTCATCGAGACCAGCCGTGACGGTGACGTGGTGACCAAGCACGCCGTGATCGACAACCTCGGCGACCGGGCCTGCGCCCTGCGGCGGGCCTTCGCCCCGGCCTGGGAGCTGCCGATCGGGCCCGGAGCCATGGTCGACGTCCTGGCCGGTGACTGGTCGCGCGAGTTCACGCCGTACCGGGTCAGCGTGCCGGTCGGCGAGTTCAGCATCGGCAGCCGGCAGGGCATCACGTCCCACCGCTACTCCCCGGTGATCACCGTGGCCGCGCCCGGCCGGCTGACCTGCTACGGATTCGCGCTGGCCTGGAGCGGGTCATGGCGGATGAGTGTCGAGGCCGAGCCGTTCGACGACCGGGTCCGGGTCGCCGGTGGCGTGGACGACGAATCCGGTTCGATCGCGCTGGAGCCGGGTGAGTCCTACCGCACACCGGATGTGCTGGGCATCTGTTCGCCCGACGGCCGGGACGCGTTGGCGCGACGCTGGCATGATCACCAACGCCGTCGGCTGGCTCGTGACCCGGGTCCCCGGCACCGGCCGATCGTCTACAACTCCTGGTACGCGACCACCTTCGACGTCCGGGTCGAGTACCAGCTGGCGCTGGCCGGCGTGGCCGCAGACCTGGGGGTGGAATGCTTCGTCATCGACGACGGCTGGTTCCGCGGCCGCACCTCCGACCGCGCCGGCCTCGGCGACTGGACTCCCGATCCGGTGAAGTTCCCCGACGGGCTCACACCGTTGGCAGCCGCGGTCCGCGAGCAGGGCATGCGTTTCGGTGTCTGGGTCGAGCCGGAGGCGGTGAACCCGGACAGCGACCTGTACCGCGCCCACCCGGACTGGGTCTATCGGGCCGGGGATCGGCCGCTGCTGACGGTCCGGAACCAGTACGTGCTGGATCTCGGCCGTCCGGAGGTGATCGGATGGACCGAGCAGTGGCTGCGATCCCTGCTCACGGCCGCACCGATCGGCTATCTGAAGTGGGACATGAACCGGCCGGTCAGTGACGGCGGCCGGCCGGGCGACTCGCACGGCGGGCAGTGGTCGGTCCAACACACCGAGGGCTACTACGCAGTGCTGGCGATGCTGCGCCGGGAGTTCCCGGACGTGACGGTGGAGGCCTGCGCCGGTGGCGGCGGCCGGATCGACGCGGCCGTGCTCGGCCTCACCGACGTGGTCTGGCCCAGCGACGAGACCGGTCCGCGGGACCGCCTGGCGATCCAGTTCGGGTTCCTGAGCGCCTACGCGCCACACCTGATGAGCTCCTGGGTCACCGACCAGCCGAGTCGATCGGATCCGGAACCGGTGAGCTTGGAGTTCCGTTTCGTGGTGGCCATGGCGGGGGTGTTGGGCATCGGCTCGGACCTGCTGCGGTGGAGCGGGTCCGAGCTCCACCGAGCCACCGGGCTGGTCCGGCTGTACCGGCAGATCCGGTCGACGGTGCTGGGCGGGCGGGTGCAGCGACACGGCCACCCGAGCGGTCCCTTCTGCGCCGTGGAATATGCCACCGACGATCAAATGGTGATCTTGGTCTGGGCTCGGAGCAGTCGACCCGAGACGGTGCGGATTGTCCCGTCCGGGCTGGACCCGGCCGGGCGGTACCGGATCCGGGGCCGGTCACCGATCAGGACCGGCACCGAACTGGCCGCGGGAATCGTGGTGGCCTTCGACCTCGCCGAGGACACCGACGTGATCATCCTGGATCGCCTCCGGTGACCAATGACCGACTGACCATGACCGACTGACCATGACCGACTGACCATGACCGACTGACCATGGCCGAGTGACCATGGAGGACTGACCGGGGAGGAGTGACCGGGGAGGAGTGACCATGGACGAGGAGGTGCCGGTCCCGCTCGACGGCCGGACCGACCTGGACCGCGGCGGCCGCTGGACCTCCTGGCGGGCCGGCGGACGCGAATGGTTGTGGCGCAATCCGCGGACCGCGGCGGCAAAGCGGACCGCGGTGCGTCCCGGTGATGCGTTCGTCGACGCCGGCGGCGCAGAGGAGTGCTGCCCGACCGTACGGGGCCGGCCCGACCACGGCGACGCCTGGTCGCGACCCTGGTCCGGGTCGCCGGCGGACGCCTCCGTCGACCTGCCCGGGATCGGTGTGCTCCGCCGCTCGATCACCGCCCGGACCGCTCTGCAGATCGACTACCGGATCGAGGCGGCGCCGGGAACGGTGTTCCTGCATGTCCTCCATGCATTGCTCGCGGTCAGTCCCGCGGCGGTGTTGCAGCTTCCCGGGGCCCGCACCATGATCATCCTGGACGAGGCCGACCCGGACCGCGGCTGGCCGTCCGGGCTCGACCGGCTCGGGCCGGACGACGGCACGGCAGTCTGCGCCCTGGTGCCCGACGTCCGGCGCGCATCGATCATCGACGGTGCCGACCGCCTGGAGTTGTCCTGGGAGTGCCCGGAGCGGCCGGACCTGTGTTCGTTGCTGCTGTGGCGCAATCTGGGCGGCTGGCCGGCCGCGGCGCCGTACCGCTCGATCGGTGTCGAGCCGATGGTCGGTCGCGCGGCCGAGCTGGCAGCGGCCGATCCGTCGTCCTGCGCGATGGTCGGACCCTCGGGAGCGTTCGCCTGGTCGCTGCGGGTCCGCGCCGTGGGACGCCTCACACCTGGACCGGGGACTTGAGCCAGCCGGCCAGTTCCTGCTGCCCGTTGCGCTGCCGACCGCGCCGGTACGCCTCGGCGAACGCCGCCTCACCGAGGTGCTCACGCAGCTGGGCCGACCAGCCGGCCTCCATCAGCGCGACCATCGGCCATGGCTGCAGCTCGACCGGGGAGCGTACGCCCTCGGCCGCACCGAGCAGTTCGGCGCCGCGAACCTGGTCGCCGTCCAGCGCCGAGATCGCGGCGGCGACCGACAGGCAGCGGGCGACGCCGTCCAGGTGCACCAGTTCCTGGTAGTAGCGGGCGGCGATCCGCAGATGCTCGACGGCATCGGCGCCGTGCCCGTCGCGGCAGGCCAGGATCGCCAGGCGATACTCGGCATCGGCGTTCAGGTTGACGTCGCCGAGCTGATGGCTGATCTGCAGCGCCTCACCGTAGGCCAGCCGCGCCTCGTCCGGCTCCCCGGCCAGCAGCAGCGCGTCGCCCAGATGTGACACGGCGTAGCCGAGCCCGCCGCGGTAGGCGGTGTCCCGGAAGATCGTCCCGGCCTCGTCGAGCAGCTCCCGCGCCCGCTGCACCGGATGGCCGGGACGGTCGGCGACGCTGATCCCGAAGATCATCAGCGCCATGCCGTAGAGCTGGTCTCCGAGCAGCCGGGTCTCGGGCAACCAGTAGCGCAGGAAGTCGGCCACCTCGGTGTAGCGGCAGGCGATCAGCAGCTGCCCGGTCTGCAGCCAGCACAGCGCGGCCCGGTCGCGGTCCTCGTCTCCGGACGACATCTCGATGAGCCGCTCGGAGATGTCGGGAAGCAGCCGGATGCGGCCGCGGAGTTGGCCCCACACCCAGCAGGAGGCGACGGCGGTGATCAACGGTGCGACCGGCCTGCCGCGGGTGAACAACCAGCCCAGCGTCGCCGACAGATCGCCGAGATGGCTGTCCAGCGCCCGCGCCACCTGGGCCTGTCCGGCACTGTGCAGCCGGGGTGCGGCGTCCTCGTACACCATGATCAGGTAGCGCTCCAGGGCGGCGAAGCAGGCCTCCTCCTCGCCGGACTCGGCGAGCCTGGCGCGCGCCTGCGCGCTGACCGTCCTGAGCATCTGGAAGGCCGGTTGGCCATCGGGGCGGGCGGTCGCCGACACCAGGCTGTGGTCGATCAACAGCCCGAGCGCGCTGACCACGTCCAGCCCGTCCCAGCCGCAGACCTCCTTGGCGCTGTCGAAGGTGAACTGGCGGGCGAAGACGGCCAGTCGGGCGAACAGCCTCCGGGCCGGTTGATCAAGGAACTGCCAGCTCCAGGCCACCGTTGCCCGCATGGTCTGCTGACGGGCCGGCAGATCGGTGTAGGCCGAGGCGGACTGCCCGGTCAGCCATTCGTCGAGCCCCGACAGCAGCTGCTCGGGAGTGAACAACCGCAGCTGCGGCGCCGCCAGCTCCAACGCCAACGGCAGACCGTCCAGGCGTCGGCAGAGGTCGGCGATGACGCCACGGTTCCGGTCGTCGACGGTGAAATCCGGCCGGACGGCGCGGGCCCGGTCCTCGAGCAGCTGCAACGCCGGCCCGGCCACGGTGCCGCCGGTGTTCCCGTCGCCGATCGTGAGCGGACCGACGGGGTATTCGTTCTCACTGCGCAGACGGAGCCGGACGCGGCTGGTCACCAGCAGTTGCAGCCGGGGACACCGCTCCAGCAGCCCGGTCAGCTCCGGTGCGGCAGCCAGCACCTGTTCGAAGTTGTCGAGGGTGATCAGCCACGGGCCCTCCGCCAGCCGACGCACCAACGCGTCGCGGACCTCCTCGCGGCCCTCCTCCCGTACGCCGCAGCCGATCGCGATGACCGCCGGCACCCGGCCCGGATCGGTGACGCCGGACAGGTCGATGAACGCGGTGTTCACCGTCGCTGAGCGGCGCAGTTCGTCGAGGACGGCCACCGCGACCCGGGTCTTGCCCACACCGCCGACGCCGGTGATCGTGACCAGCCGCCGTCCCGAGCGGAGTTGGGCGGTGACGTCGGCGATCTCCCGGTCCCGGCCGACCAGTGACGTCGTCGGCAGCGGTGGTGTGGCCGGGCCGCGGACCGGGGCAGGGGCCGGCGTGGGGACGAAGCGCTCGGCCAGCATCAGGGCCAGGTCGTCCAGCACCAGCCGGCCGAGTTCCTCTGCGGTCGCGAACGACTTGTAACTGACGGCATCACCGGCCTGCAGAGCGTGCAGCATCTCCTTCAGTCGCGGCTCCATGTCGGGGGCCGGACGTTTGACGTACATCAGCCGGGGCATCCCTGCGGCCAGTTCGAACTCATCCTCCAGACCGGAGATGCTCATGTCCGGGGCCACCCAGCCGTAACGCTGCCAGTAGATGCCGACGAAGACGTCGGACTGGGCCAGATACGAGCGGTAGAGGGCCCGCGGCGGATGCGGCCGGGCACCCATCTCGAACATCACCGGGCTGAGCCGTAGGTGTTCGACGCTCGCGCGCACCGCGGCGCGCTCGGTCGCCAACTCGCCCAGCGTCGATGACACGAAGACCCGGAGCCGGTGGTCCGGCGTTCGGATGAGGCCTTCCTCTGCATGCATGGGACACCCCCCGGCTGCCTCTGCACGATCCTGCCCAGCAGATTAGTGCCGAATCACCGTCGAGGGGAGGACGAGGATCCGCTGACCGACTGGGCTGATCGACTGGGCTGATCGACTGGGCTGATCGACTGCGCTGATCGACGGGGATCGGCTGGCAGGATGGCGCCATGCCTATGGTCACCGACGCCCAGCGTCGGGCGCGGCTGGTCCGACGCCACCACCTGTCCGCCGAGTCCCGGGCCGCCGGCAGTGAGCAGGCCGCCGATGCCGTCGTGTGCCTGCACGCCACGGATCCGGCCAGTGTCTTCCTGTCCGCGCGGGCCCGGACCGGCGACTTCGCGGTCGGCGGGCTGGAGGATGCGCTGTACCGGGATCGGTCCCTGGTCAAGCACCTGGCGATGCGACGCACGCTGTTCGTGGCCAGCCGGCGGATGCTGCCGGTGATCCACGCCGGAGGCAGTCGGCGGGTGGCGGCAGCCGAGGCGCGCCGGTTGATCCGCGATGTGGAGAAGGCCGGCCTGGTTCCCGACGGCACGCAGTGGCTGGAGCAGGCGCGTACGGCGGTGATCGAGGCGCTCGCCGATCAGGAGTTGACCTCGTCGCAGTTGCGCGCCGGGATCCCGCTGCTGGAGGGAGCGATCAGGTACGGCGCCGGCCGCCGATGGGAGGGCCAGGTGCCGGTGGGGCCGCGGGTGCTGACGGTGCTGTCGGCCGAGGGCCTGGTCGTCCGCGCCTCCAACCGCGGTGACTGGGCCGCGTCCCGGCCGCGCTGGACGTTGATGGAACGCTGGCTGGGGGAGCCGTTGCCGATGCTGGACGAGACCGAGGGACGTGACCGGCTCATCCGGGCCTGGCTGGCGGCGTTCGGTCCCGGCACCGAACAGGATCTGACCTGGTGGCTCGGTACCACCCGAACCGCGGTACGCGGATCGTTGCAGCGCCTGGGCGTCACCGAGATCCGGCTGCAGCACGGCACCAGTGGCTACGTCCTGGCCGACGACGTCGATGCCGATCCGGAACCACCCGGCGATGACGCTGTCGCCCTACTGCCTGCCCTGGATCCGACCACGATGGGCTGGGCGGACCGGGACTGGTACCTCGGTGACCATCGTGACCTGCTCTTCGACCGCAACGGCAACGGTGGCCCGACCATCTGGGTCGCCGGCCGGATCGTCGGCGGCTGGTGGCAGGCGCCCGACGGTGAGGTGATCACCCATCTGCTCACCGACGTCGGATCCGGAGCCCAAAGGTTGATCGACGACGAACGGGTCCGGCTCAGCGAGTGGCTCGGCGGACGGGTGATCATGCCACGGTTCCCGTCGCCGTTGGCCCGGGCCGTCGCGGGGGAGTGAGACCCGATAGCGGTCGTCGCCTCGCTGCAGGACGCGCGGCGAGGGGTCACTGAACTGCCGACACGCCGCCCGGACCGAGGACCGGGTGACCCCTCGGCGGAAAGGGTCAGGGGTCCAGGGCCAGGTGCTGGCCGGCCTTGACCGACAGCACCGGGCAGCCGGCGTCCAGCAGGACGGCCTGCGCGGTGCTGCCGCCGATCACCTTGCCGACCGGGCTTCGGCGGCGCAGGCCGATGACGATCAGATCCGCCTGCGACTCCCGGGCGGTGCCGACGATCAGTTCGGCGGCGGACCGGGACTCGGTGGACTGGCGGACCTCGTGGTCGATGCCCGCGTCGGCGAGTTCGGTGCGGATGGCGTCCAGGTCGTGAGCGGTGGCGAAGTGCGGATGGTTGTTGTTGCCGTGGTAGCCGGTGTTCACCACGATCAGCCGGCCGTTCCTGGCCCGGGCGAGGTCGCGGGCCTGCTCGAAGGCGGCGGCGCCCTCCGCGGTCGGCAGATAACCCACCACGATGATCATGTCGCGCTCCTGTCCACCGTACCTCAGCGCCGCGTCTGCTCGTCGGGTTCCAGCGTCCGCGCTCCGGTCATGATCGCGACCGCGTCCTCCATGCTGTGACTTTGCGGCGTGATCACGCCGGCCATCCCGCCGAGCCGTTGGATGTGGATCCGGTCGGCGGTCTCGAAGACGTTCGGCATGTTGTGGCTGATCAGGATCACACCCAGGCCCTTCTCCCGGAGGTCACGGACCAGTTGCAGCACGTGGCCGGTCTCGCGGACACCGAGCGCCGCGGTCGGCTCGTCCAGGATCACCACCTTGCCGCCGAATGCACCGGCCCGGGCCACCGCGACGATCTGCCGCTGACCGCCGGACAGGGTCTCGACGGTCTGGTCGATGTTCTGCAGGGTGGTGATGCCGAGCTCCTCGAGGAACTGTTTGGCCTGGCTCCGCATGGCCTTCTTGTCCACCATCCGCAGCGTGGACCCCAGGAAGCCGGGGCGGCGGATCTCCCGGCCCAGGAAGAGGTTGCTGGCGATGTCCAGCGCCGGTGCCACCGCCAGCGTCTGGTACACGGTCTCGATCCCGGCCTCCCGGGCCTCCTGGGTGGTGGCGAACGCCACCGGACGGCCGTCGACCTTGATGCTGCCCTGGTCGGGTGTCAGCGCACCGGACAGGCATTTGATCAGGGTCGACTTGCCGGCGCCGTTGTCGCCGATCACCGCCAACACCTCGCCGGGGTAGAGCCGCAGGTCCACCCCGCGCAGGCCGACGACGCGGCCGAAGAGCTTCACCAGGCCGGTCGCCTCCAGCACCGGGGTGCCGGTGCCGGCGTCGGTCGCCGGGGTCGCTGTGCTGGTCGTTGTCATCAGGCCCTCACCCTTCTGATCCACTGGTCGACCGACACGGCCAGGATGACCAGGATGCCGGTGGCCAGTACCTGGTAGTTGGGGTCGACCCCGGCCAGTGCCAGACCACTGTTGAACGTCTGCACGATCAGTGCGCCGATCAAGGTGCCGATCACGGCGCCGCGGCCGCCGAACAGGCTGGTGCCACCGATCACCACGGCGGTGATCGACAGCAGGTTGTAGTTGACGCCTGCGTTCGGATCGGCGCCGCCGACCCGGCCGGCCACGATCCAGGCCGCCACCCCGACGCACAACCCGGCCACCACATAGGCACTGAGCAGGACCCGCTGGGTGGAGATGCCGGCCAGCGCGGAGGCCTCCGCGTCGTCACCGGTCGCGTACAGATGCCGACCCCACGCGCTGGTCCGCAACACGAAGCCGAGGACCACGTACAGCAGCACCATCAAGATCACGCCCCAGGTCACACTGACGCTGCCGATGGTGATCGCCCGTCCGGTGAACAACAGGAACGCCTGCGGATTCAGCGCCACCGTCTGGCCCTGGGCGTACAACAGCGAGATGGCGGTGAAGATCGAGAACGTACCCAGCGTGACGATGAACGGTGGCAGTCGGATCCGGGTGACCAGGATGCCGTTCAGCAGTCCGGTGGCGATCGCCACCGCGATCCCGATCAACAACGCCAGCACACCGGGCACACCACCGGCGTTGAGTTTGGCCATCACCAATGAGGCGAGCACCATCGCCATCCCGATCGACAGGTCGACGCCTGCAGTGAGGATGATCAGCGTCTGGCCGGCTGCGAGCGCGCCGACCACGGCCATCTGCTGGACCAGCAGCGACAACGCCTGCGGCCGTAGGAACTCGGGGGAGATGATCCCGAAGACGATGATCGCCACGACCAGGACGATCAACGGGCTGAGTGCCGGGTTGCCGTGCAGGACGTGTTGCACCCGCTCAGCCGGGCTGCGCCGTCGACTGAGCAGATCCTCCACGCCCGCGGGTTCGGTGCTGACTTGGCTCATGGTTCCGCCTTTCTACGGCGCGCCCCAGCACTGCTTGGCGGCCTCGTCCGGGGTTTGGCTCTTGATGCCCGGCAGGGGCTCGTCGGTGGCCAGCGCGGTGCCGGTGTCGAGGAAGTCCTTGCCTGGGGTCTTGCCCGGCGGCTTGCCGCCGGCCGCGACCGTCGCGATCGCGTCCACCCCGAGACGAGCCATCTTGCCGGGGTACTGCACCGCGTCGGCGTCGAACACCTTGCGCCGCACCAGCCCGATGCCGCTGCAGCTGCCGTCGATGGTCACCAGCGTCGCCTTGCCCTGTTTGCGCGCCGCGGTCAGCGCGGCGAAGGCGCCCTGACCGGACGGCTCGTTGATGGAGTAGACGACGTTGATGTCGGGGTTGGCCGACAGGCACTGCTCCATCGCCTGCCGGCCACCGTCGATCGCACCCTGGGTGGGCCGATGACAGGCGATCCGGTAGCTGCCGCCCTTCCCGCCGGTGTACTTCCCGGTCCGCGGTTCAAGGCCGTTCTGGTGCGGGTTGCCGACCGGGATCCCCATGCCTTCGAGGAACCCGTGATCCCGGTTGAGGTCGACGGTGACGACCTGGTCGTTGTAGAGGTCGAGCATCGCGATCACCGCCGGTTTGCCGTCCAGGGCGGCAGCGGCATAGCGGCCGATCAACCGGCCGGCCTCCCGGTTGTCGGTGGCGTAGGTGTTCTGCGCGGTCTGTGCCGGGATCAACGGCGTGTCCAACGCGATCACGTACAGGCCGGCCTCTTCGGCCTGGCGTAGCGCGGCGTTGATCGCGTTGCCGTTGCTGGTGATCAGGATGCCCTTGTCGCCGCGGGCGATCGCGGTGTAGATCTCGTTGATCTGGTTCTGGGTGTCGCCGTCCTGGGTGCCCGCGGCGACCGACAGCCGGACGTGCTTGCGGGCGGCCTCCTGCTCGGCGGCCTGCTTCATCGCCACGAAGTACGGGTTGGTCTGTGACTTCAGGATCAGTGAGACCCCGGTACGGCTGTCGCTGACCCCGCAGCCGGCCAGCAGCATCGACATGACGGCGGCGACCGCCACCGTGGTGGCGGTGCCGCGGCGGCGGGCACGACGGGCCAGCGAGAGTCTGACCACAGCTGCCCTCCGATCTGCGTTGATCACGCAGGAGCGGTCCTTGGTCCAGTCCTAGACCTCGGTGAGCGACTCGTCAACCGCCACTCGGCAACAATGACGCCGAAAGGGGTCGTTGGTCACGAAGATGGTTCCCATGGCATCGGAGCTGATCACCCGGCCGGCCCAGACCGGGCGCGTCGGCACACTGATCATCGCTTCGGCCCTGTTCGTGCTCGCGTTCCTGGTGCGGCTGGTGCCGATGCTGCGCGGTGGCGGACTGACCGGATACGGCTCCTACGACGACGCCGTCTACTACGCCGGCGCCGTCGGACTGGTGCACGGCGTGGTCCCGTACCGGGACTTCCTGCTGCTGCAGCCGCCCGGCATCGTCGTGCTGCTGGCCCCGTTCGCCGCGCTCGGCCGGCTGATCGGGGAGAGTGACGGGTTCGCGCTGTCCCGGGTGGCATGGATGGCGATGGGCGGCCTCAGCACGGTGCTGGTCGCCGCGCTGCTGTGGCGCTGGGGTCGGCTGGGTGCGGTGATCGGCGCCGCCTTCTACGCACTGTTCTGGCCGGCCGCATTGGTCGAGCGGGTGACCGACCAGGAGGCGCCGCAGAACCTGCTGCTACTGGTGGCCACGGTGCTGCTGCTGCGGCCCGGTCCGGCAGCGGGGGAGGAGGCCGAGCCTGACCCGGGGCGTACCTGGCCCACCGTCGCCGCCGGGATCGCCCTCGGTCTGGCGCTGGGGATCAAGATCTGGGCGGTGGTCCCGCTGGCGATCTGGGCGGTCTGGCTGCTGCGTCGTCGTGGGCCCCGGCCGGCGGCCGTGCTGGCGGCAGCGGCAGCCGCCTGCGCCGCGGTGGTCTACCTGCCGTTCTTCCTGAACGCTCCCGCCGCCATGTGGCGGATGGTCGTGGGGGACCAGTTCGGTCGCCGCCGGATGGCCGGCTGGACCGACCGGTTGGCGATCATCACCGGGACCACCTCGTTGCCGGGGCCCCGGCCCGCGGTCGTCGTCGCCGCCGTCGTCGGCTCCGTGGTCGCGCTGCTGCTGGCCTGGCGTCTGCGCGAACTGCGACCGGTCGTGGTGATCCACCTGGTGCTGGTGGCGGTGCTGCTGGCGGCGCCACCGACCTTCATCCATTACGGCGCGCTGCTCGGCCCGTCGTCGGCGATCATCGTCGGCGCAGCGGTCGCCGTGCTGGTCGGCCGGGTCCCGTCCGGCCGGCAGCGCCAGGTCGTGCGCGGGTCGGCGCGGGCCCCCGCGGTGGTCGCCGTGACGGCGGCGGTCGGGGCGCTGCTGGTGATGGCCGTGGCCCAGGCCGGTCACCGGTACACCCATCGGCTCGACACCGCCCGCATCGCTGGGGTGCTGGACCGCGCCGGCGGCTGCGTCACCTTCGACTCGCCGTCCCCGGCGCTGGCGCTGGGACTGATCGGGCGGAACCTGGAGCGCGGCTGCCCGCTGGTGGTCGACCTCGGCGGCGCCGGCTATGAGCCGGGTCTGCGGCTGGACCGGCCGCGGGCCCGCAACCGGGCCTGGCAGAAGTACGCCGTCGGCTACCTCGGTTCCGGCCGGTTGGTGCTGATCTCCCGGTTCCGGCAGGGATTCGGTTTCTCCCCGGCCACCGCGCACCTGGTCCGCAACTGGCCGTTGGTGGCCCACGACGGTCTGCTCCAGGTGCGCCGGCCGCGACCCTGAGGGCCTCGATGCGGCCGGCGCACCGCTCCGGATGGCAAGACGAGCCGGCGGTGAAGTTGACACGGGACCGGTGTGGGGGAGACAGTGGTGAGGTGCATCATGCTTTCGGCATTCTCGTACTCAGAAAGCGTGTCGGCTGAGCTCCTGGCTCACTCGCTGACACGCTCCCTCGTCTGCCTTGTGGCGGCGGGGGTTTTTTCTTGTACGAGAACCGCTGCCGGAAGCTCAGGATGCGAACGGGAAGGCAGGAGATGGACATGGCTGAGGAGCGGTCAGAGAACATCCTGACCGGAGCGAGCGCGTTGGTCCGGTCGCTGGAACGGGTCGGCGCCGACGTCGTCTTCGGGATCCCCGGGGGAGCGATCCTCCCCGCCTACGATCCCCTCTACGACTCCAAGGCCGTACGGCACATCCTGGTCCGCCACGAGCAGGGCGCAGGACATGCCGCCGAGGGCTATGCGATGGTCACCGGCAAGGTGGGTGTCTGCATGGCCACCTCGGGTCCGGGCGCGACCAATCTGGTGACCGCGATCGCCGACGCCTACATGGATTCGGTGCCGATCGTCGCGATCACCGGACAGGTCGGCTCGGCCGCGATCGGGACCGACGCGTTCCAGGAGGCCGACATCACCGGCATCACCATGCCGATCACCAAGCACAGCTTCCTGGTCAAGACCGCCGAGGAGATCCCGCACGCGATCGCCGCCGCCTTCCACATCGCCTCCACCGGGCGCCCCGGTCCGGTGCTGGTGGACATCACCAAGGACGCCCTGCAGGGCAAGGCGCCGTTCCACTGGCCCAAGCGACTCGACCTGCCGGGCTACCGCCCGGTGACCAAGCCGCACAGCAAGCAGATCCGGGAAGCGGCGAAGCTGATCGCCGAGGCGGAGAAGCCGGTGCTGTACGTCGGCGGCGGGGTCATCAAGGCCGGTGCCTCCGACCAGCTCCGCCGGCTCGTCGAGCTCACCGGCATCCCGGTGGTGACGACGCTGATGGCGCGCGGTGCCTTCCCCGACAGCCATCCGCGCAACTACGGCATGCCGGGCATGCACGGCACCGTGGCCGCGGTGGGGGCGCTGCAGCGCAGCGACCTGTTGATCTCCCTCGGGGCACGTTTCGACGACCGGGTGACCGGACAGCTGTCCACCTTCGCGCCGCAGGCCAAGGTGATCCATGCCGACATCGACCCGGCCGAGATCAGCAAGAACCGTCAGGCCGACGTTCCGATCGTCGGGGACTGCGCCGAGGTGATCGAGGAACTGATCACCGTGCTCACCGCCGCCCGGGACCGGCTTCCCGACCTCGGTGCCTGGCACGGCTACCTCGACGAGTTGCGCCGGCGCTATCCGACCGGCTACGACGAACCCAACGACGGCTCGCTGTCCCCGCAGCACGTGATCCAGCGGATCGGTGAGTTGACCGGCCCGGACGCCTACTACGTCACCGGTGTCGGTCAGCACCAGATGTGGTCGGCGCACTTCCTGCCGTTCGAGAAGCCGGGTCACTGGCTCAACTCCGGTGGTCTGGGCACCATGGGCTACGGCGTGCCGGCGGCGATGGGCGCCAAGGTCGGTCGGCCCGATTCGGTGGTCTGGGCGATCGACGGTGACGGCTGCTTCCAGATGACCAACCAGGAACTCGTCACCTGCGCCCTGGAGGGCATCCCGGTCAAGGTCGCCGTGATCAACAACCAGAGCCTGGGCATGGTCCGGCAGTGGCAGACGTTGTTCTACAACGCGCGGTACTCCAACACCGACCTGAAGACCAACCGGATCCCCGACTTCTGCAAGTTGGCCGAGGCGATGGGCTGCGTGGGTCTGCGCGCGGAGACGCCGGCCGACGTGGACTCGGTGATCGACAAGGCGCTGGCGATCAACGACGCACCGGTCGTGGTGGAGTTCGTCGTGCACAAGGATGCGATGGTCTGGCCGATGGTCGCGGCCGGTACCGGCAACGACGAGATCAAGATCGCCCGCGACCTCGCGCCCCAATGGGACCGCGAGGAGGACAGGGGAGAGGTGCTGTGACCGGTCGTACGCTCAGCGTGCTGGTGGAGAACAAGCCGGGCGTGCTGGCCCGGGTGGCCGGACTGTTCTCCCGGCGTGGCTTCAACATCGACTCCCTCGCCGTCGGGCCCACCGAACATCCGTCGATGTCGCGCATCACCATCGCGACCGACGTCGACGACACGGTGCTCGAACAGCTCACCAAGCAGCTGAACAAGCTGATCGAGGTGCTCAAGATCGTCGAACTGGAGCCGGACGCGGTTCGCCGGGAGCTGATCCTGGTGAAGGTGCGGGCCGACCAGTCCACCCGCGGTCAGGTGCTGGAGATCGTCCAGCTGTTCAGGGCCAGATCCGTGGATGTCACCGCCGACTCCATCACCGTCCAAGCCACCGGCAGCCCCGACAAGCTCACGTCCCTGCTGGAGATGCTGGAACCGTACGGCATCCGCGAGCTGGTGCAGTCCGGGCTGGTCGCCCTGGGACGCGGCGGTCGGTCGATCACCGACCGCGCGCCCCGCACCGAGCGCACCAAGGCGGTCCGGGCGATCTGACCGACCGGTCCTAGGATTCCCCGCGGCAGCCACCCCACATCCACGAAAGAAACAGGAGTTCGATCAGTGCCCGCACAGATGTTCTACGACGACGATGCCGACCTGTCCGTCATCCAGGCACGCCACGTCGCGATCCTCGGTTTCGGCAGCCAGGGCCACGCGCACGCGCTCTCGCTGCGCGATTCCGGCGTCGACGTCCGGGTCGGGCTGCCCGAGGGCAGCAAGAGCCGGGCCAAGGCGGAGGCGCAGGGCCTGCGGGTGCTCACCCCGTACCAGGCCTGCGAGGAAGCCGACCTGATCATGGTGCTCACCCCCGATCCCAGCCAGCGCCAGGTCTACGCCGAGGCCATCGAGCCGAACCTGGTGCCCGGCGACGCGCTGTTCTTCAGCCACGGCTTCAACATCCGCTACGGCTACATCAAGGCGCCGGAGGGTGTCGACGTCGCCATGGTCGCCCCCAAGGGTCCGGGTCACCTGGTCCGCCGCGAGTACGCCGAGGGCCGCGGTGTCCCGGTTCTGGTCGCGGTCGAGCAGGACGGCTCCGGCAAGGCCTGGGATCTCGCCCTGGCCTACGCCAAGGGCATCGGCGGCCTGCGCGCCGGCGGCATCAAGACCACCTTCACCGAGGAGACCGAGACCGATCTCTTCGGTGAGCAGGCCGTGCTCTGTGGCGGCGCCAGCGCGCTGGTCCAGGCGGGCTTCGAAACCCTGATCAATGCCGGCTACCAGCCGGAGGTCGCCTACTTCGAGTGCCTGCACGAGCTGAAGCTCATCGTCGACCTGATGTACGAGGGCGGCATCGCCAAGCAGCGGTGGAGCATCTCCGACACCGCCGAGTACGGCGACTACGTGTCGGGCCCGCGGGTGATCGACGACCACGTGCGTGAGTCGATGAAGGGTGTGCTGGCCGACATCCAGGACGGCACCTTCGCCCAGCGGTTCATCGACGACCAGGACGCCGGCGCGCCGGAGTTCAAGCGGTTCCGCGCCGAGGCCGAGAAGCACCCGATCGAGAAGGTCGGGCGCGAGCTGCGCGAGCTGATGTCGTGGGTGAAGAGCCACGACGACGACTACGTGGAAGGTACCGCCGCGCGCTGATCGATCGGCGGCCCCGCACGGGGCATCGTCACCGGTCCCGGGTCCGCGCTGCGTGCCCGGGACCCGACGGTGGTCAGCGCGATTCCTCGTGCGCGGCGATGACGAGGGTCCCGTCGGACTTGCGGATGCCGGCACCGATGTCGTAGAGGGTGCCGGCCATCGGCGCGTCCGGATGCAGTTCGGCGGTCGCGTCGTTGGCCATCACGCAGACCTGCTTCAGCCCGGTCGGGTCCAGGCTGCTCGGATGGTCGGCGACGCAGTGGCCGAACGTCTTGCGCAGCAGCTCCTCGGTGTGTCCGGCCTGCGGCTTGGGCACCTCCAGCACGGCGTCGAAGCTGAAGTTGTGTCTGGTCCGGTAGTGCGAGCTCACCACCCGGGTGTCGTCCGGCAGGTCCAGATCGCCCCACCAGCGGACGTCGGCCAGGGTGAGGTTGTCGCAGTGATAGCCGATCAGGTCGTTGGTGCAGACCGACCCGCGGTCGGTGGTGAAGCTGAAGTACGGCACCCCCCAGGCACCGGCGTACCGGCTC
This sequence comes from uncultured Actinomycetota bacterium, assembly GCA_963758075.1. Classification (GTDB taxonomy): domain Bacteria; phylum Actinomycetota; class Actinomycetes; order Propionibacteriales; family Propionibacteriaceae; genus Microlunatus. Next base: position 301,646 of record CAVWTT010000002.1, on the reverse strand, counting down.
AAGATCAGGAACGGCAGCGCGGCGAGGATGATCATCACCGTGATGCCGATCAGGATGCGGACGGCCCGGTGTCGTCGCTGCGCCATTGACTCAGGATGCCGGATCCGGACGGTTCGGGAAAGTCCCGGCCGGCCGGAAGCCTCTCAGCTGCGTTTGACCGCGATGACGACGGAGGTGTCGGCGGCCACCATCACGTCCACGCTGGTGAACCGGCCGTCGGTCAGCCAGTCCTGCCGCAGCCGGTCCACCCGGCCGGCGTCCATCGGTGGCCACCCGACCGAGGGGGTGAAGTCGTCCAGGACGATGATGCCGCCGGGCTCGAGCATGTTCACGATCTGCTCCCGCGGCGAGTGCCGGGCACTCTCGGCGTCGATGAAGATGAGCGAGAACGGCGCATGCTCGGCCAGCGAGGACCAGTCGGCATGCATCACGTCGATGTCGTCGCCGGCGAACATCTCCATCACCCCGTGCGCGAGCTCCGGGTCGAGCTCGGCCGTCAGTACCCGGGTGGCCTTCGGTGCGCCGCAGCGCATCCAGGCGGCGCCCACACCGCAGCCGGTGCCGCACTCGGCCATGGTGCCGGTGCGGGTGGCTGCCAGCGTGGCCAGCAGTCGCCCGGTCTCGGTGCGTGAGGCCATCACGTATCCGTGCTGCAGGGACATCCGCAGCGCCCGGGTGACGATCTCGGGCAGGTCGGGAGGGGCGCTCACCGTCCCAGTCTGGCACCTGCGCCCCGACACGTACCAAAATCCGGGACGGTCGTCCCAGGATCCAGCTGCCGGCAAGGGCCACGGGCGGCTCAGACCGCGGCCGCGATCGCGTCCCCGACCTCCCGGGTGGTCCGGCGCTCGCCGGCGCCGCGCCGGCTGATGTCGGCGATCACGGCCTTCTCCACCCGCGCCGCCTCCTCGGCCAGGCCCAGATGGTCCAGCAGCAGTGCCACCGACAGGATGGTCGCGGTGGGGTCGGCGATGCCCTGGCCGGCGATGTCCGGCGCGGAGCCGTGCACCGGCTCGAACATCGACGGATAGCTGCCATCGGGGTTGATGTTGCCGCTGGCGGCCAGGCCGATCCCGCCGGTGACCGCACCGGCCAGGTCGGTGATGATGTCGCCGAACAGGTTGTCGGTGACGATGACGTCGAACCGGGCCGGATCGGTGGCCAGGAAGATCATCGCCGCGTCCACGTGCAGGTAGTCGGTGCTGACGTTGGGATGTTCGGCTGCCACCGACTCGAAGATCCGCCGCCACAGGCCGCCGGCGTTGACCAGCACATTGTGCTTGTGCACCAGGGTGATCCTGCCCCGGCGGCGGGCGGCCCGGGCGAAGGCGTCGCGGACGACCCGCTCGACGCCGTAGGCGGTGTTGATGCTGACCTCGGTGGCGATCTCTGCGGGGGTCCCGGCCCGCACCACGCCACCGTTGCCGACGTAGAGACCCTCGGTGCCCTCCCGGACCACGACGAAGTCGATCTCGCGTCCGCCGATCACCGCGTCGGTGAGCGGGCTGACGATCCCGGGGAAGAGCCGACTCGGTCGCAGGTTGACGTAATGGTCGAAGGCGAAACGCAGTTTCAGCAGCAGGCCCCGCTCCAGCAGCCCGCTGGGCACCTCGGTGTCACCCGGCGCTGCGCCGACGGCGCCGAGCAGGATGCCGTCGGCCCCGGCCAACTCCGCCAGCACCGAATCGGGTAGCACCTCGCCGGTCCGCTTCCACCGGCCGACGCCCAGGTCGTACTCGGTGATCGCGAAACTGTTCGCCGGGGTCACCGCATGGAGCACCTTGATGCCTTCGGCAACCACCTCGGGGCCGATGCCGTCGCCGCCGATGACCGCCAGATTCCTGCTCTGCTCGCTCGTCACCGGGGCATCGTAACCAGCCGGCCGGCGCCAGCCGGACCGGATCTCACTGGCAGACCATGACGTCGGTCGTCGTCGGGGAACCCGTGTCCAGCGGACGGAAATCACGCTGCGGTGCCGATGCGGCCGGGTGCTAGCGTGCCGATCATGACCACGTCCCCGTCCGCGCCGCCCCGGGCGGCGGCCTACGAGATCCACCGCAATCCCAACCCGGCCAGCGATGCCGACCGCGCCGCTGTGCTGGCCGACCCGGGATTCGGGCGCTTCTTCACCGACCACATGGTCCAGGCGACCTGGACACCGGAGGAGGACTGGCACGACCGGGAGGTCGGACCGTACCGGCCGTTCCAGCTCGACCCGGCCACCGCGGTGCTGCACTACGCGCAGGAGATCTTCGAGGGGCTGAAGGCCTACCGGCATGCGGACGGGTCGATCTGGCTGTTCCGACCGGAGAAGAACGCCGAGCGGTTCGCCCGGTCCGCCGACCGGCTGGCGCTGCCGGTGCTGGCGACCGACGATTTCCTGGCCGGGATCGAGGCGCTGGTCAGCACCGACCGCGAATGGGTGCCGTCCGGTGGCGAGAGCAATCTCTACATCCGGCCGTTCATGTTCGCCGCCGAGGCCTTCCTGGGAGTGCGCCCGGCCCACCGGGTCACCTACTGCTGCATCGCCGGCCCGGCTGCGGCCTACTTCTCCGGCGGCGTCAAGCCGGTCGACATCTGGCTCAGCACGACCTACGTGCGGGCCGCCCCGGGCGGTACCGGCGCGGCCAAGACCGGAGGCAACTACGCGGCCAGCCTGGTCGCCCAGCGGGAGGCGTACGAGCACGGCTGCGAACAGGTGCTCTTCACCGACGGCGCCGAGCGTCGCTGGCTGGAGGAACTGGGCGGCATGAACCTCTTCTTCATCACCACCGACGGTGAACTGGTCACCCCGTCCCTGGAGGGCACGATCCTGGAAGGGGTCACCCGCGACTCGGTGCTGACCCTGGGCGCCGAGCGCGGCCTGACCCCGGTGGAGCGGCGGATCGCCCTGGACGACCTGCTCGACGGCATCGCCGCCGGCCGGGTCACCGAGGTCTTCGCCTGCGGCACCGCGGCGGTGCTGAACCCGGTCGGATCGATCAGGACCGCCGAGCGCAGCTACACCGTCAACGGCGGCGTCGCCGGTCCGCACACCGACGGCCTGCGCGCCTCGCTGCTCGACATCCAGTACGGCCGCGTGGCAGACATCCACGGCTGGATGCATCGGGTCTGCTGACCGAGGATCGGTGAGCATCCGCAGCGCCGGCTGGGACCTGGCCGCCCGGGCCTGGAAGCGCCTGCACGGCCCGGTCCAGTGGCGGCTGCTCCGGCTCAGACAGGCCACCTTCATGGTCGGTGTCACCGGGGTCGTACTCGACGACCTGGGCCGGGTGCTGCTGCTGCGGCACCGGTTCTGGAAGGACTGTCCGTGGGGCACACCGTCGGGCTACCTCGAACGCGGCGAGACCGTCGAGCAGGGCTTCGCCCGCGAGGTGTTGGAGGAGACTCGGCTGCAGGTGGGGGAGGTGGCGGTGCAGACGGTCAGCTCCGGCTACCGGTTCCGGCTGGAGGTGGCCGTGACCGCCCGACTGGCCGGACCGGCCGACCCGCAGGTGGACGGCGTCGAGGTGCAGGAGGCGCGGTTCTTCACCGCCACCGACCTTCCCGACGGCCTGCGGCCCGGGCAGCGCGCGATCATCGCCGCCGTCCTGCAGGGCCGATGACGGCCTGCGCGCTCACCCCGAGCCGCGGTACAGCCGAGACTGCCGGAGGGGCTGGTTCGTCCGGCGACCACGGCTACCCGGCCTCCGCCGCGGGCTGCTGCGCCGACCCGTGACCGTCTCAGCATGCGGACGAGCTCTGGGCGAGGGGACGGTGTCGATGCAGGATGACTGCATGGCATACCAGGCCGTCATCATTAGCTAGCGCGCTGAGACGCCGTCGGACCGACGAGTCACAGCGCGCCGAACCTCCTGTCTTCCAGCGGGAGGTTTTTTCATGCCCGCACATCCCAGCGATCGAGGACTTCATGTCAACCGCACCAGCGGCTCCGTTCGACCGGCCCGCCGAGTTCCACCTGTACGACACCACCCTGCGTGACGGCGCGCAACAGGAGGGCCTCCGGTTGTCGGTGCAGGACAAGCTGCGTATCGCCGGACTGCTCGACGAGCTCGGAGTGGGCTACATCGAGGGTGGTTGGCCCGGCGCCAACCCGGTCGACACCGCGTTCTTCGCCGCCGTCGCCGCCGGCGAGCTGGTGTTGAAGAACGCCACGCTGACGGCGTTCGGCTTCCTGCGCCGAGTGGGCGCCCGGGCCGCCGACGACCCGTTGACTGCGGCGTTGCGGGACTCCCGGGCCTCGGTGGCCTGCGTGGTGGCCAAGAGTCATGATCAACACGTACTGCGCGCGTTGCGGACGACGCTGGCGGAGAACCTCGCCATGATCACCGACACGGTGGGGCATCTGGTCAGTCAGGGACAGCGGGTCTTCCTGGACTGTGAGCACTTCTTCGACGGCTACCGGGAGAACAAGGCCTATGCCCTGGAGGTCGTCCGCACCGCGATGGAGGCCGGCGCCGAACTCGCCGTGCTGTGCGACACCAACGGGGGGATGCTGCCGCGCTGGGTGTCCGACATCGTCGCCGAGGTGGCCGAGACCACCGGAGCGAAACTGGGCATGCACGCCCACAACGACGGCGGCTGCGCGGTGGCCAACACCCTGGCCGCGGTGGACGCCGGCGCGATGCACGTGCAGGGCACCATGAACGGTTACGGGGAACGGACCGGAAACGCCGATCTGATCCCGGTGATCGCCAATCTCGAACTGAAGTACGGCTGGCAGCTGCTGCCGGCCGGGGCACTGGCCGAGGCGACGCGGGTATCCCATGCGATCGCCGAGGTGACGAATGTTCCACCGAGCAATCGTCAGCCCTACGTTGGCCTGTCGTCGTTCGCCCACAAGGCGGGGCTGCACGCCAGCGCGATCAAGGTCGACCCGAACCTGTACCAGCACATCGATCCGGCGCTGGTCGGCAACGACATGCGGATGCTCGTGTCCGACATGGCGGGCCGGGCCAACATCCAGATCAAGGGGGAGGAGCTCGGCTTCGATCTGTCCGACCGGGACCTGGCGGCGAAGATCACCGACATGGTCAAGGAACGCGAGGCGGCCGGCTACACCTACGAGGCGGCCGATGCCAGCTTCGAGCTGCTGCTGCGCGAAGAACTTGACCAACTGCCGACGTTCTTCGCCGTCAGGTCCTGGCGGGTGTTCACCCAGTCGATCAAGGACGACGAGGTGGACACCGAGGCGACCCTCCGGCTCGAGGCGGGCGACCACACGGTCCGCGAGGTCGGCGAGGGCAACGGTCCGGTCAACGCCCTGGACCACGCGCTGCGGCAGGCGCTCTGCCCGGTCTACCCGGCCGTGGACCGCTTCGAACTGAACGACTACCGCGTCCGCATCCTGGACCAGAGCCACGGCACCGATGCCACCATCCGGGTCCTCATCCAGACCACCGACGGGCAGCACACCTGGACCACCGTCGGCGTCGGTCAGAACGTGATCGAGGCGTCCTGGGAGGCATTGTCGGACGCCTACACCTACGGACTGCTGCACGCCGACGACGCGGTCGCACACTGACCGGCGCCGACTCCGCCCCCTCAGCTCGTCGGGGGCCGCCAGGCAACCGGGCACCGACCTGTTGAGCGGGCCTCGGCTCGGGCCCCTGAGCCGTTGTGGAAGACCGGATAGCCCAGCCGCGTGGACGGTGCCCGCGCGGTGGTCAACTTGCCCGCGGCGACGGGGCCGTGCAGGAGGACCAGATTCATCGCGCAGGTTCCTCGACCAGACCGAGGAACCGTCGCAGGGTCGCGGTTCCGGTGACGGTGGTCTCATCGTCGCCGCGGACGAAATCCCCAGGAGTCAGCACCAGCCGTTGGTTGATCGCCGGTTCGCCCCGTCGGGCGACGCGCCTGGTCCCGTTGGGCCGGTAACCGACCTTCCGGCTGACCGCCAGCGACGCCGGGTTGTCGACGAACGCACCGGAGGTGATCTCCACGGCGTCGAGTTCGTCGAAGGCGAAGGCGCAGACCGACCGCCGCATCCGGGTGCCGATGCCCTGGCCGTGGAACCGGCGCGCCAGCCAGGAGCCGGTCTCGGCGGTGCGGGTGACGGCGAAGTCCTCGGCGTGCAGGCCCTGCGTGCCGACCAGTTCACCGGCGCGCCGGACGGCGAAGTCGAGACTGAAGCGTTCGGGGGTGAAGGCGGAGCGGGTGCTCCAGTGGTAGCGCAGGAAGTCGGCCGGCAGCCGCGTCGGGTCGACGTCGGTCCACGGCACCGAGAACGGCATCGTCGCCCGATCATGGACGCCGTCCAGCACCAGTTCGACCAGGCCGGGCAGGTCCTCGTCCCGGATGATCGTCAGCTCGAGATCACCGGCGGTGATCCGTACCTCGTACGGCGGCCAGATGGTGCTGAGTTCCATGCAGCTACTCTGCCGGGTGGTCCCACCGACCGGCCACCGGATTACGGCGCGCCGATGATCATCGCCCAGCGAGGCCATCCTCCACGCCTGATGGCGTTTGCGCGCCCTGGGCCCCAGGCAGGATCCGCGCCCGAGCACCACTCCGCGCCCGAGCACTCAGGCTCAGGGCGCGGGCGGTCGTGCGCTGAGGTCGGCGCACTTCGATGGTCTCGAGGTGCGGGGTCATGCGGCGGCGGAGGTCAGTCGATCCGGTCGATGATCGCCGATTGCCTCGGCGGGGCCTCGGGGCCGATCTGCCAGGCGCCGGTCAGCGCCTCCAGGGCGCGGGGGATCAGCGAGGAGTCATCGGTCTGCAGCGTCATGATCGGCTGACCGGCGACGACGGCATCACCGGGTTTGGCGTGCATCCGGACACCGGCGGCGGCCTGCACCGGATCCTCCTTGCGGGCGCGGCCGGCGCCGAGCCGCCAGGCCGCGACACCGACGGCCAGCGCGTCGAGGTCGGTCAGGTAGCCGCCGCTGTCCGCGACGACCTGTTCCGATTCCCGCGGCCCGGGCAGCGGTGCGTCCGGATCGCCGCCCTGGGCGCTGATCATCGCTCGCCAGACGTCCATCGCGCGGCCCGATGCCAGGACGTCGGCCGGATCGACGTCCGGCAGTCCGGCGGCGGCGACCATCTCCCGGGCCAGCGCGACGGTCAGTTCGACCACGTCGGCGGGACCGCCGCCGGCGAGGACCTCCACGGCCTCTTCGACCTCGACAGCGTTGCCCACGGTGCGCCCCAGCGGCACGTCCATCCGGGTCAGCAACGCCACCGTCGCCACCCCCGCATCCCGGCCCAGCCGCACCATCGCCGTCGCCAACCGCGTCGCAGCGTCGCGATCCCGCATGAAGGCCCCCCTGCCGACCTTGACATCGAGCACCAGCGCGCTGGTGCCCTCGGCGATCTTCTTGCTCATGATCGACGAGGCGATCAGCGGGATCGACTCGACGGTCCCGGTGATGTCGCGGAGCGCGTAGAGCTTGCGGTCCGCAGGCGCCAGTCCCGGGCCGGCCGCACAGATCACCGCGCCGACATCCTGGAGTTGACGCAGCATCGCGGCGGCTCCCAGGTCGGAACGCCATCCGGGGACCGCGTCCAGCTTGTCCAGCGTCCCGCCGGTGTGCCCCAGCCCGCGTCCGGACAGTTGCGGTACGGACGCACCGCAGGCCGCCACCAGCGGGGCCAGCGGCAAGGTGATCTTGTCACCGACACCGCCGGTGGAGTGCTTGTCGACCGTCGGCCGGGACAGTTCGGAGAAGTCCATCCGCTCGCCGCTGTTGATCATCGCCGTGGTCCAGGCGGACAGCTCGCCGTCGGTCAGCCCGCGGAAGAACACCGCCATGCTCATCGCCGCCATCTGCTCCTCGGCCACCCGGTCGCTGGCGTAGCTGCCGATCAGCCAGTCGATCTGGTCGGCGGCCAGCGTCCCGCCGTCCCGCTTGAGTTTGATCAACTCCTGGGCATCGAACCGGTCCGCCATGGCAGTCGAGTATGGCGCAGACCCACGCACGCCGCGCGCCCCACGGTCCCGATAGGCTCCGGCCATGCGCATCGCCCGATTCTCGGCCGGCAGCGAACCTCGCTACGGCATCGTCGAGCTCGCCGTTGACGGTGGTGAGCATCCCGACACCGTCTCGACGCTGACCGGGGACCCGCTGGCCACCAAGGTCCAGCTGACCGGGCAGCGGTACTCCCTCGCCGACGTCCGGCTGCTCGCGCCGGTGATCCCGCGCAGCAAGGTCGTCGCCGTCGGCCGCAACTACGCCGAGCACGCCGCCGAACTCGGCAACGAGGTGCCGCCGACGCCGATGACCTTCTTCAAGCCCAACACGTCGGTGATCGGCCCCGACGACGCGATCGTCTACCCGTCCTACACGTCGGAACTGAGCTATGAGGGCGAGCTGGCCGTCGTCATCGGCCGGATCTGCAGGGAGGTCCCGGCCGAACGAGTCTCCGACGTCATCTTCGGCTACACCATCGGCAACGATGTCACCGCTCGCGACCTGCAGGGACCGGACAAGCAGTGGGCCCGGGCCAAGGGGTCCGACACCTTCTGCCCGCTCGGCCCCTGGATGGTGACCCACCTCTCCATCCAGGAGGCGGAGAACCTGATGATCACCACCAGGGTCGACGACGAGGTGCGCCAGCACGGGTCGACCAGCGACATGGTGAACAAGATCGTCGACCTGGTCGTCTACATCAGCTCCTACACCACGTTGCTGCCCGGCGACGTGATCTTGACCGGTACGCCGGCCGGCGTGGGCCCGATGAACGCGGGCCAACGGGTCAGCGTCGAGATCGACAGCATCGGCGCGCTGGCGAACACGATCGTCGCCGCGACCTGAGCCACGTCCGCGCGGAGGATTCGGGTGGTACGGGACGGGTCACTAGAGTTGGCCGTCGTGACCGGCACTGACCATCCTGTTCTGCTTTCCGAGGCCGACGTCCTGGGCGACCTGGACCCGACCGCCGTCCGGGTCCGCTTCCCACCCTCGCCGACCGGCAACCTGCACGTCGGCAACATCCGCAGTGCCCTGTTCAACTGGGCCTTCGCCCGCCACTACGGCGGCACCTACGTGCTGCGGATCGAGGACACCGACGCGGCCCGCAACACCGAGGGCTCGTTGGAGGGGCTGATCGCCAACCTCAGCTGGCTGGGACTCGACTGGGACGAGGGCCCGCTGCGCGGCGGGCCGTTCGAGCCGTACGTGCAGTCCGAGCGCGGTGACATCTACGCCCGGGTCGTGGCGCAACTGCTCGGATCCGGTGCGGCCTACAGGTGCTTCTGCACCCGCGAGGACATCGAGGAGCGGGAGAAGGCCCGCGGCAAGGGCGGCCCGTCCGGCTACGACGGCTTCTGCCGCCGGCTGACCGCCGAGGAGGTCGCGGCCAAGGAGTCCGCCGGGGTGCCGGCGGCGATCCGCATGCGGGTTCCGGACGAGCCGATCGAGTTCGTCGACCTGGTCCGCGGGCCGGTCCGGTTCGAGGCGGAGAACGTCCCCGACTATGTCATCGTCCGCGCCGACGGCAGCCCGCTCTACACCCTGGTCAACCCGGTCGACGACGCCCTGATGGAGATCACCCACGTCCTGCGTGGCGAGGATCTGCTGTCCTCGACCCCGCGCCAGATCGTCCTGTACCGGGCTCTGGCCGCGATCGGTGTCGGCCCCGGCCGGACACCGAAGTTCGGCCACCTGCCCACCGTGCTCGGTGAGGGCAACCGGCGGCTGTCCAAGCGGGACAAGGGATCCGGCCTCAAGGAGTACCAGGAGGCCGGCTACCTGCCCAGTGGCCTGCTGAACTACCTGGCACTGCTGGGCTGGGCCATCTCCGACGACCGCGACGTCTTCGACCTCGATGAGATGGTCCAGGTCTTCGACATCCGACGCGTCAACGCCAACCCGGCCCGGTTCGACCCGAAGAAGTGCGAGGCGATCAACGCCGCACACATCCGCCGGTTGCCCGAGGCCGAACTGACCACCCGGATGACGCCCTACCTGGTTGACGCCGGGATCCTGGACGATCCGCCCAAGCCCGAGCAGTTGGACCTGCTCGACAAGGCGACGCCACTGGTTCAGGAGCGGATCAACACCCTGGGGGAGGCGGTCGGTCTGCTCGATTTCCTCTTCCGGCCCGACGACGAGATCGACTACGCCGACGACGCCGGCCTGACCGCTGACGGTCTGGCGGTCCTGGCTGCCGCCCAGGCCGCCTGCCGGGACCTGCAGCCCTTCGACCGCGAGCACATCGAGGCCGCGCTCCGCGCCGCGCTGGTGGACGGGCTCGGCCTGAAGCCGCGGCGTGCCTTCGGCCCGGTCCGGGCCGCGATCACCGGCAAGCGGATCTCGCCGCCCCTGTTCGAGTCGATGGAACTGCTCGGCCAGGAGTCGGTGCGGCGTCGGATGGCCCGCGCCCGGGACTGGGTGACCGGGGCCGGCGAGGGATGAGCCGGAAACGCCGGCGGACCGGCGGCAACCCGGCCCGTCCGCGCGCCGCCGTGGAGCAACGCCCGACGTCGACGACGTCGGGACCCCGTCGCCCACCGTCGCCGCTGATCGGCTACTTCGGCGAGCTGGAACCGCCCGCCGGCGTCGGCTATCTGCACATCCTGCGCACCGGCGACTACCGATGGTGGCGACCGCTGCTGGGAGTCTTCCTGGCGGTCGCGCTGTACTTCACCGCCGTCAGCGTGGTCAGTCAGGTGCTGGTGCTGCTCAGCTGGGCGGCCTCCGGCTCCGCGGGCGGCTATGCCGACTACTACCGGCGAGCCGTCGCCTTCCAGGTCCCCGGCGGCATGCTGGCGACCAACCTCGCCATCGCCTGCCTGATCCCGGTCAGCTTCGCCGTCGTGATGATCGTGCACCGGATGCGCCCCCGCTGGCTCGCCTCGGTGCGCCCGCGGCTGCGGTGGCGGTTCCTGCTGGTCAGCCTCGGGGTCGCCGCGGCCAGCTTCGCCGCCGTGCTGGTGGTGTCCACGCTGCTGACCGCGAACGCCCCGTTTCGGCCCCAGCCGCACTTCTGGGCGTTCATGATCATCATCGTGCTCACGTCGCCGCTGCAGGCGGCGGGGGAGGAGTACCTGTTCCGCGGCTATGTGCTGCAGGCCTTCGGCAGCATGGCCCGCAGCGCGTGGTTCGGCATCCTCGCCTCGGCCCTGTTGTTCGCGCTCTTCCACGGCACCCAGAACCTGCCGCTGTTCGTCGACCGGTTCGCCTTCGGGGTGCTGGCCGCCGTCCTGGTGCACCGCACCGGCGGCATCGAGGCCGGCATCGCCGCCCACGCGATCAACAACGTGTACGCGTTCGGCCTGGCCGGCCTGACCGGCACCATCGCCGGCGCCCGCGGGCTGCAGCAGATCGGCTGGTCCAGCGCCGCCGTCGATGTCGGTGGCTTCGCCGTCTTCGCGGTGCTGGCCTGGCTGGTGTCCCGCGCGCTCAGGCTGCAGACCGTCACACCCTGACCCCGGTTTGGGATCCCGCGGAGGTTTCCAGTACAGTTCTTCCTCGTTGCCCACGGGCAGCAAACCCTTGGGGTATGGGGTAATTGGCAGCCCGACTGATTCTGGTTCAGTTAGTCTAGGTTCGAGTCCTAGTACCCCAGCAAGACGATCATCGGGTCGACTCCGGCTCGGACCGGTCCGGGCCCGGTGGGTCACCGTCGCCCGGATCATCATCCGTCCGACGATCGTCGGTCGGATCAGCGTCCGGGCCGACCAACCGCCGCAGGGTGCTGATGGCCTCGCGGATCCGCGTCCCCGCCGCTTCGAGTCGTTCCCGTTCTCCGGCCGGGACTCGTGGCTCCGCCTTCGCCAGCTCCAGCGTCACCGAGAACAGGCTCTGCAGGATGTCGGCGTGGGCCGCCCTGCTGATCCGGTCGCGTTCCTGCAGCCGGGCGAGCCGCTCGCTGTGCCGCAGGTTGCACACCACCCCACGGACCAACGGGTCGTCGCGCAGGTCGGTCAGCGCCGCCTCCACCGTGGTGGTGGCGGTCGGGCCCTGCACCCGGACCTCGATCAGCTCCCCACCGTGGGGCCGGGGCTCGTAGAGGATCCGGTCCAGGTCGCCGTCGTCGAGATCGATGAACGACGTGAACGGCTTGCCGACCAGGTCGTCGGGCTCCAGCCCGAAGAGCGGTCGGACGGCCGGGCTCGCGTAGCTGACCACGCCCTCGGCGGTCAACACCAGAGCCGCGTCCGAGGACCGCTCCAACAGCGGGTGCAGCGCCGACCCGAGGTTCGCCGACACGCCGACGATGCCGATCAGCTCAGCGCCGTCGTACATCCCGGCGTCGGTGACGAGCGCGGGAAACAGCGACCCGTCGCGACGCTGGACGGTGAAGCCACCCGACCAGGGCGTCCCGTCCCGCAGCGCCGCCATGATGGCGGTCGCCTTCTGCTGCGACATGTGGGGGACCGTGACGTCGGTGATGTTGCGGCCGAGCGTCTCTGCGGCGGCCCATCCGTAGAGCCGTTCGGCGGCCGGATTCCAATACACGATGGTCCCGTCGACGTCGGTGCCGATGATCGCCTGGCCGACAGCCGCGAGCAAACCTTCGGCCGTGAAGGGCGAGGTCGGTCGGGTCATCTGATGCCTCCGGACGTCCTGGCTCGCGCGATCCACCACGGGCCGTCCCGATCCCTCGATGCTAGCCAACCCACCCCCACATCGCTGAGGGGTCAGTAATTCCCCAATCTGTGCGGTGTGTCGTGACCCCGGTGACCTCTCACGGCTCGATCAGGTCCGGGCGGACGGCCTGCAGCCGCTCGGCGCACAGCGCCCGTACGGCGTCGACCAGTTCGACCGGGCGGCTTGCCAGCTGGCCGAGCAGCACATCCGAACGCTCCAGACCGGCCGCAGCCAGCAGCTGCTTCTCGTTGGTCACCCAGCTGCCCTGCGCCGCCACGATCGCGTGGGCCGCACACATCGCTGCCTGGACGGTGAGGCCGGCCGTCGCCGCGACCCGACCCGGCAGGGCGTGGCCCTTGCGGCAGTAGTCGAACAGCATCCGGGCCCGCGACCACCACTCGCCGGGTGCGGACCGCCGCAGGGCCGGCGGATAGGCCGGTTTCGGCAGCTCACCGCGCAGGGTGTGGTTGAGCGCCAGTTCGGCCACGATCAGATAGGTCGGGATCCCGGCCAGCTGGAACAGCAGCGGCTCGATCCGCAACCGGCCGGCCTCGGCCTCGGCCAGCTCGTGCTCGACGGAGTCGAGGTCACGGTAGTGCACATCCACCGCCCGGCCGTCGATCCGCAGCCAGCCGCCGCCGTTGAACACCCCACCGCCCCAGCCGCCGACCGGTGAGACCTCACCCGGCCAGCCGAGGTCACGCAGGTGCTGCGGATCGAAGTTCCCGCGGTAGTAGACGGCCAGATCCCAGTCGCTGTCGGCCCGCGCGGTGCCCTGGGCGCGCGACCCGCCCAGCGCCACCGCCTCGACCGTCGGCAGGCCCGCCAACCGGTCGGCCACGCGGTGGATGAAGTCCTGCTCGTCTGTGGTCATGGCCGCTGATCCTGGCCGCCGGGATGACGGGACTCAAGCGGTTTTGGGCTAACCTGCCCGCCATGAACGGCATCGCCCCCGGCCGGCGCAGCGCCCGGCGCCGGCGCCTCGCGTCGCTCGTGCTGAGCGTCCTGACCCTGACCGGACTCACCGCCGTCGCGGCACCGCCGGCGCGCGCCGCCACACCCGGCCATCACTACGAACACTCGGTCGCGGTGCACACCAACGCCGAACGCACGCAGCGACATCGGGTGAAGCTGCGGTGGAACCGCTGCCTGGACCGCTACGCCGAGGCCCAGGCCGTGCGGATGGCCACGCGGCAGACGCTGCAGCACCAGGCCCTGCTGCCGATCCTGACGCGGTGTCACCTCAACCTGGTCGGCGAGAACATCGCCGTCGGCTACCGGACCGGCCACGCCGCCACGGTGGCCTGGATGCACTCGCCCGGCCACCGGGCGAACATCCTCAGGAAGCGGTACCGGCTCTACGGCGTCGGCGCCCACAAGGACGCCCACGGGATCTGGTGGGTGTCACACGTGTTCGGCCGGAAGGCCTGACCCGGCGGACCGGCCTCACTCCGTCCCGGTCCGCCGCAGCACCTCGCTGAGCCGTTCGGCCGCGGCGATCACCGCCGGAGCGTGCAACCGCCCGGGCTGGCGGGACAGCCGTTCGATCGGGCCGGACACGCTGACCGCGGCGATCACCTTGCCCGAGGGTGACCGCACCGGTGCCGACACCGACGCCACCCCGGCTTCGCGCTCGCCGACCGAATGGGCCCAGCCGCGGCGACGGACGGCCGCCAGCGCGACCGCGGAGTAGCGCGAGCCACGCAGTCCGCGCTGCATCCGCTCGGGCTCCTCCCAGGCCAGCAGGATCTGTGCCGCCGAGCCCGCCGTCATGGTCAGCTGGGAGCCGACCGGCACGGTGTCGCGCAGCCCCGAGGTGCGCTCCGCCGCGGCCACACAGATCCGATGGTCGCCCTGCCGGCGGAACAGCTGGGCCGATTCCCCGGTGATGTCACGCAGCCGGGCCAGCACCGGTCCGGCGGTGGCCAACAGCCGGTCCTCGCCGGCCGCCGAGGCCAGCTCGCCCAGTCGCGGGCCGAGGACGAAGCGGCCCTGCAGGTCCCGGCTCACCAACCGGTGATGTTCCAGGGCGACGGCCAGCCGGTGCGCGGTCGGCCGGGCCAGACCGGTGGCCGCGACCAGCCCGGCCAGGGTCGTCGGCCCGGTCTCCAGGGCCCCCAGGACGAGAGCCGCTTTGTCCAGAACGCCGACACCGCTAGAGTTGTCCATGCCTTGATATTGCCGTCTCGGATGCTGGAATGCAAGTTCCGCACCGGTCAGCTCCGGATCAAGATCACCGACAACCGCACAGGAAGAACTGCGACATGGGAAAGACGCTGAGCGAGAAGGTGTGGGACACCCACGTGGTGGCTGCCGACGAGAACACCGAACTGCTCTACATCGACCTGCACCTGGTGCACGAGGTGACCAGCCCGCAGGCCTTCGACGGGCTGCGGCAGGCCGGCCGGACAGTGCGGCGTCGGGATCTCACCCTGCTCACCGAGGATCACAACATCCCGACGATCGACGTGGACAAGCCGATCGCCGACCCGGTGTCGCGGACCCAGGTGGACACCCTGCGCCGCAACGCCGAAGAGTTCGGACTGCGGATCCACCGCCTCGGTGACCCCGACCAGGGCATCGTGCACATCATCGGTCCGCAGTTGGGCCTGACCCAGCCCGGCATGACGGTGGTCTGTGGGGACTCCCACACCTCCACCCACGGCGCCTTCGGGGCGTTGGCGTTCGGCATCGGCACCTCCGAGGTGGAGCATGTGCTGGCCACCCAGAGCCTGTCCCAGCGCCGACCGAAGACGATGGCGGTCAACGTCAACGGTGAACTCCCGGCCGGGGTCACCGCCAAGGACATCGTGTTGGCCCTGATCGCCAAGGTCGGCACCGGCGGCGGCCAGGGTTACGTCGCCGAATACCGTGGCTCGGTCATCGAGGGCCTGTCCATGGAGGGCCGGATGACCATCTGCAACATGAGCATCGAGTGGGGCGCCAAGGCCGGCATGATCGCCCCCGACGAGACCACCTTCGCCTACCTGAAGGGACGCCCGCACGCCCCGCAGGGCAACGACTGGGACGCCGCGGTCGAGTACTGGACGTCGCTGCGAACCGACGATGACGCCAGCTTCGATGTCGAAGTCGATCTTGATGTCGCCGACCTGACGCCGTTCGTCACCTGGGGCACCAACCCGGGCCAGGGCGTACCGCTGTCGGGCTCGGTGCCCGATCCGAAGTCGTTCCCGGACGAGACCTCGCGCACCTCGGCCGAGAAGGCCCTGGAGTACATGGATCTCAAGCCGGGAACGAGGATGCGTGACATCGCTGTCGACACCATCTTCCTCGGCTCGTGCACCAACGGACGGCTGGAGGACCTGCGCGCGGCCGCCGACGTGATCAAGGGACACAAGGTCGCCGATTCGGTACGGATGCTGGTCGTGCCCGGCTCGGCCCGGGTCCGGCTGCAGGCCGAGTCGGAGGGCCTCGACATCGTCTTCAAAGAGGCCGGGGCGGAGTGGCGCGGCGCCGGATGTTCCATGTGCCTGGCCATGAATCCCGACCGGCTGGCACCGGGGGAGCGCAGTGCCTCCACCTCCAACCGCAACTTCGAGGGCCGGCAGGGCAAGGGTGGACGTACCCACCTGGTCTCACCGGTGGTCGCGGCAGCAACGGCGATCACCGGCCGGCTGACTGCCCCGGCCGACCTCTGACCCGCCGCCCGACAAGGAGATCCGATCATGGAGAAGTTCACCCGCCACACCGGCACCGGGCTGCCGCTGCGCCGCAGCAATGTCGACACCGACCAGATCATCCCGGCCGTCTACCTCAAGCGGGTCACCCGCAACGGCTTCGAGGACGGACTCTTCGCCGCCTGGCGGAAGGATCCGCAGTTCGTCCTGAACCAGCCGCAGTACCAACGCGCCACCATCCTGGTGGCCGGCCCGGACTTCGGCACCGGCTCCTCCCGCGAACATGCGGTCTGGGCCCTGCAGGACTACGGCTTCAAGGTGGTCATCGGCTCGCGCTTCGGCGACATCTTCTCCAACAACTCCGGCAACGCCGGACTGCTGCTGGCCAAGGTCAGTCACGAGGATGTCGAGCAACTGTGGAAGATCGTGGAGAACCATCCCGAAACCCCGATCACGGTTGATCTTGCCAATCGCAGCATCGTTGCCGGCGACGGCTTCACCACCACCTTCAGCATCGACGACTACACCCGTTGGCGGCTGCTGGAAGGGCTGGACAACATCGGTCTGACGCTGCGTCAGGCCGACCGGATCGATGCCTACGAGGCCCGTCGGCCGTCCTTCCTGCCCACCACGGTCCCGGTCCGCGCAGCCGACTGACCTCGCTGCAACACCCGGCCCGGACGACGCAGATCCGGTGCCAGGACCCGTTGCGACCCCGAAATCGCCGAAATACCTTTGCGACACGGCGTTTCGGGGCTTGCGGTGATTGTCTGGGTGCTTGGGTTTCCCTAGCGTTAGCTGCATCGTCGCAAGGTGCGGCGCTCGACATGCGTTCGAAGAAGGGAAGCTGTGAACAAGGCTGAGTTAATCGAGGCGCTGGCTGCCGCGGAATTCGACGGCAGCAAGACGCAGGCGGCCAAGGCGCTGAACGCGGTGATCGAGACGATCACCTACTCGACGGCGCGCGGCGAGAAGGTCTCGATCACCGGCTTCGGTGTCTTCGAGAAGATCAAGCGGCCGGCCCGCATGGTGCGCAATCCCCGTACCGGCGAGCGTAAGCGTGCCAAGGCGACATCGGTGCCGAAGTTCCGGGCCGGATCGGACCTGAAGGCCTACGTGTCGGGGGAGAAGAAGCCGCCGCGGCTGACAGCGAAGAAGGCGGCGTCGTCGACGCGGTCGACGGCAGCCACACCGGCGACGAAGACGGCCGGCACCCGGGCCGCCGCCAAGACGACCGCCACCAGGGGTGCGGCGAAGAAGGCTGCCGGCACGTCGGCTGCCAAGACGACCGCCCGCAAGGCCTCGCCGTCGAAGTCGGCTGCCACCCGGTCCACGGCCACCAAGACGACCGGCACGCGGTCCGCGGCGAACAAGACGACGGCGGCCAAGAAGACGACGGCCCGCAAGGCCGTTGCCGCCAAGGCGCCCGCCACCAAGACGTCGGCCAGCAGGTCGTCGGCAACCGCGACGTCTGCGGCGAAGAAGACCGCCGCGAAGAAGGCGCCCACGAAGAAGAGCACCACTCGCAAGACCGCAGCGAAGCGCTGAGCGCGGCCCGGCGGGATCGATCAACAGCGCGGAAGGCCCGGACGGTGACTCACCGGCCGGGCCTTCGCGCGCCCGGAACGGTCACAACCGAACTCCGACAGCCGAATTCTCACAGCCAGGCGCAGACCAACCGGTCGCCGACCGCCGCAGCATGCAGTCGCTGTCCGGGACGCAGTCGTCGCAGCCGCGGATCGCGCACCTGCGCCGGCAGCCGGAGCCGCACCCCGGCATCGGTGATCACCGCCAGGTCCTCGGCGGTGACGTCGGCTGCGGCGACGGTGACCGCCCGATAGGTCGCCACCGCACCGGTGGCCGGATCGAGCAACGCCGCCGTGTGCCCACCGACACCCAACCGGGCCACCGCGACCACATCCGCCACGCTGTCCACGTCCCGGCGCAGACCGGCCGGTGCGACCTCGGTCAACGACACCGCACCGGAATCGTGGTGGGCCGCCGCCGACGCGCCCTGGAAGCGCGGATCCAACGGCATCGCGTCGGCCAGCAGTACGGCGGTGCCGATTCCGGAGTGATCGGCGACGTAGAACCGTCGCGGCCCGCCGTGTGCCCCGGCGGCCTGCAGCACCTGTTGCAGGCCCTGCACCGTCGACGCGGGAAGATCACCGACACAGGCCAGCACCCGGGCACGGCCCCGAGCCCGCAGCAGTTCGTCGCCGACGCGCAGGGCGGCGTTCATCCCGGCGGGCCGCGGCTCGGGCACGACCTCGGCCCGGATCCCGCGTCGCCGGAGTGTCGCCGGCAGGTTCGGATCGTCGCCGACGACGACCACCAGCCCGACCACCTGCTGCAGCACCGTCAGCGTGTCCCAGGCCATCGCCTCGGCCAGCCGCTGCCGTAGCGGTGCCGGCAGGTCGCCCAACCGGGACTTCGCCACCGACGACCGTTTCAGCGCAACCACCGCGGCCCAGTCCGGACACAGCGCTGCGGGCGGACCCGGCTCCTGGCCGGGATCGCGCGGTCCGGGGCTCGACGTCATGCTGCGATCCTGTCACGACTGTTAGGTTGAGGCGTGATCACCGATCCCGTCGCGCCGGTGCTACGGCCCCTGTACCGGGCGGTCATCGCGATCGGCACGCGGCTGGTCCGCACCGACTGGCGTCGGGCCGACAGGCTTCCGCGCGACGGCGGCATGATCCTGGCCGTCAACCACATCTCCAACGTCGACCCCTTGGTGTTCGCGCTCTTCGTCGCCCACACCGGGGGATATCCGCAGTTCCTGGGCAAGGCGTCGCTGTTCCAACTGCCGTTGCTGGGTCGGCTGTTACGCGGGATGGCTCAGATCCCGGTGCACCGCGGATCGGCGACCGCCGCCGATGCGCTGGAGCCGGCGGTGGCGGTGATCAGGGCCGGCGGACGGCTGGTGATCTACCCGGAGGGCACGATCACCGCCGACCCGCGGTTGTGGCCGATGAGGGGCAAGACCGGCGCCGCCAGACTGGCCCTGCGGACGGGCTGTCCCGTCGTCCCGGTCGGTCAGTGGGGCGCCCAGCAGATCATGTACGGCAAGCGCATCGGGTGGCCGCACATCTGGCCGCGCAAACGTATCTCGGTCCTGGTCGGCGATCCGGTGCCGCTGGACGACCTCCGCGCCCGGCCCCAGACACCGGAAGTCGTCCGGGAGGCGACCGAGCGGATCATGGCGGCGATCACCGAACTGGTTGCCCAGTTGCGCGGTTCCGCGCCGCCGCCGGTGGCGTACGATCAGGCCCGATGAGCTCGGTGGCGGTGATGGGATCCGGTTCCTGGGGGACCGCGATGGCCCTGACCCTGTGCGACAACGATCATCAGGTCACCCTCTGGGCGCGACGCCCCGAGGTCTGCGCCATGATCAACAGCGAGCATCGCAATCCCGACTACTTCGCCGACCTGCGGCTGCCGTCCCGGGTGACCGCGGTGACCGATCCCGACGAGGCGATGGCTGATGCCGCATTCGTGGTGCTGGCCGTGCCGGCGCAGACGTTGCGGCAGAACCTCGGCAACTGGCGGATCCCCGCCGATCCGGTGGTGGTGAGCCTGGCCAAGGGTGTCGAACTGGGCACCGAGCTGCGGATGAGTGAGGTGATCACGCAGGTCACCGGCATCGACCCCGACCGCATCGCCGTGCTGACCGGACCCAACCTCTCCCACGAGATCGCCGAACGCCAGCCGGCCGCCGCGGTGGTGGCCAGCACCTGCACCGATACCGCGGTCGCGGTGCAGCAGCTGTTCCACACCGCCACCTTCCGGCCGTACACCAACAGCGACGTGATCGGCTGCGAACTCGGCGGTGCCACCAAGAACGTGATCGCACTGGCCGTCGGGGTCGCCGCCGGAATGGGATTCGGGGCCAACTCCGCTGCCTCCCTGATCACCCGCGGACTGGCCGAGATCATCCGGCTGGGGGAGGCGATGGGCGCCGATCCGCACACCTTCTCCGGGCTGGCCGGGATCGGGGACCTGGTCGCGACCTGCTCCTCGCCGCTGTCGCGTAACCGCAGCTTCGGTGAGGAACTGGGCCGGGGACGGACCGTCAAGGAAATCACCGCATCCACCCGGCAGGTCGCCGAAGGCGTCAAGTCGTGCAAATCGATCCAGGCGCTGGCCGAACGGTACGGCGTCGACATGCCGATCACCTACGCCGTCTGCGCGGTGATCGACGGCGAGCTCGACCCGCCGGAGCTGGTGGCGACCCTGCTGGCGCGGGCGGCCAAACCCGAACGCTACTGAGCCGAACGCCGTTGGGCCGACCCGGTGCCCAGGGCCTGCTGCAGGTCGGCCCACAGGTCGTCGACGTGCTCGATCCCCACCGACATCCGGACCAGGCCCACCGGCACCGAGGCGAGCTCGGCCGGCCACCGGCGGCGCCGTTCCAGGGTGGATTCGACCCCGCCGAGACTGGTGGCGTGCACCCACAACCGCAGGGCGTCGACGACGGCGTCGGCCGTGGCGGCATCGGGCAGGTCCACGGCCAGCATCGATCCCCACCCCGGGTAGCGCACCCGCTGGACCACCGGATGCGCGTCCAGTCGTCGGGCCAGTTCCCGGGCGGACCCTTCGGCCTGCCGCACCCGCAGCGGCAGCGTGCGCAGGCCGCGCAGCACCAGATAGCTCTCCAACACCCCGGCAGTGGCACCGTGCAGCCGGCGGGACGCCTCCGCATCGGCGTACAGGCTCTGTTGGTGTGGATCGAAGACCAGCACGCCACACAGCGCGTCGGAGTGACCGGAGAGGAACTTCGTGGCCGAGTGCAGGACCATGTCGGCGCCCAGCCGCAGCGGCTGCTGCAGCACCGGCGTGGCGAAGGTGTTGTCCACCAGCAGCCGGCAGCCGGCCGGCAGTCGCGCCGCGATGCCGGCGATGTCGGCGACCTCCATGGTGGGATTCGCCGGCGACTCCAGCCAGACCAGGTCGGCACCGTCGGCGGCCGCGAGCACGGCGGCCGTGTCGGTGATGTCGACGGTGTGCACGGTCAGCCCGTACCGCCGCCGGTGCTCCTCGGCCAGCGAGGCCACCCCGAGATAGCAGTGCCGGGGGATCACCACCCGCGCCTGCGCCGGCAGCACGGAGAACACCGCGGCGGCGGCGGCCATCCCGCTGGCGAAGGCCAGTGCAGTGCCGGATTCGAGCGCGCCGACGGCCTCTTCCAGCGCGGTCCAGCCGGGGTTACCGTACCGGCCGTAGCCGACGTGGTCGCTTCCCGGGCCGCCGACATAGGTCGAGGCCGGCACCATCGGCTGGTTCAGCGGCGCATCCGGGACCCGCGCCGGTCGGCCTGCCGTCACCGCCAGCGTGGACAGCTGCGGTGCTGCCGCGGCGGCAGGGTTCGGTGCAGGGACGTGGTCGGGCAGCTCGGACATGGCCCCAGTGTCCGGCATGGCCTGCAGGCGGTGACGTCGGCCTGTGCGCGGCGACACCGGCCAGGGCCCGGGGGCCGGTAGGGTCGGCCGCGATGACGAGGGAGGACTGCATGAGCCAGAACGAGCCGGGCCCGGCGGCAGACCGGCCCCGGGTCGCCGTGGTGTTCGGCGGCACGAGTGCCGAGCACCCGGTGTCCTGCCTGACCGCCCGCGGTGTCGTCGGCGCGATCGACCCGCAACGTTACGAGGTCGTCGGCGTCGGGATCACCCGCAGCGGCCGCTGGGTGATGGTCGGTCCGGAGCAGCTGCAGCAGTTCCGGGTCGAGGGTGGCCGGCTGCCGGAACTCACCGAGTCCGATGCCGGCACCATGCTGGTTCCCGGAGCCGCCGGCGGCGAACTGGTCCGGCGCGGGTCGGGTGACACCGGGCTGGCCGCGATGGGCCCCATCGACGTGGCGTTCTCGCTGCTGCACGGACCGTTCGGGGAGGACGGCACCATCCAGGGGCTGTTCGAGATGATGGGTACCCGCTACGTCGGCGCGGGGGTGCTGGCCAGCGCGGTCGGTATGGACAAGCACTACATGAAGGCCCTCTTCGCCGCCGCCGGGCTGCCGGTCGGCCCGTACGTGGTGATCACGCCGGCGGACTGGCAGCGGGACCGGGAACAGGCCCTGAAGTCGGTCTCCCAACTGCGCTATCCGCTCTACGTCAAACCGACCCGGAACGGGTCGAGCATCGGCATCACCAAGGTCACCGACGAGTCCGGGCTGGAGGACGCGATCGCCTTCGCCCACCGTTTCGACCCGAAGGTGATCATCGAGCAGGGTTTCGAACACGCCCGTGAACTCGAGTGCGGTGTGCTGCAGGTCCCCGACCCCGGCATGCCGCAGGTCAGCGCGGTCGCCGAGATCCGGATGCACACCGAGTCCGGCTTCTACGACTTCGACGCCAAGTACCTGCCGGAGGAACAGGTCGAACTGGAGGTGCCCGCCGACCTCGACCCCGACACCGCGGCGGAGATGCAGGCGCTCGCGGTCCGGGCGTTCGAGTCGATCGGCTGTGAGGGGCTGGCCCGGGTCGATTTCTTCCTCACCCCCGACGGCGGGCTGGTCGTCAACGAGATCAACACCATGCCCGGTTTCACCGAGCATTCGATGTTTCCCCGGGTGTGGGCGGCCAGCGGGTTGGACTACCCGGCCCTGATCGACCGGCTGCTGCAGCTGGCGCTGCACCGTCCGGTCGGACTGCGCTGAGCTTCGGCGGACAGGCAGCCGACCGGGTCCGCCCGCAACCAGGTTCGGCCAGTCACCTCACCCGCAGGTCAGGTCACACGCACGGCGTGACCAGCGGGTCGTGGTCGGACACCGGCCGGGCCAGGTCCAGCAGCGCGTTGGCCGGTTGCGGGCCGTAGTGCCGGGGCACTGTGACAGCGACATAGGTCGCGCGTCCGACGGTGGTGAACCGGACCCGGTCGGACTGTTCCTGTACGTACCAGCCGACACCGTTGACCTCGAAGCACTGGCTGGCCGCGGTCAGTCCCGACGGTTTCGCCACTCCGCAGGAGACGGTGATGGCCGGGTCCCCCCAGGCAGCCGTGTAGGGCGAGTCGGGCCGGACCCGGCGACGGCTCTGGTCGTCGACGCGGTCCGGGGTGGCCGCGACCAGCCGACGGCACAGCGCCGCCGCGGATCCGGTGGGGGAGGGCACCGGCACCTGCGCCGGACCGGTGCAGGCGGTCAGCACCGACAGTGTCACAGCGGCGGTCACCGCGATCGCCGCACGTCGCAGCCGGCACGGAGCGGGGCTCAGATGTGCACCACCGGACAGGTCACGGTCCGGGTGATGCCCTCGACGGTCTGGACTTGGGCGACGACCAGGGCGCCCAGTTCGTCGACGCTGATGGCCTCCGCACGGACGATCACGTCGTAGGGACCGGTGACGTCCTCGGCGAGGGTGACCCCGTCGATCTCACGGATCCTCGCCGCCACCTCGGCAGCCCGGCCGACACCGGTTTGGACCAGGATGTACGCCTGCACCGACATGGTGACGATCCCTCCTTCGCGTAGGCTCTCGCTGGCCTCACGCTACCGGCAACGGGTCGTGTCGGCGCCAGAACCGGGGTCCGGATCCGACCGGGGCCGGACGGAGGCAGGACGGAGTCGGTGATGTTCACCCAGCCCGGTGCAACCGGCGGCCGCACGCTGGCCGAGGTCGGCGAGTTCGCGCTGATCGACGAGATCACCGCCGGGCTGGAGTCCCGTCCGGACGTGCTCGTCGGTCCCGGCGACGACGGCGCCGTGCTCGCCGTCGGATCCGCGGTGGTCTGCTCGGTCGACGTGCTGGTCGAAGGTGTGCACTTCAAGACCCAGTGGTCGCCGGCCGAGTCGGTCGGCCGCAAGGCGGTCGCGGTGAACGTCGCCGATGTCGAAGCGATGGGCGCCACCGCCACCGGCCTGGTGGTCGGCTTCGCCGCGCCGGCCGACACCCCGGAGGCCTGGGCGCTGGAGTTCGCCCGCGGACTGCGAGCCGAATGCGACCGGGCCGGCGTGGCCCTGCTCGGCGGGGACATCGCCCGGTCCGAGCAGATCACCGTCTCGGTCACCGTCCTGGGCACCCTGGACGGGCGGCCGGCGGTCCGACGCGACGGGGCCCGGGTCGGGGACGTGGTCGCGCTGTGCGGCCGGGTCGGCTGGGCGGCGGCGGGGCTGGCCGTGCTCGGCCGCGGCTTCAGATCTCCGCGGGTCGTGGTGCAGGCCCAGCAGGTGCCCGAGGTGCCCTACGGCCAGGGCCGGGTCGCCGCACTGGCCGGGGCCACGGCCATGATCGACGTCTCCGACGGCCTGCTCGCCGATCTCGGTCATCTGGCCGCCCGGTCCGCGGTGGCCGTCGACGTGTCCCGGGACGCCTTCGAAGTGCCAGCCCCGCTGCAGGCGGTGGCCGCGGCCACCGGCTCCGACCCCTACCGGCTCATCCTGACCGGCGGCGAGGACCACGCGCTGGCCGCCACTTTCGCCGCCGACGCCGTCCCCGACGGCTGGACGGTGATCGGCACCGTGACCGCGCCGGGCGAGGCCGGTCCGGTGGTCACCGTCGACGGCGCCGCCTGGGAGGGCGGTCGCGGCTGGGACCACTACGCCTGATTGCCGCGGCACCTGGGGCGGATCCGATGGCGCGTTCTTCATCCCCGCGGGCGTGTGACGGGAGTGACCGCTGAGGCCGATGGCGTAGCGTAGGCATCATGGCGACCCGCGCGTCTTCCCCGGCGCGGACTCGTACCTCCAACTCCGCACGTTCGCGGAGTGGGTCGACTTCGCGTTCGCCAGGAAGCAAGAAATCCAGTACCCGCAAGCCGGCGAGCACGAGCCGCAGGCCGGCGCCGTCCGGCCGCAGCAGTCGGCAGGCGCCGCAACGCCCGTCGGCCGGTGCGACCATCGGGCGCGGGCTCCGGGCGGCCTGGATGGGTGTCGCCCACGCCCTCGGCGGCGGAGCCCGCCGCGTCGGCGCCGGCACCGAGGACATCGATCCGGCCCTGCGCCGTGACGGTGTCGGCCTGCTGATGGTCGGGCTGGCCATCGTCGTCGCCGCGCAGTTCTGGTGGGGTCTGCCCGATCCGATCGGGCAGTGGATCCAGGTGGCGGTCACCAGCGTCATCGGCACGCTGGCCTACGCCTCGCCGATCCTGCTGGCCGCGATGGCCTGGCGGACTCTGCGACACCCCGACCGCAACGGTCCCGGCGGTCGCCAGTTCGTCGGCTGGAGCGCGGCCCTGCTCGGCCTGCTCGGGCTGGTCAACCTTGCCCAGGGACTGCCGCGACCCGACCATCCGGTCGCGTTGCGGCAGGCCGGCGGTGTGCTCGGATTCATCTCCTCCTCACTGCTGCACGACCTGCTCAAGACCGATTGGGTCGCCGCGCCGCTGCTGCTGTTGCTGCTGCTCTTCGGGATGCTGGTGATCGTCGGCATCCCGCTGCACGAGATGCCCGCCCGCTGGACCGCGTTCCGGGAGCGGCTGCTGCCGCCTCGAGTGATCGACGGTGAGGTCGTCGAAGAACTCGAGTACGGCGCCGAGCGCGCCTACGACACCCCGATGATCACCGACGGCCGGCCGAAGAGCCGGCGGCGGAAGAAGGACCGGACCGACGACGAGGCGGCGCCCGCACCCGAGCCGGTGCGGGACAGCCCGCTCGACAACGGCGTCGACCTGGTCGAGGACCTCGGTGCCGCCGGCACCGGCACCGACGAGGCCGACGACGCAGCCGGTGCCGACGGCCGTGGCACCGTCACCGCCGGCCTGCCGCCGGGTTTCCACGTGCGCGGGGAGGACGCCCCGGTCGAGGACCTCGAACCGCCGCAGCACACCCCGGCACCGCCCCGGGTGGAGCAGCTGCAGCTGTCCGGGGACGTGCAGTACCTGCTGCCCGAACCGGAGGATCTCAAGCGCGGCTCCGTGCCGCGGGCGCGGACCGAGGCCTCCGACGGGGTCGTCGGGCGGCTGACCGAGGTGCTGGAGCAGTTCACCATCGACGCCCAGGTCACCGGGTACAGCCGCGGCCCGACCGTCACCCGGTACGAGGTCGAGCTCGGGCCCGCCGTCAAGGTGGAGAAGGTCACCGCGCTGAGCAAGAACATCGCCTACGCGGTCGCCAGCAACGAGGTCCGGATCCTGTCCCCGATCCCGGGCAAATCAGCGATCGGCATCGAGATCCCCAACACCGACAAGGAGATCGTCTCCCTCGGTGACGTGCTGCGCTCCAGCATCGCCCGCAACGACCAGCACCCGATGATGGTCGGCCTGGGCAAGGACGTCGAAGGCGGCTTCGTGGTCGCCAACCTGGCCAAGATGCCGCACCTGCTGGTCGCCGGTGCCACCGGCTCCGGCAAGTCCGTCTTCGTCAACTCCATGATCACCTCGGTGATGATGCGGGCCACGCCGGACGAGGTGCGGATGCTGCTGGTCGATCCCAAGCGGGTCGAGCTGTCGATCTATGAGGGCATCCCGCACCTGGTGACGCCGATCATCACCGCACCCAAGAAGGCGGCCGAGGCGTTGCAGTGGGTGGTCCGGGAGATGGACCTGCGCTACGACGACCTGGCCCACTACGGGTTCCGGCACGTCGACGACTTCAACAAGGCCGTCCGGGCCGGCGCGGTCACCCCGCCGGAGGGTTCGGAACGTAAGCTGGAGCCGTACCCGTACCTGCTGGTGATCGTCGACGAGCTCGCCGACCTGATGATGGTCGCGCCGCGCGACGTCGAGGACTCGATCGTGCGCATCACCCAGCTGGCCCGGGCCGCCGGCATCCACCTGGTGCTGGCCACCCAGCGGCCCAGTACCGACGTGGTCACCGGCCTGATCAAGGCCAACGTGCCCAGCCGGCTGGCGTTCGCCACCTCCTCGATGACCGACTCGCGGGTCATCCTGGACAGCCCCGGCGCGGAGAAACTGGTCGGTCAGGGCGACGGCCTGTTCCTGCCGATGGGCGCCAGCAAGCCGATCCGGATCCAGGGCGCCTGGGTGACCGAGAACGAGATCCGCAAGGTGGTCAAGCACGTCACCCAGCAGCTCACCCCGCAGTACCGCGAGGACGTGGTGCAGGCGCCGGCGGCCAAGAAGGTGGCCGAGGACATCGGTGACGATCTGGACCTGGTGCTGCAGGCCGTCGAACTCGTGGTCACCCTGCAGCTCGGCTCCACCTCGATGCTGCAACGCAAGCTGCGGGTCGGGTTCGCCAAGGCCGGCCGGCTGATGGACATCCTGGAGACCCGCGGCGTCGTCGGCCCGTCGGAGGGCTCCAAGCCCCGCGACGTGCTGGTCAAGCCCGAGGACCTGGAAGTCGTGCTGGACAATCTGCGCGCCGGCTGACCCGGGACTCGGGCGGGTGGCGCCGTCGGCACCTGGCGGGTCGGTCGACGACGGTTGACATACTGACGCCAGCATGAGCATCGATCACAGCGCCGACGTCCGCACGCCGACCAGCCCCACACCCACCGGGTGGGGGCCGGCCAGCCCCGGTCCGGCCAGCCCCGGTCCGGCCAGCCCCGGTCCGGCCAGCCCCGGTCCGGCCAGCCCCGGTCCGGCCGGTTCCGGTCCGGCCGGTTCCGGTCCGACAGGCGACGGCCTCACCGCCGTCCACCTGGTCACGCTCGGCTGTGCCCGCCACGAGGTCGACCCCGAGGAGTTGGCCGCCCGGCTGGCCGTCGGCGGCTTCGGCTTGGTGGCCGATCCGCAGCGGGCCGATGCGGTGATGGTGAACACCTGCGGTTTCATCGACCAGGCCGAGACGGACTCGGCCGACACGCTGCTGGCCGCGGCCGACCTGAAGGCCGACGGTCGGGCCCGCGCGGTGATCGCTGTCGGATGCATGGCCGAGCGGTACGGCCGCGAGTTGGCCGAATCACTGCCGGAGGCCGATGCCGTCCTCGGCTTCGACGATCACGCCACCATCGCCGACCGGCTGAACCGGATTCTGGCGGGGGAGTCGCATCCGTCGCATACGCCGACCGATCGTCGCCGACTGCTGCCGATCTCACCGGTCGCCGGCAAGGCCGGCGCGGTGGCCGTACCCGGGATGCACACCGCCCCGGACCTGCCCGAGGGGCTCGCCCCGGCCGGCGGCCCCCGGACCTTCCGGCGGCGACTGGGATCGGGGCCGAGTGCGCCGCTGAAGATGGCCTCGGGCTGTGACCGGCACTGCAGCTTCTGCACCATTCCGCGGTTCCGGGGCGCCTACGTCTCCCGCACTCCCGACGAGATCGTCACCGAGGCCAGATGGCTGGCCGACGAGGGGGGTCCGGGAGGTCTTCCTGGTCAGCGGGAACTCCTCCTCCTACGGCAACGACCTGGGCGACATCCGGCTGCTGGAGAAGCTGCTGGGCCGGCTGGCCGGGATCGAGGAACTGGACTGGATCCGGGTCTCCTACCTCCGGCCCGCCGAGCTGCGCCCCGACCTGGTCGCGGTGCTGACCGGCACGCCGAAGGTCGTGCCCTACTTCGACCTGTCCTTCCAGCACGCCTCCGCCTCGGTCCTGCGTCGGATGCGCCGCTTCGGGAACCCCGAGGCGTTCCTGACCCTGATCGACAGCATCCGGCAGCGGGCTCCGCGGGCCGGCATCCGCTCCAACGTGATCGTCGGGTTCCCCGGTGAGACCGACGCCGACGTCACCACCTTGGCCGATTTCCTCGGCGCGGCGAGACTGGATGCCATCGGAGTGTTCGGATACTCCGACGAGACCGACACCGAGGCGGCGGGGATGACCGGGAAGATCAGCGAGGACCAGATCGAGGCCAGGCGTGCGGAGATCGCCGACCTGGCCGATGAGCTGGTCGTGCAGCGGGCCGAGGAACGCATCGGTGAACCGGTCCGGGTGCTGATCGAGTCCGTCGACGAGGAGGGGCTGGTCGGCCGCGCCGAGCACCAGGGACCCGAGGTCGACGGCACCGTCAGGCTGCTCCTCGACGACCCGCTGTTCGACGGTCTGTCGCCGGCCGGTGCGCTGGTCGGTCGGCTGGTGGACGCCGTGGTGCAGGACACCGACGGGGTCGACCTCCTCGCCCGGAGCGGGCCCGTCGCGGCGGAGCCCCGATGACCCCGGCCGAGCCGTCGGCCCCGACCTCGGCCTGGAACGTGCCCAACGCCTTGACCGCGTTCCGGCTGGTGCTGGTGCCGTTGTTCGCGGTCGTGCTGCTCAGCCACCCGCACAGCGTGGGCTGGCGGCTGGTGGCGGCCGCGGTCTTCGTGGCGGCGATCTTCACCGACTTCCTGGACGGCCGGATCGCCCGCAAGTACAACATCATCACCACCTTCGGCAAGCTCGCCGATCCGATCGCCGACAAGGCCCTGACCGGGATGGCGCTGGTCGGACTGAGCATCATCGGCGAGCTGTGGTGGTGGGTCACCATCGTGATCCTGGTGCGGGAATGGGGTATCACCCTGCTGCGCTTCATCGTGCTCCGCTACGGAGTGATGTCGGCGCGCAAGGGCGGGAAGATCAAGACCGTGCTGCAGTCCGTGGCACTGGGCGTCCTGTTGCTGCCGCTGCCGCACTGGCTGCTGCCGGTGGGCTGGGTGCTCATCGGGATCGCGTTCGTGGTGACCGTGGTCACGGGCCTGGACTACCTGCTGGAAGCCATTCGGATGCGTCGGGCCGCCATGCGGCCGGGCCCGGACCGGGACAGGAAGTGATGATGAGCGACACGACCGGGCGTGAACAGGCTCGACAGGCCCTGCAGGAGCAGATCCGTGCCGACGACATCGCCGAGGTGTCGGTGGAGAACGGCAGTGCGGTGCCGATGAGCGACGACCATGTCACCGAGTTGATCGGCGATCTGATCCAGGGTCTGGCCGATCGGGGTGAGACGGTCGCGACCGCCGAATCGCTGACCGGCGGCCTGATCGGTGCCTGGATCACCGCTGTCGCCGGCGCCTCGGACGCCTACCGTGGCGGGGTCGTCAGCTATGCCACCGATCTCAAGTCCAAGTTGCTCGGCGTCACCGATCGCACCCTGGCTGACCACGGTGCGGTCTCCCAACTCACCGCGGTGGAGATGGCCCTGGGCGTGGCCCAGCGCTGCGAGGCCACCTGGGGCATCGCTGTCACCGGGGTGGCCGGACCCGCCTCCCAGGAGGGCCATCCGCCCGGCACCGTGTACGTCGCGGTGGCCCGCCGCCAGCCGGCCGACCGCGGCTGGGACGACCCGCAGACCGACAGCGTGGTCTGCGTCCGGGGGCTGTCGCTGACGGGCGACCGGGCCTCGGTCCGCAACCAGACCGTCGTCGCGGCGCTGCGCCAGGCCCGACAGGTCTGCCTGAGTTGACCACGGGCGGATGATCGACGGCCCTGGTGGTGTTGTGTCCCCGGACGGTCGGGCGGAATCGGCGGTCCGTCGTCAGAGGAGATGGGTACAGTGTCTGACATGGTTGAGGTCAAGGAGGTGAAGCCGGTCCTCGTACGCGAGTTGATCGGTGAGACCCTTCGCGAGGAGCGTGCCCTGCAGGGCAAGACACTGCGCGAGGTGTCCAAGGCCGCCCGGGTCAGCCTCGGCTACCTCTCCGAAGTCGAGCGCGGCCAGAAGGAGGCGTCCAGTGAACTGCTGGCCGCCATCTGCGGCGCCCTGGACGTGCCCCTGTCGGTGATCCTGTCGGTGGTCAGCGAGAAGCTCGCCGTGCACGAGAAGCAAGGCCGCATCGTCGCCCAGCTACCGGTCCGACCCCTCGCCCAGGCCGCGGCCTGATCCGTCGCCTTCGGCACCGAAGCAGGTCGACGGGCCGTGTCGACGTCAGTCGGCGGCCTGGCGCTCCGGTTGAGCCGAAGGTCCGGTGGTGTCGGGATGTTCCTCGGTCGCCGGCTGCGAACTCCGCCGCCGGACCAGGTCGGTCACAGCCAACAGCAGGGCGGCACCGACGAGGCCGATCGTGGTGTGCAGGCTGTAGGACAGTGCCCCGGCGAAGTCGCCGCGGCTGACGCCCAGCCGGCTGAAGAACTGCGCCAACACCACCGCGACACCCAGGGCGGAGCCGATCCGCTGCGCCGTCTGCAACATGCCGCCACCGGATCCGGCCCGGGCCGGATCGACCTCGGCCAGGGTGAGGGTGACGTTCGGAGACACCACCATCCCGCCGCCGACGCCGGTGATCAGGAAGGACGCCACCAGCTTCAGCCCGACGTTGCCGTCCAGGTGGGGGACCAGCAGGTCGATGCTGACCAGGCCGACCGCCACCAGCACCAGTCCGATCACCACCAGTACCCGGCCCAGCCGCTGCACCAGCCGGCCGCTCAGCCAGGCCGAGACCGCCGATCCGATGGCGAACGGCAGCTGGGTGGCGCCGGCCTCCAACGCGCTGTAGTGCAGGCCGTTCTGCAGGTAGATGGTGGTCACCAGGAAGATCGCGGTGAAGCCGGCGAAGTAGAAGGTGCCCAGGCCCAGCCCGAGCAGGTAGGCCGGCACCCGCAGCAGCGACAGGTCGATCAGCGTCTCCCGGCGTCGGGACCGCCAGAACCGCTCCCACAGATAGAAGACGGCGAAGCCGCCGGCGGCCACGGCCAGCAGCCACCACGGCCGCCGGCTGAGCGGCTGGCCCTGACTGCCCTGCACGACCGGGTACAGCACCAGCAGGATCGCTGCAGAGAACAGCAGCACACCCACCGGGTCCAGCGACTGGTTGCGGCCCGAACCGCCGGCCGGCAGGTAGCGGCGGATCAGCAGCAGCAACACGATGCCGACCGGGACGTTGACGTAGAACACCAGCCGCCAGCCGAGGTCGGCGCCGCCGAGGTTGACCAACAGCCCACCCAGCAGCGGGCCTATCGCGGTGGAGATCCCGACGGTGGCGCCGAACAGGCCGAACGCCCGGCCCCGCTCGGGGCCGTGGAAGAGGTTCTGGATGAACCCCGACACCTGCGGGGCGATCATCCCCCCGCCGATGCCCTGCAGGATCCGGGCGATCCAGATCCAGGTCGGGCCGGTGGCGGCGCCGGCGGCCGCACTGGCCAGGGTGAACAGCGCGACGCCCGCCGCGAACACGGCCCGCCGGCTGCGGGCGTCCCCCAGCCGTCCGGCCGGCACCAGCACCACCCCGAAGGCCAGCGCATACCCGGCCACCACCAACTGCAGCTCGCGGTCGCCGGCATGCAGTCCGGCCCGCAGCGAGGGCAACGCGACGTTGACGATGCTGACGTCGAGCAGGGTCATCCCGCCGGCCACCAGGCAGACCACCAACGCCCGCCACCGGGCCGGATCCGACGTCGTCGGACCGCTCAGCGCACCAGTCCCCACCGCCCAAACCTACGGCCACCCCCACCGCAGACCTTGCCGAGGGGTCAGGTGTTCCTTGATCTTCGCGGCGTGTCGCGGCGTTGGTGACCTCTCGCCGAGCTCGCGGCCGCGGCTCCGGCCGAGGGTGGTCAGCGGCGGGGCAGCTGTCAGCGGCCCGGGCGCAGCCGCATGCCCTGCGGGGTCATCCGGAAGCCGGCCGCCTCCAGCAGCCGGGTGAGCCGCTCCGCGGCGAAGATCTGCACACCGTCGGCCCGCTCGATCGTGACCCGACCCAGCCGGCCCGAGGTGACGGCACCGGCCAGGGCGGTGACCGCCGGCGCCAGCATCCGCTCGTCGCCGGTGAACGACAGCAGCGTGCGGCCGCCGCGCTCGACGTAGAGCACCAGGAACCCGTCGACCAGGATGACCAGGGCGCCGGCCTTGCGTCCGGGGCGGTGGCCCTCCCGTTCGGGCCACGGCAGCGCCGCGCCGTAGGCGTTGGCCGGGTCCGCCGCAGCCAGAACGACGGCTGCCGGGTTTTCCAGGTCGGGATCGCGTTGATGGTCACGGAGCCGGTCGATCGCCCCGGGCACCGCGAACTGCGCCGCACCGAGACCCTCCACGAAGTAGCCGCGGCGGCACTGCCCGGATTCCTCCAGTGTGCTCAGGGCCCGGTACGCCGCCCCGAAGCCGCCCTCGGCGTCCTCGGCCTGCACACTGCCGCGGGTGAGCACGCCGTACCGGTCGAGCTGGGCGAACAGATCGGCGGCGTAACGTTCCCGGGTCCGGGCGTCGGAACCGCGCGGCACCCGCGACCAGCGTCCCGCGGTGATGGGTGGCGTGGTCCGCACGCCGGGGCGCGGTGCCCGGGCGGGCAGCTCGGCGCCCGGCCCGAACCGCGGCCGCATGGCCCGGCCCCGGAGCCGCGGCCGCGGACTGCTCGGCCGCTTCATGGTGCCGTCGGCGGTCAGTGCCCGGACCGGTGCGAACGTGTCGCAGGTCAGCTGCCCGGCCCAGACCAGGTCCCACAGGGCGCGGACCTGGTCCTGGCGCTGCGACGGGCCGGTGCCGGCCGCCAGCAGGCTGTCGAAGAAGTAGCCCCCGCCGGGGGCGAACCTCGCCAGCAGCTCGGCCGCGAGCGGGCCCGGCACGGTGTCCGGCACCGACGGCAGGTCGCTGCCGACCGGGTAGAAACGCACCCAGCCGTCGGCGTCGCCGACCGCGCCGTCGCCGACCCACATCACCTCTCCCGACGAGGTCAGCTCGTCCAGCATCGCGGGGTGGTAGTCGGTCACCCGCGCCGGCAGGATCACCGACTCCACTGCGCCGGCCGGAAGGGCATAGCCGGCCAGCTGCTCCAGCACCGACAACACCGCCTCCGTGCCGCGGACCCCGGAACCGACGCCCTGCCAGCCGGTCAGGAAACGCTGGTAGGCGACCTGTTCGACCGGCTCGATGCCGTGCCGCAGTCGGGCCAGGGTGCGGCGCTTGATCAGCGCCAGGTTGCGCTGATGGCAGTACTGCCGCGCCTCGGTCGGTGCCGACTCGGCCACGAACGATCCGCCGACCACGGTCCGGTCGTCCAGGAGTTCGCGCAATGCGGCGGTGATCACGCCGACACCCAGGCCGTACCGCTCGGCGACCGCGTGAGCGTGGAACGGACCGTGGGTCCGGGCCCAGCGCTGGACCAGATCGGTCACCGGGTGATCGCCGGGGGTGGCCAGGCCGGCCGCCGTGCCCGGCGGCAGTGGGATACCCAGCCCGTCGCAGAGCCTGGCCAGATCCTCCACCACCGCATACCGTTCGACCCCGGCGATGCGGACGGCCACCACCCGCCGGGCCTCGATCAGTTCCTGTAGCGCTGCGCCCGGCCCCGACGCCGAGCTGGTGCGGGCGGCCAGTTCGTCCAGATCGTAGGGGCCGGCGGTCCGGATCAGATCGAACAGCTGCTCGGTGGTGCCGGCCTGCCGGTCCGGGCTCAACGCCTGCAGGTCGGCCTCGACCTCGGCGATCACCTCCGGATCCAGCAGCTGCTCCAGCCCGTCCTTGCCCAGCAGTTCGGCCAGCAGGCCCGCATCCAGGGCCAGCGCAGCCGCCTTCTTCTCGGCCAGCGGTACGTCACCCTCGTAGACGAATTCCCCGACGTAGCCGAACAGCAGCGACCGCGCGAACGGTGACGGCTCGCGGGTCTCCACCTCGACGATCCGGATCCTGCGCGCCGCGATCTCCCGCTGCACCTGCAGCAGGGTGGGCAGGTCGAACACGTCGGTCAGACATTCCCGCATCGTCTCCAGCACGATCGGGAACTCCGGATACCGGGACGCGACACCGAGCAGTTGGGCCGAACGCATCCGTTGCTGCCACAGCGGCGAACGGGACCGCGGATCGCGGCGGGGCAGCAGCAGGGCGCGGGCCGCGCACTCACGGAACCGGGACGCGAACAGCGCCGATCCGCCGACCTCGTCGGTGACCACCTGCTCCAACGTCTCCGGATCGACGACGATCAGGTCGGCGCCCGGCGGCTCGGACTCGGTGTCGGGAATGCGTAACACGATGCCGTCGTTGGTCGCGGTCGCCGAGGCCTCGACCCCGTACCGTTGCCGTGCCGTGGCCTCGATGGCCAGCGCCCACGGCGCATGCACAGCCATGCCCAGCGGGGTGTGGACGCAGACCCGCCAGTCGCCGAGTTCGTCCCGGAACCGTTCGACGACGACCTCACGGTCGGTGGGCAGCCCCCGGGTGGCCGTCTGCTGGTCACGCAGGTAGCCGATCAGGTTGTCCGCCGCCCACTCGTCCAGCCCGGCCGACATCAACCGTGGTCGGGCCACGTCGGCGGGGGTGCCGGCGATCTCGCGGATGAAACCGCCCAGGGCCCGGCCGAGTTCGGCCGGACGCGAGGGTGCGTCCCCCTTCCAGAACGGCAGCCGGCCCGGCGCGCCCGGCGCGGGTGACACCTGCACCTGGTCGTGGGTGATCGCCTCGATCCGCCAACTGGTCGTGCCCAGGGTGATGACGTCACCGACCCGCGACTCGTAGACCATCTCCTCGTCGAGTTCGCCGACCCGGCGGCCGGCGCCCTCACCGACCAGGAAGACCCCGAACAGGCCGCGGTCGGGAATGGTGCCGCCGGAGGTGACGACGAGCCGTTGGGCACCGCGGCGGGCCTGCAGCAGGTTGGTGTCGCGATGCCAGATCAGCCGCGGGCGCAGCTCGGCGAAGTCCTCGCTGGGGTAGCGGCCGCTGAGCATGTCCAGCACGGCGTCGTAGGCGCTGCGCGGCAGGTCACCGTAGCCATCGGCCCGGCGGACCAGCTCGAACAACGCGTCGGCGTCGGTGTCGGCGTCGGAGACGATGGCCACGATCTGCTGGGCCAGCACGTCCAGCGGGTTGTGCAGCTGCGGCACCTCCTCGATCCGGCCGTCGCGCATCCGGATCGCGACCACGGCCGATTCGATCAGGTCGCTGCGGTGGTTGGGGAAGAAGACGCCGCGGGAGACGGCGCCCACCTGATGCCCGGCGCGGCCGACCCGCTGCAGCCCGCTGGCCACCGAAGGCGGCGACTCGACCTGGATGACGATGTCCACCGCCCCCATGTCGATGCCCAGCTCCAGCGAGGACGTCGCCACCACGCAACGCAGCCGCCCGGACTTGAGGTCGTCCTCCACCACGGCACGCTGTTCCTTGCTCACCGAGCCGTGATGGGCCTTGGCGATGACCGGCGCCGGCCGGCCGTCGGACCCGTCGTGGCCCCGCGATGCACCGGACTGCGCCATCACCTGGGCCGGTGGGCCGACGTCGTCGGGGAACTCGAGGCCGAGTCGTTCGGCGTACAGCTCGTTGAGATGGGCGGTCAACCGCTCGGCCAGCCGCCGGGAGTTGGCGAAGACGATGCTGGACCGGTGGTCCAGGATCAGGTCCAGGATGCGGGCCTCCACATGCGGCCAGATCGACGGCGGGCCGGCCGTGGCCACGTCCTCTTCGTGCGCCGGCGGCCCGGCGCCGGCCGCGGACACGTCGGCCATGTCGTCGACCGGGACAACGATCTGCAGATCCCAGTTCTTCTCCGCCGCCGGCGCCACCACCCGGACCGGGTGCCGACCGCCCAGGAAGCCGGCGACCCGTTCGGGCGGGCGGACGGTGGCCGAGAGTCCGATCCGCTGCAGCGGCCGGTGACCGGTCGCGCCGCGCTCGGCGGCGGTGTCGGCGATCAGCTGCTCCAGCCGCTCCAGGGACAGGGCCAGATGGGCGCCGCGTTTGCTGCCGGCCAGCGCGTGCACCTCGTCGACGATCACGGTCTCCACGTACCGCAGGCTGTCCCGGGCCGCCGAGGTCAGCATCAAGAACAACGATTCGGGGGTGGTGATGAGGATGTCGGGCGGCCGGCTGGAGAGCCGACGACGGTCCGCTGCCGGGGTGTCACCGGAGCGGACGCCGACAGTGAGGTCCGGCACTTCCTCGCCCAGCCGGGAGGCGGTCCGCGAGATCCCGGCCAATGGCGCCCGCAGATTGCGCTCCACGTCCACCGCGAGCGCCTTCAGCGGTGAGACGTACAGCACCCGGCAGCGTTGTTCGGCCGCCGGCGTCTCCCGGCGGGCCAGCCCGTCCAGTGCCCACAGGAACGCCGCCAGCGTCTTGCCCGATCCGGTCGGCGCGACGACCAGGGCGTTGTCGCCGGCCGAGATGGCCTGCCAGGCATCCGCCTGCGCCGTGGTCGGCGCCGCGAACACCTCGCAGAACCAGGTCCGGCTGGGCAGCCCGAAGGCCGCCAAGGCACCGGGCCCGTCCGCGCCGGCCGTCGCTGTGGTCACGGGATCATCTTGCCGCGCCGCACCCACAGTCCGGTCTCCCACCGGGCCGGCAACGGCGCTCCGACGGCCGCCGGACGCCGCGTAGGGTGGCCCCATCATGCGGGAGACGGAGTTCTGGGAGCGGATGCGCAGCCATCTCGGAGCCGCCTACGCCGACGTGTGGGCCGACCAGCACAACCTGGCCGGCCTCGGCGGGCGGACGGTGCACGAGGCGCTGGCGGCCGGGATCGACTGCAAGACCGTCTGGCGGGCGGTCTGGGAGGCGCTGGAACTGCCGGCCCGCGAACGCTGATCCGGTCGCCGGGGCCTTCGGTCAGTCGACGGCCCCGCGGGCCAGTGCTCCCATCGGATCCCAGGCCGGCAGGACGGTCGGCTCCTCCTCCAGGGCAGCGACCAGTTCGGCCGGCAGCATCGACTTCGGTGCGGCGATCTCGAAGACGTACTCGGCGTACCAGGAGTCGTTCATGGTGTAGAAACCCTGGTCGGCCGACTCATCGCCCCAGGAGTTCTCCACCCGCCATTTGCGGGGTCGCCCGTCGACCAGGTCGACGCCGGTGAACAGCATGGCGTGGGTCATCAGCGTCTCGTGATACTCCAGCCGGGCCGCCTTGTCCAGGTCCAGCGGGGTGTCGTAGACCGCTGCCAGATCGTGCAACCGGGCATCCCACAGCCCGCGTTCGCGGTCCATCTGCTGGCCGACGTCGCAGCCGAACCACACCGGCGCGCCGGCCACGATCATGTCCGCGGTGAGCTTCTTCATCAGCTCGATGTCGACGTTCAGGTAGACCACCGGTGGGGCGCCGACGACGTTGCCCAGCAGGTCGACGGTGTAGGTCCTTCCCTGCGGTGAGGAGGCCCGCGGATCGTGCACCAGACAGACATAGGACTCCGGATCGGATGTCAGGTACCTGTCACGGAAGTCGTGCGGGGTCAGCCAGCCGTCGCGGTGGAACTGCTTGTCCTTGTCCCGCCACTGCCAGAAGAACCGCTCCGGCGGCGTGCCCAGGTGCAGGCACAACGCCCGCCACACGGTCGCCAGCGCGGCCTCGGCGAGTTCCTGACGGCGCGCTTCCCCGGCCGCCCGGATGTCGCGGGCAGCGGTGTGCAGGATCGTCCGCAGCGAGGCGTTCATCTGCCGGGTGCCCGACGAACTGATCGTCTCCGGCATCGCCGCCTTGGGCACCAGGCCGTGCTTCATGATCACCGCGACGAACATGTTCCACTGCCCACCGTCGCCCATGCAATCGGCCAGCAGGGTGGCCACGGTCCGGTCGTCGGTGGGACGGTCGGTGAGATCGAGCACGGACTGGAGGAAGTAGTTGGCCCGCTCGAACTTGTCGAAGAACATCGCGTGGTTCTGGCTGAACTCGAAGTCGGTGACGTTCAACTTCGCCGCGGTGCCGACCCGGAACAGGTTCAGGCCGGCGAACAACCAACAGCGACCGCTCTGCTTCTGGTTGGTGACCTTCCAATCGTCGATCTGGTGGGACATCGACGTGTCCATCGACGCGGCGACGGCGTGGTCGACCGCGACGTCCTTCAGTTCCGCGCCGGTCAGCGCATTCTGCAGCAGCTTCGCTGTCGGATCGCTGTCGAATTCCTTGCGCAGACGATCGATGTCGGCGGCGACCAGGGGTGTGGCGGGCATCGGGCGGGAACTCCTCGATCGGGATACGGGGCGTGTCCTCGACGCTAGGCCATCGCGGGGTCGGGCGGTAGGGCCCCTCGGTCGTGGCTCGTGGTCAGCCGGCGGTGGAGGCGCGCAGATGGAGGCTCCACGGGAAGTCGTGGCGTGTCGGTGGGTGCTGCGCCGGATCCTCGGCAATGGCGATGATCAGTCGCGCCAACCGGTCGTAGAAGTCGTCGCTCGGTCCCACCGAGGTCAGGGACGGGTGCATCAGCCGTCCCTGCTCGGTGTTGCCCACGCCGACCACCACGCAGTCGGCCGGCACCGAGAACCCCAACCGGAGCGCAACATTGATGGTGATCATCGCCGCGAAATCGGACGAGGCGAAGACGGCGGTGGGCGGATCGTCGCGGTCCAGCAGGCGCAGCGCGGCCTCATAGGCGCCCGCCTGGTCGCGGGGGTAGCGCTGCAGATAGTCGGCCGGCATCCGCAGCCCGGCCGCAGCCAGGCCGTCCAGATAGGCCTGCTCGCGGTGCCAGCCGGGACGGGCAGGATCGGAGCCGGCCAGACACGCGATCCTGGTGTGCCGGCTGAGCAGGTAGGTGATCGCGAGCTCACAGCCCGGACGCTGCGGGCTGCTGATCACATCGAAACCGTCCGGCTCCAGCGTGTCGGAGAACACCACCAGCCGCAGCCCCCGGCCCACCAGCCCACGGATCCGGGGCAGGTCGGCGGCCGTGCCGTCGTCGAGGAATGCGACATCGACAGGCTGGCCGTCGAGCACCTCGCCCCAGTCCCCGTCGGCGAGGATGAGTGGTTGCAGCTGCCTTCCGGCGGACGCCGCGTTGACCGCGCGGCTGACCGACTGGCACCACGGGTCGTCCAACTGGTGCAGGGACAGCAGCACCAGCCCGGACCGGCCGGTCCTGATCGCGCGGGCGGCCTGGTTCGGCCGGTAGCCCAGGTCGGCGGCTGCGGCCCGGACCCGGGCGACGGTGGTCGACGACGCGGCCGCCTGCCGGCCTCGGCGCCCCGACAGCACGAAGGAGACCGTGGCGACAGAGACGCCTGCACGTTCGGCGACCATCTTCATCGTCGGTCGGCCGGCTGCCTGGGCGGTCACCCGGCCGAGCGTATCGGCCGGTGCCCGTCACCGTGGCCGTTCCACCGATCCGGTCGTCCGCCGTGGTGGGAGGTGGCTAGATCGCGATGCCGATGTACTTGGTCTCCAAGTACTCCTCGATGCCCGTCGAACCGCCCTCGCGGCCCAGCCCGGACTCCTTGATCCCCCCGAACGGTGCGTACGGGTTCGACACCACGCCCTGGTTGAGACCGACCATGCCGAACTCGAGCGCCTCCGACACCCGCAGCGCCCGACCCAGATCATTGGTGTAGACGTAACCGACCAGGCCCCATCGGGTGGAGTTGGCCAACGCCACCACCTCCGACTCGTCCCGGAAGGCCGTCAACGGCGCCACCGGTCCGAAGATCTCCTCGGCGTTCACCGCCGCCTCGGAGGGCACCTGGGTGAGCACCGTGGGTTGGAAGAAGTGCCCCCGGCCATAACGGTCTCCGCTGAGCACTGATCCGCCGGTGAGCACCCGGGCGCCCCGTCCGACCGCGTCCTCCACCAGTCGGCGGACCTTGTCCAGGGTGGCCTGGTCGATCAACGGGCCGACGCCGACACCGTCCTCGGTGCCGCGGCCCACCACCAGGGCCTCCATCCTCTGCGCCAACCGGGCAGCGAAGTCGTCCATCACCGACTCGTGGACGTAGATGCGGTTGGCCGCGGTGCAGGCCTCGCCGGTGTTGCGCATCTTGGCCTGCATGGCGCCGGCGACGGCCTGATCCAGGTCGGCGTCCTCGAAGACGATGAACGGGGCGTTGCCGCCGAGTTCCATCGACGTCCGCAACACCTTCTGCGCACTCTGCTCGAGCAGGATCCTGCCGACCTCGGTGGACCCGGTGAACGACAGCTTCCGGGCCAGACCCGAGGTGATCATCGGACCGGTGACCGCGCCGGCATCGGTGCAGGTGATCAGATTGACTCCGCCGGCCGGCAATCCCGCCTCGGTGAGGATCGCCATCAACGCCAGCATGGACAGCGGCGTCTGCTCTGCCGGCTTGATCACGCTGGCGCACCCGGCGGCGATGGCCGGGCCCAGCTTGCGGGTTCCCATCGCCATCGGGAAGTTCCACGGCGTGATCAGGATGGTCGGTCCGACCGGCTGCTTGGTGACCAGGAGCCGGGCGTCGCCGGCCGGTGCGGTCCGGTAACCGCCGTCGATGCGGACCGCCTCACCGGCGAAGTTGCGGAAGAACTCGGCCGCGTAGACGATCTCGGCCCGGGACTCGGCGACCGGCTTGCCCATCTCCAGGGTCATCAGCAGCGCCAGATCGTCGATCCGCTCGTGCATCAGTTCGAAGGCGCGGGTGAGGATGTCGGCGCGCTGTTGCGGCGACAACGCCGCCATCGCCGGCTGGGCCCGGGCCGCGGCCTGGATCGCAGCCATCCCGTCGCCGGGCCCGGCGTCGGCGACCGCGCACAGTACGGCCCCGGTGGCCGGGTCCTCGACGTCGAAGGTGCGGCCTGCGGCGGCGTCGGTCCAGGCACCGGCGATGAACAGCTGCTTGGGTACGGCGTCGAGCAGGGCGGATTCGGCGTCCGGGTCCATGGCCATCGTTCCTTCGTTCGGGTCCGTGCCTTCCCGTGCAGCATAGGCCGGGCCGGGATGCCGACCCATGCTGCACGGCCGCCGGCTCAGGCCTCGGCGGTACGCAGCGGCGACGCCGCCGCGGGGATCTCGGTGCCGTGGATGGAGGCGCCGGCCGTCTCCTTCATCGAGAACCAGGCGATCACCCCGACCACACAGGCGGCCATCATGGTGAACGCCGGGAAGATGTCGATCATGGTCAGATCGATCAACTCGTTGTTGATCAACGGGGCGGTGCCGCCGAACAGCGAGGTGGCCACGTTGTAGCCGATCGCGAAGCCGGCATAGCGGACCTGGGTGGGGAACATGGCCGGGAACGTCGCGGAGGTGGTCGACAGCTGCGGCACGTACAGCAGCCCCATCACCATGAACGCCACGATCGTCCAACCGAAGTTGATCGGCATGATCAGGTACATCGGGATGGCCACCACGAACAGGCCGACCATCGAGACCAACCACATCGGTTTGCGCCCGACCCGGTCGGACAGGGCACCAAAGACCGGGACGAAGATCATCACGAACAGCTGACCGATCGAGGCCATCACCAGTGCCTGGGTCTCGCTGAGGCCGAGCCGGGTCTGCCCATAGGTGGGCAGGTAGCGCTCCGGGCGGCACCCGGCCCCGGCGGCGACGCCTGGTCGGTCGGATGGTCAGGGCCTGCGACCTTAGAGCGAATGGGGAATCGATGCGAATCGATCCGGGCGGGCGTGTCGCTTTCGTTCGAACAGATGTTCGGTAAGTTGTCCACTGTCATCCGGTGCACCGGCAGCGTCATCCACAGCAGGGCCACGGCACAGATGATTGTCAGTGCCGACGCTTACTGTCGAGGACGACAACGGGATCACCGATACCGAGCCAGCGAGCTCGCGCAGGATTTGAGAGGACGAAGCGATGGCCGTAACCGATCGGGACAAGGCGCTGGACACGGCGCTGGCACAGATCGACAAGCAGTTCGGCAAGGGGTCGATCATGCGGCTGGGGGACGACACCCGGCCGCCGATCGCCGTCATTCCCACCGGTTCGGTGGCCCTCGACCTCGCCCTCGGCGTAGGCGGTCTGCCCCGGGGTCGGGTGGTGGAGATCTACGGCCCGGAGTCCAGCGGTAAGACCACCGTCGCCCTGCACGCGGTCGCCAACGCCCAGGCGGCCGGCGGGATCTGTGCCTTCATCGACGCCGAGCATGCCCTCGACCCGGCCTACGCCGAGAGGCTCGGCGTGGACACCGACGCGCTGCTGGTCAGTCAGCCGGACAACGGCGAGCAGGCTCTGGAGATCGCCGACATGCTGGTCCGGTCCGGCGCGCTGGACATGGTCGTCATCGACTCCGTCGCCGCGTTGACGCCGCGGGCGGAGATCGAGGGTGAGATGGGTGACAGTCACGTCGGTCTGCAGGCCCGGCTGATGTCGCAGGCGTTGCGCAAGATGACCAGCGCCCTGTACGCGGCCAACACCACCGCCATCTTCATCAACCAGCTGCGCGAGAAGATCGGTGTGATGTTCGGCTCGCCGGAGACCACCACGGGCGGCAAAGCGCTGAAGTTCTACGCCTCGATCCGCCTGGATGTCCGGCGGATCGAGACCCTGAAGGACGGCCAGGAGATGGTCGGCAACCGGACCCGGGTCAAGGTGGTGAAGAACAAGGTGGCTCCGCCGTTCAAGCAGGCCGAGTTCGACATCCTCTACGGCCAGGGCATCAGCCGTGAGGGCAGCCTGCTGGACATGGGCGTGGAGACCGGCCTGGTCCGCAAGGCCGGCGCCTGGTTCACCTACGAGGCCGACCAGCTCGGTCAGGGCAAGGAGAACGCTCGCAACTACCTGAAGAACAATCCTGAGGTGGCCGACGAACTGGAGCGGCGGATCAAGGAGAAGCTGGGCATCGGCCCCGTCTCCGATGTGCCCGACGGTGTCGATCCCGTGACCGGTGAAGTCGAGTTCTGATTCCGGCGGCTCCCCGCGCCCCGAGCCGGCCGACGCGGCCCGGGGGACGGGAGCTGCGGGGGATGACTGGTCGCCGGGCCGGCGGCGTAGCCGGCAGCGGTCACGCCGGCCGGTGCCGTCGCGGCCGCCGGACCCGGAGACCCCACCGGACGCTGATCCGGAGTCGGTGGCGCGGGAGATCGTGCTCCGCAAGCTGACCGACCAGGCCCGGTCCCGCAGTGAACTGGCCAAGGCGCTCAAGCAGCGGGCCATCCCCGACGAGGCGGCCGCGGCGGTACTGGACCGGATGGTCGAGGTCGGGCTGGTCGACGACGCCGCGTTCGCCGACGCCTGGGTGC
Source organism: uncultured Actinomycetota bacterium (assembly GCA_963758075.1). Classification (GTDB taxonomy): domain Bacteria; phylum Actinomycetota; class Actinomycetes; order Propionibacteriales; family Propionibacteriaceae; genus Microlunatus. The sequence continues at coordinate 257,892 of CAVWTT010000002.1, read as the reverse complement.
GGTCGCGGCAGTCACGCCGACATCTGTCCCGGCACGCGCTGCGGCAGGAACTGGTCCGCAAGGGCGTCGAACGAGACGACATCGACAGCGCCCTCGAGCAGGTCGACGGCGACGACGAGTACGCCTCGGCCAGGGCCCTGGCCGAGAAGAAGTTCCGCAGCCTGTCCGGCCTGGACCGGCAGGTGCAGTACCGCCGGCTGGCCGGGGCGTTGGCACGACGCGGTTTCTCCGGCGGCACGGCCGCCCGGGTGCTGTCCGAGGTGCTGTCCGCCGATCCCGATGTCGATACCGGCGGCGACCCCGACGGTGACATCGACGGCCCGGTCGGTTCTGATCGGCTCGCTCACGACTGACCGAACCGGTCCGGCCGACCGCCGCCGGCCGTGTCTCCTCGGCAACCGCACCACCGGATCGCGGGGCGACACCGCGGCCGGGCCGGGCCGGGTCGACGCCGGTCCGGTGGCTGGGACGCGTCGTCCTTGACCGTCCACGGAGCCGGACCTACGCTTCGAAACGAGGGATTTGACGGCACTCGCGGCGCGGGTGCGAGCAGATATGAGCAGGCAGATCCGGGCGGTCCCGACCGGCCGGAGCAGATAACGCAGACGTCGTCGACACGGAAGGCACGCACCACCAGACCGAATCTCGACCCCACGACCTCGTGGATCGGGTCCGGCCCGCTCGGGCCGCCTGAGCGACTTGTCGAACCCTCGGCAGGACGGCGTACGTCCACGTACGCCCGGATGCGAGAGGAGCGGCAGCATGACGGAGGTCTTCCAGGTCCTGATCCTGATCGGGCTGGTCGTGCTGATCGGGCTCATCTCGATGACCGCGTTCCGGCGTCGTCAGGCCGGCGCGACCGCGACCCGGACGGGGACCCAGATCGTCGCCGGTGCCGAACATGACGCCGAGCAGATCCGGGCCGACGCCGAGCAGCTTCGCACCGACGCCGAGCAGCTTCGCACCGACGCCGACGCCTATCAGCGCGACCTTCGTGGTCGCGCCGACCGGATGCTGCGGGAGGCGCAGTCGGCCCGCAGCGACGCCGACGAGGAGATCCGCAACCGCCGCGGTGAGCTTCGTGACGCCCGCCTCGACCTGGACCGGCGCGAACAGCGCCTGACGGAGCGGGAGTCGCGGCTGGACGCCGAGAGCCGGACGCTGCACGAGCGGGCGCAGCGGCTGGATCAACTCGAGGTCGACCTCGGCGCGAAGACCAAGGCTCTGGGCGAGGCCGACGCCGCGCGGATCCAGGAACTGGAGCGGATCGCCGGGCTGACCGCAGAGCAGGCGAAGGCCGAACTGCTGGCCGCAGTGGAGCACGACAGCAAGCGGCAGGCGGTGCTGCTGGCCCGCGACATCGAGAGCGCCGCCCGGCGGGAGGCCGAGGAGCGCGCCCGCGACATCGTCGTCGGTGCCATCCAGCGGGTCGCCTCGGACCAGACCTCGGAGTCGGTGGTCTCGGCGGTGCACCTGCCCGGTGACGACATGAAGGGACGGATCATCGGCCGCGAGGGCCGCAACATCCGATCGTTCGAACAGGTCACCGGTGTCAACGTCCTCATCGACGACACCCCGGAGAGCGTGCTGCTGTCCAGCTTCGACCCGGTCCGGCGCGAGACTGCCAGACTGACCCTGACCGAACTCATCGAGGACGGCCGGATCCACCCGGCCCGGATCGAAGAGGTGCACGAGCGGAGCAAGTCAAAGATCGCCGAGCGGGTGCTGCGGGCCGCGGAGGACGCCCTGGCCGAGGTCGGCATCTCCGACCTGCACCCCGACCTGATGCCGATCGTCGGCAGCCTGCGCTACCGCACCTCCTACGGCCAGAACGTGCTCAAGCACCTGGTCGAGTCGGCCCACATCGCCGGCCTGATGGCCGCCGAGCTCGGCATCGACGTGGCCACGGTGAAGCGCGCGGCGTTCCTGCACGACATCGGCAAGGCGCTGACCCACGAGGTGGAGGGTTCCCATGCGCTGATCGGCGCCGACCTGGCCCGCCGTTACGGCGAGCATCCCGACATCGTGCACGCCATCGAGGCCCATCACAACGAGGTCGAGCCGCAGACCGTTGAGGCGGTGCTGACGCAGGCCGCGGACGCGGTGAGCGGTGGTCGGCCCGGTGCCCGCAGGGAGAGCCTGGAGTCCTATGTCAAGCGGCTGGAACGGTTGGAGCAGATGGCGCTGGACCATGAGGGCGTGGAGAAGGTGTTCGCGATGCAGGCCGGCCGGGAGGTCCGGGTGATGGTGTCGCCCGACGTGATCGACGACATCGAGGCCCAGGTGCTGGCGCGTGATCTGGCCAAGCAGATCGAGGAGGAGTTGACCTATCCGGGCCAGATCAAGGTCAGTGTGATCCGCGAGTCCCGGGCCGTCGAGACCGCCCGCTGACCCGGCCCGGGTCGGTCGGCCGCCCTGCGGTGGCGGTGGGGTGTCCGGTCAGGACCGCCGGTCCCTCAGCGCGTCGCGGACCCGGCGGTTCGCGGCGCCCAGCAGATGCCGGATGCCGGACCGGCGGACGGGGTGTTGCCGCTGCGCGCGCACCGCAGCGAGTTCCCGCCGGAGTGTGGTCAGCTGCGCGGACTGCGACCGGATCCTCTTCTGCAGCCGCGTGCGCTGCTCCTGCCCGGCCAGCACGGCCGCGGCGACCGCATCGGCGGCGATCTCGACCGGCACCTGGGCGATATCGGTCCATTCGGCCGCCGACGGCTCGGCGGCGAGCCGGTCCAGCTCACCGACCACACGCACCCCGGATCGCTGGATCTCCTCGGCGAAGCGACGACCGTCCTCGGCGGCCCGTCGAGCAGCCCACGGGGGCAGCCGGACCCGAAGTTCGTCCGGGCCGGAGGTGCGTCGGCTCGGGCCGAGGCGCACCGCCCCCTTCCAGATCAGGCTGTAGAAGGTCGCCCAGTCGGCGCGCCGGTCCCGCAGGAGCAAGTTGACGTGGCGGAAGAGCTCCGCATCGACAGCCGTCAGGGACCGGTTGCTGAGCCGCCAGTCCAGCGTCTCCGCCGGCAACCCGAGCAGGTCCTCGAAGGTGCTGGTCAGCAACCTCGGCTCCGACTCGTCCACGACGACGACGGTCAGGTTCCCGCTGCCGACGAGGCCGGCCCACCGGCTGACCAACTGCCCGTGGTCGTAGGCCCGCTGGTAGCGGGCGGGCAGCGGCTGGGTCCCGTCGGCCCCGTAGAACCGGGAGATCCACTCACCGAACGTCTCGGTCTGCGCGTCGTCGGTGATGCTCTGGGTCCACAATGACGGCACGATCCGGCCCGGCGCCCGGAGCGTGATGCAGACGTGGACGCAGCCGCCGATCGCTTCGACGACCCGTCGGGCGGTGGCATCGTCGGCCTGGCTGACGAACTCATGGGTGAGGAAGATGCGGCGATCGGGGTCCGCATCGATCTCGGCGGCCAACGCGTTCCACTCCCTGCGTGGTGGGATGCCGGCCCGGTCGATGTCGAGCAGGTCCGGACGCAACGTGCCGGTTCTCTTCCAGGTGTCGACGCTCCAGCCCATCAGCGCTCCGAGCGGCCTGCGGTGGTTGAAGTGCTTGCCGGGGTACCGGACGCCGTGTGCGAGCAGGGTTCGGCGACGCGAACTCGCCGCCGCCTGTACCGAGGTGGTGCCCGTCTTCATCGGCCCGATGTGCAGCAGCCGGGTCCGCGGCGGCAACAACAGCGCGTCGCGCGCCTCGGGCTCGATCACCGCGCCAGCCTAACCGAGCCTCCGCGGTTGCGGCCCCGGTGCCGCTGCGCCGGTACGGCGACCCCGGCGACGAGCCCGATGTCATCGCCGGCGACGAGCCCGATGTCATCGCCCGCGACCACCGCTTTCCAGCGTAGGGTGACGATCTTGAAACGAGCTTGATCCAGATCGTCGTGATCGGGCCCCGGCGCCGGTGGCAGTGCCGACGGGACCGGCAGCACGATGCACCCGCCCGAGGAGATCCATGAGCGACGGCAACCGACCGCCGGTCGACCAGGCGCTGCGGACCGGCATCGAGCGTGCCCGTCGGGCGTTCGTGACGAGCCGGCGGATGGCCGGTCGGCTGCGGACGCGGCTCCGGCGCCCGACGGCGGAACGCCGTGGTGAGCCGGCATCCGACCCGGTCCCGGCTGCATCGGCCGCACCGACGCCGGGGGAGCTGGAGTCGCGCCTGACCGAGATCCGCTGGGTAGCGGCTGCCGGTGAACCGGCGAGGCTGGCGATCAAGGGCTTCGCCTACCGGCGCGGCGGTAGCGGCACGGGCTCGAGTATCGCTGTCGACCTGATCACCTCGTCGGGTCAGGTGCCGCTGACGGTCCGCCGGTACGAGTCCTGGCTGGTGAACGAACTGTCCACCGACGCCCGACATGATCACGCCGGAGCGGCATTCGAGGCCCACCTCGACCTCAGCCGGCTGCCGATGCCCGATGGCAGTGAGCCGTTCGAGGATCTGTCGCGATTCGCCGTGTCCGTCGCCGACGACCAGGGCAGGCTGACCGGAGGTTTCGGCAGCCGGGACGGCTGGGGGTCGCCGGGCGAGCTGCACTCGGCGGACCTCGGCGACGGCAGGACGGCCCGTCCCGAATGGGATCGCAACCAGGGCCTGATGCTGCGGGTGGCCCGCCGAGCGGTGGTGGCGGAGACCCTGCAGTTGACCGGCCACCGGCTCACCGCGACGGTCCGCTGCCGGGGCGACTTCGTTCCTCGCGCCGCACTGCTGCGCCGCGGTGACGACATCCGCCCGGTGGAGCTGACCCGGGCCGCCGTCGATGGCGGCCCGGTGGAGATCGGCGCCGACCTCGGCGAGCTGGTGGACTCGGTGCCGGACACCTCCGCGGCCCGCAGCTGGTACCTGCAGATGGTCGACGACCAGGACCGCCGCAGATACGTGCACTGGCAGGGCACGTCGGCCCGCGGCACCCGGATCGTGTCCGAAACCGATCCCCGGCTCGCCGTCCGGTTCTCCCCGAAGGGTCTGGTGCGGCTGGATGTCCATCCCCGTCGGCTGGCGGCGGAGACGGTCGTGGTGGACGCCGACCGGTGCACGATCGTGATCACCGGTGAATTCCACGCTCTCGCTACGACGACGGCGGGCTGGAGTCTGTCCAACGGCCGCATCGCCGTCCCCGCCGACGACCTCCGTACCGGTGACGGCAGGTTCGAGGTGCGGTTCGGGCTGCGAGCGCCGGCACCGTGGACCGGCACACCGCTGCCGCTGCCGCTGGGCGGTTACCGGCTGCAGGTGACCGACGGCGATCGCACCACCGAGGCCATCGTCGACCCACGGCTGGCCGAGCGCATCGGTCCGGCGACCCTCACTCCGGACGCGGAGATCCGGGCAGAGCGCAATCCCAACGGCCAGCTGAACATCCGCATCCGGCCGCCGTTGGAGCGCGATGAACTCGGCGCCTTCCAGCAGCGGCGGTTGGCGGACCTGCACCGCACGGCGGGGCTGGCGCCGACCGACACCGTGTATCTGGAGAGCTTCAACGGCAAGTCCGCCAACGACAACACGCTGGCCATCTACCGCGAGCTGCGGCGTCGCCGTCCGGACCTGCGCATGCTGTGGACCGTCGCCGACCTGTCCGTCGAACTGCCGGAGGGGGCCGAACCACTGCTGCTGCGCAGTTCGGCCTGGTGGACCGCCCTGGCCTCCTCGCGCTACGTCGTCACCAACTGCTGGATGACCACCCGCTTCGAACACCGCCCACACCAGCGGGTGCTGCAGGCGTGGCACGGGACCCCGCTCAAACTGCTCGGATTCGACCGGATCGGCACCAACCGTGGCGACGCCTACCGCGCCAAGACCCTGCGGGAGGTGGGCATGTGGGACCAGCTGATCGCCCAGAACCCCTACAGCGCCGACATCTTCCGCCGGGCCTACGGCTACGGGGGCGAGGTCCTGGAGATCGGCTATCCGCGCAACGACGTGCTCCGTGATCCGCACGCGGATCGGGTCCGGGCCCGGGTCAGGGACCGGCTCGGCCTGGCTGACGGGGAGCAGGCGGTGCTGTACGTCCCCACCTGGCGGGAGAACGCCAGGGGCCTGTTCCGGGAGCTGGACTTCGACCTGCTCACCGAGGGCCTGGGTCCCGACGTCCGGCTGCTCGTCCGCGGCCACTCCAACACCATCCGCTCCGACCGGGCGGTCACCGGCCGACGGCTGCTGGACGTGACGCTCTACCCCGATCTGGCCGATCTCTACCTGGTCGCCGACGTGATGATCACCGACTACTCCTCGACGATGTTCGACTTCAGCGTCACCGGCAAGCCGATGATCTTCTTCGCCCCCGACATCGACCAGTACTCCGGCTCGCTGCGGGGCACCTACTTCGATCTGAAGGAATCGGCGCCGGGGCCGGTGGTCGCCAGCACCGAACAGGTCATCCAGGCCTGGCGGAACCTCGATCACATCAGCCGCGAGTACGCCTCCGCCTACGCAGCCTGGCGGGCGAGGTTCAATCCCTACGACGACGGCCACGCCGCCGAACGCGCCGTCGACGCGCTGCTGGGCTGACCGGCACCGCCCGTTCTGGCCGAGGTTCAACCGCGCCCGGCCAAGACGGCCGAGTCGGTCCCCGAACCGGTTTCGACCGGGTTCTCCACCAGCGCCGCCGGCCGGACGCCACGGCCGCTGCGACGCAGCCGCGCCTCCAGGCCGCCGGCGACCCGGGTCAGGCTGTAGTTGATGACGATGTAGACGCCGGCCATCACGATCATGGTCGGGATCAGGTTGCCGTACAGGTTGGACATGGTCTGCCCGGCGCGGACGAAGTCGGAGTAGCCGATGATGTAGCCCAGCGCGGTGTCCTTCAGCACCACCACCAGCTGACTGACCAGGGACGGCAGCATCGCCGTGACGGCCTGTGGCAGCAGCACCGACCACATCGTCTGTCCCTCGGTCAGCCCTACCGCCAGGCCCGCCTCACGCTGGCCGTGCGGCAGCGAGCCGACCCCGGAGCGGACCAGTTCGGCGATCACCGAGGCGTTGTAGAAGAACAGCCCGACCACCACGCCGAAGAACGGCTGGTTGCGATCCAGGTGCAGCACGTACAGGGCGAGGTAGTAGGCGAACAGCATCATCACCAGCACCGGCACCGACCGGAAGAACTCCACGAACACGCCACAGGCCCAGCGCACGGCCCCCAGCCGCGACAGCCGGCCGATGCCGAGGGCGACACCGCCGACCAGGGACAGCAGGATGGCCAGTGCGGCCGCCTCGAGGGTGGACACCAGTCCCGGCAGCAGGTAGTCGGTCCAGGTGCCGCCGTGGACGAACGGCGACCACAACGCCCCGGTCAACTGGTTGTTGCGCGGATTGGCCAGACCGCGGACGACCAGCCCGAGCAGCGCCAGGATCGCCAACGCCCCGATCAGGGCCATCACAGCGTGCCGGAGCCGAGCCTTGGGCCCGGGGGCGTCGAAGAGGACGGCGGACGGCGCGGTCATCGCTGCACCGCCAATCGCCGGGACAGGTGGGTGAACGCCGCGCCGACCGGCAGCGTCAGCACGACGAAGCAGAGCGCCACCAGCAGGAAGATCGCGTACAGCAGTTGCGGACTGAACTCGATCATGTTCTTCATCTCATACGACAGTTCTGCCACCCCGATGGTGGACACCACGGTGGTGTTCTTGGTCAGCGCGACCAGGGTGTTGCCGAGCGGAGCGATGGCGCCGCGGTAGGCCTGCGGCAGGATCACCTGGGTCAGCGACGGCAGGAACGACAGCCCGATCGCCCGGGCCGCCTCGGCCTGTCCCTGCGGCACGGTGTTGATACCGCTGCGCAGCGCCTCAGCGACGAAGGAGGCGTGGTACAGCGACAGCGCGATCACGCCCCAGCGGAAGTTGTTGTCGGCGATGGCGGTGGGGGAGTCGGGCGCGGTCAGGCTGATGCCGAGGGTGTTCAACGCGCCGAAGGCGAGGAAGAACACCACCAACGTCAGCGGGGTGTTGCGGATGATGTTCACGTAGGCGGCACCGAAGGCCTGCAGCACGTTGATCGGGGAGACCCGGCAGATCGCGACGGTCGTCCCGATCAGCAGGGCGCCGACGGCCGACACCACGGTGAGCTTGATCGTCATCCAGAATGCAGCCACCACGTGGTACTGGCTGATCAGCTGTCCGAGGTCTCCCACGTATCCACCTCACTGGTCTCGGCGTCGGCGACAAGGATCGCCGGCGGGTGGGTGGACGGGGCCGGCCGACGTCGGGCGGCCCCGTCCCGGCCCGATCACTTGCAGGCGATGTGCTTCGGCGGGTTCAGCTTCGGATCGGGGGTGAAGTTCGCCTCACCGAAGTTCGCGTCCAGCGACTTCTTCCAGGACCCGTCCTTGACCATCTTGGTCAGGGCATCGTCGATCTGCTGGCACAACTTGGTGTCGCCCTTCTTGATCCCGATGCCGTAGTTCTCCTGGCTGAACGGCTTGCCGACCAGCTTCAACTTGCCCTTGTACTGCGGCTGGGCGGCGTACCCGGCCAGGATCGTGTTGTCGGTGGTCATCGCATCGATGGTTCCGTTGATGATCGGGCTCACGCACTTGGAGTAGGTGTCGTACTCCTGCAACTGCACCTTGCCGGCGTAGTCGTCCTTGATGTGCTGGGCCGAGGTGGAGCCGGTCACCGAGCACAACTTCTTGCCGTTGAGGCTGTCGGGGCCGGTGATCGAGGTGTCGTCGGCGCGGACCAGCAGGTCCTGGCCGGCCACCAGGTAGGGCCCGGCGAAGGAGACCTTCTGCTGACGCTCGGGCGTGATCGAGTAGCTGGCGACCACCATCTTCACCTGGCCGCTCTGGATGAGCGTCTCGCGCTGGGCCGACGGTGCCTCCTTGAAGTTCACCGAGCTGTAGCCCAGTTCCTTGGCCACGTAGTGGGCCACGTCGACGTCGAAACCCTTGTAGTCGGAGCCGACCTGTTGGCCGATACCGGGCTGGTCGAACTTGATGCCGATGGTGACGGCACCGCCGCCACCGGCGCTCCCGTTTCCGGATCCGGAGCCGCTACCGCTGTTGCCGCTGGCGCAGGCGGCCAGCGCCAGTGCCAGGGTGGAGGCGGCACCGATGGCGAGAAGGGTCTTCTTGACAGGCATGAGGTGGATGTTCCTTCCAGGGTTCGGATGTCGGGGTTGTCCCGGTGTGGACCGGCGGGTCAGTGGGTGAGGATCTTGCTCAGGAAGTCCTTGGCCCGTGGGCTCTTCGGATCGGTGAAGAACGTCTGCGGATCGGCTTCTTCGAGGATCTGCCCGTCGGCCATGAAGACCACCCGGTCCGCGGCCGTACGGGCGAATCCCATCTCGTGGGTGACCACGATCATGGTCATGCCCTGTTCGGCCAGTTGCACCATCACGTCCAGCACCTCGTTGATCATCTCGGGATCGAGGGCGGAGGTCGGCTCATCGAAGAGGATCACCTTGGGGTCCATGGCCAGCGCCCGGGCGATGGCCACCCGCTGTTGCTGCCCACCGGACAGTTGGGCCGGATACTTGTCGGCCTGGTTGCCGACGCCGACGCGGTTCAGCAGTTCCATGCCCCGGTCGCGTGCCTCGGCCTTGCTCCTGCGGCGTACCCGGATGGGGCCGAGGGTCACATTCTCCAAGATCGTCTTGTGGGCGAACAGGTTGAACTGCTGGAACACCATGCCGACGTCGGCCCGCAGCCGGGCCAGTTCCTTGCCTTCGCTGGGCAGTGGGACGTCGTCGATGGTGATGGAGCCGGATTCGATCGTCTCCAGCCGGTTGATCGAGCGGCACAACGTGGACTTGCCGGAGCCGGACGGACCGATGACGACGACCACCTCGCCACGTCCGACCGTCAGATTGATGTCCTTGAGAACGTGCAGATCCCCGAAGTGCTTCTGTACGTCGGTCAGCACGACCAGCGGTTCACCGACTCCCACCGAGGGGGTCGATTCGAAGATCAGCTCGCCGGCCGAGCCCTCGGCCGACGGACCAGTGGTTTCGGTCATACCGAGGACCCTAGACGACCGGCCACATCACCAGTCGGATATCGGGTGTTGAGATTCGGTTACAGCCCCGCCGCGGTTGGGTGGGCTGAACCGGTGACGGGCCGGCGGTCCGGCGACCTGCCCCGGACCGGATTCGACGGGCTCAGGGCACGGGTGGGCGCGGTCAGCGGCCGCGGACGCCCCAGCGACCCCGGTAGCGGTCGCCCGGCTGCAGATCGACCAGCCCGGTGGCGGTTGCCTCGGTGTTGAACGCGTCCGGCCCGCAGGTCATCGGTTCGATCGCGATGCCGAGGTCGCGGCGATCGGCACCGGTGTAGATCTGGATCCAGCGGTGCCTCCGGTCGGCCCACAGCACCGTCTCCCGGTCACCCAGCGACAGCCGGACCTCCCAGTGATCGCGGCCGGCGGCGTCCAGGTCGGTGAACGCGGTGTCGAAGTTGCGGTCGCCGACCGGCGCCGGGGTGCGCAGATCCTCCGGGCCGCCGTCCACCGGGCGCACCGCGATCGGCAGCAGCCGGTCCGGGTCGACCTGGAGATAGCTGGACGCGGGGACGGTGATCTGCAGTTCGTCGACGCGCTGCTCGCCCAGGGTGAAGTAGGGGTGGGCGGCGTACCCGAACGGGACCGCGCGGTCGCCGACGTTCTCACACTCGACCGTCACGGTCAGCCCCGAACCGGACAGCTGGTGGGTGACGTTGCACTGGATGGTGCTGTCCCAGCCCTGTTGGGGGAAGACCAGGACCCGCTGGCTGACGGTGTCCTCGGTGTGCTGCACCAGTTCCCACGGCACCCACCGGACCAGTCCGTGCAGGGCGGTGCCCCGCTCCACCTCGTTGATGGGCAGCTGGTGCTGCTGGCCGTGGTGGCTGTACCGACCGTCGCGGATCCGGTTCGGCCACGGCATCAGCTGCTGGCCGTGACCGCCGGAGACCCGGTCGGCGGGGCCGAAGCCGGCGAGGACGTCGCGGCCCTCGACCTGCAGCGACCGCAGGGTGGCCCCGAGCTCGGTGACCACCGCGCGGTAGCCGCCGGAGGCGATCTCGTACTGGTGTCCGGTCGGGCTGGCGGCAGCGCTGGCAGTCATGGCGGCGAGCCTAATGGTCGGGCGTTTGGGCCCGGGCGTCGGGAACGGATTACCCTGAGCGATCATGTCGGTGGATAGTCAACAGCGGGTCGACGGTGGGGCGCGGACGTATCAGATCCGTACCCACGGGTGTCAGATGAACGTGCACGACTCCGAGCGGCTGGCGGGGCTGCTGGAGGATGCCGGCTACCGCCGGTCGTCCGGCGACGACGCCGATGTGGTGGTGTTCAACACCTGCGCGGTCCGGGAGAACGCCGACAACAGGCTCTACGGCAACCTCGGTCAACTGCTGCCGGCGAAGAAGTCCCGCCCCGGCATGCAGATCGCGGTCGGTGGCTGCCTGGCCCAGAAGGACCGCGGCCTGATCACCGAGAGGGCGCCCTGGGTGGACGTCGTCTTCGGCACCCACAACATCGGCCAGCTGCCCCGGCTGCTCGAACGGGCCCGCGTCGAGCAGGAGGCCCAGGTCGAGATCGCCGAGTCTTTGGAACGGTTCCCGTCGACGCTGCCCACCCGGCGGGACTCGGCCTACGCAGCCTGGGTGTCGATCAGTGTCGGCTGCAACAACACCTGCACCTTCTGCATCGTGCCGGCGCTGCGCGGTAAGGAGACCGACCGGCGTCCCGGCGACATCCTCGCCGAGATCCGGATGCTGGTGGACCAGGGCGTGCAGGAGATCACGCTGCTGGGCCAGAATGTCAATGCCTACGGTGCCGAGTTCCGCGACCGCGGGGCGTTCGCCAAGCTGCTGCGCGCCTGCGGTGGCATCGACGGCCTGGAACGCGTCCGCTTCACCTCACCGCACCCGCGGGACTTCACCGCCGACGTGATCGCGGCGATGGCCGAGACGCCGAACGTGATGCCGCAGCTGCACATGCCGTTGCAGTCCGGGTCGGACCGCGTGCTCAAGGCGATGCGCCGTTCCTATCGCAGCGAGCGGTACCTGCAGATCATCACCGACGTCCGGGCCGCGATGCCGGAGGCGGCGATCACCACCGACATCATCGTCGGCTTCCCGGGCGAGACCGAGGAGGACTTCCTCGACACCTTGGAGGTGGTGCGGCAGTCGCGGTTCGCCGGGGCCTTCACCTTCCAGTATTCGGTCCGTCCCGGTACGCCGGCCGCGACCATGCCCGACCAGGTGCCGGCCCCGGTGGTGCAGGAGCGGTACGAGCGCCTGGTGGCGCTGGTCAACGAGATCAGCTGGCAGCAGAACCTGGAGCTGGAGGGCCGCCGGGTCGAGGTCATGTTCGCCGACGGCGAGGGGCGAAAGGATGCCGCCACTCACCGCCTGTCGGGCCGGGCCCGGGACAACCGGCTGGTCCATGTCGCGGTCGGGGACGACCCGACGATGCGGCCGCGTCCCGGCGACATCGGCGAGGTGATCATCACCCACGCCGCGCCGCACCACCTCAACGCGGATGCGGCCGGCTCTGCCCTGTTGGCCCTGCGCCGTACCCGCGGCGGTGACGCCTGGCAGTCGCGTCAGCAGGCCGATCATCAGCCGAGCTCCGCGGCCGTGAGCCTGGGTATGCCCGGTCTGGGTGTGCCCGATCGGCTGCCTGCGGCGTCGGCCTGCACCACCGCCTGACCGGGCGCGCCCGGCTCAGCCCTGCTGGCCGTCGCGTCCGCCGGCGAAGTCGTCGGCCTTGTCCTGGGCGAAGTCGGTGCCCTTGTCGACCTGGTCGGAGTACTTCTGGCCGGTGCGCTGGTCGACCTGGTCGGAGGCCTTGTCGATGCCCTTGTCGACCTGGTCGGGGTGATCGGCCATCGCGTCCTGCGCCTTGTCCTTGGCCTCGTCGAAGATTCCCATCGCGGCGTTCCTCACTCGTCTACGTCGGTCCTGCCGGTCTGCATTCGTTCGACCTGGTACCCGCTCGGGTCACCGGCAACACCCACCGGTGCGGTCCCGGCTGGGATCGTGGCGACGGCTGCGGCACGATGTCGGGATGCAGGACAGTTCGCGGACGGGATCGCCGACCCAACCGGTCGTGGTCCTCGTCGGCGCCACGGCCTCCGGCAAGACGTCGCTGGCGGTTCGGCTGGCCCGGTTGCTGGCAGGCGAGGGTCGCCCGGCGGAGATCGTCAACGCCGACTCGATGCTGGTCTACCGGGGCATGGACATCGGCACGGCCAAACCGGACCCCGCCGAACGGTCGGCGGTGCCGCACCATCTGATCGACATCCTCGACGTCACGGCCACGGCCTCGGTCGCGGAGTTCCAGCAGCTCGCCCGCGATGCCATCGCCGACTGCCGTCGGCGCGGCGTCGTCCCGGTCCTGGTCGGCGGTTCCGCCCTCTACATCCGGGCCATCGTCGACGACTTCGAGTTCCCCGGCACCGACCCGCAGCTGCGCGCCCGGCTGGAGGAGGAGTTGGCCCATCTCGGCCCCGAAGTTCTGCACCGCAGGCTGGCCGAGCGGGACCCGCAGGCCGCTGCGTCGATCCTGCCCGGCAACGGTCGGCGGATCGTGCGCGCATTGGAGGTGGTCACGCTGACCGGCGGTCCGTTCCGGGCGGTGCTGCCGGAGCCCCGCTACGCCCTGTCCCACGTGGTCCAGATCGGCCTGGACGTGCCCCGCTCCGAACTCGACGCGCGGATCGCCGACCGGGTCCGGCAGATGTGGACCGCGGGGTTCGTCGACGAGGTACGCCGACTGGAGCGCCACGGCCTCCGGGAGGGCAGGACCGCGGCCCGCGCGCTGGGCTACCGACAGGTCCTGCACCATCTCGACGGCGAGTACGACGAACAGCAGGCACTGAGGCTCACCATCACCCAGACCCGCAGGTTCGCCCGTCGTCAGGACGCCTGGTTCCGCCGTGACCGCCGGATCCGTTGGGTGCCGACCGGCACCGACCCGCTGCCGGTGATCCGTCACCTGGTCGACGAGCAGGTCCACCCTCCGTCGGCCGGTTGACGACAGGCTCGGCAGCTGACCGCTCGACGCCTGTCGTCCCTGCCGTCAGCCGTGCCGGCACCGGCGCCGCCGGCCTGGAGGCTGTCAGACTGGAGCCGTGCAGCGCATCAGGTTCGCCAAGGGCCACGGGACCCAGAACGACTTCGTCATCATCCCCGACCCCGACGGCCACCTGAAGCTCAGCGCCGAGGAGGTCCGGCTGATCTGTGACCGGCGCGCCGGCATCGGCGCCGACGGCATCCTGCGGGTGGTCCGCGCCGCGGCCGCCGGTCAGGACGCCGATCCCCGGTTGTGGTTCATGGACTATCGCAATGCCGACGGCTCGATCGCCGAGATGTGCGGCAACGGGGTCCGCGTCTTCGTCCGCTACCTGCTGCAGGAGGAACTCGCCACCGGCCCGGTGGTGGCGGTGCTGACCCGTGCCGGGCTGAAGCCGACCCGGGTCCTCGACGACGGCCGGATCCGGGTCGCCATGGGGCCCGTGCAGGTCGACGACCAGCCGGTCGAGGTGCGACCGGCCGGTCCGGGCGACCCACTGGCCGCGGTCCCCGCCGACGTCGGCAATCCGCACGCGGTCGCCTTCGTCGACGACCTGGCCGCTCTGGATCTGCACCAGCCGCCCCGCTGGTCGCCGGCCGACCGGTTCCCCGACGGTGTCAACCTCGAGTTCGTCCACCGGCTCGGACCGGATCACGTCGCGATGCGAGTCTTCGAACGCGGCTCGGGCGAGACCCGGTCGTGCGGCACCGGCACCTGCGCGGTGGCCGCAGTCGCTGCGGCGCGGGCCGGCCAGACCGCACGCCCGTTGACGTACCGGGTCGACGTGCCCGGCGGCAGCGTCGAGGTCGAGCTCGGCGAGCAGGAAGCCTTCCTGACCGGTCCGGCCGAGATCGTCGCCACCGGCGAACTGCTGCTGCCCTGAACCCGTCGCGCGGCACAATGGCCGACCGTGAACCAGCCGACCCCCTCCCGACCGCAACAGCCGATGCCCCCCGGCCTGCGGCAACCGACAGCTCCGCGGCTACCGATGTTCTCCGGGCCGACCGGCGTCGTGGTCCTGCAGCTGCGCAAACCGTGGGGTTCGATGGGCCTGATCACTCCGGTGGTCCGGTTCGACGGATACCCGGTCCCGGCCGGCTGGGGGCGTACCGAGATCGTGGCGCCGGCCGGTGTGCGCCAGGTGTCGGTGGCCTGCCGCTACTGGTGGCAGTACGGATTCGCCCAGGATCCGGTCCCGGTCCGGCCCGGGGAACACGTCGAGGTGCACTATTCGCCGCCGTTGCTCACCTTCATCGGCGGGCGGATCGGCCCGCAGCAGCAGCCCCGGCCGGGGGTCGTCGGCTTCGCGGTGGCGATGGGAGTGCTGGCGCTCGCGTTGCTGGTCGGGATCCTCGGCGCGGTCCTCGGGTCCTGAGCGGTTCACGGCGCCCGCACCGCGTCGCGCGGGCGTCGGGACCAAAACCACTGGTCAGGCTTGGACCGGCGTGGGACCCTGGGGGCAGACATGAAGTCAGTTGAGACCGAATCAGCCCTTCCCATCCCGACTCCCAGAAACGGGCACCGCTTGACTCACGACATCCGGCCCACGCTGAGCGACGACGCTGTCGACGAGGCGACCGACGACCCCGGCACCGACCTGGACTTCGACGGCGAGCAGTTGGATCTCGACCAGCGCATCTCGCTGCGGCGGGTCGCCGGGATGTCGACCGAACTCACCGACATCACCGAGGTCGAGTACCGCCAGCTGTTGCTGGAGAAGGTCGTCCTGGTCAGCGTGTGGACCAGTGGCACCGCCGAGGACGCCGAGAACGCCCTGGCCGAGCTGAAGTTGCTGGCCGAGACCGCCGGCTCACAGGTCCTGGAGGGCCTGGTGCAGCGACGTGACCGGCCGGACCCGGCCACCTACATCGGTCGCGGCAAGGTGACCGAACTCCGCGAGGTCGTGGTCGCGACGGGCGCCGACACCGTCATCTGCGACGGCGAACTCGCCCCCGCACAGCTCCGCAACCTGGAGGACCGGGTCAAGGTCAAGGTCATCGACCGGACCGCCTTGATCCTGGACATCTTCGCCCAGCACGCCAAGAGTGCCGAGGGCAAGGCACAGGTCGAGATGGCCCAGCTGCAGTACCTGAAGCAGCGGCTGCGCGGCTGGGGCGGCAATCTGTCCCGGCAGGCCGGTGGACGCGCCAGCGGCGGCGCCGGTATCGGCGGCCGTGGTCCCGGCGAGACGAAACTGGAGACCGACCGCCGCCGCATCAACAGCCGCATCGCGAAGCTGCGCAAGGAGCTCCGCGACATGGACTCAACCCGGGAGACCAAACGGGCCGAACGGCGCCGCCACGAGGTGCCGTCGGTTGCCATCGTCGGCTACACCAACGCCGGCAAGTCATCGCTGCTGAACCGGCTGACCGGCGCCGGCGTACTGGTGGAGGACGCGCTGTTCGCGACGCTGGACCCGACCACCCGCCGCACCCGCACCGCCGACGGCCGCGAATTCACCCTGACCGACACCGTCGGCTTCGTTCGGCACCTGCCGCACGACCTGGTCGAGGCCTTCGCCTCCACGCTGGAGGAGTCGGTGCTGGCCGACCTGCTCGTGCACGTGGTCGACGGGTCCGACCCCGACCCGCAGGGCCAGATCGAGGCCGTCCGGGAGGTGTTGCGCGACATCGGCGCAGCCGGGGTGCCCGAGCAGCTGGTGTTCAACAAGGCCGATCAGATCGACCGAGAGACCCTGACCGTGCTTCGTCACCGGTACCCCGACGCGCTGATCGTGTCGGCCCGCACCGGGCGGGGCATCGAGGCACTGCGATCCCGGGTCGATGAGCGGTTGCCGCGGCCCGGCGTGGAGATCCGTGCACTGGTGCCGTACCAGCGGGGTGATCTGATCGACCGGATCCACCACGAGGGCGAGTTCAGCACCATCGAACACACCGCTGACGGGACGCTGGTGGTCGCCCGGGTGAATGCGGGACTCGCCGCCGAACTGGAGGGTTATCGCCTGTCCGAGGGTGCCGATACCTTGGTGCGGTGACTTTCGGTACGCGAGCTCTGCGTCCTGAGCCCGTCGAAGGGCACCCCCGATGACCGCGACCACGGGCAAGCCCACCGCCCGCGATGTGCTGGACACCGCGGTGGCGGCCATCGACGGCCGGCACCGCCCCGGCCAGTCCGCGATGGCCGAGGCGATCACCGAGGCCTTCGGCTCCGGGCGGCACCTGCTGGTCCAGGCCGGCACGGGCACCGGCAAGTCGTTGGGCTATCTCGCGCCGGCCCTGGTCGAGTTGGCCACCGGCCGGATCGACCGGGTGGTTGTCGCCACCGCCACCCTCGCTCTGCAGGCCCAGCTGGCCAAGAAGGACATCCCGGCGGCGCTGGCGGCAGTCGAGGCGGTGACCGGACGCCGGCCGACCGCCGCGATCCTCAAGGGCCGGACCAACTACGCGTGCCGTTACCGGGTCAACGGCGGCGCCGAGAGCAGCCAAGCATCGCTGATCGAGGCCGCCGAGGTGGCCGAGAGCCTGCAGGCGGCGATGACAGGCCGGTCGGAGCAGGCGGAGGAACCCGCGGCCGGATCGGCGCTCGGCGCGGAGGTGCTGGCACTGCGGGAGTGGGCCGAGGAGGAACACGAGCAGGGAGGCCTGGCCGACCGGGACGACGCGCCGTCACACACCGACCGGGCCTGGCAGCACGTGTCGATCCCGGTCCGCGAGTGCCTCGGGGTGCAGGCCTGCCCGTTCGGTGAGTCCTGTTTCGTCGAGCGGTCCCGGGAGAAGGCGCGCGGTGCGGATCTGGTGGTCACCAACCACGCGCTGCTGGCCATCGACGCGATGCACGGACGGACCGCACTGCCCGAACACTCCGTCATCGTCATCGACGAGGCTCACGAGCTGGTCTCACGGGTGACCGGCGCCGCCTCGGCAGAGCTCCAGCCGGTCGCGATCGAACGGGTCGGCCGGCGGGCGATGACCTTCCTCGAGGACGAGCTCGCGCTGGACTTCCTGGAGTCCGCCGACGCCCTGCGGACCGCGCTGGACTCGGTCGTGCCGGAGCGGATCGAGGATCCGGGATCACCGGTGATCGAGGCCGCCGACACCGTCCGCGCCGCGGCCCGCCGGGTGGTCAGCGCGCTGACCGGCGAAGCCAAGGACGACAACGAACGCAAGCAGGCCGCCGCGGCCGTCAAGGAGGTCTTCGACGTCGCCGAGCGCATGGTGCACCTGGACGTCGAGGACGTCGTCTGGGTGGGCGAATCCGAGCGGCTGGGCCGCGAGGTCCGGGTCGCGCCGCTCACCGTCGCCGGGCTGATGCGGGACCGGGTGTTCAGCGACCGTACGGTGATCATGACCTCGGCGACGCTGAAACTCGGCGGCGATTTCGCCGGCGTGGCCGCCTCGGTCGGACTCCGCGCCGACGAGCGCGACGACGAACCGGTGGCCCGCGACCAGCACGCCGCCCGCCGGCAGGCCTCGATCCGGGCCGCCGAGCACGCCGGAGCCCACGACGACCTCGAAGGGGCGATCGACGACGACCTGGGCGTCGACGACGACGCCGACTCCGACCCCGACTCCCGGACCGGCCCGGCCGGGACGGACCGAGCCGGCGGCGACCGGGACCGTTCGGCCGGGCCACTCAGCTGGCGCGGCCTTGATGTCGGCTCGCCGTTCGACTACCAGCGCCAGGGCATCCTCTACATCGCCCGGAACATGCCCCGCCCCGGACGCGAAGGGCTGGCCGAGGAGACGATGGCCGAGATCGCCGAACTGGTCTGGGCCGCCGGCGGGCGGACCCTGGGGCTGTTCTCCTCCCGCCGAGCGGCCGAGGCTGCGGCGACCTACGTCCGCCGCCAGCTGCCCAAGATGACGATCCTCTGCCAGGGCGACGCGCAA
Source organism: uncultured Actinomycetota bacterium (assembly GCA_963758075.1). Taxonomy (GTDB): domain Bacteria; phylum Actinomycetota; class Actinomycetes; order Propionibacteriales; family Propionibacteriaceae; genus Microlunatus. Next base: position 239,053 of record CAVWTT010000002.1, on the reverse strand, counting down.
CTGCCCGAACTGACTCGCCGGTTCACCGAGAGCGAGGGGGCCAGCCTCTTCGGCACCTTGTCGTTGTGGCAGGGTCTCGACGTCCCGGGCCAGACCTGTCAGCTGGTGATCATCGACCGGATCCCGTTCCCACGGCCGGACGAACCGCTGACCGTCGCCCGGCAACGAGCCGTCAGCGAGAAGGGCGGCAACGGCTTCATGGCCGTCGCCGCGACCCATGCCGCGCTGCTGCTGGCCCAGGGATCCGGCCGGCTGATCCGCCGGGCCTCCGACCGCGGGGTGGTCGCCGTCCTCGATCCGCGGCTGGCCACCGCACGCTACGGCAGCTTCCTGCGGGCGTCCATGCCGGACATGTGGCCCACCAGCGACCGGGAGAAGGTCGTCGGCGCGCTGCGCCGTCTCGTCGGTGCGGACTGATCCGGCCCGGGACTGCCCGGCACGGATGACGAGACACCGCCGACTGGGGCGCGGGCGGTCGCCCGCATCGGGGCGGTGTGGGTGAGGGGTCGGCTCAGACCTTGCGGAGCACGGCCACGACCTTGCCCAGGATCGAGGCGGCATCGCCGTCGATGGGGTCGTAGGCCGGATTGTGGGGCATCAGCCAGACGTGGCCGTCGCTGCGCTTGAACGTCTTGACCGTCGCCTCGTCGTCCAACAGGGCGGCCACGATGTCGCCGTTGTCGGCCGTCTGCTCCCTGCGTACGACCACCCAGTCGCCGTCGCAGATCGCCGCGTCGATCATCGAGTCGCCACGGACCTCGAGCAGGAACAGATCACCATCGCCGACAAGCTGCTTGGGTAGTGCGAAGACGTCCTCGTGCCGCTCCTCGGCCAGGATCGGTCCGCCGGCGGCGATCCGGCCGAGCAGAGGGACGTGGACCGGCGCCGGAAAGGCATCGTTGATGCCGGTCTCGTCGGTCGTGCTGCCCACACCGGCGGCATCGGCGAAATCCTGGGGCAGGAATACCTCCATGGCCCGCGGCCGGTTCGGATCCCTGCGCAGGAAGCCCTTCTGCTCCAGCACCTTCAGCTGGTGGGCGACGCTGGAGGAGCTGGCCAGGCCGACCTGGTCCCCGAGCTCGCGGATGCTCGGCGGGTACCCGCGGCCGTCGACGGCGTCCTTGATCACCTCGAGGATCCGTCGTTGCCGCGGGGTGAGGCCGGTCGCATCGGCGGGACCATCCGGCAGCGGGGTCACCGTCGCGGTGGCCGGCCTCGCCGCCGCCCGCCGTCGGGCCGCCTCGATCTGGGCCTGGACATCGGCATTGCGAGGTCGGCCACGGCGCCCGCGCGCCCTCGCTGGGCCCGTCGCGGCCACGGACCGGTCTCGGCCGGTCCCCGGGACCGACGTACCGGTCGAGTCGTCGCCGCTGGAGCTGCCCCGCTTCGTGGAATCGGCCATGTGCTCACCGTAGGGAAAGGCACCGGTCGAATCAAACAATTGTTCGATGCCGGCGCCGGCGTGTCGCAGACACGTTCGGACGGGGGTCGGCGGCTCGATCGTGAGGACTGTCAGAGGTCGCTGCTGGACTGTGCAGCGGCACCGGACGGCCCGACCGCGGGCGACCGCACTCGATCAGAACGAATGTGCGATTCGTCCTTGCAATGCGGGTACCGTCGGTGGACAATCAAACACATGTTCTAACGACGCCGGACAGTCCGGACAGCACCAGAGCTGTCGACGCCGGGGGAGTCAGGAGGACGAGATGACCACAGCAACCCTGCAGGCGCCCGCGCTGCGTGACGGCGGCAGCCGCCCGCGCCGGACCCTGCGTCAGGCGCGTCCCGGCCGCGGAAGCGCCCGCACGCCACGACCGACGACGCGTTCGCTGGCCGGCGTGCCCGCCCCCGCCGTCCGGCCCGGTGCACTCGCCGAGGAGCTCCGGATCGGCGCGGCGCGGTCCTGCACCGTCGTCGCGTCGACCTCCGCCGCGACCGTCGGGCCGAGAGCACGTGCCGGCTGGCGGCTGACCGACCGGGGCATCGCCGTCGTCTTGGTGGCCGGGGCGCTGCTCCTGGCGGCCGCCGTGACCGTCATCACCGCCACCGCCGTCACAGTGACTTCGGGCAGCTATCACCCGGCCGGATCGGCGATCGCCCAGCGGTGATCTCGTCCGGCGGCCCCGCCCGGGCGCGGTGGTGAACCTCGGGACGGCAGAATGATGCCATGACTGCCGGCACCCGTTCCGCGGGGCACGTGTCCGAGGCCTCCGGGCTGACCGGGTCGGTGGCCCGCCGTTTCGATCCGGCGCGCGGGCTGTTGCTCCTCGGTGGCTTCGGCGGCTTCGGAATCGCCGTCAGCGGTCTGTACGCCCTGACCGGGGTCGGCTTTGCCTGCCCGTTCCGGGCGCTGACCGGCTGGGACTGCCCGCTGTGCGGCGGCACCCGACTGGGCGATGCCCTGCTGCACGGCCGGATCGGCGCGGCGGTCGGTGACAACCCAGCCGTCTTCGTGCTGCTCGCCGTGCTCACCGTGCTCGGCGGCCTGTGGATCATCGAGGCCCTCGGCGGGCCCGGCATCCGCCCGCCTCGCCGCTGGGCCGACCGGTTGCTGCGGGTCCGGCCGACGACCTGGACCGTCATCGGGGTCTTGGTAGCAGTGGTCTACACCGTCGTGCGCAATCTGCTCTGAGGCGCTTGCCTTTCTCTCGGCCGGCCTGCGGCGACGACCCGAGGGTCGGCCACGGCTGGGCCGAATGCTGCCCTCCGAGGCGAGCCGCACCGCTCTTGAAGCCGGTCCTCCGGTCACGCCGTACGAGCCTGTTGACGGCGACCGATCGCGGATCTAGAATCTATATCTAGTAGTTACAGCGGTGTGCTTAGTCCACAGCTTGTGGTCACTGTCCACACACCATCCACATCTGATCCACATTCCGGATGCGGCTGTGGTCCACAACGCATCCACACCGTCGCCCACAGGCGTCCCGTTGAACTCGAGAGGGAGGAGAGCCCCGTGCACTGCCCGTACTGCCGTCACACCGACACCCGGGTGCTCGACTCCCGGGTCGCCGAGGACGGCACCAGCATCCGCCGCCGGCGGCAGTGCCCGGCGTGCGAGAGCCGGTTCACCACGATCGAGCAGATGCAGCTTGCGGTGATCAAGCGGTCCGGTGTGGTGGAGCCGTTCAACCGGGACAAGGTGGTCAGCGGCGTCCGCAAGGCCTGCAAGGGGCGGCCCGTCAACGAGGACCAGCTGGCCAAGCTCGGCCAAGAGGTGGAGGAGGCGCTGCGGGCGTCGGGGAAGCCCGAGGTCCCGGCCGACGAGGTGGGGGTCGCGATCCTCGGCCCGCTGCGGCAGCTGGACCAGGTCGCCTACCTGCGGTTCGCCAGCGTCTACCGCCAGTTCACCTCGGTCGACGACTTCGAGTCCGAGATCGCGATGCTGCGGGTCGAACAGGAGCCGCCGGGTATCGAGCCGTTGATTCCCGAGTTCGCCACCGGTGCGGTCCGATCCGGGGCTGCCGCCGGCCGGAGGCCGGCCAGGAACGGCCGCCGGAGCCCGGCCCGGAAGCAGACCTCCGCCACCACCAGGACCACTGCCGAACCCGGATCCCCCTGAACCCGGGACGGGCCCGCGCATCTGGGGAAGGGTGCGCGGCTCGTCCCGGCCCCAGCGTCGGCCCCGGCCTACCAGAACAGCAGCACCACCAAGCAGCATCCCCCAACCCCGCACAGCCCGGTCACGAGCTCTGCACCGCCGGAGAGAGAGGCAGCACCAATGTCGGAAACGACCCGATCGGACCCGAAGGCCCAGACCAAGAAGGGCACCCCCCGTCGCGGCCTGCAGATCGACCGCGTCTTCACCACCGAGGGAGTCCATCCCTACGACGAGGTGACCTGGGAGCCGCGTGACGTCGTGCAGACCAACTGGAAGACCGGCGAGACGGTCTTCGAGCAGAAGGGCGCGGAGTTTCCCGATTTCTGGAGCGTCAACGCCTCGACCATCGTCACCACCAAGTACTTCCGCGGTGCGCTCGGCACCCCGGTCCGTGAGCACAGCCTCAAGCAGCTGATCGACCGGGTGGTGCGGACCTACCGCAAGTCGGGGGAGGAGAACGGCTACTTCGCCACCGGCGCGGATGCCGACATCTTCGAGGCCGAACTGACCTGGATGCTGCTGCACCAGTACTTCAGCTTCAACTCTCCGGTCTGGTTCAACGTCGGGACCGCGGCCCCGCAGCAGGTCAGCGCCTGCTTCATCCTCAGTGTCGACGACTCGATGGACTCGATCCTCAACTGGTACAAGGAAGAGGGTTTCATCTTCAAGGGCGGTTCCGGCGCCGGCCTGAACCTGTCGCGGATCCGATCCTCGAAGGAACTTCTCAGCTCCGGCGGCACCGCCTCCGGTCCGGTGTCGTTCATGCGGGGCGCCGACGCGTCGGCCGGCACGATCAAGTCCGGCGGCGCCACCCGGCGAGCGGCCAAGATGGTCGTCCTCGACGTCGATCACCCCGACATCGAGGAGTTCGTCGAGACCAAGGCGCGCGAGGAGGACAAGATCCGTGCGCTCCGGGACGCCGGTTTCGACATGGACCTCGGCGGCAGGGACATCGCCAGCGTCCAGTACCAGAACGCGAACAACTCGGTCCGGGTCACCGACGAGTTCATGCATGCGGTCGAGGAGGGCACCCAGTTCGGCCTGCGGGCGCGCAACACCGGTGAGGTGATCGAGACCGTCGACGCCCGCCAGCTGTTCGCCAAGATCGCTCAGGCAGCCTGGGAGTGCGCCGACCCGGGCCTGCAGTACGACGACACCATCAACGACTGGCACACCAACCCCGAGACCGGCCGGATCACCGCGTCCAACCCGTGCTCGGAGTACATGAGCCTGGACAACAGCTCCTGCAACCTGGCCAGCCTCAACCTGATGAAGTTCCTCCGCGACGACGACACCTTCGACGCGAACCTGTTCGCCAGGGCCGTCGAGCTGATCATCACTGCGATGGACATCTCGATCACCTTCGCCGACTTCCCGACCGAGGCGATCACCAGGACCACCAAGGATTACCGCCAGCTCGGCATCGGCTACGCCAACCTCGGCGCGCTGCTGATGGCCACCGGCCACGGCTACGACTCCGAGGGTGGTCGATCGGTCGCCGCAGCGATCACCTCGCTGATGACCGGTGTCGCCTACCGCCGGTCGGCCGAGATGGCGGCCGTGGTCGGTCCGTACGCCGGCTACGCGCGCAACGCCGACGCGCACAAGCGGGTGATGCGCAAGCACCAGGCCGCCAACGACGAGCTGCGACCGTTGTCCTCCTTCGACGGTGACGTCCATAAGCTGGCCACCGCGGAATGGGCGAAGGTGATCAAGCTGGGTGAGGAGAACGGCTTCCGCAACGCCCAAGCCTCGCTGCTGGCTCCGACCGGCACCATCGGCTTCATGATGGACTGCGACACCACCGGGGTGGAGCCGGACTTCTCGCTGGTCAAGTTCAAGAAGCTGGTCGGCGGCGGATCGATGCAGATCGTCAACCAGACCATCCCGCGGGCGCTACGCAAGCTGGGCTACACCCAGGAGACCACCGAGGCGATCGTGGAGTACATCGCCGAGCACGGCCACGTGCTCGACGCGCCGGGCCTGAAGCCGGAGCACTACGAGGTCTTCGACTGCGCGATGGGCAAGCGGGCGATCAGGCCGATGGGGCACGTCCGGATGATGGCCGCGGTGCAGCCGTTCCTGTCCGGGGCGATCTCCAAGACCGTCAACCTGCCGGAGACCGCGACGGTGGAGGAGATCTCCGAGGTCTACCTGGAGGGCTGGAAACTGGGTCTGAAGGCGTTGGCCGTCTACCGCGACAACTGCAAGGTGGGCCAGCCGCTCAGCGACGGCAAGGCCAGGGGCAAGGACGCCGACAAGTCCGAGGCGAAGGCGGAGGAGAAGGCGCCGGAGGTCCGGGTGGAATACCGGCCGACCCGGCGGCGGCTGCCGAAGTCGCGCCCGAGCCGGACCACCTCCTTCTCCGTCGGTGGAGCCGAGGGCTACATGACCTCCGGTTCCTACCCCGATGACGGGCTGGGCGAGGTGTTCCTCAAGCTGGGCAAGCAGGGCTCGACGCTGGCCGGCGTGATGGACGCCTTCTCCATCGCGGTGTCGATCGGCCTGCAGTACGGTGTCCCGCTGCAGACCTTCGTGGAGAAGTTCACCAACCTGAAGTTCGAGCCGGCCGGTCTGACCGACGACCCGGACGTGCGGATGGCGCAGTCGATCATGGACTACATCTTCCGCCGGTTGGCGCTGGACTACCTGACCTTCGACCAGCGGTCGGAGCTGGGCATCTATACCGCCACCGAGCGGGCCCGCCAGGTGGAGACCGGCTCCTACCTGCCGCCCGAGCCCGACGAGGACGAGGCCAGCGAGGCCGAGTCGCTGAAGACCGAGGCCCGGATCGCCGCGCCCGAGCAGATCACGGTGATCGAGTCCGAGACGCCGACCGCTCAGGCTCCGGCCCCGAGGTCGGCCCACACCACGGCCGAGCTGATGGAGTCGATCTCGGGGATGAGCGTGGACGCCCCACTCTGCTTCACCTGCGGCACCAAGATGCGGCCGAGCGGCAGCTGTTACGTCTGCGAGGGCTGCGGCTCGACCAGCGGCTGCAGCTGATCACGGCTGGCTGAACTGGCCTCCACGAAGCCGGGTGCTCGGCGATTCCGCCGGCACCCGGCTTTCCGGCGTCCGGGGCCCGGTCACGGGAGATCGGCCCGGTCGGCCGGAGGCCGGGATGCCGTTCAGCCGGCGAGCCGTTCCCGGGCTCGGCCGGATCGGTCGGCAGCCTGCCCGCGCATTTCGGTGTTCGAGGCATGCTCGCGCTCGATCTCCGTGATACTCAGGAACACGTCGATCGGCATCGGCTGGTCAAGCCTCCAGGTGATCGCGATCGGCCGCTCGCCGGAGTGGCTCTCCTAGCGGGCCGTTCCGAGAACGAGGTAGGGCGCGCGTTGCCCCACCACCGGCCGATGGGTTCGACGAAGGACAAGAGGAGGACGGCCGGGTCAGAACGTCGCCGAAATGGCCGTGCACCTGCAACAGGCCGAGCCGCAGCTGGATCGCCCCGTGACACCGCGCGAATACCTCGCCCGGCCCGACTGGCCGATCCCGGTGGCCGTTGCGGACAGCTTTCCACCGCCGGCCCCACGGATCGGGGATCCGCGGCCGACCAGGCCCGTTCGCAGTCAGAGCTGCGCGTCCACCGTCTGCTGCTCGGGCAGGGGCGGGACTCGCTCGGGGAACAGGCAGGCGGCGCGGTGTCCCTCGGCCACCTCCGCCAACGGTGGTCTGGTGGTCCGGCAGATGTCCTCGACGAACGGGCAGCGGTTGGAGAAGATGCAGCCGGTCTCCGACGGCGGCTGGTCGGCCTTGTCGTCGATCGCCCTGGTGACGATCTCGTTTCGGCGCTCGCGGGCGGCCCTCGGATCGGGGATCGGGATCGCCTCCAGCAGCAGGTAGCTGTAGGGGTGCCGGGGCTGCTGGATCACCTGCTCGGCCGGTCCCTCCTCGACGATGACACCGAAGAACATCACGATGATCTTGCCGCCGCGGGTGAAGTAGCGGACTACGCCGAAGTCGTGGCTGATGAACACGTAGGCCAGGCTCTGCTCCTGTTGGAACTTCAGCAGCAGGTCCAGCACGGCGACCCTGATGGACACGTCCAGCATGCTGGTGGGCTCGTCGGCGACGATCAGTTCCGGCCGCAGGCTGACGGCCCGGGCGACGGCCAGCCGCTGCCGTTGGCCGCCAGACAGCTGATGGGGGAAGCGCCGCAGGAACGCCTCGTCGGCGTCCAGGCCCACCAACTCCAGCAGGCGCAGGATCTCGCCCCGGACCTCCCGCCTCGGCACGATGTGGTGGTGCAGCAGTCCCGGTCGCAGGGTCTCGCGGACGGTCAGCCCCGGGTTCAGTGACGCGTACGGATCCTGCTGGACGATCTGCACTCCGCGCCGGTAGCGGTCCCAGCCTCCCCTGCGCATCCGCCAGATGTCCTCGTCCTGGTACAGCACCCGACCCTCCGACGGCTTCACCAGACCGGTGATGATCCGCCCGAGCGTGGTCTTGCCGCAGCCGGACTCCCCCACGATCGCCGTCACCGAGTCGGCCCCGACCTCAAGGTCGACGCCGTTCAACGCCGGCAGCACGGCCGTACTGGTGGGGTAGTGGTGGGTCACATTGTCAACCTGCAACAGCGTCATTGGAGGGCTCCTTGGGCGGCCAATCCGGCGTTCACGACGTGACAGGCGACTCCGTGGCCCCCGGCGTCGGTGAGTAGCGGTGGATCGATCTCCTGGCATATCGATTCGGCCAGCGGGCAGCGCGGCGCGAACCGACACCCGGGCGGCAATTCCGACAGTTTCGGCACCCGGCCGCGGATCGGCTTGATCAGGGATGCGTCGGCGGTGACGCTCGGCACGGCCCGGATCAACGCGCTGACGTAGGGATGGCGTCGGACGTCGTAGAAGATCTCGTCGATCGTCCCGACCTCGACCAACCGGCCGGCGTACATCACCGCAACCCGGTTGGCCAGCTCCGCCACCAGCGCCAGGTCGTGGGTGATGAAGATGACCGTGATGCCGAGCCGGTCGTGCAGGTCGTTGAGGATGTCGATCACCAGCCGCTGGTTGAGGATGTCCAGCGCGGTGGTCGGCTCGTCCAGCACCAGCACCGAGGGCCGGAGCAGCAGCGCGAGTGCGATCGCCACCCGCTGCTTCATGCCGCCGGACAGCCGGCTCTCATAGCCGTTCCAGACCACCTGCGGATCCAGCCGGACCAGTTGCAGCAGGTACTCGAAGTACTCCCGCCCCTCCTTGCGGTTGGGGAAGCTGTTCGGGTGGGCGTCCAGCACGTGTCCGACCTGCGTGCCGATGGTGATCACCGGGTTGAACGCGTTCATCGCCGCCTGGAACACCATCGAGATCTCGGCGCCGCGGAGCCGGTCCAGCTGGCGGCGGTCCATGGTGGTGAGGTTTCGGTTGCGATAGCGGATCTCGCCGGTGGACACCACGCCGGGCGGGGGAACCATGCCCAGCAAGGAGTAGGCCAGTGTCGACTTGCCGCAGCCGGACTCGCCGGCCAGCGCGTAGATGTCGCCCTCGTGCACGGCCAGACTGACCTGATCGACCGCCCGAAGGGCTCCGAAGTTGATGCTGAGCGTGTCGACCTCGAGAATCGGAGCCGTGCTGCGATCGCCGGCCCCGCGGATGGGGGGCCCGCTTCCCGGGTGTCCACTCATCACTGCACCCGCAGCCGGGGGTTGAACAACTTGTCCAGGGATCTGGAGAAGAAGACCAGCGCCACCTGCAGCAGCACGATCGCTGCCATCGGTGCGAACAGGTAGAGCATGCTCTTGTTGGTGTAGAGCGCGCCCTGGTTCATAGCGAGGTTGATCATGATCCCCCAGTTGGTTCCGCTGACCGGCGCGACACCGAGCACGAACAGCCCGACCTGGGCGTAGATCGCGCCGGTGACCGCCAGCAGGAAGTGGATGGCGACGTACGGGCCGACGTTGGGCAGCAGTTGACGCCCGATCAGGTTCGTCGTCGGAAGGTTCTGCACCCGGGCGGCGTCGATGAAGTCCGAGGTGCGGATGCTCAGCGCCTGCGACCGGACGGCACGGGCCAGGCCCGCCCAGGCCGTCACGGACAGGATCACCGCCAGCACGAGCGGGTTGGTGGTGTGCACCACGCTGGCGATGACGATGATCAGCGGCAGACCGGGAATGGTCAGGAAGATATCGGTGATCCGCATGATCAGACCGTCGATCGGACCGCCGATGTAGCCGCTGAACAGTCCGACGACCACGCCGACGAAGATCACGATCACCGCGGACACGACGCCCACGATCATTACCGGTCGGGTGCCGATGATGATCTCGGACAGGGTGTCGTTGCCGAGGAAGTCGGTGCCGAGCAGGTGATGCAGGGATGGGCCGAGATAGGCCTGACCGCCGGTCGGCAGGTCCGACACGTGGGCGAACATGCGGCCGAAGATCGCCACCAGGACGTACACCAGGACGACCGCAGCTCCGACCAGGGCAGCCTTGTCGGTGCGCAGGATCCGCCAGAAATCCTTGAGAAACTCCATTGTCCTTCTCCTAGGCGTTCATGGCTTCCGGCGACGGCAACTCCGCCTGGGGCGAGGTTGCCGGGCGTGCCTTGCGGCTGGTGGGCTTGAGGATCCGCGGGTCGATGGCCGGGTAGATCAGGTCGACCACCAGGTTGGACACCACGACCATGATCGTGATCAGGATGAAGCAGCCCATCATCAGCGAGTAGTCCCGGGAGTTCACCGCGGAGATCAGCCGGAATCCCAGGCCGGGATAGGAGAAGTACGTCTCGATGAACACCGAGCCGCCAAACAGGTAGCCCACCGAGACCGCCAGGTTGGTCACCATCGGCAGCATCGCGTTGCGGCCGATATAGGTCTGCGTGACCCGCCGGCCGCCAAGCCCCCGGGCCTCGGCCGCCCGCACGTAGTCCGCGCCCAGAACGGTGGTCACACTGCCCTTCATCGCCAGTGACCAGGCGCCCAACGAGACGATCACGTAGGCCGCCATCGGCAACAGGGCGTGGTAGATCACGCTGCCGATGAACGGCAGGTTGAACCCCGGCGTCGTGTTGTTGGAGTATGCCCCGGTGATCGGGAACAGGTGATGCAGGTCGCCGAGCAGGTAGATCAACACGATCGCGATCAGATAGTTCGGCACCGCGGACAGGAACGACACCACGCCGGTCATCACCCGGGAGAAACCGCTGTCGGGGTAGGCGGCCATGATGGTGCCGATCACCAGCCCGATGGCGTAGCTGATCAACAGCGAGACGCCGACCAACAGCAGGGTCCAGGGCAGTGCGCCGGCGATGATGCTCAGCACGCTCTGGCCTGGATTGAGCAGCGAGACGCCGAAGTCGCCGCGGAAGATGTCACCGACGTAGATCAGGTACTGCTTCCACAACGGTCCGCTCGGCATCACGCCGTAGATCGCCTGAACCTGTTGTCGGATCTGGTCCGGGCTCGTGCCGCCCTGCTGCTGCAGCTGGGCTTCGAGGAATTCGATCGGGTTGCCTGGCATCAACCGGACCATGTAGAAGGAGATGGTCACCACCACGTAGATCGTGACGAGTGCCATCAGGATGCGTCGAGCCAGATATCCGAGCACGGATTCATCCCCTCAGCAGCGGTGCCGACTTGGTCGCAACAAGGTCGGGCCCGAATCGAAGATCAGGTGTGGTTGGCGAGTCGGCCCTGCCGGAACTGCGCGGCAGGGCCGACCCCTGGCTACTTCAGCTTCAGATAGCCGTTCTGCATCCACTCCACCGGTTGCGCGGCCCCGGTGAGTCCGGTCCACAGCCACTTGGCCGAGTCCGGCGGGAAGTTGGTGTACCGGGAGGTGGAGTACGCCTCATGGAAGGCATTGTTGTAGAGCGGCAGGATGGGCAGGTTCTGGTTCACCCATTGCGCCCAGGCCCAGGTGTACTTGGGCCAGGTGTCCGGAGTGGCTTGGTTGACCTCGCGATTCAGTTCCGAGGCGATGTTGACGTGCCCCAGGCCGGGGACGTCCGCCTCGGGACCGATCCCGATCGCGCAGTTGCAGGGACCGCTGCCGCTGTAGGAGATCGGGTAGTTCCAGGCCGGCGAAGCGGCCTGGCCAAAGGTCGCGGCGAAGTCGGCCATCGGCGGACCCTGGCCCCAGTCCATCCACCACTGCGACACGGCGAAGTCGCCGGCCAACTGTTTGGTGGTGTAGGTGGCGGGGTCGACGTTCTCGACTTTCACGTCGATCCCAAACTGCTTGAGGTAGCCGGCGATGATCAATCCGTCTTCGTCGAAGTACGGGATGCCGGCGGCCTCGGAGAGGGTGAAGGCGAACGGCTGGCCCTTGGGTGTGTACCACTTGCCGTTCCGCTTCGTGAAGCCCGCGTTCTGGAGCAGGGTTGCCGCCTTGGCGGTGTCATGCGGATAGTGGTTGAGCTGCGCGAACTGCTCGGGCTTGATGAACTTCTTGGCTTCGAAGTAGTTGATCCCGTCCGGCGTCTCCTCGGCCGGGTTCTGAACGAGATCTCCGCCCATGTCCCGTTTCACCAGGTCGTGCCGGTCGATGATGTGCTCCAGGGCCTGCCGGACCGGCAGCAGGTTGAACGGGTAGTGGTTGAAGTTCACCACCAGGCTGACCTGCTGCACCGGCGACGGGATGAACACGTAGTGGGAGTTGCTGCCCTGCCGGTTCAGCGCCGACACCTGGGGGTCGGTGAACTGGTTGTCGGTCTCGAGTTCGATGCTGCCCGAACTCAGGGCGCCGTACTCGGTCGAGGTGTTCATCGGGTAGACCTGCACGTACGGCGCCGAGATCTTGGCGGCATCCCAGAAGCCGCTCCACTTCTGGTACAGGACACCGCTGACGTTCGCGCTCTTCATCTGGTAGGGGCCGTTCCCGATGAGCGGCTTGGGGTCGAACTTGACCAGCTTTGCACTGGCCGATGCCAGCACCTTTCCGGCCGGGCTGCTGCTCGCCTTGCTGATGCTCTGGGCGGTCGGATGCAGGATGTTGTAGGTCTTCCAGTAGCTGGCCAGGGTCTTGTCCACGTTCGATGGGATGAGCGAGCCCCATTGGCTGTCAGAGACGATGTAGATCTGCAGCAGGTGCAGGAGTGCGTTCTGCGGCACGGCCCAGGACTGCAGGTCGACTGTGACCGTGTGATCATCTGGCGCACTGACCTTGCTGATCGCGGCCCAGACCGAGTTGTAGTCGACCCCGGCGGCGCGGAACGCGGTGACCACGTCCTTACTGGTCAAAGGACTGTTGTCCTGCCACTTGGCATTGGAGCGCAGGTGGAAGGTGATCGAATGGGCTCCGACGTCCCAGCTCTCGGCCAGTTCGGGGTAGTACGGGTTGTCGCCCGGCCGGTCCCAGTCCGACACCACGGCGAGGCTCAGGAGGGAGAGGTTGTACTCCGGGGTCGGGTTCGGAGCGTACGGGTTGTTGGTGATCGAGGAAGCCCAGGCACGCGTGCCCCAACGGAAGGCTGTCGTGTTCGGGCTGGACGATCCGGGGTTGACGTTGCCGCCGTTGCCGCCGTTGCCGCCGTTGCCGGAGGAGTTCGAGTTCGAGGAACCACCGGTGCACGCAGCGAGGGCGGTGATCAACAGCAGCGAGCCCAGGGTTGCCAAGGCGAGGCGGAGCCTGCGGCGCAGCGATCGGGCGCTGCCGGACCGGTGCTCAGGGACTTTCCACATCGATGTGTGTCCTTGTCTTATGTCGTCAGTCGAGATGGCCGTTCCGCAGTCACACGACGTCTCGTCGACGGGGTGATCGAATCTTGCAGGTGATCACCGGTTCCGGCGGGTGGTGAGTTCGGTCGATGGTGTGGAACGCGTTCTGCCGGAGCAGCAGGTGGGTAGGCTCAAGCGGCCCAACTGCGCCCATGTCCAGGCGTTCGATGTCCCCGGGGACCACCTGGTCGACCACCTGTCGGATCCGGGGTCGATGTGACGTGATGGAGTGCTGGCTCGTCAGTGGCCGGTCCGACGCGACGGACGGGCCGTGGCGGTCGACGATCGGACGACGCGGCGACGGTGCCGGGTCCGGTCCGAGCAGCGGCGCGGGCAGCCGTCGGCGGACCCTGTTCGTGAACCCAGGCCGAGTCGGGTCGGCCCGCGGCGGAGCCGAGGGCGGGGTGAGATGCACTGGTGCCAGTCCACATCGTTGTGGTCCTTTCCGGGCTCCGAGCCCCGTCGGCACGAGGATCGGAGCGGGCAGCGGAACGTCTGTAGTCCGCCGAACCTGGTCGAGCCTGAAGCTCCTCGGCGACCTGCATTGAATCGTTGCAGTCAGTGTAGGAATGCCTGACCCACGCGGCAACCCAAACCGCTGATAGGTCCCGGCTTTTCTGCAGTAGACACCACCCTCCTGTCCGATCCTGCCCGGGACCTGGGCTCACGGCCGGCCGGCCGACCACCTGTGGGCGGCCGCCGAATGTCGCCCGCCGGGCGCACCCCGACGGCGACCTCAGTAAACGGCGACAACCTCGGCTCCGATCAGCCGATCTGCTTCGCCCGGCTCGGTCGGGCCCATGACGGCTGGCTCGACATTGCCAACGGCTCGGGCCTGGGCACCGTCCCCTCCAACCGCCTGCACGTCCACGACAAGACCATGCTGATCGGCTCCGGCGGCTCGCGGATCCCTGACACCGGCAAGCACGCCGCCGGCCCCCTGCGCCTGCACCCGGTCGCTGACCGCGATCCGGCGACGGCGGGACGTGTGTGACCTGCATCACCTTCCGTGCGGCGCCGGGGGTCCGCGGCCGCAATCCCTTGCCGGTAGGCAACAATGTCGCAGCATCGGTCGGGACACGAGCAGGGGAGTAACGCGTGGGTGGAGTCCTGCAGGGCTTCCTCACCCTCGTCCTGGTCATCGGTGTCGGATTTCTGATCGCCCATCTGAAGGTCGCCGGCGCCACCGCTCAGACCGTGCTGGCCCGGCTGTCGTTCTTCGTCGCCAGCCCGGCGCTGATGCTGCACACGCTGGCCGGCACCGACGTCCAGCAGATCTTCTCCGCCAACCTGATCGCCTCCATCGGCAGCGTCGCGGTCAGTGTCGTCCTCTACCTGAGCGCGGCGCGGCTGCTGTTCCGGCGCACCGCCAGCGACACCGTGATCGGCGCGTTCTGCTCGTCCTACGTCAACGCCGGCAACCTCGGCCTGCCGATGGCCGCCTACGCCCTGGGCAGCGCGTCCTGGATCGTGCCGATGCTGCTCACCCAACTGGTGCTGCTGCAGCCGTTGGGCCTGACCTTCCTCGACCTGACCACCCATCAGAACACCGGCGGCCGCCGCTGGGCCCGGATCGCCGCCCAGCCGTTCCGCAACCCGCTGATGCTGGGGTCCCTGGTCGGGCTGCTGCTGTCGGTCTTCTCCGTGCGGTTGCCGCGCTGGGTCAACGATCCGGTGGTGATGATCGGCAACATGGCGGTGCCGGCGATGCTGATCGCCTACGGCATCTCGCTGCGGCTCGGCCCGCTGCCGGGCCGCGGCGAACCCAAGTTGCAGATCGGTTACATCGTGCTGCTCAAGCTCGTCGTGCAACCGCTGGTCGGTTTCCTGCTGGCCCGCTACCTGCTGCACCTGGATCCGCACGCCGTTCTGGCCGTCACCGTGGTCGCTGCGCTGCCGACCGCGCAGAACGTCTTCGCCAACGCCGTCCGCTACGACCGTGGCGTCATCCTCGCCCGCGACTCGGTGTTCATCACCACGGTGCTGTCGTTGGTCGTCCTCGTCGTCATCGCCGCCCTGCTCGCACCCGGATGAGCCGGCGACCGCGATCCGGTCGCGTGTCGGCTCGGCCGGGCCTGGGTAGCAACGGGTAGGCCGCCGCCCGGGCGGCCCGAACGAGACGAGAGCCATGCCCGAGCAGCTGCCGTCGAACACCCTGCTGCACACCGATGTCGCTCCGGGCGTGCACCGGCTGGAATGCGCTCGCACCAACCTCTACCTGGTGCAGACAGGCGATCGTGTGCTCGTCGTCGACGCCGGACTGCCGGCGATGTGGACGGCCTTGCGGACGGCCCTGGATCGTGTCGGCGCGGCCCCGCAGCAGATCGACGGCGTCCTGCTCACTCACGGCCACTTCGACCACGTCGGACTGGCCCGCCAGATCCATGACAGCTGGAAGGTGCCGGTCTGGGTGCATCCGGCCGACCGCCGGCTCGCGGCCCATCCGTACCGCTACCGACCCCAGCGCAACCGCCTGCTCTACACCCTCGGCCACACCGAGTTCTGGCCCAGCCTGGTCCGCCTGCTCGCCGCCGGGGCCGGCTGGGTGGAGGGCATCCAGGACACCCATCCGATCGACGACTTCACCGTGCCCGGTGCCGTCGCCCGGCACGGGATCCGCGTGCTGGAGACCCCTGGTCATACCAACGGGCACATCGCCGTCCACCTCCCGGCCCGGGACGCGCTGTTGACCGGTGATGCCCTGGTCACCTTCGACCCGTACCGCAGCAGCGCCGGACCGCAGATCATCGCCGAGGCCGCCACCGCCGATCCGTTCACCAACCTCGTTTCGCTGCGAGCGTTGGCCCGCACCGGGGCGCGTATCGTCCTGCCCGGTCACGGCGATCCGTGGCGGGACGGTGTCACCGCGGCCGTCGAGCAGGCGCTGGCCGAGGCCGGATCGGGTATCCGCAGCGATCCCGGCCCCGGTCGGGGCCGGCCGGGCACCGGCGGGCCGTTCCCGCCCGCGGCCGACAGCTGAGTTCTGCTCGCGGGGTGGCGAGGAGCCCTTCGACGGGCTCAGGACGCGGTTGAGGTCGGCTCAGGATCGGGGCCCCGGCTGAGACGGGTGTGTAAAGAACCGGTTACCTCCGGCGTAAACCCTTGACGCTGCCGCCCGCTCAGTCCATGCTGCGTCTATCTGGGAACTTTCCAGACCAATAGGGCGGAGGCAACATGCGGGTCGGGGGGCCACGTGCGCTGCGCGCGATGAACGACCGCGCCGCGCTCTACGCCCTGGTCAAGCACGGGCCGCTGTCCCGCATCGAACTCGAGCAGGAGATCGGGCTGTCCAAACCGGCGGCGGCGGAGTTGCTGCGCCGGCTGGAGGAGGCCGAACTCGTCCGTCGGGACGGTCACCGCACCAGCGCCGGACCGGGACCGAACGCCCGGCTGTGGCGGGTGAACGAGAAGGCCGGCTACGCCGTCGGCGTCGATGTGGTCCCGTCCAGCTTCGATGTCGCCATCGCCGACCTGACCGGGGAGGTGGTGGCCGAACGCAAGGTCACCAGCCGCGGCACCGGGCCGGATCCCATCCCGACCCTGCGCCGGGCGGTGCTGGACGCCGCGCGTTCGCGGGGACTGCGCCCGGACGACCTCAGCCATGCCGTGATCGGGATCTCGGGCTCCATCGACCCGGTCACCGGTTTCCTCGGCTACGCCGGCCACATGCCGCGCTGGCTCGGCTTCGACGTGCCGGCCCGGCTGTCGGAGGCGCTCGGCATCGCTGTCACGGTGGAGAACGACGTCAACCTGGTGGCCACCGACGAACTGATGCACGGCTGTGCCCGTGGCTACGACCACGTCGTGCTGCTGTGGATGAGCCGCGGCATCGCCGCTGCGGTGATCATCGACGGTCGGCTGCACCGCGGATCACGGGGTGCGGCGGGGGAGATCGACTTCGCTCCCGTCGACGCCGACGGCCGTCGGATGACGGAGCTGATCGACAGCACGGCGGTGCTCGACCTCGCCGGTCGGTACGGCCTGCGTGCCTCCCGGGCCACCATTGCGGTCCGGCGCGCGGTGGCGGCGGCGTCCGGAGACAGTTCGATCCCCGGCGACGTCGACGGGTTCCTCGCCGAACTCGCCGGGCGGGTCGCTCAGGCGGCAGTGGTACCGGTGGCACTGCTCGACCCGCAGCTGGTGATTCTTGCCGGTGACGTCGGCGTGGCCGGCGGAGACCGGTTGGCCGACCGGGTCGCCGACCGGCTGCACCGGCTGGTGGCTCACCGGCCCGAGGTCAGGCCGGCGACCGGACGTGATCATGCGGTCCGACACGGTGCCCTGGGTGCCGCGGTCCGTCAAGTACAGGAAGCGGTGTTCGGATGACCGGCCCCGACCGTCGAACCGACAGGCCGTCGAAACCCAACAGGAGGATTCGATCATGAAACGCAATGTGCTGATCATCGCCGTGCTAGCGGTGCTCGGCCTGGTCGCCGGATGTTCCGGCGGATCCGGTGGATCCGGCGGGTCCGGTGGATCCGGGTCATCGGGCTCGTCGGCCTCGCTGACGATCGCCAACACGTCCGGGGCGACCTGGACCTGCGGGTTCAATCCGTTCAACCCGTCCGTGAACGGCCAGTCCATCGGCTTCGTCTACGAGCCGCTGGTCTACGTGAACACGCTGCAGAACCTGAAGCAGACGCCGATGATCGCGGAGAAGTCGACGTGGAACTCCGCCAAGACCCAGCTGACCTTCACCATCCGGCAGGGCATCAAGTGGAGCGACGGCAAGCCGCTCACCGCCGACGACGTCGCCTTCACGTTCAACCTGCTGAAGCAGAACAAGGGTCTGGACCTGAACGCCGTCTGGTCCTCGCCGCTGCAGTCGGTCACGGCCAGCGGGAACGTCGTCACGATGAAGTTCAAGTCGCCCGCGGAGCCGTTCTTCTACTACATCGCCGACCAGACACCGATCGTTCCCAAGCACATCTGGAGCACCGGTGATGCGGCCAAGAACCCGGTGCAGTT
Organism: uncultured Actinomycetota bacterium; assembly: GCA_963758075.1. Taxonomy (GTDB): domain Bacteria; phylum Actinomycetota; class Actinomycetes; order Propionibacteriales; family Propionibacteriaceae; genus Microlunatus. Next base: position 220,827 of record CAVWTT010000002.1, on the reverse strand, counting down.
CAGGGACGCCACGCCGGTGGGCAGCGGCCCGTACACGGTGTCGAACTGCAAGCCGCAGAACATCCGTTACCAGGCCAACCCGAACTTCTGGCAGCAGGGCAAGCCGGCGGTCAAGACCGTCAACTACCCGGCCTACACCGACAACAGCCCGGCCAACCTGGACCTGGCGACCGGCAAGGCCCAGTGGGGCGGCCAGTACATCCCGAACATCGACCGCTACTACGTGGCGCGGGACAAGGCCAACAACCACTACTGGTTCCCGCCGACGGCCAATGTCAGCATCTTCTTCAACCTGAAGCACCCGGTGACCTCCAACAAGGCCGTCCGGCAGGCAATCGCCTACGCGATCAACAAGCAGCAGGTGTCCAAGGTGGGGGTCGGCGGTTACCTGCCGGCGGCCAACCAGGGCGGCATCGTGCTGCCCACCTTCAAGGACTGGTACGACCAGGCCGCGGCGAACAAGTACAACTACACGCAGAACCAGACCAAGGTGAAGTCGCTGCTGGCCTCGGCCGGTTACTCCACCTCCAAGCCGTTGAAGCTGAGCATCATCACCGTCAGCGGCTACACCGACTGGGACGCTGAGCTGCAGGAGATCAAGCAGGAGCTGCAGCCGATGGGCATCCAGCTGACGGTCCAGGACATCGCGGGCCAGACCTACAACAACAAGCTCTACAAGGGCGACTTCGACCTGGCCTACGGAAGCCAGACCGGCGGCCCGCTGCCGTACTACGAGCTGCGGCAGAACCTCTACAGCGGCAACACCGCACCGCTGGGGCAGAATGCCTCCACCAACTACACCCGGTTCTCGGACAAGAAGGTGGATGCGTTGTTCAGCGAATACCCGGGCGCCGACTCCGCCCGGCAGCATCAGATCGTCAACCAGTTGCAGCAGACGATGCTGTCCGATGTGCCGCTCGTGCCGGTGCTGGAGGGCGTCAGCTGGTTCCAGTACAACACCAAGGAGATCACCGGCTGGCCGACCAAGCAGGACCCGTACGCGCTGCCCGCGCCGTACGCGATTCCTGACAACGAGCAGGTCCTGCTGCACCTGCAGCCGAAGTCCTGACACAGGAGAGATCGATGCGCTTCATCCTGTCGCCGACTGGGGTTCTTCGTCATCACGCTGTGGGTGGCGTTGACGGTGAACTTCTTCGTCCCACGGCTGATGCCGGGGAACCCCGCCGAGGCGATGATGGCCCGGTTCAAGGGCCGGGTGAATCCGGAGGCCCTCAAGGCTCTGGAGGTCGCGTTCGGCATCAACACGCAGAAACCGCTGTTGGTGCAGTACGTCGACTACCTGGGCAACACCCTGACCGGGCGCTTCGGCACCTCACTGACCTTCTTCCCCCAGCCGGTCAGTGAGGTGCTGAGGCAGGCGCTGCCCTGGACCCTCGGGCTCGTCGGCACCACCACGGTGATCGCCTTCGTGCTCGGCACCGGCATCGGCATGATCGGCGGTTGGCGGCGCGGTGGCGTGGTCGACAGCGTGCTGCCGCCGGTCTTCGTGGTCACGTCCGCGTTGCCCTACTTCTGGGTCGGGCTGATGCTGATCATGGCCTTCTCCATCGGCTCCAACGGCCTGCTGCCCAATGACGGCGGGTACGACCCGGTACTGGACCCGGGCTGGAACGGCGTCTTCATCTGGGACGTGATCCGGCATGCGATCCTGCCCGCCTTGTCGATCCTGATCATCTCCATCGGCGGCTGGATCCTGACCATGCGCAACAACGTGGTCACCATGCTGGCCGAGGACTACATCCGGATGGCCCGGGCCAAGGGCCTCTCCAACCGGCGGATCATGGTCGGCTACGCCGCCCGCAACGCCGTGCTGCCCAACCTGTCCGGTTTCGCGATGTCGCTGGGATTCGTGGTCAGCGGCGCGATCCTGGTCGAGTTCACCTTCAACTATCCGGGCGTGGGCTACATGCTGCTCAGCGCGGTCAGCAACCAGGACTACCCGCTGATGCAGGCCATGTTCGTGCTGATCACGGTCGCCGTGCTGGTGGCGGTGCTGATCAGCGACTTCCTCACCGCGATCCTCGATCCGCGCGTGCGGACCGCAGGCTGAGGACGGAGGGAACGATGAGTACTGTCTCCGCCACCACCGAGACCACCACCAGCGCGCCGACGCGCCAGCGGCCCGGGGCCGGGATCTTCCGGGCCGTGATCCACGGCAACCGCAAGGCGTTGGTCGGCGCGATCATGCTGGCGATCTTCGTCATCGCTGCCGCCGTGCCGCAGCTGTTCACCTCGGTCAGGGACCCGAACAGAGCGGCAGTTCGATCTGATGCTGCCGCCGTCGCACGGTCACCTGCTGGGGACCACGGCTTTCGGCCAGGACATCTGGGCCCAGCTCGTCTGGGGGACCCGGCAGTCCCTGCTGGTGGCCGTCATCGCCGGCGCCCTGGCCAGCGTGCTGTCGGTGATCATCGGCATCTCCGCGGCCTATCTGGGCGGAATCGCCGACGACCTGCTGTCGCTGCTGACCGACGTGTTCCTGGTCATCCCCGCGTTCCCGTTGATCATTGTCATCGCCGCCTACGCCGGCGGCGGGAAGATGGCGGTCGTGGTCGGGGTGCTGGTGGTCACCGGCTGGTCGTACGGGGCCCGCCAGTTACGGGCCCAGGCGATGTCGCTACGCAACCGGGAGTTCCTGGAGGCGGCGCGGGTGCGCGGCGAGCGGAGCGCGTACATCATCGTCGCCGAGATCCTGCCGACGATGATCTCCCTGATCGCCGCGAACTTCCTCGGCGCCGCCCTGTACGCCCTGTTGACCGCGGCCGGCCTGCAGTTCATCGGCCTGGGTAATCCGTCGGCGGTGAGCTGGGGGACGATGTTGCACTGGGCGCAGAGCAACGAGGCGCTGCAGACCGGACAGCAGTGGTGGGTCATCGCGCCGGGGCTGTGCATCGCCCTGCTCGGTGCGTCGTTCGCGTTGCTCAACTACGCCTTCGACGAGATCAGCAACCCGGCCCTGCGGCCGGTGCGACGGAGGAGGACCAAGTGACCGCGACCGAGGCCGACCGGCTGACCGAGCCCGCACCCGTGCGCCGTGAGCGGCGGATCGGCCGAGGTGACGGCGGCGACCTGCTGCTGGACGTTCGCGGACTCACCGTCGAGTACGACACCCCTGACGGTGCGGTGGTCGCGGTCGACGGCGTCGACCTGGATCTCCGTGCCGGCGAATTCCTCGGCATCGTCGGCGAGTCGGGCTGCGGCAAGTCCACGCTGCTGTTCGCCATCGCCCAGCTGCTCAGCCCACCGGCCCGGGTGGCCTCGGGCGAGGTGATCTTCCGCGGCCGGAACATGGTCGCGATGACCGAGAGCGAGCTCGCCCCGATCCGCTGGCGGGACATGTCGGTGGTCATGCAGAGCGCCATGAACGCGCTCAACCCGGTGACCAAGATCGCCGCCCAGTTCGCCGACGCGATGCGCGCCCACGGGGTCCGGTCCAAGTCCGAGATCCGGGAGCGCTCGGAAGCGGTGCTGGAGCTGGTCGGCATCGACCGGGCGCATCTGACCAGCTACCCCCACCAGTTGTCCGGTGGCATGCGGCAGCGGGCCATGATCGCGATGGCGTTGCTGTTCACGCCGGACCTGGTGATCATGGACGAGCCGACGTCGGCGCTGGACGTGGTTGCGCAGCGTTCGCTGATGCTGCAGATCAAGGACCTGCAGCGCCAGCTCGGTTTCGCGGTCATCTTCGTCACCCACGACATGAGCCTGGTCCGCCACTTCTCCGACCGGCTGATGGTGATGTACGCGGGCAAGGAGATGGAGTTCGGGCCGACCCGGCAGATCTTCGACGCGCCGGCGCACCCGTACAGCAAGGGGCTGCTGGACGCGTTCCCGTCGATCAAGGGGCCGCGGGTGCCGTTGCAGGGCATCCCGGGCAGCCCTCCGAGCCTGTCGGCGATGCCGCCCGGCTGCCGGTTCGAGCCGCGCTGTCCGTACCGGTTCGACGACTGCGCGACCGTGCCGCCGCCGCTGTACGACGTGAACGGGGTGGAGGCCCGGTGCCTGCTGCACGACCCGGACCGGGGAGGAGAGAAGCGATGACCCAGACACAGCACCAGTCCGCCGACCCCGCGCTGGTCGGCACTCCGCTACTGGAGGCCCGTGACCTCACCCGCGTCTTCCGCGTCGGTGGGCTGCGCAGCCGCAAGCACCTGCACGCCGTCGACGGGGCCAACTTCGCCATCGGCGCCGCCGAGATCGTCGCGCTGGTGGGGGAGAGTGGCAGCGGCAAGAGCACCATCGCCCGGCTGCTGGCGCAGGTGTACGCCCCCAGCAGCGGCGAGATCCTCTTCGAGGGCAGGCCGCTGTCGTCATTGCGGTCGCGGCGGGAGGTGCTGGCCTACCGGGCGGCGGTCCCGATGGTGTTCCAGGACCCGTTCAGCTCGCTGAACCCGGCCTACCCGGTGTCCCACGGCATCATGCGGGGGCTGAAACTGCACCGCGCCGACATCAAGCCGCAGGACCGGCGGGCCGAGGCCGAACGGCTGCTCGACGCGGTCGGTCTGTCCCCGGCAGCCGAGGTCGTCAACCGCTACCCCTACGAGCTGTCCGGCGGCCAGCGCCAGCGGATCGGGTTCGCGCAGGCCCTGGCCTACCGACCCAAGGTGATCCTGGCCGACGAGCCGGTGTCGATGCTGGACATCTCCATCCGCATCGGGCTGCTGAACGTGATGACCGACCTGCGGGACGAGCAGGGCGTCTCGCTGCTCTACATCACTCACGACATCGCCAGCGCCCGGTACGTCGCCGACCGGATGATGGTGATGTACGCCGGCTGGGTGGTGGAGTCGGGCCCGGTGGAGGAGGTGCTCGGCGCCCCGCGGCACCCCTACACCCAGCTGCTGGTGGCCGCGGTCCCGGATCCGCGCGCCGAGCTCGCCGTCACCGCCGAGATGACCAAGGGCGAGCCGCCGAAGGTGATCGATCCCGGGCCGGCCTGCCGGTTCGTCGATCGCTGCCCGCTGGCCCGGGAGGTCTGCCGCACCACCACGCCGCCGCTGCTGGAGCTGCAACCCGGCATCCGGGTCAAGTGCCACGTCGCCGCCGCCGACGCCGGCCGCGAGGAGGAGTCCACCGGCGGCCGCCCCCTGGGCGCCAAGATCGCCACCCCATCCGCCTCCTGAACGTTTCCGCACTCAGGACACGGGTTCGGGTTGGGCGTCCTGAGCTTGTCGAAGAGCGCCCCGGCACCCGGGTCGGCGTCCTTCGACGGGCTCAGTGCGTGTCGATCCGGTGCGACCCGCCGGGTGTCTCCACCGCTGCAAAGAAGTGGCCTGTGGCTGTCGACCGGATCCGGTCCTCGTCGACCTGGATGCCCAGGCCCGGCCCGGTCGGTACGGTGGCGACCGCCTCGGTGATCTCCAGGCCGTCGACGAACAGATCGGCCAACAGTTCCGGACCGTTCAGCTCGGCCGGCAACGCGATCTCGACGGCGCTGAAGAGGTGCAGCGCCGCGGCGAAGCCGATGCCGCAGTCGGTCAGGCCGCTGGCCAGGACCTCGATGCCGAGCGCCTGGGCCACCGCGACGGTCCGCAACGCCTGCCGCAGACCACCGGACTTGCCGACCTTGATCACCACCAGATCGGCCGCCTGCAGCGTCGCCGCGCGGGCCAGGTCGGCGGCGGTGAAGCTGCCCTCATCGATCGCGACCGGGACGGCCGACCGCTCCCGGACCCGGCGCATCCCCGCCCAGTCCGTGCTCGGCACGGGCTGCTCCAGGCAGAACAGGCCCGGCACCTCACCCACCCGCCGGATGAGCTGCTGCAGGGTCGCCGGCCGGTACGACTGGTTGGCATCCAGCCAGAGCGGCTTGCCGTCCGCGTTCTCGGCGACAGCCAGGACCGCGGCCGTGTCCGAACTCACGTCGCCGGAGATCTTGATCTTGTAGGCATGGTAGTCCGAGCTCTCCCGGGTGTGCTCGGCGACCGCCGACGGTTCGTCGATGCCGATCGCGCTGCAGAGCGGGATCTGGTCGACCGTACGCCCGCCGAGCAGGTCGTGGATCGGCAGCCCGGCCACGCGTCCGGCTGCGTCGTGCATCGCCAGATCGACCGCCGCCCGAGCGAACGGGAAACCGTTGGAGACTGCCGGGCTCAGCGCCGTCGACGCGCGCCGGTGGAAGCGTTCCACCTCGAACGGCGTCAGCCCGGCCAGCAGCGGCGCAAGGTGCTTCTCGATCACGACCATGATCGTCTCGACGGTTTCGTAGCTCCAGGTCGGCAGCGCGCGTTGCTCGCCCCAACCCACCGCACCATCGGCCGTGGTGATCTTGACGAACACGACGTCGCCGGCGTGGTCGGGATCGCCGACAGGACCGCTGCCCAGAACGAACCCGCGGCGGAACGGCACCGGGACCGCGAATGCCTCCACCGACGTGATCGGCGAGCGGTGTTGCGAGCCGATCTCTGCGAACGTGCTCATGCCGCGATCGACCAACTCGCCGGATCGACCCAACTCGGTCCGCGGCGCCCGTCCGCGAGGTAGGAGATCACGTCGTCGAGCACGTAGCCGACCAGGGACTGGTGTCCCTCCAGGGTGTCCCCGGCGATGTGGGGACTGAGCAGAAGATTCGGATCGGCGAGGGTCTCGGCATCCAGCTGCGGCGGCTCGGGAGCGAAGACGTCGAGAGCGGCGCGGAGGCGGCCGGCGCGGACCTGCCGCAGCAGTTCCGCGACGTCGACCGAGGCAGCCCGGGCGGAATTGATCAGGATGCCTCCGTCGGGCATCCGCTTCAGCAGGTCCGCGGTGATCATGCCCTCGGTGGCCGGCAGATTCGGGACGTGCACCGAGACGATGTCGGAGCCCATCACCTCGGTCAGGGATGCCAGCCGGCCGCCCAACTCAGCGGCCCGGTCCGCGCTGAGGTACGGATCATGGATCAGCACCTCCGGACCGAACGGGCGCAACAGCGTGAGGAACGCCCGGGCCGTGGACGATGCGCCCACCACACCGACCCGGCGGCCCCGCAGTTCGCGGCCGCGGAAGTCGTCCGGCTTCCAACCGCCGGAACGGATCACGGCGTCATAGCGATCGAGCCGGCGCAGCAGCGTCAGGGCCGCCGCCAGGCAGTATTCGCCGACCGACCCGGCGATCCGGGAGGCAGCGGAGAAGGCGGTCACGCCGTCGACCAGCACCGCGGGGTCGAACAGGTTCTTCACCGTTCCGGCCGCGTGGGCCACGACGCGCGGACCGCCGTGGCCCGGGCCGAGCAAGCCGCTGGGTAGCGGCGGCGTACCCCAACTGGTCACCACGACATCGTGTCCGGGCAGCAGCCGGGACAGCTGGTCGGCGTCCAGCCGGTCATCGGCCCAGGTGGTCTCGAACCGGGTGTCGATCAGGTCGCGGGTCGCGGGTGCGCAGACGTCGGCTGCTCGGCCCGGTGTCATCGCCATCAGGAGTCGCGTCACGCTTCCGAAGCTAGGCGCGGACCGCGACACGCGTCCAGACCCGATCCGGTATGGCTGGATACCGTGGCGGTATGAGGGCTCGACGCCCGCGGTCCTTCGACCCCGGGTCGGGACGCGGTGCGTGCCGTGCTCAGGATGACGGGTCCTCGGGGGTCTCGGTGCCGGCCAGATAGGCGATGCTGGGCAGGGATTCGACGCCGGTCGCGTAGCCGCGCACCTTGGCCAGTCGCGGCTGGGGACCCTCGACCTCGATGGTGACGGCGTCGGTCTCCACGGCAGGGAAGACATGCAGGCGCCTGTTGCCGACCGTACGGGCCTCGGCCAGCACCCGGTCACCGGCGCTGACCCGGTGGTGGCGGATCCGCTGGCCGTCGGAGTAGTCCTCGTGGAGCTCGAGATGGTCGATGCGCACCCGGCGGCCGAAATCGGCATGCCAGCCGCCCGGCCCGGTCGACGTCAGCGTCGCCGGGATCGGGTCGGCGAACCGCCGGTCCAGTTCGGCCCGCCATCCCCGCACCCGGTCGACATCGGTGGCCGGGATCAGCCCGCGGTGGTCCGGCGGCAGGTTCAGCAGCAGGTTCGCGCCCATCCCGATCGACCGGTAGTGGATCGCGATCAGATGCTCCAGCGACTTCGGACGATCGTGATCGGCCCAGAACCAGCCCCGGCGGATGGAGACGTCGCATTCGGGCGGCAGGTACAGGGCGCTGTCCAGCTTGGTGGTCTGCACGGTGTACTGGCTGAAGTCGGTCCGGTCGACGACGTAGTCGACCGGGTCCTCGGCCAGCCCGTCCTCGTTGCCGACCCAGCGGATCGTCGGGTTGCCCATGTTGAAGATCATCGCCTCGGGCTGGGTGCGGGCGATCACTGTGCCGATGCCGGCCCAGTCGTACTCCCGGCCCTGCGACCCGGCCCCGTCGAACCACAGCTCGGCCAGCGGCCCGTAGCGGGTGCACAGCTCCTCCAACTGCGCCTGGTAATAGCGGTCGTAGGCCGCCGCATCCGGATAGCAGGGCGCGTGCCGGTCCCACGGGGACAGGTAGAGGCCCAGCGCCAGCCCGTACTCCGCGGCGGCCTCGGCCACCTCGGCGACCACGTCGCCGCGGCCGTCGCGCCACGGCGAGGATGCCACCGAGTAATCGGTCGTCGCGGTCGGCCACAGGCAGAAGCCGTCGTGATGCTTGGCGGTCAGCACCACATACCGGGCACCCGCCTCGTGCGCCACGCCCAGCCATTGCCGGGCGTCGAGGCACTGTGGGTCGAACGCCGACGGCGGCACCGTCCCGTCGCTCCACTCCAGCCCGGCGAACGTGTTGACGCCGAAGTGGAAGAACACCCCGAGTTCTCGGCGCTGCCAGGCCAACTGGCCCGGGGTCGGCTTCAACAGCGGCAGGTCGTCGGCGACCGGACGGTCCATGATCATGTCTGCCGACGCTAGCAGTGCAGTGGTCGGGCCGCCGCGCCGTGCGCACCGGACGACCGGCGTCGCAGCGGGATTAGAGTGCACGCATGGCCGCGCTGCCGGACGTCCACCCACTTGCCGGCCTGCCGAGGCAGGTGCGGATCTATGAGGTCGGCCCGCGGGACGGACTGCAGGCCGAAGCCACCGTCATCGACACTGCCACCAAGATCGCGTTCGTCCAGGGACTCCGGGCAGCCGGGCTGACCACCATCGAGACGACCAGCTTCGTCTCCCCGCGCCGCGTTCCGCAGCTGGCCGATGCCGAGGATGTGCTGGCCGGCATCGGCGCTCCGGCCGGGTTCCGGCACCCCGTGCTGGTGCCGAATGAACGCGGGCTGGACCGGGCGCTGGCCGCCGGCGCCCGGGAGGTCGCGGTCTTCGTCAGCGCCACCGACCGGTTCGCCCGGGAGAACCTGGGCACCAGCGGTGAGCAGGCGGTCGAGATGGCCGCCCGGGTGGTCCGGCGGGCCACCGCCGAGGGACTCCCGGTCCGGGGCTATGTGTCGATGTGCTTCGGCGATCCCTGGGAGGGACGGGTGAGCCTGGACCAGGTCGTCACGGTGGCCCAGCGACTCGCCGCGGCCGGCGTCGAGGCCATCAGCCTCGGCGACACCATCGGTGTGGCCACCCCCGGCCACGTGCACGCGCTGGTGGACGCCCTGGGCCGCGCCGGGCTGGGTACGGAGCGGCTGGCCCTGCACTTCCACGACACCTACGGGCAGGCGCTGGCCAACGTACTGGCCGGCCTGCAGTGCGGGGTGGCCGAGTACGACTCGGCCGCCGGCGGCATCGGCGGCTGCCCCTTCGCCCGCTCGGCCACCGGCAATCTGGCCACCGAGGACCTGGTCTGGATGCTCACCGGTCTCGGGGTCGACACCGGTGTCGACCTGGATCGGCTGGTCGCAGTCAGCGCCGGCATGGCGACCGTCCTCGGCCGCCCCACGCCGTCGCGGGTGGCGACGGCACTGGGGCCGACTACCGGCAGCCCTACTACCGGCAGCCCTACTACCGGCAGCCCTGCACTGTCCTGAGGCCCGGCGTCGGCCCCGGCCGGTCTCCGCGCCCGTGCGATAGGTTCGAGCACGTGCCGGAACCGGGGCGGCAGGCCCGCGCACGGAGTGTCGGCTGGACGGAAGGGAACGGTGTGGACTCGACCGATTACGAGGGCTTCGACATCGATCGCAGCACCGCGCAGGCCTGGACGGAGTTCCAGGCGCGGCTGAGCGATGTCATCTCGGTGATCGACGACTCCGGTGACCTGGTCATCGGCACCGAGACCGAACGCACCGAGAACGGTGGTCCGTTCGTCTCCTTCTCCGCGCCGGCCCGCGACATGATCCGCTGCGAGGCCGCCAGCAATGCGGTGCTGCGGGAGGCGTTCCGGCTCAGCGGCGCCGATCTGGCCGCGATGGAGCAGGCCGGCTGGCACCGGCCCAGCGGGGACCGGTCGGCCAACTTCTGGGTCGAGCTGCCGCAGGAGCAGTCCGACCGGCTCGCCGAGCTGGCCGTCTTCGCGCTCCGCGATGTGTACGGCGTGCCGCATCCGGTGTTCCTCGACCCCGACCAGCTCGCCGAGATCCTCACCCCCAAGGGTGTCGCCCCGGCTGCCGCGCCCGTCTACGACGAGGAGGACGTCACCGCGGTCCTGCCGAGCAACCGCCAACACCTCGACGATCTGGTCGACGCCGAGTTGGCCGATCTGTTCGGGCACCGGCCGATCCGCGACGACGAAGGTGACGTCGCCATCCGCGTCGGCTCCACGATGGTCTTCCTGCGCACCTCCTCCGACGGCCGCGAGATCGTGATCTTCGCGGCCATCGTGCACGAGATCGAGGGTGGCCGGTCCCGCGCGGTCGAGGTGCTGAACGATCTCAACTGTGAGGCACGCTGGGTGAAGTTCCAGCTGATCCGCGACCGGGTCTTCGCGACCCTGTCGGTGATGGCGCACCCGTTCGTGCCCGCGCATCTGGCCCAGGCGCTGCAGATCATGGCCGACACCGCCGACGGCATCGACGATCAGCTGGCCGGCAAGTTGCGCGGCCGGACCACCTTCGACGATCCCGACGACGACCAGAAGTGATCCGGTGACCAGCGAACAGGAGCAGGAACGTCGGCTGCTCGCCGAGGAGGCCGTCGCCCCGCCGGCGCCGCTGCGGCTGCGGTCGGTGCCGGCGGGGCGTTCGTACGCCCTGGCGCTGCACGGCGGTGCCGGCGCCCGGATCCGTGAACTCGCCGAGGACGACCGGCACGACTTCGAGGCCGCGCTGGCCGCCGCGCACCGGGCCGGCGAGGTGGTGCTGGCCGCCGGCGGTGCGGCCCTCGACGCCGTCTGCGCGGCGGTCACCGCAATGGAGGACGACATCGGGTTCAACGCCGGTCGTGGGGCGGCGCTGACCACCGAGGCGGAGGCCGAACTCGACGCCGCGGTCATGACCGGTGACGGACGCGCCGGTGCCGTGGCCGGTTCGCGGTATGCCCGCAACCCGGTGCTGGCGGCCCGGCAGGTGATGGAACGCACCGGGCACGTGTTCTGGATGGCGCCGCCGGCGGACCTGATCGAGTCCTGGGGGCTGGAGGTCGTCCAGCCGTCCTACTTCGTCACCGACGCCCGGCTGCGCCAGTTGGAGCGGATGCGTCGGGCCGCGACCACCGGCACCCGGCACGGCACGGTCGGTGCAGTCGCCCGCGATGCCGGCGGCCGGGTCGCCGCGGCCACCTCCACCGGCGGGATCGTCAACCAGCAGCCCGGCCGGGTCGGCGACACCCCGGTGATCGGTGCCGGCACCTACGCCCGCGACGGATTGGCCGCGCTGTCCTGCACGGGCGAGGGTGAGGCGTTCGTCCGGGGCGTGGTGGCCTACGACATCGTCGCCCGGATGCGCTATCTCGGCGTCGGGCCGGCCGACGCGATCACCGCCACCTTCGACACCGAGTTGACCCGTCGGCAGGCCAGCGGCGGCCTGGTCGCGGTGACCGCCGACGGCACCGTCGTGGTCGCGCACAACTCCCCGAGCATCTTCGCCGCCTATCGCGACGGTGACCACCTCGTCACTCTCACCTGACTGCCGGGGGCATCGCTGAGCCGCAGCGCGCCCGTCGACAGGCCGGGGACGCAGCGAGCGCCGGGTGTGGAGGGCGAGTTCAGGGTGTGGAGGGCGAGTTCAGGGTGTGGAGATGGTCACCGACATGGTGGCGTGGGGGATGGGCATGCCCAGCGCCTCGGCCTCGATCAGTTCCAGGTCGCGCGCCGGCAGGCCCGCGTCCACCACCACGTCGACCCGGCCGTTGCGGCGGCCCCAGACCCCGCGGACGGCTCCGTCGACCAGCACGCCGCCGGGATGGAACGAGTCGTGCAGGGGGCTCAGCGGCCGCAACCCGGGTCCGACGTACAGGCCGGTCCGGTCCCGGCCCAGCAGTCGTAGATCGCTGGGCACCAGCAGCCGAACCCCGCCGGCCGGCCGCGCCCGGCGCAGCCGCTCCTCGTCCTCGGCCAGGAGCCAGGCGCGGTGGCCGGCGTGATCCACGGCGACCAGGTCGGTGGCCAGACTCTGCCAGACGCGGCGCGCTGCGGTCGGGTGTAGACCCGTCCACCAGGCATAGGCGGCAGGAGTGGTCGGCCCGAACGCCTGCAGGTGCCGCCGGCAGAGCTCCCGGCGCGCCTCGTCGACGTCGACCATCGGCCGCTCGACCTCCCGGACCCACAGGGCGCTGGTCGTCCAACGCACCGCGATGCGCCCGGACCGGCAGGCGGTCCGATCCCCGGCCGTCGCTGCCCCGCGCACCTCGCCGCCGGCCAGCCGACGACAGAGGTCCCCGGCCTGCCGCTCGATCCGTTCCCGGTCCTGCGGATCGAACGGCATCGTGCCGAGGGTGAACACGCCGAAGTCCTCCCGAGGGAGCAGGTACACCGCCCGGCGCGGACAGTAGGTCTGGATCAGCCGCTCGTCGGCCCAGTCGTCCGGCCGGACGCCGGCCGTCCGGGCGTACAGGCCCAGCAGCCCGTCCCGCGGCGCCGTGTCCTGCAAGCCGTACCGGGCAGCGGCCGGCAGCGATCCGGCCGGCAACCTGCATGTCAGGTTGTTGACCTCGAGGCGGTACGCCACCGCCTGGGCAGCCGTCACCGCCGGTGAGCTCATGGTGCTGGTCTATCAGCTGGGAGCCGGCGGCATCGCTGACTAGACTTGGCGCGTTATGCCGACGTCCGCCCCCACCGCGCCGACCATCATCGTCGACGCGGCCCTGCCGATCGCAGCCCGGGCAGACGAGATCGCCGCCGCCGTCCGCGACCACCAGGTCGTCGTGGTCGCCGGCGAGACCGGATCAGGCAAGACCACGCAGCTGCCCAAGATCTGCCTGCAACTCGGCCGCCGGTCCGTGGGACACACCCAACCGCGCCGGATCGCCGCCCGGACGGTCGCGGAACGGATCGCGGAGGAGATCGGCGTCGACCTCGGCGACCTGATCGGCTACCAGGTGCGTTTCACCCGTAAGGCGTCGCGCGACACCCGGGTCAAGGTGATGACCGACGGTGTGTTGCTGGCCGAGATCGGCCACGACCGGGAGCTGCGCCGCTACGACACGATCATCATCGACGAGGCACACGAACGCAGCCTCAACATCGACTTCCTGCTCGGCTATCTCAAACAGTTGCTGCCGCGCCGCCCGGACCTGAAGGTGATCATCACCTCGGCCACCATCGACACCGTCCGGTTCGCCGAACACTTCTCCGACGTCGGCGGGCAACCGGCGCCGATCATCGAGGTGTCCGGGCGGACCTATCCGGTCCAGCTGCGGTACCGGCCGCTGGTCGGCCAGGCCGGCGACGAGGCCGGCGCGGATCAGTCGGAGGACATCGACCAGGTCGACGGCATCTGCCGGGCGGTGACCGAACTCGGCGCGGAGGGATCCGGTGACATTCTGGTCTTCCTGTCCGGGGAACGGGAGATCCGCGACGCCGCGGAGGCGCTGAACGGGATGGACCTGCGGTTCACCGAGGTGGTGCCGCTGTATGCCCGGCTGTCAGCGGCCGAACAGCACCGCGTGTTCACCGCCCACACCGGCCGGCGGATCGTACTGGCGACCAACGTCGCCGAGACGTCACTGACCGTGCCCGGCATCCGGTACGTGATCGACACCGGCACCGCGCGTATCTCCCGCTACTCGGCTCGCACCAAGGTGCAGCGGTTGCCGATCGAGCCGATCTCGCAGGCGTCGGCCGACCAGCGCGCCGGCCGCTGTGGCCGGCTCGGGCCCGGCATCTGCATCCGGCTGTACGCCGAGGAGGACTACCTCGGGCGGCCGGAGTTCACCGAACCGGAGATCCTGCGCACCAACCTGGCCTCGGTCATCCTGCAGATGGCTGCCGCGGACCTGGGCGACATCGCCTCCTTCCCGTTCGTCGAGCGTCCCGATGCAGCCCAGATCACCGACGGGCTGCGCCTGCTCGAGGAACTCGGTGCGGTCAAGGGCCGCCGCGCCGAGGCGCACGGGTCGCCGCGGCTGACCGGTGTGGGACGGCGGCTGGCCGGCATCCCGATCGATCCGCGGATGGGCCGGATGCTGCTGGCCGGTGACCGGATGGGCTGCCTCAAGGAGATGTTGATCATCGTCTCCGGGCTGTCGGTGCAGGATCCACGGGAACGGCCGGCCGATCACCAGCAGGCAGCCGATCAGCTGCACCGCCGCTTCTGGGCGCCGCTGCCCTCCGCCGACGCCGACGTTGATCAGCAGTCCGGCGGCGACGATGATCAGAGCCGGAAGTCCGGCAGGGACCAGGACCGGTCCACCGACGCCAGTGACTTCCTGGCCCTGCTGCGGCTGTGGCAGTACCTGCGCCGGCAACAGAAAGAGCTGTCCGGCAACGCCTTCCGGCGGATGTGTCGCAACGAGTACCTGCACTTCCTGCGGATCCGCGAGTGGCAGGACCTGCATGCTCAGCTACGGCAGATCAGCCGTGATCTGAAACTGCAGCCCAACGATCAGCCCGCCGACAGCGCCAAGATCCACACCGCGATCCTCACCGGGCTGTTGTCCCACGTCGGACTGGCCGACGTGATGGAGGATCGCAACCGGCGTGGACGATCCGCCGACGGTCGCCGACGCCGGCGCCCCGGCCCCCAGGAGTACCTCGGCGCGCGCGGCACCAGGTTCGCGATCAACCCGGGCTCCAGCGTGGCGAGGATCAGCCCGCCGCTGGTGATGGCCGCCGAGGTCGTCGAGACCTCCCGGCTGTGGGCTCGTACCGCTGCCGCGATCGACGCCCGGCAGGTGGAGGAGGTCGGCGCCCACCTGCTCAAGCACAGCTACTCCGAGCCGCACTGGTCGGCTCGCAGCGGCGCGGTGATGGCCTATGAGCAGGTCAGCCTCTACGGCATCCCGATCATCGGTCGCCGCCGCGTGCCGTACGCCAGGATCAACCCGGCCGAGGCACGGGAGATCTTCATCCGCTCCGCCTTGGTGGAAGGCGACTGGCGGAACCGGCACCGCTTCTTCGCCGACAACCAGCAGCTCCGCGCCGAGGCCGAGGAACTGGAGGAGCGGGCTCGCCGCCGCGACCTGCTCGTCGACGACCAGGTGATCTTCGACTTCTACGACGTGCGGATCCCCGTCGACGTCACCTCCGCCGCCCATTTCGACCGGTGGTGGAAGGACGCCCGGCGTGAGCGTCCGGACCTGCTGACATTGACCCTGGACGATCTCGTCGTCAACCGCGGCGCGGCCGACCCCGGTGAGTTCCCCGAGGTCTGGACCACCGGCGAGATCGACTACGAGATCGGCTACGCCTTCGATCCCGGCACCGCCCGGGACGGAGTCAGCATCGAGATCCCGGTCGGCGTGCTGAACCGTACCGACGACGCAGCGTTCAGCTGGCAGGTTCCCGGCCTTCGGACCGAACTGGCCACCGAACTGATCAGGTCCCTGCCGAAGTCGGTACGCCGTTCGTTCGTGCCGGCACCCGAATACGCCCAGCGAGCGCTGGCGTGGCTGAAAGAAGACCGGTCCACCGGTGTGGAGTCGTTTCCGCAGGCCCTGGGCCGGGCGCTGCGTGCCCTGACCGGAGTTCCGGTGCCGTCGCAGGCCTGGCTGTCCAGTCCACCGCCGGCCCACCTGCTGCCGACCTACCTGATCACCGACGGCACGACCGTGATCGGCGAGGGCAAGGATCTCGACGCGCTCAAACGTGAGCTTGCGCCGCAGATCAGCCGCACCCTGAACACCGCCGCCGAGGAGGTGACCGTCACCGGCGCGACCGACTGGACGTTCGGCGACATTCCCGAGCGAAGACAGACCGGTGACCTGATCAGCTTCCCCGGGCTGGTGGACGAGGCCTCGACGGTCGGGCTGAAGGTGTACGAATCCGCCGCCCGTCGCGATCATCATCATCGGCTCGGGCTGCGGCGGCTGGTGATGATCAACATCCCCGACCCGACCCGCTGGGTGGTCGCCCACCTGGGCAACCAGGCCAAGCTGGCGTTGGGCGGCAGCCCGTACACCGATGTGCCAACGCTGCTGGCCGACGCGCGGCTGGCCGCGGTGGGCGAGCTGATCCGACGTCACCGTGGCGAGCAGACTCGTGATCAACCGACGTTCAGCCGGCTCTGCGACCTGGTCCGTGCCGATCACGCCGACCGGATGCGGACCCTCGTCGACGAGGTTGCCACGGTGCTGGAGCTCTGGCAGCAGGTGCTGGCCCAACTCGACGCCGTTCGTCGGGTCGACGATCTGGCCGCGGCCGACCTGCGGGAACAGGTCGACAACCTGGTCTTCGCCGGCTTCCTGGCGGCCACCGACGCCGAACGGCTGCCGGACCTGGCCCGCTACCTACGGGCGGCGTTGAACCGGGTCACGGTGTTGCGCGCCACGCCCGGTCGCGACGCTGCCGGCCTGACCACGATCAGCCGGGTGGAGGACGCCTACGCCGAACTCTGCGCCCGCCTGCCCGAGGGACCCCTGCCCGACGATGTGGCAGACATCGGCTGGATGTTGGAGGAGTTGCGGGTCAGCCTCTTCGCCCAGCAGTTGCGCACCCGGCGGCCGGTGTCGGAGAAGCGGGTGATGACCGCGATCGCCGACGCGCGTCGGCGCCACGAGCTGGCCTGACCCTCCGATCGGCGTCCGGGCGGCCACGGACACTAGATTGGGTCCCATGTTGGATCCGGGAACGCTGTACGACGTCGACGGGGAGGTCCGCGACCTGATGGCCGGCCACCGGCCGGTGCTGGTCGTGCAGCTGGACGGGTTCATCGACGCCGGCCAGGCGGGGCGGCTGTTCACCGCCCATCTGCTCGAACATCTGGACCACCGGCTGCTGGCGGAGTTCGACCATGATCAGCTGCACGACTATCGCTCCCGCCGGCCGATGATGATCTATGACAACGATCACTGGTCGTCGGTGAGCAGCACCGGGTTGCGGCTGCACCGGCTCGTGGACGAGCAGGGTGAGGCGTTCCTGCTGCTGCACGGCCCCGAACCCGACGTGCAGTGGGAGCGGGCCAGTACGGCGGTGATCGATCTGGTCGAGGCGTTCGACGTGCGACTGGTCGTCTCCCTGACGGGCATTCCCGGCGCCGTGCCGCACACCCGCCCGGTGGCGTTGAACGCCCACGCCACCGATCCCGACCTGGTGCGCGACGACCCCTCCTGGTTCGGCAAGGCGGAGGTGCAGGCGAGCTTCTCGGCTCTGCTGGAGTATCGGCTCGGCGAACGCGGCGTCACGGCGGTCGGCTTCGAGGCGTTCGTGCCGCACTATCTCGCGCAGGCGGCGTTCCCGCAGGCGACCCTGGCGTTGGGGCAGCGGGTCTCCAAGACGACGGGGCTGGCGGTGCCGTTCAGCGCGCTGGAGCAGGCGGCGGCCAACACCATGGCCGAGATCGTGGCGGAGGTCGCCGGTTCCACCGAGGCCCAGGAGCTGGTCGGCCAGTTGGAGGTCCAGTACGACTCGGTCCGCGCCGACCGCGGCGCGATGGACTATCCGGAGACCGGCGTGGAGGACGTCGGCCCGGTGCCGTCCGCCGATGAGATCGGCTCCTTCTTCGAACGCTTCCTGGCCGAGCGCGAGGAGGACGACGATCCCGAGGACACCCACGATTCCGACGAGCCCGGCGGTCGACCCGACGGCGGCGACCAGCGCAGCGGCGAGGATCCCGGCGACGGCGCCGGCAGCGGTTCCGGCGTCGGCGGCGATCAGTAGGATCGCGCCGTGCCGCAGTCGGTGGAGGAGCTTCTGGACCTGCTCGAACTCGAGGAGATCGAGGCGACCCTGTTCCGGGCCCACCAGCCCCGGACCCAGTTGCAGCGGGCCTTCGGCGGCCAGGTGCTGGCCCAGGCGCTGGCCGCCGCCGGCCGGACCGTGCCGGCGGACCGGTTCCCGCATTCCCTGCACGGCTACTTCCTGCTGGAGGGCCGGATCGACAGCCCGATCGTCTATGACGTCGACATGGTCCGCGACGGTGGTTCGTTCTCCACCCGCCGGGTCAGCGCCCGCCAGGACGGCCGGGTCATCTTCTACATGTCCTGCTCGTTCCACCGCGACGAGGCGGGCTGGGAGCACTCCGACCCGGCACCGACCGACGTGCCGGGGCCCGACGAGTGCCCGTCGATGGCCGACGTGTTGAGCCGGTTGACGGGTGCGCCGGCGGAGTACTGGACCCGCGAATGGGGCGCCCTCGACGTCCGCTACGTCGGCAACTCCGGTCCGGCCGGCAAACTGCTGGACCCGCGGCACCCGGCGCTGGCGCGGCTCTGGATCAGGGCCGACGGCACGCTGCCGGAGGACCGGTTCCTGCACAGCTGCGTGCTGGCCTACGCCAGCGACCTCACCCTGCTGGGCGCCAGCCTGGTGCCGCACGGGCAGGTGCTCGGCTCGCCGGCGGTGCAGGCGGCCTCGATCGACCACGCGATGTGGTTCCACCGGTCTTTCCGCGCCGACGACTGGCTGCTCTACGACCAGGTGTCACCCTCGGCGTCCTCCGGCCTCGGCCTGGCCACCGCCCGCCTGTTCCAGCGTGACGTCCTCATCGCCGACGTCGCCCAGGAGGGCCTGATCCGTCCCGCCCGCCCCTCCACGCCGAGGGGTCACTGAATCCCCGATCCTTGCGGCGTGTCGTGATCTCCGCGCCCCCTCGGAGCCACTCGAATCGCCGAGGGGTCCCCTGATCACCGGCTTGTGCGGGGTGTCGGGAGGTTCGTGACCTCTCGCCAAGATCCCGGGCCGCGGGCCCGGATCCGGCGAACCCGCGCCGCCCTCGAGGAGTCACCGACACCGCGACACGCCGCAAAGACTGAGGAATGAATGACTCCTCGGCAAGATCGAAGGGCCGGCCGCGGGTGCGGCCGGCCCTTCGACCTTGGTGTGGTTTCTGTGTTGGTCAGGCGGCGAGGGTGGAGGCGTTGCGCAGCTTGGCGATGGCGTGCCGCTCGATCTGGCGCACCCGTTCGGCGGTGATGCCCCAGACGGCGCCGATGTCGGCGAGCTTGGCCTGGCGGCCGTCCACCAGCCCGTAGCGGCGGCGGACGACGTCGGCGGACCGCTCGTCCAGCTGGTCGAGCAGAGCCTCCAGCCGCTGGTGCTCCTCGGCATCCAGGAAGACCTCGTCGGGGCCGGGCATCGGCTCGCGGGCGATCAGGTCACCGAGTGCGGTGTCACCGCCCTCCTCGACCGGGGCATCCAGGCTGACGTGGTCACGGCCGTACCGCATCAGGTCCAGCACGCGGTCTGCGTCGACTCCCATCTCGTCGGCGATCTCCTCCAGCTCCGGATCCCGGCCGAGCCGCCGCTCCAGGGTCCGACGCACCGCGCCGACCTGGTTGACCTGCTCGGCGACGTGGACCGGCAGCCGGACGATCCGGCCCTGCTGGGCGATTCCGCGGCTGATGGACTGCCGCACCCACCAGGTGCCGTAGGTGGAGAACTTGAAGCCCTTGGTGTAGTCGAACTTCTCCACCGCCCGGATCAGTCCGGTGTTGCCCTCCTGGACCAGGTCCAGCAGTGGCATCTGCGCCCGGCCGTACTTGCGGGCCACGGAGACGACCAGCCGCAGGTTGGCCATCACGAACCGGCGCTGTGCCTGTTCGCCGGCGTCGACCAGGGCCAGCAGTTCGTCCTCGGTCACCTTGACCGGCTTCGCGCCGCGTTCGCCCGGGGTCACCTCGCCGGACAGCAGCTTGCTGGCATAGAGCCCGACCTCGATCCGCTTGGCGAGTTCGACCTCCTCCTCGGCGGTGAGCAGGGGCGTCTTCGCGATCCCGTCCAGGTACAGACCGACCGCATCCTTGCCTTCGATGCCTTCGTTGACGCGGGTTGACGTTCTCGTTGCCACCGTGGGCCCCTTTCGTTGCCTTCGACCAGTGCAACGTCCGAGCGGGAGTCCTGGATTCCGAGGGCACCCTGAAGAGTCCCTGAGATGTGCTCTCGACGCCGGGTCTGGGTACCCGGCGGAGCCGCCGGTGAATCCGCGACCGCGCCGGGACGCGCCAGCACCCTCGCTGACCGCGCCGACCGGGCCGGAAGTTCTCTTCAGCGATCGGCGCAGGGGCCGGTGTCGGCGAACACGCAGGGACCGGTGTCGGCGAGGCATGGGCCGCGAAGCGTGCACCGATCCGCCGGTGCACACCGCGGTGGGCCAGCCGGGACGCGTGGGTCACCGGATCGATGCGGTCGGCGTCGGCGACCGTCGCCGACGAGACGCCGGACGGTTGGGTCTATCGACATCGGCTGCGGGTCGGGGAACTGCCGCCGGACCCGGGACGGCAACCGGTGCACCCGCAACCCTCGGCCGGTCGGCTCCAGCTCGGCCGCGCCCGGGATCCCTCGGGTGTGATGGCGATGCTGAGCACGTCTGCCCCTGTTCCTGGCAGCTGTCACCCACCCGGGCAGCGGCGCCGCTGCCGTGCCTCACCGCGGACCGGTCACCTGGTCGATGATCCAGGCGTACTCGAACGCGGTCTCCTTCCAGCTCTGGTATCGCCCGCTGGCACCGCCGTGGCCGGCCGACATCTCCGTCTTGAGCAGGATCGGCCGGTCCGCTCCGTTGCTGGCGGTGCGCCGCAGGGCGGCGACCCACTTGGCCGGCTCGGTGAACAGCACCCGGGTGTCGTGCAGGCTGGTCGTCGCCAGGATCGCCGGGTAGCTGGTGGCCCGGACGTTCTCGTACGGGCTGTAGGACCGCATGTAGGCATACACCTCGGGGTCGTGCAGCGGGTCACCCCACTCCTCCCACTCGGTCACCGTCAGCGGCAGCTCGGGCATCAGGATCGAGGTCAGCGGGTCCACGAACGGGACCGCGGCGTGGATCGCGCGGAACGCGTCCGGGGCCAGGTTGGCCACCGCGCCCATCAGCAGCCCGCCCGCGCTGCCGCCACGGGCGGCCAGCCGGTCGACCGAGGTGTATCCGTGCTGCACCAGGTGCCGGGCGCAGGCCACGAAGTCGGTGAAGGTGTTGAGCTTGCTCGTGGTCTTGCCGCCGTTGTACCAGGCCCGGCCCATCTCACCGCCGCCACGGATGTGGGCGATGGCGTACACGAAACCCCGGTCCAGGAAGGACAACCGGGCGATCTGGAAGGAGGGGTCCATCGGGATCTCGTACGAGCCGTAGCCGTAGATCACCGCCGGGGCGGTGCCGTCCAGCGGGGTGTCCTTGGCATGCACCAGTGAGATCGGGACCCGGGTGCCGTCCTCGGCGGTGGCCCACTCCCGCCGCTGCACGTAATCCTCACTGCGGTAGGGCCCGTGCACCGGATGCTCGAGCACCGGGGTGATCTTGCGCACCACGAGCTCCCGGTCGGCGACCCGGTAGTCGTAGACCGAATTCGGCGTCACCAGCGAGGTGAACGCCAACCGGACGGTCGGGCTGGCGTACTCACTGACCTCGATCGGGGAGACGGTGTAGAGCGGCTCGTCGAAGGCGATGTCCCAGCCGGTGCCGAGGTCGCCGTCGGCGGTCCGCGGGATGACATGCACGCCGGTCAGCCCGTCGCGCCGCAGCCCGACGACGACCTGGTCGGCGTAGGCGTCGACCTCCTGCAGCCGCACGCCGGGCTGGTGGGCCAGCACCGTCTGCCACTGCTCGGGACCGGTGGCCTCCAGCGGAGCCTGGGCCAGGGCGAAGTCGTCGGCGCCATCGTTGTGCAGGATCAGCAGCCGGTCACCGGCCGGCTCCACCTCGTATTCCACGCCCTGCCGGCGCGCGGCGACGACCCGCGGCCGGTCTTCGGGCCGGTCGGTACGCAGCAGCCGCACCTCGGTGGTCAGCTTGCTGCCGGCCTCGATGATCACCCAGTCCCGGTCCCGGCTGGTCCCGACGCCGACCCAGAACCGTTCGTCGGGTTCGCTGAACACCTCCGCATCCGCGCCCGGATCCGTGCCGATCCGGTGCCGGAGCACCTGGAACGGCCGCCAGGCCTGGTCGGCGCGGGTGTAGAAGATGTCGTCGTCGCCGGCCCAGGCCGCGCCGTAGGCGACGTCGTCGATGACGTCGGTCAACCGGCTGCCGGCGTCCAGGTCCAGCCAGCGCAGCTGGAAGCGTTCGTCGCCCAACAGATCGACCGAGTACGCCAGCAGCCGGCCGGTGGGGGAGACCGAGAACGCGCCGAGTGCGAAGAACTCGCTGTCACCGGCCTCGGCGTTGGCGTCCAGCAGCACCTGCTCGCCGGGGATGTCGGCGGCGACGTCCGGGGGATCCAGCGGGTCGGCGGCGGGTGCACGGCAGAACAGCGGGTACTCCGCGCCCTCCCGGGTCCGCTGGTAGTACCAGTACGCCCGGGCCCGGCCGGAGGCGTCCGGCCGGTGGCTGGTGTAGCCGGGAACGCTGAGGTCGGTCTCCTGGGTGCGGGACCGGATGTCGTCGAAGATCTCCTGCCGCAGGCCGGCCAGGTGCGCGGTGTGCCGTTCGGTGTAGGCGTTCTCGGCCTCCAGATAGGCGATCACGGCGGGATCGTCGGCGTTGCGCAGCCACTCGTACGGATCGGCGTACTCGTCGTCGTGATGGCGGCGCTGCACCGGGCGGCGGTCCGCCATCGGCGGCCGGCCGCCGTCGGGGCCGGAGGAGGTGGCCGGGTCGGCGGGAGTGGCGGCAGGAGACAGGTCGGCGCTGGTCACCGCGCCAGGCTAGCCGCCGCCCGGGACGGGGCGCAGGGTGAGGATCTGCTCGCCGCGCCCGACCGCGCCGCACTCGTCGTGCAGGGCGGAGGAGGTGAGGCCGATGCCGTCCGGGCCCCAGATCGCGGCGGTGTCCAGCCCGACCCAGCCGTCGGGCCCGAGCACCGGCGTCCGGGCGTAATGCAGGGTCAGGTCGAGATTGGGGAAGATCCAGCCGGCCGGGTCCTGCCGGGCGGCCAGCCCGTTGGCGGTGTCGACCAGGGTCGTGAACCCGACCAGGTCGGAGACCGACTCGTCGGCGATCAGCGCCATCGGCGTCCGCAGCCACGCCCGGCACGATCCGGGCTCGCTGCCCGGGTCGATGCGGAACTGCACGCTCTCGATGAAGCCGCCGGACCAACGGCCGGCGTGGCCGATCGGCCAGGCCGTCGGCCCGGGCAGAGCCGCCGGGCCGCCGCCGGCCACGGCCACGGTGTCGGCGGTGGCCAGCCGCCAGCCGTGCGCCAGCACCGCGGTCCGGCCGTCGATGACCATCCGCGCCCGGAGCAATTCGATGGTCCGCCCCGGGCGCACCACCTCGACCTCGACGGTGCTGTCCGCGGCGGCGATGACACCGAGGATCTCGTAACTGATCCGGCACAGCCGCAGGTCCGGACGCGGATGGGCCGTCTCCAGCGCGTAGGCCAGCAGCCCGGCTGCCGGCCCCATGTGCTGTTCGGTGTCCCGCCAGGCGCCCTGGCTGTGCCGGGTCGGCCGGAACGTGTCGGCCGCGACCCGCCGGTAGTAGCTGTCCGGTTCCGACGTCGTCACGGACCGGAGCCTACGGTTCGGGCCGACATCGGCAAGGATGGGCACATGGGTGAGGAGGTCCAGGCACAGCGGTTCGGCGGCGCCGACCGGACCCGGTACCGGGAGAAGGTCCGGGCCGGGCTGGACGCGCTGGCCCGGATGCTGGCCGAGCAGCGGTTCGAGGCGGAACGGCCGATGACCGGCCTGGAGATCGAGCTCAACCTGATCGACGACCGGTTCGAGCCGGCCATGCGTAACGCCGAAGCCCTGTCGGCCATCGCCGACCCGACCTTCCAGACCGAGCTGGGCCGGTTCAACCTGGAGATCAACGTCCCGCCGCGCCGTCTCGCCGGCCGCGGGCTCAGTTCGTTCGCCGACTCGGTCCGGCAGGCGCTGGAGTCGGCCGATCAGAAGATCAGCGGCGCCCGGCTGGTCACCATCGGCATCCTGCCGACCCTGCGGCCCGAACACGTGACCGTGGACCACCTCTCGGCCAACCCCCGGTATGCCCTGCTCAACGAGGAGGTGCTGCGGATCCGCGGCGAGGATCTGGCCATCAGCATCAGCGGGGTGGAGCAGTTGCAGCTGGTGGTCGACTCGGTGATGCCGGAGGCGGCCTGCACCTCCACCCAGATCCACCTGCAGGTCAGCCCCGAGACCTTCGCCGGCTACTGGAACGCCGCCCAGGCCATCGCCGGCATCCAGGTCGCGACCGGCGCGAACTCGCCCTTCCTGTTCGGCAGGCGGCTGGTGGACGAGACCCGGGTCCCGCTCTTCGAGCAGGCCACCGACACCCGCACCGAGGATCTGAAGGCCCAGCACGTCCGGCCGCGGGTGTGGTTCGGGGAACGCTGGATCGACTCCGCCTACGACCTGTACGAGGAGAACAGCCGCTACTTCGGCGCCCTGCTCCCGGTCGTCGGCCAGGAGGATCCGGCCGCCGTGCTCGACGCCGGCGGCATCCCGGAGCTGTCGGAGCTGCGGCTGCACAACGGCACCATCTACCGCTGGAACCGGCCGGTCTACGATCCCGGCGGCGGCACCCCGCACCTGCGGGTGGAGAACCGGGTCCTGCCGGCCGGGCCGACCGTGATCGACACCGTTGCCAATATCGCCTTCTTCGCCGGGCTGGTCCGGACGTTGGCCGAGCAGGCGTCGCCGGTCTGGACCCGGATGTCGTTCGCCACCGCGGACAGCAACTTCGCCGCCGGCGTGCGACGCGGCATCGAGGCCGAGGTGGACTGGCCGGGAGTGGGTACCGGTCCGGTGACCGACCTGGTGTTACGCAAGCTGCTGCCGTTGGCGGCCGAGGGCCTGCGCCGCTGGCAGGTGGACGGCGACGAGGCCGGCCGGATGCTGGACATCATCGAACGGCGTTGCCTGACCCGGCGCAACGGGGCCAGCTGGCAGACTGCGGCCGTGGCTGCCCGGGAACGGGCGGGTGAGGATCGCGACGCCGCGCTGCATGGCATGCTCGGGGCGTACCGGGACCTGATGGCGATCGGGCAGCCGGTGCACACCTGGGAGGTCGGCTGAGGACACCGACGACCCGCCGCCCGTCGGCGCTGCGGGCCCGCGAGGTACAACGGAACATCGGCAGACACCTGCATCGGCGCACGGGAGCCACGGCCCGCGGCGCCCGACGCACAAGGGCATGGAGGGATGCGGCATGACCGACACCGGTTCGACTTCCGAGGTCACCTCGACGGTCGTGGTGGGGTACTCCTCCAAGCCGGAGGGTCGGGCCGCCCTCGCCCGCGGCATCCGGATCGCTCGGCAGGGCCGGTCCCGGGTCGTCGTCGTGCACACCTCACCGGAGGACGAACTCGGCGACGTCGAGTCCGAACTCGCCGGCACGGGGCTGCCCTACGACATCCACGTGGCACCCGATGTACTGGACCCCGCCGAGGAGCTGATCCGGGTGTCGGACAGTTCCCCGGATGCGATCATCGTCATCGGCCTGCGTCGGCGTTCGCCGGTCGGCAAGCTGCTGCTCGGCAGCAACGCCCAGCGGGTGCTGCTGGACGCGTCCTGCCCGGTGCTGGCGGTCAAGGCCGAGGAGACCGGCCGCCGATGACCGGACCGCGGCACCCGCGATGTCGGCCGATTTGGGCCGGCATGACAGAATACTTTCGGAGCAGGGGTTGACTTCCGACGGGCCCGCCATGCCCTGAAGTCAGATCCCATGAAGTAACGTTGCCTGCCCCGGGCACAGCCCATCCGAGTAACCCGTACCGGTAAGCGAGAGGTTCTTTGTGACACCCACCTCCAATGCCCGACCGGCCGACGGACGCACGTCTGCTGCCACCTCCAGCGCCAGCAAGATCGATGCGCCTGTCAAGAAGGCCCCTGCGAAGAAGACGTCGAAGTCCACAGCGAAGGCGCCCTTGAAGGCCGTGGCGGATGCCGCGGACCGGCCCGAGAGCACCGAGGACACCGCCACCGGCACCACCGGTCGGACCCGCAAGGCCGCGGCCAAGAAGACCGCCGCGAAGTCTGCCGGCACCCGGGCCAAGGCGGGGACGCGCGGACGCAAGGCCAAGGACGAGGTCACCGCCGAGGTCGGCGGCTCCGAGGTCGTGCTGACCGTCGCCGGCAAGAAGCGCAACCTCGACGACGTCGACGAGTCGGCGTTCGAGCCCGGCGAGGAGGGCAAGCTCGAGAAGGAACTGGTCGAGGACCAGGGCTTCAGCCTCTCCGACGCCGATGACGCCGACGAGCCCGAGCAGCAGGTGCTGGCGGCCGGTGCCACCGCCGATCCGGTCAAGGACTACCTGAAGCAGATCGGCAAGGTCGCCCTGCTGAACGCCGAGCAGGAGGTCGAACTCGCCAAGCGGATCGAGGCCGGCCTGTTCGCCGAGGAGCGGCTCGCCTCGCCGGATGCCAAGATCAAGGAAGCTCAGCGGGCCGACTACGAATGGATCGCCGAGGACGGCCGGCGGGCCAAGAACCATCTGCTGGAGGCCAACCTCCGGCTCGTGGTCAGCCTGGCCAAGCGGTTCACCGGCCGCGGAATGATGTTCCTGGACCTGATCCAGGAAGGCAACATGGGCCTGATCCGTGCGGTCGAGAAGTTCGACTACACCAAGGGCTACAAGTTCTCCACCTACGCCACCTGGTGGATCCGGCAGGCGATCACCCGGGCGATGGCCGACCAGGCCCGGACGATCCGCATCCCGGTGCACATGGTCGAGGTCATCAACAAGCTGGCCCGGGTGCAGCGGCAGATGCTGCAGGACCTCGGTCGCGAACCCACTCCGGAGGAGCTCGCCAAGGAGCTCGACATGACCCCGGAGAAGGTCGTCGAGGTGCAGAAGTACGGCCGCGAGCCGATCTCCCTGCACACGCCGCTGGGCGAGGACGGTGACTCCGAGTTCGGTGACCTGATCGAGGATTCCGAGGCCGTCGTACCGGCCGACGCGGTCGGATTCACCCTGCTGCAGGAGCAGCTGCACGACGTGCTGGACACCCTCAGCGAGCGTGAGGCCGGCGTGGTGTCGATGCGGTTCGGGCTGACCGACGGCCAGCCGAAGACCCTGGACGAGATCGGCAAGGTCTACGGCGTCACCCGCGAACGGATCCGGCAGATCGAGAGCAAGACCATGTCGAAGCTGCGACATCCGTCCCGCTCCCAGGTGCTGCGCGACTACCTGGACTGATCCGGCCGACCCGGCCCGGGACCGACCCGGCCCGGTCCGGAAAGCGGTCCTGCCGCCCGATGCCATCCGGCCCCTTCTCCGACTGACCGGAGGAGGGGCCGGACCCGTCCGTGATCAGTCCCGCCGGCCGAGCCGGCGCACCATCCGCCATTCGTTGCGGCCGCCGACCCGACGAACCGCCGGCCGGTCCAGCAGGGAACGTGCCAGCGGGATGCCGCGACCGCCCGCCACCAGCGCCTCGGCCTCCGGCCTCTCGGCGGTCAGGTCGGGCTCGTACTGCTCGGCCGTGTCCAGCAGCACCGACTCCAGCTCGGCCTCCCCGGCCGCGAGGCGCAGCTCCCATCGCACGGCGCCGGCCGGCCGTGCTCGACGACGTTGTTGGCGACCTCCAGCACCGCGGTGGTGAAGACCATCGCGTCCGCGGCCGGCAGCGGCGGTCCGTGATCGGCCAAGGCGTCCAGCATGGCGTGACCGGCTGCCGGCCGGCGACGTCGGCTGCCCCGGTCAGGGTGTGCGCACCAGCCATCGGTCGCGGCGTCCACGCTGGCGAAGGGCCGGAGCACGCGGTCCAGATCGGTCAGGTGCAGGACCGTCGTCAGCTGCTCACCACGGAACGCCGGAGCGCCGCGTCCCGGCTGGGACGCGGCGCTCCGGCGAGCCCCGGGTCAGCGACCCGGGGTGATATCGACACTCAGCTGATCTTCGCCGTCTCGTCGTGGATCTTCAGGGCGACCTGCTTGAGCTTGTCGGCATGCTCCTTGCCGTGGTGGGCGCAGAACAACAACTGCGACCCACCGGGAAGGGTCACCCGGACGTAGGCCTGCGCGCCGCAGCGATCGCAGCGATCGGCGGCAGTCAGGGCTGCGTCGTCGATGACTGATGTGCTCACGATGGGCCTCTCTCTCTCACAAAGATCCGGGGTCGGGATCCGCCCCGCATCTCGCCTGCGCTTCATCGGTGTCCAACCTACGTGACAGTCAACAGCGGATCTGTCGGCCTTGTTCCGTTTTGCCGACGCGATCTGGTGACGGTTCTGTTACGAGGATCACGCCTGCCTGCACCCGCTACGTTACCCGCGGGCGGCCGCGAATCACTGCCCGGCGCGGGTGTCTTCGTCGCGGGTGTCGAACGCCGCCGTGCCTGCACCCGACCGTCGGACCGGCCGGGTAATCTCACCGGGTGCCCACTGCCAAGAAGTCCGCCATGCCGGCCGGGGAGAGCCGGGAGTACGAGGCCCGCCATCTGCTCGTCCTGGAGGGCCTGGAGGCCGTCCGGAAACGCCCCGGCATGTACATCGGCTCGACCGACACCCGGGGCCTGATGCACTGCGTCTGGGAATTGATCGACAACGCGGTGGACGAGGCCCTGGCCGGCTACGGCAGCGAGGTCGAGATCTTCCTCAATCCCGACGGCAGCATCTCCGTCCACGACCACGCCCGCGGCATCCCGGTCGACACCGAACCACGGACGGGGCTGTCGGGGGTGGAGGTCGTCTTCACTCGGCTGCACGCCGGCGGCAAGTTCGGCGGCGGCTCCTACAACGCGGCCGGCGGTCTGCACGGCGTCGGGTCCTCGGTGGTGAACGCGCTGTCCTCCCGACTCGACGTCGAGGTGGACCGGGCGCCGAGCACCTGGGCGATGTCGTTCCAGCGCGGTGTGCCCGGCATCTTCGACGGGCCGGGGGAGAAGGCGAAGTTCACCCCGGGCGGTGGGCTGCGCAAGATCGGCAAGGTCAAGAAGGGCACCACCGGCACCCGGATCACCTACTGGCCCGACCGGCAGATCTTCCACCAGGATGCGGGCCTGTCGATGAGCGAGCTGACCGGGCGACTGCGGCAGACCAGTTTCCTGGTGCCGGGCCTGGCGCTGACCGTCACCGACGCCCGCAGCGGTGAGCCGCAGGTCGAGACGTTCAAGCACGACGGCGGCATCACCGAATTCTGCGAGTTCCTGGCGCCGGACGAGAGTGTCACCGACGTCATCCGGCTGCAGGGCACCGAGCAGTTCACCGAGACGGTGCCGATGCTCGACGACGACGGGCACATGACCCCGACCGACGTGGACCGGGATCTGGAAGTCGACCTCGCCGTCCGCTGGGGCAAGGGCTACGACACCACGGTGCGGTCCTTCGTCAACGTCATCGCCACCCCCAAGGGCGGCACGCACCTGCAGGGCTTCGACCGGGCCCTGACCCGGACGTTCACCAGGACGCTGGGCTCGACCCGACTGCTCAAGTCCGGGGAGGAGGTCATCAAGGACGACATCCTCGAGGGCCTGACCGCGGTCGTCACGGTCCGACTGGCCGAGCCGCAGTTCGAGGGCCAGACCAAGGAGGTGCTCGGCACCCCGGCGGTGACCCGGCTGGTGAGCACGGTCGTCGAACGCGAGCTCGGTGCGTTCCTGACCTCCACCAAGCGGGAGGCGAAGGCTCAGTCGCGGGCCCTGCTGGAGAAGGTGGTGTCGGCTTCCCGGGCCCGGGTGGCAGCCCGACAGCACAAGGAGACCCAGCGGCGCAAGAACGCGCTGGAGTCCTCCACGCTGCCGCCCAAGCTCAAGGACTGCCGCAGCAACGACGTCGACCGCTGCGAACTGTTCATCGTCGAGGGCGACTCCGCGCTGGGCACCGCCCTGGCCGCCCGGAACTCCGAGTTCCAGGCGTTGCTGCCGATCCGCGGCAAGATCCTCAACGTGCAGAAGGCCTCGATCGGCGAGATGCTCAAGAACGCCGAGTGCGCCTCGATCATCCAGGTCGTCGGTGCCGGCTCCGGCCGCAGCTTCGACCTGGACGCGGCCCGCTACGGCAAGATCATCTTCATGGCCGACGCCGACTCCGACGGCGCGCACATCCGCTGCCTGCTGGCGACGCTGTTCTTCCGCTACATGCGGCCGCTGGTCGACGCCGGCCGGGTCTACTCGGCGGTGCCGCCGCTGCACCGGTTCGAGCTGACCAATCCCAAGAAGGGGATGGACAAGTACATCTACACCTACTCCGATCCGGAGTACCAGCGCAAGGCCGCCGAACTGACCAAGAGGGGCGTCAACTTCAAGGAGCCGCAGCGCTACAAGGGGCTGGGGGAGATGGACGCCTACCAGCTGGCCGAGACCACCATGGACCCGCGACAGCGAATGCTGCGCCGGCTCACGGTGGACGACGGTGCGGCCGCGGAGCTGACCTTCGAGCTGTTGATGGGCAACGACGTCGCCCCGCGGCGGGAGTTCCTGGTCGAGGGGGCGTACCAGTTGGACGCCGCCACCATCGACGCATGAACGCCGGCTCCCGCAGGGTCGACGCATGAACGCCGGCTCCCACAGGATCGACGCATGAACGCCGGCTCCCACAGGATCGACGCATGAACGCCGGCTCCCACAGGATCGACGCATGAACGCCGGCTCCCACAGGGTCGACGCGTGAACGCCGGCTCCCGCAGGGTCGACGCGTGAACGCCTGCTCCCGCAGGGTCGACGCGTGAACGCCGGCTCCCACGGTCCGGAGTCGACGACGCTGGCACCACGGCGTCTGCGCATCGTCACCGTCGTGCTCGCGGTCGCCTGCGGCGCGACCGTGGCCAACCTGTACTACGGCCAGCCGCTGCTGGACCCGATCGGGACGGCGTTCTCGGTGGATCGCGGCACGGCCTCGTTGGTGGTGGCGCTGACGCAGATCGGCTACGCCGTCGGCCTGTTCTTCCTGGTGCCGCTGGGTGACCTGGTGGAGAACCGCCGGTTGGTGACCCGGCTGCTGCTGGGCACCAGCGGTGCGCTGCTGCTGGCCGGCGTCGCCCCGGCGTTCGCGCTGTTCGCCCTCGCCTCGGTGTTGATCGGTATCACCTCGGTGATCGTCCAGGTGCTGGTCCCGCTGGCCGCCCACCTGGCGCCGGAGGGCCGGCACGGCGCCGTGGTCGGCCGGGTGATGAGCGGTCTGCTGCTGGGCATCCTGCTGGCCCGCGCCGCCTCCTCCGCCACCGCACAGCTGTTCGGCTGGCGGTCGATCTATCTGGCCGCCGCCGTCGCCATGGTGGTGCTGTCGGTCCTCCTGCGGCTGTTGTTGCCGGCCCACGACCCGGCTGCCGCACACAGCGGCAGGACCGGTTACCTGCCGGTGATGCGCTCGATCGGCCGGCTGGTCCGCTCCGAGCCGTTGCTGCGTCGGCGGGCGCTGCAGCAGGCCACCATGTACGGCGCCTTCTCCGTCTTCTGGACCACGGTGTCGTACGAGTTGATCACCGAACACGGGTTCAGCCAGGGCAGCATCGCGGTGTTCGCCCTGCTGGGCGCCGGGGGCGCCCTCGCGGCCCCGATCGCCGGCCGGTTCGCCGACCGCGGCCACGGCAGCCTCGGCGGGGCTGTGATGTTGCTGCTGGCCACGGTCAGTTGTGTCGTCGCCGGCCTCGGACATCGCAGTGTCGTCGTCCTCGCGGTGACGGCCTTCGGCCTGGACTTCGCCGTCCAGGCCCACCAGGTGATGGGCCAGCACACCATCTACGCGTTGCGGCCTGATGCGCGGGCCCGGGTCAACACCGTCTACATGACCACCATCTTCGTCGGTGGCGCAGTCGCCTCCCTGGTGGGCGGGCAGCTGTGGACGGGAGCCGGCTGGATGGGCGCGTGTCTGCTCGGTGCGGCGCTGCCGCTGATCGGGTTGGGGGTGTGGGCTGTCGGTCAGGTCCGTGAACGGGCCTCCCAGCCGGCTGGCTAGGCTGCCTGGTGTGACCGCAGCCGCTGCATCGACCGAAGATCTTGACCTGGCCGGCGAGCTGGTCCGCGAGGCCGGCGCGCTGGCGGCGCAGATGCTGGCCGACGGGCTGGAGACCCGGCACAAGTCGTCCATCTCCGACGTCGTCTCCGACGCCGACCACGCCGCCGAAGAGCTGATCAGCCGCCGACTGGTCGCCGAACGTCCCGACGACGGGCTCGTCGGCGAGGAAGGCGCCCGGCAGCCGGGGGACCGTACCTGGTACATCGACCCGGTCGACGGCACCTACAACTTCCTGTCCAAGCTGAGCACCTGGTGCTCCGCGATCGGATTGACCGACGCCGACGGGCTGGTGCTCGGCGCGGTCTATCACCCGGTGGCCGACGAGTTGTGGGTCGGCGGCCGCGGCCACCGCACCACCTGCAACGGCGTCCCGGTGGAGCCGCTGGCCGATCGGCCGCTCGGTGAGATCTCCATCGGCAGCTACCTGCCGCCGTCCCGGCTCACCCCCGACGCCATCGACGGCATCCGCCCGCTGCTGAACGCCGTCTCCGGTGCGGCGACGCTGCGGATCATCGGTTCCGGCTCGATCGAGCTGGCCTCGGTCGCCGGGGGCCGGATCGGCGCCTCCCTGCACGTCGGCACGCTGCCCTGGGACTGGGTTCCCGGCGCCGCCCTGGTCGAGGCGGCCGGCGGCGAGGCCCGGGTGGTCGAACACCGCGGCCGGCGCTGGCACCTGGCCGGCAACCGCCGGGCGGTGGCCGAGATCGCCGCGGCGATCGTCGCCGTCTGAGCAGGCCCGGTACGCACCCGCCCGCGACCTGACTACGTCCTGCGACGGGCCGGGATGCGGTTTCGGGTCACGTCGGCATGCGCAACCACGGGCTGTCGCCGCGGTGCGTGAAACCTCAGCCTCGGCCCAATTGTTGCACGAAAGTGACGGAAACGAGATCAAACGAAACACTAGCGTGCAACGCTGATCCCAGTTACAGTCCGGTAGGACTTCCGGCGAGGGGTCATCGGAGGCTCGTTCTGCCCGCTGGTCCGGGCACCACATTGGGGAGGGGTATGACGGCAGTCAGTGCAGACGTCGATCAGCGGAGCTCGGTGAGTGGTGGGGCGCGGCCGATAGCGGCGAAGATCTGGCACAACTACGTGCTGCGCCGGCTGCTCCGCGCGCTCTTCGTCATCTGGGTGGTGGCAAGCGCGGTCTTCTTCATGGTCCGGTTGCTTCCGGGCAACCCGGTGCAGGTCTACATCAACCAGCAGATCGCGCAGTACGGCGTCAGCTATCAGGACGCGGCGGCCTCGGCGGCCTCCTATTTCAGTTTCGACCCCAAGACACCGGTGCTGCTGCAGTACCTGTCCTACCTCGGCGGCCTGGTCCGCGGTGACATGGGCATGTCCATCTCCACCCGCGGTATCTCGGTCACCCGCCTGATCGCGGAGTACCTGCCCTGGACGCTGTTCAGTGTCGGCATCGGCATGGTGATCTCGATCTTCATCGGGCTGCTGCTCGGCATGATCATGGCCTACCGGCGCGGTGGCGTGGTCGATCACGCGGTAACCGCCCTCGGCAGCTTCCTGCATGCCATCCCCAACTACCTGCTGGCGATCATCATCGTGGTGATCGGTGGCTCGCTGCTCGGCCTGTTCGACGTCGGCACGATGCGCGGCACGGTCACGCCGGGCATCGACCCGTCCTACGGGCTGGCCTGGGTGGGCGACATCTTCTACCACGCAGCGATGCCGATCCTCACCTACGTGCTCACCACGGTCGGCACCTGGGCCCTGGTGATGAAGTCGTCCACCACCCAGATCCTCGGTGAGGACTACGTCACGGTGGCCCGGGCCCGCGGTCTGTCCGACACCAGGATCCGCACCAACTACGTCGGTCGGAATGCGATCCTGCCGCTGGTCGCGCAGATCGCCACCCAGGCGGGCTTCGTGGTCGGTGGCGCCATCTTCGTCGAGCAGACCTTCAAGTACGACGGCATCGGCGTCACCCTGTACAACGCCCTGCAGACCCGTGACTACACCGTCCTGCAAGGCATCCTGCTGGTCATCACCGCCACCGTGGTGTTCGCCAACCTGATCGCCGACCTCATCTACAGCCTGCTGGATCCGCGGATCCGGACCGACGAGACGGGGGACTGACCGATGGCCCAAGCAACCGTCGAGGAAACCGATCTGGAAACCGCGCCGCCGGCCGGCGTCCGCGCCGTCCGCGGCAGTGGTCTGATGGCTCAGTTGACCCGGAGCCGGTCCGGCTTCGCCGGCCTGATCCTGGTCGTGCTGATCGTGGGTATGACGCTCGTCGCCCCGCTGCTCGTGGCCAACCCGCCGTCGAACACGAACCTGATCTGGACAGCTCCCAGCGGGTCACATTGGCTCGGTACCAACGGCAGCGGCCAGGACATCGGCGCGATGATCCTGCGCGGTGGCCGGACGGTCGTCTTCGTCGGCTTCGGCGCGGCTGCCCTGACCACGGTGATCGCGGTGGTGGTCGGCTCGCTGGCCGCCTACTTCCGGGGTCGATTCGACGCGATCATGCTGCAGATCACCGACATCTTCATGACGGTGCCGCAGATCGTGCTGCTGGCCGTGCTCGGAGCGTTCTTCCAGCTGAACTCGCCGCTCGCGTTGGCTGCGCTGATCGGCGTCCTCACCTGGCCGGTGCTGATGCGCTCCATCCGGGCCCAGGTGCTGTCGCTGAAGGAGCGGGAGTTCGTCGAGGCCGCCCGGCTGCTGGATCTCGGCACGATGCGGATCGTGTTCATCGAGATCGTGCCGAACATGGCCAGCTACATCCTGATCAACTTCATCATCGCGATCACCAATGCGATCTATGCGCTGGTCGGTCTCTACCTCCTCGGCCTGGCGCCGATGTCGGGCAACAACTGGGGGATCATGATCAATGACGCCTGGACCTCCGGGGCGATGTTCAACCCGCAGGCGATGAGCTACATCTTCTCCCCGGTGGCGATGATCGTCCTGCTCCAGCTCGGACTGATCATGTTGAGCCGTTCGTTGGAGGAGATCCTCAACCCGCGGCTCCGGGACCGTTGAGAAGGCAGGAGAGCGAGATGGCAGAACAGACCCCGATCCTGTCGGTCAAGGACCTGGTGGTCCGCTACGGAACCGGCTCGCGGACCTACGTCGACGCGGTACGCGGGGTGAGCTTCGATCTCTATGCGGGCCAGTCGCTGGCCCTGGTGGGTGAATCGGGCTGCGGCAAGACCACGCTCGGGCTTGGTCTGCTCCGGCTGCTGCCGCGTCTCGGCACGGTGCCCAGCGGCAGCCTGGAGTACGTCGGGAAGAACGGCCGCGCCATCGACGTACTGAAGCTCAGCCGGCAGGCGCTGCGGCGCTGGCGGTGGGAGGAGGCCGCGATCGTCTTCCAGGGCGCGATGAACTCGTTCAACCCGGTGTTACGGATCGGCGACCAGATGTCGGACACGATGCGGGCGCACAGGGTCGACGGCGCCAAGCCGAGCAGGGCCGATGCCGCCGAGAAGAGCGCGGAGATGCTCAAGGCGGTCCGGTTGGAACCCACCCAGGTGCTGCCGAGCTATCCGCACGAGTTGTCCGGCGGGATGCGGCAGCGGGTGCTGATCGCGATGAGCCTGCTGCTCGAGCCCCGGCTGTTGATCCTGGACGAGCCGACCACGGCACTGGACATCCTCACCCAGCGGGCGATCGTCGACGTGCTGGCCGAACTGCGGGAGCGGCTCGGTTTCACGATGATCTTCATCACCCACGACCTGGCGCTGGCCGCCGAGCTGGCCGACCGGGTCGCCACCATGTACGCCGGCCGGATCATCGAGAACGGCAGCGTCCGGGACATCTTCTCCAATGCCCGACACCCGTACACGGCCGGTCTGATCAACGCCGTGCCGCCGGTGACGGTGGATCTGCCGACCCTGGCGTCGATCCCCGGCTCACCGCCGTCGCTGGCCGCGCTACCCGGTGGCTGTGCCTTCCGGGACCGTTGCAGTTACGCCGTCGACGAGTGTGCCCGGATCGATCCGGAGCTGTACCTGGTCGAGGAGCGACCGGCAGGAATGACCCATGCCGCGGCCTGCATCCGGTGGCAGGACGTGCACAGCAAGCGAGAGGTGGTTGGCGCCGATGCCTGAGGCGACCCAGGACCGGCAGCCGCTGATGCAGCTGCAGACCGTTTCCCAGATCTTCCACACCAAGAAGAAGGAGGAGCGTCCGGCCGTCCGTGACGTCACCCTGACCGTGAACGCCGGTGAGGTGCTCTGTCTGGTCGGCGAGTCAGGTTGCGGCAAGACCACCACCGCCCGGATGGCGGCGGGGCTGGCCAAGCCGACCTCGGGCACGGTGTCCTACAACGGCACCGACATCTGGGCGATGGACTCCGACCAGTTCACCGACTTCCGGACCTCCGTGCAGTACGTGCACCAGGACCCGTACGCCTCGCTGAATCCGATCCGCAGCGTTTTCAAGACGCTGGCCGCACCGCTGCGCAAGCACGGTCTGGCCAAGTCCAGTTCCGAGGCCTGGGAGCAGGCCTCCGCGTTGCTGCGCCGGGTCGACCTCACCCCGGCGGAGAGCTACCTGCCGAAGTTCCCGCACCAGTTGTCCGGCGGTCAACGGCAGCGGGCCTCGGTGGCCCGGGCCCTGTCCCTTGACCCGAAGCTGATCATCGCCGACGAGTCGACCTCGATGCTCGACGTGTCGATCCGGGTCGGGATGCTGAACATGCTCGGCCGGCTGCGCGACGAACTCGGCGTGGGTTTCATCTTCATCACCCACGACCTGGCGATCGCCAAGTACTTCGGCTGGGAGGGCCGTACCGCGGTCATGTACCTGGGGCGGGTGGTCGAGTACGGGCCCACCCAGGAGGTGATCAACAACCCGAAGCATCCCTACACCAGGGCACTGCTGAACGCGGTCCCAGAACCGGATCCGGATCTGGCCGCCAAGAAGCTGCCCGGTGGGGGACTGCGCAGCTCGGACATCCCGAGCCTGGCGGCACTGCCGACCGGATGCACCTTCCACCCCCGGTGTCCCCTGTTCGAGGAGGGCCTGTGCGACGTGCTGTCGCCGGAGCTCACCCTCGTCGATCCGCTACGTGAGGTGTCCTGTCACGTCGTGGCCCGGGAAGCCGGGAAGGAAACCGCCGACGGGTCGGGTCGATCCGCCGCCGCACCGTCGGCCGGCTCGGGTGCACTGGCCGGCGCCACCGGGACGGAACCGGACCGGTGATCCGGCTGGCCATCCGAGCTGCCCTGAGCATGGGCTGCTTCCTGCTGTTCGCCTCGGCCCTGCTGCTCTTCGCCGTCACGCCGGGAACAAGCCAGTTCACCGTCACCATCATCAACATGATCATGGGCGGGACCTTGATCGGGGTCGGCATCGTGCTGGTCCTCGTATCCCGCCAGAAACAACCAAGGAGGATTCGTGAGTGAACCCAACGGCGTCTCGCGCCGGAGTCTGCTTCAGCTGGTCGGGCTCTCGACGCTCGGGGCCGCCGGCGTCGGCACCGTCGCTGCCGGGTGCTCGCCGGCACAGCCCAACCAGTCGGGGTCGGGCAGCAACGCCGGCGGGGGCTCCACCTCCGGCGGCGAGTACCACGGCGGCTGGCCGTACCTGCCGTCGCCGCAGGGTAATTACAACTATGTCGGCTCGCCGTACGTGGGTGTGCCCAACGCCATCCTGTTCGGGGGCATCTACGGCGACCTGATCGCGCCGCCGTCGGGCTACTACCACTGGAAGGAGCAGACCTGGGAGTTGTTCCTGGCCGACTCCTACAATCTCGACAAGGCCAGCAAGACCTACACCGTCAAGCTCAAGTCGGGGTTGAAGTGGAGCGACGGATCGTCGCTGACCAGCAAGGACTACCTGACGACGTTCTACTGCCAGTGGGCACTGAACTCGCCGCTGTGGGCCTACGTCGACAGCATCGATGCACCCGACGACACCACCTTCACTCTGAAGATGAATCAGACCGCCATGGTGGTGGAGCGGTACCTGCTGCGCAGCACGATCATCCCGACCTCGGTGTACGGCAAGTTCGCCGACCGCGCCAAGACGCTGGTCAAGGCCGGCAAGGACACCTCGTCGGGTGACGGTGCGAAGCTGAACAGCGATCTGGTGAAGTTCGCGCCGAAGGAGTACGTCGCCAGCGGCCCGTACAACATCGACTACAGCACGATCAACAACACCCAGATCACGATGAACAAGAACAAGACCGGCTACGGCGCGGACATCGTGAAGTTCGACAAGCTGGTGATCTACAACGGCGAGACGCCGACGATCACCCCGCTGGTGTTGAGCAAGGACGTCGACTACGCCACCCACGGTTTCCCGGTGGCGTCGGCCAAGCAGTTCCAGCAGCTCGGCTACGACATCCTGCGGCCGCCGACCTACTCCGGTCCGGCGCTGTACATGCAATTCGACAAGGTGCCGGAGTTCAAGGATCCGAAGGTCCGGCAGGCGCTGAACTACGCCTTCGACCACCAGCAGAACGGCACCGTGGCGCTGGGTCAGTCGGGGGTGGCGCCGAAGTACTACGTCGGCTTCTCCGACAACCTGGTCGACGCCTGGCTGGAGCCCTCGGCGAAGTCGCAGGTCACCCAGTACACCTTCAACCAGGACAAGGCGGCCAAGCTGTTGGAGCAGGCCGGCTGGAAGCGCAGCGGCAACTCCTGGAAGCTGCCGAACGGGAAGTCGGCCAGCTACCAGCTGCTCTACCCGTCGGACTTCGCCGACTGGAGCGGTGCGGCCAAGGACCTCAGCCAGCAGCTGGGTAAGTTCGGCATCAACATCACGTTGCACGGTGTGGTGTCCACCCAACAGCCGATCGACGTCGACAAGGGCAACTTCCAGCTCGCCATCCAGGGCTGGGGCAACTCGACCCAGCCGTACCCGTACTTCTCGTTCGTGCAGGCCCTGCTGACGCACAACTACCCGATCGCGAAGAACAACGGCGGCAAGGGCATCGACTTCGATCTGAACACCACCGCGCCCGGGTTCGGTTCGGTGGACCTCAAGAAGTTGATCGATGCCTCCGGCGCCGGCATCGACGAGAACGCGTTGAAGGCCAACATCACCAAGCTCGGCCGGATCTTCAACGAACTGCTGCCGATCATCCCCCTGTTCGAGCGGCACGGTAACTCGCCGGCGCTGAACGGCAAGCGGGTCAAGCAGTTCCCGACCAACAGCGATCCGATCACTCAGAACTCGCTCTACGGCGACAACGAGGTCATCCTGTGGATCCTGAACGGCAAGCTGGAGCCGGTCAGCAAGTAGTCGGTCCGGGTGGGCCCGGGATCGCCGGGCCCACCTGTCGGCAGCCCACCTGTCGGCAAGGGGGGGTCACCGCTGAGCGGTGGCCCCCCTTCGCCGTTCCGGACCGGTGGTCAGGATGGCCCGGGTCAGGAGAGGATGCGACTCGCCGCCGCGACGATCGGCTGCGCGGCGGGAGAGCCGGAGCCGTCGCGACGGCCGTCGGCCGGTGGCAGGTCGACGGGTGCACCGCTGTCGGCGGCGGCAACCGCCGGGACCGGTCCGGCCCAGGCGAACACCAACGTGTCCTCGCCCTTGAGGAACCGATGGCAGCGCACACCGCCGGTCGCCCGGCCCTTGCCGGGGTACTCCGCGAACGGGGCGACCTTGATCGTTCCCGCGTCGGTGCCGGGCAGGGCATCGGCGCTGCCGGCGACGGTGACGACAACGGCCGCCGCACCGGCCGGAACCGCGCCGAAGAAGAGCGCCGACCGGCCGGCGGCGAGCTTGATGCCGGCGATTCCGCCGCCGGACCGGCCCTGCGGGCGGACCGCCGAAGCGGCGAAGTGCAGGAGCTGGGCGTCGTCGCTGATGAAGGTGAGCTCGGCGTCGTCGTCGGCCAGCTCGACCGCACCGATGAGCTCGTCGCCGTCGTCGAGCCGGATCACGTCCCAGGCATCCCTGGCCAGCTGTTCGGGATTGACCCGCTTGACCACACCGCGCCGGGTCCCCAGCGCCAGGGTCGCAGCCTCGTCCCCGAGTCGGGTGACGGCCAGGATCCGTTCGCCGGGTTCGGCGGCCGCGATCAGTTCGCTGACATGCGCGCCACCCTGCAGGTTCGGCGCATTGGCGGTGACCGGCACGGTCGGCAGGTCGAGTGCGCTGCCACGGATCAGCCGGCCGGTGTCGGTGACCAGGCCGTACTCGCCGCGCGCGGTGGTCCGTATCGCGGAGACGATCACGTCGTGGTTGGTGCGACCGCCCTCGGTCGGCAGCGGGTCGGCGTTCTCGGTGCGCGCCAGCAGGCCGGCCGATGACAGCAGCACCCAGCACGGATCGTCGGGCACCTCCAGCGGGGTACTGCTCGCCGTCGCGCTGACACCGCTGGAGGACAGCAGGATGGTCCGTCGCGGCGTGCCGTACTGCTTGGCCACCTCGGCCAGCTCGTTGCCTACCAGCGTGCGCAGCTGGTCATCGTTCTCGATGATCTCGGTGAGGGCGGCGATCCGGGTCTGCAACTCGTCACGCTCGGCCTCGAGCTCGATCTTGGAGTACTTGGTCAGCCGCCTCAGCTGCATGTCCAGGATGTAGTTGGCCTGGGTCTCGGTGAGGTCGAACACCTCGATCAGCCGGGTCCTTGCTGCGGCAGCATCGTCGGAACCGCGGATGATCGCGATCACATCGTCGATGTCGACGATGGCGACCAGCAGGCCCTCCACCAGGTGCAGCCGTTCGCTCGCCTTGTCCCGGTCGTAGGTCGTCCGCCGCAACGTCACCTGCAGCCGGTGGTCCAGGTAGACCTCCAGCATCTCCTTCAGTGACAGCGTCCGCGGCTGCTCATCGACCAGGGCGACCGCGTTGATCGCGAACGAATCCTCCAACTTGGTCTGCCGGTAGAGCTGCTCCAGCAGCGCATCCGGATTGAAGCCGTTCTTGATCTCGATCACCAGCCGGGTGCCGTGGGCCAGGTCGGTGAGATCCTTGAGATCGGCGATGCCCTGCAGTTTCTTGGATCCGACCAGGTTCTTGATCTGCTCGATGATCTTCTCCGGGCCCACGTTGTAGGGCAGTTCGGTGATCACGATGCCCTTGCGGCGCGGGGTCACCTGTTCGACCCGGGCGGTGGCGCGGATCTTGAACGAGCCCTTCCCGGTCTGGTAGGCGTCCCGGATGCCGTCCAGGCCGATGATCTTGCCGCCGGTCGGCAGGTCGGGGCCCGGGATGTAACGCATCAGCGTGTCCAGGGTGGCGTTCGGGTGCTTGATCAGATGGCGCAGGGCCTGCACCACCTCGACCAGGTTGTGCGGGGCGCAGTTGGTGGCCATGCCGACGGCGATGCCGCCGGCACCATTGACCAGCAGGTTGGGGAACGCGGCGGGCAGGACGACCGGTTCGGTCTCCTTGCCGTCGTAGTTGCTCTTGAAGTCGACGGTGTCCTTGTCCAGGCCGTCGGTCATCGCCATCGCCGCCGGCGCCATCCGGCACTCGGTGTACCGCATCGCCGCCGGCCCGGCGTCGAGGGAGCCGAAGTTGCCGTGTCCGTCGACCGTCGGCAGTCGCATCACCCACGGCTGGGCCATCCGGACCAGGGCATCGTAGATCGCGCCGTCGCCGTGCGGGTGCAGCACGCCCATCACCTGCCCGACGACACGGGCACACTTGACGTAGCCCCGCGTCGGCAGCACACCCATGTCCCGCATCGAGTAGAGAATCCGGCGCTGCACCGGCTTCAGACCGTCCCGGGCATCCGGCAGCGCCCTGGCGTAGATGACCGAATAGGCGTACTCGAGGAAGCTCGTCTCCATCTCGGAGGAGACGTCGATGTCGACGATCCGCTCCATGAAGTCGTCCGGCGGCGTCTGGGTCCTGCGTGCCATCGTTCCTCGGTCGCTCCTCGGCTGTCGGATGGTGCCGCCCGATTGTCCCTCAACCCACCCACCAACCACGACCTGGCTCGCCGCTCCGCCCGGATCCGCGCCCTTCCACAGGCTCAGGACGCGGAAGGGGGCGTCGCCGTCGGGTCAGAAGGTGGCGCGGAGGTGGCGGCGGTGTTCGGCCTCCTGGGCGTACAGCAGGCCGAAGGTGAAGCCGTTGCGGCCGGGGATACCGCCCAGGTCGCGCAGCAGGACGGTGGCCAGCCGGCTGTCCTGGTAGTCGCCGAGCTGGTCCTGCAGGTCCTTGCGGGCGGCCCGGACCTTCTCCGCACCGGAGCCGAGGACCGGGGCGGCAGCCTCGACGGCATACCGGTGTCGCTTGGCCGCCTTCCGGGCGGAATGGATCAGTTCCTCGGCCGCCGGGTCGTCGGCAGCGATCGCCTCGCCGACGCGACCCAGCCGCTTGGTCAGGCGGCGGTCGGCCCTCTTCACCGCCTTGCGCAGCCGACCCGCGGACCGGTCGGCCACCCCAGACCACGGGGGGCGCTGCTGCCAGCTACGGAGCTGGTCGACCAGATCGGCGTACGTCTCGCTGTGCATCGCGTCGCGGAGCTCGGCCAGCGCGATCCGTCGGCGGTAACGCAGTTGCGCGCTCAGCTCGCGGTCGGCATGGTGCAGCACCAGCTCCGGATCCAGGGCCGCCATCGCCGCGGTCAGCCGATCGCCGGTCACATCGAGGTCGCGGACGGCGCCCAGCCGGACCGCGAACCAGGCCGCGTCGTCGCCGAGGCGACCGGCCTGGGGTGCCGAGAACGCGTCGGCGAAGGTTCGCAACGTGCTCCGCAGCCGCCGGTAGGCCACCCGGGAATCGTGGATGTCGTCGGCACTCACCGGATCGTGGCCGTTTCCGCTCCGGTCGGCGAGGGCCTGTTCCAGCCGGGACCCGAGGGTCAGCCCGACGTCGCACTGGGCGGAGATGTAGGTCCCCAGGACCTCGGCGACGGTCGGTCCGGACTTGTCTGTGCTCATCGGTTCCTCAGTCGACGTCCACCCAGTCCAGCGTGCGCTGGACGGCCTTCTTCCAACCCGCGTATCCGGCCTCCCGCTGCCGGGAGTCGATCTGCGGGGTCCACCGCCGGCTCTCGTGCCAGTTCTCCCTCAACTGCTGCGGATCGGACCAGAACCCGGTCGCCAGGCCGGCCGCGTAGGCGGCCCCCAACGCGGTCGTCTCCGGCACCTCGGGCCTGCTGACCTCGACACCGAGCACATCGGCCTGGATCTGCATACAGAGTTCGTTGGCGGTGATGCCGCCGTCGACCTTGAGCACCTCGATCCGGCTGCCGCAGTCCTTCTCCATCGCGTCGGCGACGTCGCGGCTCTGGTAGCAGATCGCATCCAGGGTGGCCCGGGTGA
Organism: uncultured Actinomycetota bacterium; assembly: GCA_963758075.1. Classification (GTDB taxonomy): domain Bacteria; phylum Actinomycetota; class Actinomycetes; order Propionibacteriales; family Propionibacteriaceae; genus Microlunatus. The sequence goes on along the minus strand of CAVWTT010000002.1, from coordinate 177,438 downwards.
TGTGTGCGGCGGTGTTGTACCGGGACAGGCCGACGATCGCACCGCGGGCATCCGAGCGCCAGTAGGGCGCGAACAGGCCGGAGAACGCCGGCACGAAGTACACCCCGCCGCTGTCGGCGACCGTGCGGGCCAGGGTCTCGCTGGCCGCGGCGTCGGGGATGATCTTGAGCTGGTCGCGCAGCCACTGCACCGCGGATCCGGTGACCGCGATGGATCCTTCCAGTGCGAACACCGGCGCGTGCTCACCGAACTGGTAGCAGACCGTGGTCAGCAGCCCGTTGTCGGACCGCACCAGGTTCTCGCCGGTGTTGACCAGCATGAAGTTGCCGGTGCCGTAGGTGTTCTTGGCCTCGCCGGGGGAGAGGCAGACCTGGCCGACCATGGCCGCCTGTTGGTCACCGAGTGCACCGGCCAGCGGAACCTCACCGCGCAGCGGTCCGTCCGGCCGGGTGCTGCCGTACAGCCGTGGGTCGGCCGACGGCCGGATCTGGGGCAGCATCTGCCGCGGGACGTCGAAGATGTCCAGGAGCTCGTCGTCCCAGTCCAGGGTCTCCAGGTTCATCAGCATGGTGCGGCTGGCGTTGGTCACGTCGGTGACGTGCACACCGCCGTCGGTGCCGCCGGTCAGGTTCCACAGCAGCCACGAGTCGGTGGTGCCGAAGATGGCGTCACCCTTCTCGGCAGCGGCCCGGACGCCGTCGACGTTCTGCAGGATCCACTGAATCTTGCCGGCCGAGAAGTAGGTCGCGGGCGGGATGCCGGCCTTGCGACGGATGATGTCGCCGCGGCCGTCGCGTTCCAGTGCGGCGGCGAGCCGATCGGTGCGGGTGTCCTGCCAGACGATGGCGTTGTAGTACGGCCGGCCGGTCCGCCGGTTCCAGACCACGGTGGTCTCCCGCTGGTTGGTGATGCCCAGCGCCTCCAGGTCGCCGGCATCGATCCGCAGTCGGTTCATCGCCGTCTGCACCACCGAGGAGGTCCGGTCCAGGATCTCCACCGGGTTGTGCTCGACCCATCCGGGCTGCGGCATGATCTGGGAGTGTTCGAGCTGGTGCTTGCCGATCTCCTTGCCGCCATGGTCGAACACCATGAACCGGGTACTGGTGGTGCCCTGGTCGATTGCCGCGACGAACTCGCCCATGCGTCCTCTCCTCACCCGCCGGTGTAGGTGATGATCATGCCATCCGCTCGCGTCCCGTTCCGGAGTGCGGTCGGCACAATGCGCTCCTGGGCGGGGGTTCCCGGCTCCAGGCATCGACCTGGCCGACCGGCAGCGGATTGCGGCCGTCCGCACCTGGTGTCGGAGGCCGGTCCGTGGTGCACCGATCGCGGCAGAGTCACGCCCGGGCGGCCCGCCGCCGGCCTGACTCGGTCTTGACACCGGATCGGAGCCTGATGCCCACCGAGGCCGGCGGCGTCAGCTGCCGCGCCGGCACCCGATCACCGGCTGGCAGCCAACGCCCGCCTGGTGATCCGCGGCCCCGATTCGCCACCCGCCGGCTCCGATGCTCCCTGCCCGGCCCGAGGGCTCCGACGGGTAGCCGATTCCGGCCGCCGGATGGCCGCGGCTACGGTGAGCGACGTGGAGCAGGAGCACTGTTGCGCCCCGGGCCGCGGGCAGCATGCGGCCGCAACGCCGGCGTTGGCCGCCACATCGTCTGCGGCGGCGGCCGACAGCGCGGAGGCTGCGGGGCAGCGACGGGTCCCGCTGCCCGGCGGGGAGTTCTGGATGGGTACCGACGACCCTGAGGGTTTCCCGGCCGATGCCGAGGGTCCGGTCCGGCGGGTCCGGGTGGGCCCGTTCAGCATCGGCGCCACCGCGGTGACCAACCACCAGTTCACCCGCTTCGTCGACGCCACCGGTCACCGCACCGACGCCGAGGCCTTCGGCTGGAGCTTCGTCTTCGCCGGTTTCCTGCCGGGCCCGCTGCGCCGGATCAGCCCGCGGCCGGACGCCACACCCTGGTGGTGCGCGGTCGACGGCGCCGACTGGAGCCATCCCGAAGGTCCGGGCACCGACCTGGACGGCCGCGGCGACCACCCGGTCGTGCACGTGTCCTGGAACGATGCCGCCGCCTACTGCGCGTGGGCCGGCGGCAGGCTGCCCACCGAGGCCGAATGGGAGTACGCCGCCCGCGGCGGACTGGAGCAGGCACGCTACCCGTGGGGTGACGAGCTCACCCCGGGCGGTGAGCACCGCTGCAACATCTGGCAGGGCCGCTTCCCGATCCGCAACGACGCCGAGGACGGCTACCGCGGCACCGCGCCGGTACGCAGTTTCCCGCCCAACGGGTTCGGCCTGTACGAGGTCGTCGGCAACGTCTGGGAGTGGACAGCCGACCGCTGGGGCACCGAGCGTCCGGTCGCTGCCACCACCGACGGGGTCATCGACAATCCGACCGGACCGGGTCGGGGCGCCCAGCGGGTGATGCGCGGCGGCTCCTATCTGTGCCACCGCTCCTACTGCAACCGGTACCGCGTCGCGGCACGCAGCCGCAACGAACCCGACAGCGGCGGCGGCAACAACGGCTTCCGTTGCGTCTGGTGAACCTTTACAGCTTGTCAGCCGGTGTGGAAGGGTCGTTGCACCAGACCTTCCTGTGACCATCGAGGCGAGGCAGGAGACCCCCATGGCGGCGGCCGGACCGGCGACGGCGACACTGCGGATCGACCCCGCCTTCACCGTCGGCCCGGTGAACCGCCGGCTGTTCGGCTCGTTCGTCGAGCATCTCGGTCGCTGTGTCTACACCGGTATCTACGAGCCCGATCACCACACCGCCGATGATCACGGCTTCCGCGCCGACGTGGCGGCGTTGATCACCGAACTGGCGCCGACGGTCATCCGCTATCCCGGCGGCAACTTCGTCTCCGCCTACGACTGGCGCGACGGCATCGGCCCGCGCGAGCAGCGCCCCGTCCGCCACGACCTGGCCTGGAACACCGCCGAGTCCAACCAGGTGGGCACCGACGAGTTCCTGGGCTGGTGCGCCCGGCTCGGCATCGAGCCCATGCTCGCGGTCAACCTCGGCACCGCCGGTGTTCGGGAGGCCGCCGACCTGCTGCAGTACGTCAACGCCCCGGCCGGCATCGCCTGGTCCGACCTCCGTGCTGCCAACGGGCACCCGGAGCCCTACGGCGTCGGGCTGTGGTGCCTGGGCAACGAGATGGACGGGCCCTGGCAGATGGGGTTCAAGACCCCGGAGGAGTACGGAAGGCTCGCCCAGGAGACCGGTCGGGCGATGAAGCGTTTCGACCCGGGCCTGGAATTGGTGGCCTGCGGCTCCAGCAGTCGGGCCATGCCCACGTTCGGCACCTGGGAGCGGGTGGTGCTGGAACGCTGTTTCGACGAGGTCGACCACATCTCGGCCCACGCCTACTACGAGCCCGTCGGCGGTGACGACGCATCCTTCCTGGCGAGTGCGGAGGACATGGACCGCTTCATCCGGGCCGTCGTCGCCACCGCCGATCACGTCGCGGCCGCCCGCAAGTCCGACAGGTCGATCACCATCAGCTTCGACGAGTGGAACGTCTGGTTCGCCGACCGCCTGGCCGGGCTGGACAAGGCCGAGATCCGGGCCGCCGACGATCTGGACCTGGAGGTGTACGACGTCCAGGATGCCGTTGTCGTCGGCAGCCTGCTGATCGAACTGCTCCGCCACACAGACCGGGTCGCCGTCGCCTGCCAGGCCCAGCTGGTCAACGTGCTCGCCCCGATCCTGACCCGACCCGGTGGGGCGTCGTGGCGGCAGACGATCTTCCATCCCTTCGCGCTGACTGCCAGGTACGCCGGCGGGACCGTGCTCGCCGGTGCGTCCAGGTCTTCGCGCATCGCCACCGACCGGTACGGCCCGGTGGACCAGCTGCACCAGGTGGTCACCTTCGATGACACCAGCGGTGCGGTGGTGATCTTCGCGGCCAACCGCGCAACGTCCCGCTCGCTGCAGCTCGACATCGACCTGATCGGGTTCGACCATGACCGGTGGACGGTCACCGATCACCTGATGATCAGCGAGGACGATCCGCACGCGCGCAACACCGCCACCGACCCGGACCGGGTCGTGCCCCGCACCGGTGCCGCTCACATCACCGGACGCCAGGTCCACGCCGAGCTGGCCGCGGTCTCCTGGCACTGCATCCGGCTGCTCCCCGGCTGACCCCCGACACCCCCTCCCGCGAGGTCCGGTTCCACCGGGCGACCTGGCCGGGACGGCGTTGGGCGGCCGGATCACCCGGACCCGGCGGCGCCCCCCGGCCCGGACCATGATCATCGTCACGTCACGCCGGCCGGGTCGCCGGCCCGGCCGGCCCGGCAGGACTGCGTAGCATGGGCGCGTGCCGACCGAGCCTCGCGAGAACCCGCCCGGCTACCCGGCCGGCTGGGAGGCCGACGTCGTCCTGAGCGACGGCGGCCTGGCCCGGCTCCGGCCGATCCGGCCCGAGGACGCCGAGCTGTTGGTCGATTTCTACGCCCGGGTGTCCGACGAGTCGAAGTATCTGCGGTTCTTCGCACCGTACCCCCGGCTGACCGAGCGCGACGTCGACCGGTTCACCCGGGTGGACTATGTGGACCGGGTGGCGCTGATCCTCACCCTCGGGGAGAAGATGATCGGTGTCGGCCGCTACGAGCGGCTGGAGGACGACCGCGCCGAGGTGGCGTTCCTGGTGGAGGACACCCAGCAGGGCCGCGGTATCGGACAGCTGCTGCTGGAACACCTGGCCGAGGCGGCCCGGGAGCGCGGCATCACCGGATTCGTCGCCGACGTGCTGCCCGAGAACGAGCGGATGGCGCAGGTCTTCGCCGACGCCGGCTACAAGGTCTCCCGGGCCTACGAGGACGGGGTGATCACCGTGGAGTTCCCGATCCTGCCGTCCGACACCTCCGTCGGGGTGATGCAGCGCCGCGAGCACCGCGCCGAAGCCGCCTCGATCACGCGGATGCTGAACCCGCAGCGAGTCGTCATCCTCGGTACCGGTGAACGTGTGCAGACCTTGATCACCGCGATGCTGTCCGGCGGTTTCCGCGGCGAGATGATCGGTGTCAGCTCCGACGGCACGCCGATCTCCGGCGTCCCCACCTGCGCGTCGCTGGCTGCGGTGGAGGGTCGGATCGACCTGGTGGTCGCCTCCATCCCGCGCGACGACCTCGGTGCGGTGGTGATCGACGCCGCTCACAAGGGGGCGCATGCCATCGTCGTCCTCAGCGGCGCCGACATCGGCATCGGTGACAGCCCTCAGGTGGTCGGCCTGGCCCGGGCCTACGGGATCCGCGCGCTCGGTCCCGACGCCCTCGGCCTGATCAACACCGACCCGAGGGTCGCGCTGAACGCCAGCCCGGCGCCGATGCCACGGGCCGGCGGGGTCGGGTTGTTCTGCCAGTCCGCGGCCATCGGGGTGTCCATGCTGGCCATCGCCATGCGCCAGCACCTCGGGGTGTCCTCGTTCATCTCCACCGGCGAGTACGGTGACGTCAGCGGCAACGACGTCATGCAGTACTGGGAGGACGACGAGCAGACCAAGGTGTGTCTGCTGTCGGTGGACAACCTCGGTAACCCGCGCAAGTTCACCCGGGTGGTCCGTCGACTGGCCCGGCGCAAACCGGTTGTGGTGTTCTCGCCCGGGTTGGCCCGCCGGACGTCGTACGCCGGCGATCACGGCGGTCCGGTGCACACTCCGGCGGCCGCCGTGGACGCGCTGTTCCGCCAGTCCGGGGTGATCGTGGTCGACCGCCGCGAGGAGATGTTCGGGATCGCCCAGATCGCCGCCCGCCAGCCGCTGCCGGTCGGCCCGCGGACGCGATTGATCACCAACTCCGAGACGCTGGCCCATCAGCTGTCCCAGGCGATCAGTGCCAGTGGTCTGCTGCTGGCCGGAGACCCGGGGGTGTTGCTGCCGGGACAGCAGCCCGGCCGGGTCGCCGAACTGGCCCGGCAGGCACTGGCCGACGACAGCTGCGATGCCGTGCTCTGTGCCGTCGTCGGTGTCCTCGGTTCCGATACCGACGAGGCCCGCTGGGCGCTGGAGGACCTGGCGTCCTCGTCGACGAAACCGATGCTGGCCGGGTTCCTGGACTTCTCCGGCAGCCAGGAGCCGGCCGACGAGTCCGACATCGCCCAGTCGCTGGCGATCTTCGACGCACCCACCGACGCGGTCCGGGCGTTGGCCGCGGTCAGCGCGTACGCCCATTGGCGGCAGCGCGACATCGGTGCGGTGCCGTTGCTGGAGGACATCGATCCCGCCGGTGCCAAGCGGGTCGTCCAGCGGGTGCTGTCCTCGGCGCCGGGTGGGCGGCGGCTCACCGACGACGAGGCGGCCGAGCTGCTGGCGGCCTACGGCATCGACCTGGTCCGTCAGCAGCCGGTGAAGACGCTCCAGCAGGCGATCGCCGCCGGCGAGTTCTACGGCTGGGACGTGGTGCTCAAGTCGACCGCGGAGAGGATCCGCGGCCGCCCCGACATGGCCAGCGTGTTCCGCAGCATCGACGGTCCCGACGGGATGCGTCGGGCCTGGCAGGACATGACCGCACTCGTCACCGAGATGGGGCTGGAGACCGTCAACCCGGACGGGTCTCCCGGCCTGGCGGCGGCCGGACCGGTGGTGCAGCCGATGGTCGCCGTCGGGGTGCCGCTGCGGGTGGCCAGCCATGAGGATCCGGCGTTCGGCCCGATCGTCCAGCTCGGCCTGGCCGGCATCGCCAGCGACCTGCTCGGCGACACCGCGTTCCGGGTGCCGCCGCTGACCACGGTGGATGCGGCGGCGATGGTGCGGGATCTGAAGGCCGCACCGACCCTGTTCGGCCGGCACGGCAGCCCGGGTGTGGACGTGGCCCGGGTGGAGGACCTGATCCACCGGATCGCCCAGCTCGCCGACGCGGTGCCGCAGCTGACCTCGCTGCTGCTGACGCCGTGCATCGCCAGCTGGCACGGGCTGTCGGTGCTCGGCGCCCGGATCGACGTCGCCCCGGCGGAGGAACGCCGCGACCCGCTGGCTCGCGAGCTCTGATCGGCTCCGCCGGCCGTGACCGGCGGCCGGCGTGCCATCTCCGGACAGGCTCGTCGGGCCCGCGTGCAAGGATGAGCCCATGCAGGCTTCGACCACCGTCCGGCAGGAGTTGCGCGCCGACATCGTGTCCTGTGGCTACTTCCCCGACCTGGTCGAGGACGGCGCCCTGCTGGCGGCCGGTGACGAGTCGATCGAGAACTTCCTGGTCCACCACGAACCGACCTTCGACCGGGACCAGATCCATCGGCACCTGACTGTGCTGCTGCTGACCCCGACCCGGTTGATCGTCGGTCACACCGACGACCATGTCGCCGAGGACGGGACCAGCAACCGGACGTCGGCGTCGTCCTCGACCGAGTCCGTGCCGTTGCGCACCATCGGCACCGTGGTACTCACCCGGGTTGTGCCCGAACCGGCCGGCTTCCGGGCCGGCGCCACCCCGGTCGAGGAGACCTGGCTGTCCATCGGCTGGGGCGCGATGCGCCGTGTCGATCTGGAACCGGCCGGCTGCTCCGACCCCAACTGCGAGGCCGATCACGGCTACACCGGCAATCTGGTCGCCGACGACCTCACCATCCGGATGAGCCTTGCCGCCGACGGTGCGGACCGGGTCGGGCGACTGATCCGGTTCGCCACCGACCTGCAGCGGGCGGCTGCCCGGTGACCGTCACGGCCGGCAGCACGCCGCCAGCTACGGCGTCGGCCGGCAGTCGGCTGCCCGAGATGATCCGGCCCGGCTACAGCCGGTCGACGCTGGCCGAGTTGCTGCCCGGCGTCGGCACCCATCTGGGCGTGCCTGGATGCACCGACGTCCTCGACCTGCCGGCCGCCGACCGCTACGTGGTGGTGCTGGTCGACGGGCTCGGCTGGCACCTGCTGCGGCGTGCCGTCCGCAACGCCGAGTACCTGACCGGACTGCTCGGCGACGCCCGGCCGATCACCGCTGGGGTGCCCAGCACCACCGCGACCAGCCTGACCAGCCTGGGCACCGGGCTGACGCCGGGCGAGCACGGTCTGGTCGGCTACACCTCCCGACTGCCCGGTACCGATCATGTCCTCAACGCGCTCTACTGGGATGTGCCGATCTCTCCGCGGGACTACCAGCCGCTACCGACGCTGTTCGAACGCTGTGCCGAGGCCGGCGTCGCTGTCACGTCGGTCTCGCCGGCCCAGTTCGCCGGCAGCGGTCTCACCCTGGTCGCGCAGCGCGGGGCGGACTTCGTCGGGGTGACCGGCGAGGACGATGATCATCGACGGGTCGCCATGATCACCGCGGCCGCGATGCGCGGCGATCGTAGCCTGGTCTATGCCTACGAACGATCACTGGACCACACCGGCCATGCCAAGGGCTGCGAGTCCCTTGACTGGTTGGACATGCTGACCCAGATCGACCGTCGACTCGGACTGCTGCGGGACGCTCTGCCGGGCGAGGTGGCCATGATCATCACCGGTGATCACGGCATGATCGACATCGCCCCACAGCACCGGATCGTCGCCGAGGACGAGCCCGACCTGCTCGTCGACGTCGATGCCATCGCCGGTGAGGGCCGGTTCCGTCAGCTCTACGTCGATCACGGCGATCCCAGCCTGGTCGCGGCCCGCTGGGCCGATCTGTTGGGTGAGCGGGCGTGGGTGCGGACCCGCGAGGAGGCGATCGACGACGGCTGGTTCGGCTCGGTCCAGGACCGGGTGGTCGAACGCTACGGTCACGTCCTGATCGCGATGCGCGACGCGTGGGCGATCATGACCCGCACCCAGCCGCGCGAGTCGACGCTGGTGGGCATGCACGGCTCCCTCACCCCGGCCGAGATGACCGTGCCCCTGCTCATCGATCCCGCCCGCTGAGGTTCGGTCGGCGAGCCGGCCGAAGGGCGCGCCGCCCGCCACGGGGTCACCCGGAGAGCTCAGCTTCCGGACAGCTCCTGAACCGCGGTCGCCAATTCCTCCGGGTACGGCAGCCCGAGGGGCTCGGTGAGCCAGCCCGACTCCGTACGGCCGTCGGTGTGGCGCCGCAGGCGCAGCCGGTGCGGGGTCTGCAGGAACGCCAGTTCGGCGTCGACGGTGCCGTCGTCGGCGCGGGTGGCGCTGGCGGCGTAGCGGAGCTCAGCGGCACCGAGATCGATCCGGTCGGTGACCCAGGAACCGTCGCCGCACCGGAACGTCAGCCGATCGATCGGCCCCGCCGGGCTCACCCGTGGCGATCCGGCTCGCGGTTGATCATGGTCGACGGTGATCAACAACTCCGCCTCGCCGGTGGCCTCGACCGCGGTGACCCGGACCGGGTCGGTGATCGGCATCGGTGACAGCTGCGGCCGGGGGACCGGCTGTGGTCGCCACCCCGCACCTCCCACCGGCACCAGGGTCAGACCGGCGAGCCGTTCCACCAGCGTCTGCTGGGTCGCCGTGTCCTCGGGCAGCGGATCGTCGGCGAATCCGGGCAGCAGGTGTTCCCAGACCCGGTCCAGGATGCCTTGGAGATCATTGGTCGCCGAGGTCATGGCGATGATCACCCCCAGTTCCGGCAGCACCAGACAGAACTGGCCGTAGGCGCCGTCACCGCGGAACCCGTGCCGCGACATCCAGAACTGGTAGCCGTAGCCCAGCGACCAGTCCGGATTCTCCTGGTTGCTGTTGTCGGTCTGGAACCGGGTGGCCGCCGACAGCCACTCCGGGTCGAGCACCTGCCGGTCCTCCCAGCGACCGTGCTGGACGATCGTCTGGCCGAAGCGGGCGATCGACTCGGTGGCCAGGTGCAGACCGGAGAAGCCGAGATTGCGGCCCAGCGGGTCGGACTGCCAGTAGCAGCGCTCGATGCCCAGCGGCCGGAACAATCGCGGCGTGAGGTAGTCCACCAGGCTCTGATCGGCGACCTTCTGCACGGCCGCGCCGACGACGAACGTGGCCGCGTTGTTGTAGGCGAAGATCGACCCGGGCTCCTCGTCCGGAGCGACCGTGAGGAACCCGCGGACGAGATCCTTCGGATCTGCCTCATGGGCGCGGGGCAGTGCGTCCTCACGGTGCCCGGTGGCCATCCGCAGCAGGTGCCGAAGCGTGAGCCGCTGCACCCGGTCGTCCGCGGCGGCAGCGGCGTGCTCGGGGAAGATGTCGACCACCCGGTCGTCCAGCGAGAGCAGGCCTTCGGCGGCCGCCAGTCCGGCCGCTGCGGAGGTGAAGCTCTTGCTCAGCGAGTAGAGCAGGTGCACCTCGTCGCGCTGGTACGGCTGCCACCAGCCCTCGGCCAGCACCTGGCCGTGCCGCATGATCATCAGGCTGTGCAGCTCGATGGCCGCGGCGGCGTCGATGGAGTCGAGGAAGGCGGTGACGGCGCGGGAACGGAGGCCATGGCTCTCCGGCGTCGTCCGCGGCAGTGAGGATCGGGGCACCTGATCAGACTAGACCGCCGCGGTGACCGCCCGGCAGCCGATGCCAGGATGACAGCTGGTAGCGCAACGACGGAGAGGACGACGATGACGGTGCTGATCGAGGTCGACGAACTGGCCGACCGACTGGAGAACGCGGAGGAGCCGCGGCTGCTGGTCCTCGACGTCCGCTGGACGCTGGGTGGCCCGTCGCGGCTGCCGGACTTCGAGGCCCGGCACATCCCCGGCGCCGTCTGGGTCGATCTGGAGAACGAGCTCAGTGATCATGATCGCGCCGCACGCCGGGACGGGGGTCGCCATCCATTGCCGGCTCCGGCCGACTTCGAGGCCGCGATGCGTCGGGTCGGCGTCGGCAACAACTCGATGGTGATCATCTACGACGACGACAACGCGTTGGCCGCGTCCCGGCTGTGGTGGATGCTCACCGATGCGGGCCTGGAAGGCGTCCGGGTGCTGAACGGCGGCATCCGCGCCTGGGTGGCGGCCGGTCACCCGGTCGAGTCCGGCCCGGGCCGGCCGCACGCGCGCGGGGACTTCGTCTCCCGTCCCGGGCAGTTGCCGAGTATCGACGGCGCAACCCTCGCGCGGCGGATCGCCGGGGGTGAGCCGCCCCGGGTCGTCGACGTCCGCGGCCATGAGCGGTACACCGGCGAATCGGAACCGATGGATCCGGTCGCCGGGCACATCCCGGGTGCGGTGAGTGTCCCGTCCATGATCAACGTCGGTCCGGACGGTCGGTTCCGCTCCGCCGAGGAGATCACCGCCCACCGACCGCCCGGCAGCGCGGACCAGACGACGGTCGTGTACTGCGGGTCCGGAATCACCGCGGCGCACACCGCGCTGGCCTGGACCGCGGCCGGGCTGCCGACCCCGGCCATCTATCCCGGCTCCTGGAGCGACTGGACCACCGACCCGGACCGTCCGGTCGCCACCGGTGAGCAGCCCTGACCCGCCGTAGCGCCGCGCCCTTGGTCGGCGTGCACTGAGCCGGTCCACGCACGCGCAGCTCGGGGGCCTCGCGCTGCTTGTCGGGGTGGCGCCCTTCGACCGCCTCGGGGCGAGGATGCCGTCACTTGTTCTTGGGACTGCCGAACATGATCTCGTCCCAGCTCGGCACCGCGGCACGCTTGCGCTTCTTCGGCTTGGCCGGCGGCTGGGCCAGCGGAGTACCCTGCCCGGGCTCGGAGCCGGGTCCGGTCGTCTGCTCGGCGCCCGGCAGCGCCTCCTGGGTCGCTCCGTCTGCGAGCACCTGCCGGTCCGGGCGGGACTCGTCGACGGGTTCGACCGCCGACCTGTCGGCCCCCGTTTCGGGTCCCGGTTCGATCCGCGAAGGTGACCCGGTCTCGGCGGCGGTCTGTGGCCCGGTCTCCGGCTCGGCTTCGGGTCCGTGATCGGCCTGCCGTGCCGACTCGGCCTCGGGCCGCGGCCGAGGGTCGGGTCCGGCCACCAGACCGGCCTGCGGCTCGGGCGCAGGCTCGACCCCGGTTTCGGGCTGCGGCTGGGCATCGGCCTGTGGCCGGGTGTCGGCCTGTGGCTCGACCCCGGTTTCGGGCTGCGGCTCGGTACCGGGCTGCGGTGCGGGCACCGGCGGGAGCTCTGGCGGCACGCTGCCGGCCGGCGAGGTCGAGGAGGTCGATCCGGGGTCCGACGCCGGCTCCGGTTCGGCCGGGAAGTCCTCGTCGGCGGACGGCTGCCAGTCGCCGTCGGCGACATCAGGGACCGCGGCGGCGTCGGTCAGCCCCTTGTACACCCGGGTCGACTCCTCGGCGTACCCCTCGCCGCCCAGCAGGTCGTACAGCACGTCCAGCTGCGACGGCTCGTCAGGGATCGGCTCCGACGACGCCGATTCCTGCCCGGTCGATCCGCTGGACCCGCCGGCCCCGTCAGCGGTCTCCTCGACGTCGACCGTGATCTCGGTGATCTCCGTGACCAGGGTGGCCTCGACCTCGGTGGCCTCGAGCTCAGGCGACTGCGCCGGGGCGCCCGCGACGCCGGGCTCATCCGCGGAGCCGGCCAGCTGATCATTGCCTGCGGCCGCGTCGTCGTCCTCGCCGTCGGGTGACTCGTCCTCCACACCGGTCTCCAGCGCACGCAGCAGGGCCAGCTCCTCGGCGGGTCCGGCCAGCTTGAGCGTCGGCTCCCAGTCACCCTCGACGCCGACGAGGTCGTCGTCGACCGCGCCCGGTACCGGTTCAGCCTGCTCGCCGATCACCCAGCGCGCCTCGTCGTTGCCGGCCACCGAGAATCGACCCCGGTGATCGAAGTAGAAGACGGCTACCCGGTCGGCCTGCTCGAGCCGGTAGGCCACGCTCACCGACCAGCGGCCGTCGTCCATCTTGAACGCGTCCCAACGCGCGGTGTCCGGGTCCACGCCACGCTCCCGAAGCCGTTCGGCCACGGCCAACCGCAGCGTGCGATGTCCCGTCGGCTCGCCCCGGCGGCGCGCCGAGCCCTGCTGGGCCAGTCCGGCGATGTGGTTGCGTTCGGCGATCACCGGTGCGGCGAACGCCTCCACCCGCTCGATCGGCATCCCGGTCGTCTCGGCGATCTCCTCCGCCGAGGCGCCGGCACGAACCTGCATCTGGATCTCGCGGGGGGTCAGTCGGCTTTCCACTTCGACCTCCAGTCGTCGGGGCCGGTCGCCGCGCAGCGCGCGCCGCAACTGCGCGTCCGCCGGGATCGCGATCCGCTCACCGTCACCGGTCTCCACGACGAGGGACCGGCCGTCCTCGGACAGCCCGACCGGTCGTGCGGTGCGCATCGATGGGGCGTTCCTCGCTTCCTGGCTGCTCGGCGTCTGCGGGGACAACCTACCCTGCACCGACCCGTCGCGCCGACCGGCGTTGGTCCCACCGCCGGTTCGAACCGGCGGCCGGAACCGGCGCGCTTTCCGTGCCGCCCGGGCCGTGCCGGTGCTTGCGCGCGGGGTTAGCGTGGTGGCTGTCCGACCGGCGTGATCCGTACCCGCGGTCACCGCGCCCGATCACCGGACGTTCCTGTCCGCCCAGACGTTTCCGCCCAGACGTTCCAGCCTGCGCGACCCTCCCGACATCTTCGCCGACGAACGGTGTCCGGATCGGCCGGGCAGCGGCTCGACCACAGGAGTGCTTCCGATGAGCCAACCCTCCACCCACACCCCGTCGGCCGAACGGCCCCGCACGCTCGGCCAGCTCAAGGCCGCCGGCCATGGCAGTCGTGGCGTCAAAGAGGAACTCCGCGCCAACCTGCTGGACCGGCTGCGCAGCGGTGCACCCGCGTTCCCCGGCATCGTCGGCTTCGATGAGACGGTGCTGCCCGAACTGGAGGCCGCGCTGCTGGCCGGTCATGACTTCGTCCTGCTGGGCGAACGAGGCCAGGGCAAGACCCGGCTGATGCGCACGGTGGCCGGTCTGCTGGACGAGTGGATCCCGGTGGTGGACGGCTGCGAGATCCACGACGACCCCTACCAGCCGATCTGCGTCCGCTGCCGGTCGCTGGCTGCCGACCTCGGCGACGAGCTCCCGGTGGACTGGTTGCACCGCGACGACCGCTACACCGAGAAGCTGGCCACCCCCGACACCTCGGTCGGTGACCTGATCGGCGACGTCGACCCGGTCAAAGTGGCCGAGGGCCGCACCCTCGGCGACCCGGAGACCATCCACTACGGACTGGTGCCGCGCACCCACCGCGGCGTTTTCGGCCTGAACGAACTGCCCGACCTGGCCGAACGGATCCAGGTCGCGTTGTTCAACGTGTTGGAGGAACGTGACATCCAGGTCCGCGGCTACTCGATCCGGCTGCCGCTGGACATCCTGGTCATCGCCACGGCCAACCCCGAGGACTACACCAACCGGGGACGGATCATCACCCCGCTGAAGGACCGGTTCGGAGAGGAGATCCGGACCCACTACCTGAGTGAGGTCGCCGACGAGATCGAGCTGCTCCACCAGGAGGCCCAGCTGGTCGCCGATGTCGGTGACCACCTGCTCGAGGTGATCGCCCGGCTCACCCGGGCCCTGCGGGAGTCCGCCTCGGTGGACCAGCGGTCCGGGGTGTCGGCCCGGTTCTCCATCGCCGCGGCGGAGGCGGTCGCCGCCTCGGCGCTGCGGCGGTCGGCCCGGACCGGCGATCCCGACCCGGCGGCGCGGGTCTGCGATCTGCCGCAGGTCCTGCCCACCCTGCTCGGCAAGATCGAGTTCGAGATGGGTGAGGAGGGCCGTGAGGCTGCGGTCCTGGACCACCTGCTGAAGATGGCGGTGGCCGAGACGTTCCGGGAACGGCTCGGCGGCCTGGACCTGTCCGGTTTCACCGCGGTCTTCTCCGAGGGCTCGGTGGTCGAGACCGGCGAGCTGGTGCCGGCCGATGAGTTGCTGCGTCAGCTCGGCACGCTGCCCGGGCTGTCCCGGGTGCTGGAACGGCTCGGCTACGGCGATGCCGCCGACCGGGGTGCCGTGGCGGCCGCGGCCGAGTTCGTCCTGGAGGGCCTCTACCTGACCCGGCGGATCGAGAAGGACGTCGTCGACGGCCGGACCGTGTACGGCGGCTGACCCGGGCCCAGCAAGGTCATCCCACCGACGAAGGAGTACGCCGATGAACGAGCCATCGGGGCCGGGCTTCCACCGGGACCGGCACGGCCGGGTCCGGTACGGGCCCTGGCGCGGCGGCCCGGATCCGCTGGCGCCGCCGTTCGACGTCCGCGCCGCGGTCGACCGGATGGGGCGCGACGTACTCGAGTCCGGCAACATCGACGAGGCGATGCGCGACCTGCTCCGGCGCGGACCCGACGGCCGCGGCGGCCTGGACCGGCTCCGCGAACAGATCCGACGGATGCGGGAGCGTCTGCGTCGACGCAGCAACCTCGGCGGCACCCTGGACCAGGCCCGGTCGGCGTTGGATCAGGCGCTGGCCGCCGAACGCGACGAGCTGCGCCGCGACGACGGGATGGACGCCCGACTGGCGGAGATGGAGCTGGACACCGTCCCCGATGATGTCGCCGGAGCGGTGCGGGCGCTGCAGGACTACTCCTGGCGCTCGGAGGAGGCGCGCCAGACCTACGAGTCGATCAAGGACATGCTGCGTCAGCACGTCCTGGACTCCCAGTTCGCCGGCCTGAAGCAGGCTCTGCAGGACCCGGACCCGGCTGCGATGCAGCGGGTCAAGGACATGATGGCCGACCTCAACCAGCTACTGGCCGCGCATGCCCGCAACGACGACACCGACCAGCAGTTCGCCGACTTCATGGCCAGGCACGGGGAGTTCTTTCCCGACGACCCGCAGAACGTCGAGGAGCTCATCGACTCGCTGGCGCGCCAGCAGGCCGCGGCCGAACGGATGCTCAACTCGCTGAGTCCCGACCAGCGCCGACAGCTGGCCGACCTGATCAGCCAGGCGATGACCGACGCCGACCTGGCCAGCGAACTGGCCCAGCTGCAGGACAATCTGCGCGCCCTGCGCCCCGGCCTGGATCGCCGGTCGCCGACCGGGATGCCGAGCGAAGGCAGCGGCGAGGGACTGGGCTATGGCGATGCAGTCTCCGCCGTCGCGGATCTGGCCGACCTGGAAGCGCTGGAGGCGCAGCTGTCCCAGCAGCATCCCGGCGCCACCCTCGATGACGTCGACGTCGACATGCTCGAACGCCACCTGGGCGGCCAGGCCACCCGTGACTTCACCGAGCTGCGCGAACTGGAACGGGAGTTGGAGCAGCAGGGCTATCTGCGGCGCGACGAGGACGGGCTTCGGCTCACGCCCAAGGCTGTCCGCCGGCTGGGGGAGACGGCGCTGCGCCGGGTGTTCGCCGAACTCGAGGCTCGCGGTAGCGGCGACCACGCCGACCGGCGGACCGGGTCCGCCGACGAGCCGACCGGCCTGACCCGCGCCTGGTCGTTCGGCGACGAATTGCCGATCGACGTGCCGCGGACGGTGGGCAACGCGCTGCGCAGGCGTGCGGGCGCCGGCACGCTGGCCCCGTCCGACCCGGCCGGCGCCGCGAATGACCGGTCCCGGCCCGTCGGCGGCCGGCTGCTGGAGGTCGACGACTTCGAGGTCACCGAGACCGAGCGCCGCACCAGCGCGGCCGTCGCGCTGTGTGTGGACCTGTCGTTCTCGATGTTCGCCGACGGCCGGTGGGCGCCGATGAAGCAGACCGCACTGGCACTGTCGCACCTGGTGGAGACCCGGTTCCGCCAGGATGCGTTGCAGATCATCGGCTTCAACCTGCTCGGCCGGCGGATGTCGGCAGTGGAGCTGGCCGAGGCGGAACCGGAGTGGGTGCAGGGCACCAACCTGCAGCACGCGCTGATGCTGGCCTCCAGGCATCTGCGCCGGCACCCCGACGCCGAGCCTGTGGTCCTGGTGGTGACCGACGGCGAACCGACGGCCCACCTGACCGACACCGGTGAGCCGGTCTTCCACTGGCCGACCACGCCGGCGGCCGTGCGGGCGACCGTGAGTCAGGTCGACGAGCTGGCCCGCTACGGCGCCACGATGAACACGTTCATGCTCGGCGAGGACCCGGGGCTGGCCCGGTTCGTCGACGCCATCGCCCGGCGCTGCGGTGGGCGGGTGTTCACCCCGGACATCGGCCGGCTGGGGGAGTACGTGGTCGCCGACTACCTGCGCGCCCGCAGCCGGCGACGCTGACCGGGGCGCGTCCTCCCGTCGGTGGTGAGGATGCCGCACCCGCGGCGGGTGAACGCGCCGGCCGAGGCGGGCGCACGCACCGCTCCGGCGGGCTGCGCGGGGCCAAGGCCGAGACGCGCCTGCAGCCGGCGGCGCTCGCCCAGCCCTGGCTTTCGGCATGTAAAGTCCTGGCTCGGGTCGCCCGCCAGGACGGTCGATTCCTCATCTCATCCCGGCAGAGCGAGGTCACGAATGGTGCAGGTCGATACGCGGCTGATCGTGCTATCGAGTAAGCGAAGCACTCATCACGCCTTCCTCGAGGGCGTACTGAAGGGGAAGCGTTTCCTGTACCACAACAACGTGGTGGTGACCAAGGCCGGCAAGTTGAGCATCGCCCGGACGACATCGGCCGAGGAACCGGTCGAGGCGCCCATGGTGTACGTGGCCTCGTTCGAGCGCCAATTCTCGCTGCCCGACATCTATCGGAGCGCCGCCTTCCAGGAGCTGGAGGCGCGGAACCCGAGCGTCGACCCTCCCCGTCGCCTGGTCTATCTGCGCGATCCGCTGAACACCCTGGCGAGTACCTACAGCGCGCACTTGAAGACCGACTACTTCGCGAACTTCAACTACGTGACGGCGAACCTGCGTCAGTGGGTCAATGTCGCCCGCTACGTCCTGGCCGGCCTGGCCGGTGAGACCTTCATCTATGCGAACCGGTTCTGGACCGACGAGCACTACCGGCGCTCGCGGCTGAGCGATCTCGACTTCGACTCCTATGAGTTGAGCGATCGGCTCAGCAAGTTCGGTGGCGGCGGGAACACCTACCTGGGCGACCGGAAGCAGGCGATCACGACCAAGGACCTCAACGCGCGCTACCTGACCTACGCCGACGACGCGAAGTTCGTCGGGATGGTGCGGGAGAACATGGGACTCTTCTGTGAGTTCTGTGAGTACGTCCGCGACGAGGCGACGTTGGACGCGCTTCGCGCCTTCTGAACTGCCGGCACCCGCCCGGGGACGAAACCGTGCCTCCCCGCAGCCGTCGTTCAGCCGAGGCTGACGTTCTGGCCGGCGATCAGGTCGACGTCGCGATCCGGCTCGCCCGGGCGTCGGATGGTCACCTGTTGATCGGTGTCCGCCCGCAGCCGAAGGGTCGTCACCCGGCCGGCCGACCAGTCCACATCGACGGTGATGGCCCCACGAGCCCGGGCACCATGCAGCCGTCCGGACGGCCACGCCGGCGGTAGGCAGGGCAGCAGGTCGAGGAGGCGCCGTCCGTCCCGCTGGGCGTGCGACTGCAGCAGCATCTCCACCACCCCGGCCGCGGCGCCGAAGTTGCCGTCGATCTGGAACGGGGGGTGGGCACAGAAGAGGTTGCGGTAGACCCCGCCGGCCTGCGCAACCACCGGCCCGGCCGCCGCGACCTCGTCGGGCACCGGCGCCAGGAAGTGGCCCAGGCTGGTCATCGCCTCGCCGGCGGCCCGGAGGCGGGCGTGCAGGGAGATCCGCCAGGCCAGCGACCAACCGGTCGAATAGGCGCCGCGCAGCCGCAGGGACTCCGCCATCGCGGCCAGCCGGCCGGCCTGCGCCGGGTCGGCGGTGGTGACGGCGTCGCCGGGGTAGAGGTCGTAGAGGTGTGACTGGTGGCGATGGGTCGGCTCGGACTCGGGCAGATCGGCCCGCCACTCGGGATAGCTGCCGCGGGCCGTCGGCTCGGGCAGCGGCAGCCCGGCCAGCGCTGCGGTGACCGCGCGTTCCCGGTCGGTGTCGACTCCGACGCCGTGGTCGCGGATCACCGCAGCAGCCCGCGACCAGACTGTCAAGACGTCGCGGAGCAGGGCGATGTCCATCGTCGATGACACCGTGACCGCAACCTGGGAGCCGTCCTCGGCGAGGTAGGCATTCTCCGGCGACGTCGACGGAGCGGTGCCCAACGAACCGTCGGGCAGGGTGCACAACGTCGCCAGGCCGAACTCGACCGCGCCGTCGAGCAGCGGCCAGGCCCGCTGAGCCAGGAAGTCCCGGTCGCCGGTGAACTCGTAGTGCTCCCACAGGTGGCGTACCAACCACAGACCTGCCATCGGCCAGGCCGCCCACCGCGGCTGTGCCCGACCGGTGCCGACCGGCAGCGAGAAGCCCCAGATGTCGGCGTTGTGGTGGGCCGCCCATCCCGGCCGGTCGTAGACCCGACGCGCGGTCCGTCGGCCGGTGCCGGCCAGCGTCTCGATCAGCGCGAACAGCGGTTCGGCACATGCGGCCAGGTTGGTGGTGGTGGCCGGCCAGTAGTTCATCTCGGTGTTGATGTTGACCGTGTAGTTGCTGCTCCACGGCGGCTGCACCCACGGGTTCCAGATGCCCTGCAGGTTGATCGCCCGACTGCCGGGCCGGCTGGCACTGATCATGAGATAGCGACCGTAGTGGACCATCAGGGCGATCAGGTACGGCGAGGGCCCAGCGGCCGCCGACCGGGCCAGCAGATCATCGGTGTCCGGCACCTCGTCCACCTCCACGCCTGCGCGTCCTGAACCTGCCGAAAGCCGCGTCCGCCCGCCGGAATCGTCATTGTCCCCGTCCAGGTCCTCGATCCCCGAGGTGTCGCCCAGCTGCAGATCGAAGCGGTCGAACCAGGACCGATGATCATCGACATGGGCGCGCCACAAATCGTCAGGATCCTGACGCGCCAGGTCGTCGGCGCGCCGGCGAGCCTCTTGGACCAACGCGGCGACGTCGCCGTGCGGCTCGGTCCGGGGATCGACGAAGTCGGTCGCGGTGGTGATCACCAGCCGGATGTCGGTGGCGGCCGTGACCCGCAGATCCTGGCTGGCCTCGGCCCCGGTGACGCCACCGTCGGTGATCACCGCGAGCGCGGCCACCGCGGTCACCGCGCGTCCGGGACGGTCGTCGAAGATCACGTCGTGCTGCCCGCTGCGGTCATGGCTGGGGAAGACGTCGGTGGGCATCCGGCTGACCAACAGCAGACGGTCGCCGTCGACCTCGACCCGGGACCGGCCGTACTGCTCATGGGTGGCGGTCAGCCTGATGGTGACGTCGCGCGGCGACGTCCACCGGTAGCGGCCGATGATCGCCCCGGCCGGCGCGCTGGCGAACACCGTGCAGCGTCCCTCGGCGGTCTGCCATTCCGCGGTCGCGGTGTGCAGGTCGAGGATGCGCCGGTGCAGCGTCTCGGAGGGGTCGGCGGTGATCACCGCCAGTTCGGCCAACGGCTGGTAGGCCTGGGAATGGCCGTACTGGACCTTGCGGATCTCCTGCTCGGCCGCGACCGGGTCGCCGTCGAACAGCGCCTGCCGGACGCGGGCGATCACCTGCGGCGACGGCTCCGGGTCGGCTGCGACGCCGGCGACACTGCCGGGGAATCCCGACCAGCAGGTGTCGTCGTTGAGTTGCCAGCGGTCGTGACCCGGATCGCCGTACAGCATCGCGCCGAGCCGGCCGTTGCCGACCGGCAGCGCATCGGTCCAGTAGCGGGCCGGGCTGCGGTAGCTGAGCCGGTACTCACCGGGCGGGCTGGCGTCCATCAGGGATCTCCTTCGATCGGTGTCCTGGAGCGGGTGGGCGAATCAGGGGACGGCGACGGTGATGCCGGGCGGACCGCCGTCGGCCATGGCCAGCAGTGCCGCACCGGCGCCGGCGAGGTCGGTCACCCGGGTGATCAGCCGGTCGGGAGCCAGCCGGCCGGAGCCGACCAGGTCCAGCAGGCCCGGGTAGTCGGCGGCGGCCATCCCGTGGGAGCCGTGAATCGACAGTTCCCAGCCGATCACCCGGTCCATCGGTATCGGCGGAGTGGATGCGGTGCCGAGCAACAGTCCGACCTGGACGTGCCGGCCGAGCCGACACAGGCTTTGTACCGACTGCACCGCCGTCGTCGGCGTACCGGCGCAATCGAGGCTCAGCGGGACGCCACCGGTGGCCTCGGTGACGGCGGCGACCGGATCGTCACGGCCGGCGTCGACGACCACTTCCGCACCGCAGTCGGTGGCCCTGGCCAGTGCCTGGGGCGACCGGTCGACGGCGATCACGCGCAGCCCCACCGCGGCGCCGATCATGATCGCCGACAGTCCCGCCCCGCCGCAGCCGTAGACGGCCATCCACTCACCGCAGGTGATCGGTCCATGTCCGGTGATCGCCCGGTAGGCGGTGGCGAACCGGCAGCCGAGGGAGGCGGCGGTGGTGAAGTCGAGTCGATCGGGCAGCCGGACGAGGTTGAAGTCGGCGGCTCGGACGCTGACCCGTTCGGCGAAGGAACCCCAGTCGGTGAAACCGGGCTGGGACTGGTCCGGACAGACCTGCGCGGCCCCGGAGGTGCAGTAGGCGCAGCGTCCGCAGCCGCAGACGAACGGCGTGGTGACCCGGTCCCCGATCCGCCAGTGCCGGACCCGGTCGCCGACCTGGACGATCTCGCCGGCCAACTCATGGCCGCCGACGTGCGGCAATCGGACCGGATCCGATCCCTGCCAGGCGTGCACGTCGGAGCGGCAGACGCCGGTCGCCCGGACCACCAGCACCGCCCCGTCGCGGGGGCAGACCGGGTCCCCTACGTCCCTGACCTGCGGCCGGGCGCCGTAGGCGTCGTACACCAGCGCTCTCATCGCGGGTGCGGCCTCCCTCCTGACGATCGGGCCGACCGCGGAGCGGGAACGACACGGCCCGGGGCGCAGAGTGTCACACTCCTCGCCCCGGGCCGTGATCGGGTCAGCGGACGAACCGCAGCGAGACGATCTGGAACGGGCGGACGGTGATGGTGGCCGAGTCGTCACCGGCCTCCACCAGCGCCGGGCGCCGGTCCTCGATCTCCTCGATCGGCCGCTCCAGCAGATCCACCTCGTGCACCGAGGCGTACTCGAAGCCCGGGGTGACGACGGCCGCGCCGCGGCCGCCGTACGGCTCGTAGAGCCGGACGATCACGTCGCCGGAGCGGTCATCGGCCAGCTTGACCGCCTCGATGATCGCCGGCCCGTCGACGGTGGCGATCGCCGGCACCGCGGCGGCACCGGACTGGCGCCGTTCCGGCAGGTTGATCGCATAGCCGGCGTCGACGGCCTGCGGGATGCCGGCACCGATCTCGAACCGGGCCCTGACCTGGTGCCGGTCCTGGTCGGTCCGGGGATCGGGGTACCGCGGGCCGCGCAGCAGCGACAGCCGCACCACCGAGTAGCTGCCACCCTCCTGCGACGGGTGCCGGGACACGTCGTGGCCGTAGGTGGAGTCGTTGGCGACCGCGGCACCGAAGCCGGTCTCACCGACGTGCACCCAGCGGTGGGCACAGACCTCGAAGCGGGCGGTGTCCCAGGAGGTGTTCTCGTGCGTCGGTCGCACCAGGTGGCCGAACTGGGTCTCGTAGGCGGCGCTGTCGGCGTGGACGTCGATCGGGAACGCCAACTTGAGCAACTTCTCCTGCTCGTGCCAGTCGATGTCGCAGCTGATCTCCACGCCGGCCTCGCCCGGACGCACCAGCAGGGTCTGGTCGATGGTGGAGTCGTTGAAGCTGCGACGCAGCCGCACCAGTACCGAACCGTCGTCCTGCTGCTCGGCGGCCAGCCCCTCGACGTCGGTGAGATCGGTGACGGTGTGCTTGTAGAACTCGTCGATGTCCCAGGCGTCCCAGGCGTTCGGGAAGTCGGCGTGCAGTTGCAGCAGGTTCGCGACCCGGCCGGCGGGGATGGTCTCCCGCCCGGTGATCTTGTCGACGGCCGAGGTGATCACACCGCGGCCGTCGATGCTGACGGCGATCAACGGGTTCTCGATCAGGTAGCCGCCGTCGACCTCGGACAGGCTGACCGGCTCCTGCCCCGCCGCAGCACCGACCGGCGCCGCCGAGAGCGCCGGCACACCCTGCCGATCCACCGGTGACCCGTTGAAGACGGTCTCGGCCGCGCCGCCACCCTCGACCGCGAACGCCTTCACCAGCGCCTGCTGCGCGGAGTCGGTCAGTTCCTCCAGCTCGGCGAAGATCTTCTGGTAGTTCTCCCGCGCCTCGCGATGCACCCAGGCGATCGCCGAGCCCGGCAGGATGTCGTGGAACTGCTGCAACAGCACCAGCTTCCAGATCCGGGCCAGGTCCTCGTACGGGTAGGGCACGCCGGCATGCACGGCAGCCATCGCCGCCC
This sequence comes from uncultured Actinomycetota bacterium, assembly GCA_963758075.1. Classification (GTDB taxonomy): domain Bacteria; phylum Actinomycetota; class Actinomycetes; order Propionibacteriales; family Propionibacteriaceae; genus Microlunatus. Next base: position 154,337 of record CAVWTT010000002.1, on the reverse strand, counting down.
ACTGCTCGGCCTCCCGCAGCAGGTGCTCGCTGCGCCGGTTGCCCTGCTTGGTCTTGGCCTGCGAGGTGTAGGTGCCGCGGTGGATCTCCAGGTAGAGCTCGCCCTTCCACACCGCCGGGTTGGGGTACTCGGCCTGCGCGTCGGCGAAGAAGTCCCGCGGCGAGCGGACGCTCACCTGCGGCGAACCCTCCAGGTCGGCGGTCCGCCGGGCCCGCTGCAGCATCTCGCGGGTGGGACCGCCACCGCCGTCGCCCCAGCCGAACGGGGCCAGCGAGTGCGAGGACGCACCCTTGTCGCGGAAGTTGTCCACCGCATGCGCCAGCTCCCGGCCGGACAGGTCGGAGTTGTAGGTGTCGACCGGCGGGAAGTGGGTGAAGACCCGGGTGCCGTCGATGCCCTCCCACATGAACGTGTGGTGGGGGAACTTGTTGACCCGGTTCCAGGAGATCTTCTGGGTCAGGAAGTACTTGGCCCCGGCCAGCGTGACGATCTGCGGCAGGGCACCGGAGTAGCCGAACGAGTCCGGCAGCCAGACCTCGTCGCACAGCACGCCGTACTCGTCGCGGAAGAAGCCCTGGCCGTAGGCGAACTGCCGGGCCATCGCCTCGGAACCGACCATGTTGGTGTCGGACTCGACCCACATGCCGCCGACCGGCACGAACCGGCCGCCCTCGACGGCCTTCTTGACCTTGTCGTAGACCTCGGGCCGGTGGTCCTTGATCCACTCGTACTGCTGCGCCGAGCTCATCGCGTACACGTGTTCGGGGTAGGAGTCGAGCAGGTTCACCTGGTTGGCGGTGGTGCGGGCGACCTTGCGGATCGTCTCGCGGACCGGCCACAGCCAGGCGGAGTCGATGTGCGCGTGGCCGGTCGCGGTCAGCTGGTGGGCCGAGGCATTGGCCGGCTTGGCGTACACACCCTCCAGGGCCGCCCGCGCCGCCGCGGCGCTGCCCGGGATGTCGGCCAGGTCGACCAGATCCAGGGCGTGGTCCAGCGCCAGCAGGATCTCCCACTTGCGCGGCTCGCCGACCGACAGCGACTTGGCCAGCTGGTCCAGCACGTCCAGATCGGCGACCAGTTCCCACACCTGGCGGTGGAAGATGTTCAGGTCGGCGCGGATCAGTTGGTAGATCGGGTCGGTGGGCGCGGTCAGCTTGTCGCCCAGCTCGGTCGGCCGCCAGTCGCCGACCATCGGGTTGGCCGCCGCCTCGACGTACAGGTCGACCGCACGCTGCTCGACCGGCAGCCACTCGTTGAACGGGTTCAGCGCCTTGATCACCGAGCCGTCGGGCCGGTAGGCCAGGCCCTCGGCCTGGAAGCCGGCGCCACCACGGTTCCAGCCGAGGTTGATGACGATCTCGGCGTCGCCCGGCTCCACCTCGGTCGGCAGCGCGCCGGTCAGGTGCAGCCAGCTCGTACCCCAGGGCGGACCCCACGGGTCACCGACGGCGAACGGGCCGTACTCCGGCCGGTCGTGGCCGGCCAGGCCCAGCGCGACCGCCGGCTCGACGGGCTCGCCGCCACCGCCCTCGACGTGCCAGGCCTCGACGGTGAGATCAGCCAGTGGGGTGTAGACAGCCGGCGAGATCCGCTCCCGCAGCATCCGGCGGACGCGGTTCTCGATCTCTGTCTGGCGGTCGTGCATGCAGATGTCTCCTTGACGGGAGGAGGGATGACGGAAGGGCGGTCCGAACTTTCGTCACTCGGATTGATTAATGCCGGTTGCCCACACTAGCCGATCGGCTCTCGGAGGGCACCGGTCACCGAGCCGGATGTCAGGACCGGTCGGCGGCGACCGGCCGGGGAGCGTGTGTGAGGATCGAGCCGTGACCGCAGCAGAACTCCAGCCCTACGACGCCGTCCTCCTGGTGTCGTTCGGAGGACCGGAGAAGGCGGAGGACGTCGTCGGGTTCCTCCGCAACGTCACCCGTGGCCGGGGCATCCCGGACGAGCGGCTGGCCGAGGTGGGCGAGCACTACTACCAGTTCGGCGGCCGGAGCCCGATCAACGATCAGAACCGGGCGCTGATCGCCGCGCTGCGGGCCGAGCTCGACCGGCGCGGGATCGACACCCCGATCAGTTGGGGCAACCGGAACTGGGATCCGTACCTGGCCGACACGCTGGCCGAAATGCAGCAGGCGGGCCACCGTCGGGTGCTGGCGATCACCACCAGCGCCTACCCGTCCTACTCGTCCTGTCGGCAGTACCGGGAGAACCTGTACGACGCGACCGGCGGCCTGGACCTGCAGGTGGACCGGATTCGGCAGTACGCCGACCATCCCGGCTTTGCCGCGGCGTCGGTGGACGCGGTCGTCGGCGCCCTGGAGGACCTCCGCAGCCGCGGTGTCGATGCCGACGCCGCCCGGCTCGTCTTCATCACCCACTCGATCCCGACCGCGATGGCCGAGGCGTCGCAGCGCGCCACCCGCGGTTACGTGTCCTGGCACCACACGGTGGCCGACGAGGTGGTCCGTCAGGTCGCCGCCCGGACCGGGGTCGAGCACGATCACGAGCTGGCCTACTGCTCACGGTCCGGGCCGCCGAACCAGACGTGGCTGGAACCCGACGTCAACGACCATCTGACCCGGTTGACGGCGGCGGGCGTCGCCGCGGTGGTGCTGGTCCCGATCGGCTTCATCTCCGACCACCTGGAAGTGATCTACGACCTGGACACCGAGGCCGCCGAGACCGCCCGTCAGCTCGGGCTGCCGTTCGCCCGGGCCGCGACCGCCGGCACCCATCCGGCCTTCGTGTCCGCGCTGGCCGACCTGGCCGAGGAACGGGCCGCCGCGGCCCGAGGTGAATCGCCTGCCGAGCCGGTGATCGACGGTGCCGAGGTGCAGCCGTACCTCTGTCCGGCCGACTGCTGCCTCAACCTCCGCGACCCCGACCGGCCCGCCCTCTGCCAGGCGTGATCCGCCCCGCCCTCTGCCGGGCGTGATCCGCCCCGCCGTCCTCCTGGCGTGGTCCGCCCCGCCGTCCTCCTGGCGTGGTCCGCCCCGCCGGCTGGCTGGCGTGGTCCGCCCCGCCGGCTGGCTGGCGTGGTCCGCCCCGCCGGCTGGCTGGCGTGGTCCGCCCCGCCCGGACAGTTGTCGGCATCGCTCGACGGTCGGGTACCCGTCGTCGACCCGGCCCGATATCGACCGTTCGGGCAGCCGTGCCTCGCCCATGGTGGCCGCCTCGCGCCGTCCTCGTCGGGCTGCGGCCGGGACCGCCGCGCGCTGGGCGCGCCGAGGCGCATCCTCCCCGCAGCGCGGAAGCCTTCGCTCGACGCCCCACACTGCGGACCGACGGGTAGCTTGGATACAGACGCTCTGAGGAGACCGTCGGCTGTTGAAGTAGGTGGGGCATGCAGGCCTGGCTCATCTGGCTGGCCATTGCCGGCGGACTCGGCGTGGCCGAGTTGCTGGCGACCACGCTCGACCTCGCCCTGCTGGCGGCCGCGGCGCTGGCTGCCGCCGGCGTCGCCGGGCTGGGCGCCGGCATCGCCATCCAGTTCGTCACCTTCTGTGTCGTTGCCGTCGTGATGTTGGCCGCCGTCCGGCCGATGATCCGCAGCCGCATGATGCATCCGCCGCTGGTGCGATCCGGTGCCGCCGGACTCGTCGGACGGCAGGCGGTCACGCTGACCGAGGTGGGCCGAGACTCCGGTCGGGTGCGCCTGCGCGGCGAGGAGTGGTCCGCACGGCCATATCTGGACGACCTGGTGATCCCTGCGGGCACCACGGTCGACGTCTTTGCGATCGAGGGCGCGACTGCCCTCGTCCATCCTCGGGAGGATCCATGGTCGAACTCATCGTCGGCGTGATCGCCGCACTGGTCGCCGTTCTGATCGTTCTGCGGACCGTGCGGATCGTGCCGCAGGCCCGAGCCGGCAACGTCGAGCGGCTGGGCCGCTACATCCGGACGCTGGAACCCGGGCTGAACATCGTCATCCCGTTCGTGGACCGGGTCCGGCCCCTGATCGACGTCCGCGAACAGGTGGTCTCCTTCGAACCGCGGTCGGTGATCACCGAGGACAACCTCAGCGTGCACATCGACACCGTGCTCTACTTCCAGGTCACCAATCCGCGGGATGCGGCCTACGAGATCGCCAACTACATCCAGGCGATCGAACAGTTGACCGTCACCACGTTGCGGAACGTGATCGGCAGCCTTGACCTGGAGAAGGTGCTGGTCTCCCGGGAGTATGTCAACACCACCCTGCGCGGGGTGCTCGACGAAGCATCCGGGAAGTGGGGCATCCGCGTCAACCGCGTCGAGCTGAAGGGCATCGAGCCGCCCCCGTCGATCAAGGAGGCGATGGAGAAGCAGATGCGGGCCGACCGGGAGAAGCGGGCGGCCATCCTCAACGCCGAAGGCGTGAAGCGGTCCCGGATCCTCACCGCAGAGGGGGAGCGGCAGGCGGCGATCCTCAAGGCCGAGGGCCAGGCCAAGGCGATCGACACGGTCTTCGGTGCCATCCACCGCAACGATCCGGATCCCAAGCTGCTGGCCTACCAATACCTGCAGGTGCTGCCGGAACTGGCCAAGGGCCAGGGCAACACGTTCTGGGTGATCCCCAGCGAGGTCACCTCGGCCCTGCAGAGTGTCAGCCAGGCCTTCCGCACCTCCTCGACGCCGGCAGCACCCGACGCCGGGGCTGCCGCGACCGGTGATCACCCCATGGTGGAGAAGATCATCGGCAACGGCAGCGAACGCACCCCGGCGTCCTGAGCCCGGAAGGGCGCGGACCCGCCTCCGCGCCCTGAGCTGGTCGACGGGCGCACAGCCCAGCCGGTGCCTGGATCCGACGATCGCGCTGGCTGCGTGCTCTTGCCGCGGGGACTGTGCGCCCGCGCACCGAGATCCTGGCGGAATCCGTCGCCGACAGCACAGTGGCGGCCTGCGTGCGTACGCAACGGTGCTCACGGCACATTCGCGGCAGACCCCGCCGCAAAGTCGCGCCGTGGTCCGGAAATGAGGTGCCGGTCGGCTGTTTCGGACCAAAATCCGGGCACTGGTCCGAAAACGCAGGGCCGGGCCACCTGGCGCCGCACGAGGGGGCAGAGTGTGGAGTCGCCTCGCTCCAGACGTGGGGCGCCCGGCGACCCCGCCGGGCGCCGTTGGACAGGCTGAGGGCGGGGGCGCCGGGCGCCGTTCGATGGGCGTGGGTGGGCGTCAGGTCGCCCTTCGACAAGCTCTGGGCAGGCAGTGGTGCGGGTGCGGGAACGGCCCGCGCTCCGGGGACCGGGTTGGAGCGCGGGCCGCGGGGATCGGCGCAGCTGATCAGTAGGAGACCGGCGCCGGGCCGAGCTCGTCGAGCAGTTGCTGCATCTTCACGTAGGCCTTGTTGCGGTAGGCGACCAGCTCCGGGGTGGCGTCGGAGGGGATGTTGAGGAAGCCCGCGCCGGACTTGGTTCCGAGCTTGCCGGACTCGACCAGCTCGGACAGGATCCGCGGGGTCGCGAACCGCTCCGGGAAGCCCTGCTGCAGCGAGGCGTAGCAGAAGTCGTACACGTCCAGGCCGGCCATGTCGGCGATCGCGAACGGGCCGAAGAACGGCAGCCGGAAACCGAAGGTGGTCCGCACGATGGTGTCGATGTCCTCGACCGTGGCCACACCCTCGTCGACCAACTGGGTCGCCTCGTGGAAGAGGGCGTACTGCAGCCGGTTCAGCACGAAGCCGGTGACGTCCTTGACCCGGGCGGTCTCCTTGCCGGTGGAGCGGACGACCTGCTCGGCGCGCTGGATGGTCTCCTCCGACGTGCCCTCGTGGGGGATGACCTCCACGCCCGGGATGAACGGTGACGGGTTGGAGAAGTGCACGCCGAGGAACCGCTCCGGATGATCCACCGCGTCAGCCATCGAGCCGATGGAGATGGTGGAGGTGTTACTGGCGATCACCGCTCCGGCCGGCGCCGCGGCGCTGATCCGGGCCAGTGTCTGCCGCTTGAGTTCCAGCCGCTCCGGCACGGCCTCCTCGATGACGTCGGCCTGGGCCACCGCTTCCTCGATGGAGGCGGCCGCGGTCAGGTGCTGGTCGATGATGTCGGTGGAGCCGGCCTCGAAGAGGTCGTCGGCCTCGAACTGCCGGGATTCGGTCAGCAGTCGCTGCCGGTTCTGTTCGGCGATCTCGGCGCTGACGTCGCAGATCAGCACCCGGTGTCCGGCCAGGGCGAGCACCTGCGCGATGCCACCGCCCATGTAGCCGGATCCGACGATCGCGATGGTGAGAGGTTCGGTTGTCTGGGTGATGGCCATCGGAAGGCTCACTGTCCCTTCGGTTCGGTGGTTCGGTCGGTGGGCAGCGCGAACTGCTGCAGGACCCGGCTCGGGGCCGGGACATACGGGCGCTTGGGCAGCGCATGGCGGCGCAGGTAGTCCTGGCTCTCGGCGCAGACGCTGAGGCTGTCGCCGCCGTAGTGCTCACACATGATCACGCCTTGGAAGCCGGCCGCGACGGCCGTCGCCATCGCCGACCGATAGTTGATCACGCCGTCGCGTAGCGGCGCCGGGCTGGCGACATAGGCGGCCTGAGCGGTGTCCTCGTCACGGAAGTAGTTCTTCACATGCCAGAAGTTGGCGTACGGCGCGCAGGCCTCGATCAGCGCCTGCCAGGACTCGATCGGCCGGTGCAGCCGGACCAGGTTGCCGATGTCGGGGTTGAGGCCGACGTGCTCGGAGTCGATCGTCTCCACCAGCCGGACCGCCGAGGAGGCGTTGCCGAGGTAGGTGTCCTCATACAACTCCAGGGAGACGATCTGCCCCTGTTCGCCGGCGTGCCGGCCGAGTTCGCGGAACCGGTCGGTGGCCAGCCGGAACGCGTCCTCGTCGGCGGGGTCGTCGACGTGGCCGGGCGCGGTCCAGAACCACAGCGCCTGCTGCTGCGCCGGGGTCAGCGTCTGGTGCAGCCCGAAGGAGACGACACCGATGCCCAGCTCCGCGGCAGCGTCCAGCGTGCGGTGGCTGTAGGCGAGGTTGTCCTCGCCACGGCCCGCCTCGATGACGCTGTGCCGGATGGCTGACACCGAGGCGAGACCGACGCCCTGCTGGTCGGCCACGGCCTTCAACTCGGCGAGCTGAGTACGGTCCAGGTCGCCGGGCCGGATCCAGGTGTCGGTGATGTCGGCCAGCGCGAACCCGGCGTCGGCCACCTCCCGCAACCGGTCGGCCCACCGGTCGACCGGGGCAGCCCGGCCCGGTTCGGGATGGCCGGCGCCGGCCCACATCATCGCGGTGGCGATCGGCCAGTCCTGGGCGGTCAGCCCGGTGCGCTGTCCGAGGTCAGTGTCGGGAGTCGGCATGGGCTGATTGTCCCAACTCGGTCGCCGTCTGTGCAGCCCGGGCTCCGGCACGGGTCAGCCAACCGGTCGGATCGGCCAGCGCAGCCTGCACCGAGCCGGCGAGATCGGTCAGCCCGAGGCCGGGTACGTCCGGCAGCCGCAGCCCCAGCTGGCCGGCGATCACCAGCGCCGGTACGCCGTGGGCGCGGGCCCGCTGCAGGACATGGCCGACCACCTTCCCGCCGAGCGAGGTCCGGTCGAAGCGGCCCTCGCCGCCGATCACCAGATCGGCCCGCTCCAGCTCCCGGTCCAGGCCGGCGAGCCCGGCCAGATACGGCGCACCGGCACGGATCTCGGCGCCGAGACCGGCCACCAGCCCGTAGCCCAGACCGCCCGCGGCACCCATCCCCGGCTGGTCGTTCGGACCACCGAGCAGCCGGGCGAACCGGGTCAGATTGGCGTTCAGCAGCCGCACCTGGTCGGCATCGGCACCCTTCTGGGGTCCGAAGACGGCGGCCGCGCCGCGGTCGCCGAGCAGCGGGGCATCGACGTCGCTGAGCATGATCGTGCGCGCCGGCCGGCGGATCTGTCCGCTGACCGACGCGAGCCGGCCCAGCCCCCCACCGCCCGGCGGCACCGGCCGGCCGTCGGCGTCCTGCAGGCACAGCCCGAGAGCACTGAGCATGCCGGCGCCTCCGTCGGTGCCGGCCGAGCCGCCGGCGCCGACGATGACCGTGCCGACGCCCGCGTCCAGGGCGGCGTTGACCAACTGGCCGAGCCCGTAGGTGCCGGCGCCCAGCGGATCCAGGTGGGCCATCAGCGGCAGCCCGGACACGGCGGCCATCTCGATCACGGCCGTGTCGGCGTCCACCTGCAACCAGGAGGCCGACACCGGCCGGCCGTCCGGTCCGGTCAACCCGTCCACCGGGCGCAGGATCCCGTCCGGGCGCGCGGCCGCCACCGCGGCCACGGTGCCCTCGCCGCCGTCGGCCAGCGGCATCAGCACCAGCCGGTCCCGGCCACGCACCGTCCGCCAGCCGGCCGCGATCGCAGCTGCCGCCTCCGCCGCCGTCAGGCTGCCCTTGAACGAATCGGGTGCGATCACGACGGTCGACGGCTGGTCGGTCAGGCGCGAGGGCATGGAATAGTGTTGCGCGGCTCGAATCCAGCGCTAGGCAAGGGGTCTCATGACGGACACGGACACGCCGACCACAGCGGACCCGTCCGGGCCGAACCCCGACGAGGCCCCGCTGGGCTCGCCGTGGGACGATCTGCGCGCCTACATCGGACTGCCACGGCTGCAGTCGCTGCTGCTGTCCCCGGACGGCTCGATGTTGCTGGCCTCGGTCAGCGAACTCGATCACGAGCAGACCGGGTACCGGACCAGCTGGTGGCGCATCGACCCGGCCGGCCGGGCTCCGGCCCGGCGGTTCACCCGCTCCGTGGAGGGCGAGTCGACGGCCGCGTTCCTGCCCGACGGCAACCTGATCTTCGGCTCCGGCCGGCCCACCCCGCCGGCGGCCAAGACCTACGGCCCGAAGCCGCCGGTCGAGCCGGGCGACGACGACGGCGTGTTGTGGTGCCTGCCGGTTGACGGGGGAGAGGCGTACCCGATCGGCCGCCGGGCCGGCGGCTGGCAGGACGTGACCATCGCCCGCCGCGCCCCGGTCGTGCTGCTCAGCAGCACCGCGTTCCCCGGCACCGACTCCGATGCCGAGGACGCACGGATCCGCAAGCAGCGCAGCACGCGCAAGATCAGCGCGCTGCTGCACGACAGCTACCCGGTCCGGTTCTGGGACCACGACCTGGGCGACAGCGAGAACCGGCTGCACGTCACCGAGTTGTCCGGCACCGATCGGTCCGGCGACCTGCGGCTGGACTCCGACGGGCTGCACAGGCTGCTGCCCGAGGCCGGCCGCCGGCTCACCGGCGTGCAGGCCGTCTGTGATGACGGCGGGTTCGTGGTCGTCGGTCGCGAACTACCCGGGCCGCGGGGTCGGCGGCGGCAGTCGCTGGTCGAGGTCGAGCTGGCCGGAGGCGGTGCCCGGGAGCTGGCGTCGGCCGACGACGCCGATTTCAGTGGGGCGGTGATCAGTCCGGACGGATCACTGGTGGCCGCGGTACGGGAGACGGTGCCGTCGGCGACCGAACCGCCGACCGTGCGGATCTGGCTGATCGAACGGGCCACCGGCCAGGGTCGGGTGCTGGCCGGGGACTGGGATCGCTGGCCGATCCCGCAGGCCTTCTCCCCGGACGGTCGCACGCTCTACGCGGTCGCCGACGAGGACGGGCACAGCCCGCTGTTCGCCGTCGACGTCGCCACCGGCACGGTCCGCCGGCTGGCCGGGGACGGGGCGTACTCCGCGGTCAGCGTGTCGCCCGACGGCGCCACCGTGTACGCGCTGCGCACCTCCTACACCGATCCGGGCACCGCCGTCGCGATCGAGGCCGGCGCCGGCACCGTGACCGGCCTGCCGGGGCCGGCGGACTATCCCGACCTGCCCGGCCGCCTGGTGGAGGTGGAGACGACCGCCGCCGACGGGATCCGGATCCGTGGCCATCTGGCCCTGCCGGCAGCGGCCTCGGCCGGATCACCGGCGCCGCTGGCGCTGTGGATCCACGGCGGCCCGCTGGGCTCCTGGAACGCCTGGTCGTGGCGCTGGTCGCCGTGGCTGCTGGTCTCCCAGGGCTACGCGGTGTTGCTGCCGGACCCGGCCCTGTCCACCGGCTACGGCCAGGAGTTCGTCCGCCGCGGCTGGGGCCGTTGGGGAGCCGAGCCGTACACCGACCTGATGGCCATCACCGATGCCGTCGCGGCCCGCGACGACATCGACGGCGACGACCTGGTGGCCATGGGCGGCTCGTTCGGCGGCTACCTGGCCAACTGGGCGGCCGGCCACACCGACCGTTTCCGCGGCATCGTCACCCACGCCGGCCTGTGGAACCTGGACGCGTTCCGCTACGCCACCGACGACGGCATCTACTGGCTGCCGGAACTGTCCGACGAGATGGTGGCCGATCATTCGCCGCACCGGTTCGTCGACCGCATCTGCACGCCGATGCTGGTGATCCACGGTGACAAGGACTATCGGGTGCCGATCACCGAGGGGCTGGGCCTGTGGGCGGCGCTGGTGGCCGGCCACGACGGTGACCCCGACGAGTTGCCGCACAGGTTCCTCTACTTCCCCGACGAGAACCACTGGGTGCTGCGCCCCCAGCACGCCGTGGTCTGGTACGAGACCGTCCGCAACTTCCTGGCATCGGTCCGCGGCGGCGGGAATTTCGTCCGCCCCCGCGCGTTGTAGAGAGCCAGATCGGTTTCGACCCTTGACCGCATGTGGTATGCATTGCGCTCGGACTTCACTGCGAGGCGATGCCGTTCACGGCGCGTTGAGCAGGGCCGTGGCCGGGCGACCGATGGGTCGGGGCCCGTACCGGACGAAGGTTCGACATTGCCCTCGCCCGGTCGCAGCGAAGACACCGCTGTCACCGATGCGGTCGGCACGGATGGTGGACACGAACTCGGGCTCGAGCCCGGGAGGGGATGAGATGGCAACTGATTACGATGCCCCGCGGAAGACCGAAGAGGACGTCAGCGAAGACAGCATTGAGGAACTGAAGAACCGTCGCAACGACAAGAACTCCGGCAAGGTCGACGAGGACGAGACCGAGGCGGCCGAGTCGTTCGAACTGCCCGGTGCAGACCTCTCCCACGAGGAACTGACCGTCCGGGTGCTGCCGCGCCAGGCCGACGAGTTCACCTGCGCGAGCTGTTTCCTGGTCCGTCACCGCAGCCAGCTGGCCGAGGAACGCAACGGTCAGATGTACTGCGTCGACTGCGCCGGCTGACCGGCGCAGTCGAACGGCAAGAGCCGCCTCCCGCGGGTGCGGGGGCGGCTCTTCTCGTCGTCGGCGTCCGGGCCTGCTCGGCCCGCCGGATTGTCCGGCTGCGCTAGACGCGGAACTTGATCTGCGGGATGTTCGGCGCCTTGCTGCCCATGTCCCTGGCCCACCGGCTGGCCGCGAACCGGGTCACCAGGAACTGCGTCACGCCCAGCCCGAGCCCGCTGGCCAGCGCCCAGGTCGCCGCTTCGCGCAACGGAGTGTCGGGATCGGTCGGCGACGGCGGCTCCTTGCCGGTGATCGCCTTCCAGCTGCTGTCGATCACCTTCTGCGCGACCAGGGTGGAGGCCAGACCGAAGGCGGTCATGTAGATCCGCCAGACCAGCTTCGACGACACCTTCATCTCCTCGATCCTCGCATTCCTCGGCGTTCTGCGGTCACCGGCCCGACCTACGGGCGGACTCACCGGCTGACGTCGACCCTACCGGTCGGCTGTCGCCGGCGCGTGGTTCGTCCCGTACGGTTGAACCGTGCCCGGCATGGAACCTGGTGCCCGATCCCGGGCCGACCAAACAACCCCGAACGCCGACGGACCAGCCGTCGACCCGTCGGCGGGCGGCCGGGCGCCCCGATCCGGGTCGACGTCACACCAACCCGCCTCCTACCGGGAACTCCTCTGGGTGCCGGTCGGCTGGTGGGTGCTGGCCACCCTGTTCGCGCTCTCCCTGCTGGTGGCCGTCCTCTTCTATCTGGGCCCGGCGATGGGACTCGGCGCCGGGCTGCTCGTGCTGGCGGTGATCGGGCCGGTATTCGTGGTCTACGGCCGGCTGCGGCTGCGCGTCACCGAGGACCGGCTGTGGGTCGGCGAGGCCAACGTCGAGTGGCGCTACGTCGCCGACGTCCGGGCCCTGGACGCCGTCGCGACCCGGCGCCGCCGGGGACCCGACGCCGACGCCCGGGCCTTCCTGGCGTTGCGTCCCTACCTGGCCGAAGCGGTCGAGGTCAGCATCGGTGACGATGCCGACCCGACCCCGTACTGGCTGATCAGCACCCGGCACCCGGCCCGACTGGCCGCCGCGATCCGGTCCCGACTGGACTCGGTTGCAGTTCGGCACAATCCACCGCCGGCCGGGCCGGATCGCTCAGATCCGTCCGCGCCGCGGGATAGATTGCAGGAGTGAGTGCAACCGGCGGGGAGTGGCGCCTGGTCGACCCGGGGGTGGCGATCGCGCTGCCCGAGGATCACCTCGGCCCGACCCGCCGGCGGTCGGGGGCCCAGCCGGTCACCCACCGGGCGAGTGCGGCCCGGTTCGAGACGGTGTCACAATTGCCCGGGTCCGTTCGGGGGGCGAACCGTCGCGGATCGACCGGTGGCATGCCGGCCGAGCAGTGGCAGGACCGGTCCAGCGGTCGACCGACGGCGGTCGGCATCGACGCACATCCCGGCGCGGCAGGCGCCGAACACCAGGAGCAGATTCGATGATCTTTCGCTCGCGTCGGCGGCGGAACGACCTGGCAGACATTCCCGACCCGGCCGAGGACCACGATCCCGGTGACGGCGCCCCCGGTGACGGCGCCCCCGGTGACGGCGCCCCAGGTGACGACGACCGTGCTGACGACCCCGCGGCAGCGGCGGCGACCCGCACCGGCGACGATCCCGGCCGGGTCGATCCCAGCGGTGCCGACGGTGACGCGGATGCCGTCGACCTGGCTGCCCTGGACGCCGCGGAGTGGCGCGAGTTGGGGCCGTACGACATCACCGAGGTCGACGCCGACGCGCTGGAGGACCCCGAGGCCGAACCGGCCCGGATAGATCTCGGCAGCATCGTGCTGGCCGCCATGGACGAGATGGAGTTGCGGCTCCAGGTCGACGAGAACAGTCAGCAGATCATCTCGGCGATGATGATGGTCGGCGAGTCCGCCCTCGAGGTCGGCGCTTTCGCCGCGCCGCGGAGCGGCGGGCTGTGGGCCGAGGTCCGCGCCGAACTGCTGGAGACCGCCCAGGAGGCGGGCGGATCGGCCAACCTGGTCGCCGGACCCGTCGGCGTCGAGCTGCGCCGGGTCCTGCCGGTGCAGACACCGGACGGTCAGCTGGGCTACCAGCCGTCGCGGATGTGGGTCGCCGAGGGCCCGCGGTGGATGCTGCGCGGAATCGTCTACGGCCAGGCGGCGTTGGAGGACGGACTGGACAGCCCGGTCGCCGAACTGCTGGAGGCGTTCCGGCAGATCGTCGTCCGGCGAGGCGACGAAGCCATGGCACCGGGAGACCTGCTCCCGTTGTCCCTACCCGAAGCGATCATCCAGGCGGCCCCGGAGGTCGCCACCACCATGGGAGACCAGTGATGAGCCCGCATCCGCAGGCTCGCGTATCCGCCGACGGGGCGGACGGACGCGGCAGCCTGATCCGTCGCGCGCTGCGCCGGCTGGCGTCCAGCAGCGAAGAACTCGAGGACCGGGACCGGATGCGCACGGTGCGCGAGTCCGGCGCCATGCCGATCAGCACCTGCGCCGATCGACAACTGGTCGACCTGTGCGGCGACGTCGCCTCGGTGACGATCAACCCGCACGCCGGCAAGCCGGCACTGGAGGTCGAACTGCGCGACGGATCCGGTGCGGTGACGTTGGTCTGGCTCGGCCGCCGCAGGATCCCCGGCATCGAACCCGGCCGCAACATCCGGGTGCAGGGCCGGATCAGCTGCTCGCCGGACGGACACCGGGTCATGTTCAACCCGCGCTACGAACTGCGCTGCAACTGACCGGGCGACCTCGGTGCGGCGCCGGCCCGGATCCGCTCAGGCGCCACCCTCGCCGGCCGGCTCAGCCACGGACGGTGCCGCGCGGGGACAGCATCCCCGCCAACTCCTTCTCAAAGTCCTCGGTGGCCACGAACAGCAGCTCGTCGCCGGCCTCCAGGGAGCCGTCCGGATCGGGTGCCTGGGCGTGGCCGTCGCGGATGATCGCGACCAGCACCACATCCCCGGGCCAGATCAGGTCGCCGATACGCTCGCCGACCCGCGGGCTCTGCGGCGGCAAGGTCAACTCCACCAGACTCGCCTCGCCCTCCCGGAAGGTGAGCAGGCGGACCAGGTCACCGACCGAGACCGCCTCCTCCACCAGCGCCGACATCAGCCGCGGCGTCGACACCGCCACGTCGACACCCCAGTCGGCGTTGAACAGCCACTCGTTCTTCGGGTGGTTGACCCGCGCCACGGTCCGGGGCACCCCGAACTCGGTCTTGGCCAGCAACGAGGTGACCAGATTGACCTTGTCGTCGCCGGTGGCAGCGATGGCCACGTCGCAGGTGTCGATGCCGGCCTCCTCCAAGGTGGACAGTTCGCAGGCGTCGGCCAGCATCCACTCCGCCTGCGGCAGGGTGTCGGCCTTGATGGCCCGCGGCTCCCTGTCGATCAGCAGCACGCTGTGACCGTTCTCCACCAACTCCGCCGCGATCGACCGGCCGACGTTGCCGGCTCCGGCGATGGACACTCGCATGCTGGCCCCACTCCGTCTCGTCTGCTGTTGCCCTCATTGTGGCCCCGATCTGGGCCTGAAATCCTTGCGCCGGGACCAGGTGGCACCGCGACGCCACCTCGGCAGTCGGCGGCCCTCCTCATTCCGGCGGTGGCGCGGTGGCCAGGACCGACTCCACCTGGGCCAACCGCGGGTTCTCCACCGCCACGTAGAGCAGGTCGCCGTCCTGGAACACGGTGCTGTTGCGCGGCACGATCCCGGTGCCCAACCGCAGGATGAACGGCACCCGGGTCTGGGCCACCTCCTCGATCCGATCCACCCGCTGGCCGACCCAGCCCTGGTCGACATGGACCTCGACCAGCCGGACCGCGCCGGACGGATCCCGCCACTGCGGTTCCGAGCCGCCCGGCAGCAACCGCCGCATCACCTGGTCGGCGGTCCATCGCACCGTGGCCACGGTGGGGATACCCAGCCGCTCGTAGACCTCGGCCCGGCCCGGGTCGTAGATCCGGGCCACCACGTTGTGCACCTCGAACGTCTCCCGGACCACCCGGGCGGCAAGGATGTTGGAGTTGTCGCCGCTGGAGACCGCGGCGAACGCATCGGCCTCCCGGATCCCCGACTCCAGCAGTACCTCCCGGTCGAAGCCCACACCCTTGACCGTACGGCCGGCGAAGTCGGGACCCAGCCGTCGGAACGCCTCGGTGTTGACGTCGATCACGGCGACCGCATGGCCGCGGCTCTGCAGGCTGCGGGCCAGGGTCGACCCGACCCGACCGCAGCCCATGATGACGATGTGCACTGGTGATCTCCTCGGTTCCCGCCGGACACCGCGGTCAGCGGCGGACGACGAGCGGCTCTCGGACAACAGTCGGTCGCGGTTGTGTCGTTTCATCCTGTTCCACCGCGCCGGTTACGGCAAACGCCTGCGGGCGTGTCGTGGACGTCGCGGAGTCGTCCGGACCGACCGGGGCCTGGGGCATAGAGTTGCCGGTCGTGAACATCGCCGACGTCGGTAAGCGACTGCTGATCGGCCGCAAGCTCCGCAGCGCACAGCTGGGGGAGACGCTGCTGCCGAAGCGCATCGCCCTGCCCGTCTTCGCCTCCGACGCGCTGAGCTCGGTGGCCTACGCACCCGACGAGATCCTGATCACGCTGTCGCTGGCCGGCGCCGCCGGTTTCGCGTACTCGTGGAAGGTCGCCATCTTCGTCGCCGTGGTGATGATCGTGGTGGTCGCCTCCTACCGCCAGAACGTCCACGCCTACCCCTCCGGCGGCGGCGACTACGAGGTGGCCACCACCAACCTCGGTCCCAACGCCGGTCTGACCGTGGCCAGCGCGCTGCTGGTCGACTACGTGCTCACCGTGGCGGTGTCGATCTCCTCCGGCGTGCAGAACGCCGAGGCGGTGTTCCCGTTCCTCAACGGCCATGAGGCATTCGTGGCGGTGCTGGTGGTGCTGGTGCTGACCGCGCTCAACCTGCGCGGTGTCCGCGAGTCCGGAACGCTGTTCGCGATCCCGACCTACTGCTTCATGATCGGCGTGCTGATCATGGTGATCTGGGGCCTGTTCCGGATCATCGTGCTCGGCGACCAACTCCAGGTGGTCACCGCGAAGTACGGGATCCAGGGCGATCCGCACTACACCGGCCTGGCCGGATTCGCCTTCATCGCCCTGATGGCGCGCACCTTCTCGTCCGGGTCGGCCGCGCTGACCGGTGTGGAGGCGATCTCCAACGGCGTGCCCGCCTTCCGCAAGCCGAAGAGCAAGAACGCCGCCACCACGCTCGCGCTGCTGGCCACGGTGGCGGTCAGCATGATGATCGGTGTCATCGTGCTGTCCCACCTGACCGGGTTGAAGCTGATCGATCCGCCGTACAGCCACTACGTCATCAACGGCCGGCTGGTCGACGTCGAGGAGGACACCGCCATCGGCCAGTTGGCGAAGGTCGTCTTCGACGGCTTCCCGGCCGGGTTCTACTTCGTCCTCGGCGCGACCATGCTGATCCTGTTCCTGGCCGCCAACACCGCCTTCAACGGCTTTCCGGTGCTGGGATCGATCCTCGGCCGGGACGGCTACCTGCCCCGGCAGCTGCACACCCGCGGCGACCGGCTGGCCTACAGCAACGGCATCCTGCTGCTCGCGGTCGGCGCCATCGTCCTCATCATCGCGTTCAACGCCGACGTCACCTCGCTGATCCAGCTGTACGTGGTCGGGGTGTTCGTCTCCTTCACCACCAGCCAGACCGGCATGATCATCCACTGGACCCGGTTACTGCGCGACGAGGGCGACCGGGCCGCCCGCCGGCGGATGATGCGGTCCCGGGTCATCAACGGTGTCGGCGCGGTGTGCACCGGAGCAGTGCTGATCATCGTGCTGCTGTCGAAGTTCGTCCAGGGCGCCTACATCGCGATCATGGCCATGATCGTGCTGTTCATCCTGATGAAGGCGATCAAACGGCACTACGACATCGTGGCGCGGGAGACCGCCATCGAGCCCGACGAGGACCGGATCCTGCCCAGCCGGGTCCGAGCGGTCGTGCTGGTCTCGAAACTGCACAAGCCGACGCTGCGCGCGCTGGCCTTCGCCAAGGCGTCGCGGCCCAGCACGCTGGAGGCGATCACGGTGGCGGTGGACCCGGAGGAGACCGAACGGTTGGTCCAGCAGTGGGAGGAGGCCGGCATCCCGGTGCCGTTGAAGGTCGTCGCCTCCCCGTTCCGGGAGATCACCAACCCCGCGCTGGAGTTCGTCCGCAACATCCGCAGGGAGAGCCCCCGCGACGTCGTCACCGTCTACATCCCCGAGTACGTCGTCGGCCGCTGGTGGGAGCAGATCCTGCACAACCAGAGCGCGCTGCGGTTGAAGGCGCGACTGCTCTTCACCCCCGGCGTGATGGTGACCTCGGTGCCGTACCTGCTGCAGTCGTCGCGGGCCGCGCGGAAACGGATCGAACGGACCGAGGGCGCCGACCGGACGACGGCCCGGCAGTGACCGGGCGGACGAACGGCGACCGGCGGCCGGCGTCCGCGGATGCCGGCGTTGCCGCGGCGGTGCCCGACGATCCGGTGGGCCGGCTGGTCGGGCCGGTCGACGTCGGGCCGATCGCGCACGGCGGGCACTGTGTGGCCCGCCACGATGGGCGGGTCATCTTCGTCCGGCACACCATCCCCGGCGAACAGGTGATGGTGCAGATCACCGAGGCACGGTCCCGGTTCTGGCGGGGCGATGCCGTCGAGATACTCCGGGCCGGCGCGGACCGGGTGGCGCCACCCTGTCCGGTGGCACGTCCGGGCGGTTGTGGCGGTTGCGACTTCCAGCATGTGGCACTGCCGGCGCAGCGCCGACTGAAGGCCGAGGTGCTGGCCGAGCAACTGCACCGGCTGGCCGGCGTCGACCTGGCGGTCCCGGTCGAACCGGTCCCGTTGCCCGGCCGCCGCGACGGCGTCGACGACGGCCTCGGCTGGCGCACCCGGATGCGTTACCTGCTGGACCAGGACGGCCGGCCCGGCCTGCGGGCGCACCGCTCCCACACCGTCGTGCCGCTGCCGGCGGGCGGCTGCCGGATCGCCGACGCACCGATCGGCCGGCCGGCGGACGGCCCGCCGGGGACCGAACTGGTGGCTGTCACCGCGGCCGACGGCGCCCATTGGCTGCCGGTCAGCGGCCGGCAGCACCGCGCCGCCGGCCGGGACCGGCCGGCCGTGGAGACCATCACCGAGCACGCCGTCGGCCGCGACTGGCAGGTCGCCGCGGACGCGTTCTGGCAGGTGCATCCGGCGGCTGCCGAGGTGCTCGTCGAGGCCGTACTGACCGGTTTGTCGCCGCAGCCGGGGCAGCGTGCACTCGACCTGTACTGCGGGGTCGGGCTGTTCGCCGGTGGGCTGGTCGACGCCGGCTGCCGGGTGATCGGGGTCGAGTCGGCCCGCTCGGCGGTCGCCGCGGCCCGACACAACCTCGCCGATGCGCCGGACCGGGCCACCTTCGTCGCCGACCGGGTGGACCGGGCGCTGCGTCGGCCACCGCACCGCGGCGGGTTGCCTGCCCGCTTCGATCTGGTCGTGCTGGACCCTCCGCGCAGCGGCGCGGGCGCAGACGTGCTGGCCGCGATCACGCGCCGCCGCCCCAGCAGGATCGCCTACGTGGCCTGCGATCCGGCCGCCCTCGGCCGAGACCTCGGGCTGCTGGCTGACCTCGGCTACCGACTGACCTCGCTGCGGGCGTTCGACCTGTTCCCGATGACGCAGCATCTGGAGGCGGTCGCCGTGCTGGCGCCGGCCGACCAGCCCACGACCGGGCGATCATGACCAGCGCAGCGCGGAGGCCCGGACCGACGCCGTCGGCTCGGTCGTCCTCCTCGGCGCGGGCAGCGGTGCCGTGCCGCGGCGAATCGTCCTGTACCCGGTGACGTCGACGGTCCCCGTGGTATCTTGACGTCAAGAGAGTTCGACGACGACGGAGTTGAGCATGAACAGCGAATCCCGCGAACCGAGCGCGAACAGCTTCGACGCCCGGGCCACCCTCACGGTGGGCGAGAAGTCCTACCAGATCTACCGGCTGGACGCGGTGCCCGGGTCGGAGAAGTTGCCCTACAGCCTCAAGGTGCTGTTGGAGAACCTGCTCCGCACCGAAGACGGCGCCAACGTCACCGCCGACGACGTCCGCGCGCTGGCCGAGTGGGATCCACAGGCCCGGCCCAGCACCGAGATCCAGTTCACCCCCGCCCGGGTGATCATGCAGGACTTCACCGGGGTGCCGGCGATCGTCGACCTGGCGACCATGCGTGAGGCGATGGCCGACCTGGGCGGCGACCCGACCCGGATCAATCCGCTGGCGCCGGCCGAACTGGTCATCGACCACTCGGTGATCGCCGACGTCTTCGGCACCGCGGACTCCTTCACCCGCAATGTCGAGTTCGAGTACCAGCGCAACCGGGAGCGCTACCAGTTCCTGCGCTGGGGCCAGGGTGCCTTCGACGACTTCAAGGTCGTGCCGCCGGGCACCGGCATCGTGCACCAGGTGAACATCGAACATCTGGCCCGCGTCGTGTTCGCCCGTGACAGCGACGGCAGCACCGTCGCCTACCCCGACACCTGTGTGGGCACCGACTCCCACACCACCATGGTGAACGGGCTCGGCGTGGTCGGCTGGGGCGTCGGCGGCATCGAGGCGGAGGCCGCGATGCTCGGCCAGCCGGTGTCGATGCTGATCCCGCGGGTGGTCGGCTTCAAACTGTCCGGTTCGCTGCCGGAGGGGGCCACCGCCACCGACCTGGTGCTGACCATCACCGAGATGCTGCGCCAGCACGGCGTGGTCGGCAAGTTCGTCGAGTTCTACGGCCCGGGCATCGCCGAGGTGCCGCTGGCCAACCGCGCCACCATCGGCAACATGAGCCCCGAGTACGGCTCCACCATCGCGGTCTTCCCGATCGACGAGAAGACCATCGAGTATCTGCAACTCACCGGCCGCAGCCCCGAGCAGGTGTCCCTGGTGGAGGCCTACGCCAAGGAGCAGGGGCTCTGGCACCAGGTCGACACCGAGCCCCAGTACTCCGAATACCTCGAACTCGACCTCGGCCAGGTGGTGCCCAGCATCGCCGGGCCGAAGCGGCCGCAGGACCGGGTCTCGCTGTCCGAGGCCCGGGACAGCTTCCGTGAGGCGCTGCAGGACTACGTCTACGAGCCGGAGCAGGGCTACGACGAGTCCGTCGCGGAGTCCTTCCCCGCCTCCGACAGCCCGTCCCACGACTCCGTCAACGGCGCCCCGGACCCGGCCCATCAGGAACACCACCTCCACCGGGACGCGATCCGGCCGAGCAGCCGGGCCCACGTCCGGCTGTCCGACGGGACCGAGTTCGACCTCGATCACGGTGCGGTCACCATCGCGGCGATCACCTCCTGCACCAACACCTCGAACCCGAGCGTCATGATCGGGGCCGCGCTGGTGGCCAAGAAGGCGGTCGAGCGCGGCCTGACCCGCAAGCCGTGGGTGAAGACCACGCTGGCGCCCGGGTCGAAGGTGGTCAGCGACTACTACGAACGGTCGGGACTGACGCCGTACCTGGACAAGCTCGGTTTCAACCTGGTGGGTTACGGCTGCACCACCTGCATCGGCAACTCCGGACCGCTGATCCCCGAAGTCAGCGAGGCCGTCAACGCAGCGGACCTGGCCGTCGTCTCGGTGCTCTCCGGCAACCGGAACTTCGAGGGCCGCATCAACCCCGACGTGAAGATGAACTACCTCGCCAGCCCGCCGCTGGTGGTCGCCTACGCGCTGGCCGGCACGATGGATCTGGACATCACCTCCGAGCCGCTGGGCACCGACGAGCACGGCGAACCGGTCTACCTGAGGGACATCTGGCCGACCTCGGCCGAGGTGGACAACATCATCGCCTCGGCCGTCGGTGCGGATATGTTCGCCCGCGACTACGCCGACGTGTTCGCCGGTGATCAGCAGTGGCAGTCGCTGCCCACCCCGGAGGGGAAGACGTTCTCCTGGGAGGCGGAGTCCACCTACGTCCGCAAGCCGCCGTACTTCGACGGCATGCCCGCCGAGCCGGAACCGGTCAGCGATATCGACGGCGCGCGCGTGCTGCTGAAACTGGGTGACTCGGTGACCACCGACCACATCAGCCCGGCCGGCTCCATCAAGGCCGACAGCCCGGCCGGTGAGTACCTGACCGAGCACGGCATCGAGCGCCGCGATTTCAACTCCTACGGGTCCCGGCGCGGTAACCACGAGGTGATGATCCGTGGCACCTTCGCCAACATCCGGCTGCGCAACCAACTGGCGCCGGGCACCGAAGGCGGCTTCACCCGCGACTTCACCGTCGACGACGGCCCGGTGACCACGGTCTACGAGGCGGCCGAGCACTACCAGGCCGCCGGCACGCCGCTGGTCATCCTGGCCGGCAAGGAGTACGGCTCCGGTTCCTCCCGGGACTGGGCGGCCAAGGGCACGGCGCTGCTCGGTGTGCGTGCGGTGATCGCCGAGTCCTACGAGCGGATCCACCGGTCCAACCTGCTCGGCATGGGCGTGCTGCCGCTGCAGTTCCCGGAGGGGCAGAACGCCGACTCCCTCGGCCTGACCGGTGAGGAGACCTTCACGGTGTCCGGGATCACCGGACTGAACGAGGGGCGCATCCCCGAGACGGTCACGGTCAGCGCGGGTGAGGTCAGCTTCGACGCGGTGGTCCGGATCGACACTCCCGGAGAGGCCGCCTATTACCGCAACGGCGGCATCATGCAGTACGTGCTGCGGTCGCTGCGGAACCGCTGATCAGCCGACCGGATCAGTCGGCTGGACCGCGAAGGCCCCGAGCAGTTGCTCGGGGCCTTCGGCGTTCCGGTGGCCGCCGGCCCCGCGGTTCCCATCCACTTCGCACCAGTCACGTCACCGCGCACCAGCCGCACGTGGTGCGCGGTGCCGTACGTGGTGCGCGGTGCCGTACGTGGTGCGCGGTGCCGTACGTGGTGCGCGGTGCCGTACGTGGTGCGCGGTGGCGTGTGTGGTGCGCGGTGCCGTCCGTGGTGCGCGGCGGAGCTGGTGCCGTGCCGCGCCGCGGCGAGACGCGGGCTGCGCCGACGGCCCTGGCCGCCGGGCCCGCGGCCCGCCTCGCACCAGTGGCGTCACGGCGCACCAGCCGCACGTGGTGCGCGGTGCCGTACGTGGTGCGCGGTGGCGTGTGTGGTGCGCGGTGCCGTGCGTGGTGCGCGGCGGAGCTGGTGCCGTGCCGCGCCGCGGCGAGACGCGGGCTGCGCCGACGGCCCTGGCCGCCGGGCCCGCGGCCCGCCTCGCACCAGTGGCGTCACGGCGCACCAGGTGCAGGCTGGTGCGGGATGACGTAGGTGGTGCGAGGCGCGCCAGGGAGGGCAGGAGTCGGCCGGGCAGAGGCCGGACAGGGGAGGGTCAGCGGTCGGTGAGGGGGTGGCGGACGACCAGTGCCACCCCGGCGACGCAGATGATCATGGAGACGATCTCCAGCGGTCCGGGTACGGCGCCGTGCAGCAGCAGGATCTCCAGCACCCTCACGATGAACGGCACCACCAGCGACACCGCGGCCATGTAGACCGCGCCACGCAGGTGGATCAGCTGATGCTGCAGCACATATACCGGGACGTAGATCGCCACGCCGAGGACGGCCAGCAGCAGCAGCGTCACCAGGTCGATGTGGAAGATCGCCGTCAGCCGTCCGGTGATGGCCAGCAGCACCAGCAGGATCAGCGTGCCGAAACCGAAGATGCCGGGCAGCAGGTCCAACGGGTCATGACCGGCCGCGATGCGGGCGTAATGCTGACCGTAGACGGCGATGCTGATCACCGCAGCGACCCCGAACGCCACCCCGAGGATCACCATCGGCCAGTTCAACTGGTGCCCGAGGGCGAACGAGCCCAGCACGTAACCGACGGCGCCGAGGGTGGCCAGCCCGATGCCGCTCCAGGCCAGCCGGTTACCGGACTTGCCGAACCAGAGGATGCCGATGATCATCGACAGACACGGTGTGGTGGCGACCAGCAGGTTGGGCACCGACACCCCGAGCAGACCGATCGCCTGCAGGGAGCCGAAGGCGTAGATCGCGACCCCCAGCAGTCCGGACAGCAGCAGGGCCAACGGCCGATGCCTGATCATGCTGACCGAGCGGCGGAACGCACCCCGGTCCCTGGTCAACAGCAGCATGATGCCCAGGCAGCTGAAGAACGATCGGCCAGCCGCCACCACGTCGGGCGACGACCGGTCGACCGCCAGGCCGGAGAAGATCCAGGTCAGTCCGAGCAGCAGCGCGAACGCTGTGGTCATGATCGGGACACGCAGCCGGGCCCGGCGCGTCGGCGCCATCACCGGGTTCGGGACAGAAGTGGTTCCGTTCACACCAGGGTGACTTCCTTACCGGAATCGGACGAGGTGTAGATGCCGTCGAGGATCTTCTGGATCTCCACACCGTGCCAGGCCGGCGCGATGCTCTCGGTCCGGCCGAGCCCGGCGTCGACGAAGTTGGCGATCTCGTTGCTGAAGCTGCGCGCCAGCTCGAAGGTGGGCGAGGAGATCTGCGGGGTGATGTTGATCACCGTGTCATGCCGCTCGGTGGAGATCTGCAGCTTCGGTTCCAGTTCGGCACCGCCCTTGTCGCCGTAGACGGAGACGTCCATGCTGTTCTCGACGGCATGCAGGGAGTAGGAGACGTCCACCAGCAGTGAGGCACCGTTGTCGAACCGGACCACCGCATTGGCCATGTCCTCGACGGTGTTCTTGGCCGGATCGTAGTCGGACACCTTGTAGCGCGGGTAGTTGGTGATGTTGGCGCGGTTGCCCAGCCTGGAGTAGGTGTTGCCGCTGGCCGCGGTGGCCCGCGGGGATCCCATCAGATACCAGCACAGGTCGATCACGTGCACGCCGATGTCCAGCAGCGGACCGCCCCCGGCGATCTCCTTGTCGGCGAACCAGCCGCCGGGATTGCCCATCCGGCGGATGCAGCTGGCCTTGGCGTAGTAGATCTCACCGAGGTCGCCGGCGTCGATGAACGACTTCAGCACCTGGGCGTTGGGCGAGTGCCGCCGGACGAAGCCGACCTGCACCACCCGGTCGTTCTCCTCCACCACCCGCTGCAGTTCGAGGGCTTCGGTGTAGGTCCGGCTGATCGGCTTCTCCACCAGAACGTGCTTGCCGGCCTTCACCGCGGCGATCGCCCAGGAGGCGTGGGTGTTGTTCCAGGTGCAGATGCTGACGCCGTCGACCTCCGGATCGGCGAGCAGTTCGTTGGGGTCCCCGTACGCCCGCGGAGCGCCGTACTTGTCGGCCACCGACCGCGCCCGGTCCAGGTTGATGTCACTGACCGCGGTCAGCTCGACGTCGGGGTTGGTGGCATAGGCGTCGAGATGGAGTTGGGCGATGCTGCCGGTGCCGATGACACCGATCTTGAACTTCGTCACGTTCGTTCCTTCGTTCTCGTGATGGTGGTCGATCAGGCTTCGGCGATCAGGCGCTTGGCGTTGGCCAGGCCGACCCGGCAACCGAGCAGGCAGTCCTCGGTGCCCTCGAACTCGATCGAGGCGAACCCGGAGTAGTCGGAGTCCTTGATCGACTTCGCGACCGACCGCAGGTCGATGTCGCCGTTGCCGACGATCGCCCCGCGCAGGTACTTTCCGCCCCGGCTGCGGAACCAGCCTTCGCCCGGGTTCTGGGTGGCCGGGCGGATGTAGAAGTCCTTGAAGTGGACGATCATCGCGTACGGCAGGTTCTGCGGCACTGCGGCCGTCGGGTCGTCGTCGGTGCAGACGAAGTTGCCGACGTCGAGCGTGGTCTTGAAGTTCGGTTCGTCGACGCCGTGCAGGATCCGGCGGACCCGGTCGGCCGACTGGACGAAGAAGCCGTGGTTCTCCAGGCTGGTGGTGATGTTCTTGCCGGCGGCGTAGCGGGCGATCTCCTTGGCCGCCGCGACGACCGTGGGCAACGCGCGCTCGAACACCGGTGTGTCGTCGCCGTGGACCGGCGCGTGCGGCACGACGTCGTGGCGCATCAACCCGATGCCCAACTGCTCGGCGAGGTCGATGTAGGCCTTGACCCGCTTGATCTCGGCCTCGATCGCGGCCTCGTCGTCCTGCAGGAAGTTCGCCCCGATGGCCAGGTTGGACAGGGTGACCCCGGCCGTCTCGGCCTTGCTGCGGATCTCCTCGACGTAGCGCGGGTCGGAGTCGATGGTCGGGACCGGGCCCTCGGGGCTGGTGTTGCCGGCGACGGCGAGTTCGAGGTGCTCGCCCTCACTGGCAGCGACCCAGTCGATCACGTCGGGCAGGGTCATCTCGCCGGTGCGGAGCTTGGCGGCGAAGCTGTAGGAGCTGAAGCCGAAGCGGATCTGATCGGTCATGTCCTCGTCTCTCGATCGGTGTGGATGGATGGGGCTGGGGATGGTGGATGTTCGGTGGCTCGACGGCCGGTCAGGGATCGGCGTCGTCGGCCGGTGCGGGGCCGACGCCGAGCCGGAGCCAGGGCGGCGGGACTTCGCCGATGCCGACGATGGCCGCGGAGTGTCGTTCGAAGGCCTGTCCGAGCGCACCCGCGACGGCGCCGTCGGTGGTCAGTCGGGCGGTGCGGAAGGCGGGCTTGTCGGGAACCATCAGCAGCCGGTGCACCGCTCGGCGCAGCGGATCGACGAGCGTCGCACCGGCCCGGGACAGGCCGCCGCCGACGACGACCAGAGCGGGATCGACGGCCAGCAGCAGAGCCGTGATGGTCGGCGCGATCTCGGCACAGAACCGGTCGATCTCCTGCCGTGCCTGCTGATCACCGCTGCCGGCACGGGCGAACAGCTCTTCGGCGTCGTGGCCGCTGGACCAGCGCAGCTCGCCCCGTCGCGAGGTCGCCGTCCAGCGCATGCCACGCCGGCTGCCGAGTTCCCCGGCGACCCGGTGGCTGCCCTGCAGGATGCGGCCGCCGACGATGACTGCCACCGAGATGCGGTGGCCGATCTGGAGGAAGATCAGGTCGTCGGTGCCGGCGGCGACATGGTGCTCGGCGTAGGCCGCGAGCTTGATGTCGTTCTCCACCGTGACCGGGCATCCCAGCCGGTCCGCGAGCGCAGAAGCGATGTCCAGGTCCACCCAGTCCGGGACCGCCAGGCTCCGCACCAGCCGGTCCTCGTGATCGAGGATGCCGGGGACCGCCAGACCCACGGCCGCCAGTCGGGCCCGGCCGTCGACGGCGGAACCGGACAGTTCCTGCACGGTCCGTACGACGGTGGCGGTCCGGTCCGTTCCGTCGGCCGCTGCCTCGACCGTCTGCTGGCGAAGCACGCGGCCCGACGCGTCGGCGATCCGGCAG
This sequence comes from uncultured Actinomycetota bacterium, assembly GCA_963758075.1. Classification (GTDB taxonomy): domain Bacteria; phylum Actinomycetota; class Actinomycetes; order Propionibacteriales; family Propionibacteriaceae; genus Microlunatus. Next base: position 127,947 of record CAVWTT010000002.1, on the reverse strand, counting down.
CGGAGCCGGTGTACACCGACGTCGATGCCGGCGACCAGGCCGGCGTGGGGGTCGAAGGAGAATCGCCGGGCCGGACGTCCGGGCGTACCGGCCTCGGTTGGGGAGTGCGCCGCGACGGAGCCGGCGCCGACGAGTTCGTGCAGCACGGTGTCCACCGTGGGTCGGGACAGCCCGGTCCGCCGGGCCACCTCCCCGACCTTCAGCGGCTCGCCGGTGTCGCGCAGCGTCAGCAGGCAGGCTCGGGCGTTGGCCAGCCGGACCGCGGCAGCGGCTCGGTCGGCACTCGACATGGCGGTCCTTCGTGCGACCGGATACGGGCCCGGGAGGACCGTGCCGGCCGGTTTTGAAAGTGGGTTTAAGAACTCCTCTGGAGTTACTTTCGTCCTCTGCACGGGGTGTCGTCAAGAGTTGCCGCGATGTGGGATGGGCCACATCCGCGCCGGACCCTCAGGTCGGTTCGGTGCCGCCCCGATCATCTGGCTGCGGAGCGGTGACTTCGTCGGAGTCCAGCGCAGCGGCGATCCGCCGGGCGTAGTCGGCCGCTTCACCGCCGGCGTAGCGGGTTCGTGGCCAGAAGAAGCCCCGCAGACCGTCACCCCTGGTGCGAGGCACGACGTGCACGTGCAGGTGCGAGATGGACTGGCTGACGATCGTGTTCACCGCAGTGAAGGTGCCCTGCGCACCCAGGGCCGTGATCAGTGCGCGAGAGACCCGCTGGGTCAGCACCAGCAGCGGCTGGGCCAGATCGACCGGTAGTTCCAGCAGCGTGTCGACGTGGCCGACCGGCGCGACCAGGACGTGACCCTTGAAGACGGGGCGGTGGTCCAGGAAGGCGATCAGCCGCGCGTCCCGATACACCAGTGCGGTGTCCAGTTCGCCGCTGACCATGCGGCAGATGACATCCTCGCTCACTGCCGCGATGCTAGCTCCCCCAGGGCGGGGACGCGTGTGCCCTTCCGGCGCCCTGGGCCCGTCGAAGGGCGCCCGCCGGCGCGGGCACCATCCTTCGACGAGGTCGGGGCGCGGAGGGGTGGGTGTCGGTCGACCGGGTCAGGTCGCGGGGACGATCAGGCCGTTGGTCTTGGTGGTGGCGGCGGTGAAGCGGTTCTGGGCGTCGGCCCAGTTGACGACGTTCCACCAGGCCTTGACGTAGTCGGCCTTGACGTTCTGGTACTGCAGGTAGAAGGCGTGTTCCCACATGTCCAGCAGGACGATGGGGACCTGGGCCAGCGGGAGGTTGCCCTGCTGGTCGTAGAGCTGGACGATGTTGAGGCGCTGGCCGAGGGTGTCCCAGGCCAGGATGGCCCAGCCGGAGCCTTGGATGGTGTTGGCGGTGGCTTCGAAGTGGGCCCGGAAGCCGTCGAAGGAGCCGAAGTACTGCTCGATCGCGGCGGCGAGTTCGCCGGTGGGCTTGTCGCCGCCGTCGGGGGAGAGGTTGGGCCAGAAGGCGGTGTGGTTGACGTGGCCGCCGAGGTTGAAGGCGAGGGTCTTCTCCAGGCCGACGATGGCGTCGAACTTGCCGGTGTCGCGGGCGTCGGCGAGTTTGTCCAGGGCGGTGTTGACGCCGCTGACGTAGGTGGCGTGGTGCTTGTCGTGGTGGAGTTCCATGATCTTGCCGGAGATGTGGGGCTCCAGGGCACCGTAGTCGTAGGGAAGATCGGGAAGCGCGTACGCGGTCATCGAGTTCCTCTCGCTGGTCTGGGCTGAACAGCCTTCCCCGGGCCCATACCCACATCCCGCCCCGACAACCCACCCACACCGTGGCCGAGGGGTCAACAGATCCCCAGTGCGGTCGGCGTGTCGATACCTCCGTGACCCCTCGACGTCGCGGTGTCGCCCGGGGTAGAATAGAACAGGAGTTCGTATGGGAGGCAGGCGTGGAGACGTACGCACCACCGGGATGGCCGGACGGAGTGCCGCCGCCGGGTGTCGAGGAGTGGGAGTCACGGGCGGCGGACTTCCTGCTGGACTGCTGCCCGCCGGAGTTCCGGGCGGTGCCGGTGCTCAGAGGTCATCCGGTGGTGCTGGCGACCTTCGCCAGGCACTGCGTCAGCGGTCGTCGCCGGGCCGTCGTCGACGGGCTCGGTACGGTCCGCGGCGACCTCGCCGGCCGGGTGGCACCCGAGATCGTCTCCGCCGCGGTGGAGGCCTGGCATGCCCAGGAGGCGCTGTTGGCCCGGATGCAACGCAGCGTCGACCTGGTCGGGCGAGCCTTGGGCGGCGAGCGGTTCGTGCCCCGGATCGGAGCCGGAGGAATACGCCGACAGCGATGACGGTTGCCCGGCACAGGCCCGTCCGATCCCGGACGAGCCAGCTTGACCGATGATCATCCGCCCTCGGTCACGTGGTCACCCGCCACGCTGGTCGATCGACGCTGCTGCAGGAGTGCCCGATGAGTGTGCTGTTCGAGCCGTACCGACTCCGGTCGGAGACCTTCCGGAACCGGATCTGGATGGCGCCGATGTGTCAGTACAGTGCGGCAGCCGACGGACCTGAGGCCGGGGTGCCGACCGACTGGCACTTCGCCCACCAGGCCGCCCGCGCCACCGGCGGCGCGGGCCTGATCATCACCGAGGCCACCGCGGTCAACCCCGAGGGCCGGATCAGCCCGTACGACCTCGGCCTGTGGAACGACCGGCAGCTGGACGCGTTCAGCCGGATCACCGGGTTCCTGCGCTCCCAGCATGCCGTCGCGGGCATCCAGCTGGCCCACGCCGGCCGCAAGGCCTCCACCGACCGACCGTGGACCGGTGGTGGCCCGCTGTCGCCGGACCAGGGCGGCTGGCAGCCGGTGGCCCCCAGCGCGATCCCGTTCGCCGCCGGCCACCAGGTGCCGCGGGAGCTCGGCACCGAAGAGATCGCCGGCATCGTCGACGACTTCCGCACCGCGGCCCGTCGGGCGTTGGCAGCAGGGTTCACCGTCGTGGAGGTGCACGGGGCCCACGGCTATCTGATCCACCAGTTCCTGTCCCCGCACAGCAACCGGCGCACCGACCGGTACGGCGGCAGCTTCGACAACCGGATCCGACTGGCGCTGGAGATCACCGACGCCGTGCGCTCGGTGTGGCCGGACGACCTGCCGGTGCTGTTCCGGGTGTCGGCCACCGACTGGCTGGCCGAGACCGGTGACCCCCGCCCCGGCTGGACGATCGAGGACACCATCGCCCTGGCGGGCCGGTTGAAGGACCACGGCGTCGACCTGATCGACACCTCCACCGGAGGCAACGTCGCCGACGTCCGGATCCCCGCCGAGGCCGGTTACCAGGTGCCGTTCGCCGCCCGCATCGGCGCCGCGGCCGGCATCCCTACCGGAGCGGTGGGGCTGATCACCGAACCGGTGCAGGCCGAGAAGGTGATCGCCGACGGCGAGGCCGACGTGGTCCTGCTCGCCCGCGAACTGCTGCGCGATCCCTACTGGCCGCTGCACGCCGCCCGCGAGCTCGGCGCCGACGTGCAGCCCGCCATCCAGTACCACCGGGCGTTCTGATCGCCGACATCCGTCGACCGGATCAGCCCGCCGAGGGTCGGGCGGGGATCACCGAAGGGGTGCGCACTGACACGTACACTCGGCGTCATGTCCTTGCTGGAGAAGATCAACGAGCCGCGTGACCTGCGTGCTCTCTCCACGGAACAACTGGTGCAGCTGGCCGAGGAGATCCGGGCCTTCCTGATCCACCACATCAGTCAGACCGGAGGACACCTCGGACCGAACCTCGGTGTGGTGGAACTCACCATCGCCCTGCACCGGGTGTTCGAATCGCCGCGCGACCCGATCATCTTCGACACCGGGCATCAGAGCTATGTGCACAAGATCCTGACCGGTCGACGACAACTGTTCCCCACCCTCAAGCAGCGCGACGGCCTGTCCGGCTATCCCAGCCGCGCCGAGTCCGAGCACGACTGGGTGGAGAACCAGCACGCCTCGACGTCACTGTCCTACGCCGACGGGTTGGCCAAGGCCTTCCGGCTCCGTGGTGACCGCCACTCGGTCGTCGCGGTGATCGGCGACGGTGCCCTCACCGGCGGGATGGCCTGGGAGGCACTGAACAACATCGCCGCCAGCCAGGACCTGCCGGTGGTGATCGTGGTCAACGACAACGGCCGCTCCTACACCCCGACGGTCGGAGCGATCGCCGATCACCTCACCACGCTGCGCACCGACCCGAGGTACGAGCAGATGCTCGACCTGGTCCGTCGCGGCGTCATCCGGACCCCGCTGGTCGGCAACACCGCCTACGACCTGATGCACGGGGTGAAGACCGGGATCAAGGACGTCCTCGCCCCGCAGGGCATGTTCGCCGACCTGGGCCTGAAGTACGTCGGCCCCATCGACGGCCACGACGTCCTCGCGACCGAACGCGCCCTGCAGCAGGCCAAGCACTTCGGCGGTCCGGTACTGGTGCACGTGATCACCCACAAGGGCAAGGGGTTCCCGGCCGCGGAGAACAACGTCGAAGATCAGTTCCACAGCATCGGCAAGATCGACGAGATCACCGGTGAGCCGCTCGCCGGCCGCGGCGGCCGCACCTGGGCCGACGTGTTCGGGGAGGAACTGGTCCGGCTCGGCCGCCACGACGACCGGATCGTCGCGATCACGGCGGCGATGTTGTATCCCACCGGCCTGCACCGGTTCGCCGAGGTCTTCCCCGACCGCACCTTCGACGTCGGCATCGCCGAGCAGCACGCGGTCACCTCCGCGGCCGGGCTGGCGATGGGTGGCATGCACCCGGTGTTCGGCGTGTACGCGACCTTCCTCAACCGGGCCTTCGACCAGGTGTTGATGGACGTCGCGCTGCACCGGTTGGGGGTCACCTTCGTCCTGGACCGGGCCGGCATCACCGGCAACGACGGCGCCAGCCACAACGGCATGTGGGACCTGTCCGTGCTCCAACTCGTCCCCGGGTTGCAACTCGCCGCGCCCCGCGACGCCATCCGGTTGCGGCAGGCGCTGGCCCGCGCGACCCGGGTCGACGATGCACCGACTGTCATCCGCTACTCGAAGGAGTCGGTGCCGCCGGACATCGACGCGATCGACACCGTGGACGGGCTCGATGTGCTGGCCCGATCGGCCGACCGGGACACCGACGTGCTGGTGGTGGGGTACGGCGCGATGGTGCCCACCGCGATCGAGGTCGGGGCCCGGCTCGCCGATCAGGGTGTCGGCGTGACCGTCGTCGACCCGGTCTGGGCGCTGCCGGTCAATCCGGCGTTGCTCGAGCTCGCCGCAGCCCACCAGCTGGTGATCACCGTCGAGGACAACGGCGTGATCGGCGGCTGCGGGGCCCGGCTGGCCCAGGAGCTGGCAGCCCACCGGGTCGCCACCCCGATCCGCAATGTCGGCGTGCCGCAGCGGTTCCTGCAGCACGCCTCCCGGGCCGAGCTGGTGGAGGAGTGCGGACTCTCGGCCCAGCAGATCGCCCGCGCGGGGCTGGAGCAACTGCTCGGCCACGCAAGTCCGCTGATCACCGAGGTGCTGCCCGAGAAGCAGTCGCGCGGTTGACCGCGATGATCACCCTGCGGTGATCATCGCGGCCTGCGATCACCCGTCGTCGGTGGTCATCGGTCCTCGGCGATCACGCCCGTAGGCGGCCGTCCGCAGGTGGCATGATCACTTCACCTCCGCGACGCCGGCCGGCAGGAACCGCCGTCCCAGCACCCGCTGCGAGACGCCGGCGCGATCGAGGTACGGGGTGATGCCACCGTTGTGGAACGGCCAGCCCGCGCCGAGAAGCAGGCACAGATCGATGTCCATCGGTGCGGCGACGACCTTCTCCGCCAGCATCAGCCCGATCTCGTCGGCCAGCGCCGCGGTGGCGCGGTCGAGGATCTGCTCGGCCGTGCTCGGCCGGTCGCCGACGGCGAAGAGGTCGGTGACCTCCGTCGGCACGTACGGCCGGCCGTCGTCGTCCCAGTCGTACACGCCCCGGCGTCCGGAGGCGACCAGGGCGCGAAGGTTCGGCGAGACCGGGAACCGGTCCCCGAAGGCCTCGTGCAGCGTCTGCGTGACGTGCAGTGCGATCGCCGGACCGACCAGTTGCACCAGCACCATCGGCGTCATCGGCAACCCCAGCGGGCGCAGTGACCGATCGGCCACCTCGATCGGGGTGCCCTCGTCGATCGCGGCGATCACCGCACCCATCAGCCGGATCAGCAGCCGGTTCACCACGAACGCCGGCGCGTCGGCGACGATCACCGCGTTCTTCCTGATCTTCTTCGCCACCGCCAACGCGGTCGCCACGCTGGCATCGTCGGTCGCGGTTCCGCGGGCCACCTCCACCAGCGGCAGCACCGAGACCGGGTTGAAGAAGTGGAAGCCGACGACCCGTTCGGGGTGGTCGAGATCGGCGGCCATCGCCGACACCGACAACGACGAGGTGTTGGTGGCCAGCACACAGTCCGGCCCGACCTGCTGCTCGAGTGCGGCGAAGACCTCCTTCTTCACCGACAGCTCCTCGAAGACCGCTTCGATGACGAAGTCGCAGTCGGCGTAGTCGGCCAGATCGGTGGTCCCGGACACCGACGCCTTGAGCCGGTTGGCGGCGTCGGCGGTGATCCGCCGCCTGGCCTGCAGCCGGTCGATCTCGGCGTGGATGCCGGCCAGACCCCGGTCCACCCGGGTGCTGTCGACGTCGCTGATCACCACGGGTACGTCGTAGCGGCGCAGGAAGAGCAGGGCGAGCTGGGTGGCCATCAGCCCGGCGCCGACGACGCCGATCTTGGACACCGACCGGGCCAACCAGGAGTCGGGCGCACCGGCGGGCTTGCGGGCCCGCTTCTGCACCAGGTCGAAAGCGTACAAACCGGCGCGCAGTTGCGGTGACAGCAACAGTTCGGTCAGTGCCGCGTTCTCCCGCTCGAACGCCGTGCAGCGGTCGGAGTCGCGGGCGGCGGCGATCAGTTCGAGCGCCCGGTACGGGGCCGGTGCCGCACCGGACACCTTCTCGTCGGCGATCTGTCGACCGCGGTCCACCGCAGCCTGCCAGGCCGGCCCCCGGTCGACCTCGGGCCGCTGCACGGTGACATCACCGGTCACCACCCCGGCCGCCCAGTCCAGGGATCGTTCCAGGAAGTCGGCGCCGTCGAAGATCGCGTCGGCGATCCCGAGCTGGAAGGCCTGCGGTCCGGACAGCATCCGGTTGTTGTTCAGCGGATTCTCGATGATCACCGTGACCGCCCGGTCGGCGCCGATCAGGTTGGGCAGCAGGTAGGCCCCACCCCAGCCCGGCACCATCCCGAGGAAGCACTCCGGCAGCGCGAGACCGGCGGCAGCGGCCGACACCGTTCGGTAGCGGCAGTGCAGGCCGACCTCCAGTCCACCGCCCAGCGCCAACCCGTTGTAGAACGTGAAGGTCGGTACCGGCGCCTCGGCGAGTTTGGCGAACACCTGGTGACCGATCCGCGCGATCGCCTCGGCCTGGTCCGGCCGGGTGATCGCCGCGATGCCGGTCAGGTCCGCGCCGGCGGCGAAGATGAACGGCTTGCCGGTGATCGCGACAGCGGTGATGTCGTCGCGGGCCAGCGCCGCGTCCAGGGCTCGGTTCAGCTCACCGAGACTCCGCGGCCCGATCGTGTTGGGGCGGGTGTGGTCCTTGCCGTTGTCGAGGGTGATCAGGACCGCGGTGCCGGCACCGTGCGGCAGGGCGACGTCGCGGCTCAGCGCCCGGGTGATCACCTGCTCGTCGGCCAGCGCGGAGGCCTCGTCGATCAGGGTCTGCAGATCCGTGGTCACGATCGGGCCTCCTGGCTGCCGGCGGGGTGGTAGTGCGGGTTCTCCCAGATCACCGAACCGCCCATACCGAGCCCGACGCACATCGTGGTCAGCCCGTAGCGGATCTGCGGGTTGCGCCGGAACGTGCTGGCCAGGTGGATCATCAGCCGGACGCCGGAGCTGGCGAGTGGATGGCCCAGGGCGATGGCGCCACCGTAGGGGTTGAGCCGGGGATCGTCGTCGCTGACACCGAAGTGGTCACAGAAGGCCAGCACCTGGACGGCGAACGCCTCGTTGATCTCGATCGCCCCGAGGTCGTCGAAGGACAGCTGCGCAGCCCGCAACGCCTTCTCGGTGGCCGGGATCGGCCCGACCCCCATCAGTTCGGGGTCGACGCCGGCGAAGGCGTAGCTGACCAGCCGCATCGCCGCCGGCAGGCCGAGCTCGGCGGCGGTCTCCTCGGCGGCGATCAGCGAGGCGGTGGCGCCGTCGTTGAGTCCGGCGGCGTTACCGGCGGTGACCCGGCCGTGCGGCCGGAACGGTGTCCGCAGCCCTGCCAGCGCCTCCGCGGTGGTGCCCGGTCGGGGCGGCTCGTCGCGGGTGGCCAGCCCCCACCCGAGCTCCTGGCTGCGGGTGGCCACCGGCACCAGGGACTCCTGGATGACCCCGTCGCGATAGGCCGCGCCGACCCGCTGCTGGCTCAGGACGGCGAAGGCGTCGGCCCGCTGCCGGCTGATGGTCGGAAAGCGGTCGTGCAGGTTCTCTGCGGTGGAGCCCATCACCAGCGCCGACTCGTCGACGAGCTTCTCCGCGACGATGCGCGGATTGGGGTCGATGCCCTCACCCATCGGGTGCCGGCCCATGTGCTCGACGCCGCCGGCGATCGCCACATCGTAGGCGCCGAAGGCGATCCCGGATGCAGTGGTGGTGACCGCGGTCATCGCCCCGGCGCACATCCGGTCGATGGCGAATCCCGGCACGGTCCGAGGCAGGCCGGCCAGCAGCGCCGCGCTGCGCCCGATCGTCAGCCCCTGGTCCCCGATCTGGGTGGTGGCGGCGATGGCGACCTCATCGATGCGTTCCGGCGGCAGCTCGGGATGGCGCCGGACCAGTTCGCGGATGCAATTGATCACCAGGTCGTCGGCGCGGGTCTCGGCGTACATCGAACCGGCCTTGCCGAACGGGGTACGGACGCCGTCGACGTAGACGACTTCCCGGGAAGCTCGTGGCATACGAGCCATATTACTCACGAGTAACAACGGTTGCGTCGGTCCGCTGCCCGCGGCGGTGGCCGAGCACCGATGCCCGCACCGGCAGGTCGGTCAGTCCTCGCCCAGGAGCGGGGTCAGCAGCCCGACCACGATCTCGCGCTGCCAGGGCCGGGCCCCGAGTCCGGCCAGCATCGCCTCGACTCCGGCTTCGTCCAGCGGCGCCGGCGGACGCCAGGCCAACCGGCGCAGGAACTCGGGGGTGAGCAGGTTCTCCACCGGCAGCTCCAACGTGGCCGCGGTCGCGACCAGGGCCTCCCGGCAGCGGTTCAGCCGGGCCGCGGCGGACGGGTTGCGCGCGGCCCAGAGCCGGGCCTGCTGCGGCGGTCCCTCGGTGGGCCGGTGCAGGGGCGGCAGGTCGTCGGCCGGCAGCGCCATCGCCTGCTCCACCGCTCGGATCCAGTTGGTCTGGTAGCGGCGGGCCGACCGCCGGACGAAGCCGGGAAGCTTGCGGACCAGGGCGGCGTCGGGGTGCGGATCGGCCGCGAGTTCGGTGATCGCCGTGTCGGCCAGGATGCGACCCGGGGACCGGTCCAGTCGCCGGGCGATCAGGTCACGCGCCTGCCACAGCCCGGCGACCACCGCCAACCCGCGCGGCGAACGGACCCGATGGATGCCGGAGGTACGCCGCCACGGATCGGGTCGGGCCTCCGCCGGCACCTCGGCCCGGGAGGCCAGCCAGGCGAACTCCTGCCGCGCCCACTCGTCCTTGCCGGCCCGGGCCAGCCGGTCGGCGAGGGCGTCGCGCAGCTCCACCAGCAGTTCCACGTCGAGTGCGGCGTAGTTGAGCCACTCCGGCGGCAACGGTCGCGTCGACCAGTCGGCGGCCGAGTGCTCCTTCAGCAGCCGGACGCCGAACATCTCCTCGACCAGGGTGCCCAGGTTGACGCGCGGATAGCCGAGCAGCCGACCGGCCAGCTCGGTGTCGAAGAGCTGTTGCGGCACCAGGCCCACTTCGACCAGGCACGGCAGGTCCTGGGTGGCGGCGTGGACGACCCATTCCGCATCCTGGATCGCTGCCGCCAGGCCGGTCAGGTCGGCGGGCTGGTCCTCGGTGGGGACGAGCGCGACCGGGTCGACCAACCAGGTGCCCGCTCCGCGTCGTCGCAGTTGGATCAGGTAGGCGCGCTGGCTGTACCGGAAGCCGTGGGCGCGTTCGGCATCGATCGCGACCGGACCGGCGCCGGCGCGCAACGCCGCCGCCACCCGGTCCAGACCGGGCCGGTCCTCGATGAGCTCGCCCGGACCGTCGGCAGGTTCGTCGAGGATCCGGACCTCCTCGCCGGGGGGCGCACCGCCGGGGGAGACGCCGCCGGCGGAGGTGTGGTCGGGGGAGGGATCCATGCCGTCGTCGCCGGACGTCACCGCGGTCGCGCGCTCCGTCCCTGCGGGCTGCGCCGGGCCGGCATCGACACCACACCGTCGGGCAGCGGCGGCAGACCCGCGGTCATGCACAGCATCTCGGCGAAGGCACACAGGTGCGGGTCGAGTTCGGCCCCGTCGTCTATCGCCGGGGTCCAGGAGGCGCGGATCTCCACCTCGGCGCGTGGTGGCTCGTCGGCCATCCCCCCGAACGACTCGCTCGACACCGAGGTGACCGTGCCGCTGGGAGCCTGGTAGCCGGCGTGATGGTTGGCCAACGCCTCGATCAGCCAGCTCCAGCCGACACTGCCGAGCAGCGGATCGGTGACCATCTCCGGATCCACCTCCGCCCGGGCGAAGGTCACCAGCCGGTACGTGCCCCCCCAGGCCGCATTGCCGGCCGGGTCATGCAACAGGACCAGCCGGCCGCTGCCGACGTCGTCCCCGCCCACCACCACGTCGGCGGTGATGGCCGCGGCGAACGGTGCGATCCGCTGCGGCGCGGGGATCTCCTCGATCTGCAGTTCCGGACGCCAGGACGCCGACCGCAGTTCCGCAACGGCCTTGCGAAATCCGTTTGGCACGATGGCCTTCTCCGAATTGACGCCCACGACGCAGAGCCTATTGCGGGCTGGCGGTCCGGCCTCGGCCCGACGCGCCGCCCGTGGAAAGATTCAGGAGTGTCCGTCCCCGACCCGTCCGTCCTCCGTCCCGGTCCCCGGTCCGCCGTGGCCGGCACCGATGATCCCGCCGGTGTCGCCGCCGGTGTCGCCGCCGATGCGAGCCCCGATACGGGCTTCGAGGCGGGTGCCAGCCTGACTGCCGACGCACCGTTGATCGCCGCCGCCGGGCGCGCCCAGGGGGATCGGCTGCCGGTCTGGTTCATGCGGCAGGCCGGCCGATCGTTGCCGGAGTACCACCGGGTCCGGGCCGGCCTGGGCATGTTGGACACCTGCGCTCGGCCGGACCTGGTCACCGAGATCACCCTGCAGCCGGTACGCCGCTACGGCGTGGACGGCGCGGTGCTCTACAGCGACATCATGGTGCCGCTGCAGGCGGCCGGCATCGCCCTGGACATCGTCGCCGGCACCGGTCCGGTGATCGCCGATCCGGTTCGGACCGCCGCCGACGTCGACCGGTTGCAGCCGCTGGATCCGGATCGGGTCGGCTTCGTCGCCGAGTCGGTCCGGCTGCTGGTCGCCGAACTCGGCGCGACACCACTGATCGGTTTCGCCGGCGCACCGTTCACGCTGGCCAGCTACCTGGTCGAAGGCGGTCCGAGCCGCGACTACGCCAGGACCAAGGCGCTGATGCTGACCGAGCCGGAGTTGTGGCACAGCCTCTGCGCACGGCTGGCCGGTATCGCCGCGGACTTCCTCACCGTCCAGGTCGGCAACGGTGCCCGGATCGTTCAGCTCTTCGACTCCTGGGCCGGCAGCCTGTCGGCGGCCGACTACCGCTGCTTCGTCCAGCCGCATTCCACCCTGATCCTGCGGCGGATGGCCGAGCTCGGCGTGCCGACCATCCACTTCGGTGTCGGCACCGGTGAACTGCTGACGGCGATGGCCGAGGCCGGCGCCGACGTCGTCGGCGTGGACTGGCGGGTGCCGCTGGCCGAGGCGAGCCGGCGCATCGGCCCCGCGCACGCGGTCCAGGGCAACCTGGATCCGGCCGTGCTGGGCGCACCCTGGCCGGTACTGGCCGACCGGGTGCGTGCCGTCATCCGGTCCGGCGCCCGGGCTCCCGGCCACATCTTCAACCTCGGTCACGGGGTGCCGCCCTGGGCCGATCCGGACATTCTGGCCCGGATCGTCGAGCTGGTGCACGAGGAAGGTCCGGCGATCCGCGCCGCGGTCGGGCAGTGACCCGGGTGATCGCTGTCGTGGGCGGCGGCATCGCCGGCCTGAGCGCGGCTCGCAGCCTGGCGCTGGAGCTGACCCGGCGGCGGCCGTCGGCAGGCCGGACGGAGATCGTGGTCTGCGAGGCTGCCGGGCGGTTGGGCGGCAAGTTGCGGCGCACCGACCTCTCCGCCGCCGGACCCGGCGAACCGTCGGCTGAACTGGCGGATCCGTTCACCGTCGACGTCGGTGCCGAGTCGATGCTGGCCCGCCGACCGGAGGCGCTGGAGCTGGTCGGCGAGCTCGGCCTGGATGGCTGCCGGGTGCATCCGGCCCCGGCACGACCGCAGGTCTACCTGGACGGTCGGGTCCGGCCACTGCCGGCCAGCAGTATGGGCGTGCCCACCGACCTGGCGGCGTTGGAGGGCTACCTCAGCCCGGCCGGTGTACACCGCGCCCGACGGGAACCGGACCTGCCGGCGCCGGCACTGGACGGCGATGTGGAGATCGGGCGGTACGTCGCCGAACGGTTCGGTGACGAGGTGACCGACCGGCTGCTGGAACCGATGCTCGGCGGTGTGTACGCCGGCCACTCCCGGCAGCTGTCCTTCCAGGCCGTGCACGGCTCGTTGTTCGCCCTCGCCCGCGACGGCGGATCGCTGCTGGCCGCGGCGCAACAGCTGGCCGCCGGTCGCACCGACCACGCCGACCGGACCCCGGCGCCGGTGTTCGCGGGCCTGGTCGGCGGGGTCGCCGGGCTGGCCGACGCCCTGGTGGAGGATCTGCGCCGCCGGGGCGTGACGGTGCGGACGCAGACCACCGTCCGGGTCCTGCGCCGGCGCGCCGACGGACGCTACGACCTGATCACCGGCCCGGTGCCCGCCCCGCGCACCTTCGTCGCCGACGCCGTCCTGCTGGCCACCCCGGCTGCTCCGGCGGCCCGGCTGCTGGCCGACACCGCGCCGGCGGCCGCCGAACTCCTCGACCGCATCCCGTATGCGTCCATGGCGGTGGTCAGCTATGTGCTCGCCGGTGCCCGGATGCAGGGCTCCGGCCTGTTGGTCCCGCCCGGGGAGCTGCCGACGATCAAGGCGTTCACCTACTCCCACAACAAGTGGCCGTGGATCGCCGAACGGGCGGCGCGGTCGTTCGGGCCCGGCACCGGCGTGGTGCGGGCCAGCGTGGGCCGGCTCGGAGAGGAACGGTTGCTGCAGGTGGACGACCGCGAGCTGGTGCAACGCACGTTCGCCGAGGCCCGTCGGCTGCCCGGCTGGGTCGACGCCCGGCCGCTGCGGACCCGGGTGCAGCGCTGGGGCGGCGGTCTGCCGCAGTACCTGCGCGGTCACCGGCAACGGATCGACGACATCCGTACGGCCGTCGCCGCGGTGCCGGGACTTGCCGTGGCGGGCGCCTACACCGACGGGCTCGGCCTGCCGGCCTGTATCGCCAGCGGCCAGGCCGCGGTCCAGGCGCTGCTGGACTGACCGGGTGGACTGACCGGCTGGACCGGCCGGCAGCGATCGACGTCCGGCCCGGGCGCAGAATGGACGGGCAGACACATCCGGGAGGAGCAGCAGGTGAAGGCTCGCGAGATCAACGACGTGATCCGCTACACCATGTGGTCGGTGTTCAGGCGGACCGGACGGCCCGACGGCGACCCGGCCGGCCTCGCCGCCGAGGCACTGGCCGACATCGAGAAAGCCGCCGACGGGGAGGATCTGGTGATCCGGGGCTGGTACGACGTGGCCGCCCTCCGCGCCGACGCGGACCTGATGGTGTGGTGGCACGCGCCGACCATCGACGTGCTGCAGGACGCCTACCACGCGCTCCAGCGGTCCGGGCTCGGCCGGCTGCTCGAACCGCGCTGGTCGCAGGCCGCGCTGCATCGCCCCGCCGAGTTCAACAAGGGGCACGTGCCGGCATTCCTGTCCGGTGAGGAGCCGAAGGGCTACATCTCGGTCTACCCGTTCGTCCGCTCCTACGAGTGGTACCTGCTGCCGGACGCCGAACGGCGCCGGATGCTGGCCGAGCACGGCATGATGGCCCGGCCGTTCCCCGACGTCCGGGCGAACACGGTGGCCTCGTTCGCGCTCGGCGACTACGAGTGGATGCTGGCCTTCGAGGCCGATGAGCTGCACCGGATCGTCGACCTGATGCGCGAACTGCGCAAGGCGGAGGCCCGTCGGCACACCCGCGAGGAGATCCCGTTCTACAGCGGCCGCCGGCGCGAACTCGCCGACATCGTCGCCAGCTGGTGAGCCGCCCGCCGGCGGGCTGTGCGCCGCCGCTGCATAGCCGGCTGCCGGTGAGCGGCCGACGCCGTAGGTCCGGCCGACTCAGCGGTCGGTGCCGGTCGGCTCCAGGGTGAGGCTGATCGAGTTGATGCAGTAGCGCAGGTCCGTCGGGGTGGGGTAGCCCTCGCCGGAGAAGACGTGGCCGAGGTGGGAGTCGCAGGCCGCGCAGCGCACCTCGACCCGGCTCATGCCGAGCGAGCTGTCGGTGATGTAGCGGACCCGGCTCTCCGCCAACGGGGCGAAGAACGATGGCCAGCCGCAGTGGCTGGAGAACTTCTCGGCGCTGCGGAAGAGTTCGGTCCCGCAGGCGCGACAGCGATAGACGCCCTCGGTGGTGGCGTCGGTGTACTCGCCGGTGAAGGGGCGTTCGGTACCGGCCTCCCGCAGCACGTGGTACTCGGCCGGGCTGAGCCGACTGCGCCAGTCCTGCTCCGACCGGATCACCTTGCCGACGGCAGCGGCCGGTCCGGCCGGGGCAGCATCGGTCGCCGGGACGGTGGGGTTGTCGGTGGTTTCGTCGGTCATCGGTTCCTCCTGTGTCGCCTGCAGCCGTCAACACCGCGGACCGCGGGTTCGTTCCCGGACAGCGTACGGAGCGCGGGCGACAGCTGCCCCGGTGCGACGCCGGCCGATAGCCTGGGGCCGTGACCAGGACTCCGGCAGTGGTCGTCACGGCAGGGGAGCGCGAGGTTCGCGTCACCAGCCCGGACCGGGTCGTCTACGAGGCGACCGAGCGCACCCCGGTGATCACCAAGCTGGACGTGTGCGAGTACTTCGCCGCGACCGGTGCCGCGCTGATGCGCACGATCGGTGACCGGCCGACCGCGATGGAGCGGTGGCCGGACGGCTGGCGGGAGGGGATGCGGCTGGCCACCGGGCCCCAGGACCGCAACGGTGACGGTTTCTACCAGAAGCGGCTGCCCAAGGGGGCTCCCGACTTCGTCGAGACGGTGACGGTCACCTTTCCCAGTGGTCGCACCGCCGAGGAACTGTGCCCGACGCAACCCGCAGCACTGGTCTGGGCGGCCCAGATGGGCACACTGACCTTCCACCCCTGGCCGGTACGGAGACCTGCCGTGGACCGTCCGGACGAGCTGCGGCTGGATCTCGATCCGCAGCCGGGTACCACCTTCACCGACGCCCGGCGGGTCGCCGACGTCGCGCGGGAGCTGTTGGAGGAACTGGGGCTGCGAGGCTATCCCAAGACCAGCGGCAACCGCGGCGTCCACGTCTACGTCCGGGTCCGACCCGACTACAGCTTCGAGCAGCTGCGGCACGCCGCGATCGGATTCGGACGCGAGCTGGAGCGCCGCGACGCCGGCGTGACCACGGCGTGGTGGAAGGAGGAGCGCGGCTCACGGATCTTCCTGGACTACAACCAGAACAACCGGGACCGCACCATCGCCAGCGCCTGGAGCTTGCGGGCCCGGCCCGGCGCCCCGGTCAGCACCCCGGTGAGTTGGGCTCGAACTCGCCGAGCTGAGCGATCCCCGCGAATTCAACCTGCTTAGTGTGCCCGAACGGCTCGCCGACGCCGACCCGTGGGCGGACATGGATTGCGAGGCGTTCTCTCTCGACCCGCTGCTGCAGCTGTGGGAGACGCTGCCCGGCGGCGAGCTCAACTTCCCGCCCGACTACCCGAAGATGCCGAACGAGCCGCCGCGGGTCCAGCCAAGCAAGAAGGTCGCCGCCCATTGGGACGAGGGCGGGAACCGCATCCGGACTTGACCTGCGAGGGGGACCATCGGCCATAGTCGCGCAATGATCGAATCTTCTGCTTGCAGCGGAGTGTGCCGCGGAGGAAGCTGAGGACTGGGAGAGTCCCGGTGCCGATGCGGGCGGGGCTGGTACCGACGACGCCGGATCACTGTACTGGATTCGGTGTTGCCGGGAACTCGCTGTCTGCGGAGCGGCGCCTCACACGATCGGGGGATTGCTGTGCTCAGACCAAGAAAGTTCAGTCGATCAAGCTCAAGTACGTCGAAACTTCGGGAGTTTCGAACGTCATTGAGCCGATGGGCGGTGGCGTTCTGTCTGGCCGGTGTGGCGGCCTTCGCGTTCCCTCCGCCTGCGCAAGCCGCATCCACGACCATCTCCGTCCTGCAGTTCAACGTCTGTGGGAAGGCGTGCGGCCAAACCAGTACAGCGGTTGCTCACGGCATCGAAGCGGCAATCACTGCATCGAAGCCGCAGCCCTACGCGCTCACCTTGAACGAAATGTGCCGTACGAGCTACGACCGCCTCCAGCAGGACATGACTGCCTACAGGGGACACTTCGCGACGACGATGGCGCACAGTTGCGCGGATGGTTCTGATTTCGGCGATGTGGTGTTGGTTCGCGCGTCCAATCCCACGCTGATCGGAACCTGGGCGCTTCCGCGGCCGGGTGGCAGCGAGCCACGGGTGATGAGTTGCTTGAGCTCGACGGTTGCGGGTGCGTCGAAGCCCCTCGTGACCTGCGTGACGCATATTGACTACAACGCGTCAAATGCCCCGTCTCAGACCAAAGCGGTCGCCGACCGAGCGGCAGCCTTGGCGAAGACGAACGCAGTTGTCGTGGGCGGCGATTTCAACAACATCCCATCCAGTTGGGTACTCAACGTGATGTACAACTGGCGCTACTCGGGCGGTTATGGTGCCTTCGTCGAGGCGGACTCGGCGAACTGGTCCCGGTCCACCGGCACTGCGACCTCGACGTACAACCAGACCACCGGATGCGGCGCGTGGCCGTGTCCCTCGTCGAGTCATCCGGCAAACCGCAAGATCGACTTTGTCTTCCTGTCGCCAGCGGGGTTCGCCGGCTATTGGGCCAGCGCTCTCTCGACGTCGGTATCAGACCACCGGCCGCTCCTGGCCTCGGTGATCGTCCGTTAGCCGGGTCGACGTGCAGTCAGCCGATCGAGTTCAATCGGTTTCGGCTGCCGGTTCTTCATCTATGCCAGCCCTGAGATATCTGAGCAGGAGAGCGTCGTCGTCCGCGCTGATCACATGACCGAGCCGGAACGTGCGGTGCAGGTCGACACCGGAGGCGCTGCGTACGGCCGAGCCGCCCACGACCAGCGGCGACAGGGTCAGGCAGATGTCGTCGACCAGGTCCGCCTGCTGCAAGGCCTGGTTGAGCCGCGGGCCGCCCTCGCAGAGCACCCGGCGAAGCCCCCGCCGGGCCAGCGTGTCGATGATCGTGGCAGCCGCGTCGTCCTCGTCGGCCTGCAGGTGGACGACCTCGGCCCCGGTAGTCGCCGCGACGTCGGCCGCCGGCTCGCCGGGACGCCGGACGACCATGATCAACACCGGGCCGCCGGGCCGGCCGTCGGCTGCAGTGGACAGTGCGGGAACGTCACCGGTACGGGTCACCACCGCCAGTGTCGGCATCGGCTCCAGTCCGAGCCGGGCCCGCAGCCGGCGAAGTTCGCCGGGAAGATCGACGGCACGATAGTGCTCGGTGCGAACCGTGCCGGCACCCACCAGCACCACGTCGGCGTGGGCCCGCTGCAGCGCGAACACCCGCCGGTCGCTGGCCGTGTTGATGGAACCGGTCCGTCCGTCGGCGCCCTGGGCGGCGCCGTCGAGAGTGCTGACGAAGTTCGTTCGCACCCAGCTCCGACCGCCCGGGACCGGATGTCGGTACAACTCGGTCAGGTCGTCGGCGGACAGCCCGCCCGGCACCCGGTCGCCGGCCTGCAGCAGGCGGTAACTGATCGACACGGTGTGACCCTAGCTTTCCGACCTGATCCGCGCGCCCTTCCCGGGCCTCGGCCTCGTGGAGGTCCGACCGACGACGGCCGGCGGTATCAGGCGCCGACGACGCGCAGATGCGCGACCGGCTGCTGCTCCTCGATGACCGGATCGAGATCGACCAGGTCCATCGCGGACACCACATAGCGGCCCAGGATCGCCTGCAACAACTCGGGGCCGGCGCCGAGCGGCTCCGACACCGCGACCGCGCCGGTCTCGTAGGCCAGTCGCGCGTGCTGCAGGTAGCCCGCCGTCGGGCTCAGGTGCCAGCTGCCGACGGCGATGTGCCGGCGGCCCTGCGCCCGCAGGGTACGGATCGCCTCGGCCGGCGTCGGGCCGTGGTCGCCGCCGAAGGCGGTGATCGTCGGAAGCCTGTGATGCCCGGCCCACCGCCGCGCGTGCCGGGCGACGACCGCATGGCTGCGGGCGTCATGGGCGGTCTCGGACCAGAAGACCAGGCCGTCCAGTTCGCTGACCCGGCGGGCCCGCAGCGCGTCGCGCAGCCGCCGGTCGACGGCGGCGAGCAGGCGCGGATCCGGCCCGACCGGATGCGAGGCCACCACCTGCAGGCCCGGATGGGCCGCCCTGATCGCGGTCAGCATGGCGGCCTGTTCGTCGCCGGCGGTGAAGGCGTCGGCGATCCGCAGCGGCGTCAGCACGACCTCGCCGACACCGCGCTGGGTGAGCTTGCCGATCACCTGCAGGGCGGTCGGCGGGTTGTCGGCGAACGCGACGTGGACGTCCATCCCCGGCCGCAGCTCGGTCAACGCGGCACGGAGGGCCTGGCTGACCTGCGCGACCCGCGGGTCGGCACCCCCTTGGCCCAGCAGAACCAACGACGGCGCGGTCATCAGCTGTCCTTTCTCACGACAGGTCCCTACCCATCAGGGCAGCGGTCAGCGCCTTGGTGAGGGAGACCGAGGTGTCCAGCGGGATCTCGGCGGTGTCCAGCACGAGCTCGGCGCTGGTGGGCTCTTCGTACGGATCGTCGATGCCGGTCATGCCGCTGATCTCGCCGCGGCGGGCCTTGGCGTACAGCCCCTTCACGTCGCGCTGTTCGGTCACCGTCAGCGAGGTGGACACGAACACCTCCGCGAACGGCACCTGGTTGGCCTCGTGGTCGGCGCGCACCTGGGCGCGGGCATCGGCGTACGGGGCGATCACCGGGACGAGCGTGACCACGCCGTGGCCGGACAGCAGCCGGGCGACGTACCCGATCCGGGTGACGTTGATGTTGCGGTCCTCGCGGCTGTAGCCCAGTCCCTGGGACAGATGCGGGCGGACCTCGTCGCCGTCGAGGATGTGGACGTCGACGCCCAGCCGCCGGAGTTCGTCGGCCAGCGCATTGGCGACGGTCGACTTGCCGGCCGACGGCAATCCGGTGAACCACAGGGTCACTCCGGTTCCGTTCGCGGTGCGGCGGTCGGTGGTCTCGGCGGTCTGCTCGGCGGTCATGGTCGCTTCCGTGGGCTCTCTCTCGGCGGTCAGGGTCACAGCTGGATCCCGCACTCGGTCTTGCCCATCCCGGCCCATCGGCCGCTCCGGGGGTCCTCGCCGTCGCTGGGACGACTCGTGCAGGGCTCACAGCCGATCGAAGGGTATCCGTCGGCGAGCAGGGGATTGGTGATCAGGCCGTGCTGGTCGATGTAGGCCGCGACCTGGTGATCGGCCCAGGCCGCCAGCGGTGCGAGCTTGATCATCTTCTTGGTGGCGTCCCAGGTGACCACCCTGGTCCCCGCCCGCCGAGGGCTGTCGGCGCGGCGCAGTCCGGTGGCCCAGGCGTCATAGGGAGCCAGCGCTCGGCCGAGCGGTTCGACCTTGCGCAGCGTGCAGCAGCGGTCGGGATCGGTGCCGAACAGGTCCTTGCCCAGCAGCGCATCCTGCTGCTGGACGGTGTACTGCGGGGTGACATTGACCACGTTCACGTCGAACATGTGCTGCACGGCGTCACGGGTACCGATCGTCTCCACGAAGTGATAGCCGGTGTCGAGGAAGATGACGTCCAGCCCGGGAGCGGTGCGCTCGGCCAGATGCACCATGACGGAATCGACCATCGACGAGGTCACCGCCAGCCGGCGACCGAAGCGGGCGAAGCCCCAGGCCATGATGTCCTCGGCCGGAGCACCGTCCAACGCCTCGGCCGCCCGGTCGGCCAGCGAACGCAGCTCGTCCTCGCTGAGGTGATTGCTGTCGCCGAACTCGCCGGCGACCCCGGCGCCGTTCCTGGTCTGGCACACGGTCACGGCCGTACCCCACTGCGGGGAACCCGTTCCGGTCGGCCCGTCCGGCCGCTCACAACAGCACCGCCTCGTCGGCTCGGGCCACCCACTGGGCGAACCGCTCGCCCTCGAACCGGTCGGCCAGGTAGGCCTTGGCGACCCGCTCGACGTAGTCGGGCACCTCGTCGGCGGCGACCTTGTGGCCACGCAGCTTGCGGCCGAAGCCGGCGTCGAGGCCGAGCCCGCCGCCCAGGTGCACCTGGAAACCGGGCACCTGCGCACCGCCCGGCCCCGGCACCAGCTGCCCCTTCAGCCCGATGTCGGCGACCTGGATGCGGGCGCAGGAGTTGGGGCAGCCGTTGATGTTCACCGTGATCGGCGAGTCCAGCTCGCCCAGCCGCCGCTCGAGTTCGGCGACGACGTCGACCGCGCGGGCCTTGGTCTCGACGATGGCGAGCTTGCAGTACTCCAGCCCGGTGCAGGCCAGGACCGTGCGCCGCCAGGCGGTGGTCCGGGCCGACAGGCCGATCGCCTCCATCTCGGCGGTCAACGGCTCGACCTCGGCCTCGTCCAGGTCGAGGACCAGCAGCTTCTGCATCGGGGTGGTACGGACCCGGCCGGATCCGTGCGCCTCGGCGATGTCGGCGACCCGGCCCAGCACCTCGCCGCTGACCCGACCCGCGATGGCCGAGAAGCCGACGAAGAACCGGCCGTCCTTCTGTCGGTGGACTCCGATGTGATCACCAGGTGAGACGGGCGTCTCAGGTTCTGGACCGTCCGGAAGCTTCCGCTGGAGGTACTCCTCCTCCAGCACCTGGCGGAACTTCTCCGGGCCCCAGTCGGCCAACAGGAACTTCAGCCGGGCCCGGTTACGCAGTCGCCGGTAGCCGTAGTCGCGGAACACACTGACGACACCGGCCCACACCTCGGGCACCTCGTCGACGCCCACCCAGGCACCGAGTCGCACGGCGAACATCGGATTGGTGGACAGGCCGCCGCCGACCCACAGGTCGAAACCGGGGCCCAGGGTGGGGTGGACGACGCCGACGAAGGAGACGTCGTTGATCTCGGGCACCACGTCCTGACTGGGGTGCCCGCTGATCGCGGTCTTGAACTTCCGCGGCAGGTTGGAGAACTCGGGCGAGCCGATGTAGCGGTCATGGATGGCCTGCACCGCCGGTGAGCCGTCGATGATCTCGTCGGCGGCGATGCCGGCGACCGGGGATCCGATCACGACCCGCGGCGCGTCGCCACACGCCTCGGCCGTGTCCAGGCCGACGGCCTCCAGGCGGCGCCAGATCTCGGGCACGTCCTCGATCCGCACCCAGTGCAGCTGGATGTTCTGCCGGTCGGTCAGGTCGGCGCTGTCGCGGGCGAACTCGGAGGAGATGCCGGCGATCACCCGCAGTTGCTCGGTGCTCAGTGCGCCACCGTCGACCCGGACCCGCAACATGAAGTGCGAGTCCTCCAACTCGTGCGGCTCCAGGCTGGCGGTCCGGCCGCCGTCGATGCCCGGCTTGCGCTGGGTGTACAGGCCCCACCAGCGGAACCGTCCGCGCAGATCGGAGGGATCGATGCTGTCGAAGCCGCGGTGGGCATAGATGTCCACGATCCGGGACCGCACGTTCAGCGCGTCGTCGTCCTTCTTGGACTGCTCGTTGGAATTCAGCGGCTCCCGGTAGCCCAGGGCCCACTGGCCCTCGCCGCGCTTGCGGCCGACCTGGCGGCGCTGCCCGGGGCTGCGGGTCGGGCGTGCGGTCCCGGTGCGGGTGTCGTCGGCGGGCGTGGTCTCGGTGGTCATCGCGGTCCTTCGTCGGGTCGGGTCGCCGGGTGGGGGTGCGCCGGGTCGCTGCCGGGATGCCAACTCCGCGGAGCAGCGAGCCGTCAGTGGCGCGAGTGGCCGATCGGCCGGAAATGGTGGCCGATCAGGCAGAACGGCGACACATCATCGACTCCGTGAGCGCGAAGTCGACGAAGCGGCGCACCACGAAGGGTCCGAGATCCGCGGTCGGGATCCGACCGGGTTGCATCGCCAGGCACGTCACTCCGGCCCCGTTGGCCGGGTAGGAGTTGCCGGGCAGCCTCGAACGCATGACACAAGACTCAGGGCACGGGTAGCGAAACGGCAAGCCCGCATGTCACATCATGGACTCACGTATCATCATGTGGACGAACCGCGTTCGACCGGCGGTCCAATGCGGCCTTGAGCGCGGCGTTGAAGGCCGCACCGATCAGCACCGCCAGCGCCATCACGTACAGCCACAGCAACAGCGCGATCGGGGCGGCCAGGGGTCCGTAGACCGATGGGCCGTTGGTACTGCGGATCAGCGCATACCTCAGCACGAGGCTGCCGGCCACCCAGATGCCGAGGGCCACGGCCCCGCCCGGCAGTCCGGAACGGAGCCGGGAGCCGCGGGGCACGGAGACGACGTACAGGGTGGCGAGGAAGAAGACCGAGCCGCTGAGAAGTACGGGCCAGTACAGCGTGCCGAGCCAGGACACCTGGTCCGGCAGCAGCCGGTCGACCACGCTCGGGCCGGCCAGGGCGAGCGGGATGAGCATCGCGGCGACGATCAGGAAGACGACGTAGAGGCCGAAGGAGATCAGCCGGGCGCGGATGAAGTTCCGGTGGCCCTGGTAGCCGTACAGGATCGAGATCGCGTCCAGGAACACGTTCAGGGCTCGCGATCCCGACCAGAGCGCGAGCACGAAGCCGACCGAGATGACGTCGGCCCGGCCGCCCGCCAGCACGTTGTCCAGGGTCGGGCGGAGCACCGTGTCGACGGTGGACGGGGTGAGCACGGCGGAGGCCAGGTGCAGGGTGGTGGCACGGAACTGGCCGATCACCCGCGGATCGATCTGGTCGGCGATGAAGCCGATGGAGCCGGCCAGCCCGAACAGCAGCGGCGGCACCGACAGGATGGCGAAGAACGCCGCCTCGGCGGCCAGGCCGGTGGCCCGGTAGCGGAAGCATGCCAGCACGGTGGCAGCCACGATCTGCCAGGGCCGCTGCAGGAACCGCGGTAGCGGTGGCCGGAACCCGACCCGTGGCGGTGGGCGCCGGATCCGGGTCGACATGGGCCCAGGGTAGTGAGCCGGGGCCACGCCGCCCAGGACCAACCCACCGGAAGCTCGGCATGCTCGGCGTGCGCATCCGGCCCGGATGCGGCGCGGCGGCCGGCTCAGCACCGACCGCACCGTCAGCGGGCCGGTCGGCCGAGGTCGGCTTCTCCGACCAGGGCCCGCAGTCAGCCGGAGGCAGGCGGTCGGGCTGGTCCGAGGTGGTCGGCCAGGCCGGGAACGTGGCCGGCCGGGAGGTCGACCGAGACCGCGGACCGTACGGCGTCGAACACCGCCGCTCGCATCACGTCGGCGGCTGCAGCCTGCAGCCGGACCAGAGCCTCGACACGATCCTGCGCCCGGTCCGGCAACGGCACCGATCCGGTGGCCAGGGCGAAGACCGTGTCGCCGTCGGTGAGGGTGTGGGCCGGGTCGATCGCCCGGGCCAGGCCCGCCTGGGCGGCTGAGGCGGTCCGGGTCAGATCGGCGACATCGAGACGGGCGTCGGTGGCCACCACCGCGATGGTGGTGTTCGACCCGGGAGCCGGGCCCGGGCCCGGATCGGCCGCGACGGCCAGCAGCCCAGCCAGCTCAGCCAGCTGCGGGGTGCCGCGGGCGTTGACCACGGCGATGACACCGACGGTGCAGACCAGGTCGGCGGTCCGGACCTGCACCGAGGCGGTGCCGACACCGCCCTTGACCCGCCGGTCGGCCACCAGCGCGCCGCAGCCGGCACCGACGACGCCGCGTTCCACCGGGGCGTGGTCGCCGGACTCCCAGGCCAGCCGCGCCGCCCGATAGCCCCAGTCGGCTTCAGGTCGGGCACCGAACCGGCCGCCGCGGCCGAGGTCGAAGATCGCCGCCGCCGGGACGATCGGCACCACGTCACCGGGCCCGCCGACAGGGAAGCCGCGGCCGTGCTGCTCGCACCAGCGCTGCACCCCGTGGGCGGCGACCAGGCCGTAGGCGCTGCCGCCGGTCAGCACCACGGCGTCGGCGGTCGACACCAGCGTGCCCGGCCGCAGGGCGTCGGTCTCGTGGGTGGCCGGCCCGCCGCCGCGGACGTCGACGGCAGCCACCGTCGCCGGTGGGGGCAGCACCACCGTGACGCCGGTCAGGTAACCGTCACCGGTCCGCGACATCTGGCCGACGCGGATGCCGGCGACGTCGGTGATCGCCTCGCGACGTACCGGAGTCCTCACCGCACCTCCTCCCCGATGCGCAGCGTGGGCACGGCATCGATGAGGCGACGCGTGTAGGGATGCTGCGGGTTGCTGTACACATTGTCGGTCGGACCGCACTCGACGATGCGGCCTGCCTGCATGACCGCGACCGTACGGCACAGGTGCCGGATCGTGGCCAGGTCGTGGGAGACCAGGACCAGTGTCAGCCGGTACGCCGCCACCAGGTCGGTGAGCAGGTTGAGGATCTGCGCGCGCACCGACACGTCCAGCGCCGACACCGGCTCGTCGGCGAGCAGGATCCGCGGCCGGGTGATCAGCGCGCGAGCGATCGCGATGCGCTGCCGCTGACCGCCGGAGAACTGGTGCGGGTACCGGCCGGCGACCGACGGCGGCAGGCCGACCGCAGCGAGCATCTCCTCCACCCGGTGGCGGCGCTCGTCCGCGCGGACGTGGCGCAGGGGTTCGGCCACCACGTCACGGATCCGCAGCCGCGGATCGAGGGAGGAGTGCGGGTCCTGGAAGACCATCTGGACCTGTTCGCGCAGTGTCGACAGTCCACGCTCCCGGGAGCCTGCCAGCCGTACTCCGGCGAGTTCGGCGGTCCCGGCGGTGGGCGCGTCCAGCGCGCAGAGCAGGCGCAACAGCGTCGACTTGCCCGACCCGGACTCGCCGACGATGCCGAACCGGTCCGCCTCGGCCACGTCGAAGGACACCTCGCGCAGGGCCGGCACCGTCCGGGGCGGTCCGAGCAGCGAGGTCCGACCCCGTCGGTAACTCCGGCTCAGGGCGCGGACCCGGACCGCCGGCAGGTCCTCGGTCCGGTTGAAGACCACCGGGGCGTCGCCGGTGCGGACCAGGTGGTCGGTGCGGACCGGTCGGCCGGAGCGGGGCGCCTCGACCGCGCCGATGGCCCGCGGCGCGGCAGCGGTCGGTCCGCCCGCGACGGTGACCAACCTGCCGGTCCGCGGATCGGTCCTCAGCGCGGAGGCGGCCAGCAGAGCCCGGGTGTAGGGGTGGGCCGGGCGGGAGAAGACCCGGTCGATCGGTCCGGACTCCACCACGGCCCCGTCCCGCATGATCATCACCCGGTCGCAGAGCCCGGACACCACAGCCAGGTCGTGGGTGATGAACAACAGCGTGGTGCCGGATGTCTCCACCTGGTCGCGCATGATCGCCAGCACCTGGGCCTGGACGGTCACGTCGAGTGCGGTGGTGGGCTCGTCGGCGAGCAGCAGATCGGGGGAGTTGGCCATCGCCATCGCCAGCAACGCCCGCTGCCGCATGCCGCCGGACAGTTGGTGAGGGTAGGCGGCGGCGGCCAGAGCCGGGTCGGGCAGTCCCATCCGGTCCAGTAGTTCGACCGACCGCCGGACGGCCGCGCGGCGGTCGGACCGGCCGTGCAGCGTCATCGTCTCCGCGACCTGCCGGCCGACCGTCATCAACGGGTTCAGCGCGGTCATCGGTTCCTGGAAGATCATCGACATCCGGGTGCCGCGTAGTCCGACCAGGTCGCGTTCCCCGGCGGCGAGCAGATCTGGTTCGACACCGTCCAGGCGTATCGAGCCGGCTGCTCGCAGTTCCGGCGGCAGCAGTCCCATGATCGACAGGCAGGTCACCGACTTGCCCGAGCCGGACTCACCGACCAGTCCGACCCGTTCGCCGGGCTCCAGGCGCAGGTCGATGCCGCTCAGAACCGGCCTCGACCCGGCCCGGACGGTCAGCCCGGACACCTTCAGCAGACTCATGATCGACGTTCCCGGCGCGGGTCGAGCAGATCCCGCAGGCCGTCGCCGAGCAGGTTGAATCCCAGCACGGTCAGCGCGATCGCCACACCCGGGAAGATGATCAGCTGCGGCGCGGACCAGATATAGGTCTGCGACTCCTGCAGCATCCGTCCCCAGCTCGGTGTGGGTGCCGGGGTACCGAGGCCGAGATAGGACAGGGCCGCCTCGGCCAGCACGGCGACGGCGAAGTTCACCGAGGCCTGCACGATCAGCAGGCCGGCGATGTTGGGCAGCAGGTGGCGCCGCGCCAGGAACCACCAGCCGCGGCCGGCAGCCCGCGCCGCCAGGACGTAGTCGCGGCTCATCACCTGCAGCGTGCCGCTGCGAGCGACCCGGGCGAACGCCGGCGCGGTGCCGATGCCCAACGCGATCATCGCGGTGACCGTGCTGCCCCCCCAGATCGCACCGAAGATGATCGCCAGCAGTAGTGCCGGGAACGCCTGCATGATGTCGTTCCAGCGCATCAGCCACAGACCGGCGGCGCGCCCGGTGCTGCCGGCGACGACACCCAACGGCACCCCGATCACCGCGGCCACCGCGACAGCGATCAGACCGACCAGTAGCGTGACCCGACTGCCCACCAGCAGCACCGAGGACACGTCGTGGCCGAAGGAGTCGGTGCCCAGCCAGTGTTGCCCCGACGGGCCGCGGAGCCGGTCGGCGACATCGACGACGGTCGGATCGTACGGACTCCAGACGAACGAGAGCAGGCAGGCCGCCACCACCGAGCCGACCAGGACCGCGCCGGTGGCCAGCGTCAGGTCGGTGCTGCGTCGGGGCGCGGCCGGAGGGGCAGTGAGCGGAGCGAGTGCGGTCATCGCGACGTCCTCAGCCGCGGGTCGACGGCCAGCTGGAGCAGATCGACCAGCAGGTTGATCACCAGCACCACGACGACGATCACCATCACGATCGCCTGCACCTCGATCAGGTCGCGGTTCTGCACCGCGGCGACCAGCAGGCTGCCCAGGCCCGGCACCACGAACACCGTTTCGATCACGATCGCGCCGACGAACAGTGCTGCCAGTTCCACCGCCGAAACGGTGATCACCGGGACCAGCGCATTGCGCAGTCCGTGTCGAAGCAACGCCTGCAACGGTGTCATGCCCTTGGCGCGGGCGGTACGGATGAAGTCCTCGCCGGCCACGTCCAGCACGGCCGATCGGACATAGCGGCTGAGCACGGCACCCTGGATCAGACCCAGCGACAGGGCCGGCAGCAGCAGATGCGAGGCGAACGCGCCGACGCCTTCGACCGGGGCCCGCCAGCCGCTGGCCGGCAGCCAGTGCAGCGTGACCGCGAATACCAGCACGAGCAGCAGACCGGCCAGGAATCCCGGTACCGCGACCGTCAGCTGGCTGAGAGCGCTGATCACGAATCCGTCCGGCCGGCCGTGCCGATGAGCGGCCAGCACGCCGACCGGCAACCCGACTGCGGCAGCGATGATCATGGCGCTGATCACCAGGATCAGCGACACCTGCAGGTGGTCCATCACCTCCGGCCCCACCGGCTGCCGGGTCAGGTAGGAGGTGCCGAGATCGCCGCGCAGCAGCCCGACGGCCCAGTCCAGGTAGCGGACCGGCAACGGCCGGTCCAGCCCGAGCTCGGCCCGCAACCGGGCCACCGCCTGCGGCGTCGCCTGCACTCCGAGCATGGTGCGGGCCACGTCCCCCGGCAGGACCGCCAGCAGCGTGAACACCACCAGCGAGGCGACCAGCAGGGTGAGGGCGAAGACGGCGGCCCGGCGGACCACCCGGACCGCGATCACGACCGCTTGCTGACCGCGGTGAGATCCAGGGCCACCCCGGTGTCGTCGGCCTGCAGGTTCTGCACCGCGGTCGTACTGATCACGATGTTCGGCGCGTTGTAGAGCCAGTCGGCCGCCGCGTCGGCGACCAGGATGTCGGCGACCTTGCGCATATCGGCGGTGTAGGCGGCCTCACCGTCGGCGGCCGCGGCCCGGTCCAGCAACGCCCGTACTCGCGGGTTGTCATATCCCCAGTAGTAGTCGGGGTTGCCGTAGTTGACGATGTTGCGCGCCTCGACGTGGTTGATCACCGTCAGGTCGTAGTCGTGGGCGGTGTAGGTCCGGTCCAACCAGACCGCCGGGAACTCCTGGTTGTGCAGTTGCGCGGTGACGCCGATCTTGGCCAGGTCCGACTTGACGACCTGGGCGATGGTCTGGGCGTACGGCAGCGTCGGTACGGTGAAGTCCACCGTCAGGTGCCGGTGGCCGGCCTGGGCGAGCAGCCGGCGTGCCTTGGCCGGGTCGTAGGCATAGTGGCCCGACAGGTCCCGGTACCAGGGATCGGTCGGCGGCACCGGGGCGCCCAGCACGGTGCCGTACCCGTTGGTGGCCGCGGTGTTGACGGCTCGCCGATCGACCCCGTACATGATCGCCTGTCGGACCCGCTTGTCGTCGAACGGCGCCCGGGCGTTGTTCATCGACATCACCGTGATGCCGGGGGTGGCGCCGATCCTGACCTCGAACCGCTTGTCGGTGCGGAACTGCGGCACCTGGTCGGTCGCCTGGGTCTGGTAGACGGCGTCCAGGCCACCGCTGCGCAGGGCGTTCACCGGGGCGTTCGCGTCGCTGTAGTAGCGCAGCGTCACCCTGGCCAGCGGAGCCCTGGTGCCCCAGTAGGAGTCGTTGCGGGTGAGCACCAGCGACTCGCCCCGGTTGTAGCGCTGCAGCAGGAACGGCCCGGTGCCGACGGCCTTCGTGGCCATGTCGGCGACTGCGCCGGGGGTGAACATCGCCCCGAGCGGACCGGCCAGCCAGAACAGCAGGTTGTTGTCGGGATGCTTCAGCACCACCTTGACCTCGGTGGGCGAGGTCACCCGGACGTTCTTGATCGCGGCGAGGTAGCCGGGCGTGTTGGCCTTCCAGTCCGGCAGCCGGTCCAGATTGAACTTCACCGTGTCCGCGTCGAAGCGATCCCCGTTGGAGAACCGCACCCCCGACCGCAGCGTGAAACTGTAGGTCAGCCGGTCCGGGCTGATCGTCCAGGACCGGGCCAGCAGCGGCCGGATGCGGGAGCCGGAATCCAGCTTCACCAGACCCTCGTACACGTTGTACATCAGCGCCTGGGGGATCGCTGCGCCGGCGGTGGTGGTCATGTCCAGGTTGGCCGGAGCCGCGCCCAGGCCGATCTGTAGGGACCCGCCCGAGGCCGAGCCGGACGCCGACGGACCGGAGCCCCCACTGCCCGCGCCGGCCGAGCAGGCGGCCGCCAGCGTCAGCACCACCGCCGCCAGCAGACCGGCGGCCGCGCGAGCCGGCAACGCCCGCCGACGGCTGCCCGCGCCGCGGTGGCCTGCAGTTCGGTAGCTCATAGCACCCTTCCAGTCGTCGGCCGGCACTCCCGGCCGCTCAATTCTGGCCCGTCCGGCCGCGACACCCCGATCCGATCCGCCGGGCGGGACGCCGACGACCGAGGCGGCCCGCACCACCAGCCCTTCGGCGGGCGGCAGGTCGCACACCGCCACCACCCGATCCAACATGACAACTGTTCGATCTCACAGCTGCGGTGTGAAGACCGTGGTCTATCCTGCTGCCGGGAGGGGACCCAGGCCCTCTTCGACACCCGATGTGATCGAACGCCCCGCCGTCCGGCCGTCCCGCACGGCCGCGACCCGGGCCCCGAACGACAGGAACGACGATGTCCTTCATCAGCAACGACCCGGCCCGGTTCAGCGAGCAGGCGACCGAGGGCTTCGTCGCCGCCCACGCCGATCTGATCCGTGCCGTCCCCGGCGGTGTGGCCCGCCGTACTGCCACCCCGCAGGGACAGGTCGCGGTGGTGATCGGCGGAGGCTCCGGGCACTATCCCGCCTTCGGCGGCCTGGTCGGGCCGGGGCTGGCGCACGGTGCGGCCGTCGGCAACGTCTTCGCCTCGCCGTCGGGCCAGCAGGTCCACGCCGTGGCCAGGGCGGTCCAGAACGGCGGCGGGGTGCTGCTGACCTGCGGCAACTACGCCGGGGACGTGCTGAACTTCAATCAGGCCAAGGAGCGGCTGAACGCCGAGGGGGTGGCCGCCGAGACCTTCTTCGTCACCGACGACATCTCCTCGGCCAAGCCGGAGGAAGCCGAGAAGCGGCGCGGTATCGCCGCCTCGCTGGCGGTCTACAAGATCGCGTCGGCCGCGGCCGAGGCCGGCCGGAGCCTGGCGGAGGTGGTGGCCGTGGCCAAGCGGGTCAACGACCGGTCCCGGACCCTCGGCGTCGCCTTCTCGGGTTGCACGCTGCCGGGCGCCACCGAGCCGCTGTTCACCGTGCCGGAGGGCCGGATGGGTGTCGGTGTCGGCATCCACGGCGAGCCGGGCATCGACGAGACCGACCGGCTCTCCTCGGCCGAACTGGCCGACCTGCTCTGGACGGCCGTCATCGCCGAGAAGCCGGCCGATGCCGGCGACCGGGCACTGATCTTCGTGAACGGCCTGGGTTCGGTCAAGAACGAGGAACTGTTCATCCTGTTCAACGACATCCGTGCGCTCGCCGACCGCGACGGCGTCCAGGTGGCCGGCGTGGAGGTCGGCGAACTCGTCACCAGCTTCGAGATGGCGGGCACGTCGCTGTCGCTGGTCTGGGTCGACGAGGAGTTGGAGGAGTTGTGGACGCGGCCCGCCTACACGGCCGGTTACCGCAAGGGCAGCATCGCACCGACCGGGCAGACCGAGGTACTGGACGACATCGACGCCGACGCGGCGATCGAGGTCGGAGACGCCAGCGACGACTCCCGGGCGGCCGCCCGGACGGTGACCGACCTGCTCGAGGTCGTGCACACCACCCTGACCGACCACATGGACGAGCTCGGCAAGCTGGATGCGGTCGCCGGTGACGGCGACCACGGCATCGGCATGGAGCGTGGTGCCCGCGCCGCCCTGGAGGCCGCCCGTGATCTGGCGGACCGCGACCCCGGCGCCGAGACGCTGCTGGTCCATGCCGGCGGCGCCTGGGCGGCGCAGGCCGGTGGTACCTCGGGCGTCCTGTGGGGTGCGGTGCTGGAGGCGGTCGGCCGCGGCCTGGGCGACGACGGCAGCCCGAACGCCGCCAGGGCGGCAGCCGGCGTGGGACAGGCCGACGAGGCGGTCCGCCGCATCGGCGGAGCCCAGCCGGGCGACAAGACCATGGTCGACGCACTGATCCCGTTCGCCGCCGCACTGCGCGAGCAGGTGGCATCGGGCCGCGGACTGGTGGAGGCCTGGACCCATGCCGCCGGTGTGGCCACCGAGGCGGCCCGGGCCACCGCGGACCTGATGCCGAAACTCGGGCGCGCCCGCCCGCACGCCGAGAAGAGCCTCGGCACCCCCGATCCCGGCGCGATCTCGTTCGCGCTGATCGCGACCGCGGTGGGGGAACATCTCGGCTCGGCCAAGCGCTGACACCGAGGTGGGCGGAGGCCCATCGCACCCCCGGGCAGCGGGACGGAGTCCGCTCCGACCGGCCCGGATCCGACATCACCGACCACCGGAAGGCGGCAACACCATGGCAGACAAGTTCCGAATCGTCGTCGGCAGTGACGACGCGGGCTTCGACTACAAGGAAGCCCTCAAGAAGGACCTGGAGAACTCCGACCTGGTGGCCTCGGTCACCGACGCCGGCGTCGACGCGGCCGGACACACCCCGTACCCGACCGTCGCGATCGCCGCCGCCGAGATGGTGGCCCGTGGCGAGGCCGACCGGGCCCTGCTGGTCTGTGGCACCGGCCTGGGCGTGGCCATCTCGGCGAACAAGGTGCCGGGCGTGCGCGCCGTCACCGCCCACGACGGTTACTCGGTCGAGCGCTCCGTGCTGAGCAACAACGCCCAGGTGTTGTGCTTCGGGCAGCGGGTGGTCGGCCTCGAGCTGGCGCGCAAGCTGGCCAAGGAGTGGCTCAGCTATCGTTTCGACGAGTCGAGTGCCTCGGCGGAGAAGGTCGCGGTGCTGACCGAGTACGAGAGCCGGGTGGACGCCTCCGCGGACCAGTCGGCCGGCCAGTCCTGCTGACCGCGGCCCGGCGACGATCCCGGTGACGACAGCGCCGTCCAGGCCCGACGCGGGCGACGGCCGCCGCACAGCGCCGATGTTCCTCGGCGTCAGCCTGAAGATGTATCTCGACCACCGCGCCACCCTGGACTGGGTCGAGGACGTGCTGGCGGCCGTGGCCGCCGAGCCGGCCACGTCGTCGGGTCGGATCGACCTGGCGGTGCTGCCGACCTTCGTCTCGCTCGACGCGGTGGCCCGGCTGGTCCGTGACACCCCGCTGACGCTCGGGGCCCAGGATCTGAGCTGGGCCGACGACGGCGCCTTCACCGGCGAGGTCAGCGGTCGGGACCTGGCCGGTGTCGGCTGCCGCTACGTCGAGGTCGGCCACGCCGAGCGTCGGCGGATCTTCGCCGAGGACGACGGGATGGTGGCCGGCAAGTTCGCCGCCGCCGTACGCAACGGCCTGACACCGATCCTCTGTGTCGGTGAGCAGGACCGGGTACACCCCGACCGCGCCGCCGCCGGCTGCCGGCAGCAGATCAGCCGGGCGCTGGCCGGCCTGGACGACCGACGGACTCTGGCCGACGTCGTCGTCGCCTACGAACCGATCTGGGCCATCGGCGCGGAGCGTCCGGCCGGTGCCGACCATGTCCGGGCGGTGTGCCGCCAGTTGAGCCAGGACTGGCCGGGCGGTCGGCTGCCCGGTCGGCTCCGGATCATCTACGGCGGCAGCGCCGGCCCCGGCCTGCTGACCGAACTGGGTGACGCCGTGGACGGCCTCTTCCTGGGCCGGTTCGCCCACGATCCCCGGGCCTTCGCCGCGGTCATCCACGAGGCCGGTGAGCTGCTCGGCGTCCGGCGATGACGGATCCGGTGGCTGCCGCCGAGCCGGGCAGTCGGCAGGACAAGCGCAGCGAACGACGCAACGCCATCGCTGCCGCGGTGATGGAACGCGGGTCGATCCGGATCGAGGATCTGGCCGAGCGGTTCAAGATCAGCGTGATGACCGCGCACCGCGATCTGGACGACCTGCAGGCCCGCGGTCTGCTGCGCAAATCGCGCGGCACCGCCACCGCGCAGGCCTCCACGTTGGTGGAATCCAGCGTGGTCTACCGCCAGACCCAGCGGCTGGAGATCAAGCGGGCCCTGGCCGCGGCCGCGCTGCCGTACGTCCAACCGGGCTGCTCGCTGCTGCTGGACGACTCCACCACCGTGCAGCAGATCATCCCGATGCTGGCCGACCTCGCGCCGCTGACGGTGATCACCAACTCGCTGCTCGCGATGAACGCCGTCACCGGCCTGGACGGCATCTCGCTGATCGGCCTGGGTGGGGAGTACCACCCCTGGTGCGCCTCGTTCATGGGCCGGGTGACCAACCAGGCCATCGGCCGGCTCCGCGGCGACCTGCTGCTGATGTCGGCCGCGGCCATCGTCGACCACACTGTGTACTTCCAGGCTTCCGAGACGGTCGACACCAAACGCGCCCTGCTGGAAGCGGCCGACACCCGGGTCCTGTTGGCCGACCACACCAAGTTCTCCAGCCGTGCCCTGCACGCGTTGGGCCGGCTGACCGAGTTCGACCATGTCGTGGTCGATGCCGGTACGCCGCGGGCCATGATCGACGACCTGCGCCGGGCCGCGGTCGACGTCGTGGTGGCCCACGGGACGAGGTCGCCTCGATAGCCGCTGGTTCAGCAGCCGGCTTCAGAGTTGCCATCTGAAGCCGTTAGCTTCAGACTGTGGTTATGAAGGATGAGGCTTCACCAGCGCCGCCGGGTGACGGCCGCAGGGCCGCCTTGATCGGCGATCTCGTCGGGTCCCGGGCCGCCACGGACCGCCGGGACGTCCACCACCGGCTCACCGCCGCGCTGTCCTCGGTGGCCGGCCTGCTGCCGGCCCTGGATCCGCCGGCGGTCACCGTGGGGGACGAGTTCCAGGCCGGCTACGCCCGCGTCGGCGAGGCCCTGCAGGCGGCCTTCCTGATCCGCCTCGCACTCGCCCCCGACGTCGATGTGCGGTGCGGGATCGGATGGGGTCCGGTGCAGCTGCTCGATGCGCGGACCGGCACCCAGGACGGACCCGCCTGGTGGCAGGCACGGGACGCGATCGAGACCGTCGAGGCCCGGTCGCGACACGCAGGCACCAGGTACACCCGGATCGGCTACCGCGCCGGACCGGACGGCGACGGCCCCGACGAGGGGGCCGTCGGTGCGGCGCTGTTGTGTCGGGACCAGCTGCTGGGATCGTTGGACCCGCGGTCGTTACGCATCCTTGGAGGTCTGGTGGCCGGACGGAGCAGGACCGACATCGCCCGGTCCGAGGCCATCTCGGCCTCGGCGGTGTCACAGCGGGTCCAGCGGGACGGACTGGAGGTGGTGCTGGCGGCCAGCGCCATGCTGCGGGAGGTGTCATGAGCCTGTTGGGCATCCTGTTGATCGCGATCGGCGTCAGCGACCTGACCCGCCGCCGTACGCTGCCGCGGTGGCTGCCGCCGGTCGCCGGACCGGGCGTCGTCGCCGGTCTCGGCCTGCTCGCGGGTCTCGGCTCGTCGTGGGACCTCGCCCTGCTGGTCCTGCTCGCCCTGATCTGCCTGGGCTGGGCGGTCCTGGTCGGTCACTCCCGCGTGCGGCCCGGCGGTCGGCCCTGGCCGCTGGTGCTGCTGCCGACCGCCGCCGTGGTGGTGATCGCAGCGGCCGGGCTGGCCACGCCGGCGAGCGGCTGGTTGGCCGACTGGCTGCGAAGTTCGCCCTGGCCGGCCCTGTCCGGCCTGGGCGCCGACCGGTTGCTGCTGGTCACCGGCCTGTTCACGGTCCAGCTGAGCACCGGGAACGAACTGGTCCGGCTGGTGTTGGCCGCCGTCGGAGCCATCCGTCCGCAGGGCCAGCCCCAGGTGAGCGAGCAACTGCGGGGCGGTCGCCTGCTCGGGCCGTTGGAGCGGCTGTTCATCCTCGGTCTCGGGCTGGCCGGCCAGGTCACCGCCGCCGGTCTCGTGGTGGCCGCCAAGGGCCTGATCCGGTTCCCCGAACTGACGGCGCGACGGGCCGGGTCCGAGATCAACGGGATCGGTATCGACGAGGTGACCGAGTACTTCCTTGTCGGCAGCTTCATCAGCTGGCTGATCGGACTGGCCGCGCTGGCCCTGGCCCGGCTGGCCTGAGCCGGCCCACTCCCGGTGCGAAGCGGTCCCGGCGCTGCCCACGGCCTCACTCACGACATGATCACAACACGCTCTTACAACGTTGAAACTCGCTAGCGTTCTGATTAGAGTCAAAGTGTCATTCGCTCCGGCGTCGGGTCGAACGCGGGTTGATCATCACGGCAGGTTTCGGTCGGGTCGCAGCAGCATCACAACTCCGGCCGGTCGCCCGGGATGGCGCCCCGCTGCCGGGGTGATCACCAACGGCGGCGAAGGGGCACGCAGATGGTTTCTCCCGACAGCGGGGGCGTCGGTTCGTCCGGCTCCTCCGGACACGGACCCAGGGCCCGCACCTCACCACCGGGCATCTCCCGCCGGGGCCTGTTGCGGGGCGGTCTGGGGTTGGCGGCGGGGGTCGGGCTCGTCGGCGGCCTGTCGGGATGCGGCAGCGCGCTGTCGGCCGGCATCGCTCACACCGAACTGGCACCCGGCACGGTCACCTACTGGAACCTGTTCGGCGGCGGTGACGGTGTTCGCATGCAGGCGATGGAGGACGGCTACCGCAAGTCGCAGGGCTCGGCGCCGCTGCAGGCAGCCACCTTCGCCTGGGGCAACCCCTACTACACCAAGGTCTCGCTGGCCACGCTCGGCGGGGCGCCGCCGGACGTGGCCGTCTCCCACCTGACCCGGGAGAAGAACCTCGCCAACGGCGGCCTGCTCAGCGAGATCACCGACGAGATGCTGGGCTTGGTGGGGTTGAAGCCGTCGGACTTCAACCAGAAGGCGTGGAACAACCAGCAGGTCGGCGGCAAGAGCTACGCCATCCCGCTGGACACCCACCCGTTCGTCCTGTACTACAACACCGACGTCTGCAAGAAGGCCGGGCTGCTGGACGGCAACGGCATGCTGAAACCGATCCACGGCAAGGACGAGTGGGAGGCGGCGCTCACGGCCGCGAAGAAGGTGACCGGCGCCTACGGTTGCAGCGTCGCCACGGTCGGCGACACCGCCACCAGCTGGCGCTGGTTCCAGACGCTGTACAGCCAGCGCAACGGCTCCACCCCGTGGCTGGCCAACGGCGGCACCGAGCTCACCTACAACAAGGAGCTCGTGCTGGACACGCTGGCCTACATCCAGTCGCTGACCAAGTCCGGCCTGATGCCGAAGACCACCGACTATGCCGGCGCCGAGACGCTGATGTTCACCGGCAAGTCGGCCTTCTACCTCGAGGGCGAGTGGGAGATCAGCACGGCCGAGGCCGTTCCGGGTCTCAAGTTCGGCATGGTGCCCATTCCCACGCTGTACGACAAGCCCGCCTGCCAGGCCGACTCGCACACCTTCGTGCTGCCGAAGATGGATCGCACGAACGCACAGACCAAACGGGCCATGGGCTTCATCAAGTCCATGCTCGACCAGAGCCTGACCTGGGCCAAGGGCGGTCACATCCCGGCCTACCTGCCGACGCTGCACAGTCAGCAGTACAAGAACCTGTCGCCCCAGCACAACTACGCCAAGGCCGCCGACTACGCCGTCTACGATTCCCCGGCCTGGTACTCGGGGTCCGGCTCGAACTTCGAGAACGTGGTCGGTGCCCAGATCGGCCTGGTCCAGCAGGGCCTGGCCACACCGAAGGCGGCGCTGGCCAGCATGCGCTCCCAGCTGAACGTCTACGCGAACACCAAGAGTCCGCTGTGACCGGCCGCGGAACGCCGGATCCGACCATGATCATGACCAGCGCGAAGGAGCTGTAGATGGTTGCCCAGGGCGAAGTGGCCCCGTTGACCGCGGTCACGACAAGACGAGGCCAGGGCAGTCCGCGGACCGCCGGCATGGCCCGATCGGCATGGCTGTTCATCGCCCCGTTCGGGATCTTCTATCTCCTGTTCCTGATCTGGCCGGTCATCTACATGGTGATCACCAGCTTCTTCAACACAACGCTGGTGAAGAAGGGCTTCGGCAGCTTCGCCGGGGTGGCCAACTACCGCGAGATGCTGACCAAGCCGGAGTTCTGGTCAGCGATGTGGCACACGATCCAGTTCACGATCTACACCACGCCGCCGCTGGTGATCCTGGCCTTCGTCTTCGCGGTGCTGGCCAACCGGGTGCGACGAGGACAGTGGTTCTACCGGCTGGCGTTCTTCGTGCCGTTCATCCTGCCGTCGGCGGCGATCGCGCTGATCTGGACCTTCATCTTCACCCCGAGCACCGGCCTGTGGAACTCCTTCCAGCGGCTGCTCGGCGACAGCGCGCCGTTGCCGGTGCTGGGCACGCCGAGCCTGGCGATGATCGGCATCGCGATCACGACCCTGTGGTGGACGATCGGTTTCAACTTCGTGCTCTACCTGGCCGGGCTCCAGGACGTCCCGCGGGAGCTGTACGAGGCGGCCGCGGTCGATGGCGCCACGCCCTGGCAGCAGATCCGGTCGATCACCATCCCCTTGCTGCGCCGGACCACCACCCTGGTCATCCTGCTGCAGATCATCGCCAGCATGAAGATCTTCGACCAGGTCTACCTGATGACCGGCGGCGGGCCGGGGATCTCGACCCAGGTGCTGCTCGGGCTGGTCACCGGCACCGCGTTCACCGACTACCGAGTCGGCGCCGCGTCGGCCGCCTCGGTGCTGCTGTTCATCGTGATCCTGCTCATCACCGTCGTCCGACAGTTCGTCGAACGGGCACAGGAACGGAGGGCTGCCTGATGAGTGAACAGGCCATGTCGACCTCGACCACCGAAGAAGAGGTCGACCAGTCGCGGCGCAAGGTCCGCGGCGTCTCCGCAGCCGCTCCGGCCTCGCGGCCGACCGACAACAGTGGGAAGGGCACCGGTCGCGCCTTCACGATCGTTTCCTGGACGGTGCTCGTCGTCTTCGCGGTGCTGTGGTTGATCCCCAGCCTGTGGGCGATCAAGACCTCGCTCACCGACAACGGCACCTCGGCGATCGGCGCCGGTCCGATCCTGACGGACTGGCACCTGACCCTCGGGTCGTACACCACGCTGTTGTCCGGCGGCAACATCTGGAACTGGTATCTGGCCAGCTTCGTCACCGCTGCGCTGACCACGCTGTTCGCCGTGATGTTCTCCGCGATGGCGGCCTACGCCATCTCCAGGCTGCGCTTCCGCGGCCGCAACATCGTCTTCGTGCTGTTGATCGGGGGCATCCTGGTGCCGCCGCAGGTGTTGATCGTCCCGGTGTTCCAGGAGCTCAACCTGGTCGGGCTGCTGAACACCTACTGGGCGGTGATCCTGCCGCAGATCCCCACCGTGGTGTCGCTGTTCGTGTTCAAGCAGTTCTTCGACGGCATCCCGCACGACTTCGAGGAATCGGCCCGGATCGACGGTGCCGGCTTCTGGCGGACCTTCCGGTCGATCATCCTGCCGCTGTCCCGGCCGGTGATCGCGGCCATGTCGATCGTCACCTTCGTCGGCACCTGGAACAACCTGATCCTGCCGTTGTTCGTGCTGTCCAACCCGAAGCTGATGACCATCCCGGTCGGCCTGGCCACCGTTCAGGGTTCGTTCGGCCAGCGGCTCAGTGACATCCAGGCGTCGTCCATCCTCGGCGCGCTGCCGCTGGTGATCCTGTTCCTGATCTTCCAGCGCCAGATCGTGGAGGGCTTCGCCGGCAGCGGTCTGAAGGGCTGACCGGCCCGACAGCGGACAGCGACCGCACGGTCACACCACGGCGAGGGCCCGGACGCACACTGCAGCGCCCGGGCCCCGTCATACCGCTGGTGACTCACTGGTGGCTCACATGGCCTCCTTGACTCCCTTCGCGATCAACCAGCGGTTCATCGGGTAGGCGGTGAAGAAGCCGAGGATCATCGACAGCTGCATGCAGAACCAGTAGCTTGCCGTCGTCTTCGGCAGCGGGTCGGCGAAGATCAGGTTCTGGTAGCTGAACATGCCGGCGAACAGCCCGATCTGGAACGCGACGATCGACAGGGTGTCGGCCTTGATCGCCTGCTTGATGCCTTCCAACCGGCCGAGGTCACGCATCGGCACGATGGTGAAGTACTGGAAGATCACCCCGAGCACCCAGGCCAGCACGAAGTCGACCAGGAAGTCGGCGTACAGCGCCGTGCCGGCGATGGTGAACCCGAACAGCAGCACACCCCACTCGCCGATGATGTCGCCGATGGTGCAGCCCGCACCGCAGTGGGTCACCCCCTCGGCCGTCTGGTTCCAGCGCACCCCCGAGTGTTGGTCCTGCTCCCCGGAGTGGCCAGCGTCGTCGCTGTCCTGTTGTCGCTGCATCACGGGCCGGGACTTGCGGCGACCGTAGACCTGGTAGAACCAGACGGCAGCCGGGCCGAAGTAGAGTGCGGTGGCCGGATAGACGATCTCCATGATCGGCATCTTCTGCCGATAGCGCCGGATGTAGATGTCGAAGAGGATGTAGGCGGCGCTGGCGAAGGAGGCGATCAGGGCGATCCAGCCGATGACCTCGAGCCAGGTCGGCGGTGTGCTGTGTTGTTCCATGGCGCACGTCTCCCGGAGGGTTGGATGATCACGGACGTCACTGCGCGTACCCCGTGGGTGTATCCGATATGCAGGCGGGGGGCGTGGCTGAGAGGGACGGAGTGGGCAGGTGACGCTGGTACTGCTGTTCGGGATCAGCCTGCTGATCTCGGTGTTGATCTCCGGTGTGGCCGCCCGGACGGTGCTGTCGACCTCGCTGATCTTCCTGCTCGCGGGCGCGCTGATCGGCCGGGGCGGCTTCGGCCTGGTCGACCTGACCCCGGACAGTCCGATCGTCGGCCGGCTCGCCGACCTGGCCCTGTTCACCGTCCTGTTCGTCGACGGTACGGCGTTGCGGAACCTGACCGGCCATGGCTCCTGGCGACAGCCGGCGCGGGCGCTGGGTATCGGCATGCCGCTGGCCTTCGGCGGGGTGGCGCTGCTGGCGCACTGGGTGGCCGGTTTCGACTGGCTGACCGCCATGCTGATCGGGGCCGTGCTGTCCCCGACCGACCCGGTGTTCGCCTCGGCCATCGTCGGGCGCAGCGACGTGCCGGCGCGGCTCAGACGGCTGCTCAGCGTGGAGAGCGGACTCAACGACGGCCTGGCCCTGCCGGTGGTGGTCATCCTGTTGGGTGTCGCCGGACCCGACGAGGGTCCCGGCGTACTGACGATCGCGGCGGAACTGGCCGGGGGAGTCGCGTTGGGCATCGTGTTGCCGCTGCTGATCCAGCTGTTGCTGCAGATCCCCGGCCTGGGCGCGGTTCCCCGGCTGCAGCCACTGGGACCGCTGGCCGTGGGCCTGCTGCTGTACGCCATCGCCGATCTCACCGGCGCGAACGCCTACCTGGCCGCCTTCGTCGGCGGTGCGGTGGTGGCCCGGTTGAATCCTCGGGCGCAGGAGCGGTTCGCCGAACTCGGCGACCAGCTCGCGGAACTGGCCAAGTTCGCTGCGCTGCTGGTCTTCGGTGCCCTGCTCACCCCGCAGTTGGTGACCAGCATCGGCTGGGGCGGCTGGGTGGTGGCCGTGTTGGCCCTGGTGGTGGTCCGGCCCGCCTCGCTGCTGCTGTCCCTGGCGCGGACCGAATTGGGCCGGCGGGAACGGCTCGCAGCCGCCTGGTTCGGTCCGAAGGGCTTCGCCTCGGTGGTCTACGGGCTGCTGGTGCTGCACTCGGGCATCCCGCAGGGCGTGGACGCCTACGAGGTGGTGGCCGTCTGCATCGGGCTCAGCATCGTGGCCCATTCCAGCACCGATGTGCCGATCGCGCGCATCTTCGACGTGGAGGAGATGGCCGACCTGCCGCCGGAGGCGAAATCCTCGGGGGACTGATCACCGACCGGCAACCCGTGGGGCTCAGGAGAACGCGGACAGGGCGGCAGCGACCGCGAACCCGAGGACGGTGACCAGGCCGGCGACGTCCTTGGCCTTCTGATGCGCCTCCGGCACCATCGAGTCGACCAGCATCACCAGCAGTGCGCCGGCGGCGAAGCCGTCGATGGCGGCGCGCCAGGTCGGGCCGAGGACGTCGGCCAGCAGGTAGCCGCCGAAGGTGGAGAGTGCGCAGAAGAATGCGACCCCCACCCAGAGTTTGATGACCGAACCCCGGCTCCGGCCGGCCCCGCGCATCTCCGAGGCCGAGCCGATGCCCTCCGGCAGGTTGGACACGAAGATGGCGACCAGCAGGGCCAGGCTGACGCCCTGACCGGCGGCCAGCCCGATGCCCAGCACCGCCTGTTCGGGCAGGCCGTCCAGCAGCGCACCCAGGGCCAGCGGCAGGCCGGCCGAACCGCCGCCGTTGCGGCCGCCCATCCGCTGCACTCCGCGGTCGGCCAGGAAGAACGCCAACGCACCGGCTGCGATCCCGATGGCCACCGACCACGCCCCACCGACCCGGAAACCCTCGGCGGCGAGTTCGAAGGCGACGCTGGAGATCAACGCGCCGGCCCCGAAGGCGAGCACCCCGCCGACCAGGCCGTTGCGCCAGCTCCGCGCCACCCCCAACAACGCTCCGATGATCAACGATGACGCGGCGACTGCACCCCAGCCGGCGGCGGCCCACATGACATTCCCTTCGTTGTCGGTCGACGATCCGATGCGCCGGCGTGCCGGCCGACGGCGGTGCACTCATACCCAGCCGGCCGGCGAGCCAACGGGACAGCAGTGTCGCGGCCGCCGGATCGGCCAGGGTCGGTGGTTCGTGCCGGACCCTCCGGGTATCCACACGACACGCCGGATCCGCGCCGCGTCGCGGCGGCGAGCTCACCAACCGAGATGATCACCGAAGCGAGAGGTCCGACCTTGGCCGGGAAGACGGCACATCCTGCGGCGAGCGGCACCGACTACCCGCCGCCGACCGTGCTCCGCGAGTATTCGATCATCGCCGACGGCGAGCGGGGCGCGGTGATCGGACCCCGCGGCGACATCAGTTGGATGTGCGCTCCACGCTGGGACTCGCCGAGCGTGTTCGGCAACCTCATCGGCGGCAGCGGCGTGTACGCGATCGCCCCCGCGGACCGCTACGTCTGGGGCGGCTACTACGAACCGGGCTCGTTGATCTGGCGCAGCCGCTGGGTCACCGAGACCGGCATCGTGGAATGCCGTGAGGCGCTCGCGTTTCCGGCCGACCCGCATCGGACGGTGCTGCTGCGGCGGGTCGAGGCGGTCGACGGTGACGCGACCGTGAACGTGCTGATGGACCCGCGGGCGGGCTACGGCAGCGACGCGGTGCAGGACGTTCGGATCGACGACGACGGTCTGTGGCACGGCCGCGTCGGTGCGCTGTACCTGCGCTGGAGCGGCGCCGCCGAACTGCAGCCGACCAAGGTGGACGGCGCGACGCGCTGGCAGGGGCGGCTGCAGGTCGATGCCGGCGCCGGGCACGATCTGGTCCTCGAACTCAGCGACCGTCCCATCGACGACGCCCCGGTCGACCCGGATGCGGTCTGGCATGCGACGGCCAGCGCCTGGAAACGGGAAGTGCCGTCCTTCGCCTCCTCCCTGACGCCGGCGGCCGCGTCGCAGAGCTATGCGGTGCTGCGCGGACTGACCAGTACGTCCGGGGGCATGGTGGCCGCAGCCACCACCAGCCTGCCGGAGCGGGCCGAGCGCAACCGCAGCTACGACTACCGCTACTCCTGGATCCGCGACCTGTGCTTCACCGGCCAGGCCGTGGCCGCCGACGGGCCGCATCCGCTGCTGGACAGTGCGGTCGGCTTCGTCACCGAACGGTTGCTCACCGACGGCCCGTCGCTGATGCCCGCCTACACGGTCGCCGGCGAGCGGGTCCCGGACCAGTACACGCTGGACGACCTGCCTGGCTATCCGGGCGGCACCAATGTCGTCGGCAACCACGTCAACTCCCAGTTCCAGTTGGACGCGTTCGGCGAGGCGCTGACGCTGCTGGCGACGGCCGCCCGGTACGACCGGCTGGACGCCTCCGGTTGGCGGGCGGCCGGCATCGCCGCAGACGCCATCGGGCAGCGCTGGCAGGAATCCGATGCCGGCATCTGGGAGTTGGAGGACCGGCCCTGGACCCACAGCCGGCTGATCGCAGCCGCCGGCCTGCGGGCCATCGCCGCTGCCGGCGTCACCACGTCGGTCTCGGAGCGGACGTCGAGTTGGCTGACGCTGGCCGACACGATCGTCGCCGACACCTCTCGGCATGCGCTGGCCGCGTCCGGCGCCTGGCAGCGGTCGCCCGACGACCCGGGCCTGGACGGGGCGTTGCTGTTGATCCCGTTGCGGGGCGGCCTGCCGCCCGACGATCCCCGGTCGATGGCCACCCTGGACGGCTACCTCCGCGATCTCACCGACCGCGGGTACGCCTACCGGTTCCGGACCGGCGAGCTCCCGTTGG
This sequence comes from uncultured Actinomycetota bacterium, assembly GCA_963758075.1. GTDB lineage: Bacteria > Actinomycetota > Actinomycetes > Propionibacteriales > Propionibacteriaceae > Microlunatus. The sequence continues at coordinate 84,079 of CAVWTT010000002.1, read as the reverse complement.
GTTCGGCCGAAGGGGCGTTCCAACTGTGCGGATTCCTGGTGGCGCTGGCCCAGCACCAGGTCGGCCGAACGTCCGACGCGGTGCGCTGGTTCGAACGGACCAGGGCGGCCTGTGGGCCACCGCAGCTGTACAGCGAGGAGTACGACTCGATCCAGAACCAGCTGCGCGGGAATCTCCCGCAGGCGTTCGTGCACGCCTTCATGATCGAATCGTCGGTGCGGCTGGCCGAGGCCGACTGAGCCGCTCTGCGGTCACGCCGGACCGAGCGGGGGCGGGGTCCTGATGCCGAACCGGGACCGCAACGCGGCCAGTGCGGCGCGGTAACCGCTCATGCCGTGCACGCCCGGGCCCGGTGGGGTGGCGGCCGAGCAGCAGAAGACGTCGGCGCGGGAAGTGCGGTGGGGCCGAAGCCGCCGGGCCGTGCCGAGCACGGCATCGGGAAGCGTCCGGAAGCCGAGTGAGATGTCGCCGCCGTGCAGATTCGCGTCGTGGCCGACCATGGCCGAGGCGGGGATGACCCGGCGGCCGGCGACGAGGGCGCCGAAGCCGGGCGCCGCTGCCTCCAGGTCGGCCTGGACGGCATCGCCGAAGTCCTGCCCGGAGCCGTAGGGCACGTGGGCATAGGTCCACAGCGGTCGCAGCCCGTCGATCTGCCGGCCCGGATCGGCGACGGTCGGATCGGACACCAGCACGACCCCGTGACCGTGGCCGCGTCGAGCGGCGTCCTCGCGGGCCAGCAGTGCAGCCCGGTCACCGGCCAGATGGATCGTCGCCGCGCCGGCCAGTCGGTGGTCGGTCCAGGGCACCGGGCCGGTCAGCTCGAAGTCCACCTTGCAGACCCCGAAACCCCTCGGCCTGGACCGGCGCAGCCGGCCCGGACCGGGCAGTCCCAGGATGCGGACGAGGTCGTCGGGCCGGGTGTCGAAGAGGTAGGCCCGCGCCGCGGGCAGGTCGGCCCGACCCCGGACCGGCCGACCGGTGAGCACGGTCCCGCCGTGGGCGCGCAGGTCGTCCTCCAGCGCCTCGGTGATCACCCGGCTGCCGCCGACGGGGATGGGCCAGCCGGCGGTGTGGGCGATCAGCCCGAGCATCAGCAGCGTGCCGGCGCCCACCGGGCCGGGCAACGGACTGCCGGCATGAGCTGCCACGCCGGTCAGCAGCGCCGGTGCCTGCGCCTCCCGCCAGGCCAGGTCCCAGGCCGGAGTCGCCTGACCGGCCAGCATGGCGAGTCCGGGCAGCGCGCCGAGCAGTCCGGTCCCGACCGGGCGTCCCCAGAAGACCGAGTCCAGGACCGCCCGCTGATGCTCGAGCAGCGGCTGGAACAACGCCTTCCAGCGTGGTCCGTCGACGCCCAGGGAGTCGGCTGTCTGCTGCAGGTCACGGTGCGCGACGACGGCGCGGCCGTCACCCAGCACCTGAGCGTAGGAGATCGGCGGGGCGACCAGTCGTACGCCCCGGGCGGCAAGATCGAATCCGCGGAAGAACGGTGAGGCGGTGGCCATCGGGTGCACCGCGGAGCAGAGGTCGTGGCGTACGGCGTGCCCAGGCGCCAGCTGCACCTGCCGGGTGCCGCCGCCGGAGTCGGCTTCGGCCTCCAGCACCTGCACCGCCAGACCGGCCCGCGCCAGCGTCACCGCCGCGGCCAGGCCGTTGGGGCCGGAGCCGACGACGACCGCATCGACCGCTCCGGCTGCAGGCATCAGCTCCGACCGGCAACGTCATCGGCGCCGCGGGCGGGCCCGTCGGTCGCCGCGTGATGTCCGGCGGGTCGGTCGGTGCTGCCTCGGGCGTGACTGCCGAGTGCACCGGACAGGACGAGGGCGGCGCAGAGCAGGGCCAGGAACGCCACCACCGGGATGACCGGGCGGGCGACGCCCCGGTCCGCGCTGCGGCGCATCGGCGCCGGATCGACCGCAGTCATCAAGAACTCCTCGATCGTCAGAGACCCATCGTCAGAGACCCGTAGTGGGTAACCAGCCGCTTGACCGCTCAAACATTGCGGGTCAAACATGGCGCGGGTCGGCCACACCGGCCGCACGCCGCGCCGGTCGACCGGCTGATCGTGACCTGACCGTTCCGGTTTGTCGCCGCCGGCCCGGGGTAATCCCAGGCCGCAACCAGACGACCCCGGCGCCACGTTGTCGCCGGGGTGATCGCATCGGGCGGCCGATCGGTTCTACAGTGTGGGATCACGGCGATGACGCGGAGGCAGGCGATGGAGATCGGCAAGGCGTTCCTCGGATGGCCGGTGATGCGCCAGCTCACCGGTGCGGACCGGCTCGGCCGCGGTGCGGCCGCAGAGTCCGGCCGGACCAGGCAGATCGTCGCCCGGACTGCCACCGCCGACAAGGTCGTCAAGAGCGTCTGCCCGTACTGCGCGGTCGGTTGCGGGCAGGACATCTACGTCAAGGACGGCAAGGTCACCCAGATCGAGGGCGACCCCGATTCCCCGGTGTCGCGTGGTCGGCTGTGCCCGAAGGGATCGGCCACCGAGCAACTCGTCAATGCTCCCAACCGGGTCACCAAGATCCGCTACCGGCGCCCGGGTGGCACCGGGTGGGAGGACCTGGACGCCGAGCAGGCACTCGACATGATCGCCGACCGGGTGGTGCAGTCCCGATCGCGTTGGTGGGAGGACGCCGACGAGGACGGTCAGCCGCTGCGGCGGACGATGGGGATCGCCGCACTCGGCGGAGCGACCCTGGACAACGAAGAGAACTATCTGATCAAGAAGCTCTTCACCGCGATGGGCGCGATCCAGATCGAGAACCAGGCGCGTATTTGACACAGCGCCACGGTTCCCAGTTTGGGAGCCTCGTTCGGCCGGGGCGGCGCCACCAGCTTCCTGCAGGACCTGCAGAACTCCGACTGCATCGTGATCCAGGGCTCGAACATGGCCGAGTGCCATCCGGTCGGGTTCCAGTGGGTCACCGAAGCACGGCGACGCGGTGCCCGGGTCATCCACGTCGACCCCCGGTTCACCCGGACGTCGGCACTGGCCGACACCCATGTGCCGATCCGGGCCGGCAGTGACATCGCCTTCCTCGGGGCGATCGTCAACTACATCCTCAGCAACGACAAGTACTTCCGCGAGTACGTCGTGGCCTACACCAACGCCTCACACATCGTCGACGACAGCTTCACCGACGTCGACGACCTGGACGGTGTCTTCTCCGGCTACGACCCCGAGACCGGCAAGTACGACCCGGACAGCTGGGCCTATGAGGGCCAGACCGAGCACGCGGCGGTCAGCGGGCCCACTTCCCATGATTCCGACGACGGGGCCGGGTCGGATGGCCAGGACTCCGGCGGCCGGGACTCCGGTGGCCAGGATTCCGACGACCAGGACTCCGCGGGCCAGGACTCGGACAGCGGGGACGGCTCGGGCAGCGGGGACGGCTCGGGCACATCCCGGGGCCACGGCACCGGTATCTCGGCGGGTTCGGAGCACCCGGTGTCGGAGTCGAGCCGGGCCGCCAGTTTCGAGTTGGGATCGCACGGCGCGGCCATGGGTGCCTCCGGCATCAAACGGGATCCGACGCTGAAGCATCCGCGCTGCGTCTTCCAGGTCCTGCGCCGGCATTTTGCCCGCTACACCCCGGAGATGGTGCAGGAGGTGTGCGGCGTCACGCCCGAGCAGTTGCAGGCGGTCTGCGAGGCGGTCACCGAGAACAGTGGCCGCGACCGCACCACCGCCTGGGTCTACTCGGTCGGCTGGACCCACCACACGGTGGCGATCCAGTACATCCGCACCGCTGCGATCATCCAACTGTTGCTGGGCAACATCGGCCGACCCGGCGGCGGGATCATGGCGCTGCGCGGCCACGCCAGCATCCAGGGATCCACCGACATCCCGACCCTGTTCAACCTGCTGCCGGGCTACCTGCCGATGCCGAAGGCCGGCCAGCACGGTTCGCTCGACGACTACATCGCCGGTATCGCCAGCCCGGACCAGAAGGGTTACTGGGCCAATGCCCGGACCTACACGGTCAACCTGTTGAAGGCCTGGTGGGGTGATGCGGCGACAGCCGAGAACGACTACTGCTTCGACTACCTGCCGACCCTGACCGGGGATCACGGCACCTACGCCACCACCATGTCGATGCTCGACGACAAGGTCGACGGCTACTTCCTGCTGGGTCAGAACCCGGCGGTCGGGTCGGCCCACGGCCGGATGCAGCGGCTGGCCTTGTCCCATCTGAAATGGCTGGTGGTCCGCGACTTCAACATGATCGAGTCGGCGACGTTCTGGAAGGACGCGCCGGAGATCGAGACCGGTGAACTGAAGACCGCCGACATCGACACCGAGGTGTTCTTCCTGCCGGCGGCCGCCCACACCGAGAAGTCCGGGTCGTTCACCCAGACCCAGCGGATGCTGCAGTGGCACCACAAGGCCGTCGAGCCGACGGGCGACTGCCAGAGCGACCTGGACTTCATGTACCGGCTCGGGCAGAAGATCCGCCAACGGCTGTCCGGGTCGACCGACCCGCGGGACCGGCCGATCCTCGACCTGACCTGGGACTACCCCGAGGAGGACAGCGGCGAGGTGTCGGCCGAGGCCGTGCTGCGCGAGATCAACGGCGAGTTCCGCACCGGTGAGCGGGCCGGCAGCCCGCTGTCCAGTTACGAGGAGATGGCCGACGACGGCTCCACCTCCGGCGGCTGCTGGATCTACACCGGTGTCTACGCCGACGCGATCAACCAGGCGGCACGTCGCAAACCCGCCGCCGACCAGTCCTGGGTTGCGCCGGAGTGGGGTTGGGCCTGGCCGGCGAACCGGCGGATCCTCTACAACCGGGCCTCGGCTGACCCGGACGGCAAGCCGTGGAGCGACCGCAAGGCCTATGTCTGGTGGGATCCGGACGAGCAGAAGTGGACCGGCCACGACATCCCCGACTTCAGCCCGCAGAAGGCGCCGGACTTCCGGCCCGAGCACGATGCCACCGGTCCGGACGCCTTGAGCGGCGACGACCCGTTCGTCATGCAGCCGGACGGCAAGGGTTGGCTGTACGCCCCGTCCGGTCTGCAGGACGGGCCGCTGCCCAGCCACTACGAGGCGCAGGAGTCGCCGTTCAGCAACGCCTTCTACTCCCAGCAGTCCAACCCGGCCCGGGAGGTCTTCCCCCGACCGGACAACCTGCAGAGTCCCTCGGGCGACGAGCCGGGCGCCGAGGTCTTCCCGTACGTGTTCACCACCTATCGGCTGACCGAACACCACACGGCCGGCGGGATGAGCCGGTTCCAGCCGTACCTGTCGGAACTGCAGCCGGAGATGTTCTGCGAGATCTCGCCGGAACTGGCCCGCGAACGCGGCCTGCAGCATCTGGGCTGGGCGACCATCGTCAGCCCGCGCGCCGCGATCGAGGCCCGGGTGATCGTCACGGATCGGATCGTGCCGCTGAAGGTCGCCGGCCGGATCGCCCACCAGGTGGGACTGCCGTGGCACTGGGGTCAGGGTGGCGAGGCCATCGTCAGCGGTGATGCCGCCAACGACCTCTTCGGGGTCACCCTCGACCCGAACGTGCACATCCAGGAGAGCAAGGTCGGCGTCTGTGACATCCGCGCCGGCCGGCGGCCGCGCGGACCGCAGGTGCTGGACCTGGTCGCCGACTACTGCCGCCGGGCCGGCATCACCGTCGACACCGGCCAGGTGAAGCGGACCCCACCGGACAGCCCCAATGGCGGCGCCCGGCACAACGGCCACCGGGTCCCCGACCCGGCTGCGCCCAGCGAGGAGAGCCGATGACCAGCACCGACTTCCACCTGCCGTTCGACCTGCCGCTGGGCTCGGACTTCCCGGCCGGCCCGGAGGGCCCGGCCGCCGACGCCGGCTGGACCGAGGCGCCGGCGCGCAAGGGGTTCTTCACCGACACCTCGATCTGCATCGGCTGCAAGGCCTGCGAGGTGGCCTGCAAGGAGTGGAACGGGGTGCCGCAGGACGGCATCTACGAACTCCTGGGCAGCTCCTACGACAACACCGGTGCGTTGGGGGCCAGCACCTGGCGACATGTGGCCTTCATCGAGCAGCGCAAGCCGGTGGACGGGGAACGGACCGGCGTGGCCGAGCCGGCGGCGGGTGCGCCACCGGTGGAGCTGGGCATGCCGTCGTTCAGCCGGCCGGGGGAGCAGTCCGATGGTGGCGACCGCACCGACTTCCGCTGGCTGATGTCGTCCGACGTGTGCAAGCACTGCACCAACGCCGCCTGCCTGGACGTCTGCCCGACCGGGTCGCTGTTCCGCACCGAGTACGGCACGGTGGTGGTGCAGGACGACATCTGCAACGGCTGCGGCTACTGCGTACCGGCCTGCCCGTACGGGGTGATCGAGCGCCGTGAGGGCGATCCGGGCACCAAGAACGTGGGGATAGCCCAGAAGTGCACGCTCTGCTACGACCGGCTGGGCCAGGGGCTGACGCCGGCCTGTGCCAAGGCCTGCCCGACCGAGTCGATCCAGTTCGGCGACGTCGACGAACTGCGCCAGCGGGCGCGGCAACGGGTGGAGGATCTGCACCGCGCCGGTGTCACCGACGCCCGCCTGTACGGCGCCGATCCCGACGACGGGGTCGGCGGCACCGGGGCGTTCTTCCTGCTGATGGACGAGCCGGAGGTGTACGGCTTCCCGCCCGACCCCAAGGTGACCACCGCCGACCTGCCGGGCATGTGGAGACGGGCCGGCGTTGCGGCGGCCGGTCTGCTGGTGGCCGCGGCCGCGGTGTTCGTGGGGGCCCGGCGATGAGCGCGGACCAGCCGGTGGGTGGCGGACCGGTCCCCGGCGGCCGCCCGAGTCCCGGCGCGCCCGGGCAGCGCCCGGGCGGCCATGACAGCGAGCGCGTCGGTGCTGGTCCGCACGGTGCCGGCGCTGCCGGGGATGGTGCGGGGGGCGCAGGTCGGCGCGGTAGCGGTCGCCGGGGACGTGGACGTCGTGGTGAGCAGCCGGTGGTGCCGGATGCGACGTTCACCTCCTACTACGGCCGCCCGGTGGTCAAGCCGTCGCCGTGGAAGGCCGACATCCCGATCTACTTCTTCTTCGGCGGGCTGGCCGGCGGCTCATCGCTGCTGGCGGCCGGCGCCGACCTGACCGATCGACCGGCGCTGCGCCGGGCAACCCGGATCGCCTCGCTGGCCTCGGTCGGGGTCAGCCTGTACACGCTGATCCACGACCTCGGCCGACCGGCCCGCGCCTTCAACATGCTGCGGGTGTTCAAACCGACCTCGCCGATGTCGGTGGGCACCTGGTTCCTGTCGGCGATGGGACCCGGCTCCGGCCTCGCGGCGGTGGCCGAGGTCGCCGATCTGCTGCCCGTCCGGCTGGGATTGCCGGGCCGGCTGCTGCAGCTTGCGGCCCGGCCGGCAGGGCTGTGGGCGGCAGGGGTCGCGCCGGTGGTCGCCACCTACACCGGGGTGCTGCTGGCCGATACCGCGACCCCGGCCTGGCACGACGGCCGACACGAACTGCCGTACCTCTTCGCCGCGTCCAGCGCGGCCGCAGCCGGCGGTTTCGGCATGCTCGCCGCGCCGGTGGCCGAGGCCGCGCCGGCCCGGCGGATGGGCGTCGTCGGCGCCGCCGCTGAGCTGGGGCTGACCCAGAAGATGGAATCGTCGATGGGCCTGTCGGCCGAGACCCTGCACCAGGGCACCGCCGGCCGGTTCATGCGGGCCGCCAAGGCACTCACCGGCGCGGGCGTGCTGGGGACCCTGCTGCTCGGCCGGCGTAGCCGGATCGCGGCCGCCGCCTCCGGTGCAGCGCTGCTGGCCGGATCGTTCTGCACCCGGTTCGGAATCTTCCACGCCGGCCAGGCCTCCGCCGAGGACCCGAAGTACACCGTGGTCCCGCAACGCGAACGACTCGACCGCGAGCAACTCGCCGGCTCCCGCCGCCCCGACGAGAACCAGCCCACCGGCACCACGGCTGACGACACCACCGAGACCCGCCCCAAGGGCCACTGACCCTCGCGTCTGAGCCCGATGCTTCCGTCAGTGGTCACCTGGTCTGGAGGACGGCGAGTCGGAGGGTGGCAGGACTTCGGCGATGAAGGACGCCCTTCGAAAGCGTCGGATGCCGCACGGCACAGGGCTGTCACGAGGGCTGTTTTGTCAGTGCTCCCGTCTAGCGTGGTGGGTATGGGAGAGGCGTTGGAGTTGTGGGACAGCCATCGGGTGGCTGCCGCCGCAGCCGGCTGTGTGCGGGCCGAGCGGGCCGCCGGCTGCCGGCTCCTCGAACTCGCCGCGCTGTGGGCCGATCATCATCCGGCCGACGGGATCCTGCACCAGTTCACCGACCTGGCCATCGCCGGGGAGGAGACAGCCAGGTTCGGTGGCGACGGGACCCCGGAGGTGGCCGAGTTCGCCCCCGCCGAGTTGGGGGTGGAGATCGGCCTGAGCCCCGGCCAGGCGCGGGCGTTGATCGCCGACGCGCTGGATTTGCGGCATCGGTTGCCGCGGCTGTGGGGGCGGGTGCAGGCCGGGCAGGTGCCGGCCAGGGATGCCCGCCGGGTCGCCGCCCGCACCCGACTGCTGAGCGTCGAGCAGGCGATGGTGGTGGATCGTCGGGTGGTGCGGGTGGTGGGGCAGCTGTCCTGGACCCGGCTGGAGCACCTGTTGGCTGCCGAGATCCTGCGGGTGGACCGGGTCCGGGTGGAGCAGGAGACGGAGAACGCGAAGCGGTTCCGTTATGTCCGCACCGGGCAGGGCAGTGAGTACGGGTTGACCGAGGTGTCGATGCTGGTCGACACCCCCGACGCGATCCTGCTGAAGGCAGCAACCAAGCGGCTGGCGGAGGTTCTGATGGGCCGGGCCGACGATCTGCCGGCCGGCGTCCCGGATCGGGGTGCCCGGTCCAAGGCTGAGTGGCAGGCGGTCGCGGCCGGGATCCTGGCCCAGCCGGCGCTGGCCCTGCAGGTGCTGGCCGCCGTCGATCAGCCGGACCTGTTCACCGACCTCGAAGCCCACCTGCAGGTGGCGGCCCGCCAGCCGGGCGCCACCGAGCTGCCGGCGGCCGGCCAGCCGCGGCCCGATCTGCCGATGCCCGACCGGCCGATTCCGGGTGGGCAGATGCCCGACCAGCCGGTTCCGGGTGGGCAGATGCCCGGCCAGCCGGTTCCGGGTGGGCAGATGCCCGGCCAGCCGGTTCCGGGTGGGCAGATGCCCGACCAGCCGATTCCGGGTGGGCAGATGGCCGACCAGCAGATGCCCGCTCAGCCGATGGCTGACCGGCCGCGGCCCGACCAGCCGATGCCCGACCTGCCGGATCCAGGTTGGGGGTTGGAGCCTTCGGACTCCGACCTTGCCGACTTCGAGCCGGGACCACCCGCAGAGCTGCCCGCCTCGGACCTACCCGGCCCCGACCTGCCGATGCCCGCCGAGCCGGCATCCGAGGATCCCCGGCCAGGGCTGGACCCGCAACCGGAGGCTGAGCCGAGCGAGGCGGAGCGGCGGGAGGCGGTGATGAAGGATCTGGCCCGACGGATCGACCCCGAGAAGCTCACCCCGAGAGTGGTCCTGCACGTCCACATCGGCGCCGACGCCCTGCCGGCGTTCAACCGCGGCGCAGGATCCGGGTGTGGCCCGGGTCGAGGACATCGGCCCGGTGCTGCTGGCGTCGGTGCGGGAATGGCTCGGTCGGGGCTGCCGGGTGCGGGTTCTGCCGGTGCTCGACCCGGCCCGGATCGCGCCTGCCGATGGCTACGAGATCCCCGACCGGATGGTCGAGGCCGTGCTGGCCCGGTCCCCGGCCAGCGTGTTCCCCTGGTCCGGCACCACCAGCCGCCACCGGCTGGACCTGGACCACACCGTGCCCTACACCGGCCCACCCGGCGCACCACCCGGCGCACCACCGGGCGGACCACCGGGCGGACCGCCCAATGGTCCACCGGGCGGGCCACCCGGGCAGACCCGGCTGGGCAACCTCGGTCCGCTGGCGCGGGGTGAGCACCGGTACAAGACGTTCGGCCGGATCAGCGTGAGGCAGCCGGTTGCGGGCACCTTCGTGTGGCGGACCCGGTTCGGGCGGGTGATCGTCACCAACCCGGCCGGCACCCACGACCTGGGCACCGGGGCGTTCGCCGACGCCGTCTGGCAGACCTCTCAGCGTGCGAACCATCCACCGGCAACGCGGGGCCACCCACCCGCCGCCTGAGCTTGTCGAAGCTGTCCTGAGCTAGTGGTCTGTGTAAGTTCGTCGGGGTTCAGGTCCAGGCAGTGGGATCGCTGAGGTAGAGGCCGCAGGCCGTGTCGAGGGCGTCTTCTGCGGTGCCGCCGGTCATGCCGGTGGGTAGGTAGGAGTCCTCGTAGTCGTCGTGGCTGGCTCGCCAGATGGCGAATCCCCACTGGTTGGCATAACCGGCATAACGCAGCCGGCACAGCCGGAGTTGGTCTCCATCGGCCAGGACGCCGTCGACGTAGGCGAACCCGGCTCGGCAGCAGCCGAAGGGGGCGCCGTCCTACTCTCAGCGGATGATCAGCGGCCGATCACCGGCTGCGATCACCTCACCGATCACCGGCCAGCCGGGCAGTTCACCGACGACCAGCAGCCCGCCGCTGGTCTGGGCGTCGGCCAGCAGCAGCAGCTCGTCCTCGTCGACCCGGGCGTCCAGCTGCGGCTGCACCCAGGCCAGGTTGCGGCGGGTGCCACCGCTGACGTACCCGGCGGCCAGCGACGCCCGGGCGCCGTCCAGATACGGCACCGCGGCGGCGTCGATGATCATGGAGACGCCGGAGGCACGGGCCATCTTGTAGGCATGGCCGAGCAGGCCGAAGCCGGTGATGTCGGTGGCGGCGCGGACACCCGCGGCCAGTGCCGCATCGGCCGCGTCCCGGTTCAGCGTCGTCATGGTGGCGACGGCCTCGGCGAACACCTCTCCGGTCGCCTTGTGCCGGTTGTTCAGCACGCCGATGCCGAGCGGTTTGGTCAGCGTCAACGGCATCCCGGGCCGGGCGGCGTCATTGCGCAGCAGCCGGTCCGGGTCGCCGATACCGGTGACGGCCAGCCCGTACTTGGGCTCGGGATCATCGATGCTCTGCCCGCCGGCCAGGTGCAGGTGCGCCTGCCGGGCGATGTCGCAACCGCCCCGCAGCACCTCGGCCAGCAGTTCCATCGGCAACAGGTCGCGGGGCCAGCCGACCAGGTTCAGGCCCACCAGCGGCGTACCACCCATGGCATAGATGTCGGACAGGGCATTGGCCGCGGCGATCCGGCCGAAGTCGTAGGCGTCGTCCACCACAGCGGTGAAGAAATCGGTGGTGGCCAGCACCGCCCGGCCGTTCTCGATCCGTACCGCGGCGGCATCGTCGCCGGTGTCCAGTCCCACCACCAGGTCGTCGGAGGTCCACGGCCGCAGGCCGGAGACGACCTGCTCCAGTTCACCCGGTGGGATCTTGCAGGCGCAACCGCCGCCGTGGGCGTACTGGGTCAGCCGGTACTGCTGCCGGACGTCGGTGCTCACCTGGTCATCGTAGGGATTCGTGCCGAGCATCCTGAATCGGCTCGGTCAGGCCTCGCCGGGCGTCGCCTCGTGACCCGGCCGGCCGGTGGAACGTTCCCGCTGCTTCATCCGAGCCTCGTAGAGATGTCGGCGCCCGTCGGCGAGTTCGTCGCGGGCCCGCTGCTCGAACCGGCGGAACAGCGACCAGTAGTTGTCGTCGTAGTCCTCGACGATCTGGAACGTCCAGCGCCCGGCCAGCACGTTGCGACCCACCAACTCGACCTCGATCCGGTCGGCCAGTGCGGTGTGTCCGGCCTGCCGCAGCTTGTCCACGGCATCACCGAGCTGGATGTCGGCCGACCCGGTGAGCTGGTGGAAGCTGTAGAGGTGGCCGCGGGCCCGATCGCAGGTCTCCAACGCCTCGGACAGCGCGCCCAGCGCCTCCACGGTCGCGTCGTCGACGCCTTCGGGGGTTCGGTGGTCGGGATCGGGCAGATCGGTGCTCATGCCTGGCTCCTCGTCGGCTCGGCCAAACGGTGGATTCGGCACATCAGTTCCCCGGCCGGTGTGCCACCAACCAGGACACGGTCCGCACCGCTGCGTGGTCGGTCGCGTGGTGCGGGTACGGCGGGCCCGGCCGTGCCGGTCCGCCCGCTCGAGGCAGACATCCACCTGTCCGGGCCCGAAGGCCGATCCGCAGCGCGCATCGGCACGCTCGGTCACGGTGAGGCACCCGGCGCGGCCCGTCACTCCGGGATGGCTAGGCTGCCGCGCGGAGGCGTACAGGTGCCTGGTGGCCCTCCCGGTCTTCAAAACCGGTGAAGCCGAGCAACTCGGCTTGGCGGGTTCGATTCCCGTCCGCCTCCGCCACCACTCAGCCCGCCCGGGCGCACTGCCGGCGGGCCCGCCCGGGAACCGGCACCCGGCACCGCAATAGGCTTCAGGGCGTGTCCTCGACGCCCACCGATCCGCGCCGGCGGGTGCCGCGCACCGACGTGGTGCTGGCCGACCCGCGGATCCGGCAGGCCGTGGTCCGACTGGGGTCGACGCTGGTCAAGCAGGCGGTGACCGAAGCCCAGCAGTTGGCGCGGACTGGGTCGATCCCGCCGGAACGCGTCGTGGAAGAGGCGGTGACCCGGCTGCCGCCGGCGGCCGCGGCCGGCCGGCCGGTGTTGAACGCCACCGGGGTCGTCCTGCACACCAATCTCGGCCGGGCCGCCCTGTCCGACGCCGCCGTCCACGCGCTGCGGCGCGCGGCCGGGCCGACCGACGTCGAGTTCGACCTGGTCACCGGACGACGAGCCCGGCGTGGCCGGGGCGCGTTGGCCGCGCTGGGACGGTCCGTACCGGCCGCCGGGGCAGTGGCGGTGGTCAACAACGGCGCGGCCGCCTTGCTGCTGGCGGTCACCGTGCTCGCCGCCGGTCGCGACGTGCTGATCAGCCGCGGGGAGATGGTGGAGATCGGCGACGGGTTCCGGTTGCCGGACCTGATCACCACCACCGGAGCCCGGCTGCATGAGGTCGGTACCACCAACCGGACCGCGCTCGCCGACTACGCCGACGCGCTGGGCCCCGAGGTCGGCTGCATCCTCAAGGTGCACCCGAGCAACTTCCGGATCGAGGGCTTCACCGCCGACGTTCCGGTCGCCGACCTGGTCGGTCTCGGTGTCCCGGTCGTCGTCGACATCGGCAGCGGACTGCTGCGCCCCGACCGGCTGCTACCCGACGAGCCCGACGCCGACAGCCTGCTTCGCGCCGGCGCAGCGGTGATCACCGCCAGCGGCGACAAACTGCTCGGCGGGCCGCAGGCCGGTCTGCTGCTCGGGCAGGCACCGGTGCTGGAGCGGATGCGCCGGCACCCGCTGGCGCGGGCGGTGCGGGTGGACAAGCTGACCCTGGCCGCCTTGGAGGCGACCTTGGCCGGTCCGGTGCCGCCGACCTGGCAGGCCCTGCGGGCCGACCCGGATCGGTTGCGGGACCGGGCCGAGAAGATCGCCGCCGCGGTCGCCGACCGGGTCGAGGCCGCGGTCGTCCCGTCCGACGGTGCGGTCGGCGGCGGCGGAGCACCCGGGCTGGCGCTGCCCGGCTGGGCGGTCGCCCTGCCGGAGGCGTACGCGGCGGCGTTGCGGACCGGCGAGCCGGCCGTCGTCGGTCGGATCGACCATGGCCGCTGCCTGCTCGACCTGCGCTGTGTGCGTCCCGAGGACGACGCCGCGATCATGGCGGCGATCCGGGGAGCCGCCGGGCAGCCGACCAGCGACACGGAGGCTGACGACCGGCTGACGGGCGCCGGCTAGGTGTACGTCATCGCCACCGCGGGCCACGTCGACCACGGCAAGTCGACGCTGGTCCGGGCCCTGACCGGGATGGAACCGGACCGGTTCGCCGAGGAGCGGCGCCGAGGCCTGTCGATCGATCTCGGCTACGCCTGGACCAGGCTGGCGACACCCGCTGCGGTGGGGGATGCGGCCGATCCGGTGCTGGCGTTCGTCGACGTGCCCGGACACGAACGGTTCATCGCCACCATGCTCGCCGGACTCGGCCCGGCGCCGGCGGTGATGTTCGTGGTCGCCGCCGACGAGGGGTGGCGACGCCAGTCCAGCGAGCACCTGGCCGCGGTCAACGCGCTCAAGTTGCGGCACGGGCTGCTGGTGGTGACCCGCAGCGACCTGGCTGACCCCGGCCCGACGCTGGCCGAGGCCGCCGACCGGCTGGCCGCTTCCAGCCTCGGCCCGGTGCCCGCGATCGCCGTCTCCGGCCTGCACGGGACCGGGTTGGACGGGCTGCGCACCGAACTCGGCCGGCTGGTCGGCACACTGCCGCCACCCCGTACCGGCGGCCGGGTCCGGCTCTGGGTGGATCGGGCCTTCACCATCCGGGGCGCCGGCACGGTCGTCACCGGCACCCTCGGTGCCGGCACACTGACGGTGAACGACGAGCTGGAACTGAACGGCCGACCGGTCCGGGTCCGGGGCCTGCAGTCGCTGGGTACGGCGCGGGAATCGGTGCCGGCCGTCGCCCGGGTCGCGGTCAACCTGCGCGGCATCGAGGTCGCCGCCATCCATCGCGGCGATGCGCTGCTCACCCCGGCCGGCTGGCCCGTCGTCGACCTGCTCGACGTCCGGCTGGATGCGCTCGGGTCCACCACCTCTGTCGGCAGCCGAGCCGACGCCGCGGCCGGCGACCTGCCCGCGGCCGACCTGCTGCCGGCCGAGTTGGTCGTCCACTTGGGCACCGCCTCGGTCCCGGTCCGGGTCCGGCCGCTCGGTGGACCGATGGCCCGGCTCACCCTGGCGCGGGCGTTGCCGGTCGAACCGGGGGACCGGCTGGTACTCCGCGACCCCGGGCGGCACGCCATCGCGGCCGGCGCCCTGGTGCTCGACGTCGACCCGCCGGTGCTGCGGCGTCGCGGCGCAGCCAAGGACCGGGCCGACGCTCTGGCCACGCTGCAGGATGCCGACCCGTCCCGGAAGCTGGCCGCCCAGGTCCGCCGCCGGGGCGCGGTCCGGGCGGCTGAACTGGCACTGCTCGGCGTTCCGGTCGGTGAGCTCGGTGACGTCGTCCGGGTCGGGGCCTGGCTGGTGGATCCGCAGCGATGGAAGCAGTGGCAGGAAGGCCTGGTCGGGTTGGTCGACGACCGCGCCCGGACCGACCCGCTGGATCCCCGGGTGCCGGTGGAACAGGCGCGGCGACACGTCGCGATCCCCGACCGCGACCTCGTCCAGCCGACGGCCACGGCGGCCGGTCTGGCGACCGCCGACGGCCGGTTGAGCCGGCCGGGCGGCGGCGGTCAGGGCGACGGCACACCACTGGACGCGGACCTGCGCCGGCTGGAGGCGGCGCTGCGGCAGGTGCCCTACGCCGCGCCCGATCGGCCCGAGCTGGCGGCCTGGGGGCTGGGCCGCCGGGAACTGGCCGCGGCCGAACGGCTCGGCCGGATCATCCGACTGACCGAGGATGTCGTCGTCCTGCCGACCGGCCCGGCGTCGGCGATGCGGATCCTGGCCGGGCTGCCGCAGCCCTTCACCACCAGCCAGGCCCGGCAGGCTCTGGGCCTGACCCGCCGGGTGGCGATCCCGCTGCTGGAGCACCTGGACCGCCGCGGCTGGACCGTCCGCGTCGACGCGGACCACCGCCGGGTCCGGTCCACCCGCCCCTCGAGCTGAGCGGCCGGCGGATCCCGCCGGGTCAGCGGCTGGCGAAGAAGAACAGCACCGCGACCGCGGCGAAGCCGGCCACCAGGATGACGCCACGGCCCCGGCTCGCGCGTCCGCGGCCGAGCAGGAGCAGCGGCAGCAGCACCGCCAGGCCGTACCCGACGAACTCGACCGGGCGGAACGTCAGCGGCAGCGGGCGCAGGGCCAGCGACAGCAGCGCGACCGCCGGAATGACGAAGGTGGCGACCTGGGCCGACGAGCTCAGCCCGATCTCGGCGGCCAGCGCCACATTGCCGCGGGCCGCGATGACGACCGCGCCACCGTGTTCGGCGGCATTGCCGACGATGGCGATGATGATGGCGGCAGTGAAGAACTGACCCAGTCCGCTGGCCTGGGCGAACGTCTCGATGGTGCCGGTCAGCAGCTCGCTGACCACGGCGGTGGCCAACGTCGCCCCGCCCAGCGTGATCAGTCCGCGCCGCAACGACCAGGCGTCCTCGTCCGGCTCCGGACCCTCGGTGCGGTGCTGGTGCAGGGCGCGGCGGATGTGCACGGTGGTGATCACCAGGTAGAGCACGAGCAGCACCCCGGCGATCACCATCCCGTACACCGTCGGGGCGGCCGGGCCCGGGTCGTCGGGGTGCAGGACGCGCGGCAGGAACGACGCCACCCCGAACAGCGTCGCCGCCAGCGTGACCTGGCCCAAGTTGGCCAGCGTCGATCTGCGGGAGATGCGCGCCGACCGGCCGAAGACCAGCGCTGTGCCCAGCACCAGCAGCAGGTTGCTGACCACCGACCCGGTCAGCGAGGCCCGGACCACGGTGAACAACCCGTGGTTGATCGCGAACAGGCTGATCAGCAACTCCGGCGCGTTGCCGAAGCTCGCGTTCAGCAGTCCGGCCACCACGGGACCGGTGTGCTCACCGACGTGCTCGGTCGACTCCCCGATCGCGAAGGCCAGCGGGATCAGTGAGATGGCGCTGACGACGAACAGCCAGGTGTCGTCGATGCCGAGCACCGCGAGCAGGACGTCGATGGGGACCAGGACGGTCGCCGCCCACAGGATGCGTCGCGCCACGTACTGGTTCCCTCCGTCGGCCTGTCCGGCGTGCAGGGGCACACTCTACGGACCGTGGCACCGGGCCCGGAGCTCAGCCCGCTCTCAGCCGCGCAGGCTCCAGCGTTCCGCCCGGGCTACGACCCACGCGACCGGGTGCGGCGCTACCAGCGCAGCAGGGCCGCGACCGGGGCGTCCTCCAACGTGGCCGCGGGGGTGATGACCAGTCCGGCGTCGGTGGTCGCCGCGAGCGCGACCAGCAGCCGGTCGGCGCGCAACGGCCCGGTGCCGCCGACCGCGCCGAGGGACAGGCCCGGGTGGTCCTCGGCCAGCACCGTCTGCTCGGCCGCGGCGGCCGGATCGAGGAGCAGCCGGTCGACCTGACCCTGCACCAGGGCATCCACCACGGCGTCGACTCCGGTGACGAAGTACTCGTTGCGGCCACGGCGCTGCTGCAACTCATGCACCGCCGCCAGCCGGTGCTGGGTCGCCCGCGCCGCGAGGATGCGGTGGATCTCCTCCTCGAACCGGTCCGCGGCGGCGTGATCGCCCGGATGGCCGACCTCGAGTTCGATCGCCTCGACCGGCCAGTCGTCCTTGGCGGCCAGCACCTGGGCCCTCGAATCGGACTCACCGCCCACCACGACGAACATGGCGCCGGCGCCCGCCTGCCGGCCGATCTCCCCGATCACGTCCTCGGCATTGCGGGCCCAGACCTGCTCGGTGGAGCGCTGGAAGTTCATGTGCGACCAGCCGCCGCCCTTGAACTTGTGCTCGTAGGCGGTGTCCTCCTCGCCGACGTCGGAGGAGTGAGTGGCCCGCATGGTGCCGGCGTCGTACGTCGTCACCGTGCCGCCCTCGTGATCGACCAGGGCGGCGACGAAGACAGCACTCTCGGTGACATCAGCGAGCCAGGCGCCCAGGTCGGGCAGCGGATCCCACACGATCGTCGGCTGCGCCCGATGGACCCGGACGGTGTGGCGCAGCAGGACGCCGCGTTCGGAGGCGACGACGCACCGGCTGACCGGAGCCGCCAGGTGCGCGTTCTCGGCCAGGGCCTCCCGGACGGCGTCCACCACGGCCGGCGGCGCACCCTGGTCGGTCAGCTGGTCGGTGGCTTCCCGGACGTGCAGGTCGGCGATCCGCGCCCCGGTGGTGGCCTCGCGACTGATCTCGGTGTACACGCTGGCGAACGGGCCGCCGTCGGACAGCAGGTCGGCGATCATCCGGTCCAGTTCCTGCGGTCGGGACGGGGTCAGCCCGCGGGGGACATCGCCGGCGGTGTCGCCGGCAGGGCGGGCCTGATTCGTCGCATCGGTGCTCATGAGATTCCTCGCAACTCGACGGTGTGGACGGTCTCTGACTACCCAGCGCCGGGGTGATGATGCGGAGTCGAACGTCCCGTCCGCCGCGGGTCACTGCGCCCGGGATCACCGGGCCCGGGATCGGGTCGGCCCTACAACGACGAAGGTGACGCCGGCGCATCGATGTCAGAGTGGACACCGATGCGCCGCTCCTTCCTCTTCATCGCCTTCGCCTTCACCGTGATGGCCGATCCGGTCTCCTCGGTTGCCTACGCAATCGAGGCGGCGCTGCGCGGACTGGGTGGCCATCTGGACAACCTGCTCCCCACCATGGCGGCCATCATCGCGATCATCGCGGTGATCTCCGCGACCTACGACGACCTGATCCGGCGCTTTCCCAACGGTGGCGGCGGTCCCCAGGGGGTGGTCGCAGCGTTCAGCGAGGGCTGGGCCTTCATCCCGCTCGGCGCGTTGCTGGTCGACTTCACCCTCACCGTGGCGGTCAGTTGCGCAGCCGGCGCGTCGGCGCTGATCGCCTACCTGCCCGGCCTGGAGACGGTGCGGACACCACTCGGACTGGCCCTGGTCGCCCTGGTGGCCGGGTTGGTTCTCCTCGGCCAGCTGGGACGGGTCGCGTTCGCAGTCGCCACCCAGTTGTTCGTCGTGCTGTCGATGTGGGTGATCGTGGCGGCCCTGTTCGCCGGCCCCGGGACCGTGAGCACGACCCATGCCTGGCCCGGCTCCGTACTCTCCGATGCCGGCCTCGGACCCGTCACGCTGGCGATTCCGCTGGGGATGGCGCTCGCCACCGGCGTCGAGGCCCCTTCGAACGCGATCGCGCAGCTGCCTCAAATCGACGACCGCGCAAGACGCCAGTTCGGTCGCTGGACCCTGTGGCTGATGGTCGGGATCGTCGGCGTGCTGACCGCCGGCTTCACCACGGCTGCCGTACGTCTCGGCGCCGGTCTTCCGCCGGAGGATTCCACCCTGCTCGCCGAGGTCGCGCGACGCTCGGTGGGTCACGGTCTCGCCTTCGCCGGTTTCCAGGCGGTGAGCGCGCTGTTGCTGCTCTCGGCTGCAGCCTCGTCCTATCTCGCCGGGTCCGGGGTGCTCAAGGCACTCGCAACGCTCGGCCGGGAGGGCGGCGAGGGACTCGTCCCGGGCATCTTCGGGCGAATCAACCGCTTCCTGGTGCCTGAGTGGGGCGTCACCGTTGTGCTGGTGGCTGCGGCGATCCTGGTCGCCGCCGGAGGCCGCGAACAGCGACTGGTGCCCTTCTACGCAGTCGCGGTCTTCGCGAGCTTCCTCGCCGCAACGATCGGGTGCGCCCGGTTGTCCTACCGGGATCATCGCTGGATATCACTGGGGCTGAACCTGCTCGGCTCATTGCTGGTGGGAGCGGTTCTCATCATCAACGCCACCCGGCTGGAGGGTGCCATCGCCCTGCTCGCCTCGGCCGCGGTGGCGACCTACCTCTGGCGGGTGTGGGTGTCCCGCGGTCGGCCCACGGGGGTCGGAGGCGCCGGCGCCCAGTAGCATCGTCCGACCGGACCGCCACGTCGGACGGCGCGACGGCAGTCACAGCTGGCTGCGAAACCTGAAGTAGAAGGCACCGACGAGCAGCACGATCCCGATGTTCGCGGCCAGCCGTGGCCACGGATGGTCTCGGAAGACCAGGATGTCGATGGGGACGATCAGGACCACCATCGTCGCGACGACGAGCCCGACCGTCAGAAGCCTGCCCATACTGATGTCCTACCACCCGCCCGGCTCTCAGGTGCGCTGGATCGAACGCCGCCCCGGGCGCGGTCCGGGACAGGTCATTGCTGGCGGTTGAGCCGGGCGAGCATCCGGTTGTATGCGTCCAGCACCCGCTGGTCCTCGTCGACATCGACGCCGTCGTCCAGATCGGGGGTGTCGGCCGGATCGCCGCTGGCCCTTAGCTGCTCGGCCATCACCGCCCGGCGGCTACCTTCGAGCCAGCCGCCGAGCAGCGCCCCGTGATCGCGGGCGAAGAGGATGGCTCCGATCGTGCCCAGCCCGATCACCATCATCAACCCGTCGCCGCCGGCCCACATGATGCCGCCGGCGGCCAGGACATCCTGGTCGGGCATCGGCGCCCAGGACGGCCGCATCGACAACATCACCGGGAACGGGTTGTTGGACTGCATCAGCACGATCCCGACCACGGTGTCGGGGCTCATCGCGACCAGGATGACCAGCAACCGCGCCAGCTGGGGGAGCCGCCATCGGATCGGCTCGTTGCCGATCAGCGGCACGAGGAAGATGTAGCCGCTGACGACGTACAGCACGCGTTCGGCGGCCATCAGCCAGGGGTGCATCGCCATCTGGTCCATGAAATCGGTCAGATGGGTGCCGACGAGCACCGCGGTGTAGAGGGCGAGGCCGACGAGCGGATGCAGCAGCACCGAGACCGGCCACGACATCAGCACCGGGTCACTGCGTTGCGGTCCGAGCGTCGCCCGCAACACCGTCAGCGGGTGGCCCAGCACCAACAGCGCCGGCACCGCCATGATCAGCAGCAGGTGCTCGATCATGTGCACCCAGAACAGGGCCATCGAGTAGGCATCGAAGGCCGACGAGACGGTGTACGCCAGCAGCGCGAGACCCGTGAAGAATGCGACGATCCGGCCCGGGCCGACCGGCCGGCTCCGGCCCGCCCGCCGACACCAGATCAGACCGAATGCGTAGCCGGCCGCCAGGGCCACGACCACCGCGATCCACACCGGGTGCCACACCCACGTGCTCACGGCTGCATGCCAGCCCCACGGCATCAACGGACTGTGGCCCACGGACGAGACTCTCCTCACAGATCACGGCCGCCGCGCCGACCGAGCAGCCAGCGGCTCGCTGGGAGTCGACGGTTCGGCAAGCCCCGGAACTCGGCGCCCGGGACCCGGGGCGCCTGTCCCACTTTGCGCGTCCAGCGACACGGCTGTCCAGGCGGCAGGCCCCAGGAAACCAGGCTGTCCACAGTCTAGGCCGGGCCGGGTCGCACGGCTCCGGACACTGACGGCACCGCCCTGGGTGCGCTCATACACTCGGCGCGTGAAACACGTTCGCTCCGGTCTGCTCAGCCTGCTGTTCGTCGCGACTCTGCTGCTGTCCGGATGCGGGGCGGCCACGGCGCCGACCGGCCAGTCGGTCAAGGCGCCCGGCAACAGTGTCGGCACCCAACTGGACGGGGCGATCCCGGATTCGATCCTCCAACTGCCGCTGACCGATGCCGGCGGACAGGTCCGGCATCTGGCTGACTACGCGGGCATGGTCCTGGTCATCTCCGATGGCATGACGCTGTGTCAGGAGACCTGCCCGCTGGACACGGCCACCGTCGTCCAGACCGCTGCGCGGCTCGAGTCCCAGGGGCTCGGCCGGCGAGTGCAGTTCCTGACGATCACCGTCGATCCGGCCCGCGACACGGTGCCGCAGATCGCGGCGTACAAGAAGCTCTTCACCCACGCGGGCAAGCCGAGCAACTGGACCGTACTGACCGGCTCACCCAGCGATGTGCACCGGCTCTGGAACTACCTCGGCGTCTACGTCAAGAAGGTCCCCTCGTCATCGGTGAAGAACTGGCGCACCCACCAACCGCTGAGCTACGACATCGAACACTCCGACGAGGTGTTCTTCCTGGACCGCCGACAGCACGAGCGCTTCATCCTGGAGGGCGTGCCGGTGGTGCGGAACAAGTCCGACATCCCGGCCGTGATCGCCCACTACCTCGACAAGAGCGGCCGTCACAACCTGGCTCATCCCGAGCCGACAGCCTGGACCGAGGGTCAGGCACTGCAGGTGGTCGGCTGGCTTCTCAACAAGCGGATCGACTCCCATTCCTAGGACGTCCGGGCGAGCACCACGGGTCATGGACATGGTGCAGCGGCACGACGGTGTGCTCGAACGGGGGTGACGTTCAAGACCACGCCGGCGTGCAGGACTCGGAGGCTGCCCCGTGAGCCATCCAGGGCCAGACGCTCAACGGTCGAGTTCAGGGTCAGAGTCTCGACGGTCGAGTTCAGGGTCAGAGTCTCGACGGTCGAGTTCAGGGTCAGACCATCGATGGTCGAGCGGATCTCGGCCGTCAGCTCGTCACGTCAGAGCCGTTCGCGCAGCCGCGTCACCGTGGCTCGGAAGGCGTTGCCCAGCGGGGTGTCGTCGAAGATTTCGGCGCCGCTGAAGAGCTGCAGCCCCCACGACGGCCGGGTCGCGTCCGCCATCTCGCGCAATGCGCCCGGGCCGTCGAGCGCGTCGCCGATCAGCTGCACGGCCCGGTCGGCCGGGACGAAGTCGGTGCTGGCCTCCAACACCTCACGACCCCACGATGCCGGCCGGCCACTCTTGGTGGCGTAGACCAGCGGGGTGAAGACGTCGATGCTGGGGGCGAGCAGGGCGTGGTCCTGGGCGAACACCCGACGCAGCGCGCCCCCGTGCTCGGCCGGAGTCCACGGACACATGTAGGCGCCGACGACACAGTCGGGTACGGCGTCGCGGATCAGGGCGGAGTAGTGCGCGCCGAACCCGGCGACTCGGGCGCACTGATGCGCGGTCCAGGCCGCGGCGTGCGCAGTGATGATCTGGGCGGGGGACGCGTCGATGCCGGTTGCGGAGCTGAAGTCGGCCAGACAGTCGGTGCAGAAGCAGCTCTCCTGCAGGTCCGGCTCGGCCGTCTCGAACCAGCCGGCTCCACTCAGGTAATCCAGCCAGACCCCGGCCGGCTGGTACCTGCTCAGGCCCGCGACCAATCGATCCTCGACCTCGGCCAGGAAATCGCGTCGGGACAGGCACACGCCCTGGACAAGATCACCGTGACGGATCGGCCGGCCGTCCGCACCGATCGGGGTCAGTTCCGGACGGGCGTCCAGGTCGGCCCGGAAGGTTGGGAACTCCACGCAAGCCCGGATCCCGTGCCGGGCGCACAGGTCGAAGGCTTCGCCGTCGAAGCCATGGAACCAGACGCTGTCGGCACCCACGTCGGCGAAGCGGTCGGCATGCCGCAACGCCGACACGCCGTACGGTCCGAACATCGGTGCGACCGACAGGGACGCGACCGACAGGGACGGGGCTGCGGCGCTGCTCACGCGCTGATCCTAGTGGTCGGCCCTCCGACCGGGATCCGCTGACGTGGACGGCCCACCGTCGGGCCGCCGGTCGACCGACAGCGTGTCGATCGAGAAGCCTGAGCGACGCGCACGAAGGCGGTCGGACATATCCACCTGCGGGCGTATCCAGTCGCTCATTCGTCCAAGGCCGACCGCCAGCACACGATCCGCGTCACGACGGACAAGCCAGGGTGATTCCGCAGTGGCTTGGACGCACGTTCCGGCGGTCGTCCCATGAGGAGAATGCGCGGTCATGGCTCCACCAATAAGCTCGGGACCGACAGGACGATCCGCGCTCATGGCCTCCCGGACGAACGACGGATGGCGACCTCTGCGGGCGAGGGCCGGCAACCGACGCCGGGTGGGACGGTTCAGCGACTCCTGAATCTCGCAGCCCAGTCCGCGTTGAGTTGATCGGCCTGTCGATGGTGCCCGATCTCCAGTTGCCGACCCGGCGGGACCTGAAGACCGAGATAGTCGAGCACGTGGTGTGCGGTGCGGAGCGGATCCGCCGCCAACTCCTCGTAGACAACCTGACAGGGCGCGATGCCGTGGCTGGTGAACCAGCGAGTCCAGCCCGCCTCGAACTTCTCGATTGCTGCGACCAGCCGGGCGATCAGTTCGTCGTCATAGTGCGGAGGTCCTCCTCCGGGTTCGACGACCTCGCCCGGATGCCAATAGTGGGTTTGCAGTGCCTTCGTCCACGACACCGCCTGGGCCACGACATCGCGTCGGCGCAGGTGAACGAATCTGAGCCGACCGAACTGGGCGCTCAACAGGTCCACATCGGTCGCCGCTGATCCGGGATCGGCCGCGGCGAGGTCACCGACCAGTTCCGGCAGCGTCTCGGCCATGACCCTTCCGCCGAAGACACCGTTCGGTGTCCTGCCGGCGGCCAGCGCCGCTTGGACGTACGCTCCGTCGATCCGTCCGTCACGGGGTCGAGCCATCCGCCAGTCGTCGGCGTAATCGTGCAGAGCCGCGCGGTTGAAGTAGGAGGCTGGACGGCCGGCGACTCCGGACGACTCCAGCAGACCACAGAGCAAAGTACTTCCAGAGCGTGGTGTCGCGCAGATCAGGTAGGAGTCGAAACCTGCAGGGGTCACAGTGGCTGACGGTAACCACGCGCCGAGCCCGGACTCAACCGACAATGGTCCAGGATGATCGGCGCCGAGGACGATGAGTGGCCTGCCGTTGCGGTTCGTCAGCGCTGAAGCCGGCTGGATCGGGATGTCCGGGTAGCCAACAAGCTCCGCGACGAAGCCGTCCGGGTGCTTGGCGGTCGAGGAGTGCGCGCGGGCCTCGTCGGCGAGCGTGGCGGCCGCGTTTCGTCGGAACCCTCGGCGAACCCGGGCCTTGACAGGCTCCGGGAATGCCAGGAAGGTGCCCCTACCGCCAGGGAGATCAACTGTCTGCCCTGATCAGCGGCCGCCAATCGCAGAGGAACCCGAATGAACGCACTGGACACCTTCTCGCTCGCCGGCAGGACGGCGCTGGTCACCGGCGGCAGCCGCGGACTCGGACGGGCCATGGCTCAAGCTCTGGGGGAGGCAGGTGCGGCGGTTGCCGTGAGCGCGACGACACTTGAGGGCGCTCAGGTTGCCGCGGCAGAGCTTGTCGAGGCCGGCATCCGGGCCTACGGCGTCAAGCTGCAGGTTTCCGACGTCGAGGACGTCGAACGCGCCGTGTCGCAGGTGAGCGAGGAGTTCGGCGAGATCGACATTCTGCTCAACAACGCCGGCATCGGCATCGGCGCCCCGGCCTTCGAGGCGTCCGACGACGTGTGGCGTGACGTCATGTCGGTGAACGTCGACGGCGTCTGGTTCTGCAGCCGGGCAGTGGCGCGGCGCATGGCCGAACGTGGCGGCGGCACGATCGTGAACATCGGCTCGATGTCAGCCGAGATCGTGAACAGGCCGCGCTGGCAGATCTCGTATGTCACCTCGAAGGCGGCCGTGCACCACATGACCGAGGGCCTGGCAGCCGAGTGGGCTCCCTACGGCATCCGCGTCAATGCGATCGCCCCCGGTTACTTCCTCACCGAGATGTCGCCGGTGGACCAGCCTGAGTTCACCCCGTACGTCGTCGACCCGTCTCCGATGAAGCGCTACGGTCTGCCGCACGAGCTCGGCCCTGCTGCGATCTTCCTGGCCAGCGATGCGTCCAGTTTCATGACGGGCGCGATCGTGAAGATCGACGGCGGTTTCACGCTGTTCTGATCCGCGACAGTCCTCGACCACCCACCGTCTACCGTCAGGAGCACCGATGCTCACCATCGGGATCGCGGGCGCCGGCCTGCGCGGGCAGCTGTTCGCCCGGGCGCTCGCCGATGTCCCCGGCGTCGCAGTTGTCGGCTTCGCCGAGCCGTCGGAGCGCACCGCGAAGGCGGCGTCGGAGGCGACCGGGGTCTTGGTCCATCCTGATCATCGAGCGCTGCTGTCGGCGACATCCCCGGACGCGGTCATCGTCGCCACCCCCGACTTCGCGCACCGCGAGGTCGCCGTCGACGCCGCCGCTGCCGGCGTGCACCTGCTCATCGAGAAGCCGCTGGCCACCACCCTGGAGGATGCGCGGGCTATCGCCGGCGCGGTGCACGCGGGTGGCGCACGCTGTCTCGTCGGATTTGAGAACCGGTGGAATCCGCACGCCCGTCGCGCCTACGACGCCGTCGCATCGGGTGCGCTGGGAACGCCGATCACCTCGACCGCGACCCTCAGCAACTCCTACTACGTGCCGACGCAGATGCTGGCGTGGGCCGGCAGGTCGTCACCGGCCTGGTTCCTGATGCCGCACACGCTCGATCTGCTGATGTGGCTGAACGACAGCGAGGTGGCGACGGTGAGCGCTGTGAGCACGCGCGGCGTCCTCGCCGAGCGCGGCGTGGACACCGACGATGTCATGCACGCGCTGCTCACCTTCAGCAACGGCGCGACGGCGACCCTGTCATCGACCTGGGTGCTCCCGGATGCCGGGGAGGGCATCGTCGACTTCACCTTCCGGTTCATCGGCACGCTGGGATCCGTCTCGGCCGACCTGTCACACCAGGGACTGTCGGTGGTCACCGACCGCACCCGTTCGGAGTGGCCGCTGTCAGGCACGATCGGTCGGACGCAGGTCGGCCCGGCGATCTGGATGGTCCAGCACTTCGCCCGGGCACTGCAGGACGGCGGGGAGCTCGGGCCTGGGGTCGACCACGGCCTGTCAGTGACGCGCGCCATCTGTGCGATGGAACTCGCCGCCCGCACCGGACGCGCGATCGCGGTCGAGGAGGTCGAGGCGGCCGACCCGGCAGGGCTGTCGGCCGGGACCGACGAACGGCCTGTGAGCTGACAGCCGGGGCCTTCAGACCCCGGTCAGCGGGAAATGAGGTTCCGCGGGCAGCTGCACGGTGATCCCGTCTCCCGGTCGCACGATCCCGCCACGGGACACGATGCTCATCACCCCGGCGAGCTTGGCGACCGAGCCGTCAGCCCGTCGCCGCAACACCTCCTTGAGCAACCCGGGCTGGAAACCGTTGATCTGCGCACAGGGGTTGCGCAGACCGGTCACGGTGAGGACGGTCTCGCCGATGCGAAGGCGTGCACCCACCGGCAGCCCGAGGAGGTCCAGGCCACGTGTGGTGATGTTCTCGCCGAGTTTTCCGGGCGCCACCGTGAAGCCGGCTGCCGCCACCTGGTCGAACAGTTCCTGGTGGATGAGGTGCACCTGGCGCAGGTTGGGCGTCGAGGGATCCCTGGCCACCCGGGAACGGTGTTGAACCGTCGGGCCGGCATGCGCGTCACCCCGGACGCCGACACCCTCGATCAACTCGATCTCGTCGGCCGGCGGCTTGCTGAACGCATGCTGGTCATGGCGGTGAACGGACGCGACGGAGGCAGGCACCGTTTGATTATCGCCGACCAGGACGTTGCCGTGGTGACAGCATTCGTCAAGTCGGTCACCTGAGGACCGGGCCGGTACGTCGCCGGGTGCGTGGGTACTGACGGTGAGGCAAGACGACGCGACGAAGGAGTAGCGAAACATGACGGTGGATGTAGTCCGACTCGGTGACAGCGGCTTGAAGGTCTCCGAGATCACCCTGGGATGCATGAGCTTCGGCGGCGGTTCCGGCCGTCACACCTGGGCGCTCGACGAGGACGAGAGCCGAGTGATTATCAAGCAGGCCCTGGACGCCGGCATCACCACCTTCGACACCGCCAACGTGTATTCGACGGGACGCTCGGAGGAGATCACCGGCAAGATCCTCGGCGAACTTGCCGACCGCGACGACATCGTCGTCGCAACCAAGGTGCACGGCGAGATGCGTCCCGGCCCCTACGGGCACGGCCAGTCCCGCAAGGCGATCTTGGCCGAGATCGACAACAGCCTGCGCCGGCTCAACATGGATTACGTCGACCTCTACCAGATCCACCGCTACGACGCGGAGGTGCCGATGGAGGAGACGATGGAGGCGCTGCACGACGTCGTCAAGGCCGGCAAGGCGCGCTACATCGGCGCCTCGTCGATGTGGACCTGGCAGTTCCAGGCGCTGCAGCACGTCGCCGAGACCAACGGCTGGACCCCGTTCATCTCGATGCAGAACCACTACAACCTGCTCTACCGCGAGGAGGAGCGGGAGATGATGCCGTACTGCGCCGCGACGGGCGTCGGTGTCATCCCGTGGAGCCCGCTGGCCGGCGGCCGACTGGTCCGTGACTGGGGCGTACGCGGCACCGCCCGCTCCGAACTCAACGAGCAGAAGCCGTCACCGAACGACCCCGGCGACAAGTCGATCGTCGAGGCGGTCACCAAGATCGCCAACGAGCGCGGCGTGCCGCGGGCGGGCATCGCGCTCGCCTGGATGCTGAACAAGCCGTACGTACATTCCCCGATCATCGGCGCCACCAAGCCCGAGCAGTTCACCGAGGCACTCACCAGCGTGGACATCACCCTCGATGACCATGAGATCGAAGAACTGGAGGCTGCCTACACCCCGCACGAGATCCAGGGCCACCAGTAGGTCCTGGGGGGCGCCGTTGGGCCGTCGCCACGAACCCGGCACCATCAGGCTGATCAGCAGCCTCCTGCGCCAGTGCTGCCGTCTCAGTTGTGCTGCGGCGGCCAGGACGGGAAGACCCGTGCTGCGGCGGCCAGGCCGGGAAGACCCGTGCTGCAGCGGCAACGACGGGAAGACCGCGGGATGCAGTCCTTTCCGGACCGTGGCACCACGGGCGGTGATCGGGCGCGGACTGAGCGCCGCGCTGGCCGGTCGGAGCGCTCATCCCCGACGAGCCCCGGTTTTCGGCTCGTCATCGGTGCAGTCGGACCCTCGGCACGCTCAGCCGAGCGCCGGTGGGGCCGATGACGAGCCGAATATCAGGGAACCGGCTGATCAAGTACGTGGCCTGCCCGACCTGTTCGGCCGACTCGGCGAGCGCGAGGCGCTGCTCATACGCCAGTGAACGTGTTGACCCCCCCTTGCACCAGTCACCAGAGGTTCCCTCGGGAACGCCCCTGTGGCGGATCAATACCGTGACAGCCGGCTGCCGGTCCTTCCTGGCTGACCGCAAGGCGGTGACGGGCACATCGCCGGATGTTCGACTGCGCGGCCACCGCCGGCGATGCGGACTTCAGGACGTCGCCGAGGGCGCTCGCAAGTCGCATCCTCCTGGCTGTCCGGTGTCGAGCTCACCGGGGCGAACCCACGTGACAGGCAAGTGTCAGCGACGACCCGTACGCTGCCGTCATGACACTCGCCATCCACGCCACCGGCATGGTCAAGCGTTACAAGGGGCTCACCGCGCTCGACGAGGTCGATCTGGACGTGAAGAAGGGCACCGTGCTCGGCCTGCTCGGTCCCAACGGAGCAGGCAAGACCACGATGGTCCGGCTGCTCACGACCTTGCTGAAGCCCGACAGCGGCTCGGCCACCGTCGCCGGCGTCGACGTACTGCGCGACCCCGCCGAGGTCCGGCGACGGATCGGTCTCTCGGGGCAGTACGCCGCAGTCGACGAGTACCTGACCGGCTTCGAGAATCTCGAGATGGTCGGTCGGCTCTACCACCTGGGTCGTCGGAAGGCGCGGCAGCGCGCAACCGAGCTGCTGGAGCAGTTCAGCCTGACCGAAGCGGGTTCACGGCCTGCAAAGACCTACTCCGGCGGGATGCGTCGCCGGCTCGACCTGGCCGGCGCGCTGGTCGCCGACCCTGAGGTGCTGTTCCTCGACGAACCCACAACCGGACTCGATCCGAAGGCGCGGATGGACATGTGGGAGGTGATCGGATCGCTGGTGAAAGGGGGGACGACAGTGCTGCTGACCACCCAGTACCTGGAGGAGGCCGACCGGTTGGCCGACGAGATCGTGGTGATCGACCACGGTCACGCCATCGCTCGCGGCACCGCCGACTCGCTCAAGTCCGACGTCGGCGGAGAGCGGATCGAGCTGACAGTCGCCGACCTCGACCAGCTGTCGGCGGCGGTCGAGGTCCTCGGTCAGATCACCGGCAACGCGGTGAACGCCGATCCGGGCTCCCGCTCGGCCAACGTCCCGGTGACCGGCGGCGCCGACGACCTCGTCACCGCGATCCAAGCCTTCAACAAGGCGGGGATCGGGCTGGTCGACGTGGGTCTTCGACGGCCGACCCTGGACGAGGTGTTCTTGACCCTCACCGGACACACGACAGACGCCGACGTCGACGTCGACGAAAGGGTGGCGGTATGAGCTTCCTCAGCACGCTCGGTGACGGTCTGACGGTCGCACGACGGAACCTGATCAAGATCAAGCGAGTGCCCGAACTCCTGGTCTTCACCACCCTTTCCCCGATCATGTTCGTGCTGTTGTTCGCGTTCGTCTTCGGCGGTGCGATATCGCAGGGTGACCCTCAGCAGTACCGGGAGTTCCTGATCGCCGGAATCTTCGCCCAGACGGTGATCTTCGGCGCGACGTTGACCGGCAGCGGTCTGGCCGAGGACGTCCAGAAGGGCATCATCGACCGGTTTCGGTCCTTGCCGATGGCACCGTCGGCGGTGCTGACCGGTCGCACGATCTCCGACGTGCTCAACAACGTCATCGTGCTGGTGGTGATGTCGTTGACCGGTCTCCTCGTGGGCTGGCGGATCCGCAACTCGCTGGGGGAGGCGATCCTCGGCTACATCGTGCTGCTCGTGTTCGCCTACGCGATCTCGTGGGTGATGGCCTGGCTCGGCCTGTTGGTCCCCAGCCCCGAAGTGTTCAATCAGGCGACATTCATCGTGATCTTCCCGATCACCTTCATCGCCAATACCTTCGTGCCGCTGGAGGCGCTGCCGGGCCCGTTGAAGGTCTTCGCCGAGTGGAACCCGGTGTCGACGATCACCCAGGCCGCCCGCGAGTTGTTCGGCAACAACGCGCTCGTCCAGCCGTCCGACGCCTGGCCGCTGCAGCACCCGGTGGTCTACACGCTGATTTGGAGCGTCGTCATCATCGCCGTGTTCGTACCGTTGACGAACCTGCAGTTCCGGCGGGCGACGTCGCGCTGAGCGAAGTCGCACGGTCCGGGCCGGGCCGATCGAGCTCAGCCGATCGTCGGGCGTGACCTCATGGGCGTCGTCGAATTCGACGTATCGCCTTCGTACAGCAGATGACGCGTGCACACGGCACGCCACAAGGAGGAGCGACGATGACTCAGTACCTCATCTACTTCAACCAGCAGTGGGTGGGCGACCACGACGAGGAGTGGTTCCGAGGGCGCGGCCCGCTCGGCAGGGCCGTCCTCGAAGAGATGAAGACAGCAGGCGTCTATGTGCTCGCCGGGGGCCTGGTGGAAGATGTCGATCAGGCCTTCAGCGCCGACGCCACCAGCGGCACACTCCTGATCACTGACGGTCCCTTCGTCGAAACCAAGGAGTACCTGGGCGGTCTCACCGTGATCGATGTGCCCGATGTCGAGGCCGCGAAGATGTGGGCCGGCAAGGTCGCAGAGGCGTGCGGTTGGCCGCAAGAGGTGCGTGAATTCAAGCCTTGAAGCGGAGCGTCACCGCTTCGGTGGTCGGCGACACGCTGTTCCAGCGACGACCGGCCCGACCTCGGTCGTCATGCGGATCGGCGTGTGGGTCGCGGTGGTGCCGGGCGGCGACCGCTACCCCGCTGGGCCGTTCGGCCCCCGCCCGCGTCGGTAATAGGTGCGCCAGATCGCCCGGTGCAGCGGGATCCGCCGAGGAATCGATCTGACTCCCGGAATGAAGGGTACGAGCATCAGACCGATCGACAGCACCGCCATGAGATAGAAGATGATCGCGTCGGCGTGCGTGGTGAGGTAGTTGTCGGGGTTGTCGGAGTTGAACTGAGGCAACTGGTACCAGAACGAATCCAGCCACAGCCAGGCCTGCCCCGGGTAGCTCCCGGTTTCGTTCATCATTCCCCAGGTGTTGCCCTGAAGGTGCGCGGCAGTTGCGGCGCTGTCGAGATAGGACCCGTCCCCGAGGAACAGGATCTTCTGCGTGTAGTCGGTCTGGTAGAAGGCATTCCGCGCCGTCAGCACGCCGTCGAGCGCGCCGGACGTCGCCATCTGGGTGAGACCGTAGGCCAGGATCGGCACGGGCCCGTAGCTACCCGGCCCGACCTTGGACACGTCTCCTTGCACGCCGGTCAGGGCCTTGTCGTAGGTCGTGGACCAGGCGGTCCGTTGGGCGGGAGTGGCCGCATCCCACAGCCTCAGAGCGACCGCTACGGCCGGTGATTGATGCTGGGAATGCAGCGGTGAGATGACGAAGTCGTTCGCCGGGTCGACCGGATGGGTGACACCGAACCAGTGCTGAGGGGCCAGTGGGCCGACGGCGATCCCGGGACCTGCGGTGTTGTAGGGCGGCCCGTACCCGGCGGACTCGCTCGTTCCCGCCAGTTCCTGAACGGTGGTGGCGTAGAAGTTGGCCGGCGCTGAGGTCGCCCAGCCCTGGAGCGTCAACTGCGGCTTGTCCGGGGATCCGAAGGCGGCGGCCAGCAGCAGGCTGAGCAGGGCTACGACGACCAGCGCGACGGTGCCTTCCTTGAGGATGTCGTATTGACGCCAGGGACCCGTCCACTCCGCGGCGGCCGGATCGGCGATCTTCGCCGTGGTCGCCTTCATGACACTGGCTCCGAGGGGACCTCGGTCGTCGACTCCGAGTCGCCGATCAACACCGACGGCTGTGCCGGCTCCGGTCCGCCGACGGCATCGATGGGTGGGACGACGCCGTGCCGACGGACCAGCAACACATGCCAGACGACCACCAGGCCGACCGCCAAGGGGAGCAAGGAGACGTGCAGCAGCATCATCTGGCCCAGGTTCGCGACGTTGAAGAACGCCCCGATACCGACGGCATTCAGGCCGTCCTTCGCCTCGAACGCGATCCACTGGGAATCGAAATTGGTTTGCACCAGGTATCCGGTGAACGCAGTGCCCAGCGAAGCGAGGAAACACACCATGCCGGTCATCCAGGTCAACCAGCGACGGCCACGCCAGGCCGCCATCCAGAACTTCCCCCACAGGTGGATGCCCATCGAGGTGAAGAACAGTTGCACGCCCCAGAAGTGCACGCTGTTCACGAAGGCGCCCAGTGCAGAGGTGTGATACCAGGCCAGGCCACCGAGGGTGAGCACCAGCCCGGAGAACACGACAACTGCGAAGGCCACCAGGGTGAGCATCCCGAAGACGTAGATCCAGGAGGCGACGTAGGCCGGCTGACGCTCGGGAAGCATCTTGTCCGGCGGAAGCGTACGCAGCCAGGCGCCGCGGACACGAACCGTCCACTCCCGCGAGCCGTCGGCGGTTGCAGCCTCCTTCGGATGACGGCTCCGTGTCGTTGCCCCGACGGGTGCGCTAGTCATCGTCGTGCCCGGCCGGGAAGGGCAGCACCAACGCCAACACGAACAGCGTGATCATGATGGTGATCACCACCAGGTTGGGGACCGAGATGGACAGCCAGCCCCACTGCAGGTAGCGGGCGGGGTCGTTCATCCTGCCCTGCCAGGGAAACGCGACACGGGAATCTCCTCAATGCCGAGCATGGTGGGTCTTGAACTGGCCACCCGGCCCGGGGAGGATCGGCGCAGGAAATCTTGACGCCTCAGAGCGAGCGTGGCAGCTCAAAAAACCCCTTCGATTTGGAGCGTGCCGGTCACGCCGCGACCTGGCTACCGACCAGGGACCCCAGACGAGGGGGACCACGGTCCTCGGCTTGCTCCCCGGCAGTGACCAGGTGTTCCTCGATCCGCCGCCGCCGACGGGCGGTCGGCCGGTCCGCCGCACATCAGGGTCGCGGTCGGTCCGGGCCCAGGGTGAGACGAAGGCTCCGAAATCCCGCCGGACGCGCGGGCGGACTGCGTGAGCGTTTGCCGGACGCTTGTCGGGCATTCGCCCGGCTCCCTCCTGGCACCGGGCCGAACCGCCACGCGACCGGGTAACGCTCTTTGGGCGATACTGGATTCGAACCGGTGACGCCGAAGGCGGCCTCCTCGTTCTCCGACACGCCCGGTCGATCTGCCCGCTCGGCCGCCGCACGGTCAGCCAGTCGCCGAGGGCGGCCCGCGCCGACCGTCCGCGAGGTCGGGGCCGTGTGTCGACCCCGTGTCAGGCGTGAACGAGTCAGGTGAAGGGTCGCGACTGCCGGTGTAGGCGGCGGCACCAGACGCCTGGCGTGCCCCCCGGTTGGGGATCGCCTTTCGGGAATGTCGCCCTGTTCGTTGGTGGTCGTGCCTGGCGAAGAGGCGCACAACCCCGAGCGGCCGTCGTGGCGACCCCGGGATTTCAGCTGACCGACGTTGGGACGACCGACAAGGGCGGGTGCTAGAAGTAGTACTTCCGAGGCCCGATCTGGCGTCCGAGTGCGCCCAAGATCCAAAGAACGATTCCGACGACGATCAGGATAACGCCGATCGTCCACAGGATTGAGATGCTGAAGATCAGTCCCAGGACAAGCAAGATCACACCGAGAATAATCATGGCAACTCCTTTGTCGCGGCCTCTGGCCGACCGATGTGGTGCTGTGTAGGTACCCAGCGTCAGGGGCCCGATAACAACCTTCCACTGCAGTCGGCCACTGTGCCCGCTGGGGGATCCGCCTTACCGGAGGGCCGGCGCAGGACGGCCGGCGCAGGACCTCTGCTGTCAGCCGGGCAACGTCGGTGGGCGAAGGTGAGCAGACCCACCCTCAGGGCAGGGACGTCACCGGCGGCGGAACCTCGGTCCTCGTCGGCGATCCGATGACCGCTCGCCGCGGCCAGTTGTCAGCGGGTTTGACGTGTCCATCGGATTCGTACTGAACCGAGCACCGCCCAGCTCGGACTCCTCCAGGAGGCTTCTCCTGGCACCTCGCTCCGGGGTCCGATGACCACGTGTCGGCAACGCTCGAAAATGAGGCCGATCCGACGCTATGCCTCGTTTTCAACCGTCCTCGACACCACGACCGTGTTGAGGGTCGGTGCCGACGCGAATGCCCGGTCGACACCGGCCGGGATCGTCACCTCCGGCGAGCTGAACGCCGCCGGTGCCGGGACTTCGGGCGAGTTCGAGAACGCGTCCCCGTCGGGCGTTTCGATCTGGCTCGTGAGTTCGCTGGATGGGGTGGCGTGCGAAGAGGAGAGCTGACACACCGGTGAACGTCTGAACGGACCATCGGCTCGGTATCGACTCCGCCGGACCGGACAGGACGAGGACCCGTGGGGCCGATACCGGATGTCGGCAGCTGGGGCTTCTTGCCGGCGACGAGAATCCGCGGCCTGGGTAGGGACGTGGAACCGACCGCGCGCCCAGACCCGATGATCGCGCCGCTCACCATCTCAGTGTGCCCGGCGTTCACGGAGCTGCTCGATCAGGGCGGGCCGGCGAGCAGGTGCTGGTGCGTCTCGCCTCTGGGGCGTCGGTGACCGCCGCCGTTTGGCGGCGGGCAACCGCGCCGATCTCCGCGCGGAGGTCGAGCGTGGGCCCGCCCCGGGTTGGTCGCACTGGACGATCGGCTGGGAGTCGGCTGGTGCAAGATGGCGCCGAGCGACGCGGTGCCTGGACTCGAACGATCGCTCCGGCCGCGCCACGTCGATGACCTGCCGTGTGGGGCGATCAGCTGTTTCTCCAGATGGCCGATCCCCGTCGCGTGGTGGCGCAGGTCGGTCGACCCGGCGACGTCGCCCGGGCGATACTGTCGCGGGTGGAACAGCGTTCCGAGGCGGCGCCACTCGACAAGGATCTCTACCGGCGGCTCAGTCGCCGATACGGTCCTGGAGTTGCGTCCTGGTGTGATGCACTGCCCGGCCGGCAGGCGGACCTGGCCGATCGATGGCACATCCGACTGGGCACACCGGTCGGACGTGGCACCGTTTCCGCCGTGCTCAACTGCACCGACGCGGACGGACATCCCGCGATCCTGAAGGTGAGCCCCGACCGGGCGCGTATCAGCGCCGAGGCGCAGGCCCTCGAGTCGTGGCGACGGTCGCCGCACGTTCCCAACGTCATCGCTCGTGATGCCGCACTGGGTGCCTTGCTGATCGAAGCGATCCGACCGGGTACCGCACTGGATGAGTCGGGCCGGGTACCGGCGCCGTCCGAGTTGGCTGCGCTCCTGCACGCACTGCACGAGGATGGCCACCCACGGTCACCGGCGCGCCCGCTCCGCGCTCGGATCGATGCGCTCTTCGAGTCCGGCACGGCGAACTACCTCCGCCGGCCCGATCTGGAGGCCGTCGTGCCGAGGGCTCTCTACGAGCAAGGGCGACAGGCGGCCGAATTGCTGGCAGACCGGCCACCTCGTCGGCAAGCGCCGCTGCATGGCGACCTCACTCCGGCGAACGTGCTCGACGGTGGCACCGATCGGGGCCTCGTCGCCATCGACCCGGCACCATGCTGGGGCGACCCGGCGTTCGACGTCGTAGACCTCCTGTTCTGGCAGACCGACGATGAAAAGACTCTGACCCAGCGGGCCGCCGAGCTCGGCACACTGACAGACCTTCCCGCGGACCGCCTCCTGGGCTGGTGTGCAGCGTTCGCAGCCATGGTCGCGCTGGAGCAGGCGGAAGGATCGATCGCCGATGATGCCGAGTCCTCACGCATCGCCATGTTGATCGGACTGGCGCGCGGTGCCGGATGAGGAAGGCGGGGCCGGGCCACAGCGATGACTGGTGTGCACTGTGGTGACCGCCGCACGGCAAGGATGCCTTCAGCCGACGACAGCCCGGAGCAGCTCTTCATTACGGGCCGTCCGGGTTAGCGCCGCGACCGGCTCGGGGCACCCGGCGATCCGAGCGGCCTGCGATCTGCCCGCTGCGGCGATGGGGTTTGGCTGGTAGTGCCGTGCGCTGCGTGCTCGGGTAGTCACGGTCATGGAACAGCTTCGCGGTCAGCGTTGTGCGCCCCCGTCCCACCGCCGTGAACACTCCAGCGGCCAGCAACGCGCCGACCGGAGGGCCGAGGAAGTACACCCACAGGGCCGGGTAGCCGCCGGCGACGATGTCTGGGCCCGAGCGTTCGGGCGGGATTCATGCTGGCGCCGGTGTAGGGCGCGCCGGCCCAGATCAGGCCGCTGAGGGCGCCGGTGACCACCGCCGGGGTCCAGCGCGCTGTCCGCTGCGAGGACACCATCGTGAAGATCACTAGCAGGAGGCATCATGGTCAACCCGGTCTCGATCCCGGTCGCCAGCCACGGGCTGATCGTCGACCGAGCGGCACGGTGCGCGCGTCGTTCACCCTGACCGGCCCACGCGTGCCACACCGCGGCGAACGCGGCCGCGGCGGCCAGTGCGCCGGCGATCTGCGCGATCGACGTATCCGATCAGGTCGTGGCGTGCGTGTGGCCACGGGCGAAGAAGCCCAGCGTCACCGCAGGATTCAGGTGCGCGCCGCTGCGGCGGCCCAGTGGGGAGGTGGCCACGACGGCGGCGAGCAGCCCGAACGCCACCCCGATCAACGCCAGTCGTGCCCCTCCGGAGCCGATCAGATGCCGGCCCGGCGCACCGGGCGCCTCCATGACCGCGACGACTGAAAAGCCGAGGAACAACTGGAATGCGGTGCCGACCAGTTCGCAGCCCCACTCGGTCCAGTGCCAGCCGCCAACTTTCGGCTGCGGCCGGGGCTCGTCGGCGGGATGGCCGGTCAGCCGCCACCGGCCGGCCACGGGGGCCTCGTGCCGGCGTCGGTCCGGGCGTCATCCCTTGTGGTCATCGCGCTCCTTCCGTCCGACCGGCTGGTCGACGTGCGGCCGCCCGAGCCGGGCTGGCCGATCAACTCGTCGACGTGCGGACACCCCTGGAGACTCCCGACCCAGCGTGCCAACCCGCTGGCAACGGGACGCCACTTTGGTACCCGCCCGCCCTACCCGACAACAGCCCTAGTGCCGAGCCGAGCGGGCGCGCCCTACGCCGCCACCACCCGCAAGACCGCAACCGGGCCATCTTGTGTAAGGACCGGTCATGAGATGGCCCGCATGAACCCGCCCGGTTGGCGATCCGATCGGCTTGCGGGACAAGTGGCCGAGTCGAGCTGGTCTCAGCATGGGATCGGGGATGACCGTGACCGGTGATCCTGGTGGTGTCCACCGCAGTGTCTGTGCCGGGGTCTAGCGTCGGAGCGTGCTGACGTCGTTGGCGGTTGAGGGCTACCGGTCCATCCGCAGTCTTTGTGTCGGGTTGGGCGGGGTCACGGTCGTGACCGGGCCGAACGGCAGTGGAAAGTCCAGCCTGTATCGGGGTCTGCGGCTGTTGGCCACAGCCGGCCGGGACGGTGCGGTCTCCGCGCTGGCCCGGGACGGCGGTCTGGAGTCGACGCTGTGGGCCGGTCCGGAAATGATCGGCCGGGCAGTGCGTGAGGGGAGGGCTCCGGCTCAGGGAACCGTCCGTAGCGGTCCGGTGGCGCTACGGCTAGGGTTCGCCAGCGACTCGTTCGGGTATGCCATCGACTTCGGTCCGCCGATGCCGTCACCGGGCGCTACCCGCGACTCCCCAACGATGTTCGGCCGCGACCCGGAGATCAAGGTGGAGGGCGTCTGGCATGGTCCGGTCTTGCGTCCGGGAACGTTGCTGGCCGAGCGTAAAGGCGCGGGGATCCGACTCCGGGACGGCGACGGCTGGCAATCCACCGACCAGTCGTTACGGCCATGGGAAAGCATGCTCGACGAGCTGGACAGTCCAGAGCTGCGGGCCGTCCGGGCGATATTGCGGGGCTGGCGGTTCTACGATCACGTCCGCACCGATGCCCGGTCGCCGGCTCGAGCGCCGGTTGTCGGCACGCGGACGCTGGTGTTGTCGGCCGACGGCAGCGACCTGGCCCCGGCACTGCAGACCATCCGTGAGATCGGCGATTCACAACTACTGGCCGACACGATCGCTCATGCCTTTCCGGGGAGCCGGTTGGAGGTCGTTGACTCCGGCGGCTGGATGGAACTCCGCTTGCACCAACCGAATCTGTTGAGACCGCTGACGGCGGCGGAACTGTCCGACGGAACGTTGCGGTATCTGGTCTGGATGGCGGCACTGCTGTCACCCAGACCCGCCGGCCTGATGGTGCTGAATGAGCCCGAGACGAGTCTTCACCCCGACCTGCTCGTGCCGCTGGCCCAGCTGATCCTGGCCGCGTCCGCTGAGGCTCAGATCATTGTCGTCACCCACGCCCAGCGAATCGTTGAAGAACTCGACCGCCAGGGCGCGATGCTGGTTGAGCTGGAGAAGCCCCATGGAGAGACGATCGTGCACGGCCGGGGCCTCATCGGAGGACCGCAATGGCAATGGCCCAAGCGGTAAACGACCCTTGCCCTGACTTTCTTGCCGGCTCGACCGATGACTTAGCCTCGAGGGGCGGGGCCTATGACTGCACGGCAGTCTCGAACTTCGTGAGAACAGGAGCGCGGTCCAGGACGTCGCGTAGCTTTGTCGCCCCTTCGCCCTGTCGCCACGCACGGTAGGCGAGATCGTGCTCGTTCGACTCCCAGAGTTCATAGGCAACGTAATGCGCAGGGTCGGCAATGTCGGCGAGTAAGTCGACACTCATGCAACCTGCGAAACTCCGAGTTTCCTTGAGGATCTCGGTGAACATGGCTGGCCCGTCGACCAGGTGGTCGGAAGCGAAGTGCACGTCGAGCATAGCGGTTATCGGCATGTGGTCTCCCGTTGTTGTCTGGTCGG
This sequence comes from uncultured Actinomycetota bacterium, assembly GCA_963758075.1. Taxonomy (GTDB): domain Bacteria; phylum Actinomycetota; class Actinomycetes; order Propionibacteriales; family Propionibacteriaceae; genus Microlunatus. The sequence goes on along the minus strand of CAVWTT010000002.1, from coordinate 44,926 downwards.
TGGTGCAGCAACTCCGTGCGATGCACCTACGGCTGATGAATCAGGCTAGAGCAACCGACTGGATTGCAGACTCGATACCGGCCCAGCACCTCCCTTCGGTGCTCGACCGCGAGCAGCTGGCCGACTTGAACCTCTAAGCTGAGTTCCTCGGTGGCTTCCCGCGGCCGCGGACGCTGGCGATTCACCAACGATGGCACCGTCTGATCGAACCCCGACTCGAACTTCGTTCGAGCCGGCCCGGAGTGCTCACCCGCTGGACTTGAGGATGTGCTTGTGATCGTTGGTCACCCACTCCTTGAGTCGAGCGTGAAGAGCGCAATTGAAAGTGCGGCTTCGCGTCACCTCGGACACCGATGGGTCGCGCACGGGTTCAGCGACCTGAACAGTCGGGCGTCACATCCGTGCGGTGTCCTCCACGGCGAGGTCCTCTCGGTGTTCGCCAAGCTCGAGACCGGCGACAACGCTGAGGAAAAGCTGCAGGCCGAACTCCATGGCCTGGCTCTCCTGCAAGAACGTGGCCGGATCCTGGTCCCGACGCCGATCGGAACCGGATGCCTGCAACTGGACCACGGATTCATCCTCTTGACCGAGGCGCTATCCGAACGCGCCCCCGGGGATCGAACTCCCGGCGACTGGAGGGCGATCGGCCGGACTCTGGCCACCCTGCATCACGTCAATGCCGACCAGTTCGGGCTCGAAGACTTCGATGGGTTCTTCGGCGCCTTGCCGCAGAGCAACAAGCCCGTCCCCTCCAACAACTGGAGCGAGTTCTACAGCGAACGACGCGTTCGTCCCTTGCTGAGGTCCGCCGTTGATTCCGGGCAGCTACCGAAAGGCCTCGCCGGTGACCTGGAGCGTCTCATCCATCGGCTGCCGGCGCTGTGTGGCCCGGAGCCGCAGCCCACGTTGCTTCACGGTGACGCTCAACAACACAACTTCGTCAGTACCGATGCCGGCGCCGTGGTGGCCGATGCCGCACCATACTTCGGACACCCCGAAATCGACCTGATGCTCCTCGATTACTTCCAGCCGGTGCCGAGCGATGTCTTTGACGCATATCGCGACATCGCACCCATTGACCCCGACTTCGCGCATCGCCGCAACCTCTGGTGCGTCTTCGTCGACCTGGCGTGCATCTGCGTAAGAGCAGCCCAGTTCGAGCGGGCCGCGCTCGACCGCCTGAGCCGCACAGTCCGCGACTACCTGTAGCCACCTCTTCAGCGCCCTGCCACCCCAGAGGCTGTACGGCCGCAGGTCGCGGCAGCAGCACGCGACGGGTTCCTCTCCACCGCCGGATGATGGTCCACCCGCGGGCTGTCGAAGCGGGGGAGGCGACTCCGGACGTTCCTCCATTTTCGTCAGACGTTGATTGCATGGATGCCGGCGAGCCCATCAATGTGAAACCGGTCACCGAAAGAGCAGCTCGCTGCGTGGCTGCCGAAGTGGAGGCAGGCTACGACGTCGAGTAGCCGAAGAAGCGTGGCCGGGGCGGTCCCCGTCAGGACGATCCCAGCCCCCCGCGAACCGATCGACGAATTGCCTGGCAGGGACAGCGGCTCAATTCTGGGACCTAGGACTCTGTCGGTCGCTCGACGCCCTCAATCAGCATAGTCATGCGAAGACAGCGCTGACTGCGGCATTGTCGTATCGCGACACTGAGGTCCTTAATCAGGCCGTGAATTGCCCAAATCGACAGATTTGCATCGCTTGCGCCCGATGCGCTGTCTCCCTGATCAGTCGCGGCTTTCGAGTTCGAGAGAGGTTGTCCATGCCCAACATGCATCCGGATCAAGCGCCGTCGGCCGAGAAAGCGGCGGGATCGTCGTCCGACAAACCTTCCTTTGACGCGATGAAGATGGTACATATCGCTCATGCGTTCAGTCGACAGCATGACGCGGTGACTGACTCGGTACTGCGGGACTGGCGAACGTACATCGCCGAACGTTTCGCCTTGACTCCGGACCAACAGTCGTTTCTTGACGCAGTCGACGACGAGCGCCACCAAGAACTGGCAGCGCTGCTACGTGATGTAGCGGATAGCGGTGGATCACAGCGCCTCGTCGTGGTGATGGTGGCTGATCATGGGCGCGAAGGAGGCATGTACCACGAACTGCGCAAGGAGTCGGTCGAAGAGTCCCGGCAGGGCCTTCGACCGAACCTCGTCATTGCTCATTGTGATGCCTATTGCCAAAACTGGGGTTGGGGACCGGCTTAACCACGGTGTCGGACGCGGTTGACGTTGCCCGGGTCGACGAGTCAGCGCGTGCTCTGGTGCCTGGACGGCGGCCCTGTCACCCTGCCGGACTGGCGCGCCGGTGACCTCGTCGTCGAGGTTCCCGACTGAACCACCGCTGGCACCGCAGCCGGCCAGCGATTGCTCGGCAGCCGGCTTTTCCCGCAAGCCGATCCCTTGTGCGACACCGGTTCCGCGCGCGGTGGTGTTGGCCTGTCGGCGTGCCCGGGATCTGCCCGGCACCGGGCCGGTGTCGGCCGATCGCTGACCGTTCGACCGACGAACGGGTATCGGCCACGTCTACGGCAGGTCGGAATGCCGGGTCTGTTGAGGCTGGACTCGTGGTCCCAGTGCTGGCGCGTGCGGCTAGGTCGTGGGAGCACCTACGCTCGAACGTATGACGGTCCCGGCGTGGAATCTCGATGACATCAATGCCGCCCAGGATGTTCCATACGAGAAGTACGACGAATAGGATCTGGCCTGTGTCGGCGCCGGCTACGACAATGACGGGATTGATCATGCGTTGGCTGCCTTCAGGAATGGATCCAGTCCGCACTCCGACCTGATCGCCTGCCGGGCCGGCCTCAAGCACCCGGACATGGTCAGGATCGAGAGTACGGCGTACCCAGGCCAGGCGAGGGGCCCGACGTCGAAACACCTCTGGGCCAGCAAGGCATACCCCTTTAGCGGATGGGCCCTGCCCGGGATCGGTGCCGAGCCGGCGATGTTGCGCTCAGCGGAGTGCTCCTCATCCTCCTTTGGGGTGCCCGTGGCGGATCCGCTTGTGCAAGAGAACTTGATCTTGTTCGGATTCGTTCCGAGCTGTGTCGCGGGTGGAACGCATTCGGGTGGTCGCCGGGTGATCAGATTGTTGGCTGTCGCCGCCCGGGTCGGACGAAGCCTGATTCGTAGGCCAGCACGATGGCCTGGATTCGGTCGCGGACAGCGAGTTTCGACAGCAGCCGCGCGACGTGGGTTTTGACGGTTGCGTCGCTGATCACGAGTTCCTGGGCGATCTCGGCGTTGGACATTCCGCGCGCCAGCATGGCCAGCACCTGGCGTTCGCGGTCGCTGAGTAGGCGGACCTGCTCCGGCAACGCCAGATCACCCGGTGGAGGTAGCTGGACGAACCGGTCGATCATCCTCCGGATGATGGCCGGGGCCAGCAGAGCGTCGCCGCGGGCAACCGCCCGGACCGCTTCGACCAGCTGGGCCCGCGGTGCGTCCTTGACGAGGTAGCCGCTCGCACCGGCTCGGAGCGCAGCGTAGACGTAGTCGTCCAGGTCGAAGGTGGTCAGGATCAGTACCCGTGCAGTACTGCCTTCGGCGGCCAGCCTCTGGGTGGTGGCGATGCCGTCCAGGGCGGGCATCCGAATGTCCATCAGGACGACGTCGGGCTGCTGCTCTGCGACCAGGCGAAGACATTCCTGGCCGTCGGCTGCCTCGCCGACCACGGCGATGTCGGCCTCGAAGTCCAGGATCAGCCGGAATCCGGTTCGGACCAGTTCTTGGTCGTCGACAATGAGCAACCGGATCAAGACGACTCCACTCCCAACGGCAGCCAGACGCTTACCCGGAAACCGTCGCCGGCCGGGCCGGCTTCGAGGACGCCGCCGACGGCGTGAGCCCGCTCGGTGATGCCGACCAGGCCGACGCCCGAGCCTAACGATCGGGGCCCACCGGTGGGCGCACGGTTGTGCACCTCGATCCGGAGCGCGCGATCGCTGGCCTCGATGTGCAGCTCGGCATCCGCCTCCGGCGCGTGCCGGGCAACGTTGGTCAGCGCCTCCTGGATGATCCGGTAAGCGGCACGGTCGATGGCGGGTGGCAACGGCTTCGACCGCAGCTGCACCTGTGACCTCAGCTGGATGCCCAGCAGCCGTGAGCTGTCCAGGAGCGTGTCCAGTTGGGCCAGCCCGACCAGAGGTGTCAGCTCGGACTGCTCGTTGTTGTCTCGCAGGTGATGGAGCACGGTCCGGATCTCGCCCAGCGAACGCCGTGCACTGCCGGCGATGACGGTCAGCGGTGGTCGGGCCAGCGCGGGGTCGCGGTCTAGTGCCGCTTCGGCGGCTTCGGCCTGGACCGCGATCACGCTGAGGCTGTGTGCGACGGTGTCGTGCAACTCCCGGGCGATCTGCAGCCGTTCCTCGGCCACGGCGAGCCGGACGAGTTGGTCCTGGTTCTTCTCCACCGATCGGATCCGGCGCAACCATCGGCGGCTGGAGCGACCGAGTAGCCAGGTACCGCCGAACAGCACAGCGATGAAGACGTAATCCACTCCGTTGTCGACCCGTTCCTGGAACAGCAGCACGGCCAGCATGGCCAGTCCGATCAGTGCTGCGGTGCCCTCCTGGTAGCCGGCGGCAACCGAATACATAACCAGTATCAGCACCACGAGTGACCACAGTGATCCCGGCGACTGGCTCAGCAGGGCTTGAACCAATCCGGCGAGGGAAACGGCTGCGGCCGAGACGACCGGTGACCGAGTCCTCCACGCCAACGAAGCCGTCATCACCACGGCGACGGGAAGGGTCAGCACGATCGGTCCTTCGTCCGGGTGACCGGTGAGCACGCTGAAGACGGCGATCACGGTCAGCACCGCCGAGAGCGCCAGGTCGGATCCCGGGAATCCCGCGATCCGACGGGTCCACCAGAAACCGAGCCGACTGGGTAACACGCGATCACTCTATGGGCGGAGCCGCGCGTCGGCGTCGTCCGCAAGGCCGATCCTGGGTCGCCCGCGCGGCATCGGCAACCACATCCTGTCGGCTGCTTCGCTGCCTGCAGATTCGCTCTGTCGGCCGACGCGGCGGCGGCACTCGGGACGCCATCGTGGTCGGGTCTCCAGAACGGGGAAGTTTCAACGGAAGGAATGGACAATGCCACAACGCACCTGGCGGATGATCGGATCGATCGCGCTCGTCTTCGGCCTCGCCAGCCTGATCATCACCACCGCGCTGCAGTGGGCGCTGACAGCCGGCGCCGACGATCCTGCCAGCATTGCCGCAGCTCATCCCAACGCCTGGATGGCGATCGGGCTGCTGGCGGTATTCGGACCCGCCGTGTGGATCATCGGCATCCTCGCCGTCACCACATTGACACGGGGCCGCGGCTGGATCCTCAGCACCATCGGCGGATCAGTCACTGCCGTGGCCTTGGCGGCCGGGGTGGGGCATCTGGCGGTGTACTTCGCTCTGTCCGGAGATCTGGCCGGCGCAGACGTCGCAGATGCAGCGGTCCGTGCGGTGATGGCGGCCGACAACGCCGATCTGATGTCGACAACGCTGCTTCTGGTGTTCCTGGCGGGATTTACCATCGGCCCGATCCTGCTCTGCATCGGTCTGCGGCGAGCAGCCTTGGTGCCAGTGTGGTTGCCGGTCGCCGCGGTGATCGCCGGCGTCGCCAATTTCGCCGGCGGTGCGATCGCCGGCACGGTCCAACTGGTGATGCTGGCGGCGACCTACCTGCCGATGGCCAGGCTTCTGCTCCGTACCGATCGCGGCGTACCCATCGGAGTTGAACCGGCGACCCCAGTCGGAACTGCTGCGTGACCTTTCCCGACAGAGCGGGCGGCTACGACTACACGGTTGCCGAGACCTAACGTCGGCTCGATCGCGAGATGGCTCCGCTGACTTGCCATGCCTGGCCTGCCCGGCCGCGGGCTTACGTAGATGCAGGACGCAGCACAGCAATCGTGATCTCGGCTCCGTAACCGACGAACGATGCAGCGTAAGCCCGCCCGGTCAACGATCGGCGGATTGTGGCGGTCATTGCAACAGCAGCGGCCCAATTTCTTCGATCGGTTTACGGTAGTTGAGTCGTTTGCGGGGTCGGTCGTTGAGTTCGGCCGCGATCGCATCCAGATCGGCTTGGCCGTGCACCGACAGGTCGGTGCCTTTAGGCATTACTGGCGCAGCAGCCCGTTGGTGTTCTCATTGATCCCGCGCTGCCAGGGCGAATGCGGATCAGCGAAGAAGATGTCGATATCGGCGGCGACCCGGACCTGTTCCCAGTCCCGCATCTCCGGCCCCTGGTCCCAGGTCAACGACTCCCGCAACACGGCCGGCAGGGTCTGGATTTTCGCGGCCAAAGCCGCCTGCACCTGCTCGGGTTTATAGCCCTCAGGCAGGCGCAGCGCCGTCGGCGTCGACCTTGGTCGTCCAGGCGATGTCGCGCACCGCGTCGACGACGTGGGCATCGGACATGGTCCGCACCGCGACCGTGCGGCCGACCCGCTTCCAGCTGCGGTAGGTCCGCGCGGCGACCTGGCAGCCCTGCTCCCGCAGGACCCGACAGATCGACTCGACCGCGTGGTCCTGGCTCCTCATGGTGTCGATGAACCCCATGATCAGCGGTTGCGGGGGTCGAGTTCCCCGACGAAGAAAGTTGCCGCCCCGCGAAGAATCTCCACGTCCTCGCGCAGTCGACGGTTCTCCGCCTTCAGTGCCTTGATCTCAGCCAACTCCTCGGTCGTGGCGCCCTGACGCTGACCGCACCAGCTCCGGCCCGAGCCGTTGCCTCGTCATCCCCGGGCTGGATGCTGGGATTCGCGCGGCTGTCGGAGTGACCGGCGTCAGGGATCACCGCGAAGTACCGGATCCGGGGGCGTACGCCGCGCCGGCGCTGGCACCATGCAGGGATGACCGGCGACCGGGAGTTGCGGCACACCTTCGACGAATCCGCGGGGCGGTACCAGGACGCCCGGCCAGAGTATCCGCAGCAACTCTTCGATGACCTCACGGCGATCACCGGCTTGGCGCCGGCGGCGGAACTGCTGGAGATCGGACCCGGGCCGGGCAAGGCGACGCTGCCGATGGCCCGCCGTGGCTATCGGATCACCGCCGTCGAACTCGGCGCCAACCTCGCCACCGAAGCCCGGCACAACCTCCGCGCCTACCCGAACGTCTCGGTAGTCAACTCCGCGTTCGAGGACTGGCAACCCGGCGCCGACCGGCACTTCGATCTGATCTATGCCGCCACCGCCTGGCACTGGCTCGACCCGGACCGGCGGTGGGCCAAGGTGGCGTCGCTGTTGCGGCCCGGTGGCCACCTTGCGATCTTCGGTGCCGGCCACGCCTTCCCGGTCGGCTTCGACCCGTTCTTCACCCGGATCCAGCAGACCTACAACGCCATCGGCGAACAGGTCGACGGCTGGCCACCGCCAGCACCGGAGGAACTGCCGGATCCGACACCGGAATACGAAGCTTCGGGCCACTTCGAAGTCGACACTGTCCGCCGCTACGTCTGGGCCCGGCAGTACGACGCCGACTCCTACATCCGACTGCTGCAGACCTTCTCCGGCCACATCGCCATGCCGCCGGCGAAACGGGACCGGATCTTCGACGCGGTCCGCGACCTGTTGGCCGAGAGGCCCGACGGGCTGCTGACCCGCCACTGGGTCGCCACCCTGGTCATCGCCCACCAGCGCTGACAGGTGGTTGCAGTCGAACAACACCTCGGCACGTTCCGACGATTCCGCGCCATCGTGCAAGCCGACTACTTCGCCCGCCGGATCCTGATCAAGGACCCTCAGCCGACGCAGCCCGTCGACCGCTGACCGACTGTCCCGTAAGCGATCCGCTACGGGACGATCGGCTGCCGGACTGTTCTCCCCTCGAACGGTATCGGTCGGGACAGTCAGCCCATAGCCTGTCGGGTCCACAACTGTCGGGTCTCGTTCGAGCGTTGGGCAGACCCGCGGCGTTGACTGCTGGAGGGATACCGCTCGCGACGCGCGTTCACGGAGACGGATGTCGCGGCGATCGATGCCTTCCTCTTTAACCGCGCCGTGGTCTGGCCAAGTGCATCATTGAGCTGAACGTGAACGAGGTGTCGCCCGACGCCGCGGACGCGATTCGGAATACGTATCGACTGGCCGAGGCTGTGCTGCAGCGACGTCATCTGTCGGCTGACCAAGCGATCGTACCGGCCAGCAATTAGCATGACTTTCATGGCGAGGTTCACTACGGTCGAGGAGTTCCTCGACGGCATGGCGGCGCCTGAGCAGCGCACGAAGCTCGAACGACTGCTCGACTGGGTTTCCGGGACCTGGCCCGAGCTTGAGCTGGTGATCAAGTGGAACCAGCCGATGTTCACCCACCACGGCACATACATCATCGGGTTCTCGACGTTCCCGAAGAACCTCGCTGTCGGCCCGGAAGCCCCGCTGATCGATCGGATGCGCGCCGACATTGAGGCTGCTGGCTATACGACTACGCAGCGGCTTTTCAGGATCGGATGGTCCGACCCGATCGACTACGCGCTCCTGACCCGCGTCATCGAAACCCAAATTTCCGAGAAGGCAACGGTCACCGGCCTCTGGCGCCCCTGAGATTCAGGACTCACCGTGCAGCCGGCATCGGTCGCGATGCGTGAGTGGGCGGCGCTCCCTTTGGCGTGATGCCTCTGGTCACGGATCAGCGATCAACGGGTCAGGAATCGAGAAGAGGCGGTCCGGCGGCGCGCCTAGCGTAACCGACATGGAACTCACCATTCACCTCGTCTAGGGCCGCCGTCCGGTTAACGATCACTATTGCCGAAACCCGCGCCGACACCGCACGGTGCCGCTCCTGTCTCCAGACCCATCCTGGCAATAGCTTGCGGCTCCTATAGGCGATTGAGCCGCGGGAGCCACTGTCGGCGAAGCCTCGTCTCCAGATCGCTCGCGCTAGCCGCGCTCTCGCAAGGAGCCCAGATCAGCTCGCATTGGCGCAGCCATTCATTCACAGCGTTGCCCTGTTCCTTGGTCATCGTTGTGGGGCGTTGCCGGGCGGTTTGCCTATCGACGGCCAGAAGGACGACCGCCACGCTCGCCCGTAGCGTGCTCCGGCTCAAGTCATGGCTGGTCGAGAGGTGAGCCGATAGCCGGCTGCGGAGGCCTTTCGCTCCCCGTGCTACGCCGACGTAGACAGGGACCTGATCACGGAGCCAGACGTACACACCAGGTGACTCGGGGATGTCGGCCAGCCGGAGCGATCGAGGGTCGTGCTTACCCAGGGCAAGGACCTGTCTCCACTCTGCACTGTCCGGCATCGACGTCACGACGGCACTGTTCGGGTTTGGCTGCGTCCGCATGATGCGAGTTGAGGATCGGCTTACGGCACGGAGCGGCGCCAGCGAGCTATACGGCTGGGCGGCAGTGAGCGAACGGCATACGGACGGCTTCTCAGGGAAGAGGACAACTAGGGATCGGCCTCTTGTCAGGAGAGCGTGAGTTCGAGCAGATCCTCAAGGCCGAACCGGACGTCGTCGGCGGTGACATCGGGCCGGGTGATGGTCAGGCCGGGGAGGATGTGGGCTGGATCGGGCAGGAAACCGAGGATGTCGCTGACGATCCAGAACCGCCTGCCGTCCGGGTCCGGGTCGAGTAGGCCGCCTTGGGCAAGGTAGGACGTTCGGAAGGCGGCGGCATCGGCGAGGGTGTGAAGCATGGCGAAGTCCGAGCACATGTGGGCGACGTCGAGGTCGGCCGGCCCCCAGGACATGTCCGCCCAGTCGACGATGCCGGTGACCTGGTCGCCATCCCAGAGGATGTTTCCGAGGTGGAAGTCTCGATGCAGTAGTCCGTACGGCGTCGGGGGCGGACCGGCTTTCCAGGTGTCGATGGCCCGGCGCCACAGAGCTGGCTTGCGAGCCCAATCCGGGATCTCAGGAGACGCCATCCCTCGATAGCTGAACGTTGGCGGGCGGTCTGCAAGCGGTACAGGATGCCGGTGGATCGCGAGAGCTTGTTGTGCAAGGTCGGTGATGGCCGTGGCGCTCAGAGGGTTCAATCGGGGCATGCCGAACTGCCAGGTCATCAGGTTTGCGGGCGCGCCGGCGGCGTCGCCGTACGGATCGGTGGCGATGAGCTGGGGCACGGGCACGTCGGATGCGGCGAAGAGTCTGCACGCCGCTGCTTCTCGCTGTACGTGATCGCGCCCCTTCCCTGGCCAATGGTCGGGGTCGGACCAGCGAATGACCACTGGGTCGTCGCGGGTGAGGCAGACCTTCCACTTGGTGTTCGTTATCCCTCCGCCCATACCCGTCACGGCCGCGATCGGGGAGCGCGTGTGGGATTCGACCCAGCTTCGGGCGGGCTGACTGAAGTCGCAGGTTGTCATTACTCACATCGTCCCAGATGGACGCACCAGAGAACGGATACGGCTGTCCCCTGACCGATCCCTTTGCGGGGAACCGATGGCTGAGGTCGATAGTCGATCCGTCAGTTGCACTGATCGAATGCTGTCCTGAGTTGTTCCGTGAAGTCAGCGATGTTGGCCGGCGATGAGCGGGGCGCGTCGGGCCAATCTGCGGTCTTCACAGTCCGGTAGGTCTCCGGCGCCCCAGGCCATCGACCGATGACATGGACGTGTAGATGCGGGACCGCATCACCGTAGACGAAGGTGTAGACGTGTTCGCATCCGACGGCGCGGAGCGCCTGGCAGGACCGACGTAGAAGCCGTCCAAGATGCGCCGCCTCGTCGCTCGTCAGATCTTCCCAGGCCGGTGCGTGCCGGCGCGGTTCGACGTAGAGGTGACCGTGGTAGATCGAGTCGCCCGCTGCGTGAGTGACAACGGCGCGGCCGTCATCGTGAAGGCGGAGTACGGCCGGCCAGCTTCGGTGCTTGTCGCAAACAAAGCAGCTCCGGGCTTGCTCCATATTTGGGATGTTAGGACGCGCCGCAAGCCCGTTACCCGCTTGCCCGTTCGTGGATCCGCTTACGGCGACGGTGCGTGTCGGTGATCTTGGTGTCCGGAAAGGAACGACTTTCGGGCTGTGAATCCGGAGTCGTAGGGCCTCAGCGGTGCGGTAGGTCGACCCCGGTGTGCTTGGCCAGCGCCGCGAGCAGCGCGTCCTGGAGGGGCTCGTCGTTGACCGCCCGATGTGGATCCTGGGTGCGCTGGTGGAACCAGTACTGCCCGGAGACGAGGGCGTCGGAGTCGGTGGAAGTGGCGAGCCAGGCCTGGGTGACGTGGCCGAGGTCGAGGGGGTCGCTGGCCGAGGGGCCGCCCATCCTCGTCGGCACCCAGCCGGGGTCGACGGCGTTGGAGAGGACGTCAGGCCAGCGGCGGGCGACGGCCGCCATCAGGATGGTGACCAGCAGTTTGCTGTCGGAGTAGGACAGCGTCTGGCGCCTGCCGGACCAGTCGGCGCGGGGAAGGTTCGCGGTGCCGCCACGGTGCATGCTGCTGGAGAGGTAGATCAGTCGCGATGCCGGGACCAATGTGGTGAGGGCGTAGGGGGCGACGACGTTCACGGGCAGCAGTGCGGGGCCGTCGATCACTCCGGCGTTGTGGATCACCGCGTCGTAGCGTCCGAGCGCTGTGGCCTGCTCGGCGAGCGCCTTCACCTGGTCGATGTCTGTGAGGTCGCCGACCACGCGCCCGGCACCGCGGACGAGAAGGTCGTCGACCGCGGCCAGTCTGGCGTCGCTGCGGGCATGAACGACGACGTCGTGGCCGTCGTCGAGCAGGGACGCTGCTGCAGCGCGGCCGAGGCCGTCAGCCGAGCCGGTGACGAGGATGCGGGCCATGGCGTCTTTCCTTCGCGGTGCGGGGTGGGCGCGTTCTGCGTGTGTGGTCGGCTACACGGTTAAAAGAGCCTTGGTGGCGCGGCGTTCGTCCATCGCCTTGTGACCTCGGCGGCGTGTTGCAGCGCGAGGGTCAGGCCGAAGACCTTGCCGGGGTCGATCTTGCGGTCCCAGATGAGCTTGATCACTGATGACGCCCAGTCGACGCTCACCGCGCGCCTGGCGGGCCTCCAGGTCGGCGCGGTCGAGGTTCGTTCAGTTGAGGTAGGAGTCGACCGGGCCGTTGTCGACATAGATCCGTTGATCGGTGAATTTCTGGTCGGCGATGGTGAAGATCGAGCAGGCCCGGATGGTCGTCTCGAAGCCGTCGGGGAAGCGCCAGATGCTGTCGACCTCGAACACGACGACGCCGCCCTCTTCCTGCCAGACGTTGACGAGGGGGTGGGCCAGCGAGTCGACCTTGCCGCCGATCGCGGCCATCTGCGCCAGCACGGCGTCCTTGCCGGTGACGGTCGGGGCGTTGGCGAAGGTGAGCGAGACGTCGTCGGCGTAGAAGTCGGCGAGGCGGTCGTAGTGCTTGGCTTCCATGACCGCGAAGTACGCGGTCAGGAAGTCGATCGTGGACTGGTCGGCACGGGGCATGGCGGTTCCTTCTCCGGTTGCTTGGTCGTGCGGTGGTCGTTGGGGTCAGGAGGCGGAGGACGGCTGCCGGGGGCCGTCGCCGGCGCGGTGATGGAAGGCCGGCGGCTCGATGGCTAGCGCGGTCAGGGTGTCGAGTTGCTCCGGGCTCAGCCGCACGTCGATCGCGGAGGCGTCGGCTCGCAGCTCGGACACGCTCTCCGGGCCGACGATCACCGAGGCCACCGCGGGGCGGGACAGCAGCCAGGCCAGCGCGACCTGTTGCATCCCGAAGCCCCACTCGCGGGCCAGCCGGTCGACCTCCCGGGCCAGGGCGACCTCCTCGGGCGGAAACCCGGGCCTGCCGAACCGCCGGTCGCCGGAGACCTCACGATCCACCACCGCCAGGTCAGCCAACAGGCCGCCGTGCAGGGGCGCGTACGGGACGATCGAGACGCCGAACTGCTCGCACGCGGCCGCGAGCTCCCGCTCGGCGGCGCGGTCGACGAGGCTGTACTTCACCTCGGCGGCCATCGGCGCGGACGCCAGCCGGCGGTCGTCGGCGATCCACAGGGCCTGGGTGACCTTCCAGGCCGGGTGGTTGGACAGGCCGACGGCCAGGATCTTGCCTTGCCGGATCAGGTCGTCATAGACCGCGAGGGTCTCCTCCAGCGGCGTATCCGGGTCCGGGTCGTGGGCGTAATAGAGATCGATCCAGTCGGTCTCCAGACGACGCAGGCTCTCCTCGACTCGTCGGATGATGTGCCGGCGGGACAGACCGCGGTCGTTGACGCCGAGACCGACGATGCCGTTTGACTTGGTGGCGATCACGACCTCGTCGCGGCGGCCGTGCAACGCGCGGCCGACGATCTGCTCGGCGGGCTCCCGCTCGGCTGCGGGTGGTGCCCCGACGCGGTCGAAGACCGGCATATTGCCGTACGTGTCGGCGGTGTCGACGAAGTTGATGCCGAGGTCGAGGGCCGTGCCGACGATCCGATCGGCCTCCCGTGGGTCGGGGGCGACGCCGAAGGTCGCGGTGCCCAGGCAGATCTTCGAGACCCGCATGCCGGTGCGCCCGAGGACGGAGTACTCCATGATGTCGGCTTCCTTCTGGTCAGGCCGCGCGTGGTTCGGTCAGCGCGGAGATGGCGTTCATACGGAGGTTCCCTGTGGGGAATGGCCACTCGATGAAGCCTAACCGATCGGTTATAGTTCGGCAATGTCTGTGGAAGGATGATGGGCATGGCGGGGAGCACGAAGTCCAGGCCGCGTGGCCGGTACAAGACAGGCGTTCGTCGGCGGGAGCAGCTCGTCGCGGTGGCGGTGGACGTCTTCGCTGAGCATGGCTTCGCCGGTGGCTCGATCCGGGCCATCGCGGAGAAGGCCGGCGTGTCTCACGCCACGCTGATCCAGCACTTCGGCAGCAAGGAGGGACTGCTCACCGCGGTCCTGGAGGAATGGGACCGGCGGACTGTCGCCGCCGGCCTGGCCGACGTCAGTGGCCTGGAGTACTTCCGACGGCTGCCGGAGGTGATGGTCGCCAACCAGCGAAACCGGGGGCTGCTCGAGCTGTTCACCACCATCGCCGCCGAGGCCTCCAGCCCGTCTCATCCCGCCCACGATTTCATCCAGCGGCGCTACGCACGCAACCTCGCCACCCTCGCCGGCCACCTGCGTGAAGCGGTCGACGCCGGCGACGTCGCGCCGATGACCGACGCCCAGATCCGGATCGAGGTACGGCTGATCACCGCCGTCCTCGACGGCATCGGACTCCAGTGGCTGCTCGACCCGTCCACCGACGTCGAGGCCGCCGTGACGACCTACGTCGACCGCGCTGCCGCCGCGTGGCGTGCCCAATGAGGGCGTCGGTGTTGCCACCGGGCAGCGCGGGGACAGGTCGTCGCCCGACAAGCGAGTTTCCGTGCCCGGTGATCGATCCGCTTACGAGACAGCCCGTCCGGTGACCGGGATCATGTCGGGCAGCGGCCTGGGTGCAGTCAGCCCGTCGCTAGGTGCGGCGAGCGGCGGCTGACTCCTGGTCAGCCCTTGGGAGCTGGGGTGGCTGTCCAGTGGGCGGTGTTGGTTCAGTCGACGCGGTGCGGGCGGCGTTGAGAGCGAGCACGGCTGAGAGGGCCATCGCCGCGCCGACGATCCGCAGCATGGTTTCGGCGGTGACTGCTACGAGGGCGAGCCCGGTCAGCGCGAAGCCGATGGGTGTGGCGATTCCGCCGATGCCCTGCACGTAGGCAAAGAACCGGCCGGTGACGTGTGAGTCGACGGTCCGGTGCTCGAAGCTGCGTGCCAGGACGCCCCAGACCACGATTCCAGTGCCGAACACGATCAGCCCGAGACAGGCAGTCGTCTGGGAGGTGCCGACGGTCGCCAGGGCAGCACCGACGGCTGCCGTGGCCAACGCAGTGGCCATGGTCGCGCCGGAGGCATTGATCTTGATTCTGAGCATGGCCAGCGCAGCCACTGCGCCGCCGACGCCGATCATGGCGAGTAGCAGGAGTAGGTGGCCTGGCTGCCCGTCAGCTGGTCTTTGGCATACAGCGGAATCACTAGCGCCATCGGTGAAATCGCCAGGGCAAAGGATGCTTCCATCGTGAGCAGGCTCCGCGCCGAACGGCCGAAAGTGCCCGACTGCGGCCTGGCTGCCGAGTTGACCGTGCGGTCGGTGATAGGGCGATGCTGTGGTTTCGCCCCGGCGCCGAGGAACGTTGCTGCTGCTTGGGCAATCGCAGCGGCGGCGAAAATGCCGGCGTAGCCCACGATGGCCACCGGTGCTGCCAGAACTGGTCCGAGTAGCTGGCCGGCGCGGTAGCTCAACGCCCGGACAGCGTTGGCCCGCTCCAGCTGATGGCCCTCGACCAGCGCCGGGATCAGCGCGTTGATGCAGGGCAGAGTGATCCCGTTCGCGACGCTCATGATGACCGCCACAGTCAAGATCGCCGGCAGGGTGAGGTGACCGAATGCGGCCACCACAGCAACGACGATCAGGCTGGCAGCGCTAACCCCGGCTGCAGTCCCGAGGAGGATCTCCTTGCGGCGGCTTGAGTCGATTACGCGGCCGGTCACCGGTGCGGCAAGAAAGGCGGGGAGCTGGGAGGCAACCATGTACACCGCTGCGAACTTGGGGGAGTCGGTGGTGGCAACGATGTACCACAAAGCGACGACTTGATAGATCCGGCCGCCCAGATCGCTGACCAGGGCGGTGCCCATGAGGCGCCAGTAGCCAGTCCCGAAGCGCATCTCCACCGCCAATCTCCAAATCTCGCAGTGCGAGACATATTGTCTTACTGGGCAAGACGCTACCGGATATGACGCGTGGTCGCTCGGTGATCTAGCCATGTGGACAGCCCGCTTCCCGGCGTCGACATATCGGTCAACATGAGGGGCCGGTGAATCTCCCTGCGAGTGTCCGAGGGGGCTTCCGCTTGCGGACCGAGGACTGGACTCTCCTCACGGCCGCCCGGTCATCTAACGATCACCGGGCATCAGTTCTCGGGTGTGACGGACGACGTAAGGTTGATCGTGGGCCCCGTCGCGCATATTGAGTTGCGGGTCACCGATGGTCGCGTGAGTCTCAACCCATGCCTGGGAACATTTACTTCGGCTGTGGCAGCGCGGCGAGCGAAGCGTCGCTGTGGCGTTCGATGTTGCGGCGAAAGACAACCAGAATCGTGTACTGGCCGTTCGCGTTGCCACCGCAAATGCGGTTCTCGGCTGATGATTGGCTTCGGGGCAACCTCGAGGTCTTAGGCGTCGGCTACGAGCTCGACACCTGGCACAGTCTCGATGATCGCGACCCCTTCGGGCTGAGTCCAGAGAAGGTCGACCTCCTCTTCGTGGGGGGAGGCAACACGTTCCGGCTCTTGGACATGGTGCGACGCGATGGCTTCATCGAGCCGGTACGCCAGTTCTGGCGGGCCGGTGGCGACTACTACGGAGGTAGCGCTGGCGCAGTCTTGGCGTGCGACTCCATCGGAATCGCCGACGGTCATGATGCCAACGAGCCGGGTCTTGAAGACTTGACCGGGTTCGGCTTGATCTCCGGGGTGGCGATCCTGCCGCATTTCACCGAGGAGCAGCTTGCTGACGCCAGGCAATGGGCGGTCGACAACCAGTCCGTCGTCGTTGGGCTGCCCGAGTCTGTCGGCTTACGCTGCGCGGAAGGGACGGCAACCGTGGTCGGAGATGGTCACATCAGCCGGATCACGATGGACGCGGTCGAATCGATCGAGGTCGGCGAGAGCTTCGACATCTGCGCCTAGTCATCGTTCCGTCGAGGTGCCTCGGCGGGCTAGACAGTTTAGCTGCCAGGAGCGTCGGTGGAGGAACCTATCCGGGCAGCTGCCTTCGAAGTATGTGCGTCTACGCGGCACCTTCGGCCACAAGGCTCCCATCGACGAAGGCTCGGATCGCCTGGGGCTGGAATCCTGCCATCGCGAGGGGCCGTGTCTTCTCGATGCGCACGGTGTGCCGTTCGGTGTCGCCCACGGTGAGCTCGTAGCTCTTCACAGGACTGAGCGAGAATAGGCGGAAGTCTCGACGAACAACGGCACCGTCGACGCTGATCGATAAGTTTCCCCAGAACTTGTTGAAATGATATTCGAGTTGGTGGCGTTCTTCGTCGCCGACAGTAAAGGACAGCAAGATGATCTTCGATCGCAGCGCCAACCACTGGGCCGACTTCGCCCGCTGCGCCCACCTCAACAATTGCGCGCGGTCCTCATCGGCAACGACCAACTCCGCCTTCGAGCGGCCCGTTCTCGGCATACAGCATTCTACGACTTATCTAACGAATCCTGGCGCAACACACTAGATCGCCTTCGGATGTGAAGCGGAAACACCTGACCAGTAAGAGGTCGTCAGCGAATCGTCCTGCAATAGCGGCTTCGGCGCGAGATCGTTGTTGATCAACGTATTGAAGTAGCACGCTGCGACAGCGCCAGCACTCTCGAAGAACTCCAGGGTGGATTTCACCCAGTCGACCTTCCGCCGGAAGTCGTCAGCTGCCTTCCCGCTGTGTCCACGCCACGGCCCGCACGCGAACTCACCGATGGCAGGCAGGCATCCCTGTTGGTGAATCCATGCGACCGCCGCCTTCTGCCGATCGGTTGTTGAGGACTTCCACACCTTCGACGATCCTGCCGGCGGGAAAAGATACGTCTGGTAGGTGTCGATGCCGATGAAGTCGCAGTATGCACTGCCCGGGAACCAGTCGGCCGGGTGCAGGCCGGATGCCGGGTCGAAGGTCCAGTCCATCAGGATCGGCCCTACAAGCGTCTGTGGACGATGCTCTTTGACCACCTGGTAGAACCGCCTTGATGCAGCACGGAAGTCAGCAGACGGTTTTCCGTCGTTCTCCGGTTCGTGGTTGAAGGTGAGCAGCATCCGATGTTTGGTGGGGATCGTTGCCAGGTAGGCAGCGATCCGCTGGTCCGCACGACCGGACGCGACCGTCCGCCAGTCAGCTTTGACCGACTGCCAGGATGCACGCTTGCCGACATCCGAGCTGGCGTAGGTGTTCGAGAAGTTCGTCGGGATCGACGATTGGAAGGTGCGGCGGATTCCTTGCTTGCCGACCTTCGACTCGATCAGAGGCATGTTCTGCTCCTGCCAATCCGAGCCGGCAGGGGCTTGATCAGCCGTAACACCGATCAGCATCGTCTTGGCGGGCCTCGTGCTGGTCGCAGTCACCAGCGACGCATAGAACGGTGTGCCGGGAGCACCGTTGACAATCGGTGTCACATGCACGGTGTAGTGAGTACCCGGCTTCAAGTGCTTAAGTGTGAGCGCTGCGTGAGATACAGGTACCGGGCTCGGTGTCTCCCAGGCACCGTAACCGCCAGCCGATACGCCATCACGGCCTACGAGAACACCGGAGACGTTATGCGAACCGGGATGGAGCCTCCATTTCACCGTCGCGGTTGACTGTGTACCTGAAACCCTCAACCACAGCTTCACCGAACTGCCTTTAGCAGCTGCGGCGGGCGTGGCTCGGGTCGCCAAGTATCCAGCCACAGGGGCGATACCGGCAGCTGCCAAAAGCTGTCTGCGGGACAAACTCATTCCATTGGGGGACATGGGAGTTCTCCATCATGGGTCGTGCCGTCGTGACGCCAAGTCTCGGCGGACCGCTCCGGATCGGGGGTGGGGGAGGAGGAGGGAGGGGGCTCGACCACCGGTGAGTGGTGCGGTGACGAGCTGGGATTGCGCTGTGATGGCGATAGTAGCGTTCTTCGACAATCGCGTGTCGATGTGCTGCGTCTCACATCCGTCCCAAGCCTCCCTGACATAACAGTGATCGTTGCGGGAATTGCGCTCCTTCGTGTTCCCGCAGACAATGGTTCGCTCAGATCTGCAGGAGGGCGAGATCCGGTGGTCGTTCGGCAGCTGAGACTCCAGTCGAAGTTGTCTCTGTCCGTGTGGGGCGGCAGGGTGGATCCATGGCGATTCGGGACCGCGACGAGGGGGGACGCCCCCGCCAGGCCAGGCCGCGCGACGAGCTGGGCCGACCGCTGCCGTACGGCGCGGAGGGGGTTGAGCCGGTCTCCGAAGAGCCATTGCCGCCCCTTGAGACGATGCGGTTCGCCATCGAGCTGCTGGACCAGGGTCGGCCGTTCTCGGCACACGAGGTCTTCGAGGCCCGTTGGAAGGACGCCCCTGACGACGAGCACGACCTCTGGCAGGGGCTGGCCCAGTTGTGCGTCGGGCTGACCCACGCCCTGCGCGGCAACGACACCGGTGCTGGGCGGCTGCTCGAGCGCGGCAACGGCCGGCTCGAGCGCTACGCCGCATTCGGTGGTCCGACCTACGGGCTGGACCTGGCGGAGTTCCGCGCTCGGATCCACCGCTCGGCCGGCAACGATTGACACCGGCCTCCTCGTCAAAGGACCACCGCTCGTAGGGGCGGCGCTCCTTGACCGAAAGACAGGCGCTCCTCGGCCTGTCTTCGATCGCCCAGGGCCCTCCTCGCCCAAGTCGGACCGGTTCCAGGAGGGCGTGTTGTCGGCGAAACATCCCGCGTGGATACGCCTGACTTTGAGCTCGTCAAAGCACACTCCGATGACAGCCCCGACTGCCTCGGTGGCGTATCCCTTGCCGCGGTGCGCCGGGTCGAACATCCAACCGAGCTCGGCCTCTAGGCTTCTGGCTCGATCCGCAACGTCCATCTGGGCCCAGCTGTCGCGCGGCATAACCATGATGTGTCCGATGACGGCTGTGGCTCGAAGCACCACGACGTGAGTGGTGTCGGTCGACTGGGATTCTAGAGCCTCGCGGAGCTCGTGAGGGGAGTGTGGCGCCCAGCCGAGCCACTGCTGAGCCTGCGCCAGCTGTTCGTAAGTCCACAGCGGGTCGAGGTCATCTGGCGTGTAGGGGGGGCAGAGACAGCCGGTCAGTATGTATTGGCCATTCGATCGGTGTCATCTCGGAGAGAATAGCCAGACACCGAGCGCCGGGTCATCGATCCGCTTACGGGACGGCTCGGTCTCTGCGCAGTCGATGTTGCTGGCCGGGCCACTGAGCGAACTTGTATCGGGCGGGCGTCATTCGAGTGGTTCTGTGATCCTGAGGGTGCAGGACGAGGGCCGTGACGCCGGAACCGATCGGAGGGCATAAGCCGCCCGAGATTCAGTGGCTCAACAGGATGCGTGCAATCTCCCGATCGCATGCAGCGCTCCACAGCGGTTCACCCTCCTCGACTTCCAAGAGCAGATCCTGAAGGACGCGACCGAGGGTCCAGGCTCGGGCGCGGTCGGAGTCGAGGCCGATTATGTCGATCATCAGATCGAACCGGCGGCGTACGGCACGATCGATGTCGCCGGTGGCGACTACATTGTGCCAGCGATTGTGCAGCGCCGCGAGGAGTTCGAATGCGGGGTCGCCAGCCAGCGGTTTGGGGTCGATCGCCAGCCACGAATCGCGATCACTCGATGCCGGTGGCGCCAGCACGTTTTGGTAATGCAGATCCCAATGCAGCAGACGATTACCGCTTTCCAACTGCACCTCCGCGACAGCGGACGCGCAGGACCGGAGCAGTGCCCGCAGTTCATCATCATGGGTCGCTGCCAGTGCGGCAGGAGTCCGGCCCAGCAGGTCGGCAGCTACTCCGGCAAGCGTGCGCATGCCGTCGGGCGCCTCGATCGCATTGAGCCGTGCCAGCAGTTCGGCGACAACCTGCAGCGCTTCAAGATCATTCTCGACTGACTCCAGGGTGCGATCTGGATCGAGGCGTTCAAGGAGGATGGCCCCAGCGGCTTCATCGGCCTCGAGGAGGCGAACGGCGCCGTCTCCGCCCCACGCTCGGAGGGCGTCTGGTTCTCCGCGGGTTTCTTGGTCCATCGGCTGGAGTTTAAGCACGGCCGGCGTGCCGTCGGGGCGGCGTACGGGCAGGACCCACGCCACCGCGCCGTGCCGGGATCGGCCGTCCAGGGTCAGGCCCCACCGCTCAACGCAATCGGTCGCCAGCTTCGGAAGGCATCGGACCCACCTACGGCCAGCTTCGCCAAAGAATTTCAGCTGGGTTTCCTGCAGTTCCTTTGGCACCGGTTCCATGATCCAACTCTCCAATAGCGAGGATCGACTCCACGTTCCGCCGCGGCGGTTCGACGACCGCTACGACCGCTTCGATCCAGCGGGCAGCAGCGCCAACGGATTACCTGGCACTATGACCTGATAAGGCCGACTCTAAGGGATGATTCCGGACTTGATTATCGACCGCCGGGTGGGAGTCGGTCGGCGACGGGTGGGTAGTACCCGACCTGGTGCATCGCGTGACCATTCGGTTCCCAGTCGTACCGGAGCCGGATGTGAGCACAACGTGGGCGTGAGGTTGCCCTGGATCTCGAGATTGATCCGACGAAATTGCGGATCTCGATGCCGGGAGACCCGTCGACGGTTTTCCCGAGCGATTCCATGTCGGCGAGGAAGGCGATTCGGTCAGGTCGAGGCAAAACTGTCAGTCGACCGGCTCCAGGGGCGGCCCGGAGCAAAAGACTGTATCCCGCGAGGAACTGGGCTTGTCCGATCACGGCTCTACCCGATCCCAGGTGAGCTATCAGCGCGAAGCTCATCGACTCCCTTAGCCGGTGGGACGCCCCCTCAAAGACGGGGTGCGCCGCGCGGGGAGGATCACAACTGCCGCGCGGCACACCCTCCCGAGGGGTGGCACCAGATGGCGCCCAGTACGTGCACCGACGAGGAGTGCGTCGGCGGGTTCCCGGCTTCAGCGAGTCCGAACCGCTGGACCTGTCCTCGATGTCGGCGGCGGCCGAGCAGGCGATGATCCGGCGGATCACCGATCACAGCTTCGGCGCGTTCGCCGACACCGCAGCCGCGGTCAACAACTGCGCCCGACCGATCCGACTGGTCGGCCACTCCGACACCATCGACCCCGCGACCGTCGAGATCGTGGGCACGTTCTCCTCGGCAGAGACGCCGTTGGGCCTGCTGTACCGGCCGTGCGGGAGCGGGCGGGCCGACATCTGCTTATCGTGTTCTCGGACCTATGCCCGCGACACGTTCGCGATGATCAAGGCCGGCGTGGTGGCAACGCCTCCTTGGCCGCCGTCTTCGTCGAGCGATACAACCGGCGCGTCACCCGTTCCCGCGGCTGTCGAAGCTGGCCGAGTTGACCGATGTACCGGTGGGGCGGGTGGCCGGCCGTCGAAGGCGCTGACGCCGGAGCAGGTGGATGCCGTGCTGGCGCATACCAAGCCGGATCGGATGTACGGCTACATCGCGCTGTCGATCCTGACCGGTGCCCGGACCGAGGAGTTACGGGGGCTGCGTGGGACCACGTCTTCTCAGGTGCGGCCGGTGATCCAGACCGGAGCACTGGCGATGGATGCCCGGTTCGGGCACTCGGATGCGTGAGCGTTGTCGGGCACTTTGTCGGACAGTGCCGCCCGGCTCCGTGATGGAACCGGGCGAAACTGCCACTTGACCAGGGTGGGCGATACTGGAATCGAACCAGTGACCCCTTCCGTGTCAGCGAGGGCAGGGCCGCCCGCCGACCCCGGTTTCAGGCGCAAATGAGTTTCCTGGAGGGCCGGCGAGTGCGGGTGTAGGCAGGTGCTTTGTCGGACAGTTTGTCGGACACCTGCCGGTTGACGGGATTATTCGAACAGTTGGCGCGTGCTGAGGCCGGCTGGGGGTTGGGGTGCGCGGAGGGCGGAGCCCGAAGCGCGGGGTCCCCGGCAACCAGCCGGCCTCAACACGCTGCGCGCGGAGCGCGCTCGAACCAGTAAAGAAAATGCTCCCGGACATCGGCTCGAACCAGTAAAGAAAATGCTCCCGGACATCGGCTCGAGGCTCGGCTCGAGGCTCGAGGCTCGGCTCGAGGCTCCCGGCACCATGGTGCTTCGTATGAGGTGCCCAACCGGGCAGATGAAGCCGGGCGGGTCTTACGGGAATCGTGGCTGCCCGAAGGACAGGTACAGGACCAGCTCCTCGGACGCTGTCTCGATGGAGGAACCTCTATCGGCGTGAAGTGCCGGGAGTCCCGACCCGCTGGTTAAAGGTCATACTCGACCGCTTTGCGCCGCCGATACCGTAGCCAGGCGCTCAGCGCACTAGAAATTGTCGATGCAGCAGCAGCAGCGATAGCAACCACGCCCCAGGGCTCTCCGTGGCGGCTACCCAGGAAGATGAAGAGTGCTGCAGCGACGAGCACGACGGCGGGTCCGAGAATCAGCCGACGCCGGAAAGATGCCGCTGGGTTAGCCAGCTCGTCCCGTGCCCTGGCCCTGCGCCAGTCCCAAACCTCGAAGCACATTGTGATGCCTATCGCCCCGGCGAACAGCAAGGCGGCGACCAAGATCCACGTCACGGGCTCATTTTGTCAGAATTGAACATGCCTCCCGCATCGTTGGACTGATCTCCAACTCCTCCGCCCACACCACGTTGCCAAGACACTTGCACCGGGCCCGTTATGGATCCGCTTACGGGCCCTTTGGGATGACATCCGCCAGAATGAGCGCGTGGCGATTCATTCAGCTTCGGACTGTGTCGGCTCGGACGGGACGCGGCTGGTGACCTTTCGCGGTAGTAGCGGATCTGGCAAGTCGACCATTGCTGCCGCTATCCGCGCGGCGAGACCGACCGGGTCAGTTGCGGTCATCGGGCAGGACGTCATCCGCCGGCAGATCCTCGGCACGGGTGACGACCGCGGCGGCTACCCCGTCACCCTCATCGAGCTGATGGTCAGACACCTGTTGGATCGCGGTCTCGACGTGATCATCGAGGGCATCCTGAACGCCGACTGGTACCGCCACATGCTGCTCCAGCTGGTGGACGACCACCGAGGTGTCTCCTGCTCCTACGTCTGGGATCTGCCGTTCGAGGAGACCGTCCGCCGGCATGCGACCAAACCTGTGGCGACGGCGTTTGGCGAGGCCGAGCTGCGCGCTTGGTGGCGGGGATACCAGCCCATCTCGGGCCTGCATGAGCGAGTCATCGGGCCGGACGAGAGCTTCGACTCCACCGTGGCCAGAGTCCTCGCAGACTGCTGGGGCCCGGAGCTCGAAGCGGAAGGCTGATCGTCGCGTGTCCGGTCATGGATCGACTTACGGGCACCCCGACGGCGAGCGATCATGGCAGCCGCGCTCGTCGAGCCGCTACTTTGACAACGTGACAGCTTTCGTCAAGTCCATCACCTTCGACTGCGCGGAGCCACTTGTCGTCGCGGCGTTTTGGGCGGCTGCGCTGGGGTCGAACGTTGACGAGGACAGCACGGCGGATCGAGCCTGGGTGGAGCCAGCGGGATGGGGCGGTCCGAATTTGGGGTTCCAACGCGTGCCAGAGCCGAAGACAGCGAAGAACCGCCAGCACTTTGACCTGCGAGCGATAGGCGACCTCACAGCGGAGGTCGAGCGACTCCGTTCCCTAGCCCCGGTAATTCATGAGGGTGCTGTCTGACGGGGTTTGTTGATCATGGTGACGGCTTTTTCGTGTGCCGGGTTCGTGGGCGTGAGGGGGCTCCGGTTGGCGCTCCGGTGGCGGTTCTCCGAGGATTCCTGGGTTGGTGGTGGGCGGCTGGGTTGCCGGTTCAGGTGGGTGCTGGGATCGCGGCGATCCGGATGAAGGCGGTGGCGATCGCTGCCGCCCAGGGCCAGGATTTGGGTATGCGGAGCCGGTGTTTGCGGCCGCCAGAGACGTATTGGGCCGGGACGTGAAGCATCCGGAACCGGAGCAGTTTCGGCTCCGCCCTGGCCAGTGCGGGCTGGTCGTGGAGGGTGAGGAGTTGCAGCCAGCAGGTCAGATCGGCAGCGATTGCAGCAAGTTGGGCCCAGATCTGGTTGATGGCGAATTCGCGGGAGGGGAACCGGCCCAGACCGGAGTCCTTGGCGATCCGGATCCGGTCCTCGACGCGGGCGTGAGCCCGGTGTCGGGCTTCTAAGAACCCGAGTTGGCCGCCCGCTCCGGTCGCGGTCGTGTTGGTGGCGAAGGCTTGGTAGCGCCAGCCGTCGTGCTGTTCGAACAACGTCAGCGAGGCGCCGGGGTGGGGCTTTTCCCGGCGGACGATGACCCGCATCCCGGCCGGCCACCGGCTCAGATCGAGCAGGTCGGTGATCTCGACCACGCCGGCGTGTTCACGCGGTTGGCCGTCGGCATCCAGGGCGGTCTGCCAGGCCGTCTCGGGCACGGCGGTGATGGCGTCGTGAACGGCGATCCCTTTGTGGACGGGGAATCCGATCGAGTACTCCACTGAGCGTCCCCGGAGCTGGTGTTGGCTGCTCAGCCAGTTCAGTAGGTCATGAGTGGCGCCAGCGGTGTCGGCCCTGATCAGCAATCGGCGTCGGTGCGGCATCGGGACCTGACTCATCGCCTCGGTCAGCACGGCGATGTGGTCCCCGGCATGGTTGGCGTTCGCGTTCCCGGGCCGCAGGGTGACAGCGAGCAGCTCGCCGCTGTTATCGCACCAGGCGCCCAACGGATGGAATCCGTAGCCGCCTTTGAAGTTTGCGGCCGCCTGCTCCTTCTCCGAGTGCGCGGCCACCAAGGTGGCGTCGATGTCGATCACGACCGTCTCACCGAGATCGGTGCCGGCGGCCGGCGAGGCCGGCAGGCCATCGGGGAGCTGGGCCCACACATGCCGGCGGGTCCTTGCCCGCGCGATCGTGATCCGCCGCATTGCGGCTGGGGTGATCGCCTCCAAGCTGCGCCACACCGTCGCCGGTGAGGCCACCGCACCCCACACCGGCTCGTGGCGCAACGTGTCGATGTCGGCGATCGCCTCACCACCCGCAGCGAGGACCGTTGCCATGTCGACCAAGACCTGGCCCCGGTCGTGGACCGGCACGAAATTGCGGCGCTGAAGCGCCGCCGACAAGGCCTGCGTGAGCCCAACCCGGTCAGCCAGCAACCGGACCGCACCCGACCCGGCCAACGCCACCACACCTGTCCCGTCGCCAGTGACCGACAAGCCGTGGGACCATCCGTTACGCTGCATCTGAAAAGTGCTCCTCGAGCCCGGTTGAATCTGTCCGTCGCAAGACACATTCTCCCTGGCCAGGAGCACTTTTCACATGATCAACTCGCTGTTGGCGCCGCCACCTGATGAATGATCCGGGCTAGGTGCGAGATTGGTCACCGAAGGTGGAGATCTCGTCGTCATGGCCGACCCCGAGGGGAACGAGTTCTGCGTCGAGACGTGAGCCCAAGGCCCCCGAGTGCGCCAGCGGCTCGCACCAGAAAGGTGTCCGATGGACGATTCGCTCGCGGAACACCGCCCGGCCCAGCCGAAGCAACTCTCGGTGCCGTGAGCGAACGGTCATGGGCAGGGCTCCGACGTGTCTAGCATTCGCATATGCCCAGTACAGCGATTCGATCAGACGATCAGGGCTATCTGGATGAGTCACGTCAGGCTGCGCTGCGGTGCCTAGATGACCTGAGTGAGTATCAGATCAGGCATCCGATGACCCCGACGGGAACGAACCTCCTGGGCGTCATAAAGCACCTCATCGGAATCGAGGCTGGATATCTCGGCACCGCCCTGGGTCATCCATTCGACGAGCCTCTGCCCTGGATTGACGACGAGTCTGCTGGAGCGAACAGAGACATGTGGGCGACGGCGGGCGAATCTCGGGACTACATCGTCGATCTGTATCGGCAGGCGTGCGCCCACTCCGACGCCGTCCTGTCCGACGTCGGGCTGGCTGCGCCGGCGAGGGTGCCCTGGTGGCCGGAGAGGGCTAGGCGGACGACGGCAGCCGCCGTTCTGGCCCGAGTATTGAAGGACACGGCAATGCACGCCGGCCAACTCCAGATCCTGCGGGAGCTCATCGACGGCCGCGCTGGCGCCGATCGGCTACACGCGGGCGACGCCGGGTGGTGGGCCGACTACACCGGCCACTTGGAGGAGATCGCGCGTGAGTTCCGGTAGCAGTCGGCAACGGCCCGTCGGAGGATCCTCTTGCGACACAGCCGCGAACCGCCCGGCAGCAGTCTGTCACCGAGTACACGCTCAGCCACCCATTCGGGGACCAACGGCCCGACTCGGGCAAATGTCACGCGTCCGGATAGACCTGGGTGCAGAATTTGCCGCGGGTCATCTCTAGAGGAGTTTCGACATGAGCACACCGAATATGCCGATCCCAGCCGGTTGGACGCAGCCACCAGCCGCGATGTCTGGGTTCGACCCGAACGCTAAGCCATTTCGGTTTGACGGTGGCGCGAGCTCTTATGTCGGAATATCGATCCTGGCCGCGCTACTCACTATCATCACGCTAGGCATCGCCTATCCGTGGGCAGTCTGCATGCGCTATCGGTGGAAGGCCGAGCACACCCTTGTTTACGGCCGTCGGGTGCACTTCACCGGCACCGGGATCGGTCTGTTCGGAACCTGGATCAAGTGGCTAGTGCTATGCATCATCACCCTAGGCGTCTATGGCTTCTGGGTGGCACCCCGGCTCACCCGCTGGATCACCGAGCACCAAGACTTCAACTGACCCCACCTGAACCGACGACGTTGCGAGTCGTCGATGAAGGGCATGACCCGGATCACTAGATCTGCTCCAGATGCCGACACAGGCAAAGGCGTCGAATTCGTTAACCGGTCCTCCCTCTACATGACGTGATCGACACGCTCAGCGGCACGGGATCTGCAATCAGTGGCGAACGACTGCCGCCCGAAGGCCACTCCCGACCCTCACCGGCCGGTGCAGACCTTCAGACCGGCATCGCGGGACCAATCTTGGTCGCACTTACGTTGCGCTGGCGGCGATTAAGTTCCGGACTGACGCTGAACTTCCGAGCGTCTAAGCAGTCGCAAGACAACTTCGGGGCGCTCGCCCTCACGTAGGCGCTTATAGACGGGCCAGCCGAAGACGTCCTTACGCAGGTCGGTTGGCGCCAGTCCTGCATCGCGTAGAACCGCGGCGTACCTGGCTTGTCCTCGTCGAAGGCCGGCATCAAGCCACACGTCTGTCTCGGCCTCCGTGAATCCGCACATCCTCCACTCCGTGTCAGCCCAGGCGTCCCTACTGTCTAGGTCGGGCGATCCCAGACCCAAGGATCGATCGGGTGATTCGAATCGCCGTCGCCCTTCTTCTGGCTTCGATCTGGGTTTCGTGCGCTTTCGATCAGTTAGCAGTGCGGGTCGCGGGTCGCGGAGTCTCCGAGCCGGAACTGGCTTGAGCGACTCCTGCTTGAACTTCTTGCCGAAGTGCTCGTAGACCTTCTCAACGACAGGCTCCTCGATCACCTTCCTCCGGGGACTGTCGACGTACTCTCCGACCACCGTGAGCGCGGTCATGATGGCAGTCATCTCGACCCCAAGTTCGCCAGCGAGCTCACGCGCACTCCATCGCCGGCGAGGACCTGGCCCTGGCAGCTTCTTCTTGAAAACCATTCATCCCCCGATTGACGATTTGCGGTCAGAACGAGATACATGGTAGAGACAGCCGGCGACAGTAGGCGATGTCGAACTGGGGACGCTCGGGTGGCCACTCCAAGTGACAGCGATCGCTTGCCCGAGTTGACTGTTTATCGCGATCCTGCCCTGCGTGAG
The DNA here is from genome assembly GCA_963758075.1 of uncultured Actinomycetota bacterium. Lineage (GTDB taxonomy): Bacteria > Actinomycetota > Actinomycetes > Propionibacteriales > Propionibacteriaceae > Microlunatus. Next base: position 16,545 of record CAVWTT010000002.1, on the reverse strand, counting down.
CTACCGGTGGCAGCGGACGCAGACCGTTCGCTCAGCGACGTCGGCTCGGCGGGAGTAAGCCCGCGCCCCCCGTCCCGTAAGCCGATCGCTGACCGGGCAGGTAGGCCATGCTGGTCGCAGTCGAAATTGTGTGGCCGGGTCTGACGGTGCCTGCAAGGGTGGATCGTCATGACCACGCTTGAGGAGGCTCTCCCGCACGTCGCTGGCGATTTTCAAGAACTGGGCGCGTCCTGGGCGCTGGTCGGCGGCCTGGCCGTTTGCGTGCGGGCGGAGCCGCGACCCACCGCGGACATCGATATCGCTGTCGCCGTGCCCGATGATGCGACGGCGAAGGCACGTGTCGGGGACCTGCTCGCGGTCGGCTACCGGTCGAGGGAGTCGATTGTGCACGACGAGACCGGTCGGCTTGCGACCGTGCGGCTGCTCTGGCCTCTCGCCCGGGAGGACGTGGCCGTCGACCTGTTCTTCGCGAGTTCCGGCGTCGAAGCGGAGGTCGTGAACGCGGCGGAATTGTTGGAGGTTCCGCCGGGCGTGACGGTCCCGGTGGCCCGCATCGGGCACCTGATCGCGGTGAAGCTCTGCTGGCGGCCTAGCGAGAAACGCGATCGCGATCTGCGCACGCTGATCGAGCGGGCGGACGCCGAGGATCTCGATGACGCCCGTCAACTGATCGCTTCGATCACCGAGCGCGGCTATCACCGCGGGCGGGATCTCCGAGCGGCACTGGACACCTGGCTGGACGCTCCGAGAACTAACCCCTGAACACGCGTCCCGTAACGGGATCCTCTTACGGCGCCGCTGCTGGCTGAGAGATCGATGCTCGCCGTCGGTGTCGGTCGGGGGATGTCGGCGGCGATGATGACCTAGGTTGGGCGGCGTGCCGCTAGTTGCGTTCGATCTTGACGGGACTCTCGTCGATCAGGCCGCTGCTGCCCGGACGTGGGCGGATGAGTTCGGCGTCGAGTGGCGGCTACCCGCCGAAGAGATTGACCGGATTGGCCGGGCTTTGATGATGTCCAGACCGAAGGGCGAGGTTTTCGCCGAGCTTGCGCGCTCTTGGTCGCTGCCGATCACCGCCGACCAGGCTTGGCAGCGGTACCGCGCTCGTATGCCCGATCTCGTGCGCTGTGCAGCCGACGACGCGAAGGCCTTGGCTGCACTCCGCGACGCGGGCTGGACGGTGGGGATTGTCACGAACGGGATGGTCGATAACCAAGAGGGCAAAATCCGACGGACCGGGCTGGCGGAACTGGTCGACGGGTGGGTGATCTCGTCGGAGGTCGAGTCGCGCAAGCCGGACGCGGGGATCTTCGATGCGCTCGCGCGGAAGCTGCACTGTCCACTCGACGGCTGGATGGTTGGAGACAGCTACGAGTTGGACGTTGTCGGCGGCACCGGTGTGGGCCTCAGAACGGCGTGGGTCACCGATCTGGCTCCGCCACCGGCCGCGGCAGTGCCGGCGACCATCGTGGTCGGATCAGTCGCCGACGCCGTAGGGCAGATACTGACCTGGTGATGGTCGGCCACCGACTGTCCCGGAGGCGGATCCCGTCAGGAAAGGCGATCGCGCTAGGTCGCGGCGCCGGGTCAGGTGCCTGGATCGCCCGGTCGTCTCCGGACTCGGGCGGGGCGGCCACGTCGGCCAGCGAACTGGGCACAGCATTGTGATCCTGGCAGCTGCGAGGTCGCGGTCAATGCGAAGCGATTGTTCGAGGAAGGGAGGCGCCGTGTCTGAGTGGCTGTCTGCGAACTGGATTGCCCTCATTGCACTAGTTGTTTCGGTCGGCCTCGCGATCATCAGAGTGGCCGAGTGGTGGCAGGCGCGCCATAGGGTGCACGTCGACTGTAGGTCGATGACCGCCGGTGTCCCTTCGGCGACCGGCGGCGTGTCCAATCGGTCATACGTGGCGATCACGGTTACGACAGAAGGGAAGCCGATCGCGATCAGCAGGATCGGGTGCTGCCTGATCAGCGATGCGCCGGACCCCGCCCAAGGACCGCAGATGGGATCGGTAGACGAGCTGGCTGCGTTGTCTACGTCTGGGTTTCCGCCAACTGGCTTCGGAAACCCTGTGAATCTCTCCGATGGCACGAGCCAGACGTGGGTAGCGTCGCTTGACGTGCCGCCGTTCGACTACAGCCCGTTCAACGGCTACATGATTCGTGCCAAGGTTCACTTGACCAATGGGAAGACCTTCGACTCCGAGCCGTTCTGGCATGTCCCGAGTCCCGTCGCTGGATGGTCAGAGGAAGACCTTCGATCTGGTCGCACCGAGCCATAGCGCATCAGGTTTGTGAGTTCTTACTGTCGAACCCGGTGACCCGGACAGGGATCCGCATACGGGACGGCGGCGCCGGTCGGCCGGACGGGAACCGGCCTAGCGTGGACGGCCCGCGGGTTGGCGCGGCAGTGAGGTGGCTCCTGAGCCTGGATCCCTTTGGATTTTCGTCATACATTATTGGCATGGATGCTGGCGAGACCATCAACGGGGAACCGGTCACCGAGGAGCAAATCGCTGGGTGGGCGGCCGAAGCGGAGGCGGGCTACGACGTCGAGGAGTTGAAGAAGCGGGGTCGTGGTCGTCCAGGTCGAGGTACGGAGCCCTCCCAGATTGTCGCTCTGCGGCTGACCACGCAGGAACTCGCGAGCATCGACGCGCGAGCTGCTCGCGAGGGTAAGACGCGCTCAGAGATCATCCGCGAGGCGATCGCGGCCTCCGCCGCGTGAGGGTGCACCAATCGGCTTTGAAACACGGCATCGGGGCCGAGGATGCCATTCAGGCCGCCAGTTGGGCGCTGTGGATTGAGGATCTTGACGAGGACAGTCCGGCAAGGCAGTTGCGGCTAGGTTTCGACACCGGTGGACGGCTTCTCGAGACGGTGGTGCTTGTTTTCGACAGTGGCCAGGAACTCCTGATTCATGCCATGAAGGCCAGGCCGCAGATGCTTGACCTGCTTCCGTGAGTGCCGTGGCCGCTGCAGCTGCCACGTCGCGCGCCAACTGCCTGCTCGCGGAACTCACTGTCGGGACCACGGGTACCCGCTACAGCTACGGACCAGTTCGCGACCGCCTCTGGGAGGGGTGGCGGGATCCTTGCTGAGGTGCGGCCTGATTTCGCGCTGGTGAACGGTTGGTGAACAAGGTGAAAGCGCCGGCGACTTTGACCGTAGATACCGTCGGAGGCGGGTGCTAGCTTGTCTGGCAGATAGCACGCGGCATCTAAAACACAAAATCATGGGTATATCCCCGGGGGTCGGCTCCCCACCTCTGGCTGAGGCCAGCACAAAGCGATAGCCGTTCAAACACTTCGAATCTTTTGCGTGTCGTCCGTTCTAGACGTGATCTCGTGATCCTCGCACGTCTGGACGCTGCCCGGGAGGCGCTGGGCAGCTGGTGGGATGCCCCCTCAAAGACGGGGTGTGCCGCGCGGGGAGGATCACAACTGCCGCGCGGCACACCCTCCCAAGGGGTGGCACCAGATGGCGCCCAGCACGTTCACCGACGACGACTGCGTCGGCGGGTTTCCCGGGTTCAGTGAGTCCGAACCGCTTGACCTCTCGGCGATGTCGGCGGCGGCCGAGCAGGCGATGGTCCGGCGGATCACCGATCACAGCTTCAGCGCGTTCGCCGACACCGCGGCCGCGGTCAACAACTGCGCCCGACCGATCCGCCTGGTCGGGCGGTCCGACACCATCGACCCGACGACCGGCGAGATCGTCGGCACGTTCTCCTCGGCAGAGGCGCCGCTGGGGGTGCTGTACCGGCCGTGTGGGAACCGGCGTGCCGACGTCTGCCCGTCCTGCTCGCGGACCTATGCCCGCGACACGTTCGCGATGATCAAGGCCGGGGTGGTGGGCGGCAAGACCGTCCCGGACACGGTCGCGGAGAATCCGCTGTTGTTCGTGACGGTGACCGCTCCGTCGTTCGGGCCGGTGCACGGGCCTCGGAGGCGCCATGGTGCCCGATCGGGTGGCCGGTGCCGGCCCCGCACGGGGCGGGAGGTCTGTGTTCATGGGCGCCCGCTGTGGTGCATGGCTGCTCATGGTCCGGAGGACGAACAGAATGGGTCGCCGTTGTGCGACGACTGCTATGACTGGGAATCAGCCGTGGTCTGGCAGTGGTGGTCCCCGGAGCTGTGGCGGCGGACGCCGAACACCCTACGGCGGGTGGTCGCGGCGCATCTCGGACTGCCGGAGGGCCGGCTGGGTGAGCGGGCGTCGGTCCAGTTCGCGAAGGTCGCGGAGTATCAGGATCGCGGCCTGGTGCATTTCCATGCGCTGATCCGTCTGGACGGCGGCGATGGCGCGGGCAGCCCTGCGCCGCTGGATGGGGCCACGTTGGCCCGGCTGGTGCAGCGGACGGTCGAGTCGATGACACTGACCGCGCCTGGGGTTGACACCGATGATCCGGCGCGGGTGATCGCCTGGGGCCGGCAGGTGGACGTCCGGGTGGTCCGGGACGGGGCACGCACTGATGATCCGCTGAGCCCGCTGTCCGCGGCGCAGGTGGCCGGCTATCTGGCGAAGTACGCGACCAAGGACGTGGACAGTCTCCGCCGGCCCGACAATCGGTTCCGCCCGCACCTGGCCCGGATGGCTCGGACGTGTCGGGATCTGGCCGAACGCGCTGGTGCCGCCGGGACCGCCGGTTCACATGGGCGTTACCGGCTGCTCGGCAAGTGGGCCCACATGCTCGGCTTCCGTGGCCACTACTCATCGAAGTCGCAGCGCTACTCGGTGACGTTGGGCCAGCTGCGTCGGGCCCGGCGCCGGTTCCAGAGGTTCGCGGCCGCTGCGTCGCGGGCGGGTGAACCGTTGGACACCCGGGATCTGGAGGCACGACTGCTCGCCGCGGAGGAGGAGACGACTCTAGTGGTGGGCTCGTGGGCCTATCAGGGCACCGGCTGGACCAATCCGGGAGACGCAGCGCTGGCGCTCGCGGCGGCCGCACGAGCGCGTGAGTATGCCCAGTGGCGGGCCGACCAGCGCAGGCAGCGGTCAGCGTGAGGCGGCGCGACCACTCGCCGGCATTTCCGGATAGCCAGCCATCTCTTGGTTCTGGCCCTGGTTGTCAAGGGTGGCAATCCGGAAGGACGCGCAGCGCCCTTGACGACCAGGGCCAGAACCAAACCATCAGGAGTCCGGGAAGGACGGCCCCGGGCAACCAACCCAACACCGGAGGAGTTGTTGAGCATGAAGCGGGAGAAGAGCGCGTCGTCAGAGGTGCCGGCGTTGTTGTACGACGTCGACGAGGCGGCGTCGGCGCTGCGGCTGAGTCGTCGCCAGGTCTATGAGCTGATCCGGTCCAGCCAGCTGCACACGGTGAAGGTGGGTCGGCGCCGGCTGGTGCCGGTGACGTCGCTGCGGGAGTACGTCGCGGCGCTGTCACGGGAGGTGGCATGACGGATCGGCGCAGCCACGGCGAGGGCAGCCTGTACTGGAACGAGCAGCGGCAGCGCTGGGTGTGTGAGGTGACGGCGGGCTTTGACAGCCGCGGGAAACGGGTGACGCGTCGCCTGTATCGCTCGACGAAGACGGCGGCCAAGGAGGCGTTGCGGGAGATGCTGCGGGACGCCGCGGATGGCACCTTGATGCGGGACCGTGGGTACACCGTCGCCGATGCGGTGAACGAGTGGTTGACGTTCGGACTGAGCAACCGCTCGCCGCGGACGCAGGAGAAGTGCCGGTATCTGTGTGAGCGTCATGTGATTCCGCAGTTGGGCCGGCGCCGGCTGCGGGAGTTGGCGACGGTGGACGTCGAGCGGTGGCTGGCGGGCCTGGTGGAGGACCTGAGTTCCGAGACCGTGCGGATGGTTCGGTCCTGCCTGAGCCGATCAGTGCGTCGGGCCATGGCTCAGGACCGGGTGAAGCGGAACGTTGTCGAGTTGACCGACGTACCGGTGGGTCGGGTTGGGCGACCGTCGAAGGCACTGACGCCGGAGCAGGTGGATGCCGTGCTGGCGCATACCAAGCCGGATCGGATGTACGGCTACATCGCGCTGTCGATCCTGACCGGTGCCCGGACCGAGGAGTTGCGAGGGCTGCGGTGGGACCACGTGTTCCTCGATGGGAGCGTCCCCCGGCGGTCAGTCGGTGCCTCCGCACATCGCGGTGTGGCGATCGGTGCGCGCCGAGGGGGAGACGAAGACCCCGAAGTCGCGGCGCACGCTGGCCCTGCCGGCGCTGTGCGTGGACGCGCTGAGGCAGCAGCGGCTGCTCCAGGACGAGGACCGCCTGTATGCCGGCGACCGGTGGCAGGAGACGGGTCTGGTGTTCACCTCCCAGGTCGGGACAGCACTGGATGCTGCCAATGTCCGGCGGAACTTTCGGCGGGCGCTGAGCCGGGTGCCGGGAATCGATCCGGGGGAGTGGACGCCGCGAGAGATGCGGCACTCCTTCGTGTCGCTGCTCTCGGATGCGGATGTGCCGATCGAGGTGATCTCGCGGCTGGTCGGTCACCGGGGGACGAGCGTCACCGAAGTGGTCTATCGCCGGCAGGTGCGGCCGGTGATCCAGACCGGAGCACTGGCGATGGATGCCCGGTTCGGGCACTCGGATGCGTGAGCGTTGTCGGGCACTTTGTCGGACAGTGCCGCCCGGCTCCGTGATGGAACCGGGCGAAACTGCCACTTGACCAGGGTGGGCGATACTGGAATCGAACCAGTGACCCCTTCCGTGTCAGGGAAGTGCGCTAACCGCTGCGCCAATCGCCCGAGGTGGAGACGGGATTTGAACCCGTGTAGACGGATTTGCAGTCCGTTGCCTCGCCTCTCGGCCACTCCACCAGGGAGTCGAACCCTCCCAACGGGTAGTGGGCCAGACCCGCTCCGAGCGGACGACGGGATTCGAACCCGCGACCCTCACCTTGGCAAGGTGATGCTCTACCAACTGAGCCACGTCCGCATACAACCCCCGATTCCGACCTTCCAGCCGGTGACCGGGCGCGAGCAGAAACAATAGCCGAGCCGGAGCCGGACGCCAAACCGGGGTGCGTGCGGCAGGTCCGGGGTCCGTGGCGGTCGGGACACCGCCGCCGCTGGTTCACGCCGTCGGGAGCCCATGCGCTAGAGTTTCCTTCCGCGCCGCGACGGCGTTCCGGGCGATTGGCGCAGTGGTTAGCGCACTTCGTTCACACCGAAGGGGTCACTGGTTCGAATCCAGTATCGCCCACCCGGAGTCTGCTTCCTCCGATCCGCCGTCGCGCACGCAGCGGCCCGCTCGGCTGGTCCGCCGCCGGGCGTCGCCCGCCGACAGCCGGACACTAAGCTTGACCCAGGGGTCGCGCCACGATCCCGGCCGAGCCGGTGATGTCGGTGTACCTGCTCCCGCCTGCGCCCGAACCCGTTGGCGCCTGTCGAGTGGGACACCGGAGAACGAGAGCAGACAACTGATGCCTGGAACGGATCACCTGGCCGCCGATGCACCGACGGTGAGCTTCGCCGAGGTCGCCGTGGTGCCCGAACCGGGCGACAACTGCGCGGTGGCCTCCCGTGACCTTCCTGCCGGCACCGTGATCGTCGAGCCGCACCGCCGCTACCAGCTGCCGTACCGGGTGATGGAGGGCCACCGGTTCGTTATCGCACCGATCGCCGTCGGCGCCCCGCTGCTGAGCTGGAACACCCCGTTCGCCACCGCGCTGCGCGCCCTGGTCCCCGGCGACTACGTCTGCACCGAGCCGGTGCTGGCCGCCCTCGCGGTCCGCGAGCTGCCCGGGCTGCCGTCCGAACCGACCGCCCAGAACGTCCCGCTGGACCCGTACCGGCTGGACGAGTCCCGGCTGCACTGCGGCGAACAGGTGCCGGCGGTGCAGCAGCCCGCCAGCTTCGACGGGTACCTCCGCAGCAATGGCCGGGTCGGCACCCGCAACCACGTCGTCATCGTCGGCGTCACCTCGCGGTCCGGTGCGTTCGCCACCGAGCTGGCCCGCCGGCTCAGCGCCGAATCCCCGGCCGGCGATCACTTCGACGGTGTGGTCGCCGTCGCCCACACCGAGGCGGGCGAGGACACCCGCCCCAACAACGCCGACTTCATCCTCGCCGTCCTGGCCGGCTCCTTGGTCCACCCGAACGTCGGCGCCGTCCTGCTGGTCGACGAGCCGGACGCGGTGCTCACCACCAAGGACATCAACCTGTTCATGAACCAGCACGGCTATCCGGCGGTGAGCGTGCCCTGCGCCACCTTCGTCCGCCACGGTGGGTTCGAGGACGACCTCGACGACGCCGCCGGCATCGTCCGGCCGTGGCTGCCGCAGGTGCTCGCCGCCCGTCGTACCGCCCAGCCGCTGGCCGAACTGAAGATCGCCCTGCAGTGCGGCGGCTCCGACGCGTTCTCCGGCATCACCGCCAACCCGCTGGCCGGCGCGGTCGGCCGGGAGGTCATCCGGCACGGTGGCACCGCCTGCCATGCCGAGACCGACGAGCTGATCGCCGCCGAGGGCTACGTGCTCAAGAACGTCCGCACCCCGGAGGTGGCCGAACGCTTCCTCGCCGCCGTGCAGTCGTTCAAGGAACGGGTCAGCTGGCACGGGCACACCGCCGAGGGCAACCCGTCCGGCGGCAACATCTACCGCGGTCTGTACAACATCTCCCTGAAGTCGCTGGGTGCGGCGCGCAAGCTCGACCGGTCGGTCCGCCTCGATGACGTGGTCAGCTACGGGGAGCCGTTCCCGCGACCCGGCTACATCTTCATGGACAGCCCCGGCAACGACCTGGAATCGGTGGCCGGGCAGGTGGCCGGTGGCAGCAACCTGATCTTCTTCACCACCGGCAACGGGTCGATCACCAACTTCCCGTACGTGCCGACGATGAAGTTCGTCACCACCTCCGAGCGCTACCGGTTGCTCAGCCACGAGATGGACGTCAACGCCGGCCGCTACCTCGACGGCGAGGATTTCGACGCGCTCACCGCGGAGACGTTCGAGCAGACGGTCCGGGTCGCCTCCGGCGAACGCACCGCCGGCGAACGTGCCGGGCACAGCCAGGTGTCGATCTGGCGGAACTGGAAGCAGACCGGACCGCGTCGGGGCATCTCGATCACCGTCGACGGCCGGCTCAGCCGCCGGCTGGAGGATCTGCCGGCCGACGAACGCGACGCCGACCTGCCCGGCATGCCCGTCCCGGTCGCCGGTGGCGTTGCGGGCCGCCCCGCCGCCCCCCAGGTCGAGGTCGCGTTGTATCCGGCCGAGCGCGGCTACGCGCCCGAACAACTGGCCCTGATCCTGCCGACCTCGCTGTGCTCGGGCCAGATCGCGGCCCGGCTCGCGGCCCGGGCCGAAGCCGACGACTGGACCGCCGGCCGCACCACCCGCGCCGTCGCCCTGCCCCACACCGAGGGCTGCGGCGTCTCCGGGGGAGCCAACATCTCCACCTACGCCCGGATCATGGTCGGCTACCTGGCCCATCCCTCGGTGCGGATGGCCGTGCTGCTCGAACACGGCTGCGAGAAGACCCACAACGACTTCTTCCGGCACGAACTCCGGACCGCCGAGCTGGACCCGGATCGCTTCGGCTGGGCCAGTATCCAGCTCGACGGCGGCATCGAAGCCTGTGGTGAACGGGTCCGCCGATGGTTCGCCGAACGCGCCGCAGCGCTGCCCGTCCCGGTGCGGCGGCCACGGAGGCTGGGCGATCTGAGCATCGCCCTGGACGTCCGCGGGCCCCTGACCGACGACATCGCGGCAGCGTTCGCCCGGATCGGCGGCTGGATCGTCGACGCCGGTGGCACGGTGGTGCTGCCGACCACCACCGCACTGCTGGGCAGCGAAGTCTTCCGTCAGGCCGCGTTCGGCCCCGACTCCGTGCCGGAGGCGACCCTGGCGCACGGCCAGCGGCCGGCCGCGGCGGGCTGGCACGTGATGCGGATGCCGACCACCGACTGGCTGGAGACCGCCACCGGCCTCGGGGCCACCGGTGCGGAACTGGCCCTCGTGCACGTCACCGGCGGCACCCTGTCCGGCCATCGGCTGCTCCCGGTGCTGCAGGTCAGCGCCGATCCGCAGACCCGGTCCCGGCACGGCCACGACCTGGACGGCGAACTCGAGGGCGGCGTGGACCTGTTCGCGGTCGACGGGCTCCGACTGATCGCCGAGGCCGCCTCCGGCCGCACCCGCCCCCGGGCCGATGCCAGCGGCAACGTCGGCTTCCAACTCACCCGGGGCCTGCTCGGCGCCTCCATGTGAGTCCGCGCGGCGCGCCTGTCGACGAGCTCAGGACGCGGGGGTGTCGGTGGAGTCGCGGCCCAGCAGGGTGTCGATGAAGGTGACGAACCGGGCGGCGTCGTGGATCGGCCAGGAGTGCGGGGCGTCGGGCATCACCCGGAACCGGGCGCCGGTCCGTTCGGCCAGGCCGAGGGCGTAGTCCAACGGGCTGATCAGGTCGCTGTCGGGATGGACGATGGTCACCTCGGCGCCCACGTCGGGCAGCACCTCCTCCAGCGTCACCGAGATGGTCGACACCAGGCCGCGGTACAGCCGCGGCAGTCCGGCCCGCGCCCAGTCCCGGGCCTGCCGGCTGAGTCTCGGTGCGTCGGGATGCTCCTCACCCTGCATCCAGGCCCGGATCGCCGCGCCGCGGGTGCGGTGGTCGGGCGCCATCGTCGGGCCGACCAGGAGCAGCCGCCGCACCAGCGGGGTGCTGCGGGCGGCGACCGCGGCGGCCTGGGTGCCGACCGACAGACCGACCAGCAGGTCGACCGGGCGGTCCCCCTGCTCGATCCGCGTCGCCAGCTGCTGCCCGTACTGCGCCAGATCCGCCGGCCGGTTGCGCCAGGCCGGGGCCGGCGGCAGGTCGACCCGGTAACCGGCCGCGGCCAGGGTGTCGGCCTCGTCCCGGACGTAGTCGCGCACCGCCAGCCCCGGCACGATGATCACCGACGGCCGGTCCGCGGCGGTGCGGTCCGGCCGCACGCCGGTCGACCCGCCCATCACCGGTCCGTCCCGTCATGGTCGTGGCCGGTCCGGTCGACCAACGGCGTTCCCGCCGTCGTCGGTTCCGAGCCGAGCACCCGGACGGCGGTCTGCCAGCTCATCGGCGCCCACGGCCGGCGGGCCCGGGGCAGCTCGTCCAGCTGCGGGCCGTACCGGCCCAGCGAGCCGATGTCGTGCGGGGACCGGCGCGGGTCGACCGCGATCAGCCTCGGCGTCGCGCCGGAGCGTCGCACCGCGTCGACCAGGTCGTCGGGGGAGGCGACGCCCGGCGAGTCCGCGCCGTGCTGGAACATCAGCAGGTACACCTCCCGGTACGGGCGGCTGCGTTCGAGGTGATCGGCGAGCGCCCGCACCGCCGGCCGGACCGGGAAGAACGTCCAGTACGGCACCAGCGCCGCGTTCAGGGTCCGCCACGGATCGCCGAGGACGAAGGAGGGCACGATCAGCCGGTCGGCCCCCTCGCCCCGGTCGGCGATCCACTGCCGGTACGCCACCGCGACCGGGTGGGCCGCTTCCTGCGGGCCGCGGTAGCGCAGCCGCACCAGCGGATGATCATGGTCCAGGCACCACTGTTCGACCGCGGCGACGAAGTCGGGGTCGGCCCCCCATTCGGCCTCCGGTGCGTCGATGTCGGCCGGCGGGGCCGACGGCATCCGCAGATAGTCGGCCGGGCTGAGCCCGCCATGGCCGCCGAGCTGGAAGTAGTGCCGCTCCGACACGGTGGTGACCGGCCAGCGCAGCGTGTCCTCGGCCAGCAGCACCGGCGCGCCGGGGGCCAGCCGCTGGGCCAGGAACCGGGTGTAGGCGGCCGGCAGCGCCTGCCACTTGGTGCGGAAGTAGGTCATCCGCTGGGTCATCAGGGCGTCCTGGGCCGGGTCGTGCATCTGGTGCAACACGATGTCGGGGTTGGCGGCCAACAGGTCGTCGCCCCAGTGCCGGCCGAACGCCAGCACCTGGTCGGCCCGCTGCGGGTCACCGACCCGGTGCACCGGCACCAGCACCGTCTGCGGCAGCCACGGGATCTGCAATGCCGCGGCCAGATGGCTCAGTGCGCCGTTGCTGGAGCCGATCAGCACGGCCGGGTAGCGCCGGTCGGGATAGGCATCGGCGAAGGAGGACGCGATCGCGCCCATGTCCACCTCGCCGAGTTGTTCGGGCGGAATGCCTTCGGCACCGCCGATCCGGGTGTAGATCCGCTGCAGCACCGGCCACGGCAGCCGGCCGCCGACTCGCACCAACCGTCCCATCAGGCCCGGGTTGCCCAGGTGGGGGAAGGCTCTGCCGCGCAGGGCGGACACCGTGGCTGCGTGCAGCACGCTGGCCGAGTCGAACGAGGCGACGACCTGCTGCGGCTGCATGCTCACATCCCAGAACCTAACCGGTACCCGAAGGGCTGGGCCCCCGCGCCCGGCCTGATCGGGGCCGGACGCGGGGACCGCAGCGGGACTGCCTGCAGACCGGGTACCGGGTCAGCGGTCGGTCGGCTGACCGGTGACCGGGTCGAGGATCAACCGACCGTTCGGGCGCCGGGTGTGGAAGTCGAACATGCTGTCCAGCGAACCGGAGATGGCGTCGGTCGAGCCGTCCAGTCGGCCGAGGCGCCAGTTGTCCTCGATGAAGCGGACGACCGAGCCCTGCTGGGTCTGACGATGATCGACGTAGTTGGTCCGGGCGTACGGGGAGATGACCAGCAGCGGCTGGCGCGGTCCGGGTCCACAGCGGCCCTGCTCGCCGGCCAACGGCACCTCGCTGCGATGCCGGTTCGGGTGGACCTTGCCGTGCACGGGGCCGCACTGGCCCGGCCCGGCGAGCACGTCGGCGACCGTCGAGGACGGGTTGTTGATCTTGGCCATCCGATGGTCGTACCAGCCGTCGGAGTCGTCGTAGGCCAGCACGACCGCGGTCGAACTCCAGGCCGGCGACTTCTGCAGGGCGTTGATCTCCTTGGTGACGAACCGCTGCTCGTCCAGCGGATCGGAGTAGCCGGCGTGCGCGTCCTGCGCTCCGGGCGCCTTCAGGTAGCTCACCGCCGGCAGCTGATCGGCACTCATCCGACCTGCGCTGACCGCCGACACCAGATCGTCGAAGGTGCTCATGTCGTACTGGTGGTTGGCGGTGTCGAAGTCGGGTCGGCCGTCGGTGTAGTGCTGGGTGTCGGTGCCGACCGCGGCCAGCGAGGTCGGCGCCAGGTGATGCGGGTTGGCGGTCGACTCGAAGTACTGGAACGGCTCGTGATGGGGGATGTAGTCGCCGACGCTGCCGTACTGGCCGGTGCCGCCGACGGCCTGCCCGATCGGGGTCTTGGCGGCGCAGACGGCCCGGCCGGTGACCGTGGTCGGGTGGTACGCCGACCCCTTCTGCGCGGGACCGGAGTAGGCCGTGGTGGGGGAGAAGCCGCTCTCGAACCAGCCCCAGCTGAGGCCCTTGGCATTGAGCAGGTCACCGACGGTGTGGCCGCCGCCGCTGATGCCGGTCTGGGCCCCACCGGCGCAGTCGTCGTAGTACGGGTTCGGGTCGGCGATCATCGAGTAGGTGCCCGAGCCGTCGGCGACGAGCTGACCTGCGGCGGCGTTCTGCGGCGTGGTCGCGTAGCGGACCGGTCCGGCGATCTTGTCGATGCCGCCGGTGTTGCCGGAGACGATGCTCAGCGCACCGGGCGATGACGGGCCGAACACGTCGCTGTAGGAGTTGTCGCTCATGGCGTAGTGCTGGGCGTAGTTCCACAACGCCGTCACGGTGTTGCCGTCGTAGTAGTTGAGGACGTCGGAGGCCTGGCAGGGTTGGCCGGTGGCCGAGGTGCCCGACGCCCTGCCGGTGCTGCTGAGGAACGCGTCCATCTGCCCGTGGTTGAACGCTTCCTGTTCGGGCAGGTAGTCGTGGTCCTGGTCGCAGGTGAGGACGTCGCCGATCTTGGCCGGGTCCAGCCGCTTCGGATTCACACCGTTCGGATTGTCGGTGAGCAGGGTGCCGCCGCCCTTGACGTGGCTCAGCAGGCCGTCGACCCGCGGCGTCCCGCGCCGGGCGGTGAACGGGGTGCCGCTGGTGTTGGCGGCGTAGGGGTAGGTGCCGAAGTAGTGGTCGAAGGAGATGTTCTCCCCGAAGATCACCACCAGGTGCTTGATCGGCGTACTGGTCCGTACGACCGGCGATTTCGAGGGGCCGTGTCGGTGGCTGGCGACGACGGGGGCCGCGGAGGCCTGCATGGCCAGCCCCGCCGACACCAGCAGCCCGGTGGTCGCGGCCGTGACCGCCGCGATCCGTCCGCGACGCCGACGTCGTCGAGTGGTGGTCGGGGTGAGATCCGCGCCCCGATCGCGATGTCCGGAATTGATCACGATGGCCAACCTCGCCGCACCGCATGGCCGACCGCCAACGCTGTGGTGACGAGTTCCTGACAGCACGTGAACATCCGCCGACCGCTCATCCCGTCCCTGCGCGTCCCGAGCTCGAAGGACCGCGAGGATCGTGTTCGCAGCCCGCCTCCTCGAAGCCCTCCGACAATCCCTTGACTTCCACGAAAGCGTCGCCGACCCGGAAGGTGGCCGCTGATCCCGGGCCGGAATGCCGAGGGCGGTAGGGTCACGGACACCGGCCGGGCGGAAGGTACTGCAAGCGATGACCTCAGGCGAACAGACGCCGACCGAACGGCTGCCCTCGGCGGGCGACCGTGAGCAGCAGACGTCGCCGGTCCGGGCGGTGCTCGGATCCGGATTCCTCCGCGGTGCCGTGGTCGCGCTGTTCCTGGCCGGAATCGGGATCTCGGCGGCCTCGCCGCAGCTCACCCTGTTCATGGTCACCGATCTGGGTGCCTCGCTGCCGCTGGCCGGGCTGTACTACCTCACCAACCTGGCCGCACCCGTGGTCGGCTTCCTCGTCGGCCGATGGTCCGACCGGGGGGAGAACCGGCTGTTGCCGTTCCGGATCTGCGCCCTGATCGGGGCCGCCGGCTGGGCGCTGATGTCGCTGGCCGACCAGGTGTGGATGCCGTTCGCGATCAGCATCGGCGCGCTGAGCGCGGCCGGTGCGGGCATGGGGCAGCTGTTCGCGGCCTGCCGGGACGAGTTGAACCGGCGCCCGACCGCCGTCGACAACCAGGTCATCTCGATGGTGCGGATGGCGTTCACCGCCGGCTACGTCGTCGGCCCGGTGGTCGGCAGCTGGTTCGCCGAGGTCACCTCCTACCGGACCATGCTGGCGGCGACGGCGATCTGCATGGCGGCGCAGTTGGTGCCCCTCGGGACCCGCCGGGTGCTTCGCTTCCACCATGAGCAGGTGCTTGACACCGACGGAATCCCACGCCGTGATCCGTCTCTGGCGCCGCTGCTGGTGTTCCTCGGCCTGACCGTGCTGGCGATGAGCGGGGACACCATCAAGTTCGGCTTCCTGCCGATCTACATGGACCAGCAGCTGCATCTCGACCCGGCGCTGCGTGGGGCGGTGATCGGTTCCCAGCCGCTGGCCGAGTTCTGCCTGATGCCGCTGGCCGCGCGGCTGGCCGATCGGTTCTCCCCGCTGCGGGTGTATCCGTTCGGGGCGGCCGCCGGCGTCGGCGCCTACCTCGCCTACGCCACCAGCCACGGGGTGGTCGGGCTGTTCTGCGGCCAGTTCCTGGTGGCCACCGAATGGGCCTGCGTCGCCGCACTCGGGGTCAACATCGCCCAGAACCTGGCCCCGACCCGGGTCGGCACCGCCTCGGCATTGTTCACCAGCTCGACCCCGGTGTCGGGAGCGATCGGTGGGCTGATGGGTGGCGTCGCGGTGACCGCGCTCGGGCTGCCGCGGGTGTTCTTCATCCCGGCTGCTCTGGCCGTCTTCGGATTCGCCGGCCTGGTGCTGCTCGCGCGGGCCGAGCCGAGGATCCTGCCCCGGACCGCCCGCCCGGGCTGAGCCGCGGGTGGCGGGGCGGTCGTTGGCCGGTGGCCGGGTCAGGCGTCCTTCGACAGCTCAGGACGCGGAGGGCGGGGGTCAGGACGCGAGGGTACGGGCTCAGCAGGCGAGGGTACGGGCCCAGGAGGCGGATCGGGTCGCGGAGAGCGGCGAACCGCGCCCTGAGCTTGTCGCAGGGCGGCAACCCGACCGGCGACACCCTGTCGATTCCGGCGCCGCCCGTTCGACGCAGCGTTGAGAGCCCGGAAGGCGAGCTCAACGTGAAGGAGAAGAGATGCCCGAGATCGTTCCGAGCCTGTGGTTCGACACCGAGGCCCAGCAGGCCGCCGAATTCTACTGCTCGATCTTTCCCAACTCGAAGATCACCAACCTCATCCACTACGCCGAGGGCATGCCGCGGGCCGGCATGGTGTTGACGGTGGAGTTCGTCCTGGACGGCCACCCGTTCACCGGGCTCAACGGTGGCCCGGAGTTCCACTTCACCGAGGCGGTGTCGTTCCTGGTGCCGTGCGCCGACCAGGCCGAGGTCGACCACTACTGGGACGCCCTCATCGCCGACGGCGGCCAGGAGAGCCGGTGCGGCTGGTGCAAGGACCGCTTCGGGGTGTCCTGGCAGATCGTCCCGGACCGGCTGGGGGAGCTGCTGACCGATCCTGACGCCGAGCGCGCCGGCCGGGTGCTGCAGGCGATGCTGCAGATGGACAAGATCGTGGTCGCCGAGTTGGAGCGGGTTG
>CAVWTT010000001.1:0-906600 GCA_963758075.1 uncultured Actinomycetota bacterium | reverse complement strand
GCATCTTGTACGGATAGAGGTGGGATACGAACAGCAGCGGAGCGGTACTTCTTGCACCTTCCGGCTGGTCCATCGGCTCCAGCGCGCGGGATGGCTGCAGGGACGCTGCCGGCCGGATGACGTAGGACGGGATTCGGCGCGCCCGCGGAATCGAACGACGATGAAGACTCAGCGCATAGCCGGAGCTGTACACGGCAGCATCGGCGAACCGGTACGCACGCCGGATGAGCGCATGGAGCAGCAGCCATCGCGCTCGTCGTCCCAGGCTGTCGCCGAGCACGGCCAGGGCGTCCTTCTCGAACGGCGCGACGGTGAGCGGCCAGACAATGGTCGGAGTGGATCCGTCACTGGTGATCTCCGTCCCGGGGCAGAGCAGTGCGTCCACGGGGTGCGCGGCCAGCGCGGCGCGCATCGCGTGGCCGCGCCAGAGCCGGCTCAACGGTGTTCCAGCCCGCCGTCCGAGGCTCACGACGTCGACGTCGCCGGGCCACGGCTGGCCGCCGTCGCCCGCGACGAAGAGCGTGATCTCCGGCCTGCCAGGATGTGTGTGCAGAGCAGCGACGAGATTGCGGACGAAGACCTGACCGCCACCGCTGGTCCTGGTGTTGACCCGGATGCCCAGTCGAAATCTCCGCCCTTGGCCGGTGCGGGCCGCCGCAGCGGAGGATTCATCGGTCATCGGTCCGTCTCCGATACAGATCGTCCGGGCGACTGGTCTGTCCCCGGGCCTGTGGATACCCCGTCGTGGTGTCGATCTCCGTCGACCGACGATGGGCTCGTGGTGGGCGGCTGTTCCATGGCCGGCGCGGCATCGCCGTCGATGCGGCCCTGCTCCCGGGCTCGCGCGTCGGCTGGAAAATCCCGCAATGAGGTGCGCAGAAGCGCGGTGGCAACGACCGTTCCGGCCAGCGTTCCGACGGAGATCGCGGCGGCAGCCCCGGGCAGGCCGAAGCGTGGAACCAGCAGCACGCAGGAGCCGGTGACGATCGCCAACGTGATGCCGTCGGTGATCGCGATCTTGAGGAACTGATGGCTCGCCTGCAGGCCACGAGACACGCACCGCTGCAGCGTGCTGATCGTGGCGGCGAGCACGAGAAGGAGGAGCAGCGGCTGATCGACGTACTGAGGTCCGAGAAGTGCCCGGACCAGTTGCGCGCCGACAAACAGGCAGACGACGAAGATGACCCCGCTGATTCCCAAGGAGAACAGGCAGAGGCGGACCAGCAGGCGATCGAAGTACTTCCGGCGCCCGGCAGCATGGGCGTGCGCCAGTTGGCTGACCACTCCGTCGGCCAACGACCCGGTGATCATGGTGATCACCTGCGCCAGATACGCCAGGACCGCGAAGCGACCCAGATGCGCCGTGCTCATCAGCACCTGGATCGCATACCGCGGAGTGTTGATGATCAGCGAATTGAGGCCTGCGTCGACTCCCAGCGGGGCGGCCTTGACGACCAGGGATCTCATCGGGTGGCTGTCCGGGACTGATGGCTGGACCGACCGTGCACTCGGGTCACCGGCCATCAACCGGCGACTGTGCGGGACATCCCAGAGAATCTGGGCCGATGTCCAGCCGAGCAGCAGCCCGCAGCAGGCGAAGACGAGTTGGTGGGTGAGCAGGAAGCCGGTGAAGAACAGGGCGCTGCCGAGTCCGGCGCGCAGGAGCATGGAGCCGGCGACGTAATCGAGGCGCCCGTGCAGCTGGTAGTAGCCGTAGAGCGTCTGCCCCAACGCTTCCACGCTCTTGGCGACAGCGATCACGGCCAGACTGAGCAGTGCGAGGCCTCGCAGATGGAGTGCGAAGCCGACGACCAGCGTGACCAGGATCGATGCCACTCCGGTGAGGCTGCGGGCGCGCAGATACATCGGGATGGGCCAGCGCCGCGTGGCGTCGGTGGCCAGGACGATGCGCAGGTTCAAGCCCAGGCACAGGAACACCGGCGCGGCAATGCCGAGCGAGAGCGCGAACTCACCGACGATGCGCGGATCGGCGAGCCGGGCCAGGAGGACCATGAGCAGCCATTGGCTGGCGTTGTACAGGGCGCTCCCGGCGAGGTTCCAGGAGAAGTTGCGGCGCAGGCTGAGGGCTGGCACGGGCTAGCTCCCGTGACGCGGTGGTGGGGCGTCGGCGTTCATGGTGGAGTCTGTCGTCCACCACGGGGCACCGACGATCGAGGCGAAGGCAGCCTGGTCGTCGGCGAGTTCTCCTCGGATGAAGGCAACCGTGTCGGGACGCGGCGGGTCCGGTCGCGGCGGTGCCTTCGGCAGCACCGATGCACCCAACTGATGGCGGGCCCGCTCCGGCAGCAGCGGCCGGAGGAGTCGCCGGTACAACGAGTTGTGTGCGAGTCTGCGCCACCCACCGACCGCGACCGGTTTGCCGGCGCTGAGATTGTGGACACGGTGGTGTGCCCGGAGGAGCTGGTCGGGTGCTTCGACACCGAGGAACCGGTAGCTGCGCGCCATCCCCGCCGCCCTGTCCGCGACGTAATCCTCGAACTTCAACACCAGCACCTGGTCCCGGCCGAACGCATCGATCCACGGCCGGAGTTGAGCGGCGTACCTGGTGTAGTCCAGGAGCCGCGGATCGGAACGCACCGCTTCGTCGATGCCGACGGTGAGCCGGCCGGAGGACACGTCGTGGTGATGATGGCTGATGATCCGCGCAAGCGGCTCGCGCACGATGTAGATGATCTTGGTTGTCGGTGCGAGGTTTCGTTGTGCACTCTCGGCGACGCCCGGGAAGTGCGGCCGCATCGCATAGGTGGTCGCGACTTCTCCGACGAGAACGCCGGGTTCGCGCTGGCGGATTCTGTCGCTGTACAGCGCCGCAGGATGCTCCGGCGGGGCGGTTCCTTCCACGGAACCTGCCAGCACCGCGGATTCCTTCTCCAGCAGCCGCAGCTTCGGGTGCTCGCGAAGGTCCTCATAGAGGGTCGTGGTGCCACACTTCATGGCTCCGATGACAAGGAACTGCGGTAGCGCGACGCGGAAGGCAGACTCTGCGGTCACGGGTGCTCCACCACCCGCCAGTGTGCTGGCCAGTCGTTGTCGGCGACCGAGGCTCCGGCGGCACTTGCGGCGATGAAATGCAACATGTGTCGCAGCGGCCACGACGTCATCAGGTGGTCGCGGCGCAGGCAGTAGCGTTCGAACGCCGGTGCCTGCACGTGGGCGCCGCGTTCGGCCGAGGCGCAGGTCCGGTGGCCGCAGTCGAAGACCACGGAGGCCGCACGGTCGGTGAACTGATGGAAGCGGCCCAACGGCCAGGCGAAGTGCTCCGGACGACGGCCGAGCCGGCGTTCGAGCTCGTCTGCCGCGCCCGCGATCTCGTCCTCGAGCCGGGCCGCAGGTAGCTGCCCGATGTTGAAATGATGCCTGCTGTGGTTGCCGATCTCGTGGCCGGTCTGCAGCAGGCCCTCCACCTCGTCCCACCGCATGGCTCTCTCGTCGACGTCGGACGAACGGAAGAAGCGCCGGGCTGCTGCTGCGTCGGGACATCCGATGAAGTCCGGCGGAATGAAGAAGCATGCAGAGGCGTCGTACTCGGCCAGGAGCGATGCGGTGCGGACATTGCTGGCGAACCCGTCGTCGAAGCTGAAACAGATGTACGGGCCGTCGATCTCGCCGCCTCGCAGGATCTCCACTGCTCGGCTGTAGCTGACGAAGGTGTGCGCGCGCGACAGCTCTGACAGCAGCTCGCGGAATCGTCGCTCTTCGTGTGGAGGCACGGCGTGGAGGTACAGGAAGTGCACCCGGGGTCGACCGAATGCCCGCGCGGTCCGGTCCTGCAGCCGGTCCCGCGCCGAGAGTGCGTCGAGTGCTGCGCGGCGAGCGATGCGCCGAACGACCTGCCGCGGTGCGTCGACGGCCCGGGCAGTGGGCGGTCCGCTGACCCGGCGTGCATGCGAGGTCGGCTCTGGGGGGACGTCGGGGGTCATGTCAGCAGTGGGCCTCAGGTCCTGGGATCGGGGGAACATCGGGACTGATCCTGCGCCGGAAGAGTACCGCGGCAGGCCGGATGCGCCGGCACCCTCCGATGCCGGCCGCCTTCGGTGCCGGTCACCGGTGGTGATCGCCGATGTTCGCCGGGCCTTCCGACGGGCGATGGCAGGCGCCGTCAAATCGACGCAGCTCCCTCATGTCGGCCTGTCACCGGATGTGCCGGCACGCCGACCACGGTCGAGTCCGCCGCTACGTCGCGAATGACCGCGGCACCTGCGCCGACCACGACCCGGTCGGCCACGTGGACCTGTTGGATGACCGAGGATCCGATGCCCATCCACACCTCGTCGCCAAGGGTGACAGCGCCCGAGACGCACGCACCCGGAGTGATCGTGACGAAGTTACCGATGCGGCAGTCGTGTGACACGGTGGCGTTGACGTTCAGGTGCACATGCTGGCCGAGGTTGACCGCGTGGGTGATCCGGGACCCCGCCGCCATGATCAGACCCGGACCGTGCTCGACGTGGCTGCCGATGCTGCTGTCGGGATGCACGATGTCCACCGGACGGTGATCGGGGAGCAGTTGCGCGATGCGTCGTCGGACCGCCGGAAGCCCGATCGCCAGGACGTAGCCGACGTCCAGCGTCCGTAGGTGGTCGATGCCGCCGATCACCGGAATCTCATGCGGGACGGCCAGGCTGCCGGGTTCGCGACCGTCGTCGATGAACCCGATGACCTCGAACCGGGGGTCTTCGGCGTTCATCGCGTCGATGATGTCCAGGGCTTCACGGCCGTGTCCGCCGGCGCCGATGATCGCCAGCGGCTTCATCGACGGATACCGGCCCAATCGTGGTGCCGACGCGCGGTCGACAGGATGAACCGGATGACGCGATCACTGGTGTTGGTGATGGTGTAATCCTCGTGGCACCAGCCCGCCTGACCGCGTGGCGAGGGTCCGCGATCGGCGAGTCGAACGGCGGCGACCATGTCGGCGGCGTCGAGGCCCGTCATCATGATCGTGCCGGTATCGAGCGCCTCCGGACGCTCGATCGAGTCGCGCATAGTGATCGCCGGGAAGCCGAGGATCGCCGACTCCTCCGGACACGGTCCCCGAGTCGCTCAGACACGCAGGCTGCGCCGAGCTGCAGACGGTTGTAGTCAAGGAAGCCGAGCGGCTCGGAGAAGGTCGTTCGTTCACGGGGCACGTAGTCGGAGAGCGCTTCGAGCCGCTTGCGGGTCCGCGGATGGGTCGACACGAACAGTGGCAGACCGGTGGTGTCGGCGACGGCGTTCAGTCCGTCCAGCAGTGCGCGGAGCCGGTCGGGGGAGTCGACGTTCTCCTCGCGGTGTGCGCTCACCAACAGATACCCTGATCGGCAAGTCCGAGGCGGTCGAGGACATCGGAGGCATCGATCTGCTGGCGATGGTGCTCCAGCACCTCCCGCATCGGGGAGCCGGTCTTGATGATCCGTCTCGGATGCAGGCCCTCGGCCAACAGATTGCGCCGGGCATGCTCGGTGTAGACCAGGTTGAAGTCGGCGACATGGTCCACCAGTCGCCGGTTGGTCTCCTCGGGCACGTTCTCGTCGAAGCAGCGGTTGCCCGCCTCCATGTGGTAGACGGGGATCCTCATCCGCTTCGCCATCACCGCCGCGACACAACTGTTGGTGTCACCGAGCACCAGCACCGCGTCCGGTTGCTCCGATCTCAACACCTCCTCGGTCTTGATCAGAGTCTCGCCGAGTACGCGGCCGAGACTGGAGGTGTCCACGCCGAGATAGTGGTCTGGCTTGCCGAGTCCGAGCTCGTCGAAGAAGACGCCGTTGAGGTTGTAGTCGTAGTTCTGGCCGGTGTGCACCAGGACGTGGTCCACGGTCTCGGCGAGGCCCGAGATGACCCGCGACAGCCGGATGATCTCCGGACGAGTACCGACGATGGTCATCACCTTCAACCGACCACGGGTCTGGGCCGCCGGCTGTTCTCGGGCGGTCATGCCGTGGCCGACCTATGGACGGCGCCGACAGCTGCGGGGGAGCCTGACCGGTGTGGGTCGGCGGCGGTCGTCGGCTCCACCGGCTCAGGATGCGTATCGGGAGATCCCGGATCGAAGATCTCACTGGCCCAGAACATGGTCACCAGCGTGTCCGCGTCCGATGTTGGTGATCTTGTGGGCCCACAGCGTCGGCATGTCGATGATCACCGGCGTGTCCCCGTCGACGACGAAGTCGACCACTCGAGTGTCGAGGACGGGCCGGAGAGCGATCCGCGCTCTGCCGCCGATGACGACGAACCTCTCGACCTTGCGCAGATGGAAGTGCTCTCCCCGGGTGATACCGGGCCGGGTGGTGGAGACGAACGTCTGGCCCTGTCCGCCGTGCGCGCGGACCGTTTCGACCAAGGACCCCCGCTGGTCGGAATGTTGGACCAGTGGAATGGGGTAACCGGTCGGGAACAGGGCGAACCGGAGCGTGTTGAACAGTGCCAGGTCCAGCGGGCCGTCCAACGCCGGGATGTCGCCGGTGGCATAGAGCCGCGCCATCTCGGTGAGCCGCTCATGGACGGCGGTCACAGTCGTCGGGAGACCGCTCGGCCGGAGCTGGCTCCGCTCGCCCGGCACCGACGGGTTGATCGCCTCCAGCAGGACCGCAGCGGCATCCTGGGCAGGGAGGAGATCGATCGCGCGATCACTGAGTTGCACCGGCTGCCCGTGGGCGACACGGTCCACGAAGGTGGCAACGAAGGAGTTGTAGTCAGGTCGACCGCCCTCACCGAAGAGGTTGGGCAGCAGAACGTCGACGAAAGATGCGCCTACGGCTGCTGCAGCATCCCCGAGGATGCTCGCGGCGGCCGCCTTTCCTGTGCCGTAGGGGCTGTCGTTGCCGGCTTGCACCGAATCGGCGTACACGACATGGCCTAACCCGGCGGCGCGGGGAATGGCCGCGGCCAGATCGGCCGCGAGCCGGATGTTGCCGTGTTCCACCGCCTCGTCGTCACCACGGTTCACCCCGGCCAGATGCACGACAACGTCGACGTCGGCGATCAGTTCCGCCAGCCGTGGCCACTGCAGACGACCGACCGGCACCACCTGATGGTGGCTCAGGGCTGACATCCGCACCCGCAGATGGCGGCCGAGGAAACCGTCGGCGCCGGTGATCAGGACCTTCATACGAATTCCCCTCTGATCGCTTGGATCTGGGGCAGGGAGGCGACGAGGTCGCAGGTCTGATCGAGATCCAGCTGTCGCGTACTGGCCGAGGTGTAGTCGCAGATCTCGGCTTCGCGAGGATCGCCGGCGTCGAAATACAACTCGTAGTCCAAGGACCGGGTGTCCAGCGGCACGCGGAAGTACCCGCCCTGGTCCTGTGCCCGCGACATCTCCTCCCGGCTGAGCAGCGTCTCGTGCTGCTTCTCTCCGTGCCGGGTACCGATGATCTTGATCTCGGGCCGTTGACCGAGCACCGTCGCGACGGCGCGGGCGAGGGTCTCGATGGTGCAGGCGGGAGCCTTGCGGACGAAAAGATCACCGGGTTCGGCCTGGGTGAAGGCATGCAGCACCAGGGACACCGACTCGTCCAGGGACATCAGGAAGCGGGTCATGCCGGGATCGGTGATCGTCAGCGGCACCCCTTGCCGGAGTTGCGACACGAACAGGGGGATGACCGATCCCCGGGAGTGCATCACATTGCCGTAGCGGGTCACCGAGACGGTGGTCGGGCTGTCGGCATGATTGCGGGACCAGGCTTGTGCGGTCTTTTCCATCAGCGCCTTGGACATGCCCATGGCGTTGACCGGGTAGACCGCCTTGTCGGTACTCAGGCACACCACCGATCGCACCCCGGCGGCGGCGGCGGCGCGGATGACGTTGCGGCTGCCGTCGACGTTGGTCCGAACTGCCTGGTCCGGGAAGAACTCACAGGACGGGACCTGCTTGAGGGCGGCCGCGTGGAAGACGAAGTCGACATCGCCCATGGCCTCGGTCACCGAGGCTTCATCGCGTACGTCTCCCAGGAACAGCCGAAGCCTCGGATCTCCCACCGCCTTGCGCAGTTCGTCCTGTTTGGCCTCGTCCCGGCTCAGAACGTGCACGGCAGCCGACGTCGTGACGCAGCAACTCCCTGACCATCGTGGACCCGAAGGAACCGGTGCCACCGGTGATGGCCACCGTTGTACCCGCGATGCCGGACAGGTTGATGCCCTGGTCATCGCGCTGCTCGTCGAGTGGACGGTCGGGCCGGCGAGCGCCTCGATCATGCTGCGTCTGCCTTTCCGCGGAGGATGTCGGTGAGTGCCGCGATCACACGCTCGATCGCGACGTCGTCGAGTTCGGAGCCGCTGGGCAAGGTCACACCGTGGGCGAAGAGCGTCTCCGAGATGCCGTTGGTGAACGTTCGGGCGTCCGCATACAGCGGCTGCAGGTGCATGGGTTTCCACAGGTGGCGCGCTTCGATGTCCTGGTGCGACAGCTTGGTCGACGACGGAATGGGCGTCGGCAAGCTCCGGGTCGATCACGATACACGTCAGCCAGCAGTTCTCTTCGTCGTCGCGTCGGCCAGCTGCGCAGCCGGGGTCGTCGGAGAGGAACCGGACGCCGGGAAGATCACCGAGCGCGGCCCGATAACGCTCGCGGTGCATGCGTCGGCGGGCCATCATCTCGTCGAGTCGTGAGAGTTGACCGACGCCGAGGGCGGCCAGGATGTTCGACATCCTGTAGTTGAACCCCATCTCGGTGTGTTCGTACCACGGCGCAGGTTTGCGCGCCTGCGTTGACAGGTACCGGGCATGGTCCAGCAGTTCGGCGTCGTCGCTGAGCAGCATGCCGCCACCGGACGTTGTCATGATCTTGTTGCCGTTGAACGAGAGCGCCGCGCTGTGGCCGAACGAGCCTGCCGGTCGTCCCTCGTGACAGGCGCCGAGCGCCTCGGCGGCATCCTCGACCAATGCGACGCCGCGGCGTGCCAGTCCGGCTGGACAGCCGGCCGTAGTCGGCGCACCGCCCGAACAGGTCGACGCTCAGGACGCAGGCCACCGTGCGGCCTTCGGACCGAAGGGTGTCGACGGCAGCCAACAGCAGATCGGGATCGACGTTGGCGTCCGGGCCGGAATCGACGAAGACGGGTTCCGCTCCCGTGTACAGCACCGCGTTCGCCGACGCCGCGAAGGTCATCGAAGGCAGCACTACCACGCTGCCCGGTCCGGCGCCCTCCGCCAGCAGTGCCAGATGGAGAGCGGCGGTGCCCGAGGACAACGCCAGGGCACCGGAGACGCCGGCCCGGTCGGCGATGTCACGTTCGAACCGTTCCACCATGGGACCCAACGGGGCGACCCAGCCCGAGCGCAACGCCTCCAGTACCAGGCCCTCCTCGACGGCGGTGATGTCGGCCCGCGAGAGATGGATGCGGCTCATCGGGTCGTCACCGTGCGCGTCTGCTGCAGGCTGCCTGCCGGAGCGTCCGCGTTCCCGCCAGCATGCATCTCCAGACCGTCAACCGCTCTGTTCATCATCCAGCGGTAGGCCTCGTCGTCCTTGATCAGACCGGAATCGACAACCTCGATGGGCGCCAGCGGTTCGACGTCGACAGCGTTGACCAGGGGGTGGGCTGAGGTGCGGATGTCCTCGCCATGGGCGAACAGTTCCTCCGACAACTTCTCGCCCGGACGCAGACCGGTGAATTCCACCTCGACGTCTCGCCGGCCGGACAACTCCATCAAGGTCTTCGCGACGTCGAGGATGCGTACCGGTTGCCCCATCTTCAGCACCATGACCTCACCGTCACGACCGATCACGCTCGCCTGGAGCACCAACTGGCTGGCTTCGGGAATCAGCATGAAGTAGCGCTCGACGTCGGGGTGGGTCACCGTGATCGGCCCACCCCGCTCGATCTGGGCGGTGAAAGCCCCGATGACCGAACCACGTGACCCCAGCACGTTGCCGAAACGGACGCTGACGAAGCGTCGATCCGTGTGCTGGTTGGCGAAATGGGCGGTGAGGCGCTCGGCGAGCCGCTTGCTGTAGCCGAGTATGCAACTCGGGTTCGCGGCCTTGTCGGTTGACACGTTGACGAACACAGAGACCCCGGCAGCATCTGCCGCTCGGAGCACGTTCAGCGTGCCCATCACGTTCGTCTTCCACGCCTCGAGCGGGTACTGCTCCAGCAGCGTGAGGTGTTTCAGAGCTGCCGCGTGGAACACCAACTCCGGCCGTTCCCGCTCGAACACCTCGTGCAAAGCCGCGAGATCACGAATGCTGACCAGCGCGAGTGTCCCGTCGTCGAGCATGGCTCGGCCGGTGAGGCTGAGTTGGACGGCGTGCAGAGCTGACTCGTCACGATCCAGCAGAATCAGTTTGCGGGGTTCGAACCGGGCGATCTGTCGTGCCAATTCGGATCCGATCGATCCGCCGGCACCGGTGACAAGCACGGTCTTGCCCCTGATGGAGCCGGAGATCGCCGCGGTGTCCAGCTCGATCCGACGGCGGCCCAGCAGGTCCTCCAGATCGATGTGCCGAAGATCGGTGACAGCAGGGGACCCGATCCGCTGATCGGTCGGCGGCAGCAGCAAGACCTCCAGGTCGGCATCGGCCGCCAGTTCGCGCAGCTCATTGATCAGCTGGGAATCGGCCGAAGGGATGGCGATGATGAGGACGGCAGCACCCGTCCTCATGGCCGTGGTGAGGACGGCTTCACGTCCGCCGCTCACCCTGAGGCCGTCGATCCGGAGACGGCGCTTGCGTGGATCGTCGTCCAGCATCGCGACCGGGGCGTATTTCGAACCGGGGTCGTTGCGCAGTGCCCGTACCAACTGCCGCCCGCTGAGACCGGCTCCGAAGACGATCGATTTGCGCACGCCCGCGCCGAGCTCGCCGCGGCCCCAGCGATAGGAGCGCACCACGAAGCGCAGCGTGAACATGGCGACCAGGGCGAGCGCGGGAACGAGCACACCGAGGCTGCGGGGCACTCCGTGGAACCAGTCGGTGAGGAGCAGGATCAGCACCAGCGGCACCACGGTGGCGACCACCGCGCGCGCGATGTCGGCGGTCTCCTCGAAGGAACCGCGGACGTGGCCGATCCGGTAGGAGCCGATCAGCACCCCGAATGCGAGGTAGATGGCCGCTGCGACGATCGCGAAGAGGGCTGTCGGCTGGAGCAGTACGGACCGCAGATCCAGGTCGTAGCGCAGCCAGGCGGAAACGAACGTCGCCAGGATGACGAGCAGGCAGTCAGCCGTCGCCCAGGCGACGTGAACGAGCTGGTCGCGTCGGGACCAGCCACGTCTGCGCGGAGTGGGCCGACCGGCGGGGACCGCCGACGACATCCCGGAGGTGGGCGATTCGGTGGAGGTGTTAGGGGGGTTCACCATCTGCTTGCCTCAGCTTGGGGGGTGTTGGGGGTTCACCATCTGCTAGCTTCAGCTTGGGTCGATCCGGTGGCACCGACCGGGTCGTGGTCGGCCGCTTCAGGTCGGGGCACGCTGTCATCCGGTCCCGCGGTCGAGGGCCGTGACGACCGACCGGACCGGCCCGAATCGTTGGCGCTGTACTCGTAGCCGTAGCCGTAGTAGCCGCCCGGAGCGTCGTTCCTCGGCACCCGGTTCAGGACGACGCCCATCACCCGGCCGCCGACCTTCTCCAGGGACTCCAGGGACGTGCCCAACTGTTCCCGGGTGACCAGGCCGCTGCCGACGATCATGACGGCGCCGTCGGCCTGGGTTGCGAGTACGGCGGCATCGGTCACCGGCAGCAGCGGGGGAGCGTCGATCAAGACGTAATCGAAGTCCTTCGCGAGCCTGTTCATGGTTTCGTGCATCGCAGGAGAGCCGAGCAACTCGCTCGGGTTCGGCGGCAACTGTCCCGCCCCGAGCAGGCAGAACGTTCCCTTGCCGTACGGCTGGATCACGTCGATCAGGTCTGCACGCCCGATCAGCACGTCGGTGAGCCCGACCGATCCGTCCATACCGAAGTACTCCAGCAGGCGCGGCCTGCGCAGATCGCCTTCGATCAGGCACACCGCGGCGCCGGATTCGGCAAGCACCAGACCGAGGTTCGCGCTGGTCGTCGTCTTGCCTTCCCCGGGCAACGACGAGGTCAGCACGATGGCCCGGGATCCGTTGTTGGTTCCGCCACCGATGAACGCCAGGTTGGTGCGTACCGTCCGGAATGCTTCGGCCCGCGGTGACTGCACGCGGTCGCCACTCAGCAGTGGATGCTTCGGCGCGTCGTCGTCGTAGGAGATGGAGCCCAGCAGAGGCAAATCCTCGGCAACCAGACCGACATCTTCCTTCGTGCGCACCCTGGAATCGAGCACCTGCCGCAGCGCGGCCGCACCAAGGCCGAGGAGCAGACCGAGCACCAGGCCAATGGCGATGTTGCGAACCGGTCTCGGACTCACCGGCGCGAGATCGAGCGTCGGCTCCCTTCGTGACCGTGACCTTGACGGGGCTGTCCTTCTTCTTCGATACCTTCTCCAGCTCGCGCGACCGTCTTCGGGAATTCGGTCGCAACAGCACGCGCGATCCGCTCGGCCTGATGCGGCGTCCTCGCATCGACGGAGACGTTGATGAGGACAGTGTCGGCAGGAATCGTCGCGGACACGTCGTTGGCCAGTTCCGCCGGGCTGGTGTCGACCCCAGCTTCGGTCACCACAGGTTGCAGGACGACCGGCGCCGTGACGAGTTGCGCATACGACTTCACTCGTTGCTGAAGGAACGTGCTGCCTTGCGCGAGTTGGCTGTTGTCGCTGGTGTCCATGGTGGACACGAAGAACTGGACCTGCGACTGGTACGTCTTCGGAACCAGAAGTGTCAGCGCGACGGCCGCAGCCATGACTGCGACAATGATGCCGACAATGACCTTCCACTGCTTTCGGAGCAATCGAAGGTACGCCCTGAAGATCCACGCGGGCAGCTTACACATGAGATTGACTTGCCTACATACCGTCGACTTGCGACTGGACGCTTTTCGACCGAGCGCTCGACGAGATCCTCGACGATGTTCACCTGCTCGCCCCCGGCCGTTACCAGACCAGAGTGACGCTCAATGATTGAAGTTTGCATTTGTGCGGGCTTTGTCGACATTTTGCCCGCTCGCGGTGGATGATCTCGTCGAATGACGTGCTTCGACGCGGTCTGTCGTGGTTCGGGTCGTCGGTCCTGGTTCTCACTGGTTCGCCGACCGCACGTGTCTTCCTCCCGCGACCCCCGATGCCCGGTCGGCTGCCTGTCGCCGCGACCCAGCAGCGTAGGCTTGCTTCTTGGGCCGCGGGCGAATTTCGCGGGCCGACCCCGCACCGCCGGCCGGCGAGACGAAGGAAGGAAGGACCGTGGCGTCGATCAAGATCACCGTGGTTCGCGACAACACCGCAACCGAGCAGGTGATCGACGAGACGACGACGGCCCTGGATCTCTTCGGCGACGACCGGACGGTGGTCGCGGCGCGGGTGGACGGCGAGCTGCGGGACCTGGACCGGCCGCTGCCGGACGGCGCCCGGATCGAGCCGGTGCTGATCGACAGCGCCGACGGGCTCAACATCCTGCGGCACTCGACCGCGCACGTCGCGGCGCAGGCCGTGCAGAACCTCTACGCCGAGGCCAAGCTCGGCATCGGGCCGCCGATCACCGACGGCTTCTACTACGACTTCCAGGTCACCGAGCCGTTCACCCCCGACGACCTGAAGGCCGTCGAGAAGCAGATGACCCGGATCGTGAAGGAACGGCAGCGGTTCGTCCGCCGGGAGATCAGCGACGACGAGGGCCGCGCCGAACTGGCCGCCGAGCCGTTCAAGATCGAGTTGATCGGCAAGAAGGCCCAGTTGTCGGGAGATGACGGGGCCGACGACGAGGACGGGTCCAGCGTCGAGGTGGGCGCCGGCCAGCTGACCATCTACGACAACGTCCGCCGCGACGGCACCGTTGCCTGGAAGGACCTCTGCCGCGGCCCGCATCTGCCCAGCACCGGCTACATCCCGGCGTACGCGATCACCCGCAGTTCGGCGGCGTACTGGCTCGGTGACCAGGCGAACCCGCAACTGCAGCGGGTCTACGGCACCGCCTGGCCCAGCCGGGAGGCGCTGAAGGACTACCAGCACCGGATGGAGGAGGCCGCCAAGCGCGACCACCGCAAGCTCGGCATCGAACTGGACCTGTTCAGCTTCCCCGAGGAGCTCGGCTCCGGCCTGGTGGTGTTCCACCCCAAGGGCGGGGTGATCAAGCGGGAGATGGAGGACTACGTCCGCCGCCGGCACATCGAGGAGGGCTTCGACTACGTCGGCACCCCCCATGTGACCAAGGAGCAGCTGTTCCACACCTCCGGCCACCTGCCGTACTACGCCGAGACCATGTTCCCGCCGATGGAGCTGGAGGGCGCGAACTACCGGGTCAAACCGATGAACTGCCCGATGCACAACCTGATCTACCGGTCCCGCGGGCGGTCCTACCGGGAGCTGCCGCTGCGGTTCTTCGAGTTCGGCTCGATCTACCGCAACGAGAAGTCCGGTGTCGTGCACGGTCTGACCCGGGTCCGCGGCATGACCCAGGACGACTCGCACTCCTACGTCACCCCGGAACAGGCGCCGGCCGAGATCAAGCACCTGCTCGACTTCATCCTCGGGCTGCTGCGCGACTTCGGGCTGGACGACTACTACCTGGAGCTGTCCACCCGCGACCCGGAGTCGGACAAGTTCATCGGCAGTGACGAGGAGTGGGAGACCGCCACCCGGATCCTGGAGCAGGTCGGCATCGACTCCGGCCTCGAACTCGTCCCCGATCCCGGCGGCGCCGCCTTCTACGGACCGAAGATCTCCGTGCAGGCCCGCGACGCCATCGGCCGGACCTGGCAGATGTCGACCATCCAGTACGACTTCAACCAGCCGGCCCGGTTCGGCCTGGAGTACCAGGCCGCCGACGGCTCCCGGCAGCAGCCGGTGATGATCCACTCGGCCAAGTTCGGCTCCATCGAACGCTTCATCGGCGTCCTCACCGAGCACTACGCCGGCGCCTTCCCTCCGTGGCTGGCACCGGTGCAGGTCGTCGGTATCCCGGTCGCCGCGGAGTTCAACGGCTACCTGGAGGAGGTCGCCGCCAAGCTGAGCGCCGCCGGTGTCCGGGTCGAGGTCGACACCAGTGACGACCGGATGCAGAAGAAGATCCGCACCTGGACCCGGGCCAAGGTGCCGTTCCAGCTGATCGCCGGCGGCCAGGACGTCGAGGCCGGGGCAGTCTCGTTCCGCTATCGCGACGGCCGCCAGAAGAACGGCGTCCCGATCGACGACGCGATCGCCGAGATCACCGCCGCCATCGCCGACAAGCGCCAGGTCTGACGGCTCTCCTCCGGTCCGGTCTCTGACCGGGAACGAGCTCGCGCCGTACAGGTCTGCGGGTTCGGTCCGGTCTCTGACCGGGAAGGAGCCCGTGCCGTGCAGGTCTGCGGGTTCGGTTCGGGTGCCGGCTCCGGAACCGGACACTGGTCCGGAAACGTGGCGGGTGGCCGGGGTGCCGGCTCCGGAACCGGGCACTGGTCCGGAAACGTGGACTGGCGGCAGCGGCGTCGGGCCGCGGGGTGGCGCGGAGCCGGCCGGGAAGTCGGGTGAGGTTCGTCGGGCTCCGGGCGCCGGGTGGTGAGCAGTGGCGGGGCACGCGCCGGGGGCGTTGCCGCGCGCTCGGGCGGTGATCCGGCATGCTTGGTCCCGATATGAGCGACGAGACGACCGAACCGGAGACCGGATTCGCCCGGGTTCCCGACGGGATGGAACGCCTGTGGACCCCGCATCGGCTGGTCTACATCGAGGGGGAGAACAAGCCGCCGGACGGCACACCCGAGACCTGCCCGTTCTGCCGGGTCTCCGGCGGCGACGACGAGGCCGGCCTGGTGGTGCACCGCGACGAGCTGGCCTTCGTGGTGCTCAACCTCTACCCGTACTCGCCGGGCCACCTGCTCATCTGCCCCTATCGCCACGTCGCCGACTACACCGAGCTGACCGAACCGGAACGTGACGCGGTCAGCCGGCTGACCGCACAGGCGATGACAGTGCTGCGCCGGGTCAGCTCCCCGCACGGGTTCAACCTCGGCCTCAACCAGGGCGCCGTCGCCGGGGCCGGGATCGCTGCACACCTGCACCAGCACGTCGTGCCGCGCTGGGCCGGCGACGCCAACTTCCTGCCGGTGATCGGCCGGACCAAGGCCATCCCGCAACTGCTGGGTGATACCCGCAGGTTGATCGCCGAAGCCTGGTCGGCTGGGACTGCGACGAGGGAGACCTGCTGATGCTGGAACGCTTCCGGGCGGCCTGGGCCAAGATCGTCGGCCCGATCGCGGCGTTCTTCGTCCGCCACCACGTGTCACCGGACGTGATCACCGTCGTCGGCACCCTCGGCGTCACCGCCGGCGCGGCCGTCTGCTACCCGCAGGGCTGGCTGTGGGAAGGCACGGTGATCGTCTTCTGCTTCGTCTTCGCCGACATGGTCGACGGGCAGATGGCCCGGCTCACCGGCCGTACCAGCACCTGGGGCGCCTTCCTGGACTCGAGCCTGGATCGGGTCGGCGACGGCGCCGTCTTCGGCGGCATCGCCCTGTACTTCGTCCACGGTGCCGCGGTGCAGGGCCGCGCCACCGCCTTCGACCTCAACACCGTGTGGGCATCGGTGACCCTGTGGGCGCTGGTGATGGGTCAGCTCACCTCCTACGTCAAGGCCCGCGCCGAGAGCCTCGGCTACCAGGCCGGCGGCGGCCTGGCGGCCCGGGCCGACCGGTTGGTGATCATCCTGCTCGGCGCCTGGTTGAGCGGGCTGGGCATCCCGTACGTGCTGGAGTTCGCCGTCGCCCTGCTGGCCGTGCTGAGCACGGTGACGGTGATGCAGCGGATCCTCAAGGTCCGCGCCCAGGCCCTCGATCAGGAGGCCCGGGGGGCCGGTGCCTGATCGGCGTCCGATCGACCCGCCGCCGCCGGCGCTGCGCCTGCTCTACCGGCTCGGCTGGCGGATCGGTCCGTACGTCCCGGAGTCGGTGCAGCGGCTGATCGCCCGGGCCGGCGCGGCGATCGCGGTCCGGGTCGGCGGCCGGCACCTGGACCAGTTCCGCGAGAACCTGCGGCTGGCCACCGGTAGGCGAGCCGGACGACGCCTGGTCCGCGCCGGGATCGAGTCCTACCTGCGCACGGTGCTGGAGGTGTTCGCGCTGCCGGGCTGGTCGGCGGAACAGATCGTCGCGCGGGTGTCCAGCACCGGCGAGGAGAACCTGCGCCGCGCGATCGCCGCGGAGGGCGCGGTGGTCGCTCTGCCGCACAGCGGCAACTGGGATCTGGCCGGCGCCTGGGCCTGTGTCACCGGAATGCCGGTGACCACGGTGGTGGAGGAACTCAGCGAGCCGGAGTTCGCCGCGTTCCGCCGGTTCCGCGAAGGGCTGGGCATGCAGGTCATCGGTCATCGCGATCCGGCGGTCCTGGCCGAACTGATGGCCGCGGCACGCAACCACCGGTTGATCTGCCTGGTCGCCGACCGGGACCTGCTCGGCTCCGGACTGCCGGTCAGCTGGCGCGGCCACCCGGTGACGATGCCGGCCGGACCGGCCCTGGTCGCCCGCCGGACCGGTGCGGCGCTGTTGCCGCTGGTCTGCCGGTACACCCCGCACGGGCTGCACCTGGACATCGGACCGCCGATCCCGCACCGGCCCGGCCGGGCGGGGCTGACAGCGATGATCCAGGAGATGGCCGACTACTTCGCCGACCGCATCACCGTCTCCCCGCAGGACTGGCACATGATGCAGCCGTTCTTCACCCGCGAAGTCCCACCGGGCCGCAGCACGCCGGACCGGATCAGCACCGGCGGTGACCGGTGACCGAGTTGCTGCGCCCGACCCGGGCCGATCCGGCCACGCCGTCGCCACCGCTGCGGGTCGGCCTGGTCTGCCCGTACTCGATGTCGGTGCCCGGCGGCGTCCAGAACCACGTCCTGGGGTTGGCCGGCCACCTGAGCGCTGCGGGGGACCGGGTCGCGATCCTGGCTCCCGGCCGGCTCGACCCGGCCCGGGCCCGCGAGCACGGACTGGTTCCGGCCCAGATCACCTCGGCCGGGCCGGCGTCGCCGGTGCCGTACAACGGGTCGGTCGCCCGGGTCGGTCTCGGCCCGCTGGTCGCCGGCCGGCTGCGGCGCTGGTCGGCCGCGGGGGAATTCGACCTGCTGCACATCCACGAGCCGCTGGCCCCCGGCGTGTCGCTGCTCGCGCTGGCCGGCGCGGACGTGCCGGTGGTCGCCACCTTCCACACCGCGACGCCGCGGTCGCGGCTGATGCGGCTGGCCGGCACCGTGTTCCGGTCCGCGGTGGCCTCGATCGACGTCGGCATCGCCGTCTCCGGACCGGCCCGGCAGGTCGTCGTCGACCATCTGGACCACCGGCCCCAGATCATCCCCAACGGCATCCGGACCGCCGATTTCACCGTCGCACCCGCTCCCGGCGGCGGCCCGTGGCGCGCCGGCGACCGGCCGCGACTGGTGTTCCTGGGCCGGCTGGACGAGCCGCGCAAGGGCCTCGACGTGCTGCTCGCAGCGCTGCCGGCCATCCGTCGTCGCCGGCCCGACCTGGAGGTCGTGGTCGCCGGTCAGGGCCGAGTGTCGCGGGTGCGCCGGCGGCTTCCGCGCGACTGCCTGGCACTGGGGGAGATCGACGACTCCGCCCGCGCCGACCTGCTGGGCAGCGCCGACCTCTTCGTGGCCCCGCACCTGGACCGGGAGAGCTTCGGCATCGTCCTGCTGGAGGCGATCGCCGCCGGCGCCACCGTCGTCGCCTCCGACCTGCCCGCGTTCACCGAACTGCTCACCGGGGAACGGGGCCGGCTCGGGTTCGTGTTCCCGGCCGGCGATGCGGCCGGCCTGGCCCGTACCGTCGACCGGGCGCTCACCGTCGACCGGCACCAGGTCAACCTGCGGGCCCGGGCCGCCGTCCAGCGCTACGACTGGTCCCGGGTGGGACCCGAGGTCCGCGCCGTCTACGCCGCCGTGGTGCGGCGCTGAGCTGTCGAGACAGGTACAGTCGCCGGATCCCGGCACCGCCGGGTCGGACCGGAACCCACCAACGAGCCCGCCGCCGGGCCATGACGACCCCGGGCCGGAGGCGTGCCGGCCGGCAGCACCGCAGGGAGGAGCCGATGCCGCAACCCCCTGACTCCGGCGACGTCCCTGGACTCCGGCGACGTCCCGGACTCCGGCGACGTCCCGGAGCCGAACCCGCCGGCAGCGAGCATCCGCCCGCCGCGGGCACCCGATGCGAGCATGGACCTGCTCAAGCAGGTCATCGAGCATCCCGTCGATCCCGACTACGCGCTGACGGCCACCCACGACCCGGGTCCGCGCAGGCGCTCCGGTGCGCGGGACCGGCTGGCCCTCGGCGTGGTGGTGTTGCTGATCGGCGCGCTGTTCACCGTCGCCGCGCTGCAGACCACCCGGTCCAGGCCACTGATCGAGAACGAACGCCACCAGCTGGTCGACCGGATCCAAGCCGCCCAGACCAGCCGCGACCGGCTGCGTGAACAGGCCGACCAACTCGCCGCCGAGAACGCCCGGCTGCGTAACGCCGGACTCGGTGACACCGCGGCCGACCGTGCGCTGCGGGCCCGGGTGGCGGCGCTGGAGGCCAGCACGGGCGCGGCTGCGGTGGTCGGACCCGGGTTGCGCATCACGGTCGACGACGGCCCCGCAACCGACGGCACCGGCAGCGGCAGCGGGACCGGCACGGGAAACCGGGTCCTCGACATCGACCTGCAGGTGCTGCTGAACGGGTTGTGGGCCGCCGGCGCGGAGGCGGTGCAGATCAACGGCCAGCGGGTCACCAGCCTGACCGCGGTCCGCGAGGCCGGCCAGGCGATCACCGTCAACTACCGATCCCTCGACCCGCCCTACGAGGTGGACGCCATCGGCGACCCGCGGACCCTGCCTGCGCGGCTGTTGGAGACGTCGGCCGGCCCGTGGTGGAATGCCCTGAAGCAGAACCAAGGCATGCGCTACGACGTCAGCACCGTCGACCGGCTCCGGCTGGCCGGCGTGCCGAATCTCTCCGTGCGTATCGGAAGGACGCGATGATCCCGATCCTGGGGCTGATCGCCGGCATCGTCACCGGCCTGTTGGTGGAGCCGGGCGTGCCGACGTTCCTGCAGCCGTACCTGCCGATCGCGATCGTGGCGGCGATGGACTCCCTGTTCGGCGCCTTCCGCGCCTACCTGGACGGCACCTTCACCGACAAGGTCTTCGTCGTCTCCTTCATCTCCAATGTGCTGATCGCGGCCGCGATCGTCTACGTCGGCGACCAGATCGGCGTCGGCTCGCAGTTGTCCACCGGCGTCGTCGTCGTCCTCGGCATCCGCATCTTCACCAACGCCGCCGCGATCCGCCGGTCTCTCTTCCATGCCTGAGGGTGCACCGACGCCGCGCCCCGGGCGTCGCAACCGCCGCCGCGTGCTCCGCTCCGTGGCCAGGCCGGGACGTGGCCAGCTGATCGCTGCGGTGATCCTGTTCCTGGTCGCCGTCGGCGCGGTCATGCAGGTGCGTTCCAGCAACGCCGACCAGACCTATCGGTCGGCCCGCCAGGACGACCTCGTGCAGATCCTGGACGGGCTCAACAGCGAGTCCCGCCGCCTGCAGGGTGAGGTCGAGGACCTGCAACGGACGCGGGAGAGCCTGCGTTCGGGCGTGGACAGCCAACGCATCGCCCGCAGCGAGACCCGTCGCCGGATGGACGAGCTCGCCATCCTGGCCGGCACCGCCCGGGCTGAGGGGCCGGGCATCCGGATCACCGTCACCGACCCCGAACACAAGCTCGACCCCGAACTGATGGTCGAGGCCGTCGAGGAACTCCGCGACGCCGGCGCCGAGGCCATCGAGATCGACAACCGGATCCGGGTGGTGGCCTCCACCTCCTTCACCGGGTCGGCCGGACACGTGTCGGCCGACGGCCAGCCCATCAGCAGCCCGGTGACGATCGAGGCGATCGGTGCCGCCGACAACCTGGCCGCGGGTGCGGCCTTCCGCGGGGGATTCGCCGACCAGGTGACCGGCACCGTGCAGGGGCGGATCACGATCAGCAAGCAGTCGAAGGTGATGATCAACTCCTTGCACAGGCAGCCGCCGAATCAGTACGCTCGGCCCGCGTCGTCGGCGTCCGGCCGACGCTGACCCACTGGCTGCAGGACCGTCCGGACCCGTCGACCGTCGAGGAGAGACGTCGTGGCTGAATTTCCCGAGGATCTGAAGTACACCACCGACCACGAGTGGGTCCGCGAGGGGAACGAGTCGACCGTGCGGGTGGGCATCACCGAGTACGCCGCCGAGCAGCTCGGCGACATCGTCTTCGTCTCGCTGCCCGGTGTCGGTGACGAGATCACCGCCGGCGACGCGTGCGGCGAACTGGAGTCGACCAAGTCGGTCTCCGACCTCTTCGCGCCGGTGTCCGGATCGGTGATCGCGGTGAACGACCGGCTGGAGGACAGCCCGGAGTCGGTCAACGCCGATCCGTACGGTGACGGTTGGCTGTTCGACATCCAGATCGGCGACAGTGCGGATCTGGACACGCTGTTGGACGCCGACGCCTACGCTGAGCACGTGGAGAGCCCCGCCTCATGATCTATTGCACCCACTGCGGCCACCCGAACCCGGACGGCAGCAACTTCTGCAGCCAGTGCGGCACCCCGTTGCAGAAGGCCGCTCCGGCGCCCGAGCGGTCCGCCGCGCCGGGCGCCGACGCCTTCCGTGCCGGCGACACCACCAAGACGATGCCGGGTGTGCCCGAGGAGCGGGAGGCGCGCGGGCTCAGTGACGACGAGGAGGACGCGGTCAAGGCGCTGCCGGCCGGGTCGGCGCTGCTGATCGTCCGCCGTGGCGCCGATGCCGGCAGCCGGTTCCTGCTGGACACCGTGACCACCACGGTCGGGCGCAGCCAGGACGCCGACATCCTGCTGGACGACATCTCGGTCTCCCGTCGCCATGCCGTCTTCAATCGCACCGATGCCGGCGTGGTGGTCAAGGACGTGGGCAGCCTGAACGGCACCTATGTCAACCGGCAGATGGTGGACGAGCAGCTGCTGCAACCCGGCGACGAGGTGCAGATCGGTAAGTTCCGGTTGGTCTTCTACGCCGCTCGGAGCTGACCTGCACCGAGCCCGAGTCGCTGGACGACCGGCCCGGACACGGCGGTTAGGCTGGTCCGGACACGACGAGATCGGACCGGAGGGGGCGCCCGACGCGGATGGCTGCACAGTCGACCGTGCGAAGCATCGGCCAGGTGCTGGCCTCGCTGAAGTGCGAGTTCC
Source organism: uncultured Actinomycetota bacterium (assembly GCA_963758075.1). Classification (GTDB taxonomy): domain Bacteria; phylum Actinomycetota; class Actinomycetes; order Propionibacteriales; family Propionibacteriaceae; genus Microlunatus. Next base: position 884,374 of record CAVWTT010000001.1, on the reverse strand, counting down.
CCGACGTCTCGATCTCCAAGATCAGGTTCCTGGAGAGTGCCGGGCTGCTGGCACCGGAGCGGGCGCCGTCCGGATACCGCCGCTACCGCGACTTCGATGTGGAACGCCTGCGCTACATCCTGCGGGTGCAGAAGACCCACTACCTGCCGTTGAAGGTCATCCGGGAGCACCTGGAGCAGATGGACCGCGGCCTGGAACCGCCGCGGCTGGACCCGCCCCGGACCCAGTCGGCGCCGGCCGACGAGTCCGCCCCGGCGCCCGGCCCGTCCACTGCCGCGACACCGCAGCCGGCCGCCGCGCCCGGCCCCACCGGCGGACCGGCGAACGGGCGCCGGCCTGCGGCCCGCCCGGTCCGGCTGACCCGCGACGACCTGCTGGAGGCCAGCGGCCTGACCGACGCCGCACTGGCCGAGCTGGAGTCGATCCAGGTGGTGGTGCCCCGGCGGGGCACCCGATTCTACGGGCGGGAGGCGCTGGCGATCGCCGTGGCCGCCCGACGGCTGGCCGTCTACGGCATCGACAGCCGGCACCTGCGGGCGTTCAAGCTGGCCGCCGACAGGGAGATCGGTCTGGTCGAACAGGCCATCGCGCCGCATGTCCGCCGCGGCGTCCGAGACGGTCGGGCCGACGTCGCCGCCGAGGTCACCCAATTGGTCATCGGCGTGCACGCCGCCCTGATCAGGACCGGCATGGAGCGCTGACAGGTCACGGATCGGATCAACCCGCCGCCGGGCCCTGTCCGGCCCGCAGGATGCAGACGTAGTGTGGATGTATGCGAGAACTCGATGTGGTCGGCGTGCGGGTGGAGATGCCATCGAACGCGCCGATGGTGCTTCTCCGCGAGGTCGGAGGGGCTCGCTACCTGCCGATCTGGATCGGGGCTGCGGAGGCCTCGGCGATCGCCAACGCCCAGGAGGGCATCGTCCCGCCGCGCCCGCTCACCCACGACCTGATGGTGGATGTGCTGGCCGGACTGGACCACACGCTGTCGGAGGTGCACATCACCGAACTGGACGGCGGAACGTTCTATGCGACGTTGGTCATCGACGGCGTGGAGATCAGTGCCCGACCGTCCGATGCGATCGCGATCGCGCTCCGGGTCGGGTGTGACATCTACTGCGCCGAGGACGTACTGGACGAGGCCGGCATCCTGATGCCGGAGGACAACGACGCCGAGTCGGAGGAGACGCTGGACTCCGACACCGAGGTGGCGAAGTTCCGCGAGTTCCTGGACCAGGTGAATCCCGACGACTTCGTCACCGGCGAGGAGCCCCGGCCCGACCACTGACCTCGCTGCGAGCCGCCGCCGGGCAGGCCTGGGGCGCGGACCCGGGTCCGCCCCAGGCCTCAAGTTGCAGTTGAGGTACGGGCTTCGGCGAACATCCTGCGCGGCGTGTCGTTGACCCTCGCCGAGCGTCGCCCGTAGGTTTTCAGAGGTAATCGGAGACGGTGTAATTACCCCGATGGCACTCGCTGGGACCGCAGCCGCGGCCGCTCCGGGCGCCGCGGGCGACGTAGGTGGAGGCATCCGGTGACCAGCGAGGGAACGACACGGCCGCATGAGCAGCCCGACCCTGCCGATGGCAGAGGCCCAGGAACTGCTGTTCGAGGGCGACTTCGCCCCGATGCCCAGTGACCGCGGCTTCCGCGGACCGGTGGCCTGCAGCGTCGTCGGCATCACCTACCGCCAGCTCGACTACTGGGCCCGCACCGGTCTGGTCACCCCGGAGATCCGCGGCGCCAGGGGCTCCGGCAGTCAGCGGCTCTACAGCTTCCGCGACATCCTCATCCTCAAGGTCATCAAGCGCCTGATCGACGCCGGCATCTCGCTGCAGCAGATCCGGACCGCGATCGACCACCTGCGGGCCCGCGGGGTCGGTGACCTGTCCCAGCTGACGCTGATGAGCGACGGCGTCACGGTCTTCGAGTGCACCTCCGACGACGAGGTCATCGACCTGCTCAAGGGCGGCCAGGGCGTCTTCGGCATCGCCCTCGGCGGCGTCTGGAAGGACATCGAGGGCAGCCTGTCCGAGCTGCCCGGCGAACGGGTCGACGTCGCGCACGGCGACGCGGACACCGAGGCAGCCCTGGACCGCGCCGACGACGAACTGTCCCGTCGCCGCCGCGCCCGCGTCGCCGGCTGAGCGCACCCGCTCCGCCCGTCTGACAGCTCCGGGCTCCCAGCCCGCGGACCCTTCCGCGCCGGTCCCAGGAGTCTTCTCGATGGCGCCCGGACCGCGACGCGGTCGAACCCCTTCGGGTGTGTCCGGTCGGGTGTGTCCGGTCGGGTGTGTCCGGGTCCTCCGGCGGCCCTGACGCACCCCTTGAACGCCTGGCCGTGATCCCGGGCCAGGGCCGGGCTCATCATGCTGCCGGCCGCGTACCCCGGGCTGCACCCATGGACCGCCGACGCCCACACGATCACGGCAGCGAGAGCCGACAGACGGCTCTCGCCAGGTCTTGCGGTCACCCGGCAGGGCGGGCTCCGACGGCTGCCGTCTCAGTATTTGAGCAATCAGACGGTGTCCGAAAAAGGAAATGTCCGGATTAGGACACAAATGCCCGATCCGGTGTTAGCGTTCTTCTCGAGGGGTCCGGGAGCGGCTGGACAAGTCGCCCCGGGGCCCGGCAAGGGACAAGGTCCGGGGGAAATCGGTCCGCGTCCACCAGGGATCGTCACGTTGCATCGACGTCGGGGGACCGGTGCGGGTGACGCTCGCTGGCGAATGGTTCACGGGGGAACACGGGGTTCTGCAGGTGGGAATCCCAGAAAGCTGGGGGAAGTCATGAGCACCGTCTTCATGGTGGTCGCGGTCGTGGTGTTGGCGCTGGTGGTGAACAACTGGCGGATCGAGTTGAACGATTGGCGGATCGAGCGGCGGAACACCCGGCGCGTCAACAGCTGGCATTCCAACCCACACACGTCCTGACAGCCGGTATCGGGGGAACGGCGTCAGGGCAGCAAGAACGGTGGCGGGCGGCTTGGGGGAGTCGCCCGTCACTTCTTTGCTAGATTGGTGGCGCCGATCAGTCGACGCGAGAGAGTCCATCCGCGGTACGGATGGCGCCGAAGGGGCAACCTCCCCGGAACCTCTCAGGCACCAGGACCGCGTCCGACGGGCGATCTGGAGCCGACGCCGGTGACAGAGGGGAGCCGGGACACCACGGGTGTCCTGTCCGCTCCACTCCCGAAGGGCTCCAACCCATGACGTCCACCAGTGTTCCGACCGGCCGACCGACCGACGGGTTCGATCCCGACGACAGCCTCCGCTTCGCCGACCGGCACATCGGGCCGGGTCCGGAGGAGACCGCAACCATGCTGCAGGCGCTCGGCCTGGCCGACCTGGACGAATTGATCGACCACGCCATCCCCGCCGGCATCCGCAGCTCGGAGCCGCCGGCGCTGCCACCGGCCCGCACCGAGAGTGAGGTGCTGGACTGGCTGCGCGGGCTGGCCGCCCGGAACCGGCCCCGCCGGGCCATGATCGGCCTCGGCTACCACGGCACCATCACGCCGCCGGTGATCCGCCGCAACGTGCTGGAGGATCCGGCCTGGTACACCGCCTACACCCCCTACCAGCCGGAGATCAGTCAGGGCCGGCTGGAAGCCCTGATCAACTTCCAGACCGTGGTGGCCGACCTGGTCGGGCTACCGACGGCCGGGGCCAGCCTGCTGGACGAGGCGACCGCGGTCGCCGAGGCGATGGCGTTGGCCCGGCGCAGGGTGCGTACCGGTTCGGTGCTGCTGATCGACGCCGCCACGCTGCCGCAGACCGTGGAGGTCGTCCGGACCAGGGCCGAGGGGCTGGGGATCGACGTCGTCGTCGCCGACGGTCCGCTGGAGGAGACTCTCGATCGCTACGACATCTTCGGCGTCGTCGTCCAGACGCCGGGCTCCGACGGCGCGCTGGTGCCGACCGAGACGCTGGCCCGGATCGCCGACCGGACCCACGCCAGGGGTGGCCTGGTGATCGCCGCCTGCGATCTGCTGGCCTGCACCCTGATCACCCCGCCGGGGGAATGGGGCGCCGACGTGGCCGTCGGATCCAGTCAGCGGTTCGGTGTCCCGCTCTTCTTCGGCGGCCCGCACGCCGGGTTCATGGCCGTGCGGGCCGGCCTGGAACGCTCCCTGCCGGGCCGGCTCGTCGGCGCGTCACTGGACAGCCACGGTGCGCAGGCGTTCCGGCTCGCCCTGCAGACCCGCGAACAGCACATCCGCCGGGAGAGGGCCACCTCCAACATCTGCACCGCCCAGGTGCTGCTGGCCGTCGTCGCGGCGATGTATGCCACCTACCACGGCCCGGACGGGCTGCGGCAGATCGCCCGCCGGGTCCACCACCTGGCCACCGGCCTGGCCGCCGACCTCGACGCGGTGGCCGGTGTCGACGTCGTGCACGGATCGTTCTTCGACACCCTGCTCGTCGCCGTTCCCGGTCGCGCCGGCGCCGTCGTCGCCGCAGCCCGCGACCGGGACGTCCATCTGCGGCTGGTCGACGCCGACCACGTCGGGATCTCGATCGGCGAGGACGCCACCGACGCCGATCTGGCCGCGGTCCGGCTGGCGTTCGGCGCCACCGCAGAACCCGGCGGGACGCACCGCGGCGACCTGGCCGGCTCCGGGCGCACCAGCAGCTTCCTGACCCATCCGGTGTTCCACGCCCACCGCAGCGAGACCTCGCTGCTGCGCTACCTGCGGGCCCTGTCCGACCGCGACTACGCGCTGGACCGCGGCATGATCCCGCTCGGCTCCTGCACCATGAAACTCAATGCGACCGCGGAGATGGAACCGATCTCCTACCCCGGCTTCGCCGATCTGCACCCGTTCGCCCCGGTCGCGGACTCCGAGGGCTACCGCGAGCTGATCCACACCCTGGAGGCCTGGCTGGCCGAGGCCACCGGCTATGCGCGCGTGTCGGTGCAGCCGAACGCCGGCAGCCAGGGGGAGTTCGCCGGCCTGCTGGCCATCCGGGCCTACCACCAGTCGCGCGGTGAGGACCGGCGCAAGGTCTGCCTCATCCCGTCCTCGGCCCACGGCACCAACGCCGCTTCGGCGGCGATGGCCGGGTTGAGGGTGGTGGTCGTCAAGGCCGATCCCGACGGCAGCATCGACGAGCTGGACCTGAAGTCCAAGATCGAGACCCACCACGACGAACTGGCCGCGATCATGGTGACCTATCCGTCCACCCACGGCGCCTACGAGGAGGGCATCGCAGGAGTCTGCGCGGCGGTGCACGAGGCCGGGGGACAGGTCTACATCGACGGCGCCAATTTCAACGCGCTGCTCGGGCTGGCCCGGCCCGGCCGGTTCGGCGGTGACGTCAGCCACCTCAACCTGCACAAGACGTTCTGCATCCCCCACGGTGGCGGTGGCCCGGGCGTCGGGCCGATCGGTGTGGCCGAGCATCTGGTGCCGTACCTGCCCAACCATCCACTGGACCCGCAGGCCGGACCCGTGACCAGTCACGGCCCGGTCTCGGCCGCCCCGTACGGCTCGGCCGGCATCCTGCCGATCAGCGCCGCCTACATCGCCTTGATGGGCCCCGACGGACTGACCCGCGCCACCCGGCATGCCGTGCTGGCCGCCAACTACGTGGCTCACCGGCTGGCCGAGCACTACCCGGTGCGCTACACCGGCCACGGGGGACTGGTCGCCCACGAGTGCATCCTCGATCTGCGGCCCCTCACCCGGCGGACCGACGTCACCGTCGACGACGTGGCCAAGCGGCTGATCGACTACGGCTTCCACGCGCCGACGATGAGTTTTCCGGAGGCCGGCACGCTGATGGTCGAACCGACGGAGTCGGAGAACCTGGCCGAGTTGGACCGCTTCTGCGACGCGATGATCGCCATCCGCGCCGAGGCCGACCGGGTGGCCGCCGGCGAGTGGCCGGCCGGGGACAATCCGCTCCGGAACGCACCGCACACCGCGGCGGCCGTGATGGCCGACGAGTGGGCTCATCCCTACAGCCGATCGGTGGCCGGACATCCGGCCGGCCTGCGAAGGGGACCGGTCGGAGCCGGGACCGGGGACAAGTACTGGCCGCCCGTCGGTCGGGTCGACGGCGTCTACGGGGACCGGAACCTGGTCTGCGCCTGCCCTCCGCCGCAGGCGTTCGAGGACTGAGCGGCGCGGTCGAGGCGCTCGCGCATCGGGCCATCGGGGATCCGATGGCCGGGATCCGATGTCGGTCCTTGGGTGGAACCGCGCGCCGAGCCTGTCGAAGTGCACACCCGACCGTGGGTCGGTGTGCACTTCGAGCTCAGGACGCGGGCGCCGGCGTCGCCCCGATCGACGGGCTCAGCGGCGCGGATGCCTCAGTCGTCGGAGGCTGGGGCGTCGTCGGGCTTGGCCAGCATGGGGTTGACCGACGGGTCGGTGGCGAACCACAAGGCGTAGGGCAGGTTGAAGGCGGTGAAGCAGTAGTTGCCCATCGGCAGCCAGTACTCGAACTCCTCGACCGTGGCGCCCTGGAAGACGACCAGGAACTGCCAGTAGTCGGCGTACAAGGCCCAGACCCGACGCTTGCGGGTGTGCCCGTCCTCGGTGAAGGTGAACTCCCGCTCCACCTTCACCAGGTTGTTGTAGGTGGTCTGATCGGCGTGCAGGATCTGCGCGTCGGCGAGTTGCAGCAGACCCGCGTCGAAGCCGGCGCTGAGTTCGTCGAGGTCCTCGGCGACGACGCTGGCCTCCAGCGCCTTCACCCAGACCGCGAAGTAGGTGGCGCCCTCATCCACCTCGGGTCGCACGATCACGCCGTCGAGGTCGTTGTCGAGTTCGGATTCTTCCCAGTCCCAGGGGTAGCGGAACTCGAACCGGCCGTGCGGGTCGTCGTAGGTGTGGACTCCGGTGAAACGAGGCTGTCCGGTACGGGTCTTGGTTTCGCTCATCGACTGCTTTCGACCTTCTCGGCTTCGGGTCCGCCGGCTTTGGCGGACCGCTCGGGCACCGTGTCGTTGGACACTACCACGGCACCTTTCAGCTGGAGCTCGTCGGCGAAGTGGCAGGCGGCCTGCCGGTCGCTGGCGGGGTCGACGACCCGCAGCGGCGGGGTTTCCTCCGAGCAGATCGGTTGGGCGTAGGGGCAGCGGGTGTGGAAGTAGCACCCGGACGGCGGGTTGGCCGGTGAAGGGACGTCACCGGTCAGCGGCACGACTTCGGGGCGGTTGCGCGGATCGGGCTGGGGGACGGCCGACAGCAGCGCCTCGGTGTAGGGGTGCTTGGGCCGGTAGAAGAGCTCCTTGGTGGTGCCGGTCTCCACGACCCGCCCGACGTACATCACCGCGACCCGGGTGGCGATGTGTTCGACCACGGACAGGTCGTGGGAGATGAACACGTAGGTCAGTCCGAAGCGGTGCTGGAGATCCTCGAGGAGGTTGATGACCTGGGCCTGGACCGACACGTCGAGGGCCGAAACGGGCTCGTCGCAGATGATCAGGTCCGGGTCGAGGGCGATGGCGCGGGCGATGCCGATGCGTTGGCGCTGGCCACCCGAGAACGCGTGCGGGTAGCGACTGGCGTGCTCGGGCCGGAGTCCGACCATGCTGAGGAGCTCGGCGACCCGTTCGCGGAGTTGGCGACCCTTGGCCACGTTGTTGATGAGGAGCGGCTCACCGACGATGCGGCCGACGGTCATCCGGGCGTCGAGGGAAGCGAAGGGGTCCTGGAAGATGATCTGCATCCGGGGCCGGACCTGGTTCATGGTCTTGTGGTCGGCGTGCACCAGGTCGACGGCACCCAGGTCGGGGTGGTGGAAGATCACCTCGCCGCCGGTCGGTTCCTCCAGCCGCAGGATGGCGCGGCCGGTGGTGCTCTTGCCGCAGCCGGACTCGCCGACGATGGCCATCGTCTCGCCGCGAGCCACGGTCAGGTTGACCCCGTCGACGGCCTTGACCGCACCGATCTGGCGGCGCAGCATCCCGCCCCGGATCGGGAAGTGCTTCTGCAGGTCGCGGACCTCCAGGATCGGTTCCCGGTCGCCGACCCGCCCGGTCTTGGTCGACTCGTCGGCCGAGGTCGTGGTGGTCTGGGTCATCTCAGGACTCCCATTCGTCTGAATCCGCCGCGCGGCGGCCGGTGCCCGGGTCGGGCGCGTCGGGATCGAGATTGGGGCGCCGGGTGCCGGCCCAGCCGGCCGGATCCTCGGCCTCGGTCAGGCTGGTGGAACCGAACGCCTCACCGCCGATGTGATCGCGCTTCTCGGCCCGCCGGGGCCGGGAATCCTGGACGCTGGACCGACCCGTGCCCGCCGACCCGTCGGCAGCCTTGTCGTAGAGGTGGCAGCGGACCCCGTGGTGGGTCGGCCCCTCGACCAGGGTCTCGTCGGGATCCACGTTCTGACAGATCTCACCGATGAAATCCGGACAGCGCGGATGGAACGTACACCCCGTCACCGTCACATACGGATCCGGGATCGACCCCTTGATCACCTCCAACGGCTGATGCTCAGCCGCGCCGATCCGGGGAATCGACCGCAACAACGACCGGGTGTACGGATGCTTCGGGTTGTAGAAGATGTCATCGACACTGGCCCGCTCCACCACCCGACCCAGATACATCACGATCACCTCATCACACAGCTGCGCCACCACACCCATGCTGTGCGTGATGAACATGATCGACATCCCGATCTCGGCCTTCAGTTGACGCATCAGGCTCAGGATCTGAGCCTCGGTGGTCACATCCAACGCCGTCGTCGGCTCATCGGCGATCAGCAACGCCGGATGGCACGACAGCGCCATCGCAATCATCGCCCGCTGCCGCATGCCACCCGACAGCTCGTGCGGGTAGGACTTGGCGATCCGCTCCGGATTCGGCATCCCCACCTGCCGGAGCATGTCCACCGACTGCTCCCACGCCTGATCCTTGTCATCGGTCTGATGCAACAGGATCGCTTCCTGGATCTGCGCCCCCACCGTGTAGACCGGATTCAACGACGTCATCGGCTCCTGGAAGATCATCGCGATGTCGCCGCCACGGATCCGCCGCATCGCCGAACTGTTCGGATCCAGCCGGGCGATGTCCACCCCACCGGAATCGGTCACCGCAGACCGGCCCTCCTCCGACCCGGCCACGATGTCCTCAGCCGAGTCCCGACCACGCCGACGGAAGTCGATCCTCCCGTTGGTGATCCGGCCAGGTCGCTCGATGATCTGCATGATCGCCCGAGCCGTCACGCTCTTGCCGCACCCGGACTCACCGACGATGCCGAGCACCTTGCCCCGCGGCACGTCGAACGACACCCCGTTCAGGGCCCGGACCAGACCCAGCGCCGTCGGGAACTCCACCTGCAGGCCCCGCACCGACACGATCGCATCGGGATCGTCGTTCGGCAGGTCGGTGCTGTGCGTGGTCATCTGCGTCATCGCGTGCTGCCTAACTGTAGGGATCGACGGCGTCGCGGACACCGTCACCGAGGAGCTGGAAACAGGTGACGGCGACGATCACCGCCAGGCCGGGGATCAGGATCCAGGGGTAGCGCTGCAGGACGTCGATCTTGGACGCGTCCTGCAGCAGCACGCCCCAGCTGATGGCGGGATCGAGCATGCCGATGCCGAGGAAGGACAACGCGGTCTCGGCCAGGATCGTGGCCGGCACCGCCAGCATCGACACCGCGACGATGTGACTGGTCGCGTTGGGCAACAGGTGGGTGCTGATGATCCGCATGTGCGAGGAGTTCGCCGAGCGGGCGGCAGCGACGTAGTCGGCGCCGGCGTAGGCCATCACCTTGCCGCGCACCTGTCGGGCCAGGCCGGTCCAGGCGACCAGCGACAGGATGATGGTCATCAGGAAGTACCGTCTGGTGACGGACATGTTCTGCGGCAGCACGGCCGCCATCGTCGCCCACAGCGGCAGCGTCGGGATGGAGAGGATGATCTCGATGATCCGCTGGATGATGTTGTCGGTCATGCCTCCCGCGTACCCGGAGATCGTGCCGATCACGGAGCCGAGCACGGTGGCGATGATGACGCCGAGCAGGCCGATGGTCAGCGAGATCCGGCCCCCGTAGATCAGCCTGCTGTAGATGTCCCTGCCGTTGCTGTCGGCGCCGAAGATCAGCAGCCGGCCCTGGGGCACCGTGACCAGGTGCCGGTCGCTGGAGATCACTCCGAAGAGCTTGTACTCGTAGCCCTTGCCGAAGAACTGCACCGGTACGGCCTTGCTGCAGTCGGTGGTGTACACGGTCTGGATCTTGATCGGGTCGATCGTCTGGATCGTCGGGCAGATCGCCGGTCCGCCTTTCCAGGTCCACGAACTCGGTTTGGCGTACTTGAAGTCCTGGTCCACCGAGGCCGGATCGGTCGAGGCCAGGAACGGGGCGATCAGCGCGCCGAGATACATCAGGATCAGCAGGATCAGGCTGACCACGGCCAGCTTGCTGCGCCGGAACCGGCGCACCATCAGCCGGGTCTGGGAGATCTCACCGACCTTGCTCTCGCGGGCGTCGGGAGCCGATTCCGCCCCGCGGCCGGCCTCGACGTCAGTGCCGGTCACGCTTGCTGTCTGTGCCATGTCAGTCCCTAGTCCGTCGCCTTGACCCGCGGGTCGATCCAGGCCAGCAGGATGTCGGAGACCAGGTTGCCGACCACCAACAGGCCCGAGATGAACACCAGGAGGGTCGCGGCCACATAGGTGTCCTTGCTGATCAGTGTCTGCACCAGTGCCTGCCCGGTGGTGGGCAGGGCGAACAGGATCGAGATGATCGCCTCGCCGGAGATCAGCGTCGACAGCGTGCTGCCGAACGTCATCACCAGCGGGTGCAGGGCATTGCGGGCCGCGTGCTTCCAGATGACCTTGCGCTCGGGCACGCCCTTGGCCCGCGCGGTCTGCACGTACTGCTGGCCCAGGACGTCGAACAGGTTGGCCCGCATCACCCGGGTCAACCAGGCCGTACTACCCACCGTGATCACCAGGATGGGCATCCAGATGTGGTCCAGCATGTCGGTGAACCTGCCCCAACTCCAGGGCGCATTTCTGTATTGGTTGGAGAACAGACCACCGACGTCGATACCGAACCATCGGGTGGCGGCCGTCATCACCCCCAGCGCCAGCAGGAACTCCGGGATCGCGACGCCGATGAACTGGATCAGGGTGACGATGTAGTCCGGGACGGTGTACCGGTGGGTCGCCGAGTAGACGCCCACCGGGATCGCCACCGCCCAGGCAATGATCAACGCCCCGAAGGTCAGGCAGAACGACAGCGCCAACCGGCTCCAGATCAGGTCACTGACCGGGACCCGGTAGGCGAACGACTGTCCGAAGTCGCCGTGCAGCAGCCCGCCGGCCCACTTGCCGTACTTGACGATCCACGGATCGTTGACACCGTACTGGTTCTCCAGTGCCGTGATCTGCTGGTCCGAGACCACGTTGCCCATGGCGCGGAGCCGGGAAATCTCGGCGGTCAGGGCCGAACCCGGTGCGAGTTCGATGATGAAGAAGGCGATCAACGAGACCGCCCACAGTGTCAGGACGGCATAGATGAGCCGACGGGCGATGAAGACGACCATGAGTCCAGGTCCTTCCTCGAAACGGAAGTGTCAAAGAACCTGCGGGAAGCCGACTACGCGTGCTGGTCGGGATTCTGCCAGAAGTAGGTCTCCGGATCATAGACCGCCGGCGTCGGGTGGATCCACGGGTTGACGAAGCCGCCCTGGGCCAGGTTGTCCTTGCGCGGAACGTTGCCGAGGTCGGTCTTGACGATCATGACCTGCGGATAGTTCGCCACCGACCCCATGAAGAACGGCCCGTCGGTGATGTGGACCTTGATCATGTCCCACACCATCTGGACCCGCTTGAGCTGGTCCGGCTCCACCTTGCTGGCGTTGTAGACGTCCCAGAGCTTCTGGATCGGCCCGTTCTTGTCCGGTTCCATCCGCGGTGGGTGCCGCTTCCACGGATTGACGTTCTGTTCCTTCTTGTTGGTCGAGGTACCGATCTGCTGGTACCACTGACCTTCCAGCGGAGCCCACCGGGTGTACTCCAGCGGGACCAGCCACTGCGGGTACAGCAGGTGGTTCGGGCCGTCGCCGACCTCCCAGTTGCTGTGGGCCATCAGCTTGCCGGACTTCCACTGGTCGTCGTAGGTCTGCGGCGGGATGGGATTCATCGTGAGCGACAGGCCGACCGCCTTGAGGTCGGCGACCAGCTGGTTGTCCTTGGTCTTGTGCTCCGACGACTCGTCGGCCTGGTAGTCCAGCCGAAGCTTGAGCTTCTTGCCGTTGGGCAGTTCCCGCATGCCGTCGCCGTTGGTGTCCTTGAGGCCGAGGTCGTCCAGCATCTGCTTGGCCTTGGCCGGGTCGTAGCTGACGTAGGAATCCCGCCAGTCCTTGTAGACCTGCTTGCCGTGGTCGTTGATGTGGTACTCCATCGCCTTCGGGCTCAGGGTGCCAGTCGTCTTCTCACCGGTGTTGAAGTAGACGGCCTTCTGCACCGCGTCGCGGTTGAAGGCGTGGCTGATGGCCTGCCGGAACTTCGGCTCCTGGATCAGCTTGCGCAGGCTGTCGTCGACGTAGTCGTAGTTGAAGAAGAAGATCGACCCGGTGCCCGAACCGCTGTCCCACAGCAGCACCTCGGTGTTGGACTTGGAGGCCGAGTCGCGGATTCCCTGGACGTCGTTGAGGGTGATGCTGTTGAAACCGCCCTGGCAGTAGTCCACCGAACCCTGCTGGATCTGCAGCTTGCCGGCCTCGGCGTCGTTCACGACGCTGATCTGGATCTCGTCGATGTAGGGCAGTTGATCACCGTTGGGCATGACCGCCCAGTAGTACGGGTTGCGTTCCAGCACCACGCCCTTGTTGTCGTCGAACGACTTGCACTTGTAGCCGATCAGGGTCGGGCAGTCGGGGTTGCGGTGCCAGTCGGCCTTGCGCTCCATCAGCCCGCCGACGGTGTCCCAGTCGTTGGGCACGTTCTTGCCGGTGTCGGGATGGAACTGCTTGAGGTAGTGGCTCGGCATCACCCAGATGGGGCCGTTCTTGCCGATGTTGCCGTTCACCCACATCGCCATCCGGTCCGCGGTCAGCGGGGCCGGCGCGTCGAAGCTCAGCTTCAGCGTGCTGTCGTCGACCGCGTCGAACTTGGCCAGCGTGCCCTTGCCGGACCGCGTCTCGTCGGGCGGTGTCTGGGCCATCTTCTCGGCCAGGATGAACTTCTGCCACCACCAGAGGATGTTCTCGGTGGTGAAGGCGTGCCCGTCGGACCACTTCAACCCCTTGCGGAAGTGGAAGGTCCACTCCGAGCCGTCGCTGTTGGACTCCCACGACTCCACCAGCCCGGGGCCGACGTCCTTGCCGTCGTTCAGCCAGCGCAGCGGGGAGTGACCGTAGAAGAACTCACGGTCCGATGATGCCTGGGCCGCACCCGTGGTGGAGAAGGTGTTCATGTTGAGCTTGCCGCCGTACTTGCCCGGCTTCACCCACTTGTGGGGAATGACGTACGGGTTGTCCGGCAGCCGCTGCTCGACCGGCGGCAGTCCCTGGCCCTTGAGCGAGGGGGCATCCTGGAACTTCGCCGGCTTGGCCAGCGGCTTGATGGCCGAGCCGACCGAGGCGTTGCCGCCGCCGCTGTTGCCCCCCGAGCTGCCGTTGGTGTTGCTGGACCCGCCGCCCCCGCTGCTGCATGCGCTCAGGGCAGCCGCCCCGGCGACCATCGCAGAGCCATACAGGAATTTGCGGCGAGAGACCTGGGAACCGTCCATCGTGGCGTCCTTTCCGACGTACCCCGACAACGTTGCCAATCCCTTGGAGAGGAGCCATGGCGTCGTTGCCTGCTTCTGACCGAGCGGTGCTCGCGTTCGTGTGTGAAGACTAGACCCGAAACCGCCGCGCAGGGCAGATCCTGGGCCCGAAGATGAGCGATTTGTTATGACAAGGCTGACGCAGCGTTGATCCGCCGGGGCAGATCAACTCCTGCCGGCGCCGCGGCTGGTCGCGATGATCGTGGAAACGATTCCCTCCGGTCCTCCTCACTCACCGGCGCTGATCCGGTGAGCCAACTCGATGTCGCGCTGGGTCAGACCACCGGCGTCGTGACTGGTCAGGGTCAGATGGACCCGGTTCCAGCGGATGTCGATGTCGGGGTGGTGGTTGTTCTCCTCGGCCATCTCGGCGACCCGGTTGACGAAGACCATGGCCGCACCGAAGTCGCGCAGGGTGAAGTCGGCCACGATCCGGTCCTGCTCCAGGGTCCAGTCGGACAGTCCGGCCAGCTGCCGGGTGATCTCCTCGTGCTGCAGAAGGCGGCTCATGACTCACAGCCTGCCACGACCGCGGTGCTCTAGGGTGCACGCGTGAATGTCGCCGAGCTGTTCGGACGGGTCGGTCCGATCCTCGGCTTCCTGGTCTGCATCACGGTGATTGCCGAGCTCGCAGACATGATCGGCATCTTCCGGGTGCTCGCCCACGGCGCGGCCCGGGCGGCCCGGGGCTCGGTGGTCGCTCTGTGGCTGCTCGTCGTCGTGGTGGCGGCCGCGGCTTCGGCGGTGCTGTCCCTGGACACCACCGCGGTGTTGATCACGCCGGTGGTGCTGGTGCTGGCCCGCCGGCTCGGCCTGGACCTGGGACTGTTCGCCTACACGGCTGTCTGGCTGGCCAACACCGCCTCGCTGATCTTCCCGGTCTCCAATCTGACCAATCTGCTGGCGTCGAGCTGGCTGACCGATCCCCGGGTCGGCGGTCGGCAGGCCGGTAGCGTGCTGGGTTACGCCACGGTGATGTGGCCGGCGGCGGCCGCGGCGCTCCTGATCACTGTCGGTGCGTTGGCGGTGCTCTTCCGGCGGTCCCTGTCCGGGCGCTATCAGATGCCGGCGCCGCCGCGGATCCGCGACAAGGTCCTGTTCGGGGTGGCGGCCGTGGTCTGCGCGGCGATCGGACCGGCGTTCGCGATCGGGGTCGACGTCGTGGTGGCTGCCGGCGTCGGGGCAGGTGTACTGGTGCTGGCCTGCCTGCTGCGGGACCGGCGGATGCTGCACCGCAGGCTGGTGCCGTGGCAGCTGGTGCTCGGGGTGGCAGCGCTGTTCGTCGTCATCCAGTTCGCCCACGACCACGGACTGGCACGGCTGCTGGCGGTGGTCGCCGGCCGCGGGCACGGCAGCTGGGACCTGCTCCGACTGGCTGCGGTGGCCGCGGGCGGCGCCAATCTGGTGGACAACCTGCCGGCCTACCTCGCCCTGGAGCCGCTGGCCGACTCGGTGCCCCGGGTCGCCGCGTTGCTGATCGGGGTGAACGCCGGACCGCTGATCCTGCCCTGGGCCAGTCTGGCGACGATCCTGTGGGCCGGCAGGTGCCGGTCGGCCGGCATCCGGGTGCCGTGGGGTCGGTTCGCTGCCCGTGGGCTGGTGCTGGTGCCGCTGCTGGTGATTGGTTGCATGGCCGCACAGATCCTGGTGCACACCGGTTGACGACACGGCCGGCGGGTGGGCCGCCTGCGGGCCGCGGGTTGGAAGACTGGCCACGGACGGAAACCGGCAGCGTGGGAGGAAGCAGCGTGTCCCAGGTCAAAGAGCGCGTCACCAGGATCACCCGGCGGCCGGCGATCGCCCACCTGATCCGCGGCTACCAGCGGTTCGGTGAGCGGCTGGGCAATCAGTTCGGCGCGGCGATCACCTACTTCTCGGTGCTTGCGATCGTGCCGATCGTCATGTTCGCCTTCTCCATCCTCGGCTTCGTTCTGGTCACCGGCGCACCGCAGCTGATGGATCCGACCCTCAGCCAGCTCTCGTCGGCGATGAGTGGGCTGGACAAGAGCACCCGGACCGCGATCCTGAGCCTGATCAGGAACTCGCTGCGGCACTATGCCGCGATCGGCATCATCGGCCTGGTGTCCGCGCTCTACTCCGGCGCCGGCTGGGTGGGCAACCTGAAGGACGCGGTCCGGGCCCAGTGGCGTCCGAGCTTCGACGTCCAGGTGAAGAAGGAGAACTTCCTGGTCAAGAACCTCAGCAACATCGCCATCCTGATCGGCCTGTTGATCATGATGGGCACCACCTTCGCACTGGCCTCGATCTCGACGTCGCTGAGCGGCAACATCGTCGGCTGGCTCGGGCTCAGCCGGCTGGGCTGGTTGAGGCCGCTGCTGCAACTGGTTCCGATCGTCATCTCCGTCGGTGCCGGCTGGCTGGTGTTCATGTACCTCTATCTGGTGCTGCCGGAGACCCGCGAGCGATGGTCGGTGGTCCGCCGCGGCTCCTTGATCGGGGCCGTCGGCCTGGGCGTTCTGCAGTACCTGACCAGCTTCCTGATCGGCCGGTTCACCCAGAACCAGAGCGCCAGCCTGTTCGGTCCGGTGATCGCGCTGATGCTGTTCTTCAACCTGTTCGCCCGGCTGATCCTGTTCGTGGCCGCCTGGATCGGCACGGCCGACCATCCGGTGGAACCGGAGGAGGCCAGCGCCGCCGAGGAGTCCGGTCAGCCGCTGCCAACCGGCCGTCGGTCGGGTCGGCCCGCAGCCGGCCGGACGCCGGCCGGCGCCGGAGTCGGCCCCGCAGCGGCCGCAAGCCGAACCGATCAGGACCCCGACGACCCGCGCGGACACTGGTCGTCCACGCCGGGCCTGATCCCGGAACCGGTCGCGGAGCGCTCGGTGTGGGTCGGTGCCCGGACCGGCTATCTGACCGGAGCAGCGACCGGCGCCGGGATCGGAGCGGTGCTGGCGCACCTGCTGGACCGACGTACGGCGCGCCGGCAGCGGCGCCGGGCCCGGTCGAGCCGGTAGCCGCCCGGGTCGGGCCCGGGCGGGGCGGGCGTGGCTCAGACTGGCTGCGCCTCAGGCGGCCGGCAGCTCAGGCGGACCGCGGCGCGGGTTGGCCGATCTCGGTCAGCATCGTGGTGAACCATTCGGCGTCGACATCGAACGGCTTGCCGCCGGCGATCCGGGGGAACTCGATGGCGCGCATCTCGTCGCCGTGTTCGGTGTCCTGGCCGATGACGCCGGATTCGCCGCGCAGCGCACAGTCCACGGCCAGCGCGGTCATCTGGTGGATCAGGGCCAGATCCTCCTCGTTCGCGGCCGCGGACCGGGAGAAGTAGCCGGACTTCTGCACCAGCACCTTCTGGGCGCCCAACCGTTCGGCGAACTGGTCACCGAACCAGGCACCGGGGTTGATCTTGTCCAGCTTGACGTGACCGAACGGGTCCCGGGGGACGTCGGCGCCGGAGCGTTCCAGTTCGGCCACGATGGTCTCCACCCCGGCGCCCTCGGAGATGAACAGGTTGACCGATCCGAGGTCGTCCATCACCGTATTCAGCCGCTCCGCCTCCGCGGTCAGATCCAGGTCGGCCTCCGGGACGTACACCCCGTGGACGTCCCAGGCCTGCTGCGTCAGCCCGATCTCGGGCAGCCACTCCTGCTCCTTGAGCCAGCGCCGGTAGGCCGCCGCGGTGGCCGCGGTCAACCAGCCGCAGTTGCGGCCCATCACCTCGTGCACGATCAGCATCCGGGACCCGGAGTTGTGCTCGGCGATGATGTTGCGGGCGAACACCGAGCCCTGCTCGGCGGCGGTCCAGGCGCCCAGCGACTGCCGGATCGGGACGACGTCGTTGTCGATCGTCTTGGGCAGGCCGACGACGGTCAGGTTGTGCCCGTGCTCGGCCAGGTAGGCGGCCAGGTCGGCCGCGGTGGTGTTGGTGTCGTCGCCGCCGATGGTGTGCAGCACGTCGATGCCGTCGGCGGTGAGCCGCTCGGCTGCCGCCTGCAGCGGATCGACGCCCTCGGCCACCAGCCCTCGCCGCACCAGGTCGGCGGCGTTGGTGAGCTTGACCCGCGAGTTGCCGATCGGCGAGCCGCCGAAACGGTGCAGCAGGTCGGCCTTGGCCCGGACCTGGTCGGTGATGGTCACCGAGTCACCGGTGAGCAGACCCTGGTAGCCGTACCGGTAGGCGACGATCTCGACCTCGGGTGCCAGCTCGCTGTAGCGCTGGATCAGTCCACCGATCGCTGCGGACAGACACGGCGCGAAACCGCCGGCGGTCAGCAATGCGACCTTGGTGACTGCTGTAGGGGATCCTGCCTCCGGCACGGGTCATCCTCTCCTGCGGTGCAAACGGAGGCCTCAGCCTACTGGGTCCCTCCGAGCTTCCTTCGACTCCAGATATCGGGCCCCGGCGCCGGTTAGGCAGGCGGTGTCGTCGGGATTCTGCAGGGCACAGTGGGTCAGGCTCAGGCAACCGCACCCGATGCAGGTGTCCAGGCTGTCCCGGAGTTTCAGCAACTGGTCGATCCGGGCGTCGATCCGGGGCCGCCAGGTGCTGGACAGCCGGGTCCAGTCCGACCGGTCCGGCGTGCGGCCCTGCGGTAGGGCGGTCAGGGCGGCCGCGATCTCGTCCAGGCTGAGTCCGACGCGCTGGGCGGAGCGGATGAAGGCGATGCGACGGAGCGTGGACCGGCGGAACCGTCGCTGGTTCCCCGCGGTCCGCTCCGAGCTGATCAGCCCCTGGGACTCATAGAACCGGATCGCCGAGTGGGCGATGCCGGCCCGCGCGGAGATCTCACCGATGGTGAGCAGGTCCGAGGTGTGCACCTGAGCAGCCTAACAAGAGCTGAAGTCGGCTTCAGCTTGTCGCCGCCAGCCGCGGACCGTCTCGCCGTCCGCGCAGCACGTCGCCCCCAGAAATCGGCACGTCATCGGCCACCACCGCCGGGGTCGAGGCGCGCAGACCGACCGACCGGCGTGATGACGTGCCGATTTCTGGGTTGTCGGGCGAGATCGCCGGCCGTCGATGAACTCCACCCCGCGACGGCGTGCGAACGCAAACGTCTCGGGCGGAGCGTGCAGGCCACGGACACCGGCCCGGATCCGGCGACGCTGGCCTGGTCACCGACGGGCGTCGGGGGTGGAGCACAGGCCGCGCCGGCGACTAGATTCTGCGAATGGCTCGCTACTACGACGTCCATCCGGAGAACCCCCAGCGGCGAACCATCGCTCAGGTGGTCGATCTGATCCGCACCGGGGGACTGGTCGCCTATCCGACCGACTCCTGTTACGCCCTGGGCTGCCAACTGGGCAACAAGCAGGCCCTGGACCGGATCCGGGCGATCCGCGACCTGGACGACAAGCACCACTTCACCCTGATGTGCGCCGACTTCTCCCAACTCGGACAGTTCGTCCACATCGACAACGCCATCTTCCGGTCGATCAAGGCCGCCACGCCCGGCCGCTACACCTTCATCCTGCCCGCGACCCGTGAGGTGCCGCGGCGGCTCCTGCATCCGAAGAAGAAGACCGTGGGGGTCCGGATCACCGACCATCCGGTGGCCCGGGCGCTGCTCACCGAGTTGGGGGAGCCGCTGGTCTCGTCCACGCTGCTGCTGCCGGGCTCGACCGAACCGCTCACCGACGGCTGGCAGATCAAGGAGGCGCTCGACCACCAGGTCGACGCGGTGATCGACTCCGGCGAGTGCGGTCCGGAACCGACGACGGTCATCGACTTCCGCTCCGCGACGCCCGAGGTGGTCCGCCGCGGCGCCGGTGACCCGTCCTTGTTCGAGTGACCCGTCCTTGTTCGAGTGACCCGTCCTTGTTCGAGTGACCCGTCCTTGTTCGAGTGACCCGTCCTTGTTCGAGTGACCCGTCCTTGTTCGAGTGACCTGGTCCGGGCCGACCGTTGAGCGCGGCCGCGGCCGACGGTGGCGCGGGCCCGGCGGCCCCGGTGTCGTAGGTTGATCGGCGGCGCCGACCTGCGCCGAACCGCCGCAGCCAGGAGGAACAGATGACAGCCGCCATCATCGACGGGACCCGTGTCTCCAAGGACCTGCTGGCGCAGACGGGGAGCCGGGCGACCGCGTTCGCCGAGAAGGCCGGCCGGGCGCCGTGCCTGGCCACCGTCCTGGTCGGTGAGGACCCGGCGTCGCAGACGTACGTGAAGATGAAGCGCAACCGGTGCCGGAAGAACAACATCACCTCCCGGGCCGTGGAACTGCCGGCCAGCACGACCACCGACGAGCTGGTTGCGGTGATCGAGGGGTTGTCCGCCGACCCGCAGGTCGACGGCATCCTGCTGCAGCACCCGGTGCCCGATCAGATCGACGAGCGGGCGGCGTTCGAGGCGATCGCGCCGGCCAAGGACGTCGACGGCGTGACCATGCACAGCTTCGCCGCGATGGCCTTCGGGTTGCCCGGGTTCGGCTCCTGCACCCCGGCCGGCATCATGCGACTGCTCGACGCCTACGAGGTGGATCTGTCCGGCAAGCACGCCGTCGTCGTCGGCCGCAGCCCGATCCTCGGCAAGCCGGTCGGGATGCTGCTGCTCAACCGCAATGCGACGGTCACCTACTGCCACTCCCGGACCACCGATCTGGCCGATCAGGTGGCCCGCGCCGACGTGGTGGTCGCCGCCGTGGGCCGGGCCGAGCTGATCAAGGGCGCCTGGATCAAGCCGGGCGCGGTGGTGATCGACGCCGGCTACAACCCCGGCAACCTGGGCGACGTCGAGCAGGAGGTGGCCGCGGAGCGGGCGGCCCTGATCACTCCCGTGCCGGGCGGGGTCGGTCCGATGACCATCGCCGTGCTGTTGGCCCAGACGGTGGAGGCGGCCGAGTCGACGCTCGGTCGGTGACGTGGGCCGGCCGGCCCGACCCCCGGAGCGCCCCGATGGCGGTCTCGTGGCGGCCGGGGAGTCAGTGGCCCGATTCCGGGTACGGGCGCGATTCCCGGGTACGGACGCCCGGTGCGGTCGGCGCCCTGCCGGCCCGGCGACAACAGCCGCCCGGACTCGAACAGATAACGGTCGCTCATCCCCCGCGGGTGATGCCGGCCTGCCGACCCAGGACCCCCTACGCTATCCCGCGATGACCCCCAGTCAGCGGCCCAGCCGCACACCGATCACCCCCCGGCCAGGAGCCCTCGCTCCGGCCGGTTCTTGTGACCCCCGACCCGGCCGGGCCGACGGGGTGACCCGGTGATCGCGCTGATCGTGGCGGGAGCGTTCGCCCTGGCGTTCACGTTGTTGTCCATGCCGTTCTTCATCCGGATGGTCCAGCGGGTCGGTTGGGGCCAGCCCATCCGGGTGGACGGGCCGACGACGCATCAGATCAAGCGCGGGACCCCCACCATGGGCGGTCTGGTGTTCGTGGTCGGTGCGGTCGGCGGCTATTTCATCGGTCACCTGGTGGTCGGGGACAGCACCCCGATCAGCGCCAGCGGACTGCTGGTCATGGTGATGATGGTCGGCATGGCAGCGGTCGGCTTCATCGATGACCTGGCCAAGACCACTCGCCAGCAGAGCCTGGGCCTGACCGGCTGGCAGAAGATCGGCGGGCAACTGGTGGTGGCCACGCTGTTCGCGCTGCTCGCGCTCGGTTTCCGCGACGCCGTCACCGGGCTGACGCCGGCCACCGCGGCCATCTCGGCCATCCGGGACATCGGCTGGCTGGACCTGATGCGTCTGGGCTCGGTCCTGGGCGTGATCGCCTATCTGATCTGGATCAACCTGCTGACCGTGTCGGTGTCGAATGCGGTCAACGTCACCGACGGCCTGGACGGGCTGGCCACCGGCGCCACCATCCTGGCGCTGTCGGCCTACATCTTCATCGGCTTCTTCCAGTTCAAGCAGGCCTGTCACAACCTCGGCACGAACGCCCCGGGCTGTTTCCCCGTCCGTGACCCGCTCGACCTGACCATCGCCTCGGTGGCCCTGGCCGGCAGCCTCGTCGGCTTCCTGTGGTGGAACGCCGCGCCGGCACGGGTGTTCATGGGCGACACCGGTTCGCTCGGGATCGGCGGCACGCTCGGCGCTCTGGCCATCCTCACCCACACCGAGTTGCTGCTGATCGTCATCGGTGGCCTGTACTGCATCGAGACCGGGTCGGTCATCATCCAGCGCGCCTATTTCAAGGTCACCCACGGGCGCCGGATCTTCCGGATGAGCCCGATCCACCATCATTTCGAACTGAAGGGATGGGAGCAGGTCACCATCACCATCCGGTTCTGGATTCTGGCCGGGCTGTTCATGGTGGTCGGTGTCGGTCTGTTCTACTTCGGCTGGCTGAGCAGCTGAGCAGCGGCGGACCCGCCGTTGCGTTGTTAGGCCCGGTGCCACCCCTCGGTCGGCTCCCGCCGATCAGTCGGTGGTCACCGCCCGCGTGACCGCCTCGTCGACCGGCAGCTCCCCGGACACCAGCTCCCACTGCCGTCCGATCGTCCGATCGTCGGCCAGTGCCGCCACCAGAACCGCGGCGACGTCGGCGCGCGGGATCCGGCCATCGGGGACCTCCGCAGCCAGTGACACCCGTCCCGTACCGGGATCGTCGGTCAGGCCACCGGGACGCAGGATCGTCCAATCCAGGTCCGAACCACGCAGCGCCGCGTCGGCGTCCCGCTTCGCCTCGACGTAGGCCCGCCAGACATCGCCGGTGTCGGCCGGCAGCGGATCATCGACGTTGATGGCCGACACCTGCAGGAATCGTCGGATTCCCGCCGCCCGGGCGCCCTGGATGGATTTCACCGAACCCTCCAGGTCGACGGTGCGCTTGCGTTCCTTGTTGCCGTCGGGGCCACCACCGGCGGAGAACACCACTGCCTGGCAGCCGGCGAAGGCGGCGGCAAAGTCAGCGCCGTCCTGCCGCTCGATGTCCAGCGCCCGGACCTCCGCCCCCAGGGCTTCCAGGTCCGAGCGTTGGCCCGGATCTCTGACCAGGGCCACCGGCAGGTGACCGGCCCGGATCAGGAGTGGATGCAGTTGCCGGGCCACCTTGCCGTGGCCGCCCACGATCGCGATGCGCATCCTGTGACCCTAACCTCTGCCGCGAGCTGCGGACCGGTGAGTTCCTGCGGTCTCGGCGCAACACCGAGTGGACCAACCCGCTACGGCTCAACCCTTCTCCCCGCCCTGCAGGGCAGCAGGGCCGACGGGTAGCGAACCGGGTGCGGCCCGCGGCGGAGCCGACGAGGGTGGACAGTCCGATCGTCGCTCGGGCTACGCCAGCAGGGTGCCGTCGGTGATCGCACGGGCGTCGTGCCGCAGCCGGTGGGCGGCCAGGGCGTACTCCCGGGAGGAGTTGCTCGACAACAGCATCAGCGCGGCGATCTGCAGCGCCACCGTGGCCAGGTCGATCTCGACCGGTGTCCGCAGCACACCGAAGTGGTCCAGCAGTCCGGCGACGATGCTCACCAACAGCACGCTCATCAGCAGCAACCGGCTGCGCTGGTGCCCGCGCAGGGTGAGAGCGATCAGCACCAACTGGGCCACCACCGTCAGCACGGTGGTCGCCGAGATGAGCTGCTCGACCACCGAGTTCTGTGGCAGCCCCAGCTGCCCGTGTTCCAGGAGGTCTCGCAGCCCGAGAGCGATCGACACCGCAGCCGCGGCCAGCACCAGAGCGGCACTGCCGAGGATGGACAGCGGCCGCCGGCGCGACTCCTTGGTCTCCTCCAGCGCCTCCGGCTTGCCGGTGATCCGCAGCGGACGCTCCTGGCGGTGTCCGTCGCCGTCCACCTCGCCGTCGAGGCCGGCGAGCTCGATCACCGGCAGGTCGCCGTCGGTGTGGATGGAGTCGCCGCCGCCGTTGCGGGAGTGGTAGCCCGTGGTGAAGTCCTTCAGCACCGTCAATCCCGATCCGGGCACGGTGGTCAGCAGTGAACGGGTCACGTAGTCGCGTTCCACATCGATGTCGGCGTCGATCTTGTGGGTGATCTGCAGGGTGAACAGGGAGAAGCCGACGGCCCGGTCGAAGGTGGCCCCGGCCAACCAGTCGACCCGGTGACCGCCGGGCAGCATCCACCCCTGCGGGCAGCGCCAGAACCGGACGTGGTGCCGCTTGCCCGGGGTCTTGTTCACCTCCTGCTGGTAGGCGAAGTCCTGCTGCCGGCCGAACAGCAGCAGCGGCGACACCGGCGCATGCGGGTAGCTGCGGCGGCGCAGCGTCGCCGCCACGATCCGCCAGGCGGACTCGAGGGTGACCTCGTCGGCCAGCGTCCAGCCGGCCTGGCGCATGGTCTGGTGCAGTTGTGCCTCCTCCCCGCGGAAGGCGAGGTTGACCGGGTCACCGAGCAGGCCGTCGCTGGTTCTGGTACGGCCGATGAAATAGTTCGGGACATAGATGTCGGACAGGATCCGGTGCAGCCGCGGCAGCGTCAGATAGGCGGCGGTGGCCCAGAACAGGATGAAGAACAGCCAGTTGCTCCAGTTCCACCGAAACCCCTCGACCAGCAGGAAGATCGTCAGCCACACCGCGGCGATCCCGGACACGACGAAGAAGAACTCATCCACCGGTCCCGCGTCCGGCACCCGGTTCCGCATCCGGAACGGCCGACGACGGACCGTCGGCCGGTCGTCCTGCCGTGTCCTCACGGCGGCATGGTAGGAGAGTCCGGCCGGCCCCGGTGAAGTAGCCTCGCCGAGGTGGTGTCCCTGACGGTCCAGCAACGCGCCCGGGTCGTGGCCCGGCTGCGGGCCTCCGGTTGCGTCTGGGCCGAGGACGAGGCCGACCTGCTGGCTGGCGAGGCAGCCAGCCCGACGGCCCTCGACGTGATGGTCGGCCGCCGGACCGCCGGCGAGCCGCTGGAGCAGATCGTCGGCTGGGCGGAGTTCGGTGGTCTCCGGCTGGTGGTGCGTCCCGGTGTCTTCGTACCTCGACGACGCACCGAGCTGCTGGCCCGCGTCGCCGCCGAGAGCTGCTCGCCCGGACAGGTCGTGGTCGACCTGTGCTGCGGGGTCGGTGCGGTCGCCGCAGCACTGTCCACCCGGATCGCCGGCCTGACCCTGTACGCGGTCGACATCGATCCCGCCGCGGTCTCGGCCGCCCGCCAGAACCTGGGGGTCGGCGGCCGGGTCCTCGCCGGCGATCTCTACACGCCGCTGCCGACCGAGCTCCGCGGCCGGGTGGCGCTCATCACGGCCAACGCACCGTACGTGCCGACGTCGCAGATCGCCCTGATGCCGGCCGAGGCCCGTGACCATGAACGCCGCGCCGCCTTGGACGGTGGTGCGGACGGCCTCACCCTTCACCGGCGCATCATCGACGAGGCTCCGGGATGGCTGATGCCGGGCGGTCAGCTGATGATCGAGTGCAGCCGGGCCCAGGCCGAGGAGGACCTGCGCCTGCTGGGCGCCGCGGGCCTGTCGGCAGAGACCATCGTCGACGACGAGATCGGCGCCACCGTGGTCGTCGGCCAACGCCCGCGCCAGACCACCGCGCCCTGACCACCGCCCCTGACCCCCCCCTGACCACCGCCCCCTGACCACCGCCCCTGACCACCGCGCCCTGACCACCGCGCCCTGAGTTCGAAGGGCGCCCAGCGCGACCGGCGATCGGCGCACTGACAGGACCGCCTCGGCGGCCCCGTCGGCCGGCCGGACAGACCCGACCAGCCGCCGCGCGGCCCGGTCGACGGCTGCGTCACCGGCTCCTGCGACACCGGCTCGTCCCCCGGCACAGCCGTCCAAAACCCGATTCCGAGGGTCGGGCGGGGGGCCGTAGGATCGCCAGGTCCGCTGCTGCGGACGGGCATGTCTGCACTCACCACGGAGGAATCAGTGATTCGCACCCATCAGGCCGGTACGTTG
This sequence comes from uncultured Actinomycetota bacterium, assembly GCA_963758075.1. Taxonomy (GTDB): domain Bacteria; phylum Actinomycetota; class Actinomycetes; order Propionibacteriales; family Propionibacteriaceae; genus Microlunatus. The sequence continues at coordinate 858,880 of CAVWTT010000001.1, read as the reverse complement.
CGCGTCGAGCACGCCGGACAGACCGTCACCCTCGCCGGCTGGGTCGCCCGGCGTCGGGATCACGGTGGGGTGGCGTTCCTGGACCTGCGCGATTCGTCCGGCATCGCCCAGGTCGTGGTACGCGACGAGATCCTGGTCGCCTCCGGCGCACACGAGCTGCGCAACGAGTACTGCATCGCCGTCACCGGCACCGTCGAGCCGCGCCCGGAGGGCAACGCCAACCCCGACCTGCCCAGCGGCGACATCGAGGTGGTCACCGCCGAACTGGAGGTGCTCAGCGCGTCGGCCACGCTGCCGTTCCAGATCGACGAGCGGGTCAACGTGGGGGAGGAGACCCGGCTGAAGTACCGCTACCTCGACCTGCGTCGGCCCGCACCCGGCCGGGCGATCCGATTGCGCAGCGAGGTGAACCGGGTGGCCCGCAACACCCTGGCCGGCCACGACTTCGTCGAGATCGAGACGCCGACGCTGACCCGGTCGACCCCTGAAGGCGCGCGGGACTTCCTGGTGCCGGCCCGGCTGCGGCCCGGCTCCTGGTACGCCCTGCCGCAGAGCCCCCAGCTGTTCAAGCAGCTGCTGATGGTCGCCGGCATGGAGCGCTACTACCAGATCGCCCGCTGCTACCGCGACGAGGACTTCCGTGCCGACCGGCAGCCCGAGTTCACCCAGCTGGACCTGGAGATGAGCTTCGTCGAGCAGGACGACGTGATCGCCCTGTCCGAGGAGCTGATCGCCAACATCTGGGCGCTGATCGGTCATCAGGTGACCACGCCGTTCCCGCGGATCAGTTACGCCGAGGCTCTTGACAAGTACGGCACCGACAAGCCGGACCTGCGCTTCGGTCTGGAGATCACCGAGCTCACCGACTACTTCGCCGACACCCCGTTCCGGGTCTTCCAGGCGCCGTACGTCGGCGCGGTGGTGATGCCGGGCGGCGCCGACCAGCCCCGGCGGACGCTGGATGCCTGGCAGGACTTCGCCAAGCAGCGCGGCCACCGCGGCCTGGCCTACGTCCTGGTCGGCGCCGACGGCGAGCTGGGCGGACCGGTGGCCAAGAACCTCAGCGAGAAGGAACGGGGCGGCCTGGCCGAGGCCGTCGGCGCCGAGCCGGGGGACTGCGTCTTCTTCGCCGCCGGCGACCGGCCCCGGGCGCAGGCGCTGCTGGGCGCCACCCGGCTGGAGATCGGCCACCGGGTCGGCCTGATCGACGAGTCGGCCTGGTCGTTCCTCTGGGTGGTCGACGCGCCGCTCTTCGAGCCCGCCTCCGAGGCCGTCGCCGCCGGTGACGTGACCGTCGGGTCGGGTGCCTGGACCGCGGTGCACCACGCGTTCACCTCACCCAAGCCGGAGTGTATGGACACCTTCGACACCGACCCCGGCTCGGCGCTGGCCTACGCCTACGACATCGTCTGCAACGGCAACGAGATCGGCGGCGGCTCCATCCGTATCCACCGCCGCGACGTGCAGGAGCGGGTGTTCAAGGTGATGGGCCTGGACGCGGAGGAGGCCCAGCAGAAGTTCGGCTTCCTGCTGGACGCGTTCGCCTTCGGTGCCCCGCCGCACGGTGGCATCGCCTTCGGCTGGGACCGGATCGTCGCGCTGCTGTCCGGCAGCGAATCGATCCGCGACGTGATCGCGTTCCCGAAGTCCGGCGGCGGCGTCGATCCGCTGACCGACGCCCCGGCGCCGATCACGGCCCAGCAACGCAAGGAGGCCGGCATCGACGCCCGGCCCGCATCCGCCCGCTGACGGTCGGGTGAGGGGTCACCAACCACACGACACGCCGCCTGGAACGGGGAACAACTGACCCCTCGCCGGAGTTTGCCGCGGCAGGTCATAGTCACGGTCGTGGTGGTCCAGTCGGTGATCATCTTCAACGACTTCACCTACCCGCTGTACTACATGCCCGTCGTTTCGACCGTGCAGTTGACGCTCAGCAACTTCCCGTCCCGGTTCACCTCCCAGTACAACCTGCTGTTCATGAACATCCTGCTCATCACCATCCCGCCGCTGTTGGTCTTCCTGTTCTTCAACCGTCAGCTGGTCGCCGGGATGACCTCGGGAGCCATCAAGGGCTGAGGTTGTCCGCCCGTGGGCTGCCGGCGCTAACCTGCGGGCACGACACGTGGAGGACCAGATGAGCGAGGACCTGTTCGGCGAGCCGGTCGCCGCAGCCGGCACCGGCGGCCGCTCGGCGACGCCGAGCGGCAGCCTGGGCGAGGACGACCACGCCGGCACGCCGCTGGCGGTGCGGATGCGGCCACGCACGCTGGACGAGATCGTCGGCCAGCAGCATCTGCTGGCTCCGGGATCACCGCTGCGCCGGCTGGCCGCCGGCGAGCCGATGTCGGTGTTCCTGTGGGGACCGCCCGGCGTCGGCAAGACCACCATCGCCTCGGTGGTGTCGCGGCAGACCGAGCGCCGGTTCGTCGAGGTGTCGGCGGTCACCGCCGGCGTCAAGGAGGTCCGGTCGGTGCTGGACCAGGCCAAGAGCGACCTGCGGCACGGACGCCAGACGGTGCTCTTCGTCGACGAGGTGCACCGATTCTCCAAGGCCCAGCAGGACGTGCTGTTGCCGGCCGTGGAGAACCGGCTGGTCACCCTGATCGCCGCCACCACCGAGAATCCCAGTTTCTCGGTGATCTCGCCGCTGCTGTCCCGGTCACTGCTGCTGACCCTCAAGCCGCTCACCGACACCGACATCTCCGGCCTGCTGGACCGGGCGCTGACCGACGAACGCGGCTTGCGGCCCCCCGACGGCACGGTGCTGGAGCTCACCGGCGACGCCCGGTCGGCGTTGCTGCGGATGGCCGGTGGCGATGCCCGCAGGGCGCTGACCTACCTGGAGGAGTCCGCGGCCGGGGCGCGGGCGGTGGAGTCGACGGTCATCGACCCGGCGGTGGTGGAGCGGGCGGTGGACCGGGCCGCGGTCCAGTACGACCGTGACGGCGACCAGCACTACGACGTCATCAGCGCCTTCATCAAGTCCATGCGCGGCTCGGACGTGAACGCCGCACTGCACTACCTGGCCCGGATGATCGAGGCCGGGGAGGATCCGCGGTTCATCGCCCGCCGGATCATGATCCTGGCCAGCGAGGACATCGGCATGGCCGATCCGACCGCGCTGCAGGTCGCCGTTGCCGCGGCCCAGACCGTGCAGCTGATCGGCATGCCGGAGGGGGCCATCACGCTGGCCCATGCGGTGATCCACTGCACGCTGGCGCCGAAGTCGAACGCCGTGGTGACCGCGATCGGCGAGGCCCGGGCCGATGTCCGGGCCGGCCGGATCGGCGTCGTCCCGGCGCACCTGCGGGATGCCCACTATGCCGGGGCCACCAAGCTCGGCCACGGCGTCGACTATCTCTACGCCCATGACGCGCCGCACGGCATCGCCGCCCAGCAGTACCTGCCCGAGGAACTGGCCGGCGCCGACTACTACCGGCCCACCGGCCACGGCAACGAGGCCTCGGTGACCGACCGGCTGAAACGGATCAACGACCTGCTCGGCCGCCGCTGACCGGCCGGAATGGGGTCGGGCGGCGTGGCGCGGTAGGGTCTGCTGACACGTTGTGGGCGAGGTAGGAGAGGAACCGATGTCGATAGGGGAGATTGCCGGCCTGATCGCGGCGATCGCGTTCGCGATCCTGGTCATCCTCTTCGCCGTGCCGCTGCTCAAACTGGGACGGGTGCTGGAGGAGATGCGGCTGGCCGTCCGGGACATCGGACACGAGAGCGTGCCGATCCTGACCGAGGTGCAGGGCACCGTCCGGGCCACCAACGACGAACTGGCCAAGCTGTCGGTGGTCACCGACGACCTGTCCAGGGTCAGCCAGCACGCCACCGTGGTCAGTGAGAACGCCGCCCAGATGGCGACGCTGTTCACCGCCACCCTCGGCGGACCGCTGATCAAGACCGCCGCGTTCACCTACGGCATCCGCAAGGCGATCCGCGGTGACGGCGGCCGCGCCGGGCGGCGGACGAAATGATCAAACGGCTGCTCTGGTTCGGCATCGGCGCAGCGGTCGGCATCCTGGTGATCAAGAAGCTCCGTGATTACCTGCGCCGGTCCGGTCCCGAGGCGATCGGTCGACGGTTGGCTTCCCAGGCCGGCGGCGTCGGCGAGTCGGCCGCCGGGTTCGTCGACCGCGCGCGAGCTGCCATGGCCGAACGGGAAGCTGAACTCCGCGACGCCCTTGGACGGGCTCAGGAGGACCCGCTCGGCCGGCCCCAGGACCAGACCGACCACATCGAGGGCTGACCCGCCCGTCTGCCGGGTCGCGCCCGACCCACCGTGAGGACCCACATCATGAAAACCGCCGAGATCCGGCGCCGCTTCCTGGACTACTTCATCGCGCGCGACCACCACGAGGTGCCCAGCGCGCCGCTGGTCTACAACGACCCCACGCTGCTGTTCGTCAACGCCGGCATGGTGCCGTTCAAGCCGTACTTCACCGGTGCGGAGCCGAACCCGTGGCCACGGGCCACCAGCGTGCAGAAATGCGTGCGGACCGCCGACATCGAAGAGGTCGGCAAGACCACCCGGCACGGCACCTTCTTCCAGATGAACGGCAACTTCTCCTTCGGCGACTACTTCAAGGACGGGGCGATCAGCTACGCCTGGGACCTGATCACCCGGTCCCAGGAATCCGGCGGCCTGGGCTTCGACCCGGCCCGGATCTGGGTCACCGTGCTGGAGGGCGACGAGGAGACCCGTGGGCTGTGGAAGGCGATCGCCGGACTGCCCGACGAGCGCATCCAGGCCCGTGGGCTGCTGGACAACTACTGGCACATGGGCATCCCCGGCCCGGGCGGCCCCAACAGCGAGATCTACATCGACCGCGGCCCCGAGTACGGCCGCGCCGGCGGCCCGGTGGTCGACGAGGACCGGTTCCTGGAGATCTGGAACCTCGTCTTCATGCAGGAGGAACTCTCCGCGGTCCGCAGCAAGGCCGACTTCGACGTGTTGCGGCCGCTGCCGCGCAAGAACATCGACACCGGCATGGGCCTGGAGCGGGTGTCGATCCTGCTGCAGGGCGTGAACAACCTCTACGAGATCGACGAGGTCTACCCGGTCCTGCAGCGGGCGGCCGAACTGGCCGGCAAGCGGTACGGCGCCGACCACACCGACGACGTCAGGCTGCGGGTGGTCGCCGACCACGTCCGGTCCGGGCTGATGCTGATGGGCGACGGCGTCACCCCCGGCAACGAGGCCCGCGGCTACGTGCTGCGGCGGCTGCTGCGCCGGGTGATCCGGTCGATGCGGCTGCTCGGCGTGGACGCGCCCGTCTTCGGTGAACTGTTCCCGGTCAGCCGCGACGTGATGAAGGCCTCCTACCCGGAACTGGACAGCGACTGGGGTCGGATCAGCGAGGTCGTGCACGGCGAGGAGGAGGCGTTCCGCCGCACCCTCAGTTCGGGCACCCAGATCTTCGATCTGGCGGTCTCGGAGGTCCGCCGCAGCCAGCAGGCCACGCTGAGTGGTGAGCGCGCCTTCCAGCTGCACGACACCTACGGCTTCCCGATCGACCTGACCCTGGAGATGGCCGGCGAGCAGGGCCTCAGCGTGGACGAGGCCGGGTTCCGTCGGCTGATGACCGAGCAGCGGCAGCGGGCCAAGGCCGACGCGAAGGCCAAGAAGGGTGACGCGCAGGCTGTCCAGGCCTACGCCGAGCTGCGGGACCTGGGTGAGACGCGGTTCACCGGGTTCCGCGGGCTGACCGGCGAGGCGCCGATCCGCGGCATCGTCGCCGGCGGCGTGCTGGCCGAGGCGGCCGGTCCGGGCACCGAGGTCGAGATCGTGCTCGAGGAGACCCCGTTCTATCCCGAGTCCGGCGGCCAGGCCGGCGACCACGGCCGGATCCGCACCCCCGCCGGCGCCGTGCTGGAGGTCGTCGACGTGCAGCGCCCGGTCAAGGGTCTGGTGGTGCACCACGCCCGCGTCATCGAGGGCGAGGTGCGCACCGGCGAGCTGGTCAGCACCGAGGTCGACGCAGGCTGGCGCCTGGGTGCCTGCCAGGCGCACTCGGCCACCCACGTCATCCACCGGGCGCTGCACGAGATCCTCGGTCCGACCGCGCTGCAGCGGGGCTCCTACAACCGGCCGGGCTACCTGCGGCTGGACTTCGCCTGGGGCAACCAGGTGTCGGACGAGCAGCGCGAGCAGGTCGAACAGATCTCCAACCTGGCCATCCGCGACGACCTCGGTGTGATGGCGACCGAGATGCCGCTGGCCGAGGCCCGGGCCTCCGGCGCGATCGGCCTGTTCGGCGAGGTGTACGGCGACGTCGTCCGCGTCGTCGACATGGGCGAGGGCTGGTCGCGGGAGCTGTGCGCCGGCACCCACGTCCAGCAGTCGGCGCAGGTCGGCCTGGTCGCGGTCAACAGCGAGTCCTCGGTCGGATCGGGCATCCGGCGGGTGGAGGCGTTCGTCGGCATCGAGGCCTTCCAGCAGTTGGCCCGGGAGCGGGCCCTGGTGTACGGGCTGACCCAGACCCTGAACGTCCAGCCGGACCAGCTGGTGGACCGGGTCAGCCGGATGGTCGGCCAGCTGAAGGACGCCGAGCGGCAGATCGCCGACCTGCGCCGGGAGAACCTGGCCACCAGCATCGACCCGATCCTGGCCGCCGGCCACGACATGTGGGGGGTGGCCTACATCGGTCACCGTGCCGACGGCGTGGCCGGCGGGGATCTCCGCACGCTGGCCACCCAGGTCCGCGACCGGGTGCAGAACCAGGCCGCGGTGGTCTGCCTGGTCGGCGGCAGCAGCGAGAAGCCGAGCGTGGTCGTCGCCACCACCGAGGCGGCCCGCCACCGACGGCTGAAGGCCGGGGACCTGGTCCAGGTCGCCGCCCGCGCCCTCGGTGGCCGTGGCGGCGGCCGCGACGATATCGCCCAGGGCGGCGGCAGTGACGCCGGCCGGGTGCCCGACGCCCTGCGTGAGGTCGAGTACGCCATCGGCCACACGCTGCAGTCGGCGTGACCGGACAGCGACGGTGAGGACGCCAGGATGACAGCGGTCCGGCGGGGACGCCGACTGGGCATCGACTGGGGTGAGGCCCGGATCGGGGTCGCGGTCAGCGACCCCGACGGCCTGCTCGCCGTCCCCGTCGAGCACGTCGCCGCGGGTGAGCAGGAACTGTCCCGGATCGCCGACCGGATCGCCGAGTACGAGGCGATCGAGGTGGTGGTCGGCCTGCCCCGGTCCCTCAACGGCACCGAGGGACCGGCCGCGGCCAAGGTCCGCGCGAGCGCTGCCGCGCTGGCCGTCGCACTGGCCGACCGGTTCGGCCCGCAGGCCCCGCCGATCCGGCTGGTGGACGAACGGCTCAGCACCGTCGCCGCCGGCCGCCGGCTGCAGAGCAGCGGCCGATCGACCCGTCGCCAGCGGCACCTGATCGACTCCGAGGCGGCCCGGGAGATCCTGGACCGGGCCCTGGAGACCGAGCGCAGCACCGGCAACCCGGCCGGACAGCTACTATCTGGCAGCGGTCCCGGCGCCGACACCGGCCGGAACCCCCAACCCGGCACCCGACCCGGACAAGGAACGGCCCCGACGTGACAGATCTCCTCGACCAGGAGCCGGAACGCCCCGCCAAGGCTGCGGTCAAGCACGGCAAGAGCTGCCTGGCCGTGCTGGTGGCGTTGGCCGTGCTCGTCGCCGGCGGACTGTTCGTCTGGAACAAGTTCTCCGGGTACGTCGAGGCGGCGCTGTCCACCCCGGACTACACCAATCCGAAGGGCACCCGGAACATCATCGTCACCGTGCCGCAAGGATCGTCCCTGACGTCGATCGGGGCGGAACTGCACCGATTGGACGTGATCAAGTCCACCAAGGCGTTCGACAAGGCGATCAAGGACCACGGCGGCGAGCCGACGGTGCAGGCCGGCCGTTACCGGATGCGTACCCAGATCCCGGCCGCGACAGCGCTGTCCCGGCTGACCCATCCCGACACCTACCGCATCCGCAACCGGATCCAGGTCGTGGAAGGGCTGCGGCTGAGCCAGCAGATCGCCGTGCTGGCCGCCCAGACCAAGATCAGTGCGGCTGCCTACCGGGCGGTGCTGAAGAAGCCCAAGCAGTTGGGTCTGCCGCCCTGGGCGCACAACAACCCGGAGGGATTCCTCTTCCCCGACACCTACGAACTCAACGGTGATCCGACCGCCCTGTCGGTGTTGAAGCAGATGACGAGCCGGTTCGGCCAGGTCTCCGGCCGGCTGGACCTGACCGGCCGCGCGTCGGCGCTGCACACCAGCCCGTACGACGTCGTGGTGGTGGCCAGCATCATCGAGGCCGAGGTCCGCAACCCGAAGGACCGCGCCAAGGTGGCCCGGGTCATCTACAACCGCCTGGCCAAGGGCATGCCGCTGCAGATGGACTCGACCGTGCACTATGCGGTGAACAAGTCGGACAAGGTCACCACCACCGACGCCGACCGGCGCAACCCGTCGCCGTACAACACCTACGTCCACAAGGGCCTGCCGCCGGGGCCGATCTCCGCGCCCGGCAAGGCATCCCTGCAGGCGGCCGCCAACCCGGCGTCGGGCAGCTGGCTGTACTTCGTCACCGTCAATCCCGACACCGGCGAGACGGTCTTCAGCACCACCAAGGCCCAGCACGACGCGGCGGTGCGGCGGTTCCACCGCTGGTGCTCCGACCATCCCGGCCGGTGCTGATCCCGACCGGGCAGATCGCCACCGTGCAGATCGCCACCGGGCGGATCGCCACCGGGCCGATCGCCACCGGGCAGATCGCCACCGGGCGGATCGCCACCGGGCAGATCGCCACCGGGCAGATCGCCACCGGGCCGATCGCCACCGGGCCGGCCTGCGATGCGCCGGCGATCGAACCGATGCCGGCAGGACGGTCATGACCGTACGCTGCGCCGTGCTCGGGTCGCCGATCGAGCATTCGCTGTCGCCGGTCCTGCACCGGGCCGCGTACGCCCATCTCGGGCTCGCCGACTGGGACTACCAGCGGCACCGGGTGGAGGCCGACGAACTGGCCGGCTTCGTCGCCGGCCTGGACGACAGCTGGCGCGGCCTGAGCCTGACCATGCCGTTGAAGGAGGTCGCGCTCGGCCTGGGTGAACCGGACGAGATCAGCGTGCTCGCCGGGGCGGCCAACACCATGGTCTTCGACGCCGACCGGCATGCCCGGGTGTACAACACCGACGTCGGCGGACTGGTGAACGCCTTCGCGGCGGCCGGAGTCACCGGCGCCGACCGGGTCACCGTGCTCGGCTCCGGTGCGACGGCGCGGTCCGGGCTGATCTCGGCCGCCCGGATGGGGGCCGGCCGGGTCACCGTGATGGCCCGACGTCCCGGCCATGCCCGGGACGCGCTGACCGGGCTGGCCGCACGGCTCGGTGTCGAACTGGAGGTGGTCGGATGGGGTCCGACCGTGCCGTCCGGGGACGTGCTGGTCTCCACCGTCGTCAGGGGCGCCGCCGACCCGATCGCGGCGGCCGCGGCCGCGGCCGCTCCGGTCGTCTTCGACGTCATCTACGACCCGTGGCCCACCCCGCTGGCGGCGGCAGCCGAGGCCCTCGGCCGGACCGTCTGCAACGGTCTGGACCTGCTGGTGCACCAGGCCGTCGGTCAGATCTTCCTGATGACCGGCCGGACCGTTCCCGCCGACCTGCTTGCCGCGGCCGGCCGCACCGCCCTGGCCGGCTCGTGAACGTCGCGGTGCCGAACCCGGGCCCCGCCGGACCCGGTCCGGCCGAACCGGGTCCAGCCGAACCGGGTCCAGCCGAACCGGTCCCGCCTAATCCGGTCCGGCCGAACCCGCTCCAGGCGCCTCGGGTCGGTCGTCCCAGCCCCGACCGGGCCGCACCGACCGGACCGACGACCGTGAAAGACTGAGCCCATGCTGCGTTGGTTGACCGCCGGTGAATCCCACGGCCAGGGACTGGTCGCGATCCTGGAGGGCCTGCCGGCCGGCGTCGAGGTGTCCACCCAGGACATCTCCGCCGCACTGGCCCGCCGCCGGCTCGGGTTCGGTCGCGGCGCGCGGATGAAGTTCGAAGCCGACCGGGTGACCATGATCGGCGGTCTGCGGCACGGCAGCACGCTGGGCTCGCCGGTCGCCATCGAGATCGCCAACACCGAATGGCCGAAGTGGGAGACGGTGATGTCGCCGGACCCGGTGGACGCCGAGGTGCTGGCCGCGCAGGCCCGCAACGCGCCGCTGACCCGGCCGCGGCCTGGTCATGCCGACCTGGTCGGCATGCAGAAGTACCGCTTCGACGAGGCCCGGCCGATCCTGGAACGGGCCAGTGCCCGCGAGACCGCGTCCCGGGTCGCGCTGGGACGGGTGGCGACGGCCTACCTGCAGCAGACGTACGGCGTCTGCGTACTCAGCCACGTGGTCGAACTCGGCCCGGTGCGCGCGGCCTACGGCACGCTGCCCGGGCCGGAGGACCTGGACCGTATCGACGCCGACCCGCTGCGTTGTTTCGACGCCGACGCGGCGGAGAAGATGGTCGCGGAGGTGCGGTCGGCCCAGAAGGACGGTGACACGCTCGGTGGCGTCGTCGAGGTGGTCGTCTGGGGCCTGCCGCCGGGGCTCGGCTCCCACATTCAGGGCGACCGCCGGCTGGACGCGCGGTTGGCCGGCGCGCTGATGGGCATCCAGGCCATCAAGGGTGTCGAGGTCGGCGACGGGTTCGAGCTGGCTCGCACCCGTGGCAGCCGGGCCCACGACGAGATCTTGCTGGACGACGCGGGGATCGCCCGGGCCTCGCACCGGGCCGGCGGCACCGAGGGTGGGATGAGCACCGGCGAGGTGCTGCGGGTGCGGGCCGCGATGAAGCCCATCTCGACCGTGCCGCGGGCCCTGCGCACCATCGACACCAGCACCGGTGAGGCGGCGGTCGCGCACAACCAGCGCTCCGATGTCTGCGCCGTGCCGGCCGCCGGTGTGGTGGCCGAGGCCATGGTGGCGCTGGTGCTCGCCGACGCCTGCCTGGAGAAGTTCGGCGGCGACTCTGTCGCCGAGGCCCGCCGCAACTACCAGAGCTACCTGGCCGACGTCGCCGAACGCGGCCTGCAGGTCCACCGATGACCGACCACGGCCCCGGTCCGGACCGGGCCGAGCGCGCCCCGGTCCCCGGTGTCATCGTGCTGGTGGGTCCGCCCAGCTCCGGCAAGTCCACCGTCGGCCGGCTGCTCGCCGACCGGCTGGGGGTCGACTTCGTCGACGTCGACGACCTCATCGAGCTGCGCACCGGCAAGCCGATCGGGGAGATCTTCGCCGTCGACGGCGAGCCCGCCTTCCGGGCCCTGGAGACGGCGACCACCCTGGAGATCCTCCGCGGACCGGACACCGACCGTCCCCGGGTGGTGTCGTTGGGCGGTGGCGCCGTCACCTCCGCCGAGATCCGGGCTGCGCTGACCGGCCACCGGGTGGTCTGGTTGCGGGTCGGCATCGCCGCGGCGGCGGCCCGGATCGGGCTGAACACCGCCCGGCCGCTGCTGCTCGGTAACGTACGCGGTCAACTGATCAAGCTGATGCGGGAACGGGAGCCGCTGTACGCCGAAGTTGCGACCATCGCCTTGACGACCGACCACCACGAACCCGGCGAACTCGTCGAGTCGATCCTCGCCCAGCTCTGATCCGACCCATCCGGTCCACGGGAGTGATGTGATCTTGAGTCAGCCGAGCGCGACCATCACGGTCGAGACCGCGCAGCCGTATCCGGTCTCGATCGGACACGGTCTGGTCGACACCGTGCCGGACCTCGTCGACGGCAGTCAACGCATCGCCATCGTTCACCAGCAGAGCTGTATCGACCTGGTCTCCGGCCTGGAACGGCGGCTGGTCAAGGACGGGTTCGAGGTGCTGCGCCTGCCGGTCCCCGACGCCGAATCAGCCAAGACGACCCAGGTGCTGGCCTACTGCTGGGCATCGCTGGGCAGGGCCGGCTTCACCCGGTCCGACAGCATCATCGGGGTCGGCGGGGGAGCGGTCACCGACCTGGCCGGCTTCGTCGCCGCCACCTGGCTGCGCGGCGTTCGGCTGGTCACGGTGCCCACCAGCCTGCTCGGCATGGTCGACGCCGCGGTCGGCGGCAAGACCGGGATCAACACCACCGAGGGCAAGAACCTGGTCGGCGCCTTCTACGAGCCGACCGCGGTCGTGTGCGACCTGGACGCGCTGCGCACCCTGCCGGACGAAGAACTGGTGCCGGGCCTGGCCGAGGTGATCAAGTGCGGTTTCATCGCCGACCCGACCGTCCTGGACCTGGTCGAGCAGCACCCGCAGGAGGTGCGCGACCCGGGCTCGCAGGTGGTCGCCGAACTGATCCGGCGGTCGGTCGCGGTCAAGGCCGGTGTCGTCGCCGGCGACCTGCGGGAGCAGACCTCGGTGGGCTCCAGGGTCGGTCGTGAACTGCTGAACTACGGCCACACCCTCGCCCATGCCATCGAACGCCGCGAGCAGTACCGTTGGCGGCACGGCAATGCGGTCAGCGTCGGCCTGGTGTACGCCGCCGAACTGGCCCGGCGGTCCGGTCACCTCGCCGACGACGTCGCCGCCAGGCACGGCCGCCTGTTGAGCGCGGTCGGTCTGCCGACGACGTACGCGCCGGACGCGTTCGACGACCTGCTGCGGGCGATGGCCCTGGACAAGAAGACCCGGGGCCGCACCCTGCGCTTCGTCATTCTCGAGGGCGTGGCCCGGCCCACCATGCTCGTCGGCCCCGACGAGGACCTGCTGCGGGCCAGTTACGCCGCCGTCACCGTGCCGGCGTGACGCGCGTCACCGGTCCGGTCTCGGGCCGGTAAAGATTGTGCCGTCGGGTTGGTGGGGCACGATCCGGCATGGTTCTCTCGGTGCAGGCCACCCAGAGCTCGTCGCGCCGCGCGAGCCGGACACCGCCGAGGAGCACACCGGATGACCTACCTAGGCCCTGCGCTGCGCCGGGTGACCGCATTCGCGGCTGCCGTCGGGCTGGCCGTACTGGGGATCCTGGCAGTGCCGGCCGGTCCCGCGGCGGCGACGCCGGCCGGGCCGACCCACCAGGTGCCGGGCCAGTTCATCGCCAAGCTCTACACCGAGGCCCTGGGCCGGCTGCCGACCCAACGGGAGTGGACGGCGGCCGCTGACGGCTTCAGGGCCGCCGGGTGCAACGCCCAGAGCCTGGCGGCGTTGGGTCAGCAGGTCTACACGTCGGTCGACTACGCGGGGCTCGGCTACGACAACGTCTCCCGTCTCGTCACCCTGTACCGCGGTGCCTGGAACGGCGAACCGGACACCGCCGGCCTGGCCGGCTGGCGCGACGGCCTGGACCACGGCGAGTCCTGGTCGATCGTCGTCGCCCGCTTCTTCGTCGCCGACCGGTTCACCGGCCTGGTGCCGCAGATCTGTTCCGCCGCAGCCGACTCCAGCGCCACCTCCTATGCGCTGTCGGGCGGCGCCGCGGGGGTGGTACCGACCGGGACCGCCGGGTTCAGCGGAACCGAGGCGCAGTTGCAGGCGATCCTGGACGACACCCCGCGCGGCGGCATCGTCCAACTGGCGCAGCGAGCGTTGATCACCCTGACCCGACCGCTGACCATCCCGCCCGGCGTGGTGCTGACCACCACCGGCCGGCCCGACCCCGCCCACTACGCCGAGATGGGCCGACTGGTCCGCGCCGGCAGCTTCGACGCCGCCCTGGTGCGGGTCTCGTCCGCGGCCCGGCTCACCGGTGTCTGGGTGGACGGTGCCCGCGACAGTCCGGCCGAGATCGGGCCCGACCGCTACGACATCACCGTCCTCGGCGGTCGACGGACCGCGGTGACCGGCAACAAGGTGTCCAACACCGCCGGGCCGGCGAGCATCACCGTACTGGGCCGGGGCGATGGCCACCCCTGCTCATCGGTGGCCGTCAGCCGGAACGTGATCACCGCCTACTCCGACGACCACTACCTGACCCGACAACTGCCCGACGGTCACAGCCTGGGCACCTGGAGCGACGGGTTGCGGGTGGGGTGCGCCGACACCACCGTCCGGGCCAACCAGATCGTCGACACCGGCGGGACCGGGATCGCTGTCTACCCCGGCAGCGCACAGCCGCACCGCAACGTTCCGCAGCGGTCCCGGGTGGTCGCCAACACGGTGCTGTCGGCCGGTGTGCCGATGTATGCGGGGATCGTCGCCGACCCGCTGTTCTACGTGCTCGGCCAGGGTGAGCCGCGCAGCTACCCCTACCGGGGCGCACTGATCGAGCACAACACGGTGTGGACCGCCGCCACCACCCACATCGTCATCGGCATCGGCGCCGGCAGTCGCGCCTGGTACGCCGGCACCGCGATGCTCGGACCCAACAGCGGCACCGGGCTGCGGATCAGCGACAACCGCACCGGTCCGGTCGGTGCCCGGGTGCGGACCGGTATCGCGATCAGCGGCATGTCCGGGGTCCGGCTGGAGCCGGGCCCGGCCAGATGGCTTCATGCCGGTGTTCCCGGCAAGCCGGGCAACCCGTGCCCGGCCGTCGATGTGGCGGCCTCCCGGTCCGCCGGTACGGCCGCCGGCCTGAAGACCGACGTCCCCTGGACCGACACCGACTTCGACGGCTGCATGGGCGACGCCTGACCAGTCCGCCCGGCCCGCGTCCTGAGCCCGCCTGAGGACGCCCGGGTCACCGCGTCCCGAGATGTCCGAGGACGCCCGCCGACCGGGCACCCGGCAGGCTCAGCGCTCGGAGGTCCCCGGCTGCTCGTCCAGAGCGCCGGGGGCCAGCACGGCCATCAGGATCTCGTCGTGCCAGGCATCGTCCCAGTGCAGCGCCTGGCGCAGGACCCCCTCGGTCTCGAAGCCGAGTTTGCGGTAACTGCGCAGCGCCGGCTCGTTGAACGCGTACACGCCGAGACTGACCCGGTGCAACCCGACCACGCCGAGCCCGAAGTTGACCACCGCCTCGCCGGCCTCGGTGCCGTAGCCCTGGCCGACGACGTCGCGGCCGCGCAGCGCGATGCGGAAGTTCATGCTCTCGTTCTCGCGGTCCAGGTCGTTCAGCACGACCTCGCCGAGATAGCTGCTGTCCTCGGTACGGATGATCGCCCAGTCGGCCCGATCCTCCCGGCCGGGCAGACTCTCCAGGTGGCGGCGGACCTGATCCTGCTCGTACCGGCTGTGGGTGCCGGTCATCTTCGCCAGCCACGGGTCCTGCAATGACCGCCACACCTGCGCCAGGAAGCGGGCACTCAGCTGCACCAGCTGCGCCCGCGGCGTCCGCAGGGTGGGCTGGCGGGCGAGGAACTCGGTCCGGATCACCCGGCCGACCCTATCCGCAGCGGCCGGCTGCGGCGCGCTCCGGACAGCGGGCGGGCAGCAGATCGGGACCGACGTCGGCAGCGGCTAGACTTGGCCGCCGCCCACCCGGTGGGCGCCGCAGTCTGACAACACACCGCAACGCATACGAAGGGTTCGACGCGTGGTCTCGACGAACGATCTGAAGAACGGCATGGTGCTCGACCTGGACGGCCAGCTGTGGTCCGTGGTCTGGTTCCAGCATCACAAGCCGGGCAAGGGCAACACGGTCGTCCGGACCAAGCTCAAGCACGTGCTGTCGGGCAAGGTCGTCGACAAGACCTTCAACTCCGACACCAAGGTCGACACCGCGCAGGTGGACCGCCGCGAGATGCAGTACCTGTATTACGACGGGTCGGGCTACGTGTTCATGGACACCCAGACCTACGACCAGATGTCCCTGGATGAGAACGTCGTCGGGGACGCCAAGAACTACCTGCTCGAGGAGCAGACCGCCACCGTCGCCATCCACGAGGACAATCCGCTCTACATCGAGCTGCCGGCCTCGGTGGAGCTCGAGATCAGCTACACCGAACCCGGCCTGCAGGGCGACCGCAGCACCGGCGGGACCAAGCCGGCGACGCTGCAGACCGGTCTGCAGATCCAGGTGCCGCTGTTCGTCACCACCGGCGAGAAGGTCAAGGTCGATACCCGCACAGGTGACTACCTGGGCCGGATCGGCAGCTGACCCGGTGGTCGAACCCGCTGCCGAACGGCCGGTGCCGGGCCCCGCGGCGCAGCTGTGCCCGGGCTCGGACCACCCGGCCCCCGCTCGGCCCGCCCGCACCCGGTCGACCCGCTCCAAGGCGCGCAAGCAGGCTCTGGACATCCTTTTCGAGTCCGAACTGCGCGGCCGGCGGCCGACCGAGACACTGGCCGAACGGCGCACCGACCCCGAGGCCACCATCCGCGACTACACCGCCGACCTGGTCCGTGGTGTGGAGGCGCACCGCTCCGACATCGATGCCCGGATCAGCGCCCACCTGTCCCAGGGCTGGACGTTGGCACGGATGCCGCGCGTCGACCGCGCCGCCGTGCGGATCGCGGTCTACGAGATCGTCTTCGTCGACCAGATTCCTGACGCGGTGGCGGTGGCCGAGGCGGTGGATCTGGTCGGTGACCTGTCCACCGACGAGTCACCCGCCTACGTCAACGGCCTGCTCGGGGCGGTCGTCACCGCCGAGCACGCCGACGACTGAGCCGCACCGCTCGCGTTGCCGCGACCGAGCCGCACCGCCCGCGTTGCCACGACCGAGCCGCACCGCCCGCGTTGCCACGACCGAGTCGCACCGCCCGCGTTGCCACGACCGAGCCGCACCGGCCCACCGACTGAATCGCCGCGCCCGAGCTGCGGCGACCGGACGCGGGGGACCGGGCGCCGCAGCGCGCCCGGTCCGACCCGACGGTCAGTCGCCGGCCTGCTGATCCGCACCGGTCGGCTCAGCCGTCCGCAGTCGCTCCGCGACCATCGCGGTCAGCTCCCGTTCCACGCCGCGGAGCTGCTCGATGCGCTTCTCCAGCTCGGCCCGCTGCTGCTCGGCCGTGGCGAGGGTCCGCTCGGCCTCGGCGCGGGCCGGCCGGGTCACCCGGTCGGCCGTCCGCCGGCTGCCCAGCAGCAGGTTGTAGTCGTACTCCGAGCTCGACGGGCGCCCCACCGTCACCGGCACCGTCGGTCCGTGCAGCCGCGACGTCGAGCTGCAGCGTCTCCTCCTCCCGACTGCTGAGGTGCTGGCGTCCGGTCTCGGTCAGACGGATGCGGCAGGCCCGGGCATCGGTCGGGTCGGCCACCGCGGGATCGTTGCTTAGCGAAACTTTGCCGAGGGGTCACTTGTTCCTCATTCCATGCGGGGTGTCGCGAGGTTCGTGACCCCTCGGCAGGCACGGACGCCGGTGAGGACAGCTGCCTGTCTGCTTGCCGGTGGTGATGAGGAGCCACAGGGCGTGGCAGGCTCCGGGGGTGAGCGCGGGGCCGGGTCGGGGACGTACGTCGAGGGGTCACGGACCTCGCGACACGCCGCAAATACCGGGGAATGGCTGACCCCTCGGCATGGGGGAGTGGCTGACCCCTCGGGCCCTAGGGGTCGATGTAGAGGGAGCGGGTCAGGCGGCCGAGGGTGCGCAGGTCTCCGGCGTCCCGGGTCGCGAGCCGGTCGGCGATCAGGGCCCGGCGGCCGGGGCGGGAGTCGGCGACGGCGGTGCGGCCGCGTTCGGTCGGGGTGACCAGCCGTGCGCGGGCGTCGTGGGGATCGCGGACCCGGGTGACCAGACCCAGCGACTCCAGGTCGGACAGGCTCCGGCTGAGCTGCGCCGGTCGTCGCCCTGCGCGGCGTCGGCGGCGTCCTGGTGGCGGTCGTCGGTCCCCACGGGCGGCCAACGTAGTGTGCCCTCGCGACCTGATATCCTCGCCGCGTACATGCCAACCTTTAAGACCTGTCCTGTGAGGCAGGAAAGGACGGTAGATGTCGCACTCTGCGCCTCCGGTCACCCCTGCCCATCTCGCGGCTGTTGAGCCGCGACCCCGAACCGGAAGACCGCGGGTCCCTGCGGTCCTGGTCCTCGAGGACGGCCGGAGCTTCTCCGGCGTGTCCTTCGGCGCCACCGGGGAGACGTTCGGGGAGGCGGTCTTCCAGACCGGGATGTCCGGCTATCAGGAGACCATCACCGACCCGAGCTACCACCGTCAGGTCGTCGTCGCCACCGCGCCGCACATCGGCAACACCGGTTGGAACGACGAGGACGACGAGTCCCGGCAGATCTGGGTGGCCGGCTACGTCGTCCGTGACGCGGCCCGGATCCCCAGCAACTGGCGGTCCACCCGCACCCTGGACGACGAGTTGCGGGCCCAGGGGATCGTCGGCATCGCCGACGTCGACACCCGTGCCATCACCCGGCACCTGCGCGAACGCGGTGCCATGCGGGTGGGCATCTCCACCACCGAACTCGACCCGGCCAAGCTGCTGGACAGGGTCCGCAGCCAGCCGGTGATGACCGGCGCCCACCTGGCCGACGACGTCACCGTCGCGTCCGCCGAGGTGGTCGAGCCGATCGTTGCGCACCGCTTCACCGTCGCCGCGATCGATCTCGGCATCAAGACCATGACGCCGCACCGGATGGCCGAACGCGGCGTCCGCACCCACGTGCTGCCGTCGACCGCGACGTACGCCGACGTCCGGGCGGTCGGCGCCGACGGGGTGTTCTTCTCCAACGGCCCCGGTGATCCGGCCGCCGCCGACCAGCAGGTCGCCCTGCTGCAGCAGGTGCTCGCCGACGGCCTGCCGTTCTTCGGCATCTGCTTCGGCAACCAGCTCTTCGGCCGGGCGCTCGGCCTGGGCACGTACAAACTGACCTACGGCCACCACGGCATCAACCAGCCGGTGATGGACCTGGGCACCCGCAAGGTGGAGATCACCGCTCACAATCACGGTTTCGCCGTCGACGCCCCGATCGGTGCGGACGTCGACACCCCGTACGGCACCGCGCGGGTCAGCCATGTCTGCCTCAACGACCAGGTGGTCGAGGGGCTCGAACTCCGCGACCACGAGGGCCGGCTGACGGCGTTCTCGGTGCAGTACCACCCGGAGGCGGCGGCCGGTCCGCACGATGCGGCCTACCTGTTCGACCGGTTCGCCGAGCTGCTGCAGGCAGGCGCCCTTCGGCAGGCTCCGAACGCCGCAGACGCCCCGGCCCGGGGCGCGGAATCAGCACGGGATCAGGGAGCGGACGAGCCACAAGCTCAGCGCGCGAAGGGAGGTCTGGCCTGATGGCACGCCGCGACGACATCAGCTCCATCCTGGTCATCGGCTCAGGACCGATCGTCATCGGTCAGGCCTCGGAGTTCGACTACTCCGGCACCCAGGCGTGCCGGGTGCTCAGGGCGGAGGGGTACCGGGTCATCCTGGTCAACTCCAACCCGGCCACGATCATGACCGATCCGGAGATGGCCGACGCCACCTACATCGAGCCGATCACCCCCGACTTCGTCGCCAAGGTGATCGAGAAGGAACGCCCCGACGCACTGCTGGCCACCCTCGGCGGCCAGACCGCGCTGAACACCGCGGTCGCGCTGTGGGACCAGGGCGTGCTGGCCAAGTACGGCGTCGAGCTGATCGGCGCATCCGTGGATGCGATCCAGCGCGGTGAGGACCGGGAGTCCTTCAAGAAGATCGTCACCAGCCTGCCGTTCGGCGACGCCGAAGTCGCCGCCAGCCGGATCTGCCACAGCATCGACGACGTGCTCGCCGCCGCCGAGGATCTCGGCTACCCGCTGGTGGTGCGTCCCAGCTTCACCATGGGCGGCGCCGGTTCCGGTTTCGCCCACACCGAGGCCGACCTCCGCCGGATCGCCGGCACCGGTCTGGCCGCCAGCCCGACCACCGAGGTGTTGATCGAGGAATCGATCCTGGGCTGGAAGGAGTACGAGCTGGAGGTGATGCGGGACAAGGCCGACAACGTGGTGATCGTCTGCTCGATCGAGAACCTCGACCCGATGGGCGTCCACACCGGCGACTCGATCACCGTCGCCCCGGCGATGACCCTGACCGACCGCGAGTACCAGCGGATGCGTGACGTCGCCCTCGGCATCATCCGCACGGTCGGGGTGGAGACCGGCGGCTGCAACATCCAGTTCGCGATCGACCCACAGACCGGTCGGATGATCGTGATCGAGATGAACCCGCGGGTCTCGCGGTCCAGTGCGCTGGCCTCCAAGGCGACCGGGTTCCCGATCGCCAAGATCGCGGCCAAGCTCGCCGTCGGCTACACCCTGGACGAGATCGACAACGACATCACCGGTGAGACGCCGGCCAGCTTCGAGCCGACCCTGGACTACGTCGTGGTCAAGGTGCCCCGCTTCGCGTTCGAGAAGTTCCCCGCCGCGGACAGTTCGCTGACCACCCACATGAAGAGCGTCGGTGAGGCGATGGCGATCGGCCGCAACTTCACCGAGGCGTTGGGCAAGGCGCTGCGCAGCCTGGAGGACGACAAGGCGCCGTTCGACGTCGCCGGCGCGATCCCCGAGAGCAAGGAAGAACTGCTGGCGGAGGCTGCACGACCGCACGACGGCCGGCTCGGCGTCGTCTACAAGGCGATCCGGCAGGGAGCCGGGGTCGACGAGGTGCATCAGGCCACCGGTATCGACCCCTGGTTCGTCGACCAGCTCGTGTTGATCAAGGAGATCGCCGACGAGATCCGCGACGCGCCGGAACTGACCGCGGAGTTGATCTTCCTCGGCAAACGGCACGGGTTGTCGGACCTGCAGATCGGCGCACTGCGGCAGCTGGACGAGCAGGTGGTGCGCGGCGTCCGCTGGGCGCTGGGCCTGCGGCCGGTGTACAAGACGGTCGACACCTGTGCGGCCGAGTTCGCCGCCAGGACCCCCTACCACTACAGCTCCTACGACGCCGAGACCGAGGTGGAGCCACGGCAGAAGCCGGCGGTGATCATCCTGGGCAGCGGGCCGAACCGGATCGGGCAGGGCATCGAGTTCGACTATTCCTGCGTGCATGCGGCGATGGAGCTCAGCCGGGTCGGCTACGAGACCATCATGATCAACTGCAACCCGGAGACGGTGTCCACCGACTACGACACCTCCGATCGCCTCTACTTCGAGCCGCTGACCTGCGAGGACGTGCTGGAGGTCTATCACGCCGAACTGCAGGCCGGTCCGGTCGCCGGAGTCATCGTCCAGTTGGGCGGGCAGACGCCGCTGCGGCTGGCGCAGAAGCTGAAGAACGCCGGCGTGCCGATCGTGGGCACCAGTCCGGAGGCCATCAACCTGGCCGAGGAGCGGGGAGCCTTCGGCGAGGTGCTGGACGAGGCCGGACTTCCCTCGCCCAAGCACGGGATGGCGCGGTCCTTCGACGAGGCCCGGGCGATCGCCGACGAGATCGGCTACCCGGTGCTGGTCCGACCGTCCTACGTGCTCGGCGGACGGGGCATGGAGATCGTCTACGACGAGGACTCCCTGTCGGCCTACATCCGCCGGGCCACCGAGGTCTCCCCGGAGCACCCGGTGCTGGTGGACCGGTTCCTGGACGATGCGGTCGAGATCGACGTGGACGCGCTCTACGACGGCACCGACCTGTATCTGGGTGGCGTGATGGAGCACATCGAGGAGGCCGGCGTGCACTCCGGCGACTCCGCCTGTGCACTGCCGCCGATCACCCTGGGTGCCGAGGTGATCGACCGGATCCGTACCTCCACCGAGGCCATCGCCGCCGGGGTCGGGGTCCGCGGCCTGCTCAACGTCCAGTACGCGCTGGCCGGCGACGTGCTCTACGTGCTGGAGGCCAACCCGCGTGCCTCCCGTACGGTGCCGTTCGTCGCCAAGGCGACCTGGACGCCGCTGGCCCGGGCGGCCGCCCGGCTCATGCTCGGAGCCGGCATCGCCGAGCTCCGTGCGGAGGGGATCCTGCGGTCGACCGGCGACGGTGCCGACGAGCCGGTCGGCACACCGGTCGCGGTGAAGGAAGCCGTGATGCCGTTCAACCGGTTCCGGACCATCGACGGCGCCTCCGTCGACACCATCCTCGGCCCGGAGATGAAGTCGACCGGCGAGGTGATGGGCCTGGACACCTCCTTCGGCGTCGCCTTCGCCAAGAGCCAGCAGGCCGCCGGCGGGTCGCTGCCCGACGGTGGCCGGCTGTTCGTGTCGGCAGCCAACCGGGACAAGCGGCACATCATCCTGGCGGTCAAGCTGCTGGCCGACCTGGGCTTCGAGATCCTGGCCACCGAGGGCACCGCCTCGGTGCTGGAACGCAACGGCGTACCGGTCACCCGGATGCGCAAGCACAGCCAGGGCAGCGGTCCGCACGGGGAGAAGACGATCGTGCAGGCGATCACCGACGGCGAGGTCGACCTGATCTTCAACACCCCGCAGGGGATCAGCACCGACGGCCGGCCCCGCTTCGACGGGTACGAGATCCGCACCGCCGCGGTGGCCCGCAACGTGCCCTGCATCACCACCGTGCAGGGGCTGACCGCCGCCGTGCAGGGGATCGAGGCGCTGCGCTCCTGCGGGGTCGGGGTGCGGTCGCTGCAGGACTGGGAGAAGACGGTGCAGGCTGCCCGGTGACCCGGGCCGGAGCACCGGTGCGGACACCCGCGGCGACAGCGGCGGGGCCCGGGCCGTGGAGTTGCTGACCGGCGCCGCCGACCTCGGCTACCGTCGGCTGCTGCGCCCGCTGATCTTCCGGGTCGGCGGCGGCGACGCCGAGCAGGCCCACGAACAGACACTGCGGCTGCTGGCCGGTGTCGGGGCCACCGCCCCGGCGCGGTCGGCGCTGGCGGCGTTGTTCGCCGGGCACCGGCGGCCGGTGCGGGTCGCGGGCATCGATTTCGCCGGCGTCGTCGGGCTCGCCGCAGGCCTGGACAAGGACGGTCGCGCGGTCCGCAGTTGGGCAGCGCTCGGTTTCGGTTTCGCCGAGCTCGGCACCGTCACTGCACGACCGCAACCGGGCAACCCGCGCCCGCGGCTGTTCCGGCTCCCGGCCAGCGGTGCCGTCATCAACCGGATGGGCTTCAACAACGCCGGTGCCGCGGCGCTGGCCGGCCGGCTGGACCGGGCCGGGGTCCGCCGCGGCAACCGGGCCGCCGGCATCCCCGTCGGGGTGTCCATCGGCAAGACCAAGGCCACCCCGCTGGCCGATGCGGTCGAGGACTACCTCACCTCGTTGCGGCTGCTCGCCGATCGTGCCGACTACATCGCGGTGAACGTGTCCAGCCCCAACACCCCGGGTCTGCGATCGCTGCAGGACCGCGCCGTGTTGACCGATCTGCTCACCGCGTTGACGGCGGAGGCCCGTGACCTCGCCGTCCGCGGCGCCATCCCGGCCGACCCGGTGCCGATCTTCGTCAAGATCGCCCCCGAGCTGGCCGAGTCCGCGTTGGACGAGGTCCTCGAGGTCTGCCAGGCAGCCGGCGTCCAGGGCCTGATCGCCACCAACACGACGCTGGCGCGGGACGGCATCGCCGTCGCGGACCTGCCGTTGGCCGACGAGGCGGGCGGCCTGTCCGGCTGCCCACTGACCCGTCGCGCCCGTCAGGTCGTCGGCTACCTGACCGAACGTTCGACACTGCCGGTCATCGGTGTCGGCGGCATCGGTTCCGTCGACGACGCCCGCGCGATGCTGGACGCCGGCGCCCGGCTGCTGCAGGTCTACACCGGATTCATCTACTCCGGTCCCGCCCTGATCGACCGGATCAACCGGATCGACTCGAACACCCAGGAGGTGCGCCGATGACCGGACCCGGCTACGGCGAGCGGCTCCGCGCCGCGGTGGCGACCTACGGCCCGCTCTGTGTGGGCATCGACCCGCATCCGGCCATCCTGGACCGCTGGGATCTGCCCCGTGACGCCCACGGGCTGGAACGCTGTGCTCGGACCGTGGTGGAGGCGGTGGCCGGCCGGGTCGCGGTGGTGAAGCCGCAGTCGGCCTTCTTCGAGGCCTACGGCGCAGCCGGCATCGCCGTGCTGGAGGCGGTGATCGCCGAGGCACGCAACGCCGGGCTGCTGGTGCTGCTGGACGTCAAGCGCGGCGACATCGGCTCCACCATGGACGCCTACGCCGCGGCCTACCTCGCCGACGACGGACCGCTGGCCGCCGACGCGGTCACCCTCAGCCCCTACCTCGGCGTCGGGGCCCTGGACGGCGCCATCGACCTGGCGGCCCGCACCGGGCGCGGGATCTACCTCCTGGCCGCGACCAGCAACAGCGAGGGTGCCACCGTGCAGCAGGCTCGCACGGCCAGCGGCAGCACCATCGCCCAGAGCATCGTGGACGCCGCCGCCGAGCGGAACGCCGCCGCGATCGCGGCGGGCCGCTGGGGCCATGTCGGCCTGGTGGTCGGCGCCACCGTCCATCCCGAGGACGCGCCCGACCTCAGCCGGTTCGGCGGCAGCATCCTGGCTCCGGGCCTGGGCGCCCAGGGCGGCACCCCGCAGGCGATGCGCGCGGTCTTCAAGGACGCCTACGACCGGGTGCTGCCGTCCAGCAGCCGAGGCATCCTCAACGCCGGGCCCGAGCCGGCCGCGCTGCGCGCCGCGGTCGACGCGGCCGGCGCCGGGCTGACCGGCTGACCCGCGCCGCCCCTGACCGGTCCACCGACGGCCCGTCACGGTAGGTTTTTCAGCGCGGGCCCGCCGACCCCGCCGTGATGAGACGACGCCGTGACGAGATGACACAGTCGATGGAGCAGTTGTGCCGATCCCACCCCTGAGCGACGAGCAGAGACAACAGGCTCGCGACGCCGCCACCCAGGCCCGGCGACGCCGCGCCGAGGTCAAGGAGGACGTCCGCTCGGGACGGTTGACCATCGCCGCCGTGCTGGAACTGGCCGAGTCCGACGAGGTGGTCGCCCACACCAAGGTGATCGACATCCTCAAGGCCCAGCCGCGGGTGGGCGAGGTCCGCGCGGGCAGGGTGATGGAGCGGCTGCGGATCGCGCCGAACCGGCGGCTGCGTGGCCTGGGCCGCCACCAGATCGACGGACTGGTCACCGAGTTCGCCGCCGGACGCGACTGAGCGGGGCACGGTGGTCAGCAGCGGCGACACCGGCCGGCGGTTCGACGACTCCGGGTGTCCGGACCCGGGACCGACGGATCGGCGCCGCAACGAGCAGGGACCGACGGCGTCGGTGACCGTCCTGTCCGGGCCGACGGCCGTCGGCAAGGGCACCGTGGTCAAGCGGCTGCGCGAACGGCGGCCCGACGTCTGGGTGTCGGTCTCGGTCACCACCCGACCGCCACGACCGGGGGAGCAGAACGGCGTCCACTACCTGTTCGTCAGTGACGCCGAGTTCGACCGGCTGATCGCCGACGACGCGCTGCTGGAATGGGCCGTCGTGCACGGCCGACACCGGTACGGCACGCTGCGCCAGCCCGTGCTGGACGCCCTGACCGGAGGCCGGCCGGCACTGCTGGAACTCGACCTGCAGGGTGCTCGCCAGGTCCGACGCAGCTGGCCGGACGCGCGGTTCGTCTTCCTGGCCCCGCCCAGCTGGGACGAACTGATCCGGCGGCAGGCCGTCCGCGGCACCGAGGACAGCGGCGAACGCGAACGGCGGCTGCAGACGGCACGCCAGGAGATGGCTGCCCGCGACGAGTTCGACCACACCATCGTGAACCGCGACATCGATCAGGCCGTCGCCGACTTGCTAGACTTGGTGAGCCTGTGACCTACTGGCCCGTGGCCGCCCGCCGCACCCCGGCTGGCGACGCCGTCGCAATCACCGGTCGAGATCGCACGCCGAGATCACGACCGGTCGCAGGCGGTCTTCCCGCAATACCTCCGAAGGGGCATCTTGACCGACAACCACACCGCGTTCCAGGGCATCAACCACCCGCCGATCGACGAGCTGCTGACCAAGGCTGACTCCAAGTACCGGCTGGTGCTCTTCGCGGCCAAGCGCGCCCGTCAGATCAACGCCTACTACTCCCAGCTCGGTGAGGGCCTGCTCGAGCATGTCGGCCCGCTGGTGGAGACCGGGGTGCAGGAGAAGCCGCTGTCCATCGCCCTGCGCGAGGTCAACGCCGGTGTACTGCAGTACACCGAGACCGACGAGCCGGAGGCCGAGCAGCCGGGGCTGAGCGCGGTCCAGGACGTGCCGACCCCTCAGTTCGGCGACTCCGAACCGAGCGCCTGAGCCGTACGCCGGCGCGATCAGTCGATGAGCCGGATCCTGCTGGGCGTCGCCGGCGGCATCGCCGCCTACAAGGCGGCGGAGTTGTTGCGCCGGCTGACCGAGTGCGGCCACGACGTCACCGTGGTGGCGACGCCGGCCGCACTGGAGTTCGTCGGGGCCGCCACCTGGGCGGCCCTGTCCGGTCATCCGGTGCATACCGGCGTCTTCGACGACGCGGAGAACGTCGCGCACGTCCGGCTCGGGCGGCAGGCCGAACTCGTCCTGATCGCCCCGGCGACGGCCGACCTGCTGGCACGTGCCGCCGCCGGCCGCGCCGATGACCTGCTGACCAGCTGCCTGCTGACCGCCACCTGTCCGGTGCTGTACGCCCCGGCGATGCACACCGAGATGTGGCAGCACCCGGCCACCCGGGCCAACGTCGACCTGCTGCGCCGACGCGGCGCCGTGGTGATCGACCCGGCGTCGGGCCGACTCACCGGCGCCGACAGCGGGCCGGGCCGGCTGCCCGACCCCGACGAGCTCGCCGCCCACGCCCGGACCGTGCTCGAGCACCCACCCGTCGCCGTTGCCGCCGCCGGCCGCGACCTGGCCGGCCTGCGGGTGGTCATCAGCGCCGGGGGCAGCCGCGAGCCGATCGACCCGGTCCGGTTCATCGGCAACGCCTCCTCGGGCCGGATGGGCTGGGCGCTGGCCCGGGCCGCCGTCCTCCGCGGCGCCACCGTGGACCTGGTCGCTGCGAACGTCGACCTGCCCGCCCCGGCCGGATCGAACGTCATCCCGGCCGGCAGCAGCCGCGATCTTGCCGACCAGGTCAGCAAGGCCGCCGACGGGGCCGACATGGTGGTGATGGCCGCGGCGCCGGCCGACTTCCGACCGGTCCGCGAGCAGTCGGTGAAGATCAAGAAGACCTCCGCCGACCAGCGCCTGGAACTGTCACTGGTGCAGAACCCTGACATCCTGGCCGGCCTGGTCCGGGACCGGACCGATCCGCGGCAACTGCTGGTCGGGTTCGCGGCCGAGACCGCCACCTCCGACACCGAACTGGTCGCGCTGGGCCGGCAGAAACTGGCCCGGAAGGGCTGTGACCTGCTGGTCCTCAACGCCGTCGGCCACGGCCGTGTCTTCGGACGCACGGAGTCGGAGATCCGCCTGCTGCGACCCGGCACCGACGTCACGCCGGGGGCACTGGCCGGCAGCAAGGACGTTCTGGCCCACCACATCTGGGACGCCACCCTCGACATCCGCGCCGGCCGGTAACGTCGCCCCCACAGCGACGGACACCGGCTGGTGACCCGCCGTCACCCGGTACGAGATGGATGAGTTGACCGCATGAGAGGCACGCACTGATGGCCACACGCCTGTTCACCTCCGAATCCGTCACCGAGGGGCACCCGGACAAGATCGCCGACCAGATCAGCGACTCGATCCTGGATGCGCTGCTGGAACAGGATCCGGACAGCCGGGTAGCGGTCGAGACCCTGGTCACCACCGGCCTCGTGGTGGTGGCCGGTGAGGTCACCACCAACGCCTACGTCGAGATCCCGCGGATCGTCCGCAACCGCGTCCTGGCCGTCGGCTACGACTCCTCGACCAAGGGCTTCGACGGCGCGTCCTGCGGCGTGCAGATCGCCATCGGCCAGCAGTCCCCCGACATCGCCCAGGGCGTGGACAAGGCGCTGGAGGGACGGTCGGGGGAGTCGATCGACGAGTTCGACTTCCAGGGTGCCGGCGACCAGGGTCTGATGTTCGGGTATGCCTGCACCGAGACTCCGAACCTGATGCCGCTGCCGATCGACCTGGCACACCGGCTGTCGGAGCAACTCAGCCGGGTCCGCAAGCAGGGGGAGATGGCCTACCTGCGCCCGGACGGCAAGACCCAGGTCACCATCGAGTACGACGGCGACCGGCCGGTGCGGCTCGACACCGTCGTCATCTCCTCCCAGCACGCCGCCGACATCGACCTGGACACCCTGCTCACCCCCGACGTCCGCCGGCACGTGGTCGCTCCGGTGCTGGAACGCTACGACCTCGACTCCCGCGACTACCGGCTGCTGGTCAACCCGACCGGACGGTTCGAGATCGGCGGCCCGATGGGCGATGCCGGCGTCACCGGGCGGAAGATCATCGTGGACACCTACGGCGGGATGGCCCGACACGGCGGCGGCGCGTTCTCCGGCAAGGATCCGTCCAAGGTGGACCGGTCCGGGGCCTACGCCATGCGCTGGGTGGCCAAGAACGTGGTCCGCTCCGGACTGGCCGAGCGCTGTGAGTGCCAGGTCGCCTACGCCATCGGCCGGGCCCACCCGGTCGGCTTCTATGTCGACACGTTCGGCACCGAGAAGGTGCCGGTCGCCCAGATCCAGCAGGCCGTCACCGAGGTGTTCGACCTGCGCCCGGCGGCCCTGGTCGCTCATCTGGACCTGAAGCGGCCGATCTTCGCCCGCACCGCCGCCTACGGCCACTTCGGCCGCGAACTGCCCGAGTTCAGCTGGGAGTCCACCGAGCGCGCCGAGGCACTGGCCGCCGCCGTCAAGGGCTGACCGTCCCCGATACCGCGCCCTGAACCTGTCGCAGCCTGCGCTGAGCTCGTCGAAGCGGCCCGCTGGCCGACGCCGGGGGAGCCGGTGGACGGAGCGCCGGGAACGTCGGCCCGGTGTGACACGCTGGGGCCCGTGACCGACCAGCCCAGCGCCTCGCCGGCCCTGCCGGTGGCGCGGGTGGTGGTCGATGTCTCACTGCCCCATCTGGACCGGACCTTCGACTACGCGGTCACCCCGGCCCAGGACGCCGACGCCGTACCCGGGGTGCGGGTCCGCGTCCGGTTCGCCGGCAAGCTGAGGGACGGCTTCGTGGTCGAGCGGACGGCCGACACCGACCATCCCGGACAACTGGCAGCGCTGTCCAAGGTGGTCTCCGCGGAGCCGGTGCTGACACCGCCGATCCATCGGCTGATCCGCTCGGTCGCCGACCACTACGCCGGCAGCTACGCCGACGTGCTCCGGCTGGCGGTACCACCGCGGCACGCGGCCACCGAGAAGGCCGCCCCGGCGCAGCGGCCGTCCCCACGATCGGCGGCCACCGACGGACCGCTGGCCGGCTATCCCACCGGGCCCGGTTTCCTGGCCGCGGTACGCCGCGGAGCCGCCGTCCGCGCAGCCTGGCAGCTGATTCCGGCCGCCGATCCGCGCGGGGACTGGGCCGCCGGTTTCGCCGCCGCGGCGGCCGCCGCGCTGTCGGCCGGCCGGGGCAGTGTGCTGGTGGTGCCCGACGGCCGGGACCTGCAGCGGCTGGAACAGGCCTGCGCGAGCCTGCTGGGGGAGCAGGCGTTCGTGGTGCTGACCGCCGATCTCGGGCCGGCGGCCCGCTACCGGGCCTTCCTGGCCGCGCTGCGCGGCGACGTCAAGGTGGTCCTCGGCACCCGGACCGCCGCCTTCGCCCCGGTCCACGACCTGGGTCTCGTCGCGCTGTTCGACGACGGCGACGACCTGCTGGCCGAGCAGCGGGCCCCGTACCCGCACGCCCGCGAGGTGTTGGCCCTCCGGTCCACGCAGGCCCACACCGCGGTGCTGTTCGCGGCGTACGGCCGCAGCTGCGAGGTGCAGCGGATGGTGGAGCACGGCTGGCTGAAGGAACTGCGCGCCGACCGGGCCCGACTGCGCCGGACCGCGCCGCGGATCGCGGTCGCCGCCGACACCGACCGGGCGCTGGCCCGGGACCCGGCCGCCCGGGCCGCCCGGCTGCCGCACGACGTGTTCGACACCATCCGGGCCGGGCTCGCCGCCGGTCCCGTGCTGATCCAGGTGCCCCGCACCGGCTACCTGGTCAGCCTCAGCTGCCAGGACTGCCGCGAACCGGTCCGCTGTCCGCACTGTCATGGTCCGACCCGCGCCCGCCGCGCGCAGCAGCCGGCGGCCGGTCACGCCGACCCGGGACCGGGCCGCCCCGACGGCGGTGAACTGCCCGACATCCTGCTGTCCTGCCGATGGTGCGGCCGGCTGCTGCCGCACTGGCAGTGCCCGGTGTGTGGCTCCGGGCGCTGGCGCTCACCGGTCGTCGGCGCCGGCCGGACCGCCGAGGAGCTGGGCCGCGCCTTCCCGTCCACCCCGGTCCGCCAGTCGATGGGCGGCCACGTGCTGCAGCAGGTGCCGGACACACCCGCGCTGGTGGTCACCACCCCCGGGGCGGAACCGGTGGCCGAAGGCGGCTACGCCGCCGCCGTCCTGCTGGACAGCCGGCTGGCCCTGCTGCGGGCCGACCTGCGAGCCGCGGAGGAGGCGCTGCGCCGCTGGCTGAACGCGGCCGCGTTGGTCCGCACCGGTGAGCAGGGCGGATCGGTGATCGCCGTCGGTGACAGCGCCGACCGGACGCTGCAGGCCCTGGTGCGGCTGGACCCGGTCGGCCATGCCGAACGGGAGCTGCGGGAACGGTCCGAGGCGCACTTCCCGCCGG
The DNA here is from genome assembly GCA_963758075.1 of uncultured Actinomycetota bacterium. Taxonomy (GTDB): domain Bacteria; phylum Actinomycetota; class Actinomycetes; order Propionibacteriales; family Propionibacteriaceae; genus Microlunatus. The sequence goes on along the minus strand of CAVWTT010000001.1, from coordinate 828,495 downwards.
CGGTCAAGCTGATCACCGTCGACGGCCGGGCCGAAGCCCTGGCCGAGTTCAGCGACCTCCTGGCCGCACCGGAGCCGACCGAACGACTCGGGCCGGTGGAACTCGGGTCCGGTCCGTCCCCGGCCGAGCTACCGGTGCAACGGCTGACGCTGCGCGCCCCACTGACGGTCGGTGCCGGGCTGGTCGCGGCAGCCAAGGCCGTCGCCGCCACCCGCTCGGCGAAGAAGGCCGACGGAGCGCTCCGGATCCAGGTGGACCCGGTCCGGATCGGCTGAAGCCCTACACTCGCCGCCGTGAGACTTGTCTTCGCCGGAACCCCGGACGTCGCTGTGACATCGCTGGAGGCCCTGCTCGCCTCCCGACACGAAGTGGTCGCGGTGGTGACCCGGCCGGACGCGCCGAGCGGCCGCGGACGCCGGCTGCAGCCGAGCCCGGTCGCCGCCCGGGCCGCCGAGGCCGGCCTGGAGATCCTGCGTCCCGACCGACCCCGCAACCCCGAGTTCGTCGACCGGCTGACCGGGCTGGCACCCGACTGCTGCCCGGTGGTGGCCTACGGCGCGCTGATCCCGCAACGGGTCATCGACATCCCCGCCCACGGCTGGGTCAACCTGCACTTCTCGCTGCTGCCGGCCTGGCGCGGCGCGGCACCGGTGCAGCACGCGATCATCCACGGCGACACGGTGACCGGTGCCTCCACCTTCGCCCTGGTCAAGGAGATGGACGCCGGCCCCGTCTACGCCGCCATCACCGAGCCCATCGCCGACACCGACACCGCCGGTGACCTGCTGCAGCGACTGGCCGTCTCCGGAGCCGAGCTGCTGGTGCACACGCTGGACCGGATCGAGACCGGCCAGGTGCAACCCGTGGCCCAACCGTCGCAGGGTGTCAGCCTGGCGCCGAAGATCACCGTGGAGGACGCCCGCATCGACTGGCAGCAGCCGGCCGTCGCGATCGACCGGCTGATCCGCGGCTGCCATCCCAGCCCCGGCAGCTGGACCAGCTTCCGCGCCGAACGGTTCAAGATCAACTCTGCCCGGCCCGACGACAACACCGACCTGGCGCCCGGCCTGATCCGCGCCGACAAGCGCAGCGTGCGCGTCGGCACCGGCGCCGGCAGCCTGGTGCTCGGCCAGGTGCAGGCCCAGGGCAAGAAGCCGATGCAGGCCGCCGACTGGGCCCGGGGCGTGCAGTTCGCAGCGCAGGAGCGGCTCGGCGCATGACCCGCCGACCGCGCCGCGGCCGGAGCGCCGTGGCCGACCCGGCCCGCCGGCTGGCGTTCGACGCCCTGCGCGAGGTCCACGCCAACGACGGCTACGCCAACCTGGTGCTGGCCCGGCTGCTCCGCGAACGTCGGCTCACCGCCCGCGACGCTGCCCTGGCCACCGAGCTGCTTGCCGGCACCTGCCGGTTGCAGGGCAGCTACGACGCGGTGATCGAGGCAGCCGCGGGCCGCCGGACCAGCACGCTCCAACCGGCCGTGCTGGACCTGCTCAGGCTGGGCACCCATCAGCTGCTGTCGATGCGGATCGCCGACCATGCCGCGGTGTCGGCCACCGTCGACCTGGCCTCCGACACGGTCGGTCCCCGGGTGACCGGGCTCGTCAACGCCGTCCTGCGCAAGGTCGCCGGCCACAGCATCGAGGAGTGGCTGGACGATTTGAGCCGGTCGCTGTCCGACCTGGACGCCCTCGCCCTGCGCACCGCACACCCGCGCTGGATCGTCGACGCCTTCGCCGACCTGCTGCCGGACACCGAGCTGGAGCCGGCGCTGGCCGCCGACAACGACCAGCCCACGGTCAGCCTGGCGGTCCGCCCGGGACTGGCCACCGTCGCGGAGCTGGAGCAGGCCGGTGCCCGCCCCGGCCGTTGGTCGCCGTACGCGGCCGGCTGGACCGGAGACCCGGCCGACCTTCCGGCCGTCGCCGAGGGACGGGCCGGCGTCCAGGACGAAGGATCACAGCTGGCGGCGCTGGCCCTGGCCCGGGCCACCGCGCCGGACGGACCGTGGCTGGACCTGTGCGCCGGACCCGGCGGGAAGTCGGCGCTGCTGGCCGGCCTGGCCGACCAGCAGCAGGCTGGTCCTGCTGTCCTCGGAGCCGGCGCTGCACCGGGCCCGGCTGGTCGTCTCGGCGCTGCGTGGCTACCCGCCGACCGGGACCCGCGCGGTCGTCGCAGCCGACGGCACCCGGCCGGCCTGGAGGCCGGGCGTCTTCGCCCGGGTGCTGGCCGACGTGCCCTGCACCGGGCTCGGCGCCCTGCGCCGCCGGCCGGAATCGCGCTGGCGGCGGCAGCCCGACGCGGTGACCCAGCTGCACCCGTTGCAGTGTGGGCTGCTGACCTCGGCCGTACAGGCGCTGCGTCCCGGCGGCGTCGCCGCCTACGTCACCTGCTCCCCGCACCGGCACGAGACCCGTGACGTGGTGGAGGAGGTTCTGCACAACCGGACCGACCTGCAGCTGGTCGATGCGCCGGCGCTGCTGCCGGAGGTCCCCGACGCCGGACCGGGGCCGTTCGTCCAGCTCTGGCCGCACCGGCACGGCACCGATGCGATGTTCGTCGCACTGATCCGACGCGTACCGGCGGACGACGGCGACTTCTGATCATGGTCACCGAGGAGCGCCGGGCCGGTCGACCCCGCAGCCCGGCCCGGTAGAATCGGGCTCGTGCCGAGGACCTCCACCAAGATCATGCCGAGTCTGCTGTCGGCCGACTTCGCCAACCTGCAGTCCGAGATCGAGCGGGTACCCGACGCCGACGCCCTGCATGTGGACGTGATGGACAACCATTTCGTGCCCAACCTCACCCTCGGACTGCCGGTGGTGGACGCGATCCGCAAGGTCACCGACAAGCCACTGGACATCCACCTGATGATCGAGGACCCCGACGTCTGGGCCCCCGGCTACGCCGAGGCCGGCGCCGAATCGGTGACCTTCCACCTGGAAGCGGCGAAGGCGCCGGTGCGACTGGCCCGCGAGATCCGCGACCGTGGCGCCAGAGTGGGTCTGGCGCTGAAACCCGCCACGCCGATCGACCCGTACGCCGAGCTGCTGGGCGAGATCGACCTGATCTTGATCATGACGGTTGAGCCGGGTTTCGGCGGGCAGAAGTTCCTGGACCTCACCCTTCCCAAGATCGCCCGGGCACGGCAGTTGATCGACGGCCGCGGCGCCGACATCTGGTTGCAGGTCGACGGGGGAGTGTCCACGTCGACGATCGAACGTTGTGCCGAGGCCGGCGCGGACGCCTTCGTGGCCGGGTCGGCGATCTTCGGCGCCGACGAACCGAACACCATGGTCGATGCGCTGCGTGCCACGGCCCGCACCGCCGACCGATCCTGATCATCGCGGTCGGTGACGATATCTGATCATGCAGACGTTGCGCCGACCTCGGACCGGAATCGGGGCCGATCATCGGGCCCCGGACCGAATCAGCGAAACGGTGCCGAAATCCTCCGACAATCCCACGCAGCCGGGAACAAGCCTGTAGCGTAAGGGTTCCCTACTCACCCCCCGGGTGGGGAAAGCCGACACCCCAGCGTCGGCGGCAGTACCCCACCCGGAAACCCCTCCGGGTTGGGGTGCTCGCTTTTTCGGCAGCTGCCGCAGCTGTTGCCGGCTCGGTGAGGCCGCCGGATACGCCAGCGGACCGCGGCCGGTTCCTTACTTCTCCCGACGACGTCGCAGGTAGCGTTCGAACTCGGCGGCGATGGCGTCGCCGCTGGCCTCGGGCAGTTCCCGCTCGTCGCGCTGATGCTCCAGATTGGACACGTACTCGGCGACCTCGCTGTCGTCGGCGGCCAGTTCGTTCACGCCGCGCTCCCAGGCCCGGGCGAGTTCGGGCAGTTCGCCCAGGTCCAGCGAGACATCCAGCAGGTCCTCCACCCGGTTCAACAGCGCCAGGGTGCCCTTCGGCGACGGCGGTGAGGAGACGTAGTGCGGAATCGCCGCCCACAGGCTGACGACCTCCATCCCGGCCCGGTCCAGGTCGTCGCCCAGGATGCCCAGGATGCCGGTAGGTCCCTCGTAGGTCGACGGGCCGAGCCCGAGGTCCTCGGCGACCTGTGGGTTGCCGGCGGTGGCCGACACCGGGATCGGCCGGGTGTGCGGATGGTCGGCCAGCAGCGCGCCGAGCAGAAACACCCGCCGGGCCCCCGCCGAGCGCAGCGCCGAGGTCAGCAGCTGACAGAACTGGCGCCAGCGGAAGTTCGGCTCCAGCCCCTGCACGATGATCATGTCGTGACCGTCGGGCAGGGTGCCGGTGCGCAGTTCGGTGGTGGGCCAGGCCACCCGCCGACTGTCGCCGGTGCCCCGGACCTCGGGCCGGTTCACCTGGTAGTCGTAGAAATCGTCGGGATTGAGCGAGAACGCCTGCCGGGTGTGGCAGCTGTCGGCCAGATGGTCGACGGCGTGCGAGGCCGCACTGCCGGCGTCGTTCCATCCGCCGAACGCGATGAAGACCACGGGGTCGTGCAGGCCGCGCAGGCCACTGATCTGCCCAGATTCGTCAGCCATGATCCCCAATCTAATCTCCTGGCACACCGAGGAGCACACCGCTCAGTGCCGATTCCGGGCTTGCGGTCCGTTCCGGCACCGCCAGGAAGCAGCCGCCACGCCGCTGACCGCAACCGCCACCCGCCTGCCCCGGGCCGGTCAGCTACCCGGTTGGTAGCCGAGGTTGGGTGAGAGCCACCGTTCGGCCTCGGCGACGGTCCAGCCCTTCCGGTCGGCGTAGTCGGCGACCTGGTCCCGGCCGATCCGGCCGACGACGAAGTACTGCGACTGCGGATGGGAGAAGTACCAGCCGCTGACCGACGCGCCGGGCCACATCGCCATCCGGTCGGTCAACCGGATGCCGGTCGCCGACTCCACGTCCAGCAGCTCCCACAGCACCTGCTTCTCGGTGTGCTCGGGGCAGGCCGGATATCCGGGCGCCGGCCGGACGCCGTCGTAGCGCTCCTTGATCAGATCCTCGTTGGTCAGATCCTCCTCGGCGACGTAACCCCAGAACTCGGTCCGCACCCGCTGGTGCATCCGTTCCGCGAACGCCTCCGCCAACCGGTCGGCCAGCGACTCCAGCAGGATCGCGCTGTAGTCGTCCAGGTCCTCCTTGAACGCCGCGATCCGGGCCTCGATGCCGATGCCGGCGGTGACCGCGAACCCCCCGACGTAATCGGGCAGTCCGGTCTCGACCGGTGCGATGAAATCGGCCAGGCTGCGGTGTGGGACGCCGTCGCGGTGCTCGGTCTGCTGCCGCAGGTGGTGCAACCGGGTCCGCACCGCCGACCGCTGCTCGTCGGTGTAGACCTCGACGTCGTCGCCGACCGCATTGGCGGGGAACAGCCCGATCACGCCCGCCGCGGTGAGCCAGCGCTCCCCGACGATCCGGTCCAGCATCTGCTGGGCGTCGTCCCACAACCGCCGCGCCGCCTCACCGGTGGCCGGATTGTTGAGGATGTCGGGATAGCGGCCCTTCAACTCCCACGCGTTGAAGAACGGTCCCCAGTCGATGAACTCGCGCAGTTCGGCCAGCGAGTAGTCACCGAACGTCTTGACGTACTGCACCGGGGTCGGCGGCGCCTGGTAGTCGTCGGTGTGCTGGTCACGGGCCTGCTGGGCCAGCAGCCGGGGCCGGGGCGGACGGTAGTCCGACCAGTCGATCGGGGTCCGGTCGGCGCGGGCCTGCTCGATCGGCAGGATGGTGCGTTCGGTGGCCCGGCCGGCGTGCCGGCGGCGCAGTGCCTCATAGTCGTCGGCCAGATCCGCCAGCAGTGCGGGCCGACGGTCCTTCGACAGCAGACCGGCGACCACCTGCACCGAACGGGAGGCGTCCTTCACCCACACCACCGGGCCGTGGTACTGCTGATCGATCTTGACCGCGGTGTGGGCCCGCGACGTGGTGGCCCCGCCGATCAACAGCGGGATGTCCAGGCCTGTGCGCTCCATCTCGGCGGCGAATCCGACCATCTCGTCCAGTGACGGGGTGATCAGCCCGGAGAGGCCGATGACATCGGCCCGGTGCTCGCGGGCCGCCTCCATGATCTTTCGGGCCGGCACCATCACGCCCAGATCGATGACCCGGTAGTTGTTGCACTGCAGGACGACGCCGACGATGTTCTTCCCGATGTCGTGCACATCGCCCTTGACGGTCGCCATCACCACGGTGCCGTTGGCGCCGGTCTCGTCCTCGCCCTTCTCCGCCTCGATGTAGGGGATCAGGTAGGCGACCGCCTTCTTCATCACCCGCGCCGACTTGACCACCTGCGGCAGGAACATCCGGCCGGACCCGAAGAGATCTCCGACGACGTTCATGCCGTCCATCAATGGGCCCTCGATCACCTCCAACGGCCGGCCGCCACGATCGGCGATCTGCTGACGGAGTTCCTCGGTGTCGATCTCGACATGCTCGTCGATGCCCTTGACCAGCGCGTGGGTGATCCGTTCCGCCACCGGCAACGAACGCCACTGCTCGTCGGCGGCTTCGCGCTGGGGTCCGCTGGCGGCGTAGTCACCGGCGATCTGGAGCAGTTGTTCGGTGGCGTCCTCGCGCCGGTTCAGAATGACGTCCTCGATCCGATCCCGCAGCTTCGGGTCGATCTCGTCGTAGACGGCCAGGGCGCCGGCGTTGACGATCCCCATCGTGAGTCCGGCGCGGATCGCGTGGTAGAGGAACACCGCGTGGATGGCCTCACGAACCACGTTGTTGCCGCGGAAGGAGAAGGACACGTTGGAGATGCCGCCGGAGATCCGGGTCGCCGGCAGGTTCTGCCGGAGCCACTCCACCGCGCCGATGAAGTCGGTGCCGTAACGGGCGTGCTCCTCGATGCCGGTGGCGACCGCGAACACGTTCGGATCGAAGATGATGTCCTCGGCGGGGAAGCCGACCTGCTCGGTCAGGATGTCGTAGGCGCGCCGACAGATGATCTTGCGGCGTTCCAGCGAATCGGCCTGGCCCTGCTCGTCGAAGGCCATCACCACCACCGCGGCGCCGTAGCGGCGGCAGAGCCGGGCGTGTTCGATGAACGGCTCCTCGCCCTCCTTCAGAGAGATCGAGTTGACGATCGGCTTGCCCTGGATGTTCTTGCAGGCTTCCTCCAGCACCTCCCACTTGGAGGAGTCGAGCATGATCGGCACCCGGCTGATGTCGGGTTCGCTGCTGATCAACCGGAGGAACCGCTGCATGGCGGCGACGCCGTCGATCATGCCCTCGTCCATGTTGATGTCGATCACCTGCGCACCGCTCTCCACCTGCTGGCGGGCGACGGCCAGGGCGGCGCCGTAGTCCCCGGCGCGGATCAGCTTGCGGAACCGCGCCGAGCCGGTGATGTTGGTGCGCTCACCGACGTTGACGAACAGCGAGTCGTCGTCGATGTTGAGCGGTTCCAGCCCGGACAGCCGCAGGGCCGGCCGGATCTGCGGCGGCACCCGGGGGGTGGCAGCATCGGCCCGGCGGGCGATCTCGGCGATGTGGTCGGGTGTGGTACCGCAGCATCCGCCGACCATGTTCACCAGGCCGGAGGCGGCGAACTCGGCCAGCGTGTCGGCGGTGTCGTCGGGGGACTCGTCGTACTCGCCGAACGCGTTCGGCAGACCGGCATTGGGATAGGCGTGCACGAAGCAGTCGGCCACCCGGGACAACTCGGCGATGTAGGGCCGCAGTTCCTTGCCGCCCAACGAACAGTTCAGGCCGACGATCAGCGGACGGGCGTGCCGTACCGAATTCCAGAACGCCTCGGTGACCTGCCCGGTCAGCGTCCGCCCGGACGCGTCGGTGATCGTGCCGGAGATCACCACCGGCCAGCGTCGGCCGTACTCGGCGAACATCGTCTCCAGCGCGAAGATCGCGGCCTTGCAGTTGAGCGTGTCGAAGATCGTCTCGATCTGCAGGATATCGGCGCCGCCGTCGACCAGTCCGCGGGCCTGCTCGGCGTAGGCGGCCACGATGGTGTCGAAGTCGACGTTGCGGGCGCCCGGATCGTTGACGTCGGGAGAGATGGAGGCGGTCCGGTTCAGTGGCCCCAGGGCGCCGGCGACCCAGCGCGGCCGGTCCGGGTCGTCGGCCGTCACGCCATCACAGGCCTCCCGCGCCAGCCGGGCGGCGGCCACGTTGATCTCGTAGCTGAGATCCTCCATGCCGTAGTCGGACAGCGAGATGCGCTGGGCGTTGAAGGTGTCGGTCTCGACGATGTCGGCACCGGCCCTGAGATAGGCGGTGTGGATGTCGCGGATGATGTCGGGCCGGCTGAGTACGAGCAGGTCGTTGTTGCCCTTGACGTCAAGGGGCCAGTCGGCGAACCGGTCGCCGCGGTAGTCCTCCTCCTGAAGCTTGTACCGCTGCACCATGGTTCCCATCGCCCCGTCCAGGACCAGGACCCGCTGCTGCAGGGCAGCGGTCAGTTCGGCGGTGGCATCGGGACGCAGCTGCGCTGATTCGGGCACGCGGAGACCTCGGACAGGTAGGGAACGGGCGACTCCCCAGAATAGGTCGCCGTCTCGCCCGGGCGCGTCGCCGTCCCACCACGTCGACCGATTGGCCTGACTGCTCCCGACCTGGGACAATCGGACCGCCATGACCAGCGACTCCGCCTCCGTCCGACGTTCCGCCCCGGTTCCCCGAAGCCCGTTGGCTGCCACCCTGTGGGACTTCGACGGCACGCTGGCCGACACCGAACCGATCTGGATCGCCGCAGAGTACGAACTGGTGGCCGGACTCGGCGGAGAGTGGAACGAACACCACGCCCACCAGCTGGTCGGTAACGCACTGATCGATTCGGGCGCCTACATCGCTCGGGTCATCGGCCGGGAGGACCTGGACCCCGGCTGGGTGGTGCAACAGCTGCTCAAGCAGGTGGTGGAGTACTGCCGCAGCGGTCCGATCCCGTGGCGGCCCGGTGCCCGGGAACTGCTGGAGTCGCTGCGCACGGCCGGCATCCCGAACGCGTTGGTGTCGGCGTCCTACCGGGAACTGCTGGACGTCATCATCGAGCAGTTGCCGCCGGGGTCGTTCAGCGCCTCGGTCGCCGGCGACGAGGTGACCTACGGCAAGCCCGACCCGGAGCCGTACCTGCTGGCCTGCCAGAAGCTCGGTGTCCGGCCCGAGGACTGCATCGTCTTCGAGGACAGCCCGCCCGGCGCCAGGTCGGGCGGCGATGCCGGGGCCACCGTGGTGGTCATCGAGAACGTCGTCCCGGTGCCGCATGCGCCGAACCAGATCCGGATCTCCTCACTGGCCGAACTCGACGCGGCCAAGGTCAGCAGGTTGCTGACTCGCCGCGGCGACGGCGACGACCATGCCGGCGCCGACGCGGTCGGCGCCCCCGGTGATGATGCGCGGTAGCCGCCGGGGCCGGGTGCCGGCGTCGCTGACCGCACTGATCGCCGCCGTGGTCAGCCTGGTCGCCCTGGCCGGGTGCAGCGGACCGGACCCGCAACCCCGGCCGACGCCGAGCGGGTCGCCGACACCCCAGCGCTACTTCACCGTGATGACCACCGACGTCATCCACACCGCCGACCCGGCCGCCGTGGCCGACACCGGCTCGACGATGTTGACCCAGAACGTGTTCCAGCGGCTGATGACGGCCGACCCGACAGCGAACCTGCTCAAGCCCGACGCCGCCCGGGACTGCATCTTCGATTCCCGCACCGCCTACGTCTGCACGCTGCGCCCGGACCTGAAGTTCAGCAACGGCGACCCGCTGACCTCCCAGGACGTCAAGTTCAGCATCGAACGGGCGACCAGGTTGGACGTGCCCGGCTCGTCGGCGTCGATGCTGTCATCGCTGCGCCAGATCCAGACGCCGGATCCGACCACGGTCCGGTTCCAGCTCAGCCGCTACGACACCCAGTTCCCGTGGGCGCTCGCGGCGCCGGCGGCGTCCATCGTCGACCACCGGGCCTACAACCCCGACCAGGTGCAGGCCAACGACGCCCCGATCGTCGGCTCCGGCCCGTTCAAGGTCATCGACTTCGGCAAGGACCGGCTCGAGCTCGGCAAGTACCTCGGCTACAGCGGCTACGCCGCCGCCCAGGTCGGTAACGCCGTGATCCGCACCATGCCCGACTCGGCCAGCATCGAGGAGGCGATGAAGAACCACGAGGTCGACGTCGTCTGGCGTGGACTGAGCAACGCCGCCCAGCAACGGTTGCAGACCCAGATCAGCCTGTCCCATGACCAGCGCAGCAGGGCCGGATTCGCCCAGGTCGTGCTGCCGGGGGCCCGGGTCGAGCAGCTGCTGTGGAACCCGCACTCCAAGCATCGTGACTCCGCGGCCCTGCGGGCCGCGATCTCCGGCGCCCTGCAGGAGGACCGGACGTTGGACTCGGTGGTGCCCAACGGGATTCCGGGCCACCGCGCCTCGTTCCCGCTCGGCGGCAAGGCCAGCATCGAGGTCACCTGGAACAACCGGATCCGGCTGACCCTGGGCTACGACCCGACCGCCCCGAACAGCCTGGACCTGGCCACCCAGATCCGGACCCGGCTGGAGGACACCGGTGGACTGAGCGTGCTGCTGCGAGCCGACGACCCGGAGGCCGACCTGCAGTTGGTGGATCGCAAGGCCTGGACCTCCACCGGCATCGCCTGGCTGCAGCCGGTGCTGGACTTCCCGCTGAAGAGCGAGGCCGCCGAGATCGAGAAGGCCGAGGCCCGGGCCCGCCAGTCCGGTGATGGCTCGGCCGGACTGAATGCCGCGCTCGGCTCGCTGCAGGCCTCGGCGGCCAAGGAGAAGGTCGTGCTGCCGATCTCGCAGACCAACGAGTACGTCTACGCCGGCAGGGACGCCTCCGTGGCGGCGAACGCGTTCGGTCCCGGCTGGCAGCTGGGACTGTGGGGGATGAGGGTGGACCGATGACCGGGCCGGAGGACACGGCGACCTTCGCCTGCGACCCGGCGGCCTACTCCGGGGTGCGGACCGGCCCGCTGCGGGCGGGGGAGCGGGTGACGTTGACCGATCCGAAGGGCCGCCGGCACTCGGTGCTGCTGGCGGCCGGGCAACGCTTCCACACCGCCAAGGGAGCGATCAGCCACGACGACCTGCTCGGCGGCCCCGAAGGGGTGGTGGTCAGCTCGACCGGCGGGGTGCCCTATCTGGCGCTGCGGCCGCTGCTCGGCGAGTTCACCACCGGCATGCCCCGCGGCGCCCAGGTCGTCTATCCCAAGGACGCCGCCCAGATCGTCGTCGGCGCCGACATCTTCCCCGGCGCCCGGGTGCTCGAGGCGGGCGCCGGCTCCGGCGCGCTGAGCCTCGCGCTGCTGCGCGCCGTCGGGCCGACCGGCCGGCTGACCTCCTACGAGCGGCGCGAGGACTTCGCGGCGATCGCGGCCAGGAACGTGCGGACCTTCCTGGGCGGCGAGCATCCGGGATGGGACCTGCGGGTCGGGGATCTGGTCACCGCACTGTCCGACGGCGAGGCCGCCGATCCGGGCGCTCCGGGCGAGGTGGACCGGGTGGTGCTGGACATGCTCGCGCCGTGGGAGTGCGTGCAGGTGACCGCCGACCGGCTGGTGCCCGGCGGAGTGATCTGCTGCTACGTCGCCACCACCACCCAGCTCGGCCGGATCACCGAAACATTGCGGGTGCACGGCGGCTTCACCGAACCGGAGGCCACCGAGTCGATGGTCCGCGGCTGGCATGTGGAGGGGTTGTCCATCCGGCCGTCGCACCAGATGGTCGGCCACACCGGTTTCCTGTTGACCAGCCGCCGGCTCGCGCCCGGGGTCACCGCCCCGGCCCGCAAGCGCCGGCCGGCGCCGGGGGCCTACGGCGAGGACTACACCGGCCCGCGACGCGCCACCGAGGCGCCTGCACCTGCGCCGCAGGACGGCGTCGGCGGTACCGAAACGTAACCGTCCGAGCCCCGACGACCCGGGGAAATCGTCGCACCTGCGGCAGGGCCGCCGGGTACTGTTTCGTCATGGAGGTGTCCACATGACTGAAACACCGGAACGCCGCAACGGTTCGGGGCAGGGATTCAGCGGGCACGATTCCGACCTGGGCACGTCCCCAGCGGACCGGGACGCCCTGTTGAACCGGATCGACCAGCTGAACGCCGAGCTGGACCGGCTGCGGGAGCGTTTCTCCGCCCACCCGCACGACCTGGCCCTGCTGGAGCGCCGGCTGGCCGACGCCCGCGCCGACGTCCGCACGGCCTCGGCCAACAACGAACGGCTCGTGACCACGCTGCGGGAGGCGCGGGAGCAGATCATCCAGCTGAAAGCGGAGGTGGACCGGCTGGCGCAACCGCCGGCCAGCTTCGGCGTCTTCCTCGGCCCGGTCGACGAACACACCGCCGACGTCTGGACCGCCGGCCGCAAGATGCGGGTCAGCGTCAGCCCCGACATCGCCGAGGACGAACTCGAGCCCGGTCGTGAAGTGATCCTCAACGAGGCCCTCAACGTGGTCGGCGTGCTCGACTTCGACGAGGTGGGCGAGATCGTCAGCCTGAAAGAGGTCCTCGCCGACGGCGAACGCGCCCTGATCGTCGGCCACGGGGACGAGGAGAGCGTGGTCCGGCTGGCCGACCGGCTGCTGTCGGAACGGCTGCGCGCCGGCGACTCGCTGCTGGTGGACCGCCGGGTGCACTTCGCCTACGAGCGGGTGCCCAAGATGGACGTCGAGGAACTCGTCCTGGAGGAGGTTCCCGACATCGGCTACGCCGAGATCGGTGGACTGGCCAACCAGATCGAGGCGATCCGGGACGCCGTCGAACTGCCGTTCCTGCACCGCGACCTGTTCGCCGAACATGAACTGAAGGCGCCCAAGGGGATCCTGCTGTACGGACCTCCGGGGTGCGGCAAGACCATGATCGCCAAGGCGGTCGCCAACTCGCTGGCCAAGAAGGTCACCGAGCGCACAGGCCGGGAGGGCCGCAGCTTCTTCCTCAACATCAAGGGGCCGGAGCTGCTGAACAAGTACGTCGGAGAGACCGAGCGGCACATCCGACTGGTGTTCCAGCGCGCCCGGGAGAAGGCGTCGGACGGCATGCCGGTGATCGTCTTCTTCGACGAGATGGACTCGCTGTTCCGGACCCGGGGCACCGGCGTCTCCTCCGACGTGGAGAACACCATCGTTCCCCAGCTGCTCAGCGAGATCGACGGCGTCGAGGGCCTGGACGACGTGATCATCATCGGCGCCTCCAACCGGGAGGACATGATCGACCCGGCCATCCTGCGCCCGGGCCGGCTGGACGTGAAGATCAAGATCGAACGGCCCGACGCCGAGGCGGCACGTGACATCTTCAGCAAGTACCTGACCACCACGCTGCCGCTGCACGCCGACGATCTGCGCGAGTTCGGCAACGATCGGCGGGCCGCGGTCGAAGGCATGATCGAACGCACCGTCACCCGGATGTACGAGGAGTCGGAGGAGAACCAGTTCCTCGAGGTCACCTATGCCGGCGGGGACAAGGAGATCCTCTACTTCAAGGACTTCAACTCCGGTGCGATGATCCAGAACATCGTCGACCGGGCCAAGAAGATGGCGATCAAGGATGTGCTGGAGTCCGGGGTCAAGGGCCTACGGATCGGTCACCTGATGCAGGCCTGCGTCGACGAGTTCGCCGAGAACGAGGACCTGCCCAACACCACCAATCCCGACGACTGGGCCAAGATCAGCGGCAAGAAGGGCGAACGGATCGTCTTCATCCGAACGCTCATCTCCTCCACCAAGGGCACCCAGCCGGGCCGCTCCATCGACACCGTCACCAACACCGGCCAGTACCTCTAACCGCAGCCCCTTCGCGTTCTGGGCCTCGCGAAGCTGGTCCGTCAGCCCCGAAGCTCCTCCTCGGCTCGAAGGGCCCGGGCCTGCCCCTCAGGGCGCCCGGCGGGGGACGCCCGCCGGATCGCCACCCGCACCCGCCTCCTCGCCCGAGACCAGGCCGACCTGGTCGAGTGTCGGTGATGGGGGCGGTCGGGCAGCTGTCCTGGACCTGGCTGGAGCAGCTGTTGGATGCCGCGATGCTGCGGGTCGACCGGGCCGGGTGGAGCAGCAGGACGCAGCGGTGGGCCTGCCTCACCACGCTGTCAGCACCGGCTCACCCGCCGAGACGGGGGGCGCGCCTCACGACTGGCCGGGCAGCGTGATCACGAAGCGGCTCGGCCGGGTGCCGTCGGGCTCGGCGTAGCGCACCTCGCCGCCGTGCATCCGGACGATCTCACGGACGATGAACAGGCCCAGACCGGCGCCACCGTTGTGGCCGCCGGCGGTGAACCGTTCGAACAGGCGGTGCCGGATGTCGGCCGCGACCCCGGGTCCGGAATCGCTGACCTCGATGATCACCTCGCCGTCATCGCCGCGGAAACCATGGGCCCTGATCGGCGGGCGGCCGTGCCGGATCGCATTGATGATGAGATTGTCCAGGGCCTGGCTGAGCCGCTCGACATCCACCATGACCTTGATCTCCTGGCCACCCTCGAGGCTGATCCGCACCCCGGGGGTGGCGACCTTGGCGCGTTCGACGGCGCCAACCAGGATCGTCTCCAGCGTGGTCGGCGTCGGCCGGAGGGTGAGCGACTCCGCCTCCAGCCGCGACGCCGTGAGCAGGTCGGCGGTGAGCTGCTGCAGCCGCCGGGTGCTGGTGCGCACGTTGGCCAACAGCTGTTCGCGTTCACTGCTGGGCAGCTGGTCCCAGTAGGTCAGCACCGTGCTGACCGAGCCGTCGATCACCGCGGTCGGGGTGCGGAGCTCATGGGCGGTGATGGCCAACAGCTGGGTCTGCTGCTCGGTGGCACGATCACGCTGCTCCTCGGCCATCCGGCGCTCGGTCTGGTCCCGGGTCACCTTGGCGAAACCGATATGGCGACCGTCGTCGTCGAAGACGGCGGTGATCACCACGCTGGCCCAGAACCGGCTGCCGTCCTTGCGGATCCGCCAACCCTCCTCGCTGTAGGCGCCGTCCTCCAGTGCGATCCGCAGTTCCTCCTCCGGATGCCGGACGGCGCGCTGCTCGGAGGGATAGAAGACCCGGAAGTGCTGGCCGATGATCTCCTGGGCTGTGTAGCCCTTGATCCGCTGTGCGCCGGCGTTCCAGCTGACCACTCGGCCTTCGGGGTCGAGCATGAAGATCGCGTAGTCCTCGACCGCGGCGATCAGCAGCCGGAACCTCTCCTCGCTGAGCCGCAACTCATCCTCGGCGGCACGCTGGGCGGTGATGTCCTGGACCTGCAGGTAGGCATACAGCGCGGCGCCGGCGGAGTCACGGACCGGGGCCAGGGTGGCCCGGGCGGTGCGATCCTCGGAGTAGCCGGCGATCGCATGCTCCAAGGTGGCCAGGTCGTCGCCGTCCTCGCGGAGCCGCACCAGCGCCCGGTCGAAGTCCTCACCGGCACCGGCGGTGAGCTGGCCGTAGTCGATGCCGACCAGGTCCTCGGGCTCGCAGCGCAGCAGCCGTGCCAGCGCCCGGTTGGCCCGGACGATGCTGCCGTTCAGGGTCAGCGTCGCCATCCCGATCGCCGCCTCCTCGAACACCTCCCGGAACCGTTCCAGGTGCTCGTCCAGCAGCTGCTGATCCTCGTCCACCGGGCCGGTGTGGGGCCTGTCCCCGAGGGCGCGCAGCTTCGGCCGTCGCGACGGTGCCTGGGCGGCGCCGACGATCTCGGCCAGCCGGTCCGCGAGTTGGTCGATGGGGTAGGACTTCTCGATGAACTCGGTGGCGCCCAACTCCTTCGCGACGCCGGCCAGACTGCGTTCCTCGAAACCGGTGAAGACGACGACCTTGGTCTGCGGGGCGAGCGTCAGGATGCCGGGCAGCGCCTCCAGCCCGTCCATGGTCGGCATCGAGGTGTCCAGCAACATCAGTGAGGGTTGATGCTGGTAGGCCAGGCCGATCGCCTCGGCACCGTCGGCGCCGTCGGCCACCACCTCGAACAGGCCCGAGAGCTGGAGCCGGGACCGGACCAGGTGACGGACCTCATCGGAATCGTCGACGATGACCACCGTCGGTTTACCGGTAGACACGTGGCTGCCTCACTGTTGACGTCTCGATCCCCGGGATGCGCACGGCGAACCCGCCCATCCGCGGACACACCTCGGTGACGGGTACCCGATTCTGCCGGTCCCATTCGCCGACGTGAGCGATCGCACATCCGGTCTGCCTCGGGACCGGACCGATCCGACGGCGACGGCCGGATCGCACCCCAGCTCGGACCGGGATGCGGATGAGGAGGGCGGCTGGTCCTAGGCTTGGCCCTCGTGTCCAAGGTGTTGAACTCGATCCCGGTCTCCGAACGTGTCGGCATCGCCTTCTCCGGCGGTCTCGACACTTCCGTCGCGGTGGCCTGGATGCGCGACAAGGGTGCCATCCCGTGCACCTACACCGCCGATCTCGGCCAGTACGACGAGCCGGACATCGCCTCGGTCCCCGGCCGTGCCGCCCAGTACGGCGCCGAGATCTCCCGGCTCGTGGACTGCAAACGACAGCTGGTGGAGGAAGGGCTGGCTGCCATCGCCTGCGGCGCCTTCCACATCCGCTCGGCCGGCCGTACGTACTTCAACACCACACCGTTGGGCCGGGCCGTGACCGGCACCCTGCTGGTCCGGGCCATGCACGCCGACGACGTGTCCATCTGGGGCGACGGGTCGACCTTCAAGGGCAACGACATCGAACGCTTCTACCGCTACGGGCTGTTGGCCAACCCGGGGCTGCGGATCTACAAGCCGTGGCTGGACGCCCAGTTCGTCGGCGAGCTCGGCGGCCGTCAGGAGATGTCGGACTGGCTGGTCGCCCACGGGCTGCCGTACCGCGACAGCGCGGAGAAGGCGTACTCCACCGATGCCAACATCCTCGGCGCGACCCATGAGGCCAAGCGGCTGGAACATCTGGACACCTCGATCGAGATCGTCGAACCGATCATGGGCGTGCGGTTCTGGGACGAGTCGGTGACGATCGCCGCCGAGGACGTCGAGATCGGGTTCGAGGGTGGCCGGCCGACGCAGATCAACGGCACCCGGTACGACGACGTGGTCGATCTGTTCCAGCAGGCCAACGACATCGGCGGCCGGCACGGCCTGGGAATGTCGGACCAGATCGAGAACCGGATCATCGAGGCGAAGTCGCGCGGCATCTACGAGGCGCCGGGGATGGCGCTGCTGCACATCGCCTACGAGCGGCTGCTGAACGCCATCCACAACGAGGACACCGTGGCCGCCTATCACAACGACGGCCGCACCCTCGGCCGGCTGCTGTACGAGGGCCGCTGGTTCGACCCCCAGTCGCTGATGATCCGCGAAGGCCTGCTGCGCTGGGTCGCGTCCGCCGTCACCGGCACCGTGGTGCTGCGGCTGCGCCGCGGCGACGACTACTCGGTCGTCTCCTCCTCGGGGCCCGCGTTCTCCTACCATCCGGGCAAGCTGTCGATGGAGCGGACCGACGACGCGGCGTTCGGGCCGGTGGACCGGATCGGCCAACTCACCATGCGCAACCTGGACATCGCCGACACCCGTACCAAGCTGGAGATGTACGCCGGACTCGGCGCCCTGCCGCAGCGCGAGTCGGACCTCGTCGGGTCGCTGGAACCGGGTGGCGCCCAGGCGATCACCGCGAATCCGGGCGCGGAGGAGGAAGAGGTCCTCGACCGCGCCGCGATCGAGTCCGGCGTCGACTGAGCCGCCGTCCGACACGCCTCGGTGATGTCCGGGATCGCGGTGCACACCGGGATAGGGTCCGAACGTCTGTTCGGATCGAGCCGGCGGCCGGGGCAGCCCCGATGCCGCCGTCAGGGAGGTGGCGTGCGCGTCCTGGGCATCGACCCCGGCCTGACCCGGTGCGGGTTCGGCGTGGTGGAGGGCACGATCGGCGTCGCTCCGCGGTTACTGGCCGTCGACGTGGTGCGCACCGATGCGGGATCGGAGACCGCGCACCGACTGCTGCGGCTGGAGACCGCGTTGGAGCGGTGGGTCGGCGAGCATCACCCCGACGTGGTGGCGATCGAGCGGGTGTTCGCCCAGCACAATGTGCAGACCGTGATGGGCACCGCCCAGGCCGCCGGAGTGGCGATGCTGGTCGCAGCCCGCCACGGGTTGCCGGTCGCCCTGCACACCCCCAGCGAGGTCAAGGCGGCGATCACCGGTTCGGGTCGTGCCGACAAGGCGCAGGTCGGTGCCATGGTCACCCGGGTGCTGCGGCTGGCCGAGACGCCGCGTCCCGCCGACGCCGCCGACGCACTGGCACTGGCCATCTGCCATCTCTGGCGGGGGACGGCGACCGATCGGATCGATCGCGCCGCCCGGACGGCCTCCCGGCAGACCGCGCGGCAGCGGCAGGCCTACACGCTGGCCCGGCGGGCGACGACCCCCGCACCCCGGCGTAGGCCAGGGGCGGGCGCATGATCGCCCGGCTGAGCGGCACGGTCCTCGAACTGGGTGCGACCTGGGCGGTGCTCGAGGTCGGCGGGATCGGCATCCGCGCGGTCTGCGGGCCGAACACGACCGCAGACCTGCGTCCCGGCGCCCCCGCGGCGCTGGCCACCTCGCTGGTGGTGCGGGAGGATTCGCTGACCCTGTACGGCTTCGGCAGCACCGAGGAACGCGACCTGTTCGAACTGTTGATGACAGCCTCCGGGGTGGGCCCGAAACTGGCGCAGGCGGCGCTGGCGGTGCTCAGCCCCGACGACCTGCGGCAGGCGATCGCCACCGAGAACCTGGTCGCACTGACCAGGGTGCCCGGCGTCGGCCGCAAGGGCGCCCAGCGGCTGGTCATCGAGTTGAAGGACAAGATCCACGCGGTCGGCGGGGTGAGCGCTACCGACGCGGCGGCCCCGGCACCGGAGCCGGTCGAGGCCTGGCGCGAGCAGGTCAGCCAGGGGCTGCAGGGCCTGGGCTGGTCGGCCCGCGACGCCGAGGCGGCCTGTGACCGGGTGCAGCACCTGGCCGAGGACGATCCCGGGCTGGGCGTGGCCGTTCTCATGCGCGCCGCGTTGCGCAGCCTGGCCCGATGATCGGCCGGCCGACGCCGATCGGCCATGATGGGCGGCACCATGGCTGAACGCGACGACCGGAGCGAGGACCGGGACGGGCGCCCCGACGACGGGGGTGCCGACCTGGTCGACCCGCACCCAGACCCCGACGACGGGGGTGCCGACCTGGTCGACCCGCACCCAGACCCCGACGACGGGGGTGCCGACCTGGTCGACCCGCACCCAGACCCCGACGAGTCGGCCGCGGAGTCGGCGCTGCGGCCCACCAGCCTGGCCGACTTCGAGGGACAGCCCCGGGTCAGCGACCAGTTGGGGCTGGTGCTGGAGGCCGCCCGCGCGCGGGCGGCCGTCGCCGATCACGTCCTGCTGTCCGGGCCGCCCGGGCTGGGCAAGACCACCCTGGCCGGCATCATCGCCGCCGAGATGGGCGCCCCGCTGCGGATCTCCAGCGGCCCGGCGATCCAGCACGCCGGCGACCTGGCCGCGATCCTGTCCGGGCTGGCCGAGGGCGAGGTCTTCTTCCTCGACGAGATCCACCGGATGTCGCGGCCGGCGGAGGAGATGCTCTACCTGGCGATGGAGGACTTCCGCGTCGACGTGGTCGTCGGCAAGGGTCCGGGTGCGACGGCCATCCCGCTCGACATCCCGCGGTTCACGCTGGTCGGCGCCACCACCCGGGCCGGGTTGCTGCCCGGGCCGCTGCGGGACCGGTTCGGGTTCACCGCCCAGCTGGACTTCTACGACTCCGAGGCGCTGGTGCACATCGTCACCCGGTCGGCGGCGCTGATCGGAGCCGAGCTGACCGACAGCGGTGCCAGCGAGATCGCCGGCCGGTCCCGCGGCACCCCGCGGATCGCCAACCGGCTGCTGCGGCGCGTCCGCGACTACGCCCTGGTCCGCGCCGACGGCCGGATCACCGCCGACATCGCCCGCGCCGCCCTGGACCTGTACGAGGTGGACACGCTCGGACTGGACCGGCTCGACCGGTCGGTGCTGGAGGCGGTCTGCAGCCGCTTCGGCGGCGGCCCGGTCGGCCTCGGCACGTTGGCGATCTCGGTCGGCGAGGAGGCCGGCACCGTGGAGGAGGTGGCCGAACCGTTCTTGGTCCGGCTCGGCTTCCTGATGCGCACGCCGCGCGGCCGGGTCGCCACCGAGGCCGGCTGGCGCCACCTCAACCTCCGCCGGCCCACCACGCCGGACCTCTTCAGCTGAGCCGAGGGGTCAGTAATTCCCCGTCCTGTACGGGGTGTCGCGGCGCCAGTGACCCTTCGGCACGGCCGCCGGACAGCGCTGACCGGCTCCGGAGGCCCGCCCAGGCCGGCGAGGAGTCACCAACGCAGCGACACACCGCGCAGAATGGGGAGCAAGCGACTCCCCGGCAGAGCGGGGAATCGGGGTTTGGCGGCCGCGCTCGGTAGAGTACGGCGGTCGAGGCACTCGGCCCGGTTGCGGGCCGTTGGCGATGGTGTGCGCAGACGACCGCGGCACCGTGTTCGACATTGACCGCCCCGGATGGGGGAACGACCCGGCGCCCGGCGCCGACGATTGGACGTGAAACCGCATGGGATCGTACGGATCGATCATTCTGATCGTCGTCATGATCATCGCCTTCTATTTCCTGATCATGCGGCCGCAACGCAAGCGGCAGCAGCAGCAGGTCGACATGATGAAGACGCTGGAGCCCGGAACCCGGGTCGTCACCACCACCGGCATCTACGCCACCATCGTGGCCGTCGGTGACCGGCAGATCGTGCTGGAGACCTCGCCCGGAACCCGGCTGACCATGCTCAAGCAGGCCGTCGGCCGGGTGGTGGGCGAGAACGAGGAGGACATCGAGCTCGGCAGCTACCGCGGCAGCGGCTCGGCGGCCGGTCCGTTCGGTTCGTCGACCGGCACCGAGTCCGAGCAGGAGTACGGCTCGGCCGAGCAGGAGTACGGCTCGGCCAGCGGTCTGGCCGGTGGCGCCCCGGTCCAGGAGTACGCCCCCGGTTCCGGGCCGGACTTCAGCCCGGCCGGTGACACCACCGAGAGCCACCAGACCTCGCCGTGGCCACCGGCCGGCAGCAGCGAGCCCGGCCTCGACGAGACCTCCGTCAGCGACGGCGACGTCACCGGCGGTACCGAGGACCGGCCCGACGACCAGGACCGGCCCTACGGTGGCCGGCCGTCGGACCGCTGACCGCCGGCGGCCGTCCGGCCGAGGCATCCCTGCACGACCGACGTTTTTGAGGACCGACTGACGTGGCATCCAAGGTCGGCCACCCGCTCCGGACGCTGGTGGCCTTCTTCATCGTGATCGCTGCCCTCTACGGGCTGATGGCGGTCACCAAGAGCTGGACCCCCAGACTGGGACTGGATCTCAGCGGTGGCACCACCATCACCCTGACCGCACGCAACACCAGCGGCAAGGGCTCGGTGAGCGCCACCAGCCTGGACCAGGCCCGGACGATCATCCAGCAACGCGTCGACGGTCTCGGCGTCGGTGAGAGCCAGGTCACCACGGCCGGCGGCAACCAGATCATCGTCAGCGCCCCGAACGTGCAGCGCGACGAGCTGATCCAGCAGGTGGGCCAGACCGCCCAGCTGCGGTTCCGAGCCGTGTACGCGGTGCAGCAGACCACGCCGCAGCCCCAGCCCGGCAGCACCGCCGGTAGTACGCCCGGCAGTCAGGCGAGTGCGGCCGGCGCGTCGACCGGCGCCACCGCCGGCGCCAACCCGACCGCGAGCAGCGCCACCTCGGCCCCGACCAGCGCCACCTCGGCCCCGACCAGCACCACCTCGGCCCCGACCAGCGCCACCTCGGCCCCGACCAGCACCACCGGCAAGGCCACCGGCAAGGGCAACGGTCGGCCCGCGCCGGCGCTGCCGACCCAGCCGCCGGCGCCGCCGTCCGCGCGGCCGACCGCACCGGGCAAGGGCACCCCGGAGACCAAGGCCATCAACTGGCAGCCGTCCCAGCAGGACCTGAGCGACTTCGCCAAGTTCAACTGCCCGCGCGATCCGAAGGTCTATCCCGACGTCGCCGACCAGCCGCTGTTCGCCTGCAACGACGCCAACACCGAGAAGTACCTGCTCGGACCGACGGTGATCGAGGGCACCAAGGTGACCAACGCCAGCGCCGGCATCGGCCAGCAGGGCAGCCTCGGCTGGCAGGTCAACCTCGACTTCAACTCCGCCGGCAGCTCCCAGTTCGAGAAGGTCACCGGGGTGCTGGCCACCCGTAGCCAGCCCGAGAACCAGTTCGCCATCGTTCTCGACGGCGCGGTCATCTCGGCTCCCTCGGTCAGCCAGGCCATTCCGGGCGGTCGCGCCACCATCAGCGGCGGCGACATCAACCAGCAGTCGGCCCAGGCACTGGCGAACGTGCTCAAGTACGGCTCGCTGCCGCTGGCGTTCGAGATCTCCAGCGTCGACAACGTGTCGCCGACCCTCGGTGGTGAGCAGCTGCGGGCCGGCCTGATCGCCGGCGCGGTGGGCATGGCCCTGGTGCTGATCTTCTGCCTCGTCTACTACCGCGGGCTGGGCATCGTCGTGGTCGCCTCGCTGGCGGTCGCGTTCGGTACCACCTACGCCGCGATGGTGCTGCTGGGCACCTCCGTCGGGTTCGCGCTCAGCCTGGCCGGCATCGCCGGGGCGATCGTGGCGATCGGCATCACCGCGGACAGCTTCGTCATCTACTTCGCCCGGATCCGGGACGAGGTCGGCGAGGGTCGCACCATCCGTACCGCCGTCGAGACCGGCTGGCGCCGGGCCCGGCAGACGGTGCTGGTCGCCGACGGCGTCTCGCTGCTGTCGGCGCTGATCCTCTTCATACTGGCCATCGGCTCGGTGCGTGGGTTCGCCTTCACCCTGGGCCTGACCACCCTGATCGACGTGGTGGTGATGTTCTACTTCACCAAGCCGATGGTCACCCTGCTGTGCCGGACGGCGTTCTTCGGCGGCGGTCACAGGTGGTCGGGTCTGGACGCCGGCCATCTGGGCGTGCAGGCCCTGCCGGGCCAGCGACGGCGCGTCGGCACCCGGCGGACCGCCGAGAGCGGAGGGGAGGCCTGATGTCGCGGCTCACCAGATTCGGACACCGGCTCTACACCGGTGACGTCTCCTTCGACTTCGTCGGCAAGTGGCGCCGCTGGTTCGTCATCTCCGGCGCCCTGATGCTGATCGTGGTGGTCGGATTCCTGGTCCGCGGCCTCAACCTCGGCATCGAGTTCACCGGCGGGGCAGAGTTCCAGGTGCCCGCCCGGGCCGACCAGGCGATGGTGCAGAAGGTCGACGGGGCGCTGTCGGGCAGCGGCATCACCGCGGTCTCCGACGCCACCGTGACCCAGGTCGGCAACAGCACCATCCGGGTCGAGACCAAATCGCTGAACACCGAGTCCGAGGTGCCCAAGGTCAAGCAGGTGCTGGCCCAGGCGACGGGGGCGAAGGCCGACCAGATCAACTACAGCCTGATCGGTGCATCGTGGGGGAGCCAGATCACCGAGCGCGGGGTGATCGCGCTGGTCGTGTTCCTGGTGCTGGTGAGCCTGATGCTGTGGGCCTACATGCGGAACGCGAAGATGTCGGCGGCTGCCCTGGTCGCCCTGCTGCACGACCTGGTGATCACCATCGGCGTGTACGCGGTGGTCGGTTTCACCTTCACCCCGGAGTCGCTGATCGGGATGCTGACCATCCTCGGCTACTCCCTCTACGACACCGTGGTGGTCTTCGACAAGGTGCGGGAGAACACCCGCAATCTGACCGCGAACGCGCAGCGGACGTACTCCGAGGCCGCCAACCTGGCGGTCAACCAGACCCTGGTCCGGTCGGTGAACACCACCCTGATCGGGGTGCTGCCGGTCGCGGCGCTGCTGTTCGCCGGCGGTGTCATCCTGCACACCGGCCCGTTGAAGGACCTGTCGCTGGCCCTGTTCGTCGGCATGATCTCCGGCGCGTACTCGTCGATCTTCATCGCCACCCCGCTGCTGGCGGTCTGGAAGGAACGCGAGCCGGACATGATCCGGCAGCAGAAGCGGGTGTCGGCCCGTCGGGCGCGTGACGCCCACGAGCAGACCTCGCCCGCCCGGCACGGCCGTGCCGCCGGCGTTGCCGACGTGTCGCCGGCCGCGGCAGGTGCCGGGACACCGCGCCGGTCGGCCGCCCGAACCGTCCCGGAGGCGGAGTCCGCGGCCCCCGTGCCGCCGGAGCCGACCGTCGGCGCGGTGGACGAGCGTCAGGTCACCGTCGGCAGGGCCCGCATCACCGTCTCGGTCCGCGGCGACGGTGCGGCGACCGCACCCGATCAGCGTCGTGACAACCTGTCAGACAGCGCGGCCAAGCGTCCGCAGCCGCAGCGCAAGTCCCGCAGCGAACGGAAGAAGTAGATGACGCCGAACTGGGTCGACCTGATCCGCAGCATTCCCGACTTCCCCGAGTCCGGGGTGATGTTCAAGGACATCACCCCGCTGATCGGCTCTCCCGGCGGCTTCTCCGCGGTCGTCACCGAACTGGTGCAGCGGGTCCCCAACGACATCGACGTCGTGGTCGGTATGGAGGCCCGCGGCTTCATCTTCGGCGCCCCGGTCGCGCTGGCGTTGGGCACCGGCTTCGTCCCGGTCCGCAAGCCCGGCAAGCTGCCCGGCGAGGTGGTCACCACCGAGTACGCCCTGGAGTACGGCACCAACTCGCTCAGCGTGCACAAGGATGCCGTCGGCGACGGCGCCCGGGTACTGATCGTCGACGACATCCTGGCCACCGGCGGGACGGTCGCGGCCACGGCGCAGCTGATCCGCAAACTCGGCGCCGACCTGGTGGCGGTCGGCGTGGTGATGGAACTGGAGTTCCTCGGCGGCCGCAAGTACCTGCGCGACCAGGGCATCGACGATGTGATCGCCCTGACCAGCGTCGAGGCGCCGTAGCCGGCGATGTTCGAGAGCTACCGGCCCGATGCGGGCGACTGGGACGCCCATGACGGCCGGCGACGCAGCAGCCGCGGCTGGCGGAGCCAGACGCTGGTCAGTCTGCCGGCCCGGCTGAGCTCACCCGGTCGTCAGTTGGCCGTCCGCGGCCTGCTCGCGCTGGGGCTGCTGGCGCTCATCGTCATCATCGTCTACCTCGATCGGGGCTCCTACACCGACACCGCCGACGGCCGGGTGTCGTTCATCGACGCCATCTACTACGCCACCGTCACCATCACCACCACCGGCTACGGCGACATCACCCCGGTGGCCCCGCACGCGCGCGTGGTCAACGCCCTGCTGGTCACGCCGTTGCGGATCGCGTTCCTGGTGTTGTTGGTCGGCACCACGCTGGAAGTGCTGGCCACCGAGGGCCGGCGGATCTTCCTGGACTCCCGTTGGAGGAAACGGATGCGCAACCACGTCGTCGTGATCGGTTACGGCACCAAGGGCCGCAGTGCGGTGCAGACGCTGGCCGAGACGAAGGTGACCCCCGATCGGCTGGTGGTCATCGACGGCCGGCCGTCGGTGATCGCCGACGCGAACCTGCAGGGCTACGCCGCCATCCAGGGCGACGCCACTCGCCGGGAGATCCTGCGCCGGGCCGAGATCAGCAAGGCCCACGACGTGATCATCACCCTGGACCGCGACGACTCGGCGATCCTGGTCACCCTGACCGTCCGGCAGATGAACCCGGCCGCCCACATCGTCGTCGCGGTGCGGGAACAGGACAACGTGCCCCTGCTGCGGCAGTCCGGCGCCGATTCGGTGATCACCTCCTCCGAGGCGGTCGGGCGGGTGGTCGGGCTGAGTTCGCTGAGCCCGAACCTGGGTGCGGTGATCGAGGACCTGCTCACCTCCGACTTCGGCCTGGAGATCGCCGAACGGCAGGTCACCGCCGCGGAGGTCGGCGGCAGCCCGGCCGACATCCGCGCGGAACGGGTGCTCGGGGTGGTCCGCAACCGCACCCTGCGACAGTTCTACGACCCCACCGTGGCCACCCTGGAGACGGGGGACCAGCTGGTCGTGGTCCGGCACGCTCCCCGCGACGAGCCCCGGCGTCCGCCGGTCTGATCCGCGGCGGCGGTGGCCGCCAGACGCCTGGATCCCCGTCCCCGGTGTCGGGAATTAGACTCACCCTGAGTGGTGTTGTACCGGTCGGGATCCGACAGCCCGGCCGGTGACCGTTGACATCCGTCCCGGATATGGTCGGGCCGGCATCGCCGCCAGGCGCGAAGGGGATCTGTGGACAAACCTGCCACTGCCGTCGGAGCCGGCAACCGTGACGTCCGCGACGGACGCGACGAACGCGACGAACGCGACGACAAGGCTTCGACGACCGAGCGGTCGGCCCAGCAGGGCCGTTCGCGGGACGACGCTGCGCCGACGTCGGCGTCCACGCCCGCCCCGCCCGAGGCGCGCGGCAGCGTCGCGGTCCCGGTCCGACTGGCCACCGGTCCGGAGCATCCGCGGGTGCGGATGCGGCAGCGGATCGCCCGGTTCGGCAGCAGCAGGCCGCAGACGCCCGTGCTGGATCCGCTCTTCCGGATCGTCCGGGCCAACCATCCCAAGGCCGACACCGCCCTGCTGGAACGGGCCTACCACAAGGCCGAGGAGATGCACTCGGGCCAGACCCGCAAGAGCGGGGACGCCTACATCACCCACCCGCTCGCGGTGACCCAGATCCTGGCCGAGCTGGGCATGACCGAGGCGACGCTGTGCGCGGCGCTGCTGCACGACACCGTCGAAGACACCCCGTACACCCTGTCCCAGCTGAGCCGCGACTTCGGCGAGGAGGTCGCGCTGCTGGTCGACGGCGTGACCAAGCTGGACAAGGTCAAGTACGGCGAGTCGGCCCAGACCGAGACCATCCGCAAGATGATCGTGGCGATGAGCCGCGACATCCGCGTGCTCGTGATCAAACTCGCCGACCGGCTGCACAACATGCGCACCCTGCACCACCTGCGGCCGGACAAGCAGAAGCGGATCGCCACCGAGACGCTGGAGATCTACGCCCCGCTGGCCCACCGGCTGGGCATGAACACCATCAAGTGGGAGCTGGAGGACCTGTGTTTCTCCACCCTGCATCCCAAGGTGTACGACGAGATCGTCCGGCTCGTCGCCGAGGCCTCACCCAAGCGGGACGAGTTCCTGGCCAAGGTGATCAACGACGTCACCGCCGACCTGAAGGCCGCCAAGATCAGGGCGACCGTCACCGGCCGACCCAAGCACTACTACTCGATCTATCAGAAGATGGTCGTCCGCGGTCGCGAGTTCTCCGACATCTACGACCTGGTGGGGTTGCGCATCCTGGTCGAGACCCCGCGCGACTGCTACGCCGCACTCGGTGTCATGCACGTCCGCTGGACCCCCCTGCCGGGGCGGTTCAAGGACTACATCGCGATGCCGAAGTTCAACATGTACCAGTCACTGCACACCACGGTGCTCGGCCCCAACGGCAAGCCGGTGGAGCTGCAGATCCGTACCGAGGAGATGCACCGGCGGGCCGAGTACGGTGTCGCCGCGCACTGGAAGTACAAGGAGAACGGCAAGGGCGCCACGGTGCCGGCGGCGGCCAAGGGTGACAGCAACGACCTGGTCTGGGTCCGGCAGCTGCTGGACTGGCAGCGGGAGACCGCCGACCCGGGCGAGTTCCTGGACTCGCTGCGGTTCGAGATCAACTCCTCCGAAGTGTTCTGCTTCACCCCCAAGGGCGACGTGATGTCGCTGCCGTCGGGTGCGACGCCGGTCGACTTCGCCTACGCCATCCACACCGAGGTCGGTCACCGATGCGTGGGAGCCAGGGTCAACGGGCGGCTGGTCCCGCTGGAGTCGGCGCTGAGCAACGGCGACGTCGTGGAGGTGTTCACCTCCAAGGCCGAGGGC
Organism: uncultured Actinomycetota bacterium; assembly: GCA_963758075.1. Taxonomy (GTDB): domain Bacteria; phylum Actinomycetota; class Actinomycetes; order Propionibacteriales; family Propionibacteriaceae; genus Microlunatus. Next base: position 800,764 of record CAVWTT010000001.1, on the reverse strand, counting down.
GCAGGCCCCAGCCGGGACTGGCTGTCCTTCGTCAAGAGCGCGCGGGCCCGCAACAAGATCCGCCACTACTTCACCCGGGAACGGCGCGAGGAGTCCATCGAGCAGGGCAAGGAGATCCTGGCCCGGCACCTGCGCAAGGCCGGCCTGCCGATGCAGCGGCTGCTCACGGTGGAGCACCTGACTGCAGTCGCCAACCACTTCCGGCTGGCCGACGTGGACACCTTGTACGCGGCCATCGGTGAGGGCCACGTCGGTGCGGCCGCAGCGGTGAACCGGCTGATCAACGTCGAGGGCGGCGAGGACGCGGCTGTGGAGGAGGCCAGCGAGGACCGGGTCGTCACCGGTCGGCGCCGGCGCAAGAGCGGGGGCAACGAGACCGGGATCGAGGTCGTCGGCGCCAGCGACCTGTGGGTGAAGCTGGCCCGCTGCTGCACCCCGGTGCCCGGTGACGACATCCTCGGCTTCATCACCCGCGGCGCCGGGGTCTCGGTGCACCGCACCGACTGTGTCAACGCCGAGAACCTGCGTGCCCAGCCCGAACGACTCGTCGGGGTCTCCTGGTCGCCTGGCGCGCAGAGTGCCTACCTGGTGGCCATCCAGGTGGAGGCGTTGGACCGCAACCGGCTGCTGTCGGACATCACCCGAGTCCTGTCCGACCAGCACGTCAACATCCTGTCGGCTGCGCTGACCACCTCGAAGGCCCGGATCGTGAAGGCCAAGTTCACCTTCGAGACCGCCGACCCCACCCACCTCGACCACGTCATGCAGGCCATCCGCGGCATCCCCGGCGTCTTCGACGCCTACCGCATCAACCAGTAGCGCCCCGACCCTCCGCGGCCTGAGCGCCACCATCCGCGCGCGGACGCCCCGGGCACCACACTCCGCGCCCTGAGTGCCCAGATCCGCGCCCTGAGCCTGTCGAAGGGCGCCTGGCTCCGCCGGCAGGAACCGCACCCTTCGACACGCTCACGGACGAGCCCTGCTCAGCGGAGGTTGTCGGCGGCGGCCAGGGCGAGCCGTTTCAACACGGCGCCCGGGCGTCCCGTCGCGGACATCAGGCTGACGTAGCCGAAGCGCCGACCGTCGCGGATCACAGCCACGCCGCCGCCGTCGGTCTCGCCGGTCATGGTGTAGTCGAGGAAGTAGGTGACCTTCGCCGTGCCGACGGTCGCGGTGCGGCCCGCGCCGTAGTGGTTGCCCTGCGCCGGATCCTGCTCACAGGACGCGACATCGCGGATCTCGGCCAGCAGGGTCTTGACGTACCGGCGCGTACTGGCCGCATCGGCACCCTGGGCCACCGACTCGTTGATCCAGATCTCCTTGTCCCGGGTGCTGGTCCACGCGCCATCGACGTAGGCCTTGGCGTCGCCGGGTGCCGGATAGGCCTTGGAGCTGGTGATGTTGCGCATCGTCTTCTCGCCCAGGCAACCCTCGTCGAAGCGACCGGCGTCGCCGAGGTACTGATCACCGCGGGTGCCGAGTCGGGCGTCGTCGACCGCCAGACCCGCGCGCTGGATGTCGGAGAACTGCAGCAGTGCCTGGGACGTCATGGGCCGGGGCGCGGTGTCGGCCTGGGCGCTGCCGATGCCGAGACCGGCGGCGGCCAGCCCGGCGGCGAGGCCGGCAGCAGAGACCGCGGCCAGTACGCGCTTCCTGATCACGGTGCGTCGGTGGTTCATGGGGGTTCCTTCCGGTCGACGCGGTGCCTGCTGCACCGCCCTCGTCTTCAGAGACGCCGGCGGCCACCGATTGGTTGGAAACTCGCCGCACCCAGTGCTGAAGCGTGATGCGGCGGGCCGGTCTCAGTCAGCCGAGCCGGTCGGCCGCCGCGGTCGCCAGGGTGGCGAGTTGGGCGGAATCGGTACACATGTACACCTCCAGGACGCCGAACCGTTGGCCGTTGCGGAGGACCGCGACGCCGCCACAGGGTTCGGCGTCGCCCGGCGCCTGCCCGGTGGTGTTCGCCTCGGCCGGGAACCGGCCCAGCCAGGCGGCCCGCACGTCGTCGTGCCGCTGCCAGCGGTGGATCCGGCCGTAGACCCAGTGGCCCACGGGTTCGTGCTGGCAGGTCGTCTGGGCGGCCAGCAGCCGGGTGGTGGCGGTCCGGGCCTGGCTGACGGATTCGGCCATCGCGATGGCCTCGTCGGCGGTCGCGCTGGAGGCGGGCTCCTCCCACAAGCCGTACAGCCGGGGATCGTGTCCGGTGATGTCACCGAGGGTCTGGGCTCCCACGGTCCGCTTGCCGGTGCATTCGGTAGCTGCGAAGCCGGGACCGGTGTTGCCGTTCTGCGGATAGCGCGTGACCCGAACCCCGGCGCGGCGGAAGGCGGCGACGCTGAGCAGGTCTCGTTCGTCCGGGGGAGTCCGGGCATGGCCGGTCGAACTCGCCGACGGCGGCCTGGTCGGAGCGGTGGGCGTGGCCACGCCGGACGCCGAACGGTCCACGGCCGGCGGCTTCTCGGGCGCGGTCACGCCGTGCGGCAGCACGAACCGGCCGGTTGCCGCACCGAGCGCGGTCGCCAGCATCAGAACGAGGATCCCGGACCCGCGCCGTATCACCGGCCGGCCGGGCTGCCCGCGGACCTCACACCTCCCGGATGCAGCCGCAACCGCTCGCGCATGAACCGGCGGGCCTGGTGGATCCGATCCTTGACGGTGCCCAGCGGTGCGGCGGTCAGGGCGGCGATCTCCTCGTACGGCAATGCGCCCAGGTCCCGGAGCACGAACGGCTGGACCAGGTTCGGATGGCGTCGTTCGAGCTCACCGAGCGATTCCATCAGGTCGATCCGGGTGCCGGCGATCACACTCGTCGTGCGCGGATCGACGCCGTCGGGGACCGGAACCGCCGCCACGGTGTCCGCCCGCCGCTTGAGCGCCCGGTAGGTGGACCGCGCGCTGTTGGAGGTGATCACCGTCACCCAGCCGAGGAACGAGCCGCGGCCGCTGTATCCGCCGATCGCCGCACTGATGGAGAGCAGGGCGTCCTGGGCCGCCTCCTCGGCGTCGGACGGGAACGGCAGGAACCGGGCGCAGCGGCGCAGCACCAGCGGCCGGATCCGGGTCAGCAGATCGTCCAGGGCGGTTCGGTCGCCGTCCTGGGCGGCCCGCACCAGGCCGGCCAGCTCGTCGTCGTCCATGGCTTCCTCGCAACTTGTGGGCTCCTGCCGGCGGCTGCACCGGCGCGCCCGCATAATGGCACGCGATGAGACACCTGGGCCGCTACCTGCTCGAGGGTGTCATCGGTTCCGGAGCCTTCGCGACGGTGTGGAAGGGCTTCGATCCCGAACTCGACACGGTGGTTGCGGTGAAGGTGCTGGCCGACAACTGGGCCCTGAACGCCGATGTCCGGGAACGCTTCCTGGCCGAGGCCCGACTGCTGCGGCGGATCGACAGCCCCCGGGTCGTTCGGGTCCACGACGTCGGGGTGGCCGAGGACCGGCCGTACTTCGTGATGGACCACATCGACGGCGGCACCCTCGCCGACCTGGTCGGACAGGTGCCGGCCGACGAGGCGATCCGGCTGGCCGCGGAGGCGGCGTCCGCGGTGCAGGTGCTGCACGATGCCGGTGTCGTCCACCGCGACCTCAAGCCCAGCAACGTGCTGGTCGACCGTACGGGGGACCGGGCCCGGGTGCTGGTGGCCGATCTCGGCAGTGCCAAGTCCCTGGCCGACGTCAGCGGAATCACCGTGACGACCGGGACGCCGGCCTACATGGCACCCGAGCAGGCGGGCGCGATGGGCGGCTTCGACGGTCGCGCCGACGTCTATGCGCTTGCCGTCGTCAGCTACGAACTGCTGTCCGGCCGGCGGCCGTTCCCCGAGCTGTCCGGGACCGAACTGCTGACCCGAACCGCCGACCTGCAACCGGGGCCCGTCGCTGCGGAACTCGGTCTGCCCGCCGCGGTCGATGCGCTGTTCCGGTCGGCGTTGGACCCCGATCCCGCACACCGGCCGGCCGATCCCGCCGCCTTCGCCGGATCGCTGCTGGCCGCCGCCGACGGCAGAAGGGCGACCGCACCGCCACAGCCGGGCCGCCGGGCCGGTCAGTGGCCGGTCCCGCTGGTCGTGTTCGGCGCCGCCACGGTTTTCGTGGTGGCCGCGTTGATCAGCTGGCTGCTGCGCTGACCGCTCATACCGCGCCTTGCGCCTGGTCGAAGGGGCGCTTCAGGTGCCCACGGTTGAGCGCAATCTCAGGGCGCGCAACCCGGGAACTCCGGCTGCCGAGGGCTGCCGGTCCTCAGTCGGCCCGGAACTCGCTGGCGGCCTGCCGGGCCTGGTCCAGCCATTGGCGATAGGTGGCGGCACTCTCGCCCGCCTCCCGGGCGGCGCGGCTGTCACCGCGGGCCTCGGCCCGGACGGCCTGCTCCTCCAGCGTGGCGATCTGCGCCTCCAGCTTGGCCGCGGTGTCCTCGGCCCGCGCCCGGGCTTCCGGATTGGTGCGCCGCCAGCGGTCGTCCTCGGCGGTGCGGATCGCGGTGTCGACGGCTCGCAGCCGGTTGTCCAGCGGCCGCATCGCCTCACGTGGCACCTTGCCGATGGCCGTCCAGCGTTCCAGGATGTCGCGGTAGGCGGACTTCGCCGCCTCCAGGTCGGTCACCGGCAGCAGCTTCTCGGCCTCCTTCAGCAGCGCCTCCTTGGCCTCCTGGTTGGCCCGGAACTCACTGTCCTGGGCCGAGAATGCCTCCTGCTTGGCGGCGAAGAACTGGTCCTGGATGGCCCGGAACCGCTGCCACAGGCTCTCCTCGACCTCCCGCGGCGCCGGGCCGGCGGCCTTCCACCGGCCCATCAGGTCCCGGAACGCCCCGGTGGTCGGGCCCCAGTCGGTCGAACCGGCCAGCTTCTCGGCCTCGGCGATGATCTGCTCCTTGGTCGCCCGGGCCGCCTCCCGGCGTTCGGCCTGCTGGGCGAACTGCGCCTTGCGACGCCGGGTGTAGGTGGTGCGGGCGGTGGAGAACCGGTGCCAGAGCGCGTCGTCGGTGCTCCGATCCAGGCGGGGCAGCTGCTTCCACTGCTCCAGCAGCGCGCGGAACCGGTTCACCCCGCCGCGCCAGTCGTTGCTCTGCGCCAGCCGTTCGGCCTCGGCGACGAACCGCTCCTTGGCAGCCAGCGTCTCCTCCTGCTGCCGGGCCCGTTCCAGCCGGCGTGCGGCCCGCTGCTCCTCCAGCTGCGGCGTCAACGCGTCCAGCCGCTCCATCAGCCGGTCCAGGTCGCCGACCGCGTTGGCCTCGTGCACGGTGCCGCGGACGGTCCGGATGGCGTGTGCCGCGTCATCGGGGGAGAGGTTGCCGCCGCGGATCCGGCGTTCCAGCAGGGAGACCTCCAGTTCGAGCGCGGCGAACCGCCGGACGTAGAAGGCCATCGCCTCGTCGGCGCTGACGTCGGGAACCTGACCGACCGTGCGCTCGCCGTCCCGGGTCCGGACATACACCGTCCCGTCGGCGTCCACACGGCCGAAAGAGGCAGGGGGAGCCGCCGGGGCAGCACCCTGTGCGTCTTCGCTCATGCCCCCATCCTGCCCGATACTCTGACCGGCGTGGTGATCGCGTCCTTCCAGGCGGGGCCGCTGGCCGCCAACTGCTACCTGCTGGCGACCGGTCCCGGAACCGGGTGTGTGATCGTCGACCCGGGCATGGACGCGCTGCCGGACCTGGGATCGGTACTGGCTGAGCAGCACCTGCGGCCCGCCGCGGTGCTGCTCACTCACGGGCACTTCGACCACGTTGCGTCGGCCGCCGCGATCTGCACCGAGTACGACGCGGCCTGCTGGATCGCCGCCGCCGACCGGGCCTGGCTGACCGACCCGCTGGCCGCCCTGACCGCCGATTTCGCGCCGCTGGTCCGGTCCTACCTGCCCTCGCACGGGCTGCGGGAACCGGCCCGGATGCTGCGACCGGTTCTCGACGACGCCGGCCGGGGCCGGTTGTCGGTGGCGGGGCTGGAGATCGAGCTGATCCCGGCGCCGGGGCACACTCCCGGGTCGACGTTGCTGCGGACCCGGATCGTCGAGGACGGCCGCAGCCACGAGGTGGTGTTCAGCGGGGACGTGCTGTTCGAGGGCTCCGTTGGCCGGACCGACCTCCCGGGTGGTGACGCGGCCGCGATGGAACGTACCCTTCGCTCGACAATACTGTCGTTGGCCGATGAGATCGTGGTGCTGCCCGGCCACGGCCGACAGACCACGATCGGCCGGGAGCGGGCCACCAACCCGTTCCTGTCCCGGCTGTCCTGACCCGTCCGGGCTGACCTGTCCCGCCCGGGCCGGGTGACAGCCACCGTCCGTCGTATGAGAGTGAGGCCCGACCGCCGTGGCGCGTCCCAAACCGCTGTCCGGGTTCCCCGAGTTCCTGCCCGAGGCCCGGATCGTGGAACAGCACGTGCTGCGCGAACTGCAGCGGACGTTCGAACTGCACGGTTTCTCCCCGGTCGAGACCCGGGCGGTGGAGCCGCTGGACCGGCTGGCCAAGGGCGGTGAGATCGACAAGGAGATCTACGGCGTGCACCGGCTGCAGGCCGACGACGCCGGCGACGAGCTCGGCCTGCACTTCGACCTGACCGTCCCGTTCGCCCGGTACGTGCTGGAGAACGCCGGACACCTGCAGTTCCCGTTCCGTCGCTACCAGATCCAGAAGGTGTGGCGGGGGGAACGGCCGCAGGAGGGCCGGTACCGGGAGTTCACCCAGGCCGACATCGACATCGTCGGCAACGGCGAACTCGCCGCCCACCACGACGTCGAGCTGCCGCTGGTGGCGCTGGAGGGGTTGGAGCGGCTGCACCGCGACATCGGCCTGCCGCCGGTGCTGATGCGGGTCAACAACCGGCGGTTGGCGCAGGGCTTCTACACCGCCCTGGAGATCGCCGACATCCCCGGGGTGCTGCGTACGGTCGACAAGTACGACAAGATCGGCCCGGACGCCGTCGGCGAGCAGCTGACGGACCAGGTCGGGCTGAGCCGGACCCAGGCGGAGCTGTGCATCCGGCTGGCTGGGATCACCAGCGCCGACGCCTCGTTCGTCGACCGGGTGGCCGCCCTCGGCGTCTCCGGTGAACTGCTGGGGACCGGCCTGGCCGAACTGGCCGCCGTGGTCACCGCGGCGGCCGAGCAGGTCCCGGGCCGGATGGTCGCCGACCTCAAGATCGCCCGAGGTCTGGACTACTACACCGGCACCGTCTACGAGACCGAACTGGTCGGCTACACCTCGCTGGGATCGGTGGCCTCGGGCGGCCGGTACGACTCGCTGGCCAGTGACGGCCGGACCAGCTATCCGGGCGTCGGCCTGAGCTTCGGCGTGACCCGGACGCTGGTGCCGCTGCTGGCCCGCGGCCAGCTGCGTGCCAGCCGGCCGGTACCCACCTGCGTGCTGGTCGCCGTCGACTCCGAGGACACCCGCGGCGAGGCGATGGCGGTGGCCGCGGTGCTGCGTGGGCGCGGCATCCCGACCGAGGTGGCGCCGAAGGCCGACAAGTTCGGCAAGCAGATCCGCTACGCCGACCGCCGGTCGATCCCGTACGTCTGGTTCACCTCCACCGACCAGGGCACCGGCGGTGAGGTCAAGGACATCCGCACCGGCGAGCAATTGCCGGCCGACCCCTCCCGATGGAACCCGGCCGCGGAAGACCTCTGGCCGGCCGTCCGGGGCGTCTGGGACCGGGACTGAATCCCGCCTCCTCCCGACCGGCAGCCGCGCGGGCCTGCGGCCCCGCCCGGCGTTCGGACCGGGGTCCGCTTGCTGCCGGGCGCAGCTCATGCGGAGTCGCATTTTGGACCGGGGTCCGGCTGTGCGCCTGGCGCTGCTGTCTGGACGCCCTTCCCGGACCAGGGGGGCGCGTTGCGCCCTGGCCACTGGGCCGGGCCGGGCCGGTGTCAGGAACGGCGGACGATCGCCAGGATGCGGCGATCGATCCAGCTGAGGTCGTCGGCGACCCGCATCTCGTAGTTCTCCGTGCCGACCCAGGCCGCGAAGTCGCGGTGACCCCGGGCACGGGCGAAGGCTTCCAACTCTCCGGCGAGGCGGTCGTCGACGCTGACCCGGTCGTTCTCGGTGGACGCGGTGAGCAGCAGTTCATGAACGTCCAGCAGCCGGTCCAGTTCGTCCACCGGCGCGGCATGGTCGTCGACTCGCAGGTCGCAGGCGATGTCGTCGCCGGCGCCGTACCCGGCCCCGTCCCGGACGACGAACAAGGCTGCGGACTGGCGGCCGCGCCGGTCTCCGCCGGCCGCATCGCCGGCGGCCAGCGCGGCCAGCAACCGGCGGGTGAGTGCTTCGTCCGCGGAGGTCGCCTCCCACGCGGACCGCATCGCCTCGACGACCTCGGGACCGGTGAGGATGTTGCCCTGGATCGCGTACCCGTCACCGGTCGTTCCGCCGGCCCAGTCCAGGCAGCCCTCGCCGGTGTACGTCGCCGCGCCGCCGTCGCGGTCGACCAAGCCGGCCTGCCGGTGATCGCGTCCGTCGTCTGCGGCCGTCAACCGGTGCAGCACCTCGGCTGCGGGCGTGCCGGCGGCGAGCCGATCGAGTGCCGCCGCCTTGTAGCCGACGTTGGCCGAGGCCTGGGTGGCGATCGCGCCGACGCCTGCGCGGGCCGCCGGGACCACCGAGCCGACGGCCAGGAACTTGGAGGCGACCGCGACACCCCAGGCGGTGCCGTCTGCCGAGCGGGCCACGATCGAGAACGTCATGGTCGTCAGTCTGACATTGCCGTTCCCGGCCGCGATGACGGCCATGACCCGGCCCGGAGGCGTTCCCAAGTCCCACCGACCGTGCCACTCGGTCCGAATTGGACTGCTTCGCAGTATCCACATTCAGGTGAACTGAGGCCAGAATGGAGCCCATGACCGACACCATCCAGCCTGCTTCCACCGACCAGCACGACGGCCGACGCACCGGCACGACCCCGGTCAAGCGCGGCATGGCCGAGATGCTCAAGGGCGGCGTGATCATGGACGTGGTCACCGCCGATCAGGCCAAGATCGCCGAGGACGCCGGCGCGGTCGCGGTGATGGCGCTGGAACGCGTTCCGGCCGACATCCGATCCCAGGGCGGTGTGGCGCGGATGAGCGACCCCGACCTGATCGACCAGATCATCTCCGCGGTGTCCATCCCGGTGATGGCCAAGGCCCGGATCGGCCACTTCGTCGAGGCGCAGGTCCTGCAGTCCCTCGGCGTCGACTACATCGACGAGTCGGAGGTGCTGACCCCCGCCGACTACGCCCACCACATCGACAAGTGGGCCTTCGGCGTGCCGTTCGTCTGCGGCGCCACCAACCTGGGTGAGGCACTGCGGCGGATCACCGAGGGCGCGGCGATGATCAGGTCCAAGGGTGAGGCCGGCACCGGCGACGTCTCCAACGCCACCACCCACATGCGCCAGATCCGCGGCGAGATCAACCGGCTGCGGTCATTGGCGCCGGACGAGCTCTACCTGGCGGCCAAGGACCTGCAGGCGCCCTACGACCTGGTCCGGGAGGTCGCCGAACACGGCAAACTGCCGGTCGTGCTGTTCACCGCGGGTGGCATAGCCACTCCGGCTGACGCGGCGATGATGATGCAGCTCGGCGCGGAAGGCGTGTTCGTCGGCTCCGGCATCTTCAAGTCCGGCAACCCGGCCCAGCGCGCCCAGGCCATCGTCAAGGCCACCACCTTCTACGACGATCCGGATGTGATCGCGAAGTTCTCCCGCGGTCTCGGCGAGGCCATGGTCGGCATCAACGTCGACGCCATTCCCGAGCCGCACCGGCTCGCCGAGCGCGGATGGTGAGACCGCGCATCGGCGTGCTCGCCCTGCAGGGCGGGGTGGCCGAGCACCTGCGCTGCCTGCAGGCCGGCGGCGCCGAGGCGGTGTCGGTCCGTCGGCCGGAGGAACTGGCGGGCCTGCAGGGCATCGTGCTGCCGGGTGGGGAGTCGACCACGATCGACAAGCTGTCGCGGATCTTCGAGGTCCGTGAACCGCTGGTCGCGGCGATCCGCTCCGGTCTGCCGGCGTTCGGGTCCTGTGCGGGGATGATCATGCTCGCCGACCGCATCGACGGCGGCACCGAGGACCAGCAGACCTTCGGCGGCCTGGATGTCACCGTCGTCCGCAACGCCTTCGGCCGGCAGCGGGACTCCTTCGAGGCCATGATCGACTTCGACTTCGGCCGGTCGGACGAGCCGCCGTTCCCGGCCGTCTTCATCCGCGCCCCACGGGTGGTCGGCACCGGGCCGTCGGTGCGGGTCCTGGCCCGGCTCGACTCCGACGCGGTGGTGGCGGTCCGCCAGGACCACCTGCTGGCGACGTCCTTCCATCCCGAACTCACCGGTGACCCCCGCGTGCACGGCTACTTCGTCGCGATGACCTCCGCCTGCTGAGCTGTCGGAGGGCGCTCTCCCGACTTGACCCCATCGAACCCGTGTTCGAATATGGGGCCATGAGCGTCACCTCTCTGCCGACCGGCCGCAACACCGCCCAACGGCCCAGCGCCGAGCAGAAGCTGGCGCACATCCAGGAGTTGCGGCAGCGGGTCCTGCGGATGCAGGGCACGGCGGTCTCCCAGCCGCTGCCGACCCATCCGGCCCTGGCCGAACTGATCCGGTTGCAGACCGGCTCCAGCTACGCCGTCGACCGGCCGTGGTTGGCGATGGCGCTGATGGCCGGGCCGTCGGCGGCGGGAGCCTGGTCCGCGGTGATCGGGGTGGCCGACTTCGGTCTGGAGGCGGCCGCCCAGGCCGGGGTGGAGCTGGAGCGCACCGTGCTGATCCCGGCACCGGGGGACGCCTGGCTCGAGGTCGCCGCAGCACTGGTCGACGTCCTGCAGGTGATCGTGGTCCGGCCACCGGGCCCGGTCAGCGCGCACCAGGCCTCCCGGCTGGCCTCCCGGCTCCGTCAGCGCGACGCCGTGCTGATCGCGGTGGGGGACTGGCCCCGGGCCGAGGCCCGACTGCAGGTGTGTCGCTCGGACTGGACCGGGATCGGCCGCGGCCACGGCCGGCTCACCGCCCAGCTGGCCCGGGTCGCGGCCCACCTGCACACCGGCCAGACCCGGGAGGCCGACCTCTGGTTCACCGGCACCGGCACCGGCGCCGTCATCCGGGCCGGCGACCGGCCCGAGGACCAGGTCGCCGGACTGTCTGTCGTCCGGGCCGGTTGACCACCTCCGCCCGGGCACCGAGGGCCATGCCCCAGGAGTCCAGCAGGATGCCCGGTCCGGAGCACCAAGAGCGGTGGGGTCCGCGGTGCACGAGCCGGGGCCCTGACCAAAAGTCCCAATCTTGACCTGAGGTCGAGTCTTGACCTGAGGTCGAGTCTTGATCCGGAATGGCCTGCGCCTGGTCGGCGGCTGCATTCCATTGGCCCCGGTCGATGTCGGCCGGGCGCAGCCATCGCCTCTTGACTTGTTCGAACACAAGTTCGAATATGGGGGGGTGAGTGAGACTGGGACGATCGGGCGGCGTCGCCACCGCCCGGGCACCGGACATCCGACCGGGACGTCGATCTCTGCACCGGTCCGGACGGACCGGGATCCGCAACAGCCGGCGCTGCCGCAAGCCGATGGCAGCGGTGCCGCGGATCCGGGGACAGTTCCCACCGCGCCGGTTCCGGCCGGCCGCGGGACCGCACATCGGGTGATGGCGGTCTGGTGCCCGGACTGGCCGGTGATCGCGGCCATGGAGGCCGAGGAACTGCCGTCCCATCTGCCGGTGGCGGTGCTGCGCAAGGGAGAGATCTTCGCCTGCTCCACCGCGGCCCGGGCCGACGGCGTCCGGCGGGGGATGCGTAAACGGGATGCCGCCTCCCGATGCCCCCAACTCATCCTCCTCGACCACAACCCCGACCTGGATGCCCGGGCGTTCGAGTCGGTGCTGACCGCCATCGAGGAGTTCAGCCCTGGGGTCGAGTTGATCCGTCCCGGGTTGTGCGCGCTGACGGTGCCCGGCCGGTACTACGGCGGCGAGTCCGAGGCCGCCGCGATCCTGGCCGAAACGCTGGTCGGCACCGGCATCTGGGACCTGCGGATGGGCATCGCCGACGATCTGTTCACCGCCGAGCAGGCGGCCCGGATCGCCGCTGTGCAGGACCACCTGGTGATCGAGCCCGGCGCCGGCCCGGCGTTCCTGGCCGGGCTGCCGATCGGAGTGCTCGGCGATGATCAGCTCGTCGGTCTGTTGATGCGGATGGGCATCGAGAACCTCGGCGACTTCGCCCGACTGCCGGCCCGAGACGTCTTCACCCGGTTCGGGCCGACCGGAGCCCGGGCGCACCGGCTGGCCGCCGGCCGGTCCGACCGTACGGCGGTGGGGCGGCTGGTGCCGACCCAGCAGGACCAGCAGGTCGATTTCGTCCCGGGCCTGGAGACCATCGAGCCGATCGCCTTCAGCAGCAGGCAGACCGCGGACCGGTTCGTCACCGAACTGTCCCACCAGGGCCTGGTGTGTACGGCGGTCCGGATCGAGATCGCCACCGAGAACGGGTGGCACCACGACCGCCGATGGGCCCATCCTCGCTGGTTCGACAGCGGCGACATCATCGACCGGTTGCGCTGGCAGCTGCAGGCCGAGCCGCCGCCGGATCCGGTCAGCACGGTCCGGCTGGTGCCCGAGGACCTGGAATCGATCGGCGACCAGGGCGGCGGCCTGTGGGGCAGTGCGCCGGAGGAGAAGGTGCAGCGCGGGATCGCCCGGGTGCAGGGCATGATCGGCTACGACGGGGTGCACGCCGCCCAGCTCCAGGGCGGCCGCGGTTCCACCGACCGGGAACGGCTCACCCCCTGGGGCGAACAGCCGACCGGCCTGCGCCCGACCGTGCGTCCCTGGCCCGGCGCGCTGCCGCCGCCGGCCCCGACACGGGTCTTCCACCAACCGCTGCCGGCGGTGGTGCTGGATGCCGAGGGACAACCGATCCGGATCACCGATCGTGGTGCGATCAGCGGCGAACCGGCCCGGTTCCGACCGTCGAAGGACCAGCAATTCTGCCCGGTGCAGGCCTGGGTCGGGCCGTGGCTGATCGACGAACGCTGGTGGGAGGATCCCGACGCACCGTTGCAGGCCCGCTTCCAGATCGTCGCCCCGGACGGCAGTGCCTGGCTGCTGGTGGTCAGCGGCGACCGGTGGTGGACCGAGGCGCGCTATGACTGACCGGTCCGGGACGGCCGCTGCGATGATCGGGGCGGCCGGCCGCCACAACGTTCGGGGGTGGGGCTGATGGCCTACAACAACCCGCCGATGCCCTGGTCGGAACTGGAACGCAAGCTGTCGGGCAAACCGCCCAAACCGTGGGAGAACCCGCACGGTGACAACGGGCCCGGCTGGTCGCAGCACCGGCCGGCGTACGAGGCGCCACAGCAGATCCGGCGACCGGAGGGCCCGACGGTCCCCTACGCCGAGCTGCATGTGCACTCCGACTTCAGTTTCCTGGACGGCGCCAGTGAGCCCGAGGACCTGGTCGAGGAGGCGGTCCGGCTCGGCCTGGACGGTCTGGCGCTGACCGATCACGACGGGTTCTACGGCGCCGCCAGGTTCGCCGAGGCGGCCAGGGAGTACCAGCTGGCGACGATCTATGGGGCCGAGTTGTCGCTGGACCTGACCGCCGCCCGCACCGGCGATCCCGATCCCGGCGGCAGCCACCTGCTGGTCCTCGCCGACGGGGTCGAGGGCTACCGTCGACTGGCCGCCGTGATCACCGAGGCCCACCTGCGCGGCGGGGAGAAGGGCAAGCCGGTCTACCGGCTGGAGGATCTGGCCGACGCCCACGACGGGCACTGGATGATCATGACCGGCTGCCGGAAGGGTCTGGTGCGGCAGGCGTTGACCGCCGGTCCGGAGGCCGCGGCGCAGGAGCTGGACCGGCTGACCGCGATGTTCGGACTCGATCATGTGGTGGTCGAATTGATCGACTCCGGCCTGCCGGGCGACTCGATGATCAACGACCAACTGGCGGCCCTGGCGGTCGATCACGAGCTGCCGACGGTGGCCACCGGCAATGTGCACTACGCCCATCCCCGCCGGTACCGGCTGGCCACGGCGGCGGCCGCAGTCCGGGCTCGGCGCAGTCTCGCCGAGATGGACGGCTGGCTGCCGCCGCCGACCGCCCATCTGCGCTCGGGGGCCGAGATGGAACATCGCTTCGCCCGGTATCCGGGTGCGGTCCGCCGCGCCCGCGAGCTCGGTCGGCAGCTGGCGTTCGATCTGCAGAAGGCGCGGCCGCGGCTGCCGAAACTGGACGTGCCCGCCGGCCACACCCCGACCAGTTGGTTGCGGGAACTGACCCGGCGCGGCGCGGACGAGCTCTATCCCGACAGCCGCGGTCTGGCCCAGGTCCGGCTGGAGGCCGAGCTGGCGGTGATCGAGGAGAAGGGCTTCGAGGGCTACTTCCTGATCGTGCACGACATGGTGGCCTTCGCCCGCAGCCGCGGCATCCTCTGTCAGGGGCGGGGATCGGCGGCCAACTCGGTGGTCTGCTACACGCTCAGGATCACCGCGGTCGACCCGATCCTGTACAACCTGCCGTTCGAGCGGTTCCTGGCCACCACCCGCGAGGAGGAACCCGACATCGACGTCGACTTCGACTCCGACCGGCGTGAGGAGGTGATCCAGGAGGTCTACCGACGTTACGGCCGGCACAACGCCGCCCAGGTCGCCGACGTGATCAGTTACCGGCCGAAGTCGGCGGTGCGGGACATGGCCAAGGCGCTCGGCTACTCACCCGGCCAGCAGGATGCCTGGTCCAAGCAGATCGACAGCTGGGTCAAGGTCAGCGACGAGGACGGTCACGAGATCCCCGAACCGGTGGTCCGATTGGCCAACGAGTTGATCGGCGCACCCCGGCATCTGGGCATCCACTCCGGCGGCATGGTGTTGACCGAACAGCCGGTCGGGGAGGTGGTTCCGATCGAGCACGCCCGGATGGAGAACAGGACGATCCTGCAGTGGGACAAGGACAGCTGTGCCTGGATGGGGCTGGTCAAGTTCGACTTCCTCGGCCTGGGCATCCTGAACGCCATCAGCCACACCCTGCAGCTGATCGACGACCACCTGGGCGAGCCCTGGGAGTTCGCCACCCTGCCCAAGGAGGAGCCCGGCGTCTACGACATGCTCTGCCGGGCGGACTCGGTCGGCCTGTTCCAGGTGGAGAGCCGGGCCCAGATCGGCACCCTGCCGCGGCTGCGGCCGCGCCGGTTCTACGACCTGGTGATCGAGGTCGCGCTGATCCGGCCGGGGCCGATCCAAGGCGGCGCCGTGCACCCGTACATCCGCCGGGCCACCGGGGCGGAACCGGTCAGCTATCCGCATCCGCTGCTGGAGCCGGTGCTGGTGCGGACCAAGGGCGTGCCGCTGTTCCAGGAACAGCTGATGCAGATCGCGATGACCGTCGGTGGTTGTTCCGGTGACGACGCCGACCTGCTGCGCCGGGCGATGGGCTCCAAACGTGGTGTGGTCAAGATCGAACGGCTGCGGCAGAAACTGTTCGACGGGATGGCGGCCAACGGCATCACCGGCGAGCTGGCCCAGGGCATCTATGACCGGATCGAGGCATTCGCCAACTTCGGATTCGCCGAGAGCCATGCGATCAGCTTCGCCTTGATCGTGTACGCCACCGCCTGGCTGAAACTGCACTACCCCGGCGCCTACCTGGCCGGGCTGTTGCGGGCCCAGCCGATGGGCTTCTACTCCCCGCAATCGCTGGTCGCCGACGCCCGTCGGCACGGGGTCCGGGTGCTGCGACCCGACATCACCCGTTCCGGGGCCGACACCGGCCTGGAGCCGGTCGGCGAGTCGGCGGTCGCCGCGGCGCTCGACGGCGTCCGGGACCGGTCCGGCCTGGCTGACGACGCGGCACCGGTCCTGCAATCACAGCCGACCGGCCCGGTGGACAGCGGATCCGCTACCCGGGACGGGTCCGCCCGGCCCACCCACTCACGCGTCACTCCGACAGGAATGGACAACTGCCTTGAGCGTCATCAGCCCCCGGTCGAGCCGTACGATCCGCACACCACTGATCCGACTCCGGCTCATCGTCGCGATGGTGCTCTCGCCGTCCGCCTCGGGCTCAGCACGGTGCAGGGTCTCGGCCGGGAGGCTGCGACCCGGATCGTCGCCGAACGCGAGCGAGGCCCCTACACCTCGATCAACGACGTCGTCCGGCGGGCCCGGCTGAACGTCAGACAGGCCGAGGCGCTGGCGACCGCTGGCGCCTTCGACAGCTTCGGTCTCAGTCGCCGGCAGGCGTTGTGGAACGCCGGCTACACCGACAGCCCGGACCAGCTCGAGGGCACCGCGATCGACGCCGCGCCGCCGGAGCTGCCCGGCATGAGCGACACCGAGATCACCCTCGCCGACCTGTGGGCCACCCGGATCTCTCCCGACGATCATCCGATCGGGCACCTGCGTCACGACCTCGACGAGCTCGGCGTGATCGCGGTCAAGGATCTGGGCCCGGGCCACGACGGACGCCGGGTGAAGGTGGCCGGGATGATCACCCACCGGCAGCGCCCGGGCACCGCCGGCGGGGTGACGTTCTTCAATCTCGAGGACGAGACCGGCATGCTCAACATCATCTGCACCCCGGCACTGTGGCAACGCTACCGGCGGATCGCCCGCAACACCGCCGGCATGATCATCCGCGGCACGGTCGAGCACTCCGGTGGTGTCACCAACCTGGCCGCCGACCGGCTGGAACGTTTGGTGGAGGTGATCCCGCGCGCCGCTCGCGTCATCCCGCGCAGGCATGTCTCCCGCGACTTCCGCTGACCCGGCCCGTGCCACCGCGTGCTCGGCCCGACGTTGCTGTCAGTGGTCAGCCGGTCCGGCCGCGGGTGACGGCGAGTCGGAGGGGGCAGGACTTCGCGGATGAACGTCGCCCAGAGGCTCGGATCTGATCCCCACGGCACAGGGGCTGTCCAGTGGTCACCTCCGGCGTGATGTCAGCGCCGGAGCGCCACCGGCAAGCGTCATCGCCGGGCCGACCACCATCGCCGCCGGCCCGGGTGTTGGGCCGGCCCGATGCTGGGCCGGCCCGGATGCCGATGACGTCCCGGCCTGGCATGACCGAGCCGCTGCCGGCCTGGTGTGACCGGATCATCCCCGGGTACAACGGCGACGGCAGCAATTCGACGACGCAAGGAGGCCCGGTGGGCGCGGAATCGGCCGACAACAGATCGCCCGACGGGAAACTGGCCGACACGTCGTCGATGGACGGCACATCGACGGACCAGACACCGACGCACCAAACACCGACGCACCAAACACCGACGCACCAAACACCGACGGGGCGCGGCAGCAGCGGTCGAAGTCCGGTGAGCGACGTCGCGAACCGCACGCCGAGCGGCCGGACGGCGCCACGACGGGTCCTCATCGTCTCCGCCAACATGGGGGGCGGCCACGACGCGGCCGCGGCGGCGCTGGCCGAACGAGTCGAGCTCCACTGGCCCGGCAGCACGATCCGTCGCATCGACACCCTCGACGTCATGGGCCGGGCCCTCGGTGTGGCCTTCCGCGGCATCTACGTCGGCAACGTCCAGTGGACCCCGTGGCTGTACCAGTTCTTCTACGACTCCCTGTGGCGGTACCGCTGGTTCGCGACAGCATCCAAGGCCTTCGTCGCCGCCTGGTCCGGCCGGCGGATGGCCGGCGAGATCGAGCGATTCGACCCCGACCTGATCCTCTCCACCTATCCGCTCGGGTCCGGTGCCCTGGACTGGCTGCGCCGACACCGGTCCCTGGCCGTGCCGGTCGGTGCCTGGGTCACCGATTTCGCCCCACATCCGTTCTGGGTCTACTCAGATGTCGACATCACCTTCGTCATGCACGACGGATCGGTGCCCTGGGCGGTCCGTTCTGAACCGCGTGCCAGGGTCGAGGTGGCGGCACCTCCGGTCGCCGCCGGATTCGGACCCGGCGACCGGGTCGCCGCGCGGACCGGACTCGACCTGGACCCCGACGCCTTCGTCGTCCTGGTCTCCTGCGGCGCCTACGGGTTCGGCGACGTGTCCGAATCCGTGCGCGCCATCCTGGCCGCCGGACCGCGGGTCCGGGTCATCGCCGCCTGTGGACGCAACAGCCGGCTGCGGAACCGGCTGGTCCACGAGTTCGGCGGCACGGACTCCGAGCGGCTCCGATTGCTGGGCTGGCGCAGTGACATGCCCGACATCACCCGGGCCGCCGACGTCGTGGTGACCAACGCCGGCGGGATGACCAGCCTGGAGGCCCTCGTCTGCGAACGACCGGTGATCATGTATCGGCCGATCGCCGCCCACGGGGTAGCGAACGCCAGGCTGATGCACGAGGTCGGAGTGGCCGACATCTGTCATCGTCCCGACGAGCTGACCACACTCATCGCCGACCGGGCCGGCCGCGACAGCGACCCGCATCTCGCGGCCATTCGACGCTACCGGGGCCAACACGACGACGGCCTGGACGCGTTGGCGGCGGTGGCAGCCGTGCCACCGGGCCCGATGGAGCCGTCGTCGCGACCTGAGCAGCCGCGGCTGCTCCACCCCGAAACCGCCGGTCGCCGCGGACGGGCGTGGCCGTTACGAGCCGCCGACGCGTTCTTCCTGCACGTCGACGCCGACACCGTCAGCCAGCAGGTCGGGGCGATCGTCACCACGGAGCCGGGGCAGGGGACAGGTCCGCTGACGGCCGACGTCCTGCGAGCCACGATGGCCGTGAACCTCGACCGGACGCCTGCGCTGGGACGGCGGGTGCTGCGACACGGTCGCCTCACCGGCCCGGGCTGGGTCGCCGCCCCCGTGGACCTGCGACGCCACGTCACCGAGGTTCGGGTCGCCGACGCCGACGAGGCCAGGGCCGCCATGGACCGGTTCTGGTCCGAGCCGATGTCGATGGAACGGCCGCCCTGGCAGGTGCTGCTGGTCCGCTCAGCCGCCGGCGAGCAGACCACCATCGGCTTCAAGTTCCACCACGCCCTGGGCGATGCGATCTCCCTGATCACGTCCCTGGACCGGCTGCTCGAGACGCCCGATCATCCCGAACGTCGCCGCGACGCGGACGGACGGGCACGGCCGCGGCCGCGGGTCGCAGAGACGCTGGTCCGCGCCCGGCGGACGGCGCGTGGACTCGCCGACCTCGCCGTGCACGCCGGCGCCCCGCGATCCGGCCTCAACGCCGCCATCACCGACCCGCGGCGCGGCATTCTGACGCTGACCGTGTCCAGCAAGGCTGTGCGCGCCCTCAGCCAGGGCCAGCAGGCCCGGAGCAGCGAAATCGTGCTCGGCCTGGTGGCAGAGGCTCTGCACCGCTGCGGGCTGGCCGGCAGCGAGGGCGGAGCGGACACAGCCAGGACCATGCTGCCGGTGGCGATGGGACTGCCGTCCGGTCGCCGGACCAGCGGCAACCGGACCGGCGTCGTTGCCGTCGACCTGCCGGTGGGGGAGATGCCCCTGGCCGACCGGATCGCCTGCGTCCGCCGGGACCTGCACCGCCACATCGACCTCGGCCAGCCCGAGGCCGGGGCATTCGTCATGCGGGCCCTCGGCACCCTGCCCGCGCCGCTGCACGGGTGGTTGGCGCGCCACACCTACACCTCCCGCTACTTCAACCTGCTGACCAGCTACATCCCTGGTCCGCCGCGCCCGCGCCAGCTGGCCGGCCACAGAATCACCGCCATCCACCCGGTCGTGGCGCTGGCCGCCGGCGTCCGGCTCGGGGTGGGAATCATGCGCTACGCCGGGACGACCTCGATCTGTCTGATCTTCGACGAGTCGCTCCGCTCCGAGGTGTTGGGGCTGCGGAACGCCCTGGAGCTGATACTCGACGAGTACGGCGTGCCCGCCGGCGCCGCCGTCGAATCCGGGAAAGTCTCGTGAGCACGCGAGCCGGCCGGGGCAGACGGTCGTCGACGGTCCGGACGGCTGGTGCGGTCGCACTCGTCACCGGTGGGTCCGCGGGGATCGGCCGCGCCGTCGCGCGGGAACTGGGCGCCGCCGGAGCTCGCGTGCTGGTGCACGGCCGCGACGCCACTCGCACGACGACGGTGGCCGAGGAGGTCGGCGGCAGCGCGCTGACCGCGGACCTGGGGAATTCCACCGAACGTCAACGACTCGCCGCCGAGGCGGCCGAGGTGCACGGACGGGTCGACATCCTGGTCAACTGCGCCGGTATCGGTTGGTCCGGACCGTTCACCGCGATGACTGCCGACCAACTGCACCGGGTCGTCGAGGTCGACCTGATCGCGCCGATGGAGCTCACGGCGATGCTGCTGCCGGCGATGCTCCGACGCGATCACGGCCGGGTCTGCTTCGTCAGTTCGGTCGCCGGACGGACCGCGGTCGCCGGCGAATCGGTCTACGCAGCTGCCAAGGCGGGGCTGGACGCCTTCGCCGACAGCCTGCGCCTGGAGACCTCGGGCACCGCGGTCGGAATCTGCACGGTGATCCCCGGCGCCGTCGACACCGACTTCTTCGCTCACCGCGGGCGCGACTACCAACGGCGCATCCCACGTCCGATCCCGGCCCGGGCGGTGGCCCGGGCGGTGCTTACTGCCATCAACTCCGAACGCGCCGAGGTCTGGGTACCGTCCTGGCTGCGCATCGTGCCGGCGGTCCGGGCGATCCTTCCCGGTCCGTACCGTGCTCTCTCGGCGCGGTACGGCGAACCCGTCAGGGTGGGTGCCGGGGACGTCCGTCCCGGTCGCCCTAGGGCCGGTCCACCATCGTTCCGCCCGCCGGATCCGCGCCCGGGCCGAGGCCCCCGGTCGAGTCCAGGTCCGACGGATCCTGACTGAACAGTTCCGTGCTGGAGGCCCCGAGATCGTCCCCGTCGGGCGGGAAGTCATCGGGTCGGTCGTCATCCGGCCCGCGGTCGTCGTTCCAGGTGCGCTCGGATTCCGGCCGATCGTCCCACATCAGGGCCAGAAACAGCCGAGCCCGGGTCTCCGGCGCATCCAGGGCGTCACCGAAGGCCTCCCGCAGCTGCGCCAGCCGGTACCGGACGGTCTGCGGGTGCACGTGTAATTCCTCGGCCACCGCGGCCCGGTTGCCCATGTGCCGCAGCCACGCCGTGAGCGTCTCCAGCAACCGGGCACGGGTCCGGGCCGGCACGCTGTCCAGAGCGGCCAGCACCTGGCTGCGCAGCGACTGGTAGAGCCGCTCGTCCCGGTGGATCAGCAGCGCGTCGACGTGGTCGGTGACGAACAGCGGGTCGTCGTTGAAGAGTCCACGCCGCCGCAACACCAGAGCGGTTCGCGCCGGCGGCACCGTTGCCGGCAGTTGTTGCAGCGCAGCCACCGCGCCGACGACTGCCCGGGCACCGCGCATAGCCCGGGAGATCCGCCGTCGGATCCGGGCCTGGTCACCGACCGGGACGATCGCGCCGTACAACTGCGACAGCCGGACCGGCAGCATCTGGCCGCCGAGACTGTCGATCTTGGCCTTGGCGGCCTCGTCGTCGGGGTCCACGAGCACGATCATCGCCCGCTCCGGAAGCAGCCATCCGGCCCGCCGTGCGGCCAGCCGCACCTCAGCGGGCTGGGATCGGTCCGACAGCAGCAACCGTGCCAGCTCGTCCCTCCACCGGTCCCGGGCCGTGCTGGCCAGCGACTGCTCCAGCAGGTAACCGCTGACGGTCGCCGCGGACAGTTGGTTGACCAGGACGAACACCGCCTCGGCCAGCTCGGTCAGCGTGAGCTTGTCCAGGTTCAGTTCGAGTGCGGCCCGGGAGATGTGGCGCCAGGTGGCTCGGGCGCCCACCTGGTAGGCGGCCTGCAGGTCGGTCAGCTCCCGCCCGTTCATGTAGTGCACCCGACCGATCTGTTCGAACACGGTCTGCAACGACGGATCCGGCTGCAGATCCGTCGGGCGGGTGGCCGTCGGCCCGCGCCCGGGCACGCGGTGGCCATCCACGCCGTACCGGGACGGACCGCACTCGTCCAGACCGTGCTCGATCATCTCCACCAGCCGGCGGACGAACAACCCGGCCGCCTCGTGCTCCTCCGGTTCGCTGGTCCGCAGAATGTCGGCGTAGTCGGGGTAGTCGACCTCCAGCACGTCGCCGAGTTCGGTCAGGATCGAGGGCAGCCGGTCACCAAGCGCAGCTTCCAGACCCCGAAGCTGCGCATCGGACACGTCGCTGCGCTGCACCACATCGGGTTCGTACCCGCGCCGGCTGCCGGCACACGGCCGGACGGGCAGCCAGCGGCCTTGCCGGTGTCAGGAACGGACAACACCGGCCGCAGCTGCTTCGTTGTTCACAACCAACAGGAATCGGCCCCGGAAATCACTCATCGATGAGCAGACACGGGCCCGGTACGGCGACGACCATGGCCCCATGGTGACGGCACTGCCCGAACGCGAATACGGGGAGAACTTCCCGGTGGCGCTCCGCGTCCTGCCGCGCGACATCCGCCAGCACCTGCACACCATCTACGCCGTAGCCCGCACCATCGATGACATCGGCGACGAACTGGCGGGGGATCGCACGACCCGACTGCTGCAGATCCGCCGCCAGTTGGCCGCCGTCTGGAGCGGTGTCCCGGAGGGCGAGTTGTTCCGCCGGCTCGCCGACACCGTCCAGGCCTGCCGAATGCCTGAACAGCCGTTCCAGGACCTGGTCGAGGCCAACCTGGTCGATCAGAAAGTCACCCGCTACCGCACCTTCGACGAGCTGGTGGACTACTGCCGGCTGTCCGCTGTCCCGGTGGGCCGGATGGTCCTGGACGTGTTCGGCCAGTCCTCCCCGTCGGCCAACGACCTCTCCGACGACATCTGCATCGCCCTGCAACTGCTCGAGCACTGGCAGGATGTCGCCGAGGACTGCCACGACGGCCGCACCTACCTGCCCGAGGAAGACATGAACGCCTACGGTGTCCGCCGCGAAGACCTGATCGCGCCGGTCGCCGGCGCCGCCCTGCAGGCGCTGATGATGTTCGAGATCGACCGGGCGGCTGCGCTGCTCAACCGCGGCCGGCCCCTGGTCGGTGTGCTGCAGGGCTGGGCCCAGGTTGCCGTCGCCGGCTACCTGGCCGGCGGATACGCGACCCTCACCGCGCTACGTCGCTCCGGCGGCGACGTCCTGTCCCGCAACACCGAACCGCGGCGCCGCGACATCGCCGTCAACCTGGCCGGGCTGCTGCTGCGCCCGCGCACGGAGCCGGCCCGATGACCGCCACGACCAGTACCGCAGCCGAGGCCTACCGCACCTGCGAACGGATCACCCGCACCGAGGCCGCGAACTTCTACTACGGCATCCGCCTGCTCCCGCCGCC
The DNA here is from genome assembly GCA_963758075.1 of uncultured Actinomycetota bacterium. Lineage (GTDB taxonomy): Bacteria > Actinomycetota > Actinomycetes > Propionibacteriales > Propionibacteriaceae > Microlunatus. Next base: position 777,570 of record CAVWTT010000001.1, on the reverse strand, counting down.
GAAACGGTCCGCGTTGTGTGCGCTGTACGCGCTCGCACGACGGATCGACGACATCGGCGACGGCGACCTGCCGCCGGATCGCAAGACCACCGCGCTGGTGGAGGTCAGGAAGGCGGTGGAGGACCTCGACCATGCCGACGACCCGGTGCTGGTCGGGGTGGCCGATGCGGCCCGGCGGTACCCGGTGCCGCTGGAGGCCTTCGGTGAACTGGTCGACGGCGTGCAGTCCGATGTCGACCAGGTGCGGTACGCGACCTTCGAGGATCTGGTGCACTACTGCCGGCAGGTCGCCGGCAGCGTGGGCCGGCTCTGCCTGTCGATCTTCGGCACCCGGACGGCCGAGGGTCTGGACGACCTGGCGTGGATGTACGCCGACCAGCTCGGCATCGCGCTGCAGCAGACCAACATCCTCCGCGATGTCCGCGAGGATCTGATCAACGGCCGGGTGTATCTGCCCCAAGAGGACCTCGACGCCTTCGGCGTCCGGCTGCAGCTCGACGATCATGGCGCGCTCGCCGACCCGGACGCGCGGCTGGCCGGGCTGCTGCGGTGGGAGGCCGACCGGGCGCGGAACTGGTACAGCCTCGGCCTGCGTCTGGTGCCGAGGCTGGACCGGCGTAGTGCGTCCTGCTGTCTGGCGATGGCAGGGATCTACCGCGATCTCCTGGGCCGGATCGGCAATGATCCGACGCTGGTCTATGACCGGCGGTTGTCCCTGTCGGCGCTGCAGAAGGTCCGGGTCGCCGGATCCGCCGTGCTGGCTCCGGGGTCGGAGCGGCCCCGATGACGGCCACGGCGGTCACCGCGGAACCGACCGGTCGACCGGCGGGCAGCCCGGCAGTCGCGGGATCGATCACCGGCCGGCCGCAGATCGCGGTGGTGGGCGGCGGTCTGGCCGGCATCACCGCCGCCCTGCACGCGGCGGACAACGGTGCTCGAGTGGTGCTGTACGAGGCCAAACCGCGGCTGGGTGGACTGACGATGTCGTTCCGACGCCATGGGCTGTGGGTGGACAACGGCCAGCACGTCTTCCTGCGCTGCTGCACCGCCTATCTCCGGCTGCTGCGGCGCCTGGGCGTCGCCGGACTGGTCCGGGTGCAGCCGACGTTGGACATTCCACTCCGCGGGGCCGGCCGGAACGGCAGTCTCCGCACCGGTTCGCTCCGGGCCGCCGCGCTGCCGGCGCCGTTCCACCTGGGCGGTGCCGTACTCGGGTTCGGTTGGTTGCCGCCGGCCGAGCGGATCCGGGCCGCTCGCACCGCGCTTGCTCTCAGGACGGTCGACCGCACCGATCCGGTCACCGACACGGTTGCGTTCGGCGACTGGTTGCGGGCCCACGGCGAGAGCCGCCGGGCGATCGCGACACTGTGGGATCTCCTCATTCTGCCGACGCTGAACGGCCACGCCGATGAGGTGTCGCTGGCTCTGGCGGCAACGGTGTTCCAGCTCGGGTTGCTGACCGATCCGCATGCGGCCGACATCGGCGTGCCCCTGGTGCCGCTGCACCGGCTGCACGCCGAACCCGCCGCGCTGGCGTTGCGCGCGGCCGGCGTCGATGTCCGGCTCGGCACCAGGGTGACTGACCTGGCCGAACTCGACGAGCCGGAGCCCCGGACCCCGGCTCCCGGCGCGCAGCGTTCCGGCCAGGACACGGCCGCGGGGGAGCCGACACCGCGGGCGGACGTCATCGTGGTGGCCACCCCGCCGGCGGTCACCGAACGGCTCGTCCCGGCTGCGACGCTCGGCCTGGATCCGGGCTGGTCGGCCGCACTGGGCGGGGTGCCGATCCTCAACCTGCACGTCGTCCTGGACCGGGCCGTCCTCCACCAGCCGTTCCTGGCCGCGGTCGACGGACCGCTGCAGTGGGTCTTCGACCGGACCCGCCAGTCGGGTCTGACCGACGGCCAGTACCTCGCGGTGTCCCTGTCCGCCGCCGAGCCGTACGCCGACGAACCGACCGTCCGGCTGCGGGAGCATTTCGAGCCCCACCTTCGCCGACTGCTCCCCGAGCTCGCCGACGCCGAGATCCGGGACTTCTTCGTCACCCGGGAACGGCAGGCGACCTTCCGGCCGGCCCCGGGAAGTGCCCGGCTGCGGCCGCCGGCCCGGACCGCCGACCGACGCGTACTGCTGGCCGGCGCGTGGACCGACACGGGTTGGCCGGCGACCATGGAGGGCGCGGTGCGCAGCGGTGAGACCGCTGCTGCGGCGGCCCTCGACCTTGTCCACAACGGATCGCCCGTCGGTCAGGAGGTGCTCGCGTGACCATCACTCTTCCGTCCCTCGATCAATCCCGGGACCTGGTGCAGCCCGCGCTGCGGGCGGCGGTGGACCGACTGGACCCGACGATCCGCCAGGTCGCCGGCTACCACTTCGGCTGGTGCGCCGAGGACGGCACCGCGGTCCGCGGCTCCGGCGGCAAGGCGATCCGCGCGGCCCTGGTGCTGCTGGGATCTGCGGCCGTCTGCGGTGACCGTGCCACCGCCATGCCGGCCGCGGTCGCGGTGGAACTGGTGCACAACTTCTCGCTCATCCACGACGATCTGATGGACCGCGACACCCAGCGCCGGCACCGGCCGACGGTCTGGGCGCTGTGGGGCGACGGAGTCGCCGTTCTCGCCGGGGACGCTCTGCTCTCGCTGGCCTACGAGATCCTCTTCGAGACCGGGTCGCCCCGGGCCGCTGCCGCCGGACGGCTGCTGACGGCAGCCACCAGGGAACTGATCCGCGGCCAGGTCGCGGATCTGTCGTTCGAGTCGCGCGAGCAGGTCACGGCCACCGAGTGCGAACAGATGGCAGTCGGCAAGACGGCTGCCCTGCTCAGTGCCGCGAGCAGCATCGGCGCACTCTTCGCCGGCGCCGACCGGGCAGCCACCGACGCCCTCGCCCAGCACGGCCACCACCTCGGTGTGGCCTTCCAGCTGGTGGACGACCTGCTGGGACTTTGGGGCGACCCGGCTGTCACCGGCAAACCGGTGTTCTCCGACCTGATCCAGCGCAAGAAGACGCTACCGATCACCTGGTCCATCGAGAACGGAGGCGCACCGGGCCGCGCCCTGGCCGGCTGGCTCGCCGATGATCGGGCTCCGGCCGGCACCGATGAACTCGCTCACGTTGCCGGTCTGGTCGAGCGGGCCGGCGGACGCGCCTGGGCCGAGCAGCAGGCCCGGGACCGGATCGAGCTCGCACTGGCGGCGCTGCGGCCGGTGAGGATGCCGGCCGGATGCCGTGCCGAGTACGAGCAGTTGGCCCGCTTCGTCGCGGAGAGGACCGCTTGATGACGTCGATCACCGACCAGCCGACCAGCGGCCGGCCCACCACCGGGGCGGGCGGGGAATCGGAGGTCGCCGCGGCCCTGGACCGCGCCGTCGGCAGGCTGCGGCGGCTGCAGCATCCCGACGGTTGGTGGAAGGGCGAACTGGAGACGAACGTCACGATGGAGGCGGAGGACCTGCTGCTGCGGGCCTTCCTCGGCATCAGCGATACCGGCCTGGTCGAGGCAACCGCCCGCTGGATCCGCAGCCGACAACGACCCGACGGCACCTGGGCGACGTTCCACGACGGTCCCGGCGACCTGTCCACCACGGTCGAGGCCTGGGTGGCGCTTCGACTCGCCGGCGACGACCCGGCCGATCCACACATGAGCGCGGCCGCCCGGTTCGTCCGCGACAGCGGAGGTGTCGAAGCCAGCCGGGTCTTCACCCGCATCTGGCTGGCGCTGTTCGGCCTGTGGTCCTGGGACGACCTGCCGGTCATGCCGCCGGAGATGATCATGCTTCCGCCGCGGGCACCGCTGAACATCTACAACTGGGGCTGCTGGGCGCGGCAGACGATCGTGCCGCTGACCGTGGTCGGGGCCATCCGGCCGGTGCGGCCGCTGCCGTTCGACATCGCCGACCTGCGCACCGGGCGAGTGCCGGTGACCCGGCCCGACGACCCGGTTGCCCGGCTGTTCCACCGGATCGACGCGGTCCTGCATTCCTACAGCCGGCATCCGGTGCGGTGGCTGCGGCGGCTGGCGATGCGTCGGGCCTGCGAATGGATCCTGGCCCGGCAGGAGGCCGACGGCGGCTGGGGCGGGATCCAACCACCCTGGGTGTACTCGATCCTGGCGCTGTCGCTGATGGGATACCGGATGGATCATCCGGCGATGCGGGCAGCGATCGAGGGCCTGGACGGGTTCACCATCGTCGAACAGACCGCCGATGGGCCGGTTCGCCGGATGGAGGCCTGCCAGTCACCGGTCTGGGACACCGGGCTGGCGCTGATCGCCCTGCTCGACGCCGGCGTCCCGGCCGAGGACCAGGCGGTGCGACGCGCCACCGACTGGCTGCTGGACGAGCAGATCACCGTGGGCGGTGACTGGCAGATCCGGAGACCGGGGACCGAGCCCGGCGGCTGGGCCTTCGAGTTCGCCAATGACGGATATCCCGACATCGACGACGCCGCCGAGATCGTCCTCGGCCTGATCCGGGCCGACCCCGCCGACGCCACCCGCCGCGACCTCGCCGTCGACCGGGCCACCGCCTGGCTGACCGGCATGCAGTCCGACGACGGCGGCTGGGGCGCGTTCGACGCCGACAACACTCACACCCTGGTCACCCGGCTCCCGTTCTGCGACTTCGGTGCGGTCATCGACCCGCCGTCGGCCGACGTCACCGCGCACGCGGTGGAGATGCTGGCCAGGCTGGGCCTGGCCGACCGGCGCCCGTGCCGACGTGGGGTGCGTTGGTTGCTCGATCATCAGGAGCCCGACGGATCGTGGTACGGACGCTGGGGCGCCAATCACATCTACGGCACCGGGGCGGCGGTGCCGGCCCTGATCGCCGCCGGGCTGCCGGCCGACGACCCTCGAATCCGCCGTGCCCTCGCCTGGTTGCGCGACCATCAGAACGTCGACGGCGGGTGGGGCGAGGACCTGCGCTCCTATCGCGATCCCGCGTGGATCGGCCGGGGTCGATCGACACCGTCGCAGACTGCGTGGGCGCTGCTGGCCCTGCTCGCCGCGGGACATTCGGACGCGGCCATCCGCCGGGGCGTCGACTGGTTGGTCGCCAACCAACGCGAGGACGGCGACTGGGACGAGGAGTTGTACACCGGCACCGGCTTCCCGGGCGACTTCTACATCCGCTACCACCTGTACCGGCTGGTGTTCCCGGTCTGGGCCCTCGGCCGCTACCTGACCGCCGGCCGGGTCGACGCCGACCCGGCCAGTTCCACGGCCCGGCCCGTCGACGGTGAGGGAGACCGATGACCGGCGTCGTCTGCACCCCGCTGTCGTGGGAGTACGCGGCGCTGCGCGGCCGTCTCTCGGTCCCGCTGATCCGCAGCGGCCGCGGACCCGAACGCAGCCTGCCGGATGCGGCCGTCGGCCGGCCGGTGCTGGTCGCCGGTGTCGCAGGAGCACTCGACCCCGGACTGGCGCCGGGTGACCTCGTCGTCGCCGACCGCCTGCTGAGTGATTCCGCCGCCGATGGACCGGTCCGGCGGTGCCCGTCGGCGCCGTTGCTGGCCGCGGCGCTGGGACGACTGGGACTGCCGGCGCGGACCGGAGCACTGGTCAGCAGTCCGCGCCTCGTCGACGGTGCCGCCCGACGGCGGCTGGCCGACCGCAGCGGTGCGCTCGCCGTCGACACCGAGACCGCCTATCTGGCCGAGGCGGCCACCACCGCGGTCGCGGCCGTCCGTGCGATCGTGGATACCGACCGGGCACCGCTGGCCGGCCCGAGCACGGTCGGTCACGGGGTCACCGCGCTGCGCCGGCTGCGCCAGGCCGCGCCCGCTATCGAGCAGTGGGCCCGCGCAGCCGGAGAGCGGGAGATCCTGCTGGCCTCACCGCGGTCGTTCTGCGCCGGGGTGGAGCGGGCGATCGAGATCGTCGAACGCGCCCTGCAGCAATACGGGCCTCCGGTGTACGTCCGCCGGCAGATCGTGCACAACACCCATGTGGTGCGCACCCTGCAGGACCGCGGCGCCGTCTTCGTCGAAGAGGTCGACGAGGTGCCGCCGGGCAGTGTCACCGTACTGGCCGCCCACGGTGTGGCGCCGTCGGTGCGGGACGCCGCACAGCAGCGTGGGCTGCGGGTGGTGGACGCCACCTGTCCGCTGGTCACCAAGGTCCACAACGAGGTCCGCCGGTTCGCCGCCCGGGACAGCACGATCATCCTGATCGGCCATCCCGATCACGAGGAGGTGATCGGCACCCGCGGCGAGGCCGCGGACCGGGTGATCGTCGTCGGCGATCCCGACGAAGCCCGGCGCGTACAGGTGGCCGATCCGGGCCGAGTGGCCTACGTCATGCAGACGACGCTGGCCGCCGACGAGGCGATGCGGACCGCCGAGGTGCTCCGCGACCGGTTCCCCGACCTCGCCGGCCCACGGCGCGACGACATCTGTTATGCCACCACCAACCGCCAGCGCGCGATCCGGGCGATCGCCCGGGAGTCCGACCTGGTGCTGGTGGTCGGCTCACAGAACTCCTCCAACAGTCACCGGCTCGTCGAGGTCGCCGAGGCCGAGGGCGCCCGGGCCCGGCTGGTGGACGATGTCACCGACGTCGACCTGCGCTGGTTGCCCGGCGTCCGTCGGGTCGGCATCACCGCGGGCGCGTCCGCGCCGCCCGCCGTCGTCGACGAGCTCGTCGACGCTCTCGGCGGTCTGGGCGCCACCTCGGTCCGCGAGACCGTCGCCGTCGAAGAAGACGTCCGCTTCACCCTGCCACGAGAGGTCAGTTGACATGTCCATGCCGCTACGCCAGTCGATGCGGCTCGGCGCCTACCTGATGAAGCAGAAGGTGCTGCGCCGAGAGAAGTTCCCGCTGTTGGTGGAACTCGAGCCGCTGTACGCGTGCAACCTGAAATGCAACGGCTGCGGCAAGATCCAGCACCCTGCCGCGATGCTGAAACAGCGGATGCCGGTCGCCCAGGCGGTCGGCGCGATCCTGGAGAGCGGTGCCCCGATGGTGTCCATCGCCGGTGGCGAGCCGCTGATGCATCCGCAACTGGACGAGATCGTCCGGCAACTGCTCGGCCGGCACAAGATCGTCTTCGTCTGCACCAACGCCGTCCTGCTGGCCAAACACATCGACAAGTTCCGGCCGCACAAGAACTTCGCCTGGATGGTGCATGTCGACGGGCTGCGGGAGCGCCACGACCAGTCGGTCTCCAAGGACGGTGTGTTCGACCAGGCCGTTGCGGCGATCCGGCTGGCCCAGTCCAAGGGGTTCCGGGTGATGACCAACAGCACCTTCTTCGACCAGGACTCGCCGCAGGACGTGATCGACGTGCTGAACTTCCTCAACGACGAACTGCATGTCGACAACATGCAGATCTCGCCGGCCTACGCCTACGAGAAGGCGCCCGACCAGGACCACTGGCTGGGCCCGGAGCAGACCCGCGAGGTCTTCAAGAAGGTGTTCGACGACGGCCGACGCAAGAAGTGGCGGCTGAACCACTCGCCGCTCTATCTGGACTTCCTGGAGGGCCGGGTCGACTTCGACTGCACCGCCTGGGCCATCCCCTCGTACTCGCTGAAGGGTTGGCAGCGGCCCTGCTACCTGATGGAGGACGGCTGGGTGTCGACCTACCGCGAACTCATCGAGACCACCGACTGGGAGGCCTACGGCCGGGGCCGCGACCCGCGGTGTGCCAACTGCATGGCCCATTGCGGCTACGAGCCGACGGCGGTGGTGGCCACCATGGGCTCGCTGCGGGAAACCGTCCGCGCCGCCATCGGATCATGACGGCTCAAGACGTCGTCCGCGACCAGGGGGCCGACGTTCGGGGTCCGGGCCGGCTGCTGGACCGGATCACCGGGCCCGACGACGTGGCCGGGCTGGACCGGGCGGTGTTGCCGATGCTGGCCGAGGAGATCCGCGACCGACTGATCACCACGGTGACCAGGACCGGTGGGCACCTCGGACCGAACCTCGGCGTGGTGGAGTTGACGATCGCGCTGCACCGCTGTTTCCGCTCACCGGCGGAGCCGATCGTCTTCGACACCGGCCACCAGAGCTATGTCCACAAGATGTTGACCGGTCGGCTGGACCGGCTGGCCACGCTACGGCAGTACGGCGGCCTGTCCGGCTACCCGTGCCGAGCCGAGAGCCCGCACGACCTGGTGGAGAACTCCCATGCCTCGACGGCGTTGTCCTACGCCGACGGCCTGGCCAAGGGCCTGGCCCTGCGCGGCGACGACGATGCCCGGGTCGTCGCCGTGGTCGGCGACGGTGCGATGACCGGTGGACTGTGCTGGGAGGCGCTGAACAACATCGCTGCCGCGCGCCGGCCGGTGATCATCGTCCTCAACGACAACGGCCGTGCCTACTCGCCGACCGTCGGGGCGTTCGCCCGGCATCTGGCCGATCTCGGCGCCGGCCGGGCGGAGGGCAACCTGTTCGAGGATCTGGGCCTGCGCTACCTCGGCCCGGTGGACGGCCACGACCTCGGTCAGCTGGAGGACACCTTCCGGGCAGCCCGGGGCGTGGCCGGTCCGGTGGTGGTGCACTGCCGGACCCGCAAGGGCCACGGGTACCGGCCCGCCGAGATGGACGAGACCGACCGGATGCACAGCGTGGGCCCCGCCCGGCGACGGCTCGCGGTGGTCGCGGGTACGGCGGAGCCCGGTGCCGGAACCGACCAGGGAGCCGGCACCGCCCAGGCACCGGCGGTTCCGCCCGTCCAGCAGCCGTGGACCGACGTGTTCGCCGAGCAGCTGCTCGCCGTCGCCGAGCGCCGGCCGGACATCGTCGGCGTGACGGCGGCGATGCCGGTGCCCACCGGGCTCGCCCCGTTGGCCGCGCGGTATCCCGACCGGGTACACGACGTCGGCATCGCCGAGCAGCACGCGGTCACGTCGGCGGCCGGCCTGGCCACCGCCGGGCTGCACCCGGTGGTGGCGATCTACTCCACCTTTCTCAACCGTGCCTTCGACCAGGTGCTGATGGACGTCGCGCTGCACCGGTTGCCGGTGACGTTCGTCCTCGACCGGGCCGGGATCACCGGCCCCGACGGGCCGTCGCACCACGGCATGTGGGACCTCGGGCTGCTCGGTCTGGTCCCGGGCCTGGAACTGGCCGCGCCGCGCGATGCCGCCCGGCTGCGGGAGTTGTTCGACGAAGCGGTCGCAGCCGCCGGACCGCGTGCCGTCCGGTTCCCTCGGGGCAGGTGTCCGGCCGGGATCCCGTCCTACGGCAGGATCGGCCGGGCCGACCTGTTGACGGCGCCGACGGGTGCCGGCGCCGAGGTCGCGGTGCTCCCGGTGGGTCCGCTGGCCGGCGGTGCACTGGCCGCGGCGGCCCGGTTGGCCGGCGACGGCGTCACCGTCGAGGTGGTCGATCCGCGCTGGCTGACCGCCGACGACGAACTGGTCGCCTGGGCGGCCCGGCATCGGCTGGTCGTCACCGTAGAGGACAACGCCGCAGCGGGCGGTTGGGGCGACCTGGTCGCCCGTCGGCTGCGGGCGCGCACCTCGTTCGACGGCCGGCTGCTGCCGCTCTCCCTGGGCGACGACTTCCTGGTCAACGGCGAGCGGGACGAGCTGCTGGCTCGCTCAGGGCTCGACGCAACCGGGATCTTGCGAGCCGTCCGGGCGGCGCTTCCCACCGGCCGGCGACACTGACGGCCTCCGACCGGTCAGCGACACCCCGTCATGGCGCCGTCAGCCCACCTGTCGCCACTGCGCATCCGGCTCCTGCTGCGCGCGGTCCACCACCCGCTGGGCCCGATGGGCCAACAGCAGGATGCCGGTGATCACGGCGAGCAACGACAACACCTGACCGGTGGTCCAACCCGGGCCCACGGCCAGCGTCTCACCCAGCCAGACGGCGCCGGCCGCCACCGACACGACCGGATCACCGACCGTGATCGTCGCCACCGCGACCGATCCGAGGATCCCGTTCTGGAACGCGTTCTGGTTCAAGAGGAAACCGATCGGTGCGACCACCACCACAGCCCACAGCTCCCAGCGACTGAACAGCCCTGGCCAGCCTGCGGAGGTGAGGCTGCGTACCAGAGCTGCGGTCACGCCGTAACACACGGCGCAGGCGGCAGCCAGCGGCACGGCCCGCCACTCCTTACGGAGCCTGGTCGCCACCAGCAGCGCGGACACCACGACGGCGGTCAGGATGACACCGCAGACGACCGCGGCCAGGCCGCCGATCCGCGCGTGCGCCGGCGTCGGTGCCGGCCGACTGACCAGCAGGAAGCCGATGATGCCCGCCGCCGCGATCCCGGCGCCGAGCAGCAGACCGGAATCGGGGCTGTGGTGCATCCGGATCGACACCAGCAGCAGGTAGAAGATCAGCTGCGTGATCAACAGCGGCTGCACCATGGCCAGCGGAGCGATGCTGAGCGCCCACACCTGCAGAGCGAATGCCACCGCACTGAGCTCGATGCTCCACCGGAACCGGCGGTTGTGCAGAAGATCCCAGATCAGCCTGGGCCGCAACGCTCCCCGTTGCGGCACCTCCTGAGCAGCCGCATGCTGCAGGTAGGCCGCAGCGCCGAAGCTGGCGGCGGCAGCGAGTGCGATCGGGACGGCGGCTGCGGTGGGGATGCCCATGGTGGTGTTTTGTACCCATCCTGGCCCGGTGTCCTCACCACGACCCCGCACCGGCCGCCGCAGTGTGCGCTCCGGGCGCCGGCCGTCATGAGGGTCGGCCGGGATGGACGTGGTCATCGCCCCCGTCGGCCGGCCGACCCGGCGACACCTCCACCGTCGGGGATGTCGCTGTCGTGACCGAGAATGACGGATCCGGCGACCTGGAGCAGCTGGTGATGCCGCGGGTCGGGGCGCTGGTGGGGCGGGTGGCGAAGCATCTCGCCGAGGCGGTGCTGGCTCCGCTGGTGTTGTTCTACGTCGCCGATGCGATCTTCGGCCTGTGGCCCGCGCTGGGGGCAGCGGCCGCGTGGACCGTGCTGGCGATCGCGGTCTACCTGCTGCACGGTGGGCGTCCGTCGGCCCTGCTCGTCGCCAGTGCCGGCCTGGCCCTGTTGCAGCTGCTCGTCACGGCGGCAACCCAAGAGGCCAAGGTGTTCTTCCTGCAACCGGCGATCGCGACGTACATCTTCGCCGCCGTGATGCTGTGGACGGCCGGCCACACCAGACCGCTGATCCTGCGGCTCGCGCTGGATTTCGTCCCGCTGCCGCCCGCCGTCGTGTCGACCGCGGTGGTGGGCCGGTTCTTCCGCCGGTTGTCGCTGCTGTGGGCTGCTGTGCTGGTGATCAACGCCAGCATCACGCTGGTGCTGCTGCTGATCGCCAGTACCCAGCTGGCGGTCCCGGTCGCCACCGCGGCCTCGGCACCGGTGTTCCTGGCCGGGCTTTTCCTGTCCTACCGCGGCTTCCGCAGGACCATCCGCGCTGCCGGTTACATCCTGGTGTGGGGTGACGACGAGACGACGTCCTGACCGCCGCCGGGTCCGCCCGGTGGGCCCGGCCCGGTTTGCCTAGGCTGGGACCCGGCCGGACCCCACCGGCGGGAACGAGGAGGCGATGAGCAGTCACGAGCATCCGGACGCCGGTACGGACCCGGCCCGGTTCTGGGACCAGCGCTACGCCGAGCGCGAGCGGATCTGGAGTGGACGGGTCAACCAGGTCCTGGCCACCACGGCCGGCGACCTGCCGGCCGGCACCGCGCTCGACCTCGGCTGCGGTGAGGGCGGCGACACGGTCTGGCTGGCCACCCACGGCTGGCAGGTGACAGCCGTCGACGTCTCCACCGTCGCCCTGGACCGGGCCGCCGGCGCGGCCGAGCAGGCCGGCGTCGCCGACCGGATCCGGTTCGCGCGGCACGACCTCGGCACCGATTTCCCCGCCGGCAGCTACGACCTCGTCTCGGCCCAGTTCCTGCGTTCCCCGGTGGACTTCCCGCGGATCACCGTGCTGCAGCATGCCGCCGCCGCGGTGGCACCGGGCGGTCGGCTGCTGATCGTGGACCACGGGGCGCCGCCGCCGTGGGCCTCACCCGACCATCTGCGCGACGAGTTCCCGACGGCGGAGCAGACGTTGCAGGATCTCGGGCTGCCGGAACCGGACTGGGAGGTGGAACGGGTCGGGTCGGCCGACCGGGCGGCCACCGGCCCCTCCGGCGACACCGCGGTCCTGGTCGACACGATCATCCTGGTCCGACGGATCCGCTGACGCCGGTGTGGGCTCCGCCCCGCCGCCGCCGTCGTATGCGACCGTGAGCCCTGACACGCGGACGGCCGACGAGGGCCCCGGCCGTGATGATCCGGGTCGGGGACGGGTGCTGATGCGGATGGACCGAACGGAAGGACGCTGATGGCGACGGCCGGCCGGCTGCTGCTGGTGGAGGACGACGAGGTGATCGGCGAGGCGACCCAACTCAACCTGCAGCGCTACGACTACGACGTCTGGTGGGAACGCGACGGTCTGGACGCCTGGCGCAGGATCTCCTCCGGGTCCGGCGCGGACGACTACGACATCGTCGTCTGCGATGTGATGCTGCCCGGGCTGGACGGCATCAGCCTCTGCCGACGGATCCGGCAGGCCGGCAACACGCCGGTGGTGATCATCTCCGCCCGGACCGACTCGGTCGACATCGTGTCCGGTCTGGAGGCCGGGGCCGACGACTACGTCACCAAGCCCTTCGACATGCAGGTGCTGTTGGCCCGGCTCCGCAGTGTCGCCCGGCGATCCCAACCGGTGCCCGGTCCGACGTCGACGCCGGACCGGGACAGCAGCGACCGCATGGTCATCGGTGACCTCGTGCTGGACCGGCGTTCCCTGGAGCTGCGCCGCAACGGCACCCTGATCAACCTCACCCCGACGGAGATGCGGCTGCTGCTGGAGCTGGCCGACGAGCCGGGAGTCGTGATCTCCAGGTCCACCCTGTTGCAGCGGGTCTGGGACTACCCGGAGTGGGAGGAGGACGATCACCTGGTCAACGTGCACATCCAGCGGCTGCGGGCCAAGATCGGCACCGACCTGATCGACACCGTCCGCGGCTTCGGCTACAAGCTGCGGCGTTGATGTCGCCGCACGTCCCGCACACCGGATTACGGGTCCGGATCGCCGCCACCATCGCCGGCATCGTCATCGCGGCACTCGCAGTGGTCATCCTGACCGTGCATCTGCTGCTGGTCGCCGACCGCATCGATCAGCAACGCGCCGTCGCCGACACCGATCTGGTCGCCGCCCAGGGCATCTACCGGTCCACCGGCCTGCTCAGCTTCGACGCCCGCATCGACGATCCGGCCGTTCCGGCCGAACTGCGCCGGGCCCTGCGCCGGAACGGATCGCACGGCACCGTGCTGACCGGCGGTGCCGAGCGCGACCTGTGGGCCGCAGGTCGGGTGGGCGGGCACCTGATCAGCATCCATCGACGCTTCCGCGCCGTGGATGCCACCGTCGCCGCGGTCGACAAGGCGTTGCTGATCGCCGGGGTCGCCGCAGCGGTGGCGGCCAGCGTCGTCGGCGCACTCTCGGCGAACCGGTTGTCGCGCCGGCTTCGGTTGGCGGCGCGGACCGCCCGGGGGGTCGCGGCGCAGGGACAACCGCTGCAGCCGACCGGGACAGGTCCGGCGATGATCAGCACCAGCCGCCGGGGCCGGCAGGTCCCCGGCAGCGATCTCACCGGGCTCGGTCTCGCGGGTCCGGACCGCATGGAGCCCGATCTCAGCAGGACCGGCACGGTCGGCGCGGCCGGTGGGGGAGCTCTGCGCCGGGCGGTGGGGCCGGGCCGCGACGAGGTCGGCGACCTCGCCGACGCGGTCGATGCGATGGCCGACCGGCTCGCCGACCGGTTGCGGTCAGAACAGCGGTTCACCGCCGACGTCGCCCATGACCTGCGCACACCGCTGACCGGCCTGACCACGGCCGCCGAACTGCTGGACGACTCCCGGCCGGCGCAGCTGGTCCGGGACCGGACCGAGGCGCTCACCCGGTTGGTCGAGGAACTCCTGGAGGTGGCCCGGCTGGACAGCGGAGTCGAGACCGCCCAACTCGAGTACGCCCGGATCGGCACCATCGTCGACCACGCCGTCCAGCGAGGCATCGCCAAGTCCGAGTTCCCGGTCGGTGCGGTCACCGTCAGCCACGCCGACGATCAGCCGAACACCGGCACGGCGATCCTCACCGACCCGCGGCGACTGGAACGTGTGCTGAGCAATCTGATCCGCAACGCCCTGCAGCACGGACGCCCGCCGGTCGAGATCGTCGTCAGCGGCGATCGCATCCAGGTCAGCGATCATGGTCCCGGTTTCCACGCCGAGTTGCTGGCCTCGGGGCCGCAACGCTTCCAGCGGATGTCGAGCAGCAGGTCCGGTGGTCACGGTCTCGGCCTGGTGATCGCGGTCGGGCAGGTCGCTGTCCTGGGCGGCCGGCTGGAGTTCTCCAACGCCCCGGAGGGCGGCGCCCGGGTGACCATCGACCTGCCGGGCGCACCACCGGGCAGGGAACAGATCGAGAGGTCACTGTGACGATGGTGAGACCGGGTCGGGACGCCGGCCCCCTAGATTCAACTCCATGATCATCCGCAGCGCGCGGGGCGCGGTCGCCCCGACCCGAGTAGCCGGCACCCCCACCGGATCGCGTTTCGCCCGGCAGCGGTTGCCGCTGCTGGTCGCGGCAGGAGCCACCGCCGCAGCCCTGCTCACCGGGTGCAGCAACGGACTCGATGTGTCGGGGCCGTCGCAGTCGGACACCCCGGTCACCACTCCGGCCAGCGGAACGCCCATGCCGACCGACAGCGCGTCGTCGTCGGTCGCTTCGACCGGACCCGCCAACGACGGCACGTCGGCCAGCCCGACCGCGGCTCCGTCCCGGCCCGGCAGCAGCTCCTCCGATGCGACCTCATCCGCGGCGACCGCGGGCACCGGCACGAGCACGGCCGACCGACGGGCGGGTACCCCCCGACCGACCTGCCGGCTGGGCGATCTGAAGGTCGGCGTCCGCACCCCGAAGGGCGCGGGTACGGCAGGGTCGCTGTACGTGCTGATCGACTTCACCAACACCTCGGCCAAGTCCTGTTGGTTGTACGGCTATTCCGGGGTCTCCTTCGTCGGCCACCACAACGGCACCCAGCTGGGGCATCCGGCCGTCCGGGACGGATCCACCGTCCCGCACCGAGTCCGCCTTGATCCCCAGCAGAAGACGTCGGAGCTGCTTCGGATCGTCAACGCCAGCAACTACCCGGCCGCACAATGTGCGCCGACCACCGCAGACGGGTTCCGGATCTACCCGCCGGCCTCCACCGCCGCCGCGTTCGTCCCGTACAAGACGCAGGCCTGCCAGAGCAACAGCAAGAGCCAGCTCACCGTCTTCCCGGTCGGGACGAAGCGGTAGCGGCGGCGGACCAGCCGATCGCCCGGTCGCGCCGGCTTCGATCCTGCGTCCGTGGAACGCTGCCTCCCCGGCCGCCTCCTCGATCGGCAGGTCCGGGTGCTGTCGACCGAACACCTGAGCCGCTGCCAGTTCGGCATCCTGCGATGCTCGGGACGCGGATGGTGGGCAGGCGGTAACAGGTTCGACGCGGGGGCCGGTGGTCAGCCGACCCGGCGGAGGACGGGCACGGTCAGGAGGCCGGAGTCGACGCCGTCGAGGGCGCGGTCGAGGTCCTGCATCTGAAAGCGGCGGCCGTAGTGCTCACGGCTCTCGGCGACGATCCGACCGATGGCGGTGTCCGCGCTGAGCGCGTTCGCGGCGGTATTGCTCACCCGCAGCCGGAGCTCGTTGCGTCCCGGGTGCAGGGCGATGCCGACGTCGAGCCGGTAGGGCGGCTTCCAGAGCACGCCGCAGGGTCGGTCGTTGGCGATGACCTCGACCACCTCACCGACCGGCGTGGACACGGCGACCCGGTAGGAGTTGCCGCGCATGCCGTCCCGCTCGGCGGCGCCCGGTTCGCGCGGCCGGGTCGGGCCGAGGTCCAGCCACAGCCGGCCGCTCTCCAGGGTCGACCGGTCGATCTCCACGGTGGTCCGGTATTCGGCGGTGCCCGACCAGGCGACCCGTTCCGGCGCGTCCTCCCAGCGGTGCGGCAGCTGCACCTGCTGTGGCTCGGCGCCGTCGAAGGTGACCGTCCAGTCCCCGTCGAGGGTGCGGACGTCGCGTTCGACCGGCGGAACCGGCGCCTGGCCGAGGTCCGGCCGCGGACCGTCGTGGCCGACGATCACCGCGGCCTGGTACGGCTCCAACTGCAGATCCACCGGCCGGTCCGCGGACCCGGCGAAGGTCAGGCGGCCGTCGGCGGGGTCCCAGACCTCGACGGTGTCGTGCCGATCCCTGGGTCTGCACGCCACGACTCGGGCGTGCGGCCCGGCGTTGACGACCAGGTGGACGTCCAGGTCACCGATCCGGCGGTGCACACTGCCGACGTCACCCTGCTGCGGGGACACCGCCAGGTCGGGCTCGAGCACCGAGCGCAGGGCGTCGGCCAGTCCGCCCACCGCAACGCGGTCGAAGTCGGGGGTCGGCTCGCCCTCGGCCCCGTCGCGCCACACTGCGGCGTCGCCGACCCAGAGCACCCGGCCGCCCGTGGCGATCACCCGTTCCAGCCAGGCCCGGGTCGGTGCCGGGATCCGCCTGGCACCCGGCAGCACGACCACCGGGGACCGGCCCGGATCCAGCCGTTCGGTGGCGGGATCGTCGAGGAGATCGAAGTCGTAGCCGTTCTCCCGGATGGTGGCCGGGATCGCGGGGTCCACCGACCGGACGGTCTCCCGCCACAGGTCCAGGCTGCCGCCGGCCTCGTGGCCGAGCCGCGGATAGACGTCCTCGGCCGGCACGTACAGCAGCACATCGGCCCGCGGGGCACCCTGACGCATCAGCCAGCACAACCGCTGCAGCTGCGCCATCAGCCCCGGCATTGCCGGCCACCAGGGATTGCGGTCGTCCAACGCGCCGGCGGCGTAGAAGTACCAGCCCAGCCCGTCCTGCGGTGGGTCGGCCGGCGAGTACGGCCAACCATGGCCGATGAACTGGTTGATGCCGGCCAGCAGATGCTCGTGCGCCTCACCGAGCAGATCCAGCGGGGTGGCGCGGAACGAGGGGGAGTGCACCCAGGTCCAGGTCTCCGACGACACCACCGGCAGACCGTCGAGATGGGCGGCCGAACTGGCCCACCGGGTCTGGGTGATCTCCTTCCAGCCCCAGCCCTCGCCCTCGTACAGGTCGGCGAACCGGTAGCTGCTGACCCGGGCCGGCGGCGTGCCGTATCCCTGGATCCGGAAGGGGACGCCCCGCCCGGCGGCCCAGTCCCGGAAGACCGCGACGAAGTTCTCCTCGTACAGCTCGGTGAGGGTGCGGTAGTAGTCGCTACGCAGCTGGTCCGAGCCCGGCTGGTCGACCACGAGCTGGTACAGCCGCGGCAGCAGCGGGTAACCGCAGCGCCGTTCGAACTCGGCGAGCAGCTCGGGCGTCCAGTTGGCGGTGTAGACCTCGAGGCTGTCGCAGAACACGGATCCGACCAGCTCGGCGCCGACGGCGTCCAGCAGGGGCGCGGCGACGTGCTCGAGGTGAGTGCGGGCAGCGGCCGCGGAGTAGTGGTCGAGGACCGGTCCGTCGGCGCCGGCGGCCGCTCGTTTGACGACCTGCCCGGTCGAGCGGACATAGGCCAGCAGCAGCTGCCGGGGTCCGCTGCCGGCGGGGATGGACAGGGTTCCGTCGACGATGTCGACGGGCCTCAGGTCGGTCGGCGGCTCCTGGATGCTGCCGCTGCCCAGGTATGCGGCCACCAACAGGTCGCCCGGCCACGGCTGGGTGACCTGCAGGTCGATCGACCCCGGCGAGATCTCCCGCCGTTCGAACTCCAGTTTCTGCGCGGCCACATCGGTCGTGATGTGCGGGCCGCCGAAGGACCAGCCGCTGCCCAGGGTCAGGTCGAAGCGCAGGCCGAGGTCGCGGGCGTGTTCGGCGGCGTAGCGGAGGTTGTCGAGCATGGGCGGCGACAGCAGTTCCGGGCTGCCGGCCCGCATCGGGTAGACGTAGGACACCTCGACGCCGCCGATGCCGGCAGCAGCCATCGCCCGCAGCTCACGGTCCAGTTCGGTCCGCTCGACGTCGGGACCGAACCACCACCACCGCATCATCGGCCGGCTGTCGGGTGGAGGGCTGGCGAAGGCGGAGCGGAGATCGGCGACGGTCGGACCTTCGGTCATGCTGACTCCAGTGTCGTTGAATGGTTTCAACCGGCGATTCTACGAGATCGGCCGGGCCGACGACGGTGGCCGGGCGCCCCTTCCACTCCCACGGATCCCTGTCGGAGGGACCCCGTCCGCGGCAGAGTGTGGATCATGACCGAGCAGGCCGCCTCCGATCGCGACGCCGCCGCAACGCCAGGGGCGATGTGGATCTCCAGCGTCACCATCTCCGTGCCCGACGTGCCCCGGGCAGTCCGGTTCTGGGCCCGTTTCCTGGGCTGGCGGGTGAGCGCCGATGACCCGCCGCGGGGGAGCGAACCGCCCGGCGCCGGCTGGGCGCAGCTGCAGGCTCCCGACGGCAGCCCTGGGCTGAGGAGCATCAATGTGGAGTACGAGCGTCACTACCAACCGCCGGAGTGGCCGAGCCGTCCGGGCAGCCAGCACATCACCACCCATCTCGACATCCCGGTGGACGACCTCGACGGCGCCGTCGCCCGGGCCGTGGCGGCCGGCGCAACGGTGGCCGAGTTCCAGCCGCAGGATGACGTCCGGGTGATGCTGGACCCGGGAGGGCATCCGTTCTGCCTGTTCCGCTGAGCACCTGTTCGGCTGACCAACCCGTCGGCAGGCGTCGGCCTGGCGGCGGCGAAGCACGATCATTAGGCTCCGACGATGGCTCCTCTGACCCCCAAGGCGGTGATCGAGGGACGACTGACCAACCGGCCCTCCACCCCGATGATCATCGGGTTGGTGATCACCGGGCTGTGCCTGTTGGTGGTGTTGATCATCTACCTGCTCTTCGCCGGCACGGTCACCACCGTGGTGGCCGCGGTGCTCACGGTGCCGACCGGGGTGGCGCTGGTCGGCCTGCTGCTGCTGCTGGACCGGCTCGAACCCGAACCTGCACTACGTCTGGTGTTCGCGTTCCTCTGGGGTGCCGGCGTGGCCTGCCTGTTCGCACTGGTGATCAACACCACCGGGATCCTGGTGTTCGCCTCCGCGGTCGGCGTGCGGACCGGCACCCTGGTCGGGGCGGTGCTGCTGGCCCCGCTGGTGGAGGAGACCCTGAAGGGATCGCTGCTGCTGTTGTTGCTGTGGCGGCGGCGGGACGAGATCAACGGTCCCACCGACGGGATCATCTACGCCGGCATGGTCGGCATCGGGTTCGCCCTGGTGGAGGACATCAACTACTACAGCGAGGCCCTGCACGAGTCCGCCGCGGCGCTGGTCTTCGTGGTGCTGATCCGCGGCATCCTGTCGCCGCTGTGCCATCCGCTCTTCACCTCGATGACGGGGCTCGGAGTGATGTACGCGGCCAATCATCGCGGACCGCGGGCGGTGCTGGCCGTGATCGCCGGCTGGGCCGCCGCGATGCTGCTGCACGCCGGCTGGAATCTCTCCGGCGCCTTCGGCCTCGGGGCGGAGGTGATCGTCTACGTGATCCTGCTCGGAGTGATCGGACTGCTCGTCGCCCTGCTCGTGCGTGACCGGCACCGGGTGATCGGGCTCATCCAGCACTATCTGCCGATGTACGACCGGTTCGGCGTGGTCACACCGGCCGACGTGACCATGCTCTCCACCCTGCACGGCCGGGCCGAGGCGCGACGGTGGGCCCGGGCCCGACTGGGCGCGCCGGCCGCCCGGGCGATGACCGACTACCAGCTGGCCGCGACCGAACTCGCGTTGCTGCACGACCATGCGACCTCCCGGACCGTCGATCCCGCCCGGTTCGCGGCCCGACAGCGGGCCCTGGTCTCGGTGATGGGCGCCGCCCATGCCGCCTTCACCCCACCCGCGCGTCCGCCGGGGATCCCGCCGGGAGCTCGGGGCCCCGGCTGATCAGCGGCGACTGCGGGCCCGCAGCCGGAGCGGAATCCCGACCCACAGTCCGGCGGTCGCCAACAGCAGGATGCCGCCGGTGAGCATGCCGAACTGCTGGCCGAGCACCACGTCGAAGATCAGGAACACGGTGCCCGCGAAGAGGATCGAACTGGCGACCAGACAGATGACCAGGATCCGGTTGGCCGTGATCACCACGTCGTCCATCTGCTGACGCCGGAACAGCAACCGGTGGGTGCTCACCGGCGTCAGCGCCAGGATGGAGACCGACGCAGCCAGCACCACCAGGACCAGGTAGAGCCCGATCTGGCCGCTGCTGAGGTCGGTGAACCGACGCTGGAAGGGCAGCGTCAGCAAGAACCCCGCCAGCAGTTGCGTTCCGGTCTGGGTGATCCGCAACTCCTGTTGGATGTCATGCCAGTTGCGGTCGAACCGTTCGGTGCGGGTCTCGTTGCGCCCGGTGTCGCCACGGGCCTCCCGACCATAGCGATCAGGCCGACCAGCGCGATCAGACCGACCAGCGCGATCAGACCGGCTGTCCGGGTCCGGCGCGCCGTCCTGTGGTCCATGATCACCACTGCTGCTCATGGCCTCACCTCCTCAGCTCGGGCCGCGTGTCGGCGGCAGTCCGCCCCCGGCGCGAGGACGTGTCGCACGTCCGGTCGACTGCCCGTTACCCGCCGCCGGTGTGCGGTCCCCAGGCCATGATCACCGACACGGTCGGTTTGAACGGCGCCGGCCGGGGAACGGTCCGGGCAGAAACGGCGGCGATCCGGCAGGAGGGGATGTGCGACTTCGGCGCAGCACCGTGTCGGGGCCCGGCATCCGGCGTCGCCGCCGCGGTCGCGGGTTCAGCTACCAGGCGCCGGACGGCGGACCGGTGACACCCGCGGACCTGGAACGGATCCAGGCCCTGGTGATCCCACCCGCGTGGCAGGACGTATGGATCTGCCCGTGGCCCAACGGTCACATCCAGGCCGTCGGCACCGACGAG
Source organism: uncultured Actinomycetota bacterium (assembly GCA_963758075.1). Lineage (GTDB taxonomy): Bacteria > Actinomycetota > Actinomycetes > Propionibacteriales > Propionibacteriaceae > Microlunatus. The sequence goes on along the minus strand of CAVWTT010000001.1, from coordinate 756,639 downwards.
GCCGGACGCCGGCAGTACCTGTACCACCAGGAGTGGCGGCGGCAGCGGGACGAGCAGAAGTACGACCGGGTGCTCGACCTGGCCCCGGCCCTGCCGGACTTCCGGCGTGCGATCGCCCGCGACCTCGTCGGCCGGGGCTGGCCGCGACCGCGCAGCCTGGCGGTGGCGCTGCGGATGCTCGACTACGGCGTCTTCCGCACCGGCAGCGACCAGTACTCCGACCTCAACGGCACCTACGGCGTGGCCACCCTGCTGCGACATCACGTCACCGTCCGCGGTCCGCGGGTGGCGTTCGACTTCACCGCCAAGGGCGGACTGGACCGGACCTTGACCCTCGAGGACGCCGAACTCTCCCGGGCCGTGGCCGGGCTCAAGCGGGTCCGCTCCAGCTCGGAGCGGCTGCTGGTCTACCGCGCCCGCGGCGGGGTCCACGAACTCCACTCCGACGACCTCAACCAGCGGTTCAAGGAACTGGTCGGCCAGACGTACGCGGTCAAGGACCTGCGCACCTGGAACGCCACCGTGCTGGCTGCCGCCGCACTGGCCGCCCAACCGCCGGCCGGCTCGCAACGGGCCACCCGGCGCGCCGAGACGGCGGTCCTGCGGGAGGTGTCGGACCATCTCGGCAACACCCCGGCGGTGGCCCGGAAGTCCTACGTCGACCCCCGGCTCTTCGATCTCTACGAGCGCGGCGTCACCGTCGCGCCCGCGCTGACGGGCGTGGACCCCGGGGACCTGCGCACCGATCGGGTGCGGGTCCGGGTCGAGCAGGCCGTGCTGGAGTTGCTGGCCGACTGAGGGCGTGACCGACTGATGGCGGGGCCGACCGGGAGCTTGGCCGGCCCGCAGCGTTTGCCCGCCCGCCGGAATGGCTACCGTCGGGGAGACCGCCGTCACCGACGCGGTCGACATCCCACCCAGGAGGCACCCATCATGAAGTTCAGATCGATCGGCGCGCTGGCTGTCGGCGCCGCCATCGGATATGCGCTCAACACGCCGACCGGCCGCGCGCAGGTCGCCCGGGTCAAGAAGGCGGTGGCAGGCTTCATGGGCCGCCCCGAGGTCCAGGCCAAGACCGCGAACCTGGCCGAGAAGGCCAAGGAGCGGACCGGCGGGCTGCCCGATCCGGTGCAGAACCTGGCCAACACCACCATCGACGCGGCGACACACCGGGCCGCCGGCCAGTCCGACCGGAACGGCCCGAGCGCCGGCGGATCGTCCGACACCGGTACCGACAGTGGTACCGCGTCGTCGGGCTCCGGCGGCACCGGTTCCTGACCCCGACCGCCCCCTGGCGGAGCGGAGACCGGCTCCGGTACAACGGAGCCATGACAACAGGAGATCTTCCCGGCGGCACCTATCAGGTCGGTGACCTCGAGTTCACCCGGGTCGGCTACGGCGCGATGCAGCTGGCCGGCCCGGGTGTGTTCGGGCCGCCGAAGGACCACGACGAGGCGCTGGCGGTGCTGCGGGAGGTCGTCGAGCTGGGCATCAACCACATCGACACCGCCGACTTCTACGGCCCGCACGTGACCAACGAGCTGATCCGCGAGGCGCTGGCGCCCTATCCCGACGACCTGCACATCGTCACCAAGGTCGGCGCCCGGCGGGACGCGGCCGGCGGGTGGCCGCACGCCCGAACACCCGCGGAGCTCCGTGAGCAGGTCCACGACAACCTGCGCCGGCTCGGCGTGGACGTGCTCGACGTCGTGAACCTCCGGGTCGGCGGCCTGGAGGAGTCCGAACCGGGGTCGATCGCAGCCCAGTTCGAGGCCCTGGCAGAACTGCAGCAACAGGGGCTCATCCGCCACCTCGGCCTGAGTACCGTCGATGCGGACCAGTTGGCCGAGGCCGGCACCATCGCGCCGGTGGTGTGCGTGCAGAACAGCTACAACATCGCCCGCCGGTTCGATGACGGACTGGTCGACGCGACCGCCGCCGAGGCGATCGCGTTCGTGCCCTATTTCCCGTTGGGCGGGTTCTCCCCGCTGCAGTCCAGCGCCCTGGACGATGTCGCTGCATCGCTGGGAGCGACGCCGATGGCGGTCGCCCTGGCGTGGCTGCTGCAGCGCTCACCGAACATCATCCTCATCCCCGGCACCTCCTCGCGGCAGCACCTGCGGGACAACGTCGCCGCCGCCGACCTGGATCTGCCGGCCGATGCGGTCAACACCCTGGACGCGATCGCCCGACCGGCCGCCTGACCGGACGCGACCGGTACAGCCCACCCGGCGCCGTCGGCTCAGCGCGGGGCCACCGCGGGCGGCCGGCGCTCGGCGGCCGTCGGACGAAGTCCGTCCGGCGATGCCGGCGGCGCACCGGCCCGGCCCGAATCCGGGGCGGCCACCGCGTAGGCGATCATGCCCGGGAGGCCGACCCCGAAGACGCCGGTCAGCAGGACCACCAGGAACCAGGTCGGCTCCGGCAGCCGGACGGCGTTCACCATCGCCCCGATCCAGCTGACCACGTACAGCACGGTGGCCGTCGCGAACACGAGGAGGCCGACGCCGAACAGGGCGACGGCCGTGATGCCGGCCGGCGAAAACCGGTATCCGACCACATCGGGACCGGCCATCCGCACCCCGCCACCGGCGTAGGCGACGATCGCCGCGACGCCACCGAGGACGAGGCTGCCGACCAGTGCGGCCAGGCTGATCACGAACATCCGTACGATCATCTTCTTGCTCATCGCAGGCTTCCCTTCACCCTTCAGGAACGGCTCAGGATCCACGCTGCACGCCGACGGTGTCGCGGCGCAGGGACCAACGGCCGGTCCCTGCTCGCCGAACGGCCTGCACCCGCCGGGCCCCGGGGATCGGCAGCCGGGTCCGGGCAGTCAGCGATCGGTCGGGACCGCATCCTGCCGGGTGGCCGGCACCGCGGACGGACCGGACGGCTGCCGGTACGGCGGTCCGGCCAGGTGGGCGGCATCGTTGAAGGCGACCAGGGTCCAGGTCCGGTCCGGCGTTGCGGGCTGATAGCGCCACACGGTCAGTCCGGTGTTCTCCGGGGCGAAACCGCCCGGCATGCCGGTGGGCCCGGCGCCGAACGCCATCGCGAACGACGCCTCGATCACCCCGCCGTGGGTGACGGCGACGATCCGCCGGCCCGGGTGCCGGTCGACCAGGGCCACCAGCGCGGCGCCGGCCCGAACCAGGAACCGGGCCCAGCTCTCGCCACCGGGAGCGAAGTCCTGGTAGGGCCGCCGCCACATCCCCTCCGACAGGCCGGGCCAGCGGCGTTCCCATTCGGTGATCGACAGGCCGTCGGCGGCACCGACCCGGAGTTCCTGCAGGTCGTCGTCGTCGTGGATCGGCAGGTCGATCGCCTCGGCGACGTAGCGGGCCGTCTGCTGGGCGCGGGGCAGAGTGCTGGCGTAGAGCACATCGGCGCCGAACCGGTGCCGGCGAAGTCGATCACCCAGCCGTTCGGCCTGGCGGTGACCGCGATCGGTCAGCCCGATGTCCCCGCGCAGGCCGCCGACCACGGGCGTGACGTTGGCATGGGATTCCCCGTGCCGGATCAGGATCAGCTCCGTGCTCACGCCACCATCCAACCCGATCCTCGGTGCGGCCGGAAGCCTGGTCACAGAGCCAGCCGCGCCACGATCACCGCCGCGATCCGCTCCGCGGTCACGTCCGCGGAGTCGAAGACCAGGTCGGTGGGAATGCCGTCGCGCAGGGCGCGGTAGCGGGCATGTGCGCGGTGGTGGAACTCGTACTGCCGCGACATCCCCCGGCTCTGGTCCGCGGCGGCGCGGTGCCAGGTGACGTCCACCGGTGCCTCGACCAGCACCCGCAGTGGCCGGGTCTGCGGCGGGAGCCGTCCCTCCAGGGCGTCCTGCTCGGCGCGGTCGTAGACCGGTCCGACGGTGATCACCACGTCGACGGCGGTGCCCAGCCAGGCCGCGACCAGCGCCCCGTGGGCCTGCTGGGCGCCGAACCACAGACCGGCGGCGCCGGCACCGGGGGAGGCCACCATCGCCGCGACGTCGTCCACGTCGGCGATCACCGCGGTGCGGCCGGAGTCGGTGCAGGCCCGGGCCACCAGGTCGGCGACGGTGTTCTTTCCGGCCGCGATCGGACCGGTGATGGTCACCAGCTTCGCCATGGCCGGGCGGTCAGCCGAGGGCGGTCAGCCGAGGGCGGTCGGGTCGACAGCCGGCAGGTCGTCGCCGAGCCGCCCGTCGGCGCGCAGCCGTTCCACGGCCTCGGCAACCGCCCGCAGCGAGCTGTAGCGGGGTTCGTAGCCCAGTCGGGTGCGGGCCTTGTCGATGCTGATCACCTGGCTGCGGGTGATGTGCTCGCGCGCGCTGCCGGACTCCGGTTCGGGCAGCGACGCGAAGAACTCCTCGTATCCGACGAACCTCAGCACCGCCTCCCGGCCGAACCAGCCGGCGACCGCCTCGGCGAAGCCGCGCAGGGTCAGTGCCTGCGCGGACACGACATGGAAGGCTTCACCGTTGGCCCGGTCCGGCTGGTCGATGCAGAGCCGGATGATCTGGGCGACGTCCTCGGCGTGGACGTGATGCAGGGTGTCCAGCCCGAGGCCGGGCAGCTTCAGCTCCTGTCCGGTGGCCAGACGACGCCAGACGTCCAGCGCGGCCGTGCCCTGCGGGTTGATCACCGGCCAGCCGGGACCACTGATGTGGCCGGGATGGACGACGGCCGTCGGTACGCCCCCGGCGCGGGCCTGCTCCAGCAGCACCCGTTCGATCGCGTTCTTGCGCGTCCCGTACTCGCCCCACGGGTGCCGCTCGGCATCCTCGGTGACGGGGACCTCGGTCAGCCGGCCGTGCACCCAGATCGTGCCGATGTGCACCAGCTGACGGACCCGACCGCTGAGCGCCCCGGCCAGGCTGCGCGCCGACTCCTCGGTGAAGCAGATCAGGTCGACGACGACGTCGGCGCCGAGGTCGGCGATCCGGTCGGCGAAGGTGCCGGCCTGCTCCTGGGCAGTCCGGTCCAGCTGCAGCTGGGTGACCTGGTCCCAGGCGCGGTCGTCCCGGTAGCGCGGCGACGCGCCGCGGGTCACCACCGTCACGTCGTGGCCGTCGGCCACGAGCATCGGGACGAGGTAGCCGCCGATATGGCCGGATCCGCCGATCACCACGATCTTCATCCGGCCAGCCTCCACCAGCCGACCGCGATCCGGCAAATGGTGCACCGGCAGAGTCTGCGCTCCCTGCCGGTCGGGGGTACGGGCAGGGAGCTCGTCGACGACGGTATTCGCCGGCACTCCGGCACCCATAGGTACTTTGGTCCTCAATGTGCTTCTCGGGACCGAGGTCCTGAGTGGGATGTTGCAGTCGGCCCCTCCCCGAAGCGTCGGTTCGATGACACAGTCGGGACCACGTGCCCCGCCGGGGCGCGGCAGACGGAACGGGTGAGGCCATGACTTCCGACAGCACCGCTCGCACAGGCATCGTCGTCGGCATCGACGGTTCCCAGGCGTCCCTGCAGGCGCTGCGCTGGGCCCAGCACCTGGCCGCGCCGACGGCTGCGCCCATCGAGGTGATCACCAGCTGGCAGCCGCCGTACGCCTGGGGCGACGACGGCTGGATCACCGAGTGGTCGCCGCAGCAGGATGCCGAGAACGCGCAGCGGGAGGCGATCCGGCAGGTCTTCGGTGACACGCCGCCGACCGGGCTGAGTACGCGGGTGGTCTGCGGCTCGGCGGCCGGCACGCTCATCGACGCCGGCAGGTCGGCAGTGATGATCGTCGTCGGCAGCCGCGGCCACGGCGGTTTCGCCGGTCTGCTGCTGGGCTCGGTGAGTTCGGCCGTCGCCGAACACGCCGACTGTCCGGTCCTGGTCGTGCACGGTGACGGCGTTCCCGGGCTGGGCGGCGGCGCCTGACCCGCACCACCTCGCTACCGTGGCCGGGTGGACGTTCCGGCCGGTTTCGACCCCGCGTTGATCCTGGTGCTCAACCTGGCCGGAACCTTCGTCTTCGGGCTCAGCGGCGGCCTGGCCGCGGTCCGGGCCCGGCTCGACCTGCTCGGTGTGGTCGTCCTGGCGGCGGTGGTGGCCCTGGCCGGTGGGATCAGCCGCGACGTGTTGATCGGCGCCCCACCGGCCACGTTCCGCGACGGCCGGTACCTGGCCGCCGCGGCCGCCGCCGGTCTGGTGTGCTTCGTCGCCGGCCGGGTGCTGGAACGGATCGAACGCGGCGTGCTGGTCTTCGACGCCCTCGGCCTGAGCCTGTTCGCGGTCACCGGTGCCACCAAGGCGCTGCAGGTCGGCATGGGGCCCGCGCAGGCGGTGCTGCTCGGCACCATCACCGGGGTCGGTGGCGGGGTGCTGCGGGACGTGTTGCTGCGGCAGGTGCCGACGGTGCTGCGGGAAGGGCTGTACGCCGTGCCGGCGCTGCTCGGCGCCGCGGTGCTGGTCGCCGGTCATCAGGCCGGCAGCACCAGCCGGTGGTTCCCGGTGGTCGGGGTCGTGCTGTGTTTCGCGGTCCGGCTGGTCGGCCTGCGGTACGGGATCCGGCTTCCGAGGGCGGGTATCACCACGGGCACGGGCGTCGTACCCGACGACCCGATCGACAGGGGAGATGGGCCCTGAATGATGGATCCGCCGCTGCGGCGACCCTGCTGGCCGGCCTGACCTGGCTCGGCCCGCTCAGTGGTCGCGGTGGGCGCGCGGCACTGCGGTGAGCAGCACCACCGAGTCGTCCAGGGCGCGCAGCGAGTGCGGCGCGTCCGGGACGATCAGCAGGTCACCCTGACGGCCCTGCCAGCGGTCCTCGCCGGCGATCAACTCCACCCGGCCGGTCAGCACGTGCACGGTGGCCTCGCCCGGATTCTCGTGCTCGTCCAGCACCGACTCGGCCCGCAACGCGATCACGGTCTGGCGCAGCGCATGCTCGTGCCCGCCGAAGACGGTACGTGCGGCGCGCCCGGCCGAGGCCGAACATGCCGCCGCCAGCTGTTCGCGGGCGATGGCCTGGAGCGAGGTCTTCTGCATCAGCGGGTCCGTTCTGTGCGGTTGAGGCGCCGGCCGCGGGTCGGGGCGCCGACAGGGTCCCAGCCCCGCCGGTTCCGGCGGGTGCCGGTCGTCTCCCTGGACCGGTAGACGATATAGGGCCGGGTCAGGTAGCCGACCGGTGCGGAGAACACGTGCACCAGCCGGGTGAACGGCCAGCAGGCGAACAGCACCCAGGCGATCATGACATGGATCCGGAAGCCGATCGGCGCACTGGCGATCAGATCCAGCCGTGGGTGCAGGTAGAAGACCGACCGGAAGTACGGGGCCACCGTGAGCCGGTAGTCGTGCGGATGCCCGGTGACGTTGCCGAGCACGGTGGTCACCAGTCCGGCGACGAGTGCGGCGACCAGCAGCACGTACATGCCCTTGTCGTTGCGGGTGGTGGCGGAGAACACCGGCCCGGTGGTGCGCCGCCGGTAGATCAGGATCGCGATCCCGGCCAGCGTCATGGCGCCGGCGAAGGTGCCCACGATCACCGCCATCGCGTGGTAGGCGGTCTCGGACACGCCGACCGCATCGGTGAACGACTCCGGCACCAGGATGCCGCCGACATGGCCCAGCACCACCAGCAGGATGCCGAAGTGGAACAGCGGCGATCCCCACCGGAGCAGCCGGTTCTCGTACAGCTGGCTGGACCGGGTGGTCCAGCCGAACTTGTCGTAACGGTACCGCCAGATGTGGCCGAGGACGAAGGTCGCGATGGCCAGGTACGGGATGATGATCCACAGCAGCGTCCTCATCGGCGGCCTCCCATGTACTCGGGTGGGGCGAACGGTTCCAGTCCGACCTCCTCGGCCGGCGGGCCGGAGCGGGCCAGGTCGAGCGCCCGGGACAGATCCGCGGGTGCCGGCTCGGGCAGCACCGCGCGGATCAGGTCCAGGACGTCCAGGTACGGCGAACCGGCGTCGGCCAGCGCGATCCGCAGCAGTTCGACGCTGACCCGGTGCCGGTGCAGCAGATCCAGCCCGGCCTGCGGCGCCCGGGCCGACGCCTCGCAGACCACCCCCAGGTGGTCGGGCAGTTCACCGTCGGCGACGACGATGCCGCCATCGCGGTAGGCGGCGGTGAACTCCAGCAGCGCCATGCCACGCCTGCGGGTGTCCCCGTGGGTGTAGTAGGTCAGATACAGGCAGCAGCGGCGGCGCAGGTCGAAGGTGTCGACGTACTCCCGGGCCAGCGACGCCTGGTCGTGGCCGGCGAGATGGTCGCTGAACCGGGCCAGCGGGACGGCCGCCGCGGGCGGCAGCGTCGCGGCGGTCCGGCGCAGCAACTCGATCCGTTCGCCCAGCCCGGCATCGGGGTAGTGCAGGCACAATGCGGCCGCCTGCAGGGCCCGGATCCGCTGCAGTTCGGTGGTCATGGCCGGTCTCGGCTGCCGTTGGACGTCCCCGAGCCGGTGACGGTGCCCGGGCTCGCCGGCGATCCCGGCCCGTTGGTCGGATGTCCGGGCATCGGCCCGACCGGCGTGGTCCGCGGCGGCATCACCTGGGCGGGTGCACCCTTGCCGTCCCAGTTCAGCAGGTTCACCCGCCGGCGTCCGTCCTCGGGATCGACGAACGTGTCCGAGGTCTGCCGCTGCTTCAACGCATAGAAGTTCTCCACCGCGACCGGCTGCGAGCCGCCGGAGGACTCTCCGAACGGACCGGAGCCGCCCATGCCCGGGCCGCCCTCGTAGTCCAGCGAGCAGGCCAGTTCCTCCAACTGCTCGGCCCGGTCGTGCATCTCGCCGTGCACCGGCGGGATGACGTAGCGCTCGTCGTACTTGGCCAGCGCCAGCAGCCGGAACATGTCCTCGACGTCGGCGGAGTCCATGCCGACCGCAGCGGCGATCTCCGGCCGCCGCGGCTGGCCGAGGTTGACGTCGCGCATGTAGGACCGCATCGCCGCCAGCCGGGCGAGCACGTCCCGGACCGGGCGCGGGTCGCCGGCGGTGAAGAGTTCGGCCAGGTACTCGATGGGGATCCGCAGCGCGTCGATGGCACCGAACAGGTTGTCGGCGTTCTCGGCGTCGTGGCCGCCCTCCTTGAGGATGTCGACGACCGGGGACAACGGGGGGATGTACCAGACCATCGGCATGGTCCGGTACTCCGGGTGCAGCGGCAGCGCCACCTGGTAGCGGTTGATCAGGGCCCACACCGGTGACCGCTGGGCGGCCTGCACCCAGTCCCGCGGGATGCCGGCTTCCTCCGCGGCCCGCTGCACGGCCGGATCGTCGGGGTCCAGGAACGCCGACCGCTGGGCCGCGTAGAGATCCTTGTCATCCGGGGTGGATGCGGCCTGCAGCACCTTGTCGGCGTCGTAGAGCACCAGACCGATGTAGCGCAGCCGACCGACACACGTCTCGGCGCAGACGGTGGGGATGCCGACCTCGATCCGCGGGTAACAGAAGGTGCACTTCTCCGCCTTGCCGGTGCGGTGGTTGAAGTAGACCTTCTTGTACGGGCAGCCGGTCACGCACATCCGCCAGCCCCGGCAGCGGTCCTGGTCGACCAGCACGATCCCGTCCTCACTGCGCTTGTAGATCGCCCCCGACGGGCATGACGCCGCACAGGACGGGTTCAGGCAGTGTTCGCAGATCCGCGGCAGGTAGAACATGAACGTGCGCTCGAAGTCCAGCCGGATCTTGTCGTTGATCTGCTGCAGGATCGGGTCGTTGCGGGTCAGGTTCGGTCCGCCACCCAGGTCGTCGTCCCAGTTGGCCGACCACTCGACCTTCATGTCCCTGCCCGACAGCAGCGACTTCGGCCGGGCCACCGGGATGTCGCGCTGGGCCGGAGCGGTGGTCAGGTTCTCGTAGTCGTAGGTCCACGGCTCGTAGTAGTCGCGGATGTTCGGCAGCAACGGATTGGAGAAGATCGTGGCCAGCTTCTTCAACCGGCCACCGGCGCGCAGCGTCAGCCGGCCCCGTCGGGTCAGCTTCCAGCCGCCGCGCCACCGCTCCTGGTTCTCATAGGTGCGCGGGTATCCCTGCCCGGGCCGGGTCTCGACGTTGTTGAACCAGACGTACTCGACCCCCGACCTGTTGGTCCAGGCCTGCTTGCAGGTGACCGAACAGGTGTGGCAGCCGATGCACTTGTCGAGGTTCATCACCATCGCCATCTGCGCCATCACCCGCATCAGTACGTCACCTCCTGGCTGCGGCGACGGATCACCGTCACCTCATCACGTTGGCTGCCGGTCGGGCCGAGGTAGTTGAACGCGTACGACAGCTGTCCGTAGCCGCCGATCAGGTGGCTGGGCTTGATCACCAGCCGGGTGGCGGAGTTGTGGATGCCGCCGCGCTTGCCGCTGGTCTCGGCGATGGGTACGTCGATCACCCGCTCCTGGGCGTGGTACATGTACACGGCTCCTTCGGGGATCCGGTGCGAGACGATCGCCCGGGCCACGACCACCCCGTTCCGGTTCACCGCTTCGATCCAGTCGTTGTCGCCGATCCCGACCTTGCCGGCGTCGGCCGGGCTGATCCAGATCGTCGGCCCGCCGCGCGACAGCGACAGCATGAACAGGTTGTCCTGGTACTCGGAGTGGATCGACCACTTCGAGTGCGGGGTGACGTAGCGGACCGCGATGCCGAGCTCGCCGGTGGAGCCGATCTCCGGCTCGCCGAAGAGCCGGTGCATGTCCAGTGGCGGCCGGTAGACCGGGAACTGCTCGCCGACCTCGGCCATCCAGTCATGGTCGAGGAAGAAGTGCATCCGCCCGGTCAGGGTGTGCCACGGCTTGGACCGCTCGACGTTGATCACGAACGCGGAGTAGCGCCGCCCGCCCGACTCCGAACCCGACCATTCCGGCGAGGTGATCACCGGGTTCGGCCGGATCTGGGTGTCGGCGAAGGTGATCTGCTTCCCCTCGTTCTCCTCGGCCAGGTCGGCCAGCCGGGTGCCGGTGCGGGCCTCGAGGTTGCGGAAGCCGTCGACGGCCAGGTGGCCGTTGGTGGTGCCGGACAGGGCCAGCAGCGCCTCGCAGGCGAGCACGTCACGGGCCAGGGAGGGGCGGCCGTCGGCCGGGCCGCCGCGGACCACACCGTTCTTGGCGGCGAGGTAGGACACCGGCCGCTGCAGATCGAAGCTGACGCCCTTGGTGGTGGCGCCGAGCGACTCGGCCAGCGGGCCCAGGGCGGCGAGCTGGTCCGCGACGGCGGTGTAGTCGCGTTCGATCGTCACCAGCTTGGGGAAGTTGACTCCCGGTGTCGGCCGGACACCGTCGTCGCGCCAGTCCGCGACCACACCGCCCGGGCTGGCCATCTCGTCCGGGGTGTCGTGGGTCAGCGGTACGGCGACCAGGTCGTTTCGGGTGCCGAGCTCGGTGCCGGCCAGTTCGCTGAACCGGCGGGCCAGGGTGTGGAAGGCGTCGAAGTCGGTGCGGGTCTGCCAGGGCGGCGGGATGGCGGCGTTGAACGCGTGCACGAACGGGTGCATGTCGGTGCTGGACAGGTCGTACTTCTCATACCAGGTGGCGGCCGGCAACACCACGTCGGAGAACAACGTGGTCGACGTCATCCGGAAGTCCATGGTGAGCAGCAGGTCCAGCTTGCCGGCGGGCGCCCGGTCACGCCAGCGGACGCTGCTGGGCCGGACGTCCACCGGTGACTCCTGGGCCCGCAGCGAGTCGCCGGAGCCGAGCAGATGCCGCAGGAAGTACTCGTCGCCCTTGGCTGAGGACCCGAGCAGGTTGGACCGCCAGACGGTCAGCACCCGCGGCCAGTTCTCCTCGGCATCGGGGTCCTCGGCGGCGAACCGCAGCCGGCCCGCGGATACCTCGTCGACCACGAAGTCGGCCGCGCTGCGGCCGGACCGTTCGGCGGCGTCGGCGAGCTGCAGCGGGTTCCAGTTGAAGGTCGGATAGGACGGCATCCAGCCCAGCCGGGCCGAGGTGGCGATCAGGTCGGCAGCGGTCTTGCCGGTGAACCGGCCCTGCCCCAGCGGGGAGGCGAGATGGCCGGCGTCGCCGGTGTCGTAGCGCCACTGGTCGGTGGCCAGGTAGAAGAACGCGGTACCGATCATGGTCCGCGGCGGGCGGGCCCAGTCGCCGGCGGTGGCGTACAAGCCGTGGCCGGTGAGGGGTCGGACCTTCTCCTGGCCGACATAGTGCGCCCAGCCCCCGCCGTTGACCCCCTGGCAGCCGGTGAGCGTGATCAGCGCCAGGAAGGTCCGGTAGATGGTGTCGGCGTGGAAGTAGTGGTTGGTGCCGGCTCCCATGACGATCATGGACCGGCCGCCGGAGGCTTCGGCGTTGGCGGCGAACTCGCGGCCGATGCGAGCCGCCGCCTGGGCCGGCACCCCGGTGATCTCCTCCTGCCAGGCCGGCGTGCCGGGTTGGGACGGATCGTCGTAGCCGGTCGGCCAGTCCCCGGGCAGTCCGTCGCGGCCGAGGCCGTAATTGGCCAGCAGCAGGTCGAAGACGGTGGTGACCATCGATGCGCCGATGCGCCGCGCCGGCACGCCTCGGCGCATCGGGGCACCGCTGCCACCGGGATCGTCGAACCGCGGCAACCACACCTCGACCGGCTCACCTGCGTCGCCGTCGTACAGGGACAGCTGCGGCACGACCTGGCCCAGTTCCAGGTTCCAGCGACCTGCGCCGGCCTCGCCGTAGCGGAACCCGAGCGACCCGTTGGGCACCGCCGGCTGACCCGTGACCGAGTCCCACAGCACCGTCTTGAACCGGTCCTCCGGGGTGGCATAGCGATCGGCGTCGAGGTCGGCGGCGGTCAGGAACTTGCCGGCGGTCCACGATCCGTCAGCCCGCTGGTCCAGGCTGACCAGGAACGGCAGGTCGGTGAACCTGGAGACGTAGTCGGTGAAGTAGGGCACCTGGCGGTCCAGGAAGAACTCCTTCAACACGACGTGGCCCATGGCCATCGCCAACGCCGCGTCAGTGCCGGGCTGCGGGGCGAGCCATTCGTCGGCGAACTTGACGTTGTCGGCGTAGTCGGGGGAGACCGCGATCACCTTCTGGCCGCGGTAGCGGGCCTCGGTCATCCAGTGCGCGTCCGGCGTGCGGGTGACCGGCAGGTTGGAGCCCCACATCATCAGGTAGCTCGCATCCCACCAGTCCCCGGACTCCGGGACGTCGGTCTGGTCGCCGAACACCTGCGGTGACGCGACCGGCAGGTCGGCGTACCAGTCGTAGAACGACAGCATCGGCGCGCCGAGCAGGGCGTGGTAGCGGGCGCCGACACCGTGGCTGACCATGCTCATCGCCGGGATCGGCGAGAAGCCGGCCACCCGGTCCGGACCCCAGGTCTTGATGGTGTGCACCTGGGCGGCGGCGGCGATCTCGACCGCCTCGTCCCAGCTCGCCCGGACGAAGCCCCCCTTGCCGCGCGCGCTGATGTAGCGCTGCCGCAACTCGGGGGTGCCGACGATCTCGGCCCAGGCGGCGACCGGGTCGCCGTTGTGCCGGTTCTTGGCGGCGCGGAACTCCTCCAGCAGGACGCCGCGGACATAGGGGAAGCGGACCCTGGTGGGGGAGTAGGTGTACCAGGAGAAGGCCGCACCGCGCGGGCAGCCGCGCGGCTCGTACTCCGGACGGTCCGGCCCGACCGACGGATAGTCGGTCTGCTGGGCCTCCCAGGTGATGATGTCGTCCTTGACATACACCTTCCAGGAACAGGAGCCGGTGCAGTTGACCCCGTGGGTGGAGCGGACCACCTTGTCGTAGGACCAGCGGTCGCGGTAGAAGCTGTCGGCGTCGCGACCGCCGACCTTGGTCAGTGTGCGCAGGTCGGCCGAGACGGTGCCGGTGCGCAGGTACCGCCCGGCCCGGACCAGGGCCTCGGTGAGCGGATCGTCCAGAGCGGGACGTTGGGGGTTCGTCGGGGTGTCCTGCGCGGTCATGGGCGGGTGGATCTCCTTCGCCGGTGAGGGAGGACGCGCCGGCCGGCGGCCGGTACGGGGATCGGGTCAGGCACGGACCGGGCGCGGTGTCGGGCGGTCGGGCCGGGGTCGGCTGCTGGACCAGGCGAGCAGGGCGGCCAGCGCCGCGACGACGCCGAGCGCCGCCAGGCCGAGGGTGTAGCGGCCGAGGCTGTCGTAGATGGTGCCCATGATCAGCGGCGGGATGAAGCCGCCGAGACCACCGGCGGCGCCGACCAGCCCGGTGACCGAACCGACCCGGTCCGCAGGAGCCTGCTGGGCGACCAGGGCGAACACGGCACCGGAGGCCGCACCGAGCAGGGCGGCCATCGACAGGAAAGCGATGGTGCCGATCGGGAACAGACCCGGCGTGGCCGACTGGACGAAGGCGCCGACCGTCACCAGGCCGAAGGCGATCGCCAGCACCCGGCCCGGATGCAGCCGGTCCGACAGCCAACCGCCGATCGGCCGCATCAGCACCGCGACCAGGACGAAACCTGCCATCTTGTTCGACGCGTCGGCCTGGCCCAGGGTGTAGGCGTTCTTCAGGTAGGTCGGCAGGTAGACGCTGAAGGCGACGTAGCCGCCGAAGCCGACGGCATAGAGCAGGGAGGCCCGCCAGGTCACCGACAGCCGGGCCGTCAGGATCATCCGGCGCAGGAACGAGTCGGTGGTGCCCACGGCCGCGGGGGCGTCGCGCAGCACCAAGGCGGCGATCACGCCGTACCCGGCCAGCGCCACCGCGGTGAGCAGGAACGGGGTGCCGAACCCGATGCCGTCGACGAGTTTCACCGTGGTCAGGGCGCTGATCGCCGTGCCCCCCATGCCGGCGCCGAAGACACCGACCGCCAGGCCGCGCCGGTTCGGCGGGAACCAGGCGTTGACGAACGGCACGCCCACGGCGAACGCGGTCCCAGCGATACCGAGGAAGAAGCCGCCGATGAGCAGTGCGGCCAGGCTGGAGTGGCCCAGGTAGCCCAGGAACAGCACCGGCGCGATGGTGATGAATGACACCAGCGGGAACATCACCCGACCGCCGAACCGGTCGGTCAGCGCTCCGACCGGGATCCGTCCCAGGGATCCGACGACGACAGGCACCGCAACCACCAGCGCCTGGGAGAAGCCGGTCAGGTGGACGGTGTCCTTGAGCATCGGACCGAGCGGTGACAGCAGCGCCCAGGCCCAGAAGTTGACCGCGAATCCGACCGTGGCCAGCACCAACATCAGGGTGGCCCGGCCGGCGGTCGGTTCGGTCGCCGTGACCGCCGAGCCGGCATGACGTCGCAGCGCACCAGGCCGATCCCGGTCCGTACGGCTCATCGCCGCCGCCCCGCTGCCGTTGTGGCTGCCGACATGATCGCATCTACCTCACCGGAAAGCCGATCACCTTCGACAGCACCGTAGCGACAGCGAAACGATTTGGACAGTGCCGTGTCGGTCGTGTCGAAAGTCGGCATCGGAGGGTGGTCGACACGTTCGGCCACAACAACCTGCGGTTCACGCATCGGCATCGTTCCGGCTCCTGGATGATCGTGATCGTCGCCGGAACGCCGACCGCACCGTCGGGCGATCGCCGGCGGCGCGCTGTCGACGACCATGATCAACGCCTGGGACGTCGCTGCGACAGGGACCTGGTGTCGCGCGTCGTAACTGCGTTGACGCTTCGTGACCTGAAGCGGCGATCTGCTGCGTTGTCGTCGGATTGCGGGCCCCGGCCCGCGCACCTCCTCCGCCTTGCAGCACACCACTTCATGCCCCGAATCGTTCAACGTATTTCCGACGCACGACACTAGGGCCCATGGACCCCGATCCGTGGCCACGGTCACACCCGCGTTAGACCGAGCAGCACGGTCAGTCGCAGGCGGGCGCCCCGGTGGCCGCGCGGATGTGGATGGCGTCGAGGTTCGGCAACCGGGACCGGGCCCGGCTCTCGGCGGTACCGACGATCGTCCGGATCTGGCTCAGCGGCAGGTCGTCGGTGAGGACCTCGGCCTCCGCGTGGAGTCGATGGCCGATCCAGCGCAGCCTGAGGTCGGTGACGGCATGGACGCCGTCGACCTCGGCCAGCGCATCGTGCGCCCTGGCGACCAGGTCGGGCTCGATGCCGTCGAGCAGCCGGCGCCCGATATTGCGGCTGGTGCCCCACAACAGGACGATGATCGCCGCGGAGATCAACAGGCCGATGATCGGGTCCGCCAATGGGATGCCGACCCAGACCCCGATGGCTCCGACGACCACGGCCAGCGAGGTGAACCCGTCCGTGCGGGCGTGCACGCCGTCGGCCACCAGAGCAGCCGAGCCGATGCGCCGGCCGATCTTGATCCGGTACATCGCGACGCCCTCGTTGCCGGCGAAGCCGACCAGTCCGGCGACGATCACCCAGCCCAGATGGTGCAGCGGCTGGGGGTGGAACAGCCGCTCGATCGACTGCCAGGCGGCGACGACCGCGGACGCGGCGACGACGACCACGATGAACAGGCCGGCGAGATCCTCGGCACGGCCGAGGCCGTAGGGGTAGCGACGACTCGCGGCGCGGCGGCCGAGAACGAACGCCACCCACAGCGGCAGCGCGGTCAGGGCGTCGGAGAAGTTGTGCACGGTGTCGGCCAGCAGGGCCACCGAGCCACTCATGAGCATGACCACGAACTGGACGGCGGCCGTCGCCAGCAGCGCCACCAGACTGATCTTCAGCGCGCGCACCCCCTGGCTGCTGGCTTCCAGCGCGTCGTCGACGGAGTCGGCAGCGTCATGGGTGTGCGGGACGAAGAGCTCATGCAGGAAGCCACGGATGCCGCCGGGATGCCCGTGGTCGTGCGCATGCCCGTGGTCGTGCCCATGCCCGTGGTCCTGCCCATGCCCGTGGTCGTGCCCATGCCCGTGGTCGTGCCCAGGCCCGTGGTCGTGACAGGCCCGTGGTCGTGATCAGGCCCGTGGTCGTGATCAGGCCCGTGGTCGTGATCAGGCCCGTGGTCGTGGTCGTGATCAGGCCCGTGGTCGTGGCCATGCGCATGGTCGTGGTCGTGATCAGGCCCGTGGTCGTGACCGTGATCAGGACCGTGATCAGGCCCGTGGTCGTGATCATGTGGCTGGCCCCGGCGGGGTGGATGATCATGGTCATGGGGGTGACCCTGGTGGTCGTCGGGTGCGGTCATTCGTCGGCCCCGGCCCGGATGTGGTGGTGGCGGGGAGTGCCGTCCAGGGCGTGCTCGGCCTGGAAGATCGCATCGGTGACGAGTTGGTGGGCATGCTCGTCGGTCAGCCGATAGAAGACCCGGGTGCCGTCCTGCCGGGTCGTCACCATCCGAGCCAACCGCAGCTTGGCCAGATGTTGGGAGACCGCGGCGGGGGACTTGTCGATCAGGTCGGCCAACTGGTTCACCGACATCTCAGCGTGTTCGCGCAGCGCCAGCACGATCCGCACCCGGGTCGCGTCGGCGAGCATGGCGAACACCTCTACCGCCAACTCGACGTACTGGCTGTCCGGGAGCCGCCCACAAGCACGGTTATCTGCATGCATATGCAGATTCTTGCACAACCTGGTCCGGGGACGGACCGGCGCAGCGACGGTCAGGCCGCCGCACGCGGTGCTAGTGGAAGATCCAGTACCAGGAGAGTGCCATCGGCAACAGGCCGAGGACGACCAGTGGGTGGTAGGGGCGTCGCCGGTTCACCATCAGCACCATGACGGCGCTGATCAGCCCGATCACGCCGGTCATGATCCAGAGTCCGACGACATCGGAGTGCGCCATGCCCTTCGTGCCGCCGAACACCAGGTAGGCCGCCAGGACGGCTGCAATGAGGCCCATCACGAAGACGATCAGGATCGAGGCCAGGATGCGCTGGACCCGATCGAGGCTCCGCCCTTCGGCGGCGCTCCGCGGCTGCATCTCGTCGGCCATGCCACTGCCGCCGGCCTCACCTGCGCCGGTCCAGCGGTTGGGCCGCGGCCGACCGGTCGGGGCGGGCGAGTCCGGGCGGGGTGGGCGTGACGGGGTCGCGGGCGTCGACATGGGGCATCCAAACAGTTAGTGTGCGAATTGTTCGCGTCCACTATATCCTCGGCGGCATGACCGACCAGACGGTGGCGCGACCGACTCAGGGTGAGGACGCTGCGGACCCACTGGCGCTGCAGAACCAGGTCTGTTTCGCCCTGGCTGTCGCCTCGCGGCGCGTGATCGGGCTGTACCGGCCACTGTTGGAGCCGATGGGGCTGACCCACCCGCAGTACCTGGTGATGCTGGCCCTGTGGCAGCAGCAGCCGCTGGCGGTCCGTGAGTTGGCCGACAGGCTGTCGTTGGACTCGGCGACGCTGTCACCACTGCTCAAGCGACTGGAGGCCAGCGGCTATCTGAGCCGATCACGTGATCCCGGCGATGAGCGCTCGCTGCAGCTGACCCTGACCGCTGAGGGCCGCCGGCTGCGTGAGCGGGCTGTGGGTATCCCGCCGGCGATGATGGCCAAGCTCGACATGACCCAGGCCGAACTGCAGGACCTGCACCGTCGGCTGACCGAGGTCATCGCCCGCGCCGGCGCCGCAGCCGACCGCTGACGGACGCGGTATCGTGCTGGCGAGCCGCGCCTTCGCGCGGCGTGAGCTGATGTCCCAGTCCGACCTGTCTGGCGGCTCGCGGTGACCACCGCTGAGGAGACGTCGTGCCGGCACCGGGTCGGATCCGACCACCAGCAGCGGCAGCCTTGGACCGGTCGGGGAAAGGGTTCAGTCCCTCGCCGCGGCCTGGCTATCATGACCCGCGTGAATCTCCGGGGCGATTGAGGGAGCCTGTCCTTGCTGGTCCTGCCCCGATTCGTTCGGCCGTCGCGACAGGCGAAGCCGTTGTTCCGGCACCCTTCACAGGTGATCGTGACCGGTTTCGCGGTGGCGGTCGCGATCGGAACAGTGCTGTTGATGTTGCCATTCGCCCGCACCGGCGAGGGCGGCGCGCCGTTCCTGACGGCTCTGTTCACGGCGACCAGTGCGGTCTGTGTCACCGGATTGATCACCGTCGACACCGCCACCTACTGGACGGTGGAAGGACAGGTGGTCATTCTGGCGTTGATCCAGGTCGGTGGATTCGGGATCATGACCATGGCTTCGTTGCTCGGTGTCCTGGTGTCGCGCCGGTTGGGCCTGCGGTCCAGGTTGACCGCGGCGGCCGAGACCAGGAGCATCGGCATCGGAGACGTACGCACGGTGCTGTTCGGCGTCCTCCGGGTGACCGCGCTGTTCGAAGCAGTCATCGCTGTCATGCTCTCGGTCCGGATGATCCTCGGGTACGGGGCACCGGTCGGGCGAGGGATCTGGCTCGGCGTCTTCCATGCGGTCTCCGCGTTCAACAACGCCGGCTTCGACCTCTACGGCAACAGCCTGGTCCGGTTCGTCGCCGACCCATGGATCATCCTCCCGATCGCGGCGGCAGTGATCGTCGGGGGAATCGGATTCCCGGTGCTGCTGGAGTTGCGGCGGCATTTCTTCAGGCCGGGCGCGTGGAGCATGCATTCGAAGATGACGCTGATCACGACGGCCGTACTGCTCGTTCTGGGCGGAGTGTTCTTCACCGTCAACGAGTGGTCGTCACCGGCCACCCTCGGTCCGTTGAGCTGGCGGGGGAAGATGTTGGCGGGTTTCTTCCAGTCGGTGATGACCCGCACAGCCGGTTTCAACAGCATCGACGTGGCCGGCATGAGCGAGGCGTCACTGCTCGGGTCCTGTGTGCTGATGTTCATCGGCGGCGGCTCGGCCGGTACTGCCGGCGGCATCAAGGTGACGACCTTTGTGGTGCTGCTGTTCGCGCTGATCGCCGAGGTCCGCGGCGAACATTCGGTGCATGCCTTCGACCGCCGGGTCAGCGATCGGGTGATCCGCCAGGGCCTCACCGTCGCGCTGCTCTCGATCGCCGCCGTGATGGCCAGCACACTGGTCCTGCTCGAGCTCACCGGGTTCAGACTCGCCACCATCCTGTTCGAGGTCGTGTCGGCGTTCGCGACGGTCGGCCAGTCAACCGGCGTCACCGCCGCCATCCCGGCGCCGGGACGACTCATACTGGTGCTGCTGATGTTCGTCGGCCGGCTCGGGCCGATCGCGCTGGTGTCGGCCCTGGCGTTGCGACATCGCGACCGCCTCTACGAGCTACCGGAAGGAAGACCGATCATTGGCTAGGAACCATCAATCGAGCGGCGGGGTCGTCGTATCGGGCCTGGGACGTTTCGGCACGTCGTTGGCCCTGGAGTTGATGGCCACCGGCACCGAGGTGCTCGGCATCGACAGCGACCGCAAGGTCGTGCAGAACCTGGCCGGCCGGTTGACCCATGTGGTCGAGGCCGACACCACCGACGAAGACGCCATGCGGCAGCTCTCGGTGCAGGACTTCGGCCGGGCGGTGGTCGGCGTCGGCACCGACCTGGAGTCCAGCATCCTCAGCGCGTCGGTGGTGGTGCACCTCGGCGTGCCGAACGTCTGGGCCAAGGCGATCAGCCTGTCGCACGCCCGGATCCTCACCCAGATCGGCGTCCACCACGTCGTCCGCCCCGAGCACGACATGGGCAAGCGCGTCGCGCACCTGGTCCAGGGCCGGATGATGGACTACATCGAGTTCGACGACGGATACGCGATGGTCAAGACCGTGCCGCCGACCAGCCTGTTGGGCATGCCGCTGGGACAGTCCGGGGTCCGCACCGAGCACGGCGTCACCGTCGTCGGGGTGAAGCGACCGAACCGGGCATTCACCTACGCCACCGCCGAGACCGTCCTGCAGGCCGGCGACGTCGTCATCGTCTCCGGCAGCAAGATCGAGGTGGAGCGCTTCAGTGACCTCAGCTGACGAAGTGATCTCCTGACGGAGTGATCTCAGCCGACGGTGGGCCGTCGGCCGGCCGGGGGACCAGCCGGCGCGGAACAAACAGCGCCCCATCCCTCGGACTACTTGACATAATGTCGCTTATCGGACTGACGGTGCGGGGGTTCGGCGCGCCCGGGCCGGCCGGTCTCAATCCCGGACGACGGACTCGCCGGCGGCCAGCACGTCGAGGTCACGTTCGGCGTAGACACGGTGCTGCCATTCCTCGTTGAGCACCGTCAACAGGCAGTCGGCGACGGCGAAACTCTCCGGCTCGGGATAACCCGGTCCGGTCACCGGTCGGGTTCGTTCCCGCAGCTTCTCCTCGGTCAGCTCGCTGATCACCCGCCGGACGGTGGCCATCCGGTCCTGTCGCAACTCCAGCAGCTCGTCCAGGGACGGCCGGACGTAGCGGTCGCGAGGGATCCGGGGCGAATCGGGCAGGTCGTCGTGCGGCAGATCCAGGCTGTCCCACGGCTCCGGGTCGCCGAGCAGCGCCCGGCCGACCCACGCATCGGTGGCGAAGACGAGGTGGCGCAGCGTCTCGATGAACGACCACTCATCCCGCACCCGCTCGTGCAACAGCGTCGACGGCAGCCGGCGGGCCCGGTCCACCGTCCGCTGCCAGCGATCCTCCAGGATCTCCCAGGCCTCGGCGAACCCGGCAGCCGTCGTCGGCCGCATCTTCACCCGGTCCGGGTCCCGCCGGTCCAGTTCGGCCTCGACCAACGGTTTCACGTCGACGCCGTTGACGGTCAGGTTGTCCAGCTCACCGTCGATCTCGACGTCGCGCAGCAGTGCACCGCGGATCATCACACCGGACAGGTCGACCAACCGGAAGTCGGCCCCGCTGAGGTCGACGTCGCGGAACACCGCCCGTCGCAGTCGTACGCCCTCGAACCGGGCCCGGTCCAGATCCTCACCGGCGAACTCGACCATTCCCCCAGCCTGCCCATTCCCCGCTCCGACGTCCAGGGTTCCTCGGCAACTGACCGGACCGTCGGCGCCCCGGGGCGGCGTCACCCCGGTCGGCACGAGCACGACAATGGCTGCATGTGCTGGCAACTGGAGACGGCCGCCCGGATCCGCGACCAGTTGGCCGACCTCGGGCTCGTCGACCCCGCGACGGTGCAGGTCTACGGATCCGCGGCCGATCCCGCCAGCCTCGACGGCTGGAGCGATCTCGACCTGCGGCTGCGGCTGGATCGGTCCGTGCAGATCAGCGGTGTCGTCCCCGACGCGGCCGTCTGGGCCTGCCAGCACGTGACCACCGACGACCACCAGGTGTGCCGGGTCGTGCTGCGGGACGGGCGTCGGCTCGACCTCAGCGTCTCCGGGGCCGGACGACTCCTCGGCCTTCCGCCCGGTTCGGACGCCGACGGATCCGACAACGACATCCGGTTCCTGGCCGCGCTGGCCGCCGGCAAGCTCGGCCGCGGCGACCGGCTGATCGGAGCGCATCTGACCTATGAGATCCTCCGGCACTGCCTGGTCCAGGCCATGCTGCTGCGCGACCGCGACGAAGCCACCACCGTGCACCGCACCGGCACCGACCGGGACGCAGCCGCCGACGAGGTCCGCGCGATCGCCGCTGCCACCCTGACGGTCACGCCCCGGCCCGGCCCGGTCGAACGCGCGGTCCGGCTCTACGGCAGCTGGCGCGCCGAACTCGATCCCGACCACCGCCCGGACTGGTCCGGGTTGGACGCCTTGATCGTTCGCGGGCTTGGCCGGAGCTGAGCCGACGGGCGTCGTCGTTCGCGGGCTTGGCCGGAGCTGAGCCGACGGGCGTCGTCGTTCGCGGGGTTGGCCGGAGCTGAGCCGACGGGCGTCGTCGTTCGCGGGGTTGGCCGGAGCTGATCCGACGGGCGTCGTCAGGCGACTGGGTGGTGGGCCGTGTCCGGGCCGTTGCGACGGGTACGCTCCAGATTCTGGTCGACAGTTCGCACGGAAGGAACATCCCGACATGACGGTTGATGATCCGCGGGACGACGTCCCCGAGGCCGACCGGGCCGAACAGCGGCAGGACGCGGTCCCGACCGAGGAGTCCGACGACGGCACAGACGTCGAGATCGAGCCGTGGCAGGGCAACGAGGCCGACCTGCTCGAGCAGCGCCGGTCGGTGCCCGGCCGAGGACGACGACTACGACCGCTGAGCCGGCTGGTCCGCTCTGGTGGTGCCGGTAGGCCCGACCAGCTTTGGGTACGCCTCCTGCGACCCAGATTCGTTCCAGGAGGAGTACGCGGATGGACGCGAGCAAGGCTGCCAAGGCCGTCAAAGACGCCGTCGAGAGCACCGCGGAGAAGGTCGCCGACGCCGTCACCCCAGACATCCCGGGCGCGCCGGCGAGTGCACCGCCCACCGTCGAGGAACCCACCACGCCTCGCCAGCCGCTGCCGCCGAAATCGGACCAGGCCGCGCCCGAGACCCGGACGGCGACCGGCGCCGAGACCGGCGCCGACCCGGCGGCAGCCGCCCAGCAGGGGGCGCAGCTGACCACCGCCCAGGGCGCGCGGCTGCGCGACACCGACCATTCGCTGAAGGCCGGCGACCGTGGCCCGACCCTGCTGCAAGATCATCACCTGCGCGAGAAGATCACCCATTTCGATCATGAACGGATCCCGGAGCGGGTCGTGCACGCCCGCGGCGCCGCCGCGCACGGCATCTTCGAGGGTTACGGCACCGCCGAGCACATCACCAAGGCCGGCTTCCTGGCCAGGGGCAAGCAGACGCCGGTGTTCACCCGCTTCTCCACCGTGCTCGGGTCCCGCGGTTCGGCCGACACCGCGCGGGACACCCGCGGCTTCGCAACCAAGTTCTACACCGACGAGGGCACCTTCGACCTGGTCGGCAACAACATCCCGGTCTTCTTCATCCAGGACGGCATCAAGTTCCCCGACGTGATCCACGCCGGCAAACCGCACCCGGACCGGGAGATCCCGCAGGCCCAGAGCGCGCACGACACCTTCTGGGACTTCGTCTCCCTGCACACCGAGGCCCAGCACCACACCATCTGGAACATGTCCGACCGGGCCATCCCCCGATCCCTGCGGATGATGGAAGGCTTCGGCATCCACACGTTCCGCTGCATCAACGCTGCCGGTGAGACCACACTGGTCAAGTTCCACTGGAAGCCGAAACTGGGCGTGCATTCGCTGACGTGGGAGGAGGCCCAGCTGATCGCCGGCCTGGACCCCGACTTCCATCGTCGTGATCTTGCCGACGCGATCGAGTCCGGCGCCTTCCCGCAGTGGGAGCTCGGCGTGCAGGTGTTCCCGGACACACCGGAGCAGACCTTCCAGGGCATCGACCTGCTCGATCCGACCAAGATCGTTCCGGAGGAGCTCGCACCGGTGCAGGCCATCGGGCTGCTCACGCTGAACCGCAATCCGTCGAACTACTTCGCCGAGACCGAACAGGTCGCCTTCCATCCCGGCCACCTGCCGCCCGGCATCGACGTGACCGACGACCCGCTGCTGCAGGCGCGGTTGTTCTCCTACCTGGACACCCAGATCACCCGGCTGGGCGGACCGAACTTCGCCCAGATCCCGATCAACCGTCCCCATGCACCGGTCAACGACATGCTCCGCGACGGCTTCCACCAGGACGCCGTGCACCGCGGCGTGGCACCGTACAAGCCGAACTCGCTGGACGGCGGATGCCCCTTCTTCGCCGGCACCGATGACGACGCGTTCATCGACGCGCCGGTCGCGATGGCGTCCGATGCGACCAAGGTCCGGGCCCAGCCGGCATCGTTCGACGATCACTTCAGCCAGACCCGGCTGTTCTGGCAGAGCATGACGGCGGTGGAGAAGGAACACATCATCCGCGCCTACACCTTCGAGCTCGGCAAGTGCTACGAGCAGGCGGTGAAGGAACGCCAGCTGCAGTGCCTGGCCAACATCGACCCGGTGCTGTGCTCGGAGGTCGCCACCGGGCTCGGCCTGCCCGCGCCCGAACCGACGGAACCGTCGGCCGGTGTCGAACCCAGCCCGGCGCTGTCCCAGCTCGGCCGGACCTGGCCGACCGACGGCCGGACGATCGGCATCGTCGTCGACCCGGAAGCCGACATCGACGGCCTGCGGGCCCTGCGCACCGAGATCCTCGGTGCCGGGATGGTGCCGCTGATCATCGCCCCGCACGGGGGCATGGTGGACGGACTTGCCGTGCAGCGGACCTTCGCCACCACCCGGTCGGTGGAGTTCGACGCGCTGCTGCTGGCCGGCTGCCCGGCACCGGCCCCGGACGCGCTCACCGCCCGAGACGGCAAGGCCGGCGCCGCCGACACCGTCACGCTGGATCCGCGGGTGGTGCTGATGCTCGAGGAGTGCTTCCGCCAGTGCAAGGCGATCGGGGCCTGGGGTCGCGGGGTCGATGCCCTGGACGCCGCCGGCTTCACCGCCGGCACCGCCATCGTCACCGCCGAGGACGCCTTGGCCACGCTGTCGGCGGTGCAGGAGCTGATCGCCGGCCACCGCGCCTGGCAACGCTTCCCCACCGCGCTCGCCTGACTGCCGCCCGGCTCCCCTGCCGGGCCCCGCACCGCCGGGGCCCGGTCAGGGCGGTCGGGTGACGAGAGTCAAGGCCCGGGCGGCGGCCGCGGCGGCATCGGTGGTGTCGATCACCGTCCGCGGGCCGTCGCGGTCCTCGTCCCAGGCCGCCCATACCGACCGGGTCACGTCGGCCCAGGTGGGGACCCGCTGGCCGGGCAGATCGGGGAGGCGGTCGCTGACCCGGCGGCGGTGCTCGACCGCATCGGGCAGTTGGGTCTGCAGGATCAGTAGCCGGCCCTCGGCCGACGCTGCCGTGGACGCCCAGGCCGCACGGGACTCCGGGACCGGACAGGCCGCGTCGACGACCACGTCCGCGCCCAGGTCCAGATTGGTCCGGGCGAGCAGATGAGCGACCGCGTAGCCCTCCGGGCCGACCGGTCCCGGATCCTCCCGCACCACCTGCAGGGCGGTCTCGATCGCGTCGATGCGCAGGTAGACCGCAGGCAGCCGAGCCGCGAGCGCACGGCTCAACGTGGTCTTGCCGGTGCCCGGACGACCGACGACCAGAATCAGCGAGGGAGTGCGCACGAGACCCGACCGTACGCGATCCGCCGGCGGCTGACGCGTTGTGCCGGTGTCCCGGGCAGGGCAGGATGCTGCCTTGTGGATCCCCTCGTGGCGAACAACCAGGCCGTCTGGGACGGCGCTTCCGGCAAGCACGTCCGCGACTACGCCCAACTGCTGGCCACCGCCCGGACAGCGGTGCTGCCGGACCGCGAACTCGCCATGATCGCCGACCTGCTCGCCGGCGGCCCCGAGGTGGTCCACCTGCAGAGCGGCCACGGGATCGAGGATCACGGACTGCTGCACGCCGGCGCCCGCCGGGTCACCAGCGTGGACTACAGCCGGGTCGCCGTGGACGCGGCACGTCGGCGGGCGGCCGAGCTGGACGCACCGATCGAGTATCTGCAGGCCGAGATCCCGCCGGCGCCGCTGGCCGACGGCTGTTGCGACCTCGTCTACACCGGCCAGGGCGCGTTGCCGTGGATGCGTGATCTGGACGCCTGGGCCCGGGACGCGGCCCGGCTGCTGCGGCCCGGCGGACACCTGTTCATCGACGAGAGCCATCCGGCGATCACGCTGTGGACCTGGGACGAGGACGAGCCGCGGATCCGCCCCGATCACTCCTACTTCGAGCAGCGCCGGGTCAACGACACCTTCCCCGCCAACGGCGCGGTCGAATGGCAGTGGACCCTCGGGCAGACGGTGACCGCGATCGTCGAAGCCGGCCTGGTCGTCCGCCGGTTGAGCGAGCACCCGGAGCCGTTCTGGTACGCCGGGGGCGTCCATGCCGCCGCCTGGCAGGGCCGGCTGCCGAACACGTTCTGCCTGCTGGCCCGCAAGCCGGACTGATCGCCGGCGCCCGGTCCGCGGCCGGTCACACCACCGCACCCCGGCCTCGGGTGGTGCGCAGCAGGTACTCGCCCCGGTCCAGCGGGTTGCGGTCGGTCCGCGGCCGCTGCGGCGGCCGTCCGGTCACCAGCCGGTAGCTCTCGAAGGCGGTCTCCAGCACACCCTCGCCGCGGCTGAGGCCGGGCACCGCCCTCTCCAGCGCGGCGATCCCCGCAGCCGGCGCCAGCCCGGTGATCACCGTGATGTCGCCGTGCAGGTCCGGCGGGTCCGGCAGCACCCGGTGCGTGGTGAGCAGCGGGTACGTCGCCGCCAGCACGTCGGTCGGCAGTTCCAGCCGGATCCGGTGCACCGGTTCGAACACCTCGGTGCCGGCGTCCTGCAGCGCCGCCATCAGCACCAGCGGGGTCAGCCCGCGAAAGTCGGCACCTGTGCTCGACATCGCCTTGCTGAACCCCTGGTGCGCGTGGCTCTGCCGGGGTGCGTAACCGGTGTGGGTCAGGGTGATCACCGCGTCGACCAACTGCCAGCCGTACAGCGCCTGCGCCGACGTCTCGAACACCGTGTCCTCGACCGCGGTGACGAAGGCGGGCGGCATCGTCCCGTGCACGGCCGTCTCCATCCCGAACCGGACGCCGGAGCCGCGCTTCCCCGGCTCCACCCGCAGCCCCACCGTCGCCAGGAACGGGTTGTCGTCGGTGTGGATGAACTCCACCGCCGACCCGGTACCGGCCGGCCGCTCGACACAGATGGTGGAGCTCTCGACGAATCGGACCGGGATGCCGAATTCCTCCAGCAGGGTGGCGCCGATCACCTCCTTCTGCACCTCGCCGTACAGCGAGACGGTCAGCTCGTCGCGCAGGTCGTCGACGCGGACGTTGATCAACGGATCCTGCTCGGACAACTGGTCCAGCGCCGTCCGCAGCCGGCCGCGGTCCCGGCCGTGCACCGGCACCACCACCGCGGCCAGCGACGGCGGGGTGAAGTGCCGGCCCGGCCGCGGTGTCGCCGGTGGCACGTCATCGCCGCCCGGCGGCCCGACGGTGATCACATCGCCGATCCGCGCCGCGGTCAGCCCGTGCACGGTGCCGATCCGACCCGCGGCGAGTTCGTCGGTCGGGGCCAGCCGAGCCCGCCGGGACACCTCCAGGCCGGTGATGCGGCCCGGGTCCGGCCGGCCGCCGGAATGGTGGATGCTGACCGCAGCCCGCGGCTGCAGGCGGCCCTGCTGGACCCGGACGTAGCACACCTTCGCCGCGTCGGGATCCCTGCGGACGGTGAAGACGACGGCCCGTCCGGGCCCGCAGTGAGCACTCGCGGCAGGGGGCAGCAACGTCCTGATCGCGGCCATCAGCTCGGCGACGCCGGCCCCGGTCAGGGCCGATCCGAAGAGCAGCGGATGGACCCGGACCCGCGCGGTCTGCTCCACCAGCGCCTGCTGCAGCCGGTCCGCGCCGGGCAGGCCGGCCGCCAGGTAGTCGGCCAACAGCCGGTCGTCGATGCGGCTGAGCACCTCCAACCGGCCCTCGGCGACGGTCCGGTCCCCCGGCCGGTCGGGACGGTACTCCGCGGACCGGGTGCCGAGACCGGTCACCGAACCCAGCGGGAGCACCGTGACGCCCAGGCGGGCGCTGATCTCGGCGACCAGGGCGTCGCTGCGGGCGCCGACGCGGTCGATCTTGTTGACGAAGAGCAGCACCGGCACACCGAGTCGGCGCAGTTCGCGCATCAGGATCCGGGTCTGGGCCTGCACGCCCTCGACGGCGGAGATCACCAACACCACCCCGTCCAGCACGTCGAGCACTCGTTCGACCTCGGCGATGAAGTCCGGGTGCCCGGGGGTGTCGATGAGGTTGACCTCGAGGT
The DNA here is from genome assembly GCA_963758075.1 of uncultured Actinomycetota bacterium. GTDB lineage: Bacteria > Actinomycetota > Actinomycetes > Propionibacteriales > Propionibacteriaceae > Microlunatus. The sequence goes on along the minus strand of CAVWTT010000001.1, from coordinate 728,190 downwards.
CACCGATCGGGAACGAGGTCACCGCCGAGCGGATGGTGATGCCGCGCCGGCGTTCCAGCGCGAGGGTGTCGGTCCGGGTGTCGCCGTCGTCGACCCGACCGATGTGATCGATGACCCCGGCGGCGTGCAGCAGCCGCTCGGTCAGGCTGGTCTTACCGGCGTCGACATGCGCGAGGATTCCGAGGTTGAGGATGGGCACAGCCACGTCAGGTCCTTCACGGCAGGCAGCGGGTGACAGCGGGTGGACCACTGAGCTGCTCGCATGACTGACCTCCTGACTGGGGTGCGACGGCCTCGGACCGGTCCGTGCGCGGATCGGTCCCAGCAGATCAGGCGGGGACGTCCCGCCGCAACGGGTTTTGCGTGGCGGCGAGGTTCGTGCCGGCGATGAGGGCGGCCGGCGGCGCCGGCTCAACGTCGGTCTGCGCCGCGGCGCGCGGGCGATCACGGTGACCGTGCCCGGCGCGATCTCGGTGAAGCCGGCATCCCGGACGGCGAGCAGCCGGTCCTGCTGCCAGGCCGCCCGAGGATCGGTGACGGCCACGGCCAGCCGCTGCCACTGGTCCGGATCGGCGCGGCGGGCGTCGACCGGGCAGCCGGCGTCCCACCACCGCTGCAGCGCCGCCGGTTCGGAGGCCGCCATCAGCGCCGCCGCGATCATGCCGGCATGGCCGGCCTGCGCCATCGCCTTGCCCAGCGTCATCACCGGCTCCGGCGGGAGCCACACCAACAGCTCGTCGGTGTCGGACTCGTGATCCGGTGGCTCGTCGACCGGGGCGTCGGTGCCGCCGACCTGGAGCTTGGCGATCCGCTTGTCGAGGCCGGCCACGAGTCCGGGCAGCATCACCCGGACCTCGGTGTCGCCATCGGCCAGGGTGATGCCGGGCAGGTCTGCGGTGGCCTGCCACGCCGCTCCCCTGGCCCGCCTGGTGACCTTGCGGATGTGGCCGGTCGCGTAGTCGCCGACCGCCTGGTTCCACCCCGGGTCCGTGCCCACCCGCGGGTCGAGGCAGATCCGAGCCGCTCCCGCCGCGGCGAGCCGCAGGGCGGCGTGCCAGGACGGAGTCCGGTCGCGTTCCATCCGCAGGATGAGCTGCATGGCTCGGATCTGGTCGGGATCCTCCTCACGGTCCTCGACGACCTCGTCGACGTCGAGCTGCAACCAGCCGGCGTAGCGGGCGCGCAGCGGTGCCAGCGGATCCGGGCTCAGCGACACCGGCCGGGCGGCCGGTTCGGCGACCGCGGACTCGGGCTGATCGTTGTGCGCATCCACGCGCCCATCCTGCCGCGTCTAGCATTGGACGGCGGATCGAGGTCCAATCCGAGTGACGGCGGGGAGGGTATGGCGACACGATGGCTGACCGCGGCCCAGCTTGCCGGGCTGCTCGGCGGCCGGCCCTGGCAGCCGCCGGTGTACCGCGATCTGGCCGAGCGGATCCGGCTGTTGGTGATGGACGGGCAACTGCCCGATGGCTTCCGGATGCCGAGCGAACGTGACCTCAGCGCCGGACTCGACCTCAGCCGGACCACCGTCACCCACGCGTACGCGCTGCTGCGGCGGCTGGACGTCCTGATCGCGCGCCGCGGCGCCGGCAACTTCGTCCACCAGCCCGTCACCGGCCTGGCCAGCAGCGTGCTGCCGACCGCCCTGGCCGGGGAGGAGGACAACGCCCTGGTCGCCCTCAACACCGCTTCGTCGGCTGCTCCGCCGGGGCTGGGACGCGCCTTCCAGTCCGCGGCCGAACGGCTGCCGGCGCTGCTCACCGGAAGCGGCTACTTCCCCGATGGCGTGGCGCCGCTGCGGACCGCGCTGGCCGAGCGGTTCACCGGGCGCGGCCTGCCCACCCGGCCGGAACAGATGATCATCACCGTCGGCTCGTTGTCGGCGTGGAACGTGGTGCTGCAGGCACTCGTCGACCCCGGTGATGCGGTGCTGATGGAGTCACCGACCTACTACAACGCGATCGAGGCCTGCCGGCGGGCCGGGGCCCGGCTGGTCCCGTTCCCGATCGCTCCGGGCGGCTGGGAACCCGACCGGCTGGACGGGATCCTGGCCCGCGGGTCGGTCCGGGCGGCGTTCCTGATCCCGGAGTTCCAGAATCCGACCGGGGTGTGGCTGGAGGAGGATCAGCGGCGTGCGGCGGCCCGCTCGTTGAACCGGCACGGGGTGCTCACGGTGGTGGATGAGACGCTGGTCGACCTGCGGCTGGACGGCGACCCGCCGCGAACGCCGCTCGGAGCGCTGCTGGACGACGCCATCACCATCGGGTCGGCCAGCAAGTCGTTCTGGGGCGGGCTGCGGATCGGCTGGATCCGGGCGCCGATGCCGTTGGTCCGGCGGCTGATCGAGACCCAGGCCACCATGGACAACGGCGCGGCCCCGTACGAGCAACTGGTGGTCACCGAATTGCTGCAGAACGCGGAGACGATCCTGGCCCACCAGCGGGGCCGGATCCGGCTGCAGCGTGATCATCTGGTCGCCGAGTTCGCCCGGGCCCTGCCGGACTGGCGGACCGAGGTCCCTCGCGGCGGGCTGTCGCTGTGGTTCCGGCTGCCGACCGAGTCCTCGAACCTGATCAGTGCACTGGCCCGCAGCCGCGACGTCGTCCTCACCCCGGGCCCGCGTTTCTACCCCCGGGGTGGCGGCCGCCGCCAGCTACGCATCCCCTACGTCGCCGACCCGGCCGTGTTGACCGAGGCCGTCCGGCGGCTCGCCGAGGTCTGGGACGACAGCCTGTCGGCCTCCGCCGAGTCCGTCGCCCGGCACCCGGCAGACCTCATCATCTGACCGCCGAGGAGTCACCGACGTGCCGACACCCCGCGCGGATCGGGGCGGCAGTGACTCCTCGGCGAAAGGGCGGGCGGCGAGCGGAGCCAACCGGGCGCATCGGCGATACGCTGGAGGATCAGTGACGCAGGTCACACCACAGCACGATGGCGGCCGGTCTTCGGTCGACCCGCGTTCGAGGAGGTCCGGATGCACATCAGCGACGTCCTGCACCACAAGGGCAGCCACGTGGTCGTGCTGTCCCCCGACGACACCGTGCGTCATCTCGTCGCGGTCCTCAAGGAGAAGGGCGTCGGTGCGGTGGTCGTTTCCACCGGACACCGGCATGTCGACGGGATCGTGTCCGAGCGCGACGTCATCCGCCGACTGGCCGACGATCCCGACGTCCTGGACGCCCCGGTGAAGTCGATCATGACGGGCGCGGGCATGTTGCGCACCTGCACGATCGCCGACACCGTCGACTCGCTGGCCGAACTGATGACCGAGGAACGGGTCCGGCACGTGCCGGTGATCGACGCCGACGGTCTGCTGGCCGGCATCGTCAGCATCGGCGACGTGGTGAAGAGCCGGCTGCGTGAACTCCAGTTCGAACGCGACGAACTCGAGCACTACGTCACCGGCTGACCATCCCCCGGCCGCGTGCCGGCATTGTGCACGTATGCGGCCGCGCGACGGCTGGTCAGATGTTGATCATGTGACCGGCGATGCCGTGGGCGACCTCGCCGAGGGTCTCGGACAGGGTCGGGTGGGCGTGCACGTTGCGGGCCACCTCCGCAGCGGTCAGATCCCACTTCTGGGCCAGGGTCAGCTCGGGCAGCAGTTCGGTCACGTCCGGACCGATCATGTGCGCGCCGAGGATCTCGCCGTACCGGGCGTCGGCGACCAGCTTGACGAAACCGGTGGCCTCACCGAGCCCGTGCGCCTTGCCGTTGGCGGTGAACGGGAACTTGGACACCTTGATCTCATGGCCGGCGGCCTTGGCCTGCTCCTCGGTCATCCCGAAGGAACCGATCTGCGGCTGGCAGTAGGTCGCCCGCGGCACCATCGCGTAGTCGATCGGCATGGTCTCGGCGCCGGCGATGGTTTCCGCGGCGACGATGCCCATCGCCTCCGCGTTGTGGGCCAGCATCAGCTTGGCGGTCACATCACCGATGGCGAAGATGTGCGGCACCGACGTCCTGCAGTAGTCGTCGATCTGCACGGCGCCGCGTTCGGTGAGCTGCACACCGGTCCGGTCCAGGCCGTAGCCCTCCGTCCGCGGGGCGAAGCCGATCGCCTGCAGCACCTTGTCGGCCTCCAGCACCTGGCTGTCGCCGCCGGCGGCCGGACTGACGGTGACCCGCACCGTGTCACCCGAGTCGTCGATGCTCTCCACCTTGGTGCCGGTCATGACCTTCACTCCGAGCTTGCGGTAGGCCTTGGCCAGTTCGGCCGAGATCTCCGGGTCCTCGGTCGGCACCATCCGGTCCAGGAACTCCACGATGGTGACGTCGACGCCGTAGTTGGCCATCACGTAGCCGAACTCGACGCCGATGGCGCCGGCGCCGGCGATCACGATCGATCCCGGCAGGCTGTCGGTGAGGATCTGCTCCTCATAGGTCACCACCCGATCGCTCAGCGACGTCCCGGGCAGCAGCCGGGTGGTGGCGCCGGTGGCGATGATGCAGTGGTCGAAGCTGACCTGGGTCTCACCGTTGTCGCCGGCGACGGTCAGCGTGTGCGGATCGGTGAACGTGGCCCAGCCGTCGTACTCCTTGACCTTGTTCTTGCGCATCAGGAAGTGCACGCCCTTGCTCATCCGGTCCGACACGGTCCGGCTGCGCTTGAACGCCGCCCCGAAGTCGAAGCTGACGTCACCGGAGATCCCGAACGTCGACGCTTCCTGGTTGAACACGTGAGCCAGCTCGGCGTTGCGGAGCAGGGCCTTGGACGGGATGCAGCCGACGTTCAGGCACACACCGCCCCAGTACTTCTTCTCCACGATCGCCACGGACCGGCCCAGTTGTGCGGCACGGACGGCGGCCACGTACCCGCCCGGTCCGGCCCCGAGGATGGCGACGTCGAAGTGATCGGTCATAGTGGGGAACTCTAGTGTCCCGGCGACGGGCCACCGAGCCGGGTCGATCACCGACCTTCGCCGGCCGGGACCGGGTGTTTCGCATCCGCCGTCGACGCGCCGTGAATGCACATCCCCGGTCAGAATGGCGACACGACCCCTGCGACCCGCCGGCAACTCGGAAATATCTCGCCTGTGAGTTATCGTCGTGTGGTGACTGAATTGACTCTGGATCACATCGGCGGTCTGATCCGTGATGCCCGCAAGCATCGCGGCCTCACCCAGACCCAGTTGGCGGCGCGGTTGGGCACCAGTCAGAGCGCCATCCACCGGATCGAGGCCGGCAACCAGAACCTCAGCCTGGACATGGTGACGCGGATAGCGGAGGCCCTGGACAGTCCGATCATCTCCCTCGGCGGCACCGGCCCGACGCACCTGCGGGTGCAGGGCGGCAGCAAGCTCAGCGGCAGCATCGAGGTGCGCTCCTCCAAGAACGCCGCGGTCGCGGTGCTCTGTGCCAGCCTGCTGAACCGTGGCCGGACGGTGATCAAGGGCATCGCCCGGATCGAGGAGGTCAACCGGATCGTCGAGGTGCTGACCTCGATCGGTGTGGAGGCGACCTGGTCCCAGGACAAGGCCGACCTGACCCTGGTCCGGCCGGACCGGCTCGACCTGGATGCGATGGACATCGAGGCGGCCCGCCGCACCCGCAGCATCATCATGTTCTTCGGTCCGCTGCTGCACGCCTACGACAACTTCCGGCTGCCGTACGCCGGCGGCTGCGACCTGGGTGCGCGGACCATCGAGCCGCACCTGCAGGTGCTGCGGCACTTCGGTCTCGAGGTCACCGCGACCGAGGGCTACTACCACAGCAAGGTCGACCCGAGCGTCGAGCCCACCCGGCCGATCACCCTGACCGAGCGCGGCGACACCGCCACCGAGAACGCCCTGCTGGCCGCGGCGATGAACCCCGGTGTCACCGTGCTGCGCAACGCCAGTCCCAACTACATGGTCCAGGACCTGTGTTTCTTCCTGACCCGGCTGGGGGTGCAGATCGACGGGATCGGCAGCACCACCCTGACCGTGCGGGGCGTCGCCGACATCAGCACCGACGTGGAGTACTACCCGTCGGAGGACCCGATCGAGGCGATGAGCCTGCTCACCGCGGGCATCGTCACCGGCTCGGAGCTGACCATCACCCGGGCACCGATCGAGTTCCTCGAGATCGAGCTGTCGATCCTGGACGAGATGGGGCTGGACTACACCCTCAGCCCGGAGTACCGGGCCGCCAACGGCCACACCCGGCTCGTCGACATCACCGTCCGGCCGAGTGAGCTGAGGGCGCCGATCGACAAGATCCACCCGATGCCGTTCCCGGGGGTCAACATCGACAACCTGCCGTTCTTCGCGGTGATCGCGGCCACGGCCGAGGGCACCACGCTGATCCACGACTGGGTGTACGAGAACCGGGCCATCCACCTGCTGGAGCTCAGCAAGCTCGGCGCGAACATGCAGCTGCTCGACCCGCACCGGCTGCGGGTCAACGGGCCCACCCGGTGGCGGGGTTATGAGATCGTCTGCCCGCAGGCGCTGCGACCGAGCGTGTGCATTCTGCTCGGCATGCTCGCCGCCCGGGGCGAGTCGGTGCTGCGTGACGTCTACATGATCAACCGCGGCTACGAGGACCTGCCGAACCGGCTGAACGCGATCGGCGCCAGCATCGAGATCTTCCGGGACTGACCGGCTGGATCCTCCCGGCGAGGGCGGCCACCGTCAGGCCAGGCCGTGATCGGCGAGCCAGCGGGTGGCCCGGGCGCGGGAGGCGCGGGCCAACCAGGCGTCCTGGATCACCTCGGCCAGTTCGGCCCGGGTGAGCTCGCCCAGCCGGGAGGCGCGAACCAGCACCGACGGATGCCCGCGGAAGTGCGGTGTGGTGAAGAACGGCGTCGCCGGATCCTCGACCAGCGCCGCTTTCTCCTCCTCCGACTCCACCCAGATCACGATCACGTCGGGGTAGCGTTCGCCGGTCCGCGGATCGACGGCGTCCGGCCGGGGGGTGCGGAAGAAGACGAAACTCTTCCGGCCGACCTGGTAGACGGCGTTGCCGTCGGGCCCGTGGTCGACGGTGACGTACGGCATCCCCGCGGCGATCTCGTGGACGTCCTGCAGCCGCGCCGGTCGCGATCCCACCATGGCCCGACCCTAGGACCCCCAGGGCGGAGCCCGGCCACGGCAGGCAGCAGGACACGGAGGGTCCGCCGGAACGGGCCACCGGTTAGCGGCACCGCCCGCGGGTATTCCGACCGCGATGACACGCTTCGGATACACCCTGATGACCGAGCAGAGCGGTCCGACCGCGCTGGTCGGCTACGCCAGCGACGCCGAACGGGCCGGGTTCGACTTCGAGCTCAGCAGCGACCACTACAGCCCGTGGCTCGCCTCGCAGGGTCACGCACCGTATGCGTGGGCGGTGCTGGGCGCGGTCGCCCAGGTCACCGAGCGGGTCGAATTGGCGACCTACGTCACCTGCCCGACGACCCGGTACCACCCGGCGGTGGTGGCCCAGAAGGCGGCCACGCTGCAACTGCTCAGCGGCGGCCGGTTCATCCTCGGGCTCGGATCGGGAGAGAACCTCAACGAGCACGTGGTCGGGGATGGTTGGCCGCGGACCGAGGTGCGGCAGGAGAAGCTGCGGGAAGCGATCGAGGTCATCCGCGACCTCTTCGGTGGCGAACTCGTCACCCGCGACGGTCGGTACTACCACATCTCCCAGGCGCGGCTGTGGGACTGCCCCGAGCAGCCGGTGCCGATCGCGGTCGCGGTCTCCGGTGAGCAGGGCATCGCCTCCTTCGCCCCGGTCGCCGACCACCTCGTCTCGGTGGAACCCGAACGGAAATACCTGCAGCTGTGGGAGCAGCACCGTCCCTCCGGCGGAACCGAGTCACGCAGCTTCATCCAGCTGCCGATCTGCTGGGCGCCCGACGAAGAGCAGGCCGTCGAGCTGGCCCACGACCAGTTCCGCTGGTTCGCCGGCGGCTGGCCCGTCAACGCCGAGCTGCCCAACCCGGCCTCGTTCGCGGCGGCGACCCAGTTCGTCCGTCCCGACGACGTCGCCGGATCGATCCCCTGCGGGCCGGACCTGGATCGGCTGGCGGCCGGGTTCCAGGCCGCCGTGGACGCCGGCTACACCGACATCGGTCTGGTGCAGATCGGCGACCGCTACCAGCAGCAGTTCCTGGACCAGGCCGCCGCTCCCCTGCTGGAACGGCTGCGCGCCCTGACCCCGACACCATGATGAGCGACCCGCGCACCGACCCAGCCGGCACCGGCGGCGAGCCCCCGGACCGCCCGATCGCCCTGATCGCCGGCGGTTCGCGGGGCTTCGGCCTGGCCCTGGCCCGCGAACTGGGTCGAAGCGGCTATCACGTGGTGATCTGCGCCCGCACCGCCTCCGATCTGCAGCGGGCTCGCGGACTCCTCGCCGACGACGGCGTCCTGGTCGACACCCGGGTGCACGACGTCACCGACGTCGACCGTTCCCCGCGGCTGGTCGCCGACATCGAGTCCTCGATCGGCCCGATCGACACGTTGATCACCGTCGCCGGGGTACTCAGCGTCGGCCCGGTGATCGACGACGGGTACGACCGCTACACCCAGCCGCTGGACATCATGCTCCACGGCCATATCGCGATGGTGCACGCGGCGCTGCCCGGCATGCGGCGGAGACGTCACGGCCACATCGGTGTGGTCACGTCGATCGGCGGCATCATCCCGGTGCCGCACATGGTCCCCTACTCGGTGGCCAAGTTCGGCGCCGTCGGCTTCGCCCGCGGGCTGGGCGAGGAGCTGGCCGGCAGCGGCATCACGGTCAGCACCATCATCCCCGGCCTGATGCGGACCGGCGGGCACTGGAACGGCGACTACTACGGCCGGCCGGACCGCGAGTACGCCTGGTTCGCCCTGCTCGGCTCGCTGCCGGTCGTCTCGATCGGCGCCGGCCGGGCCGCGCACATCGTCGTCCGCGGCGTGCTTCGAGGCAAGCAGACGATCATCTACACCCCGCTGGCCCGGGTCGGCGCCCGCGTCTACGGGACGGCGCCGCGGCTGACCACGCGCCTGCTCGGCTACGCCGGGCAGCTGCTGCTGCCGCCGCCGGGTGACGAGCACGCCGTCGGTCACCAGGCCGAGACCCGGCTGGGCTTCCCCCTGTTCGCCCGCCTGACCGAACTCGGCCGGCGTGCGGTCCGGCAGCTCAACCAGCTCGGCGCCCACGATCGTCCCGCTGCCGGGGCGGCCGCCGACTCCGAGGAGTCCGACCGGACCGACTGACCCCGTCCGGCACGACCGGCGGGCGCGTTTGGCCGGGCCCTGGGTCGGGCACTTCACCTGCATGCGAGTGCTGCTGTGGCCGGTCCACGGGTCCTGGACCGACGCCTTCGTCCGGGGCGGCCACGAGTACCTGCTGCCGGTGGCCCGCGACAGCGGGAGCCGCGGCGGCGCGGACCGGACCGGCACGGTGCTCGAGGTGAGCCTCGACCAGCTCCCGGACGAACACATCGACGCGGTCGTCCTGCAACGTCCGGGCGAGTCGGCGTTGCTGCATGATCTGCTCGGACCGCGGGCCGCGGAGCTGCCGACGGTGTATCTGGAGCACAACACACCGGGCGGACCGGCCGCGACGACCCGGCACCCGATGGCCGACCGCGACGACCTGGTCATCGTCCACGTCACCCACTACAACCGGCTGATGTGGGACGTCGGGGACACCCCCACGGTGGTGATCGAGCACGGCATTCCCGATCCGGGTCCTCGCTACACCGGTGACCTGGAACGGCAGGCGGTGGTGATCAACGAGGCCGGCCGCCGCGGTCGCACCGTCGGCACCGATCTGGTGGCGCGGCTGGCCGAGGCGGCGCCCGTCGACCTGTACGGCATCGACTGTGACCGGTTCATCGCGCCGGCCGTCACCGCAGCCGGCAACCTCGGCCTGGACGAGCTGCACACCGAGATCGCCCGGCGACGGCTCTACCTGCACACCAGCCGCTGGACCTCGTTGGGACTGTCCCTGCTCGAGGCCATGCACCTGGGCATGCCGGTCGTCGCGGTCGGAAGCACCGAGGTGCCGGCGGCCGTGCCGCCCTCGGCCGGCGTGGTCAGCTGCGACATCGACGAACTGGCCGAGGCGGTCCGCGGGTTGATCAAGGACCCGGAGCTGGCCGCAAGGATGGGCCGTAACGCCCGAGCGCATGCCCTCGAGCACTACGGCCTGGCCACGTTCCTGCGTCACTGGGACGAGCTGCTCGCCGACCTCACGGTCGGCTGAACGAGCAGGTCGGTCCGTCACGTCGGCTCAGTGGTCCAGGCGCTCCAGCAGCCGGATCTGCTCCTCCACCGTCGCCGGCAGCAGCTGTCGCTGCCGCAGCGCCTGCGGCAGTCCCCGCAGCAGACCCGGCAGCGCCGCCGGCTGCCGGGCCAGCCGGGGCAGTGCCCGCGCCACATCGGCCCAGGACCGCCGCATGACGTCGGCGAGCAACCCGTTGCGCACCTCGCCGGTCCGACGCCACGACGCGGGCGGCCGGACCGTGGACGGGTGGTGGTAGGCGATCACGTCCTCGACGTAACACAGCCCCCAGCCGTGGGCCGCCAGGTCCCAGCTGAGCAGGCGTTCCTCACCGGGGAACTGGACCAGCGGATTGAATCCGCCCACCTGCAGGAACGCGTTCCTGCGGACCAGGGCCGAACAGGCCAGGAATCCGAGCACCGACGGACCGGGCAGATCGCCGGCCCGGCCCAGCGGCGAATCCGCCATCACGGGCCCGATCGGGTCCAGTCGCTGCTCCGGACCGACCAGGGTGCGGCCGGTGATCAACGCCAGTCGCGGATGCCGGTCGAACAACTGTTCGGCGTAGGGGATCGCAGCCGGATGCCACCAGGAGTCGTCGTCACAGAAGGCGATGTAGGGCGTGGTGGCCCGTTGGACGCCCAGGTTGCGGGCGAGCGCACCCTCATTGGTTTCCCGACGGATCACCGTCGCCCACGGATGAACGGCACCGACCTGGTCGGTGGTGCCGTCGGTGGAGGCGTTGTCGACGACGACGACCGGTGGGCGCGGCTCCAGCTCGGCCAACCGGTCCAGGGTGTGGCGCAGCTCGGCCACCCGGTCCCGGGTCATGATCACGACGGTCGTCCGCTGCATGCCCGAGCGTGTACCCCCCGCGAAACGGTTCGATCGGTGCTGCCGCGACGCGCTGAGCGTGCCGGTCGGCTCGGCTCCGGACCGGTGCCGCGGGCGGCCGGACGCGCGACGGGTGCCGCTGCTGTGACCGCCGGTCAGGAGGCCTGCCGGCCGCGTCCCGCCTCGGTGACCGCCCGCTCCAACTCGCGGCGATTCATCCGGGACCGGCCGCTGATGTCGAACTGCTGGGCCAGCTCGTAGAGCTCGTCCTTGGACAGCGACTTCAGGTCGGCCGGCACCAGGCTGTCGCCGCCGGACCGTTCGCGGTCCGGCGTGTCAGCGCCCGAGCGGCCCGCTGTACCGCGCAGACGGTCGATGGAGGCGCGCAGCGCGGCGGTCAGATCGACCACGTCGCCGCCGGTGTCCTCCTGCGGAACCTCGAAGGTCTCGTCCTTCGCCTTCGCCTCGACCAGTTCACTGACCCGTTCGGTGTAGCTGTCGTGGTACTTCTGCGGTTCCCACGCCGTCGTCATCGACTCGATCAGGTTGATCGCCATGTCCAGGTCCTGCTTGCGCAGTGAGCCGGTGTCGGGAACATCGCCGATCACCCGGTCGACCGGCCGCACCTCGTCGGCGAAGAACATCGTCTCCAGCATGAGCATGCCCTGGTAGGGCCGGATGACGGCGAGATGCTCCTTGTTGCGCAGCACGAAGGAGGCGACCCCGGCGCGGCCGGAGCGCTCGATCGCCGCGGTGAGCAACGCGTACGGCTTGCTCGACTGTTCGTCGCGGGGGCCCAGGTAGTAGCTCTTCTGGAAGTAGATCGGGTCGACCGCGGACAGGTCGACGAAGTCGGTGATCTCGATGGCGCGGGTGCGTCGGGGTTCGACGTCGGCCAACTCCTCGTCGGTGAGGACCACGTAGTCACCGTCGGGCAGTTCGGCGCCCTTGACGATGTCGGAGTAGTCGACGTCCTGGCCGGTGTCCTGGTTGACCCGCCGGTAGCGGATCCGCGATGTGGTGCCCTTCTCGAACTGGTGGAACCGGACCTCGTGTTCCTGGGTCGCCGAGTACAGGGCCACCGGGATACTCACCAGCCCGAAGGACAGGGACCCGGTCCAGATCGATCGCGCCACGGTCACCACCACCCTCGCCCGCGCCGACCGGCCTCCCCGGTCGGCTGTCTCAGGTGCTGTCCTTACCCGCCGCGGAGGCCGGCCACGCCCCAGCTGGGCCGGACCCGCCCGACCCGGGCCGGCCGGCAGCGGTCCGCGACGGATCCGTCAGCTCGCCGCGGGCAGCTCGCTGGTGCAGTACTTGCACCGGGTGGCCCCGACCGGCAGGTCGCTGGACAGGCAGGACGGGCAGGTCTGCGCCGGAGCCGGGTCACCGAACACGGTGACCCCGCGCCGCGCCTGGATCGTCTTGTACGGGACCACGATGGCGAAGTAGATCACCGCCATGAAGATGATGAAGTAGATGATCGCGGAGATGAAGCCGCCGATGTTCATGTAGGTGGCGGCACTGCCCTTGGCACCCAGCTGGACACCCAGGCCGGGGCCGCCCGGAGCTGCGCCCTGCGCGCGGGCGATCAGCGGGTTGACGATGTTGGCGGTGAAGCCGGAGACCAGAGTGCTGAACGCGGTGGCCACCACCAGGCCGATGGCGATGACGATCACGTCGCCGCGCATCAGGAAGTTCCTGAAACCTCGCATGACCAGCCCTCCAGACACAGGACGCGGACCCCGGCCGAGACCGCGGAGTGCCGCCGATTCGTGAGCGGACAGTAGCGCACAACGGACCGGCGGCGCAGACTTCCGCACCGAAGTCCATGATCCCGAAATGCCCGTCGGTCAGCGCAGCTGACGCACCGCGAAGGTCTGCTGCGGGTCGGCGATCCGGTCCTGCGCGGCCACCAGTTGGAGTTCCTGGCCACCGCGCGCCGTGGTGACGGCGAGCACGTCGTAGGCCACCGCAGCGGTGTCGGCCAGGGCTCGGGCCGGATCGTCGCGGGTCAGCAGGGAGCCGAGGAACACCGCGGCGGTCAGATCACCGGCACCGGTGAAGGTCTGCGGCAGCCGCGGCGTGTCCACCGCCCAGGCCCCGTCGGTGTCGACCATCACCATCGACATCAGGTCGGGCCGGTCGGCGGTGGTCACGCTGGTCACCAGCACGGTGCGCGGACCGATGGATCGAACCGTGCCGGCGGCCACCACGACCTCCTCCACGGTGCTGGTCGGCAGGCCACTGAGCAGACCGAGCTCGAACTGGTTCGGTGTGATCACCTGCGCTGCCGGCACGACCGTGTCTCGCATGAAGCCGGGGATGCCCGGCCGGACGTACACCCCGCGGTCGACGTCGCCCAACACCGGATCGCAGCAGTAGATCACCTCGGGGTTGCGGGACCGGACCAGGTCGACCGCCTCGAGGATCGCCGCACCGACATCCTCTCCGCCCTGGTAGCCGGACAACACCGCGTCGCAGCGACCCAGCACGCCCCGGTCGTCGATGCCGCGGACGACCTCCAACACGTCGGCAGCGGTCAACATCGGCCCCCGCCAGTGCCCGTAGCCGGTGTGGTTGGAGAAGTGCACGGTGTGCACCGGCCAGACCTCGATCCCCCGCCGCATCAGCGGGAAGGTGGCCGCACTGTTGCCGACGTGGCCGTAGGCGACCGAGGACTGGATCGACAGGATCGTGGTCACCGCGGCATTGTTCCACTGCCGCCGTCGGCCGGGCCGCCGTCGGCAACCGGCATCTACAGTGGGGCCCATGGCGACCGGGGACGCTCCGAGCCGCGACCGGGAGACCGATTCGCGGCTGCACCCGGATCACCATGTCCTCATCGACCGGACCGAGGATCGTTGGGAGTGGCGGCGCCGGATCCGCGCCAACCCCCGCCGGCTGCGCCTGTACCGCATCGCCGTGGCCGTTGCCGGTGGACTGATGATCATCCTCGGCGGGCTGACCGGCCCGCTGCCCGGGCCCGGCGGCATCCCGCTGGTGCTGCTCGGTCTAGCGGTCTGGGCCAGCGAGTTCGAGTGGGCCTTTCGGCTGATGCAGTGGTTCAAGGCCCAGCTGAATCGGCTCCGCGGCTGGAGCCGGCACCGGCAACTGCTGGCCTGGCTGCTGGTCGCCGTCCTGCTGGTGCTGCTGGGGTACGCCTACCTGCTGGTCGTCGGCGTCCCCGGCTGGCTTCCGAGCACGCCCACGCATTGGCTGGGTCGGCTGCCCGGCATCTGAGGTCGACGTGTCACCCGGTCGCCGGCCTGCGGACCGGCGGGGCAGCTTCATCGCCGGCGTGCCGGTGCGTGACCGCGGCTCGGCCATAATGAACGGCATGCCGGCCAGCGACTACGAGTTCTTCGACGCCGAGTTCCTGGCCTTCGCCCACCGGGGTGGTGCCGGCTATCCGCCGAACGTCGGCCGGGAGAACACGGTGGAGGCGTTCCGCGCCGCCGTCGACATGGGCTACCGCTATCTGGAGACCGATGTGCACGCCACCCGGGACGGGCGGCTGGTCGCCTTCCACGACACCGTGCTGGACCGGGTGACCGACAGGGCCGGGGAGATCGGGTCGCTGACCTGGGACCAGGTCCGGCGGGTCCGCGTCGCCGGCCGGCTGTCCATCCCGACGCTGGCCGAATTGCTGGCAGCCTTCCCCGACGCCCGGTTCAACATCGACTGCAAGGCCGACCGGGCCGTCGAGCCGCTGGCCGCGGAGCTGGTCCGGTTGGCGGCCACCGATCGGGTCCTGGTCAGTTCGTTCAGCCCGACCCGACTGCGTCGGTTGCGACGGCTGCTGCCGCAGGTGCCGACCGCGGTCAGTTCCCGCGCTGCGGCGCAGTTGCGGTTCGCGCCGTCCCTGTCCGCGGTGCCGGCCATTCGTCGGCTGATCGACTCGCCGGGGGTGGCGCTGCAACTGCCCACCCATACCGTGGTCGCGGGACGGCGGGTCACCGTCATCACAGCGCAACTGGTCCAGACCGCGCACCGCTCCGGCCGGCAGGTGCACGCCTGGACCATCGACGACCGCGCCGAGATCGAACGCCTGATCGACCTGGGCGTGGACGGCATCTTCACCGACCGGATCGACGTCTGCAGGGACGTCCTGGTCGACCGCGGACTCTGGCCGGCCGGATGACGGTCGTCCGGCGCCGTACGGTGTTGGCCTGGGCCCTGTGGGACTGGGCCTCGGCCGCACAGAACGCGGTGATCACCACCTTCGTGTTCGGCCCGTACATCGTTCAGGGTGTGGTCGGGGAGGCGCGGCCCGGCGGTCTGACCGGCAACACCTGGATGGGGATCGCCACCGCGGTCGCCGGCGTGGTCATCGGGCTGATCGCGCCGATCAGTGGTCGGCGCGCCGATCTCGGCGGCCACCGGCGCCGCAATCTGGGCCTGTGGTCGCTGCTGGTGCTGCTGGCCATGATCGGGCTGTTCTGGGTGCGCAACGATCCGGCGTACCTGTGGCTGGGCCTGCTGCTCATCGGCGCCGGCAACGTCTTCGCCGAGTTCGCCGCCGTCTCCTACAACGCGATGCTTCCGCAGGTGTCCACTCCGGCGACGATCGGCCGGGTGTCGGGCTTCGGCTGGGCGATGGGCTATTTCGGCGGCATCTTCCTGCTGCTGCTCTGCTACCTGGGGTTCATCGCCCCCGACGTCGGCTGGTTCGGGGTCGGCAGTGCCGGAGGGCTGCGGTACCGGACGATCGCGCTGGTGTCGGCAGTCTGGTTCGGGCTGTTCGCGCTGCCGGTGCTGTTCGCCGTTCCCCAGGTGCGCGCCGCCACCCCAGGCGGACCGCGCGCCGGCGGTATCCGGCAGGCCTACCGACAGCTCGGGGCCGACATCGTCGCCCTGTTCCGCACCGACCGGCAGGCCGTCTGGTTCCTGCTGGCCAGTGCGCTGTACCGGGACGGGTTGGCGGCGGTGTTCTCCTTCGGCGCGATCCTGGCCGTCAGCGTGTACGGGATGGCCGCCGGCACGGTGCTGGTCTTCGGCGTGGTCGCCAACGTGGCGGCCGCAGCGGGGGCGGTGGTGATGGGCCGGATCGAGGACCGGATCGGTCCGAAGCGGGTGATCCTCATCTCCCTCACCGGACTGGTGACGATGGCGGTGGCGCTGCTCGTCGTCGCCCTGGTCCAGCCGCCCTCGATCACCACGCTGTTCTGGATCCTGGCCCTGGCGATGGTGCTGTGGGTCGGGCCGGCACAGGCCAGTTCCCGGTCGTTCCTGGCGCGGATCGCGCCGCCGCAGCGGGAGGGTGAAATGTTCGGGCTGTACGCGACCACCGGGCGGGCGGCCTCGTTCCTGGCCCCGACCCTGTTCGCGGTCTTCTCCGCGCTGTTCGGTGACCGCATCGGCATCGTCGGCATCATCGTGGTGCTGGCCGGTGGGGCGGTCGCGCTGGCCCTGGTCCGCCCACCGACCGGCAGTCGGCAACCGCAGGTCGCCCCGGTCGACGCCGTCGGCTCCTGACCCCGCTCAGCCACGGGCTCAGCGAGGAGTCAGGCGGACTTCTTGGACTTGCGGCCGCTGGTCGCGGCGTAGTTGGGGCCCAGTTCACCGGAGCGGAGCAGACCGAGACGCTCGGCCAGCAACTCCTCCAGTTCGGGGATGGAGCGACGTTCGCGCAGCATGTCCCAGTGGGTGCGCGCCGGCTTCTCCTCCTTGGCCTCGGGCCGGACGCCGTCGGTGCGCAGCGCCTCAGCGCCGCAGCGGGGGCACTCCCAGACGGCCGGAGTGTCGGCCTCCTCGGCGAAGGTCAGGGTGAATACGTGCTGGTTGGTGCAGGCATATCCCACCTCTTGGCGGGCGGCGAATTCGACACCGGTCTCGTCCTCGAAGCTCTTCGAGCCCAGTCCGGTTCCGCGCAGAGAGCGATCAGCCATGGTGGTTCCTCCCGATCGGTTCGGTACTGTCCAACGCCCGCGCGGCGCAAGATGTTCCCTGCCCTGTACCCGCTCGTCCCCGGCCCACCCGCCCGGACCGGGTCGGCCTCAGCGGTCGTCGATCCGGCCGCGGACGATGGCCGGGCCGTCGCCGCGGTGTCGGTCGTGCGGGTCGTCGACCACCTCACCCTCGACGACGTCGGCGCGACCCGACGCGCCGCGGGCCAGCGGGCCGAAGGCCGGTTGCAGTCCGGCCACCCGCCGGTCGAGCCAGCGGCGCAGCAGCCGCCGGGGCAGCCGCCGGACGAACGGCAGCAGGCAGAGCAGGCCGACGAGGTCGGTGATCAGCCCGGGGAAGATGAGCGCGACACCGCCGGCCACGACCAGCACGGTGTCGACGGCCGCCGCCAACGGCGCGGCGCCGGTCGCAGCGCCACCGGGCTCGGCCGGGCCGGCACCGGGTTGCAGCGACTGCCAGGCCGCCCGCCAGCGGCGCCGGATCAGCCAGCTGCCGATCAGCGCCTCGAGGACCACCAGTCCGAGCACGGGCAGCGCCCCGACCTGGCGGCCCAGCAGGATCAACAACCAGATCTCCACGATCGGCAGCAGGACGACCACGGCAGCCACCACGGTCAGCACCCGCCGGCCGGTCCGCATCATCGGCCCACCATCCACGGGATCCATCCTCCCCCATCGGTCCAACCGCCGGCGGCTGCGCACCGGTGCGTCCGGTGGGACGGTTCGGCGCTCAACCGGTGACCCGACGGCGTCCGGTCACCGCGACGGTGACGCACCAGGCGAGGGCGGCAGCGGCGAGGCCGCGCTCCAGCCAGGGCGAGATCCGCACCGCCGGGGTGACCGCGGTGCGTAGCGGCATGGTCACCACTGTCGCGGCGGCGGTCCGCTCGCGGGTCTGCCAGCGGACCGTGCCGTCCCGGCCGATGTAGCCGGACACACCGTTGGTGGTGGCCACGGCGATCTCCCGGCGGGTCTCCATCGCCCGAGCGCGGGTGATGGCGAACTGCTGCTCGACCTGTCCGGTGCCGGTGTAGGTGGCATTGTTGCTCTGCACCATGAACAGTTGCGCGCCGTGGGTGATCACGTCGTCGATGGTGTCGTCGTAGGCCAGCTCGAAGCAGATGGCGTCACCGACGACGACCCGTTGCGCGGGCCGGTCGCCCAGTCGCATCGACACCGGCAGCGCCCCCGGCCTGGTGCCGGGCACCGACTGGGCGCCGACGAGCCGCAGGATGGGCAGCAGGGGCAGCAACTGGTCCCGGAACGGGATCCACTCCCCGAACGGCACCAGGTTGCGTTTGTCGTAGCGCGCGGTGATGCCCCAGCGCGGATCCCACCACAGGCCGCTGGTCTGACGCTCGTCCGGGCCCGGCCCGTACATCACCGCACCGACGAAGATGGGGCGCCCCACCGCGCGGGCGGCCGACTCGACCTGCTGTGCGGTGATCGGATCGGCGGTCGGGTCGATGTCGGTGGAATTCTCCGGCCACAGCACGAAATCCGGCTGCGGGTACCGGCCACGGCGCACCTGCGCCATCAGCGCCTCGGTCTGCCGGACGTGGTTGGCGGTCACCGTCCGCATCCGGCCCAGCGCCTCGATGCCCTTACCCGGGACGTTGCCCTGGACGATGCCGACGTGGGCCGACCGACCTGTTCCCGCGGCGGGGTCGGGGTTCCAGCCGCGCAGGGCCAGGCCGCTGCCGAGCAGACCGACCCACAGCACCAGCGGCCCGACCAACAGCCGTGCCACCCGGACCCGCCGCGGCCCGTCGGAACCGGCCGCCGCCGGCTGCCGCCGCAGCAGCCCGACCACCAGCCAGGCCAGTGCCTGGGCCAGCAGCGCCACCGCGAACGACAGCCCGGCGACGCCCACCATCGGTAGCAGCCCGGCCAGCGGGATGTCGACCGCGGTGTAGCCGATCCGGGTCCAACCGAAACCGCCGAACGGATAGCGGGCATAGACGTACTCGGTGCCGCTCCAGGCGGCGGCTGCGGCCAGCGGCCAGAACCGGCGTCGACCGACCACGCTGATCGCAACCGCCAGTACGGCGAAGAACAGCGCCTCGAAACCGATCAGCGCCACGGCCGCGTAGGAGGCGATCACCCGCACCCAGTTGATCGCCACGCCCAGCAGGCCGAGCCCGAAGAGGTATCCGACCGCGAAGGCGCGCCGCGGCCGGGTGCCGTGGGCGGCCACCGTGAGGCCGGCCACACCGACGAAGACCAGCGGCCAGATGGCGTAGGGCTGGAAGGCCAGGCCGACCGCGACACCGCAGACGGCCGACAGCAGCAGCCGGACGGGCAACGGCATCGCCACGGTGCCGCCGAAGGACCGACCCCAGGTGGTGCCCGCGGGCTCCGAACCCGCGCCGGCCGCGGCCGTGTCGGCGGAGGCGTCGGCGTGGTCGCGGGTCGGGGTCGCCACGTCACCGAAAAGCACCGGATGAGCCTACCTGGGCAGCGCTGCCGCCGTCGGCGCGGACACCGCCGTCGCCGCGGCCGGGCTCAGACCGCCGGCCGGTCCTCATACGGCACCGACAGCACCACCGTGGTGTGGGTGGAGACCCGCCCCTTGCTGCGGATGACAGCCAGCAACTCCTCCAGTTCGGCCGGACTGCCGACCTGGACCTTGAGCAGATAGTTGGCCTCGCCGGCGACGGAGTAGCAGGAGACGATCTGTTCGATGTCGCTGAGCAGTTCCGGGGTGTCGTCGGGCTGTTCGGCAAAGAACGGCTTGACCTCGACGAAGGCGGTCAGCATCAGCCCGATCGCCTCGGCCGCGATCACCGCCCGGTAGCCGCTGATCACGCCGCGCTGCTCCAGCTTGCGCACCCGCTGCTGTGCCGCCGACGTCGACAGCCCGGTCGCCTTGCCGATGTCGGTGTAGGACATCCGGCCATCGCGGGCCAGCAGCGACAGGATCTGTCGGTCGAGCTTCTCCATGGCGCCAAGCGTGCCAGTATTTCCTCCGTGAGGCCCCCGCGACTGCTACTTCTGGACACCGCTTCGCTGTATTTCCGCGCTTTTTACGGCGTGCCGGACAGCCTCCGCAGCCCGGACGGACGGCCGGTCAACGCCGTCCGCGGACTGCTGGACTTCATCGCCCGGCTGGTCGAGGAGTACCGGCCGACGCATCTGGCGTGCTGCTGGGACAACGACTGGCGGCCGGCCTGGCGGGTCGCGCTGCTGGACTCCTACAAGGCCCACCGGGTGGCCGCGGTCGCGGCGGCCGGCATCGCGGAGATGGCGCGCTCGACCTCCACCGGACGAGAGGAGGCCCCCGACGGGCTGGCGGTGCAGGTGCCGATGATCATCGACACGCTGACCGCGCTCGGACTGCGGATCGTCGGCAAGGACGGCTACGAGGCCGACGACGTGATCGGGACCCTGGCCCGGACGGCCGGCATCCCGGTCGACGTGGTGACCGGTGACCGGGATCTGTTCCAACTCGTCGACGACGAACGGGACATCCGGGTGCTCTACATCGCGCGCGGTGTGGGTCGGCATGAGCGGGTCGACGACGCCTGGCTGCGCCGCCGGTTCGGGGTGCCGGCCACGGGCTACCGGGACTTCGCCACCCTGAAGGGGGATCCGTCCGACGGGCTGCCAGGCGTCGCGGGTGTCGGGGAGAAGACCGCGGCCGATCTGGTCACCCGGTTCGGCACCATCGAGGGCATCGTCACCGCGGCGGCCGCCGCGCGACTCGCACCGATCTCCCCCGCCGTCCGGGCCCGGGTCGCGGCGGCCATCGACTACCTGGGGGTGGCCCCGCAGGTCGTCGGCGTGGTCGACGACCTGGATCTGGGCGTCGACCTGGCGACCTGGCGCTGCCGTCGGCGCCGGTCGACCCGGACCGGTTCGCCGAGCTGACCAGCCGACCTGGGCCTGGGTGGCAGCGCCGAACGGGTGCTGTCGGCCCTGGCGCTGCCCTGAACCGCCGGCTGCGAGACCCGCGCCACCCAGCCCCTCGCGTCAGGCGCCCTTCGACAGAACCCGTTCAACCATCCCAGCATCACCCGCCGGTCCACCACAGTCGTCGCGATGGTCCCGGGCCTGCGGATGTGAGATCCGCCGCGCGGACCGGCAACGTTGGGTAGCATCATGCAGCACCGGGGAGTGCTTGGCTGGGGGCCGCGCGATGGACGAATTGGTTGCACTTCGCTGTGCCGCTGCGTCGATGCGCGGCAGCTCTGTTGGTTGCTCCGACGAGTTCACGACGCTGACAACCGCCGCGATTCGCGATTCCCGCCGGTCTCATCGCCATGCGACGACAACGTAGTTTCCGGCCGCTTCGGTGGCTGTGGCGCGGAATCGGATCGCTTGTCGCTGCGGCGGTATCGGTAGCCTGCCTCACACCCCTTGCCCTGGCGCCCGGGCCGGTCGTGCGCTGCCCGATGAACGCGAAACTGGTGCCGGCCTGCGGCGCGCTGTGGGGCGTCACCCCGCCCGATCCGCGATTCAGCAGCCTTCGCCGGGCGGAGGCTGCAGTCGGACGCAAATTCGACTTCGTCTACCGGTTCCACGACGTCAACGACCGGATCCCGGACACTCAGGACCGCGCGGTCCTGAGCAGTGGGTACATCATGCACATCGCCATTGACATGCGGGACTACTCGAGGCCGGACAAGCCGGCACTCCAGTGGGCCGACATCGCCGCCGGCGTCGATGACGCTCGACTGTTGGCCCAAGCACGCGGTATCGCCGCGATCAGGCGGCCGGTGTTCGTGACGCTCGGCCACGAGCCGGACCAGCCTCGAAAGGCTGTGCTCGGCACCCCCGCGGAGTTCAAGGCCGCGTGGCGACATGTTCACGATCTCTTCGAGCAGGCTCATGCCTCCAACGTCGTGTGGGTGTGGGTGGTGACCGGATGGATGCCTTTCGCCCCGACCGCGTTGGCCATGTGGCCGGGAAACGACGTCGTCGACTGGGTGAGCTGGGAAGGCTACGACTTCGCCGGCTGTCAGTCGGGACCACCCGAGGTCGCACAGTCTCGGTCCTTCTCCGACGCGGTGCTCCCTTTCTATGAGTACCTGCACTCCCGCGGACCGTCCATGGGCATCGACGTCCACAAACCGATCATGATCAGCGAGGCCGGGACTGCGGTTGGGCCGCACGCCGGGCAGGGCGCCGGCTGGTATCAGGAGATTCCCAGCTTCCTGTCGAGCTATCCGCAGATAAAGGCTGTCGGACTGTGGGACCATGGCGACCGGATCGCCACATGCTCCTTTCAGTTCTCGACGGTTCCTGTCCGTACCGCTGATGTACGTCGCGCCGGTCAGGACGAATGGGTCCGCCCATTGGCGGCGGCGTGACTGACGGTTCGGAGGGATTCGATCCGTGACAACCATCGGGGGAAGGAGAACAAAGATGGCTTCGGTTCTGAAGAGACCGATATCTGGCGCCGGTTCCCGGGGGCTGCGGCGGCTCCGCAGATTCGTGCCCAAGCCGGTCCAACCGCTGGTACGCGATCTCTACCTGCGCATCGGGCCGGTGACCTCGCGCTTCCGGATGACCCCCTCGTTCATCGTCATCGGGGGCCAGCGGTGCGGGACGACGACCGTCTTCAAGGTCTTGTCCGAACATCCGCAGGTCATGCGCCCGCCGGTCGAGAAGGGTACCGACTACTACACCCTCAACTACGGTCGGGGCCTCGACTGGTATCGAGGCCATTTTCCGCTGCGAAACTCGGCCAGAATGCAGTCGCAGGGTACCCGTGGTGCACCGGTGGCTTTCGAGGCCTGCACCTACTACATGTTCCATCCGTTCGCGATCGAACGGCTCGCTCGGGATTTCCCGAATATGAAGCTTGTCGCAATGCTGCGTGATCCGGTTGAACGTGCCTACTCCGCCTACAAGCACGAATTTGCACGCGGCTTCGAGACCGAGCCGGATTTCGAGCGTGCTTTGGACCTCGAAGACGACCGTCTTGTCGGCGAATTGGAGAGGATGCGCGCCGACGACGGATACGAGAGCATTCCGCACCGCCATCACGCCTACGCGCGGCGTGGGCAGTATGTCGAACAACTGGAGCGTGTCTTCGAGCATTTCCCGCGTGAGCAGGTGCACGTCATGGACAGCGAGGCGTTCTTCGTCGACCCCGCCGGCGAATATCGGCGGCTGACGGAATTCCTCCAACTCGATGACTACCAGCCGGTGAAGTTCGACCAGCACAACGCCCGGCCGGGTTCGCCGATGCCCCACGCAGCGAAAGAACGGCTCGAGGCCCACTACGCCGGCTACGACGACCGCCTCGAGGAGCTGCTCGGCCGACAGCTCGCCTGGCGGTCGAGTCGGCGGTGACGAGTGGCTGAGACGAGGCTCGGCGGAAAGGCAGGCCAGCCTCATCGCTTCGGACAGACGCACACCGCAGGATTGACCGTGTCGTCGGCCAGCAGCTCGGGACGCGCCCTTGTTCGCGGCAGCTCGAGGCCCGTGCACCGCGGCGAGTGGCAGATCGAGCGCCGAGTGCAGCGACTGTTAGTTCGGTGGCGGGCCCGGCTGGCGCGGCCCGAGGGGCCGCTCGTCGTCCTGTTCGCGGGCTTTCCCGTCTGGTGGATCCTGGGCTTGTCCCAGGTCGCCATCTTCACCACGAGCCTGGCGATGGCCTTCCGTCTGTTGCGGTGGCGACGGTTGGTGGTGCCCACCGGTTTCCGCGTCTGGCTGCTGTTCCTGATCTGGGTCCTCCTGGGCGCCTGCGTCGTCCAGGCCAATGCGCCCTACGCGGTGGTCGGAGACAATCCGAACAGATACCTCACGTGGGCTCTCAGGCTGGTCTGGTACCTCGAGGCGACTGTCGTGCTCCTCTACGTCGCCAACGTTCGCAAATCCCTGCCTCCGGAACGGCTGAGCCGGGTTCTGGCGATCATGTTCTTCACCGTCACCGTCGGAGGACTGGCAGGCAGCTTTGCGCCGACGACAGCATTGCGATCGGTGACTCAGATGATCCTGCCCGGCGGCTTGACCGGCAACGCCTTCGTGTCATCGTTCATCCATCCGGTGCTGGCGCAGCGCCTGGTCTACATCGGTGATGTTCAGTACCGGCCGAGTGCTCCGTTCCCTTACGCCAACGAGTGGGGCTCCAACTACGCGTGCTTCCTGCCGTTCTTCGTCCAGGCCTGGTGCCGGCGTGCAGCCGGCCGGCGGCGTGTCATCGGTCTCAGCGTGTTGCTGATCTCGCTCGTACCGGTCATCTACTCGCTCAACCGAGGACTGTGGGCGGCCTTGATCGTGATGGCGATCATCACCGTGATCAAGCACACTCGCCAGGGCCATGGACGCTCGGTGGCCATGCTCACCGCCGGAGCAGTCATTGTTGCCCTCGTCATCGCGCTCAGCCCGCTGGGCGGCGCCTTGTCCGAGCGGTTCACCGGCCACAACAGCAATGATGGCCGAACCAGGCTCAGCTTGACGTCCGTCGCCGCTGTCGCGCAGGCCTCCCCGGTCATCGGGCTGGGAACGACCCGCGACGTGCAAGGAAGCTTCTATTCCATTGCCGGCGGCTCCACGCCGAGCTGCCCCAGCTGCAGCCCTCCGCCGTTCGGCACCCAGGGATTCCTGTGGCTGCTGCTCTACGCGAATGGCTTTGTCGGGGCTGTGCTGGGCCTGGCGTTCTTTCTGCTGTCAGCATGGCGTCACCGGCGACTACGCGGCCCCACGACGGTGGCCTCGCTGTGCTCGCTGTCTGCCTTCCTCCTCACCCTCGCCATCTACGACTGGAGCGAGACAGCCGTGTTCGCCGTGATGGCGGCCATCGCGATGCTCGGCGGAACGGCCTCGGATGCTGCGCCCGATGCGGGCGGTCGGCTGGATCCGGGACGCCTTCGGCCGATGGCAGGCTTCGCCGAGCCGCGACTGGTGATGGTTTGCGGCCTGATCGGACTGGTTTGCGCAACCGGACTCCACGCTCACCGAGGCACGACCTATTCAGCAACAGCCTCGATCTACCTGCCCGCCACCTCGAAGCATGCCGGGCTGGAGCCGGGCGCAGAGTCGACGCTCGACACACAGGCCAGGTTCGTCTCCGATCCGATCGTCGCACGGGCGATCTCTTCGCTGTCACAAGGCGGTCCGGGCGCCGCGCGGGTGCACCTGACCGTCAACGCGTCGCCGAACACACGAATCTTGAATCTCGTCGGCACCTCGTCCGACCCCGCCCGGGCCGTCGCGGCCGCGGACGCGGCGGCCCGGGCGATGATCCGGATGCGTTCCGGTCGGCTCACTGCTGCCAAGTCTGCGACCGCGTCGGAGATCGATGCCCAGGTTCAGGGCGCGATCCAGGCTGTGATCACGATCGACTCCACGATCAACGAGCTCCGGTCCGGCGGCCCGTCCACGGGTCGTCTGATGGCGATCGAGAGATTGCGACGGCAACGGGCCCAACTGCAGGGCCGGGTCGCTGCGTTGCGAGACCAAGCAGACCTTCTGGACGTCACAGCTGCGGGCGGGTGGATCACCCAACAGCCTGAGGCGACCGCGGCGCCGCAGCAGTGGAACGTCGCTGCCGCCGGCGGATTGGGCCTCGGTATCCTGATCGCGGTCCTGATCAGCGGCTATCGCACCCGCCGTGGCGAGGTCGTCGCCTCGCTGTCCGAGCCGCAGCTGCGTCGGGCGCTCGGCGGAAAGAGGGTCCTCACAGTCGGGGATCCAGGTCCAGAGCCAGCCGACACCAGCGAAGTACTGCACACCGAGATTCTTCGCAGCGGCGGGTCGTCCGATCACGGTGGTGCGCTCTGCCGCCGGTGCCGGGTGGCCGCCCCCGGCGAGCTGTCGCTGCAACAGGACCTGACAGTCCCCCGCGGGGAAGCCTTCGGAGTGTTCCTCCTGACGTGCCCGCACCGACGGCTGCCTGCGGTCCAGGAGTGGATTGCACGGCTGGCCCGGGCCAACGTGTCAACGGCGGGTGTCGCCATCTGGATGCACCGCAGAAGCAGAACCGATATGAAGGGCTCGGAAGCACGACAAGCCGGGCCGCATGGGAAGTCGCGGTCGCCGCGACCGAGGAGGGCGTTGTAGTGAGCAGACAGACCGAGTTCGCGCCGCCATCCGATGACGCTGACCTTCCTCAGCATCTGGTCCGGCGAGCTCTCAGAGACTACTGGCTGTCGATGGTCCTGATCGGCCTCATCGTCTCGGTTGCAGGAGTGGCGTTCGCGATCAGCCGACCGCAGACAATGACGTCCAGCACGGAAGTGCTGCTTGCTCCGCTGGCAGGCAACCCGTTCTCCCCGGACGCCGTCAGCAACCCCCAACAAGTCACAGTCGGGCTGGAAACGGAGGCCGATCTGATTTCCTCGCCCGAGGTGACACAGCTCGTCGGCCGGGCGTTGGGTACTTCCGTGCCCGCCGGTACGAACCGTGTCACCGCCAAGGTCGTCACGAACAGTCAGATCGTCCAGATCTCCTATTCCGCTCCGTCGGTGGCGACCGCCCAAACGGGCGTGAAAGCCGTTGCCGACGCATTTCTGCAGGTCAGACGGGACCGCGCCCAGACGCTTCGAGACAATCAGGTAGCCGATCTTCTCCGGCAGCAGGCGTCCTTGGAGCAGCAGTTGAATGCAGCCGCCAAGAAGACTGACTCCGCTGCCCGGACCGCGCAGCTCCAGTCACTGACGAATCGGCTGGCCGATGTGGAGGACAGCCTCGGAACCGCCAGAGCCATGGCGACCGATCCAGGATCGGTGATCACTGAGCCGTCGACGCCAGGATCCCTGCAGGAGTTCACGCCTCTTCTGATCGCCATACTGTCGGTGCTGCTGGGATTCGGAGCCGGCCTCGCGATCGGTGTCCTCCGCGCCTGGAGTGACGACCGCATCGATTCCAGCCACGATGTGTACGTTCGCGGCGTACCGATCTGGGCAGCGATGGGTGATTCGGTCCGAGGCCAGAACTACGGACTGCTCACCCAGGACGATCAGGAGGCGAAGGAGGCATACCGGCGGCTACGCGCAGCGGTGCTGGCCAACGCGCACCGGGGATCGGTCATCGCAGTGACGTCGTCGACATCGCTGCCCGGGATCGCGGACATCGGTTCGAACCTGGCGGTCGCCCTGCAGGACGCCGGCTATGACTGTGCACTCGTAGACGCCGAGATCACCGATCCAGCCGTAGCGGACCTGTTCGGTCTGCCGGAGCATGCCGGAGTCGCAGACATCATCGGAGGGGCTGTGAACCTCGATGCAGCGGTGGCGGTCAGGCATGGCGTCGCAGTCCTCACGGCCGGGTCGGATCCCGATGCAGTCCTGGAACGCTACTCCGGCGAAGCATTCCGGTCCACCCTGGACACGTTACGTGCCCAGTACGACTACGTCATCATGGCGGTCGCCGATCTCTCGACCGCCGTCGGCGTTACGGCGGCGGCCGTGGCTGACTGCGTTCTCCTGGCGGCGGTCGATCGGGTCGCCACCCGCGGAGACGTTGCGGAGACCTTGGCCCGGTCGGCGACCGACAATGTCTCCATCCGCGGCATCGTCACGATCTCACCGCGTGCAGTCAAGAATGCCCGACCGAGAATGTCGCGGGGTGCCCTCGAAAGCCACGAGCCCAGCCACCAGGCTGTACCAGAGAAGCAGGGTCCAACGGAGAAGCCTGACCGGACCGACGTTCTGCCCGGAGCGAGGCACATCTCCGCCGGGCGCGCTGGGGGGAAGGTGCACGACCTGTGAACAGGGGATCCGACGGCCGCTCTCCCGAGGTCGGGGTCTACCTCGATCAACTCCTGGCACTGCTCTGGCCGTCACCGGTGGCGGCAGGGAGGCCCCCGGTGCGCCCGATCTCCCTGGTCGTCATTCCCAGCCTGCGGCATCCCAAACTGGTGATCCCGCGGGAACCGACCGCCGCAGCCAGTGCTGCGCTCCGGAACTACCAGGCGTCCGCGACCGGACTCAGGTTGGCTGCGGTTAGGGGTATGGCCCTGGGCGCGCGGCTGGGGCTGTTGCATCTCCTGCCGTGGCGGGTGGTCGTGTGCAGCAGCGATGAGTCGATCGATACGCATCTGTCCGGAATCCTGCGCATGGCGGTCAATGTCGCGATGTACATAGGGCCGCAACGAGCGATCCAGAAGCCTGTGTTGCAGATCATCGACAGCGCTGGCCACACCGTCGCCTTCGCCAAGCTTGCGATCAACGACTTGACCTCCTCGCTCCTGCGCTGCGAGGCCGAGTCGATCAGCCGGTTGACCCAACGCCGGCTCCGGCATCTCGGCACGCCCCAGGTCATCTCCTACTCCCGATGGCGCGGCAGTGATCTCATCGTGCAGACGGCGGTGCCACCCGGTGGTTCCGAGACCCGACTTCGACGGCTGCTGCCAGATGCAACGAAGGAACTGGGTCGGTCCTTCGGCGTGGCAAACGTTGGATGGTTGCAGAGCGACTATCGAGCACGCCTGTATACGCGTGCGGCCGCCCACGACACGTCCCCCTCAGCTGCAGAGATCACCCGCGCGCTGCTCTGGCTGGACGACGAACTCGGAAACGACGATCTAGCTGTGGGGTCGTGGCACGGGGACTGGGCCCCGTGGAATATGACATCGACCCCGGGCAGAGTCATTGCCTGGGATTGGGAGCACTTCGAGACCGGCGTTCCCGTCGGGCTCGACGCGATCCATTTCGACATCTCCGAGCAACTGATCACTGGGGCCTCGGTGGTGGACGCGTTCGAGACATCGCTGCGCAGGTCATCGCAAGACCTCACCAGTTCAGTGTGTGCCGAGGATGATCGGTCGCGGCTCGTCACACTGTACGCATTGGAGATCGCCACCGGCTATCTGGAACGCGGTGAGGATCGCGTCGGTGGGACTCCTCTCAGCCGTATCGATGACTGGCTCCCCGAGGTCCTGAGGCGCTGTCGGCGCGCCCTGAACAGCCGTGTCTGACACCTTGAAGCCGTCCGGCGACATCGCCACAGACGCGCTGGGTGGTGACGGGAACCAACAGGTCGGTAATGCAGCTCGTGGCAGCGCGTTGAACCTGGTCGGAGCGGCGGTGTCCGCCATTGCCTCATTCGGCTTGACCATCCTTGTCGCCCAGGCGACGACAAAGGCCGACGCCGGGGTGTTCTTCTCGGCAACCTCGCTGTTCGTCCTGATCACGGCCGCAGGTCAGCTGGGCACCGACACCGGCCTGGTGTACTTCTTCGCCCGAGTCCGGCAGGGTGCCGGCCGAGGTCGAGTCACCGACTACCTGCGGACAGCGATGTGGCCGGTGCTGGCATGTGCCGTTGGGGCGGCCGCTGTGCTGCTGGTCTTCGCGTCTCGGATCGCAGCCGTGTTGACTCCCGACCAATCGAAGCTCTGCGCAGATTCGCTGCGTGCGTTAGCTCTCTTCATACCCTTCGCCGGATTGGAGAACGTGTCGCTGTCCGCGACCCGAGGGCTCGGGACCATGCGCCCGAATGTGCTGGTCGAGCAGCTTGTCCGACCTGGCTGCCAGTTCCTCTGCGCGGCGGTGATCCTGTTCGGCAACCTGCGGGTCGACCTGGCGTGGTCGTGGGCTGTGCCGTACGGTGTCGCCGCAGTTGCGGCTGCGCTCTGGCTTCGCCGCCTGCTCCGAAGGCGGGGCGACGCGGAGCCACGGGCAAAGGTCGGCCGTGAGTTCTGGAGGTTCAGCGCTCCCAGATCCTTGGCGGGCATCGCCCAACTCGGCTTGCAGCGGCTGGACATCGTGCTCGTCGCTGCGCTGGCAGGTGCCGAGGACGCCGCCGTCTACACGGCCGCGACGCGCTTCATCGTTCTGGGGCAACTGACGCGCAACGCGGTGTCGCTCGCGGTGCAGCCACAACTGGCCATGGCGATCTCGGCGCAGTCCCGGGCAGTCGTGGCGCGCCTCTACCGGGTCTCCACCTCCTGGCTCATGGCAGTGTCCTGGCCGGTCTACCTGGCACTTATCATCGACGGTTCGCTCTTCCTGAAGGTCTTCGGACACGGCTACGGTGTTGCCGACGGTGTCGTCGTGATGCTCGCCGTATCGATGCTCATCGCGATCTTCTGCGGAGACGTCGACATCATGTTGATCATGTCAGGCCGCACCGTCTGGAGCATGATCAATCTCCTGGTGGCGTTCGGGTTGAACCTGGGCCTCGACCTCTGGCTGATTCCGCGCTACGGCATCGAAGGCGCTGCCATCGGCTGGTCGGTGGCCATCGCCGCCAAGAATGTCATCGCGCTGGTCGAGGTCGGCTTCGTCTTCCGCATGCATCCGATCGGGCGGGAAACCCTGATCGTTGCTGGCTGCAGTGTCTTCAGTTTCGCGGTCGTCGTGAGTCTGGTCCAGCTTGTCGCCGGTCACGACGCGGTGCCTGCGGTGATCGCGCTCCTCTGCGGGACAGCATCGTACGGGTTGCTGCTGTGGTGCTTCCGCGACAGTTTGGGGCTGCGCGCCCTGCTCGCCGACGGTCTCTCCCGCACCCGGCGCGTGGGCCGTCAGAAGCGGTCGTGACGACGACATCCGGTCCGCGCACGTGGCCACGGTTCGATTTCAGTTCCTCCGACTTCGAGCGCTCGGCACATCGCTGGCCTAGTCTTCCACCAGGTCCTCAGCTGTCGGGGCGAGGCCGCTCGTGGAGGCATTGAGTATGCGAATCAGGTCCACTGCTGCGAACCTCGTCGCGGCTGCCGTGGTCACGACGACAGTGCTGGTGACCGGTGCGTGCAGCGGACAGAATGCACCGGCCGATGGCGTGAAGCCGTCCGCACCGGTTTCGCCGGTGACGCAGTCATCAGCCGGCCGGAGCAGCTCCGGCGCCCCGTCGGCCACATCGTCCCGGCCGGCGGCCACATCGTCCCGGCCGTCGGCCACATCGTCCCGGCCGTCGGCCCACAGGTCTGCCCGGACCAGGGTGACTTCGAAGGCTGAGTCATCCGCTCCTTCGTCTGCCGCGACAGAGCACCCGACGACGAACGTCGCGACGAAGCCACCGAAGAATCTGCCCCCGAGCACGCCACCCAAGAACCAAGGATCGGTTCTGAACAAGCTGCCGGGCACGACCAAGGACACCTGTGTCACGGTCGGTAGCGAGACAGACATCACGTCCGGCACAGTGGCAATGGGAAACTTCCAGACCGCACGCCAGCAGTACGCCGCACTCCAGAAGCAGACCGAGCAGCCCACGGTCAACCTCTACGTCATCCCCAAGCACCGGTCCATGCCGGGGGTGCGGATCGTGATGACACCGGTGACCGCCGACGGGAAGGGCACGACTGTTCAGTCCAAGGACGTCGAGCTGGCCGATATCTGGAAGTACTACAGCGTCCGGCTGCCGGTCGCTGCGCCGGGTGTCTGGCGCCTGGACGTCCGGTCGGGAGCTGACAGCGGCTGCTTCAAGATCGACTTCGCCAAGTAGGCAACTCACCGTCTTGCTGCAGCGCGACCGGTTAGCACTGGCGCCTGCCCCGGTGCGGTGCCGGAGCGGCGCAGGCCTGGCGATCCGACCGCCCTCGCGCTGACCTGGGCTGCGAGCGTGGTGTCGACCACGCGCGCCCTCCCCCGCTCACGGCCGTCCCACCGGCTCATCGCTTCGCCGGCTGGTCGGCCGGTCCGGAGACCAGACTTCGCCAATTTTCCCGAAGCGACTACGGCGGACAGATGTCGCTGACATGATGCATACGGC
Source organism: uncultured Actinomycetota bacterium (assembly GCA_963758075.1). GTDB lineage: Bacteria > Actinomycetota > Actinomycetes > Propionibacteriales > Propionibacteriaceae > Microlunatus. The sequence goes on along the minus strand of CAVWTT010000001.1, from coordinate 696,661 downwards.
CGCGGTGCGGCATTCACTTCATGACGGGGGTCATCTCATGAGAGCACGTTTGCGGCTCCTACTCGCAACGATCCTGCCCGCGTTGATGGCAGGCATGCTGCTGACGACCGTGTCACCACCGGACAAGGCGGTCGCATCGCAACCACCCGACCCTGGACCGTCGAAGAGCACCATGGTGAGTAGCGTGCCGTCGTCGATCACTCCGCAGGTGAACAACGGAGATGTGCAGTCGATCGCCCAGGTGGGCAACATGATCGTGATCGGCGGCAACTTCACCCAGGTCAACGGCCAGGCCTACAACCATGTGGCGGCTTTCAACGCCACCACCGGCGCGGTGTCGACGGCGTTCCGCCCGTCGATCAACGGCATTGTGAACGCCGTCGCGCCGGGTCCGAACAACCACTCGGTCTACGTCGGCGGCAACTTCAGCCAGATCGGCGCGGCGAACGTCACCGACCTGGCCCTGCTGGACCTGGACACCGGAGCTATCGCCTCCGGGTGGCAGAGTCCCAGCTTCAACTTCGGTGAAGTGAGGGACCTCACCCGCCGAGGCAACAGGCTGTACATCGGTGGGACGTTCACCGCGGTCGGAGGGAGGACGCACGGCGGACTCGCATCTTTGGATGCTGCGACCGGTGCAGTGCAGCCCTTCCTGAGCGTGCAGCTGACAGGCCAGCACAATCCTCAGACGACGGGATGGGTGGGGATCCGCCGATTCGACGTCACGCCCGATGGCTCCAAGTTGGTGGCCGTCGGCAACTTCACCGAAGCCGACGGATTGCCGCGGGTGCAGATCGTCATGATCGACCTCACCGGCACATCGGCGACTGTCGACCCGACCTGGAACACGGCCCGCTTCCAGCCGACGTGCTTCAGCTGGGCGTTCAGTGACACTGTGCGAGGCGTGTCGTTTTCTCCGGACGGTTCCTATTTCGTTGTCACCTCGACTGGGGGCGGCAATCGGGGCACGCTGTGCGACGCAGCAGTCAAATTCGGTACCACCAGTCAGGGCGGCGACGTTCAACCCGAATGGGTTGCGGAGACTGGGGGTGACAGCCTGTGGGGTGTCACCGCGACCGACTCAGCCATCTTCGTGGGTGGACACAACCGCTGGATGAACGATCCCCTGGGGGTCGACCAGGCGCAAGCGGGCGCTGTTCCGCGCGCGGGGTTGGCGGCGTTGGATCCAGTCAGCGGCCGGCCGTTGGCCTGGAATCCGGGCAGGGTCCCAAAGGGTACGTTCGTGTACAACTTCCTCTCGACCCCCAATGGCGTTTACCTGGGTTCGGACACTGACTACATCGGGAACTTCCGATACAAGAGGCCGAAGATCGCATTTTTCCCGTACCAGGGCGGCTCCCAACTCGCGTCCACGACGACCGGCAGCTTGCCCGGCTCGGTATTCCTGGCCGGCAAACAGCCCACCGCGACCGACAGCAACGTTCTGTACCGGGTGAATACCGGCGGACAGGCGGTCCAAGCCATCGACAACGGCCCGGACTGGAGCGCGGACACGGCCTCGACGAGTCCATACCGCAACTCGGGCAGCAACTCGGCGACTTACGCGCCGGGAGCGACGCTCGACTCGACGGTGCCGTCGTCCACGCCCGCTACCATCTTCGACAGCGAGCGCTGGGATCCCAACGGTGACCCAGAGATGCAGTGGAACTTCCCGGTGGACCCGGGCACTCCGATCGAGGTCAGGGTCTTCCTTGCCAACCGGTGCAGTTGCACCAGTCAGCCCGGTTCGCGGGTGTTCAATGTGAGCCTGGACGGCCAGAGTTGGCTGGACAACGAGGATCTGGTCGCGGATGTGGGAAATCAGACGGCCACCATGAAGGACAAGGACATCACCGCTCCGGCGAATGGGATGGTCACGATCTCCTTCGGCCACGTCACCGAGAATCCCCTGGTCAACGGCATCGAGATCATCCGTACGGACAAGCAGCCGCCGGCGCCGGATGCCACGAACACCGTTTCGCGGATCGAGTTCGACGGGACCACAGCGACCGGGCCAGCGGACGTCGGCAGCGGAGGCATCGACTGGAGCCGTGCTCGCGGCGCCTTCATGGTCGGCAACAAGGTGTTCTACGGCTTCACCGACAACCTGCTCCACTCGCGGACTTACGACGGCGCAAGCTGGGGACCGGACGTGAAGTACGACCTGTACCACGACCCGGCCTGGGCCAATGTCCGCACCGGAGATGGCGACAGCACGTTCGACGGCGCCTTCCCGTCCCTGTACGGGGAGATGCCCAACATCACCGGCATGTTCTACTCGGCGGGACGGCTGTATTACACCGAGTTCGGCGACTCCAGGCTCCGCTCGCGCTGGTTCTCGCCCGACAGCGGGATCGTGGACGAGACGACGGTCCAGGCACCGAGCAGCGTCGACTTCAGCGACGCCGACGGCATGATCTACGCGAACGGCAAGCTGTACTACGTCACCAAGTCCGACGGCGTCCTGCACGCGGTCGCTTTCGCCGATGGTGCGGTCAGCGGCAGTCCCATCACGGTGAGTGGGCCGGCTCAGGACGGCATCGACTGGCGGAACCGGGCAATGTTCCTGTTCAACGGCACACCAGCCGGGGCGCCCAACCAACGACCGGTCGCAGCATTCAGCTCCAGCTGCCAGGTCAATGTGTGTAACTTCGATGGTTCTGCGTCGAGTGACTCTGATGGAACGGTTGCGTCCTATGCGTGGGACTTCGGAGACGGTAAGTCCGATACGGGGTCCAAGCCGTCACACAGCTACGCGGCTGGCGGGACGTACACCGTCAAGCTCACCGTGACCGACAACGACGGCAGCACCAACGCGGTCTCGCACAATGTCACCGTGGCTGACCCGCCGCAGAATGATCCGCCGGTGGCGGCGTTCGGTTCGACTTGTCAGGTGAACGCGTGCGATTTCGACGGGTCGGGTTCGAGTGATCCCAATGGTTCGGTGGCTTCGTATGCCTGGGACTACGGGGATGGCCAGTCCGGTACGGGTGTGAAGCCGTCGCATGCGTACTCCGCTGGTGGGACGTACACGGTCAAGTTGACGGTGACGGACAACGACGGGGCGACGGATTCGGTGTCGCACGACGTGACGGTGAGTGATCCGGCGCCGAGTTCGATGGCGTATGTCGGGTCCGATCACTCGCCCGCTGGTGCCGCGCTGTTCAAGACGGTGAAGGTGCCGTCGAAGGCCAGCGTGGGTGACATGATGCTGGTCTTCGAGACTGGTAACTCGGGGTCGAATCCGAGTGGGCCGTCTGGGGTGACCGGCTGGACCAAGCTGAACTCGTTCGCCAGTAGTGGGGTCGAGTCGACGGTGTGGGAGAAGTCGGTGGCGGCGGGTGACCCGGGCGCGACCATCCGGATGGACTACTCGCAGTATGAAAAGGCCATCTTGTCGGTGGTTGTGTACTCCGGGGTGAATGCCTCGACGCTGGATGCCGCGGATCTTACTCATGCCGCTGATACGTCGACTACCTCGCACGCGACACCGGTGATCGACGCGGCTGCTGGTGACTGGGTGGTCTCCTACTGGTCGGACAAGTCCCCGAGTACGGATTCATGGACTTCTCCGTCCGGGGTGATGCAGCGGGAGACGGGGACGGGCACCGGGAGTGGTCGGTTCGGGATGCTGCTGGCTGATTCGAACGGCACGGTGCCGGCGGGTCAGTACGGGAACCTGACGGCCACCACCAACGCGGCCAGCTACCGGGCGCTGATGTGGACCATCCGGCTCACACCCGCGTGATATGAGCTGACGGCTTCCTGAAAGGAGCCCAGCTGAGACAATCCGTAGTGGCGGTGGCTGTCAGGCCATCGCCACTACGGATGTCGATTTTCGTCGGCTAATCAGAAGGAAGGAACACCGATGGGCTCCGCTCTCCTGGTCGCGTCGGCCGGCGGCCATCTCGACGAGCTCGCCATCCTCGCGAGAACCTGGGGTCTGGATCGCACGGACCACGTCTGGGTGACGAGCCGTACCCCGCAGACAGAGTCGCTGCTGGCCGACGAGCAGGTGATCTGGTTGCCCCGGGTGGGTTCCGGCGAAACCGTCAAGGCGATGCAGGCGCTACCGGCCGCGCTGCGCATCCAAGCGAAGGTGCGGCCGGAGGTGATGGTGACGACGGGGGCGCTCTTCACGACCCCCCATCTGCTTGCTGCACGTCTTCACCGGACCGAGACCTGGTTCGTCGACAGCGCGACACGCATCGACGGCCCATCCAACACGGCCAAGTTCGCGCAGCGGTTCACCCGGGCGCATCTGTTCGCCCAGGGACCCGGCTGGGGAAACCCACGCTGGTTGCCGATCCCCAGCATCTTCGACACGTTCGAAGCTGCCGAGGCCGACAGGGTGCCGGACCGCATCCGGTCCGCCGTCGTGACGCTCGGCAGCGAGCTCTGGCCCTTCGATCGCGCGGTCTCCCGCCTCCTCGATCTGCTACCCGACGTCGACATCACCTGGCAGACGGGCACCACTGAGGCGATGTACCGTGGCCAACGGCTGCCGCAGTGGGTCCCAGCCAATGAACTGCGATCATCTATTCGTGAAGCAGATGTGGTCATCGCTCACGCGGGTGTCGGCTCAGCACTCGTGGCGCTTGACGAAGGCAAGATCCCGATCCTGCTGCCACGGCTGAGCAGACATCAAGAGATGATCGATGATCACCAGGTCGAATTCGGCCGGCTGATGGCCGAGAAGGGGCTGGCCATCACGATAGATCCGTCGGAACTCGAACGGACGCACATGGTCACCGCGGCCGCCTTACGTGCCCGCCGTACCGACATCACCAGCGACCCCCGCTGGACTCAGATCCCGCGCCCGCGCCTCTGAGCAGCGGCTGTGATCCACTCGGGTCGCAGAAGGCCCAAAGAAATGGCGATCGCCAACCAGGCCTTGATCTGGCCGACATCGCTACCGATGGCGCGCGTCGCCCATCGACGTGCGAGCTGCCGTTGGCCTGCCGATGCGCGCGCGAAAGCGATCTGAGCGCGCAGCCGACCGAGTGCCTTGCGGTCGGTGCCGAAGTCGGGATGCTGACGCAGCAAGTACTCCAGGCCCTGGGCATAGGCCTCCCAGCGGCCGAAGAAGTTGGAACCGGTCGCCCAGGTCACTGACACGAGGGGCACATTGACCACCGCGATCGGGCCGCATCGCGCGACTCTCAGCAGCAAGTCGTAATCCTCGCCGTAGCTGCCCGGAAGCTGTTCGTCCACCATCCCGAGGTCAATCAAGGCATCACGCCGAGCGACGAACGTGCTGGAGTGCAGACCTGGGATGCGGTCCCTGAGCAGATCCTGGTAGGTCACCACATCAGCCGGAGCGAGGCGCTCGAACTGGCGCTGCCCGTCATCCATGACGATCGCCGAGCCGACCAGCACACCGGACGTCTCCTCGGCGAAGCGTTTCATCTGTAACGCGAGTTTCTCGGGGAACCAATAGTCGTCGTCGTCCAAGAAGGCGACATACTCGTTGCGAGCGTTGAGAATGCCGGTGTTGCGAGCACCGGCGAGGCCGCGGCAGCGCTGGTTCTCCAGCAGACGGAGATCGCGACCCGGTCCCAACTCCACCGCCGGGGCTTGGACCTCACAAGCGTCGAAAACGACCAGGACCTCGATCTGTCCGAGGTAGTCCTGGCTCAGAACGCTTTCGACTGCGCGCCTCATCAACTCCGGTCGGTTGTGGGTCGGTACGACCACAGTCACCGCTGGCTCCAGCACGACTGATCTCCTCGTCTGTGCTCATCGGCCGCGCCGGGCCCCCCGCACGCCTGGAACCAGGGTAGGGCAGCCTGCCTCTGGCCGCAGGCGATGTGAAAACCTCTCCGAGCGGTTCGATCCCTATCCCCGTTCTACGTATCTCCGAACGCGTGCGGGTTCCGCTGCTACTGTACGAAGCGCTTCGGCGGCTGCTCTGACAGCTGGCCGGACAACGGGGGCGGGGGGAACTGAAGGTGATACGTGTCGGCATCGTCGGAGTAGGCAAGATGGGCCTGTCACATTTGTCCATCCTGGGCGCGCATCCCGATGTAGAGATTGGGTCGGTGTGTGACTCCAGCGCCTACCTGACCAGCGTTCTGGCGAAGAACACGCCATTCGCCTGCGTTCGTGACTATTCGGCGTTGCTGACGCCGGAGGCGAACCTGGATGCGATAGTGGTCGCCACACCGTCGAAGTCGCACTACGCCCTGGTGCGGGCAGCGCTCGAGAAGGACATCCATGTGTTCTGCGAGAAGCCGCTCACGCTTGCGGCGGAGGAGTCCCGTTCGCTAGCCACGTTGGCCGAGGAACGCGATCTCGTCACGCAGGTCGGTTACCACAACAGGTTCGTTGCCTCATTCGCCGAGGTGAAGCGCCTGCTCGACGTCGAGGCCATCGGTCGAGTCACCCACGCCCGCGCGGAGGCGTACGGCCCCGTTGTTGTCCGACAGCAAGGGATGACCTGGCGGTCGAAGAAGGATGAGGGAGGTGGCTCGCTGTACGACTACGCGGCCCACCCGCTGGATCTGCTGACCTGGTACTTCGGCGAACCGAGCGGCGTCGGCGGCACGGTGTTGGGGAAGGTCTTCTCCGCCGAGACCGACGATGAGGTCTACGGATCGCTGTTCTACTCAGGCGGTGTCACTGCTCAATTGTCGGTGAACTGGTCAGACGAGTCCTATCGGAAGATGTCGACGACAATCACCGTGTGGGGCACGAAAGGCCGGATCACCGCGGACCGGCAGGAATGCCAGGTCTATATGCGCGATCCGGCGAGTGTCCCCGATGGGTACGAGGTCGGATGGAACACCCGCTACACCACCGACCTAACGTCGCCGGTCTGGTTCTACCTGCGAGGTGAGGAGTACAGCGCCGAACTCGACTATTTCGTGCGTGCGGTGGACGACTTCAAAGCCGGTGCCAGATCTGATTCGCAGAACTCCTTCTCCAGCGCTGCGATCACGGATACGGCCATCGAGATGCTGTTGCGGGACGGACAGCTCGGTGCACGCACTACCGCACCGCAGCTCGCGTCTGTGCCGAGTGACGTCGTGCCGAGTGACGTCGCGAAGCGCCGGCGAGGAATTCTGCGCGGCATCTACGCCCAGCTCGACGGCGCGGTCCGGTCTCGCCTGAAGCGTCGACCTACACAGGTATGACCGCGGTATAGCCAGCTTCGATGAGAGTGGACTGATGGAACGACTTTTGTTCGGTGACAACCAATTCTTCGGCGTCAATCACATGTCCGAGGAGAAGGCCCGGCAACAATCAATGCGCTTTCAGCGGCTCGATTCGATCACGGCGGTCCTCGGCGCGGCCTATGACGCGGGCATCCGAGTCTTCATGTGCACGACCCATGAGCGCGTCGGGGAGATCGTCGAACACATCCGTGATCGGCCCGAGCGCTACAGTGACTTCGTCTTTTATCCCTGCATGCCGTACGCCCATAAGTACGCAAACGCCGTGACCGAGTACGGAATGTTGGGCGCGATGCGCAACTTCGTACCTGACAGCAGCCTGGTGGGGACAGCCCTTCGCGGCGGGTCGGCCGTGGCGAAGAAGGACGTGAATGCGCTGATCCGGATGCTCGTCGACGCCGAGATGAGCATGTTCCGGGGCGTGCGAACTCCGGTGATCTTCCTGCAGAACGTCGTCGTGGACCTGCTCCTGGGACTCGGCTTCCACGACGCCTACGCGGTCTTCGCCAAGCATGTCGAGGAACGATACGGCGCTGAGCCGGGATTCATCACCATGAACACTCCACGTCTGCTCGACGCCCTCGAGAGCGTCGGGATCGAGAACCCGATCGTCTGCAGCAACATCAACAAGATCGGGTTCAGGATGTCCGGTGGCATCGAGGCCTACCAGCAGGCGCTGGAGCACCGGCAGTTCCGTCCGATCGCGATGTCGGTGTACGCGTCGGGGGCGATCAAGCCTCGCGAGGCGCTGGATTGGATCGCTCGGCTGCCCCGCGTGCATTCCATCGTGTTCGGAGCGTCGTCCCGAGCCCACATCGATGCGACCTGCGAAATCGCCCGCGATCTCCAGCTCCTGTGAGGCCCACCGACAACAGCGTGATGATCGGCGTCTACGCGAAGAGTCCCACGCCGAGGTGACTGTCGCTGACAGTTCCTCGACGTGGGGCTTCGAATCGGTGCGCGTTAGGACTGTGGGCGGAGGATGATCGTCCACATGGTCGCGGTAACGGATCCCTGATCTGCGCGTGCAGTCATCTGCGCGGTCTCTCCGATGGGGACCGTCGAGCCGGAGTCTGTGAGCAGAGAGTTGACACGTCCCGAGCCATCACCCAGGGCTACAGCCCGTTGCGTCTCGGTCGACGGCGCCGTCCAACCGCTGATCGTGTCGTCCTTGTCCGACCAGAAGTTCACCATCCAGGCGTTGTTCTGATCGTTTGCGATCGCCGGCGCGCTGTGCTCTGTTGCTGCGGGTCCTGTCTCCGCCGAACCGGAGATCTCGGCGACCGGACGGTCGGGATCCACTCCCCGATACGCGGCCACAGTGATAGCAGCCTTGCTGTATCCGCCGGTCCCCGGAAGGTCGACCGAGGAGCCGGCGTCGGCCGCGGTAGCGGTCTTGCGCCAAACCGTCGTCACGTGCTGGTTGGTGCGCACCTGCCCCGCGCTGACCCATCCCGCGGGAACGAGGACGGGATCCGCGACGCCTTGGGCGACGAACATGAGCAGCGTGTCGCCGGCGTGGACGCTTGAGGGGATACGAGGCGCGAACTGCTCCGCGTTCAGGTCAAGAGTCGTGGCGGCGACGAACGAGATGGTCGAGGAGCTGTCGCTGCTCCCTCCGCCCGTGCCCGGATCACCACCCCCGCTGGGTGCCCCACTCGAAGGCGGAGTGACCGATGCCTGGTTCAGCGACTGCAGCATTGCTCGGTAGCCGCTGAGTGACGTGCTCGACGTATCGACCTGGACGTCGCCCGCAACATCGGCGTTGGCCTTGTCGAAGTACACGAGCGCCTTCAGTGCAGGGTAATTGGCGAGGTCACCGGGGATGGACCGGAACAGCTGACTCTTGTACGACGGGTCGCCCGGCTTCTCCCCGACACCCCATTCCGCAAGCATGATCGGCATGCCGGCATGGTTCTTCGTGATCCAGTTGTACATGCCGTTGAACCCAGAGCCCCAGTGCGCATCGAGCAGCCAGGGGAATCCGCCATCCTGCCCGTTGAGACCGGTGGTGACGTACGGGTCGTAGGCGACCCAGTCGACATACCCGTCGCCGGGCCACAGCTCATCGAACCAGGAGCGAGTGACATACGTCTGAGCGCCCATGTAACACATGACGAAGACGGCGTTGGTGACCCCGTCACCCCGGAGTCGACTGACAACGTGTCGGTACATGGCTCGGTAGTCGGTTGCGGTGTATCCGGAGCCAGAAGAATCGTTCACCTCGTTCTCGGGCTCGTGATGGATGATCAGGTAGAACGGGTTTTGGTAGTGGGACTTGATGTAGGCGGCTTCTTGGTCTATGTAACCGTCGGAAGCGCCAGCGGCGACTTGGGCCCATGTGTGGCCGGCCTCCGGCTTCCAGCTCAACAAAAGGGATCGCCCTTCGTTCGCCAGCTTGATCTCCCACGGCGTCGGGAAGAGCTCGCGTCCCTGATGGTAGTAGTGCACGATCTGCTGCTTTTCACCCACGCGCTGCTCGAAGTTGGTGAAGGCTGACGACGCGTCCTCGTTGCTTCGACGCTCGACGTATGCGCCCGCGAGGACTCCGCAGGACGGTACCAGCTTCTGGGACAGCGAGCAGTTGCTGTTGGTGGCGGCGGATGCGCGACTCACGTTCAGCAGTGTTCCGGGGACGAAGGCCAGGGCGACCAATGCTGCGACGACGCGGAAGTGCCATCGTAGGAGCTTGGACTTCGGTCTGGGGGTCATGGGTCTACTCCATCGTGACGTTGTACCGCCGTGAACAGGCCTCGGAGTCTGCTGAGGCGGCGGTAACGAGGCGGTTACGAGCCGGTTGACCCGGTGAGGCTAGAGCGTCGTCACTACGGGACACAAGTGTCTGGAAACGAGCCCCGCACGCGACGTGATATAGATCACACCGCGGACCGTCGCTGCCGGCTTCGTGAGCTGATCAAGGAGCCGATGGCGAGGTCGCGATGCCATCAAATCACCATGGTTGGATGACGTGTGGTCCCGGGAGAGCCGATCAATTCCGAACGTGACACTTCCCTGAGGGGGCGGCTTCTCACCCGGCGGCCGGGGACGACTTCGCGGGTATATTGATGCTCGAATATAGGCTGGTTAATGGGCCAACTGCGTCGGTTGGTGGTGAAGGGGAGGTCAACGATCCTGGCACCGCCAACACAGTGAAAACTGTTTCCGAGAGATTTGGAAGTTCATTTGCGATCGACCAGTTCTCGGTATTACCGCGGCGCCAACCGCACGCCGTCATTCCACAAGAGGGGTCTGCAGCACGAGTTGGTGACAGCAACGGTTGGGCGGGCCACGGACCTGTCGGCGGCGGGTCAGGTCAGGAACCATCTTTGGTCGGCCGCAGAGCTCCTGAGTATAGACGTCAAACCTCGGGCTCCGGCGGCAAGCGACGTCGAGTCACTGGAGGCGATGAGCCATGGTGCAATTCGTCCATTGAGTACTTCCGCAATGGGAGAGCCCGTTTGACCATTTGCCGGTCCGCGCGTCGCTCCACTATGAGGGGCTTCCCGCGCCTTCGCCGTTCTTGTATTTGGGTTCAGCCAACCGCGCCTCCGCAGCTACGCCGATCGAGCGAAATAATACGCAACATGAAGTGGTTCCGCCGGTGTCCACCATGTTCTGTCTTGGAGAAGGTTTCCGGCGGTGTCATCGGTTGCCTTTATGGCTATCAGGAAGGTTGTCGCCGCAATCAGTCCCCGCGATGTACGTTTCAGATCCGACATTGCGCTGCCAGTCCCCGGAACTGTCGGAGGTCGATGTGCTGAAGCTGCAGTGCGCTGTCCAGGGCTGGAGGTAGATCCGCTGCGATGCGACCTCGGCTGACTGTGAGGACCGACAGGTCCCCCGCGTCCTCCAACGCGACCACGCGACCTTCCGCAGGGACGACGGCGCGGTCACGGTGGTACGGGTCGCCGCCGGTGTCGGGGCGCGGCCACGATCGTCGGCTCACTCCTTCAGCCGATCCGATCGGCCGCTGACTGAGATCCTTGGTAGAAGTACCCGCGCCGCCATCATCGTGATCGCTGAGATTGGCACCGACATGACGCGGGCCCTCCACCGCTCAACACCTCACGCGCGGGGCGATTCACATCGCACCTACGACCGCTACGTCAGCCGGCCGACGCGCGGATGCCGACCACACATGTGAGCCCCTCCAAGGACTTGGCTACACCATCGCCACCGTCGTCTGACCCCGGTCACCGGCTGCACCACACGGGGCTTATCGGACTAGGGCGGGCGGGTCAGGACGCCGCGTCGATCAGGTGGCGGACGGCGGTGAGGAAGGGCCGGTCGTCGCCGGGGTGGTCGCCGAGGTAGTGCCGGGCGACCTCGGCGCGGCGCCGGCGATACGGGTCGGTGTGCAGCAGCTGGTCAAGCATCGGGGCCGACCGCGTCGGCGCCGCGGCGGCTGATCTCGCCGGACTCGACCAGGTAGGCCGCCGCGGTGCTGGGCAGGTCGGCGCCGGCGGTCGCGGCCGGCTGCCCGGGCGGCAGCACCACCGCGTACGGCTTGCCGGTGACGAAGTAGTCCACCAGCACGCTGCCCACGTCGCTGATCAGCGCGTCGGAGGCGTCGAAGTCGTCGGCGAGCGCGTCGGTCCGGCCCTCGCCGGCCAGCCGGTGGGCCCGGCCGCTGCGCTCCCGGTCCCGGCGCAGCACCTCGTCGACCGCGGCGATCTCCGCGCGCTCCACCGCCCCCAGCCAGCTGAAGGGGTGCGGGCGGAACCGGACGGTTGCGCCGTGGCGGGCCAGCGCGGACACCACGGCCGGTCCGACCGGCAGCGAACTGAGCGTGGTCTGGGCGTTGTAGCCGCGCCAGGTCGGGGCGAACAGCACGGTCGGCTCGGTGACCTCCTCGATCGGCCGGTCCGCCCGGCCCAGGCCGGCGGTCTGGGGCCGGCCGACGATGGCGAACTTCTCCCGCGGGATGACCACGCCGGCCTGCCGGTACCGGTCGATCGCGGCCTGGCCGGCCACGAAGACCCGGTCGAACATGCCGTGCATGGGGTGCACCGACAGTTGCTTGTCGGAGTCGCCGTGGCCGAGGTAGACGTGGACCAGCGAGCGGTAGTTGACGAAGGTCGAGTTCTCCGCGACACCGTTGACGTAGAACGCGACCCGCAGCCCGGGCACCAGGATCGCGTCCAGGTCGCTGCCGGTCGGCAGCACCACGACCGGCGCGGTGGTGGTGGTCACGGTGGACCGGACCGCCTCGGGATGCCGCAGCACCACCAGGTAGGCCACGCCGAGCCGTTCCAGCACCGGGATCCACATCCGCAACTGGTAGGAGGCGTCGTTGCGGCGCCCGGTGTAGATCACGAACCGGGGTGCATACTGCTCGACCGCCCGGCGGATCCGTTGCTGCTGGGCCTGCCGTCCGCGCCGGCTGCGGTAGGCCATCGCCAGGTTGATCACCAGGCCGAGGCCGCCGAGGATCATGATCAGCAGCGACGTCCAGGCCGGCAGCCGGAGCAGGCTCAGGGTGATGACCAACACCATCACCCCGCCGATGCCCTGGCCGGCCCGGCCGGTCGGCACCGGGACGGGTCGTCGGTAACCCGGCAGATTGACCGCATCCGGCCGCTGCGGACCGTGCACCGCGTTGACCAACGGCAGCGCCGCGAATCCGGCCGCGGCCCCCACCGCGGCGACGATGCCGAGCAGCCCGCGGTCGCGGGCGATGGCCAGCACGACCAGTGCCACGCCGATCGCGGCCGCGATCGGCAGCTGGCCGGCCGCCGACTTCAGCATCGACCGGAGATTCATTCCCCGCCCTGTTCCGACATCAGGTCACGGGCCGCGGTCAGGAATGCGTCGGCCGCATGCCCGGGTCGGTGCTCACCGAGGTAGTAGCACCGCATCCGCTCCCGGTCGGCGACGGCCGGGTCGCTGACCAGCAGCCGGTCCAGCACGCCATCCAGGTCGGACAGGTCGTCGGCGATCGGGTAACCGGCGGCGGCGGCCGGCGCCTCGGCGAGCAACTGCTGCTCCGAGCGGCCCACCGACACCACCGCGTACGGCTTGCCGGAGGCCAGGTAGTCCGAGATCACGGCCGACACGTCCGCGATCATCGCATCGGAGGCGTTGAAGCAGTCCTCCACTGTGCACTGCTCCTCAGCCGCCGGACCCCACAGGTGGTCCCGCCCGGTCCGCTGCCGGTCGGCATCGAGCACCGTCTCGATGTCGCTGAGGAGTTGCCGCGCCGCCGGGAAGCGATGGTTGAACGGATGGGCCCGGAAGATCACCCGGACGCCGCGGTCCAGCAGCGCCTGCACGATCTGTCGGCCGACCGGCAGCGAGTAGACCCGGCTGTCGGCGTACGGGCCCTGCCAGGTCGGCGCGTACAGCACGGTCGGCTGGTCGACGGTCGCGATCGGACCCCGCGGTCCGCTGATCTGCTCGGTCTGCGGGCGTCCCACGACCACGAACTTCTCCGCCGGGATCCTCACCCCGTGCCGGATGTACCGGTCGATGCCGGCCTGTCCGGCGGTGAAGATCCTGTCGTAGATGGCGTGCACCGGGTTGAAACAGGCCGGCTTCTCGGAGTCGCCGTGGTTGAGCCAGACGTGGGTGAGCTCGCGGCGTTCGATCAGGTGGGTGTTGCGGACCGCGTTGTTGACGTAGAAGGCCACCTTCATGGAATCGACGACGACGTCCTCCAGGCTGCGCAGGGTCGGCCGGTACAGCAGCGGGATGCCGGTGCCACGGGTCAGTTCGCGGATCTCCTCCAACATCGGCAACGACCGGACCACGATGACGAACGGCCGACCGATCCGGCGCAGGTACGGCAGCCACATGCCGACCTGGTAGCGGGCGCCGATACCGGAGGCGAAGTACAGGCAGAACTGAGGCCCGTATCGGGCCAGCACCGCCGGTGTCGCCTGCTCCGCAGCCGTGGCAGCCGCCAGCCGGCGCCGGGCCAGGTCGGCGATCCGCACGGCCACCAGGATCTGCACCGCCACCAGCCCCAACCACACCCACAGCAACGGTGACCACCAGCCGGCGGCCCAGCCGATCGCGGCGACCACGACCGAGCCGAGCGCCAGCAGTTGCGGTCCGCGCGAGTCCTCGGCGACGGCCGGCCCCGGCAGTCGGTAGGCGATCACCCCGCGATAGGCCCAGGCGTCGCGGACGGTCGGTTCCACCGCCACCGTGCCGACCGCGAGGATCGCCGCGACGACGGCACCCGCGGTGGCCACCGGTCCGGCCGCGCCTTCGAGGAGTGCCGCGACCGCGGAGAGCAGCAGGATCGAGCGCGGGCCTTCCAGGCTGGTCGCCGTCCGGTCGATGGTGGGGCGTGCGGAGGTGAGTGTCACGATCGCGACCGCGGCAGCCGCTGCGGCCGCGACCGGGCCGGTCAGGCCCGCGCCGCCGACCGCTGCCCCGCAGGCGACCACCGCGGCGATCCCGGAGAACAGATTGCGGGCCAGGCTGTCGAGGTTGCGCCGCAGGGTGTCCCGGCTGACGCCGGTCGACCCGTCGTCGGTCTCGGCCACCTCGGTCAGCGCAGGTGGCGGGGCGTCGCAGACCTGACCGACGGCGTCGACGAACACGCCGGCGTAGCCGTCGGCCGGGAAGTCACCGAGGTAGTCGGCGCGGACCTCGGCCCGGACCTCGGCCCGGCTGTCGGTCGACGGGCTGCAGAGTTCGTCGAGCACGACCGGCAGCCGGAGCAGTCCGTGGTCGACCAGATGCGCGGCCCGGGCCACCGGATAGGCGGAGACGAAGTCGTCCAGGTCGGTCTCGGTCCGCCGGCCGGCGCCGGCCGGCGCCACCATGGCGAACGGCTTGCCGGAGAACAGGAAGTCCGACACCACGCTGGAAACGTCGGAGATCATCGCGTCGGCCGCATTCATGCATCCGAACGCGTCCAGGTCGGTCTCGGCCGCCGGCCCGAACCGGTGGTGTCGGCCGTGCCGGTGTGCGTCGGCGGCCAGCAGTTCCTGGACCCGCCGGATCACCGCCGCGTCGGTGCGGTCCTCGTAGCTGAACGGATGCGGCCGGAAGATCACCTCGACACCGCGGTCGAGCAGGGCCGACACGATCGCCTCCGCCCGGTCCAGGGAGGACAGCGCGGTCTCGGTGACGTGGCCGCGCCAGGTCGGCGCGTACAGGATCACCGGCGCAGCCCCGGCGCGACGTTCGGCCGCCCGGCCGGCCTCGCGCGGGTGCACCGCCTCGACCTGCGGGCGGCCGACCAGCTGGAACTTGGCCGGGTCGATCACCACGCCGTGCTCGGCGTAGCGGCGGGTCGCGGCCGGTCCGGCCGCGAAGATCCGGTCGTACATGGCATGGGTCGGGTTGTAGGACGGCGGTTTGTCGGAGTCCCCGTGGCCCAGGTAGACGTGGGTCAGCTGGTGGTAGCGGATCAGTGCCCCGTTGCCGGAGGAGGCGTTGACGTAGAACGCGGCCCGCAACGACGCTGCCATGATCAGGTCCAGGTCGGCGGCCGACCGGCAGCAGACCACCGGAACGTCGGTGACCGGGCTGAGCGCCTCGGCCGGAAGCTCCTCGCGGGTGACGATCAGGAACCGCCGGCCGCTCCGGCGCAGGTACGGCAGCCACATGGTGAGCTGGTAGCTCGCGTCGTCCGGGCGCGCGGTGTAGAGCACGAACTCGGGTGCCTGGTCGGCGACCGCTGCCGCCAGCCCACGCTGCACGCGGCCGGCGATCCGGCGACGCCGGCGGACCTGGACCAACACGACCGCGGCCGGGACCGCGCCGGTGACCGCGACGACGAGCACCGACCAGCCGGGCAGACCGGCGGCGGCGAACACGGCGGCCAGCAGCGTCGCCAGCAGACCGGCCGGGGCCACCGTCCACGGTTGACGGGTCCGGGGTGGCAGCACCGGCTGCCCGGGCAGCCGGACGGCGTACGGGGTCGGCAGCCGCAACACCCGCAGCAGGAACGGCTCCACCGCGATCAACGCCGCCAGGCCGGCCACAGCCGTCGTCGTCCAGATGAGATCCGGCCCGATGAGCTCGGTTGAGGAGGGCCGCCGCTGCCAGGCCGTCAGCACCACCGCCGCGGCCAGCATCCGCAGGCCCGCGAACCGTCCCAGGCCCGCCACGCCGTCGACGAAACCGAGTCGGCGTCCGATCCGGTCCGCCCGGTACACGGCTTCCCGGGGATCGTCGGGGTCGGCCTGCCGGGGTAGCCGCAGCCACACCGACACGGTCAGCACCAGCACGCCGCCGACGGCGTACCAGCCGGCCCAACGGCCGTCCGACAGCAGCGCCCCGGTCGCCCCGGCCATGGCCGCCATCGCCGCCACCACGTCCAGGGCCTGGGCAGCCGCCGCGGCACGCAGCAGCGCGCCTCGGCCGCTGTCGGGCTGGGTCATCGGCGAGTCGTCTCCTGTCTGGGGGCGGTCTTCCGGTCGGACCCGCCGTCGCAGCCATCGAGTTTAGGTGCCGGCAGTGGATCGTCCGGCCCCTTCAGCCGGGACACGCGGCGTTCAGCGACTTCTGGGTCCGCACCGTTACGCTGGCGTGCCGAGGTTCGGCCGGTTCGATATGGAGAGGTGGCGCCGGTGGTGCTGAACGCCCGCAAGCAGGTCCGACGACTGGCACGTCGGCTGACCGAGCGGATGCCGGCGTCGGCGCAGCGGGGGGTCCGCACCGGCTGGCGCCGCGTCAGACCGTACGTCAAGCGGGTGTTCTACTCCCCGGCCGTCGCTCCGCTGGTCAGTATCGTCATCCCGGTCTACAACGTCGAGCGCTATCTGCCGGCCTGCCTGGACAGCGTGCTGGGCCAGTCCTATGCGAACCTGCAGGTCATCCTGGTCGACGACGGCTCCCCCGACGGTTCCATCGACATCATCCGCGCCTACGCCGCCACGGATCGGCGGATCGAGATCGTCCGCCAGCCCAACGCCGGCCTCGGCGCGGCCCGCAACACCGGTGCCCGGCACGCGCGCGGCACCTTCCTGATGTTCATCGATTCCGACGACGTGCTGCGCCAGGATGCCGTCCTGACCTACGTACGGACCCTGCGCCGCACGGGCTCGGACTTCGCCGTCGGCGCCTACGAGCGCATGAACAGCGCCCAGACCTGGCCGGCGGCGTGGTGGATCCGCTCCGCCCACCGGTTCTCCCGGCTGGGCACGACGCTGGTCGAATCGCCGGACGCCTGTGTGAATGCGGTGGCCTGGAGCAAGTTCTACCGACGCGCCTTCTGGGAGCAGAACGGCTTCGCCTTCCCCGAGGGAGTGTTGTACGAGGACCAGGCGCTGTCCACCCGCGCCTACGCCCGGGCACGCCGCTTCGACATCCTGTCCAAGATCACCTACGGCTGGCGGGTACGCGAGGACCGCAGCTCCATCACCCAGCAGGCGACCGCGCTGAAGGACCTGCGCGCCCGCCTGCATGCGGCGGAGAACTCCCTGGCCGAGTTGGACGGCCCGGGCCTGGAACATGTCCGCAACGTCCGGCTGGGCCAATACCTCAGCAACGACTTCCCGCTGTCGATCAAGAGTGCCCAACATGCCGACGACGAGTTCTGGTCGCTGCTCACCGATGGGCTCGGTCGGCTTGTCGCCGGGGCCGGACCCGACGTGTGGGAGCGGGTCTCCGCCCAGCACCGGGTGGCGATCAGCCTCGTCACGGCCGGGCTGCGGAAGGAGGCGATCGATTTCGTCGGCCTGGGTCACAACAATCCCAAGAACATCCCCAACCGGGTGATCGACGGCCGGGTCCAGCTCGACACCCCGGCCCGGCACGCGCTCGGGGTGTCGATCGACGACCCACTGCTCACCCTCGCCGACCATCAACTGGGCCTGGTCTCCAGCATCCGCCGCGCATACTGGACCGCCGGGTGGCGGTTCCACCTCGAAGGCTGGGCCTACATCGACAACGTCGATCTGGCCCAGTGCGACACCTCGATCCGCATCACCGCCGAGGAACGCCGCACCGGGGTCAGCGTCGAGCTCCCGGTGGAACCGACGCCGTCAGCAGAGGTGACCGCGGTCACCAAGCACCGCTACGCCGACTACGAGAAGTCCTGTTTCCGGGCCGACCTGGACCTGACTGCGGCACTGGCCACCCTGGAGCGGGTCGCGGGCGCCGATGGACCGGAGCAGACCCCGGGGCCGGTCGTCGGGGCGGACCGGTCGGACTGGCAGTTGCGGGCCACCGTCACCTCCGGCGGCATCACCCGCAGCGAACTGCTGGCGGGACCGGACCCGGCCGGGTCGGCCGGCCGGCTGCAGGCGACGTTCCTGCCCGACGGCCGCCACGTCGAGGTGTCCTACTCCGGTCGCACCGGGCTGCTGCTGTCGGTGCGCCGGCCCCCGTGTGTGCTGGACGGTGTCCGGCTGGACGGGCGGGATCTGCATGTCGCCGTCCGCGGCCACGGCGACTTCCTCCCGCACAGCATCGAACTCACCGGCAACCGCAGCAGGCAGGTCGTGCGGATGCCGCTGCACCGCGGAGCCGGCGGCCCGGCGGAGGCGACCATCACCGTGCCGGCGCCCGGAGTCTCGATGCAGACCGGCGAGCCGCTGCTCGCTGAGGCCTGGACCGTCCGGGTGGTGGGGGTCGACGGTGACCGCACGCCGGCGGCCTGGCCGGACGAGGCCAGCCATCCCGAACTGCGGCTGACCAATCCGCGGGCGGAGCGGACACAGTTCGGCAACCTCGGCGTCGTCGACGAGCCGGCCTCGGTCCGGATCGAGGCGGCCGAGGTCACCGGTGCCGGCCTGGAGCTGACCGGCGCGCTGATCGGCGCCGACACCGCCGACCTGACGATCGGACTGGTCACGCCCAAGGCGCAGTCCCGCACCGCCGTGTCGGCGAGCGGACCGGGACGGTTCAGCGCCACCATCCCGCTGCAGGCCGACCCGTGGGGTCTGGGCCGGCTGCCGCTGCCGGTCGGTGAGTACGCGCTGACCGCCGAGTTGGCCGGCGGGAGTGGCGCACTGGCGGTGCGGGTCACCGACACGCTGATCGGTCGGCTACCGGTGCCGTTCCGCGGCGACCGGGTGCGGGGCCGGCTGCAACTGGCGCGGCCGGACCTGCTGGCCGTCCGCCTGGAGGTGCCGTTGGCCGACGACGAGCGCGGTTCCCGTCACCAGGAGCGGCTGCAGAACCAGCTCCGGACGCGACTGCAGGATCCGACCCATCAGCCGGGGGCGGTACTGCTGCGGTCCTACTACGGGGAGATCTGCGGCTGCAACCCGCTGGCGCTGCACCGCTACCTGAACACCCATCCCGACGTGCCCGGCGGCCCGTACACCTGCTACTGGGCGGTCAAGGACTACTCGGTGCAGGTCCCCGCCGGTGGTGTGCCGGTGCTGCACGAGAGTGCGGAGTGGTACCGGCTGCTGCACGAGGCGCCGTTCTACATGGACAACATGCACCAGCCGCTGTACCACCGCAAGCCGAGCCACCAGGTGCAGATCCAGACCTTCCACGGCTATCCGTTCAAGCAGATGGGCCTGTCGAACTGGGCGATGCAGGGCCGCGACGTCGTGCACATCCGGTCCTACCTGGAGCGCGCCGACGACTGGGACTACCTGGTGTCGCCGGCCCGGTACGGTACCGAGGCGCTGTGCCGGGAGTTCGGATTCCACCACACCGTCCTGGAGATCGGCTATCCCCGCAACGATGTGCTGCTGTGCCCCGACGCCGACGACATCCGCCGGCGGGTCCGCGACCGGCTCGGCATCGCCGACGGACGGACGGCCGTCCTCTACGGACCGACCTTTCGCGACACCATGGCGCAGAACGACTTCGCCGCGGCGATGGTGGACTTCCTCGACCTGGACACGCTGGCCACCGGGCTCGGCGACGACTTCGTGATCATGGTGCGCGGGCACGCCTTCAACGCCCGCCTCGGCGACCGCATCGGCAGTCGCGGCTCGATCATCGACGTCACCGACTATCCCGACGTCGCCGACCTCTGTCTGGCCTCCGATGCCGCGGTGCTGGACTACTCCTCGCTGCGGTTCGACTACGGCCTGACCGGCAAACCGATGGTCTTCATGGTTCCGGACCTGCAGCAGTACCGCACCGAGGCACGGGGCTCGCTGTGGGCCTATGAGCCCACGGCACCCGGCCCGCTGTTGGCGACGACCGACGAGGTGATCGCCGCTCTGGCCGACCTGGACCGGGTCCGCACCGAGTACGCCGAGGCCTACGCAACGTTCCGCCAGGACTTCCTCGACCTCGATGACGGGCATGCGACACAGCGGCTGGTCCGGGCCGTGTTCGAGGCCGAGACGCGGGACCGATCAACCGGAAGCGGTCGACCGGAGGTGATCAGCCGGGCCCGGTCGTGACGTCAGCGGGTTGGTCCGCGGCGGCCCTGGAAGATCCCCATGACCACGGCCACCACGATGCCGATCGCGCCGAGGATGATCAGCCACTTCAGCGCCTTCAGCAGGAATCCCAGCACCAGCAACACCACGGCCACCACCGCGATCGCGACGAGCAGACTTCGCATCTTCCCCTCCTGCACCGACCTGGACCCTTGCTGACCACAGTAGAGGACCCGGCTGGGAGACCGGCGCCGGACGAGGAACCGGACGAGGAACCGGCTTTAGCCGGCGGCTGCCGCGGGTACCAGCCGCCCGGGGTCGATCCACTCGGCACCACGACGAACGGAGACCGAGATGCCCGGGTACAAGGTCGGCTACATGGTCGGCAGCCTGTCCTCCACCTCGCTGAACCGCACGCTCAGCAAGGCGCTGATCAGGCTGGCGCCCGACGGTCTGGAGTTCACCGAGGTGCCGATCGGGAACCTGCCGCTCTACAGCCAGGACCATGACGCGGACTTCCCGCCGGAGGCGGCGGCGTTGAAGGAGACGATCGCCGGCTCCGACGCCATGCTGTTCATCACCCCGGAGTACAACCGGTCGATCCCCGGTGGGCTGAAGAACGCCATCGACTGGGCATCGCGTCCGTGGGGCCAGAACTCGTTCCACCACATGCCGGCCGCCGTGATCGGCGCCTCGCCGGGGCAGATCGGTACCGCCCTGGCCCAGCAGAGCCTGCGCGGCGTGCTGAGCTTCTGCAACGCCCGGCAGATGACCGCACCGGAGGCCTACATCACGGTCCGGCCGGGCCTCATCACCGATGACGGCGAGGTCACCGATGACGCCACCGCGACCTTCCTGGCCGACTTCATGGCCGAGTTCCGCACCCACATCGAACGGGTGCTGACCGTGCTTCCGCGGACGTGACGCCTCCCTGGCCCGCCCCGCCGGTGGAGCACCAGCGAACCGCTGACGAACGTCGGGCTACCGATGCCGGCGGAAGGGATGCCACCATGGCGACCATGCTGAACGATCTGAGCGGCCTTCCCCGTCGGTTCGGCCGCACCATCCGCAGGGAACTCGCCGCGTTACGCCCGACGGCCCGGCTGCGGGAGATCCGCAGGATCGCCACCCTGGTCGAGCGGACCTCCGGTCAGCGCGGGTCTCGGCTGGACCGTCAGCTGTCCGACCTCGATGCTCACCTGGTGGAGGTCGGCACGGCCGTCCGCGAGCAGGCGTCGATGCTGCGGGCGCTTCGGTCCGAAGCGGTCGAGCAGCGCAAGATGCTCAATGTGCTCCGCGCCCGACTCACCAGTGACGTGGTCGGCGAGGTGGTCGCATTCACCCGCGAACGTCAGCTGGGCCTGGAGCAGACCCTGCAGACGATCATCGACAAGGACCTCAGCTTCGCCCGGTTCGGTGACGGTGAGTTCCGGCTCATGTTCGAGATCGAGTACGGCATCAGGTTCCAGCCCAACTCGCCGAAGCTGCGCGCGGCCCTGAGCGACGCGCTGACGAGCGAACCGGTCGACGGACTGCTGCTCGGGCTGCCCCAGGTGTTCCACGATCGGAACGGGTCGCTGGTCTGGTCGACGGTATGGCGGGATCTGCGGCCGCTGCTGCACGACGACGTCGTCTTCGGCAACAGTCACGTCTCCCGACCCATCGCCTTCCAGGACCTGGGCCCGCGGGCGGTCGACCTGTGGCGGCAGGTCTGGCAGGACCGCGAGGTCTGCATCATCACCGGTGAAGGTTCCCGCTTCGAACTGGTCCCGGCGCTGTTCGACAACCTGGCCGGCCATCGTTACCTGTGGTCCACCCCGACCAACGCCTTCGCCGATCTGGATCGGGTGCTGGCCGAGGTGGAGCAGGGACCGGGCGCCGATCTGTACCTCATCTCGTTGGGTCCGGCCGGCACCGTGCTGGCATCGACGCTGGCCCGGCGTGGCCACCGGGCGATCGACATCGGTCACATCAGTGACTCCTATCGCAACGTCTTCGAGGGTTCGGCGTGGCCGGAGTCACGACCGCTGAGAACAGCCGGCTGACTTCACCGCGACGGTCCCGTTCGGTGGCCCGAGGTCGGCTCCCGGGCCAAGCTCCTCCGGCACGCTAAGGTCGGACGGTGGACACCCTGCCGAACGTGGCCGTCATTCTCGCCGGAGGCACCGGATCCCGGGTCGGGCTGAGCATTCCCAAGCAGCTGATCAAGATCGCCGGCAAGCCGATCATCGAGCACACGATCATCGCCCTCAGCAGATCGTCGTTGATCGACGAGATCATGATCATGATGACACCGGGTCATCTGGATCCGGTCCGGCAGATCGTTCGTGACGGCGGCTATCGCAAGGTCAGCCAGATCCTCGAGGGCGCCGGAACCCGTAACGACACGACCCGGGCGGCGCTGGCCGCGCTCGGTGACGACGAGTGCAATGTCATCCTGCACGACGCGGTCCGGCCGCTGGTGTCGCAGACGATCATCGAGGCCAACGTCCGCGCGCTGCGCGACTACGAGGCGGTCGACACCGCCATCCCCTCGGCCGACACCATCATCCAGGTCGATGGAGAGTTGGCCGGTGGCCGACGGGTGGGTGCCGACCAGCCGGTGATCGCCGATGTGTTGGCCAGGCCGTTGCTGCGCCGCGGCCAGACCCCCCAGTCGTTCCGGTTGTCGGTGCTCCGCAAGGCCTATGAGATCGCCGGCACCGATCCCGGGTTCACCGCCACCGACGACTGCACGGTGGTGCTGCGCTACCTGCCCGACGTGCCGATCGCGGTGGTGGACGGTCACGAACGCAACATGAAGGTCACCGAGCCGATCGACATCTACCTGGCCGACCGGCTCTTCCAACTGACCTCCGCCGACCGCCCGGCTCCCCTGACCGAGGAGGACTACACCGCTGCCCTGCAGGGCAAGACGATGGTGGTCTTCGGCGGCTCGTACGGGATCGGCGGTGACATCGCCGGACTGGCCCGACGCTACGGCGCCACCGTGCACACCTTCTCCAGGTCTGCGACCAACACCCATGTGGACCGGCGCGAGGACGTCCGCGCCGCCGCGCAGACCGTACTGGACGCCGGCGGCGGGGTCGACTTCGTCGTGAACACCGCAGGCGTGCTGCCCCGCGGTGCGCTCGCCGACACCAGCGAGGAGACCATCTTCGGCGCCACCGAGGTGAACTACCTCGGGCCGATCTTCATCGCCCAGGAGTTCTACCCCTACCTGGCCCGCTCGCAGGGCTCGCTGCTGCTGTTCACCTCCTCCTCCTACACCCGGGGACGTTCGGGTTACTCGTTGTACTCCTCGGCCAAGGCAGCGGTGGTGAACCTGACCCAGGCGCTGGCCGACGAATGGGCCGGCAGCGGCGTGCGGGTCAACTGCGTCAATCCGGAGCGGACCGCGACGCCGATGCGGACCAAGGCGTTCGGCGCCGAACCGGAAGGCACCCTGCTGGCCTCGCAGGAGGTCGCCCGGCGATCCCTGGACGTGCTGCTGTCCGGCCAGACCGGCGATGTGATCGACGTGCGGCGCGACGACGGCCCAGCCGCCCTGACCAACGGCTGAGGCGGTACTGACCGGCCGGCCGCGGCCGGTGAGGACAGTTGGTCCGATCCCTTAGGTTGTAGGCATGCGAGCTACCGTCCGGGACGTGGCCGCGCGTGCCGGCGTGTCCCCCAAGACGGTGTCGAACGTGCTGAACGGGACGTTCCGCGTCTCGCCCCAGACCCGGGCGAAGGTCGAGGAGGCGATGGCGGCCCTGGACTACGTGCCCAACCTGTCGGCGCGCGGGCTGCGCAACGGTCGCAGCGGGATGATCGCCGTCGCGTTGCCGGATCTGCGGATGTCCTACTCGGCCGAGCTGTGCCACCATTTCGTGCAGGCCGCCGGCCGCCGGGGTCTGCACGTGCAGATCGAGGAGACCGGCTCCAGCAGTGCCCTGGAGGCGGAGCTGATGTCGCGGGCCCGGGCGCAACTGGTGGACGGGCTGATCCTCAACCCGGTGCTGTTGGAGACCACGGCCGTGCAGCGTGGCGTGGCCCTGCCGCCGGTGGTGCTGATCGGCGAGGTGGACCAGCCGATCGTCGACCATGTCTGGATCGACAACGTCCAGGCGGTCCGGGAGATGACCGAGCTGTTGCTGGCCGAGGGGCACCGGCGGATCGCGATCGTGGGCATCGGTCCGATGGCCACCTCGGACCTGCGGCTGACCGGCTACCGGCAGGCGCTGACCGCCGCCGGCATCGAGCCGGATCCGCGGCTCGAGGTGCCGGTCAAGGACTGGAACTCACCCGCCGCGGCCCGCCGGTTCGGTGCGTTCCTTGATCGTCTCGGTGATCGGCCGCGGCCCGACGCGGTGGTCTGCATGACCGACACTCTGGCGATCGGGGTGATCAGCGCCCTGTACGAGCGGGGCCTGTCGGTGCCCGCGGACATCTCGGTCGTCGGCTACGACGACATCACCGACTCCGCCACCACGGTGCCGCCACTGACGACCATCTCCTTCGACAAGACGCTGTTCGCCGAGACCGCCATCCGGGTCCTCGCCGACCGGATCGCCAAACCCGACCGCCCCACGATGAGCGTCACCATCGCGCACACCATCGTCCGCCGCGCCAGCACCCGCCCCCGCTGACCAGCCGAGGAGTCAGGCAAACCCCGGTTCTGGCGGCGTGTCGCCATGTCCATGACCCCTCGGCGCGTGATCGCCGGCGGTCAGCCGAGCGCGGCGCGGATCTCCTCGGCCGTCGGGATCGACGGTACGGCGCCGGCCCGGCCGACGGCGAGTGCGGCCGCGGCGGTCGCGTACCGGGCCGCCGCAATCAGCTGGGCCAGGGTCGGCGCGCCGGTCCGCGGCGTACGGTCCAGCTCGGCGGCCATCGCCCCGCAGAACGTGTCACCGGCTCCGGTGGTGTCGACGACCGGCACCGTTCGGCCCGCCACCGTGGCCGATCCGCCGTCCCGGACGGCCAGCCAGGCTCCGTCGGCGCCGAGGGTGACGACCGCCGCCGGCACCAGTTCGAGCAGCCGTCGACGGTCGGGGCCGACGAGTTGCTCCGCCTCGGTCTGGTTGACCACCAGCAGGTCGACGGCAGCAGTGAGGCCGTCGGGCAGATCGGTCATCGGTGCCGCGTTGAGCACCACCAGGGTGTGGTGTCGGCGGGCGTGTTCGGCAGCCGCCCGGACGGTGTCGACCGGGATCTCCAGCTGCATCAGCAGCAGGTCGGCGTCGGCGATCGCGGCCCGATCGTCGGCGTCCAACTCCTGCAGCCCGGCGTTCGCGCCGGGATCGACCAGGATCTCGTTCTCCCCCGACCCGTCGACCATGATCACGGCCGTGCCGGTCGGCCGGTCCAGCCGCCGCAACCGCGTCCGCATCCCCGCGTCGGCGACCACGCCGGCGACGAGCTCAGCGGCCTCGTCTGCTCCGACCGCGGCGAGGAGGGTGGTGTCAGCACCGGACCGGGCCGCGGCGACCGCCTGATTGGCGCCCTTGCCGCCGACGTGACGCTCGGACCCCCGCGTCAGCATGGTTTCCCCGGGCCGCGGGAACGTCGCCAGCCGATAGACCAGGTCGAGGTTGGCACTGCCGAGGACGACGACGCTCATCGCCGGTCAGCCGAGCTCGGCCTCGACCGCGGCGACGAAACCGTCGACATCGGCCTCGGTGGTGTCGAACGAGCACACCCAGCGGACCTCGTTGAGGGCCGGATCCCAGTCGTAGAAGGAGAACTTCTGCCGCAACCGGTCGGCCACCCCGGGCGGCAGGGTGGCCAGCACCGTGTTGGCGTCGGAACGCTGGGTGAACCGCAGGCCACGGATCCGGTCCTCGGCCAGCAGCGTCTCCAGCCCGGTGCGCAACCGGGCGGCCATGGCGTTGGCTCGCGACGCCGACCGCAGCCACAGGTCACCGTCCAGCAGGGCCACGAACTGCGCGCTGACGAAACGCATCTTGGAGGCCAACTGCATGTCGAGCTTGCGCAGGTAGGCCACCCCGTCCACCGCATCCGGATCGAGGACGACGATCAGCTCGCCGAACACGAGCCCGTTCTTGGTGCCGCCGAAGGACAGCACGTCGACCCCGACATCGGTGGTCAGCGCCCGCAGCGGCACCCCGAGGGCGGCGGCCGCGTTCGCCAGCCGGGAGCCGTCCATGTGCACGGTCAACCCGAGCGCGTGGGCCCGGCTGGTCAGGGCGGCCAGCTCCGCCGGGGTGTAGACGGTGCCGAGTTCGCACGCCTGGGTGATCGACACCGCCGCCGGCAGCGGCCGGTGCACGTCGGCCGGATCCCGCGGGTAGCGGTCCAGGTCGGCCGGTCGCAGCTTGCCGTCCGCCGTCGGGACGGGCAGCAGCTTGATCCCGGCCACCCGCTCCGGCGCCCCGTTCTCGTCGGTGTTGATGTGGGCCGACTCCGCGCAGATCACCGATCCCCAGTGCGGCACCATGGCCTGCAGTCCGACGACGTTGGCGCCGGTGCCGTTGAAGACGCCGAACCCCTGCACGCCGTCGCCGAAGTGGGCGCCGAGAACGTCCTGCAGCCGGGCGGTGTAGGCGTCGGCACCGTAGGAGCTCTGATGGCCGCCATTGGCGCGGGCGATCGCCTCGATGATCTCCGGATGCGCGCCGGCGTAGTTGTCGGAGGCGAAGCCGCGATGATCGGGATCGTGCAGGACGGTGCTCACCCGCCGAGTCTCTCACCGGCCCGACCACGCCGCCGCGGCACCCGGGCGACCGGTCGCGGCTGCTCAGTCGAGGTCGAACTCCACGGTTCCGGTGATCATGGTGCGGGTCCGGCCGGCCACCCGGACCGTGCCGTCGGGGTCGCGGTCGACCAGCACCGAACCGTCCGCGCCGACGACACTGCCCTGGTGCGCCCGGTACGGGGCCGGCAGCACACCGGCGCCCAGCAGCCACTGGCCGAGGGCCGCGTTCAGGCTGCCCGTGACCGGGTCCTCGACGACGACGCCGCCGGAGGGGAAGAACGCCCGCACCTCCACCGCGTACGGCGAACCGTCCGGCATCGCGCCGACCACACCGATCGGGCGGCGGACCGAGCGCGGATCGACCGCCAGCACCGTCTCGGCGTCGGCCAGCAGCACACCGGTCCAGCCGGGTCCGTTGTCGAGCAGCCGCGCGGCCCGGATGCGGCCCGACGGCAGGCCCAGTTCGGCGGCGAGGTCGTCGACCTCCGATCGGGTGAGTTCGGCCTCCGCCAGCAGCGGGGGCGCGGCGAATCCGAGCATCGGGCCGTCGCGTCGGACGCCGACCAGGCCGACACCGCATTCCTGGACGATCCGATCGGCGCGGTGCCCGGGATGGGCACCGAGCCAGGCGTGGCAGCTGCCGAGGGTCGGGTGACCGGCGAACGGGAGTTCCTGGCCGGCGGTGAAGATCCGCACCCGGTAGTCGGCGTCCGGCCGGGTCGGTGGCAGCAGGAACGACGTCTCGCTGAGGTTGGTCCAGCGTGCGAACGCCTGCATCTGCGCTGTGGTGAGTCCGTCGGCGTCGTGGACGACGGCCAGCGGGTTGCCGCGGTACGGGGCAGCGCCGAAGACGTCGACCTGACAGAAGGAGAACCGGCTCACGGCTGGTCTACCACGGCGGTCCGGACCACGCCGACCGGCTCCCGGTCGCCGGTCCGGTTCACCTGTAGCAGCCGCCAGCCGGCGGCGTCACGGCGGACGAGGCTGACCGAGCCGTTCTCGATCCGTGGCACCCGGGTCCGGCAGAGTTCGGTGAGGGTGAGCCGGATCAGTGATCCGTGGGCGACCACGATCCCGTCGCCGTCGCGTTCGCGCGCGATCCGTCGCAGCGCCGCGGCGCCGCGGCTGCGCAGTTGGTGATCCGACTCCATCCCCGGGTAGCGGCCGTCCGGCCAGCGCCGGTCGGCCTCGACCGACGGCATACCCTCGGCCTGGCCGTAGGCACGTTCGACCAGTTCCTCGTCCAGGTCGATGCCCGGCGCGGCCGTCGTCAGCCGGGTGGCGATGATCTCTGCGGTCTGGCGGGCACGTTCCAGCGGTGAACTGACCATCCAGCCCCAGTCCCCGTCGGCCAGCAGCGGTGCGGCACCGGCGGCCTGCAGCCGGCCGAGGTCGTTCAGGCCCACGCCCTCGCGGCCCTGCCAGCGACGCTGGCGGTTCCACTCGGTCTCGCCGTGGCGGACCAGCGCGATGGTGATTGCGGGCAGGTCGGTACTCGTCACGTCCACCGATCCTCCCAGAGTCGCGCCTGCGGGTCGACCCTTGTCGCGGCGAACCCGTCCTCACCCTGCTGCAGCACGGCTGCCCCAACGCCGGCTGAGACGTCGGCAGTCCGTGACGAGGATCACCTCCTGCAGCCGGTGCATTCGTGCAGCGACTGCATACTCTTGACCCAGCGCCACGACGACAGAGCCCAACGGCGGGTCGACGCTCGCCCGGGCCCCGGGTGTCTGCACCACGATCCGCTTCGTACCGAGGTCTGTGTTGAGTTCGAACCTGCGCGAGAAGAAGCGCGAACTGCTGCGATCGACGATCGAGAAGACCGCGGTCGCGCTGGTGCTCGAACACGGCTACCCGAACGTCACCGTGGACATGATCTGCGAGGAGAGCATGGCCTCGCAGCGCACCTTCTTCAACTACTTCGGTTCCAAGGAGGCGGCCGTGCTCGGACCGCCACCGACCGGACCGAGCCCGCAGCTGCTCGAGGACTTCGTGCATCGCCCCGAGGGCGACGTCCTCAGCGACCTGGCCCGGCTGATGGCCCGGACGCTGTCCCAGCACGGCGACATGGACATGGAGCTGTGGCGCAACCGCCGCGAGATCATCCGCTCCGATCCCGACCTGCTCCGTGCCCGGACGACCCTGTTGGCCGCCAAGGACCAGGAGATGACCCGGCTGGTGGTACGCCGGCTGCGGGTGCGGGAGGGATACGACGAGAACGCCGAGGACGACGCAGCGGCGCTGGAGGACGAAGCGCGCCTGATCGTCAACCTGTGGTGGGGGCTCGCCCGCCACGCCATGCAGCTCTGGTCGGACAGCGACGGGAGCGATCCGCAGCAGATCATCGACGACCTGCTGATCATGCTGGAACGCGTCAAGAAAGCCTGATCTGTGACCGTAGACACCACCGCCCCTGCCCGCGACACGGCCGTTCCTGGGCCGTCCGCCGCTGACCCGGCAGTCCCCGACACGCCTGGCACCGACGCGCCGTCGGGCAATCGTCACCTGGTCCCGGTGTTCGCCGGACTGCTGGTGGCGATGTTCCTGGCTGCGCTGGACCAGACGATCTTCTCCACCGCGCTGCCGACCATCGTCGGTGACCTGCACGGGGTCAGCCACATGCTGTGGGTGACCACCGCCTACCTGGTCGCCGCAACGATCATGATGCCGATCTACGGCAAGCTCGGTGACGTCATCGGCCGCAAGAGCCTGCTGGTGGTCGCGCTGAGCATCTTCGTCGTCGGCTCGCTCGTGGGGGCGGTGTCGCAGGACATGACCATGCTGATCATCGGCCGGGCGGTCCAGGGGCTGGGCGGCGGCGGGCTGATGCTGCTCGCACAGGCGATCATCGCCGACGTCGTGCCGGCCCGGGAACGCGGCCGCTACATGGGTGTGATGGGTGCGGTCTTCGGTCTGTCGTCGGTGGTCGGACCGCTGCTGGGCGGCTGGTTCACCGAGAGCCTGTCCTGGCGGGTCGGCTTCTGGCTGAACGTGCCGCTGGGTCTGGTGGCGATCTCGTTCGCGCTGTTCTTCCTCAAGCTGCCCCGCCACGACCAGCGGCCCCGGGTCGACGTCGCCGGCATCCTGACCATGGCCGTCGCTGTCACCGCGCTGATCCTGGCCACCTCCTGGGGTGGCAACCAGTACGACTGGGCGTCCTGGCAGGTCATCGGCCTGTTCGCGGTCACGGTGGTGTTCGGGGCGGCCTTCGTGATGGTCGAGCGGCGGGCCGCGGAGCCGATCATCCCGCTGCACCTGTTCGCACACCGGAACTTCAACCTCACCACGCTGACCGGTCTGGTGATCGCGATCGCGATGTTCGGTGTCATCGGCTACATGCCGACCTACCTGCAGATGTCGACCGGGGTCAGCGCGACCGTGTCCGGCCTGATGCTGATCCCGATGGTCGCCGGCCTACTGACGGCCTCGATCATCGCCGGCCAGATCGTCACCCGCACCGGCCGCTACAAATGGGCGCCGGTCCTCAGCACGCTGATCGTCACCGCCGGTGTGCTGCTGTTGTCGCGGCTGACCGTGGACACCCCGACCTGGGTGCTGATGGCCTACATCTTCGTGCTCGGGGCCGGCATCGGCGTGGGCATGCAGAACCTGATCCTCATCGTCCAGAACACCTTCCCTGCCAGGGAGGTGGGCACCGCGACCGCGGCGAACAACTTCTTCCGCCAGATCGGTGCCTCGCTGGGCTCCTCGATCGTCGGCAGCATCTTCACCAGCCGGCTGACCGGCCTGCTGGCCGAACGGCTGCCCGCACAGGCCCTGCAGAACGCGCACGGCGGGGGCGTCAACTCGCTGACGCCCGACCTGGTCCGGCACCTGCCGCAGCAGATCCAGGCCGTGGTCGTCGGCGCGTACAACGACGCGCTGGCACCGATCTTCCTCTACATCGCGCCGTTGGTGCTGGCCGCGCTGGTGCTGGTGCTCTTCATCAAGGAGAAGGCGCTGGCGACCACGATCGAGGATTCGGGCCTCGAGTCCCCAGGCACCGCTGGTCCGGGCATCGAGGGACCGGCGGAGTCCGGCCGGCCGGAGGACGAGGCCGACCGGCAACTGCGGCTGGCCCGTCGGGCCCTGATCGAGGACGGCGAGCCGGTGGTCGTGGGCAGCTCCCAGCCCTGAGCAGCTCCCGGCCCTTGATCCGGTGCCGGCCCTCATCGGTGCCGGCCCTGATCCGGTGCCGGCCCTGATCCGGTGCCGGCCCTGATCCGGTGCCGGCCCAGATCCGGTGCCGGTAGTCGAAGACCTCACCGCGGGCGTGGCGGTGATACGACCACCGACCTGCCTGCGCGATCCGCACCGGTTCTGTCGCCGGTGCGGATCGCGGGTGGTTCAGACGAACAGCGGCGCCATGCCCCAGGTGGACTCCAACTCGCTCATCGCGGCCTCGTCAGGCCGGTCGGTGAACCGCTCGGCGGCGTCGAGCACCTTCGGCAGGATGTGGATGTCCCCCACCGTGTTGAGGAAGATGCCGGGACGTCCGAGCACCCAGCTGACCGCGGTGTCGATCGCGGACTGGTCGCGCAGCGGCTCGTACCAGGTGGACGCGAAGTGGTCGGAGTTCTCCGCCCACGGCGACCGGGTGATCGACTTGATGGTCTGCATCGCCACGTTGCGTTCCTGGCAGTAGGCGTACAGCTCCTCCCAGTCGGCGATGTAGGACTCGTTGCGGCTCATCGGGAAGTTGTAGGGCACCAGCACGGAGTCGAAGTCGAAGACCTCCAGCGACTTCAGGTGCTGGCGGGGAACCGTGACGCCGTGCCCGGTGATGCCGATGTAGCGGACCAGGCCCTCCTCGCGGGCCTGGATGCACGCCTCCAGTGCGCCGCCGGGGGTCAGCGCGGTCCGGCGCTCCTCCTCGTCGACGAGATTGTGCAACTGGATCAGGTCCAGGTGATCGGTCCGCATCCGCTCCAGCGACCGCTGGATCGAGGCGTACGCCTCGTCGCGGGTGCGGTCACCGGTCTTGCTGGCCAGGAAGTAGTCGTCGCGGTGCTTCTCGATGTGCGGGCCGAGTCGTTCCTCGGCGGAGCCGTAGCTGGCTGCGGTGTCGATGTGGTTGATGCCGTGGGACCGGATGAGTTCCAGCGTCTGGTCGGCCTCATCCTGGGTGACGTCGGCGAGCGCGGCGGCGCCGAAGACGATCCGGGTCGACTCGTGGCCGGTGCGGCCGAAGTCCAGTGTCGGGATCATGCGATCTTCCTTCCTGTCTGCGGATCAACGCCTTCGTTGCGGTGATCCGACGCTGTGGTGGGTGCTCAGGTCTGGTCGGGTACGGCCTGCTGAGCCTGCGGATGTTCGTGGTCATGGCGCTGATGACCATGGTGCTGATGGTCATGGTGCTGATGGTCATGGTGCTGATGATCATGCTGCTGATCATGAGGCTCACCGGTGGTGCCGGCGGCGGCGCGGCGACTGCGGGCCGCCGCGGGTAGTGCGGCTCCCCAGCGCAGCCCGGCGGCCTCGGCCGCCGCGATGGACTCGGCCAGTACGGTCCGCACCGGTCGGTCCACCTCGGCTGCCAGCCGGGCGACGTCGTCGTACTCCGGGGTGGCCTGAACGACGACCTTGTCGCGGTGGGAGATCTTGATCATCACGCTGCCGCCGCTGACGCGCACGGGCAGCCAGGCCCGGGGCAGCGCGTACTTGCCGAGTGCCTGCTGGCGGACGCCGATGCTGCTGGTCCGGCTGGTCACCACCTGCCGCAGCGCCGGCGCCGCCGACGGGTGGGCCAGCACGCACAGGGTGTGGGCGGGGCGTCCCTTCTTCATCACGATCGGCACCAGCCAGGCGTCGGAGGCGCCGGAACGCAGCAGGTCGTCCAGCACCGACGGCCAGATGCGCGGATCCAGGTCATCGACGTTCGCCTCGATCAGCACCGCCGGGTCCGCGGCGTCACCGGCACCCGCGCCGACCCGGTCGCCGATCAGCGCCCGGGTGACGTTGGCCCGACCCGGTCGGTCCTTGGTGCCCGCGCCCAGCCCGACCGCGGTCAGTCGGATCTCGGGCAGATCGGTGCAGTCCTGGCAGAGCGCGGCCAGCAGCGCCATCCCGGTCGGCGTGGTCAGTTCGCCCTCGCCGCCGGCGACGATCCGCCAACCCGTGGCCAGCCGGGTGACCGCCGGCACCGGGACCGGGATCCGGCCGTGGGCGGCGCGGACGGTGCCCGAGCCGACGGCGACCGGACTCGCGGTCAGCGACCGGATGCCGAGGTCGTGCAGGCAGGCGCAGACGCCGACCACGTCGGCGATCGAGTCCAGCGCGCCGACCTCGTGGAAGTGGATCTCCTCGGCCGGGACGCCGTGGACCCGGGCCTCGGCCTGCGCCAGCCGGGTGAACACCGCGGTGGCACGGTCGCGGACCGGCTCGGGCAGGTCGGCGTCGGCGAGCATGCCGGCGATCGAGCGCCAGGTCCGGTGCGGTGGGTCCTCGGCCAGCACGTCGACGTGCAGTTTGACCGCGGCGATTCCCGCCCGGGTCACCCGCTCGACGCGCAACCGGACGGAGTCGGGCAGCACGGCGTCGATGCAACGCTGCGCGGCCTCGACGTCGGCGCCGGCGTCGATCAGGGCACCCAGCAGCATGTCACCCGCAACCCCCGCCGAGGCGTCGATCCACAGGTGACGCTCGGTGCTCGTGGTGGGCTCGGTGCGCTCACTCATGGAACGGCTCCTGCTCGGCCGGCCCGTTGGGCGGCTGGGGGGCCGCGATCTGGGCCGCCAGATGACCGGCGCCGTACCCGTTGTCGATGTTGACCACGGCGACGCCGGGGGCGCAGGCGTTCAGCATGGACAGCAGTGGGGCGATCCCGTTGAAGGCGGTGCCGTATCCGACCGAGGTCGGCAGGGCCACCACCGGCGCGCTGACCAGTCCGGCGACGACGCTGGGCAGCGCGCCGTCCATGCCGGCCGCGACGACGACGACCCGGGCGCTGCGCAGCAGGTCGAGCTTGCCGAGCACCCGGTGCAGACCGGCCACGCCCACGTCGACCACCAGATCGCAGTCCCGGCCGAGGTACTGCGCGGTCAGCAGGGCCTCCCGCGCCATCGGCAGGTCCGAGGTGCCGGCCGATACGACGACCACCTTGGCGCCGGTGGGCTGCGGCGGCTGCGGCGGCCAGGCGAGCAGCCGGGCGACCTGGTCCCAGTGGGCGTCGGGCAGCACCCCGAGCACGGCCTTGGCCTGCTCCTCCGAGGCGCGGGTGAACAGGGTGACCTGCTCGGGACGGGTGGCGACAGCGGCCGCGATCGCGGCGACCTGGTCCACGCTCTTGCCCTGACAGAAGACCGCCTCGGGATAGCCGCGCCGATCCGCGCGGGCGAAGTCGAGGTCGGCGATGCCGTCCAGGCTGCCCGAATCCGGTCCGGTGCCGGCGTCCCGATCAGTCATGATCCTGGCCGAGCACGGTGAGGGTGAAGGCACCGGACTGCATGCCACCCAGGTCGAGGGTGGCGTACCGGAAGCCGGCGCGTTGGACTGCCCGGCGCAGGTCGCCGTTCGTCGGCTGGGTGACGGCGCGGACCAGATCGTCGGCCGGCAACTCGATCCGGGCGATGTCGCCGTGATGACGGACCCGGAAGTCGGCGAAACCGAGTTCGCGGATGGCGGCCTCGGCTTGGTCGATCTGCTGCAGCTTCTCCGGTGTGACCTCCTGGTGATGCGGGATCCGGGAGGCCAGGCACGGTGCGGCCGGCTTGTCGGCCGAGGGCAGCTGCCAGGTCCGGGCCAGCCGCCGGACCGCCTTCTTGTCCAGGCCGACCGCGGCCAGCGGCCGCAGCACCCGGTGGCGGCTGGCGGCCTGCGCGCCGGGACGGTCCGGGCGGCGGGCATCGTCGGCGTTCTCGCCGTAGGCCACCGCGTCCAGCCGGTGCTCGGCGACCAGCCGGTCGTCGATCCGGGTGAAGAGCTCGTCCTTGCAGAAATAGCAGCGGTCGGCGCCGTTGGCGCGGTACTCCGGGCGGTCGCCCTCGTGGGTCTCCACCTCCACCACCGAGGCCCCGATGAACCGGGCGACCTCGTGGGCGGCGGCGCGTTCGGCGGTGGCCAGGCTGGGTGAGATACCGAGAATCGCGATCACCCGGTCCGCGCCCAGCGCATGCACGGCAGCCGCCAGCAGCACCGACGAGTCCACCCCGCCGGAGAACGCGACCCCGACCCGCTGGATTCCGGCGAACTCACCGTCCAGCGCGGCGACGCTGTCCTCCACCGACCGGTCCACCGCGGACATCTCCCGCGGCTGCACTTCCTGCATGGCTGGTCGTACCGACGTCATCCACTAGCCCCTTCGCGACTGCTGACCGTACGCCGTCGCGGCGCACGCCGATGGTCGGCAGGCCCGGGCATCCCGCCGGCCCCTAGTCTGCCCCGTGGCACCGACGCCCGTCACCCCGGGTCGGTCGGCACCGGAACGCAGGTCCGGCTCACCCGCCGTGCCGATCCGCCCCGCGATCGCGATCCACCGCCTGCCACGCCGCCGCCGGCGCATCGACGGAGCGCATCGGCACGGTGTTGCGGCGTCGACCCACATCCGGATCGAGCGAGCCGTAGGCTGATCCCGCCGTCGGCGCCGGGTGGCGTGACGGCCCGGACGGAGGACGATCGTGGCGGATTTCGACGGCAGGACGATCCTGGTGACCGGCGCCAGCGGCGGTATCGGCGGCGCCACCGTGCGCCGACTGGTCGGCGCCGGCGCCGAGGTGATCGCCGGCGGCCGGTCCGAGCAGGCGTTGGCCGCACTGGCCGAGGAGACCGGCGCGCGTCCGCTGCCGTTCGACCTGACCTCCGAGGACAGCATCCGCGCAGCCGTGGAGGATCTCGATGTCTGGGGGGTGGTCAACTGCGGCGGCTGGGGCGGGGAGATCGCCACGCCGATGGACACCGACATCGAGATCTTCGACAAGGTCATCAACATCAATACCCGCGGCTCGCTGCTGGTGATCAAGTACGCGTCGCGGTCCATGATCAGGCTGGGCCGCGGCGGCTCGATCGTCAACGTCTCCAGCCAGGCGAGCCTGGTCGCCCTTCCCGGCCACATCTCCTACGGCTCGTCGAAGGCCGCCCTGGACAACATCACCCGTGTCTCGGCGCTGGAACTCGGCAAGTACGACATCCGCGTCAACAGTGTCAACCCGACAGTGGTGATGACCCCGATGTCGGCCTGGTACTGGGGCCGCGAGGACATCGAAGGACCGTTCCTGGAGGCGATGCCGCTGGGCCGCTGGGCGACCGAGGACGAGATCGCCGCGCCCATCACCTTCCTGCTCAGCGACGACGCCTCCATGATCACCGGCGTCTGCCTGCCCATCGACGGCGGATACACCTGCCGCTGAGCGGTCCTCCTACAGGCTCAGGACCGCCCCCATGATCGACTCTTCGTCATGGTCGGTGTCCCCCGGGGGCCGGGTCGCCACCGCCCGTCGCGGGCCACAACGGTCCGCTCACGTCCGGTCGCTCACGTCCGGTCCGGTCAGTCCGGTCCGGTCAGTCCGGTCCGCTCACGTCCGGTCCGCACACGTCCGGTCCGCACACGTGTCCGGTCCGGTACCGGTCCGCACACGTCCGGTCCGCACACGTCCGGTCCGCACACGTCCGGTCCGCACACGTCCGGTCCGCACACGTCCGGTCCGGTACCGGTCCGGGCGGGCAGCGGTCCGAACCCCCGAAGTCGGCACGTCATCGCGGTCCCGGATCCCGCCTGAGCGAAGAATCGTCGCGGACACGGTGATGACGTGCCGATTTTCAGGGCGCCTGGTGGCGAGTTGGCCTTCGGGGCCGCGGTGTCGGCGCCGATCGGCGGGGTGGCGTGGGCGCGGCCCTGCTACTGCACAGGTGCTCCGGTCAGATCGCCATGCCGCCGTCCAGCCGGGTCCGGCTCTGCTCCGCCGTGCGCGAACTGCTGGCCGATCGACCCGACGGGCTGCTGACCCGCCGACGGGTCGCCGCCCTGGTGGTTGCGCGCCGTGGGTGAGTTTCACCCCCCTGCTTGCCGGGCGCGGCCGGCTGGTGTTCACTCCGCTGACAGGACGGCAGAGGGCTGACAGGGCGATGAAGGAGTGACTTCGATGGAGCGCATCGTGCTCGACACCGACCTGGCCATGGGCGCGCCCGGTTCGGACATCGACGACGGGTTCGCGCTGGCGCTGGCCCACGCCGATCCGAACCTCCGGCTGGAACTGATCACCACGGTCAACGGCAACACCGATGTGGACAGTGCCACCGCGCTCAGCCTCGAACTGGTGCACCGGCTGGACGTTCGCGGCGTCCCGGTGGTCAAGGGTGCCGCTGCGCCACTGACCCGCCCGGACCTGCGCCGCAGCGCGCCACCGGAACTGATCCGCCGGTACGGCGTCGGCCGCTCACCGGCAGCCGGCTATGCAGCGGCGGCGATCGCCGACCTGGTCACCCGCCACCCGGGAGAGATCACCGTGGTGGCGATCGGGCCGCTGACCAACGTCGCCGCCGCCATCGCCCTGGAGCCGCGGTTGCCGGGCATGGTCAAGGAGTTGGTGATGATGGGCGGGGTCTTCCTCGGCACCACCGGCAGCCGGCAGATGCCCGGAGAGTTCAATGTCTGGTCCGATCCCGAGGCGGCCGCCGCGGTGCTGCGCTGCGGCGCGCCGCAGCGGTGGGTGGGTCTCGACGTCACCCTGAAGGTCCGGCTGACCCGGCAGCACGCCGCCCGGCTCGCCGCCGCGCAGGGACCCTTCGGCCGTTTCGCCGGCGCCGCGACGACCGCCTGGATCGACCATCTCCGCGCCCAGCATCCCGGCAGCCCCGAGGACGCCGACTCGTGCGCGATGCACGACCCGTTGGCCGTCGCCGCGGTCACCCGCCCCGACCTGCTGACGTGGACCGATGCCGCAGTGGATGTGGCCACCGGTGACGGTCCCGCTCGCGGCGTCATGGTCGCCGACCTGCGCCGGGGCAGCACTCCCCCGCCGGCCAACGCCCGGATCGCGACCGCCGTGGACGCGGCCGGGTTCACCCGACACTTCCTCGATGCCATCGAGACACTGTGATCCCCGATCCTGGGAGCGCCGAAACCCTGCCGGCCGGCAGCAACCGGCCCGTCCGGGTCGTCGCCGCCGTCCTCGTCCGTGACGGCCGCATCCTGGCCTGCCGTCGGGCAGCCGGCCGGGAGGCCGCCGGGCGCTGGGAGTTCCCCGGTGGGAAGGTCGAAGCCGGCGAGGATCCCGCGACCGCGCTGCGCCGCGAGATCACCGAGGAACTCGGCATCGCGATCCGGCCCGGACGGCTGCTCGACCGGAGCACGACACGGGTCGGCGACCGGCTGATCGATCTGAGCTGCTACCTCGTCGACTCCGTGGACAGCACACCGACCCACAGCACCGATCACGACCGGCTGTGCTGGTGCGCACCGGGAGACCTTGCCGCACTGGCCTGGGCCGAACCGGATCTGCCGACCGTCCGCCGCCTTGCCGCCGGCGAGACCGAGGGCGCCGGCGCCGAGACCGAGCCGGCCGACGTGTCCTGATCCAAACCCGAGCGACACGGCCCGACGTCGGTCGCACGTCCCGGCGAGCCCGGACCAGGGTCCCCCGGCCGGCAGGGCTTGGTCGCGCCCCCAACCGCGTGGGGTCCGGGAGTCACCGGTTGGCCGTCACCAGTCGGGCCGGGGCGTCGTCGGCCCCGGCAGGAGCGGCCCGGCCGAGCCCCGCATCGCCGCCGCGACCTCGACCGTGCGCGCGGCCAACTCGGTGATCGACGAACCGTCGTAGCCGAACACGGCGCTGCGAACGGTGTCCTGCAGCGGGTCACGCCAGCGCGGCTCGATGTCGCGGGCCAGGATGCCGGCGACGGAGCCGGCGGTGCCGCCGTTGGAGTCGGTGTCCCAGCCGCCGCACACGGTCAGGCCGATCGACCGGCCGAAGTCACCGTCGCCGTGAAGCAGACCGGCGGTCAGCACGGCAGCGTTGTTGACGCTGTGCACCCAGCTGTAGCGGCCGAGGTCGGAACCGATGTGGCGGCGGTTCTCCGCCCAGTCGAGGCCGGCCGCGTGCCGGCGCCGGGTGTCGTCGATCGCCCGGTACAGCCGGGATCCGGTCGGCACCACCGTCATCGACGTCTGGATCGCCTCGGCCGCCGAGCCGGCGGTGAACGCGGCGGCCACCAGGGCCGCGCACCACATCTCGGCGTAGATGCCGTTGCCGGTGTGGGACAGCGCAGCATCCCGGTAGGCGAGTTCGGCCGCACCGGCAGGATCACCGGGACGCACGTAGCCGAAGACGTCGGCGCGGATCGCCGCACCGATCCACTCCCGGTACGGGTTGCGGTACCGGGCGGTGCGGGCCGGTGACAGGCCGGTGACCAGGTTCCGGATCGCGGCGCGTTCGGCGGTGTAGGTCTGCAGGAACGGCAGCAGGGTCAGCCAGGCCTCGGCGACATCGCCGGTGCCGAAGTCTGCTCCGCGTCGGAGTAGCACGTGCAGGTTGAGGATCGTGTAGTCGACGTCGTCGTCCCGGGACGATCCGTGGATCCTGCCGCGCGTCGTCGCGGTGTGGTTGGGCAGGTAGTCGGGATGGTCCTCCCCGGTGTCGTCCAGGGCCGGGAAGTAGTCCGCCAGCGGCCAGGCGTGGTGGGCCAGCAGCAGGCCACGAATGGCGTCCGGGGTCCAGCGGTCGCCGTTCTCCACCGGTTTGCCGAGCATGTTGCCGGCAACCCGGCCGGTCCAGGCGCGGCCGACCGCCGCGGCGTAGCGGTCGTCGAGCGGCACCACCTCCGCGGCCGCCGTGGGCCAGTCGGCCGCCGACCGGATCTCGGTCAGCGTGTCCGGCTCCTGATACGGCCAGTCGGGTCGACGGACCGCGTCCTCCAGGGCATCCAGCAGCCGGTCGGCGGTCGCGCTGTCGATGCGCTGCGGGCCTCCGGACGCGTCGACCCGGGCGCGGATCCGGGCGATGTCGTACCCGCTCTCGGCTCGCTGATCGAGTTCGGCGGCGAGCAGGTCACCGACGTTCAGGGCAGCATGCATGTGATCGGACCGTTCGTCGTCGAAGGTGTCGGCTGCGCGGGCCGGATGCCCGGTCCCGGTCGATGATCACACATCCGTCCGCGGCCGGGGAGGGGGCGATGATCGTCCGGCCGGGCCACAGAGCATGATGGTGGCCGTGAAGATGCTTCGTCCGGCGCGCGCCGACCTGCAGGTCTCCAATGTCGTCCTCGGTCTGATGCGGATCCTCGACCTGTCCGATGATCAGATCCGCGACCTGGTCGCGGCAGCGCGGGACGAGGGGATCAACATCGTCGACCACGCCGACATCTACGGCGGTGATCATGGCTGCGAGCGTCGCTTCGGTGAGGCGGTGCGGTTGTCGGCCTCGGAGCGGGAGTCGTTGATCATCCAGTCGAAGGTCGGCATCAGGTCCGGCTACTTCGACTTCTCCGCCGGACACATCCGCAGCTCGGTGGAGGAGTCCCTGCGGGCGCTGCGGACCGACTACCTCGACATCCTGCTGCTGCACCGGCCGGACACGCTGGTCGAGCCCGACGAGGTGGCCGGCGCCTTCGACCAGTTGCACCGCGCCGGCAAGGTGCGCCACTTCGGCGTGTCCAACCACACCCCCGGCCAGATCGAACTGCTGCAGCGCTCGGTCCGCCAGCCGCTCGCGTTCAACCAGGTGCAGCTGAGCATCACCCACGCCCCCCTGTTCGCCAGCGGCGTCGCTGCCAACATGGCGGGCCTGGACCAGTCGATCGACCGGGACAACGGTCTGTTGGACCACAGTCGGCTCAAGGGCATCACCCTGCAGGCCTGGAGCCCCTTCCAGAAGGGTTTCTTCGACGGCGTCTTCCTCGGTGACCGGGAGAACTACGCCGAACTGAACGACCGTATCGACGCGCTGGCCGACAAGTACGCCGTCACGCCGACCGGCATCGCCGTCGCCTGGATCACCCGGCATCCCGCCGACATCCAGGTCGTGCTCGGCACCACCCGGCCCGAGCGGGTCCGGGAGTCGGCCGCGGGGTCGCAGGTTCCACTGACGCGCGAGGAGTGGTACGGCCTCTTCACCGCGGCCGGCCACACCCTGCCCTGACCCGAAGCGCCGGACGCGTAATGCGGGCCGGCGACCGCTCCGGCGACGCAAGCGCAGGTGACCGGCACCGGCCGACCCCGGAAGTGCGCGGCGCTGCGGAACCGGCACTCGCGGCCGTACCTGTTCACCGCCGGGTTGTCGATGATGGGCGACAACAACGAGCACGCCATCACCTACTGGACGCTGTGGCAGGAGTTCCACTCCCCGGCACTGGTGGGCTTCGAGGTGGTCAGTCACTGGCTGCCGTTCCTGGTGCTGTCGGTGTGGTTCGGCACGCTGGCCGAGAAGTACGACTGCCGCCGGCCGATCCAGATCTCCCAAGGTCTGTTCATGCTGGTCTCGGTGATGTGGGGTGTGCTCTTCGCCACCGGGTCACTGCAGCCGCGACGCAGGCATCCCGCGGACCAGGGTCACCATCGTCGACTCGGTCCGGGTGCTGCGCGACGTCGGTGCCAACAGGGTGCTGGTCAGCATGATCGCGCTGGCCGGCCTGACCGCGGTGAGCATCGGCGGCGCCATCGGGGTGGCGATGCCGATCTTCGCCGGCGGCTTCGGCATGTTCGGCAGCGGGCTGCGGACCGCCAACGGCCTCACGCTGAGCATCCTCGGTGCGGCCATCGGTGTGACACAGTCCGTTGCCCTGTGCGCCGGCGTGCTCATCGTCGGGACGGTGCTGGCCGGCGTGTACGCCCGCAGCGGCCGGCGCCCGGCTCAGGCCTGATTGCCCTGGTGCACGGCCGGTGACCCGGTGCGGAGATGTCGGGTGAACCAGTCCGCCGCAAGCTCGGCCACCTCGTCCAGAGCGCCGGGCTCCTCGAACAGGTGGGTCGCGTCGGGGACGACGTCGATCCGGACCTCGGCATGCATCATCGCCGCGGCCCGCTCGTTGAGTCGCAGCACCACGTCGTCGGCGCCGCCGACGATGAGCAGGGTGGGGGCAGTCACCCGATGCAGCCGGGCGGCAGCCAGATCGGGGCGGCCACCCCGGGAGACCACCGCAGCGATCCGCGCGGACGGGTCGGCTGCCGCCCACAGTGCTGCAGCCGCACCGGTGCTCGCACCGAAGTAGCCCACCTCGACCGGCCCGACGCCGGAGTCTCCTCGCAGCCAGCTGGTCGCTGCCAGCAATCGATCGGCCAGCAGGTCGACGTCGAACACCAACGACCGGTCCGGTTCCTCGGCGCCGGTGAGCAGGTCCAGCAGCAGCGTGCCCAACCCCGCGTCGTTGAGCCGATCGGCCACCTGGCGGTTGCGGGGACTGTGCCGGCTGCTGCCGCTGCCATGGGCGAAGATCACCACCGCCCGGGCCCCGGCCGGCAGCACCAGGCTGCCGGGCAGTTCCGCGTCGGACGCCGGGATCACCACCTCCGTGCGGGTCGCCACACCGAGGCTCGGGCCGCCCTCGCCGACGTCGGTGTGGCGCCGGTTCGCGGAAAGAACAGCGGCCACCTGGTCGTCGGTGACCGGACGGAAATCGCGGTAGGCCTCCCCCACTGCCGCGAACCAGGACGGTGACCGCAGGCAGACCACCTCATCGGTGACCTTCCTCAGTTCGTCCAGCGCCCGCGGCGAGGCGACCGGGGTGGCCAGCACGACGCGCTCGGCGCCGAGCTCACGGACCACCCGGCAGGCGGCCCTGGCGGTGGCACCGGTGGCGACGCCGTCGTCGACGACGACGGCCGTCCGGCCGGTCAACGGCATCGGCGGATGGCCGTGGCGGAACCGGCGCACCCGGGCCTCCAACTCACGGCGTTCCCGGATCTCGACCCGGTCGACGTCGTCGGCGGACAGACCCCAGTCCCGCAACACCGACTCGTTCAGCACCCGGACGCCGTGCTCGCCGATCGCCCCCATCGCCAGCTCGGGTGCCGACGGCACGCCGAGCTTGCGGACCACGACGACGTCCAGCGGAGCCCGCAGGACCCGGGCGATCTCCGCGGCCACCGGGACGCCGCCGCGAGGCAGGCCGAGGACCACGACCTGCTGCCCGGACAGGTCGGTCAGGGCCGCGGCCAGCCGGCGGCCGGCCTCCTCCCGGTTGCGGTATCTCATCGGCATCCTCCCGTCCTCGGGCGCGCTTCAACCGGCACAGCACGCGCACCGGTGGGCGCAGGTCCGGGTCCCGACGGCGGTCTCAGCCGCGGCTGATCGGGATCTTGGTGGGAGCGCGCTTGGCGACAGCCTTCGGAGCCGGCACCCGGACCTCCAGGATCCCGTCCTTGTAGGTGGCCTTGACGTCGGTCTCGGTGGCACCTTCGGGCATGCGGATGCTGCGGGCCATGCTGCCGTAGTGGAACTCGCTGTGGAAGCCGTCCGGACGTTCTTCCTCGGTCCGCTCCTTGCGCTCGGCCCGCAGCGTCATGACGCCGTCCGCGACGCTGATCTCGACGTCCTTCTCCGGGTCGATGCCGGGAAGTTCGACGCGGATCACGCAGGTGTCGTCCTCGGCGTACTCCTCGACCCGCAACGCCTGGATGCCCGGCCCACGCATGCGGTCCAGCAGGCTTTCGCCGGCGAAGAAGTTCCGCAGCATGTCGCGGAACGTGCCGTCGACGACATCCGGGTTCCACATCGGCTCCGCCGGCCAGCCCTGCCGCCGCTCTCGGCTGGTCATACTCATCGTCGAAATCCCCTCTGCTCGATTCGGGAGCCGGACCAGGGAGCCAGGTCAGCGCCGCTCGGATCGCCCCGGCTCCCCTCAGGGTGCGGCCGATCCCGGCACCTGGATTCGTTTGC
This sequence comes from uncultured Actinomycetota bacterium, assembly GCA_963758075.1. Classification (GTDB taxonomy): domain Bacteria; phylum Actinomycetota; class Actinomycetes; order Propionibacteriales; family Propionibacteriaceae; genus Microlunatus. The sequence continues at coordinate 652,725 of CAVWTT010000001.1, read as the reverse complement.
CATGCTTCTGCGCCGCGGCGGTTCGACACAGGGCCCTTCGTCCCACAGTCAGCGGGAGAGGAGTCGGCGCCCACCGGGCCAAGGTCGGCAGCGGCACCCGACCGGGTCGTACGACTCTGGGCCGGGGTGGGCGCGCTCCCCGACGATGGGTTCGGACCCCGGCGCGGCGGCGGGTCCGGGTCACCGGTGAGAGGAAGCAGGCGTGTGGTTCTTCCGAGCGGTGGCGTTGGACCTGGACGGCACCCTGGCCGTGAACGACCGGGTTGCGCCGGAGGTGCTGGCGGCGATCGACAAGGCCCGCCAGGAGCGGGCGATGCTCCTGGTGACCGGCCGGGTACGCCGGGATCTGGACCGCGTCTTCCCCGGTCTGGTCACCCACTTCGACGCGGTGGTGACCGAGAACGGCGCGGTACTGACCGTTGGCCGTACCGGCGAGACCCGGCTGCTGCAGGAACCGGTCGACCCGGCGGTCGATCGGGCCCTGGCCGAACGCGGGGTCGGCTGTGGGCGAGGTGAGGTCCTGGTGGCGATCGACGGTGCGGACGGCGGCGTCGCTGCCGAGGTGATCACAGCGCTCGGGCTCGACTACCAGGTGGTGCACAACCGTGGTGCGGCGATGATCCTGCCCGCCGGTGTCACCAAGGGCAGCGGTCTGCACGCGGGGCTGGAGGCGCTGGGACTCGGCGAACACAACGCGCTGGCGGTGGGTGACGCCGAGAACGATCTGAGCCTGCTCCGGGCGGCCGAGGTCGGTGCCGCGGTCGCCGACGCGGTGCCCTCGCTGTCCCAACACGCCGACCTCCTCCTCGATCGGCCGGACGGGTCAGGAGTGGCCCAGCTGCTGACCGGCCCGCTGTTGGCAGGTCGGCGACGCCTGTGTCCGCCGCGCCGCTGGATCAGTGTCGGCTCCTACGCCGACGGCACGCCGGCGCGGGTGCCGGGATCGCAGGCCAGTGTGCTGGTGACCGGTGGGTCGGGTATGGGCAAGAGCTATCTGGCCGGGCTGCTGGCCGAACGCTGGATCGAGGCCGGCTATTCGCTGCTGATCATCGATCCCGAGGGTGACCACCCCGGTCTGGCGCATCGGTCCGGGGTCCATCTCGTGGACGGGTCGGCCGGGCTGCCCAATCCGCATGATCTGCTGGCACTGTTGAGACCACGACAGGCCAGTGTCGTGCTGGACCTGTCCGGTGTCGACGTCGACGCCCAGTTGGCCTATCTGGAACGGCTACCGGCCGCGGTCGCCGCGGAACGGGGCCGCCACGGGCTGCCGCACTGGGTGCTCTACGACGAGGCCCACCAGCAGGCCTGGCTGGAGCAGAGCCAGACGGTCGCCGTCGGCACCGGCAGTTGTCTGATCACCTGGCGGCCGGAACTGCTGTCCGCCGAGCTGACCGATGGCGTCGACGTTCGCATCGCCATCACCGAGGCACCGGGCGGCGGCCCCGGCGGCCAGGCCGGCGCGACGCTGTCCTGGGCGGGCACGAGCCGGGAGTTCCGGGTGGGCCGGCGCAGCAGCGATCACGTCCGCCACCAGCGCAAGTACGCCGCATCCCCGCTGCCCCGAGAGCGTCGGTTCTATTTCCATGACCAGAGCCCGACCGACGCCGACGCGGCCGCGGCCACCTTGGAACAGTTTCGGCACCGGGTCCGCAACCTGGACAGCACCACGCTCGGCTACCACCTCAATCGGCGGGACTTCTCCCGTTGGGTCGCCGGCACGCTGGCCGACCAGACGCTCGCACGTGAACTGACCCGGATCGAACACAATCTGGCCAATCAGCATGCAGCCGCGGTCGAGGAGGCCCGCGATCAGGTCTGTCAGGCCATCGAGGACCGCTACCTGGACAGGTCATGACACCGCCGACGACGGTGACGCCGGCTCAGGCCAGTGAAAGGAAGAGCTTCTCCATCTTCTTGGCATCGAGGTTGTCCGCGGTGGGGTCCTCGACCAGGCACTGTCGAAGTCCGTTGGCGACGATCGCGAAGCCGGCGCGGTCCAGGGCCCGCGACACCGCCGCGAGCTGAGTCACCACGTCCTCGCAGTCGCGGCCCTCCTCCATCATCCGCAGCACCCCGGCGAGCTGGCCCTGGGCGCGCTTGATCCGATTGATCACCGCGCCCATCTCCTCGGGCTTGAGAGTGGGCATCAGGACTCCTTCTGTTCCCAGCCGGCGGGGTCGGCCGGCAGCGCGTCGAGGGCCGCCCGCAGGCGTTGCTTGGCGTCGGCCGCCACCTCAGCGATCGTCTCGCCGGTGGAGAACGACAACATCGCCTCGGGGTCGAAGGCCTCGACGACGCTGCTGGTGGGGCTGATCTCGCGGACGACGACGTTGCACGGCAGCAGCGCGGCGACCGAGGGGTCGGCCTGCAGGGCCTGGTAGGCCAAGGGCGGCCGGCAGGCGCCCAGGATCGTCTGAGCGGCGACCTCCTTGCCGAGCTTGGCCTTCAGGGTCGCCGCCAGGTCGATCTCGGTGAGCACGCCGAAGCCCTGGTCGGCGAGCGCGCCCCGGACCGCGGCCAGGGCGTCGGCATAGGCCAGCGGCAGGGTGGTGGTGAGGGTGTAGCTGCGGTCGGTGGCGTCGGTCACCGTGGGTTCCTTCCTGAGGGTGCCGCGGTCGCCTCGCGGGCGGCGTCGGCGCGGATCCTGTCCATGTCCAGGCCGCGGATCTGGCCGATCAGATCCTCCAACGCCGCCGGCGGCAGCGCTCCGGGCTGGGCGAACACCATTGTGCCGTCCTTGAACGCCATCAGCGTCGGAATGGAGGTGATGTCGGCCGCAGCGGCCAGCGAACGCTCGGTCTCGGTGTCGACCTTGCCGAAGACGATGTCGGGATGTCGTTTCGACGACGCCTCGTAGGTCGGCGCGAACTGGCGGCAGGGGCCGCACCAGGAGGCCCAGAAGTCGACCAGCACGATACCGCTGGAGTCCTTCGGTGTCTCCAGGACGGTCTTCTCGAAGTTGTCCGCAGTCAGCGTGACGGTGCTCATGAATCCTTCTCTCCGATGATTGATCTGTACCCCGAGGGGTATCCGTCGATCACAACGATCATACCCCCACCGGTATTCCGGGTGCGGTCGCGAGGGTGGCGAGCGTCGCCGTGGGAATACCCCGCCGGGTGTTATCGTTGCGACTACCGATACCCCACCCGGTATACCGACGACTCCAGGAGGAACTTCCGGTGAGCTCTGTTCCCGAGATCAACATCGACCAGCTCGCGGCTGCCGTCCGTGACGGCGCGGCCGTCATCGACGTCCGCGAACCGCAGGAGTATGTGAACGGTCACGTGCCCGGCGCGGAACTGATCCCGATGGGTGAGTTGCCGGCCCGTACCGGTGACATCGAACGGGACGAGCCCGTCTACGTCATCTGCGCATCCGGCAATCGCAGCGCCGCCATGACCGACTTCCTGCGGCAGTCAGGGATCGATGCCCGATCCGTCGCCGGCGGCACGTCGGCCTGGGCCGCGGCCGGTCACCCGGTCGTCGTCGGCCGCGCCGCCCGCAGCTGACCGACAGCACCGACACCTCAGACCCAGAAGGATGACAACGATGGCCGAAACCACCCAGACCTCCCCCACCATCCGCACCGACGGCATCGCCGTCGTGGCGCTGGAGACTCCGACCCTGGGCGACCGCAGCTACCTGGTGCACGACGGCACCGTGGCGTTCGTGGTCGATCCGCAGCGCGACATCGACCGGGTGCTGGCACTGCTGGCCGAGCACGACGTGCGGCTCACCCACGTGTTCGAGTCACACATCCACAACGACTACCTCACCGGCGGCCTGGCGCTGGCTCGCCGGACCGGGGCCGCCTACCTGGTGAACGCCGAGGACGAGGTGTCCTTCGATCGCACCCCGATCCGCGACGGCGAGACGATCGTCGTGGGTGACCGGATGCGGGTCACCGCCGTAGCCACACCCGGTCACACCTTCACCCATCTGTCCTACGCCCTGACCGATGCACTCGGTGCTCGGACGCTGGCGGTGTTCTCCGGCGGTTCGCTGCTCTTCGGCGCGACCGGCCGTCCCGACCTGCTGGGCCCCGACCACACCGACGAACTGGTCCGGTTGCAGCACGGGTCGGCCCGCCGGCTCGCCGACATGTTGCCCGACGACGCCGAGGTGTACCCGACCCACGGTTTCGGCTCATTCTGCTCGGCCACCCAGTCCGAGGCGAGTTCGTCGACCATCGGTCAGGAGAGGCGCTTCAACCCCGTGCTGACCCAGGACGAGGAGACCTATGTCCGCGAGCTGCTCGACGGACTCGGCGCCTACCCGGCCTACTACGCCCACATGGCCCCCGGGAACGCGGCCGGACCGTCCGAACCCGACCTGTCCGCGCCGAGCCCGGCCGATCCCACCGAGCTTCGTCGGCGGATCGAGGCCGGCGAGTGGGTGGTCGACCTGCGGACCCGTACCGTCTTCGCCGCGGGCCATCTGCCCGGATCGCTGAACTTCGGGCTGGACGGCGGCTTCGCCACCTACCTGGGCTGGTTGGTGGAGTGGGGCGCACCGCTGACCCTGCTGGCCGAGAGGGCCGAGGACATCTCCCAGGCCCAGCGGGAACTGGTGCGGATCGGCATCGACCGCCCCGCCGCAGCTGCCACCGGCAAGCCGGAGGACTGGATCGCCGGCACCGGGCGGGAGTTGGAGTCGTTCCCGACGGCGACCTTCGCTGATCTGGCCCAGGTCCGCCACCACCGCCCGGTGACCGTGCTGGACGTCCGCCGCGACGACGAGTACGCCGGCGGTCACATCGATGGCGCGGTGAACATTCCCATCCACGAACTGCCGCACCGGCTGGACGAGGTGCCGGCAGGCGAGGTGTGGGTGCACTGCGCCGGCGGCTACCGCGCCTCCGTGGCCGCATCGTTCCTCGCCCGCGCGGGTCGCCGGCTGGTGGCCATCGACGACGGCTTCGACAACGCCGGCGCCGCAGGTCTGTCCCTGACCGCCACGGCGGCCGGCGCGTGACGGTGCTGATCGCCGTCGTCGCCGGGTTGCTGATCGGGCTCAGCCTGGGGGCGCTCGGCGGCGGCGGGTCGATCCTCGCCGTCCCGGTCCTGGTGTACGCCCTGGGTCAGACGGCCGGGCAGGCGACGACCGGATCGCTGGTCGTCGTCGGCGTCACCTCCCTGGTCGGCGCGGTGACCGCGCTGCGGGCGGGCAATGTGTTGCTCGGCCGTGGTGTCACCTTCGGTGTGGTGGCCATCGGCGGCGCCGCCGCCGGCGCGGTGCTCTCTGCTGCGGTTCCGCAACCGGTGCTGCTGGCGGCGTTCGCCGTGCTGCTGCTGGTGGTCGCGGTGATCATGATCTCCCGGAGGGTTCGGGCCCACCGCCGCCGCCGCGACGGCGGTGAGCCGGAGCCGGAACGGCCGGCGGATCTGGACCGGCCGATCGTCACCTTCCGGCCGCGCTTCCACCTCGAGACCGACCGGGCGCTGAAGGTGCTCGTCACGGCGACCGTGGTCGGGCTGCTGACCGGGTTCCTCGGTGTCGGCGGCGGCTTCCTGGTGGTCCCGGCGCTGGTGCTGGCGCTGGGCCTGCCGATGCGCTACGCCGCGGGAACGTCGCTGGCCGTGATCACCATCACCTCGGCGTCGGCGCTGGCGGTCAAGGCCGGCACCGGCGCACACCCGGACTGGACGCTGGTGATCGTGCTGACGGCGGCTGCCGTCGTCGGCGGTTTCACCGGTGCCAGACTGGCCGCCCGGGCCGACACCAGCAAGCTGCAGCTCGCCTTCACCGCGCTGCTCGTCGTGGTGGCCGGTTACACGGCCTGGCAAGCACTGCCCGCCCTGGTCTGATCCAACTGGTCTGATCCGACTGGTCTGATCCGACTCGTCCGATCCGACTGGTCCGATCCGGCGCTGACCGCCCGCAATCGTGCCGTCGGAGCCCAACGTCTCTCAATACTCAATACCGCTCGTCCCGACGAGCCAGAACAAAGGAGAATCCCATGTGTCGAGCCGTCGCCTGCAAGAAGTGCGGCAAGACGACCTGGGCCGGCTGCGGCCAGCACGTCGACCAGGTCCTCGCCGGTGTACCGCGATCGCAGCGCTGCCAGGGCCACGACGACGAGCCGTCGTCCGGCGGCGGCCTGTTCTCCCGGCTCTTCGGCCGCTGAACGCCGATACACCGCCGGTCCCGCCGGGCCAGGGCCGAGCCAGACCCGCCCGGCAGGACCGGCGCCGACCGCCTCACCCCACGGAAGGAAATCTGTTGACCACGACCTCCAGCCAGACCCGCACCATCGATCCCGGCACCCTGCGCGCCCGCCTGGACAGCGACCCGCCGCGGATCCTCGACGTCCGCACGCCGGCGGAGTTCGAATCGACCCACATCCCCGGCGCCTACAACGTCCCTCTCGACCTGTTGCGTGAACACCGCCAGGAGCTGATCCACCGGATCGATCCCGAGGTCGTGCTGGTGTGCCGGTCCGGCGCCCGGGCCGGCCAGGCCGAGCACGCGCTGGCCCAGGCCGGACTGCCCGGCGTGCGGGTCCTCGACGGCGGCATGGTCGGCTGGCAGCAGGCCGGCGGCCCGGTCAACCGGGGTCGCCAGACCTGGGAGTTGGAGCGGCAGGTCCGGCTCGTGGCCGGATCCATCGTCGCCGGCAGCATCGCCGCCAGCACGGTCCGGCCGAGGCTGAAGTGGCTCGGCGCGGCGATCGGGGTCGGCCTCACCGTGGCCGCCGTCACCGACACCTGTGCGATGGGCATGGCGCTGGCCAAGATGCCGTGGAACCGGTCCTCCACCGCCCCAGACATCGAGGCTGTGCTGTCGGCCCTCGATGAGCGGTGAGTCTGCCGCTCACAGCGCTGCCGACCGGACGGCCGGGACGATCCCGGCCGTCCGGTCGGGGCTGCGGCAGAACCTTCCGCAGTTCGTTCTCCTGGTCGCGGTCAACGCGCTGGTCGGCGGCATGCTCGGGCAGGAACGCACCGTCGTCCCGCTGCTCGGCCGGCGGGTCTTCGGCCTGTCCGGCTACACCGCGGGACTGACCTTCGTCCTCGTTTTCGACAGTGTCCAAGGCCGCCACCAACCCCTTCGCCGGGACGAGACCCACCACCGGCGGCGCGCCGAAATGATCAACTCATGAACACCCGGCCCGACGATCGTCGCGATGGTCGGCACCCTGCTGAGGCCGATCGGGCGACCGGACACTCCACCTGGTGAAGGTGTCCGGTCGCCCGGCTGCGGCAGCGGGTCAGCCGACGTGGACGGCTTCGGCCGAGAAGGTCGCGGTCACCATGTCGGTGGGGTCGGCGCCCGGCGGAACCTCGTCACCCGGCTCCATCAGATCGGCCAGGGTTCCGGTCATGGTCTGGTAGCAGTGGTAGGTCATCTGCTGCTGGTTGGCGTTGCCGCCGCCCTTCACCTGCGTGAACGAGAACAGATCGGTGCCCGTGGTGACGTCATAGGCCGAGAACGTGAACGACACCGGGATCAGCGTGCCGCCGGCGCCCGAAACGATCTTGGCCGAGCTCCAGCCACCGGAGTCGCTGCTGTGGCTGTTGTTCGTCCTGATCATCAGGTCGCCGAGCCCGTCGCAGCTGAACGGCTGGACGCTCTGGCCGTTGCCGGCCGGATTCTGGTCGTAGGACGGCGCCGCCGCCGCCGGCACGGTACCGGCCGCTGCCGCGACGAGTGCGCCGACGACCACGAGTGTTGATCGCGCGGTTGCCTTCATGATTTGCCCCCCGAAGTGTGTGGTGAAACCGACTGGGTCACATTTAATTCCTGATCGATGCTTCTCCGCAAGACCCACTTTCCCGATCCCTCGACGGGCCGGGATCGCGGAGCAGTAAGGGATCCGGGGAGCGCCACCGGTGACTCTGCGCCCCCCGGGGAACCGCGGGAGCCGGGCTGGTCCACGGCGCGGACCAGGCCCATCATTCCCTGGTCCTCATGATCAAGGATGTGGCAGTGATACACCGTGCGGCCGGCGAAGTCGGCGATGCGGATGCGCACGGTCACCCGACCGCGGGACGCCACGACCACGACGTCACGCCGGTCTTGCGGCCCGGGCGGATCATGATCAGGACCCGCCATCACCTGATGTCGCTGATCACCGACAGGCGGTCATCCGGGCGGTCGGTCGCCGGTGGGCCGGCAACGACGATCGCACCGGACCGGCCGGCGAGAACCTGGTCGGCGACAGATCCGTGCCGGTGCGGGGATCGGATCACGGGTTCCGATCGGCGCCGGGCCGGGCGCCCACACCATAGCGTTGCGGGTCGGCGCTGAACGTGTCACGGCAGCCGGGGCTGCAGAAGTCGTAGCGATGGCCCTCGTGGTCGAGGCTGGCAGCCGCGTGGTCGGGATCGACGGTCATCCCGCAGACCGGGTCGACCGCGGCCGCCTCGGACGGCTGCCCGCCGTCGTGGTGGTGGGGTCCGTCGTCGTGGTGGGGGCCGTCGTCCTGCTCATCCTGGGCCGAGGTGGCGTATCGATCCGGGTCGGTGGCGAACCGCTCACGGCAGTGGTCGGAGCAGAAGTAGTAGGTCTGCCCCCGGTGCTCGGCGGAGGCGGGCGCATGCTGCTGCTGCACCTGCATGCCACAGACCGGATCCTTGGCATACCCGGTGCCACCGCCGATGCGCTCCCGGTTGCGGTAGAGCCAGTAGATGACGGCGAACCCGGCCAACGCGATGATGTTGAGCACGGTGGTGTAGTTCCAGCCGAACGAGTCGCGGCCGACACTGCCGTGCTCGCCGGTTGCGGCGGCAGGGACGATGTCGAGCGCCGTGAAGAGATACTCGACGACAAGTCCGGAGAAGCTCATGGTGATCCAGAAGACGGCCAGCAGCTTCGCGGTGATCCTGGTGCCGTAGTACTTGCGGTAGATCAGCAGCAACGGCAGGGCGATCAGGTCGGCGAAGACGAAGGCGACCACACCGCCGAAGCTGATGCCACCGGTCCACAGGGCGGCCGCCAATGGCACGTTGCCGACCGAGCAGACGAAGCTGATCACGGCCAGGAACGGTCCCAGCAGGACATTCTCCAGGCTGGACCAGAAACCGTGGCCGGTGATGAACAGCGACTGCCAGACCGAGACCGGGACCGCGACGTCGAGGAAGCCGGCCACCAGGAAGCCGATGAAGAGCTCCTTGCGCAGCATGGTCAGGTCGCTGATGGTGTACGCCGCCGCGTCGGCCCAGCCGGCCTTCGTGCGGATCCGGCTGCCGGCGTCGTCGTCACCCCCGGCATCAGCCTGATCATGGCCGCTGTGGTCGTGGTCACCGTGGCCCTGATCACCGCCGCCGAGCCGTCGGCGCGCCTGCTCCAGTTCCGCCGGCCTGATCACCCGCGGCAGGGCCAGGCTCAGCAGCACGATCATGATCGCGCCGCCGACGAATTCGGCCAGGGCGAACTGCCAGCCGAGCAGCAGCCAGAGCACGATGCCGAGCTCGAGCACGAGGTTGGTGGAGGCGAACATGAAGGCCTGGGCGGCAGTGAAATTGGCTCCGCGGGCGAACAGCGTCTTGGCCAGCGCCGATGCCGCGTACGAACACGATGACGACACCGCACCGAAGAAGCCGGCCCTGGCGATGGTGGCCGGTCGATCGTCACCCAGCGCCTGCTGCATCCGGGCCCGCGACACGAAGGCCTGCACGGCACCGGACAGGGTGAATCCGAGCACCAGTGCCCAAAGCGTGGCCCAGAACATGCCCAGTCCGTCCAACAGGCTCTTGCCGATCGTCGCCAGTACGTCGATCACTTGTGCTCCTCGTTCCCGTCTGATCGGTGCGCCGTCCGGTGGCGGAACTCTCGCCACAGGTCGGCCAACTCGGCGAGTACGAACCGGGCCCGGCCCGCCGGTCCGGTGCCGCAGCCCGGGACCGACCCGTCGGTCGGGCCCGCGTCCGCGGCGTCGCTGCGACGGTCGTCGCCGAACTCCCTCATGGACCGACCATATACCCCCAACCCGTATCGCGAAACAGGACGGCTACGCGATGTTCGGGACCATCGGACGGGTCGTTCGCCTCTGGGCACGTCGGCGGCTGCTACCAAGCATGGAGGTCCCAGGACGCATCCAGAGACGGGGACCAGATGCCGAAGTCGGCGGAGATCAGCGCCTCGAGCCACTCGTCGTTCCCAGCCGGCATCGGGTATCTGATCAAGCTGGGACCGCCGGCTGAGGCGGCCGTTCCGTGATCGACCACCCGGATACGCCCGGTCCTCACCGGACTCTCAGCCGGTTCACCGTGATCTCATCGGCTTCCGCCTACGATGCGAGCATGCGCTGCGCCCCTGCCCCCGGCCAGGCCCAGCAGGGGCGGCGATCACACACGTGGGCCCGGGTGCGCTTCGTCGCCTCATGGGCTGCCGCGCTCGCGCTGCTGGTTTTCGGTCTCCCTCGCGTCGTCGACCTGTCCTGGCGCGGCGTCATACCGGTACTGAGGTCGGTGCACTGGCCGGCGGCGATCGGACTCGTCGCCCTGTGGCTGCTCGGCCTCTACGTCCACTCCTTCGTGCTCACGGCGGCAGCGCCCCGGCTCACACATCGACGCGCTCTGACGCTCAACCTCACCGGCAGCGCCGTCTCCAATGTCGTACCGCTCGGCGGGGCCGCCGGCATCGAACTCAACCGCCGGATGATGCGGACCTGGGGCATCGACGCGCGCTCCTTCAGCGGCTTCACCTTCCTCACCAACCTGTGGGACGTCGGCTCCAAGTTGCTGCTGCCCGTCGTGGCGGCGGTCGTTCTGATCCGCGCCGGCGAGGCCGTCACGCCGTCCCTGCGCACCGCCTCGCTGATCGCCGGAACGGCGTTCGTCGGGCTCGCCGTCGTCGCGGCCACGCTGTTGATCAGCCCGCGCGGCGCCGTGGCGGCAGGGCACGTCATCGAGCGGATGCTGCGACCCTTCCTGCTGCTGCTCGGTCGGTCCCCCCGGCTGGAACTGGCCGAGACGTTGCTGGAGATCCGGCGGCAGTGCGCGCGCCTGGTGGCCACCGGATGGCTTCGGATGTCGGTCGGCATCAGCGGCTACGTGGTGCTTCAGTGGATGCTGCTGGCGCTGTGTCTTCATCTGACCGGCGGTGGGAACACCTGGGCAGAGGCTCTGGCGGGTTTCGCCGTCGAGCGTCTGCTGACCGTTCTGCCGATCACGCCGGGAGGTGTCGGCGCGGCGGATCTCGGGCTGGTCAGCGTGCTGTTGGCCTTCGGCGGCGACCCGGCCGGAGTCACCGCCGCGGCGATCCTCTACCGGGCGTTCATCTTCGCCGTGGAGATCCCGGTCGGGGGCAGCGCCCTGGGTGTGTGGTTCCTGGCGCAGCGCCTGACCAACCGACGCGTGCCGCGACCGGCCCGCCGGCTCGGCCATCCACGTCGCATCGCCCATGTCAGTGACGTGTTCCTCCCTGGGCTGGGCGGCATCGAGACCCACGTGGACGACCTCGTCCGTCATCAGCGTGCCCTCGGCCTGGAGGCCGACGTGCTCACCCCCGTCGACGGGGACGAGGCAGATCCACCCTGGGTGCGCCGGATGCCGGCTGCCCGGGCCCGCCGGATGGTCGAGGAGTACGACGTCGTCCACGTCCACCTTTCGATGGTGTCCCCGTACGGGATCGCGGTCGCCCGTGCGGCCATGTCGGCGGGCATACCGACCCTGATCACGGTCCACTCGATGTGGACCGGCGCCGGCGGGATCCTGCGGGTGGCGGCATTGACCGGTCTGCGCCGCTGGCCCGTTGCCTGGTCGGCGGTGAGCGGCGCGGCGGCCGAGGTGTTCCGCCGCTCGCTGGGGGGAACGGAGGTGGCCGTGCTGCCGAACGCGATCGATGTCGCCGCCTGGCGGCCGCGCTCGGCCGCGGGGGCAGTGGCAGGGGCCGCCCGGTCCGCGATCGTCGCCGACGATCCGGTCACCGTGGTGAGTGTGATGCGGCTGTCGCGGCGCAAGCGTCCGATGCAACTGTTGCGGATGTTCGGGCAGATCCGCAGCCTGCTGCCGGACCGGGACCTCCGCCTGGTGATCGTGGGCGACGGCCCGCTTCGGCGGCGAATGGAACGCCACGTGCAGCGCGGCGGGCTCGCCCCGTACGTGCGCTTCACCGGACGGATCGCCCGTGATCAGGTGCTGGGCGAGCTGCGATCGGCCTCGCTGTACGTCGCACCGGCGCCGAAGGAGTCGTTCGGGATCGCCGCCCTGGAGGCACGCTGTGCCGGACTCCCGGTGGTGGCCGACCGGCGCAGCGGCGTGGTCGACTTCATCCGCGACGGTCTCGACGGCGTCCTGGTCGAAGACGACCGCGCGATGATGTTCGCGATCGCCGACCTGGTGCGCGACGACGCACTTCGTGACCGGATGACGACGCACAACCAGCGGGTCGCCCCACGCTTCGACTGGAGCGATGCTCTCGGCCGGACCGAGGCGCTGTACCAGGTGGCTGCGGACCGGGCCACCGGCCGACCTCTGGACGCCGCGCCGGCGCGTTCGTCGCTGGCCGTGCAGGCGTGAGGGCCGCCGTGGCGACGATCGTTTCGCTGCACGCCCATCCCGACGACGAGGCGCTGCTGGTCGGCGGCTGGCTGGCGCAGCGGGCCGCGGGCGGCGACCGGGTGGTGTTGGTGTACGCCACCGACGGCGAAGCCGGACTCGCCGGGTCGGCGTACCCTCTGCAGTCGCTGGGCCGGCTCCGTCGCCGCGAAGCCGTCCGCGCCGCAGAGGCACTCGGCGCCGCCCGGGTCGCGTGGCTGGGCTACGCCGACTCCGGCATGGCCGGCGCCCCGACCTGTACGCCACGCCGGCTGGTCGACGCACCGGTCGAGGAGCTCGCCAGAACGGTCGCGGCCATCCTCGACCAGGAGGACGCCGACATCATCACCGGATACGACGCCAACGGCGGCTACGGACATCCCGATCATGTGCACGTGCATCGAGTCGCACGGCAAGCCCAGACGCTCGCCGCACGGCGACCCCGGCTCCTGGAAGCCACCCTCGACCGCACCTGGCTGCTGCGCCTGGTGCGCGTCGTCAGACCGTTCGCGCCGCTGCTGCCCGGCCTCACCATCCCCGGCGACGAGATCTACACCGCGCGTGCCGCGGTATCGCTGAGGATCGACGTCCGCGACCACGTCCCGGCCAAGCGCGCCGCGCTGGCGGCCCACGCGACCCAGACCGGCGGCGGCATACGCACGCTGGCCATCCTCCTCGCCCTCCCCCGCCGGCTGGCTCGCCGGCTGCTGGGAACCGAGTGGTTCCTCGACGTTGCCTAGGGGTGGGTGGCGATCCGCCGCAACCGGGCGTGTCGCCGATATCGCCGACCTGGACCTCCGGGCCGCGAGGATCGAATGGGGCGAGCACGGTGTGACGGTCGCCGGCCACTGCGACAGTCGCCGAGACCGCCGTGCACGCAGACCACCGGCTGTCCACGGCCCTGCTCGATGCGGTGCAGATATGTGGTGCAGATCCGTGCCGTTGCTGCGGGCAACGCCCGCCACGGCGGCGCCGTTCGGGTCATCGATCTCGCCGTTCACCGATTCGTCGGCACAACGGACCTCGCGCCGATGAGGGCCGCCTGTACGCGGTCGGCGGCCGATGCCGCATCGGCGGGCATGCCGAGCAGCATCGCTGAACTACGCCGGGTCAGCCAGCGCAGTCCGACGTAGGCCAGGCCGGGCGCCGCTCCCTGCGTGCCCGTGTGACGGGGACTCCCGTCGGCGCCGAGCAGTTCCGGGTGCAACCAACCGAAGTCCCCGGTGAAACCGGTGGCCCAGACGATCGCGGCCAGTTCATCGAGGGCCAGTGGCTCCGGTGGGGCGAGCCTCACCGGTCCGTCGTCTTCGTCGGCCGCCGGCGGCGGTGCGTCGATGCCGAACCGGGTGATGATCGCGTCGAGCATGGCCGCGGCCTGCGCCGCGAACGCGTCCCCGGCATGGACGTTGGCCGCGGCACTGCCGTCGAAGCGGACGACCCCCTGGTCGACCGCGGTGACCCGCCCGGTGAGCCGGGCGCCGGCCCGCGCCAGCCGTTGCAGGCTCAGTGGCTGGGCGCCGGGAGCGAGGATCGGCTGCGGGGCACGCAGCATCCTCGGATCGGGCATCAGGTCGGCGGACTGGTCGAAGAAACCTGCCTTGACCAGCAGGGCGTACGCGTCCTGCCCGCGGTACCCGGTGGGAACGCGGCCGACCGGGCTGGTGGCCAGCACGACCTCGCGGCCGGCGGCGAGCAGCTCGCCGGTGATCTGACAGCCGGACTGCCCACTGCCGACGACCAAGACCCGTCCCGGCGGCAATCCGGTCGGGCTTCGGTACTCGGCCGCGTGCATGCTCCTGACCCGATCGCGAACCTGGCCGGCCATGGCAGGCAGCCGGGCCACGTTCTCATCGCCGGTTGCCACCACCACGGTCCTGCACCGCAGCAGACCTGTCGACGTGTCCAGGGCGAACCCGTCGGCCTCCGAGCTGAGACCACGCACCTCGACGCCCTCACGGACGTCGGCGGCCGCCGCCAGCACGTCCAGCCGCGTCAGGAGTTCGGCCGCAGTGAAGTACTTCTCACCCTCCACCTCGTCGAACACCGCACTCGCCCACCCCGGCGTGTTGAGCCGGAATCCGTCCCAGCGCTGGGCCCGCCAACTGGCGCCTGGTCGGGCCCGCTCCAGGACAACGTGATCAACACCGCGCGCGGTCAGCGCGGCACTGGCCAGCAGGCCGGCCGGGCCCGCCCCGATGACGACACCATCGATCATCACACCCTCCTCGTCCATGACAATCAGCGCTGTCCTCCCACGATCCACCGCGGCGGGCAGGGTCACCAGGACAGTTTCTGTACCGGTGGCATCACGCCGTCAGGCGGTCCAGACTCGGCACTGGCGTCCGGTCGTCCGGGGGCTGGGATGCTCCACACGTGGTGTCGTACCACCAGTTGTTCGATCGGCGTCGGATAGCTCCGGCACGCGTATCACCCACGCTCGCCGGCCCCAGAATCGCCGCTGCCCGAACAGGCTCTCGTCCCGGGCGCACACTGGTGGGGGGCAAGGTCTCGGCCAAGCCGGACGAACTCCGATCTCGCAGGCTGGCCACGGCGCAGGAGATGGTGATGGCGGAGGTCACGGCCGCGCATGGCCGCGGCGCACTGATCGGCGCGCTGCTGCTCGCAGCCGGGGTGTCGGTCACCCTCGGCGTGTACGGGCGGATGCACGTGCCCGGCTACGGGGAACTACCCACCTTCGGGTTCTCCAGCGCGGCGGCGTTCAAATCGTGGCTCGCCTCGCTGGTCGTCGCCTTCGCCCTGGTCCAGCTGGTGACCGCGTTGGGGCTCTTCGGCCGGCTCCCCGGAGTCCGCGCGGTGCCGGCCTGGCTCGGGATCGTGCACCGTGGCAGCGGGTACACCGCATTCGTGCTGTCCTTGCCGGTGGCCGCGTACTGCCTGTACGGGTTCGGCTTCGCTCCTTCGCCATTCACTGCGCGGACCCTGGTGCATTCGGTGGCCGGGTGCCTGTTCTACGGCGCCTTCGCCGCCAAGGTGCTGGTGGTGCGCGTCCGCCGCGCTCCGTCATGGGCGGTGCCGATCGCCGGAGGGCTGTTGCTGACCACGGTCGTGCTCGCCTGGTTGACCAGTGCACTCTGGGCGTTCGCCACCTTCGGGCTGCATGCGTGACCCTCGGTGCGAGTTGCAGGTGGGATCGTTGGGTGGTCGATGCAGAACTGGGCCGCCGGAGACTCAGCCGACACCCGAGGCATGCCGCTCACGCCGGTCGCGGTGTCGGAGGCCAAGGTCGCCGCCTCCAACATGATCGAGGGTGCCTCCACGAGCCCTGACACGCCGGTGTGCCCACGGCGGTGTTCACCATCCCTGAACTCGCCCGCGTCGGCATGCTGAGGTCCGAAGCCCGCAAGCAGGGCATCGAGCTGGCGGTCCGTTACTCCGACACCAGTGGCTGTTACTCCAGTTACCGGATCGGGGCAGCCACCGCGGCGGCGAAGATCCTCATCGACCAGTCGACCGACCAGATCGTCGGAGCCCACCTGGTCGGACCCGAGTACGGCGAGCTGATCAACACTCTCGGCCTGGCCGTCAAGGTCGGCCTCACCACCCGTCAGCTGAAGTCGGCGACAGCCGCCTATCCCACCGTGGGGTCCGACCTGGGCTCCATGCTCTGAGCCGACGTCCCGTGTCCGTGTTCCGGTTCGTGGTGACGCAGGGTTCAGGTCAGCCGGCCGGTCCTTGAGCAATGAGGAACCTGTCGACGGGTCGATGGTGTGGCCGCAGCACACGATGGCGGAGTGGCTCAGCGCAACTGGTCGGCAAGCTCGACCAGGGAACGTGGCGTGAGGTCCGGGGCCCTGAAGTACGCCGGGTAGGGGCCACCGGTCCGGTCGATCCAGGCCGTTGCGAGTCCCGCGCGTGCGGCGCCGTCGATGTCCCAGGGGCGGAACGGCGACCGCGACTTCTCCCGCTGTCCGGGCTGCGGTCGCACCTCCTGCCGCGGCGCGCACGGCCGGCGGCTGGAGTCGCTGGTTGCGCGGCCCGGCGCGTGCTGAGTGATGGGCTCCCCCCGTACCCACCAGCGATCATCGTCGGTCGGAGGTCGGCCCTGATCCCTGGCCGAGCACGACCGGATCGGCGCTGACGGCCGCCTGTCCCCGACGGCGAAGTCTGGGACTTTTCACAGAATCCGTGCGGCGGGACAGAGCCGTCGGCAACGATTTCACCGCAGTCCTTGACACGCGGGTTATCGCTGCGCAGGCTGGAAAACATGGGAGCGGGTTCCTCGGATCTGCCCCGACGCCAGGCGGTTCGCCGCTGATGACGACGTCGACGGCGGGCCTCACCAGCACGAAGACGCCCCGGGCGGAAACCCGGCAGCGGCACTCGCGCGGGGAATCGCTGTCGGCGCTCAGCTACCTGCTGCCCAGCCTGATCGGCGTGCTGGTCTTCCTCGCCGTCCCGGTCGTGATGGTCGTCATCCTCAGCTTCTTCCGCTGGAACCTGCTCACCGCGCCGTCCTTCGCCGGACTGTCCAACTACTCCGGCATCTTCCAGTACGGCGGAGTCGGCCACTCACTGCTGGTGACCAGCTACTACGTCCTGCTCAACATCCCGATCCAGACCGTCCTCGCGCTCGGTCTTGCCGTGCTGTTGAACCGCAGACTGCACGGCACCGGATTCGTGCGGGTGATCGCTGTACTGCCATATCTGGCCACGCCGGTGGCGATGGCGGTGGTCTGGAACTGGTTCTTCGACCCGTCCACCGGTGCGATCAACACCGTGCTGGCCCAGGTCGGCATCACCGGCCCGGCCTGGCTGTCGTCGGAGGTGTTGGCGATGCCGGTGGTCGCGTTCGCCAACATCTGGCAGTACGTCGGCTACAACATGCTGTTCTTCCTGGCCGGATTGCAGGGGATTCCCGCCGCGCTCTACGAGGCCTCGGCGATCGACGGAGCCAGCAAGGCCCAACAGTTCTTCAGCCTCACGCTGCCGCTGCTGCGACCGACGATGCTGTTCGTCCTGGTCACCGGATTCATCGGCTCCTTCCAGGTCTTCGACACCGTCTACGTCCTGACCGGTGGCGGCCCCGGGAACTCCACCGAGGTGATGAATTCGCTGATCTACAAGACTGCCTTCGTCGGGTTCCGGATCGGCGACGCGGCCGCGATGTCAGTGGTGCTGTTCGCGGTGATCCTGGTGGTCACGATCGCCCAGTTCGCCTACTTCTCCAGGCGCACCACCTACGAGATGACCTGAGATGACCGCCACGACCTCCACGAGTGTCCCGACCGCGGCGTCGCCGGCCCGCACCGCAACCGGCCGGCCGGGCCGGCATGACGCCTGGCGGGTGCCGCGCCTGATCATCTTCTATCTCGTGCTGCTGCTGATCGTCGCCATCTTCATCGTGCCGTACCTGTTCGCGCTGAACGCCTCGTTCAAGCCGCTCGGTGACATTCTCGCCCAGACCCCGTGGACGCCGGCGAAGTCGTTCTCCCCGGACAACTACAGTGCCCTGTTCGGCCAGTACCACTTCGCCACCTATCTGGCGAACACTCTGCTCATCACGGTGATCCTCACCGCCGGCCAGGTGACGTTCTCGATGATGGGCGCGTACGCCTTCGCCCGGTTGCGGTTCCCTGGCCGGGAGGCGCTGTTCTGGGTGTACCTGTCCATGCTGATGGTCCCGAACGTCGTCACCATGATCCCGCTGTACGTGATGTTGGACTTCGCCCACCTGCTCAACACCTACTGGGCGCTGTTCCTGCCGTATGCGCTCGGCACCCCGTACGCCGTCTTCCTGATGCGTCAGTTCTTCCTGACCATCCCCCAGGACATCATCGAGGCCGCCCGGATCGACGGTGTGCCCGAGTGGCGGATCCTGTGGACGGTGTTGGTGCCGCTGGCCCGGCCGATCATCACCACCGCGACGATCATCGCGTTCGTCTTCAGCTGGAACAACTTCCTGTGGCCGCTGATCGCCACCAACTCCACCAACCTGCAGGTGATGACGGTCGGGCTGGCCAACTTCAAGTCGAGTTTCGGCACGCTGTGGAACCTCATCCTGGCCGGATCGATGGTGGCACTGATCCCGCTGGTGATCTTGTTCGTCATCTTCCAGAAGCAGATCGTCAATTCCATCTCGCTCACCGGAGTGAACCGATGAGCGGGCCCGGCCGTTGGATGAACCGCCGTCAACTGCTCCAGGCGGTCGGCGCGGCTGCCGGTGTCACCGCCCTGGCCGGGTGTTCCGATGCGGCGGCCCGCTGGGGCTTCTCCGGCAATCCCGACACCTCCAAGGTGCATCTCACCTACGCCCTGTGGGACGGCTATCAGCAGGTCGGCTACCAGAAGTCGGTGGACGAGTTCACCGCCGCCCACCCGCACATCTCGGTGACGATCCAGCAGATCCCGTACTCCAGCTTCGAACCCAAGATCACCTCGGCCTACATCTCCGGCAATGCGCCGGACCTGTTCTGGGTGAACACACCGTTCCTGGCCAACTGGATCGCCCAGGGGTTGGCCACCGACGTGACCGACCGGGTCAAGGCCGACAACATCGACCTGTCGATCTACTACCAGTCCCTGGTCGAGCTGCATCAGCGCCGTGGCCGGCTCTACGGGCTGCCCAAGGACTGGGACACCATCACCTTCTACTACAACCGCAGCCAGTTCAAGAAGCTCGGTGTCCAGCCGCCGCGGGAGCTGACCTGGAGTCCGAACGACGGCGGCTCGTTCCTGCGCTTCCTGCGGCAGCTCACCGTCGACGGCAGCGGCAAGAAGGCCAGCGAGCCGGGATTCAATCCGGGCGACATCAAGACCTACGCCTTCGGGGTGGCCAACGATCCGCAGAGCGGCTACGGGAGTTGGTTGCCGGACAACGGCGGCAACATCATCCCGCGGCCCTACGCCGACCACGTCGTCCTGAACTCGCCGCAGAACCAGAAGACCTTCGAGTTCCTGCTCAAGACCCTGGCCGAGGAGCATGTGCTGGTACCGCCGCAGGAGATGGGGCCGAACGGCGACGGCTCGAATGCCCAGGTGCTGTTCGCGCAGGGTCAGCTCTCGCTGTACATGGCGGGTGACTGGAACACCAGCTCGCTGAGCCAGCTCGGTACCGGCTTCGAGATCGGCACCATCCGGCTGCCCGCCGGGCCGCAGGGCAACTACAGCGTGTTCAACGGGTTGACCGACGTGATCAACACCCAGACCCCGCACCCCGACGAGGCCTGGGAACTGGCCAAATGGCTCGGCGGCGAACGATCCCAGACGATCATGGGATCCGGTGGCTACATCTGGCCCGCGATCAAGAAGCTCGATCCGCTGTTCGGAAACTACTGGAAGAAGAAGAACGTCGACGTCAGCGCCTTCCTGGCAGCGGCCAAGGGCAAGACGGTGCTGTACCCGGTCACGCTGGGCATGGGTGAGGCGGTCACCGACTTCGCCACCCAGCTGGGCCCGATGTTCTTCGGCACCGAGCCGATCGCCTCCGCACTGGCCAGCGCCCAGCGGATCGGTGACTACCGAATCACCACCACCGCCCAGTGACCCGCGGTCCCGCAGACGGCAGGGCTTCCCGAGCACCCCGCGAGGACCAGCGCACCAGCCGGCGTCAGCTCCAGCGGCCGTAGACATGGAGCCAGAGGGTCCTGGTCGCGGTCAGCAACCACAGCTGCCGGGCATCCTCGGTCCAGAAGTTGACGCAGCCGTGACTGTGGCCGTGACTGTGGCCGACGTAGGGGTCCAGCGTCGGTCGGGATCCGTGCAGCGCCTGCCCTCGGGCACGGCTGTGGCTGACCGCCCGCCCTCCGCGGCTCGTCGACTCGCCCGGGTGACCCCCGTGCCGGTCACGATGCACTCCCCCATAGTCGGCAGCCGGTCAGCCCCGCAGCCGGACGAACTCGGGCTGCGCGACCTGCATCACCTGCGGGGTGCGCCCCGTGCACAGCGCCTCCAGGTCGTCGGCGACCAACCGACCGACGCTGTGCAGGGCCTCGCTGTTCGCGCCGGCGCGATGAGACGACAGCACCGCGTGCGGCGCGCGACGGATCGGGTGGTCGGCAGCGATCGGCTCCTCGGGGAACACGTCGATCGCCGCCCGGAACCGGCCCGCGAGCAGCCGCTCGGTCAGGGCGTCGAAGTCGACGACGTGGGCGCGGCTCAACAGCACCAGGACGGCGTCCCGGGGAATCCGGTCCAGCTTCTCCCCGGTGAGCAGGGCCCGGTTGGCCGAGGTCGGCGTGGCCAGCACGAAGGTGACCCGGGCGGTCGCCAGCAGGGTGTCCAGACCGACCGGTTCGACGCCCTGGCGGCGCAGGAAGGTGTCGGTCAGCCACGGGTCGTACACCTGGATCGGGCAGCCGAACGGCGCGAGCAGCGGCCGCAGTGCGTGGGCGAGCCCGCCGAAGCCGATCATGCCGACCTGCTTGCCGTACAGGGTGAAGGTGTCGCCGATCTCGGTCTCGAACGCGGTGTGACTCCAGTTCGGCTCGCCGGTGCGGAACGCGCGGTCGGTCCAGGCGATCTGGCGGGAGCAGGCCAGGGCCAGGCCCAGACCGAGCTCGGCGACGGCGGGCCCGAAGGCCGGCGCACAGCCGAGCACCCGGACGCCGTGGGAGAAGCAGTAGGCGTAGTCCAGGTCGGTGGCGGCCGGCAGGTGGCCGCCGACCTCGAGGATGGCCCGCAGCTTCGGGAAGCGGGACGGGTGGCCGTGACGCCAGGCGCCGGTGACAATGATCTCGACATCCTGCGCCACCGCGCTCAACCGGTCCTCGGGGATGGGCTCGTCCTTCCCCCAGACCACGTCGGCGACCGCGTGGATCCGCCGCAGGTCCTCGTCGGTGAAGATCGTCTCGGTCCGGCGGAAACTCGGGTCGAGCAGAACCTTCGTAGCCATCACGTCCTCCTTCTGCTGGGTCGAGAGACCATTGCTCGGCCTAGCGCAATTCGGTCCGATTGTGCCGGGGTTACGACTGGTAGAGAGTCAGCACGGCGGGATTCGGGGCTCCGGTATCTAGGCAACCTTCACTCCGCTGCGCTCGACTATCCGCATCGGATGTGCATCAGGTGCGGCTGACGCCGTTCCACGGAACGCTACTGGTCCTGGTCGGGGGCACGTTCGCCGTACCAGTAGCCGGCGGACACACCGCCGTCCATCAGGAAGTCGCTTCCGGTGATGAATCTGCCGTCCGGGCCCATCAGTAGGCACACGATCGCTCCGGCGATGTCGTAGCGGTCGGGTCGGAATCCGTCGAGCGTGATCCCGCGTCTGGCTAGCTACGGGATGCACCTCGAGGATCGCCTTCAACCGGGCCAGGTCCTTGGTGGTGGCACGCCGCATCGCGCGTTTCGAGCATGGGCGCGGCCAGTCGAGAGAACCCGGACGGGTTGCCGCGATTGCGCAGCGTCATCCGGGTCTTCCCGGCCTCGACCGGGTCCCAGGTGTAGGTGGTCTCCATCGGGAAGGGCCCGTCGGTCGTGCGCATGACCAGCCGGCGCGCCGGCTCGAGCTCGACCACCTCGTAGGTGTAGGCGAGCACAACCGGACAGTGCCGTCCCCCGCGGTAGCATCCGGTCGGGACCACGCACCAAGAACACTGCTCGACCGCCAGATCACCCGCAGGAACGCCGCGACGATCTGCGCCCATGGGCGCCACAACCTCGATGCGGGACCCCGATCCCGCCGCGGCGCATGGTCGCCAGGGTCTGAATTAGGTATGGATCAGATATCGGCCAGCACGATAATCGCCCAGACTCAGACCAACTGATATTGTCGGTTTGAGGTGGCAGCGAAACGTGCTGTTGCCGTGGGGGTCGGGGTGCTGGCGCTTTCCCCCGGGCGTTTGAATTCAGCACTCACGGGCTCCCCCCGCCCGGTCGCACCCCGCGGTTCCCCCGAGCGCGGACCGGTCGGGCGGGGATTGCCGTCACGGCAAGCCGCCGTTGGTGCTGGGCGCTTTTGGGCCTTCCGCCCTTAAGCCTATTCAGACCGACTGCTCCATCTTCAAGAGTCTTTCGAAACGTCACCCGTTGACGAGGCATGAAGTCCGGCGCGCCGCCCTAGGACGTTTCGGAGGACGACCACCGTTGGCGGCCGCCCGTGTCGGTCCGTCACCGGGCAGACCAACGAGCAGTCTCACCGAGCACCCAGATGAGCCTGGGACCGGTGTCGCACAAGGGTTCCCTGACCGGGAATGCAGGTTGGATACTCGGATGCGTGCTGCTGCCCGCCGCTGAGCCGTTAGGACAATTCGATCCGCGCCCGCTGTTTTGGCAGGTGCGAGGTTCGTTGCTGGAGCTGCTACCGACGCTGGGACCCGACCAGTGGCAGGCGCCGACGGCGGCCCAGCCGTGGCTCGTCCGGGACGTGGTGGCCCACCTGGTAGGCGATGACCTCGGCCGACTCTCGCGTTCACGGGACAGTCATCCATCCGAGCTACCGGCCCGTGGGGAGTCCCTTCCTCAGTTCCTGGATCGACACAACGCTGAGTGGGTGGCTGCCGCGCAACGCCTGAGCAGTCGAACGCTGACCGAGCTGCTCACCATGACCTCAGAACACATCCGGTCCTTCTGGGATGCTGCCGACCTTGCTGCCATCGGCGAGCCGGTCAGCTGGGCTGGCCCCGAACCGGCGCCGGTATGGCTGGACTGCGCCCGCGACTTCACCGAGGACTGGGTACACCAAGAACAGGTGCGCCGGGCCCTCCACCTCCCGGCGACCACCGACGGACCGATGCTCGGCGCTGTCCTCGACACATTCATGCACGCCATCCCCCGGACACTCCAGCAGCATGCGCCCGCCGGCGCCGCCGGCCGGACCATCAACATCGTGCTACACGACCAGGACGGAACGGCAGACTGGACCTGGGTCGATCGTGGCAAGTGCTGGACGCCAACCGCCCGGCCAGCAACACCGACCGCAACGATCAGCTGCAGTGCCGACACATGGTGGCGACTGTGCGTTCGGATGATCACCCCGGAACAAGCCCGGGCCCGATGCCGATCAGCAGGAGACCCGCAACTCCTGACCGCCGCACTGCAGATCATTGCGATCATTCGCGACGCCTAACACCGCCCGGTAGCACTCACCCACGGTCAAGTTGGAGTCCCCCGGTCGGGTCGGGCGTCGGGGGCTCCGTCCGGGCATCCTGACC
Organism: uncultured Actinomycetota bacterium; assembly: GCA_963758075.1. GTDB lineage: Bacteria > Actinomycetota > Actinomycetes > Propionibacteriales > Propionibacteriaceae > Microlunatus. Next base: position 629,132 of record CAVWTT010000001.1, on the reverse strand, counting down.
GGGAACTGATCCTGAGCGCATGATCACACGACCGCAGACGACCCAGCTGCGACATGAGTGAGGATGTGAACCGCCTCCTGTCAGCACGCGGATGGATAGTGGATGCGTGGCCGACCAACTTCCCCTCGCGAACCTGATCACGTTCGGCGCCCGTGACTTCGCCGTCCTTCGAGACTTCTACCGGCGCTTGGGCTGGCCGCAGGTGATGGACGACGGTGAGTATGCGGTGTTCGAACTGCGTGGCATCTTGCTGGCGCTGTTCCCGCTCGCCAGTCTCGCCCGTGACGGGAACACCTCACCCGACCCGAGCAGCGGAGGAATCCGCTTCACCATCGGCTTGCAAGTCGACAGCGCCGAGGAGGTAGACCGGCTCGCCGAGCGGATGCGGCGCGCCGGCGCACGGGTAACAAAGGAGCCTGTCGATGCGGAGTACTTCATGGGTCGCTCGGCGTACCTGTGCGATCCCGAGGGCAACTACTTCGAGATCGTCTGGGCTGACATGCCCGACAATCCCGTCGTCATCGCGGCGCGCCGGGCGGCCGGCCTGTAACCGCAAGCGGATCGATCAGCGGATAGTGCCGGGTCGCATGCGAGGCTGAGTGGATGCGATTGATGCTTTCGGCCCTGGCGTGCCCGAAGGGCGATGTCGTCGGCAACCTCGGCATCCACCTCACGAAGCTGGGTTCGGCGGCCGCCCAGGGATGTCAGGTCGTCGTGTTTCCCGAGATGTCGCTGACCGGGTCGGTGCAGCCGCAGACTCGCCCCGACCGCTTGATCGACGTCGGGGACGCGGCCGTCGCAGCTGTCGTCGCCGCGACCGGAGCAACCGGAGTCGCGGCGTCCTTCGGTATCGCCGAACGGTCCGCCGCCGACGCACTGCCCACATCACCCAGCTGGTGGCATCGGGCGGTCGGCTGGTCGGCCACTACCGCAAGCGGCACCTCGGCGACGATGAGGACGGGTTCACACCCGGCACAGACGGCGGCAGCGTCGCAATCGCCGGGCGTAGGGTCGGCCTGGCGATCTGCGCCGAGGCGGGAGTGGACTTCCCCTTCGATGAGGCGTCAGCGGCCGGCGCCGATCTGGTGCTGTTCAGCGCCGCACCCGGGCTTGTACGGTCGACGGACCGACGACGACGGGTTCGCGGCCGGACTCGCCTGGTGGCAGTCAAGCGGATTGACCGACCTCAGACGGCATGCGCGGCGGACCGGCTGCTGGATCGCCGTCGCGACCCAGGCCGGTAGTACCGAAGACGAGGAGTTCCCGGGCCTGGCCGCCCTGGTCGATCCCACCGGGGCCGTGGTCGACCGGCTGCCGGACTGGCGCGCCGGTGACCTCGTCGTCGAGGTTCCCGACTGAACCACCGCTCGCACCGCGGTCGGCACCAATTGCTCGGCAGCCGGCTTTTCCCGCAAGCCGATTCCTCGAACGGGCTCACGGTCAGCGCCGGCTGCCGGCTATGCCCGCCAGGCAGCAAACCTGTTGCATCCGGGTCGGGGCCTACCTAGATTGCACGCGGTGAGTGTCCCTCGAATCCCCCAGCCTGCGACCCCCTGGGCTCGGTCCCTGCCCACCGTGACAACTGCGAAGAAGTTGGTCGCCGATCACTATCCGGTCGAGCCCTCCGGCGCCACCCTTGTGCGCTCATTCAACAATGACGTCTACCGAATCGACGCTGGCGACCGGAGCTATGCCCTGAAGATCTACGGCTTCGGCCGATTCACCGCCGACGAAGTCCGATGGGAGCAACAGCTGGCCCACGAACTCGCGAGCGCCGGCGTCCGAGTGGCTGCCGATGTTGCGCTGACCAGCGGCGACTCCGTGGGATCGTTGGACGCACCAGAGGGACAGCGACTCTTCGCGTTGACGGATTGGGTTCCCGGACGCAAACCGCAACCACCTTGGAGCGCCGCGCTCTACCGAACGGTGGGAGCAAGCCTCGCCAGGCTCCACATCGCGGCCGACTCATTCACGAGTAACTACCCGCGGCAGACCGTGCGAAGCGGTAACGAACCAGAGCAAGTCATCGCCGCGCTGGATCGGTGCAGCGAGCGGAAAGACTTGGTGCAGCGAACCGCCAACGCCGCACAGAGCGAACTTCAGCGACTCGCGAGCCAAGGACTGCACTGGGGGATCAGACATGGCGACCCATCGTTGGACAACGTCCACGTCGACGAAAGCGACTCCGTGTACTTCTACGACCTCGACCTGGCCGGCCCCGGATGGCAAGTTGAGGACCTGGCCGGGGCGTTGTCGACCGAGTTCGCCAACCCCTTCCTGGAGGCCTACATCAGCGAACGACCGCTACCTGCGGTCGACCTGGAGGCCCTGCCGTGGCTCCGGCTCCTCAGCCACATCGACAATCTCAAATTCCATCTCATCGACAAGCCAGCCGCCATGGGGTCCTCGACCCTCTCCGAAGGATGGGTAGACCGCGGATTCGATGGCCTGACCAAGGCCGCGCGAGACGCGGGCCTCGCGTCCAAGGGATCGGCCCGATAGCCGTTCGCAGGGCAACCCGTCGTCGGACGCCCGGCGGCCTCCGGCTCCGGGCTGAGCAACGGCGACGTCACCGGGCACCCGGTCGAGCGTGGACTCGGTGTCGCACAAGGGATCCTCAAACGAGACGGGCAACATGCGGAGAGGCTTACCGCCCCTCGCGGTCGCGCGACGTGCGTCACCCGAGGTCTTCGAAGGAGGCTTCGCCTGGACGCCAGCACATCCATCGACGGTCCTCGAATCCGTGAAGTAGCGCGATCTCTGGGCCGACGAGATCGTCGGGGTTGGGGTGCACCACGATGGCTGCGCCATCGAACTCGACACGCAAGCCGTGCCCAGTCTCTTCACGCGTCTGGCGCACAACACCAGGAATCAGGCCCCGCAGAGCATCGGCGTAGCCAATCTGGCCGGCTGTGATCGTGCCACCGCCGCGCTCCACGCGGGGCATCACGTCACAGTTGAGGACGGGCAAGTCGCCCGAAGCCCCGTCGAACCGCAACTGAACGTAATCCAGGACGAACTGCACCGAGAAGAGGCGGAGCCCAACCAGACGGCTCAGTAATTCATTCGGGACGTAGGCAGGCGGGACATCGCTGGACACTGGCTCATCTTCCCGTGCCACGGCCTTGCTGTGGGCGAAAGTCTCAGTCCATCAGCCGCTTCTCTGGCCGGCCCGGCCCTTCTGGCACGATCTTGTGACTGCGCTGTCCGATCAGCCAGCGCTGGTGTCCGCGATCGCCATGCCACCGTCCAGAACGGCCTCACACCGCTACGTGTGACCAACGTCCTGATTCGGGCGAACGTTGACGCGACCGGATGCATCCAGGTGAAACTCTCCACCGCCTCACCCTGGTCCCCGGCCCCCACGCCTAGGCGTGATCAGAGGCGACCGAGATGCGGGCTGAAAACCCACGGTGGCCAGGGACGATGCTTCCAAGTCTCCTGGTCGGGCTGGCGGGATTTGAACCCGCGGCCCCTTGACCCCCAGTCAAGTGCGCTACCAAGCTGCGCCACAGCCCGTGGACCTCATGGTGTCCGGCCGGTAACAGTACTACAGCCGCGTAATGTTCACCGCACCGGCGCCCGGCGCCCGGCCGGCGTTCCCACGGGAACGCGCCGGTCAGGTTTTCTTGCGCTTCTCCCGCGGCCGCACCTGCAGGTGGATCGGGCTGCCATGGAAGCCGAACTCCTCCCGCAGCCGGCGCTCGATGAACCGGATGTAGCCGGCGTCGAGGCGGCCGCTGGTGAAGAGGATGAAGGTGGGCGGCGCGGATTGGGCCTGGGTGCCGAACAGGATCCGCGGCTGCTTGCCGCCCCGCACCGGGTGCGGGTGGGAGGCCACCAGCCGGCCCAGGAACGCGTTCAGCTTGCCCGTCGACACCCGGGTCTCCCAGCCGGCCAGTGCAGCCTCGATCTGGGGACCGAGCCGGTCCAGGTGCCGGCCGGTCAGCGCTGACAGGTTCACACTGCCGGCCCAGCCGAACTGGACCAGGTCGCGGTCCATCTCCCGGTCCAGATAGCGGCGGCGTTCCTCGTCGGTGAGATCCCACTTGTTGAACGCGATCAGCAGCGCCCGGCCGGACTCCTCCACTCCGGTGAGGATCCGCAGGTCCTGCTCGGTCAGCGGCTCACTGGCATCGATGACGACGACGCACACCTCGGCCCGTTCGATCGCGCCCTGGGTCCGCAGACTGGCGTAGTACTCGTGGCCGGAGGCCTCCTTGACCTTGCGGCGGATGCCGGCGGTGTCGATGAACCGGTACACCGTGCCGTCGACCTCGACCAGTTCGTCCACCGGGTCGACGGTGGTGCCGGAGGCGTCGTCGACCACCGAACGCTGCTGGCGGGCCAGTTTGTTCAGCAGGCTGGACTTGCCGACGTTGGGCCGGCCGACGATCGCCACCCGGCGTGGACCGCCTTCACCGACCACCTCCGCCGGCGCCGCCGGCAGCACGTCGAGGATCGCGTCCAGCAGGTCACCGCTACCTCGCCCGGTCAGCGCCGACACCGGATGCGGCTCGCCCAGACCGAGGTTCCACATCGCCGCGGCCTCGGCCTCGGCCCGCTGGTCGTCGACCTTGTTGGCCACCAGCAGCACCGGCTTCTTGCTGCGCCGCAGCACCCGGACGACCGCCTCGTCGTGGTCGAGGACGCCGACATGGGTGTCGACGACGAAGACGACCGCGTCGGCCGCATCGATGGCCAGTTCGGCCTGTTCGGCGATCTGGGCGGCCATGCCGCGGGCGTCGGGCGCCCAACCGCCGGTGTCGACGACCACGAACTGCCGGCCGTTCCAGACCGCGTCGTAGGAGACGCGGTCCCGGGTCACGCCGGGGGTGTCCTGCACGACCGCGGCCCGGCGGCCGATCAGCCGGTTGACCAGGGTGGACTTGCCGACGTTGGGACGGCCGACGACGGCCACCACCGGCACCGGTCCGGCCACTGCCTCGGCGGCCTCAGAGCCGGTCGGCTCAAGATCATGTTCGGTCATCGTCCACCCGTGCTCGGAAGTCGGTCCGACGACCGGTTCGGCCGTCGAAGAGGAAGGCGGTGTCCCGCCCGCGGCACCCGCGGCGTCGGCGGCCCCGGCAACTGCATGCCGGTCAGCTGCTGCGACGTCGCGATGTGCTCGGCCAGGATCGTCCGTATCCGCTCGGTCCACTCGGCCACGGCGATCTTGGTCCGCGGCCAGGGTACGGCGGGCACGGTGACCGGCGGGCCGTAGCAGACGTGCACCGGTGCCTTGTAGCCCGGCACGTGGCCGTTGGACCGGCCCGCCCCCCGGGTGCCGAACAGCGCGACCGGCACCACCGGCGCACCGGTCACCATCGCCAGGTAGGCGGCCCCGCGCTGGGCGAACGCCACCTCCCCGCCGGTGCGCTTGCCCTCGGGGAAGATCGTCAACGCACCGCCGGTGCGCAGCACGTGGATGGCCCGGGTGACGCCCAACAGGTCGATGCGCCGCCGATCGATGGAGATCTGGCCGACGAACTCCAGCGCCTTGCCCAGCGGCCCGGAGAAGAGCTCCACCTTGGCCAGCGCGTACGACGGCTGCGGATGCACCGCGATCAACAACGGTCCGTCGATCAGGCCGACGTGGTTGGACACCAGGATGACCGGCCCGTCCGGCGGCAGGAACTCCCGGCCGTGGATGGTGATCTTCCAGTACCGGTGCATGAGCCAACGAACCGGGCGACGCACCGTCCTGAACACCCGGTTTGGTCGACGCGGCAGCTGCTCGGTGTGCGGCAGGTCCGCGAAGATGTCACCGATCACGGCCGTGGCCGACCCGCTCCGCCGTCGTCGGACCGGACCTGGTCGACCATGCTGCAGATGACTTCGACGACCTCGTCCAGGCTCAGGTGGGTGGAGTCGATCACCGTCACCCCGGGCGCGGCCTGGTGGAACTGGGCGACGGTGGAGTCGTCGCGGTCGCGGCGGATGACCTGATCGTGAACGTCGTCCTCGTGGACGGCCTCGCCGAGCTCGTTCTTGCGGCGAGCGACGCGGGCCTTCGGATCGGCCACCAGCAGCACCCGCACCTGGGCGTCGGGCGCCACCACCGTGGTGATGTCGCGACCCTCCACCACGATGCCGGGCGACGCATCGGCGATGATGGCCCGCTGCCGGTCGATCAACAGCCGACGGACCTCCAGATTGGTGGCGAGCATGCTCACCGATGCGCTGATCATGGGGTCGCGGATCGCGTCGGTGACGTCGGTGCCGTTGACCCTGAACGCCGGATGCTCGGGATCGGTGCCGACCCCGAGATCGGCCTCGGCCACCAGCTTGGCCACCAGTTCGGTCTCGCCGGCGTCCGCATCGGCACGGAGCACCAGCCAGGTCGCCGCGCGGTACATGGCGCCGGTGTCCAGGTAGGCGAATCCCAACCTGTGGGCGACCCCGCGCGACGTCGACGACTTACCCGAACCACTCGGTCCGTCCACGGCCACTACGAACTGGTCACGGGTCTGGCGCACGGGGTCAGACTACCGGTAGCCGGCCCGCCGGGCCCTGGGCCGGCATCGCCGCAACCTGCGGACGGATGAGCCCGGGATCAGGGGTTCTCGTCGGGTGCCGGACCGGCTTCGCCGACCGACCAGCCGGCCAGCGCCATGCCGTCGACCAGCGGGCCGGCCTGCTCGGGGGCCACGGCCAGGGACAGATAGCCGACGCGGCGGTCGGGATCGTGCTGGATGGCGATGTCCTCCACGTTGACGCCGGCCCGGGCCACGTCGGCGAACAGCCGGGACAGTGCACCGGGCGCGTCGGGGATCTCCACCACCAGCCGGCGGTACTGCACCGGCGCGGTGCCGTGCTTGCCGGGGATGCGCCGGGTACCGGCCAACCCGCGGTCGAGGTGGGGCCGGACGCCGCCGCCCCGGTCCCTCTCCATGTCGTCGATCAGCGAGCTCAGACTCGTCTTCACGGCACGCAGCTCGGGCAGCAACGCCTCGGCGTTGGCGCCCAGGATCTGCTGCCACAGCACCGGGTCGCTGCCGGCGATGCGGGTGACGTCGCGCAGACCCTGCCCGGCCAGCTGCAGCTGATCCGACGGCACCTCGGTCAGCTGCCCTGCCATCAGCACCGCCATCAGGTGCGGCAGATGCGAGACGCGGGCGACCGCGGCATCGTGCACGTCGACGTCCATGGTGACCGGCTGGGCCCCGCAGACCCGGACGAGTTCGGTGACCGTGGCGATGGCGGCGGCCGCGGACCGGCGGTGGGGCGCGATGACCCAGGTGCGGTCGGTGAACAGGTCGGCCCGCGCGGTCAGCGGTCCGCTCAGTTGCGAACCGGCCATCGGATGGGAGCCGACGTAGCGGCTGACGTCGGCGTCGCTGTCCCACAGCGCGTGCAGGACACCGGCCTTGACCGAGCCGACATCGGTGACGGTCGCCCGCGGGAACCGGCGCAGCGCCTGCACGATGACCTGGGCCAGCACCGCCGGCGGGACCGCGACCACGACCAGCGCGACCCGGTCCGGGACGGCCGGGTCGGTGCTGCCGGCACCGACGCCGGCCGCGACCTGGGCATGGGCCGGGTTGCGATCCTCCAGATGCACCGCGTGGCCGGCCTTGGTGAGCGCGCAGCCCACCGACGCTCCGACCAGTCCGGTGCCGATGACGACCGCCGGCGAGACGGTCATGCCGGGGAGCTCGGCGCGCCACCGCCCGGCGCGGGGCCGCCGAGAGGGCCCGGACCGGTGGTCGGGCCCGTGCCGGGGTCGACGGGCGCCTGGGTGCCGCTGTCGGCCGGCCCCTCCCCGCCCGGTTCGCCGCCCGGTTCAGCGCCCGGTCCGCCGGACGGCTCCGTGGCGGCGTCCTCGGTGAGCAGCGCCGCGAGTCGATCCCCGGACAGCCGCCGGAACTTCCGCGGCTGCACCCGGGTCCGGTCCAGCACCGCCGCCTCGAGAGACTCGACGCCGAGGTTCCGCGGTTGGTCGCCACCGCCGTCGGAGGCCAGCGACCGGACCGCCAGCCGGATCGCCGCGCCGAGTGGCAGTCCCTGGGCGTACTGCTCCCCGACCATGCGGGAGATCGCGTCGGCCGACCCGCCCATCACGGCGTAGTCCTGCTCGTCCTGCACCGAGCCGTCGTAGGTGAGCCGGTAGATCTGGTCCGCCTCGGTGGTCAGTCCGAGTTCGGCGACGATCAACTCCACCTCGTACGGCTTCTCGCCGCCGGAGGAGAAGATGGTACCGAGGACCTGGGCGTAGGCGTTGGCCAGCGCACGGCCGGTGACGTCGCGGCGGTCGTAGCTGTAGCCGCGGAAGTCGGCGTGCCGGATGCCGGCGATGCGCAGGTTCTCGAACTCGTTGTAGCGGCCGACCGCGGCGAATCCGATCCGGTCATAGATCTCGCTGACCTTGTGCAGCGCCTGGGACCGGTTCTCTGCGACGAACAGGATGCCGTCGGCGTAGCGCATCACGATCACCGACCGGCCACGGGCGATGCCCTTGCGGGCATAGTCGGCCCGGTCCTTCATCTGCTGTTCGGGCGCGACGTAGAACGGCATGCTCATGGCCCAACCTCCTGGCGACGACTGGTACCGGGGCTGCCCCGATCCCTGACCTGACACGGCCGACCGACGGCCGCGACCGGGTCGGTCGGCGGACGGCCGGCTAGCAGGATGCTAGTTGGGCTCAGACCAGCGGGGCCTCGGGGCCGTCCGGCCGCTGCTGTCGACCGGCCACCACCCGGCCGACGATCTCGCCGACGCGGGCCTCGGCGATCCGTTCGTTGCCCTCTGGGCCGGCGGTCCACACCACCGGGTAGATGCCGCGGGCCAGGTCGGGCCCGCCGGTGGCCGAGTCGTCCTCGGCGGCGTCGTACAGCGACTGGACGGCAGCGGTGACCGCCTGCTCAGCGGTGAAGTCGGGCCGGTACAGCTTCTTCAAGGACCCCTTGGCGAAGACCGATCCGGAGCCGATCGAGTGGTAGGACCGTTCCTCGTACCGGCCGCCGACCGGATCGTAGGAGAAGATCCGGCCACGGTGCTCGGCCTCGTCCCAGCCGGCGAAGAGTGGCACCACGGCCAGCCCCTGCATGGCCAGGCCGAGATTCTGCCGCAGCATGGTGGCCAGCCGGTTCGCCTTACCGACCAGCGACAGCGGGGCGCCCTCGATCTTCTCGTAGTGTTCGAGCTCGAGCTGGAACAGCCCGATCAGCTCGATCCCGATGCCGGCCGCCCCGGCCATCCCGACCAGGGACAGCTCGTCGGCGGCGAACACCTTCTGGATGTCGTTCTGGGCGATCACGTTGCCCGCGGTGGCCCGGCGATCACCGGCCATCACCACGCCACCGTCGTAGCAGAGCGCGACGATCGTGGTGGCGTGCGCGGTCAGCGGGCCCGGCGCCCCGGGCGTCGACAGCTGACCGGCCTGCAGCCGTGCGGCCGGCAGCGACTGAGGCGCCACCAGCCGCAGGAACTCGGTGAACGAGGACGTCTGGGCCCGCAGGTAGGTGCTGGACAGTCCTGCGGTGTCGGAATCGTGGGTCACTGGCCGCCCTTCTGGACGAACGACCGGACGAACTCCTCGGCGTTGGTCTCCAGCACGTCATCGATCTCGTCGAGGAGGGAGTCGACCTCGGAGTCCAGCTCCGGCTTCCTGGCACCACCCGGCGCGGCGTCGGTGTTCTCCAGTTCCTCGGTGTCGTCGTCCCGGCGCTGCGTGTGCCGCCTGCTGTGTTCTGACTCGGCCATGCTCACTCCTCCTCCAGTCCGTCCAGACTGCACCGGGACCCGTCGGGCCCCGGACGGTCCCAGCCTAGTCAGCAGCGCCCACGATTCGGCGGTCCCGTCCCGCGTGGTGCCCAACCGTGACCGGTCGGCAATCTCCGTGACACGACAGCGCTGGACCGCGACACACCCCCGAGGGGTCGCCGGGACGTAACCGTCCGTTCGCCCGGGCGCGGTGGGCTGACCCTGTTCCGATCCCTGCAGCACCGGTTCTTCGACCATGGAGGTAGCCGCCGGCGATGACCGCTGATCGCTTCGACGTGTCCCCCGCCGTCCCGGCGCGGGCGCCGTGGGCCCGGGCGGTGACGGCGGTCCGCAACCGGGTCGCGGCCCAGGTCCGCCGGTCGGCCACGCTGCGGGCCGCGTACGCCCGCGCCCGGGCCGCTGCCGCGGACGGCGATCCGTCCGCCGCGTCCGCGACCGACCCGGGCAGTCGGGGAGAGTTGCAGCGGCTGTCGCAGCTCCTGGGCGACGCTCCCGGTCGCAGCGTCGGGGCCGAGGAAGTGCGGCGGCTGCGCCGGCTGGCGGTCGCGCAGCGACACCAGGACCCCGACGGTCTCGGCGTGGCCGCGCTCGGGCTGCTGGCCGAACGGTTCGATGACCGGGCGGCCCGCTCCTGGCTGGCGCCCGCACTCGCCGAGGCCGGCCGGTTCGAGGAATCAGCCCGACTGCAGCCGACATTCGCGCCGGGACGACCGCGTGCCCGCGGCTACGTGGTCACGGTGACCGCGTTGGCCGCGCTCGGCCGGACCGCGGAGGCCGAGCAGCGGATGCGGCTGCTGGAGGAACGGTTCCCCGGCCTGCGCCGCGCGTTCGTGCACGGCTGGGACGACGATCAGCTCTCCCGCTGCTACCGGGCGCTGGTGCAGCGGTCACCGGCCCGCACCGGCGCCTTACCGGTCTTCCAGCATCTGCCCTTCTGTGCCGGCTCCAGCATGCAGTCCGCGCTGAAACACGTCGTTCCGCCGGGCCGCACGCTGCAGATCAGCCGCCGCTGGGGCTTGGTGCAGCTCGCGCAGGCCGGCGGACTGTCGCGTGCCGAGGTGGACCGGCTGATGATGGTGCACCAGCACCACCCGTTCCCGCTGGATCTGGCCGGCCGGCCGCTCAGCCATTTCACCGTGCTGCGGGACCCGGTGTCCCAGCTGCGGTCGGGCTTCTTCAAGCGGCAGGCGCGCGACACCATCATCGGGACCCGCGACGCCGGATCTGCGACGTTCGCTGCCCATGCCGAGTACACGCTGAGCCACGGGCTCACCAACATGTCGGCCCGGATGATCGTCACCACGCATCCCGACCTGCGGGCCCGCTACCGGCGACGGTTCGCCCGCACCGGTGCGTACACCATGATCAGCCACGAGGAGGACATGTTCTGGCTGCGGGCGACCCGGCGGCTGGGCGAGTCCCGGCTGCTGCAGATGTGCCGGGAGACGTTGGACCAGAACTTCTGCGTCGTCGCCACCATGGCCCACCTCGCGGCCGGTCACCTGGCCTGTTCGGCGGCCGTCGGCCTCCCGGTCGCCCACGTCATCGAGCACCGCGGGCGGTCCGGTCAACCTCCCCACCACGGCCTGGACCGTCTGGAAGCCCGGTTGCGGGAGGCCAATGCCGTCGATCAACAGCTGTACGAGGAATACACCCGCCGGTTCGAAGCCGATCACCCGGAACTGATCACCGCCGTCGAAGGTGCCGATCACGTCCCGGCACGCCGGCCGGCATGATCATCGACGTCGGGCGGTCAGAGGGTCGCCAGCAGATGGCCGAGCGTGGTGGCGGGCGCCGCCTGTTCCGGGAGGTACTTGTAGGTCAGCTTGTGGACGAAGGATCCCGACAGCATCGCGGTGAACCGGACCGGGTCGTACGGCTCGGCGAAGCTCCAGCGAAGCGCGAACGGTGCGGTGAAGGGCCGGCTGGGCGTGGCCTGCCACAGCCGGCCGAACTCGGGATCCAGCACGGTCAGTGCCTCGAAGAGGTAGTGCAGGGTGAAGTAGTGCGTCAGCCGCTCGTGCTCACGCCAGTAGCAGTACAGGGCTTCGCGCAGCATCCTGGTCAGATAGTGGCCGGGCGTCGCGGTCATCAGCCAGGTCGCCAGTGTGCTGCGGCGCTTGGTGAAGGCGAACCATCCCGAGGGCCGGCGCAGGTCCTGCAGCGGGCCGGCCGGGTCCTCGGTCACCAGGCAGGTGGCGTCCAGCCAGCTGCCGCCGTAGCGGGCCAGCAACGCCAGCCGCAGCAGGTCGGAGCGGTGTGTCGCAGCGATGCCCCGCGCCTGGATGTCGACGGGCAGCCGGACCAGCCCGTCGACGGTTGTGTCGTCGAGGTCGCGGACCGGCAGACCGGAGTGCCGGTGCAGCCGCCGGTGACAGAGCTGGACGATCGGCGGGGCTGCTGCGAAGCCCTGCGCCCAGTACACGTTGATGGTCCCCGACCGGTCCTCGACGATCTCGTCGCCGGCCAGTGCCTGCTCCCTGATCCGCTCCAGCCGGGGTCCGACGAACCGCAGCATGCCGCGGCGGCCGGCGAACTCGCGTGTCTCCCGCGCCAGCATGCCGAGCTCGGCCCCGGTGCTGTCCGGGTCGAGGAGACAGCCCCGGCGATGGGCGTCAGCGGCCTCGGTCCAGCGGCCCAGGTGTTCGTAGGCGGTGCCGAGCTGGAAGTACCAGCCGGGTGGGACGCAACCGCCCCGGCGGGCGATCGCGTCGCGGTACGCGCCGGCCGCTTCCTCCCACTGCTGCAGCCGACCCCGCGCGCCGGCGAGTTTGACGTACCACCAGGCCGGCGCGGTCGAACGTCGTCGCACCGCCTCGGCGAAAGCCCGCTCCGCGCCCGGGGAGTCGCCGAGCTGCTCGAGCGCCCGGCCGTAGGCGTAGTGGTGTTTCGCCGGCGCGTCGGCGACCAGGTGCAGCGCCGTCCGGTAGGTCTGCGCCGCGGTCGGCCAGTCCCGGTCGGCGGCCGCCTGCTCGGCCCGCGTGAAGAGGTCGGTGGTCATCGGTTCGGATCGTACGGGCTCGATCACGGCCTTCCGCAGAACCGGAATGTCCTCATCCTGAACAGGAGTTGACGAAGAGATGTCGGCGATCAACAACACCCGGCCCGGCGACGACGCCGGCACCGGACCGACCATGATCAGGAACGGGGCGAGCACCGGTGACCAGGTCCGCCGCGAAGCGTGGCAGCGCGGCTTCGGGCAGGGCAAGGGCCGCGGCGCGCGCTTCCACAGCCTGCTCGGCCCGGTCCGGCCCCAGGACGCGGGTCCGCGGGACCAACTGCGACGGTTGTTCGCCGACACGGTGGTGCAGACCACCACCCGGCGGTCGGTCACCGCGGACGCCCGATCCCGGCTGCGCCGGCTGGCGGTGCAGAACCGCGATCAGGACTGGGACGGTTCGGCACTGGCAGCGGTGGCCTATCTGGCCGACCGGCTGCAGGATCCGGCGGCGCAGGCCTGGCTGCCGGTGATGCTGGCGGGCGCCGGCCGGTACGCCGAGGCGGTGTCGCTGGATCTCGGTTTCGCCGAGGGCCGACCCGCTGCCTCCGACTACCTGGTGTTGGTCAGCGCTCTGTGCCTGCTCGGCCGGCCGGCCGACGCCCGGCAGTTGCTGCACCGGCTGCGGGACCGGTTCCCCGCGCTGTCGGGAGAATTCGTCAGCGCCTGGGACGACACCGAGCTCGGTCACCGGTTCGCCGACCGGCTCGGCCCCCTGCCCGGCGGTCGGACCTTGCCGGTGTTCTGGCATCTGCCGTTCTCCGGAGGTACCAGCATGATCGTTTCGTTGAAGCAGACCGTGCCCTGGGCGGCCATGATCGAGATCGGCCGCCGGTTCGGCCTGTACCAGATCGAACGGGCGCGCCAGCTGACCGAGCCGCAGGCAGCAGGCAAGCTGCTGGTGCACCTGCACCACCCGTTCCCGTTGCAGCTGCCGGGTCGTGATCCCAGCTACTTCACCGTGCTGCGTGACCCGGTCTCCCAGCTGGCCTCCGGCTTCTACAAGCGTCGCGACTCCACCTCGATCGTGCCGACCGCCGACAGCGGCTCCGCCGACTTCGCCGACCACGCCGACTACACGATCAGGAACGGGCTGACCAACATGCTGGCCCGCCAGCTCGTGATCAGCCATCCCGATCTGGCCGGAGCGTTCGGGGACAGGTTCCGCGGGCCGGGCGCGTTCCGCACCATCGCCGGCGAGGAGGACATGGCCTGGTTCGAGGTGACACGGGACCTGAAGCCGACGACGCTGCTGCAGCTGGCCCGGGAGACGCTCACCGAGCGGTTCCACCTGGTCGGCAGCATGCGGCATCTGGCCGCCGCCCATCTGGCCGCCGCGGCATCGCTGGGACTGCCGGTCGCCCGGACCATCGTGCACCGGGGCCGGTCCGGCAGGCCGACCGAGCCGGCGGCTGCGCGGGTGAACGGCCGGTTGCGCACCGCGAACGCGGTCGACCAGCTCCTCTACGAGGAGTTCACCGAACGGTTCGAACGCGATCATGGCGACCTGATCGCAGCCGTCGGCCGACCCGCAGCGGTCGCGGGGGATCAGCGTCGGGACGACGGTCGGTGATCGTCAGTGTCGGAGCGGGTCGGTGATCGTCAGTGTCGGAGCGGGTCGGTGATCGTCAGTGTCCGAGCGGGTCGGTGATCGTCAGTGTCCGAGCGGGTCGGTGATCGTCAGTGTCCGAGCGGGTCGGTGATCGTCAGTGTCCGAGCGCCTCGAACAGCTCGGCCACCGTGTCGCTGTCGTCGAGCAGTTGCTTGACCTGGCGGCTGGTGCCGCGCAGCGGGTCCAGCAGCGGGATCCGTTGCAGTGCGGGACGCCCGGGCACGTCCAGGATGACCGAGTCCCAGGAGGCCGCGACCACCGCGGAGGCGAACTTGTCCATCATCCGGCCGCGGAAGTAGGCCCGGGTATCGGTCGGCGGCCCGGTCCGCGCGGCCATGATCGCGTCGTCGTCGAAGAGCCGGCGCATCCGTCCACGAGCCACCAGTGCGCTGTACAGGCTGCGGCGCGGATCGACGTCGGCGTACTGCAGGTCCACCAGCGACAGTTTGGCGGCATCCCAGGCCAGGCCGTCACGGTCCCGGTAGGACTGCAGCAACCTCAGCTTGGCCACCCAGTCCAGCTGATCGGCCAACCGCATCGGATCGGTGCGCAGATCGTCGAGGACCTGCTGCCAGCGTTCCAGCAGGTCCTGCCACTCGGTGATCATCGACCCGGTCGTGCCGAACCGATCGACCTCCTGCTCCCCGACCCACTTACGGCAGGCCACCAGGTAGGCCTCCTGAACGTCGATCGCCGTCATCCGCCGGCCATCGGCGAGGTCCAGGACCAGATCGCAGCCGGGATCATGGCTGACCTGCTGCATGGCCTGCACCGGATGCGCCAGCCGCAGGTCGTCGGCCAGCCGACCCGCCTCGATCACGTGCAGGGCCAGGGCGGCGGTACCGACCTTCAGGTAGGTGGAGATCTCGGCCACATTCGCGTCGCCGGTGATCACGTGCAGCCGCCGGTAGCGGGCGGCGTCGGCGTGCGGCTCGTCGCGGGTGTTGATGATCGGCCGGTTCAGCGTCGTCTCCAGCCCGACCTCGGCCTCGAAGAAGTCGGCCCGCTGGCTGAGCTGGTAGCCGGCGGTCTCGCTGTTCTGGCCGATGCCGACCCGGCCGGCGCCGGTGAACACCTGGCGGGTCACCAGGAACGGGCTGAACTGGCGGATGATCCGGTCGAACGGTGTCCGCCGGTCCAGCAGGTAGTTCTCGTGGGTCCCGTAGGACACGCCCTTGCCGTCGGTGTTGTTCTTGTACAGCCGGACCGGCCGGCCGAGCCGCCGGCCCGCTTCCTGACCGGCGATGGCCATGATGAGGTCGCCGGCCTTGTCGTAGCGGACCGCCTCCCGGGCGCTGGTGACCTCCGGGCCGGAGTACTCGGGGTGGGCGTGGTCGACATAGAGCCGGGCCCCGTTGGTGAGGATGACGTTGGCCATCCCGAGATCGGTGTCGGTCAGCTGGTCGGGATGGGCCTGCTCGCGGTCGACCTCGTAGCCGCGGATGTCGCGCAGCGGTGTCTCGGACTCGTAGTCCCAGCCGGCCTCCCGGCCGTGGCCCGATCCGTAGGCCTTGACCACGTGGTTGGAGAGCTGCATCGGGTGCAGTTCCTCCCCGGCCGGTTCGCCCAGGGCGGAGATGCCGTACTCGGTCTCGATGCCCAGCACCCGGCGATTGTTGACCTCGGCCATGGTCCGAGCGTAGTTGGCGGCGGCCCCGAGGCCCGGGACGGCACCCACCGCGCGCCGGTCACCGGGGTCAGCGCGCGGGCCGGGAGCGGGCCCGCAGCACCGATCGGGCCACCAGCCGCCAGCCCATCAGCAGCAGTCCCAGCGTGATGAAGGCGACGATCCAGAACGGCCAGGCGGCGGTCGCGCCGCTCAGCAGCCGCAGGCCCATCCCCAGGATCACCGTGGTCAGCCAGACCACCACTGCGCTGATCCGGCCGTACGGGTCGTGCCGGGCGCCGCCGCGCGGCAGCAACGCGAGCCCGGTACCGATGACGGTCGCCACGAGATAGGGCCAGGCCGTGGTCAGCACCCCCACCGCGGCATCGGACTCGCTGTGGCTGGCCCGTCCCACGACCGCGAACGCCAGCACCATGACTATGTCGATCCCGACCGCCGTGCCCACTCTCACATCGCCCCACCATACGGTCCCCTCCCAGCTGCCGAGGGGTCACTCAATCCCCATATCAGGCGGGGTGTCGTGGGCTTGGTGACTCCTCGGCGCGGAAGGTCGGGTGGAGCTGCCGCCCGGTCAGCCGGCCGCGGCCATCACTTCGTCGGAGGCGTCGAAGTTGGAGTACACGTTCTGCACGTCGTCGGAGTCCTCGAGGGCTTCGATGATCTTGAACAGCTTCTCCGCGGCCGGGGCGTCGATCTCCTGGGTGTACGACGGCACGAAGGAGACTTCCGCCGACTCGTAGTCGTAGCCGGCCTCCTGTACCGCGGTGCGGACCTTGACCACGTCGTTCGGGTCGCTGATGACCTCGAACGAGTCGCCGAGGTCGTTGACCTCCTCCGGATCGGCGTCCAGGGTGGCCTCCAGCAGGTCGTCCTCGGTCAGGGTCCGGCCCTCCTGCTCCTTGCCCACCACGACGACGCCCTTGCGGTCGAAGATGCGGGCGGTCGAGCCGGCGTCGGCCATGGTGCCGCCGTTGCGGGTGACGGCGACGCGTACGTCGGAGGCCGACCGGTTCCGGTTGTCGGTGAGACACTCGATCAACATCGCGACGCCGGCCGGGCCGTAGGCCTCGTACATCAGCGTCTCGTAGTCCGCGCCACCGCTCTCGGCGCCCGACCCGCGTTTGACGGCCCGGTCGATGTTGTCGTTGGGGACCGAGGTCTTCTTCGCCTTCTGGATGGCGTCGTAGAGGGTGGGGTTCCCGCCAGGATCACCGCCGCCGACCCGGGCTGCCACCTCGATGTTCTTGATCAGCTTGGCGAACAGCTTGCCGCGCTTGGCGTCGATGACCGCCTTCTTGTGCTTCGTGGTCGCCCACTTGGAGTGTCCTGACATAGCAACCCAGTTTACCGGCCGGCCGCCGCAGCGTCAGCGACCCAGGTCCGGGCATACATGACCTGGGTCTCGCCGCGGCCGTAGCCGAGCCGCGTGTACAGCTCGTAGGCGCCGTCGGGCTGGTCGGTGTCCACGCCCAGCCCGGCGCCGTCCAGACCCGCGTCGGCGAAGGAGTGCATGGACGCGATGAGCAGGGCCCGGGCGATCCCGCGGTGCCGCCAGCCCGGCCGTACGCCGAGACGATCGGTCCAACCCTCCTGGAAGCCCTGGTAGTCCCAGTCCTGCGGATAGACGGCGTTCATCGCATAGCCGGCCACCGCGTCGGATCCCTCCTCGACGGCCACCCAGGACCACTCCGCCCGGGTGGCCGCGGCCTCCAGCCGCTGCTGCCACCGGTCGGCCGGCACCGGCTGGGCGCCCCAGTGATCGGCGAACGCCTCGTTGTGGGCCTGCCGGACCTGTTCGCTGCGTCCTTCGCCGAACGGCTCCAGTCGGATGCCCGGTACCGGTGGCAGCGACGGCAGCCCGCCGGGCAGGTCGGTGAACCGCAGGGACATGTCCGCGAACCAGCGCACCGGCCGGAACCCGCGGTCGGTGGCGAGCCCGGCGCGACCGGACAGCTTCTCCTCAACCATCACGACGAGCTGCAGCGGACCCTGCCCGGCGCGGCGGGTGGCTTCGTCCCAGGCCCGCGCCCGGGTGATCTGCCAGTCCAGGATCTGGTGGCCGATGCCCCGCCGACGCCAGCCCGGATGGACGCCTCCGTCGAGGAACACCCGGCGCGGGTCGACGTCGGTGTCGAACGGATGTACCCAGCCGTAGGCGATCACCGTGCCGCCGGAGTCGCGGCCGAGCTTGGCGTTCCGTCCCGGATCGGATCCAGGCTCGGCCCAGGCCTCGTGCAACTCCTCCAGGCTGTGGCGTTCGGCCGGCTCGTCGTAGTGCTCGATGGCGGTCAGCAGCCCGCTCAGCGCCGGCAGGTCCTCGCGGGTCAGCGGGGACCACTGCACCGTCGACCCGCCGGTGGCCGCACGCGGTCGGCTGTCCTCAGGCTCCGTCACCTGTGATCGCCTCGTTCCTGCCGTCGTCGCTGTCGCCGACCGCTGCTGGGGAGCAGAACCGCCGCCGCAACGGTACGGATACCCGGTTCAGCGCCAGATCTTCGGCCGGGACACCGTCGCCCCGGGTCGCGGCGACCGGCTCTGGGTCCAGATCCGACGCCAGCTTCCCGGCGGCGGCTGGTGAGCGTCACCAGCCCGCGGGTCGCGCTGACTCCGCCACCAGGTGGTGACGTCCTCGGCGATGAGCCGGTCGACGGCGGCGGCGATCCGGTCGGTCAGCTGCTCGGCCGACTCCCCCGGCCCGGCGGTCAGCGCCGGCCCGAACCGGACGCTCACGCGGGACCGGTTGCGGTCGGCCCAACCGGTGCCGCCGAGGGGCCACGTCCGCCCCCGGGGCATGGCGGCGTAGCTGCCGCGGATGCCGACCGGCACCACCGGCACGCCGGTACGGATGGCGGTCACCGCCGCATCGGTGCTGAACCGTCCCGGGTAGCCGTCGATCGACCGGCTACCTTCGCCGAAGAGCAGCACGGTGCGGCCGGTTCGCAGCATTTGCGTCGCGACCGATGCCGGGTCCCTGCCGGGGCGGGTGACCAGGACGGTACCGAACGCGACCGCCACGGCGGCCGCCCGCCAGGCCGACTCCAGCGCCGGCGTCGCGGTCACCACGACGACGGTCCGGCGACGCCACGTCGCCGGCAGCGCGTTCAACACCAGCGGAGTGTCCAGATGGCTGGCGTGGTTGGCCACGATCAGCGCCGGACCGGCGAGTTCGCCGAACTCCTCCAGACCGCCGTGGTCCAGCTGCAACCGGCTGTGCAGCAACGGCCGCACCACGTACTCCTGGACCACCCGCCGCATCGCACCCAGCGGTGTCGGCACGGCCCGGCCGACCGGACGACGCCGGCGTCCCGGTAGGCGGTCCCGCAACCTCATCCGACCGCCCCCAGCACCGCCGGCGGGGTGTGCAGGTAGCGGATCCGCGGTGTCCGGCCCACCGTGGCCGCGGTGATCTCGAGTGCGTCGGCCAGCGTCGACGCGGCCCGGAACCCGAGCCGATCGGTGCTGCGCCGGTCGCCGCCGACGACGACGACGTCGCCGAGATGGTTGACGGCGGGCGCCATCTGGTACCACAGCTGGAACGGGTGCACCGCATGGAAGGCGTACGAGCCGCGGTACAACTGCACATACCAGGGGTCGTCGGCGAACTTGCTCTCGAACCGGTCGGCCAGCTCGGCCGGGTCGGTGCTGGTGGGCAGCACATCGGCGAAGAAGTCGATGCTGGCCGGATGGTGCAGTGAGCTGAAGTCCTCGGCCAGCGGGTGGTAGACGATCACCGCCCCACCGGGCCGGACCAGCGGGGCGCCGGTGGCGGACTGGAAGCCGACCCCGAGAGCGTGCCAGGCCGCCAGCAGCGGGTCGGTGACCGCGTCGATGCTGTACGGCGTGACCGCCGGCACGCCGACGACCAGGACGTCGGCCTGGCCGTCCACCTCGACCTGCTGCTGCTCCAGCACCCGCGCCAGGCTCGCCGCCGCGACCGCATCCGGGTCGCCCGCGGTGACCCGGGTGACGCCGTAGCCGGACTCCAGCCGGGAACTGAACAGTCGGGCGTACCGGCTCGGCGCCAGCGCCGTCGCCCGGGTCAGTCCCACCAGGGCCAGCTGGGACTTCAGCGTCCACTCCCATTCGCGCCGGCCGAGGAAGTCCACGGCCGGGGCGTAGTTCTCGTTGTCCAGCACCGCTTCGACCTGGAAGACGCGGGTGGCGCCGGCGGTGGCCTCACCGGCGCGCCGGGTCGCCGTGCCCTGGGGGTCCTGGACGGCCGCGAAGGACCGTTCGGCGCTGATCGAGGCAACCGATCCCAGCCCCGCCGAGACGGCCGCGGTGCCGGGGCCCGGCAACCCGCCCTGACCGATGCCGTGCACCAGGTGCACCATCACCACCAGGTCGGATTCGGCGACCCGGCGGTTGACGGCGACCTCGGCCCCGTCCTGGTCGGCACCCAGCAGCAGGGTGAGCCGGTCGCGGTCCTCGGCGTCGTGGTTGGTGAGGTTGCCGTCGGCGTAGAAGGACCGGAACACCCGCTCACCGAGGATCTGGCGCAGTTCGGCCTCGGTGTTGCGCCGCCGCAGCCCGTTCGCGCAGATCAGCCGGACGTCGTCGACGCCGGCGGCCGCAGCCTGGATGAGCACCCGTTCGACGATCCGGCCACGGACGTCCGGCGTCCGCAGCGGCGGGGTCGACGACACGTCATCGAAGGCGATGGTCAGCCGCATGCCGGGCCGCAGGTACGCCGACAGCGGGTCGGCGTCCACCGGTGCGGCCAGCGCGGTGTCGATGGCGGCGACCAGGTCGTCGACACGGGTCAACGACTCGGCGGGGTAGACCACTTCGGTGCCGATGGGGAACCGTTCCAGCCGCAGCCGGGGTCCGTCGGTGACCAGCAGCGGCGGGGTGCGGTCATCGACCTCGAGCACGAAGCCTGGGCGGGCCATTCAGCGGTCTCCCCTCGGTACGGATGCCAACGTCACAGTGCCAGATCCCTCCACGGTCGGCGTCATTCGTGCCCACCCGCCGACGGCGTCTGCACCGGAGGATGCGCCGGCGCCGGGGCGGGCGCGGCGAGGTCGGTGCCACGGCTGAGGAACGGCCGGCTCCAGCGCCCCTGCTGGGGCCGGATCTTCCACTCCACCTGACTCCACTGGCTGGCGACCGCGGCGCGCATCAGCGCGATGTCGGGGCTGACCGCGACCGGACGTCCGACCACCGACAGCATGGCCAGATCCGAATGGCTGTCGGCGTAGGCGTAGCTGCGGGACAGGTCGATCCCGTGCAGGGCGGCGTAGTGGTTGAGCCAGGCGGCCCGCGACTCCCCCACCATCGGTGGCCCGGTCAGGAAGCCGGTGCAGATGCCGGTGTCGTCGGTGGCCAGGTCGGAGGCGACGACGACGTCGAAAAGCGGTTCCAGCGGGCGGGTCAGCGGCCGGATCGCGCCGGTGATCAGCACCGTGGTGTGCCCGGCGGCACGGTGTTCGCGGGCCCGGCGGACCGCGTCCGGGGACAACCGGGCCAGGATCTCGGGGGCCAGCACGGTATCGACGAACTGTTCCAGGGCGGCCAGGTCGGCGCCGGCGTAGCGCCGGTAGATCGTCCGCAGGAACATGCCCCGGTCGGTCCGCTCGGCCAGCAGGTAGCTGGGCAGCTTGCGCAGGATGGTGCCTGCTTCGCGCAGCCGTCCGGCCGGCGCCAGGTCCGGCAGCTTGGTCCACAGGTACTGCTCGATGACGTTGGTCGACATCACCGTGCCGTCGAGGTCGAAGGCGGCCAGGACCTCGCCCGGCTTGTCCCGTGACCTGCTGAGGTCGGTGAACGTCGTCGGCCGGGCGCCGCGCCGCCGGCGCAGTGCCTCCAGCCGCCGGACCGGGGCCACCACCGAGGGGATGTGGATCTGCAGCATGTAGGTGTCCCAGTCGAAGTCGGCGGTGTCGAAGCCGAACGTCTCCTGGTCGTCGGGGTGCAGCGAACGCGTCAGCCGCAGCGTGTTGTCGTCGACGAAGTGGAGCTCGGACTGGGCGTACTCGTTGTACAGGTCCAGGTACTCCCGCAGGAAGTCCAGCCGGGAGCGGAACCGGTCCAGGTCGCGGGCGGCCTTGCGGGCCCGGTCGGAGCGGGGCGCGAAGCGCAGCAGCCGGTCGGCGACCGCGTGACCGCGTTCGGACCGGGACAGGAACCGCTCGATCGAGGCCGCACCGGGGAACTGCCACTGCGCCAGCTGGGGCGCCCCGCGTTCGCCGGCGATCAGCGGATGGGCGTTGAAGTAGTCGTGCACGTAGGCGTAGAAGCCCTGGAAGCTCAGCGGGTTCCGGGCGCCGGAGGAGACGTGGTAGTACTCGCACACCCCGACCTGTGGTTCGGTCGCCGCGACCGCGAGGGTGGCGTTGACGACGTAGTCGCAGGGCACCACGTCACAGATCGCCTCGGGTGAGGCCGGGAATTCCGGTAGTTCGCCGTGGCCGTAGGCCAGGATGATCGGCTCGGCCATCTTGAAGCCCTCGATCCATCCCGGATAGGGGTGTTTGATCGAGGACTCCACGATCGCCGGCCGCACGATCGAGGCCCGGATGTGGGCACACTTCTCGGCCACCAGCTTCTCGCCGAGAGCCTTGGTGAAGGTGTACGCGTCGGTCCAGCCCAGCGACCGGGCCCGTTCGGTCCCGGCCTGTACCAGCTTGGCCTGCACCCATTCCTTGCGGCGCCGTTCGGTGTCGGCGGCGGTGATCAGGTGCCCGGCGGCGCGGTGATCGCGCTCGGCGGCCCTGCGGAACTTCGCCAGCTGGTCAGGAGTCCGGGACCGGGTCTCGATCTCGGCGGCCATCGTCAGCCCGGCCCGCATCTCGGCGTCGGCATCGATGTCGTGGGCATGCGGGGCCTCACCGATCGCGCCGCGCCGGCGGCCGGCGGTGTAGGCCGTCGACACGTGCACGTAGTGCGGCATCCGCACCAGCTCGCCGTCCGGGCCGGTGCAGGCCTGCAGGAACCGGTCGATCAGGTTGCCGGTGCCGATCAGGTTGGTGTTGAACGCCCGGTCGATCGGCGGGTCGAAGGACACGTCGCCGGCACAGTGGATCACGACGTCGATGTCGTCGGGCAGCTGCGGCACATGGGGCAGGTCGCCCTCGATGACGTCGATCCGGGCGTCGATCAGCCCGTCCGGACCGCCGTACGGCTCCCGCAGTTCGGCGAAGATCTTCTTCTTCACCACCCCGACGGTCCGGGCCCGGGCGGTGGCCGACCCCTTCCGGCGCACCAGCACCGCGGCGGTGGTGTCGGGCAGGTCGTGCAGGATCTTCCACAGCAGCTGTTCGCCGATGAAACCGGTGACACCGGTGATCAGGATCTTCGTACCGGCCAGCAGGTCCCGCAGCCGGCCGTCCAGGGTCGGCGCCGGATGCTCCGCGCGGGTGGCACCCTGCAGCGGCGTGCCGAACGCCTCGGCCGGGGCCGACGTCACGCCTGCTCACCTCCGGCCGTCGTGCCGGCGACCTGGAGCGCATCGGCCAGGGTGAAGTTGCCCACGTACAGGGCGGTGCCGATGATGGCGCCTTCCACGCCGTGGCCGGTGAGTTCCCGCAGTCGGGCGATGTCGGCCAGGGTGGAGATGCCGCCGCTGGCGACCACGGGCCGGTCGGTGCGTTCGCAGATCGCGGTCAGCAGCCGGTAGTTGGGCCCGGACAGCATGCCGTCGGAGGCGACGTCGGTGACCACGTACCGGGCGCAGCCGGCGGCGTCCAGCCGGGCCAGGGTCTGGTACACGTTGCCGCCCTCGGTGGTCCAGCCCCGCGCGGCCAGGGTCTCACCGCGGACGTCGAGGCCGATGGCGATCCTGTCCCCGTGGGCGGCGATGACCGACTCGCACCACTCGGGCCGTTCCAGCGCAGCGGTGCCGATGTTGACCCGGGCACAGCCGGTGGACAGGGCCCGCTGAAG
Organism: uncultured Actinomycetota bacterium; assembly: GCA_963758075.1. Taxonomy (GTDB): domain Bacteria; phylum Actinomycetota; class Actinomycetes; order Propionibacteriales; family Propionibacteriaceae; genus Microlunatus. The sequence goes on along the minus strand of CAVWTT010000001.1, from coordinate 605,285 downwards.
GGTGTCGTCGTCGCGGATGCCGCCGGACAGTTCGAACCGGCAGTCGGAGACGGAACCGATGTGGCTGATCACCCGGCCGATCACCTCGGCGTTGCTGCCGCGCCCGAAGGCGGCGTCCAGGTCGACCAGGTGGATCCACTCCGCGCCCGCCTGCGCCCAGCGGGTCGCCGCGGCGACCGGGTCTCCGAACACCTTCTCCGACCCGGCCCGGCCCTGGACCAGCTGAACGGCCTGGCCACCGGCCACGTCCACCGCCGGCAGCAGTTCCAGCCGGCCATCCGTCCGCGAAATCACCGTACGACCCTATCCGAGAAGCCGGGCACCGCTCATATCGCTGACTGAAGCCGGACGTCGGTCAGCCGACCGGGACCCCGACCAGTCGGTGGGTGTGGCGTGCCGTCTCGGCGACCGAGCTGAGGAAGCGGTCCGACCGGCCGGTCCGGTGGCCGGTGGCGTACCAGCCGGGGGCGATGTCACAGACCATGATCCGCGCGGGGGTGTCGGCCAGGGCCAGCGGCAGCGTGTGCACCACGGTCGAGGGAAAGCTGATCACCCGCTCCGCGACCGGTCCGGTCCTGGCGTACAACTCCAGCGGCAGGTCCGGGCGGAGCACCTGAAGACCCAGCGCACTGATCCGGGCCAGCTTGTCGTTGGACTCGCGCCGGTGCGCCAGGTAGCGCCGGACATGCTGACTGGCGGTCAGCTCGGCGACCGCCTGCAGGTAGGCCCGCTCCTGCACCACCCCGGACTCGACCAGGGAGCTGCCCACCAGGTCGGCGCCCGGCAGCAGGCGCGGCGGCGCGAACCTGGACCGGGTCCAGGCCAGCCGGTTCGCGACCACCTTCAGCGGACCGGCGGTCACCGGCATCGCGGTGAACAGTTCCAACGGCTCCGATCCCCGACCGGGGCCGGCAGGCAACCGGCGCCGGGCCCGGCCGGCGATGAGCCGATCGGTGGTCGACACCCCGCCGGCCCGGTGCCAGCGCACCAGCGGACCGCCCTCGGTGAGCACCCGCGCGAACTCCAGCGTCGCGCTGCCGTCATCGACGACCACGACCCGACCGGGCCGCGTGGTGGCGACGACCACCTGCATCAGGCGGGAGAACGGGTCGCCGAGCACCAGCACCGGTGCCCGGCCGACCATCCGACGGATCACGAGCAGGGATCGCAGACAGGCGGCGCGTCCGCCCTGGACCTCCTGCCAGCCGACGGTCGCCCCGCATTCGGTGGCCAGCCCGGACATCCGTTCCAGTTGCAGTCGGGCCGCGGGTTCCGGCGGCGGCAGCACCACAATGGTCAGCCCCCGACCCGGTCGGGCCGGCGGCGGCTGACCGGTGCTCTGCCGGGCTCCGGCCGCGGCCCACTCGAGCACGTTCAGCAATTGCGCCGGGCTCTCCACCAGCGCGACCGGCGGTGCGTCGGTGATCATCGCCCACCTGCTGTCCGGAGGTCGTGGCGGACTCGTTGCACCGGCTCGCCGCTCAGACGCCGGCGAGCAGGGCCTGGGCCTCGGCGTCGTCGACATCGGACCGCACCCGGCGCAGCTTCTTCATGGCCGCCAGTTCGCCGCGGTAGATGTGTTTGACGCCGTCGCCGAGGGAGTCCTCGATCGCGCGGATGTCGCGGACCAGCCGCTGCAGGCCCTGCGGCTCGATCGAGGCGGCCTGGTCCGAACCCCACATGGCACGGTCCAGGGTGATATGGCGTTCGACCATCACCGCCCCGAGCGCGACCGCGGCGACCGTGGTCTGCAGGCCGGTCTCGTGACCGGAGTAGCCGATCGGCACATTCGGGAACTCCCGCTGCAGGGTGTGGATCATGGTCAGGTTCAGTTCGCTGTTCCTGGCCGGGTAGGTGCTGGTGGCGTGCAGCAGCACGATGTTCTCACTGCCCAGCACCTCGACGGCGTGCCGGATCTGGCGCGGCGTGGACATGCCGGTGGACAGGATGATGGTCCGGCCGGTCGAACGGAGCTTGCGCAGCAGGTCGTCGTCGGTCAGCGAGGCGGAGGCGACCTTGTGCGCCGGCAGGTCGTACTGCTCCAGGAAGTCCACCGACTCCAGGTCCCATGGCGAGGCGAACCAGGCGATGCCCTTGGCCGCGCAGTACTCGTCGATCGCCCGGTACTCGTCGGCGCCGAACTCGACCCGGTCCCGGTAGTCGATGTAGGTCATCCGGCCCCAGGGGGTGTCGCGCTCGACCTCCCACTGATCGCGCGGGGTGCACACGCGCGGGGTCCGCTTCTGGAACTTGACCGCGTCGCAACCGGCATCGGCGGCGGCGTCGATCAGCCCGAACGCATTCTCCAGGTCGCCGTTGTGATTGATCCCGATCTCGCCGACGATGTACACCGGTCGGCCGACACCGACCGACCGGACACCGATGCGTCGGGTCAACGAGGCACTGCTGCCGATCCTGTCGGTCTCGATCCTGTCGGTCTCGATCCTGTCGGTCTCGATCATGCCGGTGTCGATCTTGGCCGAGTTGATCTTGTCGTCCGTCCGGGGCTGGGGCATCTCCACGTCGTCCCTCTCTCTGCTGGCGACCATCGGTCCCTTCGTCGGTGACGCTAGGGCCGGTCCGTTGCCGGACCGCCAGCGACATGTGAACGACCGGAGAACACGCCACCACCAATGGGATGCCGGCGCTGACCGGTCGTCGGGACTCCCGGCGCCGTCGCCGGCAGGCAGCCGACAGTTCACGTCGATGTCGGTTGCTCATCGCGTGGCGTCAGCACGCGCCCCGTACCGTCTGCGGTCGTGTTACACCCCATCGATTCCGCCGGGACGGGCGCCGACAGCCTGCTCACCGTGGTGATCCCGTGCCACAACGTCGAGCTGTATGTGGCCGACACCGTCCGTAGTCTGCAGGGCAATGTCGACGACGGGTTCGAATTCGTCTTCGTCGACGACGCCTCCACCGACGGCACCGTCGCGGTGCTGGAACGGCTGCTTCCCGACCTGCCCGGCGCACGGCTGATCAGCCATGATCACAATCTGGGCCTGTCCGGGGCCCGCAACACCGGCATCGACCAGGCCTCCGGGCGCTGGATCAGCTTCCTGGACAGCGACGATCTGGTCGCTGCCGGGTACTACCGCCGGTTGGTCGCGGTGATCGAGGAGCTGGACGTCGACTTCGTCCGCACCGATCACGTCCGGTTCACCGGTGTGCAGCGGGTGATCGACAAGGTGCCGTACGGTCCGCGGCTGAGGCCGGCGGATCCGCGGACCGGGGTGCTGCCGGTGGACCGCAACACCGCGGTGGACTACCCGTTCGCGTGGGCCGGCATCTACCGCCGGGATCTGGCCCGGCGCGGGCTGCTGCACTTCGACCCGCGACTGCGGACCTGTGAGGACCGGCCCTGGATCTGGCGGTTGCACCTGCAGGCGGAGTCGTTCGCCGTGGCGAGCCTGCTCGGTCTGTTCTACCGCCGCAGCGTCAGCACCTCGCTGAGTCAGGTCGCCGACGACCGGCAGTTCGACTTCATCCCCGCCTTCGAACGCATCCTGCGCGAGGTGGCGGCCGATCCCGACGCCGACCTGTTCCTGCCCAAGGCCGTGCGGACGTTCTGCGCGATCATGGTCCACCAGCTGTCCCGACTGGACCGGTACCCTCCGCAGGCGGCGCGCTCGCTCACCCAACGGTGTCGCCGGGCGCTGCAGGATCTGCCGGTCGACCAGCTCCGGCCGGCCCTCGCCGGCCTTGACGCCCGTCGCCGCCAGACCCTCGACCGGTTGATCGAGGCGGCATGAGAGCGCCGGACGGGCCGGGCCCCGCCGCCGGCTCCGCGCAGCGTCACCGCACCGACATCTTCGTCGCGTCCACGCTCTATGGTGCGGCCAACCTGGCGGCCGCGGTCGATGCCGGGCTCTTCCCCGACGGCCCCGGCATCCGCCGGATGCTGGTGATCAGCAACAACACCCCGGTGCCGGAGATCACCCCGGCGGCCGATGAGCTGCCCGGTTTCGCCGAGCCGGCCCGTCGTTTCGACCGGGTGGTGTCCTACAACGAGGTGATCCGGCCGTTCCATCCGTCCGGATGGCTGCCGCGGCCCTCGGACGCGCCGCTGTGGCAGCGATACCTGCGTGACCTGTGGGACCTCGGCGACGACGACGTGCACCTGGTGGTGGAGAGCATCCAGGTCTCCCCCGCCCAGTCGATCTGCCGCATCTTCGCCGACGCGTCCATCGACGTCTACGCCGACGGGCTGATGAGTTACGGACCGACCCGGGTCCGGCTGGATGCGCTGACCGGATCGCGGATCGAACGGCTGCTCTACGCCGATCTGATTCCCGGGCTGGTGCCGTTGCTGCTGACCGAGTGGTCGGTGCGGCCGGTGATCATCCCGACGTCCAGGCTGATCGCCGTGCTGGACAGCATCGGCGCAGACAGCGGTTCGGTCGACCTCGGCGGTGCCCCGGTCGCGGTGTTGCTCGGGCAGTACCTGGCCGCGCTGGGCATCATGACGGCGGCCGAGGAGGAGCACCTGCATCTGCAGATGCTGGACGCCGCGGTCGCCTCCGGTCACGACCGGGTGCTGTTCAAACCGCACCCACACGCGCCGCGGGGGCTGCACGAGTCCCTGAGCCGGCGGGCCGCCGACCATCACATCGACCTGTGGGTGGTCACCGAGCCCGCCCTGGTGGAGACGGTGTTCAGCCGGCTGCCGGTCACGCTGGTGATCGGTTGTTTCTCCACCGCGCTGTTCACGGCCGCGACGCTGTACGGAATCCCCGCGTCCCGGGTCGGCACCACGATGGTGCTGGACCGGCTCTCGCCGTACCACAACAGCAACCGGATCCCGGTCACCCTGGTCGACGCCCTGCTGCCGCCGGCCGGTGCTGCCGAACCGCCGCGCAGCCGGCCGTACGCGTCGGCATCGTTGCGCGCCCTGGTCAGCGCGGTCGGCTATGTGATGCAGCCGCAACTGCTGACCGACCACCGGTCGGTGGCCGAGGCCTTCCTGACCGCGTACTACGTCGAGCAGCAGCAGTACTTCCGCCGACGCCGGCTGACCCGTCTCGGCCTGCCGGGAGCACTGCCCTCCACCGGCCCGCGGCCGGCGCTGGCCAGGCTCGGCCGCCGGCTCAGGCGGTTGCTGCCGGTGACACGGCGGCCAGCGGTAGTTCCGCGACCACGTCGGCCGGCGTGAGTTCGCCGTACAGGTGCGGGAAGGTCTGGCCGTCGGCGGTCTCGCAGATCACCGGTCCGGACAGGCGGTCCGGATCCAGCTGCAGCACCACCAGCTCGTCGTCGGCGAGGTCGGCGTAGGCGCGGGCGCGCACGTCAGGCAGTTGACCGGCGAACGCGCAGTGCACGAAACCCTCCGCCTCGTAGGTGACCCGCCGGGTCGACCACCAGTAGTGCCCGCACTGCTTGGCCTTCTCCCACTGCGCCAGCTTGGCGAGGTGGAAGACCGGCCCGGACACCGGTTCGCGCGGACCCAGCAGGCCCAGTTCCGCCAGCCGGGACCGGGCGGCGGCCGCATCACGGAACCTCACCACCTCCATGCCGAGCCCCTCGGCGGTGGTGCAGTTGCGTTCGGTGTCGTCGACGAAGACGGCCCGCTTCGGCTCGACGTGATAGCGGTCGAAGACGACGCTGAACAGCGCAGGGTCGGGTTTGGCGATGCCCTCCTCGCCGGAGACCACGATGCCGTCGAACCGTTGCAGCAGCCCGAACCGGCGCCGGGTGGGGCGGAACAGGTCGGCCGACCAGTTCGTCAACGCCAGCACCCGGATCCCGGCCTGCTGCAGTTCGGCGATGATCGCTCCGGTGCCGGGCACCATGCCGGAGATGGTGCGGTCGAAGTAGCGGCGGTAGGCCTCGATCTCGCGGCGGCGGTGCGGCATCCGGGAGATCAGCTCGGCCTCGCCCTCGTCCCAGTCACGGCCGGCGTCGTGTCCGTGGTTCCACTCGCAGAAGGAGATCTCGTCCATGAAGTCGCCGACCTGGTCGGCCGGCATCACCTGTTGGAAGGCGCGTTCGGGCTCCCAGCGCAGCACCACGCCACCCAGATCGAAGACCACGGTGTCGAACCGATCGGCGGTCATGTGTCACTTCCCTTCAGCGAGTTGCAGCCATGATGGACGCCAACGGCTCTCACCACAAGGCCGACGCACCACGGCCTCCTGCGCCGAGGGGTCACGGCCACCGCGACACGCCGACCGGCACGGGGATTGAGTGACTCCTCGGCTGGCCGGTCAGAGGGTGGCGACCCAGTTGGCGAGCAGGCGGGCGCCGGCGTCGCCGGACTTCTCCGGGTGGAACTGGGTGGCACTCAGGACGCCGTCCTCGATGCCGGCGACGAATCGGTCGCCCTGGTGCTCGGCCCAGGTGACCAGCGCGGCACCGGTGTAGTCGCGGACGCCGTAGGAGTGCACGAAGTAGAACCGCTCGCCCTCCAGGCCGGCGAACAGCCGGCTGCCCGGCGGCGCCTGCACGGTGTTCCAGCCCATGTGCGGCAGCCGCCGGGACTGCAACTGCTCCACCACGCCCGGCCAGCGCCCGCAGCCGGCGGTCCGCACGCCGTGTTCGACGCCCTCGGCGAACAGGATCTGGGCGCCGACGCAGATGCCCAGCACCGGCCGGCCGGCGGCGATCCGGTCCGCGATCAGCCGGTCGCCGCCGATCGCGGACAGACCGGCCATGCAGGCGGCGAAGGCACCGACGCCGGGCACCACCAGACCGTCGGCGGCCAGCGCCGCCTCCGGATCCACCGTGACCGCCACCTCCGCGCCGGTCCGGGCCACGGCCCGTTCGGCGGAACGGATGTTGCCGAGCCCGTAGTCGAGCACGACCACCGACTTGCCGGCGTTCGGTCCGGCCCCGGTGGCCGCGGTGCCCGCCGACGGCGTCGGGGCCGGGGCGGTCACAGCGCACCCTTGGTGCTGGGGATGCCGGTCACCCGCGGGTCGAGCGCGACCGCGTCCCGCAGCGCCCTGGCGACCGCCTTGAACTGGGCCTCGACGATGTGGTGCGGGTCGCGGCCGCCGAGCACCCGCAGGTGCAGGCAGATGCCGGCGTGGAAGGCCAGGCTCTCCATCACGTGCCGGGTCAGCGACCCGGTGTAGGGCACACCGGCGTTGCCGCCGCCGATGCTGGCGTACTCCTGGCCCGCGGGCTCGCCGCTGTGCACGCAGAACGGGCGGCCGGAGACGTCCACCACGGCCTGGGCCAGCGCCTCGTCCAGCGGCACCAGCGCGTCACCGAACCGGCGGATGCCGCGCTTGTCTCCCAGCGCGGTGCGGATGGCCCGGCCGAGGGTGATGGCGGTGTCCTCGACGGTGTGGTGGGCGTCGATCCAGATGTCGCCGGTCGCCTTCACCTCCAGGTCGAACAGGCCGTGCCGGGCCAGCGCGGTCAGCATGTGGTCGTAGAAGCCGACCCCGGTGCTGATGCTGGACTCTCCGCTGCCGTCGAGGTCGATGCTCACCGAGACGGTGGACTCGGAGGTGGCTCGTTCCAGCCGCGCGGTCCGGTTCGCCGGCACGGCAGCGTCCGGTCCCGCCGGTGTCTGGTCGGTCATCGCGTCCCCGTCCCTGCTGGCAGTCGTTCGGATTCACCCAGGACCTCGCTGAGCGCGGTCCGGAAGGCCGCCATCTCCGCCGGCGTGCCCACCGAAACCCGCAGCCAGCCTTCCGGGCCGGTCTCACGGATGAGCACCCCGCGGTCCAGCAGGGCCTGGAAGACCCGGTGCCGGTCGGCGAACCGGCCGAACAGCACGAAGTTGGCGTCCGAGTCGGCCACCTCCAGACCGCGCCCGGCCAGCCAGTCCTGGACCCGGTCCCGTTCGACCCGGATGGCGTCGACCTGCCGCAACATTCTCGGCGCGTGGGCCAGCGCCGCCCGGGCCACCGCCTGGGTCACCGCCGACAGGTGGTAGGGCAGCCGCACGATCCGCAGTGCGTCGACGAAGGCCGGTGCCGCCGCCAGGTAGCCCAGCCGTCCACCGGCGAACGCGAAGGCCTTGCTCATGGTGCGGGTGACCGCCAGCCGTGGGAACTCGCTGAGCAGTTCCAGCGCACTGGGGGTGCCCGGTCGGGCGAATTCGGCGTACGCCTCGTCCACCACGACCACCCCCGGCGCCAGTTCGCACAGGGCCCGGACCTCGGCCAGGCTGGTCTCGGTGCCGGTCGGATTGTTGGGGCTGGCCAGCAGGATGACGTCGGGGCGGATCTCCGCGACCGCGGCCCGGGCAGCATCCAGATCCAGCCGGAAGTCCGGCCGCCGCGGCACCGTCACCCAGCCGGTGTGGGTGTTACGGGCGTACTCGGGATACATCGAGTACGACGGCGCGAACGTCATCGCCGTCCGTCCCGGCCCGCCGAATGCACCGAGGACGTGTGTCATCACCTCGTTGCTGCCGTTGGCCGCCCAGACCTGCTCCGCGGTCAGGCCGTGGCCGAGGTAGCGGGCCAGATCGGCGCGCAGCGCCAGCGCGTCCCGGTCGGGATAGCGGTTCATCCGGGCCGCGGCGTCGGCGACCGCCCGGCTGATGTCGGCCACCACCTCCGGTGCCGGCGGGTACGGGTTCTCGTTCACGTTCAGCAGCACCGCCACGTCCAGCTGCGGCGCCCCGTACGGCTCCTCCCCGACCAGTTCCGGCCGCAACGGCAGGTCCGCCAGCCGCGGATCGGCGGTGCCGCCCGCCCCTCCGACGCCCCGTCGAGGGCGACGTCCCGAGCCCGTCGACGCAGCGCCCTCCCCGGCAGTCGAGACCGAGCTCACCGGTCCTGCTCCTGCCGGATCGCCACCGCACGCCCGTGGGAGGGCAGGTTCTCGGCCTCGGCGAAGGTGACCACCTCGTCGGCGATCGCGGCCAGCGCGGCCCGGTCGTAGTCGATCACGTGGACGGCCTTGAGGTAGCTCTTGGTGTTCAGCCCCGAGGAGTGGCACGCGCAGCCGGCCGTGGGCAGCACGTGGGTGCTGCCGGCGGCGTAGTCGCCCAGCGACACCGGGGACCAGGAGCCGAGGAAGATGGCGCCGGCGTTGGTGATCCGGGCGGCGACGGCGCCGGCGTCGCGGGTCTGGATCTCCAGGTGTTCGGCGGCGTAGGCGTCGGCGACGGCGACCGCGGTGTCGAGGTCGTCGGTGAGCACCGCGGCGGACTGCCGGCCGCGCAGCGAGGTCCGGATGCGGGCGGCGTGCCGGGCCTGGGGCACCTGGCGCTCCAGTTCGGCCTCGACCGCGTTCACCAGCCGTTCGGAGTCGGTGATCAGCACCGAGGCGGCGGCCGGGTCGTGTTCGGACTGCGAGATCAGGTCGGCGGCGACGTAGCCGGGGACAGCGGAGTCGTCGGCGAGGACGGCGATCTCGGTCGGTCCGGCCTCGGAGTCGATGCCGATCCGCCCCTTCAGCAGCCGCTTGGCCGCGACGACGTAGATGTTGCCGGGCCCGGTGATCATGTCCACCGCGCGGCACAGTCCGGGCACCCCGTAGCCGAACATGGCGATGGCCTGGGCGCCGCCGACCGCGTACACCTCATCGACCCCCAGCAGCGCGCAGAGCGCCAGCACGGCCGGGTGCGGCAGCCCGCCGAACTCCTCCTGTGGCGGCGAGGCCAGCGCCAGCGAGCCGACACCGGCCACCTGGGCGGGAACCACGTTCATGACGACGCTGGAGGACAGCGGCGCCAGACCGCCCGGGACGTACAGGCCGACCCGGTTGACCGGGATCATCCGCTGGCTGACCCGCGCTCCGGCGGCGAGATCGACATCGACCTGCGCATCGCCGAGTTCGGCCTTGCACACCGCCCGCCGGCGCTCGATGGCGATCTCGAAGGACCGCCGCAACGCCGGATCGAGGTCGGTCAGGGCCTGGGCCAGCGCCTCGGCCGGGACCCGGAACGACTCCGGAACGACATGGTCGAAGCGTTCGGAATACTCCGCCAGCGCATGCTCCCCGCGCGTGGCGACGTCCTCACATACTCCTCGGACCACCTCGACGGCGGCCTCGACGTCGAATTCGGCGCGCGGCAGCACGGCCCGGAGGCCGTCCGGGTCGTTGGGCGCACCGCTTCCGCGGAGGTCGATACGGCGTAGCACGCTCGAAGTTTACGGGGCCGATATGGAGCCGCGGAAACCGATTGCGGCGCCGGCCGGCCGTCAGGTGACGACGAGTTGCTGGTACATGCCGTCGGCGTAGTGGTTCTGCAGGTTGCAGACGAGTTCGTAGCGGCCGGCCGGCAGCGTGACGGTGACCCAGCCGACACTGCCGGAGGTGATCCCCTCCCCGGTGCCGGCAGCACACGACGCGGACGCCTCGCCGAGACTGCCGGTCTCGTCGACCTTGCCGTCCGGACCGGGGACCCGCGATCCGGCGGAGGCGCCTGCGGGCAGGGGCAGGATCACCAGTTCGTGGGTGCGCCCCCCGAAGTTGGAGGCCACGAAGCTGATCCGGCCGGCGGGGACACTGGCCGGGGTGGCGTGAAGGGCCATCCGCTCCCCCATCGGCGCCGCACCGCCCGTCGGTGCGTTCATCATGCTCATGTCGGTCAGCGACACCGCCACCGTCGGGCCGGGCAGCGACGCCGGTGCCGTACACGAAAGCCGGGCCTGCGAGGAGCCGGCGGCGCTACCCCTACCGGTTCGACTCCCGCCCATCATTCCTCCGTCGGAGGAACGGACACCGAAGCTGCAGCCCGACACAGCCACCGCCGCCAAGATCCCCACAACCACCAGACGAACGCGCCTGCCTCCACGGCGCGTCGAACGTGGACCAGGAGACGCGTCCGGCGGGTGTGAGCGTCCCGCCGCTTCGTTCCTGCCGATCCGGCCGCGATGAGGCGCCCCTCCCCCGGGCTTCATGCCTCCGGCGCGTCCCATCTCTTCACGTTACTCCGCGGCCGCCTGGGTACAGCGGTTCGGACAGCGGTCAGGTCTACGCGGCTTTCGCACCCGGCGGCCTGCGCGATCGGCTTTCGCGGTTCTCGACGTTCGGGACAGCACCGTCACGCAAGCGCGCGGAACCGGGAGTGGGGACGGTGGGCCGGTGACGCTCCGGCCGACCGGGTACCGGTGCGGCATCATGTGCGCCATGCCATCGGAGGGGAGTCGAGCACCGGCCGGACCCGGGTCCGGTGACCAGTCCCAGACGGTGTCGGTGGGCGGGCGGATGCTCAGGATCAGCAACCTGGACAAGGTGCTGTATCCGGCCACCGGCACCACCAAGGGTGACGTGATCTCCTACTACGTCGAGATCGCGCCGCTGATGCTGCCGCACCTCGACGGCCGGCCCGTCACCCGGAAGCGCTGGGTGCACGGCGTCGGTACCGCCGCCGAGCCCGGGCCGGTGTTCTTCGAGAAGAACCTCAACCCGGCCTCCACCCCGGACTGGGTCCGACGCCGGCCGATCGAACACAGCGACCGCACCAACTACTACCCCGTCGTGGACGACCTGGCGACGCTGGCCTGGCTGGCCCAGCTGGCGTCCTTGGAGATCCACGTGCCGCAGTGGCGGTTCGACGAGGACGGCGTCCGGCAGAACCCGGACCGGCTGGTGCTCGACCTCGACCCTGGACCGGGCGTCGGGCTGCCCGAGTGCGGCCGGGTCGCGCACTGGGCCCGGGAGGCGCTGGGTGCCATCGGGCTGGAACTCTTCCCGGTCACCAGCGGCAGCAAGGGCATCCACCTGTACGCCCACCTGGACGGCACCCTCACCTCCGCCGACGCCTCCGGGCTGGCCAAGGAGTTGGCCCAGAACCTGGAGAGACGGCACCCGGAGCTGATCGTGTCCGAGATGGCCAAGGTGCAGCGCAAGGGCAGGGTCTTCATCGACTGGAGCCAGAACAACGGCAACAAGACCACCGTCTCGCCGTACTCGCTGCGCGGCCGGGAACGGCCGACGGTGGCGGTGCCGCGCAGCTGGGACGAGATCGACGAGGACCTGGACCACCTCGACCTGGCGGCGATGCTGGCCCGCGCCGACGGCGTCGGTGACCTGCTCGCTCCGCTGGCTCCGGACGCGACCGAGCCTGCGACCGCGCCCGACCGACTGGCGAAGTACCGCAGCATGCGCGACCCGCGGCGCACCCCGGAACCGGTTCCGGCCGGCGCGCCGGCCCCACGCCCCGACGCCGGCTCCGCGCCGATGTTCGTCATCCAGGAGCACCACGCGCGGCGGCTGCACTACGACTTCCGGCTGGAACACGACGGCGTGCTGGTCAGCTGGGCGGTCCCCAAGGGCGTGCCCACCGGCACCCGCAGCAACCACCTGGCCGTGCAGACCGAGGACCATCCGATCGAGTACGGCAGCTTCGAGGGCATCATCCCGCGGGCCGAGTACGGCGGCGGTGAGGTGATCATCTTCGACACCGGCAGCTACCAGCTGGAGAAGTGGCGTGACGGCCGCGAGGTGATCGTCACCCTCAACGGCACCAGACCGGGCGGCGTGGGCGCCGACTGCAAGGTCGCGCTCATCCACACCGGAGGCCGCGGCGGCCAGCCCGACAGCCACTGGCTGATGCATCTGATGTCCGGGCGGCCCGCCGAACCGCAGCCGGCCGGGCCGGCGGAGTTACGGGCCCTGCACGAGCGGGCCGAACGCGACGACGACCTGGTCTGGCACTCCGACCGCGACAACGCCGACCCGGCCGGCGGGACCGATACCGGTGGGGACGCTGGGGCCCGCACCAGCGGCGCCGGTGACCCGGTGGAGTTCCCGGCCGAGGTTGCGCCGATGTTGGCGACGATCGGCACTGGGGCCGACTTCGCCGATCCGGCCGACTGGACCTTCGAGATGAAGTGGGACGGGGTCCGGGCGGTCTGCTACCTGGCCGGCGGACGGGCCCGGGTGCTCAGCCGACGGGGCCTGGACGTGTCGGTCAGCTACCCCGAGATCGTCGAGGCCCTGACCAGGGTCGACGTGCACGACGCCGTGTTGGACGGCGAGATCATCGCCCTGGACGACCAGGGCCGGCCGAGTTTCTCCCGGCTGCAGAACCGGATGAACCTGATGAACCCGGCCGATGTCGAGCGGGTCCGGCGCAGCACGCCGGTGCAGCTGGTCGTCTTCGACCTGCTGGAACTCAACGGCCGGCCCCTGGTCAAGCAGAGCTATCAGGACCGCCGCGCCGCACTGGAAGGTGTCGTCCCCGGCGGCCGTATCCAGCTGCCGCCGAGCTTCGATCAGGACCTGGCTGCGGCCCGGACCGCGAGCCAGAGCATGGGTATGGAGGGCATCGTCGCCAAACGCCGTTCGTCGGCCTACCAGCCCGGACGCCGCAGCCGCAGCTGGATCAAACTGAAGAACTTCCGTACCCAGGAGGTCGTCGTCGGAGGCTGGCGGCCCGGCAACGGTCGCCGCGCCGACACCGTCGGCTCGCTGCTGATCGGGGTGCCGATGCCGGCCGACGGCGGGGCTACCGTGCTGCGCTACGTGGGCCGGGTCGGCAGTGGCTTCTCCGACGCCGAACTGCGGCGCACCGCCGACCGGTTCCGGGAGCTGGCCCGCGACGACTGCCCGCTGGACGGCGTCCCCCGGCCGGACGCCCGGGACGCGCACTGGATCGAGCCCACCCTGGTCGGCGAGGTCAGCTACAGCGAATGGACCGGCGACCAGCGGCTGCGCCACCCCGTCTGGCGGGGTTGGCGGCCGGACAAGGCCCCCGACGAGGTCAGGGTCGAGCAGCCCGAGATCGAGCGGTCGGAGTGAGCGCTGCTTCGACGAGTTCCGGGGCGGGGAGCAGGACGCGGAAACGGTGCTCAGTCGGCGAGCATGATGGTCGGGCGGTGCTGGACGGGGAAGTTCACCGAGTTGGAGATGAAGCAGGTCCGGTGCGCCACGTCGTGGGCCTGTTCGGCCGCGACCGGGTCGGACTCCGCGCTGATCATCACCCGCGGGTTCAGGGTCGCCTCCACGAACCGGCCGGACCCGTCCGCCTCGGTCACCATGGTCGCGGTGGCGTCATCGGTGTAGGAGGTGACGACGACCCCGGCCGAGGTGCAGGCGTGCAGGTAGGACAGCAGATGGCACTGGCTGAGTGAGGCCAGCAGCAGTTCCTCCGGGTTGTAGCGGCGGGGGTCGCCGCGGAAGGCCCGGTCCGCCGACCCGGGCAGCACCTGGTCGGGCTTGTTGGCGACCCGGATCTCGTGGTCGCGGGAGTAGTCGCGCAAGGAGGACGTCCCGCTGCCCAGGTTGCCGGTCCAGTTGAGGTGAACCGCGTACAGATGTTGCTTGCCGGCCATGCTCGTCAGCCTAGGCCCTCGGCGACCGGCGTCCCCGCCGCGGCCCGGCGCGGCCGGCCGGCGGTCGTCGCGGCGGCAGAGCGTCCTCCTCGTCGTCGCGTCCCAGCGAGGAGAGGAGCAGGATCGGCAGGATGCTTCCGAACGCCCACACCACCAGCGCCGACGGCGACCGGACCGTCAGCGCGATCGGGACGAAGTCACCCGGGCGGGCAGCCGCCAACCGCGGCGCCAGCGAGCCCGGCCCGAGCCGGTAGCCGACGTACCAGCACACCAGTGCGGCGCAGACCGCACCGACGACCGCGGCCGGCACCACCGGCCAGCCGAGCCGACCGAACCACTTCCAGGCCACGATGCCCAGGCCGACGGAGATGATCAACCCCAGCACGCTGAACCAGGCGTCGGAGCCGATCACCTGTGCCAGTCCTCGCTCGGTGGTGGCAGCGGTGCCGTCGGCGGCGACGGTGTATCCGGGCAGGGTGACGACCTGCTGCCACAGCACGCCTGCGCCGACGCCGATCAGCACGCACAGCAGCAGGTAGCCGATCCCCCAGCCGGCGGCCCGGCCGACGGAGATGTCGGGGTGGCCCGGCAGGTTCACCACCGGCGGCTGCACCCCGGCCGGCGGACCGGACCCGGCCGGTTCGGTCCCGGACATGGTCAACCGGCCAGGCAGGACGGCCCCAGCTCGGCCTTCAGGTCGGCCATCAACGGCTGCGAGGAGGTCACCCGGTACTCGTTGCCGACCCGCATGACGGTCGTCCTGTCCGGCGCCTTGAGCTTGACCCGTACCTCGGTCATGCCGGGATGGGCCCGCAGGATCTCGGCGAGCTTGTCCACCGTCGCCGGTGTACAGCGGGTCACCGGCAACGAGATCACCACCGGTCCGGTCGGTGCATCGGTGACGTCGGGCAGCGTCAGTTCCTGACCGATCAGGGCGATCGAGTCGTCGTCGTCACGGATCCGGCCCTTGACCCGGACGACGGTGTCTTCGGCGATCACCGTGGACACCAGGTCGTAGGCCTTCGGGAACAACAACACCTCGACCGAGGCCTCCAGATCCTCCACCGAGATCACCGCCCAGATGTCACCGCGCTTGGTCGTCTTGCGGGTCACCGAGGTGATCATCCCGGCGATGGTGACCATGCCCTCGCGCGGGCCGTCGTCGGCGATCAGATTGCCGATGCTGATGTCGCGTTCACGGTCCAGCACGTGCTCCAGCCCCTGCAGCGGATGATCGCTCACGTAGAGGCCGAGCATCTCCCGTTCGAAGGCGAGCAGTGTCGGCTTGTCCCAATCGGCCAGGTCCGGCACCGTACCGCTGGCCGGGGAGGCCTCCATGCCCAGATCACCGAACAGGTCGGACTGGCCGTGCGCCTCGTTCCGTTTCAGATCCAGCACCCCGTCGACCGCGGCCTCGTAGATGCTCATCAGTGCTCGGCGGCTGTGTCCCATCGAGTCGAATGCGCCGGCCTTGACCAGCGATTCGATCACCCGCTTGTTGCAGGCGACCAGCGGGATCTGGTCCAGGAAGGCGTGGAAGTCCCGGGCCTTGCCGTGCTCCCTGCGGGCGCTGACGATGCCGTCGACGACATGGCCACCGACGTTGCGGATCGCGGTCAGCCCGAACCGGATGTCGGAGCCCACCGGGGTGAAGTTGGCCTCGGACTCGTTCACGTCCGGCGGCAACACCTTGATCTGCAGTCGGCGGCACTCCGACAGGTAGATCGCGATCTTGTCCTTGTCGTCCTTGACCGACTCCAGCACTGCGGCCATGTACTCGGCGGGATAGTGGGCCTTGAGGTATGCGGTCCAGTACGACACCAGCCCGTAGGCTGCGGAGTGGGCCTTGTTGAAGGCGTAGCTGGAGAACGGCACCAGCACGTCCCACAGTGCGGTGATCGCGGCGTCGGAGAAGCCTCCGGCCCGCATCCCGTCCCGGAACGGCGGGAACTCGGCGTCCAGCACCTCCTTCTTCTTCTTGCCCATCGCCTTGCGCAGCAGGTCCGCCTTGCCCAGCGTGTAGCCGGCCAGCTCCTGGGCGATCTTGAGCACCTGCTCCTGGTAGATGATCAGGCCGTAGCTCTCGGCCAGGATCGGCTCCAGTGCCTCGGCCAGCTCGGGGTGCAGATAGCTGACCTGTTGCTGGCCGTTCTTGCGCTTGGCGTAGTTGGTGTGGCTGTCGGCGCCCATCGGACCCGGCCGGTAGAGCGCGCCGAGCGCGGAGATGTCGTTGAAACCGGTCGGCTTCATCAACCGGCACAGCTGCCGGTACCCCGAGGAGTCGAACTGGAAGACGCCGAGGGTGTCACCGCGAGCGAGCAGGTCGTAGGTGTCCTTGTCGTCCAGGGTCTTGGCCAGCTCGTCCAGGTCGACGTCGATGCCCCGGTTGAGCTTCACGTTGTCCAGCGCATCACCGAGGATGGTCAGGTTGCGCAGACCCAGGAAGTCCATCTTGACCAGCCCGAGCGACTCACAGGTCGGATAGTCGAACTGGGTGATGATCGCGCCGTCCTGCTCGCGCCGCATCAGCGGCACGACGTCGATCAACGGATCGGACGACATGATCACGCCGGCCGCGTGCACGCCCCACTGCCGCTTCAGACCCTCGATGCCCATCGCGGTGTCGACGACCGACTTGGCGTCGGCATCGGAGTCGTACAGCTGGCGGAACTCCCCGCCCTCGGAGTAGCGGTCGTGCTCGGTGTCGAAGATCTTGGCCAGCGGTACGTCCTTGCCCTGGACGGGCGGCGGCATCGCCTTGGTGAGCCGCTCCCCGACCGCGAAGGGGTAACCGAGCACCCGGGAGGCGTCCTTGACCGACTGCTTGGCCTTGATGGTGCCGTAGGTGACGATCTGGGCGACCCGGTCGTCGCCGTACTTCTGTGAGACGTACTTGATCACGTCGCCGCGGCGGCGGTCGTCGAAGTCGACGTCGAAGTCGGGCATCGACTTGCGCTCGGGGTTGAGGAAGCGTTCGAAGATCAGCCCGTGTTGCAACGGATCCAGGTCGGTGATCTTCATCGCGTAGGCGCAGATGGAGCCGGCGCCGGAGCCTCGGCCGGGACCGACCCGGACGCCGTGGTCCTTGGCCCAGTTGATGAAGTCGGCGACCACCAGGTAGTAGCCCGGATAGCCCTTGCCGATGATCACCTCGGTCTCGAAGTCGGTCTGCTTGCGCACCTCCGGGGTGATGCCGCGCGGGTAGCGGTCCTTGAGTCCTTCCTCGACCTGGTGCAGGAACCAGCTGGTCTCGTCGTGGCCGGCCGGCACCGGGAACCGCGGCATGTAGCGGCCCTCACCGTGGGTGAAGTCGACCTGGCAGCGTTCGGCGATCTCCAGGGTGGAGTCGCAGGCCTGCGGCAGGTCGGCGAACAGCCGGCGCATCTCGGCCGGGGACTTGAGGTAGTAGCCGTTGCCCTCCAGCTTGAACCGGTTGGTGTCGGCCATCGTCGAACCGGACTGCACACACAGCAGCACCTCGTGCGCGCCGGCGTCCTCGGCGTGGGCGTAGTGCAGGTCGTTGGTGGCGACCAGCGGCAGCTTGAGGTCCTTGGCGATCCGCAGCAACCCGTCGCGGACCCGTCTTTCGATGCTGAGGCCGTGGTCCATCAGCTCGACGTAGTAGTTCCCGGCGCCGAAGATGTCGCGGAACTCGGCCGCGCTGGCCAGCGCCTCGTCGTACTTGCCGAGCCGCAGGTAGGTCTGCACCTCCCCCGACGGGCAGCCGGTGCTGGCGATCAGGCCGGGGGCGTACTGGCTCAACAGCTCCCGGTCGGCGCGCGGCTTGTAGAAGAAGCCCTCGGTGGAGGCGCGGGTGCCGAGCCGGAACAGGTTGTGCATGCCGGCGGTGTTCTCGGCCCACATGGTCATGTGGGTGAAGGCGCCGCCGCCGGAGACGTCGTCACTGCCGCCGTCGCCCCAGCGCACCCGCTTGCGTTCGCTGCGGTGGGTCTTCGGAGTGATGTAGGCCTCGAGGCCGATGATCGGCTTGACGCCCGCCTTGGTGGCGGCGGCATGGAACTCGTGGGCGCCGAACAGGAAGCCGTGATCGGTGAGACCGAGCGCGGGCATCTCCATGTCCCGGCAGCCCGCCATCAGATCGTCGATCCGGGCGGCCCCGTCCAACATCGAGTACTCGGAGTGGACGTGCAGATGGACGAACGAGTCCTTGGTACCGGCCGACCCTGCCATGAAGCCGCACTACCTCCCATGAGTCGTGGCCAGGCGCCTGAACCGAGGTCGACGCGCCCCGGCCCGGTGTTCGGAACCGGTGCTGTGGGGAAGAACAGCCGGGACCCCAACCTTAGTCGCAGCCGCCCTCGCCCCGGTCATCGACACGGGTCGGTCCCGGCCAGCGCGGCGACGGTTCGGATGTTGCGGGCGGTGGCCGGCTGACCGACGGCGCGGGCCAGGCCGGCGGCCAGCCGGCTGCGGGCCAGCCCGCCGGCGAAGTCGACGTAGATCTCGCGTCCGTGCAGGGTGAAGCGCTCCTGGGCGCCGGCCAACGCGGCGATCCGGTCGGCCGCCGCCGGCTCCAGCGGCGCCATCGCGAACCCCACCGTGACCTGCTTGGGGTCACCGTCGGGATAGGGGTTGTCGGCCACCACACCGCGCAGTTCCTCGACCGTGCGTACGGTCACCGTCACGGCGAACCCGAACCGGTCGGCCAGCTGCTGCTCGAACTCGGCGACGATGTGGCCCGGCTCGTGGTCGGAGCCGACCAGCAGGTTGCCGCTGGCCAGGTAGGTGCGCGCATCGGCGTACCCCAGTTCGGTGGCCAGGGCCTTCAGCCCGGCCATCGGCACCCGACGCTTGCCGAGGTTGACCCCGTGCAGCAGGATGGCGTATCCGGTCACAGGCTCATCCTGCACCCACCCACCGGGCCGACGGGCCGCCACCCCGAGGGGTCACGTCCACACCGACACGCCGGGCAGGATGGGGCCTGAGTGACCTCTCGGCGATCAGCGGCCGATGGGTTGGGCGGTGGCGGTGACCGGTCGGGGCAGTTTGGTGGTGCCGGACAGGTACTGGTCCACCGCGGCGGCGCAGGCCCGGCCCTCGGCGATCGCCCAGACGATCAGCGACTGGCCGCGGCCGGCGTCGCCGCAGACGAAGACGCCGTCGGCGGCGGTGCTGTAGTCGGGCTTGCGGACGGCGCGGGTGCGGTCGTCGGTGGGCACGCCGAGCTGGTCCAGCAGGTCCTGCTCCGGACCGAGGTAGCCCATCGCCAGCAGCACCAGGTCGGCCTCGAGGACCTGTTCGGTGCCCTCGACGGCGAAGTTGACGCCGTTCTCCCGGACCACTTCGACGATCTTGACCCCGGCCACGTTCCCGGCGCCGTCGTCGACCAGCTCGATGGTGGAGGACTTGAAGACCCGCTCGCCACCCTCCTCGTTGGCCGGCGACACCCGCAGCACCCGGGGGAAGGTCGGCCACGGCTCGTGCGGGGCCCGCCGCTGTGGCGGCTCGACATTGTGCTCCAGCTGCATGATCGACTTCGCGCCCTGCCGGGTCGCGGTGCCGAGGCAGTCGTTGCCGGTGTCGCCGCCGCCGATGATCACCACGTTCTTGCCGGTGGCCAGGATCTGGTCGGCCACGTCGTGGCCCAGGGCGGCCCGGTTGGCCTGGGTGAGGTACTCCATCGCGTGGTGGACACCGGTCAGGTCGCGGCCGGGCACCTGCAGCTCCCGCGGCACGGTTGCGCCGGTGGCCACGATGACCGCGTCGAACCGGGCCCGCACCGCCGCGCCGGTGATGTCCTTGCCGACCTCGACACCGCACTTGAAGTGGGTGCCTTCCTGGCGCATCTGGTCCAGCCGTCGGTCCAGGACCGACTTCTCCATCTTGTACTCGGGGATGCCGTAGCGGAGCAGGCCGCCGGGCTTGTCGTCGCGCTCCAGCACCGCCACGGTGTGGCCGGCCCGGGTCAGCTGCTGCGCCGCGGCCATCCCGGCCGGACCCGAGCCGATCACCGCGACGGTGGAGCCGGTGTGCCATTCGGTGACCTGCGGCGTCACCCGGCGGTCGTCCCAGCCCTTGTCGATGATCGCCACCTCGACGTTCTTGATCGTCACGGCGTCGTCGGCGATCGCCACCACGCAGGCGTCCTCGCACGGGGCCGGGCACAGCCGGCCGGTGAACTCGGGGAAGTTGTTGGTGGCATGCAGACGCTCCAGCGCCGCCTCCCAGTCCCCGCGCCAGACCAGGTCGTTCCACTCCGGGATCAGGTTGCCCAGCGGGCAGCCGGTGTGGCAGAACGGGATGCCGCAGTCCATGCACCGACCGGCCTGGTCGGAGATGATCGGCAGCAGGGCCCGGCCCGGGGTGCCCGGGTAGACCTCTTTCCAGTCGTGGATGCGTTCCTGCACCGGACGCCGTTGCGCCGATTGCCGTGGGGTCTTCATGAACCCCTTGGGATCAGCCATTGGCCGCCTCCATCATCCGTGCGGTGGTGGTCATCTCGTCCAGCCCTTCGGCCTCGGCCTGTTCCCGGGCGGCCAGCACCCGGGCGTAGTCGCGGGGCAGCACCTTGGTGAAGCGGGTCGCCGCCATCCCCCAGTCGGCCAGCAGCCGGGCCGCGACCTCGGACCCGGTCTCCTCCTGGTGGGCGACGATCAGCGCCCGCAGCTGCTCCCGGTCGGCCTCGGTGGGGTTCCTGGGGTCGACCAACTCGGTGTTCAGCCGCTCGGCGTCCAGGTCCAGCACGTAGGCGATCCCGCCGGACATGCCGGCGGCGAAGTTCCGGCCGGTGCCACCCAGGACCACCACGATGCCGCCGGTCATGTACTCGCAGCCGTGGTCGCCGACGCCCTCGACGACGGCCGTGACCCCGGAGTTGCGCACGCAGAACCGCTCGCCGACCTGGCCGCGCAGGAAGATCTCACCGGCGGTCGCGCCGTAGGCGATGACGTTGCCGGCGATGATCTGCTGCTCGGCGACGAAGCCGGCCTCCCGGCTGGGACGCACCACGATCCGGCCGCCGGACAGACCCTTGCCCAGGTAGTCGTTGCTGTCACCTTCCAGCCGCAGGGTGATGCCCCGGGGCAGGAAGGCCCCGAAGCTCTGGCCCGCCGACCCGAGCAGCGTGAGGTCGATGGTGCCGTCGGCCAGACCCTGGCCGCGGGTCGCCTTGGTGACCTCGTGACCCAGCAGCGTGCCGGCGGTGCGGTCGACGTTGCGGATCGCGACCTGGGCCCGGACCGGTTCGCCGTCCTCGATCGCCGGCCGGCAGATCCGGATCAGTTCCTGGTCCAGCTTGTCCTCCAACCCGTGGTCCTGGCCGCGGACAGCCTTGCGCGGCGTGTCCTGGTCCAGGTCGGGCAGGAACAGGATCGGCGTCAGATCCAGCCCCCTGGCCTTCCAGTGGTCGACCGCTCCCCGGACGTCGAGCGCCTCGGCATGGCCGATCGCCTCGTCCAGGCTGCGGAAGCCGAGTTCGGCCAGGTACTCGCGGACCTCCTCGGCGATGAACTCGAAGAAGTTGACGATGAACTCCGGCTTGCCGGTGAACTTCTTGCGCAGCTCCGGGTTCTGGGTGGCCACGCCCACCGGGCAGGTGTCCAGATGGCAGACCCGCATCATCACGCAGCCCTCGACCACCAGCGGGGCGGTCGCGAAGCCGTACTCCTCCGCGCCGAGCAGCGCGGCGATGACCACGTCCCGGCCGGTCTTCATCTGACCGTCGGTCTGGACCACGATCCGGTCCCGCAGCCCGTTCATCAGCAGGGTCTGCTGGGTCTCGGCCAGGCCGAGCTCCCACGGGCCGCCGGCATGCTTCAGCGAGGTGAGCGGGGCCGCTCCGGTGCCGCCGTCGTGGCCGGAGATCAGCACCACGTCGGCCTTGGCCTTGGCCACCCCGGCCGCGACGGTGCCGACACCGACCTCGCCGACCAACTTGACGTGGATGCGGGCGGTCGGGTTGGCGCACTTCAGATCGTGGATCAACTGCTTGAGATCCTCGATCGAGTAGATGTCGTGGTGCGGCGGCGGGGAGATCAGGCCCACGCCCGGTGTCGAGTGCCGGGTGGTGGCCACCCACGGCCAGACCTTGTTGCCGGGCAGCTGGCCGCCCTCTCCCGGCTTGGCGCCCTGGGCCATCTTGATCTGGATGTCGTCGGCCTGGGTCAGGTAGGCCGAGGTGACACCGAACCGGCCGGAGGCGACCTGCTTGATCGCGCTGCGGCGTTCCGGGTCGTACAGCCGGTCCAGGTCCTCGCCACCCTCACCGGTGTTGGACTTGCCGCCCAGCCGGTTCATCGCGATGGCCAGCGTCTCGTGGGCCTCCCGGGAGATCGACCCGTAGCTCATCGCACCGGTGGAGAACCGCTTGACGATCTCGCTGACCGGTTCGACCTCCTCGATCGGGACCGGGGTCCGGCCCCGAGCCTGCGCCGAGGTCAACCGGAGCAGGCCGCGCAGGGTCATCAGGTGTTCCGACTGCTGGTCGACCCGGGCGGTGTAGTCCTTGAACACGTCGTAGCGGCCGGCGCGGGTGGAGTGCTGCAGCCGGAAGACGGTCTCCGGGTCGAACAGGTGCGGTTCACCCTCCCGGCGCCACTGGTACTCCCCGCCGATCTCCAGGGTGCGGTGGGCCAGCGGGATGCCGTCGCTGGGGTAGGCCTGCAGGTGCCGACTGCGGATCTCGTCGGCGATCTCGGCCAGCCCGATGCCGCCGAGCTTGCTGGTGGTGCCGGTGAAGTAGCGGTCCACGAAGTCCTGGGACAGCCCGAGCGCCTCGAAGATCTGCGCACCGGTGTAGGAGGCGACGGTGGACACGCCCATCTTGCTCATCACCTTGAGCACGCCCTTGCCGAGCGCCTTGATCACTCCGACGACGGCCTTCTCCGGGCTGATGTCGAGGTAGACGCCGCGCCGGGCCAGGTCCTCCACGGTCTCGATCGCCAGGTACGGGTTGACCGCGGCCGCGCCGTAGCCGATCAGCAGCGCGACGTGGTGCACCTCGCGGACGTCGGCGGCCTCCACGATCAGGCCGACCTGGGTCCGGGCCTTCTCCCGGACCAGGTGATGGTGGATCGCCGCGGTCAGCAGCAGCGACGGGATCGGCGCCAGTTCGGCGTTGGAGTGCCGGTCGGAGAGGATGATCGTGCGGGCCCCGTCGGCGATCGCCTGCGACACCTCGCCCATCAGCTCGTCCAGCCGCGCCTCCAGCGCCGCAGCGCCGCCGTGCACGTTGTACAGGCCGCGGACCACGTGGGTGGCATACCCCGGCAGGTCGCCGCGCCGGTTGATGTGGTTGATCTTGGCCAACGAGTCGTTGTCCAGCACCGGGAACTCCAGCACCAGCCGCCGGCAGGAGGCCGGACCGGGCTGCAGCAGGTTCTGCTCCGGGCCGATGGTGTTGTGCAGCGAGGTGACCAGTTCCTCCCGGATGGCGTCCAGCGGCGGATTGGTCACCTGGGCGAACAGCTGGGAGAAGTAGTCGAAGATCACCCGCGGCCGGTCGCTGAGCGCGGCCACCGGGGTGTCGGTGCCCATCGAGCCGATCGGCTCGGCGCCCTTGGCCGCCATCGGGGCCAGGATGATCCGCAGCTCCTCCTCGGTGTAGCCGAAGACCTGCTGGCGGCGGGTGACCGACGCGTGGGTGTGGATGGTGTGCTCGCGGTCGGGCAGGTCGGACAGCTTCAGCCGCCCGGCCAGCAGCCACTCGCCGTACGGTTCGGTGGTGGCCAGCTGGCGCTTGATCTCCTCGTCGGGGACGATCCGGTGTTCGGCCAGGTCGGCCAGGAACATCCGGCCCGGCTGCAGCCGGCCCTTGGCGACGATCTTCTCCGCCGGAATGTCCAGCACGCCGGATTCGGAGGCGAGCACGACCAGATCGTCGTCGGTGACCCAGTACCGGCCCGGGCGCAGCCCGTTGCGGTCCAGCACGGCACCCACCTGGGTGCCGTCGGTGAAGACCACTGCGGCGGGTCCGTCCCACGGCTCCATCAGGCAGGCGTGGAAGGCGTAGAAGTCGCGCAGCTGCTTGTCCATCTGCGGGTTGTTCTCCCACGCCTCCGGGATCAGCATCTGGATGGCGTGCGGCAGCGACCGGCCGGCCAGGTGCAGCAGCTCGACGACCTCGTCGAAGGACGCCGAGTCGGAGTAGCCGGGCGTGCAGATCGGGAACAGCCGCTCCAGGTCACCGGGGATCACGTCGGAGGACAGCAGTGCCTCCCGGGCCCGCATCCAGTTGCGGTTGCCCTTGACGGTGTTGATCTCGCCGTTGTGGGCGATCATCCGGAACGGGTGGGCCAGCTCCCAGGCCGGGAAGGTGTTGGTGGAGAACCGGGAGTGCACCACCGCCAGCGCACTGGCCATCCGCGGATCGTGCAGTTCGGGGAAGATCCGGCCGAGCTGCTCGGTGGTGAGCATGCCCTTGTAGACGATGGTCCGCGCCGACAGCGACGGGAAGTAAACGCCGAGCTCGTGCTCGCAGCGCCGGCGCAGCGCGTAGGCCAGCCGCTCCAGCTCCAGCCCGGCTGCCCGCTGGACGTTGGGGGCCGAGGCGACGACCAACTGCTCGAACCGCGGCATGGTGCTCAGCGAGATCGGGCTGATGCCGGAGGCGTCGACCTCGAGCACCCGCCAGCCGAGTACCTGCAACCGCTCCTCGGCGGCGATCCGCTCGATGGCGGCCCGGGCCTTGCCGGCGTCCTCCTCGTCGACCGGCAGGAAGGCGTTGCCGACGGCGTACTCTCCGGCTGCCGGCAGGGTGAAGTCGCAGGCCGCGCGGAGGTAGGCGTCGGGAACCTGGAGCAGGATTCCGGCGCCGTCACCGGCGTCGACGTCGATGCCGGTGGCACCGCGGTGGTCAAGGTTGCGCAGCGCCTGCAGACCCTGTTCGACGATCGCATGATCGGGTACACCCGTCAGCGTGGCGACGAAGGCGACGCCACAGGCGTCGCGCTCGAAGTCGGGGTCGTACAGACCCTGCGGCTGGGGCAGTCGGGACTGCCCTGCGGCGTACCCAGCGCTCATGCGTACTCCCGTCGCGTGCTCGGCTCTGGTGCTCCGGGTGACCCCGGAGCAGGAATCGGGTGATCTCGGTCGGGGGCTCTCCCCTGCTGGTCGGTGGTCCACCGCACCAGCGACGGCTGCCGGGCCGGACGCACCCGGGTGAGGGCGGTGTCCGGCTCCGTCCGGGCCGGGTTGCGCCCGTCGGCGATGTGGGCGCACGGACGGCCGCTCCCGACCTGGAAGCCTCGGTCCGCGATGACGATCCGCTGCAGTCTACTGCTCTCCGGCGCTGTCGCCGGAATCGATTTCGCCCGCCGCTGCGCGCGGATGCCACGAAGCCCGGGGCTTTACCGGTGAATCCTGCGGTCGGTGACGCCGGAAGCCAGAACTTTCAGCGGTCGCCGGACCGATCCGACGTCGATCCGTTCGGCGACGGCCGGGCCGGCGGCGTCGATGACGACTCCGTCACATCGTCGCCGGCCCGGCCGGAGTCCGGGCCGGTGTCGTCGGACCGCGCCGGCGGCAGCCCGTCGACGAAGGGGGCGTCGCCCTCGACCACCGGCTCGCGCCCGGCCTTGGTCCGGATCAGGTAGAGCAGCCAGACCAGGGCGACCAGGAAGACCGCCACCGACACGTAGTCGTTGATCCGGAAGCCGCCGATGTGGTGGGCCGGATCGATGCGCAGGTGTTCCACCCAGGCGCGTCCGGCGGTGTAGAGCATGGCGTACAGCACGAACACCTTGCCGTGACCGAGCCGGAACCGTCGGTCCAGCAGCACCAGCGCGGCGGCCACGGCCAGGTCCCAGACCAACTCGTAGAGGAACGTCGGGTGGTAGGTCGCGACCTGCTCGTAGCCGGGCAGCCGGTACTGCGGGTCGATCCGCAACGCCCACGGCAGCGTACTGGGCCGGCCGTACAGCTCCTGGTTGAACCAGTTGCCGAGTCGGCCGATGGCCTGGGCGACCGCGACACCGGGCGCCAGCGCGTCGGCCAGCGCCCAGAACCGGATCCGGCGGCGCCGGGCCACCAGGTAGCCGCCGAGCGCGCCGAGCGCGACGCCGCCCCAGATCCCCAGTCCGCCGTCCCAGACGTAGAGGGCCCGGATCGGGCTGCGGCCCGGCCCGAAGTAGAGCTGGTGGTCGGTGATGACGTGGTAGATCCTGGCCCCGACGATGCCGAACGGCACCGAGACCAGGGCGACGGTCTCCACCGTGTCCCGGCTGCCGCCGCGGGCGATCCAGCGCCGGTTGGCGATCACGGTGCCGACGACGACGCCGGTGAGGATGCACAACGCGTACAGATGGATCGGCAGCGGGCCGAGGTGGAACTGGTTGAACGGCGGGCTGGGGATGGACAGCGGGGTCACCGGTCGGCCCCCACTGCAGCCCGCAACCGGGCGGACGACCACTGCGGGGCGTCGGGCTGGCGGATGCCGTTGACGAACACGGTCGGGGTCTCCTTCACCTTCTGCCGGTCGGCGGCCGCCATGATGCTGGCGACCCAGTCGGCGTGCCGCCGGGAGCGTACGCAGTCGGCGAAGCCGGCCGACGGCCGGCCCACCTGCCGGCCCAGGGCAAGCAGTTGGTCGTCGTCCCAGCCCAGGCCCTGGTTGGCGAACAGCCCGGCCCGGTAGGCCTGGCCGAATCCTGCGGTGGAGGCGCAGGCCATGGCGTTGGCCGCTGCCTTCGAGCCGTCGTCGACGAAGCTCATCGGGTACAACTCGACCGCGACCCGGCCCGAGCGCTGCAGGTCGGCCAGGGCCGGGCCGAGCCGGCGTTCGAAGTCACCACAATGTGGACAGTCGAAGTCCTCGAACAGGGCGACGGTGACCGGCGCCGAACTGCGGCCGAGCCGGATCGGCCGGCCTGCGGCCAGCTGCACCGGTCCGAACGACGGCTGGGCACGGGGCGGCCGGGGTGACCGACCGCTGCGCCAGGCGTGGTAGCCGGCCGGGCCGACCAACAGCAGCACGGCCGCTGCGATCACCGCCGCCGCCAGCAGCAGCCGTTGCCGGCTCATCCGGTCACTGGCCGGCGGCCTGGTTCACCGCATCGCGCAACTGCTGCGGCGTCCACCCCGGTGCCTCCGGCCGGACGGTGCCGTTGATGAACACGGTCGGTGTGCCGGTGACCTGATGGTCGTTGGCGGCCTGGGCGGCCGACTGCAGCCAGTCCCGGTGTTTCAGCCCGGTGACACAGCTGCTGAATCCGGCCGACGGGTTCCCGACCTGTTTGGCCAGGTCGATCAGCTGCTGATCGGTCCAGGCCTTGCCGTAGTTGTCGTAGAGAGCGTTGTAGTAGGCCTCCCCGAAGCCCTCCTCGGCGGCACAGGCCATGGCATTGCCGGACCGCAGCGAGCCCTGGGTGCCGTCCTCGTTGTCGATGATGGTCAGCACGTACAGGTCGACCTTCACCTTCCCGGATTTCTGCAGATCGGTGATGGTGGAGCCGAGACTCTTCTCGAACTCGGCGCAGTGCGGGCAACGGAAGTCCTCGTACAGCGTCAGCGTGACCGGCGCCGTGTCCTCGCCCAGCTGGATGCCTTGGCCGTTGGTGACCTTGACCGGGCCCCAGCCGCCACCGGACGCCGACTGCGCGCGGGGCTTGCCGAAGTTGGTGGCGTAGCCGATGCCGATCCCGGCGGCGGCGACGACGACCACCACCACCAGCACGACCAACGCCAGGGTGCGCCGCTTCTTTCGGCGGGCGGCCGCCTCGGCCGCGACCCGGGCCCGTTCGCGGGCATTGCTGCCGGTCGCCTTCGCAGGTTTGCGCTTGCCGCCGTTGGCGCCGGTGGCACTGGGACTCATGCGTGCTCCTCGAGGTCGTCGTACCCACCGGTCACCGCGTCCAGGCTGACCCGGGTGAACGGCCGCACGACCAGCCAGGCCGCGGCCAGCAGGAAGACGATGTCACGGGCCAGGTCGGGCAGATAGCTGGTGGCGCCCGGTGCGACCTGGCCGCCGGCGCTGAAACATCCGCAGTCGATGCTGAGCCCCCGGCCCCAGGCAGCCAGCAGACCGACGATGAACGCCGTCTGCAGCAGCCCGCTGAGCAGGGCCGCCCACCTGGTGAACAACCCGATCACCAGCACCACGCCGAGCAGGATCTCCAGGTACGGCAGCGCCCAACCGACGAGCTGGGCCAACGTGTCGGGCAGCAGCTGGTAGGCCCGGACGGCAGCCACGGACTGCGCCGGGTCGCTCACCTTCACCGCGCCGGCGATGATCCAGACCGCGCCCAGGCCGACCCGGACGAGGGTACCGACCCACCCCAGCAGCACTCTCCACGGCACCGAATGCCGGCTCCGGCGTTCGGCCACCGACACCGATCCGTTCATCGTCAAGTCAACCTCGCAGCGGCCGCGGAAGTTCCCTGCGGATCCACCGGCTCCGTCCCGCCGCTCGCCGGGACCGCGGCGCGGACTCCGGCCGCGAGGTCGGCGACGACGGCCCGGAGCCTGGTCAGATCGTCCGGTCGACCGGCGTCGTCGGCCTCGATCAAGGCACCCACCAGCGCCGAGCCGACGATGGCGGCGTCGGCGTAGCGGTTGACCTCGGCGGCCTGGACTCCGTTGGAGATGCCGAGCCCGACACCGACTCGGGCCGCCGGTTCGGCCCGCCGGACCCGGTCGACCAGGGCCGGCGCGGCGCTGGACGTCTGCTGCCGGGCGCCGGTGACGCCCATCACCGCGGTGGCGTACACCCAGCCGCGGCAGGCGGCGACGGTGTCGGCGATGCGCCGGTCCGACGAGCTCGGCGCGACCAGGAAGATCCGGTCCAGCCGGTGGGCGTCGGAGGCCGCGAACCAGGCGTCGGCCTCGTCCGGGGTCAGATCGGGGGTGACGAGTCCGGCGCCGCCGGCGGCGGCCAGGTCCCGCGCGAACGCCTCGGGGCCGTAGTGCTCGACGAGGTTCCAGTAGATCATCACCACCGGTGTGGTGCCGGTGCCGGCGACCGCCTCCACCGCCGCGAACACGTCCCGCACCCGGACACCGCGGGCCAGCGCTCGGGTGCCGGCCAGCTGGATGGTCGCGCCGTCCATCACCGGATCGCTGTAGGGCATGCCGATCTCGACCAGGTCGACGCCGTCGGACTCGCGCATGCCCGTCGGCCCGACACCGCACAGCGCCCGCATGGCCTCGATGGAGCCGGGCACGCTCGGATAGCCGACCGGCAGGTAGCCCACCAGGCCGCCGCGGCCGGCGGCCCTGGCACCGGCCAGCACCCGGCCGCTGATGCCTTCGTCGAACCGCTGCCGGCCCGCCGCGGCGCCGGTGACCGGTTCGGTGCTCACAGTTCGCTGCTCCCGGTCGCCTCACCGTGGATGTCGGCGAACCACTTCATCGCCGTGTCGACGTCCTTGTCGCCGCGCCCGGACAGGTTGACCAGGATCAGCGCCGGCTCGTCGCGGTCCTGCTGGGCGTAGCCGCGGGCCAGTGTGATGGCACCGGCCAGCGCGTGCGCGGACTCGATCGCGGGGATGATGCCCTCGGTCTCGCTGAGCTGCCGGAACGCCTCCATCGCCTCGGCGTCGGTGACCGGGGAGTACGTCGCCCGGCCCTGCTGGGCCAGCCAGGCGTGCTGCGGTCCGACTCCGGGGTAGTCCAGCCCGGCGGAGATGGAGTGCGACTCGGTGGTCTGCCCGTCCGGGTCCTGCAGGACGTAGCTGCGGCTGCCGTGCAGCACGCCGATGCCGCCGGCGGAGATGCTGGAGGCGTGCCGGCCGGTCTCCACCCCGTCGCCGCCGGCCTCGAAACCGCACAGGGCCACCTGCGGGTCGGGAATGAAGTCGGCGAACACACCGAGTGCGTTCGAGCCGCCACCGACGCAGGCGGCGACCGCGTCGGGCAGCCGGCCGTAACGGCCCTGCAGCTGGGCCCGGGCCTCGGTGGAGATGATCCGCTGGAACTCGCGCACCACCTTGGGGAACGGGTGCGGGCCGGCGACGCTGCCGATCAGGTAGTGGGTGGTCTCGACGCTGGCGACCCAGTCGCGCAGCGCGTCGTTCATCGCGTCCTTCAGCGTCTGGGTGCCGGACTCGACCGCGATCACCTCGGCCCCCAGCAGCTGCATCCGGGCGACGTTGAGGGCCTGTCTTTCGGTGTCGACCTTGCCCATGTAGATCCGGCACTCCAGCCCGAACAGGGCGGCCGCGGTGGCGGTGGCGACTCCGTGCTGGCCCGCACCGGTCTCGGCGATCACCCGCGTCTTGCCCATC
Source organism: uncultured Actinomycetota bacterium (assembly GCA_963758075.1). Classification (GTDB taxonomy): domain Bacteria; phylum Actinomycetota; class Actinomycetes; order Propionibacteriales; family Propionibacteriaceae; genus Microlunatus. Next base: position 574,921 of record CAVWTT010000001.1, on the reverse strand, counting down.
CGCCGGGTCAACAGCGCCTGGCCGAGAACGTTGTTGATCTTGTGGGAGCCGGTGTGGTTGAGGTCCTCGCGCTTGAGCACGATCCTGACCCGGTCGGCCAGGTCACCCAGCGAGGCCCGGGTGAACCGTGGCACCTCGGTGATCGGCGTGGGCCGGCCGGAGTAGTCGTGCCGCAACCGGTCCAACTCGGCCGCGAACTCGGGGTCGGCGTTCGCCCGGTCGAACTCGGTCTCCAGCTGGTCGAGTGCGACGTAGAGCGCCTCGGGCACGAACTTGCCGCCGAAGGTGCCGAAGTGACCGGTGGCATCGGGCAACTCGGGCTCGCCACCTGGCACGGCGGGGTCAGGGGTGGTGGAAATGACGATGGTCCTTTGTCCGGAGGGAGGATGTGCCGGTGTCGGTGGTCCTCGGTGTCGTGGTCCTCGGTGTCTGGTCCTCGGTGTCGTGGTCCTCAGTGTCGGTGGCGCTCAGTCTCCATGGTGCTCAGTGTCCATGGTCCCTCGGTGTCCCTGGTCGGCGTCACCGTCGCCGCACAGACCGCGCCCGGGCGACCATGCCGCTCACCGGTGCGCCAGGGCCGGATGGGCACCGGCGGCGACCAGGTCGGCGACACCGAGCCGCGGGTCGCGGCCGGTGACCAGCGCCTCACCCACCAGCACCACGTCGGCGCCGTTGCGCGCCAGCTCGATGACGTCGTGCGGGCCGCGGACGCCGGATTCGGCCACCTTGACGACGCCACCGGGAATGCGGGGGGCGAGCCGGGCGAAGGTCGACGGGTCCACCTCGAGAGTCTGCAGGTTGCGGGCGTTGACCCCGATCAGCTTGGCGCCGGCGGCGACGGCGCGGTCGATCTCGTCGGCGGTGTGGGTCTCGACCAGCGGGGTCAGGCCGATCGACTCGGCACGCTCGATCAGCGAGACGAGTTCGAAGTCACTCAGCGCGGCAACGATGAGCAGGGCCAGATCGGCGCCGGCGGCCCGCGCCTCGAAGAGCTGGTAGGCGGTGACGATGAAGTCCTTGCGGAGCACCGGGATGTCGACCGACCGGCGCACCGCGACCAGGTCGTCCAGTGACCCGCCGAAGCGGCGACCCTCGGTCAGCACCGAGATCGCGGCGGCCCCGCCGGCGGCGTAGGCGCCGGCCAGCGCGGCCGGGTCGGCGATCGCTGCCAGCGCGCCCTTGCTTGGGCTGGACCGCTTGACCTCGGCGATCACCGAGACCCCGGACTGGCGGAACCGCGGCATCGGGTCCAGCGCCGCGTCGACGTGCAGCACCCGTTCCTTCAGGCGGTCCAGACTGACCGTGGCCTGACGCTCGGCCAGGTCCTGCCGTACGCCGTCGACGATGGTGTCGAGAACGCCCATGTCGCTGTCCACTCCCTTTGCGAACCGGTGCCGGTCCGAACCAGGCCGTCCGACCGGTCCGGGGGCTCCTCCTGCTGGGTTACTGCTTCTGATAGATCCCGTATCCGAGGGCCTGCATCACCTTGCCGGCGATCACACCGACCGCGGCGATGGCGGCCCCGATGGCGAACAGCCACCACATCGGATGGAACAGGATAGCGATGGCACCGATGACGAACCCCACGAAGAAGATGCTGACGCCGACCCACATGGCGCCGGTCTGTCCGTGGTGGACATGGCGGAGCGGACGCCGATCCAGCGGCCGCAGAGCGGGATTGCGCTGGATCTGCTGCACGCGCTCCTGCACCACCTCGTCGGTGTCGGAGTGCCGGGCCCGGCTCTGGCTGCCGTGACCGGCGGCGACGTCGGACTGCTGTGCGGACTCAGCCATCGGTTCCACTCCATCCTGCGCGTACCGGCTGCCGGCCAGTGGTCGGTTCTGGAGAATTCATTGTGACCCCAGGCGCGGACCGATCACCAATCGGGGTCAGCTCGGACCGGTGTGGTGTCCGCGGGTCGGTCGGTGACGGGCTCCACGGTCGGGTCCTGGCCGGCGTCGATGGACCTCCAGATCGCGGCCGGGTCGGCGTCCGGTCCGGTGGCCACCGGACCGACGGGGCCGGTGCTGCGCCGGAACCGGTCGCTGCGTCGGGGCCAGCGGTGCGCGCGTGCCACCACCACGGCGGCGCCGAGGACCACCAGCAGACAGCAGGCCGCGTAGCCGAGGCTGCCGCCGGTCGACTGCAGCCGATAGCTGTCGTCCAGGGTGTGGGTGCGCAACGCGGTGATGACCTCGGTGCGGGTGGGCCGCTGGGTCGCCGTGGTGGTCCCGGCGAGTACGGCGATCAGGCCGACCAGCACCGCGACGACCCGGCGGCCGGTGCTGCGCAGCGCCAGCATCAACAGTGCCCCGGCCAACACCGCGACACCGAGTGCCTGGGCCACCCCGCCGGTGACGGCGGCGCCGTCGAACGTCGACCCGTCGGCGCTGTACCAGGGCACCGTGGCGGTGACGACCAGGCCGACCGCGCCGAGCACCAACAGGCCGAGCCCGACGGTGCGGCTGCGCTCGGCCCTCTGCTGGTCGGTCATGGTCCGGTCCCGGTCACCGCGGTGGAGGGCTCGACCGCGCGCACCGGGACGAACGTCTGGGCGATCGAGACCGCCCGGATCACCGCGGCCGCCTTGTTCTGCGACTCCTGGTCCTCCAGTGCCGGCACCGAGTCGGCCACGATGCCGCCGCCGGCCTGCACGTAGGCGATGCCGTCACGCAGCACCGCGGTGCGGATGGCTATCGCCGCATCGGCGTCGCCGGCGAAATCGAGATAGCCGACCACGCCGCCGTACAGGCCGCGCCGGCTGACCTCGAGCTTGTCGATGATCTCCATCGCCCGCACCTTCGGTGCCCCGGACAGGGTGCCGGCCGGGAAGGCGGCCAGGATCACGTCCAGCGCGCTGCGGTCGCCGGCGATCTCGCCGATGACCGTCGACTCCAGGTGCATGATGTGGCTGTACCGGCGGACCTGGGCGAACTCGATCACTTCGACGCTGCCCGGTCGGCAGACCCGGCCCAGGTCGTTGCGGCCGAGGTCGACCAGCATCAGATGTTCGGCCCGCTCCTTGGGGTCGGCTCGAAGCTCGGCCTCCAGGGCCCGGTCCTCACGGTCGTCGGCGCCGCGGGGTTTGGACCCGGCGATCGGATGGGTCAGCGCGGTCCGCCCCTTGACCGTCACCAGCGCCTCGGGACTGGAGCCGACGATGTCGAAGCCGTCCATCCGCAGCAGGTAGAGGTACGGCGACGGGTTGGACAGCCGCAGCACCCGGTAGACGTCCAGCGCGTCGGCGGTGGTCTCCACCTCGAAGCGTTGGCTGACCACGATCTGGAAGGCCTCGCCGGCCTCGATCTCGGCCACCGCCGACCGAACCGCCTGCTGGTAGGCCTCGGGGTCGCGCTGACGGCGTACCGGCAGCAGCCGGGCACTGTCGGCGGCGACCGCGGTCGGCGGCGTCGGCCGGCCGAGCGCCTCGGTCATCCGTTCGACCCGGGCCGCCGCGTCGGCGTAGGCCTCGTCGACGCGCGCGTCGGTGTCGTCGTGGTTGATCGCGTTGGCGATCAGCCACACCTCACCGGTCTCATGGTCGAGGACGGCGACGTCGCTGGCCAGCATGAAGCCGAGTTCGGGGATGTGCAGGTCATCGGCGTTGGTGTCGGGCAGCAGTTCCACCCGCCGGACCGCGTCGTAGGACAGGTAGCCGACCATGCCGGAGGTGAATGACGGCAACCCGGCGATCCGCGGGGTGTGCAGTCGACGCAGGGTCTCCTGCAGTGCGGCCAGCGGGTCGCCGTCAGTGGGCAGGCCGACCGGCGGGTCGCCGGTCCAGACCGCTTCGCCGCGGTGCTCGGACAGGGTCGCCACCGAGTTCACCCCGATGAAGGAGTAGCGGGCCCAGACGCCGTTGTGCTCGGCCGATTCGAGCAGGTAGCTGCCGGTGCGGCCGCCGGTCAGCTTGAGGTAGAGCCCGACCGCGGTGTCGGCGTCGGCGAGCAGCCGGCGGTGGACCGGGATGACCCGGCGGTCGGTGGCCAGCCGGCGGAAGCCGTCCAGGTCGGGCCAGATGCTGCCGGCAGCGGCCTCGGCAGCGGCCGCGGCGTCGCCGATGACGGTGTCGGCGCTGGTCACGGCTGTGCGGCCGCCTTCCTGCCGGCCGGGGCCGCCGGGGTCACCGGCAGCGCCCGGGCGTCGAAGCAGGTCCGGGTACCGGTGTGGCAGGCCGGGCCCTCCTGGTCCACCCGTACCAGCAGGGTGTCACCGTCACAGTCGAGACGGACCTCGCGGACCCACTGCCGGTGTCCGCTGGTCTCCCCCTTGACCCAGTACTCGGCCCGGCTGCGGGACCAGAAGGTGGTGCGACCGCTGGTGAGGGTGCGGTGCAGCGCCTCGTCGTCCATCCAGCCGACCATCAGCACCTCCCCGCTGTCGTACTGCTGGACCACGGCAGGCACCAGTCCGGCGGCGTCACGGCGGAGCAGGTCGGCGATCGCCGGGTCCAGACCACTGTCGGGCCCAGGAACACGTTCGGGCCCTGGCCGGTCCGACGGCGGCCGGTCCGACGGCGGCCGGGCCGACGGCGGCCGGGCGGCGACGGTGGCGGGGGTGTCGGCTGCGTTCACGCCCCCATTCTGTCCCGATCGGCCGCCCGGGCCGAACCGGTGCCGGGCCGGGCCGGCGGCACCGGCCGTCCGGTGCGCGATTTCCTCGCCGTCCGTGGTGTCCTAGCATCTTCGGTTATGACCTTCGCCAAGGACGAGCGCGGCTCGCTGTGCGATCTGCTGATCGCCGTCGGGCCGGACGCCCCGACCTTGTGCGGTGACTGGACCACCCACGACCTCGCCGCGCACCTGTGGATCCGCGAGACCGACCCGGTCGGCGCACCCGGCATCCTGGCCAAGCCGCTGGCCGGTCTGACCGAGCGTCGGATGGCCGAGGCGAAGTCCCGCTGGAGTTATGAGGAACTGGTGGAACGGATCCGCAACGGTCCGGCCAGGTTCTCCGTGTTCGCCCTGCCCGGGGTGGACGAGCCGGCCAACACCACCGAGTTCTTCGTCCACCACGAGGACGTCCGGCGCGGCGGCGACAGCCCGGCGGGCCCGCGGGACCTCGGCGATGACATCGAGGACTGGATGTGGCGGCGGCTCAAGCTGCTCGGTCGGGCCTTGTTCCGTCATGCCAAGGTCGGGGTGACGCTGGAACGGGTTCCGGGGACCGCCGACCCGAGCGCGGAACCGGAGACGATCCGGGCCCAGGGCGGCAGCCCGATCGTCACCGCCGTCGGCAAGCCCAGTGAGCTGATGCTGTTCGCCAGCGGTCGGACCCACGTCGCCGACGTGAAGCTGGTCGGTGAACAGGAGGCCGTGGACGCGCTGCTGTCCAGCGACCTGTCGCTCTGACAGCAGCAGCCCGTGGACGCGCCGCTGTCCAGCGACCTGCCGGTCTGACCTCCTCTGCGCGCCCCAGGTCGGGTCCTCAGCCCCTTCGAGGGCGCGGCCGGCCCGCTGACCCGGCACCGACCAGTGCCCCGGGACACCATTTTCGGACCATGGTCCGCATCCCCCTTCGGTACGCCCGAGATCCCCGTCGTTTTCGGACCACGGCGGACTCCCGTTGCGAGCCGGCCGCACGACTGTGCACGTCGACACAAAGACCGCGGGGGCGTGTCGACGCGCGCGGCCCGCGCACGCCCAGAGCACGCCCGCAGTCCCGGGCCGCGCGGCAGGGTCAGCAGCTGCCGGCCGGACCGGCGCTGATCGCACCGGCGGCCCGCAACTGCTCCCGTTCGGCCGGCTCGACTCCGAGCTCGTCCAGCACCGCCTCGGTGTCCGCGCCGACCGGTGCCACCGCGCCGGCCTCGGCCGGGGTGGTCGAAAAGCGCGGCACCGGAGCCGCGACCGGCTGCCCGTCGACCTCGACGAAGGTTCCTCGGGCCCGGTGGTGGGGATGCAGCGGCGCCTCGGTCAGGGACAGCACCGGCGCCACGCAGCCGTCGGTGTCGGCGAACACCTCCGCCCAGGAGTCCCGCGACCGGGTGGCGAACCGCGCCGCCAGCCAGTCCGCCGAGATCGGCCAGCCGACGGGATCGGCCGGGTAGGGCCGGGTGCTGGGATCCTCGCCGAGGCCGCGGACGAGGTCGTCCCAGAACGCCGGCTCCAGCGCCCCGACTGCGACGTAGCGGCCGTCGGCGCACCGGTAGCAGCGGTAGTGCGGAGCGCCGCCGTCGAGCAGGTTGTGCCGGCGCGCATCCTGCCAGCGGCCCTGCCCGAGCAACTGACGGGTCAGTGTGGTCAGGTAGGCCGCGCCATCGGTCATCGCGGCGTCGACGACCTGACCCAGGCCGGTGGTCCGGGCCTGCAGCAGTGCGGCCAGGATGCCGCAGGCCAGGACCATGGCGCCGCCGCCGAAGTCGGCCAGGTAGTTGATCGGCGGCACCGGGGGCCGGTCGGCCTCGCCGATGCCGTGCAGTGCGCCGCTGACGGCCAGGTAGGTGATGTCGTGGCCGGCCCGGGGTGCCAGCGGCCCCTGCTGGCCCCAGCCGGTCATCCGGCCGTAGACCAGCGCCGGATTCACGGCCAGGGCGTCGTCGGGGCCGAGGCCCAGGCGTTCGGCCACCCCCGGCCGGAAGCCCTCGATCAGGATGTCGGAGCGTTCGACCAGCCGCAGCGCCACGTCAGCGGCGCCCGGCGCGCGCAGATCGATCGCCACCGAGCGGCGGCCGCGGTCCATCGGTCCCCGGCCCACGTCCAGACCGCGCCCGGTGCCGGGCTGTCGCTCGATCCGGGTGACGGTCGCGCCGAGATCGGCCAGCAGCATGCCGAGAAACGGCACCGGCCCGATCGCCGGCAGTTCGAGCACGGCTACACCGTCCAACGGCCCGACCATGTCGGCAGCCTAGTGACCGGCGGTGATCATCCGGGCTCTGAAGCACAGTCCGTCCGTGGCCGACCGGCTCAGCCCGTCCATGGCCAGCGGGACGCTCACCTGACCCGCACCGACGGCGGTGAGCCGCCCGGTGCCCGGATCGAGGGGTCGCCCGCGTCCGGGGCGAGCGCCGCGCCCGGTCCACGAGTGCCGGACCACCGTCGCCTCCATCGGGTCGGCCGGCGGGACGGACCGGGCCCCCGTCGGGTCGGCCCACGGGCGGTGGAAGGTGACATCGACAAAGCGCCGTGGCGTCGGTGGCCGCCTTCTCGAGCCCAGAACGCCGCAACAATCCCGGATGCGCAAACACCCCAGACCTGCAGACAGCCCGGAAGCAGCCCAGGCCCGGAAGCAGCCCCGGCCCCGGAAAGCAGCCCCAGCGCCCCGGAAGCAGCCCCAGCCCCGGAAGCAGCCCCAGCCCCGGAAGCAGCCCCAGCCCCGGAAGCAGCCCCAGACCCGGAAACGGGGCACCCGTTGGACAAGCTCGGGCGCGGCGGAACGCGGGGATCAGGAGAGCTTGGCCAGGATCAGTTCGCGCACTCTCGAGGCGTCGGCCTGGCCGCGCAGCTGCTTCATCACCGCACCGATCAGTGCGCCGGCGGCCTGGACCTTGCCGGACCTGATCTTGTCGGCGATGTCGGGGTTGGCGGCGATGGCGGCGTCCACGGCGGTGGTCAGCGCGCCGTCGTCGGAGACGACGGCCAGTGCGCGGGCGGTGACGACCTCGGCCGGACCACCCTCACCGGCGAGCACGCCCTCGATCACCTGGCGGGCAAGCTTGTCGTTGATCGTCTTGTCGTCGACCAGCCGCTGCAGTTCGCCGACCTGGGCCGGCGTCATGCCGACCGATTCCAGTTCCACCCCGGCGTCGTTGGCGCGGCGGGCCAGCTCGCCCATCCACCACTTCCGCGCGGGCTGCGGGGCCGCGCCGGCGGCGACGGTGGCCTCGATGACGTCCAGCGCGCCGGCGCTGACCACATCGCGCATCTCCAGGTCGGAGAAGCCCCACTCGGTGCTGAGCCGCTTGCGCCGTTGCGCCGGCGGCTCGGGCAGGGTGCCCCGCAGCTGTTCGACCCAGTCCCGGCTCGGCGCGACCGGCACCAGATCCGGCTCGGGGAAGTAGCGATAGTCCTCGGCCTGTTCCTTGCTGCGGCCCGGCCGGGTGGTACCGGACTCCTCGGCGAAGTGCCGGGTCTCCTGGTGCACCCGCCCGCCGGCGTCGAGCACGGCCGCCTGCCGGGTGATCTCGTAGCGCAGGGCGCGTTCGATACTGCGCAGCGAGTTGACGTTCTTGGTCTCGGTCCGCAGTCCGTAGGGCTGGCTGCCGACCGGGCGCAGGCTGACATTGGCGTCACAGCGCAGCGATCCCTGCTCCATCCGGGCGTCCGACACGTCCAGGGCCTTGACCAGGTCGCGCAGCATGGCCACGTAGGCGCGCGCCACCTCCGGAGCCTTGTCGCCGGTGCCCTCGATCGGCTTGGTGACGATCTCGATCAGCGGCGTACCGGCCCGGTTGTAGTCCATCAGCGAGTAGTCGGCGCCGTGGATGCGTCCGTCCGAACCGCCCAGGTGCAAGGACTTCCCGGCGTCCTCCTCCATGTGCGCGCGCTCGATCTCGATCTTGTACGGGCGGCCGTCCACCTCGACCTCGACCCAGCCCTCGAAGGCGATCGGCTCGTCGTACTGGGAGATCTGATAGTTCTTCGGCACGTCGGGATAGAAGTAGTTCTTGCGCGCGAACCGGCACCACTCGGCGATCTGGCAGTTCAACGCCAGACCGATCCGGATGGCCGATTCCACCGCCTTCTCGTTCACCACCGGCAACGATCCCGGCAGGCCGAGGCAGACCGGGCAGGTGTGGGTGTTGGGCCGCCCGCCGAACTCGTTCAGGCAGCCGCAGAACATCTTGGTGTTCGTGTTCAGTTCGACGTGCACCTCCAGGCCGAGCACCGGGTCGTACTTGGCCAGCGCCTCGGTGTAGTCCACCACGGCGGCTTCGTCCTGAGCCTGTCCAACGGTCATGCGACGACCTCCAGTTCCGGCGTCCGGGCCAACAACGGGCCACCCCAGCTGTCGGTCAGCGACCGCTCCAGCGCGGCGCCGACCCGGTAGAGACGATCGTCGGCCAGCGGCGGCGCGATCACCTGAAGGCCGACCGGCAGCCCGTCGGCGGGCGCCAGTCCGACCGGGAACGAGGCACTGGCGTTGCCGGCCAGGTTGCTGGGGATGGTGCACAAATCGTTGAGGTACATCGCCAGCGGGTCGTCGACCTTCGCACCGATCTTGAACGCCGTGGTCGGTGTGGTCGGTGAGACCAGCACGTCGACCGACTGGTAGGCCTTGGCGAAGTCCTCGATGATCAAGGTCCGCACCTTCTGCGCCGAGGCGTAGTAGGCGTCGTAGTAGCCGCTGGACAAGGCGTAGGTGCCGATCATGATCCGCCGCTTGACCTCGGCACCGAACCCGGCGCCGCGGGTGGCGGCCATCACGTCCTCGGCGCTGGCGGAGCCGTCGTCGCCGACCCGCAGTCCATAGCGCATGGCATCGAACTTGGCCAGGTTGGACGATGCCTCGCTGGGCAGGATCAGGTAGTAGGCCGGCATCGCGTAGGCGAAGTGCGGGCAGGACACCTCGACGACGTCCGCGCCGAGACCCGCCAGCAGCTCGACCGCCTCGGTGAACCGCTGCTCGACCCCGGCTGCGTATCCCTCACCGGACAGTTCCCTGACCACGCCGATCCGCATGCCGCTGACGTCGCCGGACCGGGCGGCCTCGACCACCGCCGGCACCGGTGCATCGATCGAGGTCGAGTCCAAGGGGTCGTGACCGGCGATGACCTCGTGCAGCAGGGCGGCGTCGAGCACCGACCGGGCGCACGGACCCGGCTGGTCCAGGCTGGAGGCCAGCGCCACCAGGCCGTAGCGGGAGGTGCCTCCGTAGGTCGGCTTCACCCCGACGGTGCCGGTGACCGCGGCCGGCTGGCGGATCGAGCCGCCGGTGTCGGTGCCGATCGCCAGCGGCGCCTCGAACGCGGCCAGCGCGGCCGACGAGCCGCCGCCGGAGCCGCCGGGGATCCGGTCCAGGTCCCACGGGTTGTGGGTGGGTCCGTAGGCCGAGTTCTCCGTCGACGAGCCCATCGCGAACTCGTCCAGGTTGGTCTTGCCGAGGATGACGATGCCGGCGTCCAGCAGTCGCTGGGTCACCGTGGCGTTGTACGGCGGCATCCAGCCCTGCAGCATCTTCGAGCCGCAGGTGGTCGGCGCACCGGTGTAGGTCAACACGTCCTTCAGCGCCAGCGGCACCCCGGCCAGCGGGCCGACCGGCTCGCCCTTGTCGATCAGGGCGTCGACGGCGGCCGCCTGCTCCAGCGCGCGCTCGGCATCCACGTGCAGGAAGGCGTGCACGGCGTCGTCGACGGCCGCGATCCGGTCCAGATGGGCCTGGGTGACGGCGACCGAGGTGAGCTCCTGCCGCGCGATCCGGCCGGCCAACTCGGCGGCGTTCTGCCTGATGATCATGCCCCCTCCCCCAGGATCCGCGGCACCCGGAACCGCTCCTGCTCCGCCACCGGGGCACCGGCCAGCGCGTCCTCGGCGGACAGGCTCGGCCGCACCTCGTCGGCGCGGAGGACGTTGGTCAGCGGCAGCGGATGGGAGGTCGGGCGGACGTCCTCGCCCGCGACCTCGCTGACCTGGGCGACATGAGCGAGGATCTGGTCCAGCTGTGGGGCCAGATGTTGCAGTTCCTCCGCACTCAACTCGATCCGGGCCAGCCGGGCCAGGGCCGCCACTTCGTCCGGGCTCAACGCCACGATCTCACTCCTGCACGTTCCTCGACACCGGCCCGATCGGTGGGCCCCGGCCATCCTAGGGCGCGCACGGCGGGCACCACAGCGCCGGTCAGTCCAGCGGCCGCAGCACCAGGCCGGTCAGCAGCTTGGGGGTGAAGAAGGTGGACTTGGGCGGCATCAGCACGCCCTGGCGCGCGGTCCGTTCGATCTCGGTGATGCCGACCGGGCGGATCAGCACCGCGGCCTCCGCGCGACCGTCGTCGACGGCGGCGAGCACCTGCTCCAGGCCGTGCTGGTAGGTCACCGTGGGCTGCAGGTCCTGCACGGCGGTCTCCAGCCACAGACCGTCCAGCGCCCGGACCCCGTCGAACGCGCCGGCTCTGGGGCTCAGTCGCCAGCTGCCGGTGGCCGTGACCAGGACGAGGAATCCGTCGGCCTGCATCCGGGCCGGCGTGGCGGCGTCGGGCCGGTCGGTCGGCGTCAACTCGAACGATCCCCGCAGCGCGGTGACCAGGTCGGCGGCCGGCACACCGGCATAGAGCCGGTGGATCGCGGCCACACTGAGCTGGTCGGCCACCAGTTCGCTGACGAAGGCCAGCGTGTCCTCGGCCGGCGTGTCGGTGCGGCCGGTCGCCGCCCGGACCTCGTCCCGGTAGCTGCGGGCGACCCCGTAGCGGTGGTGGCCGTCGGCGAGCAGTACGTCGTCGGAGCCGATCAGGCGGCAGATCGCCGCGATCCGGTCCGGGTCGACGATCCGCTCGACCGTGTGCTGCACCGGCCCGTTGACGCCCTGGTCGGCCGCCGACCCGTCGGTCAGCGTGGCCAGCGTCTCCCCCGGTGCACTGAGCAGTCCGGTCAACCCGTGGGCCAGCGACAGTCCCCACACCGGTGACAGGTTCGCCCCGGTCGCCCGGGTGAGGTCCAGCCGGTCGGTGGACGCCTTCGGGGTGGTGCGTTCGTGCGGGAGCACGCCGCCGGCGCCGTCGTCGACCACTTCCAGTCCGCCGAGCACACCGGAGATGGTCCGCGGTGCCCCGGTCGCATCGATGAATCGCAGCCGATAGATGGTCAGCGTCGGCGCCGGGTCGCTGACCAGCACCCCGTCGGCACGCCACTGCCGGTACCGCCGGCCGGCCTGCTGGTACGGCTGTGGCCCGGCGGGCACGTCGATCCGGGTGATGTTGTGCCGATCCCGGTCCCGGCAGGCGGCAGCCTGCTCGGCCGACAACACGTCGTAGGGCGGGGAGACCAGGCGATCCAGGGCGGGGCGGGCGTACCGGACGGCGCGGAACGGGCTGAAGCGGGGCACGGGTCCATTCAAGCCCGTCCCCCGGCGTCGCCGGACCGGCGGCCCACGAAACATGCCGGTAACCGGGATGGGAGAGGATGGTGGCGTGTTCCTGATGAGGGTCTCCCTGCCGGACGTGCCAGGCTCGCTCGGCGCCGTCGCGTCGTCGATGGGCGCCGTCGGCGCGGACATCCTGGCGGTGGAGATCGTGCAGAAGCGCGACGGTGTGGCTATTGACGACTTCGTCGTCGGGCTGCCGCCGGACGGACTGCCGGATGCCCTGATCAGCACCTGCCAGGGCCTGGACGGGGTGTCGGTGGAGTGGATCTCCCGCTATCCGGAGGGCGGCGGCCTGCAGTCGGACCTGGAGACCCTGGAACGGATGACCGGCGACCCCGACCATGCCGCGGCGACGCTGGTGTCGTCGGCACCGGCGGTGTTCCGGTCGCAGTGGGCGATGCTGGTGGACATCGGCTCCGATGACACCCCGACCGCCACCTACGCCACTGCGATGGCGCCCGAACTGACCAGCGAGCTACTGACCCGGCTGGCTCCGTTCGACCGGACGCATCGGCTGGCCATGGAAGGCGCGTGGGTGCCGGGCTACGACGACACCGTGCTGGTCGTGGCGCCGCTCGGCGCGGGACGGGCCATCGTCATCGGCCGGCTCGGCGGCCCGGCCTACCTGGATTCGGAGGTGGCCCGACTCGGGCACCTGGCCCGGCTGGTCCCCGACGCCCGCCGGGTTCACCCGCCGGCGCAGCCCAGCCCGAAGCCGTAGCAGCCGGTCATCAGGTAGTAGACGAGCCAGCCGAGTAGGAAACAGGCCAGCATGGCGGCCGACAGCGCGAGCGTGACGTAGACCCGCATCCGCTTCTTCTGTCGGGTGCTCGGCACCATCACCGGGCCCCATTCGCCGATCCTGGGCTGCACCCGCGGCGGTGTGCGACCGTTGAGGTTCAGGTTGGAGAACGGCCGCCGCAGCACCGCCCGGAACCGGGTCGGTGCGGAACGCGGCGGGGAATCGGTCGGAGGGCCGGACACGGAGCCACTCTAGCCAGCCCACGGGACACGCCGCCGGCCGTCACCGGCCAGGCGCATCCCGGCTGCGGCCCCCCTGCGGCACCGATGACCTGCGGTTTGGTCATCGAATTTTCTGGGTATCCCGTGGCCCATCCCGGTCAGGTGAAGCAGTCCGCCAGACCGCATGTGTTTTCCGTGCTCCTGACCTTTGGAGGTCGACATGAGCCACTCTGCACCATCCATGCCCCCGGACCGGGGCCCCATCGACCCGGCATCGGTACCGACACCGACCGAGACCCCGGGCTCGGTTCGACCGGCGACCGGTTCCGACTCCTCGACCACCGACGTCGCCAAGGACCGTGCCGGCGACGTCACCGATACCGCCCGCCAGGCCGGCGGCCAGGTCGTCGGCGAGGCCAGGCAGCAGGCCTCGCAGGTCGCCGGTGAGGTGAGGAACCAGACCCGCAACCTGCTCCACCAGGGTCTGTCCGAGGTTCGTAGCCAGACGGGGCAGCAGCAACAGCGGCTCGCCCAGACCGTGCACTCGTGGGCCAAGGAACTCGGCGCAATGGCCTCGGCGTCCGCCGAGAGCGGGCCGATGACCGACCTGGTCCGCGATGCCTCCCGCCGTAGCGGCGAGTTGGCGCACTGGCTGGAGAACCACGAACCGAAACACATCGTCTCCGAGCTGCGGTCCTTCGCCCGGCGCCGGCCCGGCACGTTCCTGTTCGCGGCAGCCGCGGCCGGTGTGGTGGCCGGTCGGCTGACGCGCGGCATCGCCGCCGACCAGTCGGACGGTTCCTCCCACGACGAGCTGCCGGCTGCCAGCACGACCCCGGCCCTGCCGCAGGGCAGCGGCGCGTCGACCGCTCCGGTGCCCGGCCCCACCCCTGCCGCTACCTCGGCGGCCCGGCCGTCCGAGCCCACGGGCAGGGGCAGCACGGGCACCGGGAGCAGCGGGATCGGGGCGGCCGAGGCCGGCACCGGTCCGTTGGACGTCCCGCCGGCCGGCCCGGCTGCCGGTACTGCTACCGGTACCGGGCTCGGATCCGAGATCGGCGGACCGGGATCGGCAGGCCCCGGCGTTGGCCCGGGTGGCGTCGGTCCCGGTGTCTCCGGGTCCTCGCCCAGCGGCGCGGTCCCGCCCGAGGTGGTCGAACCACCGCAGTCGTCCCCGCCGGCTTCGGAGCGGTGAGCCGACATGACCCAGACACCCGCAACCCCGCCCGGCCCCAGGCCGACCGGGCCCGGTCCGGTCGCCGACGACCGGTCGTTGGGCACCCTGGTCGGTGACATCGGCAAGGACCTGTCCACCCTGCTGCGCCAGGAGGTCGCCCTGGCCAAGGCCGAGGCCAGGCAGTCGGCCACCCAGGCCGGCACCGGGATCGGCCTGTTCGTCGGTGCGGCGATCGGCGGACTGCTGTTCCTGGTGTTCATCTCGGTCGCCGCCTGGTGGGCCCTCGGCGCCGCCATCGGAGGCGGATGGTCCGGCGTCATCGTCGCCGTGGTCTGGTTGATCATCGCCGGCATCCTCGGGCTGGCCGGCCGCGCCCGCATGAAGAAGATCCGCGGGCTGCCCGACACCGCCGACACCGTCAAGAAGGTGCCGCCGGCTCTGAAGGGACAGGAAACCGCCGCTGGCACCGCCACCGGCACGCCACGAACGGAGAACCACTGATGAGCACGAGTTCAGACCCGGACGAGATCCGGGCCGAGATCGAACAGACCCGCGGCCGACTGAGCAGCGATGTCGACACCCTGACCGACCAGGCCAGTCCTCGACGGATCGCCCAACGACAGGTCGGCCGCACCCGGGAGGCCATCTCCGGGGTCAAGGACCGGGTGATGGGCAGCGCCTCGGACACCGCAGACAGCATGTCCGGCACCGCCTCGGACGCGGTGTCCGGGGCGAAGGAGCGGATCAGCGGCTCCGGCTCCGCGGTCCGGGAGAAGACCGAGGGCAACCCACTGGCGGCCGGCCTGATCGCCTTCGGCGCCGGCCTGCTGGCGGCGTCGCTGTTCCGCTCCTCCCAGACCGAGCAGCGGCTGGCCGGCCAGGCCAGGGAGAATCTGCAGCCGGCGGTTGACGAGGTCCGTGACATCGCCAAGGAGAGCGCGGAGAATCTCCGCGGCCCGGCACAGGAGGCGGTGGAATCGGTCAAGCAGACCGCCGGCGACGCCGCCGACGAGGTCAAGGAGAGCGGCTCCTCGGCCACCGACGACGTCCGTACCGAGGCCCGGTCCGCCAAGGACGACGTCCAGCAGTCCCGGCAGGGCTGAGGCCGATCGGCTGACCGGCCGCAGCCACACCAGCGCCCCGTACCGGATCGACCGGTACGGGGCGCTGGCGCATTCCCGACACAGTTCACGCGGCCGCCGGACCGCTCACCGCCCGGCCCCGGCGCGGTCGGTGTCGGCGTCGGCGTCGGCGTCGGCGTCGGCGTCGTCGTCATCCTCGCCGGGGACGGAGTCGGCCTTGACCGCACCCCGCTCACCCAGCGGCAGGTCATCGCCCTTGGTGGTGTCGGTGATGGTCTGCTCCTCGGCCTCGGCGTTGACCTCCGCCCCGAGCAGGATGGCGTAGGAGGAGATCCACAGCCACAACAGCAGCACCACGATGCCGGCCAGCACGCCGTAGGTCTTGGCGTAGTTGCCGAAGGTCGACACGTAGAGGCTGAAACCGATCGAGGCGATCAGCCACAGCACCACCGCGACCACCGACCCGATCGTGACCCACCGCATCTTCGGGGCCCGGCGCACCGGCGACACCCGGTAGAGCACCGCCAGACCGACGAACAGAACCGCGACCAACAGCACCCAGCGCAGGGCCTGCAGGGCCAACCGCAGCACCGGGCTGTCGCCGAGGAACGCCTGCAGCAGCGCCGGCACCGCAGCCACCAAGCCGATGGCCACGGCCATGAAGATGATGCCGGCCACGGTGAACAGCAGCGCCAGCGCCCGCTGCTTGATGAAGCTGCGCCGGCGAGTCTCGTCGTAGGCGGCGTTGATGGCCAGGATCAGGTTGTTCACTCCGCCGGAGGCGCTCCACAGCGCCAGGGCCAGCGAGACGATCACGCCGATACCGACACCGGTGCTGTTGGACCGGTCGGTGAGGCGCTGCAACTGTTGGGTGATCAGCGTGCGCGCCGGCCCGGGGACCGACTGGGCGAACTGGCCCACCTGCTGGGCGACGGTCTGCGGATCGGCGAACAGACCGTACAGCCCGACGATCGCGGCGAGTGCGGGGAACAGGGCCAGGAAGGCGTAGAAGGCGACGCCGGCACCGAGCAGCGGAACCTGGTCGATCGAGGCTTCCTGCCAGCCGCGGCGGGCGATCTGCCACCAGCCGCGTCGGGGTATCTGCGTCGGGGTCCGGGCCCGCTCACCTGGAACGGTCGGGGACGAGTTCTGTTCATCCATCGGATGCCACCTCCTGGCGGGCCGGTGTTCGGGCTCGTGTGGTACCCGCGGCGGGTACCGTCACGCGATCCGGCGGCGCTCGGGGTGCTCAATCGCTGCCGGGCAGCCCCGACGACTCCTCACTGTCGGGCGGACCGGCCAACTCCTCGGCTGCGGTCGCCTCATTCGTGCCCCCGGCGGCGTCCTCGGGCACCCCCACGTCGTCGTCACTGAGTTCCTCGAACAGGATCAGCGCTCCGCCACGCGGCCCCGCATCCTCCGGCATCGCCGTCACCGTGGTGCGCAGTTCGACGTTGCGTCCCCGCCGGTTGATCGCGGTCAGATGCTGGCCGTAGATCCCGGTCTGCTGGCCGGTGAGCACGCCGCGCAGCCAGGGGTGCAGCCGCGCCACCGGCAGCCCGCAGTCGAGGTTGAGGACATGCTGTGAGACCGTCTCGTCCTCGCGCAGGCCCCACAGTTCCTCGGCCTGGCGGCTCCAGACACGGACCACCATGGACCGGTCGACGACGATCACCGCCGCGTCCAGGCTGTCGAGGATCGCCTGGGTGAAGTCATTGGCCTCGGTCACCGCGAGCGTCTGTTCACGCAGCTGTTCGTTGATGCTCTGCAGCTCGTCGTTGGCCGACTGGAGTTCCTCGTTCATCGTCTCCAGTTCCTCGTTGGTCGACTGAAGCTCCTCGTTGGTCGTCTCCAACTCCTCCACCGTGCTCTGCAGTTCCTCGTTGGTGGTCTCCAGCTCCTCGTTGGTCGACTGCAGCTCCTCGTAGGCCGTCTCGAGCTGCCGGTTGGTGGTCTCGACCTGCTGCTGCAGTTCCCGGAACCTGGTGACATCGGTGAAGGTGATCGAGATCCCCTCGACGCTTCCGGCGGCGACGACCAGCGGGACCAGCTGCACGTCGAGGTAGGTCGGCTCGATGTTGGTGCGACGCCACTCCACCTCGTGCAGGGACACCACGTTCTTGTTCTCGATCACCGCGGTCAGTTGCGAGCGCAGTTCCACCGGCCGGTAGGAGATCTCCAGGTCGGAGAACGGACGTCCGACGTCGCGGTCGGACAGTCCGAGCATGGCCCTGGCCCGCTGATTCACCATCACCAGCCGGCCGTCGGTACCGACGGCGATCTGCGCCACCGGGTTGGTCATGACCAGCTCACTGCCGAACCGGGAGCCGTCCAGGTCGGAGGTGTCGCGGCCGTAGGGCCGCCACGCGGCCGCCGGTGCGGTCTCGTCGCTGTCGGCGCGCGCCTTGCGGAAGAAGCGACGTTTCAGGTCGATCTGGTCGAAGACGGCCCCATGGTTGAGCAGCATCTCGGCCTTACCGAGGAACAACACCCCGTTGGGCCGGAGCGCGTAACCCAGCCGGGAGACGATCCGGGCCTGGGTCTCGGCGTTGAAGTACATCAAGGTGTTGCGGCACAGCAGGATGTCGATGCGCGAAATGGGCGCGTCCTGGGTCAGGTCGTTGCGGCCGAAGATGACGTTGCGACGTAGGTCCGGCGAGACCACCCAGCGGTCGCCGGCCCGGTCCAGGTACCGCTCCCGAAGCCGGTCCGGCAGTCCACGCAACTCCCGTTCGCTGTAGGAGGCGCGACGCGCCTCGTCCAGGGCGTCCGCGTCGATGTCGGTGGCATAGATCTTCACCCGGTCGCGGAACTGCGCTCCCAGCTGCTCGTGCAGCAGCATCGCGATCGAGTACGCCTCCTGCCCGGTGGCGCAGCCGGCGCTCCAGATCCGCAGCGGCTCGCTGCCGGGGGCCTCCAGCAGCCCGGGCAGCACCTGGTCCTGCAGATAGCTCCAGGCATCGGGGTCGCGGAAGAAGCTGGTGACATTGATCAGGATGGTGTTGAAAAGGGCGGTGAACTCCTCCGGCTGCAACTGCAACCGGTCCTGGTAGTCCTCCAGCGAGTCGTCACCGACCTCGCGCATCCGGCGCAGCACCCGCCGCACCAGGCTGGGACGCTTGTAGCCGGTGAAGTCGAAGGCGCGGCTCTCCTTCAAGAAGGTCAGCAGCCGTTCGAACGCCGGGTCGGCGACGGTCGCCGCGACGATGTCGTCACGCTCCGGGCCATCAGGCTCCGGGCCGTCAGGCTCCGGGCCGCCAGCCTCCGGGCCGCCAGCCTCCAGGCCGCCAGCCTCCGGGCCGCCAGCCTCCGGGCCGCCAGCCTCCGGGCCGCCAGGCCGCCACTCCGGGCCGCCAGGCTCCGGGCCGCCAGCCTCCGGGCCGTCAGGCTCCGGGCCGTCAGGCTGCCGGGGGACCGCGACCTTCCCGTCGGGCTCGGCATCGTTGTCAGCCACCCTGTTCCTCCCCTTCACCCGGCCCGCCGTCGGTCCGGTCGACGGTCGGCTGCTGCAACAGCCGCCGGATCATCCGTACCGACCGGGCCGCCTCGCCGGCCTGCTCCACGTACCGCTGCCGGGACAGGGGATGGCCTCGTCCCTCGGCCCGGTGGGCCATCTGGCGGCTCAGCGCCGCCTTCTCCTCCAGCGCCCGCAGCGCCATCCACAGCGCCCGGTCCAGCGCATCCGCCTGCTGGGACAACAGCGCCTGCGCCGACCAGGCGTGACCGACCCGGCAACGGAACCTGAGCAGGCCGGTGTCCTCGATCTCGAACAGCGTCCCGTCACAACTCGGGCAGGCGAATCCGGCGGGTCGACCCGGCGCGCTCGGATCCACCAGCTCGTCACCGAGTCGGGCCACGTCGACCTCGGCCGCCAGCAGCGGAGGGGGGTCGCCGAGCTGCCCGGCCGGTGGCTCGGTACGACAGAGTCCGGACAACAGCCGGCCCAGGCCGGCCGCCGAGGCGACCCGGTCGGCACCCACGTTGTCCAGCACGCTCTGCGGCATGCTGGGGAACAGCGCCTCGGTCGGATCCTGGACGAGCACCAGGCCGCCGCTGCGTCGGACGGCCGCCGCGCCGGCGGTGCCGTCGTCCAGGGCCCCGGACAGCACCACGGCGATGGTGCGACCGCCGTAGCAGCGGGCGGCACTGCGGAAGAGCACATCCACCGCCGGTCGGTGGCCGTTCTCCCGTGGTCCGCGGGTCAGTTCGGCCCGCCCGTCGGCCAGCATCAGGTGGTGGTCGGGCGGGGCGACCAGCACCTCGCCGTGCCTCAGCACGCCGTCGCCCCCGGGTGCGGTCAGCACCCGCAGGCCGCCGGAGCGGCGGAGGATGTCGGGCAACAGGCTGGTCCCGGTCGCGGGTAGGTGCAGGACGATCAACACGGTGGCCGGCAGGTCCGGCGGCAGTTCGGTCAGGAACGCCTGCAGGCTCTCCACCCCTCCGGCCGACGCTCCGACGACGACGACATCCCGCGGCATCCTGTCACTCCCTCGTGCTCGGGTCGGCTGCTCGTCGGCCTGTGGGGGCTGATCTCACCGGTCCGGCAGACTGCTCGGCGGACCGAGGTTGGCGGCGATCTCGGCCGCGTCCGCGCGGTCGGTGAAACGGCCGGCCCGGTGCGAACCGTCGCACAACGGCTTGACCCGGGACCGACCGCAGCGGCACAGCGCCACCACCGGGCGCGGGTTGTCCACGATCTCCCCGTCGGCGGTCTCGAACGCGTCCAATCCGCGGACCAGCAGCGGCCCGTTCGGACAGACCGTGACGGTCAGTCCGTTCAGTTCGGCTGCCTCGCTCATCCGGCTGCTCGCAGCGTGCTCACCCCGGCCTGCCAGCGCGGGACGGCGTACCGGGCGAACAGATCGTCGGCGAGCCAGGCGCACTGGGCCCCGAAGACGATGTCCGCGGACAGTTCCGGCTCCGCGGCGGCAGCCCGGCCGGCGAGTTGATGGGCCGCGATCTGCTCGTGCAGGGCGTCGGCGACGACATGTTCGTCGAAGTAACGGGCCGCCCGCTCACCGCCGCCGAGTCGCCGATGACCGCGGGCGTACCGACCGTTCGGGCCCGACGAGGTCATCTCGAACAGGGCCAGATGGCCGAGTACCGCGCCGCGCCAGCGCCGGCGCAGGCCGAACATCGACATCACGTTGCCGGCCAGCAGGGTGACGGCCGGTACCCGCTCCAGGTAGTGGCCGTAGCGGGTGTCCAGTCCCCAGTCGGCCATCAGGGTGCGGAACAGTTCGGCGTGCATCGCCGACAGGTCACCGCCGCCGTACTCGTCGGCCTGGATGGTGACCAGTGCTGCCTTGACCTGGCCGCCGAACCGCGGAATGGCCCAGCTGTGCGGGTCGGCCTCCTTCAGGTGGTACATCGACCGGTGCACCAGGAACTCGGCGAACTGGTCCCGCTCGGCCTCCCGCATCAGGAAGGCCGACAATCCCGGGCCGTCCTGGCGACCGACCAGCGCCTCCAGCGCGTCGACGACCGCCGGCGACGCGGCGTCCCGGCCGGGCAGTTCAGACGCCGTGACGGCGGCACGGAGGGCCTGCTCGGTCAGCTGCTCGCAGCGGGCCCGCAGCGCCAGCAGCGCGGGATCCCACTCCCAGTGGTCCTCGACCCCGTCCAGACCGCGGTAGGCCAGTTCGTAGCTCAGCCACAGCGTCAGTTGGAGGTCCTCGTCGGTCAGGGCCGCGGTGGGTGAGAGGTCCTGGGCGACGGTGATCGGGGCGGCGCCGTCCCAACGGGCTTGCCCGGGATCGCGGCGGAGATTGGTGATCAGCAGTTCCGAGACGGGACCGCGCGGCCTCGGCAGGGCGACCGGCCGATCGTGGACGGCCGGTGAGGCGGCAGGCGTCGGCGGACCGGTGCCGTCAGGGATTCTTTCGTCCACCGTCATCGCCGTCGCCGCTCCCCAACCGTCACGCCGGGTTGACCGGCAGATCGTCGTGTGAATCGTACCCAGCCGCGACCCAGCTCATGCAGATCCGCCCCGGTCCTCACTCGCTCCGTCCTCGGGTCCGCCCGGACCGCGCAGTCGCGGGGGTGCGGTCGGCAGGCGGGTCAGTCCTCGACCCTGGCCACCTCTCGGGCCCGGTCGGGACCGTCGGTCAGCAGCACGTCGAAACCGTCGCGGTCCAACACGGGCACCTTCAGCTCCACCGCCCTGTCGTGCTTGGAGCCCGGTGAGTCACCGACCACGACGAACGACGTCTTCTTCGAGACCGACCCGGACACCTTGCCGCCGCGGCGGGTGATCGCCTCGGCGGCACTGTCACGGGTGTAGCCGTCCAGCGTGCCGGTGACGACGAAGGTCAGTCCGGCCAGCGTCTGCTCACCGCGTTCCCGCGGCCGGGCTCGCATGGTGGCCCCGGCGGCGCGCCAGTTGGCGACGATCTGGCGGTGCCAGTCGACCGCGAACCAGTCGACGATCGCCTGGGCCAGCGTGGGGCCCACGCCGTCCACCTCGGTCAACTCCGCCACGGTGGCCTGCTGGACGGCCTCGATGTCAGCGAACCTGTCGGCCAGGTCCGGGGCGACGCCCGGGCCCAGATGGCGGATCGACAGCGCGACCAGGAACCGGTCCAGCGGCCGCTGTTTGGCCTCCTCCAGGTTGGCCAGCAGCTTGCTGCCGTTGGCCGACAGCCGACCGCTCTTGGTGCGGAACAGGTCGGCACCGAGCAGCTTCTCGGCGGTCAGGTCGAACAGGTCACCCTCGTCGGCGATCAGACCGGAGTCGAGCAGGGCATGCGCGGCCGACTCCCCCAGCATCTCGATGTCGAGCGCGGACCGGCCGGCCAGGTGGAAGAGCCGCTCGCGCAGCTGGGCCGGACAGTGCCGGCTGTTGGGACAGCGGATGTCGGCATCACCCTCCTGTTCGGGTCGCAGTTCGGTGCCGCAGGACGGGCAGTGCGTCGGCATCACGAACTCGCGCTCACTGCCGTCGCGCAGGTCCACCACCGGGCCGACGATCTCGGGGATCACGTCTCCGGCCTTGCGCAGCACCACGGTGTCACCGATCAGAACGCCCTTGCGCCTGACCTCGGTGGCGTTGTGCAGGGTCGCGAAGCCGACCGTGGAGCCGGCCACGGTGACGGGGTCCATCTCGCCGTACGGCGTCACCCGGCCGGTGCGACCGACGTTGACCTTGATGTCACGCAGCCGGGTGTTGACCTCCTCGGGCGGGTACTTGAAGGCGATCGCCCACCGCGGGGCGCGCGAGGTGGCGCCGAGCTGGTCCTGGACCTGGCGCTCGTCGAGCTTGACCACCACGCCGTCGAGTTCGTGCTCGACGGCATGGCGGTGTTCACCGTAGTAGCCGATGTAGGACCACACCTGGTCCAGACTCCGGCACAGCTCGGTGTGACTGCTGACCGGCAGCCCCCAGCCCGTCAACGCCTGGTACAGCTCGGAGAGGCGGTCGGCCCGGTACCCGTCGACCGCGCCGACGCCGTGCGCGATGAAACCGAGCCGCCGCTCGGCGGTGATCCGCGGATCCTTCTGCCGCAGCGACCCGGCTGCGGAGTTGCGCGGGTTGGCGAACGGTGCCCTGCCGTCGTCAATCAGATTCTGGTTCAGCCTGGTGAACTCCTCCACCGACAAGAACACCTCACCGCGCACCTCCAGCAGCCGCGGCAGATCGTCCCCAAAGAGACGGGCCGGGATGTCGGCGATGGTGCGGACGTTGTCGGTGACGTCCTCGCCCACCCTGCCGTCACCGCGGGTGGCGCCACGGACCAACCGGCCGTCCTGGTAGAGCAGGTCGATGGCCAGGCCGTCGATCTTGAGTTCGCAGAGGAATCCGGAGCGGTCGATCTGCTCCGGCCCGAGTTCGCGGACCGCGCGCTGGGCCCAGCGGTCCAACTCCTCGCGGCTGAAGGCGTTGTCCAGGCTCAGCAACCGCTGCGGATGCTCCACCGAGGCGAAACCGGACACCGGTGGCGGCCCGACCTTCTGGGTCGGAGAGTCCGGCGTCCGCAGCGCCGGGAACTCCTGCTCCAGGTCCTGCAGTTCGCGCAGCAGCCGGTCGAACTCGGCGTCGGAGATCGTCGGCTGGTCCAGCACGTAGTACCGCCAGCGGGCCTCGTCGATCTGTTCACTCAGTTCCGCGCTGCGCTGGCGCGCCTGCGGCGTCGGCGGCGCGGTGCCGGCGGTGGCGTCGGTGTCGGCGGGGAGGTCGTCCTCGACACGCTCAGGGGTCTGGCTCACGTCGCAGAATCTATCGGTGCGCGCCCACGGTTCCCCCGTCCAGGACACCGGGCCCGGGTCGGCCCGCCCGTGATCGCCCGGCCGGATCAGCCTCCGCGGCGGTCAGCGCGGAAGCTCATCGGTGACGATCCCGGCCGCGGTGTGCAGCGCCCGCAGCGCCTGCACCGCGGAGCGCTGGTCGAAACGGGCCAGCCCGCAGCCGGGAGTGAGCACCGTCCGCGCGGCCACCGCGGGTTCCAGGCCGAGGCTGCGCACCGCCCGGAGCAGGCGGCCGGCCAACTCGTCGGCCGACCAGGTCCGTGCGGTGGCCGGGCCGCTGTCGGTGGCCAACACACCGGCTCCCAGCCACAGGCCGTCGGTCATGGCGGCGCCGATGTCGTCCCAGTCCTGCGCCCGGAGCCGGTCCAGGTCCACAGCCAGACCGCCCACACCGGCGCCGGCCACCAGCGCCACCGGCACCCGGGGGGCGCAGCAGTGCAGCCAGGTCGCGGGCAGGCCGTCGGAGGTCACCGTGGCGGCACCGTCGCGGGCCGCCAGCACGGCCGCGACGGTGTCGGTCAGCACCTGGCTGACCTCGGGCCGGTCGACCCGTCGGTGTCGGGAGAAACCGCTGGCGGTCGGCACCTCGCCGACGAGGACGGCGGGCAGCATCGGTTCGTCCAGCTGCACCACCGGTTCCAGGCCGGGCAGCCGTCGGCGCAGGTCGGCCACCAACGCGGACAGGCCCTCGGCCAGCGACTGGGCCAGGTCGCGCCGGGCGCCGTGGTCGGCGAGCACCCGGTCGCCGCGGGGGCGTTCCACCGAGGCGGCCAGCGTCCACGGCCCGACAACGGCGATCTTCACCGGACCCGTGTACCCCTGCGCGACCTCCTCGAGCTGGTCCAGGTCGTCGCGGAGCGTGGCGCGGGCGCGGACGTGGTCCCGGCCGGGCGCCGGAGTCAGCCGCCAGCCCGCCGGCTGCAGGTCCACCGACAGCCCGGACAGCACCGCGATGCCGCGGTCGATCAGTCCGGAGCCCATCCCCCGTCCGGGCAGTTCGGGCAGGAAGGGCAGCGCGGGGCACTCGGTGAAACTGATCCGCAGCGCCTGGGCCAGGTCCCGGCCGGGCCAGGAGCCGATGCCGCTGCTACGGATCGGCGCGATCTCCCCCGACGCGATCTCCCCCGACGCGATCTCCCCCGGCGCGATCTCCCCGGTCACGGCCGCCGGCGATTCACGCCCGGCTGCCCGAGATGGTGGCGCTGCCGATCACCCGGGTGTCGTCGTAATAGACGACCGCCTGACCCGGGGCCACACCGGTCAGCGGCTCGGCCAGGGCGACGGTGACCGCGGTCCCGGCCCGGGTCGCGGTGACGGTGCCCGGCACCGGGCTGCCGTGGGCGCGGACCTGGATCCGGGCCGGCCAGCTGCCGTGCCGGGACTCACCGGTCCAGGTCGGCCGGACGGCGTCCAGGGCGTGGACCTGCAGCCGGTCCCGGGTGCCCACCGTGACGGTGTTGGTCACCGGCTCGATGTCGAGGACGTAGCGCGGCTGGCCGTCGTCGGAGGGCATGCCCAGCCGCAGGCCGCGGCGTTGACCGACGGTGAACCGGTGGCTGCCGTCGTGCTCGCCGATCGGCTGTCCGTCGGTGTCGACGATGGGGCCGGGACGGGACCCGAGTCGTTGCTGCAGGAAGCCGGCGGTGTCGCCGTCGGGGATGAAGCAGATGTCGTGACTGTCGGGCTTGTCGGCGACGGCCAGCCCGCGGCGGTCAGCTTCCGCCCGGACGGCGGTCTTGACCGAGTCGCCCAGCGGGAAGTACGACCGCTGCAGCTGCCGCTGGTCCAGGACGCCGAGGACGTAGGACTGGTCCTTGCTCTCATCGACCGCCCGGTGCAGCTGGACGCCGTCGCCGTCCCGCCGCAGCCGGGCGTAGTGGCCGGTGCAGACGGCGTCGAAACCGAGTGCCAGCCCACGTTCGAGCACGGCGGCAAACTTGATCTTCTCGTTGCAGCGGACGCACGGGTTCGGGGTGTGCCCGGCGGCGTACTCGGCGACGAAGTCGTCGACCACGTCCTCGACGAACCGGTCGGACAGATCCCAGACGTAGAAGGGGATGCCGAGCAGGTCGGCGGCCCGGCGGGCGTCGTGGGCGTCCTCCTTGGAGCAGCAGCCTCGGGCGCCGCTGCGGAACGACAGCGGATTCTTCGACAGGGCCAGGTGGACGCCGGTGACGTCGTGGCCGGCGTCGACCGCGCGGGCCGCGGCCACCGCGGAGTCCACGCCGCCCGACATCGCCGCCAGCACCCTCATCACACGCCTCTTCCTGTCCGGGGTCGGCACCGGCCGTCCCGGTCCGATCGGGTCTCATTCTCGCCGCCGACGCGGCACGGACCAAGCCGGGGCGTCGGCGCCGGCCCTGATCAGCCTGCCGCCCGGGCGCGCTGCACCGCGTCGGGCAGCACCTCCAGCAGCCGGTGCACGTCGGCCGCGGTGGTGGTGTGTCCGAGCGAGAACCGCAGCGCCGACCGGGCCTGCACCACGTCGCGGCCCATGGCCTGCAGCACGTGGCTGGGTTCGGAGACCCCGGCGGTACAGGCCGAACCGGTCGAGCAGTCGATCCCTGCCTGGTCCAGCAGCAACAGCAGGTTGTCGGCCTGGCACCCGGCGAAGGAGATGTTGACGATCCCGGGCAGCGAACCGTCGGGCTCATCGGCACCGTTCAGCCGGGTGCCGGCGATGGACAGGACGCCGCTGATCAACATGGTCGTCAGCGTGCGCAGCCGCGCCGTCTGCTCGTCCAGCGCGTCGGTGGCGGCGGCCAGCGCCGCGGCGAAACCGGCGATGCCGGCGACGTCCAGCGTGCCCGACCGCAGGTCGCGTTCCTGGCCACCGCCGTACTGGATCGGCGCCATCGCCAGGTCGCGGCGCGCGACCAGCGCACCCACCCCGACCGGACCGCCGAACTTGTGCGCCGACACCGACATCGCGGCCAGTCCGGACCGGGCGAAGTCGACCGGTAGCCGACCGACGGCCTGGACGGCGTCGGAGTGCACCGGCACGCCCGCGTCGCCGGCGGCCGCCGTGATCTCGGTCATCGGTTGCAGCACGCCGGTCTCGTTGTTGGCCCACATGATCGTCACCAGCGCGACGTCGCCGCGGTGACGGTGCAGCACCTGCCGAAGCTGTCCGGCCTCGACCCGGCCACGGTCGTCGACGTCCAACAGGACCGGCCTGGCCGTGCCCGCCGCCTGCAGCGCCTGCAGGGTCTCCAGCACGGCGTGGTGTTCGGTGGGTGTGCTGATCAGGGTCGGTACCGCCGACCGGGCCCGGACCGTGCCGGAGATGACCAGGTTGTCGGCCTCGGTCGCACCGGAGGTGAAGATCACCTCGACGGGGTGGGCACCCAGGCGGTCGGCGATCGTCTCCCGGGACTCCTCCACCACCCGGCGGGCGTGCCGGCCCGAGGTGTGCAGCGAGGACGGGTTGCCGACGCGGCCGAGTTCGGCGGTCATCGCCGCGATCGCCGCGGCCCGCATCGGGGTGGTCGCGGCGTGGTCGAGATAGCTGCGCGCCGGCACCGCCCCAGCCTACGGCCCGGTACGGGCACCGACCTCAGCCCGTGCGGCTCAGCCCGTGCGCCTCAGCCCTTCCGCCTCAGCCCCTGCGCCGGATGACCGCCTCGGTCACCGCGGGCAGCACGGTGTGCAGGTCGCCGACCACGCCGAGGTCGGCCAGGGCGAAGATCGGCGCCTCCGGGTCCTTGTTCACCGCGACGATCGCCTTGGAGGTCTGCATCCCGGCCCGGTGCTGGATGGCGCCGGAGATGCCGGCGGCGAGATAGAGCTGCGGCGACACCGTCTTGCCGGTCTGGCCGACCTGGTAACTGTGCGGGTACCAGCCGGAGTCGACGGCGGCGCGGGAGGCGCCGACGGCCGCACCGAGGGTGTCGGCCAGCTCCTCCACCGGGCCGAAGTTCCCGCCGGTGCCGCGGCCCCCGGAGACGACGATGGCGGCCTCGGTCAGTTCCGGGCGTCCGCTGGCCTGCTTCGGCTCGGTCCGCACCACCCGTGCTGTCCGGGAGCCGGCGGACACGGCGAACTCCAGCGGAGTCACCGTCGGCTCGGACCCGGTGGGCGCCGGCTCGGCGGTGACGGCATTCGGCTTGACCGTGATCACCGCGACGCCGTGGGTGACGACGGAGCGGACCGTCCAGTTGCCGGCGAAGACCGACTGCGTGGCCACCGGCCCCTGATCGCCGGCCTCGACGTCGACGGCGTCGGTGATCAGCCCGGAGGAGGTGCGCACCGCCAACCGGGCGGCGATCTCGGTGCCGTCCGGGCCGGAGCTGATCAGCACCGCCGCCGGCTGCAGTTGCTGCACCGCGGCGGTCACCGCGTCGACCTTCGGGCCGACCAGGAAGTCGACGAAGGCCGGGTCGTCGGCGGTGAGCACCCTCACCGCGCCGTAGCGACCCAGGGTTGCGGCTGCCTGCTCACCGTCGGGGCCGAGCACCAGGGCGACCGGCTCGCCGATCCGGCGGGCCAGCGTGAGCAGCTCCAACGTCGGCTTGGTCAGGGCGCCGTCGACCAGCACCAGTACCTGCGACATCACTTCGTCCTTTCCGTCCTGCACCCCAGCAGCGCAGACATCAGATGTACTTGCCGGCAACCAGGAACTCGGTCAGCGCCAGCGCCCCGGCACCGTCCTCGTCGACCACCTGCCGGCCGGCCTGCTTCGGCGGTCGGGGCGCGACGTCCACCACCCGGGTCCAGGCGTGCTCCAGGCCGACCGCGAGATCGACACCGAGCTCGTCCAGTTCCCAGTCCTGCACCTGCTTCTTCTTCGCCGACAGGATGCCCTTCATCGACGGGTAGCGGGCCTCGCCGGACTGGTCGGTGACACTGACCACGGCCGGCAGGCTGACCTCGACGGTACGGCTGGCCACGTCGTCGTCCCGGCGGATGGTGGCGGTGTCGGTCTCGACGGTCAGGGTGGCGCCCAGGGTGGCGGCCGGCCAGCCGAGATGCTCGCTGATCATGGCCGGAACGACGCCCATGGTGCCGTCGGTGGATGCCATCCCGCAGATCACCAGGTCCGGCGCCAGCTTGGTGATGGCCGCCGCCAGGACCGCTGCGGTGGCGGGCGCGTCGGAACCGTGGACGAGCTCGTCGTTGATGTGGACGCCGGAGTCGGCGCCCATCTGCAGGGCCCGCTTGATCGCATCGGCGGCATCGTCGGGCCCCAGCGTCAGCGCGACGATCTCGACGTCGTCGCGGTCGTCGGCGATCTGCAGTGCCTGCTCGATCGCGTACTCGTCCAGCTCGGACAGCAGGCCGTCGGTGGCCTCCCGGTCGACCGTGTGGTCGCCGGCGAACCCGCGGTCGCCGGTGGCATCGGGGACGTACTTGACCAGTGTGACGATCTTCATCGCTCCCGCTCTTCTCCCTCGACTGGCGAGCTGCCCGGACTCCACCGGCCCGGGCGACCCATATTACTCGCCGGTAACTTACCGCCGCCCTCGGCTTCCTCACCACCCTGCCGCGCACCGGCAGGCGGCTTCTGGCGTATCGGCAGCGAAACCAGGATCCCGGTCCTACCGTGGAGACCATGGCCCCGGGCGGAGGGCCCGAAGCCCTCCGCACGCGCGCACCTTATCCGGCTGCTGGGAGGAGGGACCATGCCCACGCACCAAGGCAGCACCGCGCTGCTCGATGACCCGGTGGCACGGCAGTTGCTGCATTCCACCGTTCCGGCCCGATTCGCCTACAACTGGCGCGACGGCACCCCGCGAGTGGTGCCGATCTGGTTCCACTGGAACGGCACCGAACTGGTGCTGTGTTCGCCGCCCGGCGCACCGAAGCTGGCGGTACTGCGCACCGGCGCGAGGGTGGCCGTGACCATCGACACCGACACCATGCCGTACAAGACCCTGCTGATCCGGGGCCCGATCCGCACCGACCTGTTCCACGGCATCCCACCGGAGTACGAGGCCGCCGCCCACCGCGTCCTCGGCGAGCAGGCAGGCAACGCCTGGCTGGCCACCATGGGCAGCATCACCTCGCGGGTCGCACGGATCTTCGTCCGACCCGACTGGGTCGCCGTCCTGGACTTCGAGGCGCGCTATCCCAGCGCGGTGGAGCGGGCGATGGAACACGCGGCGGCCCGCTCGGCCTGAACCGGCGAGGCGCTCGGGCCGTCAGGACCGGGCCACCGGCAGCCAGCGCTGCCACCACTGCAACAGGATCTCGAAACGCTGACGCCGGTGCCGCGGCCGGCCGCTGCGGCTGAGTTCGTGGTTCTCGCCGGGGAAGAGCACGAGTTCGGACGGCACGCCGCTGGTCCGCAGCGTGGCGTAGTAGCGCTGCGCCTGGCCCAGCGGGCAGCGCAGGTCGTCCTCGGCGTGCAGCACCAGCGTCGGAGTGGTCACCTCACCGGCGTGGGCCTGCGGACTCTGGGCCCGGATCCGGTCCGGGTCGGTGCCGACGTACTCCACCCCGAAGAAGGCGCCGATGTCGCTGGTCCCGAAGAACAGTTCGGGGTCCAGGAAGCCGCGTTCCACCACGGCTGCCTGCCAGCGGTGGTCGTGGGCGGTGGCCCAGGCGGTCAGGTGGCCACCGTAGGAACCGCCCAGGATGCCGGTCCGGTCACCGTCGAGGCGGGGATCGGCGGCCACCGCCCCGTCGAGGAAGTCGAGCACGTCGGCCAGGTCGAGGGTGCCCATCCGCTGCCGGATGCAGCGGGCGTGCTGCTCGCCGTAGCCGCGTGAGCCGCGCGGATTGCAGTAGGCCACCGCGTAGCCGGCCGCGACGAGCACCTGGGTCTCGTCGAAGAGGCCGGGCCCGTAGCAGGCGCCCCGCCGCCGGCGGTCGCGATCGTCGGCGGGGAGCCGGCGTGGTCCGCGGCGTCACCGGCCCCGTCATGGTCGACGTCATTCGGGTCGACGTCATTCGGGTCGACGTCATTCGGGTCGAGGTCATTCGGGTCGACGTCATCGAGGTCGACGTCATCGAGGTCGAAGAGCAGGATGTCGGTGCGCCGGTCGGTGTCGCGGTCCGGATGCACGGCCGCGATCGCGGCCAGGGTGCGGCCGTTCGGGCCGAACCGGACGCCCTGGTGGTCGGCGTCGGCACGGCTGATCCGGCGGGCTGTCGCAACGACGGGCACCGGCCCGGCCGCGGCATCGGCCCCGGGCGCCGGCTGGACCACCGGCTCGGCCCCGACGTCGGGGACCCGCACGGTGAAGATCTGGGCCCGGCGGTCGACGGCGTAGCCCAGGCCGTTCTGCCGGTAGGCCAGCGTGGTGATGTGGCGCGGCGGCTCGGCGGCGGCGGGCAGGTCCGGCCGGGTCACCGCGACGACGGCGACCGCACCGTCGGGCGACAGGGCCGGTCCGGTGACGCTGTTGAGCAACGTCAGGTCCTCGGGCTGCATGTCCCTCCTGGAGTCGGGGATCGGTGGGCAACGGCGGCAGCGGGCGCGTGATCAACGTCCCACGAACGTCGCCCGACCCGGCCCGTGGGCGAGGAAGGAGGCCATCCCGCGAGCCCGGTCCTCGGTGGCGAACAGTGCGGCGAACTGCTGGCGTTCGATCTCCAGGCCGGTGGCCAGGTCGACATCGGCACCGAAATCGATCGCCTCCTTCGCTGCGCGCAGCGCCAACGTGGGTCCACTGGCGAAACCGGCCGCCCAGGCGGTCGCGGTCGCGAGGACGTCGCCGGCCGGCACGACCTGGTCCACCAGCCCGATCCGCAACGCCTCCTCGGCCCGGACGAACCGCCCGGTGAGGATCAGGTCCTTGGCGCGGCTGGGGCCGACCAGCCGGGTCAGCCGCTGGGTGCCCCCACCGCCGGGGATGATGCCGAGCTTGATCTCCGGCTGCCCCAGGGTCGCGTCGTCGGCGGCGATCCGGATGTCGGCGCACAGTGCCAGCTCGCAGCCGCCACCGAGCGCGTAGCCGTTGATCGCCGCCACCACGGGCTTGCCGATGGCGGCCACGGCGGCGAAGCAGCGGACCAGCCGGCGGGAGTGCACCACCATGCCGGCATGGTCCAGGGCCGCCATCTCCTTGATGTCGGCGCCGGCGGCGAACACCTTCGGCCCGCCGGTGATCACCACGGCGGCGACATCGGACCGCTCGGAGACCTCGGCGGCGGCCGCGGCGAGCCGGCCCTGCAGGTCGGCGTCCAGGGCGTTCATCGGCGGCCGGTCGATCCGCAGCGTCGCGACCTGGTCGGCCACCTCGAGGCGGACCGGCTCGGCCGGCGCCGGCTGGTCGGACTGCGTGCTGCCCTGCTCGGTCATGGCCGCACTCTAGCCACGGCCACACCGGCGACCCGGTTCGCCAGGACCGACTAGAGTCCTGGCGCTGCCGGTGTGCGATGACGCTGTGGCGGTCCGCGCCTGCGGGCCGGCCGCGACCGGCAGCGACCTGACCCATGAAGGGATGACACCGATAATGACTCAGATCGACGTTCCGACCCCGGACGTTGACGCCCTGCTCGGCGCCCACGTTCGCGACGGTGGCACCTTCTTCGGCTTGTGGGCTCCCCGCGCGACCCGGGTCGAGCTCGCCCTGGTGGATGAGGACCGCACCCAGCACAACCACGACATGGAGGCCGGCGAGGACGGCGTCTGGCGGGTGCACGTCCCCGACATCGGCGGCGAACAGCGCTACGGCTTCCGGGTCCACGGTGAGTGGGCGCCCGAGACCGGCCGCCGGTTCAACCCGGCCAAGCTGCTGGTCGATCCGTACGCCCGGGCGATCACCGGCGGTGTCGACTACCTCGGTCCGATCTCCGACCACACCGCCGAATCCGACTACACTCCGGACAGCACCGACTCCTTCGAGGCCGTCCCGTTGAGCGTGGTGGTCGAGGACAGCCCGGCGCCGGAGCCGATCGCCGAGCGCCGCAGCCTCGGCGACTCGGTCATCTACGAGACCCACGTCAAGGGCTACACCCGGCTGCATCCGCAGGTGCCCGAACACCTGCGGGGCACGTTCTCCGGGCTGGCCTATCCGGCCGTGGTCGAGCACCTGGTCGATCTCGGCGTCACCGCGGTGGAACTGCTGCCGGTGCATCACTTCGTCTCCGAGCCGTTCCTGATCGGGCGCGGATTGTCCAACTACTGGGGCTACAACACGCTCGGCTTCTTCGCCCCGCACGCGGCCTACGGGTCGGTGGGCACCGTGGGCCAGCAGGTCCGCGAGTTCAAGCAGATGGTGACCACGCTGCACCAGGCCGGCCTGGAGGTCATCCTGGACGTGGTCTACAACCACACCGGTGAGGGCGGTCACGAGGGCCCGACGCTGTGCTTCCGTGGCATCGATCACGCCGGCTACTACCGGCTGACCCAGGATCTGCGCAACGACTACGACGTCACCGGCTGCGGCAACTCCGTCGACACCTCCAACCCGGGCGTGCTGCGGATGATCATGGACTCGCTGCGCTACTGGGTCACCGAGATGGGCGTGGACGGGTTCCGCTTCGACCTGGCCACCACCCTGCTGCGCGACGGCCGGCACCACGTCACCCAGCAGCACCCGTTCAAGGCCGCGATCGCCGACGACCCCGTGCTGGCCGGGATCAAGATGATCGCCGAGCCGTGGGACGTCGGCCCGTACGGCTACCAGGTCGGCGCGTTCGGCAAGGGCTGGGGCGAGTGGAACGACCGGTTCCGTGGCTTCGTCCGCGACTACTGGCGCGGCAACATCTCCGGCGTCCAGGAACTGTCGACCCGGCTGGCCGGGTCACCCGACATCTTCGATCACGGCGACCGCCCGGCGGATTCGTCGATCAACTTCGTCACCGCCCACGACGGCTTCACCCTGCGCGACCTGGTCACCTACGACCTCAAGCACAACGGCGCCAACGGCGAGTCGAACCGGGACGGTTCCGACGACAACCGGTCCTGGAACTGCGGTTACGAGGGCGAGACCGAGGACCCGGAGATCAACGCGCTGCGGCACCGGCAGGCCAAGAACCTGATCGCCACCACCATCCTGGCCACCGGTACGCCGATGATCACCGCGGCCGACGAGATCGGCCGCACCCAGGGCGGCAACAACAACGCCTACTGCCAGGACGGCCCGATCTCCTGGGTGCACTGGGACACCACCGAGACCTGGTCGGACCTGCAGGACCTGGTCGGCACCATGCTGAGGCTCCGCCACGATCATCCGGTGCTGCGGCGGGAGCGGTTCCGCCACGGCGACGAGGTCGTCGGGTTGGACGGTGAGCCGACCGGCCGGAAGAACCTGGCCTGGTTCGGCGGCTACCCCCACGACCACATGGTCGAGTTGACCGAGGGGGACTGGAACGACCCGAGCCGGGTCACCCTGGGCATGTTCCTGGCCGACGACCGGCCGCAGCGGCCGGCCGAGGACGCGCTGTTGCTGTGGTTCCACAGCGGGGTCGAGCCGGTGCAGGTGCAGCTGCCGGGCGGACCGTGGGGCACCAGCTACACCACCATCGCCCACACCGGCGCCGACGGTGAGGTGTCCAGCGAGCCGGTGCCGGCCGACGGCCTGCTGACCATCCCGGCCCGGACCGTCGTGGTGATGCAGGTCGACTGACCCGGCGTCGGGTGCGGTTCGGCCGTCTGCTCAGAGCTCGATATCGGCGGGCAGTGCGGCCAGGCCGAGCTCGGCGTCGCTGGCCAGCTCCGGCCGGGACGGCACCACGCGGACCGTGTAGCCGATCGATCCGGTCCGTTCGGTGGTGACCACGCCCTGGTAGCGGCGCAGCCCGTCGCCCACCTCGGCGCCCTCCCCGAACGGGTAGCAGCGGATCTCGACCAGTTCGTCGTCAGGGCCGACCCGGCCCTTCACCAACTGCACCTGCACGTCGTCCGGTGACAGCTCACCCAGCCGGATCAGGGCACTGACATGGATCGGGGTGCCCACCTCGATGGTCTCCCCCGCGAGACTCTCGACGTGGTCGACACTGACCTGCGGCCAGAGCCGGCGGATCCGCCGCTTCCAGGCAGCCAGCTCCTCGGCCCGATCCGGGACGGAACCGACGCAGCGCGAGGAGGCGGCGGCCGGGGCGTACAGCTGTTCGACGTAGTCACGGACCATCCGGGAGGCCAGCACCTTGGGCCCCAGTCCGGCCACGGTGTCGATCATGGTCTGCACCCAGCGCTGCGGTACACCGTGGTTGTCGGTGTCGTAGAACCGCCTGATGATCTCGTTCTCGATGATGTCGTAGAGCGCCTTGGCCTCCACGTCATCGCGCTGCGCCGGGTCGTCGACACCCTCCGCGGACGGGATCGCCCAGCCGAACGCGGGGTCGTACCACTCGTCCCACCAGCCGTCACGGATGGACAGGTTCGCCGCCCCGTTGAGGGCCGCCTTCATGCCGGAGGTGCCGCAGGCCTCGTAGGGACGCAGCGGATTGTTCATCCAGACGTCGCAGCCCGGATAGAGCGGACGGGCCAGGCCGATGTCGTAGTCGGGCAGGAACACGATCCGGTGCCGGACGTCCTCGGCGTCGGCGAACTGGACCATCTGCTGGATCAGAGCCTTGCCGCCCTCGTCGGCCGGATGGGACTTGCCGGCGATGACGATCTGGATCGGCCGGTCCGGGTCGGTGAGCAGCCGTTTCAGCCGCTGCGGGTCACGCAGCATCAGGGTGAGCCGCTTGTACGACGGCACCCGGCGGGCGAAGCCGAAGGTGATGATGTCGGGGTCGAGCACCCCGTCGGTCCAGTCGGCCGACATCCCGCGAGCTGCGCAGCTCTCCGCCAGCCGCCGGCGAGCGACCTCGATCAGGTCGATCCGCATACTGCGCTTCAACGCCCAGATGGATTCGCGGTCCACCCGTTCCAGACCCGACCAGTCGTAGCCGTCGAGCACGGTGGCGCTGTCGCCGCGGGGCGACTCGAGCATCTCCAGCAGCGCCGGGTGCATCCAGGTCTCGTGATGGACGCCGTTGGTGATCGACGTGATCGGCACCTCCGCGGTGTCGAACAGCCTCCACAGGCCGTGGAACATCTCCCGCGACACCTCGCCGTGCAGCTGGGAGACGCCGTTGGCGCGTTGGGCCAGCCGGAAGCCCATCACCGCCATGTTGAACTTCTCCGGGTCGCCGCCGTCGAAGTCCTCGGCGCCGAGCTCGAGCACCCGGTCCACCGGCAGCGGGTCGTAGGCGGCGAAGTAGCGGGTGACCAGATCGCGGTCGAAGCGGTCGATGCCGGCCGGCACCGGGGTGTGGGTGGTGAACACCGTGCCGGCTCGGGCCTCCTCGACGGCGGCGTCGAACTCCTGACCGGCCGCCATGTACTCGCGGATCCGCTCCAGGCCGAGGAATCCGGCGTGGCCCTCGTTGGTGTGGAACACCTCGGGAGCCGGCGTGCCGGTGATCCGGCAGTACTCGCGGATCGCCCGGACACCACCGATGCCGAGCAGGATCTCCTGGGCCAGCCGGTGGTCCACGCCACCGCCGTACAGCCGGTCGGTGACGTCACGGTCGGTGCCGAGGTTGATCTCGATGTCGGAGTCGAGCAGCAGCAGCGGCGCCCGGCCGACCTGCGCCACCCACACCTGCGCGGCCAGGGTCCGACCCTCCAGCGGCACCTCGATGATCACGGGCCGCTCGGTGCCATCGGACTCCTCATGCAGCAGGGTCAACGGCAGGCTGTTGGGATCCAGCAGCGGGTAGCGCTCCTGCTGCCAGCCGGAGGTGTTCAGCCACTGCTGGAAATAGCCGTGCCGGTAGAGCAGGCCGACGCCGATCACCGGCACGCCGAGATCGCTGGCGGCCTTGAGATGATCACCGGCCAGGATGCCCAGTCCCCCGGAGTACTGCGGCAGCACCTCGGTGATGCCGAACTCCGGGCTGAAGTAACCGATGCCTCGGGGTGCGTCGGGATGGTCGGCGGCGTAGTCCTGATACCACCGGTCCGAGGTCAGGTAGTCGGTCAGGTCGGCCCGCATCAGTTCGACGTTGCGGGCGAACTTGCGGTCCGTGGCCAACTGCGACAGCCGCTGCGGCGACACCTCCGACAGCAGCCGGACGGGGTCGTGGGCGGTGGCCGCCCACAGCTCGGGGTCGAGGCTGTTGAACAGTTCCACGGTGTCGGCGTGCCAGCACCAACGCAGGTTGACGGCCAGGTCGGCCAGGCCCGACAGTGGCTCGGGCAGCACCGGACGGACGGTGAATCGACGGATCGCGCGCACCCGCAAACTCTAGGGGATACCCCGTCCCGCCATCCGGTAATCGGCGTACAGGTGCGCTGGGCGAGACCCGCGGCGCAGCGGCTAGGGTCGAGCGCGTGAACCCGCAGACGACGAAGCCCTCGGTCGGCCCGGCCGCTTCGGTGCCGATCACACGCATCCCCGTGCTCAAGCCCGCGCCGGTGATCGACGACGGTGTGCTGGCAGCCAAGGCCGCGGTCGGTGAGGTGTTCACCGTCGCGGCGACCGTGTTCCGGGAGGGTCACGACGCCGTCGGCGCCCAGGCCGTGCTGACCGGACCGGACGGCACCAGCCGCACCGTGGCGCTGCACCCCATCCCACCGGAAGGTTTCGACCGCTGGGGTGCCGAGGTCAGTCTCGACCAGCCGGGCGCCTGGACGTTCCGGGTCGAAGGCTTCGACGACCCGTGGCACACCTGGCTGCACAACGCAACGATCAAGATCCCCGCCGGCCTGGATGTCAGCCTGGTCTGCGCCGAGGGCGCGGTCCTGCTGGCGGAGGCGGCCGACATCGCCGACCGGGCCGATGATCGGGCCGCCGCGTCGGCGCTGCGGTCGGCATCTCAGGCGCTGACCTCGCCGGTCCAGGTCGAGGACCGCCTGCAGACCGTGCTCGGCGAGAACGTGCTGGCCGCGATGGAGCGGCACCGGCCGCGCCGGTTGCTGTCGCCGACCCGCGAGTACCCGATCCACTGCGACCGCCGGCTGGCGTTGTTCTCCGCCTGGTACGAGTTCTTCCCCCGCTCCCAGGGAGCCCACCGCGACGACCGGACCGGCCAGTGGGTCTCCGGCACCTTCGCCGACTCCCGCGACCGGCTGGATGCGGCCGCGCGGATGGGCTTCGACATCGTCTACCTCCCGCCGATCCACCCGATCGGACGCAGCTTCCGCAAGGGTCCGAACAACACCCTCACGCCGGGCCCGGCCGATCCCGGCTCCCCGTGGGCGATCGGTGGCCCGGAGGGC
Source organism: uncultured Actinomycetota bacterium (assembly GCA_963758075.1). Classification (GTDB taxonomy): domain Bacteria; phylum Actinomycetota; class Actinomycetes; order Propionibacteriales; family Propionibacteriaceae; genus Microlunatus. The sequence continues at coordinate 537,336 of CAVWTT010000001.1, read as the reverse complement.
GGCCACGACGCGGTCCACCCCGACCTGGGCACGGTCGAGGACTTCGACGCGTTCGTCGCCCAAGCCCGGGCGCGGGGCCTGGAGGTGGCGATGGACTTCGCCCTGCAGGCCTCGCCCGACCATCCCTGGGTGCAGGCTCACCCGGAATGGTTCACCACCCGCGTCGACGGAACGATCGCCTACGCCGAGAACCCGCCGAAGAAGTACCAGGACATCTATCCGATCAACTTCGACAACGATCCCCAGGGCATCTATGCCGAGTGCCTGCGGCTGCTGGAGTACTGGATCGGCCACGGCGTGACGGTCTTCCGGGTGGACAACCCGCACACGAAACCGGTCGACTTCTGGGCCTGGCTGCTGGCCGAGGTCCGGCGTCGGCACCCGGAGGTGATCTTCCTGGCCGAGGCCTTCACCCGCCCGGAGATGATGCACACGCTGGGCAAGGTCGGCTATCACCAGTCCTACACCTATTTCACCTGGCGCAACGAGAAGTGGGAGATCGTCGAGTACCTGACCGAACTCACCACCGAGACCGACGCCTACCTGCGGCCGAACTTCTTCGTCAACACCCCCGACATCCTGCCCGCGTTCCTGCAGTCGGGCAGCCCGGCGGCGTTCACCATCCGGGCCGTGCTCGGCTCGACACTGTCACCCAGTTGGGGGGTCTACTCCGGCTTCGAACTCTTCGAGCACCGGCCGGTGCGGCCGGGTGCGGAGGAATACCTGGATTCGGAGAAGTACGAGTACCGGCCGCGGGACTTCGCCGGCGCCGACGCCCGCGGTGAGTCACTGTCGCTGCTGATCGGCCGACTGAACGAGATCCGCCGCGAACATCCTGCCCTGCAGCAGCTGCGCAATCTGCACTTCCACAGCACACCGCACGACCAGGTGCTGGCCTACTCCAAGAAGATCGGCGATGACGTGGTCATCGTCGTCTGCAGCCTCGACCCGCACCAGGTCACCGAGACCGAGGTCGTGCTCGACATGGCGGAGCTGGGGCTGGATGATCACGACGTGTTCTGGGTACACGACGAGTTGACCGGTCGCGCCTGGCGTTGGGGCCAGCGCAACTTCGTCCGTCTGACCCTGGAGGACCCCGCGCACGTGCTGACGATCACCCGCCCCGCCGATCTGGTCCAACGAGCGGCCCGGGCACCCGGGACGACCCGGTGAGCGGCGACGACCGGCTGCTGGCCCACATCCGGGCGGCCCGCTGGTTCGGTGGCAAGGGCCGCGACCCCCGGCTGGTCGGGCTGGTACCACTGCCCTGGTTCCGCCCGCCGGGCGACTGGCCGGCTGTCCGGCCGGAGATCGCCGAACTGGCCTACCCCGACGGCGGCGACCGGGAGTTCTACCAGCTGATGATCAGCTACCGGCCGGTGGCCGGCGCCGAGGACCCCGGCGCGGTCCGCACCCTGGAGGATCCCGTCCACGGCCGGCTGAGCGGGGTGGAAGGGCTGGACGACCCGGCCGCCCGGGACGCCCTGTTGGCTGTGCTGCTGGACCGGTCCGACGCCGGTGGCGACCAGACGTCGCTGCAGGTACACCGACTCGACGTCGGCGGGCTGCAGCCCGGCCTGCCCAGCCGGGTGTTCGGCGGCGAGCAGTCCAACACCTCGGTCATGTACGCCCACGTGGCGATGGCCAAGCTGTTCCGCCGGCTGGAGATCGGGCGCAACCTCGACATCGAGACCCACGACGTGCTGACCCGGGCCCATAACGCCGACGTCGCCCGCCTGTACGGCTGGATCGAGGGCAGCTGGCAGGCAGCGGACGGCAGCACCGACTACGGCGCCGACCTGGCCATGGTCGTCGAACAGCTCGCCGATGCGCGGGACGGCTGGGAGTTCGCTCTCGCCGAGCTGCGCAGCGGGACCGATTTCGCCGCCCAGGCCGGTCGCCTTGGCCAGGCCCTGGCGGCGGTGCACGCCGGCCTGCGGGAGCACTTCCGCACCGACGTCATGGACGGCGACGGGCTGGCCGAGCAGATGACGCAGCGTCTGACGGCGGCGATCGCCGTGGTTCCCCGGCTGGCCCGGCACGAGGCCGGTCTGCGGGCCGCCTTCGGTGCCCTGTCCGGCCGCCGGCTGGACGTGCAGCGCGTGCACGGCGACTTCCATCTCGGCCAGACGCTGATCACCCCGCGCGGGTGGAAGATCATCGACTTCGAGGGCGAGCCGGCCAAGACGCTGGCCGAACGCAGCCGGCCGGACAGCATCTGGCGTGACATCGCCGGTGCGCTGCGGTCGTTCGACTACGCCGCCGCGCACCGCCGCGACGACTACGCCGCGGCCTGGGCCGCCGGTTGCCGGGCGGCCTTCCTGGCCGGCTACGGCGCCGACCTGTCCGAGCCGGCGACCGCCTCGCTGGTCCGGGCCTACGAGGCGGACAAGGCGGTCTACGAGGTCGTCTACGAATCCCGCAACCGCCCCGACTGGGTCGACATCCCGCTGTCCGCGATCGCCGCGCTGGCTGCGGGCTGACGGTCGACACGGACCGGGAAGAACGGGCCGGCCGACGAACAGACCACCCGACGAGCAGGCCACCGGTACAGGGGCCACCAGTACAGGGAAGGGAGCAAGGATGGCGATCGATCCGACCGGAGGGCTGACCGGATGGGACCTCAGCGGGTTCCACGAGGGACATGACACCGAGTGCTGGCGTCGGCTCGGCGCGATCGAGGTCACCCTGTCCGATCCCGACCGCGGCGACGTCCGCGGGACCCGGTTCTCGGTCTGGGCGCCGAACGCGCGCGCGGTCCGGCTCGTCGGAGACTTCAACTTCTGGGACGGCCGTGACCACCACCTGCATCTGGTCCCCGGATCCGGGGTCTGGGCACTGTTCGTGGAGGGCGTGGGCACCGGTGCGCTGTACAAGTTCGAGGTGCTCGGCTCCGACGACGTCTGGCGGCTGAAGACCGACCCGATGGCCCGCTTCACCGAGGCTGCGCCGCACAACGCGGCCATCGTCTACGACAGCCGGTACAGCTGGCACGACGACCAGTGGCTGTGGTACCGAGGTGAGCAGCAGGCCCATCAGCGGCCGATGTCGGTCTACGAGGTGCATCTGGGGTCCTGGCGGCGCGGGCTGACCTACCTGGAGCTGGCCCGCGAACTGGTGGAGTACGTCAGCTGGCAGGGCTACACCCACGTCGAGTTCCTGCCACTGGCCGAACATCCCTACGAGGGTTCCTGGGGCTACCACGTCACCGGATACTTCGCTCCGGTGTCGCGGTTCGGCTCCCCCGACGAGTTGCGCTATCTGATCGACCAGCTGCACGCCGCCGGCATCGGCGTGATCATGGACTGGGTGCCCGGCCACTTCGCCACCGATCCGTGGGCCCTGCAGCGCTTCGACGGCACCGCCCTCTACGAACACGAGGATCCGCGGCTGGGCTGGCATCCGGACTGGGGCTCCTACATCTTCAATCTCGGCCGCAACGAGGTGAAGAGCTTCCTGATGTCGAACGCCTACTACTGGCTGGATGAGTTCCACATCGACGGGCTCCGGGTCGACGGTGTGGCCTCGATGCTCTACCTGGACTACTCCCGCGGTCCGGGCGAGTGGGTGGCGAACCGGTACGGCGGCAACGAGAACCTCGACTCGGTGGCATTCCTGCAGCAGGTGAACAGCGACCTGTACCGGCGCAAGCCCGGCATCGTCACCGTCGCGGAGGAGTCCACCTCCTGGCCCGGGGTCACCCGCGCCGTCGACCACGGTGGCCTGGGTTTCGGGTTCAAATGGAACATGGGCTGGATGAACGACTCGCTGCGCTACTACGGCCGGCAGCCGATCCACCGCCAGTACCACCACGACGAGATCACCTTCGCCTCGGTGTACTCCTACTCGGAGAACTTCGTGCTGCCGATCAGCCACGACGAGGTGGTGCACGGCAAGGGCTCGATGTACGAACGGGCGCCCGAGGACGAGTGGCGCAAGTTCGCCACCATGCGGGCGTTCTACGCGTTCATGTGGTCCTACCCCGGGAAGAAGCTGCTGTTCATGGGGACCGAATGGGGCCAGCAGCGCGAGTTCAGTGAGCAGCGCAGTCTGGACTGGGACGAGACCCAGCGGTGGGGCCACCGCGGCGTGCAGCTGTTGATCAAGGACCTGAACCGCGTCTACCGTGCGCACCCCGCACTGTGGAAGCATGATCACGACCCGTCCGGGTTCCACTGGATCGACGCCGACGACCGTGGCGGGAACACGTTCTCCTACCTGCGCATCGATCCGGGCGGGGCCGGCGAGCCCGGGCAGCTGTTGGCGGCGGTGGTGAACTTCTCCGCCGAGCCGCGCCACGACCTGCGGATCGGGCTGCCTGCCGAGGGCCGCTGGACCGAGGTGCTCAACACCGACGCCGAGATCTACGACGGCACCGGCCGGTACGGCAATCTCGGCCAGGTCGTCTCCCACCCGGTGCCCAGTCACGGAATGGACTACAGCGCGACAGTCGTGGTGCCGCCGTTGGGAGCCGTCTGGTTCCGCTACGAGCCGGACCACCCGGTGCAGAACCCGGAGCTGGTCCTGGAGGGGATCGCCGAGACGGTCAGGCGCGGGCCGGCCGAGACCGGCAACGCGTCCGCCGACGAGGCCGCCGCGAAGAAGTCCACGGCGAAGAAGACGCCGGCGAAGAAGTCCGCCGCGAAGAAGACGCCGGCGAAGAAGGCGCCCGCAACGAAGTCGGAGTCGACGAAGGCGGCGGTGACCAAGGCGACCGCCACGAAGTCCGCGGCGAAGAAGAGCGCCGGCGCGAAGAAGAGCCCCGGCACGGAGAAGAGCCCCGGCACGAACAAGGCCGGCCGGCCGGACGGATCCGTCCGAGCCGGGGGCAGGCCGTCCCGAGGCCGGCGGACCGGACGCCTGAGGGCCTGCGCGGATCGGCTGATCATGGCGGAGCTGGAGATCGTGGTGAGGGCCGGACCGGACGGCACCGCCATGCTGTCCTGGATCCACGAAGGCTCCGACAGCGCGGTGGTGGACCGGCACCGGTTGGCCGAGGCGGTCCTCGCCACGGCCGGTGAGGCCTTCGACAGTGGGGAGATCCGGCGGATCGAGGTGACGCTGACCGCCGACGATGCGGCCGGCCGGCACGCGGTGCTGCGGGCCGGGTTCCGGCTGGAGGGGCGGCGCCGGCAGGCCGTCGCGGCGGGGGCCGACGAGTTCACCGACGAGTTGATCTTCGCTCGGCTGGACAGCGATCCGGTGCACGGGCCGGTCGGCTTCTCCGGGGTGGCGAACTCGACCATGCCGCGCAAGCGGCTGATCGCCCACGTGCTGATGCGATCCGCCGACGGCCGGGTGCTGCTGTGCGAGACCCGGTTCAAGGCGGACTGGGAGTTGCCCGGGGGCATCGTCGAGGCCGGCGAGGCACCGCGGCTGGGTGCCGTACGCGAGGTGCGTGAGGAGCTCGGCATCGACCTGGAACCCGGCCCGCTGCTCGCGGTGGACTGGATGCCGCCCTATCTCGGTTGGGACGACGCGGTCGAGTTGATCTTCGACGGTGGCCTGGTGACCGAGGACGAGATCGCCGGCTACCGCCTGGAACCCAACGAGATCAAGGCGGTGCACCTGCTCCCGCTACCGGAGGCGGAGCCGTTCCTGACTCCGCTGTCCTACCGTCGGCTGTCCGCGATCATCGGCCTGGACGCCGCGAACACCCTGACCATGGAGGACGGCCGCCCGGTCTGATCGGGCGTTCAGAACAGCGCGGCCATCAGGTCCCGGCGTGCCTTCTGCACCCGCGGGTCGGAGTTGCCGAGGGTGTCGAAGAGCTCGAGCAGCCGCACCCGGACCCGGTCACGATCCTCACCGGCGGTCTGCTTGATCAACGCGACCAGCCGGGCGAAGCCCTCCTCGGCGCGGCCGGTGGCCAGCTCGGCATCGGCGGCGGTGAGCTGCAGGTCGATCGATGCGTCCGGCGCGGCGGCGTCGGCGATCACCTGCTGCGGGTTCAACTCCGCGGTGCGCAGCAGCAGCGCGGCCTGGGCGCGGCCGGACTGGGCCTCGGCGTCTCGCGGGTTGGCCTGCACCAGCTTGTCGAACTCATCCACCGCCGCGGCGTAGTCGCCCCGCTCCAGAGCCTCGTCGGCCGCGGCGAACCGCGGATCGGGTTCGTCGGCGTCCACCGGGGCCTCGGTTCCGCCGACCGGCTCGGCGCGACCGACGATGCCGTTGGCCACCGCGGCCTGCAGCAGCTGGTCGATGACCTGCTTGAGCTGGTCCGGGCCGAGCAGGCCCTGGGTCAGGCCCACCGGCTGACCGCCGAGCATCCCACCCAACGCGGGCACGCCCTGCACGCCGAACGCCTGGGCCAGGGCTCCGCCGAGCTCGGGCACGGCGTCGATGTTCACCCGGGCGACGGAGAACTTGCCGCCCTCCTCGGCGGCGAGCCGGGCCAGGTCGTCCGACATCTGCTGGCCGTTGGGCACCCGAGGCGAGTACAGCTCGACGACCACCGGGTGCTGCAGCGACTTGCGCGCCTCGGCCTCGAAGTTCTGTTCGGTCACCTCGACCACGTAGGAGGCGCTCCGGCCCCCGGCTGATGCCCCGGCCGCCGATGCCCCGGCCGCCGATGCCCCGCCCGGTGCGCCGGCCTGGGCCCGCTTGGCGCGTTCGGCCAGCTCGGACAGATCGACGGCGCCACGCGGATTGGTCGATGAGGAACTCATGGCCCCATCCTGCCAAAGCTTCGTCCAGTCCGTGCTGCACGGTCGGTGCGGCAGGGCAGAATGAGCCCATGCCTCACCCACGCGCAGGAACGCCCGCCCGGCCGGAGGATCTGATCGACGTCGACGCCGTGGTCGGCGCCTACTACGACCGCAGACCCGACCCGGCCGATCCGGCGCAGCAGGTGGTCTTCGGCACCTCCGGCCACCGCGGCTCCAGCCTGGACTCCGCCTTCAACGAGGCGCACATCGCCGCCACCACACAGGCCATCGTCGAGTACCGGGCGGCTCAGGACATCACCGGCCCGCTGTTCATCGGCAAGGACACCCATGCCCTCTCGATGCCGGCCTGGAAGACCGCGATCGAGGTGCTCCGCGCCAACGACGTGACCGTGCTGTGTGAACAGGACGACCAGTACACGCCCACCCCGGCCGTGTCGCGGGCGATCATCCGGCACAACCGCGACGCGCGGCCCGGCGCCATCGGCGACGGCATCGTGGTCACCCCGTCCCACAACCCGCCACGGGACGGCGGCTTCAAGTACAACCCGCCGCACGGCGGCCCGGCCGACACCGACGCCACCAAGCAGATCGCCGCCCGAGCCAACGACCTGCTCGCCGACCCGACCGCGATCCGCCGGACCCCGTTCGACCGGGCGATCGGCGAGGTGAGCCGCTACGACTACCTCGGCAGCTACTGCGCCGACCTCGCCGACGCCATCGACATGGACGCCATCCGCGGCGCGGGCATCCGGATCGGCGCCGACCCGCTCGGTGGCGCCAGCGTGGAGTACTGGGGTCACATCGGGCAGCGCTACGGGCTCGACCTCACCGTGGTGAACCCGACCGTCGACCCGCGCTGGGCCTTCATGACCCTGGACACCGACGGCAAGATCCGGATGGACTGCTCCTCCCCGGCCGCCATGGCCTCGCTGATCGGCTCCAAGGACGCCTACGACATCGCCACCGGCAACGACGCCGACGCCGACCGTCACGGCATCGTCACCCCCGACGGCGGGCTGATGAATCCGAACCACTACCTGGCCGTCGCCATCGGCTACCTGTACGTCCACCGCCCGCAGTGGCGCCCGGACGCCGGTGTGGGCAAGACGCTGGTCAGCTCGTCGATGATCGACCGGGTGGCCGTCGACCTCGGCCGCACGCTGGTCGAGGTTCCGGTCGGCTTCAAGTGGTTCGTCGACGGGCTGCGCTCCGGCGCTATCGGCTTCGGTGGCGAGGAGTCGGCCGGGGCCTCGTTCCTGGCCCGCGACGGCAGTGTCTGGACCACCGACAAGGACGGCATCCTGCTGGCCCTGCTGGCCAGTGAGATCCTCGCCGTGACCGGCCGCACCCCCAGCCGGCACTACGCGGACCTGACCGAACGCCACGGCAGCCCCGCCTACGCGCGGGTGGATGCGCCGGCCGACCGTGCGCAGAAGGCGAAACTGGCCGCACTGGACGCCGACGCCATCACCGCAACCGAACTGGCCGGCGATCCGATCACCGCGGTCCTGACCGAGGCCCCCGGCAACGGTGCCCCGATCGGCGGGCTGAAGGTCACCACCGAATCGGCCTGGTTCGCCGCCCGGCCCTCGGGCACCGAGGACGTCTACAAGATCTATGCCGAGTCGTTCAAGGGTGCCCAGCATCTGGCCCAGGTCCAGGAGGCGGCCCGCGAGGTGGTCAACGCGGTGCTCTGACCCCGGCCGCCCGGAACCGATGGGTGAACGACGGGTGAACGACGACCCGGTGGCGGGGAACTCTGGGCGACATCCGGGCCCCTCCCCGGCTCCGGGCGCCCGTGATCACGTCCGGACCGGCCTCACTGGCGGTCGTGGAAGCGTTGTTCATCCTGATCGTGGCGATCGCTGTCGCACTGGCATTCGACTTCACCAACGGGTTTCACGACACCGGCGATGCGATGGCGACCTCCATCGCGACCGGGGCTCTCAAGCCCCGTACCGCGGTCGTGTTGTCCTCGGTGCCTGACCCGGCTGCGGCCAGGCAGTCCCGACGGTGTCCCCGACCAGGACCGGATGCCGCTGATCGCCCTGCTCGCTCGCCGACGCGAACCCGCCCGGGATCGGGCCGCTCGCATTGGCAAATTGCCGCACAGTGTGGCCGCCCGCGGGGCACGGTCTAGAGTGGACTCCGTCGATCAGACGCCGACGTCGTGATCTCCGGCTGCCACGCCCCCGGGCCCTACCGATGCAGCCGCACCGGTGGTTCACCCGAACCAGCACGTCGTCGGTGCCAGGGCCAGAGGACCACCATGGCGGGTTTCACCGTTTCCCGACGATCTCTCCTGTACGGCGCTGCCGCGCTCGCCGGCGGAGCAGCGCTGAGTGCCTGTTCCTCCGGCAACGGCGGATCCACCGGCAACAGCGGCGGACAGAAGTCCGCCGGCACCGGAGCCGCCACCGCGAAGGGATCGGCCACCAAGCCGCTGGCCAAGCCGGCGAAGTTCCAGGAGGCCCCCTCGCTCAAGGGCCAGGGACTGCCGCCGGTCGAGCAGCGGCTGCCGGAGAACCCGTACGTCATCCCGCACAAGTGGGTGAAGCCGGGCAAGTACGGCGGCAGGCTGAACATGAACACCTTCACCAGCACCGGCGCTGCCGACGCCTCGTCGGACCGGGAGTTCTTCTACGGCAATTCGCCGCTGCGGTTCCTCAACGACGGCCTCGACGTCGGCCCGGGCCTGGTGGAGAGCTGGGAGTCCAACAACGACGCCTCGGAATGGACGTTCCACTTCCGCAAGGGACTCAAATGGTCCGACGGACACCCGTGGACCACCGAGGACGTGCTGTGGTGGTGGGAGAAGTTCGTCCTGGCCCAGAAGATGGCCCAGAGCCCGCCGGACGAGACCCGATCCGGCAAGGGCACGCTGGCCAAGTTCACCGCTGTCGACGACAGCACCCTGAAGCTGACCTTCGACACACCGGCTCCGCTGACCGCCGACCGGATGGCCGCCTACGTCAACGGTGGCATCGGCACCAACGGGGCGATCTGGATGATGCCCAGCCATTACCTCAAGCAGTTCCATCCCGACACCGGCAAGAACGTGCCCAAGGACTGGGACACCGTCGGCGGCCTGATGGAGCGCAAGGCCGACTGGCACCGCAACCCCGACTGCCCGACGGTGATCGGCTACAAGTGCAAGTCGTTCGACGACAACAAGGGTGTGGTGCTGGAACGCAACCCGTACTACTACGCCGTGATGCCCAACGGTGACCAGGTCCCCTACATCGACGAGATCCAGATCAGCGTCGTCAACGACGCCGAGGCCGGCAAGCTGCAGATCCAGCAGGGTTCGGTGGACTACTGCCACGGCCCGTTCAACCAGATCCTGCTGACCGACGTCCAGGGCATCCGCAACTCCGCCCAGAAGGCCGGCACCGAGGTGCTGCTGTGGGACAGCGGTTCCGGCACCGGGTCGATCTTCTTCTTCAACTACGACTACATCGATCCGGAGATCCGCGCCCTGATCCGGGAGCCGAAGTTCCGGCAGGCGATCAGCCACGCCTTCGACCGGGCGGCCGTGCAGAAGTCGGTGTACTTCAACACCGGGGAGAAGACCACCGGGACCCACAGTCCGAAGGCCGCCGAGTTCCACGTCAACGACCAGGGCAAGCAGCTGTACACCCAGTGGCGCGACGCCTACGTCCAACACGATCCGGCGAAGGCCAAGCAGATGCTGGACGAGCTCGGGGTCAAGGACACCAACGGCGACGGGATCCGCGAGCTGCCCAGCGGTAAGAAGCTGGAACTGCGGCTGGACTACCAGGCCGACCAGTCCGCCGACCACACCACCAAGGACAACCAGCTCGTCGCGGACCTGAAGGCGGTGGGGCTGAAGATGACCCGCAACCCGATCCCGCCGCAGACCTTCGACGACCAGTGGAAGTCGGGCAAGCTGATGGCCCACACCAACTGGGAGATCTCCAACGTCGGCATCTCGCTGATCCAGCCGTTCTGGCTGGTGCCGGTCGAGTACTCCCGGTGGGCACCACTGGAGGGCCAGTGGTACCAGCAGCAGGGCACCGGCACCGACAACAAGGAGACCGGTGTCAATCCGTGGAAGCGGCATCCCCCGCGGCTCGATGCGGAGAAGGGTGGCCCGATCGCGAAGCTGTGGGACATCTACAACCGCAGCAAGGTCGAGCCGGACGCGATGAAGCGGGTCCAGCTGTGCTGGGACCTGGAGAAGATCCACATCTCCGACGGGCCGTTCTTCATGGGATGCGTGGCCAACTATCCCGCGGTGATCGTGGCCAAGACCGATCTGGGCAACGTGCCGCGGCGCGACAACCTCGCCCAGGGCGGTCTGGTCAATCCGTGGGGTCATCCGACGCCGGCCGTCTACGACCCGGAGACCTACTACTGGCAGAACCCGCAACAGTAGGGTCCTGCGGCCGGGCTCAGAAGCGTGCGGGTTCGGTGTACTCCCCCCACTCGGCGCGCAGCACACCGCAGATCTCGCCGAGGGTGGCCTCGGCGCGGGCGGCCCGCAGCATCGGCTCGATCAGTTCACCGGTGCCGCGGGCCGCACCGGCCAGGGCCTCCAGGGCGGACCGGACCTCCTGCTGATCGCGCTCCGCACGCCGCTGGTGCAGCCGGCGGCACTGCTCCTGCTCGACGTCGCGGCCGACCCGCAGGATCTCCAGCGGACCGGTCACCGAGGCGGTGTGGCAGTTGACGCCGACGACGTGCTTGTGCCCCTTCTCCAGCTTCGTCTGGTAGGCGAACGCCGACTCGGCGACCTCGGCGGTGAACCAGCCGTCCTCGATGCCGCGCAACAGGCCGGCGGTGATCGGGCCGATCGGATGCGGCGTGGTCCGTCCCCGGGCGCCCAGCTCCTCGATGGCGGCGAAGACCTGCTCCGCCTCGGCCTCCAGCCGGTCGGTGAGTTCCTCGACGTACCAGCTGCCGCCCAGCGGGTCGGCGACGTTGACCACGCCGGTCTCCTCCGCGATCACCTGCTGGGTGCGTAGGGCGATCTCTGCCGACTCCTCGGTGGGCAGCGCGAGCGTCTCGTCGAGTGCGTTGGTGTGCAACGAGTTCGTGCCGCCGAGCACTGCCGCCAGCGCCTCCACCGCGGTGCGTACCACGTTGTTGTACGGCTGCTGGGCGGTCAGCGAGACGCCGGCGGTCTGGGTGTGGAACCGCAACCACTGCGCCCGGGCGGTCCGTGCCCCGTAGCGGTCGCGGAGCCGGCGGGCCCAGATCCGGCGGGCGGCCCGGAACTTGGCGATCTCCTCGAAGAAGTCGAGGTGGGCGTCGAAGAAGAAACTCAGCTGTGGGGCGAACCGGTCCACGTCCAGGCCGCGGGACAGCCCGAGCTCGACGTAGCCGAAACCGTCGGCCAGGGTGAACGCCAGCTCCTGCGCCGCGGTCGACCCGGCCTCACGGATGTGATAGCCGGACACGCTCAGCGGCTTGTAGGCCGGCATCCCGGCGCTGGTGAACGCCATCAGGTCACCGATCAGCCGCAGGTGCGGCTCGGGCGCGAACAGCCACTCCTTCTGGGCGATGTACTCCTTGTAGATGTCGGTCTGCAGGGTGCCGTTCAACCCGGCCGGGTCGACGCCCTGCCGTTCGGCGGCGACCAGGTACATGCAGAACACCGGCACCGCCGGACCGGAGATCGTCATCGAGGTGGTCACCCCGCCGAGGTCGATGCCGTCGAACAGCGCCTCCAGGTCGGCCGCCGAGTCGACGGCGACGCCGCAGTGTCCGACCTCGCCGAGGCTGCGCGGGTCGTCGGAGTCGCGTCCCATCAGCGTCGGCATGTCGAAGGCGACGGAGAGGCCGCCACCACCGGCGGCCAGGATCATCTTGTACCGCTCGTTGGTCTGCCGGGCCGAGCCGAAGCCGGCGAACTGCCGGATCGTCCAGGGTCGGCCGCGGTAGCCGGTGGCGTACAGGCCCCGGGTGTACGGGAACTGTCCCGGCCAGCCGATCCGCTCCGCCCGTGGGTCCACCGTCCCCTCGGCCGGGCCGTAGGCCGGGTCGACCTGCAGCCCGGACAGGGTGGTGAAATCGGCGTCGCGGACCGCGCCGGCGGCCTCGGCCTCGGCATAGGCCTGTTGCCAGCGGCGGCGTTGCTGCCGAGTCGGGTCCGGATCGGTCACTGATCCCACCTCCGGCTCGATCCTACGGCGTCGCCGACGTGTCAACCGTCGTTCACGGTGCGGCCAACCCGCTGGCCTAGCGTCCGGCCATGACGCAGCGAACTGCCACCGGCCCGTCGACGTCGCCCTCCGGCGGCGGGTCGGGTCCCACGGTGGCGATCATCCCCGCCCGCGGCGGATCCAAGGGCGTCCCGGGCAAGAATCTTCGGCCTGTCGGTGGCGTCCCACTGGTGGCCCGCGCGGTCCGCGCCGGCCTGGCGGCCGCCCGCATCGATCACGTCTACGTGTCCACCGACGATGCCGCCATCGCCGACGTCGCCGGCCGCTGCGGTGCGGCCCTCGTTCAGCGTCCCGCCGACCTGGCCGGTGACACCGCAACCTCGGAGGCTGCGCTGGAGCACGCGCTGGCGACGATCGCGGCCGACGGGATCGACGCGGAGGTGGTCGTCCTCGTCCAGTGCACCAGCCCGTTCATCGACCCGGCCGACCTGGACCGCGGCGTCGAGCTGGTCGGCTCCGGTGCGGCGGACTCGGCCTTCTCCGCGGTGGAGAGCCACGAGTTCCTGTGGCGCGACGCCGACCCGCGGCGCGCGCCCGGGGCCGGGGCGATGGCCGGGCAGAACCACGATCCGGCGCACCGGCCGCGCCGCCAGGACCGTCGGCCCGACTTCCGCGAGACCGGCGCCTTCTACGTGATGCGCGCCGACGGGTTCGCCGTCCACCGGCATCGGTTCTTCGGCCGCACCCGGGTGGTGCTCACCTCACCCTGGCGTGCGCTGGAGATCGACACCGAGGCCGAGCTGCAGCTGGCCGACGCGCTGTCACGGGTGCTGGATCGCGCCGGCTCCGGCGGCGCAGCCGTCGATGCCGTCGGACCGATCGACGTCGACGCCGTGATCACCGACTTCGACGGCGTGCACACCCCCGACACTGCCTACGTCGACGCCGACGGGGGCGAACTGGTCCGGGTCAGCCGCAGCGACGGGATGGGGGTGGAACGGCTCCACCGAGCCGGTGTCGCCTTCCTGATCGTGTCCAAGGAGACCCATCCGGTGGTGCTCGGCCGGGCTCGCAAGCTCGGTGTCGAGGCGCTGGTGGCGACCGAGGACAAGGCCACCGCGGTGCAGAAGTGGCTGGCCGACCACGGCATCGACCCGCTCCGTACCGCCTATGTCGGCAACGACGTCAACGACCTGCACCCGATGGCTGTGGTCGGCTGGCCGGTCGCCGTGCCGCAGGCACACCCCGACGTGCTGGCCGCGGCACGGGTGGTGCTGTCGGCACCCGGCGGTGCCGGTGCGGTCCGCGAGGTCTGCGATCGGGTGCTGGCCGCCCGTAGCTGATCAGCGGTCAGCGGCCGGATCGGGCCGCGGTCCGCGCACCGTTCGGGCCAGCCGACCGGTGATCCGCAGCACGGGCTGGGGCAGCAGCAGCCGGATCCGTCGGCGCAGCAGCGACCGGAGGCCGTCGACCGGATCGCCGGGGCGCGCCGGCAGGAGACCGTCGGCCCGCAGCGCTACCAGCGCCTCGATCCGCCGCACCCAGTCGTTGTCGGCGGGCTGATGGAAGTAGTTGTGGTGCAACCACTCCGGTCGCGGCCGGTGCAGCGGTCCGGCGGCCAGGTCGGCCAGTGTGCCCAGGCAGCCGGAGCCGACGAAGACCTCGTTGATCAACTCGGCGGACACGCCGAAGTCTGACAGCACCAGCACCGGCAACCCGAGCCCGATCGCCTCCAGGGCCGCGGTGGAGGACACCGTGACCAGGCCGTCGGCCTCGGCCAGCGCCTCGGCCATCGATCCGCCGGCGAAGCCGACCAGATCCGGCCGCCGGCCCTCCGCGGCGACCAGGTCCTGCCACAGCTCCGGATACGGCAGCTGTTCCCGGTGGGTCTGCTGCTCACCGGGCAGCGCCCTCAGCTTCACCAGCACCCGCCGCCCGGGCGGCAGCGCGGCGAAGGCCCGCAGCACCGAGATCCGGTCCTCGGCCCCGGCCGGGACCTTCGCCTGGGCGGCGAAGACGAGCTGCTCGGGAGCCCGTCCGGACCGGGATCGGGGCGGTGCCGGCGGCCCGACCCGGCGGGCGAACGGCAGCGTCGCCAACCCGAAGTCGAGCTCCAGCCCGAGCCGTTCGGCCAGCGCAGCGAACTCGGTGACCTCCCGGTGGGAGTGCAGCACGAACAGGTCGCAACCGGCCCGGAAGGTGAGGGCCCGCTCGGTGGCCGGCACACTGATGCCGGGCAGCCCGGTCACCAGCACCGGCCGGCCGGGTCCCCTTCGCAGCCGCCGGAACCCGAGCAGCACCTGCACGGCCGGACCGGTCGCGGCAAGCAGCACCACATCGGGGGTGTGGCGGAGCAGCTGCAGCACCGCCGCGGCGAGCGTCGTGCGGTGCACGCTCCGGTCGGTGGCCGCGCTGACCTGTGCCGGCGACGGCGCGATCGGGCTGCGGATCAGCCACTGCTCGGTGATCCAGTCCGCCGGCATCGCGTCCAGGGTGGCCGCACTCCACTTCAGGTAGCTGTCGGAGTCGGCGATCGCGACGACCCGGGTCACAGCACCGGGTCGTCGTCGGGCGGTGCCACAGTGACCGCTTCGCCCGGCCGCGGCCGCATGCTCGCCCGCAGTCCGGACCGTTGGATCACCCGTTGGATGGTCAGGTCGCGTTCATCGGGCCGGGCGACGTAGCGGATGTCGCGCAGCCCCTGGTCCTGGGCCGCGGATTCGAAGACGAAGTGGCCGTAGCCGAAGATCCGGCCGATGAACGGTTTGTGCACCGAGATGTCGAGGATCCGCGACATCGGCATCGTGGCCGTGTGCTGGGAGAAGATGCCGTGCACGCGGAACACTCGCATGTTGGTGATCACGAACCGGTCCATGTGCTCGGCCAGCATCCGGTAGCCGCCGACACAGGCCGGTACCAGTCCGGCGCCGAGCGGGAACCAGGCCAGCCGCACCGGTGCCCACAGCGCGGTGATCATGATCAGCACACCGGCCGCGGTCAGCAGGCCGGGGCCGAGATAGGCCACCGGATGCCGGCGGACCTCGTCGACGACGATCTCACCCTCGTCGGAGATCAGGTGCCGGCTGACCCTGGGATCGAACATCGCGGCTGGTCCGCTCGACGCGGCCGTGGTCAGGAGGTGAGGGAGGTGAAGAAGGTGACGATCGCGTTCATGCCGCTGCCGACGGCTCCGAACGCGCTGCGGACGGCATCGGCGGCGTCCGTCGGCCGGGTGAACAGGTAGAACAGCGCGAAGGTCACCACAAGCAGCACCAGGATGCGCTTGATCCACTTCACGTCGGTCTCCTCGTCGCTCGCCGGCCAGGACCGCAGGCGTGCCACCCCCGGCCGCATCCTGTTCTACCGGCCGGACCGCCCGGCGAGGCCGGGGCGCGCCGGGCGGGAGCCGATCAGAGTCTTCCTTGAGCCGAAACTCGCCCGCCGATGAGGTCAGGGATCCGACCCGGCCAGCTCCGGCAGGCCGGCCACCAGCCGGTCCGCGGCGGCACAGGCGTCGAGTCGTCCGTCGCGGACCGCCCGGGCCAACTCGTCCAGCCGGCTGCCCTGACGCAGTCGGACACGGCGCAGCAGGCCGGCCGTCGCCAGCGCCTCGATCTCGGCACGGGCCTGCTGCAGCCGGCGCTGCCGACGACTCCCGTCGGCCTCGGTGTGGGCCCGATGGGCGTCCAACGCCGCCACCAGTTCGTCGATGCCCTCCTCCCGGTCGGCGACGGTACGCACGATCGGCGGCTTCCAGGAACCTGCCGGACGTGCGGCCATGCCGATCATGGTCCGCAGCTCGCGCACCAGAGCCTGGGTGCCGTCCCGGTCGGCCTTGTTGACCACGAACACGTCGCCGATCTCCAGCACGCCGGCCTTGGCGGCCTGCACCCCGTCGCCCATCCCCGGCGCCAGCAGCACCACCGTGGTGTCGGCCGCGGCGGCCACCTCCACCTCCGACTGGCCGACCCCGACGGTCTCGACCAGCACGAGGTCGCAGCCGGCGGCGTCGAAGACCCGCAGCGCCTGGGGTGCGGCCACCGCCAGGCCGCCGAGGTGGCCACGGCTGGCCATCGACCGGATGAAGACCTGGTCGTCGAGGGCATGTTGCTGCATCCGGATCCGGTCCCCGAGCACCGCGCCACCGGTGAACGGGGAGGACGGGTCGACGGCGAGCACACCGATCCGCAGCCCGCGGCGGCGGTAGGCGCCGAGCAGGGCTGCGGTGATCGTCGACTTGCCGACGCCCGGCGGTCCGGTGATCCCGACGACCTGCGCGTGCCCGGTGCTCGGCGCCAACGCCGCCAGCAACGGCCGCAGCGCCGCCGAGTCGTTCTCCACGGCACTGATCAGCCGCGCCACCGCCCGGGGCCGGCCGGCCCGGGCTCCGGCCACCAGGGCCGCGATCCGCGCGTCGGCCGCGATCTGCGCGTCGGCCGCGATCTGCGCGTCGGCCGCGGTCATCCGGCGGTCCGCGGTCCCGGCGCGTCGACGGTGATGACGAGTGCGTCGCCCTGGCCGCCGCCCCCGCACAGGGCCGCGGCCCCGGTGCCGCCGCCGCGCCGACCCAGCGCGTGGGCCAGGTGCAGCACCAGCCGCGCTCCGGACATCCCGATCGGATGACCGACCGCGATCGCTCCGCCATCCACGTTGACTCGGTCCTCGATCTGCTCCTCGGTCAACCCGAGGGCCCGGGCGGCGGCCACGCCGACGGCCGCGAACGCCTCGTTGATCTCGATCAGCTCCAGTGCAGTGGCCTCCAGGCCGGCCTTGCGGCAGGCGACCTCGATGGCGCGCGCCGGCTGCAGCTGCAGCGACGAATCCGGCCCGGCGACCATCCCGTGGGCCACGATTCGGGCCAGCACCGGCAGCCCGAGCCGCTCGGCGACGTCCTCGTCGACGACCACCACCGCGGCCGCACCGTCGGAGATGGGGCTGGAGGAACCGGCGGTGATGGTGCCGTCAGGGCCGAAGGCCGGCCGCAGCCGGGCCAGCGACTCGGTGCTGCAGTCGGCCCGGACGCCTTCGTCGGTGTCCACCACCCGATCCTCGCCCCGGCGCTGCGCGACGCGCACCGCCACGATCTCCTCCGCCATCGTGCCGTCGGCGATCGCCCGGCCGGCGCGCCGGTGGGAGCGGGCCGCGAACGCGTCCTGCTCGGCGCGGCTGACCGCGGCCGTGCCGGCGTTGTGAGCGTCGGTCAGGGCGCCCATCGCCCGGTCGCTGAAGGCGTCCCACAGTCCGTCCACGGCCATGTGGTCGACCATCGTCACGTCGCCGTACTTGAAGCCGCGGCGCGACCCCGGCAGCAGGTGCGGGGCGTTGCTCATCGACTCCATCCCGCCGGCGACGACGATCCCGCACTCGCCGGCCCGGATGAGCTGGTCGGCCAGGGCGATCGCGTTCAGCCCCGACAGGCAGACCTTGTTGACGGTGATCGCCGGCACCTGCATGCCGATCCCGGCGCGGACCGCGGCCTGCCGGGCCGGCAGCTGGCCGCAGCCGGCCTGCAGCACCTGGCCCATGATCACGTACTCGACCTGTTCGGGTGCCAGCCCGGACCGTTCCAGTGCGGCCGCGATCGCGACGCCGCCGAGCTCGGTCGCCGGGACGTCGGCCAGCGCTCCCAGCAGCCTGCCGATCGGCGTCCGTGCGCCGCCGACGATCACCGATCCCATGCCGACCTCCGATTTCGACGACCGGGCGCGACGACCGCCGACGGTCGACGGTCGTGCTGGCCCGACTCCACGGTAGCCGGGCCGCCGCGGCCTGGGAGAAGCTTGACCCGTGACCTCCTCCACGCCCTGGCCCGCCGACCCGACGGCCGCCGGCCCGGCGGCCCCGCTGCCGCCCGACCTGGTCCTCGGCGTCGACCACGTCGGCATCGCCACGGCCGACCTGGACCTCGCGGTCGCCTTCTACACCCGGCGGCTCGGTCTGCAGGAGCTGCGCCGCGAGCACATCGCCGACCAGCGGGTGGTGGAGGTGATGCTCGGTGCCGGCCGGACGGTCGGAGCTCTGCCGGCCGTCGGTCCCGCGGTGCCGGTGACCCAGCTGCAACTGCTGGCAGCGACGTCGCCGGACTCGGCCGTGGCGCGGTTCCTGGACAGGTCCGGACCGGGACTGCAGCACCTGGCGTTCCGGGTCGCCGACCTGGACCGGGTCGCCGCGCATCTGCGCGCCACCGGCGTCCGGCTGCTCTATCCGCGGCCGGCGCGCGGCAGCGCCGGCTCGCTGATCAACTTCCTGCACCCGCGCGACACCGGCGGGGTGCTGGTGGAGCTGGTCCGACCCGCCGCCGTGGACACGCGCGCGCAGCCGCAGATCCCTCATCCGGCGCAGTAACGTTGGCCGCGACGCTCCTGCCGCACCGCACCACCACCTGAGGACCAGATGCCATCTTCGGACGAGACCACCGGACTCAATCTGTTCGACGAGACCGCCAGCGCGGTCGGCAATTTCCCGACCGCGCTCCGTGGCTACGACCGCACCGCTGTCGACGACTACGTCCGCTCACTGGAGGGACGGGTGGTCCAGGCCGGCCACCAGTCCGCCGATCTGCAGCGCCAGATCAACGACCTCCAGCAGCAGCTGGAGGAGACCCGCCACGAGCTGGACGAGCGGCCGACCGGCGAGGTCGACTACTCCAGCCTCGGCGCCCGGGCCGGCCACATCCTGAAGATGGCCGAGGAACAGGCCCAGGAGATGCTGGACCAGGCCAATGTCGAGGCCAACCAGCTGCGCGAGACCGGCCGCCGCGATGCCGACCAGCTGCGCCAGCAGGCCGAGACCGACGGCGAGCAGATCCGGGTCAGCGGCCGCACCGAGCTGCAGCAGCTGCGCGACCGCGGTCAGCAGCAGGTGCTGGCCGAGGTCGAACGCGCCCGAGCCGAGGCCGCCCAGATCACCGCGGCCGCCGAGCGCGAGGCCGACGCGCTGCGCCGGCAGGCCCAGCACGAGGCCGAGGCGATCCGCGATGGCGCCCGGCTGGAGGGCGAGGAGGCCAAACGCGCCGCCGAGACCGAGGCCGCCCGGACCCGGCAGCAGATCGCCGAGGAGCACCAGGCGGCGACCGCGGAGCTGAAGCGGGTCCATGGCGAGGCAGTGGCCGCCACCGGCAAACTGCTCACCGAGGCCACCCAGCACCACCAGCAGGCCGGTGAACAACTGGCCGCCGACCTCGAGTCCGCGGCAAGGGCGCGCACCGACGCCGAGTCCGAGGCCGAACGGATCCGGCTGGAGGCCAAGGAGGAGTCGGACCGGATCCTGGCTGCCGCCCAGACCCAGGCGCAGCGGATCACCCAGCGGACGCATCAGGAGTTCGAGTGGCGCAAGGAGCAGCTGCGCCGGGAGACCGAGAACCTGCTGCAGCGCAAGCAGGCCGTGCTCAACCAGTTGCAGAGCCTGTCGGCGCTGGCCTCGCAGAGCGCGGGCGACGCCCCGCACATGCAGCCGCTGGCCGATCTGTCCGGCGACCTGGAGGCGTTGGCCGAGGAGCCGCTGGAGGACACCACCACCCTCTCCGATCCGACCGCGGCCGACGCCGGGGGCCCGGCGGACAACGGCCCGGCCGACAACGGCCCGACGGACAACGGCCCGACGGACAACGGGCCGGCGGACAACGGCCCGGCCGACAACGGGCCGGCGCAGTCCGGGGACGAGGAGCAGGAGCCGACCGTGGTGGTCAGCGGCGCCCGCACCCCCGACCAGGACTGAGCGGCTCCACTCCCCGGGCTTCCGACCCCCTGGCGGCGCCGGGGACCCGGCCTCAGAAGAGCCGGTCCTCGGCGTTGTCCATCCCCCGCAACGCGTCGTAGTCCACCGTCACGCAGGTGATGCCGCGGTCGGCGGCCAGCACCCGTGCCTGGGGTCTGATCTGCTGGGCGGCGAACACGCCGCGGACCTCGCCCAGCAGCGGGTCACGCCGCATCAGGTCCAGGTAGCGGGTCAGCTGCTCGACCCCGTCGATCTCGCCGCGGCGCTTGACCTCGACCGCGACGTACCTGCCGGTGGTGTCGCGGCAGAGCAGGTCCACCGGGCCGATCGCGGTCATGTACTCCCGCCGGACCAGCGACCAGCCCTCCCCCAGTGTCTGCGGGTGCTCGGCCAGCAGCGCCTGCAGGTGGGCCTCGACGCCGTCCTTCTGCAGGCCCGGGTCGAGGCCCAGTTCGTGACTGGAGTCGTGCAGGACGTCGCCGATCAGGATCTGCAGGGTGTCGCCGTCGCGACCGCGGACCTCCCATACCGCGGTCAGCTGCTGGCCCAGGTCGGCGGCCAGCGTGCCCACCTCGGCCGCCGGCAACTCGGCCAGGCTGCAGGGCGGGCTCATCCAGTTCAGCGGCTTGTACGCCCGGTCGTCGGCATGCACCGACACCGACCCGTCGGCCTTCACCAGGATCAGCCGGGTGGCCATCGGCAGATGGGCCGTCAGCCGGCCCGCGTAGTCGACCTGGCAGCGGGCAATCACCAAACGCACGCCGGACACCGTAGCCAATCCCGGTCTGCCACACTCGGGCCTGTGCCTATCCTCCCGGCCCGGTCGGCATGAGCCCGTCGCGTCGCCGCCCGAGCAAGCACCTGCGCGCCCCGCGACCACTCGGCTTCGGGCATGCCACCGACGCGGTGAAGGCCGACGGCCGGTGGATCGTCCGCTCGGTCAGCGGCGCCACGGCGGCCAAGGACTACCGCTGCCCCGGCTGCGACCAGGTGATCCGGCCCGGCACCGCCCATGTCGTGGTCTGGCCGGCCGAGCCGGGGCTGGGTTTCAGCACCGGGCCCGAGCAGCGGCGGCACTGGCACACGGCCTGCTGGCAGCGCCGCCGATGACGGCGGCAGCCGGGGCCGGCAACGACGCCGCGACGCCCGGGGGGACTCGGCCCGGCGGGCTGTACGCGAGCTACACCGGTGCCGCGGTCGATGCCGGTCGGCCGCTGGTCGCGTTCTGCCACGGCCTGTTCGGCCAGGGTCGCAACTGGACCACCATCGCCCGCCGGCTCGGCGACGACTGCACCTGCGCCCTCATCGACATGCCCAACCACGGCCGGTCGGACTGGACCGATGACGTGGGCTACCCGGCGATGGCCGACCGGCTGGCGACGTTCCTGCGGGCCGGTGCCGCCCGGCCGTGGATCCTGGTCGGCCACTCCATGGGCGGCAAGGTCGCGATGGCGGCCGCGTTGCGGCACCCGGAGCTGGTCGAACGGCTGTGCGTGGTCGACGTCGCGCCGGTGGACTACCGCGGCGGCACCGCGTTCGGCCGGTACGTGGCCGGCATGCGGTCGATGGACCTGACGGCGCTGCGGTCCCGCACCGATGCGGAGGAACGGCTGGAGGAGGCCGTCGAGGACCCGACCGTACGCGGTTTCCTGCTGCAGAACCTGCGTCGCGGCCCAGGGCCGGCCGGTGCCCCCGGGACCGGTTGGCACTGGCAGATGAACCTGGACCTGCTCGGTGACCGGCTGGACGTGCTCAGCGGCTGGCCGGACCTCGGCGCGGTGAGCTACCCCGGGCCGACACTGTGGATCTCCGGCGCCGACTCCGACTACGTCCGCGCCGAGCACGAGCCGGCGATGCGGGCGCTGTTCCCGCAGCTGCGACGGGTGACGATCAAGAACGCCGGTCACTGGGTGCACGCCGACGAGCCGGGCGTCTTCCTGGACGTGCTGCGTCGTTTCCTGCCGGTCAGCTGATCCGCACCGACTCGATCTGCGCGCCGGCGCGGGGCTTGCCGTCGTGGGGCCCGAACCGGTTGTCCACGCCGCCGGCGGCGATCCGCTGCAGCACCGCGATGCCGGCGGCGCCGAAGGATCCGAACACCGTGTAGGCGCGGTCGGGGCTGGAGTTCTTGTACACCAGGAAGAACTGGGAGCCGTTGCTGTTCGGCACCCCGTTGGCCATCGCCACCGTGCCCGCCCCGTAGGACTCGTCCCCGCTCAACTCGTCGGGGAAGGTGTACCCGGGCCCGCCGGTCCGCTGCCCGGTCGGATCACCGCACTGCAACATGAACAGGCTGCCGGTATCGCTCAGCCGCGGACAGGGCGTCCGGTCGTAGAAGCCCTGCCGGGCCAACGAGACGAACGAGTTCACCGTGCACGGCGCCCGGTCCCGGTCCAGGCTGATCCTGATTCTTCCCGCCGGCATGGTGATCACCGCGGTGACGGTGCCGGTCATCGGCACGCCGGTGGTCGGCGGCAGCTTGACGGGTCGGCTCGCAGTTCCGGTGCGGGTGTACTCGCAGTCGGCGACCGACGCGGCCGGCAGCGACGTCGCCGAGCCGGCCGCCGGCCGTGCCGCCGGGCCGGACCGGGCCGATCCCGGCGCCTGCGGGATCCGGCCGCAGCCGGCCAGTGCGACCAGCAGTGCGGTGATCACCACCGCCCCGGCGACGGTACTGCGGATCACGGCACCGCGGGGGACACGGCTGGGCAGGGTCACAGCCGGAAGCCAACCACAAACCGTCCCCGACACGGTTCGGGACGCTCCGACGATCCCCGAAGCCGGAACCGGCCCGGTCGGGTCTCCGGCCCGTCGGCGCCGGCCCGTAGAGTCGGCTCCGTGGTGAACCTCACCCGGATCTACACGCGCACCGGTGACCAGGGCCAGACCCGGCTGGCCGACCTGTCGGTGACCGAGAAGACCGACCCGCGTGTCGCCGCCTACGGCGACGTGGACGAGGCCAACGCCGCCCTCGGCCTGGCACTGGCCGTCGGCGAACTGCCGGCGCCGGTGCGGGAGGTGCTCGGCCGGGTGCAGAACGAACTGTTCGACCTCGGCGCGGACCTGGCCACGCCGCTGGCCCCGCCGGCGGACGTCACCCCGCTACGGATCACCCAGCCGTCGGTGGACCGGCTGGAACGCTGGTGCGACCGGTTCAGCGCGGACCTGCCCAAGTTGCGGTCGTTCATCCTGCCCGGCGGGACGGTCGGCGGCGCCCAGTTGCACGTGGCGCGGACGGTGGCCCGGCGGGCCGAACGGTCGGCCTGGCAGGCGGCGCAGGCCTACGGCACCGAACCGGCCGCCGGCCCCGGCCAGGCAGGCCCGGGCGGGGTCAACCCGCTGGCGCTGACCTACCTGAACCGGCTGTCGGACCTGCTGTTCATCCTCACCCGGGTCGTCAACGGCACCGACGGCGAGGTGCTGTGGGTACCCGGCGGTGACCGTCCCGACCCGACCGGAGATGATCGGGGCTGACAGAGTACGGACTCTGATCACGGCCTTGACCACGCCCCGCGCCGCTGGTGATGATCATTGCCGGGATCACGGTCCGCCTCGGCCGTACCACGATCCGTCCGGTCCACAGACGTACAGGAGTTCGCAGATGACCAGCCCCAGCACCAGCCCCGCTCTCGGCCGCGAAGCCACCGGTGTGGCCCAGCCGAAGCAGGACCGCCCCGTCACCCTGTTCACCGGACAGTGGGCCGACCTGCCGTTCGAGGAGATCTGTCGACTGGCCGGCGAGTGGGGCTACGACGGCCTGGAGATCGCCTGCTGGGGTGATCACTTCGACGTGGCGCGGGCAGCCGAGGACGACGCGTACGTGCAGAACCGTCGCGACATCCTGCAGCAGCACGGTCTGGGCTGCTGGGCCATCTCCAACCACCTCAACGGCCAGGCGGTCTGCGAGTCGATCCTGGACGACCGGCACAAGAACATGGTCCATCCGCGGGTCTGGGGCGACGGCGATCCCGAGGGCGTCCGGCAGCGGGCGGCCGAGGAGATGAAGACCACCGCACGGGCCGCGAAGGCGTTCGGCGTGGACACCGTCATCGGCTTCACCGGCTCGGCGATCTGGCACTACCTGGCGATGTTCCCCCCGGTCGGCGACGACGTCATCCGGGCCGGCTACCGCGACTTCGCCGACCGCTGGAACCCGATCATCGACGTCTTCGACGAGGTCGGCGTCCGGTTCGCCCACGAGGTGCATCCCAGCGAGATCGCCTACGACTACTGGTCGACGGTGGAGATGCTGGACGCGATCGACCACCGCCCGGGCTTCGGGCTCAACTTCGATCCCTCCCACATGGTGTGGCAGGGCCTGGACACCGTCGGCTTCCTGTGGGACTTCAAGGACCGGATCTACCACGTCGACTGCAAGGACACCAAGGTGCGGATGAACAACGGCCGCAACGGCCGGCTGTCCTCCCACCTGCCCTGGGCCGACCCGCGCCGCGGCTGGGACTTCATCTCCACCGGCCGTGGCGACACCCCGTGGGAGGACATCTTCCGGATGCTGAACACCATCGGCTACGGCGGGCCGATCTCCATCGAGTGGGAGGACGCCGGCATGGACCGTCTCGACGGCGCCCCCGAAGCCCTGCAGTTCGCCCGTGGCATGAACGCCATCAAGCCGTCCGAGGCCGCCTTCGACGCCGCCTTCGCCAGCAACTGACCACACCTGCCCTGCACCCCCATCCATCCACCCACCCCAGCCAGCCCCCGCCCCCTTCGCCGAGGGGTCACTTGTTCCTCAGTTTTCGCGGCGTGTCGCCGCGTTGGTGACCCCTCGGCGGAGCCGGCCGGAAGTCTGAGGACCCCATGAAGTTCGTCAGCTACAACCTGCGCTTTGCCTCCGAGGACGACCCGCAGCCGTGGTCGCGGCGACGGGGCCCGATGATCGATCTGGTCTCCGCGCTGGCGCCCGACGTGCTCGGCGCCCAGGAAGGGCTCGACCACCAGCTGGCCGACCTGCTGGACGGGCTCGACGGCCGCTACGAGTTGGTGTCGGAGCATCGCAGGGACGGTGACACCGAGGAGAACTCGGCCGTCATCTACGACAGCCGGGCAGTGGAGCTCGTGGAGATCGACCACCGATGGCTCTCCGACACGCCCCACGTGCCCGGCTCGATCACCTGGGGCACCGATCTGCCGAGGATGTACTCGGTCGGCACCTTCGTCCGGAGGGCCGATGGCCGCCCGTTCCACACCATCGTCACCCACTTCGACCACGAGTCGGCCGACGCCCAGCTGCGTTCGGCCCAACGATTGGTCCACGAGATCGAGGGCTTGGACCCGGATCGGCCCGTGGTCCTGATGGGGGACTTCAACACCGGTGAGGACTCCGAGCCGTACGCGGTCCTGACGGGATCCGGGCTGCGCGATGCCTACCTGTCGGCGGGCGAGCGCGGGCGCCGGCTGGGAACGTTCAACAACTACGGCCGTCCCGATCCCGACGGGGTCCGCATCGACTGGATCCTGGTCAACGATCGGGTCAGGGTGGAGTCGTGCCGGATGGTCGACCACTCCCCCGGCGATCAGTACCCGTCCGACCACCTGCCGGTGGAGGCCGTTGTCAGCTTCTGAGGAGTTGCGTCGTCCCTCCGCCACATCCGTCAACCGTTTTCGGACCATGGCGGGCTCCGCGTACCCGGTCGGGGCAATCCGGTGCTCGTTTTCGGACCACGGCCGGCTTCGCGTACCCGGTCGGGATCAGGGGTGGAAGAGGTTCGCCAGGTCGGCCGGATGCGGCAACTGCGCGGACTTGCGCCGCGATCGAGCCGGGCCTGGGCGATCAACTCCGTGACGTTGATGCCGGCGCGAAGCGCCTCCGAGCGACGGATCGGACGGCGTGCAGCCTGCAGGTCACGCCGGTCGTTGCCGGGCGGGGCCGGTCAGTACCTTCGAGGCCGGGCGGGGCGGATTCCAGCCAGCTCAGCATGCCGGTCAGGGAGTCCGGGGTCATCGCGAGCAGGCGGCGCCGGGCGGAGGCGCCGGTGCCCACCGCGACGGTGACGACCTCCTGGTCCGAGTACAGGGCGGCGGCCTCGATGGGGGTGGGCGGACGATGGCCCATCACCGCCACTTCCGAACGGGGGAACGCCAACGACGGCCACCAGGCCAGGGAGAAGAAGCGGAACCACTCCAGCCGGTCCCCGCTGTAACGAGCGACTCCGAGCACCCAGCCGGTGCTCGGAGTCGCGTCGCTATCGGTCAGGGGACGGTCGTGGCGGTGCAGGCTGCACTCGAAGGTGCCGCCGTGGCGGGCCAGCCAGCGGCGCCGGACCGCCAGCCCGAGGACGACGGCCGAGATCAGTCCCAGGGCGATCCCGATGACCTCGACCGCGCTCAGCCATCCGAATCCCACCTGCACCTGCCCCTCGGCTACCGGCCCGGACCCGTCAGCGCGTCTTCCGGGCAGCGCTGAGCTGCGCCTCGGCACGCCGGTAGGCCTTGCGGGTGTCCTCGTCGTCCTCCCCGGCATCGAGCTTGTTGCGCGCCTCGGCCAGCGCCCGCTCGGCCTGGTCGACGGTGATCTCCTCACCCATCCGGGCGTACTCGCTGATCACCGAGACACGGCCCTGGGCGACGGAGATGAATCCGCCGTCCACGGCCACGATCTCCCGCCGGCCGTCGGGCTGGATGATCTCCACCCCGCCCGGCGCCAGCAGGGACAGCACCGGTTCGTGCCCGGCCAGGATGCCGATGTCACCCTCGACGGTCTTGGCGATGACGTTCTCCGCCTCACCGGACCAGACCACCGCGTCGGCCGAGACGACCCGTACGTCGAACGGATCTGCCATCGCGGATCAGGCGTCCTTCTGCAGCTCGGCCCAGCGCTTCTCCACGTCATCCATGCTGCCGACGTTGAAGAAGGCCTGCTCGGCGATGTGATCGACCTCGCCGTCCACGATCATCCGGAACGACTCGATGGTGTCGGCCAGCGGCACCGTCGAACCCGGCACGTTGGTGAACTTCTCGGCCATGTAGGTGTTCTGGCTGAGGAACTGCTCGATCCGGCGGGCCCGTGCGACGACGATCTTGTCCTCCTCGGACAACTCGTCCACACCGAGGATGGCGATGATGTCCTGCAGCTCCTTGTTCTTCTGCAGGATCGCCTTCACCGAGTTGGCCACGTCGTAGTGGTGCTGACCGATGTACTGCGCATCCAGGATCCGCGAGGTCGAGGTCAGCGGATCGACCGCCGGGTACAGCGACCGGGCCGCGATGTCGCGGGACAGCTCGGTGGTCGCGTCGAGGTGGGCGAAGGTGGTCGCCGGCGCCGGGTCGGTGTAGTCGTCGGCGGGCACGTAGATCGCCTGCATCGAGGTGATCGAGTGACCGCGGGTCGAGGTGATCCGCTCCTGCAGCTGGCCCATCTCGTCGGCGAGGTTCGGCTGGTAGCCCACCGCCGACGGCATCCGGCCGAGCAGGGTGGAGACCTCCGAGCCGGCCTGGGTGAACCGGAAGATGTTGTCGATGAAGAGCAGCACGTCCTGGTTCTGCACATCGCGGAAGTACTCCGCCATGGTCAGCGCGCTCAGCGCCACCCGCAGCCGGGTGCCCGGCGGCTCGTCCATCTGACCGAAGACCAGCGCGGTGTCCTTGAAGACGCCGGCCTCCTCCATCTCGTTGATCAGGTCGTTGCCCTCGCGGGTCCGCTCGCCGACACCGGCGAACACCGAGGTGCCACCGAAGTTGTGCGCGATCCGGTAGATCATCTCCTGGATCAGCACGGTCTTGCCCACGCCGGCGCCGCCGAACAGGCCGATCTTGCCGCCCTGCACGTACGGGGTGAGCAGGTCGAGCACCTTGATGCCCGTCTCCAGCATCTCGGTCTTGGCCTCGAGCTGGTCGAACTTCGGCGCCTGCCGGTGGATCGGCCAGCGCTCGGTGATCTCGACCGTGGCCGGGTCGGCGTTCAGCACCTCACCGGTCACGTTCCAGACGTGGCCCTTGGTGATGTCACCGACCGGCACCGAGATCGGCGCACCGGTGTCGCGGACCTCGGTGCCGCGCCGCAGCCCGTCGGTCGGCTTCAGCGCGATCGCGCGGACGATGTTGTCGCCGATGTGCAGCTCGACCTCGAGGGTCATCCTGTGGGTCTGATCACCGACGGTGACGTCGACGGTGAGGGCGTTCATGATGTCCGGCATCGCGTCCGCGGGGAACTCGATGTCCACCACGGGGCCGATCACGCGGGCGATCCGCCCCGTACCGAGCGCCTTCTTCTCCTGGGTTTCTTCGACAGTGGCAGTCATTGGGTGTCTTCCCTCTTCTTCACTCGGCGGAAGGATCAATCGTTCTCGGCGGCGTCGGCCAGGGCGTTCGCGCCGCCGACGATCTCGCTGATCTCCTGGGTGATGCCGGCCTGGCGGACCTGGTTGGCCTCCCGGGTCAGCCGCTGGATCAGGTCCTCGGCGTTGTCGGTGGCCGACTTCATCGCCCGCTGCCGGGCGGCGAGCTCGGAGGCCGCCGCTTGCAGCAGGCAGAAGTGCACCCGGCTGGCGACGTAGAGCGGCAGCAGCTGCTCCAGCACCGTCTCGCTGTTCGGTTCGAAGTCGTACAGCGGCAACAGTTCGTCCGGCGACGGCGGCTCGGTACCCTCGACGACCTCCAGCGGCAGCAGCCGGATGACCTCGATGCGCTGGGAGATCATCGACTCGAACCGGGTGTAGACGATGTGGATCTCGTCCACCCCGCCCTCCTCGGTCGGGGTGTTGAACGCCTCCAGCAGCGCGTCGGCGATGTCGCGGGCGTCGGAGTAGCTGGGACTGTCGGAGAATCCCGACCACTGCCCGGCGACCGGCCGCTGGCGGAAGCCGTAGAAGGCCTGCGCCTTACGACCGGACAGGTACGGCACGACGTCCAGCCCGTTGCCGGCCAGCAGCTCACGCAGCTGCTCACCCTCCCGGATCACGGTCGAGGAGTACGCCCCCGCCTGCCCCCGATCGGAGGTGATCAGCAGCACGGCGGCCCGGGTCGGGTTCTCCGCCTCGGTCAGCAGCGCGTGGTCGACGTTGGAGTACGTCGCCAGCGCCGACACCGCACGGGTCAGCTCCGCCTGGTACGGCGCGGCCGCCCGGGCCCGTTGCTGGGCCTTGATGATCCGGGACGCGGCGATCAGCTCCATCGCCCGGGTGATCTTCTTGATATTGCTGGCGGAGGCCCGTCGGGCCCGCAGCTCACGCAGGGATGCTGGCATCGTTCCTCACCGCCGCTGGGTGACGATCTGCTCCTGGGCCACCTCGTCGGCGTCCAGCGGCTCGTGCTCCTCCCGGCCGACGCCCAGGAACTTGCCCTCCGAGGTCTTGAAACCCTTCTTGAACTCGGCGATCTCGCCCCGCAGCGCGTCGGCGGTGGAATCCTCGAACGTCTTGGACTCCCGGATGCCCTGCAACAGGCCGGCGTTGCTGTGCCGCAGATGGTCCAGCAGCTCCTGCTCGAACCGCAGCACGTCACCGACCGGCACGTCGTCGAACTGTCCGTCCAGGCCGGCCCAGATGCTGACCACCTGATCCTCCACCGGGTACGGGCTGTACTGCGGCTGCTTCAGCAGCTCCATCAGCCGCGAGCCGCGCTCCAGCTGGCGCCGGGTGGTGGCGTCCAGGTCGGAGGCGAACATCGCGAACGCCTGCATGTCGCGGTACCGGGCCAACTCGGTCTTCAGCGGGCTGGCGACCTTCTTCATCGCCTTCGTCTGCGCCGCACCACCGACCCGCGACACCGAGATGCCCACGTCGATGGCGGGCCGCTGGTTGGCGTTGAACAGGTCGGACTGCAGGAAGATCTGCCCGTCGGTGATCGAGATGACGTTGGTCGGGATGTAGGCCGACACGTCGTTGGCCTTGGTCTCGATGATCGGCAGCCCGGTCATCGACCCGCCGCCGAGCTCGTTGCTCAGCTTGGCGCAGCGCTCGAGCAGCCGGCTGTGCAGGTAGAACACGTCGCCGGGGTAGGCCTCCCGACCCGGCGGGCGGCGCAGCAGCAGGGACATCGCCCGGTAGGCCTCGGCCTGCTTGGACAGGTCGTCGAAGACGATCAGGACGTGCTTGCCTGCATACATCCAGTGCTGGCCGATGGCCGACCCGGTGTACGGGGCGATGTACTTGTAACCGGCCGGGTCGGAGGCCGGAGCAGCCACGATCGAGGTGTACTCCATCGCGCCCGCGTCCTCCAGCGCAGCCCGGATCGAGGCGATGGTGGTGGCCTTCTGACCGATGGCGACGTAGATGCAGCGGACCTGTTGCTCCGGGTCACCGCTGGCCCAGTTGTCCTTCTGGTTGATGATCGTGTCGACCGCGATCGCGGTCTTGCCGGTCTTGCGGTCGCCGATGATCAGCTGCCGCTGACCGCGCCCGATCGGGATCATCCCGTCGACCGCCTTGAGACCGGTCTGCAGCGGCTGGCGAACCTCCTGGCGGTCCATCACACCGGCGGCCTGGATCTCCAGGTCGCGGCGCCCCTCGACCGGGTTGATGTCGCCCAGGCCGTCGATCGGGTTGCCGAGCGCGTCCACGACGCGGCCGAGATAGCCGTCGCCGACCGGCACCGACAGGATGTCGCCGGTGCTGCGGACGGTGGAACCTTCCTCGATGCCCTCGGAGTCCCCCATCACCACGACGCCGATCTCGCGGACGTCGAGGTTCTGGGCGATGCCGATGGTGCCGTTCTCGAACTGCAACAGCTCGTTGGCCATTGCCGACGGCAGACCCTCGACCCGCGCGATGCCGTCACCGGAGCTGACCACGGTGCCGACCTCCTCGCGGGTGGAGGCCTCCGGGGTGTAGTTGCGGACGTAGTTGTCCAGCGCGTCCCGGATCTCCTCCGGGCGGATCGTCAGTTCAGCCATCGCTTCGTTCCTGCTCTCGACGTTCTCTCGACGTTCTCGTTGTCAGATTCTCAACCGTACGTGCGCCGGCCGGTCAGCCGAACTGGCGGCGGACCGCCTCCAGCCGACCGGCGACGGTGCCCTCGATGACCTCGTCACCGATCTCGACCCGGATGCCGCCGATCAGCTGCGGTTCGACGACCTCCTGCAGGGCGACCTCGCGGCCCACCTGCCGGGACAGCGCCTGCTGCAACCGCTGCCACTGTGCCGCCTCCAGCGGCCGGGCGACGCGGACGGTCGCGATGACGCGGTCCCGCATCCGGGCCGCCAGTTGCACGTAGCCACCCAGCGTCCGGGCGAAGTTCCGGTCCCGGGCCGCCACCGCGCGCCGGGCCAGCCGGACGGCCTCCGGCTGAGCCTTGTCCCGCAACAACTCCTCCACCAGGTCCTGCCGGCGGGACGGCGAACTGCTGCGGTCGGTGACGGCGCCGCGCAGCTCGGCGTCGCCGTCGACCACCCGGCCGAAGCGGAACAGCTGGTCCTCGACGTCGTCGAGCCGGCCCTGGCCGTCGGCGACCTTGAGCAGGGCCCGGACCGCCTGACGCTCGAGCGCGTCCAGCAGCGCACCGCCACCGAGCCGCTTGCCGACCGCCGCGGCGACCAGCTCCAGCGTCGTACCACCGACCCGGGACTGCAGCAGCCCGCGGGCCAGCGCCTGTCGCCGCTCGGTCGGGATACCCGGATCGGTCAGGGCCCGACGAAGGGTCGGCGAGCCCTGCAGCATGTCGACGACTGCGAACAGCTCGTCGGCCAGCTGCGGACTGACCTCGGTGTGATCCAGGGCGCCGTCGAGTTCGGCGACCGCGGACTCGGACTCGATGCTCACTTGACCTCTGCCCCCTGCGGCGCCTCGGAGTCCTCGAGCTCGGCGATGAAGCGGTCGACGGTCCGCCGGGCCCGATCGTCGTCGGTCAGCGACTCACCGACGATCCGACCGGCCAGCGAGGTGGCCAGGCCGCCCAGTTCGCCACGCAGCTGGTTGACGATCTGGTTGCGTTCCGCCTCCAGTTGGGCGTGCGCGGCGTTGACGATCCGGTCCGCCTCGGCCTGCGCCCGCTCGCGCATGTCGGCGATGATCTGGGCGCCTTCGGTCCGGGCCTGTTCCTTGATCTGGGAGGCCTCACCGCGGGCGTCGGCGAGCTGGGACTGGTACTGCTCCAGTGCGGCCTGGGCCTGGGCCTGGGCCTGCTCGGCCCGCTCGATGCCCCCTTCGATCGCTTCGGCCCGCTCCCGGTACGTCTGCTCGAAACGCGGCACCACCATCTTGGCGGCGACGAACGTCAGGATCAGCACGAACACGATCGCGGCGATGATTTCGGACAGATGCGGGAAGAGCGGGTTCTCCGCCTGCATCGCGACGAGAAGCGTGGTCATGGACCTGTCCTGATCAGTTGGTGTTGAACACGAACGCCAGCGCGATACCGATCATCGCCAGCGCCTCGGTCAGGGCGAAGCCGATCCAGGCGGTACCCATCATGGCGCCCCGGGCTTCCGGCTGGCGGGCGGTGCCCTGGATGACGGCGGCGAAGATCAGGCCCACGCCGATGCCGGGGCCGATGGCGCCGAGGCCATAGCCGATCGCGGCAACCGAACCGTGGATTTCCAGTGGGGTCATTACTGCTGTCCTTTCCCTTTCACGGGTTTCCGCTGACCCTGCTGTGGGTCAGAAGTGTGGTGGTCGTTGTTCGCTCAGTGCTCCTCGGCGAGGGCGGCACCGACGTACTGTGCGCTCAGGATGACGAAGATGTAGGCCTGGAACGCCTCGACGAAGAGTTCCAGGGCGAAGATCGCCAGCGAGAAGATCAGCGAGACGCCGCCGGCGAGATTATTGACGATCCCGTGGCTCTCCAGCAGCAGGTACTCCCCGCCGAGGACGAACACCAGCAGCAGCAGGTGACCGGCGAACATGTTGGCGAACAACCGCAGGGCCAGGGTGACCGGCCGGATGATGATGTTGGAGGCGA
This sequence comes from uncultured Actinomycetota bacterium, assembly GCA_963758075.1. GTDB lineage: Bacteria > Actinomycetota > Actinomycetes > Propionibacteriales > Propionibacteriaceae > Microlunatus. The sequence goes on along the minus strand of CAVWTT010000001.1, from coordinate 503,972 downwards.
ACTCGATCGGGATGACCAGGAACCACAGCGGCCAGGGCACCCCGGACGGCAGCGTCGAATGCTTCAGGTAGCCCAGGAAGCCGTGCTTGCGGATGCCGACCGCATTGAAGAGCACCCAACTCATCAGGGCCATCCCGTAGGGCCAGCCGGTGAGTCCGGTGGTCGGGAAGACGAAGACCGGGAAGATGCCCCAGACGTTGTTGACGAGGATGAACGAGAACAGCCCCAGCAGGTACGGCACGTATCTGCGGAAGTCGTGACCGATCTGGTCGCGGGCGACGCCGTCGCGGATGAAGGAGTAGGCGAACTCCCCGATGTACTGGCTGCGGCTGGGCACCAGCGCGTTCTTGCGCGCCATGATCAGCCAGAACGGGATGATCAGGAACATCGAGATGATCGCCAGCAGCATCGGCTCGTTGAACCACGGGATCGAGTCGAAGAAGGGCGGCTTGTCGAAGTTCTGGGCGCCGAACACCGGGGCCTGGAGAGGAATCAGCAGCGACGTACCCATGGCCTAGTTCTCTCCCCTCGACATCGCACCGGCACGAGCCGGCCCGCTGATCACCGTCGGTGTCTCGATCACGTCAGGTGATCCTTCCGTTCCTGTGCCCTGGCCGCGCGGGCCCGCGGCTCGGGCCGTCCGGCCCGACGGGCCCAATCGGCCTCCCTGGCCTTCTTCTGCTCGATCCAGCTCTCCACGGCCGCGTCGCCGGGCCGGCCCAACCGCTGCACGATCAGGTAGATCGCCAGCCCGGAGCCGACCACGATGCCGACCCCGGTCAGCAGCTGCAGGTGCAGCCAACGGCCGACCAGCCAGCCGATCCCGCCGTAGACGATCACACCACCGACCAGGTACGACAGTGCCGTCAGGGCCTGGTTCATGCCCAGGTTGCGGTCGGTCGACGAGGGCCGCCCCGGACGGAGCCGGGCGGTTCCCCAGGCGGGGGTTCGAGGCTGCTGTGACATGGCGGTCCAAACGGTAGCAGTCGGTTCTCAGCACGCTCACAGTCGAGGTCGCGGTCGAGGTCATGACCGGTTCTCCGGTCCAGGATCGCTGTACCCCTGGTCGTAGGCGCCGATGCGCAATCGGGTGAACGCAAACACCTCGACCACCAGCCAGCCGACGACCACGGCGATGGTGGCGATGAACACCGTGATGGCGTCCAGCCAGTGCCAACTGTCCCGGTTGCGGTCCACGACCATGAGGATCAGGCCCAGGATCACCACCCGGCCGGTGTAGCTGGCCATCGACACCGACAGCAGGGTGCGGGCCCCGGCATCGGCGAACGCCACCATCACCAACTGCCCGACGGCGTAGAAGAAGAGCACCATGCCGGCACCCAGCGCGGCCGATCCGAGTCCTCGGCCACCGCCGGTGAGCCCGAAGACGATCAGGCAGATCAGCGTGGCGGCCAGGCCCCCGGCCAGACCGGCGTAGAGCAGTTTGCGCGCGCGGACGACATGAATGCTCGGGCCGGCTTCGCTCCGGCGGCTCGGGCTGTCAGTCGTCATGGTGGCGGCTGTCCTGTCTCGTCGGCCAGGGTGTCTTCGACGTGGCGAACACCGTTCGAGGCTGGCGCGGTTACGCTTGTGAAAACTAGCACAAAGTCCCCGACCGGCTCCAGCCGGCGCGATCCCCGGCACCCCCCGTCAGCGGCGGCTGGCGGGTTCGCCGGGACCGACCTCGGGCCGGTCGTCCAGCCGGCTGCGGTCGGGCCCGGGCCGATGCCGGATCGGCCGGCCGAGGGTCAGCACCGACAGCACCGCGGCGACCACCACGATGGCCACAACCACGGCCCAGTTCTGCAGCCGGCCCAGCGCGATCACCCCGAACGACAGCAGCGCGGTCCAGCCGTACATCAGCAGCACCGCCCGGCGCATCCCGTGCCCGCGTTCCATCAGCCGGTGATGCAGGTGTTGCTTGTCCGCGACGAACCACCACTTGCCGTGGTAGGTACGCCGGACGAAGGCGAGGATGAAGTCCAGGATCGGCAGGGCCAGGGTCGCCAACGGCAGCACCAGCGGCAGGTAGGTCGGCACCAGGCCGCCACGGGTGTTCTCCAGCTGGGAGGAGTCCATCTGGCCGGTGAGGCTGATGGTGGAGCTGGCCAGCAGGAAGCCCAGCAGCATCGCCCCGGAGTCGCCCATGAACATCCGGGCCGGTTGGAAGTTGTGCGGCAGGAAGCCCAGGCAGGCCCCGACCACGGCGACGGTGATCAGGCTGGAGGTGGTGGCGCGGACCAGGTCCTGCTCGACGGTGAGCAGGTAGGAGTAGATGAAGAACGCGAACGCACCGATGCCGACGACGCCGGCGGCCAGCCCGTCCAGACCGTCGACGTAGTTGACGGCGTTGGAGCACAACAGCACGAAGAAGACGGTGATGGCGATCTGCACGGAGCTGTCGAGGGCGATGGTGTTGTTGCTGAGCGGGATGTAGAGCATCTTCACCCCGAACGCCACCAGCAGTCCGGCCGCCAGCACCTGCCCGGCCAGCTTGGCGAACGGGTTGAGCTCCAGCAGGTCGTCCAGCACGCCCACCGCGCAGATCACGCTGGCGGCGATCAGCACGGCGCGGGAATCGGAGCTGACCACCGGCTGCCGGCCGAGGAACGGCAGATGGCTGGCGACCAGGAACGCCGCCGCCACGCCGGAGAGCATCGCCACGCCGCCGAAGTAGGGCATCTCGACGGTGTGTACGTCCCGTGCGCGGACCCGCGCCACGGCCCCGGTGCGGATCGCCACCCGCCTCCAGACCGCGGCCAGCACGTAGGTGGTGGCCGCCGAGATCAGCAGGACGAGCAGGTACTCACGCATCGGATCAGTGGGCGCTGGGCAGGACCGGCGGGGGTTGCAGCGTGTGCCGGGCGCGGAGCTCGTCGAGGCTGTAGGCCACGATCTCGGGCTCGGCCGGGCTGAGGTCCTCCACGTCGGGCAGGTACTTGCGGATCAGCTCCAGGTCCAGCGCACCCCGGCGGACGATCTCGCCGGCGTCGCTGCGGGTGAAGTCGATGATGGTCGACGGCTTGCCGCCGGTGCCGTGCACCCGTCCGCCGTCGAGATAGACCCCGACCGTGTCGCCGAGCTGGTCGACCGCCTCGTCGCAGCTGAGTGCCGCCGGCCGGCCGGTGCGGTTGGCACTGCTCACGGCCATCGGTCCGGTCTGGCGCAGCAGTTCCCGGGTCAGCGGGTGGTCCGGGACCCGGACCGCCACCGTGCCACGGGTCTCCCCCAGGTCCATCCGCAGGCTGGCGTGGGCCTTGCAGATGATGGTCAGCGCGCCGGGCCACAGGGCCTCCACCAGCTCCCGGGCCTGGTCGGGCACCTCACTGGTGAGTGCCCTGATGCCGCCCGGGTCGGCGATCAGCACCGGCGGCGGCATGTCCCGGCCGCGGCCCTTGGCGTCCAGCAGCCGCTGCACCGCGTCGGCGTTGTAGGCGTCGGCGCCGATGCCGTAGACGGTGTCGGTGGGGAGCACGATGCATTGCCCGGCCTCGACCGCCCGCCGGGCGGCAGCCGCAGCGGCCGCGATCGCGGCGGAGTCGGAACCGTCGGTGCAGTCGAAGCGCTGATAACCCGGGTCCCCGACGCCGGTGTCGGCGGCGGGGAGTTCAACGGCGTGGTCGTTCATCGGCGCCCATCCTGCCACGGCAGGTCAGCGTGGTTCCGCACGCCGCCGAGCGGTGGTGAACCGGGGCCGCCCGGTCAGGTCCCGGTGATCGCGGACGAGGGTGTACCCGCCGTGCCGCAGGAACAGTTCGGGCACCGAACGCGCCTGCAGTTCCGCGTGCTCGCAGGCGACCCATCCGTCGGGTCGCAGCAGCCGCGCCGCGACCCCGGTCAGCACCCGGACGGCGTCCAGTCCGTCGTCGCCGGAGAACAACGCGATCTCGGGGTCGTGGTCGCGGGCCTCGGCCTGCACCGACTCCCAGGCCGTCAGGGGGATGTAGGGCGGATTGCAGACGACCAGGTCGACCAGGCCGTCCAGGTCGGTGCACGCGTCGGCCATGTCCTGGACCCGCAGCTCGACTCCGGTGCCGGCGAGATTCGTCGCAGCCCAGTGGGCGGCCTGGTCGCCGACCTCGACGGCGTACACGGCGGCGCCGGGCACCTCGTCGGCGATCGCCCGGGCGATCGCGCCGGAGCCGGTGCACAGGTCCACCACCACCGGGCGGCGTCCCGCCGGCAGTTCGTTCACCCGGTCGATCGCCCAGCCGGTCATCACCTCGGTCTCCGGGCGGGGCACGAAGACGCCGGGCCCGACCCGGAGGCTGACATGGCGGAAGTGCGCCTGGCCGGTGATGTGCTGCAACGGCTCGCGGCGGGCGCGGCGCTCGACGAAGCCGGTGAACCGGTCGGCCTGGTCGGCGGGGATGTCGGAGACCAGCAGCAGTCGGCCGGCGGGGAGATCGGTCGCGGCGGCCAGCAGCGAGCGGGCATCGGCCTCCGGGCTGGCGACGCCGGCGGCGGCGAGCCGCTCTCGCGCCGCCGCCAGCAGCGCGCGGACCTGCATCAGCCGGCCGCCTCCAGCCGCTCGGCGGTGTCGGCCTCCTGCAGCGCGGCCACGATCGGGTCGAGGTCGCCGGCCAACACCTGGTCCAGGTTGTGCGCCTTGTAGCCGATCCGGTGGTCGGCGATGCGGTTCTCCGGGAAGTTGTAGGTGCGGACCCGTTCGGACCGGTCGACGGTACGGACCTGGCTCCTGCGGGCCGCCGAGGCGGCGTCGGCCTGCTCCTCCTCGGCCCGGGTGATCAGCCGGGCGCGCAACATCCGCATCGCCTGCTCGCGGTTCTGCAGTTGGGAACGTTCGTTCTGGCAACTGACCACGATGCCGCTCGGCAGGTGCGTGATCCGTACCGCCGAGTCGGTGGTGTTGACGCCCTGGCCGCCGGGTCCCGACGAGCGGTAGACGTCGATGCGGAGGTCGTCCCCGTCGATCTCGACCTCGGTCTCGGCCACCTCCGGCATCACCAGCACGCCCGCGGCCGAGGTGTGCACCCGGCCCTGGGACTCGGTGACCGGGACGCGTTGGACCCGGTGCACGCCGCCCTCGAACTTCAGCACCCCGTAGGGCATCGTGTCGGGCGCGCCGGCCGACGTCGCCTTGATCGCCGCGGTGATCGACTTGTAGCCGCCGAGGTCGGTCTCCTGGGCGTCGAGCACCTCGACCTTCCAGCCGCGTCGCTCGGCGAACCTGGTGTACATCCGGAACAGGTCGGCGGCGAACAGTGCCGACTCCTCGCCACCCTCGCCGGACTTGATCTCCATGATCGCGTCACCGGCGTCGTTGGGGTCCCGGGGTGCGAGCAGCCGGGTGAGGCGTTCGGTGACCTGTTCCAGCCGGGCCGCCAGTTGGTCGGCCTCGGTGGCGAAGCTCGGCTCCTCCGCGGCGAGTTCGCGGGCCGCGGCGAGATCGTCGCCGACCTGCTGGTATTCCTCCAGCGCCCGGATGACCGGTGCCAGTTCGGCATAGCGGCGGCCGATCCGGCGTACCCGGGCCTGGTCGGCATGGGTCCGCGGGTCGCCCATCTCGGCCTCCAGCCGCGCGAACTCCTCGCGCAACGGTTCGGCCGAGGCGAACATGGCTTCCTCCTGACGAGTGGACTCCGAGCGGGCCGGTCGATGCACCGTGGACAGACGAAACGCCGGGAGCCGGCCCGTGGTGGGCACGCTCCCGGCGTCGTCGGTGCGCTACTTCTTCTGGCCGTACCGCTTCTGGAAGCGGGCGACCCGGCCACCGGTGTCCAGAATCTTCTGCTTGCCGGTGTAGAAGGGGTGGCAGGCCGAGCAGACCTCGACCCGCAGGCTGCCGCCGGCGGTGGACTTGGTGGTGAAGGTGTTCCCGCAGCTACACGTCACCTCGGTGGTGGTGTAGTCGGGATGGATTCCTGACTTCATGTCTCTCCCTGTCGTCTCGGGTCCCGGGTCGCCTGGCGCTGTCGGCGACGGCCGACACAGCGTGAACCGGGACCAGCGAACAAGTGTGCCGCACGCCTCAACGCGTCGGCAAACCGGATCATTCCCGTCAGTCGCGGCCCGGCATCGTCTTGGTGATGGCCACCATGAACTCGCTGTTGGTCTGGGTCTTTCGGAGCCGGTCCAACATCATCTCCAGCGCCTGCTGACCGTCCAGGCTGGACAGCAGCCGGCGGAGCTTCCAGATGATGGCCAGTTCCTCCCGGCCCATCAGCAACTCCTCCCGACGGGTGCTGGAGGCGTCCACGTCGATGGCCGGGAAGATGCGCTTCTCGGCGTACTCGCGCCGCAGCCGCAGCTCCATGTTGCCGGTGCCCTTGAACTCCTCGAAGATGACCTCGTCCATCCTCGAACCCGAGTCCACCAGGGCGGTGGCCAGGATGGTCAGCGAGCCGCCGTTCTCGATGTTGCGGGCGGCGCCGAAGAACTTCTTCGGCGGGTACAGCGCCGCCGAGTCCACGCCACCGGACAGGATCCGGCCGGAGGCCGGCGCGGCGAGGTTGTAGGCGCGGCCGAGCCTGGTGATGCCGTCCAGCAGCACCACCACGTCGTGGCCGAGTTCGACCAGTCGCTTGGCGCGCTCGATCGCCAGTTCGGCGACCGTGGTGTGGTCGTCGGCCGGCCGGTCGAAGGTGGAGCTGATCACTTCACCGCGGACCGAACGCTCGAAGTCGGTGACCTCCTCGGGTCGTTCGTCCACCAGCACCACCATCAGGTGGGTGTCGGGGCTGTTGGTGGTGATCGCGTTGGCGATCGCCTGCATGACCATCGTCTTGCCGGCCTTGGACGGCGCCACGATCAGTCCGCGCTGCCCCTTGCCGATCGGAGCGACCAGATCGATCAGCCGTCCGGTCAGGTTGCCCGGCGTGGTCTCCAGCCGGTACCGCTCCTGCGGGTAGAGCGGAGTCAGCTTGCTGAAGTCGGGCCGGTTCCGCGAGGCCTCGGGGTCGGCGTTGTTGACGGTGTCGATCCTGACCAGCGGGTTGAACTTCTCCCGCCGCTCCCCGTCCTTCGGCTGGCGGATGGCGCCGGTGATCACATCGCCCTTGCGCAGCCCGTACTTCTTCACCATCGACAACGACACGTAGGCGTCGTTGGACCCGGGCAGGTAGCCGCTGGTACGGACGAACGCGTAGTTGTCCAGCACGTCCAGGATGCCGGCTGCCGGCACCAGGACGTCGTCCTCGGCGACGACCGGCTCGCTGTCGTAGCGCTCCATGCCGCCACCGCGACTGCCGCGTCGGGTCTGCCGGTCCCGGCTGCGACGCCGGCGACTCCGCCGGCTGCCGCCCTCTTCGTCGTTGCGATTGTTGTTGCTGTTGTTGTTCTGGCTGTTGTTCTGGCTGCGCTCGTTGCCGCTGCGGTCGGTGCCACGGTCGTTGCCGCCACGGTCGGTGCCGCGGTCGTTGCCGCCACGGTCGTTGCCACGGTCGTTGCCGTTGCGGTCATTGCCGCTGCGGTCATTGCCGCGATCGTTGCCGTTGCGCCGATCCCGGCTGTCGCGACCGCCCTGGTCACGGCCGGCCTGGTCACGGCCGGTCTGGTCACGGCCGGTCTGGTCACGGCCGGTCTGCTCACGGCCGGTCTGCTCACGGCCGGTGCCCCTGCTCACGGCCGGTCTGCTCACGCCCTGCTCACGGCCGCCCTGCTCACGACCGCCCTGCTCACGGCCGGTCTGCTCACGGCCGGTCTGCTCACGACCCGTCTGCTCCCGGGTGTCGCGGCCCTGCTCGCGACCGTCCTGTCCGCGGGAGTCCTGCTCGCGCTCCGCAGGCTCGGTGCCGCGGCTCTGCTCCTCCTGCCGGCGACCGCCCTCGCGACCGCCACGACGGTCGTCGTCGCGGCCGCTGTCACGGCTGACCTGCTCGCGGATGGACTGCTCCAGCTGCGCGCGTTCGGCCTCGCTCCGCGGCCGTTCCGCCTCGCCGGTCCGGGCCTGCTCGGCCCCGCCGGTCCGGGCCTGCTCGGCCCCGCCGGTCCGGGCCTGCTCGGCCCCGCCGGAACGCGAACCGCCCTGGGCCGACTGGATCGCCTCGATCAGCTGACCCTTACGCATCCCGCCGGTGCCCTTGAGGCCCAGCTGGGAGGCGATCTGCTTCAGCTCCGGAAGTACCAGCGATTCCAGACCCGAACCCTTGCGCCTGCGCGGGGTCTGCTGGGTGCCGGTCACTTCGGCGGTATCTGTCACGTGTGTCCTTTCGGATTCGGTCCGCGCCTGCGGACCCTGAGGTGTGGGCCCGACCGGGCTCACGGCGGTGCCTGACCGAGCGCGCTGACCCGGCAGGGACCGGGCAGCGGTGCGGGTTCTCACGGTGAGACCTCTCGCAGTGGCGTTCGTTCTCTCGTCAGGCAACGATGTGGGGGTTCCAGGTCTGTGATCGTGCGGACCAGCCGGTTTGCATGGCAGAACCTGCGCATCCTGCGCGATCGTCGGTACAGCGACCGGACGGGTTGCCCGTGACTCGTACCTGGTGCGCCCGACCTGAGGGGCGCTGACATCGGCGGCCTACACGATCACCGTCGACCCTGTCCGCAACTCCACGTCGACATCTCTACATCGACCGGTGATGCACGGGCCCGGTGACGGGTCTCAGCCCGTCGACACTGCCAGGTTAGCACCCCGACGGCCGGATCCCTGCAGCCGCACGGATTCTGTCCCGATTCTCAGCCCCGGTCACCGGGGATCAGCCGGACGCCGGGTCCCGGTGCGACCGGCACCGCGCGGAAGCCGATCGGCGTGGCCCTCGCGGCTGCGTCGATCTGGGCTGCCGTTCCGAGCACCAGCACCGACGGCCCGGCACCGCTGATCACCGCCGGCAGACGACGGTCTCGCAACCGCTGCACCAACTGCCAGGACGCCGGCATCGCCGCCGACCGGTACTTCTGGTGCAGCCAGTCGACCGTCGCCTCGAACAGCAGTTGCGGCGCAGCCGTCAGGGCATGCACCAGCAGCGCGGAGCGGCCGGCGTTGGCGGCGGCCTCGGCGTGGGGCACCGAGATCGGCAGCACCGACCGGGCCCGGTGGGTCGCCAACGGCGTATCGGGCACCAGCACCAACGCGGTGACGTCGGGATGGACTGCGGCGACGGCCGCCGCCGCACCGCCGGCCTCACCGACCGGACGGTAGGCCAGCACGAGCCCTCCGTACAGGGCGGCTGCGACGTTGTCGGGATGTCCTTCCACGGCATCGGCGACCGGCAGCCACTCGGCCGGGTCGAACGGAACGCCCGGCCGGGCCAGGCCGTGCGCGGCGGCCAGTCCGGCCACGATCGCCGCCGAGGAGGAGCCCAGTCCGCGGCCCTGCGGGATCGAGTTGTGCACCCGGACCCGCAGCCCGCTCACGTCGGCACCGATCAGCTCCAGCCCGTGCACCAGACTGCGCACGATCAGATTGCTGCCGTCGGGCGGGAGTTGACCGGCCCCCTCCCCGCTGACCTCGACCTTCACCTGAGGGTCCGGTCCGCCCGGCTCGATCGTCTCGAAGCTGACCCTGTCCCTCCAGTTCAGAGCCAGACCCAGGCAGTCGAACCCGGGGCCGAGGTTCGCACTGGTGGCCGGCACCTCGACCTCAAGCCGACGTCCGGACGGCAGCGAGGCGCAGCTCAGCACGGGACGGCCACGGATCAGAACCCGCAGGCCGCCGCGACGGCGGCCAGGTCGGGTGGCACCACCTCGGACTCGATCGGGCTGAGTGCGCCGAGCGCGGTGTCGATGTCCTTCAACCCGTGCCCAGTGACGGTGACGGTGATCTGCAGGCCCGACGGGACCTCGTCGCGGTCGGCCATCGCCAGCAGGCCGGCGACGCCGGCGGCCGAGGCGGGTTCGACGAACACGCCCTCACGGCGGGCCAGGTAGGCCTGGGCAGCCATGATCTGGTCGTCGGTGACCGCCCCGAACAAGCCGCCGGACTCGGTCTTCGCCGCGACGGCCAGTTCGGTGGAGGCCGGCCGGCCGATCCGGATGGCGGTGGCGATGGTGTCCGGTTCGGCGACCGGAGCGCCGTTGACCAGCGGTGCCGCGCCACTGGCCTGGAAACCCCAGATCCGCGGCCGTCGGGTGGCGATGCCGCGCTGCCGGTACTGGCTGTAACCACGCCAGTAGGCCGAGATGTTCCCGCCGTTGCCGACCGGCAGCACATGCACGTCCGGGGCGTCGCCGAGCGCGTCGACGATCTCGAACGCGGCCGTCTTCTGACCTTCCAGCCGCACCGGGTTGACCGAGTTCACCAAGGCCACCGGGTAGTTGTCGGCCAGCTGCCGGGCCAGATCCAGACAGGCGTCGAAGTTGCCGTCGAGCTGGACGATGTGCGCACCGTGGATGATGGCCTGCGCCAGCTTGCCCGCGGCGATCCGGCCCGCCGGCAGCAGCACGATCGGACGCATGCCGGCCCGGGCGGCGTAGGCCGAGGCCGAGGCGGAGGTGTTGCCGGTGGAGGCGCAGATGACCGCGGTCGACTCCTCCGCCAGCGCGCGGGAGACGGCCATGGCCATCCCCCGGTCCTTGAACGAGCCGGTCGGGTTGGCGCCCTCGACCTTGAGCCACACGTCGCAACGCAACTGCTCCGACAGCGCCTGCGCGGGGACCAGCGGCGTACTGCCCTCACCGAGGCTCACCACGGGATCATCGGGACCGATCGGCAGCCACTCCCGGTAACGGGCGATGACCCCGGAGGGCTGGGTCGCGGCGGGGCTCGGCGCGGTCATCTCATTCACCTTCGACTCTCATCACACTGGTCACTTCGGTCACCGCGTCCAGTCGCTGCAGGGCCTCGACGGTCGCAGCCAGGGCGGCGTCGGTGGCGCGATGGGTGACGATCACCAGCTTCGCGTCGGCCTCCCGGCCCTGCTGCCGGACGGTCTGGATGGACACTCCGCAGTCGGCGAAGACCTGGGCGATCCGGGCCAGCACGCCGGCGACGTCGGCCACGTCCAGGGAGAGGTGGTAGCGGGTCACCACCTCACCGATCGGCGAGACCTGGCGCTGGGCGTAGCTGGACTCGCCGGGCCCGGGGGCGCCGCGCAGCCGGTTGCGCCCGACCGTGACCAGGTCACCGAGGACGGCTGAGGCCGTCGGCGGTCCGCCGGCGCCGGGACCGGAGAACATCAGCCGGCCGGCCGACCGGGATTCCACGAAGACGGCGTTGTAGGCCCCGCGCACGGTGGCCAGCGGGTGGCTGCGCGGGATCATCGCCGGATGCACCCGGACCGAGACCGCGCGGTCGCCGGTCGGCGACGGATCGGTCAACGTGCAGATGGCCAGCAGTTTCACCACGCAGCCCATCTCCCGGGCCGAGGCGATGTCGCCGGCGGTGACCTCGGTGATGCCCTCCCGGTGCACGTCGGCACTGCTGACCCGGCTGTGGAAGGCGAGACTGGACAGGATCGCCGCCTTCGCCGCCGCATCGAACCCCTCGATGTCGGCGGTCGGGTCGGCCTCCGCGTAGCCGAGTTGCTGGGCCTCGGCCAGCGTCTCGGTGAAGCTGGAGCCCTCGCTGTCCATCTTGTCCAGGATGTAGTTGGTGGTGCCGTTGACGATCCCCATCACCGAGGTGATCTCGTCGCCGACCAGGGATTCCCGCAGCGGGCGGATGATCGGGATCGCACCGGCCACCGCGGCCTCGAAGTAGAGATCGACACCGGCCTTCTCGGCGGCGGCGTACAGGCTGGTGCCGTCCTCGGCCAGCAGCGCCTTGTTGGCGGTGACCACCGAGGCGCCGTGTTCCATCGCGGTGATGATCAGCGACCGGGCCGGCTCGATACCGCCGATCAACTCCACCACCAGGTCGACGTCGTCACGCCGGACCAGCGAGTCGGCGTCGGTGGTCAACAGCGCGGGATCGATGCCCGGCCGCGACTTGCTGAGCCGGCGCACGGCGACCCCGATCAGCTCCAGCGGTCGGCCGATCCGCATGGCCAGGTCGGCGCCCTGCTCGGTGAGCAGCCGGACCACCTCCGTACCGACGACGCCGCACCCCAGGACGGCGACGCGCAACGGCGCCGCACCGGCGTGCGGATGAGCATCGGTGGGGTTCATTCCCGGGCCTCGTCATCGGAGAAGGTGCAGTGGTCTTCGTGCCCCGGGTCCGCCGCCGCGACGGCAGACTCTGCCGCCGCGCGGGCACCGCGGCGCCAACATTGTTCCGTATCGTCGGCCCCGGGCCGAAACTCGTTCGCCATCCTGGACACCCGGTGTCCCGATCGCCGGCCCACCGGGGCGGTCAGCCGACGTCCAGGGCCAGCAGGTCCTCAACGGTCTCCCGCCGGACCAGCGTGGTGATCACGCCGTCGCGGACCGAGACCACCGGCGGACGCGGGACGTGGTTGTAGTTGCTGGCCATGGACCTGCTGTAGGCCCCCGCACCCGGCACCGCGAGCAGGTCGCCGGGCCGGATGTCGGCCGGCAGGAACTCGTCGCGGACCAGGATGTCGCCGCCCTCGCAGTGCTTGCCGACCACCCGGGAGAGCGCCGGCGGCGCCGCGGAGCGCCGCGAGGCCAGGGTCGCGGAGTATTCGGCGGCGTACAGGGCGGTGCGGATGTTGTCGCTCATGCCGCCGTCCACCGCGACGTAGAGGCGGCTCGCCCCGCCGTCCAGCAGCACCGGCTTGACGGTGCCGACCCGGTAGAGCAGGAACGTCGAGGGGCCGCTGATGGACCGGCCCGGTTCGATCGACAGGTGCGGGACCGCGACCCCGAGCGCGGCGCATTCGGCGGCGACGATCGCAGTCAGCGCCCGGGCCAGTTCCGCGGCGGTGGCCGGGGTGTCCTGGCTGGTGTAGGCGATGCCGAACCCGCCGCCGAGATCGAGCTCGGGCAGTTCGACGCCGGTCTCGGCGGCGAAGGCCGCATGCAGCCGCAGGGTCCGCCGGGCGGCGACCTCGAAGCCGTCGGCGTCGAAGATCTGCGAGCCGATGTGGGAGTGGATGCCGACCAGGTGCAACTGCGGGTGGTCGTGGATGCGGCGCAGCGCCGCCATCGCCTGCCCCCCGGCGATGGAGAACCCGAACTTCTGGTCCTCGTGGGCGGTGGAGATGTATTCGTGGGTGTGCGCCTCGACGCCGGTGGTGACCCGGACCATCAGTCGCGGGTGGGCGTCCAGCTCGTCGCTGAGCCGGATCAGCCGGGTGATCTCGTCCTCGGAGTCGACGATGATCCGCCCGACCCCGGTCCGCAGCGCGGTGCTGAGTTCGGTCTCGCTCTTGTTGTTGCCGTGGAAGCCGATGCGGGCCGGGTCGACGCCGGCGGCGAGCGCGACCGCGAGTTCACCTCCCGTGCACACGTCCAGGCCGAGCCCCTCCTCGCTGACCCAACGGGCGACCGCCTTGCTGAGGAACGACTTGCCGGCGTAGTAGACCCCCCAGCCGGCGAACGCCCGCGCGTAGGTCCGGGCCCGGTGCCGCAGGTCGTCCTCGTCCAGGACGTAGGCCGGGGTCTGCACCCGGTCGGCGATCTCGGTGGCGGTAAGCCCGGCGACGGTGAGTTCACCGCCGTCGTTCTTGACGGTGTTGCGGCTCCACAGCTTCGGCAGCAGCGCGTTCACGTCGTCAGGCAGCCGCAGCCAGGCGGGCGCGGCCGAGGCGACGTCGGCATGGATGGACCCCGCGACATGGGTGTGGGACATGGGCCAAATGCTGCCAGACGGGGTGAAACCGGTCCTCGCGCACGGTCCTCGGTGTCCGCGGCCGGGGTGATTCGTGGGCCGGGGTGATTCGTGGCCCGGGACCCGGACTGGTATGTTTCTCCTCGGCCCTGGAACCGGTCGGCGACCGATCAGGGCTCGACGGGCCCCCGTAGCTCAGGGGATAGAGCACCGCCCTCCGGAGGCGGGAGCGTAGGTTCGAATCCTACCGGGGGCGCCCATACTCGCGGCCGGCCACTCTCGTGGCCCGTCAGCGGGCGTAGCTGACTTCGGCCCCCACCTCCACCGCCCGGTGCGACCAGATCCGGGCCAGCACCGCGCACACCACCAGCTGGATCAGGTGGAACAGCATCACCGGCAGGATGATCATGCCCAGCGTCGCGGCCGGGAACAGCAGGGTGGCCATCGGCAGCCCGCTGGCCAGACTCTTCTTGGATCCGCAGAAGACCAGCACGATCCGGTCGGCGCGGGGCAGTCGCAGCACGCGCCCGGCCAGCGCGGTCAGGCCGAGCACGGCGGCCAGCAGCAGCATGCAGGAGCCGATCACCGTCGCCAGCTGCGACGGCGCGACGATGTGCCACAGCCCCTCCACCACACCGGCACTGAACGCGGTGTAGACGACGAGCAAGACCGAGCCGCGGTCGACGACGTTGATCACCGGCTTGTGCGCGGCCAACCAGCCGCCGATCCGTCGGTGCAGCAGCTGGCCGACGACGAACGGCAACAGCAGCTGCAGCAGGATGCCGACCACCGAGCCGAGGGTGATCCGCACCGCCGATCCCAGCAGCAACGCCGCGGCCAGCGGGGTGACCACCACGCCGAGCACGTTGGAGACCGACGCCGAACTGACCGCCAGGCCGACGTTGCCGCGGGCGATCGAGGTGAACGCGATCGACGACTGCACCGTGGACGGCAGCACGCACAGGAACAACAGCCCCGCGTACAGGCCCGGGGTGAGCAGTCCGGACCGCAGCGGGTGCAGGGCCAGACCGAGGGCGGGAAAGATGACGAAGGTGAACCCGAGCACGAGCAGCTGGAACCGCCAGCGGGTGAAGCTGTTCAGCGCACTCTCCGGGGACAGTTTCGCCCCGTGCAGGAAGAAGAGCAGACACACCGCCGCGGTGGTGAGATGGCCGAAGACACCTGCTGCGGCACCGCGGACCGGCAGCAGGCTGGCCAGCACGATCGTCGCGAACAGCGCGACGATGAACAGGTCGAGCCAGGCCGGCAGGCGGAGTCGTCGGATCACCGGGCCATCCTCACCCATCCGCGCGCCCGGACGCGACCGGGCGGGGTGATAGGTTCGCCGATGCCCTGCCGCCGACCCGAGGGAGCCGTGTCCAGCCCGACCCCGTTATCGTCGCTCACCCGGCCGACCGGCCGGCGCAGCGGCGCCCTGCTCGTCGGCGGCTGGCTCCTGACCAGGGCGATCGTCGTACTGCTGGCCCTCACCGTGGAGAATGTCGCCACCGGCGACGTCAACTACTACTGGCGCAAGATCGACGCCCTGCTCCACGTCGGGCTGGCCCGGACGATGAACGAGTACCCCACCCCGGTGGTGTGGATGCTGTCGGTGCCCTACGGGCTCGGTGGCGGCAGCCAGGTCGGCTACCTGATCGCGTTCATCGCGCTGATGCTGCTGCTGGACGCCTGGTTCACCCGGATGCTGTGGCGGACCGCCGGCGGCCGGTGGGACGGGGCAGTCGCCTTCTGGTTGTGGTTCGTCTTCCTGATCGGGCCGATCTGCTACCTCCGCTTCGACCTCGTCCCGGCCGTGCTGGCCGGGGCCTCCCTGGTGGCCTCGCGGCGCCGACCTTCGCTGACCGGTGTGCTGACCGGTGTCGGTGCGGCGATCAAGCTCTGGCCGGGCCTGCTGGCGGTCCCGTTCGCCGGTTACCGGCGCGGCCGCCGGGCCACCCTGATCGGTTTCGCGCTGGCCGGCTTCGGGCTGGCGCTGGTCAGCCTGATCACCGGCGGCGCCCAACGCCTGGTCTCCCCGCTGACCTGGCAGTCCGACCGCGGGCTGCAGATCGAGTCGATCTGGGCCACGCCACTGATGGTGCTCCGGTTGGTGGACCCGCACCGGTGGACGGTCGCCATCTCGCGCTACCAGGCGTTCGAACTGTTCGGTCCCGGCACCGGCTTCTGGCTCACAGTCAGCACCGTCGCCACCGTGCTCGGGCTGGCCACCATCGTCCTGCTGTACGTCCGCACCCTGCGGCTGTCCGAGCCGTCCACCCACACCATCGGCCTGGTCGTGCTGGCCACCATCGCGATCGTGATCGTGATGAACAAGACCCTGAGCCCGCAGTACGTCGTCTGGCTCGGCGGCCCGACCGCCGCCCTGCTGCTGATGCGGTCGCGGGACCGGACCGGCCGGCTGACCGTGATCGCCCGGTTCGCGGTCCAACTGCTGGTGCTGGCGCTGCTGACCCAGCTGGTCTATCCGCTCACCTACATCGGGCTCTACGGCGACCGGCACGGTCTGCTGTTCGTCAGCGCCACGATGCTGCTGCTGGCCCGCAACCTCGGTCTGCTGGTCTTCGCCGTGGCGCTGGTGGCGGTCGCCTGGCGCTCCACCGGTCCGTCGGGCGCGCTGCGGCCGGCGCCGCTGTCCGGGCGATGACCGCGCCCGGCGGCGGGCTGCTCGTCGGTGCCGATGTCGGCGGCACCGCCACCCGGGTGGCGGTGGCCGACCGCTTCGGCACCGTGCTGGCGGTGGCTCATGAGGCTGCCGGCAACCCGAACGCGGTCGGGCTGGACACCTGCGGGGCCCGGATCGCTGCGGCCATGGCGGCCGCCCTTCGACAGGCCCAGGACACGCCGGGCCAGGCTGCGGCAGCGCAGCGCCGTACCCTGCCGGTTGCGGTGGTGCTGGGGATGGCCGGCTACGGGACCGCCCGGGCGGCCGGGCCGCAGTGGCTGGACTCGTGGCTGCCCGCCGAGGTGACGGTGCGTCCTCGGATCGTCTCCGACCTGGGGGTGGCCTATGCCTCGGCCACCGACCTGCCGCACGGCTATGTGGTGATCGGCGGCACCGGCTCGGGTGCCGCCGAGATCGAAGCCGGTGAGATCGTCACCCGGCGCGGTGCCTGGGGCTGGCTGCTCGGTGACGAGGGCGGCGGTTTCTGGCTGGGCCGCGAGGCCGTCCGGCACGCCCTGGCCCAGGCCGAACGGGACGGCCCGCTGGACGGGCTCAGCCGTGGCGTGGTGGCCGCACTGCAGGACGGCTCCGACGCCGCGCCGATGGACCTGCTGTTGCGCCGGCCCTACCAGCTCGAGCCGGTACGGCTGGCCGACCTCGCCCCGGTCGTCACCGGACTCGTCGACTCCGATCCGGCCGCCGCCGCCATCACGGCCCGGGCGGCCGACCAGCTGTCCCGGCTGGTGCTGGGACTGTCGCCGCGGCCGGGGCGGCCGGTGGTCACCGCAGGATCGGTGCTGCAGGCCGACGGCCCGCTGCGCAGTGCGTTCGTCCGACGCGTCAGCGAGGCGACCGGCAGCCCCGTGCTGGGCGCCACCAACGGCCTGGTCGGTGCGCTCTGGCTGGCCGCCGGGGCCGCGACGGACGCCACGCCCGTCGATCCGGCCGTCCATCGGCGGCTGCGAGAAACCGTCACCGGTGCGGCCCGGTGACCGGCTGCCGGCGCGGGAGTACCAGTCCGCCACCTGGTCTTGAGACTTCGGTAGCCTAGGTAGAAGGCCGGTTGCCACCGGCGTACGGCACAGAGCATCGATCGGAAGAAGGCGACTGTGGCCCCCGCGCCCGACCCACAATCCAGCAAGACGTCGACCACGGACCAGTCCACCGGGAGCAAGCCCGCCACAGCGGAACTCAGCGCCGACGAACTCGGCGCCAATGCCTGGCTGATCGAGCAGATGTACGAGCAGTACACCGCCGATCCGACGTCGGTGGATCCGAGCTGGGCGCGGTTCTTCGCCGATCAGCAGCAATCGGCCACCGACGGCTCACCGGCCGATGCCGGCGCCGGCCGACCGGTCACCGCCGCTCCGCCGGCGCCCACCCAGCCGGCCCCGGCTGCGGCGGGCACCACCGACACCTCCCCCACCCAGTCGGCACCGGCGCGACCGGCGGCGTCACGGGTGGAGAAGCCGACCGAGGCCAACCAGTCCCGCCCGGCCCGCACCGGCAGCCGCGGCGGCCTGCCCGCCGATCCGCCGAATCCGGCCGAACGCCCGGCGGCCGGCACCGACCAGCCGGCCCGGACCGTGCTGCGCGGCGCTCCGATGCGGACCGCCAAGAACATGGACCAGTCGCTGACCGTGCCGACGGCCACCAGTGTCCGTTCGCTGCCGGTCAAGCTGCTGATCGACCAGCGGATCGTGATCAACAACCACCTTCGCCGGGCCCGCGGCGGCAAGGTCTCCTACACCCACATCATCGGCTACGCGATGGTGCAGGCGCTCAAGCAGGTCCCGGACATGAACGTCGCCTACGACGTCGTCGACGGCAAGCCGACCCTGGTCAAGCCGGCCCACGTCAATCTGGGGCTGGCCATCGACCTGCCCCGCCCGGACGGGACCCGCCAACTCGTCGTACCGAGCATCAAGAGCGCCGAACAGCTCGACTTCGCCCAGTTCTGGGCGGCCTACGAGCAGATCGTCAAGAGGGCGCGCAACAACAAGCTGACGCTGGACGACTTCGCCGGGACCTCCATCTCGCTGACCAACCCCGGCACCATCGGCACCAATCACTCGGTGCCGCGGCTGATGAACGGTCAGGGCGCGATCATCGGTGTGGGGTCGATGGACTACCCGGCCGAGTTCCAGGGCGCCAACCCGGAGCGGCTCAACACGCTCGGCATCTCCAAGATCATGACGCTCACCTCCACCTACGACCACCGGGTCATCCAGGGTGCGCTGTCGGGTGAGTACCTGGCCAGGCTGCATGCGCTACTGCTCGGCGAGGACGGCTTCTACGACAAGATCTTCACCTCGCTGCGGATCCCCACTGCGCCGATCCAGTGGGCCACCGACCGCAGCACGGTGCACGAGGACCAGGTCTCCAAGCAGGCCCGGGTGTTCGAGTTGATCAACGCCTATCGGGTCCGCGGCCACCTGATGGCCGACGTCGACCCGATCGAGTACCACATGCGCAACCACCCCGACCTGGACGTGCAGACCCACGAGCTGACGCTGTGGGACCTGGACCGCGAGTTCGCCACCGGTGACTTCGGCGACGGGTCGGGCCGGATGACGCTGCGCAAGATCCTCGGCATCCTGCGTGACTCCTACTGCCGCACCGTCGGCATCGAGTACATGCACATCCAGGAGCGCCAACAGCGGCGCTGGATCCAGGCCCGGGTCGAACGCCCGCACGAGTCGATGCCGCGGGAGGAACACCTGCGGATCCTCGACAAGCTCAACGAGGCCGAGGTCTTCGAGACCTTCCTGCAGACCAAGTACGTCGGCCAGAAGCGGTTCAGCCTGGAGGGCGGCGAGTCGGCCATCGCGCTGCTGGACGAGATCTGCGAGCAGGCCGCCGATGATCATCTGGACGAGGTCACCATCGGGATGGCGCACCGCGGCCGGCTGAACGCGCTGGCCAACATCGTCGGCAAGTCCTACAGCCAGATCTTCCGCGAGTTCGAGGGCAACATCGACCCCCGCACCGTGCAGGGCTCCGGCGACGTCAAGTACCACCTGGGCGCCGAGGGCAAGTTCACCTCGCTGGCCGGCAACACCATCAAGACGTCGATGGCGGCCAATCCCAGCCACCTGGAGGCCGTCGACCCGGTGCTGGAAGGCATCGCCCGGGCCAAACAGGACATCCTCGACCGCGGCCGCGAGTACCCGGTGATGCCGGTGCTGGTGCACGGCGACGCGGCGTTCGCCGGGCAGGGAGTGGTCGCCGAGACGCTGCACCTGTCCCAGCTGCGCGGCTACCGGACCGGCGGCACGATCCATGTCGTGGTCAACAACCAGGTCGGTTTCACCACCGCCCCGACCGAGGGCCGTTCCTCCACCTACGCCACCGATGTGGCGCGGATGGTGCAGGCGCCGATCTTCCACGTCAACGGCGACGACCCGGAGGCCTGCATCCAGGTGGCCCGGCTCGCCTACGACTTCCGGCGCGAGTTCAACAAGGACGTCGTCATCGACCTGGTCTGCTACCGCAGCCGGGGTCACAACGAGGGCGACGACCCCAGCATCACCCAGCCGCTGATGTACGACCTGATCAGCACCAAGCGCAGCGTCCGCAAGCTCTACACCGAGGCGCTGATCGGCCGCGGTGACATCACCATCGAGGACGCCGAGGAGGTGCTGGGCCGGTTCCAGGCCCGGCTGGAGAGCGTGTTCGAGGAGGCCCGCGAGGCCGCCATCGCACCCGATGACGACGAGGAGTACCGCCGGGTGCCGAAGTACCCGGAGAAGACCGGCGCCTCGCACGGCACGGCGATCAGCGCCGAGGTGATGAAGCGGATCGCCGAGGCCCATCTGGACGTCCCCGACGGCTTCACCGTGCATCCGAAGGTGCTGCCGCAGCTGCAGCGCCGGGCGAAGTCGATCACCGAGGGCCCGATCGACTGGGCCACCGGCGAACTGCTGGCACTCGGCTCGTTGATGATGGAGGGCCGGCCGATCCGGCTGACCGGCCAGGACACCCGGCGCGGGACGTTCTCCCAGCGGTTCGCCGCCGTGGTGGACCGCCGCAACGCCGACGTCTGGATCCCGCTGCAGCACCTGGACGCCGACCAGGGCCGCTTCCACGTCTTCGACTCCCTGCTCAGCGAGTACGCCGCGATGGGCTTCGAGTACGGCTACTCGGTGGCCCGGCCGGAGGCGCTGGTGCTGTGGGAGGCCCAGTACGGCGACTTCTCCAACGGCGCGCAGATCATCATCGACGAGTTCATCACCGCCGGCAACTCCAAGTGGGGCCAGAAGTCCGGCGTGGTGCTGCTGCTTCCGCACGGCTACGAGGGCCAGGGTTCGGACCACTCCTCGGCCCGGATCGAACGGTGGCTGCAGCTGGCCGCCGACGACGCGTTCGCGGTGGCCCAGCCGTCGACGGCCGCGAGCCACTTCCACCTGCTCCGGATGCAGGCGCTGAGCTCCAACCATCGCCCGTTGATCATCATGGCGCCGAAACGGATGCTGCGGATGAAGGCGGCAGCCTCCGATCCGTCGGAGTTCACCGACGGTCGGTGGCGGCCGGTGCAGGGCGATCCGACCATCAACGACCCGAAGCAGGTGCGGCGGGTGCTGCTGACCAGCGGTATGGCCCGCTGGGACCTGACCGCCGAACGGGACAAGCAGGGCAAGGGCGACCAGATCGCGATCGTCTCGCTGGAGCGCTACTACCCGATGCCGGCCGAGGAGATCGCGGCCGAGCTGGCCGGCTACCCGAACGCGGAGGAGGTGTGCTGGGTGCAGTACGAACCGCGCAACCAGGGGGCGTGGCCGTACCTGGCGCTGAACCTGCCGTCCGCGCTGGCCGAGCTCGGTGTGCACCAACAGCTGCGACCCGTCACCCGGCCCGCGTCCTCGGCGCCGGCGACCGGGTCGCACAAGGTGCACGAGCTGGAGCAGAAGCGGCTGATCGCCTCCGCGCTGGACTGAGGGCTGGGCCGCCACATGTACTTCACCGATCGCGGCATCGAGGAGTTGGAGTCCAGGCGTGGTGACGAGGAGGTCACCGTCGGCTGGCTCGCCGAGCAGTTGCGGACCTTCGTCGACCTCAACCCGGAGTTCGAAACCCCGATCGAGCGGCTGGCCACCTGGCTGGCGCGTGCCGACGACGATTTCGAGGACTGACCCGGTCCCGCCCCGGCGACGGTAGCGTGGATGTTCCGTACGCGTTCACGTCCGCGTGGAGGGGAGAGGCATCATGGCCGACACGCGTTCCACCGCAGTGGGTGGGGCCCTGTACGGGATGGGCGTGCTGGGCGCCTGGGTGTGGTTCTGGCAACAGGCCGACGGGTTCTGGCCGCACATCTGGGGCATCATCCAGGGCATCTTCTGGCCGGCGTTCATGGTCTACCAGGGGTTCGCTGCGCTGCACTGAGCCGCGGACCGTCGATCCGTTCAGCCCCCGAACCGGTAACGCTCCAGCGAGGCGGCCTTCATCTCCGTGCTCGCACCCGGCATGGTCGGGGCGAGGTAGCGGGCGTCGGCGAAGCCGAGCGGTTCGACGAAGTGTTCGTGCAGGTGGTCCACGTACTCGATGACGCGCTCGTCCATGGACCCCGACACCGCCACGTAGTCGAAGAAGGACAGGTGCCGCACCGCCTGGCAGAGTCCGACGCCGCCGCCGTGCGGACAGACCGGGACACCGAACCGCGCCGCCAGCAGCAGGATCGCGATGTTTTCGTTGACCCCGGCCACCCGGGTGGCGTCGATCTGGATCACCTGGGCGGCCCGCGCTTGCAGCAGTTGTTTGAAGATCACCCGGTTGGCCGCATGTTCGCCGGTCGCCACCCGGATGGGGGCGATACCGCGGGCGATGGCGGCGTGACCGAGGATGTCGTCGGGGCTGGTCGGCTCCTCCACCCAGGTCAGGTCGTAGGGCTCCAGCGCCCGCACCCAGTCGATCGCGGCACCGACGTCCCAGCGCTGGTTGGCGTCGACGGCGATCCGGATGTCGGCTCCGACGGCCCGCCGGGCGATCTCCAGCCGCCGACGGTCCTCGGCCAGGTCGCCGCCCACCTTCAACTTGATCTGGGTGAATCCGTCGGCCACCGCCTCCCGGCAGAGTCGGTCCAGGGTCTGGTCGTCATAGCCGAGCCACCCCGGCCCGGTGGTGTAGGCCGGATACCCCGATCGTTTCAGCTCCGCGGTCCGCTGCTCCCGCCCGGGTTCGGCGGCCTTGAGGATGGCCAGCGCCTCGTCGGGCGGCAGCGCGTCGGTCAGGTACCGGAAGTCGACCAGGGACAGCAGCTCGTCGGTGCTCAACCCGGCCAGGTGTTCCCACAGCGGCTGGCCGGCGCGTTTGGCCCTCAGGTCCCACAGCGCGTTGATCACCGCGCCGATGGCCATGTGGATCACGCCCTTCTCCGGACCGAGCCAGCGCAGCTGGGAGTCGTGCACCAGCCGTCGCCAGGTCTCGCCCATGTCGGAAAGCAGTACCTGTGGGTCGGTCCCGGCCAGTTGGGCCACCACCGACTCGATCGCGGCGACCTGGAGGTCGTTGCCGCGGCCGATGGTGAAGACGAACCCGTGACCGCACCCGGCGTCGGTGTCCAATCGCAGATAGGCCGCCGAATAGTCCGGATCGGGGTTCATCGCATCGGAGCCGGCCCGGGTGACGTGGGTCGGGAACCGGACGTCGTAGGTCCGGGCCGACAGGGAACTCGACGACGTTTCGCCTGACACAGATCTGCCTCTTCTTCCGAGTACGTCCCTGCAGTAAACATCCGACCTTTGCCGGTGTCAATCGGAACGCCGTGGAGAAAGCTCGGTGTGGCCTGGCTCTGCTCCGACGATTGATCGGGTGTTTGTCGGGGTGTATCCGGCGGTCATCGACACCGTCGCCGACACCGGGGGCCGCCACACCGGTCGCCGGCGGCGGGTTCTGACAGGATGAACGGGTGGAGGAATCGCAGCGACTGCTCCGGCTCAGCACCCGGCAGTTCGGTCATCGGCCGGCAGGCCTCTGGGCGGCACCGGGTCGGGTCAACCTCATCGGCGAGCACACCGACTACAACGACGGCTTCGTGATGCCGTTCGCGCTGGCCCAGCAGACCCTGGTCGCGGCCAGCCCCCGGGCGGCGGAGACCTGGACGGTCCACTCGACCAACACCGATGAGACCGTCTCCTTCGGCGCGGAGGACCTGAGACCCGGCATGTCCGGCTGGCAGGCCTATGTCGCCGGCGTCATCTGGGCGCTGCGGGAGGCCGGCCATCCGGTGTCGGGCGCCGAACTCGCCATCAGCTCGACCGTACCGATCGGTGCCGGTCTCTCGTCGTCGGCGGCCCTGGAATGCTCGGTCCTCACCGCGCTGGTCGATCTGTACCGGTTGGATGTCCCGCTGCTGGAGCGCGCCATCCTGGCCCGGCGCTGCGAGAACGAGTTCGTCGGCGCGCCGACCGGGCTGATGGACCAGGCGGCGTCGACCCTCTGCACCGCCGACCACGCGCTGTTCCTGGACTGCCGGACCCACAGCTACGACCAGGTCCCGCTCGACCTGCCGGCCGCCGGCCTGGAACTGCTGGTCGTCGACACCCGCACCCCGCACGCCCACGTGGACGGGGAGTACGCCGCCCGCCGCCGGACCTGCGAGCAGGCCGCCGCGCTGCTCGACGTCGCCGCGCTGCGCGACGTCGAGGACGTCGACGCCGCCCTGGCCGCGTTGCCGGACGAGGTGATGCGGCGCCGGGTCCGCCACGTTCTCACCGAGAACCAGCGGGTGCTGCAGGCCAGGGACGTGCTCGCCGACGGGTCCCGCCCGCTGCCGGACCGTTTCGCCGAACTCGGGCCGCTGCTGGATGCGTCCCACACCTCGATGCGCGACGACTTCGAGATCACCGTCCCGACGGTGGACCTGGCCGTGCAGACCGCCCGCGAGGGCGGGGCGCTCGGAGCCCGGATGACCGGCGGCGGCTTCGGCGGCTGCATCATCGCGCTGGTGCCCGAGGGCACCGGTGAGGCCGTCTTCGACCGCATCGCCGCCCGGTTCGCCGACGCCGGCTTCGGCCCGCCCAGCCATTTCCTCGGCGTCCCGTCGGCCGGAGCCCGCCGGCTGTCGGACGACTGATCTCGGACCGCGAAGGAAGACCAGTGAGAATCAAGCACACCCTCGGCGGCCTCCTCGTCGCCGTCGCAACGCTGACGGTGGCGGCCTGCGGGTCGAACTCGCTCAGCGGCCAGCCGTCCGCCTCATCCGGCGCCGGTCAGCCGTCGGAGAGTGCCGACACCAGCCTGTTCAGCAAACTGCCGGCCTCGATCCAGAAGTCGAAGACCATCGTCGTCGGCACCGACGCCAGCTACGCCCCCAACGAGTTCTTCGCCGGCGACGGCAAGACCATCCAGGGCGCCGACGTCGACCTGTTCGACGCGGTGGCGGCCAAACTCGGCGTCAAGGCCGACTACCGCAACGCCAACTTCGACTCGATCATCCTCGGCGTCACCAGCGGCAAGTACGACATCGGCATCTCGTCCTTCACGATCAATGCTGACCGGATGAAGCAGGTCAACATGATCAGCTACTACCGGGCCGGTACCCAGTGGGTGACCACCAAGGGCAATCCGAAGAACGTCAGCCCGGACAACGCCTGTGGCAGGACCGTCGCGGTCCAGCGGGCCACGGTCCAGGACACCGCGGACCTGCCGGCCCGGCAGAAGAAGTGCGGCAGCAACAAGATCAAGGTGCTGCGCTTCAACGGACAGGACCAGGCGACTGCGGCCGTGGTCAGCGGCCGGGCCGACGCCATGCTGGCCGACTCACCCGTCAGCCTGTACGCGGTGAAGAAGGCCGGCGGCAAGCTCGCCCTGCTGGGCAAGGTCTATGACGCCGCCCCGTACGGCTACGTCGTGCCCAAGGATGAGCTGCAGTTCGCCCAGGTGCTCGCCGACGCGCTCAAGGCGGTCAAGCAGGACGGCTCCTACGACAAGGCGTTGGCCAAGTGGGGCATCCGGAGCGGGGCCATCTCCGACTTCACCGTCAACCCCAAGCCCTGAGCCCATGACCGCCATCCCTGAACCGAGGACGGCCGGGCCGCGCAGCGGCGAGGACCGGCCCGGGATCATCCACGCCGTCGGTGTCCGCCACTACGGCCGCTGGCTGCTCGCCGCGGTCGTGGTCATCCTGACGTTGATGTTCCTGAACCTGCTGATCTTCAACCCGGCCTTCGACTGGGGGCTGGTCTTCGAGGTGATGAACCAGACCCCGGTGATCCGCGGCATGCTGATCGGCACCCTGCTGGTCACGCTGCTGACGATGATCATCGGCATCGTCGGCGGAGTCGTGCTGGCAGTGATGCGCCTGTCCCAGAATCCCATCCTGCGAGGGGTGGCCTGGTTCTACGCCTGGGTCTTCCGCTCCATCCCCCGGTACGTGCTGCTGGTGTTCATGGGCGCAGCGATGGGATTGATCTTTCCCGCGGGCATCGCTCTCGGGGTGCCGTTCGACTGGAAGATCATCGACTGGCTGGGGCTCGGCGGGAGCTGGCGGTTCGCCCATTTCGACGCCAATCTGCTGTTCGGTGGCCTGGTCGGGGCGGTCATCGGGCTGGGTGCCTCGGAGGCGGCGTACATGTCCGAGATCGCCCGGGCCGGTATTCTCAGCGTCGACAAGGGGCAGTACGAGGCGGCTGCCGCACTGGGCATGAGCCGGGCCCGGACGATGTGGCGGATCGTGCTGCCGCAGGCGATGCGGGTGATCGTGCCGCCGACCGGCAACGAGACCATCGCCATGATGAAGGACACCTCGTTGCTGGCCGGGATGGGATCGGTGACCGCGGAGTTGTTCATCCAGGTCCAGGCGATCGGCAACCGCACCTACCAGTTCGTGCCGGCCTACATGGCCGCGATCCTGTACTACCTGATCATCACCAGCATCCTGATGATCGGGCAGAGCTACCTGGAGCGCCGGTTCGGTCGCGGCTTCGGCTCGACGGTCCGCGCCGCCGCCGACCGGACGGTGGCCGCCGGGCTGAACTCGGGGGCAGCACATTGACCGCCGCGATCGCGGCCGGCGAGCCGCTGGTCCGCGCGCTGAACGTGATCAAGTCCTTCGGCCAGCACGAGGTGCTCAAGGGCGTGGACCTCGACGTCGGTCGCGGTGAGGTCGTCTGCCTGCTCGGTCCCAGCGGGTCGGGCAAGACCACCCTGCTGCGGCTGATCAACCAACTGGAGACGCTGACCGGCGGACGGATCTGGGTCGACGGCGAACTGATCGGCTTCGAGGAGCGCAACGGCCGCCTGCACGTCCGGCGGGACCGCGAGATCGCCCGGCAGCGGTCCAGGATCGGCATGGTCTTCCAGCGCTTCAACCTGTTCCCGCACAAGACCGCCATCGAGAACGTCATCGAGGCGCCGCGGCAGGTGCAGCGGATGCCGCGCCACCAGGCCGCGGCCGAGGCGATGGAACTGCTGGACCGGGTCGGTCTGGCCGACCGCGCCAAGTACTACCCGTCCCAGCTGTCCGGCGGCCAGCAGCAGCGGGTCGCGATCGCCCGGGCACTGGCGATGCGACCGGAGTTGATGCTGTTCGACGAGCCGACCTCCGCGCTGGACCCGGAGCTGATCGGCGAAGTGCTCGCGGTGATGCGCACCCTCGCCGCCGAGGGGATGACCATGATCGTGGTGACCCACGAGATGGCGTTCGCCGGTGAGGTCGCCGACCGGGTCGTGTTCATGGACGACGGCGTGGTGGTCGAGGCCGGTCCGCCGTCGGTGGTGCTCGCCGACCCGCAGCAGCAGCGGACCAGGACCTTCCTCAGCCGGGTCCGTCAGCAGGACCACGAAGGCGAACGGTGACCGGCCCGTGCCACATCCGCCGTACCACATCCTCACCCTGCACACCGCCGAACAGCGGCGGCAGGCGGCCGCGCTGTACCGGTCGGTGTTCGGCTACGACGACCCCAGCTACGGCATCAATCCGCGGCTGCTGGCCGGGCTGATCGCCAACGGCGGCTCCGCGGTCGGCGCCGTCGACGCCGCCGATCGGCTGGTCGCGTTCGCCTACGGGTTCCTGGGCACCGACGGCACCCGCACCTACCACTACTCCCAGTCCGCGGTGGTCGCGGCCGGGCTGCAGGGCCAGGGACTGGGGCGGCGGCTGAAACTGGCTCAGCGCGACGTCGCGCTCGGCTGGGGCAGCACGGCGATGCGCTGGGCCTACGACCCGCTGCTGGCGCGCAACGCCCACTTCAACCTCGACGTCCTCGGTGCCCGCGGCATCGCCTTCGAGCCCGACTTCTACGGCGAGCCCGGGACCGACCGCATGCTGGTGCACTGGGATCTCGACCGGGAGCCGGGGCCGGCGGGTCCGCCGGAGCCGGTACCGGAACTCTCCCCCGCCGACTGGGGCCGGGCCCGGCCCGACGGCGACCGGGTACTGCTGGCCCTGCCCCGCGACATCGCCACCCTTCGACACACCGACCCCGGCCGGGCCGCGGATGTCAGTGATGCGGTGGCCGACGTCCTCGACCGGCTCTTCGCCGACGACTTCCAGGCGGTGTCCTGCCGGGAGACCGGCGGGTCGGCCTGCTACATCCTGCGCCGGCGGCCCGGGCCGCAGCGAACCTAGGGAGGATCACCGAGGATGCGGATCCGTACCGCCCGACTGCACCGGGTCAGCCAGCCGCTGGTGCACGAGTTCCGGACCAGCTCGCACCGCAAGAGCCACCTCGAGCACATCCTGGTGGAGTTGCACGACGTGAGCGGCGCGGTCGGCTGGGGCGAGATCGCCTCCCCCAGCGGCCCGTTCTACTGCGCCGAGACCACCGACAGTTGCTGGCAGGTGGCCCGCAGCTTCCTGCTGCCGCGCCTGCTCGGCCGGGACTGGGAGCATCCGAGCCAGGCCGCGGCCGCCTGGGCCGGGATCCGCGGCAACGAGTTCGCCAAGGCCGGGGTCGATGCGGCGGCCTGGACGCTGTGGGCGCAGGCCCGGCAGCTGTCACTGGCCGCGGCTCTGGGGGGCACCCGGACGTCGGTGGTCGCCGGTGTCTCCCTCGGCATCGAGGCGTCGGTCGACGATCTGCTGGAACAGGTCCGGCTGCAGGTCGCCGCCGGCTACCCGCGGGTCAAGCTGAAGATCGCCCCGGGCTGGGACGTGGAGCCGGTCCGCCGGGTCCGGGCCGAGTTCGCCGACCTGGACCTGCAGGTGGACGCCAATGGGGTCTACACCGAGGACGGCGACCACCTGGCCGCCCTGACCGCGCTGGACGGTCTCGGCCTGACCATGATCGAGCAGCCGTTCGCGCCCCGGAACCTGCTGGCCCACGCCCGACTGCAGCAGCGGATCGACACGCCCGTCTGCCTGGACGAGAGCGTGGAGACCTTGGACGACCTGCGCACCGCGGTCGACCTGGGCGCGCTGCGGGTGCTGAACATCAAGGTGTCGAGGATGGGTGGGCTGACCCCGGCCAAGGCAGCCCACGATCTGGCCGGTGCGGCGGGGATCCCGGTCTGGTGCGGCGGCATGCATGAGTTCGGCATCGGTCGGGCGGTCAATGTGGCGATCTCCAGCCTGCCGGGATTCAGCCTGCCCTCAGATGTGTCGGCGTCGGCGAAGTACTACGCCCGCGACATCATCGAACCCGAGGTGGTGGCCGATCACGGGGTGGTGCAGGTGCCGACCGGTCCCGGCCTGGGCCATCGGGTGGACGAGCAGTTCATCGCGGACCGGCGGCTGGATCTGGTCGAGTTGTAGCCGGTCCCGCCTCTCAGTCCTGCGGCGGTTGGCCGGGCAGCCGGCGGCCGCCGGTGAACGCGGCCGTGGAGGCGGGCAGGAAGACACACACCAGCACCACCGCCGCAGCGACGAACAGGGCCGCGGCCAGCCAGCCGAAGCTGGCACGAAAACCCCAGGCCAGGGGCAGCTGCAGCAGGTGCAGCACCGCCGCCGGGCCGCGGGCCCACGGCCGGGCCAGCAGCACCCCACGGCCGACCAGACCGAGCGCCAGCGCCCAGGCGACCAGCATCGCCGCCACGCCGTAGCCGACCCCGGGAGACACGTTGTGCATCCCGACCAGCACCAGCACACCGTAGGCCAGGACGGCGAGCCCTTCCAGCCACATCACGGCCGCAGCGAGGCGAAGTGCCGGACGAGCGTTACGAACCGCATCGGCGCGGGTAACAGGCGGATCGTCCGTTCGCTTCACAGACCCACCCTAGGGGTGGCTCTCAGTCGGCACGAACCTGGCTGTGACCTGCCTCAATGTGAGCGATCCAACGTCGGCACGGTCTTGTGTGTTCGTCAAATACTTGACAGTGTTGTCCGTTGGGTGGGAGAGCGGCACGACCGGTGCTGCTGTCCCTCTTGGCATGTCTGGCCGCACATCGCGGCACGAGCGCAGTGAGGAGTGTGACAACGCCCATGGATTGGCGCCACAAGGCCGCCTGTCTGGATGAAGACCCCGAGCTCTTCTTCCCGATCGGGAACACCGGCCCGGCTCTTCTGCAGATCGAAGAGGCCAAGCAGGTATGCCGGCGATGCGACGTCCGCGACGCCTGCCTGCAGTGGGCTCTGGAAGCCGGCCAGGATCATGGCGTCTGGGGTGGCATGAGCGAGGACGAACGGCGCGCGTTGAAGCGCCGGGCGGCCCGTTCCCGGATCAAGACCGCCTGAGTCCGCCCGGAGAGGTCGTACGTCCAGCGTCGGGACCGGGTCCCGGCGCTTACGTATGCCCGCGGCCGCCCGGCTCAGCGTTCGTTGCGCTGCGCCGGGATCTCCACCACCGCCCGCGTCCCCGGGGCGTCCTCACGGTTGGTCAGTTCGAACGTTCCACCGAGTTCGTCGGTCAGGCTGGTCACGATCGACAGCCCCAGGCTCCGGCCGCGGGTGTCGTCGATACTGAAACCGGCCGGCAGACCGCTGCCGCCGTCGATGACGGCCATCCGCAGCCGCCCGTTGGCGACGGTCGGTTCCACCACCAACTCGCCGGACCCGTTGGCCAGGCCGTGTTCCACGGCGTTCTGGCAGAGTTCGGTGAGCACCAGGGACAGGTTGGCTGCCACGCTGGAGGACACCACTCCGAAACTGCCCCTGCGGTAGGCGCGGACCTCGCCGTCGGTGGCGGCGACGTCGCCGACCATCTTCAGGATCAGATCGGCAACCTTGTCGAACTCGACCATCTCGTCGAACGCCTGGGACAGCGTCTCGTGCACGATCGCGATCGACGCCACCCGGGACATGGCCTCGTTCAGCGCCTGCTTGGCCAGCGGCGCATCGATCCGGCGGGCCTGCATCCGCAGCAGCGCAGCCACGGTCTGCAGGTTGTTCTTCACCCGGTGATGGATCTCCCGGATGGTGGCTTCCTTGCTGAGCAGCTCGCGTTCCTTGCGGCGCAGGTCGGTGACGTCGCGGCAGAGCACGATCGCGCCGGTGTAGCCCCCGTTCGGACGCAGCGGTACCACCCGCATCAGCACATGGGCGGGGCCGGCCTCCACCTCGATCTCGCGGGCCGTCCGGCCGGTCAGCGCCGAACCGAGGGAGTCCTCGATCGGCTCGTGCGGCACCGGCACCAGGTCGGCGGTCAGGCCGGCCAGATCGGCGTCGACCAGGTCGCCGGTCAGGCCCAACCGCCGGTAGGCGCTGAGCGCGTTCGGGCTGGCGAAGACGACGTCGCCGTCGACGTCGGTGCGGATGAAGCCGTCCCCGACCCGTAGCCCGGTCATCACCCCGCGGGCGCTGGTCGGGAAGTCGCCGGTCGTGGTCATCTCGGCCAGTTCGGCCGCCGACCGGAGATAGGTCTGTTCCAGGGCACCGGCGGTGCGGATGGCCAGCTGGTTGGTGTGCTGCTCGACCACGGCAATCGTCCGGCCCCCGTGGCCGACCGGGATGGCATGCACGTCCACCGGGATGCCGGCCTGCAGCTTGCCCTGGCTGGTGCGGGTGATCGCGCCGCTGAGGAACGCCTCGGAGACCAGGTGCTCGGGCGAGTAGGCGATCAGGTCGCCGACGACATCGTCGACCAGCGCGGTCGGACCGGTGGTCGGGCGCACCTGGGCCGCGGCCCAGAACACGTTGCCGTCCGGTTCGGGGACCCACAGCACCAGATCGGAGAAGGCCAGGTCGGCCAGCAGCTGCCACTCCTCCACCAACAGCCGCAGCCACTGTCCCTCATCCTCGGACAGGCTGGAGTGCTCGGCGATCACCTCCGACATCGACGGCATGCCCTGCACCTTTCCAGCTGACTCATCGACACCCGACACGAGCGTGCGATGAGGCCACAATGACGCCCGGTCCGGGCAGCTGAATGATAGTTGTGACTTCCATGGGCACCGACGAGCAACCCGACGAGCGCGACCCGCGCTGGCGTGTCACCCCCACCAAGATCGCGGTCACGGCCATCCTGCTGGTCGCCATCGTGGTCCCGCTGCTCAGTAGCAGCTACAGCCGGGTCGACCCCCGGTTCCTCGGTTTCCCGTTCTTCTACTGGTACCAGCTGCTGTGGGTCTTCCTGGCGGCCGGCTGCTGCTGGCTGGCCTACCTGTTGCTGCGCCGGGAGGCCCGGGCGTTCCGGGCCCGTCAGCACACCTCGCTGACCCCGCCGACCGCCCCGCCGCCCGGCGACACCGCCGACGGCCCCGGGGATCCGGCGACCGGACGGAGGAACCGCTGATGCAGAACGTCAACTGGGTGGCTCTGATCATCCTCACCGCACTGTTCGTGATCGTCGCGGTGGTCGGCTTCCGGGCCGCCCGCTGGCGACGCGGCGGGCAGGGCCTGGACTCCCTGCACGAGTGGGGGCTCGGCGGCAGGTCGTTCGGGACCTGGGTGACCTGGTTCCTGCTCGGCGGCGATCTCTACACCGCCTACACCTTCATCGCGGTGCCGGCGCGCGATGTGGGCCACCGGTGCGGTGTCGGGATTCTTCGCCGTCCCGTACACGATCGTGCTCTATCCGGTGATCTTCTTCTTCCTCGGCCGGATGTGGTCGGTCGCCCACCGCCACGGCTACGTCACCACCGCCGACATCGTGCACGGGCGCTACCAGACCAGGAGCCTCAGCCTCGCCGTCGCCGTCACCGGCATCCTGGCGACCATGCCCTACATCGCGCTGCAGCTGATCGGCATCCAGGCCGTGCTGGAGGTCACCGGGATCGGTGGCCACAGCGCGCTGGCCCGCGACGTCCCGCTGCTGATCGCGTTCGCCGTGCTGGCCGCCTACACCTACTCCTCCGGCCTGCGCGCTCCCGCGCTGATCGCGGTGGTCAAGGACGGGCTGATCTACCTGGTGATCATCGTCGCGGTGATCTACCTGCCGATCAAGCTCGGCGGCTGGACCGGCATCTTCGACGCGGCCCAGGCCAAGATGGCCTCGCCCAGCGCGACCGATCCGGCCAAGCCGACCGGTGTCTTCGTGCCCGGCGGCGGGCTCGGCTGGGCCTACACCTCGCTGGCACTGGGATCGGCGCTGGCCCTGTTCATGTACCCCCACAGCGTGACCGCCACGTTGAGTTCGAACTCGCGCTGGACCGGGCGGCGCAATGCCGCCATCCTGCCGGCGTACTCGCTGCTGCTGGGGCTGCTGGCCCTGCTGGGCTACGTCGCGATCAAGGCCGGCACCAAGCCGATCGGACTGGACGGCAAGCCGAATCCGCAGCTGGTCATCCCGCAGCTGTTCGAGGACCACTTCCCGAGCTGGTTCGCCGGGGTGGCATTCGGCGCGATCGCCATCGGCGCGCTGGTGCCGGCGGCGATCATGTCGATCGCGGCGGCGAACCTGTTCACCCGCAACATCTACAAGGAGTTCTTCAAGCCCGACGCAACCCCGGCGCACGAGGCGAAGGTGTCCAAGATCGTGTCGCTGCTGACCAAGGTGGGGGCGCTGCTGTTCGTGCTGTTCCTGGACAAGCAGAACGCGATCAACTTCCAGCTGCTCGGCGGTCTGTGGATCCTGCAGACGCTGCCGGCGATCGTCTTCGGGTTGTTCACCCGCTGGTTCCACCGGTGGGCGCTGCTGGCCGGGTGGGCGGTCGGCATGGTCTACGGCACGATCGTCGCCTACGGCTACTGCACCGCCTGCAGTGTCAAGCACTTCGGCAGTTCCCTGGCCTCGGTGCCGGTGTTCGGCCAGACGGTCTACATCGGTCTGACCGCGTTCGTCCTGAACGTGATCGTCGCGGTGCTGCTGACCGTGGTGCTGCGGGCGGCGAAGGTCTCCAACGGCAGCGACATCACCCGGACCGAGGACTACTTCGTCGATGCCGACAGCCCGGGTCTGGTGCAGCCGGATCTGGTGGAGCCGATCAAGCCCTGATCGCGGCCGGGTCGCTCCCGGACCGGCGTCGGACGGATTCGGGGCGGGACCGGCCGCATGGCAGAATGGCGTGTCGGCCAGACCGCAAGACAGAACCGAGGTGACATCGATGGGCAAGACCGGACGGAAGCGCCGCGCACGCCGGAAGAAGGGCGCCAACCACGGCAAGCGCCCCAATGCCTGAACCGAGGCAATCATCGAGCGGGAGATCGGAGTGATCCGGTCTCCCGCTCGCTGTCTGTCGGGTCGTCCCACAGCTCGATCCGATAGCGACGCACCCGGCGCCGATCCAACCAGATCGTCACGGCAGCAGAGCGGTCGCCAGCTCGGCGGCGATCCGGCCCGGGCCGTGCCCGGCCGGGTCGAGGTCGCCGTGCAGCAGTTCCCACAGCGCCGCACTGGTCATCCGCGCCTGCACACAGCGCCGGGCGAGTTCGTGGTCCAGGCCGGCAGCCGTACAGAAGATTGCCAGCCGCCGCAGCGTCTCGGCAGCCAGGTCGGTCTGTGCGGTGTCTTCGCCCTGGCGATAGATGATCATGGTCATGGCATCGAATGCCGCGTTGCCGGTCAGGCCCTTCGGGTCGATGGCCAGCCAGCCGCGGGAGGAGGCCAGGATGTTTCCGGCGTGCAGGTCGCCGTGCAGCATGGTGTCGGTGCCGTCGCCGGCAAGACCACGGATGGTTTCGATCGCCGCATCGACGACCCGGCCGGCGAGCGGATGTCCACATCGTCGATCCTGGTCGCGGAGCTGGTCCTCCCAGGGCCCGCACTGGTCGGCCAGCCTCGGCACGTCGGCAGGGGCAGCGACGGCGAGCCGGGCGGACAGTTCCCCACCGACGACCAGGGCCTGGTCCACCGGCAGGTCGAGGGTGCGGGTGTCGACCCGCTCCAGCAGCATCGCGTAGTCCTCCGGCGCATCGGCGTGGAGCCGGACCGCTCCGTCACCGTGCCACAGCCGCAGGGCGTCGGCCTCGCCTCGGTTGCCGGGATGTCGGAAGGAGATCTTGATCACCGCCGGACCGTGCGGGGAGTCGACCGGCATGATCATGGCGACCCCGCCGTGACTCGGCGGTCCGGTCCGGGTGCAGTGCCAGCGCCGCCGCAGGCGGTCGGCCAGGGCCGGCAGCTCCTCGACCCAGGCCCGTCCGGTCTCGCCCTCGCGGCCGATGGTGGCGACGGCCAGGCGGTCCGGGACGGTGATCACCCGGCCATCCTGGCAGGTCAGACCTCGCGGATCTCCACGGTGGTGCTGGTGGAGATCACGGCAACGACCTTGGCGCGCAGGTGCTCCGGGGCCAGGTCACCGCTGCAGCCGCGCTTGATCAACTTCCGCATCGCCTGTTCGGCCTCGAAGGTGTCCAGGCAGGGTTCGCAGGCGGCCAGGTGCTCGCGGATCTCGTCGGCGTCGGCGGTCTGGAGTTCCTTGTCGAGGAACTCGTAGAGCCGGGAGACCGCCCGGGCGCACTCGTCCTGACATTCGTCGTCGGCGTGTTCGTCACTGAACCCGCTCATGCTCGGGCCTCCTCTTGATGCTTCTCCGTGTCGTGCAGGAGACCGCGCTCCAGGGCGTAGTCGTGCAGAAGGTTGCGCAACTGCTTGCGGCCGCGGTTGAGCCGGGACATCACGGTGCCGATGGGCGTGCCCATGATCTCGGCGATCTCCTTGTAGGCGAATCCCTCGACGTCGGCCAGGTAGACGGCGAGCCGGAAATCGGGGGCGAGCTCGGAGAGGGCGTTCTTGACGTCGGAGTCGGGCAGGTTCTCCAGGGCCACCATCTCGGCCGACTTGAGCCCGCTCGAGGTGTGTGACTCCGCGCGGGCGAACTGCCAGTCCTCCACGTCGGCGCTGTCGGACAGCTGTGGCTGCCGCTGACGCTTGCGATAGTTGTTGATGTAGGTGTTGGTCAGGATCCGGTACAGCCAGGCCTTCAGGTTCGTGCCGGGCGTGAACTGGTGGAACGACGAGTACGCCTTGGTGTAGGTCTCCTGGACCAGGTCTTCGGCATCGGCCGGATTCCGCGTCATCCGCATGGCGGCCGCGTACAGCTGGTCGATGAACTCGAGGGCGTCGGCCTCGAACCGCTGCCGGCGCTCGGCGTCGGTCTCGGTGGCGGCGTCGACCGTCTCAGCTTCGCGGACCTGCTCCTCGGGCAACCCCGGGGCGTGGTCGGTCTCCGCCGGCGCGCGGCGGTCGGAATTCGGTGATCCAGCAGGAATCGTCATCAGGTACGAGCGTACCGGGGACAGCCGGGGGCCCGGACCCCCGCCGATGCGGCCGGTCCCGAGGGAATGCTGGGTGAGAGTGGACATCACTGGATGAAACAGCGCGGCATCGGTGGTATTCCCGCCTCCCGGCAGTTCCGATCCGTGGCGGCGTGGCCATCAGCCCGAGGGCGACACCGCGGGTGCCCGACGATCGCAGTGCCCGGCTACCGCGCGTTCCACCGGCGAATCGTCCCGTGCGGTGGGCCTGTCCGCCCCGGTGGGTCCGCTCGCCCGAGCGATCCGCCAGACGGTGTCGGCCGCCTCCCCGATGCCGAGATCATGGGTGCCTGCACTGTCGGTGACCAGCGTCCGACCGAACCTGGTCCGCCAGATGTAGACATTGGGTATCGGCTGCCGGACGCCGAGTCGGCCGTGGGTCTTGAACCGGTGCTCGGCCCGACCGAGTGGCCCGAGATTGTGCAAACCGGTCTGCCCGGCCGGCCCAGCCACCCAGGAGACGGTGTGGTCGAGGTCCATCCGGCGGCTGCGGTTGGTCGCGTAGGGAAAGACACTGGCCGGAGTCCGTGCGAACAGCGCCTCGCGCATCCGCGGCGGGATCTCGTAACCGTCCACCGCGGCCATGGCGGCCGGATCGAGCACGGGCTGCAGCCGCACCCGACAACCGGGACCGAGCCAGTCCCGGACCTGTCCGAGCAGGGTCGGCCCGACTCCCTCGACTCGTGCCACTCCCGCGCTCCCGCCCGCATCCGACCCGGTGACCGCCTCAGCGGCGATGTGCAGGTAGAGGACCGCCGGCGAGGCAAGCCGTTCGGGAGGCAGACCGCGAAGCAGGCGGCGCAGCGCGCGCTCCCGCCCGGCTCCGCCCGCCGACTGCCGAGCCGGGTGCGCCGAGTCGGGTGCGTGCGGGGCCGGTCCCCCGCCGCAGGCAGCGGTCGGCTCCGCCAGGAGTTCCGGACGCGCCGATAGCTCCGGGCCGGCCGGGTCGGGCACCTGCGGGGCCCGGCCTTCGTCGCAGCCGCCGGCCTCCTGGAGCAGAGCCGGCTGCTCATGGTCGATGAGGATCCGGGCGGCCAGCAGTGGCCGCGCCAGCAGCCCGAGCGCAACCGCCCGCCACTCGTCCCGGGTCCGCGCGTTCCGGGCCGGCACGCCGGGGATCGGCCGCAGAGCGGCGGCAAGG
This sequence comes from uncultured Actinomycetota bacterium, assembly GCA_963758075.1. GTDB lineage: Bacteria > Actinomycetota > Actinomycetes > Propionibacteriales > Propionibacteriaceae > Microlunatus. Next base: position 467,071 of record CAVWTT010000001.1, on the reverse strand, counting down.
ATGTCGGCGAGACGGTTGATCATGCCGTCCAGCCAGATGGCATCGGGTGCGTCCATTCGCGCGTACAGCCCCTTGATGCCGTGCTCGGTGGACGGGCCGGTGCAGACGAACCGCGAACGCGCCGCCAGCTCGGCCAGCCGCTGCGCGCGGCGGGGGTCGGCCCGCAGAATCTCGGCAGCGAGCAGCTCGGTGAACCGGCCCCACGGCACTGTCTCCAGCGCTGCGGCCAGCGTGCGGTCGACCTGCTCGGCGGCCACCACGGAGAGTTCGCGGGTACGGCGGGCGACCAGTCGGGCTCGCCACACCTCGACACGCAGGTCCAGCACCCGGGCCCAGACGCGCGGCAGCCGGTGCCGAAGGTCAAGAGCGTCGGCGATCAGCGCCTGCGACTGGTACAGGCTCAGGCCGACCTCCGGTCCCAGCTCTGCTGGCGCGAACTCCCCGACCTCGGGCGTCCCGTCACCGCCGAAGCGGGTCGACCGCTCGGCGCGCATGCCACTCGTTCGCGGATCCGGCGCGTGCAGGTCGGCCCAGTGCGCCGCCAACTGCAGCACCTCGGCCTCTTCACGCCGCACAGCCTGCAGGCAGCTTCGAACCTGGCCAATGGTGCTCCGCTCATCGAGCTCCATGAGCACCTCCGTCGATTCGCACATGTGTTCATTTTAAGCCACCGAACCGACCCACCTCGTTCGCTCACCACAGCTGTGGACAACTCCTCCGCCCCAAGACCTCACTGTGGACACCGCCGTTCACCGTGGACACCGCGCGGTTGAAGGTCTGCGTCCGCGCCGGCCGAGTCGGCCTTGGGCGCGCCAGCCTCGCCGAGGCGGACCGCGCCGGTCCAGGGAGTCGTTCGGGCGCGGCGTGCGGTGGTCGGGCCGGGGTGGGGTAGAGATGACGGGTGACATCGACGACAGCGGCCATTGCCGTGCTGGGACTGGGGGCGATGGGCGGCCGGGCGGCGGCGCGGCTCGCCGCTGATCATCAGGTCTTCGGCTACGACCCGAGCGGCGCGGCGCGGGACCGGGCTGCCGCAGCCGGGGTCGTGGTCACCCAGCGGGCGAGCGACGCCGTGCGGGGCGCCTCGGTCGTTCTGCTGTCGCTGCCCACACCGCAGGTGGTCCGGTCGCTGGTCGACGAACTCGGCGGCCAGGTCGCGGGCCGGCTGATCGCCGACCTGTCCACCATCGATCCTGGCACGGCGCGCGAGGTCGCCGTGCGGGTCCGGCAGCGGGACGGACGCTACCTGGACGCCCCCATCCTCGGACGGCCCGAGCGCTGTGGCGGCTGGACCCTGATCGCGGGCGGATCGGCCCGGGACGTCGCCGGGCTGGCAGCGGTCACGGTCGGGACCATCGCGCGCGCCGTCGAGCGGGTCGGCGACGTCGGCGCCGGCTCCACCCTCAAGCTGCTCAACAATCTCATGTTCGGTGCGATCAACACCGTGACGGCCGAGGTGATGGCGTTGGCCGAGAGGGCCGGCATCGACCTGGGCCGGTTCGCCGAGATCATCACCGACTCCGGTGCGGCCACGGTGTCGCCGCTGTTCGCCAGCACCGCGGCCAAGATCGCCGCCGGCGACTATCACCCGACCTTCTCGATCACCCTGTTGAACAAGGACATCCGGCTCGGCAGCGAACTGGCCGCCGATCTCGGCGGCGGCGCACCGATGGCCGATCTGGTGGCCGGGATCACCGATCGGGCGGTCGCCGACGGGCTCGGTGATCGCGACACCGCAGCGGTGATCGATCTCTACCGCCGCGGGCGGGTGTCCCCATGATCAGGATCACCGGCGGTTGGACGCCCGTCGGCGATCACGGCAGGATGCGGCCATGACAGCGGTGGAGCGGTGACCAGCGTCCGACTCGAGTACGGCGACGGTCACATCGATGCCCTGCTGCCCGACGACGCGATCGTGGTCCGGTCCGGCCATGCACACCGGGAGCCGGAGCCGCTGCCCGATCCGGTCGCCGCCACCCGCGACGCCCTGCGCTCGCCCGTCGGCTCCGCACCCCTGCACCAGTCGGTCTCCGCCGGATCGACGGTGACCATCGCCGTCCCCGACCGGGTCAAGGGCGGCACCCAGGAGACCGCGCACCGCCGGATCGCGGTACCGCTCGTCCTGGACGAACTGGAACGGGCCGGCGTGCGGGCCGCCGATGTCAGGGTGGTCTGCGCGGTCGGCCTGCACCGCAAGAACTCCCAGGCGGAACTGGCCGAGTTGCTCGGTCCGGAGACGCTGGAGCGCATCGACCCGGTCCACATCGTCAATCACGACGCGGAGGATCCCGCCGGCATCGTCGAGGTCGGACGATCCCGGCACGGGGATCCGGTGCAGATGAACCGCCTCCTGGTCGACACCGATCTGACCGTGCTGCTCGGCCACACCGCCGGGAATCCGTACGGCGGATTCTCCGGCGGCTACAAGATGCCCGCGACGGGGCTGACGACCTGGCGCTCGATCCGGGCCCATCACTGCCCAGCGACCATGCACCGTCCGGACTTCGTCCCGGCCGGCACCGACAGCCGTTTCCGCCATCAGCTCACCGCCATCGGCCGGGCGATGGAGGCGGCCATGCCCCGGCCGTTCTTCAGCGTCGACGCCGTGCTCGACGGCCGGTCCCGCCAGCTCGCAGTGGCCGCCGGTGCGGTGTCCGCCGTGGAGCAGGCGACGTGGCCGACGGCGCGGCAGCGCACCCAGGTCCGGCTCGACGGCGGACCGGCCGACGTGCTGGTGGTCGGCATGCCGCGCAACTTTCACTACGGCGCGGGCATGGGCTCCAACCCGATCCTGCTCATGCAGGCGATCGGCTCCTCGGTCAGCCGGGCCGCGGCGGCCCTGCGGGACCGCCCGGTGGTGATCGCCACGTCGATCTGTGACGGCTGGTTCAACGCCGACGAGTTCCCGGCCACCGTTGCGGTGTACGACGCTCTGCAGCAGCCCGACCCGGCCGGGGAGCTGGCCGGCCTGGAGGAGGCGTACGCGACCCGGACCGACTGGGTGCAGGCCTATCGCGACGGCATCGCCTACCACCCGTTCCACGCGTTCTCGATGGCCTACATGGGCCAGATCGCGGCCGACCGCGCGGCACAGGTCTTCATCGCCGGGGCCGCCGCACCCGAGTACGCCCGCGGCATGGGTGCGGTACCGACGTCGGACGTGGCCCAGGCCCTGGCCGCAGCGGAGCAGATCGTCGGCCCGGACCCGCGGGTGCTGGTCGTGCCGGAGTTGTCGCGCCCGGCCTACCACCTCTCCGCGGACCGACCCTGAGCCGATGAGCCGGGCCGATGAGCCGGGCCGATGAGCTGCACCCGGTGAGTCGGGCGGGTGAGTGCGGTCAGCGCTCCCGGTGGGCGTTGTCGGCCCGTTCGGTGACGAAGTCGAGCACCGACCGGGCGATCAGGTCGCGAACGTCGGCGGCCGTCAACGGACCGTTCTTCGGTGTCCGCATCGAGTGATCGGCCCCGGCGACCGGGACCACGGCGACGCAGTCCCGCGCCCCCAGCACGGCACGGATCTCGTCCGGGCCGCCGAACGGGTCCCGCTGTCCCTGCACCACCAACCGGGGCACCGCGGGTGCCAGCAGTTCCGCCGACCGGCTGCGGTCGGGCCGGCCGGGCGGGTGCAGCGGGAATGCGCAGCAGACGATGCCGGCCACCCTCGGGTCGCCGACCGCGGTCCGGCAGGCGACGCGGGCGCCGGCGCTGCGACCGCCGGTGACCACGGTCGTCGCGTCGGTGAACCGGTCCAGCAGCGCCGGCAGGGCGGCGGTCCAGGCCAGGTCGAGCCGCGGCGGTGGAGTGGCGACCTTGCGGCCGGCCAGTCGCCACGGCTGCTCGAAGCGGGCCACGGCGATCCCCGCGGCCGGCAGCCGAGCGGCGAGCACGGACAGGTCCAGGGCGTCGACGCCGCCGCCGGCGCCGTGACCGAGCACCAGCAGGGCGCGCGGGTGCCGCCCGGCGGCGGCCAGCTGGAACCGTCCCGGACCCTCGGGAGTGTCGACGTCGATCTGCTCGGCGGCCGTCGGAACCGGTGTCATCAGCACGTCCTCAGAACAGGGGCGCGTCGGGTTCGGTGGCCAGGGGTTGGAGCAGCTCGGGACCGTTGTTCTTCACGTTGCTGACCAGGGTGGAGACCGCGTAGGCCTCCAGCAGGTCGGGTTCGGTGACGCTCAACAGCCGGCGGGCAGCCTCCGGATCGGTCAGCTCCGGGTCGAGCCAGGCGTCCCACTGCTGTGGTCCGACGACCATCGGCATCCGGTCGTGGATGTGGCCGACCGCGTCGGTGGCGGTGGTCGTGATGACCGCGCAGGTCCGCAGCCAGGCGGTCTCGTCGTCGGGGTCCTTGGCCGGGTCGCGCCAGTACTCGTACAGCCCCGCCATCGCCAGCCGGCCGCCGTCGCTGCGGTGGATGAAGAACGGCTGCTTGCGGATCCGTCCGGCGACCCGCTGCGGAGGGTCCGGCTGGTACCACTCGTAGTAGCCGTCCGCGGGGAGCAGACAGCGGCGGGCGGCGCAGGCGCGCTTGAACGACGGCTTGACCGCGACCGTCTCGTAGCGGGCATTGATCATCTTCGCGCCGGTGCCGCGGCCCTTCGCCCAGGACGGCACCAGCCCCCAGGTCAGCGCGCCGAGCCGGCGGCGCACCTGCCCGGACTCCTTGGACCGGCGCTCCAGCACGGCGGGCACGGCGACGGTCGGGGCGACGTTGTAATCGGGCCCGGGCAGTTCACCCAGGATCTCGTCCACCTCGAACTCCTCGGCCAGTTCCTGGGGAGTGGCCGAGGATGCGTACCTGCCGCACATGGGTTCACCGTAGTCACCCACACCGCCGGTCCGCCGGTCGGTGCGACCCGGCGCGAGACCTCCGCGGAGAAGCCGCCCGATGACACCGTTCGGCTGTCGGGCCGTTGTGTTAGGAATGAGTCATGACTCTTGTGCGCGCCATCGGCCGAACCATGCTGTCCAGCTACTTCGTGCTCAGCGGCATCCGGGCGATCCGCAACCCCGAGGAGTTCGTGGCGGACGCGCAGCCGGTCGCCGACCGACTGGTGCCCGCGATCAAGCGGTACGCGCCGGCCGAGGTCGGCGGCTTCGTGCCCGAGGACACCGCCACCCTGGTCCGCGTCAACGGGGCGGTGCAGGTCGCCGGAGGCCTGGCCATGGCGACCGGCAAGGGCCGTCGCCTCGGCGCCGGCCTGCTGGCCCTGTCGATGATTCCGAGCACGCTGGCCCGCCACCCGTTCTGGACCCGCGACGATCCGCAGCAGAAGGCCCACGACCGCCACCAGTTCGTCAAGAACGTCAGCCTGCTGGGCGGCGTCATCATCGCCGCCCGGGACACCGAGGGCCGGCCGGGTCTGGGCTGGCGCGCCCACGAGGGCCGCGAACTGGTGGCCAAGCGGGGACGCAGGGCGCGCAAGACCGCCAAGAAGGCCCTGAAGCACAACAGCCACCGGTCCGAGGTCGCCACCGCCGCGCTGGGCAGCGGGCTGGCGCTGGTCGGTGATGTGGTCGAGGATGTCGTCACCGAGGGCCGCAAGGCCCGCAAGCAGGCGGCCAAGCGGGCTGCCGAGGCAACCAAGCAGGCCCGCAAGCAGGCGAAGAAGACCGGCAAGCAGGCCCGGCGGAGCAGCGCGAAGGCGCGCAAGAACCTCTCGCACTCACTGGAGCAGGCCAACAAGTCGGCCGGCAAGGTGCAGAAGCGTGCCCTGGCGGCGGCCGGAGACGCGGGCAGGAGCGTCCGCAAGACCGCCGGCGAGGTCCGTTCCTCCCTCGGTGAGCACATCGAACTGGGTCAGAACTGACCGCCGCGATGTCGAAGCTGCAGCCCTGGACCGCGCCGCTGGCGCAGGTCCCCGTCAACGCGACCGTCGACATCCCGGGATCGAAGTCGGAGACCAACCGCGCGTTGGTTCTGGCCGCGTTGGCCGACGGCCCGTCGGTGATCACCGGCGGCCTCGACGCCCGGGACACCCGGCTGATGCGCGACGCCCTGCGCGCGCTCGGCGTGGCGATCACCGAGAACGGCGACCGGTGGGAGGTCACCCCGCCGGCCGAGTTCACCCCGGCCGACCGGATCGACTGCGGGCTGGCCGGGACGGTGATGCGGTTCGTCCCGCCGCTGGCCGCGCTGGCCTCCGGCCGGACTCGCTTCGACGGCGACCCGGAGGCCCGGGTCCGGCCGATGGCCGGGCTGTTGGACGGGCTGGCCGGCGCAGGGGCAGGCGTCGAACGCGACGAGCAGGGTCTGCCGGTCACCATCACCGGCCGTTCCGACCTGCCCGGCGGCGCCGTCGTCATCGACTCCGGCGCCTCCAGCCAGTTCGTCTCCGGACTGCTGCTGGCCGGGGCCCGGTTCGCCGGCGGCCTGGACCTGCGCCACAAGGGTCCGTCGCCGGTTCCGAGCCGGCCGAACATCGACATGACCGTGCAGATGCTGCGCGACCGCGGTGTGCAGATCGACGAGCCGGAACCCGATCACTGGGTGGTCTCCCCCGGCACGATCACCGGCGGCGACTTCGTGATCGAACCCGACCTGGCCAACGCCGCCCCGTTCCTGGCCGCGGCCGCGGTCACCGGCGGCCGGATCACCGTGCCCCGCTGGCCCCGGGTGTCCAACCAGCCCGGCGCGGCGATCACCGACGTGCTGGCGCTGTTCGGTGCCGACGTGCACCTGGACGACGACCGGCTGACCGTGGAGGGCACCGACACCCTCGAAGGCATCGACATCGACCTGCGCGACGCCTCCGAGCTCACCCCGGTCGTCGCGGTGCTGGGTGCGCTGGCCGACAAGGCCACCCACATTCACGGTGTGGCCCACATCCGCGGCCACGAGACGGACCGGCTCGCCGCCCTCGAGCAGGACCTCGACGGTGTCGGCGCCCATGTCCGGCAGACCGACGACGGGCTGGTGATCCATCCTCGACTGTTGCGCAGCAATCGCTGGCTCAGCTACGCCGACCACCGGATGGTGACCGCCGGGGCGCTGTTGGGCCTGGTCATCGACGACATCGAACTGGACGACGTGGGCTGCGTCAGCAAGACGATGCCGGGCTTCGTGGACCTGTGGACCACGATGCTGGCCGACAGTGTCCGGGCCGAGCAGGAGGCCGGACGGGCGTGAGCCCGCGCGGGGTCGGCGAGGACGAGCACGCCCGGTTCGAGCGACCGAAGCGCCGGACCCGGCCGCGGACCAAGATCACCCCCGACTACTCCGAGGCCGAGACCGGGATGGTGATCACCATCGACCGCGGCCGCTACACCTGTCTGGTGCAGGACCGCGAGGTGCTCGCCACCAAGGCCCGCCGCCTCGGCCGCACCGGAGTCATCGTCGGCGACCGGGCCCGGCTGGTCGGTGACACCTCCGGCGCCGAAGGCACCCTGGCACGGATCGTCGAGATCGTCGACCGTCGCTCGGTGCTGCGGCGGACCGCCGACGACGACGACCCCTACGAGCGGCCCATCGTCGCCAACGCCGACCAGTTGGTCATCGTCACCGCCCTGGCCGACCCACCGCCCCGGACCGGGATGATCGACCGCTGTCTGGTCGCCGGCTACGACGCCGGCCTGGATCCGCTGCTCTGCCTGACCAAGGCCGATCTCGCCCCGGCCGACGATCTGGTGCAGCGGTACGGGCCGCTGGACGTGCCGATCGAGGTGACCCGGCCCGGTGCCGAGCTGGCCTCGTTGCGCCGCCGGCTGGCGGGCCGCCGCAGTGTCTTCGTCGGCCACTCCGGCGTCGGCAAGTCCACCCTGGTGAACGCCCTCATCCCCGACGCGCACCGCACCACCGGATCGGTGAACGAGGTGACCGGCCGCGGCCGGCACACCTCCACCGCTGCCTACGCGCTGCGGCTGCCGGCGACCGGGGATGCCGACGCGGATCCCGGCTGGGTGATCGACACCCCCGGGGTGCGGTCCTTCGGCCTCAGCCACGTCTCCCCCGACCGCATCATCGCCGCGTTCGACGACCTGGATCGTTTCGTCATCGACTGTCCCCGCGGTTGCCCGCACACCGACGGCGCGACCGACTGCGGTCTGGACGCCGCCGTCGCCCGCGGCGACCTGTCCCCGGTACGGCTGGCGTCCTTCCGCCGGATGATCAGCTCCGGCCAGTAACCTCACCGCTATGCCCGCTGCTGCGAACGGATCACTGACCGACGACCTCCGGCTGAGCCACCTGCTCGCCGACGACGCCGACTCGATCACGATGAGCCGTTTCAAGGCGCTCGACCTGCACGTCACCGCGAAGCCGGACCTCACCCCGGTGACCGACGCCGACACCTCGGTGGAGCAGGCGTTGCGACGGACGCTGGGCCGGGCCCGTCCCCGGGACGCGGTGCACGGCGAGGAGATGCCCGACACCGGCTGGGGACCGCGGCGGTGGGTCATCGATCCGATCGACGGCACCAAGAACTACGTCCGCGGCGTACCCGTGTGGGCCACGCTCATCTCCCTGATGATCGGGGACGAACCGGTCGTCGGCGTGGTCAGCGCGCCGGCGCTGGGCCGGCGCTGGTGGGCGGCCAAGGGCGGCGGCGCCTACACCGGCCGGTCGCTGATGTCGGCCACCCCGATCCATGTCTCCGATGTCGCCAGGATCTCCGACGCCTCACTCAGCTACTCCTCGCTGGACGGCTGGATCGCCTCCGGCCTGGGGCAGGGTTTCGTCGACCTGCTGCGGGACGCGTGGCGCACCCGCGCCTTCGGCGACTTCTGGTCCTACATGCTGGTGGCCGAGGGTGCGGTCGACCTGGCCTGCGAGCCTGACCTGGAACTGCACGACATGGCCGCCTGCTCGGTGATCGTGACCGAGGCCGGCGGCCGGTTCACCGACCTGGACGGCGCTCCCGGACCGAACGGCCGCGGTGCCTACGCCTCCAACGGACGGTTGCACGACGACCTGTTGGGCCGGCTGACCGGGTCCGACGACGACTGCTGACCGGTCCGCCCGTGCCGGCGGTGATCTGAGACAGTGGGGGCTGTGAAGATCACCGCGCTGGAGACCTACCTGGTCGAGCCCCGCTGGCTGTTCGTGGCCGTCCGTACCGATGAGGGCATCACCGGCTGGGGTGAGCCGATCGTGGAGGGCAGGGCGGCCACGGTCGCCGCTGCCGTGCAGGAGATGTCCGGCCCGCTGATCGGCAGGGATCCCCGGCCGGTCGAGGAGCACTGGCAGACCCTCACCAAGGGCGGCTTCTACCGCGGCGGCGCGGTGCTGTCCAGCGCGGTCGCCGGCATCGACCAGGCGCTGTGGGACATCAAGGGCAAGGCGCTCGGCCTGCCGGTGCACGAACTGCTCGGAGGTCCGGTCCGGGACCGGATGCGGGTGTACTCCTGGATCGGCGGCGACGACCCGCAGCATCTGGCCGAGCACGCCCGACAGCGGGTCGAACAGGGCTTCGACGCGGTCAAGATGAACGGCGGCGGCGTGATGCGGGCGCTGGAGTCCCGCGCGGAACTGGCCGACCTGGTGGCCCGGGTGGAAGCCGTTCGCGCCGCCGTCGGCGACCGGGTCGACATCGCCATCGACTTCCACGGCCGGTTCTCCCCCGCCGTGGCCCGGCAGGCCTGCCGGGTGCTGGAACCGCTGCACCCGTTCTTCGTGGAGGAACCGGTGGTGCCGGAACTGTCGATCGATCTGGAGCATGTCACCCGGGGGACCTCGATCCCGATCGCCACCGGGGAACGGCTCTACTCCCGCTGGGACTACCGAGAGGTGCTCCGCACCGGTATCGCGGTCGCCCAGCCGGACCTGTCCCACGCCGGCGGCATCTCCGAGTGCCGGCGGATCGCCGCCGCGGCCGAGACCTACGGGGTGGCGCTGGCTCCGCACTGCCCGCTCGGCCCGATCGCGTTCGCCGCCTGCCTGCAGGTGGACTTCGCCAGCCCGAACGCGATCATCCAGGAGACCAGCCTCGGCATCCACTACAACGCCGGCTCCGACCTGCTGGACTACCTGGTCGACCCGGCGGTGTTCTCCTTCAGTGACAGCTCGGTGAACCGGCCGACCGCCCCCGGTCTGGGCATCGAGATCGACGAGGCCGCGGTGAAGAAGGCGGCCGAGAAGGGCCACGACTGGCACAACCCGGTCTGGCGGCACACCGACGGGTCGCTGGCCGAGTGGTGACCGGCAGCGGCGGGCGTGGTGGTGGCTGAGCCGGTGCGCGGCCGGCTGGCCCACCTGGTCCAGGGTGCCGGTCGCGTTCGGCCTCACGGCTGCCGGGGCCGGACTCGCCGTCGCCGTCAGCTACCTCACCGCACGGCTGGCCGCCCGGCTGTTGATGGTGCAGCTCGGCCATCCGCTGCCGGTGCTGGACCTGGTCCGCGACCGCCCCCGGAGACCGTGCTCGGCGTGATCGTCGCGGTCGTCATCACCCTGCTGCTGCACGAACGACGGCAGGACAACGAGGAGTGGGCCCGCTGATCGGCGCCACGGGCCCCGGCCGCGCTCAGGCCCCCGCGGAGTCCAGGACGCGCAGCGAAACCGTCTCCGGCAGAGCCCGCAGCTTGTCCACCAGTTCCGGCGACAGGTCCGAACCGACGTCGGTGACCACCACGCCCAGGCCGCCCCGGGTGCTCAGCGTCTGGCCCTCGATGTTGGCGCCGTAGTCGGCCAGGATGCCGTTCGCCGTGGCCAGCACGCCGGGCACGTTCTGGTGCACATGCAGGATCCGGGCCCGGGTGCTGCGGTCGGCCACCTGCACCTGCGGCAGGTTCACCGACATGGTGGTGTTGGCCTGGGTGACGTAGTCGCCGAGCTTGCCGGCGACGTACTGACCGATGTCGAGCTGGGCCTCCTCGGTGGAGCCGCCGACGTGCGGGGTGAGGATGACGTTCGACAGGCCCTGCAGGCAGGAGACGAACGGATCACCGGCGGTCTTGGGCTCCTCGGGGAAGACGTCGACCGCGGCGCCGGCCACGTGGCCGCTGAGCAGCGCCTCACGCAGGGCCTGATGATCGACGACCATGCCGCGGCACAGGTTGAGGAAGAGGCTGCGCGGCCGCATCCGGGCGAACTGCTCGGCGCCGAACAGCCCGGCGTTGCCCGCCCGGCCGTCGACATGCAGGCTGATCGTCTCGCAGGTCTCCAGCAGCTCCTCCAGGGAGCTGCAGCGGCGGGCGTTGCCGAGGGCCAGCTTGTCGGCGATGTCGTAGAAGTAGACCTGCAGGCCCAGCGCCTCGGCGACCACCGACAGCTGACTGCCGATGTTGCCGTAGCCGACGATGCCGAGCGTGCGGCCGCGGATCTCGTGGGACCCCTTGGCCGACTTGTCCCAGACCCCGTTGTGCAGGGCGGCGTTCTTGTCGGTCAGGTGCCGGGCCATCGCGATGATCTCGGCGATGGCGAGTTCGACCACGCTGCGCGTGTTGGAGAACGGGGCGTTGAAGACGGCGACGCCGCGGGCGGCCGCAGCGGCCAAATCGATCTGGTTGGTGCCGATGCAGAAGGCACCCACCGCCAGCAGCTTCGGTGCCCGCTGGAGGATCTCGGCGGTGACATGGGTCTTGGAGCGGATGCCGAGCAACTCCACGTCGGCGACGGCGTTGGCGAGTTCGTCGCCGTCCAGGGCGCCCTTGCGGATCTCGACTTCGAAGCCGCGCTGGCTGAGCAACCGGCGGGCGTCGGGGTGGATGTTCTCCAGCAGCAGTGCCTTCATCGCCGGGATGTGCTCCTCACTCCGCCGGGGCGGGTTACGTCGGCCTGACCGGGACCCAGTCTAGGGAGCGCCGCCGCCGGTGGACCTCCCGCATCCGGGTCAGGACGCCCACCGGCGGTCAGCTGCGGCTCAGCCCAGCGATCCGGTGACCGCCTCGTTGCTCGACCCGACGGCCGGCACCGGCTCCAACCGGATCTCTGCGCCGTCCCCGGCGGACCGGTAGGCCGCGTCGACGATCAACGCCCGGGTGAGCGCCTCCTCGCCCTGCCGGACGGTGTGGTCGCCGGCCCGGACCGCCGCGACGAAGTCGGCGATCGCCTCGGTATGGCCGCCGTTGCGGCCGATACGCGGCTCGAGCGCCGCGTCGATGCCCTGCACCTGGGTCCAGGCCCGCACCTGCGGACCGGGCCGGTTCCAGCTGATCTCCGCGCCGCCCTCGGTGCCGTAGAGCGTGACGTACATGTCGTCGTGGCCGATGCCCTGGGCCCAGCTGCTCTCCAACAGCAGGGTCGCGCCGCCGCTCATCCGGACGAACGCGGTGGCCAGGTCCTCGACCTCGAAGGCGGTGGTTCCGTCGCCGCCGGTCTTCGGCGTCACACCCCAGGCCGCTCCACCCCGGCCCCGCGGGCCGAACTCGGCGTAGGTGGCCGCCGACACGCTCTGCACAGACGGCTCCCCCATCAGGTGCAGCGCCATGTCCAGCATGTGCACGCCGATGTCCATCATCGGACCGCCACCGGCGGTCGCCTTGCGGGTGAACCAGCTGCCCAGACCGGGAATGCCGGAGTGCCGCATCCAACCGGCCTTGGCGTAGTAGATCCGCCCCAACAGGCCGCGGTCGATCAGATCCTTCACCGCGGTCACCTCCGCCTTGCGGCGGTGGTTGAACGACACGTCGAGGATCCGGCCGCTGGCCTTGGCCGCATCGACCATCTGCCGGGCCGACACCGCGTCCAGCGCCATCGGCTTCTCCGACAGCACGTGGACGCCGGCCTCCAACGCGCCGATGGCGATCGGGGCGTGCAGGGACGGCGGGGTGCAGACACTGACCACGTCGAGGTCGACGTTGGCGATCAGCTCGGCCCAGTCGGCGAAGCGGTGCTCGATGCCGTACTCGTCACCGAGCCGCTCCAACAGCTCCGATTCCATCCCGGCCAGCCCGACCAGCTCGACGCCGGCGGTCTGGGCGTAGCCCTTGAGATGCTGCTGACCGGCCCAGCCCAGGCCGATGACGCCGGCCCGCAGCGGCCGGCCGGTCGGGGCGTCGGCGGCGGTCATCCGCCCACCTGCTCGTCGGTCAGCCGGGCACCGGTGAAGACCGGCGGCGGCTGGTTCACCACGGCCGGCGGCGTGTAGGTCGCCACCGGTGCCGGGGCGGCCCAGCGGACGGCGTTGGCCAGCACCCGCTGGATGTCGGGATGGTGGTAGACGGGATAGTCCTGGTCACCGGGGGAGAAGTAGAAGACCTTGCCCTTGCCGCGCTTCCAGGTGCAGCCGGAGCGGAACACCTCGCCGCCGCTGAAGGAGGAGATGAAGATCTGCTCGTCGGGGGCCGGGATGTCGAAGTACTCCCCGTACATCTCCTGCTCGTCGATGACGATCGGGCTCGGTACGCCCTCGGTGATCGGATGGTCCGGAGCGACCGTCCAGACCAGTTCGGTGTCGGCGGCGTTGCGCCAGGTCAGCGAGCAGGTGGTGCCCATCAGGCGCTTGAAGATCTTGGAGAAGTGCGCCGAGTGCAGCGCCAGCAGGCCCATGCCGCCGAGCACCCGCTGGTGCACCTTGTCCACGATCGCATCCTCGACCTCGTCGTGGCGGGCGTGGCCCCACCAGGTGAGGACGTCGGTGTCGGCCAGCACCTCGTCGGAGAGGCCGTGTTCGGGTTGGTCCCGGGTGGCAGTGCGAACGCGGACGGCGTCACCGAGCAGGCCGGTCAGGCCGTCGGCGATGGTGCCGTGCATGCCGTCCGGATAGCGCTGCGACATCGCATCGCGGTCTCGTTCTGATGTCTCGTGGAAGTTCTCGCCCCATACGGTGACGCGGATCGGTTGGTTCACGAGAACCCATCCGAGCACCACCGGCGCTCCCATCCCAATCCGGCTCGCCGCCATTCCGCCATTCGGACAGCCAATCCGGCATGGGGCCTCCACCATGGGCCCATGATGGGCACCGGCGCCGCAGGGTGCCGAGACGACCTGGGAAGACGACCCCTGGGAAGACGACCTGGGAAGGGGTGCCGATGGACGCCGGCCGGTTCTCGATCCAGAGGATGACGCTGCACGCCTTCGACCTCAGCGAACGCACCGCCCGGGCCGGCCGTGACTCGGCGAAACGGCGGCTGCGGCGGCTGCGCAGCCGGTCGTTCATGATCCTGCAGTGCGCGGTGACGGCCGGACTGGCCTGGGCGCTGGCCAGCTGGCTGATCGGGCCGCGGCCGTTCTTCTCCGCGGTGGCCGCGATCATCACCCTCGGCTTCAGCTTCGGCCAGCGCTGGCGGCGGGCCCTGGAGGTGTCGGTCGGGGTGGCCATCGGTGTCGGGATCGGCGACCTGTTCGTGCGGGTGTTCGGCACCGGCACCTGGCAGATCATCCTGGTCGGGATCATCGCGATGTGCCTGGCGGTGCTGCTCGGCGCCGGGACCCTGATGACCACCCAGGCCGGGGTGCAGGCGATCATCGCGATCACCCTCTTCCCCAATCCGAGCGCCGGTGTCAGCCGGTGGTTGGACGCCCTCGTCGGTTGCGCGCTGGCGCTGCTGGTGGCCACCGTCGCGCCGATCGGCCCGCTGCGCCGACCCGGACGGCTGGGTGCGTCGTTCCTGGAGGAGGTGGCGGGCACTCTGCAGGCGGCGGTCACGGCGTTGCGCGACGCCGACGCCGACGCGGCTCAGGCGGTGCTGGAGCGGGCCCGGCAGGGCGAGGCCATGCTGGGCGACCTGGAGGAGGCGGCCGGCGAGGGCGTGGCGGTGGTCCGCAACTCACCGTTCCTGCGGGCGCGGAAGTCGCAGGTGGAGGCGTTCGCCGGGCTGTACCCGCCGATGGACCGGGTCAGCCGCAACCTTCGGGTGCTGGCCCGGCGCAGCGCCATCGCGCTGTGGCGTTCGGAGTCGGTGCCGCCGGCCTACGTCGACCTGATGGCCGACCTGGCCGAGGTGGTCTCGGTGATGGCCGAAGACCTGTCCCACCAGCGGCTGCCGACTCCGGCCCGGGAGCGGCTCGCCGAGATCGGCATCGCGACCAGCCGGTTGCCGATCCACGAATCCCTGTCCTCGGTGGTGCTGCTGGCCCAGGTGCGTTCCCTGGTGGTGGACCTGATGGAGCTCACCGGGCTGACCGCCGGGGAGGCGCGCGAGCTCATCCCCGACGCCCTGGACTGATCCCTGCCCCGGTCCTGCGGCTGTCGCCGAGGCGTCCCGAGCCGTGCCGACGGACCCCGATTTGGATCGCGGCAGACCGTCCGGTAACTTGTTCATCACCGACGCGGGGTGGAGCAGCTCGGTAGCTCGCTGGGCTCATAACCCAGAGGTCGCAGGTTCAAATCCTGCCCCCGCTACAACGTGGAGTGATCAGGTCAGAGGCGGTTTCCGGAGAGATCCGGGGCCGCCTCTGATGCGTGACCGGCCCGAATCGGGGACGCGTGACCGGCCCGAATCGGGCCGCAGCCGTCTGGGCGGGCTCCCCGACATCGACCTCGAGCCCGCCCGATCCTTTCGCCGGGTAGGCCGTCGTTCGCCCCGCCTCCCACCGCGGCGAGCCTACGATGGTCGGGCGGGCGGCGGAACACGTCGGCCCTGACACGCTGGGAGGCGACCGCCGATGACGCCGACACCAGCCGAACCCGGGCCCCGGCACAGGTCCGAGGTGACCGCGGGGGCGCTCCCGGTCACGTCCTCATCCCCAGCTGGACGCGGTGACGAGGACTTGGCCTCGCTCCCGATGGCGCAGGTCCAGGCCGTGCTGGGATCCTCACCGGACGGGCTGAGCAGGGCCGAGGCGTCCAAGCGGTTGGGGCAGTTCGGGCCGAACGAGATCGAAGAGCGCAAGACCCACCCGTGGTTGAAGTTCCTGACCTACTTCTGGGGCCCCATCCCGTGGATGATCGAGGTCGCGGCGGCCTTGTCGGCGGTGGCCAAGCACTGGCCGGACTTCTTCATCATTCTGGTCCTGCTCATCGCCAACGGGATGGTCGGGTTCTGGGAGGAACACCAGGCGGGCAACGCGATCGCCGCGTTGAAGGCGAAGTTGGCGATCACCGCCCGGGTACGACGGGGCGGGGCATGGATCACGCCTCCGGCACGGGACCTGGTGCCCGGGGATGTGATCCGGTTGCGGCTGGGCGACATCGTGCCGGCCGATGCGCGACTGCTGGCCGGTGACCCGGTGGAGGTGGATCAGTCAGCGTTGACCGGGGAGTCGCTACCGGCCACCCGGCAACCGGGGGAGGCGGTGTTCTCCGGTTCCATCGTCCGCCGTGGGGAGATCGGCGCGCTCGTGTACGCGACCGGAGCGCACACCTACTTCGGCAAGACCGCCCAACTGGTCCAGGACACGCAAACCGTCAGCCACTTCCAACGCGCCGTGCTGAGGATCGGCAACTATCTGATCATCCTCGCGGCCGTGCTGGTCGCGGTGATCGTGGCCGTCTCACTGCTGCGCGGCGACCCGACCGTCACCACATTGCAGTTCGCCCTGGTGCTGACGGTGGCGGCCATCCCGGTGGCCATGCCCACGGTGCTGTCGGTGACGATGGCGGTCGGCGCGCGACTGCTCGCCGGCAAACAGGCCGTGGTCAGCCGGCTGGTGGCCATCGAGGAGTTGGCCGGCGTGGACGTGCTGTGCGCGGACAAGACCGGGACGCTGACCCAGAACAGTCTGACCCTGGGTGACCCGTTCAGGGCGGCAGACATCCCGGGTGAGCAGGTCATCCTCGATGCCGCCCTGGCCTCCCGCGCGGAGGACGACGACCCGATCGACCTCGCAGTCCTGGCCCGGGTGACCGACGAGTCGGCGCTGCGGAGCTATCAGGTGGTCGGCTTCCAGCCGTTCGACCCGGTGCACAAGCGCACCGAAGCCAGCGTCACCGGCCCGGACGGGACCTCGTTCAAGGTCACCAAGGGCGCCCCCCAGGTGATCCTGGCGCTGTCGGTCGACAGTGGCGACGTGGTGGCCGCCGCGGAGCAGGCGGTCAACGACTTCGCCGCCCGCGGATTCCGCTCGTTGGGCGTGGCCCGCGCCGACGGCAGCGGTCCGTGGCAGCTGGTCGGGGTGCTGCCACTGTCCGACCCACCCCGCGACGACGCCAAGGCCACCATCACCACCGCCGGGAGCCTGGGCGTCACGGTCAAGATGGTCACCGGTGACGCGTTGGCCATCGCGAAGGAGACCGCCACCGCCGTCGGGCTGGGGGCGAACATCCTCGACGCCTCCGGCCTGGGTGAGGTGAAGAAGACCGAGACGGCAGCCGTGGCCGAATCCATCGAGAGTGCCGACGGGTTCGCCCAGGTCTTCCCCGAACACAAGTTCCACATCGTCGACGTGCTGCAGCAACGCGGCCACATCGTCGGGATGACCGGCGACGGCGTCAACGACGCCCCCGCCCTGAAGAAGGCCGACTGCGGCATCGCCGTGTCCGGGGCCACCGACGCGGCCCGCGCCGCCGCCGACATCGTGCTGCTCACCCCCGGCCTGTCGGTGATCATCGACGCGGTCAAGGAGAGCCGGAAGATCTTCCAGCGGATGAACAGCTACGCGGTCTACCGGATCGCCGAGACGCTGCGGGTGCTGCTCTTCGTCACCCTCACGATCGTGGTCTTCAACTTCTACCCGGTGACTGCCGTGATGATCGTCATGCTGGCGCTCCTCAACGACGGCGCGATCCTGTCCATCGCCTACGACAACGTCCACTACCGGGCCAAGCCCGAAGCCTGGAACATGCGTCTGGTGCTCGGCATCGCCACCGTACTGGGCGTCCTCGGCCCGATCGCCGCATTCGGCCTGTTCTACCTCGGCGACCGCGTCTTCGGTCTCGGCCATCCCCAGCTCCAGACGCTGATGTACCTGATGCTGTCGGTCGCCGGACACCTGACCATCTTCATCACCCGCACCCGAGGCCCGTTCTGGTCCATCCGCCCGGCCCGGATCCTGCTCCTGGCCGTCCTCGGCACCCAATCCCTGGCCACGCTGATCGCCGTCTACGGGATCTTCATGGCCCCGCTCGGCTGGAAATGGGCCGCGTTGGTCTGGGGTTATGCCCTGCTCTGGTTCCTGCTGGGCGACCGCATCAAGCTGCTCGCCTACCGCGTCCTGGACCCGTCACGACCGGAGGACGCGCGCGGGTCTTCGAGTGGCTGAGCGCTCATCGGCCCTCAGGTCAGGTCGGACACCGGTCGGAGGATCGCTTCGTTCGTCCGACGATTGCCCGGACGAAGCCGCCTCAGCAGGCATGGGTAGCATTCGCGAGCTGATCGAAGTCCGATCTGTTGCTGCCCTGAGGATGAGATGACCAACGATCGATCCGGCGCAGCCGGTGGCCTGGTGGCTCGGCGTGCGACGGCGGGCCGGGCCGACGGACCGGTCGTCAGGCTCGGTGACCTCTGGCACCCGCAGAAGCCGCTGACCGGCGGCAGGTTCGCGGCATCGGACAGCTGGCCGCGGGTGCTGCCCCGGCGGTTGAGCCGGCTCGCGGCGACCTATTGCGTCGACACCTCCGATCCGGTGATCGCCCTCAGCTACGACGACGGACCGCACCCCGAGCACACCCCGCAGATCCTCGACCTGCTCGCCACACGTGGGATCCGTGCGTCGTTCTATGTGCTGTCCGAGCAGGTCGTCCGGTTCCCCGGGGTGGCGCGACGGATCGTCGCCGACGGCCACGAGTTGCAGCTGCACGGCGACAACCACGACTCGCTGCTGACCATGAGCACGCCGGAGGCCGTCCGACGGATGCGGCGTGCCCGCGCCCAGGTCGAGGACGTCGTGGACAGGAAGATCGCCTGGTTCCGCCCGCCCTACGGGGCGCACACCGCGCCGCAGGTTGCGGCGATCAGGGCCGTGCTCGGACTGCCGAGCGTCGTCTGGTCCTCCGATGCCACGGACTGGATCGACGATGACCCGGCCGCGATCGCGGACCGGGCCCTGGGCGGGGTGTTCACCGGCGGGGTGCTGCTGCTCCACGACAACCGGGGTGATCCCCAGACGCTGCGCCCCGGTGAACGGCTGCCGGACTTCGACAAGGCATCGGTGCTGCGCGACGTCCTTGACCGTCTCGCCGCCCGAGGGCTGACGGTGTGCACGGTGGGTGACCTCATCGCCAGCCGTCCACCGGTGCGCTGTGTCGCGCCGGTCCGTGCACCCCGCCGTCCGTGAGCCGCCAGCTGGGCCCCGAGCGGCCTTCGGTTCAGCTCAGGGCACCGCGGTGAGGTGCTCGGCGAGGCGCCAGAACCGCCGCGCCTGATCGACGTCACGCGACTGGGCGCTCGACTCGATGGGGTGGCACTCGCCGTAGAACCTCCCGCCGACACCGTCGAGGGAGGGATCGACCGCCATGAAGACCAGCGAGTCGGTGGCCGCGTCCACCGAGGTGGCGAAAGGCAGGTGCGGCATGAGATGGACCATGACCAGGCGCATCAGGCCGGTGGTGCTGGCAGCCGCCGTGGTCGGCACGAACCCCGGGCACACCGAATTGGCACTGACCGGGGAGCCGTCGAGCCGTCGTTGCAGCTCGTAGCTGAACCAGAGGACGGCCAGCTTGGAGTTCTTGTAGGCGCGATCCGGGCTGTACCCGTGCTCGAGCTGAGGGTCATCGAAGTCGAAGTCGACGGATGCACCCCGAGACCCCGGCCGATGGAGCCGGGAACTGACGGTCACGACCCGCGCGGAGCGCGCACGGGTGAGTGCGGGCAGCAGCAACGACGTCAGCAGGAACGGCGCCAGCGCGTTGACCGCCAAGGTCTCTTCGTAGCCGTCGACCGTGACTCTGCGGGTCGGACGTGTCGGCATCACGCCGGCGATGTGGAACAGCACATCGAGCGGCTCACCCCGGTCGGCCTCGCTGGCACCGAACGCGCGCACCTCGCTCAGCGACGACAGATCCACTGCTCTCGGCTCCACGACCGCCTTCGGGTACCGGTGACGGATCTCCTCCACCGCGCAGCGGGCCGCCGGCGGCGTCCGAGCGACGAGGACCACCTGGTGACCGCGCGCCGCCAACTTCTCGGCTGTCACTCGACCGAGCCCGCGACCACCGCCGGTGAGCAGGACCCGTTTCGTCACCAGCCCACTTCCCTTGCGGTACTCACAGAGCCGCCTCGGGCCGAGTCGGCTGGAACAGTTCGACCAGGTTGCCCGACGGGTCCTCCACCAGGATCTGTCGGCCGCCGACACCCTCGACCACGTCGTTGCGGAAGCGGGCGCCGTCGCGGCGCAGGGTCGCCACGGTGCTGTCCAGATCGGTGACCTCGAGCTGGAACCGGTTCCAGCCGCCCGGCTGCGGCACCGCCCCGTCCGGCATCGCCTGCCCTCCCCGGGCCCGCCGCCGGGCGCGCTGAGCAGCAGCCGGAGATCACCGCGGACGAGCATGGCGAAGCCGGCGGCCGGATGCATGCGCTCCTCGAAGCCGAGCAGCCGGCAGTAGAACCCGATGGCCGCGTCGACGTCGTCGACGATGTAGCGGATGCTCACACTCGCCATGGCGCCTCCGTTCGTGCCCGGCTTGCCGACGCTGCCATCCACGCTACGTCCGGATGCCCGGCCGGGATCGCGACGACGGTCATCGACCCGGGCCGTAGGCGCCGGTCGAGGTCTGCTGGAGCAGCGGGATATGCGGCGGAGCGAAGGTCAGGACGGCGAAACCCATGATCACGAGCAGGGTCGCCGACACCGAGAGCCACGCCGGCGGCACCCGCCCGTCCGAGCAGAGCAGGCGGTGGCCCGTCCACTGCCCCACCGCGACCGCCGCCGCGAACGTGGCGATATCGATCGTGGTGATGCTGCGTACGCCGAAGGCACCGGTATAGGAGATCGCAACGATGAAATCGCAGGCGGTGCCGATCTCGACAAGCTTGGCCCACCACAGACGACGCCGGTCGACCACCCATCGCATCTCCACGATCCCCAGCACGGTCACCGGGATCACGACAAGCTTCAGGTGTTCCCAGACGCTCTCGTTCGCCGGCGCGATCGCCGCGACGACAAGGCTGCGCCCTGCCCGGGTGTATGCGGAATGCAGCAGGAATCCGGACAGGAGGATCGCGGCTGCGCCCACCGACTCGATCGTGCCGATGGCCGGCGCACGTCTTGATGGAGCGCCCACCGTGCCATCAGATCGGCCCGGAGCTCATCACGGCCAGTGTCATTGGTCATGACGGCTTCCGCAGCGGCTCCACTGTGCCGTCGGACGTCCGTCGAGCCGCCACGGGTGCCCGCTGATCCGAGGCCATCCCGACGGGGAGTCCTCCCAGCGCTCCTGCCGGCCGTACACCGTGAGGTCGAGGGCGTGGTAGCTCGTGGTCAACGCCTCGACACCACGATCGGTGGTCCAGTAGGTCTCATGGACCTGACCCCCGTCCTGCAGGTAGCAGGCGATGAACCCGAAGTCGCGGCCGTCGGCGAGTGCCGGATCACTGTCCCTCGCGGAGTACCAGGGGAACGGGTAACCCATGAACTCCGCGAACCGCGCGCTCTCGACGTAGGGACCCTGGCAGAACACGGCGTAGGTGACGTCACGGGCATGCAGGTAGTCCAGCGTCTGCAGGTGGCAGGTCGTGAACGTGCACCCCGCGCATTGGCGCTCGAACGGCTCACCGTCCTGCCACATGTGGAAGTAGGCGATCAGCATCCGGCGGCCCTCGAACACCTCCGCCAAGGCGATCTCGCCGTCGGCGCCGCGCACCGAGACGTCCGGCATCCGGGTCATCGGCAACCGGCGTCGGGCAGCGGCGATCCCGTCCCCTTCGCGGGTATGAGCCTTCTCACGCGCCAGCAGTTCCTCGCGCTCGCGCAGCCAGGTGCCGCGGTCGACGACCGGAGGGCGGCCGGCGATGCCGGAGAGTTCGGTCATGGTGGTCTCCTTCGTCGAGTGGAGTTCGGTCACCGTAGAGACGAGACATCCCGGCGCTCGTCATCGGTCGGCGATGACGAATGCCGTCCTCGCTCGTCGGTACGGTCGTGAGGATTCACTACGAGGAGGGCGCGCGAGTGTCCGGTTCGGGCGAGCCGACGACGGTCTGGCTGCAGCAGGCTTTCGAGGAGCATCGGCGCGAGTTGCATGTGCACTGCTATCGCCTGACCGGCAATGTCGCCGATGCCGACGACTTGGTGCAGGAGACGTTCCTACGCGCGTGGCGGGCCCGAGACCGGTTCGAGGGCCGGTCGACACCGCGGACCTGGCTCTACCGGATCGCGTCGAACGTCTTCCTCGACAGCCGCAAGGCGGCCGCGCGGCGGAGCGTGCCGTCGGGCGACGCGTTCGAGTGGTGCACCGAACTGGGCCCCTATCCGGACAACATGCTCGCCGACGATCCTGAAGCCGGTGTCACGGCAAGGGAGACTGTCGAACTCGCCTTCATCGCGGCGTTGATGTATCTGCCGCCCCGGCAGCGAGCGGTCTTCGTGCTGCGCGACATCGCCGGGTGGACATCGCAGGAGGTGGCCGACGACCTCGACGTCGCCGTGACAGCGGTCAACAGCCTGCTGCAACGCGCCCGGCACACCGTGCGCCGGCTCAGTCCGCCGGATCGGCAGCACTGGCGGCGACCGCACCTCAGCAGAGAGGACGAAGCGCTCCTGCACCGTTATGCCGAAGCGACTGATGCCGAATCGTTCCGGGCACTGCTGACCGACGATGTGCGGATCACGATGCCCCCTGAGCCACCGGTCGTCGGAGCCGACGCCGTCGCGGAGTTCCTCGGCCGCCCGTACGACTGGCGTACCGTCCCGGCAGCGGCCAACGGACGCCCGGCACTGGTCAATTACCTGCGTCGGCCGGGCAGCCCGCATCATCAGGCTCTGGTCGTCGATGTGCTGCGGATCGAGGACGGCAGGATCGCCGAAATCAACGCCTTCGTCGGCGCTCACCATGTGGCCGCGTTCGGCCTGCCCGCCACGTTCGAGCGCTGACCGACCGACGCCGGTGATCGGCCGATCAGCGCTGAGCGGCGCGGCCCTTGTCGGGCCAGGCCGGTGCGGGCGACAATCACTGCGTGGGAACGACGACGGTTCCGACCTTCTGCCCGCTGTGCGTGTCGCGCTGCGGTGCGCTCGCCGAGGTCGAGGACGGCAAGCTGGGACGAGGCGCTGGACACGGTGGCCGAACGGATGAAGACCGCCGCGGCCACCCAGGGGCCGGAGTCGGTGGCGTTCGGTTCCAGCTCGCCGTCCACCTCGGCCATCAGCGATGCAGTCGACTGGATCGTCCGGCTCGTCCGTGCCTTCGGCAGCCCGAACTACGGCAACTACATTCGACAACGGCTGGTACGACGCAGCCTGGACGTCAAGGGCGGCAACGTGCTGTTCTCCGCCGTCCGGTCGAATGCGGTCGACGGCACGGAGTTCCTGGCCGCTGACCGGCCCGCGACGGTGGGTGCCGACCGGCGCCCGCTCGGCCCGGCCCGCTTCGGGTACGTCACCGGTGAGGATCTCTACGGCGCCATCCTCGACGGCCGGATCACGACCCTGGTGGGCTTCGGCGGCAACCCCGTGATGGCCCACGCCGACAGCGGCCGCGGCCGCGATGCCCTGCGCCGCCTGGATTTCTTCGTCCAGGCCGACCTCTTCATGACCCCGACCGCCGGACTCGCCGACATCGTGTTGCCGGTGACGACACCGCTCGAGTCCGAGGCACTGAAGGTCGGTTTCGAGTACAGCCAGGAAGCCCAGTCCAACATCGAGCCGGCCCCGTTCGCCGTGCCGCAGTGACCGTCCGTCGCCGTCGAAGCCATTGCCCGCCGGACCGGTCTGTGGGATTCTGACGTCAGTCACCTGTTCCAAGGGAGGAACACACATGTCCGTCCTGTTCGACCGCCGCGGGTTCCTCCGGCTCGCCGGTGCCGGCGCCGGGGCCGGCGCGTTCGCGGTCACCATCGGATCCCTGCCGGCCACCGCCGACACCCCGCACACGGATCCGTTCCGGCCCAAGCACCAGTTCCGGGCGATGTGGATCGCCAGCGTGGTCAACATCGACTGGCCCAGCCGCACCGGCCTCGGCGTCGACCAGCAGCAGGCGGAGTTCATCGCCTGGTTGGACCTGGCCAAGCAGCTCAACCTGAACGCCGTCATCTCCCAGGTCCGGCCGACCGCCGACGCGTTCTGGCCGTCGCCGTACGAGCCGTGGTCGCAGTACCTGACCGGCACCCAGGGCCAGGATCCCGGCTACGACCCGCTGGCATTCCAGATCGCCGAGGCGCATCAGCGCAACCTGGAGTACCACGCCTGGTTCAACCCCTACCGGGTCTCGATGCAGACCGACCCGGCCAAGCTGGTTCCCGACCACCCGGCCCGGCAGCATCCGGACTGGGTGTTTCCCTACGGTCCGAAGCTCTACTACAACCCCGGCATCCCACAGGTCCGCCGGTTCGTCGAGGACGCCATGCTGGATGCGGTGCTGCGCTACGACGTCGACGGCGCGCACTTCGACGACTACTTCTACCCCTACCCGGTCGCCGGCCAGAGCCTCCCGGACGCCGACACCTTCGCCCGCTACGGCGCCGGCTACACCGGCATCGGTGACTGGCGCCGGGCAAACATCGACCTGCTGGTCCGGGAGATGCAGGACCGCATCCACGCCGAGAAGCCCTGGATCAAGTTCGGTGTCAGCCCGTTCGGGATCTGGCGCAACCGGGCGGCCGACCCGCTCGGCTCCGACACCGCCGGCACCCAGTCCTACGACGCCAACTACGCCGACACCCGCCGCTGGGTCAAGGAGGGTTGGGTCGACTACATCAACCCGCAGATCTACTGGCAGATCGGGCTGGCGGTCGCCGACTACGCCAAGCTGGTGCCGTGGTGGGCCGATGTCGCCGCGGGCACCGATGTCGGCCTCTACATCGGCCAGGCCTCCTACAAGGAGACCAGCGGCGTGTTCACCGATCCGGCGGAACTGTCGGAGCACCTGACCTTCAACCAGGACTATCCGCAGGTCGACGGCGACGTCTATTTCAGCGCCAAGGACGTCCGCGCCGACGCCGCCGGGTCGATGACCCGGGTGGTGCGGCAGCACTACAGCCGGCCGGCGATCATCCCGCCGATCCGGCATCTGCGCGGAAAGGCGCCCCGCCGGCCGCGGCTGCTGCGGGCCGAGCGCGGCGACGGCGTCCGTCTCGACTGGTCCTCCCCCGACACCGGCCGGGGCACCGGCGAGGCGACCTCGTACGCCATCTGGCGCTTCGACGGACACGGGCCCGCCACCCGGCCGGCCGTCTCGGACGCGACGCATCTCCTGGCCACCGTACGGCGGACCGGCGGCCACCTGCAGAGCTTCGTCGACTCGAGCGCCGAGCCGGGCCACCCCTACACCTACGCGGTGAGCGCGTTGGACCGGACCTGGCGGGAGAGTCCGCTGTCGCAGGTCCGGGCGGTCGACTGAATCGCTCAACTGCCCGGGGTCGGGGTTTCCCGGCGGTGACGGCGCCACCGCCGGCCCCGTGCGGGGCCGGCCTGCAGCGCCCGGGACAGGTCGCTCGCCGACAGCAGTCCGACGATCTCCGCGTTCGGGCCCTGCACCACGACGGCGCGGCCGGGTTCCCGGCCGACCACCCGGGCCGCGTCGGCCATCGCGTCGTCGGGATGGAGCACCGGAACCCGGTCGGCGGGCAGCATCACCTCGGCGATGCGTACCGTTCCTCGCTGGTCCATCGGCACGGCACCGGCGCTGCGCAGCACCAGGAGGCCGACCAGCCTGTCGCCGTCGACCACGGGGTAGGCGGACTGAGTGGGCCGAGGGCCCAGTGATCGGGCGAACTCCTCGATCGTCGTCGCGGGTCCGACCGTGCCCAGATCGGAGACCATCAGGTCCCGGACGCGAAGCCGGTCCAGGGCCTGCGTGGCCCGGGCGGCGACCACCTCACGTCTCACCGCGTCGTAGACGAACCAGCCGAGCAGGAGGAACCAGACCCCGCTGAGACTGCTGCCGATCAACAGGCTGATCACGCCGGCAGCGGCAAGCAGCGCCGCGAAGGTGCGTCCCGCGATCGCGGCGTGGATCGTCGCGGTCGAGCGGTCCCCGGACCGCCACCACAGCAGGGCGTGCAACAGTCGACCGCCGTCCAGCGGCAGGGCCGGGACGAGATTGAACGCCAGCAGCAGCCCGTTGATGCGGGCGAGGTAGTCGGCCACGCCGACCACCGCGTCCGGCACGGCCAGCGCCCGACCGCCGGCGGCGATACCGAAGAAGACGACAGCGAGCGCCGCCGAGGCCAGTGGACCGGCGATCACCACCCGGAACTCCGCCGCGGGTGTCGGAAGCGGCTCATCCATCTCCGACACGCCGCCGAACAGCCAGAGGCTGATCGAGCGCACCGGCACTCCTTCGTGCTGGGAACGCAGGGTGTGGCTGAGTTCATGCAGCAGCAGCGAGGCGAAGAAGAGGATCGTCGCGATGCCCGCCATCAGCAGGTACGCCGGACCGGACAGACCGGGGTAGGCGGAGGGGAACAGGGAGCTCGCCAACGACCAGAAGATCAGCGCAAGGACGATGAACCAGCTCCAGCCGATCTTGACCGGCACTCCCCTGACTCGAAACACCACCATCGGCGCAACCCCCGACTCTCAGGCTACCGGCGCCCGAACAGACCCCGGGGATTTCCGGGGTGGTCCATCCCGGCCGATCGATGGACCATATGGTCGGTCGTTGGTGACCGGGGGCACCTCGACAGGCTCAGGGTCATCCGCCGCTGGCAAAGTCGTCCGGACCGAGTCCGAGCAGGCGTTGCAGATCAGCTGGGGAGTAGCGGCGGAGACTCTGGGCGAACTTCCGGTTCACCTCGTCCATGTACTCCTGGGCGGTCTTCTCGGTGATGCCGAGATCCCGCCCGATCCGGCGGTAGGTGTCGCCGCGGGCGCGGCCGTTGAGCACCTGCCGCTGCCGCGGTCCGAGTTCGGCCAGTTGGCCGCGCCGTTCCACCACCTGGGCCAGGCCGATCAAGGAATCGGTGAGCACGATGTGGCCGTCGACGACCCGGCGGATCGCGTCCCGGACCGCCTCGACCGAATCCACCTTGTGCATCACCCCGGACGCTCCCGCGCCCAGGCAACTGGCCAGCACCAACCGGTTGCGCAGATTGGTGTAGATCAGCACCCGGTACCCGGCCTCACTCGCAGCCCGGACGGCGGCAGCACCGATCAGCGGATCGTGGGCGGCACCGGTCGGCGGCAGGCCGAGGTCCTCGCTGCGCAGACCCAGCAGGCCCAGTTCCGGCTCCAGCTCACCGATGACGCCCGACGGATGGCTGTTGCGCAGGTCGAGGTCGAGCAGCACGATGTCGGCGTCCGGACGCCCGGCCAGCAGCGCCTCGACGGTGCTGTAGGCCGCCACCACGCTGTCGGCCGGCAACAGCAGCGCCAGCCCCTCGCGGATCACCGTGTCGTCGTCGACCACCACCACCCGCACCGGCGATGCCGTGCTCGCCGCTCCACCGATCGGTCCGCTCTCGGTCATGGTCGACCACCCGAGGTGATCCGGACGCGGGTGCCCTCGCCGGGCGCGGAGTCGAGCTCGACCTCCACGCCGACGCGGGTCAGCGCACTGCCCGCCTGCACCCGCAGTCCGAAACCGCGATCGACGAGCCGCGGGTCGAAGCCCTTGCCGTCATCGGTGACGGTGACCGCCCAGCCGCCGGCAGCACCGATCTCGCCGTGGACGGTGACATGGTCGGCCTCGGCATGCTCGCGAACGTTCCACAACAGGGTGCGCAGCGCCTCGGTGAGGGCGTCGGCGGCCGGTCGCGGCACCGTACTGGCGCCGAGCAGGTCCAGGTTCCTGATCATGGCCAGGTCGGTGAACTCGTCGCAGACCTCGTCCACCAGCGACCGCAGGTACCGATCCCCGCTGGCATCGGTGCGCGGCATGGCGGCACCATCGGCCAGCAGCGCATGGATCTGGCGGGCGCCGCGAGCGGCCGCGCCGCGCGCCGACTCCCGCAGCCGCCCGTCGGGAATGTCCTGGCTGAGCAGGGACAGCACCGAGGCGTGGTTGTGCAGCAGTGTCCGCTGCCGTTCGAGTTGGGCGGCCGCGGCCGCCTTGGCCTCGGCCTCGCGGGCCCGGTCGGCCTCCTGCCCCATGATCCGGACGAAGCCGCCGGCGAACCGGCAGGCGATGCTGAAGCCGACCACGGCAAGGGCATTGGTCGCCGCGGTGGTGTGCGCGCCGGCCGGCACGTCGTGGGGAAACACCGAGGCCAGGTAGCCGACGGCAGCAAACAGCGAGCCGGTCAGCACCAGCCGCCACTGCCGCAGGCCGATGCCGGCCGGCACCGCCGACGCGATCGCGGCGCGCGTAGGCCCAGGACACCCAGGACCCGACGATGTCCTCCGGACGAGCTGTGCCGGCCTCCGCGATGCCCAGGCCGGTGACCACACAGAGGTCGACGACCGCGACCCAGGCCAGGTAGCGGCCGCGCCGCAGCACCACCCAGGCGAGGCCGACCGACTCCGCGATCATGGCCAGGGACAGTGCGGTGAACGGCGCCGGATGCAGCGCCTGTCGCCGGCCGACGATCACCGTCACCGCCAACTGCAGCACGAATGTCCCGCGGACCACCAGGGCACAGGCGACGAGGATCTTCTCCGCCCGCACAGCCATGCTGGCGTCGGAGAGGTGGAGCAAGCTGCGGACCGACCGCTGCACGTGCGGGCCGCCCGGATGCCGTCGACACGTCGTGATCATGACACGGCGGCGCATAGCTCGTTGATCTTTTCCGCGAATACCCTCGCATCGGTGTCTGCGGGGACCGGGTTCGGCCGACCGCCCACGACCCCTCCGGAGCTGGGCGATCGGCCGGACATCATCCCCGGTGCGGATCGGCGTTGATCAGGTGCCGGACACCTCCCCGTTGGTCGAAGTGAAGGCGTTCGGCCGTACCTGCACCACCTGTCCCGCATCGCTCATCCCGAGGAAGGCGGCCACCGCCCAGGCCGAGGAGTAGAGCCTGCCGTGCCGCCACAACACCCCGCTGGGCATGGTGACCTGCGCGTAACTGCGGTGCCCCCACCGCGGCACCCGGACGATCTGGCCGACCGTGGTCGGGTCGAATCCGGGCGGCGGTGGCCCGTCGCCCTCGGGTGCACCCTGCAGCAACTCGGACACGTACACGGTGCCGTGCTCGCCGACCGCGACGCCGGTGGGCGAGGAGAAGCCGCGGATGGTACGGACCAGGTGACCCCAGCGGTCGACCACGTAGACCCGTCCCTCACCGGGCATCTCCGAGGCCAGCGCAGAGATGTAGAGCAACCCGTGCCGCCCGTAGGCCAGCCCGGTCGGGACCGGGTCACAGCCGACCCCGCTCGGGGTGTTGTTCTGCGCCGTCGCGCACATCCCGCTCATGATCGTCTTCGGCACGAAGAACGGCCTGACGGTGCCGTGCCGGTCGACCTTGAGGACGTCGTTGCCGCCCGCATCGGCCACCAGCAGGAAGCCGTGCCGATTCCGGTCCTTGATCACGTAGTACGGGTTGGACAGCGAGTCGAGCGGCTGGCCGTCCGGTCCGAACTGGGTCTGCCCGTCCGGGTTGTGCTTCAGCTCGAACGCGGTCAGATCGGCGAACAGCCGAGCCGTACCGCCGGGTCGGGCGACGTACAGGCCGGCGGTCGACGGCTGCCCCGACGGCTCGCCTCCGGGCGGTCCGGCCTCACCGGCGGCGATGTAGATCCGTCCGCCGCGCGCGGTCACGCCCTGGGCGCTGGGCACGTTCGTGACCAGCGGGTAGGTGTGACCGTCATGCCGGTCCACCGCGGTGACCCGGCCGGAGTCGGACTCGGCGACCAGCAGGAAGCCGCCCACCGAGTTCAGCTGTCGTGGCCCGTTCAGGCCCTTGGTGATCACCCTGACCGGCTGCTGCTGATGGGCCCGGTGGCCACGATCATGGGCCTGCGCGGCCGGGACCTCGGCGAAACCGGCGAGCCCGGCGACGCAGACGGCCGCCGAAACCAGTGCGGCGATCTTGGTGGAGCCACGCCGGGAACCGGCGCGCCTGAAACGGTGCACCGTTGGTGCAGCCATGGACATCATCCCCCGAGAAGGTCCGACCGGATCGCCACTGATCCGGTTCCGAGCCTGTTCTACCGTGATCCACGTCACAGCGGAAGGGGTGTCGGCGACGAAGGGGCCATGGACCCTTGATCACGACCCTCCACCCCGCGGTTAGGCTCCCGCTCATGGGCTTCACCCGGGCCGACTTGGAGAGCTACCGCGACCGGTGCGTGCCCGACCTGGTGGGCCCCGGGCTGAGGCTGCTCTTCGTCGGCATCAACCCGGGCTTGTGGACGGCGGCGACGCAGACCCACTTCGCCCATCCCGGCAACCGCTTCTACCCGGCGCTGCGACGGGCCGGCATCATCGACCGAACCGTCGATCAGGCCCGCGGTCTGACCGACGCGGACCGGCGATATCTCATCGACCGCGGCATCGGCAACACCAATCTGGTCGGCCGAGCCACGGCCCGTGCGGACGAACTGACCGCCGAGGAACTGCGGGCCGGATCGGTACGGTTGGCCGGGTTCGTCGCCCGGCACCGACCCCGGGTGGTGGCGATCGCCGGCATCACCGCCTATCGCACCGCGTTCGGCCGGCGCACCGCCCGGCCGGGGCGCCAGCCGGAGCCGTTCGAGGGCGCCGACCTGTGGGTGGTGCCGAATCCGTCGGGGCTGAACGCGCACGAGACGGTCGACTCGCTGGCGGCTGCCTACGCCGAGGCGGCGCGGGCGGCGGGGATCCTGGAAGAACCCCGATAGTGGGGCCGGGCGGGCCGGGCGGCGGCCCCGATGTGGTGGGATGGTCGCCATGACCTCGACCAGGCTGGACTATCCGGTCGCCGAACGCGTCCTGGACAACGGGCTGCGGGTGATCGCCAGCCCCGATCACGCGGGCGGGTCGGCGGCGGTGAACCTGTGGTACGACGTCGGCTCCCGACACGAGCAGCCGGGCCGGACCGGCTTCGCCCACCTGTTCGAACACCTGATGTTCCAGGGCTCGGCACACGTCGGCAGCGGTGAGCACTTCGGCCTGCTGCAACCGGCCGGAGCATCGGTGAACGCCACCACCTGGTTCGACCGGACCAACTACTTCGAAGCGCTGCCGGCCGGCGGCCTCGATCTGGCGCTGTGGCTGGAGGCCGACCGGATGGGCACCCTGCTGGCGGCGCTCACCGAGGACAACTTCGCCAACCAGCGCGAGGTCGTCAAGGAGGAGAAGCGCCAGCGATACGACAACGTGCCCTACGGTGACGTGCTCGAGTTGATCATCGGCCAGGTCTTCCCGGCCGGACATCCCTACAGCCACACGGTGATCGGGTCGATGGCCGACCTCGACGCGGCCGGGGTGGAGGATGCCCGCAGCTTCTTCCGCCGCTTCTACATGCCCGACAACGCGGTGCTGTCGATCGTCGGCGACGTCGACGCCGGCACCGCGTTCGCCAAGGCCGACCAGTACTTCGCGCCGGTCCCGGCCGGGGGCCGGCCGCAGCCGTTGATCACCGAACCGCTGCCGCCGCTGGGCTCGCTGCCCCGGCAGGAGGTCAGCCGTGATGTCCCGGCGGACGCGATCTATCTGGGCTGGCGGCTGCCGGCCGAGCGGGCTCCCGGCTACGACGCTCTCGACCTGGCCTTCGCGGTGCTGGGACAGGGACAGAGCTCGCGGTTGATCAAGGACCTGGTCCGCGGCCGGGAACTCGCCGAGTCGGCGTTCGCCAGCTGCATGGGGCTGGTCGGTGGCAACTCGCTCGGCATGGTCGGTGCCCGGGCCCGCTCCGGTGTCGAGCTGCCCGAGCTGGAGCAGGCTCTGATCGCCGAGATCGACCGGTTGATCACCGAGCCGCCGAGCCCGGCGGAGGTGGAGCGGGCCAAGGCGCAGTTCGAACGGCACTGGTTGCAGGAGTTGGCCCGGGTCGACGCGCGGGCCGACCAGCTCAGCGGCTTCGCCACCCTCTTCGACGACCCCTCCTTGATCAACAGCCGGTTCGCCGAGGTCGAGGCGGTGACGCCGGACGACGTGTCGGCCGCCGTCGCCGACTGGTTCAGCTCCGACCGGCGAGCCACCGTGAGCTACCGTCAGGAAGGCCGATGACCGACAGCCAGCAGGCCGGCAAACCCGTCTCCGGTCCGCGGCCGGCGATCGCACCGCCGCGTCCGTGGAACTTCCCGACACCGCGACACGACGAGTTGGACAACGGCCTGGAGGTGATCAGCTACCGGCTGCCCGGCCAGTACGTGGCCGCAGCCAGCCTGGTGTTGGATCTGCCGCTGGCCGCGGAACCGGCGCCGCTGGAGGGCGTGGCGGCGATCACCTCCCGTACCCTGGACGAGGGCACCACCGAACACTCCGCCGACGAATACGCCGAACTGCTGGAGTCGGCCGGAGCCGGCTTCGGCGTCGACGTCAGCTCGGCCGGGCTGCAGCTGATCCTCGATGTCCCGGTCCGGCGGCTGGACCGGGCGCTGGCACTGCTGGCCGAGGCGGTGGTGAGCCCTGCGCTGGCGCCGGCCGATGTCGGACGGCAGGTCCAGCTACGCCTGGCCGAGATCGAGCAGGCCCGGGCGAATCCCTCGCAGGCCGTCGCGGTCGCCTTCCGCCGGGCCGTCTTCCTGGCCGGCAGCCGCTACAGCCGGATGACCGACGGCGAACCCGGCACCGTCGCCGCGATCACCGCCGACGCGGCCCGGGCCTTCCATCGTGATCATTTCGGCCCCCGGGGTGCGAAGTTGATCATCTCCGGAGAGGTGGAGGACGGGGTCGCAGGGCTGGCGGCTGAACACTTCGGCAGCTGGCGGCCCGCCCGCCAGCAGCAGGTCGAGCATCAGCCGCCGGCGGCCGGTGATCAACAGGCGGTGATCGTGCACCGGCCGGGCGCGGTGCAGGCCGATCTGCAGCTCGGCGGTTTCGGCATCGACCGGACCGATCCGCGCTGGGCCGACATCACCGTCGCCGCCTACATCATGGGCGGCGCCTTCCTGTCCCGGCTCAACAGCGTCCTGCGGGAGCAGCTCGGCTACACCTACGGGGTGCGGATGACGTTCCACCCGCTGCGGGCCGGCGGCACGTTCTCGGTGTCGGGTTCCTTCCGCACCGAGGTGATCGGCGACGCCCTGCAGCAGGTCCGCAGGCTGCTGCGGATCGAGGACCGGCCGTTCACCGCGGAGGAGGTCGTCGATGCGGTCACCTACTTCACCGGGGTCGCGCCGCTGCGCTACGCCACCGCCGCCGGGGTCACCGACCAGGCCGCGGTACAGGCGCTGGCCCTGCTGCCCGAGGACTACCCGGACCGGCGACTGACCGCGCTCGGCCGGGTCACCGCCGAGTCGGCGGCCGCGGCGTACACCTCGCTGGTCGACCCGGACCGGCTCACGTTGGCGATCGCCGGGGATGCCGACAAGATCGCCGGGCCGGTCGCCGAGGCCGGCTTCACCGATGTGCAGGTGACCGGCCTGGACTGAGGGCCGGGCCCCTTCGACGGGCTCGGGACGCGTGACCCGCGGCTCCCGTCGTCGAAGGGGCTTGCGCCGCCTACCCGCCGCCGAGGGCGCGGAGGGCCTGCTGGACGGCATTGCGGGCCTTCTCGGTCTGGGCCTGGTACTGGGCCAGGTTGCCGCCCTTGAGTGCCTCCTCGGCCGCCTTGAAGGCGTCACTGGCGACCTGCAACTGCTGGCGGGCGCGCTGCTGGTTGGCCGGCAGGTTGGAGGTCGAGCCGCCGGTGGATCCGGTCGAGCCGCCGGTGTTCTCGCCGGTGCTGGCACCGGCATTGCCCTTGAAGACCTGGTCCAGCGCATCCTGCAGGGTGCTGCCGATACCGACGTCCTGGCCGAACTTGGCCACCACGTACTGCAGGATCGGGTACTGGCCGCCGCCACTGCCCTGCTGCTGGGTGTAGATCGGCTGCACGTAGATCAGGCCGCCGCCCATAGGCAGGGTCAGCAGGTTTCCGTAGGTGACCTTGGCCGAGCCCTGAATGAACGGCCGCAGCATGCTGGCCACGCTGTTGTTCGTCCGGATCGCGTTGGAGGCCTGGCCCGGCCCGTCGATCTGGGTCTGGGCGGGCACCCGCAGGATCTGCCAGCGGCCGTAGTCGGGGCTGCGCGGGTCGGAGTTCACCGCCGCGTAGGCCGCGATGTTCTGCCGGCCGTTGGGCACGTACACGCTGGTCAGACTGAACGTGCCGGATTGCTGGCCGGGCATCCGCACGGTCAGGTAGTACGGCGGCTCGGTGGTCTGCGACTCCGAGGTCGGATCGTCCGGCACCGCCCACTGGTCGTTGTTGGCGAACCAGTCACCGGGGTTGGTGACGTGGTAGCTGCCGAGGATCTGCCGCTGCACCTTGTACAGGTCCTGCGGATAGCGCAGATGCTTCATCAGGTCCGCGCTGATCGCCGACTTCGGCTGGACCGTGCCGGGGAACGCCTTCTCCCAGGTCTTCAGCACCGGATCGCTCTCGTCCCAGGCGTACAGGCTGACGGTGCCGTCGTAGGCGTCGACCACCGCCTTCACCGAGTTCCGGATGTAGTTGATCATGGTGTCCGGCTGGGCGCCGATGGTGCCGACCCGGCTCTTGCTGTCGGAGGTGGCGTCCTGCAGCGAGATGCGCTGGCTGTTGGGGTAGCTGTTGGCGGTGGTGTAGCCGTCGATGATCCACACCACCCGGCCGTTCACGACCGCCGGGTAGGCGTCCCGGTCCACGGTCAACCAGGGCGCGACCTGCTGCACCCGCTTCTTCGGGTCGCGGTCGTAGATGATCTTGGTGTTGCCCCGGGCCCGGTTGGACAACAGGATGTTGGCGTCGAAGTACTTCATCGCATACAGCGCCCGCCGCCAGGTGTTCAGCGGCACGCCGCCCTTGCCGTCGTAGGTGTAGTACTTCGGGCCGTTGTTGACACCGCCGGTCGGGGTGTCCAGTTCCAGCGAGTTGCCACCGGGCCGGGCACCGACGATGGAGTAGGTGTCGGCCAGCTCGCCGTAGTAGATCCGGGACTGGTGCTCGGCCAGCTGTCCGGTCGGCGGCAGATCCTTCTCGATCCAGTCCGGGGCCCCCTCCGGTCCGGCCTTGCTGCCGTAGGCGGCGACCAGCCCGTACCCGTGGGTGTAGGTGGTGTGCAGGACGTTCCAGTTGGGGTTCTGGATGCTGGCCATGTTCAGCTCGCGGACCGCGACCACCGAGTCGGTCTCGGTGGAGTCGCTGCCGAGCTGGTAACGGTCGACGTCGAGCTCGTTGGGGAACTGGTAGTAGCCCTTGACCTGCTGCAGCTGTTCGAAGGCCTGGCCGACCTTGGCCGGGTCCATCAGTCGGATGCTGGGCAGCACCGAGGCGTCCTGGCGCAACTGGCCGGCCGTCGCGGTGGTCTTGGCGTTGTAGTTACTGATCTTGACGTCGGACACCCCGTAGGCCGCCCGGGTCGCGTTGATGTTGCGCTGGATGTAGGGACGTTCCTTGTCCGGCTCGTTCGGACCGGCGGTCACGCCCTGGACGACGGCCGGGTAGACCATCCCGAGGATGATCGCCGACAGCACCAGCAGCACCAGACCGATGGTCGGCACCACCCAGCGCCGCAGCACCGCATTGGCCAGGAACAGCGCCGCGCAGATCGCGGCGATCACGGCCAGGATGGTCTGGGCGTTCAGGGTGGCGTGGTCGGTGGTGTAACGCAGACCGGTGAACCGCGGT
Organism: uncultured Actinomycetota bacterium; assembly: GCA_963758075.1. Classification (GTDB taxonomy): domain Bacteria; phylum Actinomycetota; class Actinomycetes; order Propionibacteriales; family Propionibacteriaceae; genus Microlunatus. The sequence goes on along the minus strand of CAVWTT010000001.1, from coordinate 431,554 downwards.
CCGTTGCCGATCTCCAGTCCGTACCGGTCGAACCAGTACTGCACGCCGCGGATCAACACCGCCAGCCCGACCAGCACCGACAGGTGGACCTGGGCCGCGGCGGTGCCGCCTCGACGAGGCGGGTTGAGCCGGATCGCGCCCATCACGTAGTGGACGATGGCGGCGCCGATGGTACTGAGGATCAGCGTGGTGAAGACGAAGGACAGCACATAGCGCCACCACGGGTAGGCGAAGACGAAGAACGACAGGTCGATGCCGAACTTCGGATCCTTGATCCCGAACGGGGTCGCGTTCTGCCAGGCCAGGTAGGTCTGGGCGCGGCCGGTGGAGACGCCGCCGGCGAACAGGCCGGCGATGCCGGCGAGGACGACCATGACGATGGTGAAGCGGGACTCCAGCACCATCCGGTAGCGCTCCAGCATCGGACTGGTCGAGCCGCCCGGCCGGGTCCGGGGCCGGATCCGGTGGGCGACAGCCACGTTGGCGGCCACCACTGCCGCCATCACCAGCCCGAAGGACAGGAACAAGCCGACCCGTACCAGCAGCAGGGTGGTGAACACCCCGGTGAACCCGATCGAGCCGAACCAGAGCCGGTCGGTCCAGATGCTGGTGTAGATCGCCAGCGCCACCACCAGGGCAGCGACGATGACCAGGAAGGGCAGGACGGCGCTGCGGCGGCGTGGGATCCGGGCCTGCGTCGAGCTCACGTGTGTCTCACTTCTCCTGGTCGTCCGGTGCCGGCGGCTGCCCTGGCCCGGGGTCGGCCGCTGGTTGCGGCTCGGCGTCCTCGGGCAGTCCGGCCAGCGTATGGGTCAGCGCCTCGGTCAGCCCGGGCACCAGCTCCGGCGCGCCGAGCAGTTCCTCCGGATGCGCCCGCAGTCGGGCCAGCCCGTGGTGGTGGGCATCGCGGTCGACGCCGACGAGCACCCGCATCTCCTGCTGGTCGGGATGGTTGGTCACGAAGGCGGCGGCCTGCTCCGGATCATCGGGAATCTCCGCCTCGACGTCGGCCGGCAGGAACGTGCTCTCCAGGCTGAGCGCGCAGCCGTACACCGCGGCCGGCCACAGGATCTCCTCCAGGTCGGCGAGCAGGTCCTCCGACGGCCGGAAGTGGTCCTGTTCGATCGCGGTCAGCGCGTCCGGATGTCCCCCGTCGGCCGATCCACGCAACCCGAGCTGCTCGACCAGCTGCGGTTCGGCGGCGATCACCTCATCGGTACGGACCAGCGCGAACAGTCGAGGTGCCTGGTCCCAGCCGTCGGCGCCGACATGGCGCTCGAGCTCCATCAGCGCCGCGATCAGCGCGTCGGAGCCCGGCAGGTCGGAGCCGGGCAGATCGGGCTGGGGAGTCTGGTTCTCGGTCATCTCTCGCTCTCGGCCGGTGGTTCGGTTCGGATCGGTGCCGCGTGGACGGTCAGCCACACCGCGGTAGCGCCGCAGCGTCCCCGGTGGCCAGGTGGCGCAGCGCGGACACGGCGGTGTGCAGGCTGTCCACCCGGACCAGCTTGACGTCGCTGCGCAGGCCGGTCAGGTCGCCGCAGTTGCCGGCCGGGACCAGGAACACCGTGGCCCCGGCGGACCCGGCGGCGGTGATCTTCTCCTGGATGCCGCCGATCGGGCCGACCCGGCCGTCGGCGTCGATGGTGCCGGTGCCGGCCACCCGTCGACCGGCCAGCAGGTCCCCAGGAGTGATCTTGTCGTAGATCGCCAACGAGAACACCAGGCCGGCGCTCGGCCCGCCGATCTGCTCGCCCAGGTCGAAGGAGATCCGTGGCCGGTAGGAGTAGCCGTCGCCGACGGTGATCCCGGACAGGTCGCTGCCGTCGTTGCTGCCCCGCGCGACCCGGATCAGCTTGCGCTGACGGTCGCGGAGCACCTCGAAGACCAGCGAACTGCCCGGTCGTCGACCTCGGATCAGATCGGCGGCCTGCTGGTTGCCGGTCACCCGGGTGCCGTTGATGGACACGATCAGGTCCCCGGGCTGGAGCTTGTTGTAGGCCGGGCTGCCGACGCGGACGGAGGCGACCGCCGGCCGTCGGGTGACCGGCAGTCCAGCAGCCCGCAACGCCGCCACCACGGCATGGTCCTGCGACGTCTCCATCATCACCCGCTGTTCGCCCTCGACCTGGTCCGGCGTCTTCCCGGGCGGGTAGATGACGTCCCGCGGAAGGGCGTCGTGGCCGGGACGCCAGTACGACAGCAGCGCCTCGGGCAGCGACAGCCGGGCGTCGGCGCGGGTCTCCGACACGGTGGTCAGGTCCAGCCGGCCAGTGGTCGGATAGGTGCTGATGCCGCTGACCTGGATCACCGGGCCGGCGGCCACCCGACCGAGGGTGTCGGTGACGGCGCCGGGAGCCCAGCTGACGAACGGCGCCGGGGCCAGCACGATCCCGGCCGAGGCGAGGACGAACGCGACCGCCGCCACGAACGCGGTCCAGGTCTGCCGGGTCATGGCAGCCCCACCCACTCCGACACGCCGTCGGTGAAGGTCTGCTCCTTCCAGATCGGCACGCCGGCCTTCAGTTCGTCGATCAGCCGGCGGCAGGCGGTGAACGCCTCCGCCCGGTGCTCCGCGCCGACGGCGATCACCACGGCCAGATCACCGATGGCCAGGTGGCCGACCCGATGCTCCACCGCCACGGCGCGCACTCCCGGCGTACCGGCGGCGGCGGCGGCCACCACGGCCAGCCGCTGTTCGGCCAACGGGTGGGCGGTGTAGTCCAGCGACTGCACCGGCCGGTCGGTGTCCGGCGCTTCCTGCCCCGACCCCGGGGCCGGTGCGGTGGGTCGGTCATGATCGCGGACGGTGCCGACGAACAGCACGATGCCGCCGACCGCCGGGTCGTTGACCTGCCGGAGCAGGCTGTCGACGCTCAGCGGTTGGTCGGTGAGCCGCGCCGTCCGCACCGGTTGCTGCATGAACAGAGACCTTAACCGCCCGACCTGAGCCTGCCTCCGGCCGCGCACGTTCGGCTGGCAGCGAACCAGCCCCGGGTGGGTTCCGGTGCGCTTGGACCCGTGGGGTTGAATGGAGGTCCGAAGCTTGAGCGGAGTCGGCTCAGGTCCGCACCCTGAGCCCGGCACACACCCACCATCAGGAGCAGGTGATCATGGCCGACGACCGGCGTCCCGACGACGACGACCTGCCCGAGGACCCGCTGCCCGACAGCGGCTTCGACGGGGATGAGGGCGACCAGACCGAGGGCGACCAGCCGACCGGCGGCGGCCAGCGTCCGCTGGGCCCGACCTCGGGCCGGTCCGCACCCTCCGCCCCCGGCGGTGGTCCGGTCGGTTTCGGATCCGGGGCAGGCGCGGGCAACCCGTTCGGCGGTGGCCAGAACCCGTTCGAGGCCCTGTTCGGTGCGCTCGGCGGCGGTTCGGGGCAGCCGCCGGACCTGAACGCGCTGATGCAGCAGTTGCAGGGGGCGTTCGCGATGTTCGGCGGACCCGGCGGGATGTTCCCCGCGGCGGCCCCCGACGGCGGGGTCAACTGGGACCTGACCAAGGACACCGCCCGCAAGACGGTCGCCTCGCTCGGCGCGGATCCGACTCCCGACCAGGCGCAGCGGCGTCGGGTCACCGACGCGGTGTCGCTGGCCGAGACCTGGCTGGACGAGGCGACCGAGTTCCCCCGCGGTGGTCGGACGGTGTCGGCCTGGAGCCGGGCCGACTGGGTGGAGCGGACGATGCCGGTCTGGCAGCGCTTGATCGAGCCGGTCGCCACCCACATCGCCGAGGCGATGGAGGGCGCGCTCACCCTGGACAGTGACGAGCATCCCGGCCTGCCACCGCAGTTGCAGGGCATGGAACAGATGCTGCGGCCGATGCTGCGCAGCTCGGGGGCCAGCATGTTCGGCCTCCAGGTCGGCCAGGCGCTGGGTCGCCTCGCCGCCGAGGTGGTGGGCACGACCGACATCGGCCTGCCGCTGGCGCCGGCAGGTCAGCTGGCGATGCTGCCGACCAACGTCGCCGCCTTCGCCGAGGGCCTGCAGCAGTCGGCCGAGGACGTGCTGATCTATCTGGCGCTGCGCGAGGCCGCCCGGCAGCGGCTCTTCGCCTCCGCCGGCTGGCTGCGGGAACACCTGCTGGCCCTGGTCGCCGAGTACGCCCGCGGCATCAGTATCGACACCTCGGCACTGGAACAGGCGGTCGGAGAGATCGAGGGCGGCAACATCGAGGACCTGTCCTCGGTGCTGGAGGGCGGTCTGTTCGAACCGCAGAAGACGCCCGCGCAGAAGGCGACGCTGGAGCGGTTGGAGACCATGCTGGCCCTGGTCGAGGGCTGGGTGGACGACGTGGTGGGCACCGCGGCCGCCCGCTGGATGCCGTCGGCGGAGGCGATCGCGGAGATGGTCCGCCGGCAGCGGGCCACCGGCGGGCCGGCCGAGGCGACCTTCGCCACCCTGGTGGGTCTGGAACTGCGTCCGCGTCGACTGCGGGACGCGACGAACCTGTGGGCCGCGGTGCGGTCCGAACGGGGGGCCACCGGCCGCGACGCCGTCTGGGCCCACCCCGACCTGATGCCGGCATCGGCCGACCTCGACGATCCGATCGGCTATGCCCGGGGCGAACGCAGGACCGCGGAGCAGGACGACTTCGACGCCGCCCTGGCGGCCCTGCTGGACGACGCCGGCCAGCCCGACGACGGGCCCGACGAGCCGACGGATGAGGATCCGCGCGGCGGGCCGTCGCAGTAACAGGTGGAGTCGACTCCACCCGACCGCGGATCCGACCGGCTGACCGGTTCCTGCCGCGCGGAGTTGACCGCCTGGTCCACTGCCGACGCCGACCAGCAGTCGTTGCGGGCCCATTACCTGCGCCACCTGGCGGGGCACGCCGACGGCTGGGCGCGGAGTTGCCCGGCAGAGCACCTGACCGCCAGCGCGTTGATCGTCTCCCCCGGCCGGGACCGGGTGCTGCTCACCCTGCACCGCAGGATCGGTCGCTGGCTGCAGACCGGCGGCCACATCGAACCGACCGACGCCGGGCTGTCGGCCGCCGCCCTGCGGGAGGCGGTCGAGGAGTCCGGCCTCGTCCGGGTGGCGCTCGGCGACATCCTGCTGCTGTCCCGGCACCAGGTGACCTGCGGACCGGTGCAACCGGCATTCCACCTCGATGTGCAGTACCTGGCGGTCGCCGATCCGGGTCAGCCGGTGGTGGTCTCGCCGGAGTCCGAAGACGTCGCCTGGTTCGACGTCGGCGCGCTGCCCCCGCTGGACCGGACCGTGCTCGACCTCATCGCCGCGGCCCGACGGGTCTGATCGGTCGCAGCAGCCACCCGGCCGGCCCGGTCACCAGCCGGTCAGCAGCAGGCGGACGTTGTCCCAGCCCTCCAGCCCCGGATCCAGGCGGTGCACCGAGTCCGGGCGCCGCATCCGGTGCCAGCCGGGCGTGCGGACGACGAGGTTGCGGCGCGGCGCCAGATCCGACAGCCGCTGAAGACAGTCCAGGTCCAGGTCCAGATCGTCGGGCAGCCAGGACGGCCACGGCAGTCGGACCCCGAACGCGGCCAGGCCGTCGCCGCCGACCTCCGGTGCCAGCGCGACGTCGGCCCGCTGCAACCCCTTGGCGACCTTGGCGATGATCAGTTCCGGCAGGTCCGGCACGTCGGCGGGGATCATGATCAGCTCCGACGGCGCGCCGGCGACCGGTCCGTCGGCGTCGTCGGTGCGGTCGGCGGGCCGGCGCAGCAGCCACTCCGCCACCGGGCGGAGCGCGCGGCCGTCGGCCGGCAGCACCGGATCCTCGGGCCAGCGGACCTCCGCCAGCTCCTCCGCCGGGCCGGCCAGGGCCGCTCGGATGCCGTGCAGACCGGCGAGCACCTCGTAGCTGTCGGTCAGGCACGCCAGCCCGTAGCGGCCGCTGTCCACGCCCGGGGGCGGCACCGCCCGGTAACCCGACAGCACCACGGCCCACCGGTCCGCCGCCGGTGGGCTCACCTGCCTCGTCCCGACACTGCCTGCGAGCCGGCCTGGAAGCCCTCCAGATAGCCCTGCGCCTTGTCCGCCTCCGGATAGACGTTGACGAGTGTCCAGAACCGGGGCGAATGGCTGGACTCCACCAGGTGTGCCAGCTCGTGCAGCAGCACGTAATCCACCACCCACGACGGCATCGGCCGCATCCGGTGGGACAACCGGATGGTGCCGGCCCCGGGCGTGCAGGAGCCCCATCGGTGGTTCTGGTTGTAGACCCAGGTCACCGACGACGGGCGGGGCGCGTACCCGAGCTGGGGGGCCAGGTGGCGCTCGGACAGTTCGGCCGCCCGTCGGGCCAGCGCCTGGTCGCCCTGCGGTGCACCGGTCCTGGACTCGCGGGCCAGCACCTTGGCGACCATGTCCTCGACATAGGCGCGTTCGTCGGTCTTGGTCATCCGCTCCGGGATCAGGACCACGATGGTGTCGGCATCGCGGTAGGCGGTCACCGTGCGCTTGCGTCGGGCACTGCGCCGGACCAACACCTTGGGCCGGGACAGGTACGGCGCCGGACCGCTGTCCAGTAGTGCCGGCTGATCATCGGCCGGACCCCTGTTCAGCGCTGCCATCGAACCCTCCTCGCCGCCTGCCGGCCCGACGGCCGTTGCCCGTGGTCCCACGGTAGCCGTGGGTGCCGACGTCTCAGACTGTGACGATCCCAGCATGCCGGTTTGCAGCCCGCCGGCCCGCGACGTGTCCACAACCCGCCGGACCGGACGCCGCGGAGCGGCCGGGACCCGTCCACAATGACCGGCCGGCGGTGCACACACTGTCCACAGGATTGCCCACCGCGGTGGATCGTGAGCGGTTTGACGCCGCCACGTCGGCCCTCTAACGTCATCGACACGAAACCTCCGGATGGTCGGCGCGCTCGCAGGGGAAGGCAAGCGAACCGATGTACCTGGAGGTTTCGTCTTTTCCCTCGCCAGGGCCCCGTCACGGCCGGCGGTGGTTTGCCCGCGGCGGCGCCCGGGTACCCCGCTGGCGACACACCCAGGACGTACGCGAACCGACCGGACCGGCGTTTCGGGCATACTCGCGTACAGTAACCGGCGAATGAGCGCTCGTCGGCACCGGCAACGACCGGGTCCGCACAGCCCCTACCTGCGGCTGACCGAGTGCGCTGCACCAGCGAGGAGTGAACGTGGCAGAGACCTACAGTGGTGAGTTCTACTGTGTGAAGTGCAAGACCAAGCGCGAGGCCACCGGCGAGGTCCAGGTGAACGAGAAGGGCACCCGGATGGCCAAGGCCAAGTGCCCCGAGTGCGGCACCAACCTGAACCGCATCCTCGGCAAGGCCTGATCCGGCCGAACGCCGACAACGTCCGACGGGGCGGCACCTGACCTGGTGCCGCCCCGTCGTCGTGTCCGGGCAGTCCTGTCCGGGGCAGTCCTGTCCGGGCAGTCCTGTCCGGGGCGGTCGTGTCCGGGCAGTCCTGTCCGGGGCGGTCGTGTCCGGGCAGTCCTGTCCGGGGCGGTCCTGTCCGGGCAGTCCTGTCCGGGGCGGTCGTGTCCGGGGCAGTCCTGTCCGGGGCGGTCGTGTCCAGGGCAGTCCTGTCCGGGGCGGTCGTGTCCAGGGCAGTCCTGTCCGGGGCGGTCGTGGCGCCGCAGTCTGACCCCGCGCGGGGCCTGTGGACGGTCCGACCGGCCCGCCGCGGTCCTGGCCGAGGATGACAGCATGTCGGTCGCCGACGCGCAGGAATCGGGGCGGGGGCCGCTGCTGCCCGCCTGGGTGCCGGTGTTGCATCGCGGCGACGACGAAGTGCAGGTCGGCCTGGAGCCGGGCCCGGGCGTCGTCCTCTGCGGCGTCCCGGCCGGCCTGGCCCGGGTGCTCGAACTCCTGGACGGGCGGCACAGCGTGGCCACGCTGCGCCGGCAGGCCGACTCCCACGGCGTGCCGGCGCAGCTGCTCGACGTGGTGCTGGCCCGCTTGCGTTCAGCCGGCCTGGTCGTCGACGGTGACGCAGTCCAGGGCCCGCCGGCAGTCGGTCTGCGCGGCCGTCGACTCCGGGTGGTCGGCGCGGGCGTGCTCGGATCGGCTGTCGCCACCGCGGCGGTGGCCGCCGGCGTGGCACGGCTGGACCTGGTCGATCCCGACCCGGTCGATCCGGCCGCGCACCCCTACGCGGGCCTGGCCACCACCCAGGCCCAGGCGCTACGCGCGCAACTGGCGGGGCCGGACCGGCGGCTGGACCTGCGGGTCGCCAACCACTGGACCAAGCCCGACGACGGATGTCCGGATCTGACCGTGGTCGCCACCGACCGGGCCGAGCCCGATCGGGTCGTCGGCGAGGACTACGTCCGGGCCGATCATCCGCACCTGTACGTCCGGCCGCTGACCGCCGGCGTGGTCGTCGGCCCGCTGGTGGTCCCCGGCCGCACGCCGTGCCTGGGCTGTAGCGACCTGGTCCGCCGCGACGCCGACCCGGCCTGGCCCCGGCTGCTTCCGCAGTTGTGCCGGGTGCGCATCCCGGTGGCGGCACCGCTGGCGGCATGGGCCGGCGTCACCGCGGTGCTGCGGGTCGCCGCCGAACTCGGCGACACGGCCGCCGGAGGGCAGCCCGGCACCCTGGAACTGGGCGCGACGGACCTCCGGGTCCGCTACCGGTCCTGGCCGATGCACCCCGGCTGCGGATGCGCCTGGTGCGGCTGAGCCACAATGGAGGCCATGGCAACCGATGACGACTCGCTGGCCCGCTCCGCATTCCGACGCGGAGCCCGGCTGGCGTCCCTGCCGCTCGGTTTCGCCGGCCGGGCCACCGTCGGGCTGGGCAGGAGGCTCGGCGGCGTCCCGGCCGAGCAGGTCAACGAGCAGATGCGCCAGCGGGCGGCCGAGCAGTTGTTCCGCGTGCTGGGTGACCTCAAGGGCGGGGCGATGAAGGTCGGGCAGGCGATGAGCCTGTTCGAGTCCTTCCTGCCCGACGAAGTGGCAGCACCGTACCGGGAGAAGCTGTCGATGCTGCGCGACTCGGCGCCGCCGATGCCGACCTCGCGGGTCCATGCCGTCCTGGCGCGGGAACTGGGCCCCGACTGGCGCGACCGGTTCAGCCGGTTCGACGCCCGCCCGGCCGCAGCCGCCTCCATCGGCCAGGTGCACCGGGCCGCGTGGTCCGACGGCCGTGAGGTCGCGGTCAAGGTGCAGTATCCGGGCGCGGACGAGGCGCTGCGCACCGACCTGAAGCAGCTGTCCCGGATGGCCGCGATCGCGGGACCGCTGGCCGGCGGGATGGACGTCCGGGCGATCGCCGAGGAACTCGCCGCCCGGGTCGACGAGGAACTGGACTACGATCTGGAGGCGACCGCCCAGCAGACCTTCGCCGAGGGCCTGGACGGCGACCCGGAGTTCGTCGTGCCGCACGTGCTGGCGCACACCCGACGGGTGATCGTCAGCGAATGGATCGACGGCGTCCCGCTCACCGACGTCACCGCCTGGGCCGAGGACGAGCGCAACGCGGCCGGACTGAAGTACGTCCGGTTCCTGTTCGCCGGCCCGAGCCGGGTCGGCCTGCTGCACGCCGACCCGCACCCGGGCAACTTCAAGGTGCTGGCGGACGGACGGCTGGGCGCGGTCGACTTCGGCCTGGTCGCCCGGCTGCCCGGCGGACTGCCCGAGCAGATCGGGACGACGCTGCGGATCGCCATGTCGGGCGACGACGAGTCGGTGGTGGCGATGCTGCGGCGGGAGGGGATCCTCACCAAGCGGGTCGATGCCAAGCTGGTGATGGACTATCTGGCCCCGTTCGTCGAGCCCGCCGCCGTCCCCGAGTTCGCCTTCGACCGGCCCTGGATGCAGGGCATCTTCCGGCAGGCCAACGCCGACTCGGTCGCCGCCCGCGAATTCGGCAGCGCCTTCGACCTGCCTACCGAGTACCTGCTCATCCACCGCGTCTGGATGGGTGGCATCGCCGTACTGTCCCAGCTGGGCGTCCGCGCCGACTTCGCCTCGGTGCTGGACGAATTCCTGCCCGGCTTCGCCGCCGACCCGGTCTGACCCGACCTCCCGCCGAGGAGTCACCTGTTCCCCAACCCGTGCGGGGTGTCGCAAGGTCGGTGACCCCTCACACGGCCGATCCTCCGCGAACCGAGCCCGACCAGACGATGATCGGACCATGATCGATCATCTGGGCATCAACGTCGCGGACATGGACGCCGCGGCCGGCTTCTACGACACGGTGCTGGCCACCCTCGGCCAACGCCGGCTGATGGACTTCGGGCCGGCGATCGGATACGGGTCCGACCAGCCGCAGTTCTGGATCTCGACGTTTCCCGGCGTCGGCGCCAACCGGGAGGTCCATCTTGCCTTCACCGCGCCGGACGCCGCGACCGTGCGCGCCTTCCATCAGGCCGCGGTACGGACCGGCGTCGAGATCCTGCACGAGCCACGGATCTGGCCGGAGTACCACGAGCACTACTACGCGGTCTTCGTCCGGGACACCGAGGGCAACAACCTGGAGGCCGTCTGCCACACCGCCGAACCCGGCGACTGATCCCCCTCTCTCTATCTGCCGAGGGGTCACTGACTCCTCGTTCTGCACGGCGTGTCGGGTGGTTGGTGACCCCTCGACCCCGAACGGTGGAGCTCGAGGGGTCACCAACACACCGACACGCCGCCTGGGATGAGGGCTGGGTGACCCCTCGGCAGGTCTCAGGCGGCCTGCTCCGAACGGGCGGCCGGGGCCACCGGTTCGGAGTCGGGCAGCGGGTGCTTGCGCGGACGACCTCGGGGCCGCTTGCGCGCGACCACCTGGCCGCCGATCAGCAACTGGCCGCCCCACACACCCCAGGGCTCGCGGCGTTCCAGCGCAGCCGCCAGGCAGGACTCCCGGATCGGACAGTCGCGGCACAGCGACTTCGCGTACTCCACATCGGCGGGCCGCTCGGCGAAGAACACCTCCGGGTCGACGAGCCGGCAGGGCAACTCGTCATCGGCGACAGCACCCACGGCGACCGGACCCGCAGAAGCACTCAGGCGGGCTGCCAGGGACTGGTTACGTGCTGCGTCAAACATGTCGGCCAACTTCTTTCGCGAGGGCCCGCTGCGGCGTCGGATCACGCCCAGCAGACCTGCTCTCGGTGTGGCCGGGAAACACGAAGGCCGTGAATCCCGGTTCGTCTGGGATCCACGGCCTCGGAGTCGGCCCGGTGTGGTGTTACACCGGTGGACTCGAAGGTCTGTCACCCAGACTGGTGACGGTGGCGCCCGAGGCAAAATCCGCCTGGGCACCGGCGTCGTGGACGTCACCGGACGGCTTGCGCGAGCCGAGCCGCACGGAGATGTCAGCGATGGAGGTGGTGGTGAAGGTGTCGGTCAGCATCGGGCCGGCATAGCGCGACCCGACGGCCGTGATCGTTCCGGCCGGGACGGTCGACAGCGACAGCCGAGGACGTACGGCGCAAGCCGACGCAACGCATCGGGTCAGGTCGTTGCTGATCGGGTCGTTGCTGATCGGGTCGTTGCTGATCAGGTCGTTGCTGATCAGGCCGTCTGCTGATCAGGCCGCTGCCGATCGCGTGATTCCAGGTCACGGTCTCCATGTCACTGCCTCCTCTCGATGATCATCGCGTCAGTTCCCTGACCCGACCGGTGTGTGGCTGGATGATCTGCGGCCGAACAAGGACCGCAACGGAAACACTATGGCGTCCGCGCGGACACGGCAACCGTTTTATCCCATTCGGGTGACTTATTTTCTCCCGGTCCGCTCCTGGTCGGCGTCGAGGTCGTTGACCACCTCGAGCACGTCCGCGCCGTACCTGTCGATCTTGGTCGTGCCGACGCCGGGAACCTTGATCAACTCGCGGGCGTTCCGGGGCCGCGACTCCGCGATCGCCATCAGGGTGGCGTCGGTGAAGATGCAGTAGGCCGGGACCCGTTCGGAATCGGCGCGAGCCCTGCGCCAGCTCCGCAACCGCTCCAGCGTCGGCTCGTCGTAACCCGCGGGGCAGTCGGCATGGCGGCCGAGCTTGCGTTCGGCGGCATCGCTGAGATGCCGCCCGCAGGTCCGACAGGTTGCCGCCAGGGCGCTCGGGCCGGGTGCGATGCACCGCACTGCGGCGTGGATCGGCCGGTCCCGCGCCGCTGCCCCCGGCGCCGGGTCGGACACCGGCCAGGAAGCGCGACGGCGATCGCTGTCCCGACCCGTTGCGGGTCCGCGCCCAGGAGATCCGCAGCCGGGTCCGGGCCCTGGTGATGCCGACGTAGAACAGCCGGCGTTCCTCCTCCAGCTGAGCGTCGGTGCCGGCCAGCACGAACGGCAACGTCCCCTCACTGACGCCGACCACCGCCACCGCATCCCACTCCAGCCCCTTGGCCGAGTGCAGCGTCGACACCGTCACCCCGTCGGCGGTGGGGACGTGCTGGGCCTCGGCCCGGCGGTGCAGCTCGACGATGATGTCGGTCATGGTGCAGCCGGGTCGGTCGCCGGCCCACTCCTCGGCCACCGCGACCAACGCGGCCAGCGACTCCCACCGTTCCCGCAACGCTCCCGCGCCGGTGGGCGGCTCCTCGGTCCAGCCGAGAGCCGACAGCACCGCCTTGACCTCCGCGACCGCCCGGCTACCCGGCGCCTCCTCACCGGGCTGCCGCGACCGGGCCTGGGTCCGCAGCGTCAACAGCGCCTGGCGGACCTCGGGCCGCTCGTAGAACCGTTCCCCGCCGCGGACCAGATACGGCACACCGCGCTCCGACAGTGCCTGCTCGTAGGCCGGGGACTGGGCGTTGACCCGGAACAGCACCGCCATCTCCCGGTAGCCGACTCCGCCGCGATGCTGGGTCACCAGCCAGTCGGCCACGTCGGCGGCTTCGGAGGCCTCGTCGGCCGCCTCGGCGAAGACCGGCTCCGGTCCGGGCTCGCGCTGGGCCCGCAGCAGCACCCCGGCCAGGTCGCCGCCGGAACGCACCGGCGTCCCGGAGTCGTCGCGGCTGCGGACCGGCCGGCCGCCCTGCAGGACGCGGTTGGCGACCGCGACCACCTGCGGCGTGGACCGGTAGTCCCGGACCAGCCGGATCACCGTCGTGCCAGGCAACCGGCGGGCGAACCCGGTCAGGAAGGTCGGCTGCGCGCCGGCGAAGGAGTGGATGGTCTGGGCCGGATCGCCGACCACGCAGACGTCGGCGGAGTCGCCGCGCCACAGGTCGAGCAGCGCCTGCTGCAGCGGACTGACGTCCTGGTACTCGTCGACCACGAGATGTCGATAGGTGCGCCGGATCTCCGCGGCGATGCCGGGATGCTCGGCGATCATCGCCGCCGTGCACAACAGGATGTCCTCGAAGTCGATCCGCTGGCGATCCCGCTTGACCTGCTCGTACGCCGTGAACACCCGGGCCACGGTCTCCGCGTCGTAGGAGGCCAGCCGACGCTGCTGGCCGGCGGCCAGTCCCGGGTAGTCCTCCGGGGACACGTTGCTGACCTTGGCCCAGGCGATCTCGGCGGCCAGGTCGCGCAGACCGCCCTGCTCGGTGCCGATCCGCAGCCTCGACGCCGCCTCGGCCACCAACCCCATCCGGTTGTCGATCACCGGTGGCAGGTCGCAGCGGTAGGCCTTGGGCCAGAAGTACTGCGCCTGCCGCAGGGCCGCGGAATGGAAGGTCCGGGCCTGCACGGCCGGGACGCCGAGCTGCTGCAGCCGACCGCGCATCTCCCCCGCGGCGCGGGTGGTGAACGTCACCGCCAACACCTGGCCGGGGGCGTACCTGCCGGTGGCGACGGCGTAGGCGATCCGATGAGTGATGGCCCGGGTCTTGCCGGTGCCCGCACCGGCGATCACTGCCACCGGGCCGCCGAACGTGGTCGCCACCTCGCGCTGCTCCGGATCCAACCGGTCCAGCAGCTGGTCCGGGCCCGGCACCGCACCCGGGTGGGCAGCAGATCCGGCGAAGATGGTCACGGCCTGCACCCTAATCGCGAGGTCGGACAAGCCGGACATCCATGGTCCGACGCGGAGCGCGGAGGCGTGCGGCCGCCCGTCGAGGAGCTCAGCGCGCGGAGGGGGTGACACGGTGGAATAGGAGGACCGGCGGGTGCCGTTGAAACAGGCATGAGTCGATTCACCATGTACACCACCAGTTGGTGCGGTTTCTGCTTCCGGTTGAAGGCGCAGCTGCGCCGGGACCAGATCCCGTTCGACGAGGTCGACATCGAGCAGCAGCCCGACGCGGCCGACCTGGTGGCCCGGCTCAACGGCGGCAACCGGACGGTGCCGACTCTGGTCTTCCCCGACGGGTCGTCGCTGACCAACCCGTCGGTGCGGCAGGTCAGCCGCAAACTCGCGACGCTCTGAGGTGGGCAGGGAAACGTCCGGTCACCGCCCGGCGGTGCTGTTCGACCTGGACGGCACGGTGCTCGACTCGGCGCCCGGCATCATCAGCGCCTTCCAGCAGGCGATGCGTGACGTCGGCCTGGAACCGGCCGACGCCGCCGCACTGCGCGCCGACCTCGGGCCGCCGCCCGCGGTCATCCTGGCCCAGGTCGGCGTCCCCGAGGGGTTGATCCCCGACGCCGTCGCCGCCTACCGCCACCACTACCTCGACCGCGGCATCCGGGACGCGACGGTGTTTCCCGGGGTCGGACCGGCGCTGGTCGAACTGGCCTCGCGCTACCGGCTGGCCACGGCCACCATGAAACTGATCAGCACCGCGGTCCCGTTCCTGGCCCACCACGGCATCGGCGACCACTTCTCGGTCGTCGGCGGATCGCAGGACCCGGTCCCCGGCCGGCCCGCCACCCCGATGGACAAGGCAGCCATCATCGCCGCGACCCGGACCGCGCTCGGCGACCCGCCACCGGAACGGATGATCATGGTCGGGGACCGGCACTCCGATATCAGCGGTGCTCGCCGACACGGGCTGCGGACCGTGGCCGTCACCTGGGGGTACGGCTCCCGCCGGGAGCTGGAGGCCGAACGTCCCGACCGGATCGTCGATGACGCGGGCCAGTTGGCGACCGTCGTCGACGGCCTGCTCGGCACCGCCGGGCCGACCTGAGGCCGGGCGCCGACAGCCACCCGGTGAGGCTTGTCCGAGCCCGCCCCTAGAGTGGCCGCGTCATGGGGTTGTGGATACATCGGGCCACGCGGGCCGACCGGCTGGCCACCGGGCTCGGCGAGCTGCTGCGCACGCCGCTGCCCGATCCGTTCGCGACCGAGATCGTCGCCGTTCCGACCCGCGGCGTCGAACGCTGGCTGGCCCAGTCCCTGTCCCACCTTCTCGGCGGCTCGGCCGGCGATGACGGCGGCGACGGGATCTGCGCCGGCGTGTCCTTCCCCTCCCCCGAGCGGATGGTCGCCGACGCGGTCGCCCGGATCACCGGCATCGACCCCGCCGCGGACCCCTGGCACCCGCGACGTGTCGTCTGGCCGCTGCTGAGCGTCATCGACGACGCCCGCGACGCGGAATGGGCGCGCCCGCTGTGGCGCTACCTGGACCGGCCCGCCGACCTCGACGCCGATGCGGCGCACGGTCTTCTCACCGACCCGAACGCCGCCGCCGACCGGATACCGGCGATCTCGTCGGCCGGACGCCGGTACGGCACGGCCCACCACCTGGCCGAGTTGCTCGACCGGTACGCCGCCGAGCGCCCGCAGATGCTCCAGCACTGGCTGAGCGGCGCGGATCTGGACGGTCTGGACCGGCCGCTGCCCCCGGCGATGGCCTGGCAGGCCGAACTCTGGCGCCGACTCCGCGCCGAGATCGACGCACCGAGCCGGGCCGAACAACTCCGCGCAGCGTGCGCTGCACTGGTCGCCGACCCCGGCCGGGCCGACCTGCCCGCACGGGTGTCGGTGTTCGGCCCGACCCGGCTGGCCTACGCCACCCGGGCGCTGCTGGCCGCGCTGGCCCGGCACCGCGACGTTCATCTGTGGCTGCCGCACGCCTCACCGAGACTCTGGTCCGCCGTGGCCGGAGGACTGGTTCGGGCCGACGGGGCCGCCTTCGCCGGCGACCCGACGTTGCTGCTGCCCGAGCCGACCGGGGTACGAGCCGATGACCCGACCGCCGACCTGGCCCGGCACCGACTGCTCGGCTACCTCGGCCGTGATGCGCGGGAGTTCCAGATCGGGCTGTCGCGGCTGCCCGTCGACCAGCATGACGAGCTTCTCGAACCCGCCGGAGCCGGTGACCCGCGGTCGGCTCCCGGCCACCGGCCCACCCTGCTGTCGCGGCTGCAGCACGAGCTGGCCGACGACCGGCCGCTGCCCGCGCCCGGCCCGGTCGCGGCGATCGAGCCGGGCGACGACAGTCTCACCGTCCACGCCGCCCACGGTCCCGACCGGCAGGTGGAGGTGCTGCGAGAGCTGCTGCTCGGCCTGCTGCAGGACGACCCGACACTGGAGCCGCGGGACATCATCGTGATGTGCCCCGACATCGAAACGTTCGCGCCGCTGATCTCCGCGGCGTTCGGCGCCCAGACCGCCGAGGACGATGAGCACGCGGCCGCCGGACACCCCGGCCACCGGCTGCAGGTCCGACTGGCCGACCGCTCGCTGCGCCAGGTGAACCCGCTGCTGCAGGTGCTGTCCCGGCTGTTCGACCTGGCCGACTCCCGGGCCGAGGCCTCCGCGCTGGTCGATCTGTGCGCCACCGAGCCGGTGGCCGCACGCTTCGACCTCACCCCCGAGGACCTGCTCCGGCTGCGGGAACTCGTCGGTGCGGCCGGGGTCCGCTGGGGCCTGGACGGGCGGCACCGGCAGCGGTTCGGGATGGGCGCCTTCGCCCAGAACACCTGGTCGGCCGGGCTGGACCGGATGCTGCTCGGCGTCGCCATGGACGAGGACGGGGAGCATTTCATCGGCACCACACTGCCGATGGACGACGTGGACGCCGGCGACGTCGACCTCGTCGGCCGAACGGCGGAGTTCGTGCACCGGCTGCGGTCGGTGCTCACCCGGTTCGACCGGCCACAGTCGCTGCGGTCCTGGATCGCGGGCTGCCGGCAGGCGCTGGAGCTGCTCACCGCGGTCCCGCCGGCCGAGGACTGGCAGACCGGTCAGGCCTACGGCGAGTTGGCCCGGATCGCCGACACCGCCGCCGGCCGTGACGACGTCGACCTCAGCCGGCGCGAGGTCCGGGCCGTGCTGGCCGAGTTGTTCGCCGGCCGGCCGAGCCGGGCCAACTTCCGGACCGGCACGCTGACGGTGGCGACGCTGGCACCGATGCGGTCGGTCCCGCACCGGGTGGTGTGTCTGCTCGGCCTCGACGACGGCGTGTTCCCACGCGCCGGCAGCCTGGACGGTGACGACCTGTTGGCCGTCGAACCCTGGCTGGGTGACCGGGACCGTCGCAGCGAGGACCGACAACTGCTGCTGGACGCGATCATGTCGGCCACCGATCACCTGGTGATCGTCTACTCCGGCGCCGATCCGCGGACCAACGCCGAACGGCCGCCGTCGGTACCGCTGGGCGAACTGCTGGACGTCCTGGACCAGACCGCGGTCGCCGAGGACGGCGGACCGGTGCGAGACCGGATCGTGCATCACCACCCGCTGCAGCCGTTCGACCAGCGCAACTTCCGCGCCGATCCGGACGGCGCCGGCCGCAGTCGACCGTTCAGCTTCGACCCCGACGGGCTGGACGGGGCGCGGGCGACGGTGCGGCCGCGGCACGACCCGCAACCGGTCTACTCCACTGCACCACTGCCGCCCCGACCGTTGCCGGCGCAGATCACGCTGACGGACCTGGCCGGCTTCCTGACCCACCCGGTCCGCAGTTTCCTGCGGACCAGGGCCGGGCTGACCCTGCATGAGGACGAGCCGCCGTTCGTCGACGAGATGCCGATCGAACTGGACGGGCTGGACAGCTGGTCGATCGGTGACCGGATGCTGCGCCGGCATCTGGCCGGCATCGCGATCGACCAACTGGTCGGTGCCGAATGGCGACGAGGAGACCTCCCGCCGAGGACGATCGGCAGCCGCACGCTCGAGCCGGTGGCACGCAACGTCGCCGCCGTAGCCGACCGGGCCCGGCCGCTGCTCGGCGAGCATCCCCGCACCGTCGACATCGCCGCCGACATCGAACTGTCCGAGCCCGGCGGCGGCACCAGCCGACACACGGTGGTGGGTACCGTGCCCGGCGTGCACGACACCACCCTGGTGAACGTGCACTACTCCAGGCTCGGCGCCAAGCACCGGTTGCAGTCCTGGGTCCGGCTGCTGGCCATGACCGCCACCGACCCTGCCGGTTGGCAGGCGGTCACCGTCGGCCGCGGCGACGCCCGCAGCGGCGGCACCTCCACCCTCGGCCCGGTCGGTCCCGAGTTCGCGACCCGGGCGCTGGCCGACCTGGTGGATCTGTATCGGACCGGCATGCGCGAACCACTGCCGCTGCCGACGCAGGTGGCGGCCGAATATGCCCGGCTCCGGCTGGAGGACCGACCGATCCAGCCGGTCAGGGACCGGCTGGCGCTGCTGTGGAAGCGCGACGCCGACAACTATTACCGGGCCTTCTTCGGAGCCGACTTCGACCTGGCCGACCTCCTCGGCCTGGCTTCGGTGCCGGGAGAGGCACGCGGTGCGCTGGCCGAGCCGGGCCGGTTCGCCACCCTCGCCCGCCGGGTCTGGCACCCGCTGCTGACCTGCGAGGTGATCTCATGACCGCCCGGCCCCTGCCGACGTCGGCACCGGTCGAGGCGGAGCCGTTCGACGTCTGCGGGCCGCTGCCGTCGGGCACCACGGTGCTGGAGGCCAGCGCCGGGACCGGGAAGACGTACACGATCGCCGCCCTGGCCGCTCGCTACGTCGCCGAGGGCCGGGTCGAACTGTCGGAGCTGATGGTGATCACCTTCGGCCGGACGGCGACGAACGAGCTGCGGATGCGGGTCCGCGAGCGGCTGGACCGGACCGAACGTGAGCTTGCCACCCGACTGGCCGGCGGCGACGCGGCCGACGACCGTGCCGGGGGCCCTGCCGGGGTCCCGGACGACGTGTCCCGGCTGCTGTGCGCCGGGTCCGACGCCGAGCTGCGGCAACGGCACCGCAGGGTCCGGGCTGCGCTGGCGGAGTTCGACGCGGCCACCATCGCCACCACCCACGAGTTCTGCCAGACCATGATCGACGAGCTGGGCGTCCTCGGCGATCACGAATCAGACGCCACCTTCACCGACACCCTGACCGACCTCGCCCACGAGGTCGCCGGGGACTGCTACCTGGCCCGGTTCGCCGCCGACCAGGTGCCGCCGCCGTTCACCTTCGCCGAGGCGGTACGGATCGCCACCGACGTGATCGTCGACGAGACCGTCACGCTGGTGCCGGTCCCGACCGCCGGGGACCGCACCCTCGAACCGGCCCAGCGCTACGGCTTCGCCCGCGACGTCCGCCGGCAGTTGCGGATCCGCAAGGCCCGCCGGCGGTTGTACAGCTACTCCGACATGCTGACCCGGCTGCAGCACACCCTGCACGACCCGTTGGCCGGGGAACCGGCGCGGCAGCGGCTCCGGGACCGTTACCGGGTGGTCCTGGTGGACGAGTTCCAGGACACCGACCCGGTGCAGTGGGACATCCTGCGGACCGCCTTCGTCGACCACGCCACGCTCATCCTGATCGGCGATCCCAAACAGGCGATCTATGCCTTCCGGGGCGCCGACGTCTACTCCTACCTCGACGCGGTGGGCCAGGCCGATCGGGTCGGCACCCTGGCCGTCAACCACCGCAGCGACCAGGACCTGATCACCGCGCTGGACAGCGTCCTCGGCGATGTCGCGTTGGGCGATCCGCGGATCACCGTCCGGGCCGTCTCGGCCCGTCACCGCCGGCGCCGGCTGTGGCTGGGCGGCGACGGTGACCGGCCGGACGATGTCGGCGACGAGGCCGGCGCCGGACTGCTGGCGCCGGTACGGCTCCGCTATCAGCCCTACGAGCCGGGACCGGACCGCCCGCCGGGGGTCGATCAGCTTCGACCGCGCATCGTGCAGGACCTGGTCTGCGACATCACCGGCCTGCTGGCGGCCCGACCCCGGATCGACATCGACGGCGAACGCGAGCTCTGCCCCGGTGACATCGCCGTCCTCGTCCGGCGCAACGAACGGGCCGAGGAGATCCGTTCGGCCCTCACCGCGGCGGGGGTGCCGGCTGTCGTGCTCGGCGCCAACAGCGTCTATGCCGGCGACACGGCCCGGGAATGGCTGGCCCTGCTGGTCGCCCTGGAGCAGCCCCGGCAGGCCCACGTGCGGGCGGCCGCGCTGACCGGTTTCGTCGGCTGGACGATGTCCCGGCTGGCGACCGCCGACGAGGACGAGATGACCGGGCTGTCGGCGATGATCCGCCGGTGGAGCCGGGTGCTGACCCACCGCGGCGTCGCCGCGCTGATGGAGGCGGTCACCACCGACACGGCGCTGGCCCGGCGGGTGCTGTCGGTGACCGGCGGCGAACGACGGCTGACCGACCTGCGGCACATCGGCCAGAGCCTGCACGCGGCGATGGTCTCCGGCCGGCTCGGGGTCGCCGCCGTGATCGACTGGTTGCGGCAGCGCATCGACGAGGCCCGCAACACGGCGTCCGACGAACGTAGCCGGCGGCTGGAGACCGATGCCGAAGCGGTGCAGATCCTCACCGTGCACCGCAGCAAGGGGCTGCAGTTCCCGATCGTCTACCTGCCGGAGGCCTGGGACCGCTACGTCGCACGCGACGACAAGGGCCGGACGCTGCGTGTGCACGACCGGACCCGTCACGGGGCCGCCGGCGATCTGGTCCTGGATGTCGGCGGCTGTGCCGGCGCCGACCGCCGGGAACGCTGGCGGCAGTACCAGCAGGAGGAGGGCGGTGAGGACCTGCGGCTGGCCTATGTGGCGTTCACCCGGGCCCAACTGCAGGTGGTCACCTGGTGGATGCCCTCGGCGAACACGCCCTGCTCGGCCCTGCAGCGGCTGCTGTTCCGGTCGGCCGCAGCAGGCAACCCGGAGCCGGCCGAGCGCTACGACCTGACCGGTGACCCGTCGGTGCTGGCGCTGACGGGCCCGCACCCGGACCGGCCGAGCTTCTCGGTGGAACCGATCGGGACGCGCCGACCCGTCGACTGGC
The DNA here is from genome assembly GCA_963758075.1 of uncultured Actinomycetota bacterium. Lineage (GTDB taxonomy): Bacteria > Actinomycetota > Actinomycetes > Propionibacteriales > Propionibacteriaceae > Microlunatus. The sequence goes on along the minus strand of CAVWTT010000001.1, from coordinate 410,576 downwards.
GGCCGGGATCCCAGCCCGCGCCGCGGCTGGACCGGCGCCGGTTCGACCGGGAACTGGATCTGGCCTGGCGGCGTACCTCCTACTCCGCGCTCACCGCCGCCGCCCACGGCGCCGAGGCGGCCGCGGCCGGCGTCGGCAGCGAACCCGAGCCGGTGAAGGAGGACGACGAGAGCCAGGTGTCGGATTCCCTCACCGAGCTCGGCATCGACGCCGACGGGCGACACCAGCCCGGCGACCTGGTCTCGCCGATGGACGGGCTGCCGATGGGTGCCGCCTTCGGCACCGTGGTGCACACCCTGCTGGAGCACGTCGATCCGCACAGCGGCGACCTGGCCGCGGCACTGGAGGCGCTGGCCGGCGAGGAGCTGTCCCGGCTGCCGGCGCAGCCGATGACCGCCGCCGAACTGGCCGCAGGCGTGCTGCCGGCCCTGCTCACCCCGCTGGGGCCGCTGGCCCAGGACCGCAGGCTGGCCGACATCGCGGTGACCGACCGACTGGCCGAGCTGACCTTCGAGTTGCCGTTGGCCGGTGGGGACCGGCCGCGGGCCGAGATCCGGCTGGCCGACGTCGCCGAACTGCTGCGCGGTCATCTCGGCCCCGACGATCCGCTGTCGGAGTACCCGGGCCGGCTGAGTGATCCGGGGCTGGCCGAGCAGCCGCTCCGCGGCTACCTGACCGGCAGCATCGACGCCGTGCTGCGGTTGGATGACGACGGGCGGGCGAGGTATCTGGTGGTGGACTACAAGACCAACTGGCTCGGCGACCTCGACCGGCGGCCGCTGCGGGTGAGCGCCTACCGGCCGGCCCAGCTGCCGGAGGCGATGATGCGAGCGCACTACCCGCTGCAGGCGCTGCTGTATTCCGTCGCGCTGCACCGCTACCTGCGCTGGCGGCAGCCGGGGTACCGCGCGGACGTGCATCTCGGCGGCGTGCTGTACCTCTTCGTCCGCGGCATGGCCGGACCGGACACACCGCGGGAGAACGGGGTACCGTGCGGGGTGTTCTCCTGGCGCCCACCGGCCCGGCTGGTGGAGGACCTGTCGGACCTGCTCGACCGCGGAGATGACCGGCGATGACGTCGCCGACGACCGGGGCCGGCCGCACCTTCGGCGACGTCCAGACCGCCCACGACGTGGCCGGCCGGCTCGGCGACTTCAACCGGGCCGGCGTGCTCGGGGTCGCCGATGTCCACACCGCCCGCGCGGTCAGCCGGATCGGCTCGGAGCGCTCCGATGACGTCGGGCTGGCAGTGGCGCTGGCGGTGCGGGCGCTGCGGGCCGGGTCGGTCTGCATCGATCTGACCACCATCGCCGACGCCGTGTTCGCCGACACCGCTGCCGAGGACGCCGACCAGCAGGTGGACGTGTCGACGTTGGACTGGCCCGATCCCACCGATTGGCTGCGGGCCTGTTCCGCCAGCCCGCTGGTGGCGCCGCAGGACGGACCGGACGGCCGCCCGCTCCGGCTGGCCGGCGGCCTGCTCTACCTGGAGCGCTACTGGCGGCAGGAGGAGACGGTCCGGCGTGAACTGCGCCGCCGGGCAGACGCCGCGCCGCCGGCGGTCGACCGGCAGCGGCTGCGGGCCGGGCTGGACCGGATCTTCGACCGGGCCGGCCTGGGCGCCGACGAACCCGACCTGCAGCGGCGGGCCGCAGCCGTCAGCGTGTTGCGCTGGGTGAGTGTCCTGGCCGGAGGCCCGGGCACCGGCAAGACCACCACGGTGGCGCGGCTGCTGGCGTTGCTGCAGGACCAGGGGGCCGGCGCGGCCGAAGGCAGCAGCGGCCCGGCTGGGCGACCGCTGCGCATCGCCCTGGCGGCGCCGACCGGCAAGGCTGCGGCCCGGCTGGAGGAGGCGGTGCGGGAGGCGACGGCCAGGCTGCCCGACCAGGACCGCCGGCGGTTGGGCGAGCTCAGCGCTTCGACCCTGCACCGGCTGCTGGGTTGGGTGCCACAGAGCCGCAGCAGGTTCCGGCACAACGCCGGCAATCACCTGCCCTACGACGTCGTCGTGGTCGATGAGATGTCGATGGTCTCGCTGACGTTGATGGCACGGCTGCTGGAGGCCGTCCGGCCGGACGCCCGGCTGGTCCTGGTCGGGGATCCCGATCAGCTGTCGTCGGTGGAGGCCGGCGCCGTGCTGGCCGACATCGTCGGGGCGCCGGGACGGCCGGACCCACAGCTGGCCGGCGACCTGGCCGGTCTCGAGGCCGACGTCGCGCCGCCCGGGGAGGACGGCGCCCATGCCGTGGTGCGGCTGCAGCACACCTGGCGCTTCGGTGGCGCGATCTCCCAGCTGGCCCGGGCGATCCGGGCCTGTGACCCGGACCGGGTGATGGCCGTGCTGCGTTCCGGCGACCCGGCGCTGGTGTTCGCCGAGCCGTCCGGTGATCCGGCGGTGCTCGGCGACGCCGCGCTGCAGCCCCAAGCCCTGGACCGGCTGCGGGCGGAGGTCGTCCACTCCACCCGGCAGCTGCAGCAGGCCGCCGAGTCCGGTGACGTCGCCGGCGCGGTGGCCGCCCTGGACCGGCACCGGCTGTTGTGCGCCCACCGCCGCGGGCCCTACGGGGTGAGCCGATGGACCCGCGAGATCCTGCGCTGGCTGGCTGACGCGGTCCCCGGTTACGCGGCGGCCGGCGAGTGGTATCCGGGCCGGCCGCTGCTGATCACCAGCAACGACTACGAGATGTCGTTGTACAACGGTGACACCGGCGTGGTGGTGCGTACCGCGGACGGTCTCCGGGCAGCGTTCGCGCGCGGGGGTACTCCGACCCTCATCGCCCCGGTCCGGCTGGACGCGGTGCAGTCGGTGCACGCGATGACCGTGCACCGGGCCCAGGGCAGTCAGTTCCGCGCCGTGTCCTTCATCGTGCCACCGGTCGACTCGCCGTTGCTCACCCGTGAACTCCTCTACACCGCGGTCACCCGGGCCACCGAGCAGGTGCTGGTGGTCGGCACCGAGGACGCCGTCCGCCGGGCCACGCTGCGCCCGGCGAACCGGGCCAGCGGGCTGCGGAACCGGCTCTGGAGCTGACCGGCCGGCGGCTCGGCGTTCGACGCCGGTGCCGGCCGGTCGCGGGCCCGGGCGCCCCGGACTCCGTCGGATCGCCCAGCCGACATCTCGACGTAGCATCGAGTGGTACCAGCAACGACCGTGGGGGCAGTGTGCGCGATGACCGGGTTCGGTATTCCGACACCGGACCGGCGACGGGCACCGACCGGTCGTCGCTGCTGACCGTCGCCGGCCGGGAGGCGCAGCCGTTTCGCAGCCGCGTCACCGCGTCGTTCCTGGTGGTGGCCGCACTGCATCTGCTCGGGCTCGGCTTCCTGGCCACCACCGCGCTCCCCGGCCAGGGTGGGGCGGTGACGGTGCCGCTGGCGGTGCTGGCCTATCTTCGCGGGCTGGGTCACTCGTTCGACTTCGATCACATCTCGATGATCGACAACTCGACCCGCAAATTCGTCGCGGAGGGTCGCCGGCCGGCGTCGGTAGGGCTGGCCTTCTCCGCCGGTCACTCCACGGTGGTGGTGCTGACCGGGGTGGCGCTGGTGCTCGGCATCGGCGCGGTCCGCCGGGTCGTCACCGCCGACTCCGGTCCGGCCCGGGTGCTCGGACTCGTCGGTCTGGGCGTCTCGGGGGCGTACCTGGTGCTGGTCGCGGTGTCCAACCTGGCGGCCTTCCTCACCGCCCTGCGGTTGCGTCGCCGGTTGCGCCGCGACCCCACGGCCACGATCCCCGAGCGCGCCCTGACGCCCACCGGTCCGGCGGCCCGGGTGATGACCGCGCCGCTGCGCCGGGTCCGGCACCCGCACCACATCTACGGCATCGGTTTCCTGTTCTCGCTCGGCTTCGACACCTCCAGCCAGATCGGACTGCTGATGCTGACCGGGGCAGCCGGTCTGGCCGGCAGTGCGCCGCTGGCGACGCTGTCGCTGCCGTTCCTGTTCGCCGCGGCGATGACGTTGGGCGACACCTCCAACGGACTGATGATGTTGAGGCTCTACGAATCGGCGGCCACCGACCCGGCTCGGAAGATCAACTTCAACCTGGTCATCACCGGCATCGGCATCGGCTCGGCCCTGGTGGTCGGCGCCATCGCCGCGGCCACCCTGATCAGTGAGACGACCGGCATCGACCCGGCGCCGATCCGGGCGATCAGGCGGATGGACACGACCGGGGCCGGCTACCTGCTGGCGGCCGGGTTCGCCGTCATCGGGCTGGTCGCGGCGCTGCTGTGGCGACGTTCGGTGCGTGCCGCCCGCGGGAGTGCTGACATCTCAGAGTTGGCGGTCCAGCCACGCGGTGACGAGCCGGTGGGCGATCGAGCTGGACATCGGCAGTGAGATCGTGCCCGCAGCCACCTCGTGGCGGAGCCGGTCGCGGTCGAACCAGTCGGCGTAGCTGATCTCGGTCCCGTCGATCCGGATCTCGGTGCCGGCGCTGCGGGCGACGAACGCCAGCATCAGCGACCGCGGGAACGGCCAAGGCTGGCTGCCGAAATAGTCGACGGCGGCCAGCGGCAGCCCGACCTCCTCGGCCATCTCCCGGTGCACGGCCTGTTCGGCCGACTCCCCCGACTCGACGAAGCCGGCGAACACCGACACCCGGTTGCCCCAGCTGGGTTGGCGGCCCAGCAGGATCCGGTCGGCCGGGTCGATGATCGCCACGATCACCGCCGGGTCGGTGCGAGGGAAGTACTCGTTGCCGCAGCCAGGGCAGGCCCGCATGAATCCGGCCTTGCGCACCTCGCTGGCCGTCCCACAGCGGGGGCAGAACGGCTCGCTGCGGTGCCAGTTGATCAGCGCCACCGCGGTGATGGCCAGATCACGGTCCAGGTCGTCCAGGGCGGCGGCCAGTTCGCGGAGGCTGCCGCGGCGGCCTGGCGGTTCGGTGGGATCCTCGGCCTGGGTGACGAATCGTGGGGCCCCGTCGACGGCGCCGAGCAGGAAGTGTCGGCTGCTGTCGTAGCTGCCGGCGGGCCGGATCAACCGCAGGGCGGTGCCGGTCTCGGTGACCGGCACCGTCCGGTCCTGGTCGACCACCAGCAGCCGGGCGCCCGGTGCGGCCCACAGCTGCGGCACCCAGTCGTTGGACAGATGATGCTCCTCGATCCGGGCCAGCCGGCTGGGACCGCGCCAGCCGAGCCCGGCCCAGGCCGCCGGACTGCCGGCGGACGGCAGCGTGCGGGCGATGCCGTCGGCCCGGGTGCCACCGGCCCGGGTGCCGTCGGTGGTGGCTTCCCGCACCGCGCGATCGATCGTCCCGGAGCGGTCGGCAGTCCCGTCGTCAGTCACAGCGTCAGGTTAGTGGGCCGGTGCCGGCAGACCGGTGACGGGCCGGTCAGGCCACACTCCAGCCGCCGTCGACGGTGAGCGTCTCCCCGGTGATGAAACCGGCCGCATCCGCGGCCAGAAAGACCGCGGCGGCACCGATGTCAGCCGGAGTGCCGAGCCGACCCAGCGGCGCCCGCATGGTCAGCGCCTGCCGCTGCGGGGTGTTGTCCACGTCGCGGGTCATCTCGGTGGCGACGAAGCCGGGCAGCACGGTGTTCACCCGGATGCCGTGCGGCGCCCATTCCACCGCCAGCGTCCGCGCCAGGCCGAGCAGTCCGCTCTTCGCGGCGGCGTAGGCCGCGATGTCGGGCAGGCCGAGTCGCTGACTGGTCAGCGAGCCGATGAAGACGACGCCGCCGCCGGTGGCCCGCTCGGTCAGCCGTCGGGCGAAGGCCTGGGCCAGCAGGAAGGCCGCCCGCAGATGGAGGCCGAGCACCGCATCCCAGTCCTCGGCCCGTAACTCCAGCGCCGGGGTACGGACCTGGTTGCCGGCGGCGTGCACCAGGTTGTCGACCGGTCCGCTGAGGTGCTCCGCGGCTGCGAACAAGTCGGTGGCGGTGTCCCCGCAGCCGATGTCCCAGGTCAGCACGTCGGCCCGGCCGCCGGCGGCGAGGATCGAGTCGCGGGTCCGGGCCAGACCCTCGGCACCGCGCCCGACCAGGACCACCCGCGCCCCCGCCAACGCCATCGCCGCAGCGACACCGGCCCCGATGCCGCGGCTGGCGCCCGTGACGAGCGCAGTCCGGCCGTGCAGCCCGAACGATTCGGTGATGGTCCGGTCAGCTGGTGTGGTCATGGCGCCGATGATGCCGCACCGCCGCTCTCGGCCGCCGGCCGGGCGGATCCGCCAGCCGGCGCTGCCGGCCGGCAGGTCAATGCTGGGGCACCCTGCTGAGGATCTGTTCGAGTTCGTCACGTCCGACCAACCGGTCCGGGCGGATGATCCGGTCCGCCAGGACGGAGTAGAACACCGCGTCGACGCGGTCGACCTCGACCCCGGACAGCTCGGCCCAGGCGACCCGGTAGATCGCCAGCTGCAGGGGATCGAACTGGTCGGCCGGTGAGGTCTTCCAGTCCACGATCCGGTACCGCATCCTCCCGGCGGCCGTCGCCGTGCCGGCATCGGGCTCGTCGAGGCGGTGCTCGTCGAGGCGGTGCTCGTCGAGGCGGTGCTCGTCGAGGCGGTGCTCGTCGAGGCGGTCAGACGGCGTCGATGCGGCCGCGGATCACCCGGTCGGCCAGCATCAGGGTGAACGGCGCCTCCAAGGCGTAGGGCCGGGACTCCCCGAACCGGCCGGCGGCGAACCGGCGGCAGAGGTCACCGAAGTCGGCGTCGTCGTCGACCTGCGGATCGGCTCCGTCGGCGAGTTCGTCGGGATCCAGCAGCGACGGTTGGGCTCCCCGACCACCCGACATCCGGGCACCGAGTCGGCGCTCGATCCACTGGTGGAACCGGGTACCGAACCGCCGCCGCCGTGACGGCTGTCGGGGCATCGGCCGGGCCAGGTCGGCGGCGAACGCCTCCGGATCGGTCCGCAGCCTCATCAGCTCCGTCGCCGACAACGACTCCGGCATCGGCACCGCGCCGGCACCACGCCGGGCCGCTCGGGCCTCGGACAGCAGCCGCTCGATGTCGGCGTCCCATCCGGCGACGGTCTCCTCGTCGTCGAGCAGCAGCGACTCGACACCGTCGGCGGTGCCCCGCCGGGACGCGTCGACCTGGTCGGCCGCCTGCCGACGCCGCTCGAACGCCTCCGGGTCCAGCGGCCGTGGCCACGGCACCGGCGGTGTCTCGGCGTCGTGCGGGTTGAGGTCCCCGGCCGGCGGCGCCTGTACGGCCACCCGCTCCTGTCGGGCCGCCTCGGCGACGATGACCTGCAGGTAGCGCGACGGCTGCCGCGGCTTGACCGTGTCCGGCCGCCAGTTGTGCCCGGTGCCCACCAGCACCCGCCGCGCCCGGGTGGCCGCGACATAGGCCAGCCGGTCCTCGGCCAGCACCTGTTGGTCCTTGAGCCGCTGCTTGTACTCGGTGATCGCCGGCGCCGCCGCCTGCTTCAGCTGCGGGATGGAACCCTGGTCCCCGCGCAGATCGGCCGGCAGCACCGCGGCGCTGGTGACCCAGTTGTCGGTGACCCGGTCGCTGGGGAAGGTTCCCTTCATCAGCGCCGGCAGGAACACGACGTCCCACTCCAGGCCCTTGGCCTTGTGCATGGTCAGCAGCTTCACCGACTCCCGATCGGTCGGTACGGCCTGCTCCAGCCCGGTGCCATGCTCGGCCTCCGCGCGGAGGTAGCTGAGCAGACCGGTCAGCGAAGCTCGGCCGTCGACATCGGCGTAGTCGGCCACCGCGTCCAGGAAGGCGCCGAGCTGGTCGCGGCGCCGGGTCCGGGCGAACTCGGGGTCCGCCAGCAGTTCCACGTCCAGGCCGAGGACGGCGACCACCCGCCGGCACAGGTCCAGCAGCGGTTCGTCGCTGTGCCGGCGCAGCCAGGACAGTTCGCCGGCAAGCTGGGCGAACCGTCGGCGAGTCTCGTCGGCGAACCCGTCGCCGGGATCCTCGACCGCGTCCAGCAGGCTGACCACCTCGGTCGGGTCGAGGTCGGCGACCGCCTCCTCCAGCGCTGGCAGCAGCCCCGCCGGCCGGGCTGTGCCGGGTCCGTCCGCCCGGGACCCGTCCGCCCCGGAGCCGTCCGCCCCGGACCCGTCCGCCCCGGAGCCGTCCGTCCCGGACCCGTCGGCGCGGGGTCCGGCCGACCCGGGGCCGGCGCGATCGTCGGCGGCCGCCAGTTCCCGGGCCCGGCGTCCCAGCCGGGCCAGGTCGCCGGGGCCGATGTTCCACCGGGGTCCGCCGAGCAGACGGACCAGGTCGGGGTTGGCGGTGACGTCGTCGACCAGCCGCAGTGTGGAGACCACGTCCATCACCTCGGGCAGGCCGAGCAGGCCGCCCAGTCCGACGATCTCGGTCGGCACGTCCCGGGCCGTCAGTTCGGCGTACAGCGGGCCGATGTCGGCGTTGCGGCGGGTCAACACCGCGATCTGCGACCAGCGGTCGACGGTCTGCTCGGTGCGAGCGGCCACGACCTGGTCGGCGATCCAGGACACCTCCTCGGCCCAGGTGTGGAAGGTCGCGGCGCGCACCTCACCGCCGCCGGCGGCCGGTGGCGCGTTCAGCAGGCCCAGCCCGTCGGCGCCCGGACCGGCCTGGTCGAGGTGCAGCGAGCCGGCGGAGCGCAGCGGCTCGGACAGCACGTTGGCGACGTCGAGGATGGTCTGCCCGCTGCGTCGGTTCACCGTCAACGCGAACCGGCGCGCCGGCCGCCCGTCGGCGCGTACGAAGTCCTGCGAAAACTGCAGGATGTTGCTGGCCGCGGCGCCACGCCAGCCGTAGATGGCTTGGAACGGATCGCCGACCGCGGTCACCGGGTGGCCGCGGCCGTCATGATCGCCGGTACCGGAGAACAGGCTGCGCAACATGATGGCCTGGGCAGCCGAGGTGTCCTGGTACTCATCGAGAAGGACCACCTTGAACTCGTTGCGCAGCGCGGCCGACACCTCCGCCACCTCGGTGGCCAGCCGGGCGGCCACCGCCATCTGATCGGCGAACTCCACCACCCCGAGGCGCCGTTTCAGTTGCTGGTAGTCACCGACCAGACTGGCCAGCTCGAGCCGTTCGTCGATGGCGGCCAGGGCCCGTTTGACGTCGGCGTACATCGCGCCGCGGTTGTTGGCGGGGGCCGCCTGGAACGCCAGCCGCCAGTGCCGCGCGTGCCGGTCCAGCGTCGACCCCGAGACCAGGTGTTGTTGCAGGTCGGCGTCCAGGCTCAGCACCCGTTCGGTGACGTTCTGCGGCCGGAGCCGGGAGATCTGCTCGAAGGGGCCGGCGGCAGTCTCCACCACCCGGGCGGCCAGCCGGAACCGGGAGGCCCCGCTGATCATGGTGCTTTCCGACTCCACGCCGAGCCGCAATCCGTGCTCGCCGACCAGTCGGGCGGCGAACGCGTCGTAGGTCATGATCAGCTGCTCGCCGGCCTCGTCCACGCCCTGCTCGTCGATCACCCCGGCCTTCAGCAGCGCCGCACGGACCCGGCCGGACAGTTCGGCGGCGGCCTTGCGGGTGAAGGTGAGGCCGAGCACCTGCTCCGGCCGCACCGCGCCGGTGCCCACCAGCCACACCACCCGCGCCGCCATCACCGTGGTCTTGCCCGAGCCCGCTCCGGCGATGATGACGCCCGGTTCGAGCGGCGCGGTGATCGCGGTGAGCTGTTGCAGCGAGAAGTCGATGCCCAGGGCGTCGATGAGGTCGTCGGTCGACTCGAACCGGCGGGGCCCGCCGGAGGACCGGAACGGTTCTGCGCTCACCGGATCGCCCTTCCTCGATGACCTGCGGTCGTGGTCTGCACCGCGGTCCGGATCATTGGACCACCTGCCGTCCCTCGATGCGGGCCGGACAGCTGCCGGCGAAGACGCAGTACCGGCAGGCCGGTCCCGGCCGCGCGTCGAACCGCTCGGCGCGGATGGTCTGCGCAGCCTCCGCGAGCCGCTGATGCACCCAGCTGGGGTACTGCTGGCGCTGCTCGGCGGTCACCTCGACCGGGAACGGGACGTCCTGCAACGAGGCCTGCTCGAACACCCGCGGCAGCGGGCCCTTGCCCTCCGGCAGCCGGAGGTACACCAGCTCCGCGCCGCCGGTGCGGGCACCGGGACCGGTGACCTGGGCGAACGCTCCCTCCGCGACCGCCAGCTGGTAGACGCCGAGCTGGTCCTGCACGACGACGTCGGCCGCGGTCGGCGCCCGTCGCCCGGTCTTGAAGTCGACGATCCGGATCCGACCGTCGGCATCGCGTTCCACCCGGTCGGCGGTGCCGACCAACCGGATGGGCTCGGCGCCGGCGGTGACCTCGCAGCTGAACGGCACCTCGGTGCCCAACAGCTCCCGGTCCGGGCGCGCGGCCTGCCAGAGGTCGAACCGTTCCAGGGCCGTCTCGGCCTCGACCCGCTCGCTGGCCGACAGCCAGTTGGCGTCGAAGTCGAGCTGGTCCCACACCGTGTCCAGGTGGTCGGCGACGGCGTCGACGTCGAGTTCCCGGCCGGCCCCGTACTGGGCCAGCACGTGCACCACCGAGCCGAAACTGGCCGCGGTACCGCGGGCTGATTCGGCGTGCGCCTTACGGCCGAGGAACCACTGGCGCGGACAGGACAGCACCGAAGCCAGCTGGCTGCCGGACAGCTGCACCGGCTGCTCGGCCGGCTGCACGGGTCCGCTCGCGCGGCTCGGCGGCCGCATCCCCCACCACCGTGACGGGCGGGCGGCCGCGGCCAGCGGGCGGTCACGGTCGTCGACCGCATCGGCGAGCCGGCCCAGCCGGGCCGCGGCGGCAGCCCGCAGCGCGGGTGCGACCTGGGGGTCCACGCTGACCCGCCGCAGTTCGCCGATCAACGCGGGCAAGGAGAGGGGCCGCGCCGGCCGGCCGGCCAGCCGGCGCACCCCGACGCCGAGTTCGGTGATGAATCGCGACGGCTGATCGTTCTCGCCGTCGGTCCCCTCCACCGCGGTGACCACCAGCCGGCGGGAGGCCCGGGTGCAGGCGACATAGAACAGTCGCCGTTCCTCCGCGATCCGGGCCGCCGGCGGCTGGGCGTCGGCCAGGCCGTGCCGGCTGAGCCGGTCGGCGTCCAGCAGCGTGCCGCGCCGACGGATGTCGGGCCAGCTGCCCTCCTGCACCGAGGCCACCACGACCAGCGGCCATTGCCGCCCCTTCGCCCGGTGGGCGGTGAGTACCCGCACCGCCGACCCACGGACCGCGGTCTCGTTCCGGGTGTCGGCCGGGATCTGCTGCGCCTCGACCTCGGCCAGGAAGCCGGTCACCCCGCGCAGGCCGGCGACCTCCTCCGACCGGGCCGCCACCTCGAACAGGGCGACCACCGCGTCCAGGTCGCGGTTGGCCCGCCGGCCCGGGTCACCGCCGGACCGTGCCTCGAGCCTCAGCCGTTCGGGCCAGTCGGTGCCGATCCACAGCTGCCACAGCGCTTCCTCGGCGGTCGCACCGTCGTCGATCAGGGCCGCGGTCCGATGCAACAGATGGGCCAGCCGACGCACCGCCGCCATCTCGGCGGCGTCGGGCACCTCGTCGAGCCGGGACGGGTCGACCAGCGCATCGCGGACCAGCTCGGGTGATCGGCGCGGCAACGCGGTGTCGCCGAGTTCGTCGCGTGCGGCCTGTCGCAGCATCCTGCCGAGCCGGCGCAGTGCCATGCTGTCCAATGCGCCCAACGGCGAGGTGAGCAGCAGCTGCGCCTCGGCGGCCTCCAGCCGGTCCAGGGAGGTGGCGGCCCGCAGCGCCGACAACAGCGGCCGGGTGGCGAGCTCGGCGGCCAGCGGGATCTCGTCGCCGGCCACCTCGACCGGCACGCCGGCCGCGGTCAGTGCCCTGGTCAGGCCCGGGATCCGGCGGCGCCCGTGGCGGACCAGCACGGCCATCTCCGACCAGTCCAGTCCCTCATGCAGATGGGCCCGGCGCAACAGGTCGGCGATGTGGTCGGCCTCGGCCCCGGCGGTGACACAGGTGTAGGCCTCGACCCGGCCGCGGGGCAGCCCCGGGGCCGGGGTCGGCCGCCGGAAACCGTCCAGGATCCCGGCCGGAAGGCTGCGTTGGAGTCCCAACCGGTCGGCCGGCCCGCGAGTCGCGGCCTGCAGTGCGATCCCGCTGCGGTGGTTGACCGGCAGGGTGAGGACGGGAGCCGGTCGGCCGGCGGTCGCGAACCGGTCGGGGAAGTCGAGGAGCTCGCGAGCCTCGGCGCCACGGAAGCCGTAGACGGACTGGTCCGGGTCACCGAACACGATGACCTCACGGCCGTCGCCGGCCAGCGCGTGCAGCAGTCTGACCTGAGCCGGGTCGGTGTCGGAGAACTCGTCGACCAGGATGCAGTCGATCTCGCTGCGCAGGGCGCCGAGAACCGAGGGATCGGTGAGCAGGATCCGGCACCGGTGGACGAGTTCGGCGTAGTCGATGACGTCCTCGGCGTCCAACACGTCGAGGTACTCGTCGAAGAAGTGGCCGATGCTCACCCATTCCGGCCGGCGGGCGTGCTCCCCCGCCTCGACCAGATCCTCCGGATCCATGCCCAGCTGCCTCGCCCTGGCCAGCACGGCCCGCACTTCGGCGGCGAATCCGCGGGTGTCGAAGGCCCGGGCCACCGAGTCGGGCCAGTCCACCTGGCCGGACTCCCTGCTGCCCTCCAGCACCTCCCGGACCCGGAACTCCTGCTCGGGCCCGGTCAACAGCCGGGGGCCGATCCGCTCGGTGGATCCGGCATCGCCGGCGGCGAACCGGCGGATCAGGGCGTAGCAGAAGCCGTGGAACGTCATCGCCCGTGGCGCGGCGGTCGACCGGCCCAGCCGGGCCGCGATCCGCAGCCGCAGGTCGGCGGCGGCGCCGCGGGAGAACGTCAGCGCCATCACCCGTTCGGGTCCCAGACCACGGTCGGCGATGCGGTTGACCGCGGTCTCGACCAGCGTTGTCGTCTTGCCGGTGCCCGGCCCGGCGACCACCAGCAGCGGGCCACCGGGGTGGTCGACGACCCGTTGCTGGGCCGGATCCAGCCCTACGGTCTGCTCGGTCGGCCGGGACCGGACCAGGGCGTACCGCGGTCCGGTCGGCTGCTCGGTACGGGTCGCGGTCATGACAGTCATTGGACCATCCGGCACCGACAGTCAGCGCGGGTGCCGGGCCGGGCCGGTCACAGCCGCCGGTTGGCCAGCACCGGGATGGCGGCACGGACCTGCTCGACCCGGGCCGGGTCGATGTCGACGACCAGGAGTTCGGGCTCAGTTCCCGCCGCGGCGATCACGGTTCCGGCCGGGTCCACGACCATGCTGTGACCGATGCCGGTGGGCGCCGGACCCGCGGCGGCGACACCGCAGCCGGCCGGGTCGGCCTGGCCGACGGCGGCCAGGAAGCAGGTGCTGTCCAGCGCGCGCGCCCGGGTCAGCAGCTCCCATTGTTCCGGCTTGCCCGGTCCGGCACCCCAGGAGGCGGCAGCGACGATGAGCTGCGCCCCACGGCCGGCCAGGGCCGTGTAGAGCTCGGGGAAGCGGAGGTCGTAACAGACCGTCAGGCCGACCCCCACTCCGCCGACGTCGACGACCATCGGCTCGTCGCCGGCCAGCACGGTGTCGGACTCGGCGAAACCGAAGGCGTCGAAGAGGTGGATCTTGCGATAGCCGGTCAGCTGTGAGCCGGCGGCCACGACGAGGGTGTTGATCACCTTCCGGCGTCCGTCCGGGCCGTGCTCGTCGGCCGGCACGAACATGCCGGCCATCACGGTCAGCCCGTACCGTTGGGCGATCCTGGACAGCTCGCTCGCCCAGGGACCGTCCAGCGGCTCGGCGACGGTGTCCAGCCGGTTCCCGAAGGCGCACATCGTCGCTTCGGGGAAGATGACCAGTTCGGCCCCCTCGGCCGCCGCCCGTCGGGCCTGGTCCTCGACCAGTTCCAGATTGGCTGCCGGGTCGGCCGAACTGATCAGTTGGGCGAGGGCCAGGCGCATCAGGTACCCCTCTGCGATGGATTCGGTGCGAGCTGGCCGGTTCCGCGACCGCGGCCGCAGCGCCCGGGAGCGAGCACCTGACAGTGATTGGCTGAAGTATCGCGCCCGGGCCGCGGCGGGCGATCCGTAGGGTCCCGCTCAGCTGTCCCCCGCCACCGGTCACGCCGTCGCCACCGACCGGCCCGGCCGGATTCAGTCTGCCGTCCGATCGTCGAACCGACCGTGATCGACATCACTACCACGCAGACCGAGCATGAACAGGATCGCGTCCAGGTACGGCACCGAGACGGTCACCGCCGCCTGCTCGCGGACGGCCGGTTTGGCATTGAAGGCGATGCCCATTCCGGCCGCGGCGAGCATGTCCAGATCGTTGGCGCCGTCGCCGATCGCCACCGTCTGGGACAGCGGAACGCCTTCTGCTGCGGCGATCTCTGCCAGCAACTCGGCCTTACGGGCCCGATCGACCACGGGCCCGAGGATCTCCCCGGTCAGTCGTCCGTCGACGATCTCGATGGTGTTGCCGTGGGCGTGATCAAGTCCGAGCTGGTGCTGCAACCAGTCGGTGAAGATCGTGAAGCCACCGCTGACGATGGCCACGGCATAACCGAGCCGCTTCAGCGTGCGGACCAGGGTCCGCGCCCCCGGAGTCAGTCGGATCCGGCCACGGACCCGCTCGATCGCGGCCAGATCCAGCCCCTTGAGCAGACGGACCCGCTCCCGCAGCGACCCCTCGAAGTCCAGTTCGCCGCGCATCGCCCGTTCGGTGATCGTCGCCACCTGGTCCGAACAGCCGGCCTCCTCGGCCAGCAGGTCGATCATCTCGTTCCTGATCAGGGTGGAGTCGACATCCATCACCACCAGTCGTTTGGCTCGCCGCTCCAGCCCTCCGGCCTGGACCGCGATGTCGACGCGATGATCACGGGCGACGGTCGGCAACTGTCGCCGCATGGCCTCGACGTCGCCGGCGATCACCGAGAGGTCGTAGGCCGTCACCGGCTGGGTGGCCAGGCGGACGATCCGGTCGATGGTGCCACCGGTGTCGGCGATCACCCCCGACACGGCAGCCAGCGCGGCCGGGCCGAGTTGCTCGGCCAGCACAGTGACGGCGTGCCGGGGCAGCATCGAGCGCCGCGACATCGCCTCCACCTGCTCGAAGTCGACCGCCAGGCCCTGGGTGTGGGCCCAGTAGAGCAGATCACGGACCAGCCCCGAATCGGCGTCGTCGAGGCGGACCAGCACGTCCAGGGTGAGCCTCTCCCGGACCACGAGTTGTTCGATGTCGTCGACCCCGGCACCGGCCCGGGCCAGCAGACCCAGCAGGTCATGGACCAGCCGGGGTCGGTCCCGGCCGGTGATCCGGACCAGGAGCGGGCCCTCCATCCCCGGGGTCACGCCAACTCCCAGACCAGCAGTTCGGCCTCGCCGACGGCGCGGACCGTCAACGGTTCAGCACCGATCATCCGCAGCGCGTCACCGGTCCGCAGGCGACCGACCTGCTCGCAGTCGATTTCGCCGCGGGCGACGTACAGGTGGCTGCGCAGGCGTCCGGCCGGCAGCGTGGCCGTGGTCGCGGCCGGCAGCACGGTGGCCCACAGGGTGGCCCCGGCACAGTTGATCCGCACCGCGGAATCCACCGATCCGGAGGCCAACGGCAGCCACTGGGCGACCAGCGCACTGCGGCCCACCTCCTGCTGACCGTAGGACGGCGGCAGTCCCGGCTGATCCGGCAACACCCACATCTGGACGAACTCGACCGGCTCGACGACCTTGTCCGCGTCGACGCGCCAGCCGTCCGGTGTCCGGTAGGCGTCGTTGCGTTCGGAGTGCACGATGCCGGAACCGGCGCTCATCCGCTGCACCAGGCCGGGAGGGACGACCCCGCGGTGACCGCCGGAGTCCTGATGCACCAGTGCCCCGGACAGCACCCAGGTGACGATCTCACTGTCGGCGTGCGGGTGCCGGTCGAAACCGGTGCCGGCGGCCACGATCTCGTGGTTGTTCACCGTCAGCGATCCGAAGCCGACGTTGTCCGGTACGTAGTGTGGCCCGAAGGAGAAGCTGTACCGCGACGTCGACCAGGCGGTTCGTACGGTGAACCTGCTCTCGGCCCGCCGGACCTCGATCTGGGGTTGCGCCACGGGCACCAATCTAGTGCGGCCGGTCCTGTGCGGCCGGTGCGGCCGGTGCACGGGTCGGCGAGGATGTCGGTGTGCGGGAGGAGTACGTGGAGGCGGTGCTCGACCTGGTCGAGCAGATCCCGCCGGGCCGGGTGGCCAGTTACGGCGACATCGCCGACTACCTCGGATCGGGCGGTCCACGCCAGGTCGGAACGGTGATGAGTCGCTACGGCGACGCGGTGTGCTGGTGGCGGGTCGTCCGCGCCGACGGGCGGCCGGCGGCCGGCCTGGTCGGCGAGGCGCTGTCCCGTCTGCGCGGCGACGGCACGCCCGTCCGCAACGGCCGGGTGGAGATGTCGGCGGCACGCTGGCACGGCCCGTTGGACGCCGGGCTTCCGCCGACCTCCAACTTGTGACAAGCTATGCGTGCTGTTGCAAGTGCTCTGTGTCGTGGTAAGTGCTACGCCCGGTGACTTTTGCGTGGGCGCCGGTGCGCGTCCGGCAGCGCTGGGACCGTGAGGTGCGGCCCCGGATGCAAGATGCTAGGAGATGTGTTCATGGCGCAGGGAACCGTCAAGTGGTTCAATGCCGAGAAGGGTTACGGCTTCATCGCCGTCGACGGCGGCGGCCCGGACGTATTCGTGCACTACAGCGCGATCGACTCGACCGGCTTCCGTTCCCTCGAGGAGGGTCAGCGGGTGGAGTTCCAGACCACCCAGGGCCCCAAGGGTCCGCAGGCCGACCAGGTCCACCCGATCTGATCAGCACGCAGGTCACAGAGAGCCCCCGGTACCGCACGGTCCCGGGGGCTCTCTGTTGCGCGGAGCCGCCACCGGCCGGGCAGCGTCCACTGGCCGGACGCGCGTCTCGCGATACGGACGATCGGTCGGGGTCCGACCCGGGTCGGTGAGAGTGGGGTCGTTCATCCCCCGATCAAGGAACGACCATGACCTCGCTGCTCGACCGACCGCTCCTCTCGCGCGTCGCCGGCCCCGGCCGTACCTCCCGTTCGACCCCCCGACCGGCATCACTGGGACCGGTACGGCGGCGGCCGTTGATCATCGCCCTGGTGCTGGCCGTCGGTGTCGTCGGCTGGGTCGGCGCCCGCCATGGCATCGGCTCCGCCGCCCTGCTGGTGGTGGGGCTGCTGCTCGGCTTCACCTTGTTCCATTCGCGGTTCGGTTTCACCTCGGCCTGGCGGCAACTGATCGCGGTCGGTAGCGGCACCGGCCTGCGGGCGCACACACTGCTGCTCGGCACCGCCGCCAGCGCGGTGATGTTGATCACAGCGACCGGGATCGGACTGTTCGGCGCGACACCTGCGGTCAAGCCGGCACCGCTCGGGTTGCCCCTGATCGTCGGCGCGGCCCTGTTCGCGGTCGGTATGCAGTTGGGTAACGCCTGCGCATCCGGAACGCTGTTCGCCGTGGGCTCCGGCCAGAGCGCCGTGGTCCTCACCCTGTTCGGCTTCATCGTCGGATCGGTGATCTACACCGCCACCTATCCGGTGTTCACCGGCTGGCCCGAACTTCCCGGCGTCCTGCTGTCCGACCACGTGGGTTGGGGCGGCGCATGGCTGATCACCGTGCTGGCGTTGATCATCGTCGCTGTGGTCAGCCGGCGGGTGCAGGCCCGGCGCAACCCGCCGCCCACCGACGCCGTGCCGTCGACCCGTGGCCCGGGCCGCATCCTGCGGGGATCCTGGCCGCTGCTGGTGGGCGCGGTGGTGCTCGGCCTGTTGGCCGGTGCCGTGCTGCTGGTGTCCGGCTCGTTGTGGGGCGTGACGTTCGCGTTCGCCCTCTGGGGCGCGAAGTTCCTCCAACTGGTCGGCCTGCATCCCGAGACCTGGGCGTTCTGGCAGCAGGCCAGGACCGCACCGGCGTTGTCGTCCTCGGCGTGGACCGACAAGACCACCCTGACCGACGTCGGGATCATGATCGGCGCGGCCGTCGCCGCCGCTGCTGCGGGCGCCTGGAAGTTGCGGACCTCGATCCCGATCCGCACCGTCCTCGCCTCCGTCCTGGGTGGAATCCTGATGGGTATCGGGGCCCGGCTGGCCGGCGGCTGCAACATCGGCGGCTACCTCGCCGGCATCTCCACCGGTAGTCTGGGCGGTTGGCTGTGGGGCCTGTCCGCCCTCGCCGGCACCTGGCTGGGTCTGCGGCTGCGGCCCCTGTTCGGCCTCGGCAATCCGGCTCCGACCGACTCGGTCTGCTGACGCCGTCGGTCGAGGTCGCGGCGTTCGGCTCAGCCGTCCGAGGCCCGGCGAGAACACGAGTCCCCGGCTCGGCGGAAGCGAACCGGGGACTCGTGGGTCGCAGCGCGACCGATGATCACAAGGTGGTGGCGATCAGTACGCGGCCTGACTGGGATCGATCCGGGAGACCCAGGCCGAAACCCCACCGCCGACGTGGACGGCATCCTTCAGGCCGGCGCCCTGGACCAGCGCCAGCACCTCGGCCGAACGGGTCCCGGCCTTGCAGTACAGCACGACCTGCTTGTCCTGCGGCAGTTCGGCCAGGGCACTGCCGTTCTGGAAGTCGCCCTTGGGGATCAGGACCGAACCGGGGATCTGGTTGATCTCCCGCTCCACCGGCTCCCGGACGTCGATCAGGACGAAGTCGCGCCTGCCCTCGTCGCGTTCGGCCAGCCAGCCCTTCAGCTGGGTCACGTCGATCGTATGGCCGGCGACCGCATCGGCGGCCTCATCGGTGATGGCGCCGCAGAAGCTCTCGTAGTCGATCAGCTTCTCGATCGGCTCGGACTGGGGATCCTTGCGTAGCTTGAGGGTCTGGTAGGACATCTCCAGCGCGTCGTAGACCATCAACCGGCCGATCAGCGGCTCGCCGATTCCGGTGATCAACTTGATCGCCTCGGTGACCATGATCGAACCGATCGAGGCACAGAGCACCCCGAGCACACCACCCTCCGCGCACGACGGCACCATCCCGGGCGGCGGCGGCACCGGGTAGAGGTCGCGGTAGTTGGGGCCGTGCTGCTCCCAGAACACCGACACCTGGCCCTCGAACCGGAAGATCGAGCCCCAGACGTACGGCTTACCGAGCAACACCGCGGCATCGTTGACCAGGTACCGGGTGGCGAAGTTGTCGGTGCCGTCGACGATGAGGTCGTAGTCGGAGAAGATCTCCATCACGTTGTCGTTGTCCAGCCGGACGTCATGGGTGATGACGTTCACCAGCGGGTTGACCTCGGCGATCGACTCCTTGGCCGACTGCGCCTTCGACTTGCCGATGTCGGACTGACCGTGGATGATCTGGCGTTGCAGGTTGGACTCGTCGACGGTGTCGAACTCGACGATGCCGAGCGTGCCGACCCCGGCCGCGGCCAGGTACAGCAACGCCGGACTACCCAGCCCGCCGGCCCCGATGACCAGGACCTTGGCGTTCTTGAGGCGCTTCTGCCCGTCCATCCCGACCTCGGGGATGATCAGGTGCCGGCTGTAGCGCTGAACCTCTTCCTGGGTCAGCTCCGCGGCGGGTTCGACCAGCGGCGGTAGGGCCACCATTCCTCCTGCAGTACGAGCGTGCGCCGCCTGGCCGGCGGCATGTCCGATCTTGGGTGCCAACGCCCGGACCGCCCGCGCTATTCCGGTATCCGGACCTTTCGTCCAGAACGCGACGCCGAGCTCGGCTGCAGCCCGTCGCCTGGTCGACGGACGGTCGGGCTATACCATTTCGCAATGGCCAGCAGTGTGACGCGGTTGCCGCGTGAGCAGCGCCGCGCCCAGTTGCTGGAGGCGGCGAACGAGATGTTCAGCGCCAAGGGCTACCACGCGGCGGCGATGGACGACATCGCCGATGCCGCCGGGGTGAGCAAGCCGGTGCTGTACCAGCACTTCTCCTCCAAACTCGACCTGTATCTGGCCCTGCTGGATCAGGCCTGTGACCGGCTGGTCGAGGTGGTCTCCCAGGCGCTGGCCTCCACCGAGGACAACGGCGAGCGGGTGGTCGCCACCATGACGGCGTTCTATGCGCTGGTGTCCAGCGAACGCCCGGAGTTCCGCCTGGTGTTCGAGTCCGACCTCACCGGTGAGGCCGCCGTGCAGGAGCGGATCTGGCGGGTCAACGACAACATCGCCGACCGGATCGCCGCCGTCATCGCCGACGACACCGGCCTCGGGTGGGACCAGGCCAAGTTGCTGGCCATCTCCCTGGTCGGCATCGGTCACGTCAGCGCCCGCTACTGGGTGACCGCCGGCCGGCCGGCCGATCCGGCCGAGGCCCGCCAACTCGTCAGTGCACTGGCCTGGCGCGGGATCAGTGGCTTCCCGCTCACCGAGCACGCCGGGCAGGTCCATCAGGCCCGTCCGCGGCCGGGTCGCCCCGCAGCGGGCACCGGAGCCGAGGAATCGTGACGAACAGCAGTCCCGGGCGACCGTCGGTCGAGGTCAGCTGGGCGGGTGGACCTGACGACCGATCCCGACCGGTAGGCCGAGCAGGGCTGCCCCGCACCGCCGCCGGCCCTTGCGCCGCAGCTGACGGGCCCCCCCATCCCGTCGACCCGCCCGACCGGATCCGCCCGGGTGGCTGAATCCGCCCGGGTGGCTGCACCCGGCTGACTGGACCCGGCTGACCCTGCTGCCGCCCACGGGCGGCCGGAGCGCCGGCCGACCGCCGCCCGCCGAATCGGGGTGTTCGGGTCGCGCACTAGGCTCGGTCCGCCCGCAGCAGCCGTAGTGCACAGGAGGAACCCGTGGAGATCAAGGTCGGCATTCAGCACGTCAACCGTGAGGTCGTGCTCGAGGTCACGCAGTCCTCGACCGAGATCGAGGCAGCCGTCACCGAGGCCCTCCAGGCCAGCGATCCGAAGCTCGCCGTGCTGAGCCTGACCGACGAGCACGGCCGCAAGGTGCTCATCCCGTCGGACAAGATCGGCTATGTCGACATCGGCGAGGAGAACGGCCGCCGGGTCGGCTTCGGCACCGTCTGATTCGTACCGTCTGATTTCTGAGCCGCCGGGAGGGCGCGGGAACGGGGCCGCCGGGAGCGGGGCCGCCGGGAACGGGGCCGCCGGGAACGGGGCCGCCGGGAACGGGGCCGCCGGGAACGGGGCCGCCGGGAACGGGGCCGCCGCGCGGCCCTCGGCGGTTCAGGAACTCAGACCGAGCCGGGCCATCCGGGCGGTGTGGTTCTCCACCAGCCGGGAGGTCAGCCGGCTGATCTCGGTCAGGCTGCGGCCGGCGGCGGCGCGGTCGAAGAGAGCGGTGACGGCGGGGCGCTCGATCATCACCCGCTGGGCCTGGCTCAGCGCCTCGCCGACCAGCCGACGGCCCCACAGCGCCAGCCTGCCGCCGACATCGGGATCGGCCTGGATCGCCGCCCGGACCCGGTCGACGACGAGGTCGGCGTAGGCCTCCTCGGCGAGCACCGTGTGCACCACGTCCCGGGTCCGGTCGTCGACCAGGGCGGACACCTCGCGGTAGAAGTCGGCCGCGAGCCCGTCGCCGATGTAGGCCTTCAGCAGGCCCTCGTACCAGGTCTTCGGCCGGGTCAGGGCATGGAACTCGTCGAACGGTCGGTGGTACGGCTCCATCACCGCCAGCGCTTCCGCGCCGAGTTCGGTGATCCGGTCCGTCACCTGGCGGAAGTGACCGAACTGGTCGGCCGCCATCGACGTCATCTGCACCCGATCGACCAGTTCCGGTGCCAGCCGGGCGTCCTCGGCGAGCCGGTCGAAAGCGGCCAGCTCCCCATATGCCACGGCCCCGAGCAACTCCAGCGCACCCGCGCGGTAGTCGTCACCGGCGGTTCCCGGGGCGGATGCTGCACCCGCGTCGGCGGGCGGTTCTGCTGCCATGTCGCCAGCCTAGAAGACCGACACGAGCTCCGGTCGGGGTGCGGTCGGGCCCGAGCAGCGGCTAGAATGATCGCGGTACACCCGCCGGGTTGGAGTCCCCGGGCACCGCCGGCGTTCGCCGACGTCGTGCCGGACCACCCGACGGCCCTCCCTCGGGTCGACCACGGGTGATCGCAATCCTGTCCCCGACAGCCGAATCGTAAGAAGGCACGATCCTGACTACCGACAACCCCGACATCAAGGCCACTCCGACTGAGGCAGTGCCGACTGAGGCAGTGCCGACCGAGCCCACTCCCACGGCGGCCGCGTCGACCGATCCCGCACCGACCGGTGGCGCAGCCGCCGACCCCGCGGCCGGTGCGCCGGAGGCCGACAACCCCGACCGCGTCCCGGCCGAGCAGACGTTCGCCGACCTCGGCGTCCTCCCCGACATCGCCGACGCGCTGGCCGAGGTGGGTATCGTCCACCCGTTCCCGATCCAACAGATGGCCATCCCGGTCGCCCTCACCGGTGCGGACCTGATCGGCCAGGCCCGGACCGGCACCGGCAAGACGCTGGCCTTCGGCACCACCCTGCTGCAGCGGATCGTCGTCCAGTCCGATCCGGACTTCGAGTTCCTGGCCCGGCCGGGTGCACCGCAGGCGCTGGTGGTGGCCCCGACCCGCGAGCTGGCCAGCCAGGTCGGAAAGGACCTGCGGGTGGCGACCACCCGCCGCAAGGCCCGGGTGCTCACCATCTACGGCGGCACCCCCTACGAGGACCAGCTGGCGACGCTGCAGTCCGGCGTCGAGGTGGTCGTCGGCACGCCCGGCCGACTGCTCGACCTGGCCGATCGCGGTGCCCTGGACCTCAGCCACATCAAGGTGCTGGTGCTGGACGAGGCCGACGAGATGCTGGACCTGGGCTTCCTGCCCGATGTGGAGCGGATTCTGGCCAAGACACCTGAGCTGCGGCAGACGATGCTCTTCTCCGCGACGATGCCCTCGGCGATCGTCACGCTGGCCCGCCGGCACCTGCGCCACCCGCTGAACATCCGGGCCGAGTCCGCGCAGGACCAGACCACGGTGCCGGCGACGGCCCAGTTCGTCTACCAGGCCCACGACCTGGACAAGCCCGAGGTGGTCGCCCGGATCCTGCAGGCGGAGTCCCGGGACCGGGTGATGATCTTCTGCCGGACGAAGCGCACCGCCCAGCGGGTCTCCGACGATCTCGCCGACCGCGGTTTCTCGGTGGCCTCCATCCACGGTGACCTGTCCCAGGCGGTGCGGGAGAAGGCACTGCGCCGGTTCCGCGAGGGCAAGATCAACACCTTGGTAGCGACCGACGTCGCCGCCCGCGGCATCGACGTCACGGGTGTCACGCACGTGATCAACTACGAGTGTCCCGACGACGAGAACACCTATGTGCACCGAATCGGCCGGACCGGCCGGGCCGGCGCCTCCGGTGTCGCGATCACGTTCGTGGACTGGGCCGACACGACCCGCTGGAAAGTGATCAACAACGCGCTCGGACTGCCGTTCGAGGAGCCGGAGGAGACCTACTCCACCTCCGAACACCTGTTCCACGACCTCGGTATCGATCCGGCGGCCAAGAGCCGCCTGGTCGAGCCGAAGGTCAACGAGGATCACGGTCAGGAGCGCGAACGCCCCCGCAGCCCGCGCCGCAAGCGGAATCGGACCCGGCTCCGCAATGGCGTGCCGGTGGACAGCCAGTCCGTCGGCGACACCGCCGCCGCACCCCAGACCGAGGCTCCCACGGAAGCGGCCGGCTCGGCTGCCTCCCAGCCGGCCGCACCGAAGACCCGGCGCCGCCGCCGTCGCCGCCCGGGCGGTCACGGTGACAGCGACCGCAGCACGGCGGCCGCGGAGGCATCCGCCCGCGAGTGAGCACGCCGCCCGGCCGATCGTCCGGCGCCGGTGCGTGCTGAGCTCGCCGGAGGACGCCGCGCCGTCACCCGGACTCCCGAGCCGATCCTGACGCTTCGATCAGCCCCCGGCGCGCTGAGGGCGGCCGGGGACGGTGGACGTCGGCCCGTACCCAGCGGGGCATACGGGCTGATTGGAGAACGTCCCTGGACGCGCTCGGGACGCGGAATCGACCGGTGGGTCCCCGGGCGACCGCGGGCTGCCCCTCGTCGACGAGGTCAGGGCGCGAGCTGGCGGCGGATCTCCGCCAGTGCCTCCGGCGCGGTGGTGTTGACGCCCAGGTCGTGGTCGGCCTTGCCGGTGCCGTGGTAGTCACTGGATCCGGTCACCAGGATCCCGAGGCGGTCGGCCAGGGCGCGGAGCCGGCCACGGGTCGCGGCGTCGTGGTCCTGGTGGTCGACCTCGATTCCGGCCAGCCCGTGCTCGCTGACCAGCATCTCCAGGAACTCCGGGGGCAGGGCGGCCTCGCGGCCGCGTCCCCACGGGTGCGCGATCACCGGTACGCCGCCGGCGGCCCGGACCAGGTCGATGCCACGGGCGACGTCGATCGTGTACCGCTCCACGTGTGCGGGGCCGCCGTCGGCCAGGAACCGGTCGAACGCCTCCTTGCGGTCCTTGACGTGTCCGGCCTCCACCAGCGCGTCGGCGATGTGCGGCCGCCCCACCGAGGGACTGTCCCCCACCTTGGCCAGCACCGCCTCCTCGGTCACCGGCACCCCCAGTTCGGCCAGCTTGTCCAGCACCGGGTTCAACCGGTTGCTGCGCCCCTGGCGGACCTTGGCCATCTCCAGGTGCAGGTCCTCGAACGTCTCGTCGCCGCCGTACATCAGCAGGTGGATGCTCATCCCGCCGTTCTGACAGGACAGTTCCATGCCCCGGATCACCTCGATGCCGACCTGCTCACCGGTGCGCTGCGCCTCGTCCAGACCCTCGAAGGTGTCGTGGTCGGTCAGCGCCACCGTGGTCAGGCCTGCCTCGGCGGCATTGCGGACCAGTTCGGTCGGGCTGTCGGTGCCGTCGCTGACGTTGGAGTGGGTGTGCAGGTCGATCGTCATGCGCGCCATTGTCCCCGACCCGGGATACGAGCCGCACCGCGGCCGGCTCCCCCGACCGACGACGCGGGTCCACCGGGGCGCGGTCCCAGGGTCAGCCGGCGGCGCCGAGCAGTGAACGGACCGCACGCAGGCCCACCGACATCCGGGCCAGATCGGGCTGACCGGCACTGATCTCGGCGATCATGCCGATCGCCCGGGTGGAGCCGGCGATCGAGGACTGCCATCGGTCGACCAGGTCGTCGGCGGAGGTGTCGTCGTTGCCGAGGGTGAGCATCTCCGCGGTCAGTCGGGCGTGCACCGACTGCAGGTCGTCGCGCAGCGCGGCCCGCGCCATCGTCTGCCAGCGGTCGCTGCGGGGAAGGTCGGTGATCCGGGTCAGCAGCCGGTCCAGGCCGAGACGCTGCCCGGCGGTGAGGTGCACGCGCGCGACCCGGAGCGGGTCGTGGTCGTCCCGGACAGCCGTCCGCACCACCGCCAGGGCGGCGTAGGCCGGCGGCAGGGCCGCGGCGGCCACGGCCAGCTCCGGTCCGACACCGGCCTTCTCCCAATCGGCTCGGCGCCGGTCGAACGCCTCAGCATCCCGGCCGGTGAACAGCTGCGGCAGGGCATCGACGACGGCCCGGACGCCCACCGACAGCTCCCCGGTCACCGTGTGGACGGCGATCGGTGGTCGTCGGTTGAGGATCAACCAGCGGGTGGCCCGCTCGGTCAGCGTCCGGACCAGCAGCCGGAGCCGGGTCTGCACGTCGGGGTCGACGCGGTGGTCGAGGTCGCGGATCGCCACCTCCAGACGGTCCGCGCCGAACACGGTGCGGGCGGCGATCTGGGCCTTGATCACCTCGGCCGGCACTGCGCCGGTCTCCAGTGACAGTCGATGGAAGCAGGTGATCCCCGACTGGTTGACGAAGCGGTTGACCGCGGCCGTGGTGATGATCTCCCGGTGCAGTCGGTGCCCCTCCATCCGGTCGGCGTACCGCTTCCGCAGCCGGCGCGGGAAGTACTCCACCAGGAGGTGCCGCAGGTCCGGATCGTCGGGAAGATCACTGGACAGCACCTCGCGTTCCAGAACGATCTTGGTGTAGGCGAGCAGCACCGCCAGTTCCGGCCCGGTCAGGCCCCGGCCCGCCTCCCGCCGCTCGGCCATCTCGGCGCTGTCGGGCAGGAACTCCAACGGCCGGTCCAGCAGGCCCTGGTCGGCGAGGCGCTGCATCCAGTCCTCATGCACGCCGGCCATCGAGGCGGCCTGCGCCCCGCTGTTGGCCAGGGCGAGGTTCTGCTGGTCGTTGTTGGCCAGCACCAGCTCGGCCACCTCGTCGGTCATCGCGGCCAGCACGTCGTTGCGCTGCTGGGCCGACAGCCGGCCGGCAGCCACCTCGTCGGCCAACAGGATCTTGATGTTGACCTCGTGGTCGGAGGTGTCCACCCCGGCCGAGTTGTCGATGAAGTCGGTGTTGATCCTGCCGCCGGCGGCCGCGTACTCGATCCGGCCGAGCTGGGTCAGCCCCAGGTTGCCCCCTTCGGCCACGCACCGGGCCCGCAGCGCCGCGCCGTTGACGCGCACCGTGTCGTTGGCCTTGTCGCCGACGTCGGCGTTGGTCTCCCGGGCCGCCTTCACATAGGTACCGACGCCACCGTTGAAGAGCAGGTCCACCGGTGCGGTGAGGATCGACCTGATCATCTCCGCCGGGGACAGCTCGGTCACCTCGGCGGGGATGTCGAACACCGCACGCATCGCAGCGCTGATCATGATCGACTTCGACCAGCGGGAGAACACGCCGCCGCCGGCCGAGATCGCCGACTCGTCGTAGTCGGCCCAACTGGACCGCGGCAGCTCGAACAGCCGGCGACGTTCGGTCCAGCTGCGGGCCGGATCCGGGTCCGGATCGATGAAGACGTGGCGATGGTCGAACGCGGCCACCAGCTTGAGGTGTCGGCTGAGCAGCATGCCGTTGCCGAACACGTCCCCGCTCATGTCACCGATACCGACCGCGGTGACGTCGGTGTTCTGCACGTCGACGCCGATCTCGCGGAAGTGTCGTTTGACCGACTCCCAGGCACCCCGGGCGGTGATACCCATGTCCTTGTGGTCGTAGCCGGCCGAGCCGCCGGAGGCGAACCCGTCGCCGAGCCAGTAGCCGCGGTCGAGGGCGACCCGGTTGGCGATGTCGGAGAAGGTGGCGGTGCCCTTGTCGGCAGCGACGACCAGGTACGGATCGTCGTCGTCGTGGCGGACCACCCGGTCGGGCGGCCGGACCTGGCCCTGGACGATGTTGTCCGTCACGTCGAGCAGGCTGCCGACGAAGAGCCGGTAGCAGTCGGTGCCCTCGGCCAGCCAGGCGTCCCGGTCGA
Organism: uncultured Actinomycetota bacterium; assembly: GCA_963758075.1. GTDB lineage: Bacteria > Actinomycetota > Actinomycetes > Propionibacteriales > Propionibacteriaceae > Microlunatus. The sequence goes on along the minus strand of CAVWTT010000001.1, from coordinate 383,435 downwards.
CGGCCGGATCCGGCAGTTGCTTGCAGTAGAAACCGCCCTTGGCACCGACCGGCACGATCACGGTGTTCTTGACCATCTGCGCCTTGACCAGACCCAGCACCTCGGTGCGGAAGTCCTCGGACCGGTCGGACCAGCGCAGCCCACCGCGGGCCACCGGACCGAACCGCAGGTGCACGCCCTCGACCCGCGGTGAGTAGACCCACAGCTCGTAGGCCGGCCGGGGCTCGGGCAGGCCGGGCACCTTGCGGGGCAGCAGTTTCAGGGTGACGGTCCGCCGGTCGGGCAGGAAGAAGTTCGTCCGGACGCAGGCGTTGATCACCGTCAGGAACGTGCGGATGACCCGGTCGTGGTCGAGGCTGGCGACCTCGTCCACGGCGCTGCGGATCTGCTCGATGATCTCGGACTGCCGGCTGTCCCGGCCGGCTGCATCGGTATCGAGGTCGGGATCGAACCGGACCCGGAACAGCTCCACCAGCCGCCGGGTGATCGACACGTTTGCCGACAGGCTCTGGGCGATGTAGGTCTGGCTGTAGCTCATCCCGCCCTGGCGCAGGTAGCGGCCGATCGCCCGCAGCAGACTCACCTCACGCCAACCCAGGTCCGCGCCCATCACCAGTGCGTTGTACGGGTCGGCCTCGGCCAGGCCGGTGTAGGAGGCGCGGAACGCGTCCATGAACAGCCGCCGTGCGGGCAGCGTCCAACGCCGGGCCACCGCCTCCCGTCCGCCCGGCACCCGAAACCCGAACTCGTACACATGTCCGGTCCGGTCCTCGGGCAGCGGCAGTTCGTAGGGGTGCTCGTCCACCACGTCCACACCGAGCAGCGACAGGTGCGGCAGCACCCGGGACAGCGACATGGGCGCCTCCGAGCGGAAGATCTTCAACCGCAGGTCGGCCTGGTCCTCCGGTGCCTCGGATGAGCGGTCGGGCTGGTACATCGCCAACGCCATGTCGTCGTCGCCACGGAGGCCGAACAGCGCCTGCAGGTCCTTCATCGCCTGCTTGGGGGTGAAGTCCTCCCGGTAGCCGTCCGGCAGCGTCCGCGCGGCCTGCAGCAACTCGCCGGCGTCGGGCCGGCCCGCCACCTGGTCGGCGAAGTCGTCCTGCCAGGACCGGGTGGTGGCGGTCAGCCGGCGTTCCAGGTCGGCCACGTCGACGTCGGCCAGACGCTGCCCGGAGGGCATCCGCACCACGAAGTGCAGTCGCGCCAGCACCGACTCCGACACCCGGGTGGTGTAATCCACCGACGCACCACCGAGCCCGTCCAGGAGCACCTGCTGCATCCGGTTCCGGACCGCGGTGGTGTAGCGGTCGCGGGGGAAGTAGACCAGACAGGAGGCGTAGCGGCCGTAGGGGTCCGGCCGGACGAAGACCCGGACCTGGCGGCGTTCGCGCAGTCGGGAGATGCGTTCGATCACCGGTGCCAACTCGCTCACTCCGGCCTGGAACAGCTCGTCGCGGGGATAGCTGTTGAGCACGTCGACGATCGCCTTCGCACCGTGGCTGCTGGCCTCGTAGCCGGACCGGCGCAGCACCGCGGCCGCCTTCTGCCGAAGCACCGGGATCCGGGTCACCGACTCGCTGTAGGCGGTGGAGGCGAACAGGCCGAGGAACCGCCGCTCGCCGACGACCCGGCCGGCGGCGTCGAAGCGGCGGATGCCGAGGTAGTCCAGGTAGCTGGGCCGGTGCACCCGCGCCTTGACGTCGTCCTTGGTGATCACCATCAGCCGGACCGGGTCTTCGGTCGGCAACGGGACCGCGGCGAACGCGCCGGCGGTCGCCTGGTCCGACCGCAGGATGCCCAGCCCGGTCCCCGGCACCGGCAGCATCCGGAGCGGGGTGGAGGCCTCACTCGGGACGTCGGGGGCGGGCACGAGGGTGAACTCCCCGGAGCCGAGGAAGGTGAAATTGTCCTGGCTCAGCCAGGACAGCAGCTCCCGGGCAGTGTCGACCTCCTCGGGGCGCAGGTGCGGTGCGGCGGTCAGTTCCGCGGCGGTCCGGTCCGCCGCCGACCGCATCTTGTCCCAGTCGGCGACCGCCTCCTCGACGCTGCGCAGCACCTCCAGCAGTCCCGCCTCCAACCGGCGGTCGGCCTCGAGGTCGTGATCGGCCGGCGGCACGATCTCCAGATGCATCCAGGACTCGGCGATCACCTGCGGGTCGCCGGCGGCGTCGCTGACGTGCACGACGGTCCGCAGGTGCCCGGAGATGTCGCGGCGGACCAGGAACTGGGGATGGAAGACCTCGCGGATGGTCCAGCCCTGCCGGACCACCTCCATGGTCACCGAGTCGACCAGGAAGGGATGATCGTCGGTGACGATGTGGGCCACGGTCGCGCCGCCGGCACTCCAGCCGTCCCGGTCCCGGGTGGGGGTGAACACGGCCACCGCGGCGCGCGCGGCCGGTCGGTCCAGGGCCAGCCGGAAGTGGCTCACCACCAGGCCGAGCAGATCGTCCTCGGCCCGGGTGGTGATGTCGTCGGCGTCGACGTGGCGGAAATAGTGTCCGAGGAACTCCTTGACCAGGTGCGGATCCTGACCGAGCCGCGGGGCCACTTCCGCCCCGCGGGCGGCCATCGACCTGATCCTGGCCAGCTTCTCGTGCTCGATCCCGGTTTCGCCTGCGTACAACCCGACCGTCCCTCGACCATCACCCGTCCGGGCGTCGGTCGGCCCGAGCGGACCGATGGCGGCGACGACCGACAAGGCGGGGCGACACCCTTGTACGCCCTGATCATGACCCTAGCCGGTTGCCGGAGGCGTGAGCGGTGGCACGCTCAGCAACGTCGGCGGGTACGGAATGATGGGGGCATGGACATCGATACCCGTGCCGAGTTCGCCGCCGCACCCGAGCAGGTCTTCAGCATGCTCACCGACCCCACGTTCCTGGAGAAGGTGTGCCAGCAGACGCATGCCCGCTCCCACCAGGTGACCGTCGACCGGTCGACGGTCCGGACCAGCCGGCAACTGCCGGCCCCTGACGCGGCCCGGGCGTTCACCGGAGAGACGCTGACGGTGACCGAGGAGATCGTCTGGTCCGAGCCCGGCGCCAACGGCAACCGGACCGGCACCACCACCATGAAGGTGCCCGGGCAGCCGGTCTCCTTCACCGGCCGGTACCTGCTGGCGGCCGACGGCGACGGCAGCACGCTGGCGATGACCGGGCAGTTGAAGGTCAATGTGCCGCTGCTGGGCCGCAAGCTGGAGGAGGCCGCGGCGCCGGCCGTGCTGAGCGGGTTCCGCACCCAGGAGCAGATCGGTCGGGACTGGCTGGCCGGCTGAGTCCGCGGCCGCCGGCCAGGACCCGGTCTCAACCCATGTGCGGGTAGCGGTGGTCGGTCGGCGGCACCAGGGTCTCCTTCAGCGCCCGCGGGCCGACCCACCGGATCAGGTTCCACATCGATCCGGCCTTGTCGTCGGTACCCGAGGCCCGGGCCCCGCCGAACGGCTGCTGACCGACGACGGCGCCGGTGGGTTTGTCGTTGACGTAGAAGTTGCCGGCGGCGAACCGCAGCCGGCGCTCGGCCAGTTCGACCGCCCGCCGGTCGGTCGCGAAGACGGCGCCGGTCAGCGCGTACGGCGACGCCCGGTCGATGATGTCGAGTTCGGCCTCGTACTCGGCGTCGGGATAGACCCGGATGCCCAGCACCGGACCGAAGTACTCCTCACGGAAGATCTCGTGGCCCGGGTCGGTCGATGTGATCAGTGTCGGGCGCACGTACCAGCCGTGGCTGTCGTCGGTCCGCCCACCGGCCAGGACGTCGACGTCGGCGTCGTCGCGGATGCGGGCGAACAGCCGCCGGTGCTTGTCGAAGGCGCGCCGGTCGATCACCGCGGAGGTGAACGCGGAGAAGTCGCGGACGTCGCCGACCGGCAGTGACTCGGTCAACCCGATCAACTCGTCCTTGATCGAGTCCCACAGACTCTGCGGCAGTGAGGTCCGGGAGGCGGCCGAGCACTTCTGTCCGGAGTACTCGAAGGCGCCGCGGACCAGGGCGGTGATCACGGCGGCCGGGTCGGCGCTGGGATGGGCGAGCACGAAGTCCTTGCCGCCGGTCTCGCCGACGATGCGGGGGTAGCCGGCGAAGACGTTCAGGTTGGCTCCGACCGTGCTCCACAGGTGCCGGAAGGTGGCGGTGGAGCCGGTGAAGTGGATCCCGGCCAGGGCGGGATGGGCCAGTGCCACCGCGGACAGGTCGATGCCGTCGCCGGGCAGCATGTTGATCACCCCGGGCGGCAGTCCGGCGGCCTCCAGCAGCCGCATGGTGAAGTGGGCGGCGAACTGCTGGCTGGGGCTCGGCTTCCAGACGACCACGTTGCCCATCAGCGCCGGCGCGGTCGGCAGGTTGCCGGCGATGGCGGTGAAGTTGAACGGGGTGATCGCATAGACGAAGCCTTCCAGCGGCCGGTAGTCGATCCGGTTCCAGCTGCCCGGCGACGAGATCGGCTGCTCGGCGTGGATCTGGCGGGCATAGTCGACGTTGAAGCGGAGGAAGTCGATCAGTTCACAGGCGGCGTCGATCTCAGCCTGCTGGACGGTCTTGCCCTGCCCGAGCATGGTGGCGGCGTTCAACGTGTCCCGCCACGGGCCGGCCAGCAGTTCGGCGGCCCGCAGGAAGATCGCCGCCCGCTGGTCGAAGCCGGTCGCGGCCCAGTCGGGTGCGGCGGCCAGCGCGGCGGTGATCGCGGCTTCGGCGTCGGCCTGGTTGGCCGCGGCCGAGCGGCCCAGCAGGTGGCGATGCTCCGACGGCATGGTGACCGCGAACGCCGCCCCGCCGGGCATCCGCTGCCGGCCGCCGATCGTCGCGGTCAGCTCCAGCGGGCCGGCGGTCAGTTCGGCCAGCCGGGCTTGCAGGGAAGCGCGTTCGGGGCTGCCTGGACGGTGGCTTCGAACCGGTTCGTTGACCGGTGGCGGTACTCGCGTCAATGCGTCCACGGGTGCGAGCCTAACCCGGTCCGGTGGGTGTTCAGACCGCCTTGCCGGCCTTCTCCTCGGCCTCGCTGCGCCGCTTCTTGGCGGCCTCCACCGACGCCCGCAGGGCGGCCACCAGATCGACGACCTCGGCCTCCTGCGGCGCCTCCTCGGTGGCCAGCTCGGTGCCGTCCAGTTTCGACTGCACGAGTGCCTCCACCGCCTCCCGGTAGCTGTCGGTGTACGCCTCGGGTTCGAAGTCGCCGGCCAGGGCCTCGATGAAGGTCTCGGCCATCGCGACCTCGGGTTCGGACACCGTGACATCACCCGGCGGTGCGGCGAACCTGCCGTCGCGCAGCTCGTCGGGCCACAACATGGTGTGCATCACCAGCACGTCGTCCCTGGGTCGGACCAGCGCCAGCGCCTCCCGGGACCGCAGCGCCACCTTCACCAGGGCGCTGCGGTTGGTGCGGACCAGGGCGTCGCGCAACAACACGTACGGTTTGACCCCCGGTCCCTCGGCCTGCAGGAAGTAGGTCCGGGCGAAGTAGGTGGGGTCGATCTGGTCCTCACCGACGAACTGCACCACTTCGACGGCCTTGGTGGTGGGCAACGGCAACGAGGCGAAGTCCTCGGCGTCGAGGATCACCATCCGGCCGTCGGGCATCTCGTAGCCGCGGGCGATCTCGGCGTAGGGGATCTCCTGGCCGCACTTCTCACAGACCCGCTTGTACTTGATCCGGCCACCGTCGGCCGGATGCACCTGCCGGAAACTGACGTCGGATTCCTCGGTCGCCGAGAACAGCTTGATCGGAATCGTGACCAGGCCGAACGAGATGGCGCCCTTCCAGATGGAGCGTGGCATGGCCCCAGTCTGCCGCACCGCGTACCGGGCTGCACCGGGTCGACCGGCCGTGGCAGCTGTCGGCCCTAGCGCGTCGTGGTCACCAGTCCTCGTCCGGGTGGTGCCAGAGCAGGTCATGATCATCGATCAACGCCGAGACCGCCGGCAGCTCGCACAACGAAGCCATCCGGAGATCGGCCGAGGCCTGCACGGCCCGCCGGGCAGCCCGCACCGACTCGGTGGCTGCGGGCTCGTCGACGAAGACGGCCGTCACCTCCGCCCACTGCAGGCCGGTAACCCGGACTGCTCCGTGATCAAGGTCGTCGCCGGCGTCGGCGACGCGGTCCGCCGGCACCTCCGCCGCGACCAGCAACCGGCCGCTCGACGTGCCGGCCGTCCCGGCACAGGTGCTGAGCGCGGCGACCGAGGCGTAGAGCTGCGCGGCGTACTCGGCGTCCTCGTCCTCGTCGGGACGGTAGCCGTGCGCGGTGATCATCCGTGACGTCGCGGCCCAGCCGACCAGGCGACGATCGGTGCCGCCGGCGGCCCGGAGGTCACGGGCGGAATCCGGTGTGATCGGGACGAAGATCATCATGCGGGTGGCCGCCATCATCACTGCCCGGGGTCGTCGGTCGTCGGCGGCACGTCGCCGGGCGGAGCCGTCCGCGGCTTGCGTGGGCGGGGCCGGCCGCCGGCCGGGCGGGTGGCGGGGCGGGATCGTCGTCGGGCCGCCCGCTGCCGGGCCTCCGCGCTCGCCGACCGGGTCGGCTGCCGCCCGGCCTCGGCCCGCACGGTGGTGTCGAGCAGGTCGTCCAGTGCGTCGCTGATGCACTGGGCCAGCACGTCGAGATCGCGGAACGCATCCCGGTCGGCGTTCAGACCGATGAAGAGCCGGCCGTCGTAGGAGGTGACGCCGATGGCCAGGAGGTGCCCGGCCGCGAGCGGGACCACCGGGTAGCTGGCGACCAGCGGTGCCCGGCCGAGGTAGACCGGTGTCTGCGGGCCCGGCGCGTTGGTGATCAACAGGTCGTAGGGCCGACGCAGCAGGTCGCCGGTGGCGCGTACCCCCAGGGTGTGCAGCGTGCCGGGGGCGAAGCCGGCGATGTCGGAGATGGTGCGGGCCGCCACCGCGCGGCCGGAGTCCTTGTGCGCCTGCGTCCCGTAGGCCACCTGGTGCATTCGGATCAGGGCGTTGACCTCCCCGATCGGGAGTCGCATCAGGTGCGGGGCGACCTGGCTGCCGAGCGAGGTCGGCACGCCGTCGTCCTCGGTGACGCTCATCGGGACCAACGCGGTCAGCGAGGCGGCGGGCAGCACCGTCTCGCCGCGGGTCATCAGCCAGGACCGCAGTCCGCCGGTGATCATCGCCAGCACCACGTCGTTGATGGTGTGATCGTGCTCGGCCCGGACCGCGCGCAGGTCGTCCAGGTCGGCCGAGACCACCGCGACCCGCCGCTGCTCCGACACCGGCCCGGCCAGCGGGGTGCGGTTGGGCGCCCGGGTGCCGCGCAGCGCATCGGCGACCAGGTCGGCGGCGGGGCCACCGAAGCCGACCGCCTCACCCACCGCGACCGCCACACCGACGGCCTCGGTGACCGCGTGCTGCAGGTTGACCAGGCTGCGGGCCGGGTCCCGGAGCGCCTCGGTGACGGCGCCGGCGACCAGTTCCACCCCGGTCGGCTCCGGCAACGGGTGCCAACTCTCCTCGGGCCGGATCTCGTCGTCGGGGGCGTTGTCCAGCAGCACCTGGGTCAGGTCGACGGTGTCGATGCCGTCCACCAGGCACTGATGGACCTTCGACACCAGCGCCACCCGGTCGTGTTCCAGCCCCTCGACCAGATACAGCTCCCACAGCGGGCGAGACCGGTCCATCCGACGCGACAGCACCCGGCCGGCGAAGTCGCGCAGTTGCTGCCGGTTACCCGGCCGCGGCAACGCCGACCTGCGGACGTGGAAGGTCAGGTCGAAGTCGCTGTCGTCGACCCAGACCGGGTCGGCCAGCCGGCCGGGCACGCCCAGGATCCGCTGCCGGTAGCGCGGCACATAGCGGATCCGGTCGCGGATCAGGCCGACCAACAACTCATAGTCCAGCCCGTCCGGGCCCGGATCGAAGATGTCCACCATGCCGACGACGGCCGGGGTGCGGGCGGTGTCGAGCGCCAGCGTCGTCTGCTCCAACGGCGTCAACCGCTCCGGCATCGTTCTCCCCTCGCTGTCCTGCTGCCCTGTCGTCTGCGCGGCTGTCCGGCGCCTGCTGGGCAGTCCGGGCGGCCCGGGACACGCCGGTCCCGGGGATCGGTGGCGGCTGTGGGCCGGTCGGCGATCAGCGTACCCGCCGCGAGGATGGCCGATACGCTCTGCTGCTGTGACGACGACGCGACTCGGGGTCGGTGTGATCGGTTTCGGCTGGATGGGCCGCGTCCACAGTCGGGCCTGGTCCCGCGTCGGCGGCCACTACCCGGACCTGGCGTTGCGGCCCGAACTGGTGGCGGTGGCCGACAGCGCCGGCGACGACCGACTGCAGCGTGCGGCGACCGCGCACGGCTTCCGGTCGGTGTACACCCGATGGCAGGACCTGCTGGAGCGCGACGACATCGACGTGGTGAGCATCACCACCCCGAACTTCCTGCACCACCAGATCGGGGTGGCTGCGGCCCGGGCCGGCAAGCATGTCTGGATCGAGAAACCCGCCGGCCGCAGCGCCCGGGAGACACGACAGATCCGCGACGCGGTCGCGGCGGCCGGGCGGCAGTCGGCGGCCGGCTTCAACTACCGGCACGCGCCCGCGGTGCAACGGGCCCGGACCATGATCGCCGAGGGTCGGCTGGGACGGATCGAGCACGTCGCGGTCCGGCTGCTGGCCGACTACGCCGCCGACCCCCGGTCGGCGCTGTCGTGGCGGTTCGAACGCGACCTGGCCGGCTCGGGGGTGCTCGGGGACCTCGTCAGTCACGGCGTGGACCTGGTTCGGTATCTGATCGGCGAGATCACCGAGGTGATCGCCGACGAGGCGACCTTCATCGCGCACCGACACCTCGGTGATCCGGGCATGGACCGTGCCGTGCACGGCGGCGGAGCGCTGGCAGCAGTGGAGAACGAGGACTACGTCTCCGCGCTGCTGCGCCTGGACCAGGGGGTCCGCGGGACACTGGAGTCCAGCCGGGTCGCCGTGGGCGAGCAGTGCAGCTACGGCATCGAGGTGCACGGTGATCATGGTGGGCTCGCCTGGGACTTCCGCCGGATGGGCGAACTGCGGATCTGCGTCGGACAGGACTACCTCGACGCCGGGTACCTGACCCGGTACGTGACCGCCGGCGACGGTGAGCTGGCAGTGTTCCAGCCGGGTGCGGGAATGTCGATCAGCTTCGACGATCTCAAGATCATCGAGGCACGCCGTCTGATCACGGCGATCGCGACCGGCATCCCGACCGGCCCGACGCTGGACGACGCGGTGGCCGCCGCCGAGGTGGTCACCGCGATGCAACAGTCGGTCCGCGAACGGCGCTGGGTCCGGCCCGATGCCCGGGCCGGATGACCATGGCGGAGCTGTCCGGGAACGGAGCAGAGATGGAGATCGGCGAGCAGGGACGATCCGTCCCGCACCTGGTGGTGGTGAGTGGCCGGCCGGGATCGGGAAAGACGACGCTTGCGCACCTGCTGGCCGAGGCCATCGGCTGTCCGGCGATCTGCCGCGACGAGATCAAGGAGGGCATGGTGCACGCCCACGGGCCCGGGTTCCGCGCCCGACCCGGTGATCCGTTGACGGCGCGCACCTATCCCCTCTTCTTCGACTGTCTCCGGTTGCTGCTGGACGGCGGCGTCACGGTCGTGGCCGAGGCCGCCTTCCAGCACCGACTGTGGGAGCAGGGGCTGGCGCCGCTCCTGGACCGCGTCGAGCTTCGCATCGTGCGGTGCGCGGTCACCGACGCCGAACTGGTGCGGCGGCGCCGGATGCGGGCCGCCGGGGTGCCGACCCGCGCCGCACACGCCGACGACGACCTGCCCGACGTGCAGCCGGACTGGCAGGCGGTGCACCTGAACGCGCCGACCCTCGACGTCGACACGACCGACGGCTACCGGCCGAGCCTGGAGCAGATCGCCGACTTCGCCGCCAGCTGAGTCCCGGCAAGGACGACCAAATGAACGACATCCAGGTCGTGACAACGAGACGCGGCGGACTGGCCCGAACCCCGGCCGGCCCGGAGCCCGGCTGCCCCGTCGCCCCCCAGGACCACCTCCCAGTGTCACTCCTGCCAGTGATGCCGAGGGGTCACTGCCTCCTTGATCCAGACGGCGTGTCGCACCGTTCGTGACCCCTCGCGCAGCTCCGGGTCCCGACGACCTTCCACCCAGAACGGAAATGATCATGACTTCACGACCGAAGATCCTCGGCACCGGATCAGCGAAGGCCTGCTGCTGAAACCGGTGAGCCCCTACCTCAAGGCCGCTGAGTGCCATCTCTACCTGGCCACGCAGACGTGGGAGGAGGCCAACCACTGCAAGGCCTTCGAGTACGTCCTGGAGACCTTCCCGATCGACCGCAGGGCTGCCTACGAGTCACGCGTCCAGGTGCGGTCCATGGCGGCCAAGGAGGCCTTCGAGATCCGATACATCACGCGGATGACCGAGGACACGCTGGACATCGACAGCACCGAGGGCAAGCGGGACTTCGTACGCAACCTGGTGGCCTACACCAGTTACGAGGTCGACGCCCGCGCCCACTGACCCGCACCCGCCCGCGACTGCGGGTGGACGGGTCGGGACGCCGCCGGGTCAGGCAACCTGGAAGGAGGTGCGGGCCAGCCCCATCCAGTAGCCGTCGATCACGGGAACGACCGGGGCGCTCGGGTCGGCGGCGGCTCCCAGGGTGACGAACAGCGGCAGGAAGTGGTCGACGGTCGGGTGGGCGTACGGCATGCCCGGTGCTGTACCGCGGTACCGGCACAGCGTTTCCACGTCGCCGTGCCGCAGCGCCCGGGTGGCCCAGTCATCGAAATCGGCCGACCACTGCGGGATCCGGCCGCCGGTGACGATCTCCCGGGTCAGGAACGGCAGCCCGTGGGTCATGAACCCCGAGCCGATGACCAGCACGCCCTGTTCGCGCAGCACCCGCAGCCGCGAGCCCAGCTCGAGCAGCCGCTGCGGATCCTGGGTCGGCAGGCTCAGTTGCAGCACGGGCACATCGGCACGGGGATACATCACCGTCAACGGCACCCAGGCGCCGTGATCCAGACCGCGACCGGTGTGCTGGTGCGGCCGGCCCTGATCGGGCAGGACCGAGCGCACCAGTGCCGCCAGCGCCGACGCCTCGGGGGTGTCGTAGCGCATCGCGGAGTACCGCGGCGCGAACCCGGCGAAGTCGTACACCGGTGTCACGTTGGCGTCCGGACTGGACAGGGCCAGCGGCGCCGACTCCCAGTGCGCGGACACGATCAGGATCGCCCGGGGCTGGGGCAGTGCCTGCGCCCAGGCGAAGAGTCGGCCCATCCACTCGCTGTCGTCCAGCAGTGGCGGCGCGCCGTGGCTGAGGAACAACGCCGGCATCGCGCCGTCCGCCGGGCTCCACGGGCGTCGCGCCGCCGCACGTTGCCTGGCCGGTCCGACGAACCGGTCGTAGGCCGCCGCCGGGGCCGCCGGCCCGAAGATGGATGTCATAGCGTTCTCCTCAGCACCACCGGGCCAACTTATCTGACTAGTCAACTAGTCTGGGTGGTGAGGCATTCCGATGCGCCGATGCCCGCCGGACCTGGCAAGATGGCATGTCGTGACCGACCCGATCGCCACCGATGTCCTGCCGCCGGGCGCCGCCGACATCAACCACGAGCTGATCACCCTGACCGGGCTGCTCCTGGAGGCCGAGGCGGCTCTCGAGCGGCGGGTCGCGGCAACCCTGCGGGAGCGGGTCGGCATCGCGCCCGAGGCCTTCGAGGTGCTGCTGCGGCTGTCCCGGTCGCCCGGTGGCCGGCTGCGGATGTCGGATCTGAGTGAGCGGCTGGCGATCACCACCGGCGGTACCACCCGAATGATGGAACGGTTGGAGCGTGACGGTCTGGTCCGCCGGACCCCGAGCACCGCCGACCGTCGGGTGGTCTATGCCGAGGTCACCGACACCGGACGCGCGGAGTTGGAGCGGGCCATCGGCCCGCACCTGGAGGATCTGACCGACATCTTCGTGCACCGGCTGAGCCAGGCTGACGTCGCGGACCTGGAACGCGGCCTACGCGCGCTGCGCGACGCGCTGCTGGGCGAGGACTGAACCCGCCCGCATCCCCGCGTGATCCGCCCGCCCGACCCGACCGGCAGGAATCAGCGGCCGGCCCGGCGACCGAACCGCAGCCGCCACGGCATCAGTGCCGACTCCAGCTGGACGGCCAGGGTCATCTTGGAGCTGCCCTCATGGCGTTCGGAGAAGCGGATCGGTGTCTCCACGATGCGGATGCCGTGGCGGATGGTGCGGTAGTTCATCTCCACCTGGAAGGCGTAGCCGTTGCTGCGGATGGTGCCGACGTCGATCCGGCGCAGGGTGTCGGCGTGCCAGGCCTTGAAGCCGGCGGTGGCGTCACGCACGTGCAGGCTCAGGATGAGGTTGACGTAGACGTTGGCCCAGGCCGACAGCACCCGCCGATGCCAGGACCATTCCTCCGCCGCCGAGCCCCCCTTGACGTAGCGGGAGCCCAGGACGACGCCGGCGTCGGTGGACTCCAGCAGCCGCAGCATCTCCGGGACCACCTCCACCGGGTGGGACAGGTCCGCATCCATCTGGATGATCACCTCCGCCCCGTCGGCCAGTGCCTTGGTGATGCCGGCGACATAGGCACGGCCCAGCCCGTCCTTGACCGTCCGATGCAGCACCGCCACCCGCTCCGGGTGCGCGGCGGCGAGCTGGTCGGCGACCTCACCGGTGCCGTCCGGGGAGTTGTCGTCCACCACCAGCAATTGCAGGCCCGGGATCTGCAGACCGGCCAGCCGGTCGGCGAGGATCGGCAGGTTCTCCCGCTCGTTGTAGGTCGGCGTCACGACGACCACACGCGGGCCGGCGGGCGCGGGCCGGGACGGATCGGCTGGGACGTTCACGAGCGACTCTCCTGATGGTCGGGGCGGACAGCTGTGCCACCGGTGGCCGGGCACATCGTTGCAAACGTCCGGCCCGCGACGAAACCGGTGTCATGTCCGTCCAAGCCGTCCAGATCGCGCCCGTTTCTGCCGGACCGAGGTTGTTGCGGGCCGGTTGTCCACAGACCGGCGGCCGCCAAGCCCCATCGCAGCGGCGGCTGCGCCACAGTGGTCGGGTCGACTCGAAAGGGTGGGGTGGGACCGATGCAGGACGTGATGGTCTGTCGGCCGGTGCCGTCGTCGCTGCCGGATCCGCTGCTGTGGCCGCCGTCCGGCACCGCCCGGACCGTGACGGTCGACCAGCCGCCGCTGCCGTGGTCACCGGCGACCGCGGCCGAGGAGGGGTCCGCGGGGCCACCGTGCGGGCGCGTCATCCGGTACGGCGCCAGCTGGGCCGCGCCGTGGCCGGACCGGGTGCCCGACGCCGCGGCGTGGTCGCAGTGGTTGGCCGGCGTCCTGCTGGAGACGCTGCAGGGCCGGCGTCCGCCGGCCCAACTGAACCGCTGGTTGACCACGTCCACGCTGGCCCGGCTGGCCCTGCTGGTCCGGCGCCCGCTGGGCCCGGCGACCGTCGGCAGGGTGCTGGTGGGGCAGGGATCGGCGCGGGCCGTGGAGGTGGTCGTGGTCAGCTGTCCGCCGCGGGGCCACGCGCCCGCCGTACCGGCGGTGGCCTTCCGGTTGGAGGTCTTCGGCAGTCGCTGGATGTGCACGGCGTTGGAGGTGCTGCCGGTCAGCCGTCCAGCAGGATCCACGTCCGCCCCGGGGCCAGGGGAATGTTCCGACCGTGGGCGTCGCGCAGCTGCATCGGCCCCGAGACGCGACGCCGGGTCCAGGTGCCGCTGACCTCCTTGCCGTGGGCATAGACGGTGACGCGGCCGGAACCGACGGTGTCGGAGACGGTGGACAGATGTGAGGTGGTGTGCCGGTCCTGGTGCGATTTCACCGCCAGCCGCACCACCGTGTCGGCCAGCACCGGGTCGTGGCTGTCGCCGTCGGCGTAGCGCTGTCCGTTCCAGCTGGTGCGGTAGTGGCCGTGGAGATACTCGAAGCCGAACGTGTCCACGCCGATCCTGACCTTGAACCGAGGATCCGCTGCGGCCGAGTTCCACGCTGCCCCGGTGCCGAAGGTGAAGCCGATCGGTCGGGCCTTGCCGATGCCCGGAGTGTTCCGCAGCTTCGACAGGTCGACGATGACGTTGTGCGGCGCCGGACGGGAGGGGTCCCGGTCGGATCGTTCGATCGGCTGCAGCGATGCGGCGCGGACACGTCTCATCACCTTGGCGTTGGCGCCGGAGAACACCAGCGCCGGCCTGCCGAACATGGGCAGGAACTCCACGTCGGTGTTGCGGGCGCTGCGCACCGGCCCGACCCGGGTCGGGAACCGGGTGTGGAAGATCGCCGCCAACCGGGTCAGGTCCGACTCCACCCGTTCCACGACGATCATGTCGGCCTGGTCGATGCCGACCTGCGGGTGTGCGGCGGCGACGTTGTCGATCTTGACCGCCATCACCACCTGGTCGACCTTGCGGCCGCCGGTGATCGGGTCGTAGGCGAGCGGCTTGGGCTGCGTCGTGGCCGACCGCGTCGACGAGGATGACGACGTCGGGCCGGTCGCGGTCCGGCCGGGCGTCGGACCGGGTTGCTGGCCGTGTCCGGAGCAGCCGGCACCGATCAGTCCGACGGCGATCAGCACCAGCGCGGCCACCGCCGGCCGAAGGCGTCTCATACCAACCATGCCCACCCGAACCCGGTCAGGTCGCGGCCGGGCTGGTCAGGGACCGACCTTGACGGTCCGGCCGGCGGTGGCGGACTCCACGGCGGCATAGGTCAGAGCCAGGCTGGCCAGGTTGTCCCTGCCCGAGTTCTCCGGCTCGCGACCCTCGGTGACGGCCCGGACGAACTCGGTCAGGCTCCCGGCCCGGTCGGTCCGCTCCACGGTCGGCAGCGCCAGCCGTTCGCGTCGATCCGATCGCCGCACCCAGGCCTCGTCGGACTTCCAGCCGTCGCGGCCGTCGCCGCGGCTGGTCCAGGACACCTCGGCGTCGGCGAAATCCATCCGCCACTCCCCGGCCCACGCGGTCGGGCTGCCGTGGCTGACCCAGCTGCCGCGGTAGCTGGCGGCCAGACCGTCACCGAACTCGACCAACGCGACGCCCTCGGACGGCCCGCTGAACAGCGACCACTCCGGATCCCAGGTGCGACAGGTGATCTGGGTGGCGTCCTGGCCGAGAACGACGCGGAAGAGGTCGAAGTGATGGATCGACATGTCCACCAGCAGCGGCTGGTCCAGGTGGTGGTGGGGACCGCGCCGGCCGTCGGCGCCGGAGAACCGGCGGAAGTCCAGCTCGACCGCGTGCAGGGCGCCGAGTTCACCGGAGCGCACCAGGTCCCGCACGGCACGGACGGCGGGGAAGAACCGGTAGTTCTGGCTCACGGCGAGCACCAGGCCGGACGACTCGGCGAGGTCGACCAGGTCCCGGGCCTCGGCCACCGTCGGGGCGAACGGCTTCTCCACCATCACGTGCTTGCCGGCCTTGAGTGCGGCCCGCACCGCCGGCACATGTCCGACCAGGCTCGCGGTCACCAGCACCGCGTCCGGGTCGCCCGCCTCGATGGCCTGCTCGACGGTGGCGAAACACCGGCCCGGCTTCGCGACCCCGGCCGCGATCGCCGCGTCCCGTGACGCCTCCGCGACGTCGGCGGTCGCCACCACCTCGACCTCCGGCACCTGGGGGATCATCTCCTTGGCCCAGTTGCGTCCGAAGCCACCCAGTCCCACCTGCACGATCCGCATCCGGCGAACCTTCCCGGCCCGCGTCGCGGCAGGCCTTGTCCGACAGCTCTGTCCTTCCCGGCCATCCTGGCAGGTCGGTCCGACACTGCGCGGCGCGGGTCGGCAGGCGGGGGTCAGAGGTCGACGGCTCCGTTCGACAGGCTCAGGACGCGGATGGGCGGCCGTGGCACATCTTGTACTTCTTGCCGGATCCACACGGACAGGGCGCGTTGCGGCCGACGTCGGCGAACGGGTCGTCGGCGGACTTGTGCACCGCACCGGTGCGGACCGAGCCCTCGGCGGAGCTGTAGGACGTCGCCTGCGGGCCGGACCGGGGCAGACCCTTGCCGCGCAGTTGCGGCCGGGCGTCGGCGCCCACGCCGGCACC
Organism: uncultured Actinomycetota bacterium; assembly: GCA_963758075.1. Taxonomy (GTDB): domain Bacteria; phylum Actinomycetota; class Actinomycetes; order Propionibacteriales; family Propionibacteriaceae; genus Microlunatus. The sequence continues at coordinate 367,407 of CAVWTT010000001.1, read as the reverse complement.
GACCGTCTCCGGTGCGGTCCCCTCGTGTTCCTCGGCCGGAACGTCGCCGTCCTGGTCGATCGTGGTGACCTCGATGCCCGGGCCGTCGGGGTCCGGGCCGGACTCGACCAGCGGCCGCCGGGACCGGTTGCCGTCGCGGCCGAGGGCACCGACCTGAACCGGATGACCGTCAGCGCCGGCGACCACGCCGACCGCCGGTTGCCGCTGCACCTCGACCTCGAGGTGGTAGACGTAACCGACGACCTCCTCCTTGAACGCCTCCATCATCTGGCTGTACATCTCGCCGCCCTCGCGCTGGTACTCCACCAGCGGATCCTTCTGGGCCATCGCCCGCAGTCCGATGCCCTCGCGCAGATAGTCCATCTCGTAGAGGTGCTCACGCCACTTGCGGTCCAGCACGGTGAGCATCACCTGGCGTTCCAGCTCCCGCATCACGTCGGAGCCGAGCGACTCCTCGCGCGCGTCGTAGGCGCGGCGGGCGTCGGCCTTGAAGTCGGCGACGAGTTCGTCGCGGTCCAGGTCCTCGACGTCCTCGTAGTCCGCACGCCGCAGCGTCACCGGGTACAGCGTCCTCATCTGGGTCCACAGCTGCTCCAGGTCCCAGTCCTCACTGAACCCGTGGGTGCTGGCCAGCACGTACTGCTCGACGACGTCGTCGACGGTCTCGCGCAGCTGCTGGGAGACGTCGGCCCCCTCCAGTACCTTGCGCCGGTCGGCGTAGATCCGGTGCCGCTGACGGTTCATCACGTCGTCGTACTTGAGGATGTTCTTGCGGATGTCGAAGTTCTGCGCCTCGACCTGGGTCTGGGCGCTGGCGATCGAGGAGCTGACCCGCTTGTTCTCGATCGGCTGGTCGTCGGGCACCCGCAGCGCGGTCAGCACCCACTCGACGATGTCGGACTTGAACAGCCGCATCAGGTCGTCGCCCAGCGACAGGAAGAACCGGCTCTCCCCCGGGTCACCCTGACGGCCGGAGCGGCCGCGCAGCTGGTTGTCGATCCGGCGGGACTCGTGCCGCTCGGAGCCGACCACGTACAGGCCGCCGAGAGCGACGACCTCCTCGTGCTCGGCCTTGGTCTGCTGCTCGAACTTCGCCAGCAGTTCGGGGTAGCGCTGCTCGTACTCCTCGGCGTGCTCGACCGGATCGATGCCGCGATCGTGCAACGCCTTGTCGGCCAGGAACTCCGGGTTGCCGCCGAGCATGATGTCGGTGCCACGGCCGGCCATGTTGGTGGCCACGGTGACCGCGGCCTTGCGGCCGGCCATGGCGACGATCGCCGCCTCGCGTTCGTGCTGCTTGGCGTTCAACACCTCGTGCGGGACGCCGGCCCGCTTCAGCATCGCCGACAGGATCTCGCTCTTGGACACGCTGGCGGTGCCGATCAGCACCGGCTGGCCCTCGGCGTGCCGTTCCACCACGTCCTCGACGATCGCGGTGAACTTGGCCTCCTCGGTGCGGTAGATCAGGTCGCGCTGGTCGATCCTGATCATGGGTTCGTTGGTGGGGATCGGCACCACGCCCATGCCGTAGATCTTCTGGAACTCCGCGGCCTCGGTCATCGCCGTACCGGTCATCCCGGACAGCTTCTCGTACATCCGGAAGAAGTTCTGCAGGGTGATCGTGGCCAGCGTCTGGTACTCCTCCTTGATCTCCACCCGTTCCTTGGCCTCGATGGCCTGGTGCAGACCCTCGTTGTAGCGGCGGCCGGCCAGGGTCCGACCGGTGTGCTCGTCGACGATCAGCACCTCGTCCTCGCCGGTGACGACGTAGTCCTTGTCCCGCTTGAAGAGTTCCTTGGCCTTGATCGCGTTGTTCAGGTAGGAGATCAGCGGCGTGTTGGCCGATTCGTAGAGATTGTCGATCCCGAGCCGGTCCTCGACCTTGTCGATACCGGCCTCGAGCACCGAGACGGTGCGCTTCTTCTCGTCCACCTCGTAGTCGACATCGCGTTTCATCCGCTGCACCAGTTGGGCGAAGGTCGGATACCAGCGCTGGTTGTCCTCGGCCGGGCCGGAGATGATCAGCGGGGTGCGGGCCTCGTCGATGAGGATGGAGTCGACCTCGTCGACGATGGCGTAGTAGTGGTCGCGCTGGACGCAGTCGTCCAGGCTGAGCGCCATGTTGTCGCGGAGGTAGTCGAAGCCGAACTCGTTGTTGGTGCCGTAGGTGATGTCGGCGGCGTAGGCGACCCGGCGTTCGGCCGGCGTCATCTCCGACAGGATCGCGCCGACGGTCAGGCCCAGGAAATGGTGCACCCGGCCCATCTGCTCGGACTGGTAGCGGGCCAGGTAGTCGTTCACGGTGACGATGTGGACCCCGCGACCGGTGATCGCGTTCAGGTAGGACGGCAGGGTCGCGACCAGGGTCTTGCCCTCACCGGTCTTCATCTCGGCGATGTTGTTCCAGTGCAGCGCGGCGCCGCCCATCAACTGGACGTCGAAGTGCCGCTTGCCGAGCACCCGCCGGCTGGCCTCCCGGACCGTGGCGAACGCCTCGAACATCAGGTCGTCCAGCGACTCACCGGCCTCGTACCGCTTCCTGAAGTCGTCGGTCTGGGCCCGGAGCTCCTCGTCGGTCATCGCGACGAAGTCCTCCTCGACCGCGTTGACCCGGTCGGCGACCGCCTTCAGCTTCTTCAGCGTCTTGCCCTCGCCGACGCGGAGCAGCCTGTCCATCAAAGCCACGAGTTCGCTCTACTTCCTGGATCGCCGTCGTTCTGCGTTAGGTCCGACGTTCATGCTAGGCCATCGGCTGTAACGCACCCCGGCCTCGACGGCGGGTACGGGTGGCGAGATCAGGCGGTGGCGGCGGCGAGGCGGAGGCTGTCCCCCGCGGCCATCGCCGGCGGATGCTCGACCCGGAACAGGCCGACGGAGCCGGCATCGACGGCGATCAGGGTGGCGTCCAACCGGCCGTGCAGCAGAGTCAGCCAGGCACCCGAGCTGTCGATGCGGACCCGGCCCCAGCCCTCGGCGGTGCTGAAGAAGGTCGCGAACCGGCCGTCCCGGACGGCCTGGGCCCTCGGGCTGAACCGGAGGCTGCGATCACGCCCGTCCCAGACCGTACCGGTGAGGCCGAGCAGGACGCCCCAGCTGGCCATCGAACGGGCGTAGTGGTTGCCGCACTCGACCTCGTTCCACGGGTTGCGGCGGATGCCGTCGTAGCGGTCCCGGACCGCCCGGACCAACTCCAGGCCCTCGGTCACCAGTCCTTCATAGATCAGGTGGGTGGCCACCTGGTACTCGATCCCGGTCCATACCTCGTCGCTGTACACGAACGGGATCCGCGGTCGGCCACCGCGCGGCCAGCTGCACAGGATCAGGCCGCGGTCGTCGTTCAGGGCGTAGGTGCGCTGGACGCTGTGGTAGTCGGTGAAGTCGGTGCGGAAGTTGTAGCGGTGGACCGCGGCCACCGCGCTGCGGACGTGGTCGGCCGGGAAGAGGTGACCCAACCCCACCAGGTGGGCCGCGGTCTGGCCGAGCAGCTGATCGGACAGGCAGCCGACGCCGTACTGGTAGCGGTACGCGTCGACGTCGACCAGCCGCTGCTGGTAGTACTCGCCGTTGAACAGCAGCCGGTCCATCCGTGCGGCGCCGGTGGCCGCGGCCTCGGAATACCGTTGGGCGGACACGGTGTCGTGCTGGTGCTCAGCCATCTCGGCGGCGGCCCGCAGGGCGGCGCAGAAGAACGAGCCGGCCAGCGAATTCTCGCCGTAGAACTCGATGTCGTAGGTGTTGTGCTGCCGGCCGTCGAGGACCAGATCGCCGTTGGTGTCCCAGTGGTCGAAGGCGAAGTCCACGGCCCGCTTCGCCGCCGGCCAGAGTTCGGCCAGGAAGGCGTCGTCGCCGCTGAACCGCCATTCGCGGTAGAGCCTGACGACGGTGCCGAGCTGGCCGTCCACGGCCGGGTGGAACTCCAACGGCTCGTTGTCGAAGATCGAATTGGCCCGGAAACGCATCCGGCCGTCGGCCAGGGTCTCGCGGCCGAACTCCGTCCGGCGGGCACTGCGTTCCAGCGACGGGAACAGCTGGGCGACCGACTGGGCGTAGTTCCAGACGTGGGTGCAGGTGCCCTCACAGCTGCCGGCGTGGTCGAAGCTGCCTTCCCAGGCCGCGAACAGGCCCTCCCCGGAGCCGTCGTCCAGCAGCAGGCAGGTGGTGCTGCGCAGGACGACCAGGGTCGCGCTGACCGCGTCGACCACCTCGGCCGGCAGGGTGCCGCCGTGCAGCGCCTGGTGGAAATCGCGGGTGCCCTGTTCCAGCCGGGGCAGGTCTGTGGCCAGCGCGCGGGCGACGTCCCAGGCGTCGGCGTACCGGGTGGCGTACTGGTTGCGGACGATCTGGTCGGCGTGGGTGTCGGGCAGCCCGCAGTTGCCCTGCCAGGCCCGCCGCCGGTTCGGGGTGTGCCAGGCCAGGATGAACTCGAAGTCGCGGTGCTGACCCGGTTCGAGCCGGTGCACGATGCCCAGGCTGCCGGTCCGCAGCCTGGGCAGCCGGGACCGTGCCGCGTCGGGTTCGAGGCTGAACGGCTGCTCTGCGAGCAGGCCGTCCTCGTTCAGGTCGTCCCAGAACAGCTGGACGCCGTCCGGCCAGAAGTCGGCCGCCCACTGCGGGGTCATCGTGGTCGAGGTGTCGGTGGTGACCAGGGCCGCGGAGCCGTAGGCCACCGCGTCGGCGGGCAGATCGGTGCCGAACGCCAGTCCGGTCAGCCCATCGGTCGATCGACCCTCGACCGACGGCCTGCCCTCGAAGTCGGGGAACTGGAACACGTTGCCGCCGGTCATCCCGACCGGGCTGGACATCGAGCCGGCGACCGTGACGTGGACCGGCACCGTTGCCGGGTTCGTCACGCGGTAGCGGAGCACGGCCGCCGGGAGGCCCGATGCCGCCACGTCCAGCGGCACCAGCGGAGTGAACGCCTCCAACCCGACCGTTACCGGCAACCGGTCGTCGACGAAGTCGATCCGGGCCAGCGGATACTCACCCCGCAGCCGGCTGTCCGCCAGCCGCGGCAGGCCGGCGACCTTGCCGATGTGCAGGCCGGAGTCGCCGCTGTACGGCGGCGGGATCCGGCTCTCCAGCACCCGGGTGACCGGGACGTCGCCGTCGGCACGGGCCCGGATGGCGAAGAACGTGAACGGCAGCCAGCGGCCCTTGTCGGGACGGTTGCCGATCTCCCAGTCGAGGAGTTGGCCGCGGGCCCCCAGCGACACGGTGCCGGTGCCGATCCCGCCGAGCGGGAAGGCGGCCTCGGTGGCCGCCGGTGTCAGCGGCCGGCCCGAGGCCGCACCGTTCCACCGGCTGCCGGCGGTCTCCTCCGGGTTCGGTTCCGTGCCGGCTGCCGCATCCACGTCCGGTCCTCGTCGTCGTTGTCGTCGCGTGTCAGCTCAGTCCTGGGCCGTCAGCGGCAACCAGTCCAGGACCTGCTGGATCTCGGTGTCCCACAGGCCCCATTCGTGCTCGCCGGGGACGAACGAGGTCTTCGGGTGGTGACCGGCGTCGCGGCAGGCGTCGACGAAGGCCCGGTTGTCGGGTTCCAGCGCGTCCTCGGTGCCGCAGCCGACGTAGAGCGCCGGGCAACGTTCCGGGTCGACCGACCTGATCAAGTCGAACAGATCGGCGTCGGCCGGGACGGGCTCCGCACCGAAGATGCGTTCGAACATGCGCGGGTCGTCGGGACGGTCCCGGCCCGTCCGCAGGCCGTTGATGTTCACCGCGCCGGACAGGCTGGCCGCCGCGGCGAACCGGTCCGGCCGGTTCAACGCCCAGCGCAGGGCGCCGTAGCCGCCCATCGACAACCCGGCGGCGAAGGTGTCCTCGCGCCGATCGGACACCCGGAAGAAGCCGGTCACCAGCGCCGGCAGTTCGTCGGTCAGGAACTCCCAGTACCGGCCGCCGTAGGCCTGGTCGTTGTAGAAGCTGCGGTGCACCTGCGGCATCACCACCGCCAGGCCGAGCGGGGCGGCGTACCGCTCGATGGAGGTCCGCCGCACCCAGGTGGTGTCGTCGTCGCTGAGTCCGTGCAGCAGGTAGAGCACCGGCGGGGCACCGTCGCCGGCCCGGCCGGCCATGCCGATCTGGGTGCTGGTCTGCTGGGGCAGGATCACCGTCATCGAGGTGCTGAGTCCCAGGGCGTCGGAGTAGAAGTCACATCGCAGGTGGGCCATGGCCCCAGCTTGTCAGCCGGCTGCTGCCCGTCGCGGAACGACAGGCGGTCGGCGCCCAACGAGACCTCGGGCCGGGCGCCCGACGCCGGCAGCTGCTGAAGAAAATTCGTCTGCGCTGCAACCGGCGGGCGTGGTCGGGACGCAGAAGAGGCATCACCATCACCCCAGGAGGCCGCTGATGCCCACCGTCAAGAGACTCGTCCGATCGCTCACCGCTGCCGCCGTCGGGCTGGTCGCGGTAGCCGCCGCGGCGGCGCCCGCCCACGCCGACAACACGGCCACCGTGTCGATCCTGCATGCCGTCCCCGGCGCCACCGTGGACGTCTACGCCAACGGCAAGAGCCTGCTGACCGACTTCAAGCCGGGAACGCTGACCGATCCGCAGCATTTGCCCCAGGGCAGCTATGACATCAAGATCGTCAAGGCCGGCGCCGGCCCGAAGGCCGCCGCGGTCGCCGAACTCGACAACGCCAAGGTGCCCGCGGGCGCAAACCTGACCGTGGTCGCCCACCTCAGCGCCGGCGGCAAGCCCGAGTTGAGTGCGTACGCCAATGACGTGTCCATGGTCCCCGCCGGCAAGGCACGCCTGGTCGTCCGTCACGATGCGGCGGCCCCGGCCGTCGACGTCCGCGCCGGCAAGCAGCCGGTGATCACCGGCCTGCAGAACCCGGCAGAGAAGTCGATCGTGGTCCCGGCCGGCACCGTCAGCGCCGATGTCGTGCTGGCAGGCACCGACAAGGTGGCGATCGGCCCGGCGGACCTCAACCTCAAGGAGGGCACGACCACGATCGTCTACGCCTGGGGCAGCGCCGCCGACAAGTCGCTGGCCCTGGCCACCCAGGTGATCTCGGGTATGCAGCAGAACCCGTCCGGTGTCCCCGGCGGTACCGGGGGTCAGGCGGCCACAGTCGGCGGCCCGTCACCGTGGACCGCCGCGGCTCTGGTCGCCGGGATGGCCGGGCTCGGCCTGCTGGTCGTCCGGGTCGCCCGTCGCCGGGTGACCGTGCGCCGGTGACCTGCGGCCGGTGAATCGATCACCACGGCCGGCCCGGGTGGTCGACCTGATCCTGGCCATCCTCTCCGTCGGCCTGCTGGCCGCCGGAGCGGTCGGGATCGGCTCGGCCACCCGCCCGGCCTCCGTCGGAACCTTCCGTTGGACGCCGTCGTCCGCCCCGGCACCCACCGTGCCGGGGCCGGTCGACAGTCCGGCACCGTCGCCGCGGGCGCGGGCCAACGCCGCTCCATCGACGCCCGGCGCGTCCGGCTCGCCGGCCGGGGCGTCCGGCCGGGTCACCGCTGACCCGGCCGAGCCCGCCCGGCCGGGTCGACCGGTCAAGTTCGAGATCCTTCGCCTGCAGCTCGTGATGCCGGTCCGTCCGGTCGGCGTCCGCCCCGACGGGCAGATGCAGCTACCGGACCGGCCGCAGGAACTCGGGTGGTACCGCTTCGGCCCCCGGCCGGGCGCTCCGATGGGATCGGCCGTGTTGGCCGGCCACGTCGACAGCCTCCGCTACGGTGTCGGGCCGCTGGTCGGACTGCGGTCGGTGCATCGCGGTGACAGGCTGGCCGTGATCACCGGCACGGGCCGGGAGCGGTTCCGGGTCGTCGCCGCGGGACTGATCGACAAATCGAGGTTCCCGTCGGCACGGTTGTTCGACCGGACCGGTCAACCGCGGCTCTGGGTGATCACCTGCGCAGGGACCTACGACCCGGCCCACGGCGGCTACCAGGCCAACCTCGTGGTGGAAGCCGTACCGGTGTGATCGTGCGCAACGACGGTTCGGACACGACAGGCGGCGAGCCGGACCAGCGGTCCGCCGATCACGTGCGCCGAGCCACGGAACCGGCCGTGGACGGCTATCGTTTCGCCGTGACCGAGGACGATCCGGCGGGTGTGACGTCCCGGTCACCGGGCGATCCGCTCGAGAACTGGGCGACGGCCACGGTCCAGCAACTCGCCGACGGTCTGCGCCGCGGGCACCCGCCGTGCTTGGAGGAGACCTTCCGCCGCTGGTCGCCGGTGGTGCACACCCTGGCGACGCGGGCCCTGGGCGATCGGCACGACGCCGACGACGTGACCCAGCAGGTGTTCGTCTCGGTGTGGCGGAGCCGGGCCCAGTTCGATTCCGGCGCGGGCAGCCTGCCGGGGTGGGTCATCGGGATCGCCCAGCACCGGATCGCCGACCTGCGACGGGTCTCGGGCCGGCAGGCCCGCCTGCACTCGGCTGTGTCGGACCAGCAGGCGGCGGTCCCCTACCAGCGCGGATCCGACGCCACGGTCGACCGGTTGCTGATCGCCAGCGAGTTGCGTCGGCTGCCGCACCCGAAAGGTGCCATCCTGCAGGCGTTGTACTACGACGACCACACCTACCAGGAGATCGCCGACCGGATGGCGCTGCCACTCGGCACGGTGAAGAGTCATGCCCGGCGGGCGCTCAAGATGCTGCATGAGCGCCTGCGGGAGGTGACCGCATGACACACATCGACGATGCCGCCCTTGCCGGTCAGGCGATGGGCGACGCCTGGGCCCTGACGCCGCAACAACGGGCCCACCTCGACACCTGCGGGCAGTGTCGCCGGACGCTCGACGAGTTGCGCGACACCCATCTGCTGGCCGCCGCGCGGACGGAGCTGTCCGTGCCGTCGCCGACCGTCTGGCGCCGGGTGCAGGACGAGATCGGGCCGACCGCCGCGGTCACCCCGATCCGCCGGCCGCCGCGAACCGGACGCCGACCGATCCTGATGGCCGCCGTGGCCGCCGTCATCGGTGTCGTCGCCGGCGTCGTCGGCACCGTGGTGGTGACCAACTCCGGCGCCGGAGACCACGTCGTGGAAAGTGTCACGCTGCGGGCTCTGCCGGGCAAGGCCGGGCACGGCTCGGCCGAGTTGATCGACAAGGGCGGGGCGCGGTACGTGCGGGTTTCGGTGGACCTGCCCTCGAGTCGGGACGCCTTCCACGAACTGTGGCTGATCAACACCGACGGCCGCCGGATGCAGGACCTCGGCGTGCTGCCGCCCAGCGGCCACGGGGACTACCCGCTGCCGAAGGAACTGCAGTCCGACCTGCACGGCTATACCACCGTCGACGTGTCCATCGAGCCGTTCGACGGGAACCCGGCGCACTCCCACAACAGCGCCGTCCGCGGTCAGCTCGCCGGATAGCAGCCCGAGGTCGACCGGTCAGACCGGCTGTCCCGCGGCGACGGCGCCGTCGAGCTTGCCGGCCAGGTCGCCCCGCTGCTCCACCCTGACCCGGTCCAGACCGAGCCACCCCGCCATCAGCCGCAGTTCGGCGGCCAACTCGGCGGCGGTCTCGCCGGCGTCGGCGCCGTCCTCCAGCCAGGCCGCGTTCACCCGCAGCAGGCCCTCCGCCCGGTCCGCCTTCAGATCGACCCGGGCCACGAACCGGTCCCCGAGCAGGAACGGATAGACGTAGTAGCCGTACACCCGCTTCGCGGCCGGCACGTAGATCTCGATCCGGTAGTCGAGGTCGAAGAGTGCCTGCAACCGGCGGCGTTCGAACATCACCGAGTCGAACGGGCTGACCAGCGCCCGGGCCTCGATCCGTCGCGGCAGCTTCGCCTGGTGCCACAGGTAGGCGTGCCGGTCCCAGCCCTGCACCGACACCGGCAGCAGTTCGCCGGCGTCCACCAGATCGGCGATCGCGGCTGCGGTCTGCTCTGCCCCGGTACGGAAGTAGTCGCGCAGGTCGTAGGCGCCGGCGACGCCGAGCGCCCGAGCGGCCCGCCGCACCAGGGTGCGCATGGCCTCGTCCTCGTCCGGGGTGGGGGTCTCGATCACCGACCGGGGCAGCACCCGTTCGGGCAGCCCGTACTGGCGTTCGAACTGGCTGTTGCGCCGGGCGGAGGTGATCCGGCCGGTGACGAACAGCCATTCGCAGGCGGTCTTGACCTCCGACCAGTTCCAGCCCCAGTTGTCGCGGCGCCGGTTGGTCGGCTGCGCTGACCGGCGTTCGATCTCGCGGGCGCCCAGCGGTCCGTGATCGGCGATCTGAGCGTGCACCCAGTCCACCAGTTCGGGCCGATCCCGGCGGATCCGGGCCATCGAGCCCCACATCTCGCGTTCCGACCAGCTCTGCATCCGATGTCGCAGCGCCGGCTGCAGACTGACGTCGATCAGACTCGCGGCGTGCCCCCAGTACTCGAACAGTCGGCGCGGCGCCCGGTGGAAGGCGCGGTCCAGCAGCCCGGTGTCGTAGGGACCGAGCCGGCTGAACAGCGGCAGGTAGTGGGCGCGGGCGACGATGTTGATGGTGTCGATCTGCAGCTGGGCCAGCCGGTCGACGGTGGCCTGGATGTCGCGGGTGCCGGGCCTGCGGTCCGGCCGCTGGCCGCCACGCTCGGAATGTCGCCGGCCGGCGAACCCCTGCGCGGCCAGGGCGATCCGCCGGGCCTGGGCACGCGACAGCGACTCCCGTCGCGCTGCAGTCGAAGGCACGGGCGCGAGCCTAGGACGTCGCGGTGACAGTCCTCGGCCCGCGCCCGACGATGGCAGCCGGGATCAGCGACGGCCGCCCGGAGCCGACGCGGCCCCGATCAGCTGTGCACCAGAGCGTCCGCGCTCTCCAGTCGGATCACGCCGTAGTCGTAGCCGCGCCGCCGGTAGACCACACTGGGCAGCTGGCTCTCCTTGTCGATGAACAGGTAGAAGTCGTGGCCGACGAGTTCCATCGCATCCAGGGCCTCACCGAGGGTCATCGGCACCGCCTCGTGGGTCTTCTCCCGGACCACCAGGGGACCGTCGCCCTGGACCTCCAGGCCGGCGACGGTGTGCATGTCGGCGCTGTCACCGGCGGCACCGTCGACGGCCGCGCCGTCCGGTTCACCCGGCCAGCGGCCCGAGGCCTCGGCCAGCGATATCATCTTGCGGTCGCGGTGATGGATCCGCTTGCGGTCGGCCGACCGCCGCAACTGCGCCATCAGCTTGTCCAGGGCCAGGTCGAAGGCGGCCGACTTGTGTTCGGCCGCAGCCTCGGCGCGGACCACCGGACCCTTGGTGTGCAGGGTGATCTCCACCCGACTACCATGATCGAGTTGTCGTCTGTTCCGTTCGGCCGACACCTCCACGTCGACACGGATCACGCGGCCGTTGAGCTTCTCCAGCCTGGTGATCTTCTCCTCGACGTAGTCGCGGAACTGGTCCGGCAGCGAACAGTGCCGGCTCTTGACGACAACATCCATCTCGAACCTCCTACGAGACGGCTCCGGCGGCGTCGCCGCGGAGCAGCTGACATTCCTGACAGCCGGAAGGTGCGGTGTACGCAAAAGGCCGCACACTCCGTACGGAGCGGCGGCCGGGTTCCGACGCGTTCACCTCATCGCCTCACGGTCGATGGCTACGTTCGCCATAACGAGACGTTAACCGCCTACCGCCGGAATATCCAGCAGTTGGCGCACCGCGTCCCAACACCGGTCCGGACCGTTGCGGCGGTCCGCGGCGCGGGGCCCTAGGCTGGGGCGCCGTGACCTCAGCGAGTTCCGGCGCGGCCGGCACCCGGACGTCCGGTTCGGCCGGGCCGGGGCTCAACCGACCGCTGGCACTGCTGGCCGCCGGCACCTTCTTCATGGAGAACCTCGACGGCACGATCATCGCCACCGCGGCACCGGCGATGGCCGCCGACCTGGGCACCCAGGCGGTCGCCATCAACGCTGCCATGACCAGCTATCTGGTCACGGTCGCGGTCGGCATCCCGGTGTCGGGATGGTTGACCGACCGGTTCGGTGGCCGACGGATCTTCATGATCGCGATCGCGGTGTTCACGCTGGCGTCGGTGCTCTGTGCAGTCAGTACCGACCTGACCATGCTCTGTCTGGTCCGGGTCCTGCAGGGCATCGGCGGGGCGATGATGGTGCCGGTCGGGCGACTGGTCGTGCTCCGGCACACCGCCAAGCGGGATCTGCTCGCGGCCACCGCCTATCTGACCTGGCCGGCCCTGCTGGCCCCGGTGATCGCGCCGACGCTCGGCGGCTGGCTGGCCAGTTACGCCTCCTGGGAGTGGATCTTCCTGATCAACGTGCCGATCGGGGTGGCTGCACTGGCGGCGGCCTGGTGGCTGGTGCACGACGCCGGCGAGCGAGGGGTGCCGCCGCTGGACTGGGTCGGCTTCCTGCTCTGCGGCGGATCGTTGGCGGCACTGCTGCTCGGGATGGAACAGATCGGCGCTGCCGGCGCCAGCACCGACGTCACGGTGGCGGTCGGGCTGCTGCTGGCCGCGGCGGCGCTGGGCATCGCCTTCTGGTGGGCGATGCGCCGGCGGGAGCATCCCCTGCTGGATCTGGCCGCGATGAGGGTGCCGACGTTCCGGGTGGTCAACGCCAGCGGCATGATCTACCGGCTGGTGATCTCGGCGGCGCCGTTCCTGCTGCCGCTGATGTTCCAGCTCGGCTACGGCTGGTCGGCGGCCCGGGCCGGGCTGTTGGTGATGGCGCTGTTCGTCGGCAACGTGGCGATCAAGCCCGCGACGAGCCCGTTGATCCGTCGGTTCGGGTTCCGGACGGTGATCGTGGGCAGCGCGTTGGCCGGGGCGTTGGTGTTCGCCGGCTGTGCGATGTTGACCGAGGATTCGCCGGTCTGGTGGATCGTGGCGCTGCTGTTCCTCAGCGGTGTGTTCCGCTCGATCGGGTTCAGCGGCTACAACTCCCTGCAGTTCGCCGACATCTCCCCCGCCCGGATGGCCGGGGCCAACACGTTGTCCTCCACGGTCGGCCAGATCGCGGCGGGCCTCGGCGTCGCGCTCGGCGCGCTGACGCTGCGGGCGGCCGACCACCTGTTCGGTCACGGCGCCGGTGTCACCGGCGTGACCGATTTCCGGGTCGCGTTCGCCGTGCTGGCGGTGTTGATGCTCTACCCGGTGCTGGAGGGGTTGTTCGGCCTGCACCGCCGGGCCGGCAGCGAGGTGGCGGCCGGCCGCTGACCGACGCAGGACGTCGCCGGGAGGCAGCCTCAGCGGCGGTGGATGTCGTCGAGGTGATCGGTGATCGCGGCGGCGAAGCCGGCGGCGTCGGCCGCCTCGATCGCGGCGACCAGGCGCCGGTGCTGGTCGATGATCCGCTCCCGGGCGCCGCCGGTCCGGCGCAGCGAGTCACCGGTCATCCGGCGCTGCCGGTCCCGCAGCCCGGCGTAGAAGTCGATCAGGATCTGATTGCCCGCGGCGGCGGCGATGGCGGCATGGAAGTCAGCATCGGCGGTGGCGAACCCGGCGACGTCGTCGGCGGCCGCGGCGGCAGCCTGCCGGTCCACGATGGTGTGGAGTCGCGACGACAGCCCGGCCACCGCGTCGGCGTCCCCGGCGATCCGGCCGACGGCATGCGACTCCAGCAGGGCGCGGGCCTCGATCACCTCGTCGACCTCCTCGGGACGGATCGGGACGACGGCCGCACCCCGCTTGGGATAGAGCTTCATCCAGCCCTCGGCCTGCAGCCGCAGGAACGCCTCCCGGACCGGGGTCCGGCTCATCGCCAGCCGGTCGGCGACCTCGCCCTCGCTGAGCAGGTCGCCGCCGCGGATCCGGCCGGCGACGATCTCCTCCTTGACGTGGGAGTAGGCGCGGTCGGCGGCGGAGTCGCCGACCGGCGGCCGGATGCGGCCCCTACGCTGCCCGGCGGCCGTCGACGTCTCGGTCACCCGGACCAGGTTAGTCCGCGCCGGCCCCGACCAGATCGACCGGGTGAATCGGGGCGGCCCGATCGGTTCCGCTGCTCGGCCCGGTCCGGGCCAGCCCGATCAGCACCAGCGCGGCCGCGGCGGCCGCCAGCCCGGCCCAGCCGACGAACATCAGCGGATAGCCCAGCCGGTGGTGCAGCGCCGCCAGCAGAGCCGGGGCGATGAAGCCGGCGTAGGTGAGGGCGTAGTAGACCGCGGTGAGTCCGGCCAGGTCGTCGGGGCCGGCCATCCGCTGCACCTCCTGGAGGCCCGCGACCATCAGCAGACCGTAGGCACTGCCGAGCACCGCGGCAGCCAGCAGGAAACCGAGCCACCGCTGGGCCGGCACCACGGCCGCGCCGAGCAGCAGACCGGCGGCGCCGACGCCGAGCCCGGCCAGCACCGGCCGGCCCGGACCGCGCCGGCCGAGCCGGGCGCCCAGCGGCTGGACGGCCATCCCGCAGCTCAGCCCGACCAGGCAGTGCAGGCCGGAGACGGCGGTACCCAGGCGGGCGGCGGGCCCGCCGAGCAGCGCGGGCAGGATCGCGTACGCGGCTCCGGCCAGTCCGAACACGAACGGCGCCATCGGCGCGACGACGAGCAGGAAGCGGCGCTGCCGGGCCGCCGGGACCACCAGATCGGCCGCCAGCCGCCGCCGGGGACGACCAGCGCCGGGCCGGCGGGTCTCGGTGGCCGCCGGCAGCAGCAGGGTGGCCGCCACGGCCAGCAGCAGATGCGGCAGGTAGGCCGACACGGTCGGCCGGGGCGCGAACTGCGCGAGCGCCGCCGCGGACGCGGCCCCGGCGGCGAAACCGGCCGTCAGCGCGGTGGTGGCGCGACCGGCTCCCGACGTCCCGGCCGGTGCGGCGCCGGCCTGCACCAGTTCCTTGACCCAGCTGGTGCCGACGGCCATGCCCAGGCCCAGGGCCGACCCGGACAGCACCCGGCCGGCGAACAGCAGGCCGGCGCTGTGCGCACCGGCGGCCAGCAGCAGGCTGCCCACGGCCGAGATGAGCGGTGCCGGCAGCATCAGCGGCCGGCGGCCGTACCGGTCCGACAACGGGCCGCCGAGCAGCAGCGCGGGGACGATGCCGAGCACGTAGGCCGCCAGCAGCACGGTGACCGTCTGGCCGGAGTAACCGACCCGGCGGTGGTACATCACCAGCAGCGGAGTGAATTGGTTGCCGCCCCAGGCGACCGTTGCCAGCCCCAGCATCGCAGCGCCGATCCCGCGGGGCGCGGGGCACGACTCCGACCCCCTACGGCGGACGGGCGACACGGCGGAGACCATGTACACATCATAGATACAAGCCGCACGCATGGTGGGATCGGGTGTGTCTCGACGCCTGTGGTGAGGCCTCCGCCTGACAGGCGACGCCTCACCGGCCACCACCCGTCAGCTTGGCGTCGAAGCTGACCCTGCCGTCGCCGGCGTACGGGCGGGATCGGTCTGCTCGAGCCAGATCGCGGCCGCGCCGATCTGTTCGTCGGGCAGACCCGGGATGTCGACATACCCGGGCGGGGCGTAGCCGCCGTAGTACGGGTGGACCGCGTCGTCGAGCAGGTCGCCGACGCTGAGCCCGTTGTCCACCACCCGCTCCGACGAGGGGCCGATGTCGTACATCGAGATCAGCTTGTCCGGCATCATGCGACGAAGCTGCTGACCCAGGTAGACGAACGACCAGTCGTCGGGCTGGGAGGTGCCGTTGCCGCCGTAGTCGGCCCACTCGTCGTCGAAGTCGACGCCGTCGAGGCCGTACTTGTCGACGGTGCTCGCCAGTTGAGCGGCAAAGGCGCCGGCCGCCCCGCGACCGCCTGCCGCGACCCGGAGCGACCGCGGCGGGCGTCCGACCTGCGGGTCAGAGCTTCGGCTGGCTGCCGGCGTCGATGATCGCGCGAGTCACCACGAGCAGCCCGGCTCCGGTCAGCACGCCGCCGGCCGCGGTGTCGGCGGCCAGGATCGAGATGATCGTACTGTCGTCGACCCGGCCGAGGAACCGCTCGACCATCCACTGGTAGCCGAAACGACTCAGCACACCCAGGAGGATCAACACCGTACCGATGACCCCCAGCAGCCGGGAACGCCCTCGGGCACTTCTGATCAACAGCCACAGGGTCACCACCGCCCCGGCAGCAACGACCGCGACGGCCACGAGCTGGTTTACCGCCATCAGTGGTCACCCCCCGGCCTTCTCGCCCGCCGTGGCCAAAGCACAGCGAGCGCCAGCAGCACCAACCCGGCGGCGGCGAGCACGGCGCCGACGATCGAGCCCACGGCGTAGACGACGTTGTTGGTCCCGTAGGCGCTCCCCAGCGATCCGTTGAGCGCCTCCAGGACCGTGCTGGCGAACAGCACCACGACACCCAGGACACCCAGGGTGCGGGATCTGCCTGCGGCCCGGGTGTTGATCACCACCAAGGCGACGAGGAAGCAGACGGCAATGACTGTTGCCGAGAGAATCTCCGCGCCCGGTATCCGATATTCGACCATCACCGTCGACCCTAACCGGGCGATGGCTGCTGGAGGACAGCCACCCCGCAACCGTGCACTTCCGGTTCGAGGAGCCCGCTGACGAGCCCGGCCGGTGGAGCACCCTGGAGGGCCTCGCCGGCGCTTGGCTGGTAGCCCGATCCCGTCGCTGGGCTCCGCAGCCGAGCAGATCTAGGCTCTGGTCATGGCTCGCCCACACATCGCCGCTGTCGCCGAGGACGCCTGGAACAGGCTGCTGGTCGC
This sequence comes from uncultured Actinomycetota bacterium, assembly GCA_963758075.1. Lineage (GTDB taxonomy): Bacteria > Actinomycetota > Actinomycetes > Propionibacteriales > Propionibacteriaceae > Microlunatus. Next base: position 350,844 of record CAVWTT010000001.1, on the reverse strand, counting down.
CGTGCTCAAGCGCCGCGGCTGGTCCACCCGGGTGCTGGTCTACACAGGCTACGGTTCGGTCTCCTCGGTCCGGGTGCTGGGACGGGTGCTGCTGTCCCGTCATCAAGACGATGATCGCCGCACCGAGGACGTGCAGCGCGGGTGGCGAGCGTTCATGACCGCCCAGGTGTCAGGCGTGCCGGTCACGATCAAGGTGGGTGATCACGAGATCAGCGCCACGTCGGACCGCGGCGGGTATCTCGACGTCACGGTGCCCGTCCACGGGCTGGAGCCGGGCTGGTGCGACGTGCGGATCAGCGCGCCCGGTGCCGCCGAAGCGACCGGGGCGGTGCTGGTGGTGGCACCGGAGCCGACCATCGGTCTGATCAGCGACATCGATGACACCGTGATCACCACCTCGCTGCCACGCCCGCTGATCGCCGCCTGGAACACGTTCGTCCGCAGCGAGAACGCCCGACGGCCGGTGCCGGGGATGGCCGAGCTGTACCGGAAACTGTTGGCCGGGCACCCGACGGCACCGACGTTCTACCTGTCCACCGGCGCCTGGAACACCGCACCCATCCTGGTGCGTTTCCTGCGCCGACACGGCTATCCCGACGGGCCGATGCTGCTCACAGACTGGGGGCCGACGAATACCGGCTGGTTCCGCAGCGGGCAGGAACACAAACGGTCGAACCTGCGCCGGTTGGCCCGTGAGCTGCCCAACGTCCGCTGGGTGCTGATCGGTGACGACGGCCAGAACGATCCGACCATCTACGGCGACTTCGCCGAGGAGGATCCGGACCGGGTGCAGGTGATCGGCCTGCGGCAGCTGACGCCGACCGAGCAGGTGTTGTCGCACGGTCTGCCGATGCCGAACGAGGATCTGACGCCGTCCCGGCGGCGGCGGCCGGAGCGGGCGCCGGAGTACCGGGCACCGGACGGGTACGCGCTGCTGCCGCTGTTGCGACCTGCGGTCGAGTTGGGCGGTCGGGCCGGCTGATCGGTGGCCGTCAAACCGGACCGCTACGGTCTGCGTCATGGAGTGCGATGACTACCAGCGGGCCGCACTGCGCACGGCACGGGACAGGGACGCCCCGGACGAGTTCATGCACCTGGTCCTCGGTCTGGTCGGCGAAGCAGGCGAGATCGCGGAGAAGGTCAAGAAGCTGATCCGCGACAAGAACGGCGACCTGGCCCGACTCGACCGCGACGACATGGCGGCCGAGCTCGGCGATGTCTTGTGGTACACGGCCGTGCTCGCCAAGTTCCTGGACCTGTCACTGGACGACGTCGCGCAGCGCAATGTCGACAAGCTCGCCGACCGGCAGCGCCGCGCTGTCATCGGCGGATCCGGTGACCACCGGTGAACCGCCGGTGCGCGGGACAGGAACGGTGAGCTGCAGGTCGGCGATCTGCATGCACTGAGTGCGGGAGGATCGGCTGGCATCGGACTGCATGCGCTGAGTGCGGGAGAGGATCGGCTGGCATCGACTCACCGGCGATGGCCACGTGCAGACCGAGTGGTCGCGGGAGGTCTGCGGCCCGCCCGGTGCCGAGGTGGCGGGCCGGATGGAGGCGATGTGGCGGCGAGCGACCCGGATCGGGTTGCCGGCGCCGGCCTGCACCGAGCGCCTCGACCGGTGCGTGCAGGTCGAGGTAGCGGCCCCCGCCGATCAACGCGTGAGCAGCTCGATACCGACAAGCCCGGCTACGACGGGCATCCGGCCGAGTGACTCTCGACCGGATCGTCCGGCTGTCCCGACCCATGCCCGGCTCGCCGCCGGACGGCAGCGGCGACGACCGCGGCACCGCTCACCGGCGTCCCGGCGGCCGCCATCGCCCGGGCCGCCTCAGCCAGGCTCGATCCGGTGGTGACGAGGTCGTCGACCACGACCACCGCAGCCGGCCGGGGCGGCAGCCGGCGCGGGGCCGACCGCGTACGCGCCGGCCAGGTTGCGGCGCCGCTCGTCGGCGGTCAGCGTGGACTGGTCGACCAGCCGGCGCACCGGTCGCAGCGCCGACCGGACCGTGACCGGACGCCCGGTCCGGCGGCGGAGTCGGCGGGCGGCGGCCACGGCGATCGCGGCGGTGGCGTCCCGGCCGCGCGCCCGGACCGCCGACGGCGCCGACGGCACCGGCACCAGCAGGACCGGGGTCGGCAGGGCCGGACGGCCTTCGAGCAGCACGCCGACCGCTCCGGCGAGCTGGTCGGCCAGGACTGCGGTCAGCAGCCAGGCCTGCCGTTCCTTGTGCGCGGGGATCAGCCGGTGCATGAGTTCGTCGTAGGGTCCGGCCGTCACCGTGTCGGGGAAGCCGGCCGGCGGTGGATCGGGCTGCGCCGGCCGTGGTCGTAGCGCCGTCAACCGGCCCCGGCAGTGGTCGCAGAGCCCGAATCCGGGCCGGTCGCAGCCCGGGCAGCAGGCTCCCAGCAGCAGGTCGCCGGTGACCGACAGCCAGCGGTGGATCAGTCCCATCGGATCACTATCGCCCGATCCGGCGGCCGGCGGCACCGGCCTGTGGACAACCGCCCGGACCGGCCCGGGGCCGCGATCGGCCGGCGGCCCGGCGCCGAGGTTCAGCCGGCGTAGGCGGGCTGGCGAAGGTTGTCCGACAACAGTTCCCACTGGTCGCCGCTGCGGTAGATCCACACCCGGTCCTTGCGGCCGGCGACGACGGCGTGGAAGGAGCCGCCCGGATCGACAGCTGTGGTCAGTACGGTGGCACCCCAGCTGTCGGAGGTGCCGACCCGCTCGAACTGGGAGCCGTCGATCTCCACCCCGTAGGGCTCGAAGCTGGTGCCGGTTCCACCTGCGCCGAGGATGAGCAACCGGGTGGGTGAGATCCAGCCGAGGTCGGTGATGCGCTGCACCTGGGCGGCGGTGGCATCGGCGAGCTGGATCACCCGGATGTTGCCCAGGGCGATCTGGTCGCCGCGCATGATCGGCGCCACCGCGAGGACCTGCTGGCCGTCGGACCGGCCCACCAGGGCCATCCGGCAGCCGTCGGGCGAGATCTGGAACGCCGTCACCCGGATCCGCGGTGACCACGGCGACCGTACGGTCTCGGCCTTCTTGCCGTCCTCGATCATCCGGATCGTCTGGTGACCGGCGGGACCGCCGATCACCCACAGCTCGCCGTAGCGGCTGTAGTCGGGTCGGAGCAGGTCGGACTGGCCGGTCAGCAGCGTCCGCGGTTCGGTGTTCTCGACCGCCTGAGTGACCACCGTGGTCCGCTGATCGGTGACGGCGGCCACCGTGCGGCCGTCCACCGACAGTGCCAGCGAGTCGACTCCGGTCCCGGGACGTCCGAGCCGGCCGGGCAGGGGGCTGATCCGGGCGCCGTCGTTGTCGACCGACACCACCGAGCCGTTGCCGCGGACGGCGACCAGATTGTTGCTGGTCTCGGTGGGCACCGGCGCGTACTCCTCGCCGTAGCTGACCGGCACATAGGCCTTGTCGCCCTCGCCGACCTGCCGGGGCACCTGGAACCGAGCGCCGTTGACCGTCAGCTGCAGGCCACGGATGCCGCTGTCCGCGACCTGCGCCAGCGTCCAGGCCAGCTGCGCGGCCATCCGGATCCGCTGCTGGTCGTTCAACGCCAGCACCGTCGGGCTCAACGAGATCTGGGCCAGGTTCTTCGATCCCGGGTCGTTGGAGACGGCGACCGCGTCACCGACCAGGGACGTCCGCGGCGGGAAGGCGCTGCTGACCGCCGACTGCAGCCAGGAGGTCGGTCCACGCAGCAGCGCCTGCACGAGCGCGGTCTCGGTGCGGCCGTCGGTCGGCAGATAGATCGGGTCCGGCACCAGCGTGCGGAACTGCGGGTCGAAGAAGTACAGGTTGTAGGAGGCGTAGGTGGCGCTGAAGCTGGTGTCGCTGATCAGCAGGCCGTCCGGCGGATTGCTGATCCGCCACTGTCCGTGCTTGTCCTTGACCATGCCGAAGTCCTGCACCTGAGTGCCGGCAGCGGCGCTGTAGCTGCCGTCGGCGTTGACCACGCCGACGCGCGTCATGGTCATGGTGACGTTGCTGTCGGTGCTGTCGTACTTCGGGTTGGTGTAGACCACGACCTTGTCCTCGGGCCGCCAGCTGTCGCGGACGTCGGAGGCCAGGAACTGGCGAGCGACCTGGTAGTTGGCCTGGTAGCGGCTCATCGCGAAGAGGAAGCCGTCGATGATGACCCGCGGGGAGGCGTTCGGGACCGGCGGTTTGGGGATCACCTCGGGACGGGTGTTGTCGATCCCGCTGCCCTGGTCGGCGATCTCCACATTGCCGCTGGTGGGCACCGACACGCAGCCGGCCAGCAGCAGACCCAGCAGGGCCCCCATGATCATCACCGCGGCCGGCCGGGCCGGCGCCCGGCGGTTCATCGGACGTCCTCGTGGTCGCGGGCCGATCCGGCCAGATCGTGATCATGGATCCGACCGTCGTGCTCGTCCGGGGGCCCGGCCGGCGGCAGCTCCAACGGATCACTCAGCGATGGCATCGGCACCGGCGAGATCAGGTCGCGCGGCACCAGCGGCAGCGGTGACTGCTGCAGGATCGCGCCGGCCTTCTTCGGCAGGGTCACCCGGAACTGGGCCCCGCGGTTGGGCCGGCCCCAGGCGTTCAACCAGCCACCGTGCAACCTCGTGTCCTCCATCGAGATCGACAACCCCAGTCCGGTGCCGCCGATCCGCCGTTCCCGGGACGGGTCGGCCCGCCAGAAGCGGTGGAAGACCTGCTTGGCCTGGGCGGCCTCGAACCCGACACCGTGATCACGCACGGCGATGGCGACGGCCTGGTCATCGGTGGCCAGGAAGATGTCGATCGGACGGTGCTCGCCGTGCTCGATGGCGTTCACCAGCAGGTTGCGCAGCACCCGTTCGATCCGGCGGCCGTCGATCTCGGCTGTGATCGGGCCAGGTGAATGCACCCGGATCTCGGTTCCGGTGGAGGTGGCCAGCGAGGAACCGGCCTGGATGACCCGGTCGACGAGATCGTTCACGTCCGTCTCCGCGGGGGCCAGGACGGCGGCACCGGCGTCGAACCTGGAGATCTCCAGCAGGTCGGTGAGCAGCGACTCGAACCGGTCCAACTCCACCTGCAGCAACTCCGCCGACCGGGCGGCGACCGGGTCGAAGTCCTCGCGGGCCTCGTACAGCATCTCCGCGGCCATCCGGACCGTGGTCAGCGGCGTCCGCAACTCATGGGACACGTCGGTGACGAACCGCTGCTGCACCCGGGACAGTTCCTCCAGCTGGTTGATCTGTTTCTGCAGCTCCGAGGCCATGTAGTTCATCGAGACGGCAAGCCTCGCCAGGTCGTCCTTGCCGCGCACCACCATCCGGTCCTCCAGGTTGCCCGAGGCGAGCCGTTCGGCGGCCCGCCTGGCGGCCCGGATCGGCGACACCACCTGGCGGCCGACCATGCCTGCGATCAGTGTCAGCAGGAAGATCAACACCGCACCGGTGATCGCCACGGCTCGCTGCAGCGAGCTGAGCGTCTCGGCCTCCTGCTCCATCGGGAAGATGATGTAGACCTGATAGCCCTCGGTGCCCGGCACCTTCAGTGTGGTCCCGAACGCCCGACCGGGCACTGTCGGCCCGCTGATCGTCTGCACCGCGGTCGGCGCCGTCCGCAGCTTGGTGTCGGCGTGGCTGCGGACCTCCTGGCGGAGGTTGGTGGGCACGCTCTGCTCCAGGATGTCGTTACTGGACTTCTGGGTGCCGAGCTGGGACTCGACGATCACGTAGTAGCCGCCGGTGCTGTCGGTGCGGTCGGAGATGTCGGTGAGGATGCCGGCCAGCGTGTCGTTGATGTTGGTGTCGCTGTCGATGTTCAACGCGTCGAGCTTGGCCTGCGCGGTCCGGGCCGCCTGGGTCGCCTGGGTGGTTGTCGCACGGGTCTTCGCATCCAGCACGCCGATGGCGGCCTGCTGCAGCAGCAGGATGCCGCCCAGCACCATCACGATCACCGATGCGACGAAAGTGGTGACGACGACCCGCAGCGGCAACGACTGCTGCCAGGCGTCCACCGGCCACCGCCACCAGCGACGCCGGGGCGGGCGTAGCGGATCGATGATGGCGTCCGCGATGGCAGTCACAGCAGGCACTCCCGATCGACCGGACCGCAGGCGGTCAGCGCGCGGACGGTGTCTCACCGGCCTTGTAACCGATCCCGCGGACCGTGACCACGATCTCGGGGTGTTCGGGATCCCGCTCGATCTTGGAGCGCAGCCGTTGGACGTGGACGTTGACCAACCGGGTGTCGGCGGCATGCCGGTAGCCCCAGACCTGCTCCAGCAACACCTCACGGCTGAACACCTGCCGCGGCCGGCGGGCCAGCGCCAGCAGCAGGTCGAACTCCAGCGGGGTGAGCTGGATCGGCCTTCCGTCCCGCTTCACCGAGTGACCGTCGACACTGATCGCCAGGTCGCCGATGTGCAGGGTCTCGGAGTCGCTCTCCTCCGGGCTGCGGCGCAGCCGGGTACGGATCCGGGCCACCAGTTCCTTGGCCTTGAACGGCTTGGCGACGTAGTCGTCGGCACCCGCCTCCAGGCCGCTCACCACGTCGATGGTGTCTGACTTGGCCGTCAACATGATGATCGGTACGCCGGATTCAGCCCGCAGATCCCGGCAGACGTCGACCCCGTCACGGCCCGGCAACATCAGGTCCAACAGCACCAGGTCCGGCCGGGTTTCGTGGAACACGCCGAGCGCCTTGTCCCCATGGCTGCACCAGATCGGCTCGAATCCCTCGTTGCGCAGCACCAGCGACAACATCTCCGCCAGTGCGGCGTCGTCGTCCACCACCAGAACCCGGTTCCGGCCATGGCCGTTCTCCGCCGCCCGGGTGGGCTCGGCGACGGCCTGGCCGGTCGCAGCGGTGTGGCCCAGGTCCGGTTTGCCGTTGTCCGACACGCCTGCTCCTTATCCCTTCACGGAGTCGAGCACTGCCCGAGCGCCGGTGCCGACCGTCCTTCATCCTAGGGCGTCATCCCAAGACGGCGCCGACGCAGCGCGGATGCGTGTCCACCGATCGCCACCATGTATCTTGACATCAAGATAATTGGGGAGGGGCTGACCGATGCCGCGTTGGGATCCCGCCGAGTACCTGCAGTTCGCCGACCAGCGGTCGCGGCCGTTCATCGACCTGATCGGCCGGGTCGGCGCGACGGATCCTTCCCTGGTGATCGACCTCGGCTGCGGCCCCGGTCAGCTCATCGCGCGGCTGGCCGAGCGCTGGCCGTCGGCCGAGATCGTAGGCGTCGACGCGTCGGCGGAGATGATCACTGCGGCGCAGCAGCACGCCGGACCGCGGGTGAGCTTCCGGACCGACGACCTGCGTGACTTCGCCCCCGACCGCCCGGCCGATGTGATCATCAGCAATGCCGCTCTGCAGTGGGTGGATGATCACCGAGCGGTGCTCCCGCGGCTGGTCGATCTGCTCGCTCCGGGCGGTTGGCTGGCCTTCCAGGTGCCCGGTAACCAGAACGAGGCCAGCCACACGCTGCTGCACCGGCTCGGCACCGACCGGCGATTCGCCGACGCGACCGCAGGGATCGATCGGCGGGTGATGCCGCCGGCGTCGACGTACCTGACCGATCTGATCGCGCTCGGCTGCGACACCGACGCGTGGGAGACCACTTATCTGCACGTGCTGACCGGTGCCGATCCGGTCTTCGCCTGGATCTCCGGCACCGGCGCGCGGCCGTACCTGCAGGCGCTGGACGAGGAGCGACGGGCCGTTTTCATCGCCGAGTACAAGGCACTGCTCCGCCGGGCCTATCCGCAGCAGCCGTTCGGCACGGTGCTGCCGTTCCGGCGGATCTTCGCCGTCGCCCGGAAACCCGGCTGACCGGCGCCGTGCGACACGGCAGCGCTGCATGGCGGGGCGGCATGGCAGGGCTGCATGGCAGGGCTGCATGGCAGGGCTGCATGGCAGGGCTGCATGGCAGGGCTGCATGGCAGGGCTGCATGGCAGGGCGGCATGGCAGGGTGGCATGGCAGGGTGGCATGGCAGGGTGGCATGGCAGGATCGACTACGTGCCCGTCGACCGGTTCGAACACCGCGTGCTCAGCGACGCCGACCCGATCCACCGGCCGGCCGTCGGACGCCACCACGGGAGCCGATCATGACCGGCGCCGATCTGGCGGACCTGCGGTTCGCCGACGAACCCGCCGGACAGCGTTACGTCGCGCGGACCGGCGACCGGGTCGCCGGCGTGATCGACTACTCCCCCGGCGCGCAAGGGACGGTCGTGTTCGCCCACACCGAGACCGATCCGGTGCTACGCGGACACGGTGTCGCGGGTCGACTGACCAGGTTCGCGTTGGACGACCTGCGCAGTCGCGGCCTGCGCGTCGTGCCGGTGTGCAGCTACACCCGCCAGTTCCTGGCCACCCATCCCGAGTACGCCGACCTCCACGCCTGACCGGGCCGCAGTCGCGAGGTGGTCCCGACGCAGGCCAGAATGTCGCCTCGTGACCCTTGGCCTCCGTCGTTCCACCGCTGTCGGCTCGATCGGCGTGTCCCTGCTGGCCGCCGGGCTGGCCGGCTGCAGCGGCGGTGTCCACCTGCCCGGTCGCCAGGACGTCTCCGGCGCGCGGGCCGCGACCACCAGGCTCGCCTCCGCGTTGTCGGCCGAGGACCTGTCCGGGCTGACCTTCGCCGGCAGCGCGGACGCCGCCGACCGGTTCGCGGCCCTCGTCGCCCCGCTCGGCTCCGCCCGGCTCACCGCCACGCCCCAGGGTGACCCGCAGGTCGACGGGACCAGCGCCAGCAGCCGGATCAGGATGGGCTGGCAATTGCCCGGGGCGACCAGGCCGTGGACGTACACGGTCACGGCGAAGCTCAGCAAGACCGCCGGCCGGTGGCGGACCGTCTGGCAGCCGTCGCTGGTGCAGCCCGACCTGATGCCGGGCGCCCGGCTCGTCGTCTCCCGCAGCCAGGGCCGCCGGGGCGAGATCCTCGGCGGCGACGGCACCGCGCTGGTGAAACCACGGCCGGTGCAGCGGATCGGTATCGACAAGTCCCTGGTTTCGGCCTCGGTGGCCGCCCGATCGGCCCGCAGGCTGGCGGACCTGGTCGGCCTCGATGCGACCGGCTACGTGAAGCAGGTGAAGGCCGCCGGCAGCAAGGCCTTCGTGCAGGCCATCGTCTACCGCAGCTCCGACCCGAGCCGCCCGTCCCGGGCAGCCGTCGACGCGATCGACGGCGGGGTGACGCTGGACGCCACCGCGATGCTCGCGCCGACGAAGACGTTCGCGGCTCCGATCCTGGGCACCGTCTCAGAGGCGACCCGGGAGGTCGTCGACCAGTCCGGCGGTCGGATCGCCGCCGGGGACCAGGTGGGCCTGAGCGGCCTGCAGAAGCGCTACGACGCCCGGCTGGGCGGCACACCGGAGATTTCGGTCAGTGTCGTCGCGCCGAAGTCGGACGCCTCGCCGACACCGTCCCCCTCGGCCACAGACGTCGGCATCGCCGTCCGCACCGACCCACACCACCCGGGTGTTCCACCAGGCGGGCCGGGCCGGTCAGGATCTGCAGATCACCCTGGATCCGGCGCTGCAGAGCGCGGCGGAGAAGATCCTCGCCGACGTCGGGCCGGCCAGCGCCCTGGTCGCCATCCGACCCTCCACCGGCGCCGTGGTCGCCGCCGCCAACGGTCCCGGCGCCGGCGGCCAGAACATCGCCACCTACGGGCAGTTCCCGCCCGGGTCGACGTTCAAGATCGTCGATGCGCTGGCGCTGCTCCGCAAGGGTGTCGCGCCGACCGATCGGATGGACTGTCCCGCCACGATCACCGTGGACGGGCGCCGGTTCAAGAACTACAACGACTATCCGGCCTCGGCGCTGGGCGCGGTCGACTTCACCACCGCCTTCGCCAACTCCTGCAACACCGCGTTCATCGGCCAGCGGCAGAAGGTCGACGCCAAGGACCTCAACGCGGCCGCCGCGTCGCTGGGCCTGGGCACCGACTACGACGTCGGCTTCCCAGCCTTCTTCGGGTCGATCCCGCAGCCGCAGACCCGGACCGAGCGCGCCGCCGAGATGATCGGTCAGGGCCGGGTGCTGGCCTCGCCGCTGGCGATGGCCGATGTGGTCGCCTCGGTCCAGGGCGGCCACACGGTCGTTGCGCACCTGGTCGACGGTCCGACCGCTGAACCGACCGGCCGGCCGCTGACCGACTCCGAGGCCCGCCGGTTACGCGGTCTGATGCAGGCCGTCGTCGACGAGGGATCCGGGGCGTTGCTGCAGCCTCTGCAGCCACCGCAGGTGATCGCCAAGACGGGCACCGCCGAATACGGCACCGCCACGCCACCCAGGACGCACGCGTGGATGGTCGCCGGCCGCGGCGATCTGGCGGTGGCCGTCTTCGTCGGTGACGGCGACAGCGGCTCGGGGGTGGCCGGGCCGCTGCTCAAGCGGTTCCTGCAGCAGTCCTGACGCCCAACCGGAACCGGCCGGGCGCGCCGGGGTGCCGGTTTGACAGGATGGCGGGCGTGTCGATCTCTTCTGCCGAGGCCACCCGGGCGTCTGCCCGCAGCACCGTCCACGGACCGGGATCAGCCGACCGCTCCGACACCGCCTTCGACGTCGTGACCTTCGGGGAGCCGATGGTGCTGATGCTGGCGACCGACGACCTTCCGCTGCCGGTCGCCCGCGGATTCGACGTCGGCGTCGCCGGAGCCGAGAGCAACCTGGCCACCGGGCTGGCCCGGCTGGGCCACCGGGTGTCCTACGCCGGCCGGGTCGGCAGCGACACCTTCGGCGAACAGATCCGCCGGACGCTGCGGGCCGAGGGCATCGACGTCTCCCACCTGATCGATGACCCCGCACTGCCCACCGGACTGCTGATCCGCGACAGCCCGCAGGATCGGCCGATCACCGTCGAGTACCGGCGCGCCGGCAGCGCCGCGACCGCGCTCAGCGTGGCGGATCTTCCCGACGACCTGCTGACGGGGACCCGGTTGTTGCATGCCACCGGCATCACCGCGGCCCTCTCGGAGTCGGCGCTGGCCGCGACCGAGCACGCGATGATCCGGGCGGCCGAGGCCGGGGTGACGGTGTGCTTCGACCCGAACATCCGGCTGCGACTGGCCGATCCGGCCCGGTGGCAGCAGATCATCGCCCGGCTCGCACCGCATGCGCGGATCGTCTTCACCGGCCGGGAGGAGGCCGACATCGTCTCTCCCGGCGTCGAGCCGGAACGCTGGTACGCCGATCACGGCGCCCAGACCGTGGTGGTGAAGGATGGCGCGGCCGGTTCCTTCGAACACATCACCGGCGGTGAGCTCGCGGTGCCGGGAGGAATCCGGGCGGTGCCGCTGCTGGATCCGATCGGCGCCGGTGACGGTTTCAACGCCGGCTGGATCTCGGCCTGGCTGGACGGCAATGACCAACTGAGCGAGGAGCATGCCCGGGTGCGGTTGACCACCGGTGCGGCAGTCGCGTCCATGGTCGTCGCCACCCGCGGAGATGCCACCGGCCTGCCGAACCGGACCATACTGGCCCAGGTGCTGGCCGGCAGCGCCGACGTGATCCGCTGACCCCGCTGAGTCGCCTGCCGCGGCGACGCCACCGACCACAGCGCGGCCGACACGGCCGCTGCCACCACCGAGGACGAGAAGGATGACCATGGCGACACCGGGACCCGGCCAGACGGTAGGACGGATCACCGCATCCGGGGTGATCGGGATCGTCCGCACCGACGACCGGACGCGGGCGGTGTCGTTGGCCCGGCAGATCTGGGGTGCGGGGGTCACCGCGGTCGAGGTCGCTCTGACCACTCCCGGCGGGCTGGAGGCGATCGCCGAGCTGAGCGACGACGTACCCGAGGGTGCGGTGTTGGGCGCCGGCACCGTGCTGGACGGCGCCACCGCGCGGCTGGCGGTGCGGGCCGGAGCGCAGGTGCTGGTCACCCCCACGCTGGTGCCGGAGGTGATCGAGGTGGCCCAGCGTTACGGGGCGGCGACCGTGATCGGCACCGCCACCCCGACCGAGATGCTGCAGGCCCAGACGCTGGGCGCCGACCTGGTCAAGGTCTTCCCGGCCAGCCAGTGGACGCCGCGCACACTGGCCGACGTGCTGCAGGCACTGCCGCAGCTGCGCTGCGTGCCCACCGGCGGCATCGGCCCCGACGACGCGGCCGGGTGGATCCGCGCCGGCGCGCTCGCCGTCGGCATCGGGTCGGCGCTGACCACGGGTGACGATCCGGCTGGTCAGGTGCGTCGCCTGCTGGCCGCGCTGCGCTCCGCACGGGCCTGAGTCCGCCGCGGCCGGTCCGCCCGTCGCCCGACCCGATCGCCGGCTCAGGACGCCCACGCGAGTTGCTCAGCGGGCTGACCCGTTCCTGGGCGGCAGCATCCGGGGCCGACTGGCCGGACTCGACTGCCCGGGTCGACTGCCCGGACTCGACTGCCCGGACTCGACTGCCCGGGGTCGACTGCCCGGGGTCGACTGCCCGGGGTCGACTGCCCGGGGTCGACTGGCCGCGGTCGACTGGCCGCGGTCGACTGGCCGAAAGGTATGCCGACCGACACGACGACATCCTCGCCGGGCGGTGCGCGGTCAGATCCTCCGGTCAGCATCGCAACCGCCACCCCTGGGCGCCGGCCTGCACCATGTCGGCATCGGTCAGGGCGGCGAGTTCGGCCAGACAACGCGGCATCGACACCCCGGCAGCGATCGCGATCTCGCCCGCGGACCTGTACCGCTGCCGCGGCACGGCCTCGTAGACCGCCAGGCGGATCTCGTCGAACCCGTCCGTGCGCCGCTGCTCGCCGACGGCCCGCGGCGCCAGCTGATCACCGATCGGCGACAACAGTTCCACCGCCTCCGCCGCACTGGTGATCATGACCGCCCTGCCGTCGCGGATCAACTGGTGCGGCGTCGCCGACTGCGCGGAAAACACCGACCCTGGCACCGCCATCAATGGACGGTTGCAGACGACCGCCCAGTTGGCGGTGTTGCGGGCACCGGAGCGGACGGCGGCCTCGACCACGACGGTGCCGACCGTCATCGCCGCGATCAACCGGTTCCTCGACAGGAACCTGACCCGGGTGGGATGCGAGCCGGGCGGCAGCTCCGAGGCCACCAGATGGTCACCGGCGATGGTGTCGAGCAGGGCATGGTTGCCCGGCGGATAGCTGACGTCCACACCGCAAGCCAGAACGGCGGCGGTCGGCCCGCCGGCCGCCAGAGCACCGCGGTGGGCGGCGGCATCGATGCCGAAGGCGCCGCCGGACACGACCGTCCACCCCGCCGCGGCGAGTTCGTAGCCGAGCTCCTGGGCAACCGTCTCGCCGTAACCGGTCGACGCTCGCGAACCGACGATCGCCACCGACCGCGGTAATGCCGTGGCCAGGTCACCGGGCCCGCGCAGCCACAGCCCGTACGGGACCCCGCCGCGGCGTTGGACCGGCTCGGGCCCGGACAGGTCCTCCAGCCCGGGCGGCCACTCGGGATCGCCCGGCACGACGAAACGGAACCGCCCCGCGGTGATCGCGGTCCAGTAGTCGGTGAGGTCCAGTCGCCGGGCCCGTTCCGCCAACGCCGGGCCGAGATCACCGGCGATGACCGCCCGCAGCACCGCCACCGGCCCGATCCGCTCGACCTCGCCGGCGATCACCGGGTCGCCGGCGTCGGCGATGCACGTCAACGCCATCCGCGCCGTCCGGTCCTCCTGTTCGGCCGGCGGCGGGCCCTGCGCCGGGTGGTCCGGTCGGTGGTCGGACACGGGGACGACGGCCGCGTCATGGTCCCCGCTCATCCGGCCCTCGACTCCCCCGCCACCGCAGCCTCGCCACGACGCATCGCCAGGGCGATCTGGAGTTCCTGCTGACCGGGATGGTCGAGCCCGGCGAGATCGGCGACGGTCCAGGCGACCCGGAGTACCTTGTCCACGCCGCGGGCGCTCAGGGTTCCCGTGGCGACGGCTCGATCCAGCAGTTCCACGCCGTCCGGCAGCGGCAGCCGACGCCGCAGGTAGGAGCCGGGCACCTCGGCGTTGGTCTGCCAGCCGGTCCCGACCAGCCGGTGACGTTGCCGGTCGCGGGCCTCGGCGACCCGGCCGGCGACGACCGCGGTGGACTCGCTGCGCGCCAGCGCCGCCTCCAGGAACTTCCGTCGCATCGGCAGCAGCGGCTGGTGCAGGTCGATGCGATCGGTGATCGGTCCAGACAGCCGTTCGGCGTACCGCCGGATCGCCATCGCCGTGCACTGGCAGCGCCCGCCCGGGACCCCGGTCCGCCCGCACGGGCACGGGTTGGCCGCGAGCACCAGTTGGAAGCGGGACGGGTAACAGGTCTCGGCCGTACTCCGGCAGATGGTCACCAGGCCCGACTCCAGCGGTGTCCGCAACGCCTCCAGCACCCGAGGGGAGAACTCCGGCGCCTCGTCGAGGAAGAGCACGCCACGATGGGCCCGCGAGATCGCCCCGGGCTTGGCCACCCGCTGGCCACCGCCGACCATGCTCGCCACCGAGGCCGAGTGATGAGGTGCCGAGTACGGCGGTCGCCGGACCAGCCCGTCCTCCAGCGCGAACCCGGCCAGCGAATGGATCGCCGACACCTCCAGCGCCTCCGGCACGGCCAGATCAGGCAGCAATCCCGGCAAGCGTTCGGCCAGCATCGTCTTGCCGACCCCGGGCGGCCCGCTCAGGTACAGGTGATGCCGTCCGGCGGCCGCCACCTCCAGCGCCCACTTGGCATCCGGTTGACCGGCCACGTCGGTCAGATCCAGGGACCGCTGCTGAAGCCGCGGGCGAGCGTCGGTCCGGTACGCGTCATCGTCAGGGATCTCCGGCATCGGCTCCTCACGCAGCAGGGCGATCATCTGCCCCAGGGTGGCGACTCCGAAGACGTCCAGTCCCTCCACCAGTCGAGCCTCCCCCGCCTGCTGGCGAGGAACCACGGCTCGTCGGAACCCGGCCCGTGCCGCCGCCAACAACGCCGGCAGCAGACCGCGGACCGGACGCACCCGACCGTCGAGACCGAGTTCACCGAGGAACACCGTGCGGATGAGCTCGCCCGACGGCACCGCGTCGTCGGCGGCCAACACTGCCGAGACGATGCCGAGGTCGTAGTGCGTGCCGGCCTTCGGCAGCCCCGCCGGGCTCAGGTTGATGGTCACCAGCCGGTCGGGCCACCGCCGGCCCGAGTTGCCCAATGCGGCCTTGCACCGGTCCCGCGACTCGTACAGCGCGGTGTCGGGCAGACCCACCAACACCGTCCTGGGCAGGCCCGACCCGAGGTCTGCCTCGATCTCCACGATCCGGCCCTCCAGGCCGACCAGCGCCACCGACCACGAACTCGCCAGCGTCATCGGTCGATGCCTCGCACGTGGGTGATCCGGGGAACCTCACCTCGGCGGACGACCACCCCGATCGCGTCGATCCGCACGTCCTGGGCCCGCGTCCCGGCCTCGGCCAACCACTCGCCGGCCAGTTTTCGCAGCCGCCGGCCCTTGGCCGCTGTGATCGCCTCCAGCGGGTCGCCGTACCCGAGCCCGGCTCTGGTCTTCACCTCGCAGAAGACGATCGTGCTGCGTCCCGAGCGGTGCTCGGTGGCGATCACGTCGATCTCCCCCGACCGGCACCGCCAGTTGCGTTCCAGCACCTCGAAACCCTGCTCAGCCAGGTATCCCGCGGCCAGGTCCTCACCGATACGTCCCAACCTGCTGCCCCCGATCGTCGGGCCGTCGGGTGCCCCGGCTCCCTGAATGCTCACCATCTGCCACCTCCGCACTCAGCCTGCGCCGGAATGACCCAGGCGCCCGAGGTCGATCGGGATCTGTGGATGACGCTGCCGAGGGCCGTCGCTCCTGTGGACGGGTCGGCGCCGCTGTGGGCGGGCCGGCGCCGCCGTGGGCGGGTGGGTCGGCCCGGTGATCAGGCCGGCGCCGCCGTGGGCGGGTGGGTCGGCCCGGTGATCAGGCCGGCGCCGCCGTGGACGGGTGGGTCGGCCCGGTGATCAGGCCGGCGCCGCCGTGGACGGGTGGGTCGGCCCGGTGATCAGGCCGGCGCCGCCGTGGACGGGTGGGTCGGCCCGGTGATCAGGCCGGCGTCTCTGTGGGCGGACCGGCGCACTGGGGACGCGACCGGCGCCCCTGTGGGACGGACCGGCGCCGACACCATGGCACCCGGACACGATCGCGTCCCGCGTCCGGCCGCACCGGGTCCCGAGCACTTCGTACGTCACGGCGCACCAGATGCAGGACGGCGCACCAGGTGCACGTGGTGCGACGAGACGCATGTGGTGCGAAGTCGCCCGGGAACCTGTCGTTTCCCATCCACGGGTGGCATTTCGGACTCCGCGGCGTCAGATCGCCCCGATTCCCCACCACGGTCCGAATACGTACCTCACCCGCCGTCCCCCGAGGTGACTTTCGGACTCCGTGGCCTCAGATCGCCCCGATTCGCCAGCACGGTCCGGATTCGGAACCGATCCGCGGTCCCCGGCCGTTGCGGTCCAGATAGTCGTCATCGGGTCCCACGGCCGGTCCCCGGCCGGGCGGCTTGCGGCCGGGATCGCGTCCCGGCTCGCCGAGCGACTCCCCGGCGCCGATGCGCGACCGCGTTGCGCGGGGGGTGCGGCTCAGTTGTGGCCCGACACGTCCTTGGGCATTTCCAGGTCACTGTGCACGATCTCCTCGATGGAGACGTCGCGGAACGTCAGCACCTTGGCACTCTTGACGAAGCGGGAGGGCCGGTACATGTCCCAGACCCAGGCATCGGCCATGGAGACCTCGTAGTACACGTCGCCGCCCTCGCTGCGGACCTTCAGGTCGACGGCGTTGCAGAGGTAGAAGCGCCGCTCGGTCTCGACGGCGTAGGTGAAGATGCCGACGACGTCCTTGTACTCGCGGTAGAGCTGCAGCTCAAGGTCGCTCTCGTACTGTTCCAGGTCCTCAGCACTCATCGTTGACTCCCTCACCCTCGCTGCCGTGATCACCGTTGCCGCGGACGAGTCCCGGCACGCTCCGCACCACCGTTCCGGGCCGGATGGTCCGGTAGACGTTGTCGAACCGCATCCGGTGGATCGGACACGGCCCGAGCCGGTCCAGCTGCTCCTGGTGCAGCGGAGTGCAGTAGCCCTTGTGCACCGCGAACCGGTACTCCGGGTAGACGGTGTCCAGATCGCCCATGATCCGGTCCCGGGTCACCTTGGCGATCACCGAGGCCGCCGCGACGCAGGCTGCGACCCGGTCGCCCTTCCAGATGGACAGACCGGGCACGCCCAGACCGTCCACGCTGAACCCGTCGGTCAGCGCGTAGGTCGGTGCCGGTTCCAACCGGAGCAGCGCCCGCCGCAACGCCTCCAGATTGGCCACGTGCATGCCCAGCCGGTCGCATTCCTCGGGCTCGACCGCGACCACCGACCAGGCCACCGCCCGGTCCACGATCTGGGCGTAGCAGCGTTCCCGCTGGGCGGCGCTGAGCAGCTTGGAGTCCCGCAGGCCGTCGATCTGCCGGGATCTCGCGTCGGAAAGGATCACCGCGGCCGCGACCAGCGGTCCGGCGCAGGCGCCACGGCCGGCTTCGTCGGCGCCGGCGACCGGAGCCAGCCCGACGCGTTTCAACGCCCGTTCGTAGCCGTACAGACCGCTGTCCCGGCGGACCTGGACACGCCGAACGATCTCGTCGTTTGCTGCCGGGTCGACGGCGGGGTCGGCGGCCGGTGCCGGGTCGGGAACCGATCGGCGGGTGGCGGGAGCGCTCATCAACAACTCACGTTAGGCGTCCGGATCACCGCACTCGCAGGGGGTGGGCTCTTCGGATCCGGCACGTGGGCGAAGGTGGCCGGCCGTTTCAGCAGCCGGGCCCGGTCCAGCGGGGCGACCACGGCGAACACCGGTCCCACCACGTCGTCGACCGGGACGAACGCCCCCATGCCCTTGCCGTTCATGGTCTCGTCGGCGAGGTGGCAGCGGGAGTCGGCGCTGTCGTCGCGATGATCGCCCATCACCCAGATGCGGTCCCGCGGGACCACCACGTCGAAGCGGATCGTGGAGGGCGAGTTCGGGCCCTGGCCGTGGCCGTACAGGTAACCGGACTCGTTCAGCGCGCGGCCGTTGACCGTGATCCGGCCCTGGGTGTCGCAGCACTTGACATGGTCGCCGGGCATGCCGATCACCCGCTTGACCAGGTGTTCGGTGCTGGTGTCGGGCAGCACGCCGACGAATTCCAGCACCTGGCCGATCGGGCCGCGCTCGGCCGTGGGCGGCGCGGCACCCAGCCAATGATCCGGGTCCTTGAAGACCACGACATCACCCCGGTGGAAGTCGGTGATCTTCTGCACCGCGATGCGGTCGTTGATGTCCAGGGTGTGTTCCATGGACCCGGAAGGGATCAGGAACATCTGTCCGACGAAGGCCCTGATCAGTGCGGCGATGATCAGGGCGCCGACAACGACGATCAGCAGTTCCTTGATCAGACCGCCGACACGGTCGCCGGCCGTCGTCGGGTTGTCCTCCGACCCGCGTCGAGCGGTCAACGCTCGGTGCCCGGCCGGGAGACGGCAGGTACGCCGGAGGTTGCGAGGGCCACGATGCGATCGATCGACACACGCGCATTATCACCCACCACCGGCCCCCGGACGCTGTGCGGCACGGGCCGGGCGGAGGGCTCAGGCGTAGCGCTTCTCCTTGATCTTGGCGGCCTTGCCGCGCAGACCACGCAGGTAGTAGAGCTTGGCGCGCCGGACGTCGCCACGCCGGTCCACCTCGACCTTGTCGATGATCGGGCTGTGCAGCGGGAAGGTCCGCTCGACGCCGACACCGAAGCTGACCTTGCGGACGGTGAACGATTCGCGGACGCCGCTGCCGGCGCGGGCGATGACGACACCGGTGAAGAGCTGCACGCGGGACCGGTTGCCCTCGACCACCCGGACATGCACCTTGACGGTGTCACCCGGACGGAAATCGGGGATGTCGTCACGCATGGAGGCCTGGTCGATCGCATCGATCAGACGGGGAGAAGCCGTGTTGGCCATATCGGTGTCCTTGCCCGGTGCCACAGGTCACCGCTAGCGGTGGAAGTCAGGACTGTCCCCGTCGCGGGCGATCCCCCTGTGGCAGGAACCGCGAGAGCGAGGACAACAGCGTCCGATTCTGCCACAGCCGGTCGGCGCGCGGAAATCGGCGGAAGCGGTGTGCACGTCGTCGATCCCCACCGCCGCGGCGACCGGAGCGATGATGCCATCGTGAGCACCTTCCACCTCGTCGGCTACGTCATGCTGCAGCGCGACGACCGGGTGCTGGTGGCCCGGCGGTCGGGTGTGGAGTACGCCGACGGTCACTGGGCCCTGCCCGGCGGGCATGTCGAGGCCGGCGAGACCCTGGCGGTCACGGCGGCCCGGGAGGCGGCCGAGGAGATCGGCGTCCTGATCGAACCGGCGCGCCTGGAGCCGGCCGGCATGCTCCGCTACGTCGACGGGGGCGTCGAGGGCGTGGACGTGTTCTTCCGGACCCGGTCCTGGACGGGCGAGCCGCGCCCGGTGCAGGACTGCGACGCGGTGGCCTGGTGCCGGCCGGACGCGTTGCCGGAGCCCGTCGTGTGGTGGTTGCCGCAGGCGCTGCGGCGCCTGGACGAGGGCGTGTGGTTCGGCGAGTTCGTCGGCTGAGGCGACCAGCCCAGGGCACGGAAGGGCCGGCGCCCTCCGACGGGCTGGGGGCACCGGCCCGGCGGGTTCGGTCAGGAATCGGGATCGATGCCGGTCGGCATGGTCAGCGGCAACTCTTCGGTCCGGACGAAGCGGCCGGGGTCGGTGTCGGCCACGAAGCTGAGCTCGCCGGTGAGGCCGAGGTCGTCCAGGAAGGGCCGGTCGTGGCTGGCCACCAGCAGCGCTCCGCGGTACTGCCGCAGAGCCGAGGTGAGCGCGGCGACCGTATCCAGGTCGAGGTTGTTGGTGGGTTCGTCCAGGATCAGCAGCTGCACCGGCGGTTCGGCGAGCAGCAGCGCGGCCAGGGTGGCCCGGAAGAGTTCACCGCCGGAGAGCGTCCCGGCCGGCCGGGTGATGATGTCGGCGCCGAGCAGGAACCGGGCCAGCCGGGCACGGAGGAGGTTGTCGTCGGCGGTGGGCGCCAGGGCCGACACCGAGGCCAGCACCGGGCGGTCCGCGTCGAGCACCTGCAGACGTTGGGGCAGCAGCCGGCTGGGGACGTGGCAGACGGCCGTTCCGGCGGCCGGAGCCACGGCACCGGTGATGGTGTCGATCAGCGTGGTCTTGCCGGTGCCGTTGCCGCCGGTCAGGGCCAGTCGCTCGGGGCCGCGCAGGTGCAGGTCGACGGTGACGCCGTTGCGGAGAACCAGGCCGTCGGTGGTCAGCACGTCCCGGCCGGTCGGCACGGCGGTGGCGCTCAGGTCCACGCGGACCCGGTCGTCGTCGCGGACCCGCTCCTCGGCCGTCTCCAGTTGTCGGCGTGCGTCCGCCACGTCGGCTTCCAACCGCCCCCGCAGCTTGCCGGCCGACACCTCCGCCTTGCGCTGCATCGCGCCGGCGATGATCTTGGGCAGGTTGCTCTTCTCGGCCGACTGCTTCCCGTACCGGCTGCGACGGTCGATCCGGGTCCGGGCCTCGACGAGTTCCCGCTGCTGGCGTTTCAGATCGGCCTCGGCCGTACGCACGGCACGGGCGGCCGCCTCCTGCTCGGAGGCCACCGCCTCGACGTAGTCGCTGTACCGGCCGCCGTGGACGGTGACGGTGGAGCCGCGCAACTCGGCGATCTGATCGCAGAGCTCGAGCAGGTCCCGGTCGTGGCTGACCGCGACCACCGGCCCGGGCCAGCGCCGGACAGCGGCGGACAGCCGCTGCCGCGCATCCTGGTCCAGGTTGTTGGTGGGCTCGTCCAACAGCAGGGCGTCGGGCCGGGCGAGGAAGTGGCCGGCGAGCGCCAGCAGCACGACCTGACCACCGGACAGGGTGCCGATCGGCCGGTGCAGGCCTAGTCCGGTGAAACCGAACCCGTCCAGTTCGGCCTGCACGCGTTCCTCCAGATCCCAGTCGTCGCCGATGAGTTCGAAGTCCTCGGGCCGGCCTGCGCCGGCGTCGGCCCGGGCCAGCGCGGCCAGCACCGGCTCGACCCCCAGCACCGAGGCCACGCTGCGATCCGCGTCGAGGACCAGGTCCTGCGGCAGGTAGCCGATCCGATCGGGCCGGCTCACCTGTCCACGGCTGGGCTCCAGGACACCGGCGAGGATCCGGATCAGGGTGGATTTGCCGGTGCCGTTGGCGCCGACGACACCGGTGAAGCCGGCGCCGAAGGCGCAGTCCAGATCGGTCAGCACCGGCTCCCCGGACGGCCAGCTGAAGCTGAGCTGACGGCAGACGAAACCCGAAGGCATGGGCGAACTCCTGAGGTCGGCGACGCACACCACCCGGACGGGCGGTGCGGCGGGGGTGACAACCTCAGAGATCCACGACAGTCCTCACGTCGACGACAGGAACCCGTTCAGGCTAAGGCGGTCCGGGGTCGCCCGGCAACACCTTTGTCCGCCCCGGCGACCGGCCGGCGGTGATCACCCCGCCTGCGCGGACCAGGCCTGCAGGATCCTTGCCTCCGTGACCGGGTCGAGGCCGGCCCGGCGCTCACGGTCCGGGCCGAGGTGTCGTTCGTAGGCCAGTGCGCGCGCCACGACGTTGTCCAGCGGACGCAGCAACATCCCTGCCGACTTGGCTGCGCTGTTGGACCGGTCGCCGAAACCGGCGTGGTCGGGTGGCACCCACAGCGGCAACGAGTCGGGGCCGGCCCAGTACTGCACACCGTGGTCCAGCAGGAACTGTGGATCGACCGCGACCCGTCGGCCGTGATGACCGGCGACGCGCGCCGACACCCGGAGGACCTGGTCGAAACTGGTGGCATCGCCGGTGGCGTTGAGGACGCCGGTGACGCCGGCCTCGGCGGCGTCGACCAGCCAGCCGGCCAGATCGTCGACATCGATCACCTGCACCGACATCGCCGGGGCGTCAGGCACCAGGACGGTGTCGGCCGGGTCCCGGGCGAACCTGGCCGGCCAGTAGCCGAACCGGTCGCTGGGATCACCCGGTCCACTGATCAGGCCGGCGCGGCACAGGTGTGCCCGACCGGCCAGTGCCTCCTGCACGATCCGCTCACAGGCCACCTTGGCGGACCCGTAGTCGGTCATCTCGGTGAACCGGTCGCCGGGCAGCGGCGGATGGGTGTCGGCGCTCTCATCGGCACCGGGCGTGCCGTCATCGGCGTACACCGACAGGGTGGAGACCAGGGTCCAGTGCGCGCTGCGCGCGGCCAGCGCGGCGACTGCGTCACGGACGTGGGCGGGTTGGGTGGCGACGTCGATGACGGCGTCGAAGCGTTCACCGGCCAGACCCGCGTACGCCTCGGCGCCGGTGTCCCGGTCGGCGCGCACCCAGCGCACCCCGTCCTGCGGGCGACGGTTGCTGCCGCGGGCCAGGCAGGTGACCTGGTGGCCGCGTGCCAGTGCCAGCCGGGCGGTCGCCGCGGACAGGAAGGCCGTGCCACCGAGGATGAGGATCTTCATCGGTCGATCCTGTCACCGGGGGTGATCGTGGCGCCAGACGGTCGGCATCAGTGCGGTACCGCAGCGCCGTCGGCGCGGGGGTCGGAGCCGGCGGCCCGGTCGCCGTCGGCGGTCCACAGCACCTGGCAGTGGCCGAGGCGGTTGTCCTGGTGGTCCACCACCTCGATGTCGCCGGCCGCCCCCAGCGCCGCCTGCAGTTCTGAGCCGAGCCGGCTGTCGGCCACCACTCCGCGGTCGGTGCCGGCGCTCGGGTGCACCACCCACCGCGGTGCGGCCACCGCATCCTGCGGATGGTCGCCGGCGAGCAGGCGACCGAGGACCTGGGTCAGGATGAACGGTTGGCTCTTGCCGCCCATGGTGGCCAGCGCACCGACGGTACGGCCGTCCCGGCGGACCAGGGCCGGCATCAGGGTGTGCGGCGGCCGCCGACCGCCGGCCAACGCGTCCGGCCGGGTGGGATCGAGGCTGAAGCCGCTGCCGCGGTTGTGGGCCAGGATCCCCGTCGACGGTTCCAGCAGCCGGGAGCCGAACGTTCCGGCCACGCTCTGTACGGAGCTGACCCAGCACCCGTCCTGGTCGACGGCGACGATGCCGATGGTGTCTCCGCCGAGCGGTGGGCAGGGGGCGCCGACGGCCGGGTCCCCGTCCTCCCCGGCCCGGATGGCGGCGGCCTGCCGAGCGGTCGTGGCCGGGTCCAGCACCGCCGTGACCGCAGCGGTCACCGATCCGACGTGCTCGGGGTCAGCCAGGACGCCATCACGTTCACGACCGGCCAGGACCACCGCCCGCAGCACCTCAGCCGCCCGCTCGGGGATGAACGGATCGGCGGCCGGCATCCCGGCCAGCAGGGCGAGGATCTTCAGCAGGGTGAAGCCCTGCGAGCTTGGTGGCGAGGTCAGCACGTCCAGACCGGCATGGGTACCCGTCAGCGGGCGCACCCGGCGGGTCCGGTGGCGGGCCAGATCGCCCGGGCCGATCAGGGACCCGGCCGTCTGCAGTCCGGCGACGTAGCGACGACCCACGTCACCGCCGTACAGCGCCGCCGGTCCGTTGGCGGCAAGCTGGTCAAGGGTGTCGGCCAAGGCCGGCTGGACCAGGAGGTCCCCGGCCGCCAGCACGGAGCCGTCGTCGTGGAAGAAGACCGAGGCGCAGCCGGGGTCGGCGCGCAGGGCGTCGGCCAGCTGGGCCAGGTCACGGCCGGTCGCGGTCGCCACCGGGCTGCCCCGGTCGGCCAGATCGCGGGCAGGGGCCAGGAGTTCGGCGAAGGGTGTGCGTCCGTCGCCGGCGTGCAGGTCTCCCCACGCTGCGACCAGGCCGGGCACCGTCACCGAGTCCGGACCGGTTCCCGGGACCCGGTCCAGTCCGCGGTCACGGAGGATCTCGGCCGACAGGGCCGCGGGCGCAGCCCCGGTGCCGTCGACCGCGACCGGGCCGGTGTCGGGCCCGTCGACCAGCGTCCAGGTGTCACCGCCCAGCGTGACGTTCTGGGGATAGACCACGCACAGCACGGCGCTGGCCGCGATGACCGCGTCGACGGCGGTGCCGCCGGCGTCCAGGACGTCCTGGCCGACGCGAGTCGCCCGCCGGTCCGGAGTGGCGATGCGACCCTGGCGGATCACTTGCCGGCGCCGCCGTGGGTGAGCGCACCCAGCAGGTCACGGTTGAGCCGGGAGATCGTCTCGAACGGGACCTCCTTGGGGCAGACCGCCGCGCACTCCCCGATGTTGGTGCACCCGCCGAAACCCTCCGCGTCGTGCTGGGCGATCATGCCGATGACGCGGGAGTCACGTTCCGGCTGGCCCTGCGGCAGCAGGCCGAGGTGGGTGACCTTCGCCGCGGTGAAGAGCATCGCCGACCCGTTCGGGCAGGCGGCCACACAGGCCCCGCAGGCGATGCAGGTGGCCGCATCGAAGGCACGGTCGGCGTCGGCCTTCGGTACCGGCGTGGCGTGGGCGTCCGGGGCGGTACCGGTCGGTGCGCTGATGTAACCGCCGGCGGCGATGATCCGGTCGAATGCGCTCCGGTCGACGACCAGGTCCTTCAGCACCGGGAAGGCCTCGGCACGCCACGGCTCGATGTCGATCACATCGCCGTCGGAGAAGGACCGCATGTGCAGCTGGCAGGTGGTGGTCTGCACCGGCCCGTGGGCCTCGCCGTTGATCACCACACCGCAGGAGCCGCAGATCCCCTCCCGACAGTCGCTGTCGAAGGCGATCGGATCCTCACCCTGCAGGGTCAACCGCTCGTTGAGCACGTCGAGCATCTCCAGGAACGACATGTCCTGGCTGACCTCGTCGACCTGGTAGCTGACCATCCGGCCCTCGGCCTGGGCGTTGGCCTGCCGCCATACCCGTACGGTGATCTTCACGCCTTCGTCTCCATATCTGTCCCGCCGGTCCGGCAACGGCCGGCGGCGCCGGTCACGATCATGCTCGATTGCTGCCTCACTTGTAGCTGCGCTGCTTCATCTCGATGAAGTGGTAGACGAGATCCTCCTTGTGCAGGACCGGTTTGCCGACCTCCCCCGGGGCCGGCGCACCGCCGAACTCCCAGGCCGCGGCGTAGGCGTACTCGTCGTCGCGTCGCAGCGCCTCTCCGTCCTCGGTCTGGCTCTCGGCGCGGAAGTGCGCGCCGCAGGACTCGTTGCGGTGCAACGCGTCGATGCACATCAGCTCGCCCAGTTCGAGGAAGTCGGCCACCCGGCCGGCGCGTTCCAGGGCCTGGTTGATCTCCTCATTGGTGCCGACAACCTTGACGTTGCTCCAGAACTCGGCGCGCAACTCCCGGATCATGCCGATCGCCTTGCGGAGTCCCTCCTCGGTCCGCTCCATGCCGCAGTACTCCCACATCACGTGGCCGAGTTCGCGGTGGATCGAGTCGACGGTGCGGTCGCCGTCGATGGACAGCAGCCGGTCGATCCGGGCGCGGACGGTGTCGATCGCCTCGACAGCAGCCGGGTGGGAGTCGTCGACCGGGCCGAACGGGCCGTCGGCCAAGTAGTCGTTGATCGTGTTGGGCAGTACGAAGTAGCCGTCGGCCAGCCCCTGCATCAGCGCGCTGGCCCCCAGCCGGTTGGCGCCGTGATCGGAGAAGTTGGCCTCGCCGGCGACGAACAGCCCGGGGATGGTGGACTGCAGGTCGTAGTCCACCCACAGGCCGCCCATCACGTAGTGCACGGCCGGGTAGATCCGCATCGGCACCTGGTAGGGCGACTCACCGGTGATCCGCTCGTACATGTCGAAGAGGTTGCCGTACTTGGCGGCGATCTGGGCCTGGCTCATCCGCGACATCGCCTCGCCGAAGTCCAGGTAGACCCCGCGGCGGAAGTCGCCGACCTTCGGGCCGACGCCGCGGCCCTCGTCGCAGACGTACTTGGCCGCGCGGGAGGCGATGTCGCGGGGCACCAGGTTGCCGAAGGAGGGGTACATCCGCTCCAGGTAGTAGTCGCGGTCCTCCTCGGGGATGTCGCGCGGATTCTTGTCGCAGTCCTCGGCCCGCTTCGGCACCCAGATCCGGCCGTCGTTGCGCAGCGACTCGCTCATCAACGTCAGCTTGGACTGGTACTCCCCCGCCACCGGGATACAGGTCGGGTGGATCTGGGTGTAGCAGGGGTTGGCGAACAGGGCGCCCTTGCGGTGGGCCCGCCAAGCGGCGGTCACATTGGAACCCATGGCGTTGGTGGACAGGTAGAAGACGTTGCCGTAGCCGCCGGAGGCCAGCACGACCGCGTCGGCGTAATGAGTCTCCAACTCGCCGGTGACCATGTTGCGGACCACGACACCACGGGCTCGGCCGTCGGCCACCACGAGCTCCTGCATCTCGTGCCGGGCGTACATGGTCACGGTGCCGGCCGCGATCTGGCGCTCCAGCGCCTGGTAGGCACCCAGCAGCAGTTGCTGGCCGGTCTGTCCGCGCGCGTAGAAGGTCCGCGACACCTGGACGCCGCCGAAGGAGCGGTTGTCCAGCAGGCCGCCGTACTCGCGCGCGAACGGCACCCCCTGGGCGACACACTGGTCGATGATCTGGGTGCTGACCTGGGCCAGCCGGTAGACGTTGTCCTCCCGGGAGCGGTAGTCGCCGCCCTTCACGGTGTCGTAGAACAGCCGGTAGACCGAGTCACCGTCGTTGCGGTAGTTCTTGGCCGCGTTGATGCCGCCCTGGGCGGCGATCGAGTGGGCCCGGCGCGGGCTGTCCTGGTAGCAGAAGCTGGTGACCCGGTAGCCGGCCTCGCCCAGCGTCGCAGCCGCGGAGGCGCCGGCCAGCCCGGTCCCGATGATGATGACGCTCAGCTTGCGACGGTTCGCCGGGTTCACCAGCCGTGCGGAGAACTTCCGGCGCTCCCAGCGATCCTCGATCGGACCGTCAGGGGCCTTGCTGTCGACGATCGGGTCGCCGAGGGTGTAGAGAGCGTCGGCGTCCACGCCGAGGCTGGGCCGGGCGGCGGAGTCGGTGTCGGTCATCGGGCGTCCTTCGGGATGCGGTGGGTCAGGAGATCAGGCCGGCGACGATCGACCAGGGGACCAGCAGGAACCCGACGGTGACCAGGCCCGCGGTCACGTAGGCGAGCACGTTCAGTCGGCGGCGGGCGGCGGCGCTGGTGTTGGCACCCAGCGTGGTCAACGCGCTCCACACCCCGTGGCGCAGGTGGAAGCCGACCGCCAGCAGCGCGATCGTGTAGACCGCGACCACCCACCACACGCTCATGCTGTTGACCAGTCGGTCGTACGGGCTGGGTGAGGCACCGCCCGGGTGCAGGGTGCCGGTCGTCAGGTTCAGGATGTGGAAGATCACGTAGAGGAAGATCACCACGCCACCCCAGCGGAGCGTGAAGGAGGCGTAGGTGCGCTGCACCCCACGCCGGTTGCGGGTGCTGTGGTACCGGCCGCGGACCGCCGTCCGGGCCCGCCAGTCCCGTGCGCTGAGGTGGGCCGCGGCGTAGATGTGGGCGATCAGTGCCGCGGTCAGCACCACCCGGAGCACCCAGAAGAAGCCGTCGTAGGGAAGGATCGGCGCCCCCAGCGTGTGCAGGTGGCCGGCGTAGGTGTTGAACGTGTCCCGGCCACCGAAGGCCATCAGGTTGCCGTACATGTGTGCCAGCAGATAGAGCACCATCAGCAGCCCACTGACCGCCATCAGATACTTCAGGGCGACCGTGGACCGCCAGGCGCGTTGCCGGGCCGTCAGCTGCGGCGTGCCCTTGCCCGCGGTGTTCCCGGGTCCGTGCCGGGCGGTGTCAGCGGCCGCCGAGCGGGAGGCCGCCCGCGGAGTACGGAGCGGGTTGCCGGAGGGAGTCGTCGTCGCCACGCCGCCAACACTAGACCTTTGGTGCAGGTGGTTTTGCTCCGGCACGACGGCCGTGACGACCGCCACAGCCGGGGGGCCGCTCCCGCGTGATCGGGCCACCGACCGACCGTTCGCGGCTCCGGGCAGCCGTACGTATAACACAACAGGCGTGAAAGCAGCGGTTCCTGGGGCCGGTGTTTCGTGATAGAAGTTTCCGGACACCACGTCGATCGAGGGGCGGCACGGTGGTCGGATCGTGCGATCGTCGGGACCCCTCGTCACGCTCCGCCCGTCGGGCCGCACCGCCCGAAGGGAGATCCCCCCATGTCCCCCACCCCCCAGTCCGGTGACCGCCCGGCGCACGCCGGTCCGCGGCCAGCACGCCGGATCCTGCTCGGCGGGGTCTGCGCCGCAGTCGCCTCAGCGCTCACCGTGGCCGGCAATCTGCCGGCGTCCGCCGACACCATCTACCAACCCGACCGCGCCGCGGCTGCTGCCGGCCTGACTGCCCGCGGCGGCGGCTACGCCGGCTGGGCCATGGCCGCGCAGCGGCAGACCAGCTTCCAGCCCCGGATGATGGTCGGCAGCACCACCACGCCGGGCGGCGTGCCCGGTATGGACGTCGCCAGCTACCAGGGCAACGTCAGCTGGTCGACCTACTGGGGCAAGGGCATCCGGTTCGCCTACGTCAAGGCCACCGAGGGCACCAGCTACACCAATCCGTACTTCAGCCAGCAGTACACCGGCTCCTACCAGGTCGGCATGGTCCGCGGCTCGTACCATTTCGCCCGTCCGGACGCCAGCACCGGTGCCGCTCAGGCCACGTACTTCGTGAACCACGGCGGCGGCTGGTCCGGCGACGGGAAGACGCTGCCCGGCGCGCTGGACATCGAGCAGAACTATGCGGGCAGCACCTGCTACGGCAACTCGCCCAGCCAGAACGTCGCCTGGATGAAGAGCTTCCTGACCAGGTACAAGCAGCTCACCGGCCGCGACGCCGTCATCTACAGCAACTTCGGGTTCTGGTCCCAGTGCCTGGGCAGCACCGCCGCCTTCTCCAGTTCCAACCCGCTGTGGCTGGCCTACTGGTCCGGCACGCGGCCGGGATCATATTTCGGCGGCTGGACCTACGACACGATCTGGCAGTACTCGGGCACCGGCACCACCGACCTCGACGTCTTCAACGGCACGTCGTCGCGGCTCAAGGCGCTGGCCGCCGGGGCTGCGCCGGCTCCCAGCCCAACGCAGACCGACACCGACGGCGACGGCCTGACCGACGGTCAGGAGGTCAAGCTCGGCACCGACCCGAAGAAGTCCGACACCGACGGCGACGGCCTGACCGACGGCCAGGAGGTCAAGCTCGGCACGAACCCGTTGAAGTCCGACAGCGACGGCGACGGGCTGACCGACGGCCAGGAGATCAACGGCATCCTGATGCCGCACTACGGGTTGGTCAAGACCGATCCGATGAGGAAAGACACCGACGGCGACGGGCTCTCCGACGGCGAGGAGGTGCACGGGATCCTCATCCCCGGCTACGGCCACGTCAAGCCCAACCCCACCTCCGCCGACTCCGACGGCGACGGACTCTCCGACTACACCGAGGTCAGGACCGGCACCATCGTCTACGCCCACACCCACTACCGGACCTGGTCCTCGCCCAACGTCAAGGACACCGACCACGACGGCGTCCCCGACAACGTCGAGTACGCCCGACACACCAAGCCCCGCAGCAAGGACAGCGACGGCGACGGGCTGACCGACGGCCAGGAGATCAACGGCATCCTGATCCCGCACTACGGGTTGGTCAAGACCGATCCGATGAGGAAAGACACCGACGGCGACGGGCTCTCCGACGGCGAGGAGGTGCACGGGATCCTCATCCCCGGCTACGGCCACGTCAAGCCCAACCCCACCTCCGCCGACTCCGACGGCGACGGACTCTCCGACTACACCGAGGTCAGGACCGGCACCATCGTCTACGCCCACACCCACTACCGGACCTGGTCCTCGCCCAACGTCAAGGACACCGACCACGACGGCGTCCCCGACAACGTCGAGTACGCCCGACACACCAAGCCCCGCAGCAAGGACAGCGACGGCGACGGACTGACCGACGGCCAGGAGATCAACGGCATCCTGATCCCGCACTACGGCCATGTGAAGCCCAACCCGCTGAAGAAGGATTCCGACGGCGACGGCCTCACCGACAAGTACGAGGTGACCACGCCGGTGCGGGTGCGGGTGGTGGGCCGGAGCGCGTTCTACGCCTACTCCTCCCCCAACCGCAAGGACTCCGACCGGGACGGCGTCCCCGACGTCGTCGAACGGCAGCGCGGCACCGATCCGATCAAGAGGGACACCGACGGCGACCGGCACTCCGACCACTACGACGCCGCACCGCTGAACCCGAACCGGCACTGACCGAGGGTCCGCCGCGGGCAGCAGCCGGCCGGCAGCAGCGCCGACCGGTAGCTACGCCGAGGGGCGCGATCGCGGAATCACCCGCGGTCGCGCCCCTCGGTCGCGTTCCGGCTCGGAAGGTCAGCGGCCGCCGTCGATCCTGCGATGCCGCTGATTGGCGCCGGCGCTGCCGTACGGGTACGGCTCGACCGGCGGGATGCTCGCTTCGGACAACCGGTCGATCTGGTCCTGGCTCAGCTCCAGGTCGGCGGCGCCGAGGTTGTCGGTCAACTGCTCGACCGATCGAGCGCCGAGGATGACGCTGGTGACAGCGGGCTGGGCTGCCAGCCACGCCAGCGACACCTGGGAGAAGGTGGCGTCCTTGGCCTTGGCCACCTCACCGACCGCGTCGAGCGCCTGCCAGGTCCGTGGGTCGGAGTTGCGGGCCTCCCACGCCTCCATCCCCCGCTGCGGGTTCTCACCCAGCCGGGTGGAGCCGGTCGGGAACACGTCGCGCTGGTACTTGCCGCTGAGCCAGCCGCCGGCCAGCGGGGACCACGGCAGCAGACCGATGCCGGCGTCCAGCGCGGCGGGCACGATCTCATGCTCGATGCCGCGCACCAGCAGGTTGTACTGCGGCTGCAGGGTCACCGGGGCGGCATATCCCCGGGCCGCGGCCACCTGGGCCGCCTTGGTCAGCTGCCAGCCGGTGTAGTTGGAGAAGCCGTAGTAGGCGATCTTGCCGGCGCGGACGGCGTCGTCGAGGAACCGCAGGGTCTCCTCGATCGGGGTGATCGCGTCCCAGGCGTGCATCTGGTACAGGTCGATCCGGTCGACCCCGAGCCGGCGCAGCGAGTTGTCCAGGGCGTCGCCGAGATGTCGCCGGGACAGGCCGAGATCGTTCGGCCCGGGGCCCATCGGGAACCGGCCCTTGGTGGCGATGACGGCCTGCCGGGCGTCGGTGGCACGCGACTTCAGCCAACGCCCGACGATCGACTCCGAGATGCCCTGGGTGTAGACGTCGGCGGTGTCGATGAAATTGCCGCCGGCGCCGAAGAAGGTGTCCATCAGCTCGAACGAGGTCGCCTCATCGGCCTCGCTGCCGAAGGTCATCGCGCCGAGCGCGTGCACGGAGACGACCGCTCCGCTGCACCCGAGTGTGCGGTACTGCATATGTCCTCATTTCCCATCACGGTTCCGGCCACCGCAGTGACCGATGACTATGGGCTCACAGCGCTCTGTTGTAGCACCTCACCAGGAGGGTCCTACCCTGGAGGGGTCGTCACAGCCGGGGCTCAGATCGGCCGAGCACTATGTCCCCGGTGCGTCCGGCCGGGCTCACCGGCCAGCAGGACGCCGCCGGGGAGCCGGTGGCCGAACCAGAGCGGAGCAGCCGATGCGGATACTCGTGGTCGAGGACGAGAAGAAGCTCGCCGAGTCGATCAAGGTCGGTCTGCGCCAGGAGGGGTTCGTCGTCGACATCTGCAACGACGGCGTGAGCGGCCTGTGGTCGGCGACCGAGAACACCTACGACGCCATCGTGTTGGACATCATGCTGCCGCGGCTGAACGGCTACGACGTGCTCAAGGAGATCCGGCGTCGCCGGATCTGGACCCCGGTGCTGATGCTGACCGCCAAGGACGGCGACTACGACCAGACCGACGCCTTCGACCTGGGCGCCGACGACTACCTCACCAAGCCGTTCAGCTTCATCGTGCTGGTCGCCCGGCTGCGGGCGCTGATCCGCCGGGGCACGCCGGAGCGTCCGAACATCGTCGCGGTGGGCAGCCTGCGGTTGGATCCGGCCAAGCGGCGGGTGCATCGCGGTGACCGGGAGATCACGCTCACCGCCCGCGAGTACGGGCTGCTGTCCTACCTGATGCGCCACGCCGGCGACATCGTCACCAAGAGCGAGATCCTGGACAACGTCTGGGACTCCTCGTTCGACGGCAGCGAGAACGTCGTCGAGGTGTACATCAGCTACCTGCGGAAGAAGATCGACATCCCGTTCGGTCTGCACACGCTGGTGACGGTGCGCGGCATGGGCTACCGGCTCACCCCGGACCAGTCGTCGGGCGCCGCAGATCCGCTGGCCACCGCGGCAGGCGGCACTTCCGCCTGACCGGAGTCGGTCTCGTCAGGCGGCCCGTCGGTCTCGTCGGCGTCGGTCTCCTCGGCGTCGCCGCCATCGACCCGACCGAGCGGGAGGTCGATCACGAACCGGCACCATCCGGCCTCGGTCTCGGTGGTACTGATCGACCCCTGGTGGCCGGCCATGATCGCCGCGCTGATCGCCAACCCCAGACCGCTGCCGCCGCTGTCGCGGGAACGGTCGTCGTCGAGCCGGACGAACCGCTCGAAGATCCGGTCCCGTTCCTCGGGTGGGATGACCGGCCCGTCGTTGTCGATCAGGATCAGGGCCCGGTCCTGGTCCTGGCCGCAGGCGATCGAGACCGTGGAGCGGGCGTGCAGGCTGGCGTTGTCGATGACGTTGCGCACCACCTGGGCCAGCCGGTCGGGGTCGCCGGTGACCCGGACCGGATCGATCCGGGCGAGCACCCGGACCGTCGAGGCGGTGCGGAGTCGCCGGACCTCGGTCTGCAACAGATCGTCCAGATCGACGTCCTCACGGCGCAGCACCAGACCGTTGGCGTCCACCTTGGCCAGCGTCAACAGATCGTCGACCAGGGCCTGCATCCGGCGGACCTCCGAGTCGATCAGGTCGCCCATCTCCAGCCAGGTCCGGCCGGTCGGATCGGCGGAGGCGATCTCGGAGGTGACCACCAGCGTGGACAGCGGGCTGCGCAGCTCGTGGCTGGCGTCGGAGACGAACGCCCGCTGGGCCCGGTCGGAGGACTGCAACCGGTCCAGCATCAGGTTCATCGTCCGGGCCAGATGCTCGATCTCGTCGGCGGTGCGCGGAACCGACACCCGTTCGTCCAGGTTGCTGGCGCCGATCCGGCCCACCTGAGTGGTGATCCGGTCCACCGCGCGCAGCGACCGGCCGACCAGCGCCCAGACCGCGACCGCCACCACGGCGACCAGCAGCGGGCCACCGCCGAGCAGGAACCAGCCGACGGTGCGGATGGTGTCGGCCTGGATCTGGATCGGCCGGCCGACCTGGACGACCATGCGGCGGCCGTCGGCGGAGAACCCGTAGGCCGCGATGAGGACGTCCTCGTCGCTGCGCAACGCGGGTAGTTGGCCGAGCCGGCGGGTCTGGGTCTGGCCGACTCCGGGCAGCAGTCCCGGGGCCATCGGGCCGCTCAGCAAGCTGTCCGAGCTCTCCAGGACCCGGCCGCGGGCATCCAGCAACTGGATGCGTTCACCGTGTTCGACATCGGCCGTCTCGTCCAGACCACGGCTCCCGACGCCGCCGCGCTGGACCAGCAGGGCGACGTCTCGACCGCGTTCCTCCAGCGCAACCTTGGTGGTGTTGATCAGCGCGGACTGCAGCAACACCAGCAACAGCGCGCCGCCGGCCACCAGGGCGGCACCGACCACCAGCACCGCACTGACGACCGAACTGCGCCGCAATCCCATGGTCCCCAGTCTCTTCCTGTCCGGCTCTCCCTGTCCGGCTCTCCTGTCCGGCTCTCCCTGTCCGGCTCTCCCTGTCCGGCTCTCCCTGTCCGGCAGCGGTCGGGCCAGGGTCCGCCGGGGTTCCGGGGGTCACGCTGTCCCCCGCCGAGGCTCAGCGAGGGTCCCCGCACCAAGGCTCAGCGATGGGCGACGGCCAGCTCGGGGATGCCGCAGAGACGGTCGATGACCTTGTCCAGCTCGGGATCGACCCGACGGCGGGCCGGATCGGCGTCGTACCACTCGACGATCTGGCGGGCACCTTCGGTGAAGTCGATCGTCGGCGCGAATTCCGGCACCAGCGCCGAGACCTTGCTGTTGTCGAAGATCATGGTGTGCGCCTTGTCCCCCAGCAACGGCGGCCCCCAGGCCGGATGGACCGCGGCGATCGTCTCGGAGGCGACATGGGCCAGCTGCGGCTCGACCCCCGCCGCGCGGCCCAGTTCGGTGTAGATGTGATTCCAGCTGTAGGGGAACTCATTGGTGATGTGGAAGGCCTCCCCCAGAGCGGCCGGGTTGGCCAGCAGCCCGACGAAGGCCACCGCGAAGTCGTCGGTGTGGGTCAGCGTCCACAGCGAGGTGCCGTCGCCATGGACCACCACGGGCAGCCCGCGGCGCATCCGGTCGATGGTGGTCCAGCCGCCCTCGACCGGGATCGAGGTGCGGTCGTAGGTGTGGGAGGGGCGGACGATGGTCCAGTCCAGGCCGTCGAGTCGGCGGACGCGTTCCTCGCAGGCGATCTTGTCCCGTGAGTACTGCCAGAACGGGTTGGACAACGGCGTGTCCTCGGTGACCGGCATGGGGCCGGGCGGCGTCTGGTAGGCCGAGGCGGAACTGATGAAGACGTACTGGCCGGTGCGGCCGGTGAACAGCCGGGCGTCGGTGTCGACGTGGTCTGGGGTGAAGGCGTAGAAGTCGACCACCGCGTCGAAGCTCCGGTCGCCGAGGACCTCGGCGACCTGCTCGGGCTGCCGGATGTCGGCGTGCAGGATCTCGGTCTGCGCCGGGACCGGTCGGCTGCTGGAGTGGCCGCGGTTGAGCACGGTCACCTGGTGGCCGAGCTCGATCGCCCGTCGGACCGAGGCGGCGCTGATGATGCCGGTGCCGCCGATGAACAGGATGCTGGCCATACCTGGACTCCTCGTCCCACTCGTCGCTCGATGTGCGGTCAGCGTATCGGTGGTGTCCGGTCGGGTTCCCGCAGGTCGGGTTCCCCCAGGTCGGGGCCCGACAGGTCGGGGCCCGACAGGTCGGGGCCCAACAGGTCGGGGCGGCGTTCGCGGGTCAGCTGCTCGGCCTGCTCGCGCCGCCATCGCGCGATCCGGGCATGGTGGCCGGAGAAGAGGATGTCGGGGACGTCGAGGCCGCGCCAACTCGGCGGCTTGGTGTAGACGGGGTACTCCAGTAGGTGATTCTGGCCGGGGGCGTGGGACTCCTCGGTCAGCGACTCTGGATTGCCGATGACGCCGGGCAGCAGCCGGACGACAGCTTCGATGATCACCAACGCTGCGGCCTCGCCGCCGTTGAGGACGTAGTCGCCGATGCTGATCTCATCCACCCGCATCCGTCTGGCGGCGTCGGCGGCGACCCGGGCGTCGATGCCCTCATAGCGGCCGCAGGCCAGCAGCAGGTGGTCCTCGGTCGCCAGCTCCTCGGCCACCCGCTGGCTGAACGGGCGGCCCGCCGGAGTCATGATCAGCAGCCGCGGCGCGGGTCCGCCGACACCGCCGTCGGCGAGTTCGTCCAGCGCCTCACCCCATGGTTCGGGCTTCATCACCATGCCGGCACCGCCGCCGTACGGGGTGTCGTCGACGGTGCGGTGGCGATCATGGGTCCAGTTGCGCAGGTCGTGGACGCCCAGGTCGACGATGCTGTTCTCGATCGCCCTGCCGACCAGAGAGAGTCGTAGCGGGGCGAGGTATTGCGGGAAGATCGACACCACGTCGATCTTCATCCGTTGTCGCCTCCGGTGGCGGGTCCGTCGTCGGTGCCGGGCTCCTGGGGTACCTCGTCGCTGAGCAGTCCGGCAACGTCGACGACGGTGATCCGGCCGGCAGCCAGGTCGACCGCGGGGACGAGTTCGGAGACGAACGGGACCAGCCGACGACCGTCGCCGGTGTCGATCTCGAGCACGTCGTGGCCGGGCAGGTGCAGCACCGTGACGACCGTGCCGACGGGCTCGGCGCGGCCGTCGGCGACGACGGTCAGGCCGACCAGTTGCCGGTCGTAGTACTCGTCCTCGCCACTGGGCAGCTCGGTGTCGTCGACGTCGGCGAGCAGCCGAAGGCCACGTACCGCCTCGGCGGCGTTGCGGTCCGGGACCTCGCTGAAGGTGACCAGCCGGCGACCCTGGTGTTCCCTGGTGTGGACCACGGTGAAGGTGCGGGCGGCGAGGTCACGGGCCGCCCCGCGGCTCGGCTCGGCGCGCAGCACGGCGCCCGGGGCGAAGCGCCGCTCGGGCTCGTCGGTGCGCAGGTCGACCACGACCTCGCCGTGGACGCCGTGGGCGCGGATGATCACGCCCACGGCGATCTCGGTCAGAGCCATCCGGGCATCGCCGGACCGGTCAGCGGCGGGACCGGGGACGACCGCCACGGCCGCCACCACGGTTCTCGGAGTCGACGAAGTCGACCCGGACCTGATCGCGTCCGGACAATGCGCCGACGACCGTACGCAACGCGGAAGCGGTACGCCCGCTGCGGCCGATCACCTTGCCGATGTCGGACGGGTTGACCCGCACCTCGAGCATCCGGCCACGGCGCAGGTCCTTGTCCCGGACGGTGACGTCATCGGGATGGGTGACGATGCCGCGGACGAGATGCTCCAGTGCGTCGGCGAGCACGGTCAGGACTCGCTGCCGGACTCGGCGGCCGCGCCGTCGGAGGCCCGCTCACCGGAGTCGGTGGCCGGCTTGTCCTCGGTCGTGATCGCCCTGCTGACGGGTTCACTGCCCTTCTCGGCCAGAGCGGCGTTGAAGGCGGCCAGCTTGTCCTTCTTCTCCGGCTGCGGATCGACGCCGGACGGGCTGGTGTCACCGGAGAACTTCTGCCAGTCACCGGTCCGCTTCAGCAGCGCGACGACGGCCTCGGTCGGCTGGGCGCCGACGGACAGCCAGTACTGCGCACGCTCGGAGTCGACCTCGATCACCGACGGATCGTTCTTCGGGTGGTACTGACCGATCTCCTCGATCGCCCGACCGTCCCGCTTGGTGCGGGAGTCGGCGACGACGATGCGGTAGTGCGGCGTCCGGATCTTGCCCAGACGCTTCAGACGAATTTTGACAGCCACAGTTGGTGGAGACTCCTGTTGCGATGACCGGCCGGGAACGATCCCGGCCGGGGACGGGTGAGTCGCTTGCTCCGGCGTGGGGCACCGGGCCGCGACTCGGGTGGACGGCGCACCGTGGTGGTGAGAGGGCACCATGGCGCACTGACGCGCCGTTCATTGTGCCAGATGCCGACGGCCGGGCGCGAACCGAGCGTCTCTCAGCCGTGCGGCTGCTTGCGGGTCTCTTCCACCACCCGGCCGCGCAGCACCACCAGCCGCGGATTGCGCAGCACGGACGGGTCGGTGCGCGGGTCGTCGTCCAGGACGATCAGGTCGGCGGCGGCACCGTCGCTGAGCGTGTCCGGACGTCCGAGCCAACGCCGGGCCCGCCAGGACGCCGCACCGATGGCGTACTCGGCGCCGAACAGATCCGCCAGCCCGGCCACCTCGTCGGCGATCCGGCCGTGCGGCTGGTAGCCGCCGGCATCGGTGCCCGCATAGATGGGCACCCCGGCATCGTGGGCGGCAGCGAAACGATCCTTGCGGGCGGCGTACAGCGCGCGCATGTGGGCGGCGTAGCGGGGATATCTCGCCTGCCCGGCCGCCGCGAAGGACTCGAAGTTCTCCAGTTGGATCAGGGTCGGCACCAGCGCGACCTGACGGGCGGCCATCAGCGCGATGATGTCCTCGGTGATGCCGGTGCCGTGTTCGAGGGCGTCGATGCCGGCCCGGACCAGGTCGGCGGCAGCCTCCTCGCCGAAGACGTGCGCGGTGACCTTCAGGCCGAGTTCGTGGGCGCGGTTGATGGCCGCACGCACCGCCTCGGCCGGCCACAGCGGGGTCAGGTCGCCGACGTCGCGATCGATCCAGTCCCCCACCAGCTTGATCCACCCGTCCGAGCGGGGCACCTGCTGCTCGACCGCGGTGACCAGGGCGTCGGGTTCGACCTCGTCGCCGAAGCCGCGCAGGTATCGCCTGGGCCGGGCGATGTGGTGCCCGGCCCGGACCAGCCGCGGCAGGTCGGCCCGGTCGTCCATCCACCGGGTGTCGGTCGGCGACCCGGGGCTGCGCAGCAGTAGCGCTCCGGCGGCCCGGTCGGCCAGGGCGTGCTGTTCGGCGACCTCGGGCGGCACCGCCCCGTGGGCCTCCAGCCCGACGTGGCAGTGCGCGTCAACCAGGCCCGGCAGGATCCACCCGCCGGCCACGTCCACGGCGTCGCGGACCGGCTCGGTCCGGACCAGGCCGTCGGCGATCCACAGCTGCCGGCGTTCACCCTCGGGCAGGACGACACCGTCCAGGTGCAGGCGTTCGGCGCCGAGGTTCGTCATGGGCCGTCATTGTGCCGTGGATCCGGCCGGGTGCCGTGGATCCGGCCGGGTGCCGTGGATCCGGCCGGGTGCCGTGGATCCGGCCGGGTGCCGTGAGTTCGGCCGGCCCGCTGGTCGGTGGGCCGGGCTCGCCGGGAGCTCGGCGGTCGGCGGGAGCTACTTCTTGTTGCCGAACATCGAGCGGAGCTCGGGCGGCAGTTCGAAGTCCTGCATCGCTTCGGCCAGCTGCTGCTCGTCGGCAGGGGCGCCGAAGGCGGCACCGCTGTCAGCGGCCGGCGCGGCGGGCTGCTGCTGGCCGTTGCGCTTGGCCGGGTTCCCCGACACCTTGCGGCCCTTGCCCTTCTTCTTCTGCTGTTTGGCCTGCTTGCGCGCGCCACCACCGGGCATGCCTCCACCCAGGCCGGGCATGCCGGGCAGGTTCGGCATCTTGCCGCCGGCCATCGCGCTCATCATCTTGCGGGCGTCGAAGAAGCGGTTCACCAGGTTGTTGACCGCCGACACCTCGACCCCGGCGCCCCGGGCGATGCGGGCGCGGCGGGAGCCGTTCAGGATCTTCGGATCGATGCGTTCGGCCGGCGTCATGGAATGGATGATCGCCTCGATCCGGTCGATCTCCCGTTCGTCGATGTTGTTGATCTGGTCCTTCATCTCGCCCATCCCCGGGAGCATCCCGAAGATCTTGGACAGCGGGCCCATCTTGCGGACCATCTGCATCTGCTGCAGGAAGTCGTCCAGACCGAAGTCGCCGCCGTCCTTGGAGGCGAGCTTGGCCGCGGCCTTGGCCGACTGCTCGGCGTCGAAGGTCCGTTCCGCCTGCTCGATCAGGGTGAGCATGTCACCCATGCCGAGGATGCGGCTGGCCATCCGGTCGGGGTGGAAGACGTCGAAGTCGGTCAGCTGCTCGCCGTTGGAGGCGAACATGATCGGCTTGCCGGTGACGCGGGCGATCGACAGCGCGGCCCCGCCGCGGGCGTCGCCGTCGAGCTTGGTCAGCACGACACCGTCGAAGCCGACGCCCTCGGCGAACGCGTTGGCGGTGTTGACCGCGTCCTGGCCGATCATGGCGTCGACGACGAAGAGCACCTCGTCGGGGTGCACGGCATCGCGGATGTCGGCGGCCTGCTGCATCAGTTCGGCGTCGATGCCGAGCCGGCCGGCGGTGTCGACGATGACGACGTCGTACAGCTTGCGCTCGGCCTCGGCGATGGAGTCGCGGGCCACCTGCACCGGATCGCCGACACCGTTGCCCGGCTGGGGGGCGAAGGTGTGCACGCCGGCGCGGTCACCGACGACCTGGAGCTGGGTGACGGCGTTGGGCCGCTGCAGGTCGGCGGCCACCAGCAGCGGTGAGTGACCCTGGTCCTTCAGCCGGCGGGCCAGCTTGCCGGCCAGCGTGGTCTTGCCGGCGCCCTGCAGACCGGCGAGCATGATCACCGTCGGCGGGCGCTTGGCGAACCGCAGTACCCGGGTCTCGCCACCGAGGATGCCGATCAGCTCGTCGTTGACGATCTTGATGATCTGCTGGGCCGGGTTCAGCGCGCCGGACAGTTCGGCACCCTTGGCCCGTTCCCGAACGGCGGCGATGAACTCCCGCACCACGCCCAGGTTGACGTCGGCCTCGAGCAGGGCGATCCGGATCTCCCGGGCGGTCGCGTCGATATCGGCCTCGGACAGCCGGCCCTTGCCGCGCAGACTCTTGAACGTCGCCGCGAGCCGGTCTTGCAGGGTGTCGAACATCGAACCTCTTCACTCAGTCTCACAGATGGCGTGGCTTTCGCCGCTCCCCCGGCCGGGCCGGGACACGCCGCAAACGTCGTCCCAGCCTACCTTCTGCCCGATCCACGGCCCGGCCCCGCGAACCGCAACGGGGCCCGCTGACGGTGTCGGCCCGGCAGACAGGCCTCTCTGTCCTGATCGGTCCGGCGCGAGCCGCAGATGGAGAGGTCCAGGAACGGTGCGGGGCTCCGGCTGGTGCTGCTGCGGCGTCGGCGGCAGCGCCACCGCCGGGCGGACCCTCGAGGGGTCACGAACACACCGACACGCCGCAGGAACTGAGGAACACCTGACCCCTCGGCAGTCAGTCCTGGGTGAGCAGGGCGTCGACGAACGTTTCGGCGTCGAAGGGGGCGAGGTCGTCCACGCCCTCGCCGAGGCCGACCAGTTTGATCGGGACGCCGAGTTCACGCTGCACCTGGATGACGATGCCGCCCTTGGCGGAGCCGTCGAGTTTGGTCAGCACGACGCCGGAGATGTCGACCACCTCGGCGAAGATGCGGGCCTGGGTCAGGCCGTTCTGACCGGTGGTCGCATCCAGCACCAGCAGGACCTCGGTGACCGGCGCCTGGCGTTCGATCACCCGCTTGACCTTGCCGAGCTCGTCCATCAGCCCGGTCTTGGTGTGCAGGCGGCCGGCGGTGTCGACGATCACCACGTCGGCCTCGGTCTCGATGCCGGCCCTGACCGCCTCGAACGCGACGCTGGCGGGATCGGCCCCCTCGGCGCCGCGGACGGTGGGGACCCCGACCCGGCTTCCCCAGGTCTCCAGCTGGTCGGCGGCGGCCGCACGGAAGGTGTCCGCGGCCCCGAGCAGGACGTCCTTGTCCTCGGCGACCAGCACCCGGGCCAGCTTGCCGACCGTCGTGGTCTTGCCGGTGCCGTTCACACCCACCACCATGACCACGGCCGGGGTGTCGGTGCGGGTCGTGCCCAGGCTGCGGTCCAGCGACGGGTCGACGAGCTTGATCAGCTCCTCACGGAGCGCGGTCCGGGCCTTCGACGGCTCGGAGATGCCTTCGATCCGCAGCCGCTCCCGGAGGGCCTCCACCAGCTCCATCGTCGGCTTCACCCCGAGATCGGAGGTGAGCAGGGTGTCCTCGAACTCCTCCCAGGTCTCCTCGTCGATCCGGTCCCGGGAGAGCAGGGTGAGCAGGCCGCGGCTCAGCGCGTTGTTGGATCCGGACAGCCGGCGGCGCAGCCGCACCAGCCGGCTCTCGGGGGCCTCCGGCTTCTCGACCGGCGGCGCCTGCTCCAGTGTCCCCGGCTCGGCCTCGGGCGCCTCGGTGGTGATCTCCTCGACGGCCTCGGTCTCGACCGTCGCACCGCCCTGACTGGTGTCGGCCTCGCGTTCCTCGACCGCAGCGCCGCCGACGATCTGGTCGGAACGCTGCGGTGCGGCCCGCTCCTGCAGCTCCGGCTTGACCGCGTGGCCCAACGGCCGGCGCCGGGTGCCGACGACCAGGCCGGCCACCAGGCCGACGACGACGATGATGCCGGCGATGATCAGGGTCAGAATCGTTCCGCTCACCGCGCCAGCCTAATGTCTTGTCCTTGCCCGGCCGTCGGCCGGCGGTCGGGCGTTCCATCGGGCCCGTGACCCTGCTCCGCGTCACCGGCCGGTCGCAAGCACGCCCGGTTCCGCGTCTGACCCCGGCGACGGGCGAGGCGAACAGATTCGGCCCTGCCGAGGGCAGCGTTCGGACCGGATCGCCGACGCAGGTCGGCACCTCGGTCGGATCCGCCGCGGGGGCCGCCCGCCCTAGGGTCACGCTCATGGCTGGGTCTGAAGATCTCCCCGGAAGCAGCGCAAGCAGGCGCCGTCTGCGCCATCCGCGGTCTCGGCGAGTGTTTCGTTGTCTTGGCGTCGGCGCGGTCGTCCTGACCCTGGTGATGGGCGGCTGTCTCGCCGTGGTAGCGATCCGTCGGCAGCAGACGCGCGAGCTTCCGCCGTTGACGGGCAGCCACGCCGTCGGTCGGACGGCGGTGCAGCTGGCCACCGCCGCGGTTGACCGGTTGGCCCCGGGCCCCGGACCGCGCCGGGTGTCGGTGTGGGTCTGGTACCCGGCGTCGATGCCGGCACCCGGCCGGGACCGACCGGCCCGATACGCGCCGGGGCTGTGGAGCGGACTGCAACTGCCAGGCGTCGTCGGTCTCGGTGAGACAGCGTTCGACCGGATCCGGACGCGAGCTGTCCAGGACGCGCCGGTCGCGGCAGGGAGCTTCGGCTTGGTGGTGCTGCAACCAGGCATGGGTTTCGCCGGGCCGCAGTACCAGGCGATCGCCGAAGCCGTCGCCTCGGCGGGCTTCGTGGTGGCCGCGGTGACACCGACTCGATCGGCGAACCTGGCCGTCATCGACGGCCGGACCGTCGGCTCGACGACTGCCGGAGACCCGCCGGATCTCGGCGGCCACCGCGGCCGGGCCGAGGCCGAGGCGGACCGGCTGGTGCAGATCTGGGCCGCCGACGCGCTGGCGACTTCACGGGCGCTGCACAACGCCGCGGTCCCGTGGCTGGAGCACCGTCTGCGCGACGGGACGCTCTACCTCGGGCATTCGTTCGGCGGGGCCGCGGCCCTGCAGGCCTGTTCGCAGGATCACGCGTGCCGCGGTGCAGCCGACCTCGACGGCACGCAGTTCGGGACGGTCCTGCGCACCGGCGTCCCGCATCCCGTCCTGCTGCTCGGATCGGACGACTCCTGCATCACCGGACGGTGTGCCGCCCGGGCGACCGACAATGGTGACGATGTCGCGGCGGCACGAGCGCTGCTGCACCACACCGACGCCCCCACGACCTGTCTGGTCATCTCCGGGGCGCACCACTTCAACTTCACCGACTATGGCGCCTACTACCTCGCGGCGCCGTTGCGTCGGTTCCTGGGACTGGGCCGGATCGACGGTTCCCGAGCCCTCACGGTCACGTCTGCGGTGGTGGCCGGGTTCGCGGACCGGGCGTTCGGACGTGGTTCCGCCGGTCTGCGTACACCGGACGGGTTCACCCATCCGGATGCCTACCGCGAGCTCAGCCAGCAGCCGTGCCCGTCCTAGGGCCAGGGCGGGATCATCCGTCCAGGCGGCTGACGACGGGAGTGACAGCGCCCGTGGCGGTAGCGGTCCGCTCCGGATCCGCACAATCGGCAGCGGTGTGACCAGGGCCGCGGCTGCACACTCACACCCGTGGACGCGACGGCCACAGCCGGCTGGTGTCGTGCGTCGGAAATACGTTGAACGATTCAGGGCATGAAGTGGTGAGCTGCAAGGCGGAGGAGGTGCGCGGGCCGGGTCCCGCGATCCGACGACATCGCAGCAGATCGCCGCGCCAGGTCACGAAGCGTCAACGTATTTCCGACACGGACACGAGGTGGCGACCTCAGTGGCCGGCATGAACGCGCTCGCGGTGGCGCCGTTCGGCGGCGCGCCGCTCCATCACCCGGGTGAACGCCTCCGGCGGCTCCACCTCTCCGTTCAGATGCTGGGCCGCTCGGGTCAACTTGTCGGCGATCCGCGGCAGCCGGGTGCGGCCGCGACCCTCCATGCCGATCAGGACCAGCCCGACGACGGCCGCGGCAACGGCAAGGATCGCGATCATGGCGACGAGATAGACGATCACGGGTGACGCCTTTCAGACAGTCGATGAGGACAGCTCGGCAACATCGGGGAAGAGACTGCCGTTGCGCCGGCCGGCCGAATGGTCATCGGTCCGCCGGTCTGTCTGGGATTGTTCCAGCCGAAGCTGAGGGACACCTAGGGATC
Organism: uncultured Actinomycetota bacterium; assembly: GCA_963758075.1. Lineage (GTDB taxonomy): Bacteria > Actinomycetota > Actinomycetes > Propionibacteriales > Propionibacteriaceae > Microlunatus. Next base: position 306,973 of record CAVWTT010000001.1, on the reverse strand, counting down.
CGGCCATCTCGAGCTGCCGTGTCGGTCACGTTTTGGTGAACGATCGCGTCGCCGGGCGGCCGGCCGGTGCCGGGGTCAGGCGACCGACTCCTGTTCCCGCAGCCGCTGGCTGATCACCGCCGACACGCCGTCACCGCGCATCGTCACCCCGTAGAGCGCATCGGCGACCTCCATGGTCCGCTTGTGGTGGGTGATCACCAGCAGCTGGGAGTTCTCCCGCAACTCCTCATAGATCTCCAGCAACCGGCCCAGGTTGGTGTCGTCGAGGGCGGCCTCGACCTCGTCCAGGATGTAGAACGGGCTCGGTCTGGCGATGAACAGCGACACCAGGAACGCGACCGCCACCAGGGACCGCTCTCCCCCCGACAGCAGGGACAGCCGCTTCACCTTCTTGCCGGCCGGGCGGGCCTCGACGTCCACCCCGGTCGTCAGCCAGTTGCCGGGCTCGGTCAGCACCAGTCGGCCCTCGCCGCCGGGGAACAGCCGCTCGAACACCCGGGCGAAGGCCCTCTCCACGTCGGCGTACGCCTCGGCGAACACCTGTTCCACCCGCGCATCGACATCGGCGATGATGTCCATCAGGTCGGCCCGGGTCTTGCGCAGGTCCTCGGCCTGCTCGGCCAGGAAGGCGTGCCGCTCCTCCATCGCCGCAAACTCCTCCAGCGCCAGCGGATTGATCCGGCCCAGCTGGTTCAGCGCCCGCTCGGCCTTGCGGAGCCGCTTGGCCTGGTCCTCCCGGACGTAGGGCACGGGTTGCGGCCGTTCCTCCTCGGGCATGGCCTCCAGGTCGAGGGCGTTGCCGTCGGCGTCGGTCAGCACCGGTACCCCGACCTCGGGGCCGTAGTCGCGCATCAGACTGTCGGCGTCGACACCGAGCTCGTTCATCGCCTTCTCGGCCAGCGCCCCCAGCCGCATCCGGCGTTCGGCGCGGGCGACCTCGTCGCGATGCACCGTGTCCACCAGGGTTTCCAGCTCGGCAGCAAGCTCACGGACGGCGTGCCGGGCGCCGGTCAGGCTCTCCTCCGCCTCGACGCGGTCGGCCTCGGCCCGCTGTCGTTCCTCGGCGGCGGCGGCTATCGACTCCTCGACCCGTGCGGCCAGGTAGCTCGCGGCCTGCTGGACGGCGGCGGCCGTCCGTGCCTCCCGCTGCATCCGCTCCCGACGCGCCTGCGCGCGGGCCCGGGCGGCACGTTCGTTCTCGGCGGCCCGACGCAGCGCGTCGGCGCGCCCGGACAGCGCCCGGGCCCGCTCCTCCACGGTGCGCAGACCGAGCCGGGCCTCCATCTCCGCGGCCCGGGCCTGCCGGGCCTCCTCGGCCAGCCGGTCGCGTTCGGCCGGATCGGGGTCCTCGTCGGACTCCTCGGCCGAGGCCGCCTCCAGCCGGGCCTGGAGTTCCGCGAGCCGGGTCGCGGTCTCCGCCCGGGCCCGTTCGGCCTCGGTGATCGAGCGCTGCAGTCGGTCCGCCTCGTCCCGCGACGACCGCGCGGCGGAGTTGAGCTGACCGAGTTCCTCGGCGAGGGCGGCCATCTGGGCGTCGGACTCGTGCAGGCGGGCCAGGGCGTACTCGACCTGCCGGCGGGCCTCGGCGTGGCGTTCGGCCAGGTCGGCCTCGGCGAAGGTGAGCCGTTCGCAGTCGTGGCTGACGGCGGCGAGCCTCTCCTCGGCGTCGTCGACCGCGGCCTGGACCTCGATCAGACTGGGCTGGGCGCTGGAACCGCCGGCGGCGAAATGGGCCGACATCAGGTCGGCGTCCCGGGTCACGGCGATGACGTCGGGTACGGCGTCGATCAGCTTGCGAGCGGTGGCCAGGTCGTCGGTGACGGCAACCTTGCGCAGCAGCCGATGCACCGACGCGCGCAGATCCTCGCGGCAGCTGACCGTCTCGGCGGCGTACCTGGCGCCGGTGGGCAGGGCCGGCCAGTCGGCCGGACCCTCGATCTGCGGCCCGCCGGCCAACAGCAGGCCGGCGCGGCCGAGGTCCTCGGCGCGGAGGTGTTCGAAGGCGGACACTGCGGCATCCGGTCCGGCGACCGCGACCGCGTCGGCGGCGGCACCGAGGGCCGCCGAGACGGCGGCCTCGTAGCCGGGCTCCACCGTGAGCAGGGCCGCGACGGTGCCGAGCAGGTCGTTGATGCGGTCCCCGGCGGCCAGCAGCGCCGCGGCGCCGTCCTTGCGCTGCAGACCGAGCTGCAGGGCCTCCACCCGGGCGGCCAGGGCGGCCCGGTGCGAACCTGCCTCGGCTCTGCGGCTGCGGACCTCGGCCAGTTCAGTCTCCACCTGCTCCGAGCGGGTGGAGGCGGTCTCGTGCTCGGCGTCGAGATCGGATTCGCCGTCGTCGAGGGAGGCGACCTTGGTCTCCAGTGCGGTGAACTCGCGCGCGGCCAGTTCGGCACGTTCCTCGGCCTGCTGCAGGGCGGTGGTCAGCCGACCGATCTCCTCGGCCGCGGCCTCACCCCGGCTGCGCATCGAGTTGACCTGGCCGTGCAGCCGGGCCAATCCTTCCCGCCGGTCGGCGGCGGCTCGGACCAGGCCGGCCAGCCGCTTCTCCTCCGCGGCGTGGGCACCCTCGGTGGCGCTGCGGCGTTCGGTCGCCTGCTGCAGCGCCGCGGTCTTCTGCTGCACGTCGTCGGCCAGCGCGTCCTCCTGCTGCTGGACCCGTTCGGCCTCGGCCTCCATGTCCTCCGGGTCCCGACCCCGGCGCTCTTCACCGGGGTCGTTGCGCGCGTTGCGGACGCGTTCGGCGGCGATGGAGACGGTGGAGGCGACCCGTTCCCGCAGCGAGGCCAGGGAGTACCAGACGTCCTGGCTGGCGTTGAGCCTCGGCACCTGCCGACGGACGGTCTGCTCGGCCTCGACCTCGGCGGCGCGGGCGGTCTCCAGCCGCGCCTGGAGTGCCTGCCGGCGCTGTTTCAGCTGCGCCTCGTCGGCGCGGTCGTGTTCCAGCGACAGGCTGGCCTGCACCAGGTCGTCGGCGAGCAGCCGGGAACGGGCGTCACGGGCCTCGGCCTGGATGACCGCCGCCCTGCGCGCCACCTCGGCCTGCCGGCCCAGCGGCTTGAGTTGGCGGCGGACCTCGGCGACCAGGTCGTTGAGCCGGTTGACGTTGGTCTGGGTGGCATCGAGCTTGCGGAGCGCCTTCTCCTTCCGCTTGCGGTGCTTGAGTACGCCGGCGGCCTCCTCGATGAAGCCGCGGCGCATCTCCGGGGTGGCCTGCAGGATGGTGTCCAGCTGGCCCTGGCCGACGATGACGTGCATCTCCCGCCCGATGCCGGAGTCGCTGAGCAGTTCCTGCACGTCGAGCAGGCGCGCCTTGGCGCCGTTGATCTCGTAGTCGGAGCCGCCGTTGCGGAACATGGTCCGGCTGATGGTGACCTCGGCGTACTCGATCGGCAGTGCACCGTCGGAGTTGTCGATGGTCAGGACGACCTCGGCACGGCCCAGCGGGGCCCGGCCGGAGGTGCCGGCGAAGATGACATCCTCCATCTTGCCGCCGCGCAGCGACTTGACGCCCTGCTCACCCATCACCCAGCTCAGCGCGTCAACGACATTGGACTTGCCGGAGCCGTTGGGACCCACGACACAGGTGATGCCGGGTTCGAAGTTCAGCGTGGTGGCCGAGGCGAAGGACTTGAAGCCCTTGACGGTCAGGCTCTTCAGGTACACGCGCTCCCCTTGTCGTTCCTGTGCCTCGCCGGGTCCCGGGTGCGGGCTCGGTGCGGTGCTGCTGGTGGCCGGACGGCCGCCGGGGCAGGCAGCCGCTGGGAAGGCCGTTTCACTGTATCGGCCGGCGCGGACGGGGCTCCGGCAACGCGCCGGGTCAGCCGGCGCGGCGGTCCGGTGCGCGGTCGGCCGCAGCCGGGCTCCGCCGCGAGGAACCGACCGGCAGGCTCGGCTCGGGGCCGGGCGGTGAGGCCGGCGACACGGTTTCGGGTTCGCCGTCGATGGCCACCAGTGGGCTGCGCCGCCCGTGCCGGACCGCGGAGAAGGTCCACAGCTTGTTGACCACGAAGGTCACCGGGGTGACCACCACGATGGAGATCAGCTGGGCCCAGTAGAGCTTGGTCCGCAGTCCGCTGGAGTCGTTGAAGACGCTGTCGGGCAGGGAGATCGGCGAGCCGGAGTGGATCAGCGCGGTGACCAGGGCCAGGCTGAGGACCTGGCCGACGGCACCGACTGCCAGGAACGGCGGATACTCGGCGTACCAGGACGAGTGCCGGGTGGTCCGGAACGTCCAGCGCCGGTTGATCAGGAAGTTCCAGAAGTTGGCGACCAGGAACGCCACGGTGACGATGACGTGGTACCAGCGGACGTTGAAGTCGGTCAGCGGCAGGTCCCAGAAGACGGCCTTGTAGTCGGGCCCGATCCGCTTCATGGCAATCACCACCAGCATGTTCACGAGCGCGCCGGAACCGCCGACCATGCCGAACCGGATGAGCTGGGCCCAGTTGTGGCGGTGTCGGACGAAGATGTAGTGCCCGAGACGTCTCACGATCGCTCGAGCCTACAGTGCGGCTCGGCGGCCGCTCCTGGTCAGATCTGTGCGGGTGGGCGTGTTCGCTGCCTCACATGCAGTCCCAGTGGTAGCGGAGGCTGCCGGTGTCGCCGGCGGCCAGCGCGGCCGGGTCGCCGAACAGGTGGGCGATGCCGGAGTCGCCCCAGCCGCCGACGTCGAGGGAGTCCAGCTCGAGGATCAGCTCCGAACGGCCCGAGTCGGCCGCGGGGTAGCCGCCCTGGCCGCGGGGATCGTCCTGGGTGAAGCTGGCGTAGCCGCCCACCTTGCTGGTGGTGCGCACCTCCGGTAGCGGCGACGTAGCGCCGCGGACATGTTCGGCGTACAGGAAGCCGGGTTCGGATCGACTCTCCCCCAGCGCCAGCGCCATCCGTTCCCACACCGTGTCGGAGCGGATCTGCTCGGGCAGGTCGTCCCAGTCCGGGATACTGGACGCCGACCGGAACCGCAGCGCGGTCGGACCGACGAACTCGATCGGCAGGTCGTCCAGGGTGGCGGTGGGAGTCGGCGCATCCGGCGGCCGGACCGAGCCGGCGGTGGTGGTGGGGTACCAGCGGGCGGTGAAACCGGCCACCCCGGCAGTGTCGTCGAAGGTCAGGCCATAGGTGTCGTCGGCCTCGACGAACCATTGCAGCAGGCCGCTGGTCGGGAATCCCGGCAGCGTTCCGACCTCGGCGAAGTTCACCTGGCCGATGAAGACCTGCGGACCGGCCGGACCGGTGGGCCAGTCCACTCCGGCGGGCAGGTACGGGTGGCCGGTGAGATAGCTCCCGGTGACCTCGGTGGCCGCCCCGGCCAACTCGATCGCGGCGCACGGCCGCATCACCGGGGCGAGGGTCTGCCGGAGTTCGTCCAGCAGCATCGGGCTGAGCCCGCCGCCCTGCCCGCTCCCGGACGCGGCGGCGGGTACGGACTCGTGGGCCAGCTTCTTGCGCCAGCGGTCCCAGAACGCGTTCACGGCGACCAACCTAACGGGGTCCGGCCGGCGGTCGTGCCGGTCACCACCGCGGATGCCGTGGCACCCGCTGACAGCCGGGGCAACGGTAGGAGGACCGGTTCATGAAGGACTCCCGCAGGATCGCCCGACCGCACCGCCGGCAGGGCAGTCCTTCGCGGCCGTAGACGTCCAGGGACCGGTCGAAGTAGCCGCTGCTGCCGTTGACGTTGACGTAGAGCGCGTCGAAGCTGGTGCCGCCCTGCCCGAGCGCCTCGGCCATCACAGCACCGACGGCGCCGAGGAGGTCGACGATGTGGCGCCGCGGCATCGCGTCGGTCGCGCGGGCGTAGTGGATCCGGGCCCGCCAGAGGGCCTCGTCGGCGTAGATGTTGCCGATCCCGGAGACGACGGTCTGGTCCAGCAGGGCCCGCTTGATGCCGGTCCGGCGGCGCCGGATCCGGTCGGCGACCAGCACCGGGCTGAACTCCGGGTCGAACGGGTCCAGGCCGATGTGGGCGATCTCGGCAGGCAGTTCGGCACCGCCCGGGGACAGCGACAGCCCGCCGAACATCCGCTGGTCGATGAAGCGGACCTGGGGACCGCCGTCGGTGAAACCGAAGCGGATGCGGGTGTTGCGGGCGTCCGGCAGCCCGGGGTCGGCGATCCGGAACTGGCCACTCATGCCGAGATGGGCCAACACCGCGTCACCGTCGGCGAACGGCAGCCACAGGTACTTGCCACGCCGGCGCGGTCGGGTGAAGGTGCGTCCGACCAGCGTGGCGGCGAAATCCTCGGGGCCGGCGGGATGGCGACGGACCGGGCGAGGATGCAGGATGTCGACGACGGCGACCCGCCGGCCGGTCAGTGCCTCGGCCAGGCCGCGCCGAACGACCTCGACCTCAGGGAGCTCCGGCATCGGCGTCCGGCGCCGTCGTCAACGCATTCGGAGTTCCGGCGTGGTCGGCCGCGGCCGGATCCTGAAGGTCGGTGCGGAGCGCGTCGAACGCGATCGCGGCCGCCTGCTGCTCGGCTTCCTTCTTGTTGTGCCCGACGCCGGTGCCGTAGCGGTGTTCGCCGAGCAACACCTCGGCGGTGAAGGTCTTGTCGTGATCGGGCCCGGTCTCGCTGACCAGGTACTGCGGCGACCCGTGGCCCTCCAGCGACGACAGTTCCTGCAGACTCGTCTTCCAGTCCAGACCGGCGCCCAGGGTGGCGACCTGGACGATCAGCGGGTCGAACAGACGATGCACGAACCGCCGGGCGGCCTCGACGCCGTGCTGGACGAAGACGGCACCGATGACGGCCTCGGTGGTGTCGGCCAGGATCGAGGACTTGTCCCGGCCTCCGGTGGCCTCCTCACCGCGGCCGAGCTTGACCAGCGACCCGAGGTCCAGACCGCGGGCGACCGCGGCCAGGGCACGCGAGTTCACCACCGCGGCCCGCAACTTGGCCAGCTGCCCCTCCGACATGTCCGGGTGGGTGAGGTACAGGTGCTCGGTGACGACCAGTCCGAGGACGGAGTCTCCGAGGAACTCCAGTCGCTCGTTGGTCGGCAGCCCGCCCTGTTCGTAGGCGTACGACCGGTGGGTCAGGGCGAGATCGATCAGCTCGGCGTCGATCTCGATCCCGAGTTCGGCGAGCACGTCGAACGCACCCACGGTCTCAGGCTCTGCCACCGCGCCGGCGGATCAGGAGGCCAGCACCTGGCGCCGGCCGCCGCGGGGACCGTACTGGCCGCAGGCCGGGCAGGCGGTGTGGGGCAGGTGCTTCTGGCGGCAGGCCGGGTTGGCGCAGGTGACCAGCGACGGAGCCGACGTCTTCCACTGGGACCGGCGGTGCCGGGTGTTGCTGCGGGACATCCGACGCTTCGGAACGGCCACGGTTCTCTCCTCGTACTCGGCCCGGGACCCGTGGTCCCGGTGTGTGCTTGACGTCCTGGGGTGTCAGGACTCCTCGCTCGGCCAGGACTGCAGCCCCCTCCAGCGGGGATCGATCGGGGCCTGGTGCTGGTGGTCCGGATCCGCATTGAGATCCGCCCCGCAGTCGGGGCACAGGCCCCGGCAGTCCGGCCGGCACAGCGGCTGGAACGGCAGGTCCAGTACCACGGCGTCGCGCAGCACCGGCTCCAGGTCGACCAGGTCACCGACCAGGTGCCGGATCTCTTCCTCGGTCGCCGCGTCACCGGTCTCGTTGCCGGGATAGACGTACAGCTCCTGGAAGTCCACGACCTCGGTATCGGTCAGGTCCGCCAGGCAGCGAACGCACTGCCCCGCCAGCTCGACTTCGGCTGTGCCGGTCACCAACACTCCCTCGACGACCGATTCGAGCCGTAGATCGAACTCCACCGGTGAGCCTTCGGGAACCCCGATCACATCGATCCCCAGGTCCGCTGGCGCCTTCGCGGTCCGCCGGACCTGCATCATCCGCCCGGCGCCCCGGCCCAATTGATGGGTGTCGATCACCAGATCGGATCGGGCGTCCAGCGGGTGAGCTGCCGACTCCACAAGCATCCCCTTCAGCGCAGCGGTCAGGACATCGTCATGACCGGCGACCAACTCTAGCGGGCGGGTGACGGGTGGCCAAACCAGCCCGGGCGGCGCCCTTCGACACTGGCTCAGGCTCAGGTCGCGACCCGACCCGGTGTCAGTCCAGGGACGGCAGTTCGGTTGATCGCTGCCGTGGCGGCTCCTCGGCGCCGCTGCGCTCGGCCAGCCGCTTGCGGGCGGTTCGCACCTGGCTGCTGGTCTTGGCCAGCACCGACTCGAATCCGGCCATCCGGGAGTCGATGAAGAGGTCGGCCTCCCGCCGCAGCGCCTCGGCCTCCTCCTGGGCCTCGGCGACGATCCGGACGGCGCGTTCCTGCGCCACCCGCACCTGTTCGCTGTGGCCGGACTGTTGCAGGGCCTGCTCGCGGGCCGCGGCGACGATCCGGGCGGCCTGGGCCTCACCGTCGGTCACCGCGGCCTGCCGATCGGCGATGACGCTGCGGGCCTCCTCGAGTGCGGTGGGCAGGCCGGCGCTGATGTCGTCGATCAACTGCAGCACCTCCGACCGGTTCACCACGCAGGACGCCGACATCGGCATCGACCGGGCGGAGGCGATCAGTTCACGCAGCGCGGCCAGCCGCTCCTCGATGGTCGGCTCCTCAGACATCGTCATCCTTTCCGGGTCCGGCCGCGGCCGGTTCTGCTCGGGTCATGGTGTGTCGGTCCGAGCCGGCCGTCCTCGCCGACCGGTCCTCGGTCGCCGGCGCCGGGGCGGGCCGTCGGTGCGAATGTAGTCGCCGGGCAGGATCATCGGTTCGGCCGGGTCTCAGCGGGCGTCGGTCCGCAGCTTGGCCCGGGTGCGTTGGGCGACCCGTGGGGTGACGAACTGGTCGAAGTCGCCGCCGAACCGGGCGATGTCGCGGACCAGCGAGGAGGAGACGTGGGCCCACTGCGGCGAGGCCGGCAGGAAGAGCGTCTCCAGACCGGTCATCGCCTGGTTCATCCGCGCCATCTGGGTTTCGTAGTCGAAGTCGGCGGCGACCCGGATGCCCTTGACCGCGCAGCCGATGTCGTTGCGCCGGCAGTGATCGACCAGCAGGCCGTCCAGCAGGTGCACCTCGACCCCGTCCAGGTCGGCCAGTTCCTCGGTCAGGAGCTGCACCCGCTCGGCCGGGGTGAACAGGCCGCTCTTGGCGGTGTTGGTGCCGACCAGCACGTGCACCTGGTCGAACAGGGCCGCGGTACGAACGATCACGTCGAGATGTCCCCGCGTCACCGGGTCGTAGGAGCCCGGACAGGCCGCTCGCCTCATCGTGTCTGCCCTTCCTTCACCAGTGCCGGTCGGGATCGCGGCATGCCTCAGCGCTGCCAGAAGTGCAGCGCAGTCTCGCCGTAGCTGCGGCTCCAGCTGTCGGCCGGGTCCTGTGGCCAGGCCACCGGTTCGGTCCGCGCCGACCGCTCCAGCACCACCAGCGCGTCGTCGGCCAGCCAGCCCTGCTCGACCATGGTCCGCAGCAGCCGAGCGAGGACGGCTGAATTCTCCTGGTAGGGCGGATCGAGGAAGGCGACGTCGTAGCGGCCCGGCGGCGGCTGGGCCACGACGTCCTCGGCCCGACCGTTGCGTACGGTCACGGGCAGTCCGAGTTCGCGGGCGTTGTCGTCGATGACCCGTGCGGTGCGGCGGTCGGATTCGACCAGCAGGACTGCCGGCGCGCCCCGGCTGGCCGCCTCCAGCCCGACGGCACCGGATCCGGCGTAGAGGTCCAGGAACGCCAGCCCGGCGAGCGCGTCCTCAGCCGGGCCGCCGGCGGTGCCCGCCCAGGACGCGATCGCGGAGAACAGTGCTTCGCGGACCCGGTCGGTGGTCGGCCGGGTGCGGGCGCCCGGCGGGGTGGCGATCCGGCGCCCACGACAGCGGCCGGCGATGATCCGGCTCACGACCGCTCCAGCCATTCGGCGGCCGAGGCCTCGACGCCGGCGACGATGTCGGCCAGGCCGGGATCGGTCAGCCCCGGGTCGGCGTCGACGCAGTCGTCGGCCAGCGCCCGGGCCGCGGCGATGAGGTCGGCGTCACGGAGCACCCGCAACAGCCGCAGGCTGGAGCGGCGGCCGGATTGTTCGGCGCCCAGGACGTCGCCTTCGCGCCGGAGCCGCAGGTCGGCCTCGGCGAGCTCGAAGCCGTCCCGGGTGGCCGCCACCGCCTCGAGCCGTTCGGCGGCCTGGCTGCCGGGTTCGCTGGAACTCAGCAGCAGGCAGACGCCGCGGTGTTGGCCGCGACCGATCCGGCCGCGCAGCTGGTGCAACTGGGAGATGCCGAAGCGGTCAGCGTCGCAGATGACCATCATGGCGGCGTTCGGGACGTCCACGCCGACCTCGATGACGGTGGTGGACACCAGTACGTCGACGTCGCCTGCGGCGAACCGGCGCATGGTGTCCTCCTTCTCCTCGGCGCCCAGCCGGCCGTGCAGCATTCCGACGCGGACGCCGGACAGGGCGTCGCCGGTGAGCTCGTCGTACAGCTCCTCGACCGCGACCGGCGGCTGCTGGGGCTGTTGTCCGTCGTCGTCGGGCGCCTCCGACCAGCCGTCGGCGTCGGCGCCGGTCCGGTCCTGGGCGGAGATCCGCGAACAGACGATATAGGCCTGCCGGCCGGCGGCGACCTCCTCCACGATCCGCTGCCAGGCCCGCTGCACCCAGCCGGGATGGCGCACCGTATCGACCACCACGGTGGACACCTCGGCCCGGCCGGCCGGCACCTGACGCAGCACCGACGTCTCCAGGTCCCCGAAGCTGGTCATCGCGACCGTCCGCGGGATGGGGGTGGCCGTCATCACCAGCAGATGCGGTTGGACGCCGGCCTTGGCGCCCAGCGCGGCCCGCTGTTCGACCCCGAACCGGTGCTGCTCGTCGACCACGACCAGGCCGAGGTCGGCGAACTGGACCTGTTCGGCCAGCAACGCGTGGGTGCCGATGACGACGCCGGCCTCGCCGTCGGCGGCGGCGAGCAGGGCCGCACGTTTCTGAGCCGCGGACATCGACCCGGTGAGCAGCACCACCCGGGTGGCGTTCTCGGCGGCGTCCAGGGTGCCGCCCGCGCCGAGATCGCCGAGCATCCGGGTGACGGTGCGGTAGTGCTGGGTGGCGAGCACCTCGGTCGGAGCCAGGAAGGCGGCCTGGCCGCCGGCATCGACGACGGCGAGCATGGCCCGCAGCGCGACCACGGTCTTGCCCGAGCCGACCTCACCCTGCAGCAGCCGCTGCATCGGGTAGGGCTGGGCCAGGTCGTCGAACAACTGCACCGAGATGTCCTGCTGGCCCTCGGTCAGCGTGAACGGCAGCCGGGCGTCGAAGGCGTCCAGGATGCCGCCGCTGCGACGTTGGCGGGGCACCGAGCCGCCGGCACGGGCCACCGCCCGCCGGTGGGACATGGTCAGGCCGATCGCGAACGCCTCGTCGAACCGCAGCCGTTCCAGGCCGTGTTCGGCCGTCTCCCGGTCCGGCGGCTGGTGGACGGCCCGGAACGCCTCCGTCAGTACCGGCACACCGGCCTGCTCGCGGATCCGGTCGGGCAACGGGTCGGCCACCTCGCCCAGGTGGTCCAGCACCAGGTTCACCGATTCGGCGATGTTCCAGGTGCGCAGCTTGGCGGTGGCCGGGTAGATCCCGATCAGGTCGGTGCGGGTGACGTCGGCGAGCACGGAGTTGGCCCGGGTCCCGCCGGCGTAGTGGCCGTAGTCGTCCAGCATGACGAAGGCGGGATGGCTCAGCTGCAGCTGGTTGTTGAACACCCCGACCTTGCCGGCGAAGATCCCGCGGGAGCCCTTGCTGAGCTGCTGGCGCCAGTACTCCACCAGCTTGGGACGACCGAAGAAGGCCAGGGTGAGATAGCCACGGCCGTCGGTGATCCGGGCCTCCAGCCGGGCCCTCGGGGAGGGTGCGCGGTGGTCCTGGCCGGTGCCGAACTCCCTGGTGCCGGCCACCTCCGCCAGCACCGCGATCTCCTCGCCGGGTGTCAGCCCGGACAGATCGCTCAGCTCGGTGCCGGACATGTACCGCCGCGGCACGTGCTGCAACAGGTCCCCGACGGTCTCCAGCCGCAGCTTGGCGAACTCCTTGGCGGTCTTGTCCCCCAGCACGGTCGACAGCCGGTCGTGCAGGCGCGCGTACGCCTCCGTCCGCCACTTGCTGACCGTCGTGCTCACAGCACCGCAGCCTAACCAGCCCCACCCACACCGCCGCCTTCTGCCGAGAGGTCACCCCGGCCTCGATCTGCCCGGCGTGTCGACAACTTCGTGACTCCTCACCGAGGCGGTGCGGCCGCGTCGACCGGCTCGTCGCCGCAGGATTCGCGATGCTCGGCCGGTATCGGATACGCTTGCGCGGTTGCCCGGTACGAGCCGGGGCAGCGTGGACCGGGGACGCCCGGGCCGCTGAACACGTTCGACCAACCTCATCAGGAGTACTCCAGTGGCTGCCGTGTGTGATGTCTGCGCCAAGGGACCGAGCTTCGGCCACAACGTGCCGTGGTCGAAGAAGAAGACGATCCGGCGCTGGAACCCCAACATCCAGCGGGTTCGCGCCGTCGTCAACGGGACCCCGAAGCGACTCAACGTCTGCACCTCGTGCCTGAAGGCCGGCAAGGTCAGCCGCTGACCCGCTGAGCGGCGGCCGGAAGGTCGCCTGCTCACCCCTCGGGGCCCACCGCCGGTGGGCCCCTTTTTGTGTGCCTCACCGGCCCGCATCCGCGGGGCGCTCCTCGAGTGAGCGCCCCGCGACGAGACCCTCCGGAGCGGGTGAGCACCCCGCAGCCGGGAACCCGGACGGCGTGACCTTCACCCTCAGCACGTCTTCGTCACAGCCTCCGGACTCGGGCATCGGCCGCGCCGGCGCCCCCGGCCCGCCGGGTGGTGGCCACCGGCCCGGACGGCGCCGAACGGCCGGTCGACGGCGGAATCATGCCGGGGAGGGGTCCACGGGCCGGTCGCAGCTGCCCGGGGACGGCGGGCGGACGGACGGTCTGGGACGTGGCTGCGCCCGGCGGTGTCAGTCGCGCCCGAGTTGACCCGCGACCGGGCAGGCGAACGGGTCACGGGCCGCGAGGCCGACCCGGTTCAGGTAGCCGATGACGGCGGCGTACGACCGCCCCAGCGACACCTCGGTGTAGGGCACGCCATGTTCCTTGCAGTGCTCGATCACCAGGCGTCGGGCCTGGGCCAGGTGGAAGCGGGGCATCGACGGGAACAGGTGGTGTTCGACCTGGTAGTTCAGGCCGCCCATCAACAACGTCGGCCAGAACCGGCCGGCGATGTTCCGGGAGGTCAGCACCTGCCGGCTGAGGAAGTCCAGCTTCACGTCGGCGGGGATGATCGGCATGCCCTTGTGGTTCGGGGCGAACGTCGCCCCCATGTACAGGCCGAACACCCCGACCTGGACGCCGATGAAGGCGAACGCCATGCCCACCGGCAGCAGCCAGAAAAGCAGCGTCAGGTAGACGGCGAACCGGGCCGCCAGCAGCCCCAGTTCCAACCCGCGGCCCTCGACCGGGCCGCGCCGAAGCAGGGACCGGACGGAGGTGTAGTGCAGGTTGAGGCCCTCCAGCGGCAGCATCGGGAAGAACAGGTAGCCCTGCTTCCGGGCGATGAGGGCCCTGATCCCGGTCAGCGGCCGCGCCTTCTCCTCATAGAAGGCCAGCGCCTCCCCCTCGATGTCGGGGTCCTTGCCGATCCGGTTCGGATTCGCGTGGTGGCGGGTGTGCTTGGTCATCCACCAGGAGTAGCTGATGCCCACCAGGCCGGCGCCGAGAACCCGCCCGATCCGGTCGTTGGTCCGGTTGGTGGCGAAGATCTGGCGGTGCGCGGCCTCATGGCTGAGGAAGGCGAACTGGGTGAGGATGACGCCCAGGGCGCCGGCGATGAGCAGCTGCAGCCACGACTCGCCCAACAGGACCATCCCGACGAACGCCGCAGCCAGCGCGACGGAAAGGCCGGCGAAGATCAGGCCGTACCAGCCCCGGGCCCGGCGCAGCAGCCCGCGCTCCCGGACTCGGCGGGACAGTTCGGTGTAGGAACTGGTCATGCGCTGGCTGGCGAGCCGGCGCTGGATGTGCTCTGCCGGCAGGGTGTCGGGCAACGCAGTACCTCCGGGATCGATGTGCCCCGGTCAGCGGTACTCGTGGGCACAATTCGGCATCGACTTGTGCCCTGAGCGTAGCGGGCGACCGGGAGTGGGCGGGAATTCCACGGGATGGATCGGACCGTCCGGGTCAGACGGTGACGACGACCGGGATGATCATCGGGCGCCGGCGGTAGGTTCCACTGACCCAGCGGCCCACATGCCGGCGGATCACCTGCTGCAGCCGGTGGACGTCGTCGACGCCGTCCTCCAGCGCTTCGGTCAGGGCGACCCGGACCCGCTCCCGGACGTCGGCGTAGACGTTGGGATCCTCCAGGAATCCGCGGTCCATGATGTCCGGGCCGCTGAGCACCTGCTTGGTGCGCAGGTTGACCACCGCGACGACGGAGATGAACCCCTCTTCGCCGAGGATCCGCCGATCGGTCAGCGAACTCTCGCTGATGTCACCCACGGTGGAGCCGTCGACGAAGATGTAGTCGCATTCGATCTGCCCGACGACCGAGGCGCGGTGATCCCGCAGGTCGACCACGGTGCCGTCCTCGGCCAGGATCGTCCGCTCCCGCGGAACGCCGGTGGCCACGGCCAGATCGGCATTGGCGACCAGGTGCTTGGGTTCGCCGTGCACCGGCATCACGTTGCGCGGCCGGAGCACGTTGTAGACGTACAGCAGTTCGCCGGCGCTGGCGTGCCCGGACACGTGCACCAGCGCGTTGCCGCGATGGACGACCCGCGCCCCGAGCTTGGTCAGCCCGTTGATGACGCGCGAGACTGCCGTCTCGTTACCCGGCACCAGCGAACTGGCCATCACCACGGTGTCGCCGGGCTCCAGTCGGATGGCCGGGTGTTCCCGGTTGGCGATCCGGGCCAGCGCCGACAGCGGCTCGCCCTGGGATCCGGTGGAGACGAGAACGACCTGGTCGGGACGGTAGTCGTCGATCTGCCGCAGGTCGATCAAGGTGTCGTCGGGAACCTTGAGGTAGCCGAGATCGCGGGCGACGGACATGTTGCGCACCATCGAGCGTCCGACGTAGGCCACCTTCCGGCGATAGGCGACGGCGGTGTCGAACACCTGCTGCACCCGGTGCACGTGGGAGGCGAAGCTGGTGACGATCAGGCGCTGCGAACTGGTGGCGAAGACCCGCTGCAGGGCCGGCAGGATGTCGATCTCGTGGGTGGTGAAGCCCGGCATCTCGGCGTTCGTCGAGTCGACCATGAGCAGGTCGACACCTTCGGCACCGATCCGCGCCATGGCCCGCAGATCGGTGAGCCGCCCGTCCAGCGGCAGCTGGTCCATCTTGAAGTCGCCGGTGTGCAGTACCGTGCCGGCGGCGGTCCGGACGAACACCGCCAGTCCGTCGGGAATGGAGTGGTTGACCGCGAAGAACTCCAGGTCGAAGGGCCCGAACTGGAGCCGATCACCCTCGACCACCGGGCGGGGTCGTACACCCGACAGCCGGTGTTCCTTCACCTTCTCCGCCACCAGCGCCAGCGTCAGCCGGGAGCCGATCAGCGGGATGTCCGCACGCTGCCGCAGCAGGTACGGCACACCACCGATGTGGTCCTCGTGGCCGTGGGTCAGCACCAGCCCCTCGACGTCGTCGAGCCGGTCGGCGATGGCATCGAAACCGGGCAGGATCAGATCCACGCCGGGATGGTCGTCCTCGGGGAACAGCACGCCGCAGTCGACCAGCAGCAACCGCCCGTCGATCTCCAGCGCCGCCATGTTGCGGCCGATGTCGCCGAGCCCTCCGAGGGGGATGACCCGGAGCGTTCCGGGCTTCAGCCGGGGCGGAGTCTTCAACTGGGTCGCAGCCACCGCAGAATCCTATCGGGTCCGGGCATGAGAGAAGTCCGTGGTTGCCTGCTCGGGGGTTCAGGTAACCACGGACTTCGCTGACTATCATGCCCGAAACGCCGACGGATTTCCGCCCCGATTGCTGTGTTCTGCATCACAATCGAGTCCCGGTAATGTCTTCGGCGGCCGGCGTTGTCGGTTCCGGGCTCGGCTCGGTGCACGGGGTCACCGGCTCGCCGAGCGCGACGTCTCAGGCAGGTAGCATCGCCTGGCGTGACCGAGCACCAGCATCCGATCGCGGACTCCGTACGCCTCGCGCGGGCCTTCGAGGCGGAGGCGATCGCCGCGATCCAACGGCGCAGCTGGGTCGAGCGGCTACCGGCCGGGCTGGCCGACCGGATGCTCGCTGAGGCCTCGCTGGAGGTGATGGTCGCGGCCTGGCAGCAGGCGATCACGCGTCCGCCGGAGGCCCGGTTCCGGGTCCTGGTGGCCATCGGCGAGGAACAGGTGGTGGGCTTCGCCGCCACCGTTCCCAGCCCGGACGCGGATGCGGATCCGCAGGCCGACGGGGCGATCGACGAGTTCGTGGTCGACCGCCCGGCTCAGCGCAGCGGCCACGGCTCCCGGCTGCTGAACGCCTGTGCCGACACCTTGCGTGCCGACGGCTTCAGCCACGCCCACTGGTGGCTGAGCAGCACCGACGACATCACCCGCCGGTTCCTGACCGGGGCCGGTTGGGAACCCGACGGCGCTCATCGTGAGATCGGCACCGAAGACGGCAGCCATCGGATCAAGCAGATCCGGCTGCACACCGACATCTCCGCCGACCCGTCCTGATCCCGGCGCAGCCGACCCGTCCTCATCCCGGTGCAGCCGACCCGTGCTGACGCGGCGCAGGGCGCCCTCACCCACCCAGGACGACATCGGTCCCGCCGCCGGTCAGCAGGATGCCGGCCGAGGTCGCCCGAACCCCGGTGAGCCGCAGGCCCGCCGGCAGGGCGGGCAGCCCGGGATGGAAGTAGCGGCCGACCAGTGCCTGCACCAGACTCGTCGGCAGTTGCCGGCCGGCCAGTGCGATCCGCGGATCGACCAGCCGCAGTCGCCGCCCGCCCTGCTGCAACTGCGGGATGCCGGAGAGGGTGGCGAGATCGCTGCCCACGACGTGGACGCCGAGCCGGATCCGGCCGCGTCCCCGGCTGGTGCCGGCATAGGAGACGGTCTGGCCGACGACGTTCGACAGCTGCGGGTAGGCGACCGTGGCCGTCCCGGTCAGTCGACCGACCCGGGCACTGGAGGCGCCGCGCAGCGGCTGGACGTCGCTGAGGTCGACCGACAGCCGATGGAGGGTGAGTCCACCGCCCGGAGCGTCGACCGGCACATCCGCGGCCCGAACGGTGACGTGGCGGTACCGTCCCGCCGCGAGCTGGGTGAGGAACGGAACTCCGGTGATCCGGACGTCCGGCCGGTCGGGCGTGTGCAGCCGCTGCTGCAGGCGGACCGCCACCGCGTCGGCGACGATTCCGGGAGCGACCCGGTCGGCGACGACCAGGACCGCCAGCAGGGCCAGCAGGGCGATCAGAACCGGCGGCCAGCACCGCCGACGCCGACGCCGCGGCGGGTCGACGGGGCTGACCGGTGTGGATGCGCCCATCAGCCGATGCCCAGCACGTCCTCGATACCGACCGTCAACCCCGGTCGGCCGCCGACAGCCCGCACCGCAGCGATCACCCCGGGCATGAAGGAGGCCCGGTCCAGCGAGTCGTGGCGGATCGTGAGCGTCTCGCCCTCGGCGCCGAACAGCACCTCCTGGTGGGCCACCAGGCCACGCAGCCGTACGCCGTGCACATGGATGCCTTCGACGACCGCTCCGCGGGCGCCGTCCAGCTGGTGTGCCGTCGCATCCGGGACCTCGCCGAGCCCGCCCCGGGCCCGGCCTTCGGCGATCCGGGCTGCGGTGGCGATCGCCGTACCGGAGGGGGCGTCGGCCTTGTTCGGATGATGCAGTTCGACGATCTCCGCGCTCTCGTAGAAGGCGGCGGCCTGCCGGGCGAAGTGCATCATGAGCACGGCGCCGATGGAGAAGTTCGCCGCGATCAGCACACCGGTGCGGCTGCCGGTCAGCTGGTCGCGCAGCCGGTCCAGTCGATCGGCGGTGAAGCCGGTGGTTCCGACGACCGCGTGGATGCCGCGGGCCAGGCACCAGTCCAGGCCGGCCATGACGGCGTCCGGCCGGGTGAAATCGACGATGACGTCGGCTTCGGCGGCGGCGTCCCGCTCGTCTCCGGAGCCGATCTCGGCGACCAGGTCCAAGTCGTCGGCCTCCCGTACCGCCCGGCAGGTCTGTGATCCCATCCGCCCGTGGGCGCCGAACACGCCGACCTTGATCACCAAGTCCTCCTCCGACCCGTCGTCGCGATGTTGCCGGCCAGCGTATCCGCCGACACCGGGGGGCTCGTCGGGGTCCCGGGCGGAGTTGCTCCGGCTCGGAGCCGCGGAGTGCGTCGCACCGGACCTCGCCGACTCCTGCCCCGCCATCGCCAGGACGGTGAACGGTGCAGGATCCCGTCGGCGGGATCATCCTCGGCGCACAGCGCGGCGCGCTCGAGCGGCCGGCAGCCGGCGACCCGTCGGCCCGCACAGAGGCCGCGGCCGCGGCAGCCGGCTGCTCTGGCTGTCCCACAGCTCCAACGCCGCTCCCATGGCCGCCAGGCGAGACCGTGGCCTCTGACAGAACAGTCCTGGTGGCGTGGATCGGGACGCCTCTGAAGCGCGGTTCCCCGACGAGCTCAGCCGAGCTTCGAGCTCAGGACGCGGGCCGGTCGGCCCATTCGACGGGTTCCGGCAGGTCAGCTGGGGTTGATCGAGCGCTCCAGGCGCTTGGTGGGGCGGCGGGAGCTGACCAGGCCGAGCACGGCGGGCTGGGTCAACAGCCGGGCGGCCATCTGCTGCAGGTCGGCGGAACTGACCCGGTCATAGGCGTCCAGCAGGTCGGAGACCGTCTGCTGGTCGCCGGTGGTCTCGGCGGTGCCGAGTCGACCCATCCGGCTCTGCGGACTCTCGAAGGACAGCACGGTCTGCCCTCGCAGCTGACCCTTGGCGCGCTGGACCTCGGCCTCGGCGACGCCGTCGGCGGCGATGCGCTCCAGTTCGGCACGCACCAGGTCGAGGATGTCGGCGACCCGGTCGGGTGAGCACTGCCAGTCGACGCTCCACAACCCCTGGTCGCTGTAGTTGGTCTCCCCCGCCTCGATGGCGTAGGCGAGGCCGCGACGCTCGCGGACCTCGACGAACAGCCGCGACGACATGCCGCCGCCGAGGACGACCGAGAGCAGCCCGGCCGGGAACCGGTCGGCATCGAACAGGCCCGGCCCGGGGAACGCGTAGGACACGGTGCTCTGCTCGAACGGACGCCGGTCGAACAGCAGCTCCGGTCCGCTCGGCACCGTCCGGCCCGGCGTCGGCCGCCTGCGCGCGGCCGGCGTCCCGAAGTCCTCCAGCCCGGACAGCTGATCCACGAGTCGATCATGATCCACGTCACCGGCCGCGCTGATCACCACCGAGCCCGGATGGTAGTTGCGCTGCCAGTGCCGCACGATCTGGTCCCGGGACAGCGCCGTGACGCTCTGCTCGGTGCCGATCACCGGCGAGCCGAGGCCGGGACTGGGCAACAGCCGGGCCGAGACCAGTTCCTGCACCGACTCGACCGGATCGTCGGCGTGCATGGCGATCTCATCGAGGATCACCGCCCGCTCGGCATGCACATCGGCGGCGCGGATCCGCGAGGAGGTGATCATGTCGGCCAGCACGTCGACCGCCAGGTCGGCGTCGCGGGACAGCACCCGCGCGTAGAAGCAGGTGTATTCCTTGGTGGTGTAGGCGTTGAGGTCGCCGCCGACGGATTCGATGGCCGCCGAGATCTCCTCGGGCCGGCGTCGGCGGGTGCCCTTGAACAGGACGTGTTCGAGGAAGTGCGAGGCGCCGTTGCGTTCCGGCGTCTCCAGCACCGAGCCGACGCCGACGAAGAAGCCGACAGCGAAGCTGTGCACTCCGGGCATCTGCTCGGTGACGACACGAAGGCCGCTCGGCAGCACCGTGCGGCGGACTTCGCCGCCGAGGTACGGCAGAGCGGCCGTCCGAGAGCGTGAGATTGGAGTCATGGGCGATCGTCGATGATCACCGCCGGGTGGGGCCGGCGCACCGACCCCACCTCGAACGGGTGACCGATCAGGCCTCCACGGCCTCAGCCTTGTCGGCCTTGTCGGCCTCCTCCAGCACCGGCACCAGCGACAGCTTGCCGCGGTCGTCGATGTCGGAGATCTCCACCTGGATCTTCTGGCCGACGCTGACGACGTCCTCCACGTTCTCCACCCGCGAACCGCCGGCCAGCGGACGCAGCTTGGAGATGTGCAGCAGACCGTCCTTGCCCGGCAGCAGCGAGACGAACGCGCCGAAGTTGGTGATCTTGACGACGGTACCGAGGTACCGCTCACCCCGCTCCGGCATGGTCGGGTTGGCGATCGCGTTGATCATGGACCGGGCGGCCTCGGCGGCCGACCCCTCCTCGGCACCGACGTAGATGGTGCCGTCGTCCTCGATGCTGATCTGGGCGCCGGTGTCGTCCTGGATCTGGTTGATCACCTTGCCCTTGGGGCCGATCACCTCGCCGATCTTGTCCACCGGGATCTTCAGGGTGATGATCCGCGGGGCGTACAGGCTCATCTCGTCCGGCACGCTGATCGCCTCCGACATCACGTCGAGGATGGTCAGCCGGGCGTCCTTGGCCTGCTTCAGCGCGCCGGCCAGCACGTCGGCCGGGATGCCGTCGAGCTTGGTGTCCAACTGCAGCGCGGTGACGAAGTTGCGGGTGCCGGCGACCTTGAAGTCCATATCGCCCATGGCGTCCTCGTCGCCGAGGATGTCGGTCAGTGTGACGTAGTGGGTCTGGCCGTCGACGTCCTCACTCATCAGCCCCATGGCGATGCCGGCGACCGGGGCGCGCAGCGGCACACCGGCGTTGAGCAGGGCCAGGGTGGAGGCGCAGACCGACCCCATCGAGGTCGAGCCGTTGGAGCCCAGCGCCTCCGAGACCTGCCGGATCGCGTACGGGAACTCTTCGCGGGTCGGCAGCACCGGCACCACGGCCCGCTCGGCCAGCGCACCGTGGCCGACCTCACGCCGCTTCGGCGAGCCGACGCGGCCGGTCTCGCCGGTGGAGTACGGCGGCATGTTGTAGTTGTGCATGTACCGCTTGGTCTTCTCCGGACCGAGGTTGTCCAGCCGCTGTTCCATACCGAGCATGTTCAGCGTGGAGATGCCCAGGATCTGGGTCTCCCCACGCTGGAACAGCGCCGAACCGTGCACCCGAGGTACCACACCGACCTCGGCCGACAGCGTCCGGATGTCGGCCAGCCCGCGGCCGTCGATGCGGACCTTGTCCTGCAGCACGCGCTTGCGGACGATCTTCTTCATCAGCGCGCTGAAGGCTCCCGAGATCTCCTTCTCCCGGCCGGCGAACTGGCCACCGAGGTCGCCGACCACGGTCGCCTTGTACGCCGACATCGCCTCGTTGCGCTCGTGCTTGCCGGCGATCTGGGTGAGCCGGTCCAGCTCGGCGGAGGCGTGCGCCTCGACCGCGGCGAAGACGTCGTCGGAGTAGTCGCGGAAGATCGGGAACTCCGCGGTGTCCTTCGGGAACTGGGCGGCGAGCTCGGCCTGGGCGTCGCAGAGCGCCTTGATGAACGGCTTGGCCGCGTCCAGACCCTCGGCCACGACCTCTTCGGTCGGGGCGGTCCGGCCGGCCTGCACCAGGTCCCAGGTGGACTCGGTGGACTCGGCCTCGACCATCGCTATCGCGACATCGCCGTCGGGCAGCACCCGACCGGCGACGACCATGTCGAAGGTGGCGTCCTCCAGCTGGGAGTTGTCGGGGAAGCCGACCCATTGGTCGCCGATCAGGGCGATCCGGACGCCGGCGACCGGACCGGAGAACGGTAGGCCGGCAAGCTGGGTGGACATCGAGGCCGCGTTGATGGCGACCACGTCGTACAGCTTGTCGGGATTGAGCGACAGCACGGTGATGACGACCTGGACCTCGTTGCGCAGCCCCTTGACGAACAGCGGGCGCAGCGGCCGGTCGATCAGCCGGCAGGTCAGGATGGCCGACTCCGACGGACGGCCTTCGCGTCGGAAGAACGAGCCGGGGATCCGGCCCGCGGCGTACATCTTCTCCTCGACGTCGACCGTCAGCGGGAAGAAGTCGATGGCGTCGCGCGGCTTGGACTGCGCGGTGGTCGCCGACAGCAGCATGGTGTCGTCGTCGATGTAGACGGTGGCCGATCCAGCGGCCTGCTGGGCCAGCCGGCCCGCCTCGAAGCGGATGGTGTGCTTACCGAAGGCTCCGTTGTCGATCACGGCCTCGGTGGACTTGATGCCTGGTCCCTCCACGGGATGTCCTCTCTCACTGCCCCAGATCTCGGGGCCTGGTGGTGCGATTGCACCCACACTCCCGGCCGGCCCGGTCGATCCGGGTGCCGGGCCTCAGGGCGCGTCCCAGTCACAGAACGGACTGGTCTGACGGGCGATGCCCGTCCCCGCGCCTTCGTCGACGGGCGTGGAGTCCGGTCTTCGATCGAGGTTCGCGGGCCGGTCCCGGCGATCAGTCCGCCGAACCTCCCGAGAACCACTACCGAGGACCGAGGACCACGGGTCGAGCGATGCGTGGGATGCAATCGGCGGTGGTTGTGCGATGTTCAGTTGTGCATTCACTTGTGCCCGCCGGGCGGCGGGAGATACCAGAAGAGCGGCCCTCCGGGAGTGGAGAGCCGCTCTGGGCGCATCAGCGACGCAGGCCGAGTCGCTCGATCAGCGACCGGTACCGCTCGATGTCGCTCTTGGCGATGTAGTTGAGCAGCCGGCGTCGCTGGCCGACGAGCAGCATCAGCCCACGACGGCTGTGGTGGTCGTGCTTGTGTTCCTTGAGATGCTCGGTGAGATGAGCGATCCGGCGGCTGAGCACGGCCACCTGGACCTCCGGCGAGCCCGTGTCACCCTCGGACGTCGCGTACTCTTCGATGATCTTCTTCTTCTCCGCAGCGTCGATCGACACTGACTCTCCTCTCGGTTTCCCGTTGCGCGGCGCCCCCGGTCTGCCGGTCGGCAGTCGTCACCCGGGGTGACTGGGAGCTCTTGGGCTTCCGCGGCCGGTCTCACGGCACCGTCCAGGCTACCAGCGCCACCCCGGCGAGGCCGAATCGTCCTCGACCGGCGGGTACGTCCCGGGTGCGGCGACAGCACGGCTAGGCTCACGGCCGTGATCACGGTCGCCGCGCTGAGCCCGTCGCTGGACATCACGTATCTGGTCGACAGTCTGCGCCTGGGCGAGATCCACCGGCCCACCGCCACCCACCGGGTCGCCGGGGGCAAGCCGTTGAACCTGGCCCGCGCGGCTGCCGCGCTGGGGGCCAGCGTCGACACGGTCGCCGTGCTCGGGGGCGCGACCGGCCGGTTCCTGGAACAGGAACTGCTGGCGGCCGGTATCGCGGTCCGGGCGGTTGCCAGCCCCGCCGAGTCGCGGACCTGCGTCTCCATCGCCTCAGCCGACCGCGGCGACCTGACCGAGATCTACCCGTACGCGCCGGCCGTCCCGGCGCAGGTGTGGCAGCAGTTCCGCACGGTGCTGGCCGCCGGCTTGGCCGACCGGGCCGGTTGGCTGGCTGTCAACGGCAGCGCTCCGCAGGGATTGGCTGCCGATGCCTTCGCCGCGCTGATCCGGACGGCCCACGACGCGGGGCTGCGGGTGGCGGTGGACACCCATGGCCCGGCCCTGGCCGCGGCGCTGTCGGTCGGCCCGGACCTGGTCAAGATCAACCGCGCCGAGGCGGCCGAACTCCTCGGCCGGGACGGCGCGGGCGCGGAGCTGGCGGAGTTGGCCGGAATGATCACCGACCGCACCGGCGGCACGGTGATCCTTACCGACGGCCGGGCCGGAGCGGTGCGCCGCGGGCCCGACGGCAGCCTGCGACGGGCCGTGCTACCGGTCGATGTGACGGGTCACTATCCGGTCGGCAGCGGCGACGCCTTCCTGGGCGGCTGGCTGGCCGCGACCGATGCCGGCGCGTCGGATGACGAAGCGCTGCGCGCGGCGGTCGGCTGCGGGGCGGCCAACGCCCTGTGTCCAGGCGCCGGTGCCTTCCAGGCCGACCGGGCCCGCGAGATCGCCGCGCGGGTGACGGTGACCGGGATCCGCGCCGACGTCCCGACCGCGTCCGACAGCCGGCAGGCCGCAGATGACTGACCAGCCGACCGGGCCGGGCCCGAAGGCGCCGGATCCGAGGGTGCCGGGCCCGAGGGTGCCGGGCCCGAATGTCATCGTCATCCTGTCCGACGACCACGGGTACGGCGACCGCAGCCGGATCAGCGGTGACCCGCAGATCCGGACCCCGCACCTGGACCGGCTGGCCGAGTCCGGGCTGACCTGTCCGACCGCCTACGTCACCGCACCGATCTGTTCCCCGTCGCGGTCGGCGATCATCAACGGCACCCACCAGGCCCGCTGGGGTGCCCGCTGGTTCGACAGTTCCCGGTTCGCCGACCACCTGCCCACGATCGCCGAACGTTTCGTCGAGCTCGGCTACCGCACCGGCTACTTCGGCAAGGTGCACTACGGCCCCGAGGAGGTCGGTGACCGCGCCTGCCCGCCCCACCACGGGTTCGCCGAGACCTACTACGGACTGGCCGGCCAGCAGATGGGCCGGTTGCACTACCTGCACCACTCGGCTGCGTTGGCCCGGGAGTACGGACCTGAGGCCGGCTGGCGGATGGGTGTGCAGCCGATGCTGCAGGGCGATGACCCGGTCGAGTTGGACGGCTTCCTCACCGATGAGTTGGCCGGCCGGGCCATGACGTTCACCGCCGCGGACGACGACCGGCCGTACTTCTGCATGCTGGCGTTCAACGCGGTGCACAACTTCTGCTGGCAGCTGCCGGCCGAGGAGCTCCAACGCCGCGGACTGCCGGTGCACGCCGACTGGACCGACGGTGCGGTCAGCTACGCCGACTGGTACGACGGCGCGATCAGCCCGAATCTCGATCACGGCCGGGACTACTACCGCGCCCAGCTGGAGCTGATGGACGCGGCCGTCGGCCGGCTGCTGGACCAGCTGCAGGCCACCGCACAGTCCGACAACACGATCGTCGTCTACCTCACCGACAACGGCGGCTCGACCTGCAACTATGCCGACAACGGCGGCTTGGCCGGGACGAAGTACACGCTCTGGGAGGGCGGGATCCGGGTGCCGTTCCTGATCCGCTGGCCCGCCGGCGGCTGGTCCGGCGGCGCCGACCGGAACGGGCTGGTCAGTTCCCTGGACCTGTTCCCCACCCTGCTTGCGGCCGCCGGAGCATCGGCGGAGGTCACCGATGCCTGCGACGGCGTCGACCTGGCCGGACTGCTGGCCGGGGATCCGTCGGCCGGGCATGACCGGCTGCTCTGGGACTGCGGCTTCCAGTGGGCGATCCGGTCCGGCGATCACAAGTTGCGCTGGGTGGACGGCCCCAGCCCCTCGGCGGACGGACTGCGCCAGGTCGAGCACTGCGAGCCCGGCGACGGTCTCAGCCTGTACGACCTCGGCACCGATCCGGGTGAGCGCACCGACCTGGCCGCGGACCGGCCGGACCTGGTGGACCGGCTGCGTGCCGAGTTCGAGGCCTGGCAGGCCGAGGTCAGGTCCACCCTTGCACCCTGAGCCTCGGTGAGCGCGCGCCCTTCGACAAGGTCAGGACACCGACGCCGCCGCACAGGATCCGGACGTGTCAGGCCTGCAGCAGTGCGCGGGCCCGGTCGACGTCGCGGCGCATCTGCTCGATGAGGGCCTCCATGCCGGTGTACTTGATCTGTCCGCGGAGCCGGTGTTCGAAGTCGACGGCGATCTCCACCCCGTACAGCTCGAGATCGGTCCGGTCCAGCACGTAGCTCTCCACCCGGCGGTTCTCACCCTCGAAGGTGGGGTTGCTGCCGACGGAGATGGCCGCGGGCAGTCGGTCGGCGCGGTCGCCGTCCAGTCGGGTCAACCATCCGGCGTAGACGCCGTCGGCAGGGACGACCAGACCGTCGGGGACCGGCACATTGGCCGTCGGAAAACCCATCTCCCGGCCCCGCTGGGCGCCCTTGATCACCACGCCGCGGACGCGGAACGGCCGGTCCAGCAGGGCGCGGGCCGCCGCGACGTCCCCGGCGGCGATGACGGCACGGATCCGGGTGGAGGAGAAGGGCTCGTCGTCGACGGTGTGCAGGCCGAGGGACTCCACCTCGAAGCCGGGCCCGTCCGGGCCGGGCTCCTGCCCGAGCTTGGTGAGGAGGGCGACGTCCCCGGCGGCACGGAAACCGAACCGGAAGTTCTCGCCCACCATGATCAGGGTGGGGCTCAGCGGACGCAGCGCCTCATCGACGAAGCGTTCCGGCGGCCAGCCCGCAACCACGCTGTCGAATTCGACCACCTCGACCCGGTCCACGCCGGCAGCCCGCAGCAGTTCCCCACGTTCGGCCAGACCGGTCAGCAACAGCGGGGTCCGGTCCGGCCGGATCACCGACATCGGATGCGGCCAGAACGTCACCGCGATGACGATGCCGTCGCCGGCCCGGCGACGGGCGGCGGAGATGAGCTGCTGATGTCCCCGGTGGACGCCGTCGAAATTCCCGATCACGACGACGCGGGCCTGGTTCATCGACGCTTCCCTCCTCTCCGCGGGCGTCCCAGTTAATCACGGCGCTCCCGGCGTCTCGGCGGCGGTCACGGCGGTCGGACGGTCAGACGAAAACGGCCTCGGCAACCGCGTCGGAGCCCACCGGCCGATACAGCGCCAGGAAGTCCTGGTCGGGCCCGAAGACGCCGGTCAGGCCGGGTCCGAGCTGCAGTTGTGACAGCCGCCGGCCGTTGCGGACCCAGGCCGCCTGGGTCGGATCGACGCAGACCACCGGGAAGATGGTGCGGACCACATCGGCCATCGGCGTCACCACCAGCTGCCGGTCGGCCGCCTCCAGGTCCTGGGCGGCGTCCTGGCTGAACGGTCCTACCCGGGTGCGGCGCAGCCGGGTCAGGTGGCCGCCGGCGCCCAGGGCGGCGCCGAGATCGCGGGCCAGCGCGCGGATGTAGGTGCCCGACGAGCAGCTGACGGCGACATCCAGGTCGACGACCGGGGTCCGGTCCACGACCGCCTGCCGCCGCGCCAGCACCTCGAAGCGGCTGACCGTGACCGGCCGGGCGGCAAGAGCGACCTCGTCGCCGGCGCGGACCCGGGCATAGGACCGGACCCCGTCGACCTTGATCGCCGAGACGGCCGACGGCACCTGCCGGATGTCGCCGGTCAGCCCGGCGACGGCGGCGCTGATCGCGGCCTGGTCGAGGTCCGGTGCGCCCGCCCGCTCGATGATCTCGCCGTCGGCGTCGTCGGTCAGGGTCGAGATGCCCAGCCGGATGGTGGCCAGATACTCCTTCTCGGTCAGCACGAGGTGGCCGAGCAGCCGGGTGGCTCGATCGATGCCGACGACGAGGACCCCGGTGGCCATCGGGTCGAGGGTGCCGGCGTGACCGACCTTGCGGGTGCCCGCGGCCCGCCGGATCCGACCGACCACCTGGTGTGAGGTCAGGCCGGCCGGCTTGTCGATGACGGCGACGCCGGGCACGACCGGCCGGGAATCACTCACCCTCGGCGTCATCGGGATGCTTGTACGGGTCCGCTTCGCCGGCGTACGCGGCTCCGGCAGCCCGCCGGGCCACCTCGTCGTCACTGGCCCGGGCGGCGGCCAGCAGATCGTCGATCTGGCGGGCCGATTCCGGCACGGCGTCGGCGACGAACGTCACCGTCGGCGCGAACCGCAGCCCCAGCTGCTTGCCGACCTGGGCCCGGATCAGTCCGGTCGCCGACCGCAGCGCCACCGCCGTACCCGCCGCATCGGAGTCGTCGCCGAACACCGTGTAGAACACCGTCGCCTCCCGGGTGTCCCCGGTCAGCCGCACGTCGGTGACGGTGACGAACCCGAGCCGCGGATCCTTGATCCGCCGCTCCAGCATCTCCGCCACGATCACCTTGATCTGGTCCGCCAACCTCAGGACCCGAGCCGAAGGCATCCCCATCTCCTAAGCCGTCATGTTCGGTGGCCCGGCAGGTCGGCCGGGCGAAACCGGCGGGCCTGCCGGGCGGGAAGCCGGAGCCCCGGCGCCGACGCGAACGTCAGTACCGGGGCCCGGGTACCGCCGGTCTGCTCACTCCCGCGGCTTCTCGCGCATCTCGTAGGTCTCGATGATGTCGCCGGTGCGGATGTCGGAGTAGTTGGACAACGTCAGACCACATTCGTAGCCCTCGCGGACCTCGGTGGCGTCGTCCTTCTCCCGACGCAGCGAGTTGATGCTGGTCTCACCGGCCACCACCACGCCGTCGCGCAGCAATCGCGCCTTGGCGTTACGCCGCATCACGCCGCTGGTGACCATACAGCCGGCGATGATGCCCGCCCGCGACGACCGGAAGATCTCCCGGATCTCCGCGGTGCCCAGCTGGGCCTCCTCGTAGATCGGCTTCAGCATGCCCTTCAGGGCGGCCTCGATCTCGTCGATCGCTGCGTAGATCACCGAGTAGTAGCGGATGTCCACGCCCTGCCGATCGGCCATCTCGGTCGCCTTGCCCTGCGGCCGGACGTTGTAGCCGATGATGACGGCGTTGGACGCGGCGGCCAGGCTGACGTTGGTCTCGGTGATGGCGCCCACACCGCGGTCGATCACCCGCAGCGACACCTCCTCGCCGACGTCGATCTTGGACAGCGCGTCCTCCAGCGCCTCCACCGAACCCGAGCTGTCGCCCTTGAGGATGAGCAGCAGCTCCTGGGTCTCGCCCTTCTCCAGCTGTTCGAACAGCTGGTCCAGGGTGCGGCGACGGGCCCCTGCGGCCTGGGCGGCCATCCGGGCCCGCGCGGCTCTCCGATCGGCGATCTGCCGGGCGGTCCGGTCGTCGTCGACGACGATGAAGCTGTCGCCGGCACCCGGAACGGCGGTCAGACCCAACACCTGCACCGGCATCGAGGGCGGCGCCTCGTCGACATTGTGTCCGGCGTCGTTCAGCAGCGCCCGGACCCGGCCGTGGGCCGGACCGTTGACGATCGAATCACCGACGTGCAGGGTGCCGCGCTGGACCAGCACGGTGGCGACCGGGCCTCGGCCCTTGTCCAGGTGGGCCTCGATGGCCACACCCTGGGCATCCATGTCCGGGTTCGCCCGCAGGTCCAGGGCTGCGTCCGCGGTCAGCACGATCGCCTCGAGCAGGTCGTCCAGACCCTGGCCGGTGATCGCGGAGACGTCGACGAAGATCGTGTCGCCGCCGTACTCCTCCGGGACCAGGCCGTACTCGGTGAGCTGGCCACGCACCTTGGTCGGGTCCGCACCCTCCTTGTCGATCTTGTTGACGGCCACCACGATCGGCAGGTCGGCTGCCGTGGCGTGGTTCAGCGCCTCGATCGTCTGCGGCATCACACCGTCGTCGGCGGCCACCACCAGAACGGCGATGTCGGTCGACTTGGCACCGCGGGCACGCATGGCGGTGAACGCCTCGTGACCCGGGGTGTCGATGAAGGTGATCTTCCGTTCGGCGTCCTCGACCTCGGTCGAGACCTGGTAGGCACCGATGCTCTGGGTGATGCCACCGGCCTCACCGGCCACCACATTGCTCTCGCGCAGGGTGTCCAGGAGCTTGGTCTTGCCATGGTCGACGTGACCCATCACGGTGACGACCGGCGGGCGCGGCGCGAGATCCTCGTCGCCGCCCTCGTCCTCACCGAACTCGATGTCGAAGCTCTCCAACAGCTCGCGGTCCTCGTCCTCGGGCGAGACGACCTCGATGTCGTAGTTGAGCTCGGTGCCGATCACCTGCAGGGTCTCTTCGGCGACCGACTGCGTCGCGGTCACCATCTCGCCCAGGTGGAAGAGCACCTGGACCAGGGCTGCCGGGTCGGCACCGATCTTCTCCGCCAGGTCGGTCAGCGAGGCGCCC
Source organism: uncultured Actinomycetota bacterium (assembly GCA_963758075.1). Taxonomy (GTDB): domain Bacteria; phylum Actinomycetota; class Actinomycetes; order Propionibacteriales; family Propionibacteriaceae; genus Microlunatus. The sequence continues at coordinate 277,079 of CAVWTT010000001.1, read as the reverse complement.
CGGGCGAGCCGGATCTTCTGGCCGTCACCCTGCTTGACGCGCACGCCGCCGATCGACGGCGCCTCCATCTCGTTGAACTCCTGGCGGCGCTGCTTCTTGGACTTGCGTCCGCGCCGCGACGGGCCACCGGGGCGTCCGAAGGCGCCCTGCGTACCGCCACGACCACCGCGGCCGCCGCGACCGGCGGGCGGGCCGCCGGCGGGTCCGCGACCCGGCGCACCGCCACGTCCCCGGCCACCGCCGGGTCCGCCCCGGCCACGGGCCGGAGCCTGGCCGAGCTGGCTGTTGCTCTGCCGGGGCATCATCGCCGGGTTCGGCCGCGGCATGCCGGGGCCACCGCCGCCGGGACGCGGGCCACCGGGACCACCGGCGCCGCGACCGGCCGGCGGCCGCGGGATGCCGGGGCGGGCGCCCTCGGGCCGCTGCCGGGCCGTGCCCATGCCCTGGGAGGACGAGAACGGGTTGTTGCCCGGACGGGGCCCGCTGGAACGCGGACGCGCGCCAGCACCGCCGCCCGGCAGGCCACCGGTCGAACCCGGACGCGGGCGCTGGGGCTGGCCGTCACGACGCGCGGCCGGGCGTCCCTGGTCGGGTCGACCGTCACCGGGCCGTCCCTCGCCGGCGCGCCCGTCGGGACGCCTGTCGCCGGGACGCGGTCCCGGCCGCGACGGGCCACGGTTCTGCTCGTCGCGAGACGTCGGCGCCGGACGGGGACCCGGACTGGCCGGCCGGGGACCCGGAACCGAACCGGGGCGCGGGGCCGCACCGTCGCTGCGGCCCGGCTCCTCGACAACCGGCTCGGGGCGCGGGGACGTGGCCGGACCGGGCTGCGGGGCCGGTCGAGCCGGGGCCGGGTCGACCTCGGCAGGAGCGGGGCTGGCCGGGGTCGGCGCAGCCGCCGGTCCCGCGGCGGTCGGCCGACCCTGGTTCGGACCGGGCGTCGGGGCACCGGGCTTCGGGGCTCCGGGCCGGACGCCGGGGGCCGGGGTGGGTCGTTCGGTACCGGCCGTCGGGCCCGGGGTGGGTGCGGCCGCCGCCGGTGCGGCACCGTTGGACGCCTCCGCCTGGGCGGTCGCCGCAGGCTCGGACGGGACGGCCTTCCTCGCAGCTGTCTTCCTGCCCGGTCGGCCGGCCGGTGCGCTGGCCAGCTTCTCTTTCAGCCGGCGTTCAACGGGCGCTTCGATGGTCGATGATGCCGACCGGACGAATTCGCCCATGTCCTTCAGCGTGTTCAGGACATCCTTACTGGTGACTCCGAGCTCCTTCGCGAGCTCGTAGACTCGGACCTTTGCCACTACTCTCCCTTGTGCGGTCCAAGCCGGTCACCGGCCGCCGAGGCGGGTGCGTTCTTGGACCAGTTAGTTGTTGTGCGTGCTCATTGAGCAGTACTCATCGAGTGGTCATGAGCGTTAGCCCACCTTCTGGTTCCAGACCTGCGCCCAAACTGGGGCAGGGCATGCGTCAGCCCGCCGAAGCGGACGGATTCAGGTACAAACTCTATGTCAACCGGGTCGGATTCTCCTAAGCGCCCCCGGCGTCGGCCATCAGCTGCTGCCAGGCGGCCAACAGCTGCTCGCGGTCCACCGCCGGCGTGCGCAGCACCCGTGACAACGCTCGCTTGCGCTGCGCTTGTTCCCAACAGTCCCGGTCCCGATGCAGGTAGGCGCCACGTCCGGCAGCGGTCCGGCGGGGATCGACCCGGACCGCACCGTCGACGGCGGTCAGCCGGACCAGGTTGGATTTGTCGTCCCGACCGCGGCACCCGACACAGGTCCGGACCGCGATCACGGTGCCCAGTGTAGGCCGCCGGTGCAGGCGCGCGGTCGGGCCCGGCCGGTCAGCCCCGGACGGGATCGCCGGCTGCGGCACGGCGCCGCGGGCGCAACGCTGCCGCAGCGACGAAGCCGACGACGAGCAGGGCGATGACCACCGTCAACGCCGGCAGCAGTCCGACCGCCTCCGAGAACAGACCCACCACCGGAGGACCAGCGAGGTTGGCCAGGTAGCCGATCGAGGCCACCACGCTGACCCGGGCTGCCGGGTTGGTTCCGCTGTCGGCAGCAGCCGACATGCCGAGGGGAAAGCCCATCGACACCCCGACGGCCCACAACACCACTCCGGCCAGGACGACCCAGGCCGGTCCGCCGAGGATGAACGCCGCCAGCCCGATCACACCGAGACCGGTGGTGATCCGCACCGCGCGGACCCGGCCCACCCGGTCGACCAGCGGCCCGCCGCCGGCCCGCGCGATCGTCTCTGCGATGGCGAAGACGGTGAAGAACGCGGCGGCCACTGCCTCGGGCTGGTGGTGGCCGTCGCGGACGGCAAGGGTGAGCCAGTTGTTCGCCGATCCCTCCCCCAGTTCGACACCCAACATCACCACACCGATCGTCAGCAGCCGCAGATCGGTCCAGCCCCGCAGCCAGGCGCCGATCCGCTGCCGCACCGGCGCTCGGTCGGCGGCCGGGGCCGGCTGGTGGGTGGGGATCCCACGGCTCGCGACGACGGCCGAGACAGCGATCAGGACCGCCTCGAAGGCGAACTGGTGGGTGAACGGGATGTGCAGGGCGGCGCAGGCGGCGCCGATCGCGGAGCCGATCACGGCGCCGGCGGACCAGGCGGCGTGCATCAACGGCATCAGCGTCCGACCGGCCGCCCGTTCGACCGCGGCTCCCTCGACATTGATCATCACATCCACCGCGCCGATGCCGCAGCCGATCGCAGCGAAGGCGATCGCGGTGAGCGGCACCGCGTGCAGCAGGCCGGCGCCGATGCCGAGCAGCGCGACACCGGCGGCGACCAGGCCGAGGGTGGCGGCGACGCCGACCCGCGGCCCGAGCCGGGCCAGCAGGGGTGCGGCAGCGAGCAGGCCGCCGATCGATCCCACCGTGACCGCGGCCAGCACCAGTCCGAGACTTCCGTCGCCGAGATGGAGGGCCGACCGGATCGCCGGCAGCCGGGGTCCCCAGGTGGACAGCGTGACCCCGCCCAGCGCGAACGCCACGGCGATCGCGTTCCGCCAGCGCCGCACCGTCCGGGCTTCGTGGCCGCGGCCGACGCCGATCTGCCCGTCGGTGTGGGTGACGGCCTCTCCGGTCTTCTCGGGGCGTTGCGGCACCCGGTGATCGTAGAGGGTCGGCCGGCGACTGCACCGGCGAGACCTCGGTGTCGACCGGTCCGCGCTTCGCTTGATCGGCTAGATAATCTAGCGTGCATGGTCGAGCCGAAGGGGGTGCCGATGCCTGACAATCTGACCGCGATCGCGTTGTTCACCCGTGATCTGCGGGTCCACGACAATCCGGTGCTGGCGACCGCGGCGCGGGCCGACCGGGTCCTGCCGGTGTTCGTCCGGGACGACCGGATTGCTGCCGCCGGTTTCAGCGGCGAGCCGCGTCGGCGGTTCCTGGACCAGGGGCTGGCCGACCTGGACCGGTCGCTGCAGCAGCTGGGTGCCGGGCTGGTGCTTCGCGAGGGCGATCCGGTCACCGAGATCGGCCGGCTGGTGGAGCAGCACGCGGTGGCCGAGGTCCACATCGCCGCCGACGTGTCCGGGTATGCCGCCACACGGCGAAGGCGCCTGCATGCGGCCCTGCGCCGGCAGCGGTGCGAGCTGATCGAGCACGACGGTGTGACCACCATCCAGCCGCCCGGCGCGGTGGCCCCCAGCGGCTCGGACCACTTCAGCGTCTTCACCCCCTACTTCCGGCGTTGGCACGACGTCGGCCGCCGGCGCGTCGTCCCGGTACCCGAGCGGCTCCGGCTGCCCGACGGCGTCCGGTCCACGCCGATCGCGCCGGGCGAGGCGACACCGGGGTGGCGCGGCGGTGAGACCGAGGCGCGGAAACGCGCCAACTGCTGGTTCGCCGACGGGCTGACCCACTACGAGGACCGCCACGACGACCTGGCCGCCGACGCCACGTCGCGGCTGTCGCCATACCTGCATCTGGGGCAGCTGTCCGCCACCGAACTGGCCGGCCAGGCAGCCCGCCGGCCCGGTCGAGGCTCGGCCGCCTTCCTGCGGCAGCTGGCCTGGCGTGATTTCCACGCCCAAGTGCTGGCCGCGCGTCCGCGGGCGGCGTGGCAGGACTACCGGCCGCGCGGGGACGACTGGGCCGACGACGACTCGGCGCTGGACGCCTGGAAGGCCGGCGAGACCGGTTACCCCCTGGTCGATGCGGGAATGCGTGAGCTGGCCGCGACCGGCTGGATGCACAACCGGGCCCGGCTGGTGGTCGCCAGCTTCCTGACCAAGACCCTGTACATCGATTGGCGGCTGGGCGCCCGGTATTTCCTGGACACACTGGTGGACGGGGACCTGGCCAACAACAACCTGAACTGGCAATGGGTTGCCGGCACCGGCACCGACTCGCGGCCGAATCGGGTGCTGAACCCGGTCCGGCAGACTGAACGCTACGACCCCGCACGGCGCCTACATCCGCCGCTGGGTGCCGGAACTGGCCGATCTGGACGAGTCGTCCGAGATCGGCCAACCGTGGCGGCTGCCGACCGGACGTCGCCGGCAGCTGGGCTACCCGGCGCCGATCGTCGACCTGGCCGAAGGCCGCGACCGGTTCCTCGCGGCCCGGGGGAGCCGGTGAAACCGGCGGCGGACGGCGGAGTGCGGCGGTCCGGCAGGTGTCGCCGGCCGCGTCCCGGGTACCGCCGGATGGTTCGGACGGAGCTCCGGGGGCCGCGACGATGACGGTAGATTTCCTAGCGCCCGGGGACGCGGGACGTCCCCGGCCGACACTTCGACGAGACGAGGTCCGGGTGGCGTCTGCAGCCGACGAGGTCGTCCTGGTCGACGATTCCGGTCGACCCACCGGTCGGTACGACCGGGTCGCCGTACACAGCCGGCACACGCCCCGACACCTGGCCTTCTCGTGCTGGATCGTCGACGGCGACGGCGCGGTCCTGATGACCCGACGGGCGCTGGGCAAACGTACCTGGCCGGGCGTCTGGACGAACTCCTGCTGCGGCCATCCACGACCCGGTGAGGACCTCACCGCGGCGCTCCGCCGCCGGGTCGGCGAGGAGCTCGGCCTGCAGGTGAGCGGCGCAGGCTGCCTGTTGTCCGACTTTTCCTACCGCGCGGTCGACAGTTCGGGCATCGTGGAGAACGAGTTGTGCCCCGTGTTCGGGGTGTGGCTCACCCGGCGTCCCACCCTGGCACCCGATCCGGACGAGGTGATGGAAACGACCTGGCAGGACCCGGCGGCGGTGTACGCCGCGATGCGCATGGCGCCGTACGCCTTCAGCCCGTGGGCGGTCGAGCAGATGCAAACCATGGGCGCCGACGCGCTGGCGCCGCCGCCCGGATCGGATGCGGTGTGATGTTGGTTGACGGACGTCCCTGGCAGGCCAGCACCGTTCCAGGCAGCAGGCCGCGCACCGATGTCGCGGTGGCCGCCACCGTGCGTGACCACCTGAGCCAGGTCGACGCCCTGCTGCGGCGGCGGTTGGGCATGATCAGCGAGGCCTGGGAGGAGCCCGCGCGCCGGCTCACGGGCAGCGCCGGGGCAGGCGCCGGCACCGATCGGGGCAGCATGCCGCCGGTGATCGACCTGCCCCGCCTGCTCGCCGACCTTCTCGACGGCGGCGGCAAGCGCCTCCGACCGACCTTGGCCTACCTCGGTTTCCGTGCCGCCGGGGGCCGCGCGACCGGCCCGTCGCATGCCGATCTGCTCCGGCTCAGTGCGGCCTTGGAGCTGTTGCACAGCTTCGCGCTGATCCACGACGACGTGATGGACGAGTCGTCCTCCCGGCGTGGGCGTCCCACCGCCCATGTCGATCTGGCCCGCGCCCACCGCCGGGTCGGCGGCGCCGGGCGGGCCGAACGGTTCGGCGAAAGCATGGCGGTGCTGCTGGGCGACCTCGCCCATGCCGAGGCCGACCAGGTGATCGCCCAGTGTGCGCCGGCGCTGCAACAGCGCTGGCACGCCATGACGATCGAGTTGATCAACGGTCAGGTCCGCGATCTGGCCGGCGCGGCCGGCCGGCACCGGGACCCGGCGCGCGCCCTGCTGGTGGCGCAGTTGAAGTCCGGCGCCTACACGGTGCAACGCCCACTCGAACTGGGAGCGGTCGCGGCCGGTGCCCCGTCCTCGGTGCTGGAGGTGCTGTCGGAGTACGGCCGTGAGGTCGGGTCGGCGTTCGCACTTCGTGACGACGTCCTCGGGGTCTGGGGCGATCCGGCGGTGACCGGGAAGCCCAGCGGTGACGACCTGGTCGCCGGCAAGCCGACGGTGATCATCGCGCTGGCCGACCGACGACTGCCGCCCTCCGGCCGCGCCCTGCTGTCGCGGATCGGCACCGCCGGACTCGGCGATGACGACGTCACCGACCTGCAACGGATGATCGACCAGTGCGGTGTCCGGGCCGAGGTGGAGGCGATGATCGAATCCCATGTCCGGCAGGCGGTGACTGCCCTGCACCGACTCGATTCCGCGGACGACAGCGACGACGGTCCGGTGCCGCTGCTGCTCCGGCTGGCCGACCAGGTCGCCTGGCGGGACCGATGAGCCGGGTCGCGGTGATCGGGGCCGGTCTGGCCGGGCTGTCTGCCGCCTGCCGGCTGATCGGTCAGGGACACCAGGTCACCGTGCTGGAACGCGGCCCCGACGTTGGCGGCCGCGCCGGCCGGATGACCCGCGACGGATTCACCTTCGACACCGGGCCGACGGTGTTGACGATGCCGGAGCTGATCGACGAGGCGATGCAGGCCGCCGGCAGCCGGCTGGCGGACCGGGTCCGGCTGCACCGGCTCGACCCCGCCTACCGCGGCTGGTTCGCCGACGGCAGCACCCTCGACGTCAGGGCCGACACCGAGGCGATGATCACCGAGATCGCCCGGGTCTGCGGGCCTGCCGACGCCGGCAACTACCGCGGCTTCGTGGACTGGCTGACCCGGCTGTACCGGCTGGAGCTGCCGCACTTCATCAACGTCGACTACCGGACCCCGGCCGACCTGCTGCGGTCGCCGACGGCGCTGGCCCGTCTCGTCGCGATGGGCGGCTTCGGCCGGCTCGGATCTGCGGTGGCCCGCCGGTTCTCCGATCCGCGGCTGCAGCGGCTGCTCAGCTTCCAGGCCCTCTACGTCGGCCTGTCGCCGCGGGACGCCCTCGCCATCTACGCGGTGATCTGCTACATGGATTCGGTGGCCGGGGTCTGGTTCCCCGAGGGCGGCATGCATGCGGTCCCCCGGGCCATGGCCGCAGCCGTCTCCGACGCCGGCGGCGCAGTGCTGCTGGACCAGACCGTCACCGGACTGATCCGTGCCCACGACGGCCGGATCGCCGGTGTCCGCACCGCCGACGACGCGCTGATGGCCGACGCCGTGGTCTGCACCCAGGACCTGCCCGAGGCCTACGCCCGGCTGCTGCCGGATCTGGTCCCGCCGCGGGTGCTGCGTAAGGGCCGGTACGCCCCGTCGGCCGTGGTCTGGCACGTCGGCGTCCGCGGTGTGCCGGGCCCCGAGGTCCGTCACCACAACATCCACTTCGGGCACAGCTGGGAGGACGCGTTCGACGCGATGCTCGACCGCGGCCAGCTGATGCCGGATCCGTCGAGGCTGGTCACCGTGCCCAGCATGCACTCCCCCAAGATGGCCCCCGAGGGCTGCAGCACCCTCTACGTACTGGAGCCGGTGCCCAATCTGGACGGCCGGGTGGACTGGCACCGCGAACGCGGGCCGATGCGTGACCGGTTGCACGGCTTCCTGCAACGGTCCGGCTATCCCGCCGAGGTGATCACCGAGGAACTGGTCACCCCGGTGGACTGGCAGCGCCGCGGCCTGGCGCACGGCACACCGTTCTCGCTGGCCCACACCTTCGGCCAGACCGGCCCCTTCCGGCCGCGGATCCATGATCGGCGGGTGCCCGGGCTCTACTTCGCGGGATCCTCCACGGTCCCCGGCGTGGGAGTGCCGATGGTGATCATGTCCGGCGGGCTGGCCGCCCGCCGGGTCGGTGACTACCTCGGCACCACCACCGCCGAGCGTGGCCGGGCCGCAGCCGCCGACCGGCTGCAGGAGGCGCCGTGACCAGGTCCGACACCGAGGATTCACTGCTGGGACAGGGATATCGGCGCTGTGCCCGGTTGACCTGGCGGCACGGAACGACCTACTACTGGGGCGCCGCCATCCTGCCGCGTTCACAGCGCCGACATGTCCATGCCGTGTACGCCCTGTGCCGGCTGGCCGATGACATCGTCGATGTGGCCGACCTCGACGACGCCGGGCGGGCCCGCGAACTGCAGGCGTTCCGGGATCGATTCCGGGCAGCCGTCGACGGTGGTGCCGACGACCCGGTGCTCGCTGCGGTGGCGCACACGGTGATCGATCAGCGCATCGCGATGGAGTGCTTCGACCGGTTCTTCGACGCCATGGCGATGGATCTGACCCGCAGCCGGTACGCCGACTGGGATGATCTCTGCGGCTACATGGAGGGATCCGCCGCGGTGATCGGGGAGATGATGTTGCCGGTGCTGCAACCCCGGTCGCCGGCCGCCCGGGAACCGGCCCGCGCGCTGGGGCTGGCGTTCCAACTGACCAACTTCCTCCGCGACGTCGGCGAGGACCTGGACCGCGGCCGGATCTATCTGCCCCAGCAGGACATCGAGCGCTTCGGTGCCGACGTCGCCGCCCGGCGGGTGACGCCGCAGTGGCGGCAGCTGATGCAGTTCGAGATCGCCCGCAACCGGGAGTTGTACGACCGGGCCGCTCCCGGCATCGCGCTGCTGCCGCGGGCGTCGGCGCGCTGCGTCGCGACCGCGCACCTGCTCTACTCGAGGATCCTGGACCGGATCGAGGGCGCCGACTACGACGTGTTCTCCGGACGCGTCGTCGTCCCCACCCCGGTGAAGGCGGCGACCGCGGCGCGGATCCTGCTGGCCGGTCCCCGCTCGGCACCCCGGCCGCGACCACAGGAGGCGATATGACCCTGCGACGGACCGACGACCGGCTGCCCGCCGGCGACCGGCCGACGATCCGGTCGACGATCCGGTCGACGATCGGGTCGCGGATCCCGATCAGCCGCCGGCCGCAGCCGGGGCTGTCGGAGCTGCGACCGACCTGGCGGGATGCCCGGCCACCCAGGATCGCCCGAGCACTGGAGCTTGCCCTGGCCCGGCCGGCCGGCAGTTGGTACGTCGTCGGTGACAGCCGGGAGTTGGGTCGGTCGGTCAGCCTGACCCGGACGGTGGCCGGCCGGGAGGTCGTGCTGTGGCGCGCCGCGGACGGCAGTCTGCGGGCCGGGCCCGGCTCCTGTCCGCACCTCGGGGCGCTGTTGGACGGCTGCCCGGTGCTGGACGGGACGCTGGTATGCCGTTGGCACGGCCTGATGCTGGGCGACGACGGCTATGCCAACTGGCATCCGTACCGGGCCCACGACGACGGTGCCCTGCTGTGGGTGCTGGTGCCGCCTGTCGCCCCGGCCTCACCGGACGACCCGTCGGGTCTGCCGGTCGACCCGGAGGCGGGCGTCCGTGGCCGGTTGCCGGCCGGTGTGCCGGAGGCGGAGCGTCCCACGCCGGCTCCGGTGGTGCCGCAACGCCCGCCGTTGGACCGGGCGGTGGTGGCGGCGATCACCCGTCGTGGCCGGTGCGAGCCGGAGGACATCATCGCCAACCGACTCGATCCGTGGCACGGCGCGTGGTTCCACCCGTACTCGTTCAGCGATCTGACCGTAGACGAGGGCGTCAGCACCCCGGAACGCCTGATCGTCGACGTCACGTTCCGGATCAGCCGCGGCTTCGGGGTACCGGTCCGCGCGGAGTTCGTCTGCCCGGACCGGCGCACGATCGTGATGCGGATCATCGAGGGCGAGGGTCTGGGCAGTGTGGTGGAGACGCACGCGACACCGCTGACCGCACCAGGCGCGGCCGAGCCGGTGACGGTGATGACCGAGGTGACGGTGGCCCACTCCGACCGGCCCGGTTTCGTCGCCGCACGCCGGGTCGGCTCGCTGCTGCGCCCGGCGATGCGACACGTCGCGCGGCGGCTGTGGGTCGACGATCTCACCTACGCCGAGCGACGCTACGAGCTTCGCCGCCGCGGCGAGTTCCCGGGCTGAGTCCGCACCGGGCCGGCTGCATCGGATCAGGAGGCGTGCCGGACATCGACGACGCCCGGGACGGGGGTCGAACCCGGGAAGTCGGCGGCCATGTCATCGACGCCGACCTGCGGTCGAGCCTCCGGCAGGAAGGACTGCCGGTCGCGGCGTTTGGCCTCGGTGTCGAAACCCATGGTCCGGTCACGGTCCTGCCTGATCGACTCGTCGCATTCGCCGTCGCGGTTGAACGACCACATCAGCTTGGGATCGCCGTACGGCAGGCTCATCCCGGGCCGGTCCCCCCGCGGGCAGGTGTGCCAGGTGTGCCAGGTCTTGCCATAGGAGTTGAGCAGGTGATGCATCAACGCCTTCTCGGCCGCCTCCGGCAGTCCGGGAGCCACCAACTGGCCGGACAGCACCTCGAAGTTGTGCGGATGCCAGTAGCCCTGCTCCTGCTCGGGCAGCGTCTCGAACAGGGTGCCGGAGACGATGTACTCGATGCCGATCAGATTGGCGTCCTTGGTGTTGCCGTCGAACAGGACGCACTGCAGCAGGTCGTCGTTGACGACGCGGCAGAAGTGGTGCGCCTCCATCTGGAACTCGGGTTCGCCCTTGGCACAGTGGAAACCGACGACATACACGTCGAATCCCCGCATCGGCGCGTCGGTCTGCAGCAGATTCGCTCCCTGCTCCAGCAGGGCCGTCCAACCCCGCTTCCGGGCGCCTGCGGGCACCGTGGGGCTCTTTCGATCCTTGATCAGCGGATTGATCGGCATCGGGCATCCTTTCCGACGGCTGCGGCGCTACGGCCTTGCCGGTGGCGTACCCAGTCGGGCGACGGCTAACGACCTCCCCGGCCGGGGTAGCCGGATCGGTGCGGCAATCGGACCAGCTTGGCCTGAATTCAGGATCGGCTGTACAGTCGGCCGCATGTTGCGACTCGCCGACGACGTCGACGGCCTGGTCCGGTTCGGCCGGGCCCTGGCCGATCCGCTCCGGTGTCGCCTCCTGCAGGCGTTGCGGGAGACGCCGGCCTACCCAGCCGATCTGGCCGACCAGTTGGGGGTCTCCCGGACGCGGCTGTCGAATCACCTGGCCTGCCTGCGCGACTGCGGGCTGGTGGTGGCCACCCCGATGGGTCGCCGGGTGCGCTACGAGCTGGCCGACAGTCGGCTGGCCCACGCCCTCGACGATCTGCGCGACGCCGTGATCGCCGTGGCGGTGGACCGCAGCTGTCCTGACGCCGACACGGACGGGTGTTGTTGACGGTGGCACGGTCAGGTGGGCTGGACTCCGTCGTCGCGGTCCGGGAGGGGCTCGAGGCCTGGCGGGGTGACAGCTGCACGACCTCGGTGCTCGAACCGGCCGCCGGCTCCCAGCCGGCCCGGACCGACTGCTGCAGGCGGTAGTACCCGTGAACGGACACAACCACGGCGCCCCGCTGGCGCAGAACCGGCGACGCCTGACGGTCGCGTTCGCCATCACCACGACGATCCTGGTGCTGGAGGTCATCGGCGCCGCGATCACCGATTCGCTGGCCCTGCTGGTGGATGCCGGGCACCTGCTGACCGACGCCGGCGGGTTGGCGATCGCCCTGCTGGCAGCGAACCTGATCATGCGCCCGGCGACGGACCGGCGGACCTGGGGCTTCGCCCGGGCCGAGGTGCTTGCCGCAACCGCGCAGGCCGCCGTGTTGTTCGGCGTCGGCCTGTTCGTGCTGGTCGAAGGGATCCGCCGGCTGGTCACGCCACCGGCGATCGGTTCGGGCAGCCTGTTGGTCTTCGGGATCATCGGCCTGGTCGGCAATCTGGTCTCGATCCTGGTGCTGGCCGGTGGCCGGGCGCACAGCTTCAATCTCCGGGCTGCGTTCCTGGAGGTGCTCAACGACGCGTTGGGGTCTCTGGGCGTGATCGTTGCCGCGGTCGTCATCGCGACGACAGGCTGGCAGCGGGCCGACCCGCTGGCCGGCATCCTGATCGGGCTGCTGATCCTGCCGCGTGCCTTCACGTTGTTGAAGGAGACGATCGGCGTCCTGATGGAGTCGACACCTGCCGGCCTGGACCTGTCCGGGGTACGCCGGCACCTGCTGGAAGTCGATCATGTCCAGGACGTGCACGATCTGCATGTCTCGCAGATCTCCTCGGGGCTGACCGTGCTGAGCGCCCACGTCGCCGTCACCGATGAATGCTTCTCCGACGGCCACGCCCCGCAGATCCTCGATCAGCTCCAGTCGTGCGTGGCCGAGCACTTCGCCGTCAGCGTCGAGCATTCGACCTTCCAACTGGAACCCGCCACCCACCAGGACCACGAGCACGTCCCGCACTCCTGACCGAGAGGTCCGAGGCCCGGCAGCGGCTGCCGGGCCTCGGGTTCCGGTGCAGCCCGGTGTCGTCCATTCGGTGATCAGCCCGCCGGGTTGGGCATCATCCAGGTGAGCCGGAGGTCGTAGAGCGTGCAGGACAGGGTCGCCGGTGCGCCGGGCCCGTCGATCGTCATGCCGAACGGGTACGGCGTGAGCTGGGCATGGTTGCGCATCCCGGTCTTGCCCTCGGTGAGGTGCAGCGGCCGGCCGGCACGGCCCAGACTGGCGGTGACCGCGACGCTGCCGGTGGGTTCGTCGGCGACCTGCAGCGGGAATTCGCCGGTCCAGTCCGAGCCCGGACCGGAGTCGATGATGCCGCTGGCCTGACCCTGCGGCACATCAGCGTACTCCACATCGACGAACAGGTCGTCCAACGGACCCTCGATGTACCAGGAACTGAGGTTGTCGGCGGTGCACTCGTACATCAGGCCGGTCGACCGGGACACGTGGACCGCGGGGTTGGTGACGAACAGCGACCCGTCGACCATCGAGCCGTCGCAACGCAGGTCGGTGAAGGTGGTGCGGCCGTAGCTCAGTGTCGGGTCGGTGATCGCGAACACCGTCGTGCTGTGCTGCTCGGCGACGTGGATGTTGCCGTCGTTGAAGCTGTCCGACACGGTCTGGGCGGCACCGGCCGGGCTGTAGGCGGCCGCGAAGTAGACGGCACCGGCGGGCTGGTCGTCCCGGTCGGTCACCGGGATGCCGGCCCGCACCGTACCGGCGTTCCAATCACTGCCGGCCGATCCGTAGCCGACGAAGTCGCCCGTCCGGGCATCGGAGAGTGCGACGAAACTGCTGGTGCCGGCCAGTTCGGAACTCGACGCCCGGACCGTCGCCCGGATGCCGTCCGCGGTGCCGGTGCAGACGATGTCCAGCGTGTGGTCGCTGATCCGGGTGGGCGGCGCGGCGTGCGCGGTCGGCACCGCGGCCCCGACCGCCACCAGAGCCAGTCCAGCCGTCCATACCCCGTACTTCAGTAGACCGGTCATATTCGTTCCCTCCGGCAGGCTGCGGTCCTGCGGCAACCGGACCTGTGCCGCCGACCCTACAAGGAGTTCTTGTGCCCGGGAGAGATCTTGGTGGAACTCCGCGATGCCGGGCTACGGCGGACGGGACGGCACACCTGGCGTCGTCAGCGCCGACGGTGCGCCAGCAGCCGCCGCAGTCGGCCCGGCCACTGCTGTCGGGCCGAGGTCGGCACGGTCCACAGGTCGTGACCCCGGACCCCCCAACCCGCGAGCAGCACGTTGGCAGCCTGGAAGCCGGTGGTTGCCGCCCGCTCCATCAGAGCCACCGGGACGTCGCAGCGGACCGTGTCGCCGGCCAGCACCAGCCGCGGATCCGGGGTGTCGACGGTCGGTCGATCCGCCCACGACGACGTGTCGACCAGGACACAGTCGGCGTCGACCCGCAGCTCCTCGGCGAGCACGTCAGCCTCCGCTGTCTCCGGGTAGACCTGGGCCAGCGCACGTCGCAGCCGACGCCGCAGCACACCGTCGGCTTCGCTGTCGGCGCCGTCGGGCAGGGCGTAGGCGTGCAGTTCCAGCACCGATCCGCCGGTCCGGGCGGCCCAGCGGGCCGCGCCGGCCTCGAACCGGTCCAGCACACTGACGTTGTCCAAGGGCCCGTAGCCGCTGGTGCCCAGGAACGCCGGACGGTCGGCGGCCACCGGGCGGTCCAGCCAGAGCCGCCAGACCGCGAACGGCGGCGCGGTACGGACCCGCCCGATGCGGGCGGCCCAGGCCGGCGGTGCACCGAGCGTGTGCCGCCCGACCAGGTCCCGCAGGCCGGACGGGTCCAGGGCCAGCACCACCGCGTCGGCGACCACCTCCCGGTCGTCGCTCGCCGACGCTTCAGAGCCGCCCGTTCGATGACGTACGCGCACGCCGTCGCCGGTCAGGTCGAGCCCGGTGACGGTGGTGCTCGGGTGCAGTCGTGCACCCTGTCGGCGCAGCCGACGGGCCAACGGCGCCCACAGGGCGGTGTCGTAGTCGTCGTCGGGCACATCGAAGAGCAGGCCCTCCGCCGAGCCGACGAAGTAGGTGTGGAACATGGCGATCAACTCACCGGCACTGAATTCCCGCGGGTCGGCGAAGAAACTGCGGGCGAAGACCTCCAGCGCCAGGTGCCGGGCGCCCGCCGGAAAGCGCAGCCGGTCCAGGAACTCCGCGGCGCTGATGCCGTCGTGATCGATGAAGGTCTGCGGGAAGTCGACGTCGAGCAGCCCCAGCGACCGGCCGACGTCCACCTTCGCCAGGTCGACGGCGCGGAAGCTCGGGCTGGTCAGCACGAAGCCGGCCACGCTCAACGGTGGTGTCCGCGGGATGCGCCGGAACGAGTCGGTGTGCCCTCCGGCCAGCGTCAGGGGGTAGTCCTCCAGCGATCGCAGATGCTCCAATCCCGGGTCGGCCCGCCGCAGCAGCGCGCGGAGGTTGTAGTACTGCCGGAAGAACGCGTGGAATCCGCGACTCATGGTGACGCGGTCGGCGCCATGCTGTACCGGCCAGGCCCGGACCCGGCCGCCGAACTGGTGCTGGCGTTCCAGCAGCGTGACGTCGATCCCGCGCTCGACCAGCCCGGTCGCGGCCGCGAGCCCGGCGATGCCTCCGCCGACGACGACCACCGAACGTGGCCGAGTCGGACGCGGCAGTCCGTCCGGACCCGGGTGCCGTTGCGCCAGTCGGTCCCGGCCCGGACGCCAGCGACCGTCTCGTTCCACCGTGCTCATCGAGATGCCTGCTGATCAGCGGTCTGCGTCCTGGACTCGGGCCGGCCCGCGCTGCGGCGGCGACCGGCGTACTCCCACACCATGATCGCCAGTGTGACCATGGAGAAGCCGAATCCGAAGTCTTCGACGGGTATGTCCCAGGGGAACCGGATCCCGAGCATCGCGGAGCGGCGGTAGATGACGATCGGCTCGGGCAGCTTCGTCAGCCAGCCGTCGACCGGGATCTGGAACGCCCAGACGATGATCATGGTGATCCAGTAGCGAGCCGTGCGCAGGATGCCGGTCCGCAGCAGGAGCAGTTCCGCCAGCAGCACCGCAATGATGCTGATCATGGTCAGCAGGCTGTATTCAGGCACCGCCGCGCTCCCCCGCATCGCTGTGGCCGCGGCGCCGCCTGTCCAGCATCCGGCCGACCGCGCCGTAGGCCAACAGACCACAGATCGGGATCACCACGAAGAACGCCAGTTCCTCCACGGGCAGGACTCCGAGGATCTCGGCGCCGGTGACGAAGCGGGGGTTGTACCGCCAGTGATCACGGACGATTCCGACGACGTCCCACACCGAGAAGATGATCACGACCGGCGCCAGGGCGATCAGCAGCCGGACCGGGTGTCGGTAGACGCGCGCTCCGAGGACGAGCTCCAACGGCAGGGTGACCAGCAGGCAACCCGCCAGCAGTAACAGGTACTGAGCATGGTCCATGATCATCACCGCGGCGCCGTACCGGCCATGTCGGTCAGTCCGTGACCGGTGGCTGTTCGGCCGCCGACCGGGCGATGTTGTGCTGCATGCCGCCGAAAACGATGCCGTGGAACGGGCTCACCGCCCACCAGTAGGCATGTCCGAGAAGGCCCTGGGGGTGGTAGAGCGCGCGCTGCCGGAACACCGTCCGTCCGTCCTCGTCGGTCTCGCTGATCAACTCCAACCATGCCAGACCGGGCAGTCGCATCTCGGCCCGGAGCCGCAGGAACCGGCCCGGGACGATCTTCTCCACCCGCCACCAGTCCAGCGGGTCGCCGGTCTCGAGCTTGGTCGGATGCCGCCGCCCGCGGCGCAGCCCCGGGCCGCCGACCAACCGGTCCAGCAGCCCACGCGCCAACCAGCCCAGCCGCCAGGAGTGCCAGCCGGCCCGACCGCCGATCTCCTCGATGATCGTCCACAGCTGTTCGGGGGTGGCCTCGACCACGGTGGCGCGTTCGTCGGTGTACAGGTCGCCGCCGGCCCAGTGCGGGTCGTCCGGCAGCGGGTCGCTGGGCGCGCCTCGGTAGGTCGCCGAGGACCAGGTCGTGGTGACGTCGTAGTCGCGGATCTTCTGCAGGGCCAGCCGGACTGCGTCGTCGAAGCCGATGAGACCACCCGGGGGCGGTGGGACCAGGGCCTCCAGGTCGTGTTCCTTCATCGTCACCTCGTGGGTCAGCGAGAGCACCAGCGGTTTGGCGATGGCGGCCGGCACCGGCGTCACCAGGCCGACCCAGTGGCTCGCCAGCCAGGGCGTGAGTGCGGGCAGGGTGCGGATGATGCGTGGCGGCAGGCCGACAACCTTGGCGTAGCGCTGGATCATCTGCCGGTAGGTGAGGATCTCCGGCCCGCCGATGTCGAAGCTCCGGTTCAGCTGCTGCGGCAGACCCGCGACCGCCACCAGGTAACGGAGCACGTCGCGGACCGCGATCGGCTGGATCCGGGTCTCCAACCAGCTGGGCGCGACCATCACCGGCAGCCGCTCGGTCAGGTAACGCATCATCTCGAAGGAGGCGCTGCCCGAGCCGATGATCACGGCGGCGTTCAGCACGACGGAGGCAACTCCTGACTGCAGGAAGATCTCGCCGACCTCCCGCCGCGAGTCCAGGTGCGGAGACAGTGTCTCCCCGCTCGGGTGCATCCCGCCGAGGTAGACGATCCGTCGGACCCCGTTGGCCCCGGCTGCTTCGGCGAAGGTGCGGGCGGTGACCCTGTCGATGGTCTCGAACCGGGGTCCGGACTGCATGGCGTGGATCAAGTAGTAGGCGATGTCGATCCCGGCCAGCGCCGCGCCGGTGTCGGCGGGGCTGTTGGCGTCGCCGCGGACGACGTCCACCCGCGAGGCCCAGGACCGGTCCGCCAGCGTCTCCGGGTGCCGGGCCATCACCCGCACCCGGTAGCCGGCATCCAGCAGGGCTGGGACCAGTCGGCCGCCGACGTAACCGGTCGCGCCGGTGACCAGGATCCGCTGGGCGCCGGCCGGATCGTCACTGCTCATGCCACATCCTCTCGCAGTCCGACCTCCTGTTGGCCGGCGTAGGGATCATCCGCACGCAGATCGGTGCCGTCCGCGTCGGCCGTTGCGCCGCTGCGGTCCGGGCCGGGAACCGGCCCGTCACCGATCGCGGGTCGCACGATGTCGGGTCCGCCGCGCGGTTCGGGGCGGCGCCGATCGGCCTGGCTGGCCGCGATCACGGCGATGTACGGCAGCACCGCGGCAGCGCCGAGCAGCAGCCATCGCGCGGGCCCCGGCACCCAGATCATGGCCAGGAAGCAGGCCGTGCGGAACGCCATCGTGACGGCGTACCGGATCTGTCGCCGGTGCATCTCCGAGCCGGCCGACGGAGCCGCATCGGTCACGACCGCGGTGTCTGGGGGCCGACGCCGGTGTCGACGACTGAAGGCATGGCCTGGCACGAGGCATCACTCTCCCGCTGGACTTCACTAGATTTTCTAGCCAGCTCGCAGAGTACCCAACCTCCGAAACGCTCCCGCGTGCCTGAGGACGGCCGGAGCCGGGCTCAAAGCGACGGTAGGATCCAGCCGTGACCACGGCCGACCCGCGCGACATCAGCCTGGCGGTCCGCCGGCTGCTGCAGGCGGCTCGCGAGATGCAGTCGGCTGCCGCCCGCCGGCTCGGGCTGCGGATCACCGACGTCCAGGCGATGGATCTGGTCACCGCCTCCGACGGGCGGATCAGCCCCGCCGAACTGGCCGACCGACTGGGCATCCGCACCGCGTCGGCCAGCGCCCTGATCGACCGTATGGTCGCCGCCGGCCACATGGAACGCCTCCCGGCCGATCGCAGCGAGAGCGCCGGCGACCGTCGCCGGACCCTGATCCACGCGACCCCGTACGCCCGCGCCGAGGTGCGCGACACCATGCGGGAGGTCAACGACGGCTTCCGCGAACTGGCCGAGAGCCTCAGCCCCGAGGACTCCGCGGCCGTGCTGTCCTTCCTCGATCGCGCCACCGGGATCCTCCGCTCCTACGCGGCCCAGGCCGGCGACGACCGCTGACGCACCACCACTTCCAGCAGCGCCGAATCCCGGCCAGCGCCTTTCGACAGGCTCAGGGCGCGGGCTCGGCGCGCGCACTCGGGGCCCGGACCGACACAACCCTGGTGTTAGCTAGATTTTCTAGCTAGGCTCCGAGAAGTCCGATGGGTCGTGGGAGCAGGAAGGAACCGCCATGGCGAAGTCCGCCCGGATCCGTGCCGATGCGCCGACTGCGGCGCAGCAGCCTCAGCGGCCGCGTGGTCCGGTGATGAACTTCCTGGCCGGCCCGGCCCGCTGGGCCGACGAACGCACCGGCATCGCCGGGATCGTGTCGGGCAAGATGCCCGAGATCTTCACCCTGCGCAAGATCTTCCCCGACCACTGGTCGTTCATGCTCGGCGAGATCGCCCTGTACTCCTTCGTCACCCTGCTGCTCACCGGCACGTTCCTCACCCTCTGGTTCAAACCGTCCATGGGTGAGATCGACTACAACGGCAGCTACCAACTGCTGCGCGGCATGTCGATGTCGCAGGCCTACGCCTCCACCATCGACATCTCCTTCGACATCCGTGGCGGCCTGCTGATCCGCCAGATCCACCACTGGGCCGCGCTGCTCTTCGTCGCCGCCATGCTCACCCACTGCATGCGGATCTTCTTCACCGGCGGCTTCCGCAAACCTCGCGAGATCAACTGGGTGATCGGCGCCGTCATGCTGCTGCTGGGCACCACCGAGGGTTTCCTCGGCTATTCCATCCCGGACGATCTCCTCTCCGGGGTCGGCGTCCGCGTGATCTTCGGGGCCGTGGAGTCCATCCCGCTGGTGGGAAGTTACCTGGAGACCTGGTTCCTGGGCGGGGAGTATCCCGGTGACCTGCTGGTGCCGCGGATGTACATGCTGCACATCCTGCTGATCCCGGCCCTGTTGCTCGCCCTGGTGGCGGTGCACCTGGTGTTGGTCTTCTACCAGAAGCACACCCAGTTCCCCGGCCCGGGCCGGACCGAGAAGAACGTGGTCGGCTACCCGTTCTTCCCCGTCTACACCGCCAAGGCCGGCGGCTTCTTCTTCATCGTCTTCGGCGTGATCATCCTGATGTCCGCCCTCTTCC
Organism: uncultured Actinomycetota bacterium; assembly: GCA_963758075.1. Lineage (GTDB taxonomy): Bacteria > Actinomycetota > Actinomycetes > Propionibacteriales > Propionibacteriaceae > Microlunatus. The sequence goes on along the minus strand of CAVWTT010000001.1, from coordinate 257,598 downwards.
AGATCAACCCGGTCTGGAACTACGGGCCGTACAACCCGGCCGAGGTCAGTGCCGGCTCCCAGCCCGACTGGTACATCGGATACGTCGACGGCGCCTTGCGGATCATGCCCAACTGGGAGTGGCACATCGGAGGTACGACCTGGTCGTGGAACGTGTTCATCCCCGCGATCCTGGGCTTCGTGGCACTGCCCGCCGCGATCGCGGTCTACCCGTTCCTGGAGAAGTGGGTCACCGGCGACAACGTCGAACACCACGTGCTGGACCGGCCCCGCAACGCCCCGAACCGGACCGCCATCGGCGCCGCGGCGATCAGCGTCTATCTCGTCCTGATGACCGGCGGTGCCAATGACATCATCGCGGTGTTCTTCCATCTGTCCCTGAACGCGATCACCCGGACGCTGCGGGTGGCGATCTTCCTGATGCCGATCATCACGTTCATGATCACCAAACGGATCTGCATCGGCCTGCAACGCTCGGCCAAGGAACGTGTCCTGCACGGATCGGAATCCGGCATCATCCACCGCTCCCCCAACGGCGGCTACTCCGAACCCCACCAGCCGATCACCCAGGGCGACGCGTACACCATCACCAGCCACCACGAGTACATCCCGATCAGCCCCGGCGCCGGCACCGACCGCAACGGCGTGGAACGGAAGGGGTCCCTGAAGGAACGGACCCGGGCCCCCTTCACCCGCTGGTACTTCGGCGCCGACGTCGCCAAGCCGACGCGGGCCGAACTCGAGGAGACCGCCCACCACCACAACGGCCACGACGTCGACGACCACCAGCCGGACGGCCCCGAGACCAACGGTCACAACGGCGACGGGCCCGAGCCCAACGGTCACAACGGCGACGAGCCCGACCGTGCCGGCCGGGAGCGTCAGCTCACCGCGGGTGACTGATCAGTTGTCGTCCGGTGCGGTGTCGGAGCGGATGTCGATGCGCCAGCCGGTGAGCCGGGCCGCCAGCCGGGCGTTCTGGCCCTCGCGGCCGATGGCCAAGGAGAGTTGATAGTCGGGTACGACCACCCGGGCGGCCCTGGCCCGTTCGTCCACCACGGTGACCGAGGTCACCTTGGCCGGGGACAGCGCCTGCGCGACGAAGGTCGCCGGATCATCGGAATAGTCGACGATGTCGATCTTCTCCTCGTTCAGCTCGTGCATGACGGCACGAACCCGCTGGCCCATCGGACCGATGCAGGCACCCTTGGCGCTGACGTCACGGTTGGTGCTGCGGACCGCGATCTTGCTGCGATGACCGGCCTCGCGGGCGACCGCCTTGATCTCCACGGTGCCGTCGGCGATCTCGGGCACCTCGAGACGGAACAGGCGTTCCACCAGGCCGGGATGGGTGCGCGAGACCACGACCTGCGGGCCGCGACTCTCCTTGCGGACCGACACCACGTAGACCCTGATCCGCGACCCGTGCCGGTAGTTCTCGCCGGGAACCTGCTCGGCCTGCGGCATGATCGCCTCGATCTTGCCGAGATCGACCAGCACCGTGCGCGCATCCGGTCCCTGCTGGACGACGCCGGAGACGATGTCGCCTTCGACACCGGAGAAGTGGCCGAACTTCTGCTCGTCCTCGGCGTCACGCAGACGCTGCATGATCACCTGCCGGGCGGTCGCCGCGGCGACCCGACCGAAGCCCTCCGGGGTGTTCTCGTACTCGCCGATCCGGTTGCCGTCGGCGTCCAACTCCGGCGCCAGCACGCGGACGTGACCGGTCCGGCGGTCGAGTTGCACCCGGGAGCCGGGCACGGCGTGCGCCGTCCTCTCATACCCCGACAACAGCGCCTCCTCGATCGCGTTGACCAGCAGGTCGAACGAGATCTCCTTCTCCCGCTCCATCAGTCGCAGGACGGAGATGTCGATGTCCATCTCAGTTCTCCTTCGCGGGCTGTGCGGCTGGCCGGGGCCGGCGATTCAGTTCGATCTGCACGAACGCGGCGCTCACCGTGTCGTAGTCGATCCGGCGCTCGGTGCCGTCGACATCCAGCAGCACCGCTTCCTCGTCGGACCTCAGGATCCGACCGGTCACGGTCTCCTCGTCGGTCAGCGTGACCCGGACCAGCCGATCGTGGTTGCGGCGCCAGTGCCGCGGCAGCACCAGCGGTCGGCCGACACCGCGGGAGGTGACCTCCAGCGTGTACGGTCCGGCGCCGGTCACCTCGGCCGTGTCCAGGGCGGCGGAGACCGCCTTGGTGGCCTCGGCGAGGTCGTCCAACGACGGCCCGGTGCCGTGCGGACCGTCGCCGTCGACGACGACCCGGACCAGGCTGCGTCTGCCCGCGGGCCTGATCTCCACCGCGTCCAACTCGAGGGCGAACTGGCCGAGGATCGGCTCGACGACGGCCGCGATCTGTTCGCCGTTCACTGCGGAGCTCCGTCCTGCGCCCACCCGGGCGCGCCGACTCCGGTGGTCAGCAGCTGCGTCACCATGTCGTCCTTCGATCCGATTGTGCCGTGCAGTTGTGCAGGCCATCATCGCACAGTGCGCTAGGTTGCCCCGATGACCAGGCGCGCCCTCCCGAAGGCCGGAGCGGGCCGACCGGTCCTCGACCGACGGGCCGTCCTGGTGTCGGCGGCCGCCGCCGCAGTCGGCCTGGCCGGATGTCGCTCCGGCACGGATCCCTTCCCACGACCGACGGTGTCGGGGGCGCGTCCGCAGTCGCCCCGGCCGTTGCCGGGCGTCGTGGACGCCCGTCGCCAGGAGCTGCAGGTGGCCCGGTATGCCGCCGCAGTCCTGCACGGGTCCGGCGAGCTGCGAACGGCCGACCGGCAGCTGCTGGCCCGGATCCGCGACACCCACGACATCCACGCCGCCGTGCTGTCCTCCGACGACCCACTCGACACCCGTCTTCGTCGACCGAGCCGGCCGACATCGGCGGCGACCGGCGTCGCGTCGCCGACTCCCTCTGCGGTCCCGCGGCGGCCGGCGGCGGCGATCGCCACCCTGCAGCAGCTGGAATCCCGGCTGGTGGAGGAGCATCGGGCACGGGCGCTGCAATCGACCCGCTCCGACGTGCAGCCGCAGCGGCTGGTGCTGCTCTGGGCCTCGTTGAGCACCGCGGCGGCGCTCTGCGCCACCGCCTGCGCGCAGCGCCGGGATCCCGGCGCCCTCGTTGACGATCACCGCGGGCCGGTCGCCCTGCCCGGGGCGAGCACGGCCGTGCGCGACGTCGTCGCCCAGTGCCACCCGATGATCTTCGGCATCCAGGCCGCCGCCGCCCAGCTGTCGGGCAGCGCCGCGGCCGATGCTTCCGACGAGCTGTCCCGCTACCGGGCGCTGCGGGATCGGCTGTCGCTCGAACTGACCGACCGGGGCCGGTCGGTGCCCGCGGCGCGGGCCACCTACCGGCTGCCCGTCCAGCCGACCGACACCCCCACGGCGATGACGTTGATCAGCGGCATGGAGGAGCGGATGCTGCCCTACCTCGGACTCTGGACGGCGACGGCCGTCACCGTGTCGGAACGACGTACCGCCCTGGAGACCTTGATCAGCACCGGCCGCCGGACCCTGGACTGGTCGCCGAGGATCGCCGTCTGGGCGGGCTGGCCGACGTGATCACCGGCCGGGCCGGACCACCATGATCAGGAACGGACAGCCGCGACGATCTGCTCGACGGCCTCGCCGATCTCGACGTTACGGCGATCGCCGGACCTGCGGTCGCGCAGTTCGATCACACCGTCGGCCAGACCTTTGCCGACCACCACGATCGTGGGCATCCCCAACAGTTCGGCATCGGCGAACTTGACGCCCGGGCTGGCCCGGCGGTCGTCCAGCAGCACCCGGACACCGTGTTCGTCGAGCCGGCCGGCGAGGTCGGTCGCGGCGGCGACCATCTCCTCGGCCTTGCCGGCGATCACCAGCTGCAGGTCGTACGGCGCCAGTTCCCGCGGCCAGCACAGACCCTTGTCGTCGCTGGTGTTCTCGGCGACCGCGGCCACCGCGCGGGACACGCCGATGCCGTAGGAGCCCATGGTGACCGTGACCAGCCTGCCGGAGTCGTCCAGCACCTTCAGGCCGAGCGCCTCGGCGTACTTGGTGCCCAGCTGGAAGATGTGGCCCATCTCCATGCCCCGCTGCAGAGTCAGCGGTCCGGAGCCGTCCGGGGCCGGATCGCCGTCGCGGATCTCGGCGGCCTCGATGCTGCCGTCCGGGGTGAAGTCGCGACCGCTGACCAGGTCGAAGACGTGCCTGCCCATCTCGTCGGCACCGGTGACCCATCGGGTGCCGGCGACGACCCGCGGGTCGACCAGGTACCTGATCCCCGTCATCGACTCCAGGCCGAGTGCCCGCGGGCCGATGTAGCCCTTCACCAGTCCCGGATGCTTGGCGAAGTCGTCGTCGCCGAAGGGCTCGGCCTCGGCCGGGTCGAGCTGGGCGTTGAGCCGCTTCAGGTCGACCTCCCGGTCGCCGGGGACGCCGACGGCCAGCGGCTCGGTGTGCCCGTCGGGATGGCGGACGGTCAGCAGCACGTTCTTCAAGGTGTCGCAGGCCTGCCACGGCCGGTCGGTGCGGCCCACCCGCTCGTTGGCGAGAGCGACCAGCGATTCGATGGTCGCAGTGTCGGGGGTCTCCTCGACGTGGGCAGCCGGAGCGTCCTGGTAGGGCCGCTGCTCGGGTACCGGCGTGCGAACGGCCTCAACGTTGGCGGCGTACCCGCCCGGCGACCGGACGAAGGTGTCCTCGCCGTTCTCGCCGATGGCGAGGAACTCCTCACTGGCCGATCCGCCCATGGCGCCCGACATCGCCGACACGATGGCGTACTCGAAACCGAGCCGGTCGAAGATCTTGATGTAGGCGTCACGATGGGCGTCGTAGGCCTTCTGCAGGCCCTCGCCGTCGAGATCGAAGGAGTAGGAGTCCTTCATCACGAACTCGCGGCCCCGCAGCAGGCCGGCCCGCGGCCGCGCCTCGTCCCGGAACTTGGTCTGGATCTGGAACAGCGACAGCGGCAGGTCCTTGTAGGAGGAGCACATGTCCTTCACCAGCAGGGTGAAGATCTCCTCATGCGTCGGGCCGAGCAGGTAGTCGTTCTTGCGGCGGTCCTGCAGCTTGAAGACGTTGTCGCCGTACTCGTCCCAACGCCCGGTCGCCTGGTAGGGCTGACGCGGCAGCAGTGCCGGCAGGTGCACCTCCTGGGCGCCGATCGCCTCCATCTCCTCGCGGACGATCCGTTCGACGTTGCGCAACAGGCGGTAACCCAACGGCAACCAGGAGTACACCCCCGGCGCGGTCCGACGGATGTAGCCGGCCCGGACCAGCCAGCGGTGGCTGGGCACCTCGGCGTCCGCCGGATCCTCACGGAGGGTCCGGACGAACAGCTCCGTCATGCGGGTGATCAATGCTGCTCCTGCTGGTCGGTGGGCCTGGTGCCCGGGTCGTCGGCTCACCCGAGACTATCCGCAGGCTCCCGCCTACGCCCACCGAGACCGGCCCGATCAGGGACCGGCCCGATCACGACTGGGTCCGGCGCCGCCCGTGCCGGCGACGCAGGTCGGCCGGATCGGCGGGCTCGAGCAGCAGCCGGTCGCCGGCCGGATCGTGTTCGAGGACGCGGACCTGCAGGGAATCCCCGGGCAGGACGTAGTCACTGACCTCGACGAAGCTGTCCAGGTTGAGTGCCTGCTTCACCTCCGAAGCGCCCAGCAGACCGCGAAACTGGTCGACCAGCACCAGCGCGTAGTTGCGCCCGGTGGTCAGCACCCGCCCCAGGTAGACCTTGCCCGGCTCCAGCCCCGGCCGATGGCTGCCGCTGGTCGGGTCGATCAGCGGATATTCGGTGTGCACCGCCATCTGGGTCATGATCGCCTCGCTGGCCTCGGCCAGCGTCAACGCCAACTGGTCCACCTGGTCCATCAGGTTGGCCATGTGCCGCGACAGGTCCAGGAACAGACCCGGCAGCGCCACCTCTCCGGACTTGTAGGAGTTCTCGTGGGTCAGTTCACCCCAGGCGTCCTGCATCATGGTGCGGATCTGCACCTCGCACGGCACCTGGACCGGACCGCCGGGCTGGTCGAGGGTGATCCGCAGCAGATAGTGCACCGAACGGTAGCCCGACGGCTTCGGGTTGCGGATGTAGTCCTTCGGATCGCCGACCTGCTCCAGCCGCGGCCCGTACGCCGCGGTGACAGACTTGGCCGCAAGGTCGACGTCGCGCAGGGTCTTGCAGATGATCCGCAGTCCCACGATGTCGTAGATCGAGTTCTGCACGTCCTCGATGGTCTGCGGCGGCTCGATCTCGCGGTTGCGGATCCGGCGCTGGATCTTCTCCGCGATCCGGGCCTTGCTCTTGATCCGGGAGAACGCCACCCGGACCCGGTCCGGATCGTTGACGTCGCACTCGCTGTCGATCGAGGCCTGCAGCGCGGCGATGAGCTCGGTCTCGGCCAGCTCCCAGCGTTCGGTCAGCGTCTCGGCCGCCTGGTCGACCAACTGCTGCAGATGTTCGTCGATGGCCGGCACCGTGGCATCCCCCTGCGTGTGATCGTCTCGTCGTCGAGGCCTCCTCCCGGAGTCTAGGTCCGGGCCGGGCGGGACCCGGCCGCCGATCACATCGCGGTCGCGGTCACCTGCTGCAGCAGCCTTCGGCCGCGGACCGTGTCCACGGCCAACACCTTGTAGCCCTTGTGCCGGAAGAAGACGGTGAGCCGGTCCTCGTCTGCGCTCATCACCGTGCCACGGCCCCAGCGGCGATGCTCGACCTCGCTGTGCACCGGGAACTCCTCGGGACCGGAACCGTCCGGGCCGGCCTCCTGGATCGCGGCCCCGGCCGAGCAGCGGTCGCAGTTGCCGCACGGCTCCTCGGGCTCGTCGCCGAAATAGCCGAGCAGGGACTGCCGGCGACAACGACGGGTCTCGGCATAGCCGCGCATCATCTCCAGCCGGGAGTGCTCGATCTGCTCCTGCTCCTCGGCCCGCTGCACCGCGGCCTCGGCCGCCTGCTGCGGCGCGCAGTCGCCACGGCGCAGCAGTCCCGGCGTGGACTCGGTCACCGTCCCGCCGTCGAGAAGGGCGTTGACCAACCGGCCGACCCGACGCCCGGACAGTCCCAGCCGGGCCGCCAACTCCTTGCGGGTGACGGGCTGCTCGCTGTCGATCCCGGCGGCGACCTCTCGCAGTTGGTCGGGATCGGGATGTCGGGTGGCGAAGAACGACTGCAGGCCCAGGTCCTCGATCCGGTAGTGCAACGCCGCCAGCGCCGGTTCGCCGTCGCGACCCGCGCGGCCGATCTGCTGGTAGTAACTGTCCAGCGAATCCGGCACGTCGGCGTGTACGACGAACCGGACGTCCGGCTTGTCGATGCCCATTCCGAAGGCGCTGGTGGCCACCACCGCGTCGAGATCACCGGCCAGGAAACGTTCGTGCACGTCGCGCCGATCGGCGGCCTTCAGCCCGGCCGAGTACGCCGCCGCGCGCAGTCCACGACGGGTCAACGCCTCGGCGTACTCGGTGGTCTCGCTGCGGGTGGCGACGTAGACCAGTCCGGGACGCGGCAACCCGCTGACCTGGTCCAGCACCGCCCGGCGCTTCTCGTCCGGGTCGGTGTGCTGGAGCACCTCCAGCCGCAGGTTCGGGCGGTCGAAGCCGCGCGCCAGCACCAGGGGGTCACGCATGCCGAGACGTTCGACGATCTCGTCCCGGACCGGGCCGGCACCGGTGGCTGTCAGCGCCAGCACGGTCGGATGACCCAGCCGCTCGACCACCTCGCCGAGAACCAGATAGTCGGGGCGGAAGTCGTGACCCCACGCCGAAACGCAGTGGGCCTCGTCGACGACGAACAGCCGCACGCCGAGCGGTTCCAGCCGGCCGACGACATCGTCCTTGGCGAGCTGTTCCGGGGCCAGGAAGATGTACTCGGCCTCCCCGGAGCTGAGGTCGTCCCAGGCCTGCCCGGTCTGCGCCGGGGACAATCCGGAGTTGATCATCACCGCAGCGGGGAGCCGTTCACCGCCGCCGGTCCGCCGGTCGATACCTTCCACCTGGTCGCGTTGCAGCGCGATCAGCGGCGACACCACGACGGTCGGTCCCTGCAGCAACGCGCCCGCCACCTGATACATCGCCGACTTGCCGTAGCCGGTCGGCATCAGCGCCAGCGTGTCCCGGCCTGAGACGACCGCCTCGATCGCGTCCAGTTGTCCGGCGTGCAGTTCGTGCCAGCCGAATCCCTCCCGGGCGACGTCGGCCGCCTCGGCACGGATGTCTCGGCTCATCCGGGGCCGGCTCACGCGCCGGACGGGCGGGCGCCGGTCAGTTCCTCACGCACCCGCTGCAACTCCGACATCCCCAGCCGGGTCAGACCCCCGGCGCCCGCACCGAACAGGCCGGCGGCGACCATCGCCGCGACCGGACGCGGCAGGAAGCTGTCCAGGATCCGCACCAGCACCACGGCGGAGGTGCCGGCGCCGAGCGCGCCGAACACCGCCGCAGCACCCAACAACGCGCCCGCCCGGCGCCCGGCGTCGAAGCTGTCACCCAGTTCCGTCCGGGCCCGTCGGAGCTCCTCGCGGATCAGCCGTCGGACGTCCTCGCTGATCGCGGACATCAGTTCGCTGGTGGCGCCGTCACCGGCGCCGTCACCCGCATGATCGGTCATCACGCCTCCCGAGGTCGGGGCCGGCAAGTTTCGCGACGTTGTCTTACCGGCCGTCTGGCGCTCAGTGGCTACCCAACGTCGCGACGGAACAAACCGCGGCGAAAACCACGGGGCCATGCCGCGGAGCCGACCGGTGACCGGAACCGGTCCGTGGCCTCAGCACGGTCTCAGTAGAGGATGGTGGCGAATTCTCCGGTCTGCCGGAAGCCGACCCGGGCGTACGTCGCGCGGGCCGGGGCGTTGTAGTCGTTGACGTACAGCGAAACCACCGGGGCGATCCTGCGGGCGAGCTGGACGACGGCGGCCATCATCGGCGAGGCCAGGCCGCGGCCACGCAGGTCGGGGTCCAGCCAGACGCCCTGCACCTGGCTGACGCCCCGCGACACCGATCCCAGGTCGGCCTTGAAGATCACCCGATCCCCGTCGACGACGCCGAAGGCCCGGCCGGAACTGATCAGCTGGCGGACGTAGTAGCGGTATCCGGCCGGATTGCCCTGCAGCGGAGAGACCCCGACCTCCTCGGTGTACATCCGCACAGCGGCCCGGTAGTAGGCGTCCCAGTGCTCCAGGGACATCGGCCGGACCCGTGGATCCTCGGCCACCAGCGGGTCGGAGTCGATGGCCAGCACCGGCTGGTGAGCCCGCACCTCGCGGGTGTCGGCCCAGACCGGACCCCACAGCCGGGACAGCTGCTGCCACAGGTCGATGGCCACCGGCGCGGGACCGATGATGGAGGAACACATCCGTCGGGGGCCGGCATGTCGGGCGAATGCGCTGACGGCGGGCGGACCCGCGTTGACCGGCACCAGGTTGGAACCGGCGTGGCACAGCGCCCGCAGCCGGCTGTCCTCCTCATAGCCCCAGATCGGGCAGCCGAGATCGCGGGTCTCCATCCCGCACTGGCGGACCCGGGAGGCGACGAAGACGTTGTCGATCGGTGAGGCCGCCAGCAGCCTGACGGCCGCATCCTGGTCGGCGGCGGTCAACACGCGGACGCCCGACCCGACCACCGTCTCACTCATCTGGGCGTCTCGCTCATTCCGGCCTCCCCGGCCTCGGTACCGAGGTCGACCGGTTCAGCCGACGCTCACTTCTGGCGCACCGTCGGAGGCGGGCATGTCCTCGGCCATCCGCATCGCTTCCTCGATCAGCGTCTCGACGATCTCGCTCTCCTTGACCGTCTTGATCACTTCGCCATGGACGAAAATCTGCCCCTTACCGTTGCCGGAGGCAACCCCCAGATCGGCTTCGCGGGCCTCGCCGGGACCGTTGACGACGCATCCCATCACCGCCACCCGCAGCGGGACGGTGAGACCCTCGAGGCCGGCGGTGACCTCGTCGGCGAGCTTGTAGACGTCGACCTGGGCGCGACCGCAGGACGGGCAGGACACGATCTCGAGCTTGCGCGGCCGGAGGTTCAGCGACTCCAGGATCTTGATGCCGACCTTGACCTCCTCCACCGGCGGCGCCGACAGCGACACCCGGATGGTGTCGCCGATGCCCTGACCGAGCAGGGCGCCGAACGCGGTCGCGGACTTGATCGTGCCCTGGAACGCCGGACCTGCCTCGGTGACACCGAGGTGCAGCGGGTAGTCGCACTGCTCGGCCAGCTGTTGGTAGGCCTTGACCATGACCACCGGATCGTGGTGCTTGACCGAGATCTTGAAGTCGCCGAAGCCGTGCTCCTCGAACAGGCTCGCCTCCCACAACGCCGACTCGACCAGCGCCTCCGGGGTGGCGCGGCCGTACTTGGCCAGCAGCCGCTTGTCCAGCGAACCGGCGTTGACGCCGATCCGCAACGAGACACCGGCCTCGGTGGCGGCCTGGGCGATCTCCTTGACCTGGTCGTCGAAGGCCTTGATGTTGCCCGGATTGACCCGGACGGCCGCACAGCCGGCCTCGATCGCGGCGAAGACGTAGCGGGGCTGGAAGTGGATGTCGGCGATGACCGGGATCTGGCTCTTCTTCGCGATGGCCGGCAACGCCGCGGCGTCGTCGGCGCTGGGAACCGCGACCCGCACGATGTCGCAGCCGGCGGCGGTCAACTCGGCGATCTGCTGCAGCGTGGAGTTGATGTCGGCGGTCAGCGTCGTGGTCATGGACTGGACACTGATGGGAGCGTCACCACCCACCTCGACCTTGCCGACCCGGATCTTGCGCGACTTGCGCCGCACAGCCAGGGTCTCGGGGGGCATCGGGGGCAGTCCCAGATCAATCGTCATGTCGCTACATCACTCTTCTCGATCGTCAGAACAGGGTGATCGGGTCGATCAGGTCCGCCAGGATCAGCACCACACCGCTGATCGCGATCACCGCACCTACAACATAGGCGACCGGCAGCATCTTCGCGGTGTCGGCATGTCCGGGGTCGGGCCGGCCGAACAGGCGGGCCAGCCGCCGCTTCACCGCCTCGTACAGCGCGCCGGCGATGTGGCCGCCGTCCAACGGCATCAACGGTACGAAGTTGAACAAGGCCAGGAACAGGTTGACCGAGCCGAGCAGCAGGAACATCTGCGCAGCCTTGGTGGACACGTCGATGGCCGAGGTGGCCGACACCTCGCCGGCGATCCGGCTGGCGCCGACGATGCTCATCGGTCCGTTGATGTCGCGGGGCGTACCGGTGACCAGGTCGGCGGCGGTGTTGAAGACCTTGACCGGGAACCGGATGATGGCCCCGACGGACTGTTCGGTCATGGACCACATCTGGCCCGCGACGGCCACCGGGCCGCCCTTGACCAGCACTTGCCGCGGTGAGATCCCCAGGAAGCCCGCACGGACGGTCCTGGACGGATCGCTGCCCGAGCTGACTGCGGTGACCACGGTGTGTACCGGGGTCAGCGCCACCAGTCGACCGTCGCGACGCACCGTGATCCGGGCCAGCCGGCCACCGTTGGCCTGGATGGCCTGTGACAGCTGCTGCCAGTCGGTGAGGCTGCGGCCGTTGAAGCTGACGATGGCGTCGCCGGCCCGCAGCCCCGCCTTCTTCGCCGGCGTGACCGGGTCGCCGGGCCGGCAGGTGCGGGCCGCCGGATCGGTGCTGGTCCGCCGGCCGGCCGAGATGACGCAGTCGTTGACGACCGCCACGGTCAGCGTGGTCTGGGGCATGCCGTAGGTGAGGTTGACCCCGAGCAGGATGCAGAAGGCGAGGATGATGTTCATGCCGGGGCCGCCGAACATGACGATCAGCTTCTGCCAGGTCTTCTTCTGGTAGAACAGCCGGCCGTCGTCCTCGGGTCCGATGTCCTCCCATTCGGCCTCGCGGGCCGAGTCGGCGATCGACTGGAAGATGCCGGTGCGGGTGCTGCGGAGCCTGCCGGAGCTGTTGTCCGGCGGATACATGCCGACGAACCGGCAGTAGCCGCCGAGCGGGACCGCCTTGATGCCGTACTCGGTCTCGCCCCGACGGGTCGACCACAGCGTTCTGCCGAACCCGACCATGTACTGGGTCGTCTTGACGCCGAACAGCTTGCCCGGGATGAGGTGGCCGACCTCGTGCAACGCGACCGAGACCATGATCATCGCGAAGAAGACGACGGCACCGGCAAGATAGATCACGATCTGCACGGCTGTGGGGTCCTCAGCACTCGGTGTTTCCTCCGCGATGTCAGCGGGCGGCCACGACCATCGTCAGCGAACGGTCGGTGACTGTCCCGTCCTGCACAGTTCCTCGGCGCGACGGCGGGCCCAGGCGTCGGCGGCCAGTACCGCCTCCACGGTGAGCGCCTCCGCTGCGATCCACCGCGATCCTATGTCGGTGCTCCCAACGGGGCTGCCGGTCGTCGGCAGCTGCGGCGCCGGCTCGGCCGGGACACGGCCGAGATCGGGGCCGGCGCCGGCGCCGTCAGCGAGGTGGTCGGCGAGCACCCGACCGACGATGTCGAGGATGTCGATGAACCGGATCCGCCGTTCGTGGAAGGCGTCCACGCACTCCTCGTTGGCGGCGTTCAGCACCGCCGGCGCGGTGCCGCCGAGCCGGCCGGCGTGCCGGACCAGCCCGACGGCCGGGAACGCGTCCTCGTCCAGCGGTTCGAAGGTCCACGCACTCGCCGTCGACCAGTCCACCGGCCGGCTGACCCCGGGCAGCCGGTCCGGCCAGCTCAGGCCCAGCGCGATCGGCAGTTTCATGTCCGGCGGGGAGCATTGCGCCAGGGTCGACCCGTCCCGGAACTGCACCATCGAGTGGACCATCGACTGCGGGTGCACCACCACGTCGATCCGGTCCAGGTCGATGCCGTAGAGCAGGTGCGCCTCCAGCACCTCCAGTCCCTTGTTCACCAGGGTCGCGGAGTTGGTGGTGATGACCCGGCCCATGTTCCAGGTCGGATGGGCCAGGGCCTGTTCGGGGGTGACCTCGGCCATCTGGTCCCGGGTCATGCCGCGGAACGGGCCGCCGCTGGCGGTGACGACCAGCCGGTCCACCTCCTCCGCGCGGCCGCCGCGCAGGCACTGGGCGATCGCGGAGTGTTCGGAGTCGACGGCGACGATCTGACCTGCTGCGGCCGCGGAGGTGACCAGATTGCCGCCGATCACCAGCGACTCCTTGTTGGCCAGCGCCAGGGTGGTACCGGCCGCCAACGTGGCCAGGGTGGCGCCGAGGCCGGCCGAGCCGGTGATGCCGTTCAGCACGACGTCGCAGTCGGTGCCGGCCAGTTCGTCCGACGCCGTCGGCCCGGCGACGATCCGGGGCAGCCGGACCGCACCCTCGTTCCAGCCCCGCCGCGACACCTCCGCGTACAGGGCCAACTGCAGGTCCTGCACCGCGCTGGCCCTGGTGACACCGACCACGGCGGGGCCGAAGTCGAGCACCTGCCGCGCCAGCAGGCCGGGGTTGCTCCCGGCCGCGGCCAGCCCGACCACCCGGAACAGGTCCCGCCGGTCGCCGATCACCTCCAGCGCCTGGGTACCGATCGAACCCGTACTGCCCAGGATCACCACATCGCGCACCCGCCCAGTCTCGCAGGCCCGGGACCGGTTGCCCACCGGCCGGTTGGGGAACAATGACGGCGTGAACTCTGCTGACACGTCCGCAAGCCGGCAACTGCAGCCGCCGCCGGGCGGCGGCGAGAGCCTGCGTACGGTGATCATCGCGTTCGGGGCGAACCTGCTGATCGCCGTGGCGAAGACGGTCGCGGCACTGATCAGCGGGTCGGCCTCGATGGTCGCCGAGGCCGCGCACTCCTGGTCCGACACCGGCAATGAGATCTTCCTGCTGCTGGCCGACCGCAAGGGCAGCCGGAAACGGGACGCCTCCCATCCGCTCGGATACGGCCGGGACAGCTACGTCTGGAGCATGTTCGCGGCGTTCGGGCTGTTCACCGCCGGCGCCGTGGTGTCGATCACCCACGGCATCCAGGAGTTGACGGCCGAGGACAAGGGCGGCGACTTCCTCATCAACTACATCGTGCTGGGGATCGCGTTCATCCTGGAGGGCTCCTCGTTCATCCAGGCCTACCGTCAGGCCACCCGGTCGGCCGAGCACTACGGCTCCGAGACGCTGGACTACGTGCTGGACACCTCCAACGCGACCCTGCGGGCGGTGTTCGCCGAGGACTCCGCGGCCTTGATCGGGCTCGGGCTGGCCGGTGCCGGCGTCGCGCTGCACCAGATCACCGGATCGCCGATCCCGGATGCGGTCGGTTCCATCCTGGTGGGTGTGCTCCTCGGCATCGTCGCGGTCGTCCTGATCCAGCGCAACCGGCGCTTCCTGATCGGTGTCACCCTGAGCCCCGACCTGCGCTCCGCGCTGCTGCAGGAGTTGCTCCGCTACCCCGACATCGAACGGATCACCTACCTGCACGTGGAGTTCGTCGGGGCGAGCCGGCTGTTCGTGGTCGCCGCCGTGGATCTGACCGGTGACGCGCCGGAGCCCGAACTGGCCCTCCGGCTGCGCAACGTGGAACGGCAACTGGAGGCGCGGGAGGTGGTCGAGGAGGCGGTCCTCACCTTGTCCACCGAGGACGAGCCGTCCCTCGTCATCCGCGACGGCGTCGTCCGCTCCGAGTCCCGCTGACCCCCGCCCCCCGCGCCCCAACCCGAGATCGGCGAGGGGTCACCCGGGCCCCATCGCTGTCGGCGTGTCGCCACCCTGGTGACCCCTCGCCGACCGAAGACGGGAGGAACCGACCATGACCTCGGAGCGCCGGCGCGACACCGATCCCGACACCGGCCCCTGGACCGGGCAGCGGGTACGGCTGCGCGCCCTGGAACCCGACGACTGGGTGTTCTTCCGCGACTTCGACCGGTACGCCGCCGATGCCCGCAGCGTCGACCGGCTGTACCCGCCACGCTCGGACAGCGGCTACCGGGAGTGGGCCGCCGGCGGTGGGCGTACCCCCGCCGACGGCGACGAGTCCTTCCTGGTGATCGACTTGCCGGGCGACGGACCGGTCGGCAGCGTCAACACCACCGGCACCGACCGGCGCGCGGGCCGCTACCAGCACGGCATCGCCGTTCATCCCCGGTTCCGACGTCGCGGTTTCGCCGCCGAGGCGATCCTCCTCGTCCAGCGGTACATGTTCGGCGAACTGCGCTACCACAAGTGCGAAGCCGACGTGTACGCCTACAACTCCGCCTCGGTCGCGCTGCACGAGCGGCTCGGCTTCCGGCGCGAGGGCGTCCTGCGCGACCACGAGTTCTTCGCCGGTCGCCACGTCGACGTCCTCCGGTTCGGCCTCACCGCCCCCGAGTACGCGGCCGGGCACCCGTATCCGGCCCTGTGACCTTCCGGCCCCGCCGCCGAGGGGTCACCAACACCACGACACGCCGCCCGGACCAAGGATTTACTGACCCTTCGGCATGGCTGTGCTCGGCATGCTGGGCTCGGGAGGGATGGGCTCGGGAGGGAGGGGCTCGGCATGGCGGCGGCGATGACCTCGGCGACCCGGGGGTCGGCGATCAGTTGCTCGAGGGTGATCGGGCGGCCGTAGGCGTCGTGCAGGGGCACCCGCCAGTTCGGGTACTCGTCGACTGTGCCGGGCAGGTTCTGCGGACTGGGGTCGGCGACGGCGTCGGTGAGGGCGATGTTGATCAGCCGGGCCGGGCTGAGCCGCAGGTAGCGGTGCAGCGCCAGCAACTGCCGCCACACCAGCGACCGGTCCACCCCCTCACCGCGGTCGTCGGCGAGCCGGCCGTCGGCCTCATCGAGTGCCCCCTCCGCGACCAGGGCCGCGAGCCAGCCGGCCCTGGCCTCCTGGTCGGCCGCCAGTTCCTCGGGGTACGGCCTGGTCAGCAGGCCGAGCCGGGCCCGCAGCCGGACATGGTCACCGGCCAGGAAGGCGGCCGTCGGCGGCAGGTCGTGGGTGGTGACCGAGGCCAGCGACTGGTCCCGCCACCGTCCGGGCGGCAGCGGCCGACCGTCGCCGTCGTTCTCGAACCACAGAATCGAAGTGCCGAGGATGCCGCGTTCGGTCAGGTAGCGTCGGGCGCTCGGCTCCACGGTGCCGAGATCCTCCCCCACCACCACCGCGCCGGCGCGCCGGGCCTCCAGCGCCAGGATGCCGATCATCGCCTCGTGGTCGTAGCGGACGTAGGTGCCCGCGCCGGGACCCTGACCCAGCGGCACCCACCACAGCCGGAACAGACCGATGATGTGGTCGATGCGGACCGCGCCGGCATGCCTCAGCACCGCCCGCACCAGCGTGATGAACGGTCGATAGCCGGATTCGGCCAGCCGGTCCGGGCGCCACGGCCGCTGGCCCCAGTCCTGACCGTTCTGGTTGTACGCGTCCGGCGGCGCGCCGACGTTGATGCCGTCGGCGTAGACGTGCCTCCAGCCCCAGGTGTCGGAGCCGCCCGGATGCACACCGACCGCCAGGTCGGGCATCAGTCCGAGTTCCATGCCCGCGGCGCGGCAGTGGTCCTGGGCCGCACCGAGCTGCTCGTCCACGACCCACTGCAGCCAGCGGTGGTAGTCGATCTGACCGCGATGGTCGTCGGCGTAGGCCGCGACAGCCGGCGAGCCGGGATCCTGCAGTCCGGCGGGCCAGCGGTACCAGTCCGCGCCGTACTGCTCCCCGATGGCGGCCCAGGTGGCGTACTGGTCCAGTTCCACCCCTTCCTGAGCGCGGAAGGCGGCGAACGCCTGTTCGCGCTCCGGGCTTCGGGGTTCGGCGAAGATCAGCCGACAGGCCTCCCGCTTGGCTTCCCAGACCGCGTTCCGGTCGATCCGTACCTCCCGGTCCTGGTTGTCGGCGGCCGCGGCCCGGGCCCGCGCCGCGTCGACGATCCGCCGGGCGGCCGGATCGAGGACCTCGTACTCGGGGATCTGCTCCGGCCGCAGGTAGATCGGGTTGCGGAACCGGCGGCTGGTCGGCAGGTACGGTGAGTTCTCCAACGGCGGCCGGGGCTGCGCGGCGTGGATGGGGTTGATCAGCAGATATCCGGCGCCGTGACCGGCCGACCACTCCCCGAGCCGGCCCAGGTCGGCGAAGTCGCCGATCCCCCAGGACTGTGCGGACCGGACGCTGTACAGCTGCACGGCGAAGCCCCACTGCCGCCGGGCGGCGGCGACGGTCAGCGGGCCGGGCGTCATGATCAACGACATCGACCACTCGTCGTCGCCGTCGCGTAGCCGCAGCACGTGGTAGCCCTCGGCCAGATCCTCGGGGACGGTCAACCGGTGCAACCCGACAGTGTCGCCGTCGATCTGATGACTGTCCTCGGCCGGAGGCAGCTCGAGGTCGAGCCGCTCACCGTCCTCGGTGTCGATCCAGGCGGTTGCGGATCGTGCGGCCGGCAGCCGGACCGTGATCGGCTCGACCCGGTCCTTGCGCAGCACCCGGCAGGCCGGCAGGCCCGGGCGCAGGGCCGCCGCCCGACGAGCGGCCAGGGCGTGTTCGGCCGCCTCGGGCGTCGCCGCATCGATGTCCAGGGCGGCCAGGACGGCGACCACCGATTCGTCGGCGACACGCCTGCGGCCGCCCTGCCAGTCGTCGTACTCCACGTCGATCCCGATCTCGGCGGCGAGCTCGATCAGCGCTGACATGCGGCATAACCTACTGACCGGTCCCGGCGGCCGCGGATCCGGTGTGGGTGTCGCCGAGCGAACGCCGAACGGCCCGCACCCACCGGGCCCGGGCCGTCGGAGCAGCAGCCGCGGACGGCTGCGACCTGATCACCTGTGGTGGGAAAGGCTGCGCTCACTTCCCCCCATGGCCAGCGCGGAGATGCCCCACAGCACCGCCGCGCCGGCGGCCAGCCAGATCATCGTGGACAGGGCCGGCATCATCACCACGGCGACGACTCCGAAGGCGACGGCGAACAGGCCCATGATCAGGCCATAGACCCAGTCGGTGTGACCGGTGCCCCGTTCCAACAGGTCGCTGATGATTTCCAGGGCGCCGATCGCGAACGCCCAGATCGCGGTGAACCAGATCATCCGGGACATGCTGAGCCCGGACATCAGCAGCAACACCACGCCGTAACCGATGCCCACCAGCGCGGCCAGGCCGCGGACGGCCAGCGTGCTGTCCTGGGAGCGGACCGCCTCGACACCGTTGGCCAGGCCGTCCAGGATCGCGAAGGCGGCGATCACCATCGCGAACGTGCGCAGTCCGGTGCCTGCCGGCAGCAGCCAGGCGAACCCCAGAACGCCGAAGACCACCGCCAGTGCGCCGCGGGTCATCGACCACGGCCACACCCGCTCCGCGACCGGGCCGTAGTCACGGCTCGGTTGATAAACAGTCATTGCGCCACCTCTTCTCTGTACGACTGGGCACGACCGGGAGGCCGCAGGGGCGACCCGGGAGACTGCTAATTCCGTTGTAGCCCCGCCGGGCCGCTCCACCACATGACCTGAGTCCTGTCGCCGGCAGGACCCGCGGCCCGATGAGGTCGGGGACGGCCGGCGGGCGGCGTCACCGCCGACTGTTCACCTTGAGCGAACCCGACTCAACCCTGGAATGGCCGCGCCCCTACCGCGGTTGCGGCAGGTATGAACGACATCCAGAAGCTGCCCGTGCTGCCGCTGGCCGACTCGGTGGTGCTGCCGGGCATGGTGGTCCCGATCGAGCTGGACGAACCGGAATCCCGCGCCGCCGTCGATGCCGCGCAGACCGCCGACGACCGTCTGTTGCTGGTGCCCCGGCCGGACGGTGAATACGCCTCGGTCGGGGCGATCGCCGTGCTGGACCAGGTCGGCCGGCTGCCCACGGGTCAGCCCGCGGCCGTGGTCCGGGCGGTGTCCCGGGCCCGGATCGGCTCCGGCGTGCTGGGTCCCGGCGCGGCCCTGTGGGTGGAGGCCGACGAATTGTCACCGATCGTCAGCGACAGCGACCGTGCCACCGAGTTGAGCCGCGAGTACAAGTCCCTGGTGATCGCGATCCTGCAGCAGCGCAACGCCTGGCAGGTGATCGACTCGGTGCAGAAGATCACCGATCCGGACCAACTGGCCGACACCGCCGGCTGGGCCCCGTACCTGACCGACGGGCAGAAGATCACCCTGTTGGCCGAACCGGACGTGGTGGCCCGGCTGGAGATCCTGGTCGGCTGGACCAAGGAGCACCTGACCGAGCAGGAGGTCGCCGACCAGATCTCCCACGACGTACGCGAGGGCATGGAGAAGACGCAGCGGGAGTTCCTGCTGCGCCAGCAACTGGCCGCCATCCGCAAGGAGCTCGGCGAGGACGATCCCGACGGTGCCGACGACTACCGGAGCCGGGTGGAACAGGCCGATCTGCCCGAGGACGTCGCCAAGGCCGCCCTGGCCGAGGTCGCCAAACTGGAACGCAGTTCGGAACAGTCACCGGAGTCGGGCTGGATCCGTACCTGGCTGGACACCGTGCTGGACATTCCCTGGAACGTCCGGACCGATGACGCCACCGATCTGCAGCACACCCGGGAGGTGCTGGATGCCGACCATGCCGGCCTGGAGGACGTGAAGGAGCGCCTGGTCGAGTTCCTGGCGGTCCGGCAACGTCGCAGCCGCCGCGGCCTGTCGGTGATCGGAGGTCGCGGCTCCGGTGCGGTGCTGTCCCTGGTCGGGCCGCCCGGCGTGGGCAAGACCTCGATCGGTGAGTCGGTGGCGCGCGCGCTGGGTCGCAGGTTCGTCCGGGTCGCCCTCGGCGGCGTCCGGGACGAGGCGGAGATCCGTGGTCACCGGCGTACCTACGTCGGAGCCATGCCCGGACGGATCGTCCGCGCCATCACCGAGGCCGGAGCGATGAACCCGGTGGTGTTGCTGGACGAGCTCGACAAGGTCGGCGCGGACTACCGCGGCGACCCTGCCGCGGCCCTGTTGGAGGTACTCGACCCGGCTCAGAACCACACGTTCCGTGATCACTATCTGGAGGTCGACCTCGACCTGTCCGATGTGCTGTTCCTGGCCACCGCGAACGTCATCGACACCATCCCCCAGCCGCTGCTGGACCGGATGGAGGTGGTCGGCCTGGACGGCTACACCGAGGACGAGAAGGTCGCCATCGCCCGGGATCATCTGCTGCCCGATCAGCTCAGCCGGGCCGGTCTGGAGCCCGCCGACGTGACGATCACCGACGACGCGCTGGGCCTGGTCGCCCGCGAATACACGATGGAGGCCGGGGTCCGGCAGTTGCAGCGGGCGATGGCCAAGATCCTGCGCAAGGTTGCGGTCGAACTCGACGGACGCGCCGACGGCAGCCCGGCGGACGGGCTGACGATCAGCGCCGCCGACGTCCGGCAGTACCTGGGCCGGCCGCGGTTCACCCCGGAATCAGCCGAACGCACCGCGGTGCCCGGGGTTGCGACCGGACTCGCTGTGACCGGTGCCGGCGGCGACGTGTTGTTCATCGAGGCCACCGCGATGGACGGCGAGCCCGGTCTGGTGCTGACCGGCCAGCTCGGCGACGTGATGAAGGAGTCGGTGCAGATCGCGCTGTCCTACCTGCGGTCCCGCGGCCAGTCCGGTGACCTGGCCGACCGCCGGATCCATCTGCATGTTCCGGCCGGAGCCGTGCCGAAGGACGGCCCGAGCGCCGGCGTGACGATGGTGACCGCGCTGGGCTCGCTGGCGTCGGGGCGCCCGGTCCGGTCCAGTGTCGGAATGACCGGTGAGGTCACGCTGCAGGGCCGGGTGTTGCCGATCGGAGGTGTCAAGCAGAAGCTGCTGGCCGCCCATCGGGCCGGGCTGACCGACGTGATCATCCCGAAACGGAACGAACCGGATCTGGACGATCTGCCGGAGTCGGTCCGGGACGCCCTGCGCATCCATCCGGTCAGCGACGTGTCACAGGTACTGCAACTGGCCCTGGAACCTGTCGGCGCCGGCTCGGAGGCCGACGGACGAAGCGGGGACCGGCGCTCCGGAACGGTCGCAGCCGCGTGATCGACGGCGGCGACCGAACGCCGTGACCAGCGGCGCCGCAGGCCTGCGGGTCTGCGGCGCCGTCGTCGTTGCGGCTTCCCGACCAGGGGCGCGCCGTCGCCACGGCGTGGCCGGCAACCCTAGAATGTCGGCAAATCCGCGACGCCGGAGTCCGGGCATCCGTTGCCGCGATTCGAGGTGAGCCGATGACCTACCCACCCTCTCCCGGAGGTCGTCCACGCGGGTCGGAACGCACCCAGGCGGTGCGCTGGGTCACCGACCTGTTGCGCGTCGAGCTCCTCGCGAGGTCGCAGGCCTGGTCGGGTGCGCCGGCCGGCGACGACCGGTAGGTGGCTGCGCCGGTGGGCTGAGCCGGTGGGCTGACCCGCCGGCCGCTGCGCGCGGTGGGCGGCGGTCGACCGCCGGCTGCCATCATGGCGGCCATGGCACCGCTGTACTTCGAGGACTTCTCCGTCGGCCAGACCTTCGTCAGCCCCGGCCGCACGATCACCGAGGCCGACGTGATGAACTTCGCCGCCTGGACCGGCGACAACAACCAGGTGCACACCGACGCCGAGTTCGCCCGCAACACCCGGTACGGCCAGCGGATCGTGCACGGCATGCTCGGCGCGTCACTCTGCCTGGGACTGATCGCGCGGACCGGTGTGGTGGAGGGGTCGGCGGTCGCCCTGCTCGGTATCGACGACTGGCGGTTCCTGGCGCCGGTGTTCATCGGTGACACCCTGACCTGCACGGTGGAGATCGTCGGCACCAGGCTGACCAGCAAGGGCACCACCGGGGTGCTGCAGCGGCAACTGCGGCTGGCCAACCAGCGCGGCGAGATCGTCCAGCAGGGACGGATGGACGTGCTGGTGCTGACCCGCGCCGCCGCGATCCGCTGACACCGGACAAGCCGCTGCCGTTGCCGGTCGGGTCGGACCAGCAGCCGTCGTCCCGGCGGCCGAGCAGGGCCGATCGCGGCCGGATGTTGTTCCGGCGGCTGGCCTGCGACCGCGGCGACGCCGTCCGCTTCCGGGTCCGGGACCGGGTCCGGGTTCGGGTCCCACCGATCGTCGTCGCCCGGCCGTAGCCCGGCTGTGGGCGGCGCCGGCGACCGCCTGCGGGGCGGCCCGGCGATGAGCGGACAGCCCCGCACGGCCGGATGCGACCGGTCCGCTCAGGCCGCGGTGTTGATCAGGTCCTCGACCGGCGGCACCTGCAGGTGGTGGTCGAGGACCTGCTGCTGGGCATGGGCCACCTTGAGCACGGTGGCCTCCCCGAACGGCTTGCCGATCACGCTGCTCGCCGTCGAAGATCATCTCTCCGGAACTGGCCGGGTGCAGGCCGACGATGACCCGGGCCAGGGTCGACTTACCGCAGCCGGACTCCCCCACCGCGCCGAGCGCGGAACCGGATCGGACGCCGAGCGAGACCCGGTCGACGGCCGACAGGCTGCCTGCACCGGAGGCGGTCCGGACGGGGAACCGTTTGGAGATGTCGAGCAGTTCCAGCATCGGATTGCCGCTGCTGTGGGCGATCCGCGGTGCAGGACCGCCGTCTTCGGTGATGTTGTCGGTGGCGATATCAGTCATGATCAGCTCCGGGATGGTGGGCAGGAGGAGTCACAGCCGGCTGTCCATCGCTTCCCGCAGCGCATCGCCGGCCAGATTGAAGGCCACCGAGGTGAGGAAGATCATGAGCCGGGCAGGATGGCGACCAGCGGGGTGTCGTAGAGCGCGCCGCGCAGGCTGTTCAGCATGTAGCCCCATTCCGGCGCCGGCGGCGCGGAGCCGAGGCCGAGGAAGCTCAGGCTGGCGGCGATGACGGTTCCGACGACGGCTGCGGCCATGGTCGGCAGGAATCCGGCCAGCAGCGGGAGCCGCCCGCCGTACAGGATCCGGGCCACCATGTCCCGGCTCTGTTCGTCGGTGCCGAGCAGTGACGGTGGTCGTGTTACGCCGACGACCTTCGTCGGTTCAGACTGTGTTAAGCCGGTTTCCGAGATCCGTGATCACGCTCTGACCAGGCCGGATGCTCGTGACGCCGGGCGGCAACGCGGCTGCGGTGGAGTCAGTCGACCTGGTACCACGCCACCAGCTCGGCCCGGGCCAGGGTGTGGCTGAACAGGTTGAAGCCCAGGAAGGAGGGGGTGGAGTCCACCGGGATGGCCAGCGAGTCGACGTCCAGCGCGTGTACGGCGACGAAGTAGCGGTGCCGGCCGTGACCGGCAGGTGGCGCGGCCCCGATGTAGCCGATGGTGCCGCCGTCGTTCTTCAGCTGGAAGGCGCCGTCGGGCAGACCGGACCCCTGCGTGTCGCCGGCGCCACGAGGCAGCGTGGTGGTGTCGACCGGGACGTCGACCACGGCCCAGTGCCAGAACCCGGCCGCGGTCGGCGCGTCCGGGTCGTACACGGTCACCGCGAAACTCCTGGTGCCGTCCGGAAAGCCGCTCCAACTCAGCTGCGGGGACACGTCCTGGCCGTCGCCGACGCCCATGATCCCGCTGACCTGGGCCAGCGGCAGCCGCTCGCCGTCGGCGATGTCCTGGCTGGTCAGGGTGAACGAGGCCACCTCGGCGATGGCCCGATAGGGACTGTTCATCGAAAGCTCCTGAGTTGCGACGGTGCGGATCCCAGCCGGTGACCGGCTCGGCCGTACGGTTCCCGCCGGCCGGGGTGGTGAATCAGCGCTCTCAGCTCTCCGAGGCGGCCAGCTGCCCGCAGGCCGCGGCGATCTCCTGGCCGCGGGTGTCGCGGACGGTGCAGGCCACGCCGCCGGCGTTCACCCGGCGGACGAACTCCCGCTCCACCGGCTTCGGGCTGGCGTCCCACTCCGAGCCGGGGGTGGGGTTCAACGGGATCACGTTCACGTGCACCAGCCGGCCCAGATGCTGCCTCAGTCGGCGGGCCAGCAGGTCGGCGCGCCAGGGCTGGTCGTTGACGTCGCGGATCAGGGCGTACTCGATCGACACCCGGCGGCCGCTGGTGTCGGCGTAGTAGCGCGCCGCCTGCAGCACCTCCTCGATCGACCAGCGGTTGTTCACCGGCACCAGCGTGTCGCGAAGCTCGTCGTCGGGAGTGTGCAGCGACACCGCCAGCCGCACCTGCATCCGCTCGTCGGCCAGCCGGCGGATCGCCGGCGCCAGGCCGACGGTGGACACGGTCACCGACCGCTGGGAGATGCCGAGTCCGGCCGGCGCCGGCTCGGTGATCCGGCGGACGGCGGCCACCACCCGCTTGTAGTTGGCCAGCGGCTCCCCCATCCCCATGAAGACGATGTTGGACAGCCGGCCGGGTGTCGGCACCCCGCTCGCGTCCGGCATCAGGCCGTCCCGCATCACCGCGGCCGCGGAGCGGACCTGGTCGACGATCTCGGCGGTGGACAGGTTGCGCTGCAACCCGCCCTGGCCGGTGGCGCAGAACGGACAGGCCATGCCGCAGCCGGCCTGGCTGGAGATGCACAGGGTCGCCCGGTCCGGGTAGCGCATCAGCACGCTCTCCAGCAACGTGCCGTCATGGGCCCGCCACAGCGTCTTGCGGGTGGTGCCGTCGTCGCAGCCGATCGCGCGGATCTCGGTCAGCAGCGGCGGCATCAGTTCGGCGACCAGCCGGTCCCGGGAGGCGGCCGGGATGTCGGTCATGGCTTCCGGGTCGACGGTCAGCCGGGAGAAGTAGTGGTGGGACAGCTGCCGGGCCCGGAACGGCTTCTCCCCCAGCCCGCTGACCGCCTCGGCCCGCTCGGCCGGCGCCAGGTCGGCCAGGTGGGTCGGCGGCAGACCGCGTCTCGGCGCGTCGAAGACCAGCGGAAGTGTCGTCATAACCCGACCAGTGTTCCACGCAGCCGTGACGCCGCCCGAATCGTCGACGACCGGGCAGGGCTCGCCGGTCCGGACCCGCCCTCGCTAGTCTCGACACGCCGGTGCGGACGGCGGACCGGCCGGAGCAGTGCGGCGAAGGAGCGATCAGTGATCCGGATCGGCATCTCCGGCTGGACGTACGCCCCGTGGCGCGGCACCTTCTACCCGCCCAAGCTGGCCCATCGGCTCGAGCTGGCCTATGCCGCCGAGCGGATGACCTCGATCGAGATCAACGGGACCTTCTATTCGTTGCAGCGACCGACCAGCTTCGCGATGTGGCGGGCGCAGACGCCCGACGGCTTCGTGTTCGCGGTCAAGGGCGGCCGGTTCATCACCCACATGAAGAAGCTGCGCGACCCCGAACAGTCGCTGGCCAACTTCTTCGCCTCCGGGGTGCTGGCGCTGGGTCCGAAGCTGGGCCCGCTGTTGTGGCAGCTGCCGCCGGATCTCGGCTTCGACGCCGAACGGCTGACCGCGTTCTTCGACGCGCTGCCCCGCACCCACGGCGAGGCAGCGGTCCTCGGCGCCCGGCACGACCAGCGGTTGGCCGGGGACCGGGTGCACCTGCAGACCGAGGTCCCCGACCGGCCCCTGCAGCACGCCCTCGAGGTCCGCCACGACTCGTTCCGGACGCCGGCCCTGCTGGAGCTGCTGCGCCGGCATCGGATCGCGATGGTGATCGCCGACACCGCCGGCCGATGGCCGCAGATCGAGGCCGTCACCGGCGACTTCTGCTACATCCGCCTGCACGGCGCCGACGAGCTCTACGTCAGCGGCTACACCGACGAGGGTCTGGACCGGTGGGCGGAGAAGATCCGCGGCTGGATCGCCGAGGCCGGCGACGTGTACGTCTACTTCGACAACGACGTGAAGGTGCGGGCGCCGTACGACGCGATGGCCCTGATCGAACGGCTGGGCCGGTGACCGGATCCGGCGAGGAGGGTACGCCGCCGGCCCCGGCGATGGCCGCCGTCGCGGCGGAGTTCGGCCTGGCCGGCCGGGTCATCGACGTCCGGCCGGTGGCCCGGGCCTGGTCCAACCGGGTGTTCCGGATCCGCACCACCGCGGCGGAGTACGCGGTCAAGCAACTGCTGAACCCGTGGCGGGAACCGGGCTGGTTGGACTGGCTGCAGGAGGCGGCAGCATTCGAGCTGCGGGCCTGGCAGGCGGGACTGGCGATGCCGGAGCCGATCACGACGGCGGCCGGCGCGGTGTTCGCCGACGTCGAGGACGACACCGCCGCCGGTGGCGTCACCGTCCGGGTGCACCGGTGGGTGCACGGCCGGCCCTGCCCGGCCGGCCCGATGGCGCCCGCCGACGCCCGTCGGGTCGGCGAGCAGGTGGCGCGGATGCACCTGCTGGGCCACCGGCCGCGCCGCGAGGACGTGTTCCCGGTGGTCAACCGCGGCCAGGTCGACTGCTGGGCGTCGGTGGTGCTGCGGCTGGCGCCGTCCGCGCCGGGACTGGCGGCGGCCGCGGCGGCGGCGCAGCCGACGGTCGAGGCCATCGGCCGGCTGTTGGACGACGCGGACACCGACGCCTCCGCCGGCCCGATGAGCCACGGCGACGTGGACCAGAAGAACATCGTGCTGGCCGGGTCCGGGCCGGTGCTCTGCGACTGGGATGTGGCCGCCCCGTGGATCCCGCGGCAGGAGCTGGCCCGCACCGCCCTGTCGTTGGCGGACCGGCGGGAACCGGCGGTGGCGCGCGCGGTGGTCGGCGGCTACGACGCCGTGACCGGCACCCGGCACCGGCCCGCTCCGCCGGATCTGGCCGTCGACCTGGTCATCGGATTGGACTGGCTGGTGTTGTGCCTGGACCGGGCCGCCGGTCTGCGCGACGACGGCGAGCAGCGTCGGCGGGAGGCGGCCGAGGCGGCGCCCCGGCTGCTGGCCGAGTTGGCGGATCGGCTGCACCAGGTGCTCGAGATCGAGGCATGGCTGGCCGGTTGAGGCCCCGCCGGGACCGCCCGGTCGTCCGCTCAGCCGCCGGGGACGAGCAGGTACATGATCAGCCAGCCGACCGGCGCGGCCAGCAGCAGCGAATCCAGCCGGTCCATCACTCCACCGTGGCCGGGCAGGAAGCTGCTCATGTCCTTGATCCCGAGGTCGCGTTTGATCAGCGACTCGACCAGGTCGCCGATCGTGCCGGCGACCACGAGCAACGGGCCCAGGACCAGGCCGATCCACCAGTGCGTGTGCAGCCCGAACACCGCCATCAGCACGGCCGAGGCGGTGGCGAAGGCGATCGAGCCGGCGAACCCCTCCCAGGACTTCTTCGGGCTGATCACCGGCGCCATCGGATGCCGGCCGAAGATCACGCCGCCGACGTATCCGCCGAGGTCGCTCATCACCACGGTGAGGATGAAGGTGACCACCCGGGTCACCCCGTCGGCGGCGGCGAGCATCAGGCCGACGAACGAGCCGAGCAACGGGACGTAGGCGATCAGGAACAGGCTGGCCGATGCGTCGGCCAGGTAGCCCTTGGAACCGCCGCGCATCCGCCAGCCGAGCGCGGCGATGGTGGTGAGGCCGAGGAGGCCCAGCAGCACGGCGTTGCGGCCGAGCTTGTCGTCGGCGTCGATCGCGGGAACGTAGCGGGCCAGGTACGGCAGCACGGCGGCGCAGCCGGAGCCGATCGCGATCGGCACCGCGGCGACGTGGATGCCGCGGCGGCGGAAGTTCTGGCCGAGTTCGACAGTGGCCAGCACCATCAGCGCCGCCATGATCAGGATGAAACCGATCCGGAAGAAGATCAGCGATGCGACGATCGCGCCGCCGAGCACCGTCCCGGTGGTGATGGCCGCGCGCAGGTCACGGCCGACGCGGCCGTAGTCGACGGGCGGGCGCCGGTCGGCCCAGACCGGAAGGTCACCGGCCGGACGCGCCGGCAGCGGCGGCTGGGTCGGTTCCCCGCCCGCGTCGGGCTGTCCGGGCCCGTCGGCGGACCGTCCGCCGGGCGGGTTCGGCTCGGCAGCCACTCAGACCTCGAGCAGTTCTGATTCCTTGTGCTTGAGGAGCTCGTCGACCGCGTCGGTGTGCTTCTTGGTCACCGCGTCCAACTGCTTCTCAGCGCGGGCGGCCTCGTCCTCGCCGACCTCGGAATCCTTCACCAGCCTGTCGATGCCGTCCTTGGCGCTGCGTCGGACACTGCGGATGGACACCCGGGCCTCCTCGGCCTTGGTGCGGGCCAGCCGGATGTACTCCCGGCGGCGCTCCTCGGTCAGCTCCGGCAGGGTGACGCGGATGACGTGGCCGTCGTCGGTCGGGTTCACACCGAGATCACTGTCCCGGATGGCCCGCTCGATGCCGGCCATCGAGCCCCGGTCGTAGGGAGTGATCAGCACCATCCGCGCCTCCGGCACCTGGAAGCTGGCGAGCTGCTGGATCGGCGTGGGCGAACCGTAGTAGTCGGCGGTCAGCTTGGCGAACATCGCCGGATGGGCACGTCCGGTGCGGATCGCGGCGAACTCCTCCTTGGCGTAGTCGATGGCCTTGGCCATCTTCTGTTCGGCGTCAGAGATGATGTCGGCGATCACGGTCGGTCTCCTCGATGCTCGCTGGGTCGGTCCGCACCGGCCGAATCCCGGCCGGGCGGCGGTGCTGGGTGGTGCTGCGGCAGCGGTGCAGTCTCAGGCGTGCACCGACGTACCGATCTTCTCACCCGCGACAACGGCCTCGATGCTGCCGGGGGCGTCCAGGCCGAAGAAGATCATCGGCAGCTTGTAGTCGCGGGCCATGCTGATCGCGGTCGCGTCGGCGACCTTGAGGTCACGGGCCAGGAACTCGTCGTAGCTCAGTTCGTCGAACTTGACCGCATCCGTGTGCACCCGCGGGTCGGCGTCGTACACGCCGTCGACGCCCTGCTTACCCATCAGCAGCACCTCGGCACCGATCTCCAGGGCCCGCTGGGCCGCGACCGTGTCGGTGGAGAAGTACGGCATCCCCGAGCCCGCACCGAAGATCACCACCCGGCCCTTCTCCAGGTGCCGTTCGGCCTTCCGCGGGATGTACGGCTCGGCGACCTGACCCATGGTGATCGCGGTCTGCACCCGGGTCTGGACGCCCTCCTTCTCACAGAAGTCCTGTAACGCCAGGCAGTTCATCACGGTGCCGAGCATGCCCATGTAGTCGGCCCGGTCACGTTCCATTCCCCGCTGCTGCAGTTCGGCACCGCGGAAGAAGTTGCCGCCGCCGACGACGATCGCGACCTGGACACCGCGGTCGGTGACGGCCTTGATCTGACGGGCCACGGCGGCGACGACATCGGGGTCGACGCCGACCTGTCCGCCGCCGAAGACCTCACCGGAAAGCTTGAGCAGCACCCGCCTGTACGGCGGGGTGTTGGTCTCATCGGGCTCGTCGGGCATGGCGTCTCCTCGGGCTCGGGGCCGGCTGATCCGACCGTACGGCACATCGGGTCCGTGCTGGACCTGCTCCGGGCCGGATCCCGGCCGCGGAGACGGAACATGCGCTGTGCGACACCGGTGCACGGGTCGCACAGCGCATGATCGTGACGGATCGACCGGGTCCGGTCAGGCGCCGGCCTCGAACCGGACGAACCGGGTCACCGTGACTCCGGCGTCGGCCAACTGCTTGGCGACGGTGAGCTTGGGCTCGGTGACCGACGGCTGCTCCAGCAGCACGACGTCCTTGTAGTAGGCGTTGACCCGACCCTCGACGATCTTGGCGATCGCCTGCTCCGGCTTGTTCTGTTCGCGGGCCGACTCCTCGGCGATGCGGCGCTCCCGCTCCACCTCGTCGGCCGGCACCTCGTCGCGGTTGAGGTAGTTGGGTCGCATCGCGGCGATCTGCCGGGCCGCCGACTTGGCCGCCTCCTCGTCGTCACCGTCGTACTCCACCAGCACGCCGATCTGCGGCGGCAGGTCGGGGTCGCGCCGGTGCAGGTAGACGGCCCACTTGCCGGCGGCGTACGCGGCATCGCTGAGCTCGAGCTTCTCACCGATCTTGGCGGCCAACTCGGTGACAGCCTCGCCGGCGGTCCGACCGGACGGCAGCGCGACACCGGCCGCGGCCTCGACGCTGTCCGCCTTGGCTGCGGCGACCGCGGCGACGATCTCGGCGCCCAGGTTCTGGAACTCATCGTTCTTGGCCACGAAGTCGGTCTCGGCTCCGAGCTTGATCAGCGCGCCGTCGGCGGCGGCGACCAGCCCGTTGCTGGCGGACCGCTCGGCACCGCGCTTGGCGGCCTTGGCGGCACCGGAGACACGCAGCACCTCGATGGCCTTCTCGAAGTCACCGTCGGCCTCGGTCAGGGCCTTCTTGGCGTCCATCATCCCGGCGCCGGTGGCGTCGCGGAGCTTCTTCACATCAGCAGCGGCAACAGTTGCCATGGCTCTGGTTGTCCTCGATTCCCTCGTTGCAGGTGGCAGTGGTGCCGGCCCGGTCGGTCCCGCGCCGGCCTCACCGGTTGCTCAGTTGTCGGCCGGCTGGTCGGCCTGCTGCTCGACGTCGACGGTCTTGTCGGCGGCTTCCTCGGCGTTCTCGGCAGCGGTCTGGGGCTGCTGATCGGCGGGAGTCCGCTCCTCAGCCTCGGCGACGGGTGCCTCAGCGGCCGGGTCCTCGGTGGCCGGCGTCTCGGCGGCCGGCGTCTCGGTGGCCGGCGTCTCGGCGGCCGGCGTCTCGGCGGCAGCGGTCTCGGTCGCAGCCGCGGCCGGCGCGTCGGCGGCCGGCTGGGAGGCCTCCAGCAGCTCACGCTCCCAGTCGGGCATCGGCTCGGTGGACTCCCGGGCGCCGGTCTCTCCGGCTCCGGAACGGGCCATCAGGCCGTCGGCGACCGCGTCGGCGACCACACGGGTGAGCAGCGACACCGACCGGATGGCGTCGTCGTTGCCGGGGATCGGGTAGTCGACCTCGTCGGGGTCGCAGTTGGTGTCGAGGATCGCGATGACCGGGATCCTCAGCTTGCGCGCCTCGTCGACGGCCAGGTGTTCCTTCTTGGTGTCGACGATCCACACCGCCTGCGGGGTCCGTGACATGTCCTGGATGCCGCCGAGGGTCTTCTCCAGCTTCTCCTTCTCCCGGCGCAGACCCAGCAGTTCCTTCTTGGTCAGACCGGAGGCGGCGACGTCGTCGAAGTCGATGCCGTCCAGCTCCTTGAGCCGCTGCACACGCTTGATGACGGTCTGGAAGTTGGTCAGCATCCCGCCCAGCCAACGCTGGTTGACGAACGGCATGCCGACCCGGGTCGCCTGTTCGGCGATGGCCTCCTGGCCCTGCTTCTTGGTGCCGACGAACAGGATCTGGCCGCCCCGGGCGACGGTCTCCTTGATGAACGCGTAGGCGCGGTCGATGTAGGTCAGCGACTGCTGCAGGTCGATGATGTAGATGCCGTTGCGCTCGGTGAAGATGAAGCGCTTCATCTTCGGGTTCCACCGGCGGGTCTGATGACCGAAGTGGACGCCGCTCTCGAGCAGCTGGCGGGTGGTGACAACAGGCATGTGCCTGCTCCTCCTCGTTCGGGCCGGACACGGTGCTGCGACCGGTCCGGGCGACGGTTGTCGGCGCCGAGGTACGACGCCCCTGACGCACACGCGGTGCCGAAACCCCAAGGCATCCCCGGGGACCGCCGGACCGCCCGCCGCCAGGTGGCGCCGGTAGGTGTGCATGCGAAGTCAGCCCATCGCTGGGCTGCTGGTCAGATTCTACGTCGGAGGGCCGATACACCGGAAATCCCGGGGTCCGAGGCCCCGATGCCGCCGAACGGGACGCTGCCCCGCCGCGGTCGTCCACAGCCGGCGCGCAGCGGGCAGCGTCATCCACAGATCCGCACCGACGTGGACCGCGGCCGACCGCCCGCCGCAGGCTGACAGCATGACCCGGATCCGGTCGCTGCAGCTGGTGCTCGCCCTGGTGCTGGTCGCCGGAGTGATGGCGGCAGGTGGCGTCGATGCCCGCGCGGACGCCCTGCCACCGCTGCCCTCGCCGGCGCGATGGCCGCTGGGCGGGACGCCGACGGTGGTGCGCGGCTTCGACCCGCCGGACAGCCGCTGGGGTGCCGGTCACCGCGGTGTCGATCTGGCCGGCCGGGTCGGTGAGCCGGTGCTGGCGGCGGCGCCGGGCACGGTGACCTATGCCCGGATGCTGGCCGGACGGGGCGTCGTGGTCGTCGACCACGGGTCGGTACGGACGACCTACGAACCGGTCACCGCCGGGGTGGGCGCCGGCACCCCGGTCCGGGCGGGTACGCCGATCGGCGTGCTGGCCGCGGGACACGGCGACGGTGGTTCTGCGCTGCACTGGGGCCTTCGGGCCGGGCAGGAGTACCTCGATCCCCTGCTGCTGGTGCCGACCACCGGCTCCGGGCGGTACCGGCTGCTGCCGGCGGGCTCCGTCGACGGAGTCCGTTCAGGTTCAGCGGCCCGCACGCTCGGGACCGGCGCAGGTGTGACCGGCGCAGGTGTGACCGGCGCAGGTCCGGCGCGCATGTGACCGGCGCAGGTGTGAGCGGGTCGACCGGGCCGGGACGGGCCGGCTCGCACGGGTTCGGCTATCCGGTGGCCGGGCCAGTCACCTCGCCCTACGGCCTGCGGTTGCATCCGGTGCTGCGGGTGATGAAGCTGCATGACGGCACCGACTTCGGGGCGCCCTGCGGTACACCGATCCGGTCGCCGTACCCGGGCACGGTCGTGGCCGAGTACTTCAACACCGGGTACGGGAACCGGCTGATGCTCGACCACGGCCGGGTCGACGGTCATCGGGTGGTCAGCGGTTTCAACCACGCCGCGTCCTACCGGGTCAGCGTCGGTGACCGGGTCCGCCGGGGCGAGGTGCTGGGCCATGTCGGCGACACCGGTTACACGACCGGCTGCCACCTGCATCTGATGGTCTGGCTGGACGGCCGCGTGGTCGACCCGCTGACCTGGTACTGACACCCCGGTCCCGACCGCGAATGGCCCGCAAACCACCACCGCGAAGGCGCTGCCGGGTGTCAGGTCCGGCAGTCCGCACCGCGCCCCGAGCGCGCTCGGTCCGTACCCGAGCGTGCATGGTCGCTGTCCCGGGCGTGCCGGACCCCCGTCCTGAACCTGCCGACGGGCACCCGCATCGTTGGGTTTTGCGGGTGTTGCGGCCGCACCCGGCGAGGCTCAGAACGGGACTCGGGTCCCAGCGACCGGGCTCAGCCGGCCTGGCCGAGCTTGTCGATGGCGGCCACCTCGTCGGCAGTCAGATCCACCGTTGCCCCGGCGGCATTGCTGACGATGCGTTCGGGGTTGGTCGATTTCGGGATGACGACGTACTCGTGCTTGACGTGCCAGCCGACGATCACCTGGGCAGTGTTGACTCCGTGGGCCTCGGCGATCGAGACCAGGGTGGGGTCCTCGAGGTTGGCCGCGCGGAAGGGGCTGTATCCCTCCAGCACGACGCCGCGCTTGGCGAGCCCGTCGGCGACGGTCGCGTCGTAGATGGCCGGGCTCCACCTGATCTGGTTCACGGCCGGGGTGACATCGGTGGCCGAAACGAGTTCATCGATCTGGTCCAGGGAGTAATTGCTGACACCGATGGAACGGGCCAGCCCGTCCCGCTGGGCGGCCACGAACTGCTCCCACGCCGCCGGCGTCGCCTGCTTGTTCGGCGGCCAGTGGATCAGCCACAGGTCGACATGGTCCAACCCGAGCTTCGTCAGGCTCTCCTCCAGAGTCTGCCGCTCCCGGCCGACGTGGTCGGGCGGCATCTTGGTGGTGACGAAGATCGAGTCACGCGACAGGTCGGAGGCGGCCAGCGCCTTCCCGATGCCCGACTCGTTCTCATAGCCGGTGGCGGTGTCGATGTGCCGGTAGCCGGCCTGCAGGGCGTTCAGGGTGGCTTCGGTGGCCTCGTTGTCGGGGATCTGCCAGGTCCCGAATCCGAGCAGGGGCATCGAGTGGCCGTCGTTGAGGGTCACGGTCGGCTTGGTGTAGTCAGTCATGTCCCCTCCTTACCCGGTCGACCCCGCCAACCCTCACCCCCGGGCTCGTCGCGGTCCTCGGGACGGTCTCAGGCGCGGGGGTGGGCCTGCTCGAAGGCGCGGCGCAGCCGGTCGGTGGTGACATGGGTGTAGATCTGCGTGGTGGCCAGCGAGGCGTGGCCGAGCATCTCCTGGACGCTGCGCAGATCCGCGCCGCCCTCGAGCAGATGGGTGGCCATCGCGTGCCGCAGGCCGTGCGGGCCGAGATCGGGCGCGCCCGCGGTCAGGCCCAGCGCCCGGTGCACGATCCGGCGGACCACCCGTGGGTCGATCCGCCCGCCGCGCTCCCCCACGAACACGGCCGGCCCGGCCGCGGTGGTCACCAGCTCGGCGCGGCCGCCGGTCAGCCAGCGATCCAGAGCGCGCATGGCCGGCGTGCCCACCGGCACGCTGCGTTCCTTGCCGCCCTTGCCGAAGACCCGCAGCACCCGGCGGTCGGTGTCGACGTCATGGAGGTCGAGGCCGCAGAGTTCGGAGACGCGGATCCCGGTGGCGTACAGCACCTCCAGGATCGCGACGTCGCGCAGGCCGACCGGTCCCCCTGCCTCCTCAGCGGCCCGAGTGGCTTCGGCGAGCATGCCGGCGGCCGCGCGCTGATCCAGCGTCGCGGGCAGCCGTCGCTGCTTCTTCGGCGACTTCAGGCCGGCGGCCGGGTTGCCGGCGGCCCGTCCGGTCCGGTGCGCCCAGGCCCAGAACACCCGGGCCGCGGCAGCGCGCCGCTGCACACTGGTCCGGGCGGCTCCGGCCGTCTGCTGCCCGGCCAGCCAACTGCGCAGATCGGCAAGGCCGGCGGTGTCGAGATCGTCGATGCCGAGCCCGTCCAGGTGCAGCAGGAGTGCCTCCACGTCGCCGAGATAGGCCCGTACGGTGTGGTCGGACACCCGGCGTTCGGAACGCAGGTGCCGGCCGTAGTCGGTCAGCAGTCGCTCGAACGGCGGGCTCAGGCGCCGGTCCGCGCCGGCCTCGTCCGCGCCCTGCCGTTGCTGCATGCCGTCAGCCTTGACGGTCCTGAGCCCCGCGGCAAGCGGCCACACCGTTCCCGGCCTGACGCAACTGGCTGTCGCGCGCCCGCGGTCCGTCCGCGGGCGCCTCCGCACGGTCCTGAGCCCCGCCGCAAGCGGCCACACCGTCCCGGCCTGACGCGACTGGCTGTGGCGCCCGGAGTCCGTTCGCGGGGGCCTCCGCACCGCCACCCGCCGCAGCCTGTCCGCGCGCCCGGAGTCCGTCCGCGGGCGCTCCGCACCGCCGCCGCCGCGGCTTGCGCCGGGGTACGGAACCTTCGCCAGAATCGCGCGCACAACGCACATCGGCGGGTCCGCGGCGGGAAACGGGATTGCGGCAGCGAACAGTCACCGGTGCCCAGGTCAGGCAAGGATGCGGCAGGGCACTGTCACGGGCGCCGAGGTCGGGCAGCGATGCGGCAGCGCACAGTCATCGCGGCCCCGGACCGCGGACGCGGACCCTGGTCCGCAAGCGATGCGTCTGATCCACGTTCGGCGACACAGATCCGGACAGCGGTCCGTAAACGACACCACCCGCCGGCTCCAGCCGACACCGGTCCGACAACGGCACCTCCCGTCGGCTGCAGACGACGCAGATCCGGACACCGGTCCGAAAACCGACACCCCCCCCACCGGGGCCAGCCGACAGGAATCCGGACACCGGTCCGAAACGACACCGCCCACCGGGGCCAGCCGACACCAAGCCGGACACCGGTCCGAAACGGTGAGGGGCGGCTGGACCCGGCCCGGACGGCAGCCGGACGCCGGCCCGCGTCCGGACGCGCGGGCCGAGCCAGGACGCGGGGACCGCGCCGGTGATCCGGGCCCAGCTCAGCCACGGGCGGAGGTCGGCGGTCCACGGAGTCGGCCGCCCGGCGTCGCCACGGTCGCGACGTGATATCCAAGACCCCATGACCGAACCCGTCAGCGGCGCCACCGAGCCCGCGGCCGACCAGCCCCCAGCCGTGCTGTCCGCGCCCGGCAAGATCCTCGTCGGCGGCTACACCCAGGAGATGGGCGGCGGCGCGGCCGGGTTGTCCCTGTTCGCGCCGGCGCCGGACGGCGATCCGGCCGATTCCGGTGATGCCGTCGGGTTCGCTCAGCTGGGCGCGGTCGGCCTGGAGTCGCCGACCTACCTGATCCGGCATCCCGAACACCCGTGGGTGTACGCGGTGCATGAGACCAGCCCGGGCCGGGTGTCGGCCGTCCGCTACGACGACGAGGGTCTGCACCTGATCAACACCGTCGAGTCCGGCGGCGACGGCGGTTGCCATCTGGCCTTCGACTCCAGCGGCGACTTCGTCATCGTGGCTCACTACACCAGCGGGTCGATCGCCAGCTTCCGGATCGAGGACAACGGCGCGCTCTCGGAGCGGATCGGACTGCTGGAGTTCTCCGGTTCCGGCCCGGACCCCGACCGGCAGGACGCCTCGCACGCCCACCAGGTGGTTGCCGTCGGCGAGTCGCTCCTGGTGCCGGATCTGGGTGCCGATGCCGTCCACATCGTCCGGATCGACGCTGACGGCGCGCTGGCCCCGGCCGCCGATTCGATCCAGCTGCCGGCCGGATCCGGCCCCCGACACCTGGTGCTGGCGGGCCGTCACCTGGTGGTGGCCTGCGAGCTGTCGGCGACCCTGTGGGTCGGTGCCCTGGACGCCGAGTTCGGCTCCGAGGGCACCACAGTGCCCAGTTCCGGCCGCCAGGTCGAGGATCGGGTCTACCCGTCGGCGGTGGCCCAGTTCGGCGACCAGCTCGTGGTCGCCAACCGCGGCTCGGACAGCCTCGCCGTCTTCACCCTGGACGCCTTCGGCACCCCGCATCCGCTGGCCGAGGTCGACACCGGCGGGCTCTGGCCGCGCGACCTCACCGTCGACGACGGTCAGATCTGGATCGCCAACCAGAGCAGCAACAACGTCACGGTGATCCGGCCGGCCGCGGTCAGCGCGAAACCGGAGGACTGGCAGACCGTGCTGCGGCTGCCGACCCCGTCACCGGCCTGCGTCCTGCCGGTGCCCTGACACCGGACCACCGACCGGACTCCTGCGCACCGGGCCGACGACCCGAGCACCGCCGTCCCCCGAGAACCGATGACCGCAAAAACCCCAACCAGGAGCAGATCGTGGCCCGAGCACCACGTCGACGCAGGTCCGATGTGACCGAGCCGTCCACCCCGCCGGCGACCGCCGCAGCCGGTGATGTCGCCGTCGTCGGCGGCCGGGTGGTACCGATCGTCGGCGAGGTGATCGAGAACGGCACCGTGGTGATCAGGAACGGGCGGATCGCGGCGATCGGCGCGGACCTCCAGATCGACGACGACCTGCCGGTGATCGATGCGGCCGGCCGTTGGGTGCTGCCCGGCTTCGTCGAATCCCACGGGCACGTCGGCGTGCACGAGGAGGGCATCGGCTGGGCCGGCGATGACACCAACGAGATGACCGATCCCGTCGGCGCCCGGTTCCGCGCCCTGGACGCGATCAACCCGGCCGACGAGGGTTTCCGCGACGCCCTGTCCGGCGGCGTCACTGCGGTCGTGGTCAAGCCCGGATCGGGCAATCCCATCGGCGGCCAGACCGTGGCGATCAAGACCTGGGGCCGGATGGTCGACGAGATGGTGATCAAGCAGCCCTGCAGCGTGAAATCGGCGCTCGGCGAGAACCCGAAGCGCGTGTACGGGGAGAAGAAGCAGACCCCGTCCACCCGGCTCGGTGTCGCCGCGGTGATCAGGGACGCCTTCCGGGCCGCCCAGGACTACAGGCAGCGACGCGACGAGGCGCATGCCGAGGGCCAGCCGTTCAGCCGGGATTCGAATCTGGAGATCCTGGCCGACGTCCTCGACGGAAAGCTTCCCTGGTGCCAGCACACCCATCGCGCCGACGACATCGCCACCGCGCTGCGGCTGGCCGACGAGTTCGGCTACCGGCTGGTGATCAACCACGGCACGGAGGGCCATCTGCTCGCCGACGTGTTGGCCCAGCGGCAGATCCCGGTGATCATCGGGCCGCTGTTCACCTCCCGCAGCAAGGTGGAGGTGAACCAGCGGCATCTGCGCAACCCCGGTCTGCTGGCCGCCGCCGGAGTCACCATCGCCATCACCACCGATCATCCGGTGGTGCCGATCAACTTCCTCGTGTATCAGGCGATCCTGTCGGTCAAGGACGGCCTGGACCCCGACACCGCGCTGCAGGCGCTGACCATCAACCCGGCCCGGATCCTCGGTCTGGAGGACCGGGTCGGTTCGCTGGAGGTCGGCAAGGACGGCGACCTGGTGATCTGGAGCGGCGATCCGTTGGAGATCATGAGTCGGGCCGAGCAGGTGATCATCGAGGGCCGGCCCGTGCACGCCTTCGACCACCGACAGGGCGTCGGCGTGACGGCCGATCCGTACACCCTCCTGCGCGGCCGCGACGCGCCGGCCGAGGAGGACCCGAGCACGTCCAGGAGCAGACAGCGGTGAGCGAGAACGCGGCCGAGCAGGACCGGCCGATGACGACGTCGGATCTGACCAGCGGTGGCACGGTGCGGCCGATCACGCGCTGGGGTGACCCGGTGATGCACCGCAGGAGCCGGCCGGTGACCCGCTACGACGCCGACCTGCACGCCCTGATCCGCGACATGTTCGCCACCATGGCGGCCGCCGACGGTGTCGGTCTGGCCGCACCACAGGTCGGGGTCGACCTCGCCGTGTTCGTCTACGACTGCCCCGACGAGGACCGGCGTCGCCACGTCGGCGTCTTCTGCAACCCGGTCGTCACCCTGCCCGAGGGCAAGGATCGCAAGCTCGACCACGTCGACGAGGGCTGTCTGTCGTTGCCGGGGGCCTACTTGGAACTGGCCCGCCCGGACGTCGCGGTGTGCACCGGTCAGGACGCGTTCGGCCACGACATCCGGGTCGAGGGTCACGGCTACTTCGCCCGCTGCCTGCAGCATGAGACCGACCATCTCAACGGCACCGTCTTCGGCGATCGGCTGGCCGCCCGGGCCCGCAAGAAGCTCTACGCCCAGCACCGCGAACTCGCCGATCACTACCCCGACGACTGGCCGCGGACTCCCCGTCTGGGCGACGTCTAGGGCCTTTCCCCGCGTCCGGAGCCCGAGCAGACAGCTCGTGCCCAGGCACCGCGTGGCAGAGCATCACGCGTGGACCTCGGCCGTGGCAACCTGCCGCTGACCGAAGCCGTCCTGGTCGCGCTCGGCGGGCACGATCGTCGGCTCCTCCTCCCCGGCCTCCCGCATCCAGCCCAGTAGTCGGTCGCGGAGATGGTCGCTGACCGTCCGGTGCGACGGCAGCCCGACCAGGTTGGTGAGCTCGTACGGATCGGCCTCGAGGTCGTAGAGGTAGCCCTCCTGGTAGCGGTCGGAACCGGCGTCCGCGATCGGGTCCGCATCCGCGGCGACCACGCCGTACTTCCACCGCTGGGTGCGGATGGCACGGGCCACCTCGGTCTCACTGACCTGGATGAACGCCTCCCCTGCCGGCGGAGCGTCCGAGCGCATCACCGGTGTCAGGGACGGCTGGATGCCGTCGGGTGCCGGCACCCCGGCCAGTTCCAGCAGGGTGGCCGGCAGGCCGACGGTGCTGACCACGTCCTCGACCAGCCGGCCTCGCGGCACCCCGGGGCCGCGGATGAGCAGCGGTACCCGGGTCGAGGCGTCGTGCACCGACCGCTTGTACTCGCCGTTGCGGGTCTTGAAGTGGTTGCCGTGATCGGAGCTGAAGACCACCACGGACTCGTCGTACAACCCCAGGCTGCGCAGGGCATCCAGGATCCGGCCGAACGCCTCGTCCAGCCGTTTGATCATCCCGTAGTAGCCGCCGAGCTGCTGGTGGGCGGTGCCGTGCAGGCTGGCCAGGTCCGGCGGCATCCAGCGCCCGTGGTAGCCGCGCCGGTACACCTCCGGTGCCGGGTAGTCGTCGCGGTGGTTCTGGTGATGCGGTTCCAGGAAGGACAGGAACAGCAGGAACGGCTCGTCGGCGTGCTCACTGATGTAGCGGATGGCCGCGTCGGTCAGCGCGTCCACCCGATAGCCGGGTAGGTCCACCGGTTGCTGGTCCTCGTCCCACAGGCGGGTGGCGTAGGAGTCGGAGGTGTGCTCGACGGCGTTCGCCGCCAACCAGTTCCGGTAGCCGCCGCGCTGCTGGGGCCGGACCGGTCCGCGGGAGGAGGTGTCGGCCAGATGCCACTTGCCGATGTAGCCGGTGGCATAGCCCGCGTCATCGAACCGCTTGGCAAGTGTGTCGGCGTCCTCGGCCAGCGCGATGCCGTTGCGGTACACACCGTTGGTGGTGGCGAACCGACCGGTCTGCAGGCAGGACCGGGCCGGTGTGCAGAGTGGCTGCGGGGTGTGGGCGTTGTCGAACCAACTGCCCGACCGGGCGGCATGGTCCAGATTCGGCGTCAGCCCCTCCGGATTACCGGCGCAGCCGGTGGTGTCCCACCGTTGCTGGTCGGTCAGGAAGACGATCACCGGAGGGCGGCTGACGGTACGCCGATTCTGCGGACGCCGCACGCTGTGTTCGGTCATCTCGGTCGATCACACCTCTCGTGGCCCGGACCTCGGTCCGGTTCGGTTCTTGATCAGAAATGGCTGATGGATCCGCCGGCGCCCGCGCCGTCGACGCGGCCGCTTCCTCCAGCTCACCGGGAAGCTGGGCGAAGACTGCCGCACACAACGCCACGACGACGATGTTCACTCCACCAGCCTCGGCGACAGTGACACCCACCCCACAGCGAACCGTCGCGACGCAGCCTGCACCGCCGGTCCCGGACCGGGATGATCGGGTACTCCGCCGGCAGGACGATCGCCAGGGCGAACCTGCCGAAGATGATCTTCCCACCGCGGAACCGGAGCTCAGCCTCCGGCCATCGCAAGCCCGTGAACCATGAGCGGCGGCATGGAGAGTGTCGGGCACCACGGCGCGGGGTTCCGGAATACCGACCGCTGGCGGGTCAGCCGCGATCGAAGACCCGGGCCACCCCGGGGATCCGGTCGATGTAACCCGCCAGCAGCCGGCGCGCGACGGTGACGGAGTCGACCAGCGGATGCAGCGCGAACGCCTGCACCGCCTCCGCGGGGTCGCCGGTCTCCGCGGCGGCGATGGTGTGGCGTTCGACAGCCTTGACCCGCTGCATCAGCCCGAGTTCGGCCAGGTCGGGCTGGGTCACCGGCAACGGCCGGACGCCGCGCCCGTCGATGGCGGTCGGGACCTCCACGACCGCGTCGGCGGGCAGACCGCGGACGGTGTCGCCGTTGCGAACGTTGAGGATGGCGGCCGCCGGCTCGTCGCGGCTGATGGCCCGCATGACCGCCAGGGCGACGCCCGCGTAGCCGAGCTGGGAGGGATCGGCGGCCGGATCGTGCGCGGTCGCCGGATGCTCCTGGCTGCCGCCCTTGGCCTCGGCCATGTAGCTGGCTTCACGCTGCTCCACCGCCTGCCGCCAGAGTACGGCGACGTCCTCGCTGCTGCGCGCGTCCCGGTAGAAGGACGACTGGGTGTGGGCGAGGAAGTCGCCGCGGGTGGCCTCCGCTGCGCGGATCGAGGCGACGGCCTCCCGGTTGAAGTCGTAGTAGTAGAGGTATTCGTTCGGGATCGCACCGAGCTGGCGGATCCATTCCGCGCCGAAGATCGTCGTCTCCTCCAGCCGCGCCAGCCGATCGTCGTCGGCCAGCAGGTCCGGTAGCAGGTCCCGGCCGTCGAGGAGGATGCGGTGCATCCAGCCCAGGTGGTTGAGCCCGACGTAGTCGAGTTTCAGGCGGCGATGGTCGTGGCCCAGCAGCGCGGCGACCCGCCGGCCCAGCTCCGAAGGCGTGTCGCAGATGCCCAGCACCCGGTCCCCGAGTTCGCCCTGCAGCGCCTCGGTGATGATGCCGGCCGGGTTGGTGAAGTTGAGTAGGTACGCCCCCGGGGCGACCCGGGCGATCCGGCGGGCGATGTCGGCCATCACCGGCACGGTCCGCAGCGCGTAGGCGATCCCTCCGGGCCCGGTGGTCTCCTGGCCCAGTACGCCGAGGTCGAGGGCGACGTGCTCGTCGGCCTGCCGACCGGCGAGCCCGCCGACCCGGATCGCGGAGAAGACGAAATCGCTGCCGGCCAGCGCGGTGTCCAGATCGGCGTCAGCCTGCAGCCGCGGCGCGTCCGGGAAATCGACGGCCAGCTGACGCAGGATCGCGGTCATCGTCTGCAACCGGGCCGGGTCGGTGTCGTACAGCGCGACGATGTCCACCCGCGGCGAGCCGGTGTCGCGGATCAGGGCCTGCCAGACGAACGGGGTGCGGAACCCTCCGCCGCCGAGGATGCAGAGCTTCACGGGTCCATCCTCGCTGATCGGGCTTGACCGGACGGGACGAGGCCGGGCGGCAGGGTCATCGGCGACCGAGCTCGTAACAGGCAACGGCGCTGGCGGCGGCCACGTTCAGGGAGTCGATGCCGGCGTGCATGGGGATCCTCGCCACCATCGAGGCCTGGCCGATCCAACTGTCGGACAGGCCGGCGCCCTCGGTGCCGAGCAGGATCGCGATCCGGGCCCGAGGTGCGCGCCGGAACCGCTCGGCGACCCGGTCGAGATCCTCCGCGCCGTCGGTGAGCGCCAGCGCGACGGTGGTGAATCCGTGATCGTGCAGGGTGGGGATCGCGGTCGACCAGTCGGGCAGCCGGGCCCACGGCAGCGAGAACACCGATCCCATGCTGACCTTGATGGCGCGGCGGTAGAGCGGGTCGGCCGATCGTGGCGACAGCAGCGCCCCCTGCCAGCCGAGACCGGCCGCACTGCGGAGGATCGCCCCCACGTTGGTGTGGTCGACGATGTCCTCGCAGACCACCACCCGGTCCAGGCCGAGCAGATCGGCGAGTTGGTAGCGGTCCTGGCGGTGCAGGGAGGCCAGTGCCCCGCGGTGCACGTGGAAGCCGGTGATCTCCTCGGCCAGTTCCTCGGTGACCAGGTAGACCGGGACGCCGTCGAACCGTCCCAGGACGTCGGCCAGCGACTCCAGCCAGCGTTGGGCGAGCAGGAACGACCGCGGCCGGTAGCCGGCCTCGACCGCTCGCCTGATCACCTTGTCACCCTCGGCGATGAACAGGCCCCGCTCCGACTCCAGGTGCTTGCGGAGATTGACGTCACGCAACCGGATGTAGTCGGCCAGCCGCGGATCCGCTGCCTGGGTGACCGTGACGATGGTGCTCAGGATGTCGGCTCCTCGCCTTCGGTGCCGCTGCGCCGGTGCAGTCCCCGCAGCAGCAGGTCCCGGATCCGGCGGGAACGGTGCGGGTCGCCGCCGGCGAGGACACCCAGCTGGATCCCGTCGAGGTCGGCGGATGCGGGCGTCCAGGCTGTCGCCCGGGCCCGGTCGTCGGACCGGACGCAGAAGATCCGCTGCCTCTCCGCCTCGGCCGAGACGGCGTCGTTGCAGGTCCGGTCGTCGGTCGCGGCGAGCACATACCAGGCGGCGTCGAGATCCCCGGCGGTGTAGCCGCGCGGGATCCAGCGCAGCCGGCCGTCCTCGGCCAGCCCGCGAATCCCCTCGGTGGCCAGCGGAGCCACGACGACGACGTCGGCGCCGGCATCCAGCAGCCGTTCCAGTCGCCGCTCGGCGACCCGGCCGGCGCCGACCACGACCACCCGGCGACCGGCGAGCCGGAGCCCGGCGAGGTAGGCGGTCGCGGTCATGGCGGCTATTGTCCCAGCCCCCGGGCGGAGTCCGGTGGCACCAGTCCGGCGGTGCGTCGGCTCGCCGACGGGGTGCGGGTGTCGGTCCGACCGACCACCCGTACAGTCGGAGCTCAGCTGCCCCGGAGGAGAAGGAGGAACCGGTGACCGCAGACAGTCCGGTCGGACTGGGAAGCCTGGACTGGCAGCCGGCCCTGTCCCGGCGCGAGTTGCTCGCCGAGCCGGTGGCCCGTGCCCTGGCCGACAGCGGCTGGGCCGCCCGGGTGTACGTCAGCGACATCGACCCCGACCTGGCCGACACTGCAGCCTTCTGTGCGGCCTACGCCTCCCCGCCGGAGAACTCGGCCAACTGCGTCGTCGTGGCGGGCCGCCGCGGTGAGACCGAGACGACGGCGGCCTGTCTGGTGCTTGCCACCGACCGGGCGGACGTCAACAAGACGGTCCGCAAGCACCTCGGGGTCCGGAAACTGTCGTTCGCGCCGATGGACGACGCGGTCCGCCGCACCGGGATGGAGTACGGCGGCATCACCCCGGTAGGCCTGCCGACCGACTGGCCGGTGCTGGTCGACACCGCCGTCACCGACCGCCCCTGGGTGGTCATCGGCAGCGGTATCCGCGGCAGCAAGCTGGCCGTGCCCGGATCGCTGGCCGCCGACCTGCCCGGCGCCCGGGTCCTCGACC
Organism: uncultured Actinomycetota bacterium; assembly: GCA_963758075.1. Lineage (GTDB taxonomy): Bacteria > Actinomycetota > Actinomycetes > Propionibacteriales > Propionibacteriaceae > Microlunatus. The sequence goes on along the minus strand of CAVWTT010000001.1, from coordinate 213,551 downwards.
TCGCCCTGCCCTGACCCGGCCCGCCGGCCGCGGGCGGACCGGGCTGGGCGCAAGTCAGCTACGGGGCTGCTGATGGCCGTCGGCGGGCGGCTGCTGGTCGGGCGCCGGGGTCTCGCCGATGCCGAGCGCGGACTGATCCTCGGTGCTCAGTGCCGCGGGCCGGCCGCGACGGCCGGTCGTACCCTGCTCCAACTCCTGGGCGGCGGCGATCGCCTCCTGCACCCGCTTGTCGGCCTCGGCGTCGTCACGGCTCTTCTGGGCGCTCAGCTCGGCCTCGACGTCGATCTTCGGCGGCGGGCTGAAGTCGCCCTTGCTGGCGGCCGGAATGCCGGAGGTCGCCTGGGCCACCGCACCGCCGAGTCCCTCCAGCGCCTTGCCGATCTCGGCGGGCACCACCCACACCTTGTTGGAGTCGCCGCGGGCGATCTGCGGCAGCATCTGCAGGTACTGGTAGGACAGCAGCGCCTGGTCCGGCTGGCCGGCGTGGATGGCGTTGAAGACCGTGGTGATCGCCTGCGCCTCGCCCTCGGCCCGCAACATCTTGGACTGCCGGTCGGCCTGGGCCCGCAGCACCGCGGCCTCCCGTTCACCCTGGGCCCGCAGGATCGACGACTCCTTCTCGCCACCGGCCGACAGGATCTGGGACTGCCGCTGCCCCTCGGCGAGCAGGATCTGGGCCCGCTTGTCGCGTTCGGCGCGGGCGCCCTTCTCCATCGCGTCCCGGATGGTGGGCGGCGGCTCAATGGCCCGCAGCTCCACCCGGTTGACCTTGATCCCCCACTTGCCGGTGGCCTCGTCCAGCACCAACCGCAGCTTGCCGTTGATCTCCTCGCGGCTGGTCAGCGTCTGCTCCAGATCCAGGCCGCCGATGATGTTGCGCAGCGTGGTCATGGTCAGTTGCTCTATGGCCCGGATGTAGTCCTGGGCCTCGTAGGCCGCCCGCACCGGATCGATCACCTGGAAGTAGATCACCGAGTCGATGCTCACCATCAGGTTGTCCTCGGTGATCACGCCCTGCGGCGGGAACGGCACGACGGCCTCGCGCATGTCGATGTTGTAACGCACCTTGTCCACCACGGGGATCATCAGGTGCGGACCCGGATCCAGCATCCGGCGGAACTTCCCCAGCCGCTCGACGACACCGACCCGCTGCTGCCGGATCACGCGGATCGAGCTGCCCAGGACGAAGATCAACAAGACGACGACGACGATCAAGGCGATGATGCCGCCCATGTGATCAGACTCCTCTGATTGTCGGAGAACGCAGCCTACGGGCTGGGCAGTTCACCGTACTTGGGGTAGACGACGGCGATGGCGCCGTCGATCTCGTACACCTCGATCTCGGTGCCTTCGGGAATGGCGGCGTCGGTGCTGTGCACGCGAGCCGTCCAGGTCAGGCCGTCGACCTTGATCTCGCCGCCCTTCGCGGTGATCTCGGTGGTCGCGACGCCGGTGCTGCCGACCATCTTCGCCGTGGACGAGCGATAGCCGGGCATCTGCTGGACCCGCCGCATCAGCGTCGGGCGGGCCAGCAGCAGCATGCCGACCGAGACGCCGGCGGCGACCACGATCTGCAACCACCACAGGCCGGGAGTCACCAGCGCCATCAGGGCACCGGCGGCGGCACCGATGGCGATCATGATCAGCACCAGGTCCAGGGAGATGATCTCCGCGACGCCGAGCACGACGGCCAGGGTGAGCCACAGCGCCCATGGGTTGTCGCCCAGCCAGTCGGTCAGGTTCTGCAGCACCTCATCACCCCCTCGTCGTCCTGACTTCCATACTGCCAGAGGCCGCGTACGGCCCGGCGGCTCAGCCGCCGCAGCAGCCGGGTCCGGTCAGCGGGCGCGGGCGGTGAACCGGCCGCCGTCCTCGGCCAGCGTCAGCGGCAGGTCGAACGTCTCACTGAGTGCCGCGGAGGTCAGCGTCTCGGTCAGCGGTCCCGCGCCGACCACCCGGCCCTGCTTCAGCAGCAGGCAGTGGGTGATGCCGGTCGGGATCTCCTCGACGTGGTGGGTGACCAGAACGGTCGCCGGCGCGTACGGCTCCTGGGTGAGTTCGGACAGCGTCCGCACCAGGCCCTCCCGGCCGGCCAGGTCCAGGCCGGCCGCCGGCTCGTCCAGCAGCAGCAACTCCGGGTCGGTCATCAGCGCCCGGGCGATCTGTACGCGCTTCTTCTCCCCCTCGCTGAGGGTTCCGAAGGTGCGGTCGGCCAGCGCGCCGATGCCGAGCTGGGTCAGCAGTTCCTCGGCCCGCGCGTGGTCGAGGTCGTCGTAGCGTTCCCGCCACCGGCCGATCACCGCATAGCTGGCCGAGACGACGACGTCGTGGACCCGTTCTCCGCGGGGCAGCCGGTCGGCCAGCGCCGCCGAGGTGAGTCCGATGCGAGGCCGCAGTTCGAAGACGTCGACGGTGCCGAGCACCTCGCCGAGGATGCCGGCCACCCCGGAGGTCGGGTGCAGTTGGGCGGAGATGACCTGCAGCAGGGTCGTCTTGCCGGCGCCGTTCGGGCCGATGATCACCCAGCGTTCGGACTCGTCGACGCTCCAGCTGATCGTGTCCAGCAGGGTCGCGCCACCACGGACGACGGTCACGTCTGCAAGGTCGATAACGGCTGCCACGGTGCCGAACCTACACAACGGCGGTGCCCTGCTCACCGGCCCCGGCCCATCGGTCGGAGGTCTTCCGGGCCGGCTGCGGGCAGGACTGTGCCCGGCCGGCGGCCTGACGTACCGTATTCGGCGTGCAACTGCCCTCCGTCCGGCTCGCCGGCCATCTGAACGCGCTGATCCATGGTCAGCTGAGCGTGGAGGTGGCCGCGCATGCGATCACGGAGCCCGATGTCGCCCACCACGTGATCGACCGCGAGCAGCGGCTGGGCCTGGACCCGCTGTCGGCCCACCCGCTGGAGTCGGTGCTGGCGACGCTGCGGATGGCCGAACGCGAGAGTTGGGTGCTGGCCCTGCCGGTGCCGGGCAGCCTCGGTGCGCTGCGCGGATCGCGGGCGTTGAATGAGGCCGCGTTGGCGGTCGGGGAAGCCGTCGTCGGCGCCACCGCCGGCGTCGGGCTGGTACCTCTGCGCGTCGGCCCGGCGGTGCAGTGGCAGGTGTTCGAGGCTCAGCGTCCGCTGGCCACGCTGACCCCGTACGACGCCGAGCGGGCCTTGAACGAGGTGGTGCTGGAAGCGGCCGCGACGCTGAGCCGATTGGAGATCGCTGCCGGCAACCGGCCGGACACCGATCGGCTGCGGCTGGCGCCGGGCTATCCGAGCCGGCAGTCGGCGACCGCGGAGAAGGCCGCCCGGCTGCTGGCGGCGGCCGACGCGGCGCTGGCCGACGACGGTGCGGCGATCTCGGTGTTCGAGGCCGACGAGCGGGCCCGGGTCCTGCGCCGGCTGCGGGCGGCAGCCTGCGATGCGCTGTGCGCAGCGGTCAGTTACCCGCCGCGGCCTGAGTCGTCGGCCGGCTGAGCGGCTCGTCGGGCGCGCACCGGTGGCGGACCCGTCAGGCGCCCATCTTCTGCATGCCGCCGTCGACGTGGACCATCTCGCCGGTGGTCTTGGGGAACCAGTCGCTGAGCAGCGCCACCGCCGCCTTGGCGGCTGGGGTGATGTCCTTGGCGTCCCACCCCAGCGGGGCGCGTTCGGACCACAGGCCGTTGAACTGCTCCGAGCCCGGGATCGCCTTCTTGGCCAGGGTGTCCAGCGGGCCGGCCGAGACCAGGTTGACCCGGATGCCGTCGGGGCCGAGGTAGCGGGCCAGGTAGCGCGACGTCGACTCCAGCGCGGACTTGGCCACGCCCATCCAGTCGTAGACCGGCCAGGCGACGGTGGCGTCGAAGTCGAAGCCGACCACCGACGCGGTGTCACCGAAGAGCGGCTTGCAGGCCATGGTCAGAGAGCTCAGCGAGTATGCCGACACCTGCAGCGCGGTCGACACGTCCGGCCAGGGCGTGGTCAGGAAGCCGCCTCCCAGCGCGGTCTCGGGATTGGCGAAGGCGATCGCGTGCACCAGGCCGTCCAGCCGGTCGACGTGCTCACGCAGGCTGTCGGCGAGACCGGCCAGATCGTCGTCGTCGGTGACGTCCACCTCGAGCAGCACCGGTTCGGGCTCCAGCTTCCTGATCACCCGGCGGGTCAGGCTCATCGCCCGACCGAAGTTGGAGACGATCACCGTCGCGCCCTCCTGTTGGGCGATCCGGGCGACGTGGAAGCCGATCGAGGTGTCCAACGTGACACCGGCCACCAGGATGTTCTTGCCTTCGAGGATTCCCACTGCTGCTCCCTGCCTCGTTCTCGGTGATCAGGTGCCAGACGGCTCCAGTCGGGTGATCTGGTCGGTCAGTGTCCCATGCCGAGACCGCCGTCGACAGGGAGCTGGGCGCCGGTGATGTAGCCGGCCCCGTCGCCGGCGAGGAACTCCACCGCCGCGGTGACATCGTCGACCCGGCCCAGCCGGCCGACCGGGATCTGCTGCCGGTAGGTCTTGACCAGGTCCTCGGACAGTTCGGCGGTCATGTCGGTTTCGATGAAACCGGGCGCGACGACATTGGCGGTGACGCCGCGTGAGCCGACCTCCCGGGCCAGCGACCGGGCCAGACCGAGCAGCCCGGACTTGGAGGCCGCGTAGTTGACCTGACCGGCCGACCCGAGCAGGCCGACGACGGAGGAGATGAAGATGATCCGGCCGAACCGGTTGCGGATCATCGGCCGGACGGCTCGCTTGGCGACCCGGAACGATCCGGTCAGGTTGGTGTCGATGACGCTCTGCCAGTCCTCCTCCGACATCCGCAGTACCAGGGTGTCGCGGGTGATGCCGGCATTGGCCACCAGCACCTCGACCGGTCCGTGTGCCTCCTCCACCTGGGCGAAGGCCGCCTCGACCTGGCCGGCGTCGGTGATGTCGCACTGGACGCCCAGGACACCGGCCGGGGCCTCCCCGCTGCGGGAGGTGGCCGCCACCTGGTGGCCACCGGCCAGGAACCGTTCGGCGATCGCGCGGCCGATCCCGCGGCTGCCGCCGGTCACCAGCACACTGCGCACGGTGCCGTCTGCGGCGGAGGTGGCGTTCGTTCCAGCAGCGTCAGTCACGCCGGTCACGGTAGCGGATCGGCGTCCGCACCGGTCCGACGTCGCCGGTCCGACGCCCGGACGGCGGGGCCGGCCGGAGAGCCACCGCGTAGGGTGAAGGGGTGAGGGCAACCCGTGGTCCGCGGCCCCGCCAGGCCAGTGTCATCACCGACGCGCAGCCCGGCAGCAGCGCGGACCTGAAGTCGCGGCAGATCCGCTACAGCGTCACGATGGCGTTCCGGGTGGTCTGCTTCGTCGCGATGATCTGGGTGCCGAGTCCGTACCGCTGGTTCCTGCTCGGCGCGGCGGTGGTGCTGCCCTACGTCGCGGTGCTCTTCGCCAACCAGGCCGACCAGCGCGGCATCAGCAGTGACTTCGAACCGGGCGCACCGGGCCAGGCGCCCGGCCTCGAACGCGGCCGACGACGTCAACTGGACTGGGCGGCCGACCCGTTGGAGGAGGAGGAACGGCTCCAGCGCGAGCGGCGGTGGGCCGAGAGCCACCCGCCGGCCGACCGGCCGGGAAGGACCGGGACCGAGGCGACCGGGGATACTGGGCACCGTGACTGAGCCCGACCCCGGAACCGACCTGGTCTGCTCGGCCCGCGGCTGCCGGCAGCCGGCCGGCTATGACCTGGGCTGGAACAACCCGAAGCTCCACACCCCGGACCGCCGCAAGCACTGGTTGGCCTGTGGGGAGCACCGGGACTCGCTGTCGTCCTTCCTCAGCGCCCGCGGCTTCCTCCGGGAGGTCGAGGAGATCTCGGGCTGACCCTGACCCGTCGCCTCAGCCGCCGATGGCCGACATCGGCCGGTCCGGCTGCAGGAAGGAGGGGTCGTCGATGCCGTGACCGGGAAGTTTGGTCGCGACCGCCCGGACCCACTGGTCGGCGATCTCGCCGTCGTCGGCGCCGGAGCGAAGCGGGCGGCGCAGGTCCTGCTCGGTGCGGGCGAACAGGCAGTTGCGCAGCTGGCCGTCGGCGGTCAGCCTGACCCGGTCACAGGCACCGCAGAACGGCTTGGAGACGGCGGCGATGATGCCGACCCGGTGCCGGGTGCCGGCCACCCGGAACAGCTCGGCCGGTGCACTGCCGCGGGCGGCCGCGTCGTCGGGATCCTCCTCCAACTCCACCTCTGCGGCCAGCCGCCGGCGGATCTCGTCGGCGTGAACCATGGCCTCACGGTCCCAGCCGTGCTGGGCGTCCAGCGGCATCTGTTCGATGAACCGCAGTTGCACGTCGTGGGCCATCGCCCAGCGCAGCAGCGGCAGCGCCTCATGATCGTTGATGCCGCGCATCAGCACCGTGTTGATCTTGACCGGGTTGAGCCCGGCGGTACGGGCGGCGTCGACGCCGGCCAGCACGTCCGGCAGCCGCCGTCGCCGCGACAGCCGATGGAAGGTCTCCGGGTCCAGGGTGTCCAGAGAGACGTTGATCCGGTCCAGGCCGGCCTCGGCCAGCGCGCGGGCCCGGTGGTCCAGGCCGATGCCGTTGGTGGTCATCGCGATCTGTGGCCGATCCGGCAGGGCGGCGATGCGGGCCACCAGCCGCTCGAGATTCTTGCGCAGCAGCGGTTCACCACCGGTCAGCCGGACGGTACGGATACCCAGCAGCGAGGTGCCGATGCCGATCAGGCGCAGGATCTCGTCGTCGGTGAGGAGCTGTTCGCCCGGCATCCAGTCCAGGCCTTCGGCCGGCATGCAGTAGGTGCAGCGCAGGTTGCAGCGGTCGGTCAGTGACACCCGCAGATCGGTGGCCACCCGGCCGTGCCGGTCGGCCAGCGTCCGGGAACCCGGCGCCGACGCCACGCGGTCGCCATCCGCGGGCGCGGTTCCCGGAACGACCGGGATCGGGAGCAGGACGCTGCTCATGGGTCGAGCGTACGTGACCGGTGCCGGCCCGGTCCGGCCACGGCGGATTTCGGCCCGGTATCCGTCGCTCACCCGGCGACGACCCGGTCGGTGTGGGTGTAGACGTTCATCGCGTCGCCGCGGACGAAGCCGATCAGAGTGAGGCCGGCCCGGTCGGCGAGTTCCACGGCCAGTGAACTCGGCGCCGACACCGCGACCAGCACCGCCATACCCGCCAACGCCGCCTTCTGGGTCAGCTCGAAGGATGCCCGCCCCGACACCACCAGGATGTGGTCGGTCAGCGGCAGCCGCTGCTGCCGCAGGGCGTCTCCGACGACCTTGTCGACCGCGTTGTGCCGGCCGACGTCCTCCCGGACCGACACCATGGCGCCGTCGGGATCGAGCAGGCCGGCTGCGTGGACGCCGCCGGTGCTGGCGAACAGTTTCTGCCGATCGCGCAGCAGCGCCGGTGCCTGCAGCAGCAGGTCCGCCGGCACCCGGGCGGTCACCTGCAGCGGCGGCCCGATCCGGCCCATCACCTGATCGATGGAGACGCTGCCGCAGATCCCGCAGGCGCTGGTGGTCAGGACATTGCGCCGGAGCCCCTGATCGGGCGGCCGGACACCGGCGGCCAGCGTCACGTCGATGACGTTGTAGGTGTTGAGGCCGTCCGGTCCGGTGCCGTCGCAGTAGCGGGCGCCGGCGATGTCGGCGGCGGTCTCGATGATGCCCTCGGCGTAGCAGTAGCCGTTGACCAGGTCGATGTCGTGTCCGGGGGTGCGCATGGTCACCGCGAACGGTTCCCCGCCGATCCTGATCTCCAGCGGTTCCTCCACCGCCACCCGGTCGCTGTGCCGGGACCACCCGTCGCCGGTCAGCCGACGCACCAGGCGCTGGCGGGTGAGACGTGCCATGGAATCATCCTGTCGAAGGGGCCTGCGGGTTCTCCACGCTACTGGTCAGCGAGCCGACAAGGACCACCATGGAACTGGACGAATGGCTGCGTACGGTCGCCGATGAGCTTCAGGTCGGTGACGTACCCCTCGACGACGACACCATCCACACCCTGCTCGACCTGGCCCGCGACGCCGCCCACCAGATCGACCGACCGGCCGCCCCGTTGACGGCCTTCCTGGTCGGAGTCGCCGTCGGCCGCGGCACCAGCCTGGGCTCGGCCGCGGCGACCGCCACCTCGCTCGCCCTCGACGCCGACTGAGCCCTGACCGGTCACTTCTCCTGTCGAGCGGACGGAACTGCACGCTCACGCCCCGCGACATGGGTCGGCTGCCCGGGTCGGTCGGGCCGGTCGGCCGGGCGGGGCGGCCCGGCGGACGGCGAGGGGTCACCCAGGTGCCGACACACCGCGCAGACTGAGGACTGGCTGACCCCTCGGCACGAAGGGGCGGGCGGGGGGCGAGTTAGGCTCTGTTGGTGTCGCAGCAGGTAACGCAGAACGGGCCCGGGCCCGGGCCCGGGCCGGGGCCGGTGACGCGGGGCGCCGACGGGAACCGTACCGGGGGTCAGCGCCGCCGCGATCCCGGACCGGAGCCGAAGCACCCGCTGTGGGTGCGCTGGCTGGCCCTGGTCCTCTTCGTGGCCGTGCTCGGTGTCGCTTTCGTCAACCTCGGCGAGTGGCAGCTGCGCCGGCTGCACCAACGCCGGGCCGACAACCTGATCATCAGGGCCAACGAGGCGGCCCCGGTGGCCGACTTCGGCCAGGTCTTCGACCGGCCCATCGGCCAGGACCTGGAGTGGCGGCGGGTCCGTGTCACCGGCACCTTCGACACCGGCCACCAGTACGTCATCCGGTACCGCAACAACGGCGGCGCCGACGGCTACGAGGTGGTCACGCCGTTGCGTACCGCCAGCGGCCGGTCGGTGCTGATCGACCGTGGCTTCGTCCCGCTCGGCGGCGCTCAGCAGATCCCCGCCACCGCGCCCGCTCCCCCGGCCGGGCGGGTCACCGTGCTGGGTCGGGCCCGGCAGAGCGAAACCGGGCGGGACAGCGCGACCGTCCCGGTCGCCGGCCATGCCCGACTGATCAACACCACCAAGATGCAGGCCGATCTCGGCTATCCGGTCGCCGACGGCTACATCGACGTGATCAGCATGCAGCCCAAGGACACCATCACCACCCAGCGGATCGATCTGCCCGAGCTCAGCGACGGCCCGCACTTCTGGTACGCAGTGCAGTGGTTCATGTTCACCGGCATCGGCGTGCTCGGCGTGGTCGTCTTCATCCGCGGCGACCTGCGGGACCGGCGGGAACGTCGCGAGGCCGGGGCCGGGCGGGGCGAACGGCGGCCACCCGCCCCGCGGTGACAGGATCGGCCCATGGATCTGCAGCTGACCGATCGGGTCTTCGTGGTCACGGCCGCCAGCGGCGGCCTCGGCCGGGCCACGGCGGCCCGGTTGGTCGCCGAAGGCGCCAAGGTGGTGCTGGTGGCCCGCCGCCGGAACGTACTGGCCGCCGCGGTCGATGAGTTCGGCCCGGCCAACGCGGTGGCGGTGACCGCCGACCTCGCCGACCAGGACACCCCGCACCGGGCCTGCGCCGCCGCCCTGGACAGCTTCGGCCGGTTGGACGGGGCCCTGATCAGCGTGGGGGGACCACCCGCCGGTCGGGTGCTGGACACCACCGACGACCAGTGGCGGGCCGGCTTCGACTCGGTGTTCCTGGCTGCGCTGCGGATGATCGCCGCCGTCGTCGGCCAGGGCACCGCCGCCGATCTGGCCATCGCCTGTGTGCTGTCCACCTCGACCAAGTCGCCGATTCCGGGGTTGAGCGTCTCCAACGGCCTGCGCCCCGGCCTCGGCATGCTGATCAAGCAACTGGCCGACGAACACGGACCGGACGGTGTCCGGATCAACGGGCTGCTGCCGGGACGGGTGGCCACGGCGCGGACCGAACATCTGGACTCGCTGGCCGACGACCCCGCCGCGGCGCGGGCGCGGAGCGAGGCGACCATCCCGCTGCGCCGCTACGGCGATCCGGTCGAATTCGGCCGGGTGGCCACCTTCCTGCTCTCCCCGGCCGCCTCCTACGTCACCGGCAGCGTGGTGGCCGTGGACGGCGGTGCCCTGCGGGCGCTGTGAGCGACCCCACCGGCGGCGGCCTGGCCTGCATCGTCGACCTGCTCCGGTGCCCGCACTGCCGGCAGCCGTTGACGCTGTCCGGTCCCGCACTCCGCTGCCCGGCCGGGCACAGCTTCGACGTCGCCCGGCAGGGCTATGTCAATCTGCTCGCCGGCCGCGCGCCGCGGGCCAACGCCGACTCGGCGGCGATGGTGCAGGCCCGGGACCGGTTCCTGACGGCCGGGCACTACCACGGGCTGACCGAGGCGATCGCCGACCTGGCCGGACCAGCCCTGGACGAGTCAACCTGCGACGAGTCAACCTGCGACGAGTCAACCCGCGACGAGTCGACCCGCGACCCGGTCATCCTGGAGGCGGGCGCCGGCACCGGCCACTACCTGGCCCGGTTGTTGGACCGGCTGCCGACCGCACGGGGCATCGCCACCGACCTGTCGGTGGCCGCCTGTCGACGCGCTGCCCGCGCCCATCCGCGGCTCGGAGCCGTGGTGGCCGACACCTGGGCCGGTCTTCCGGTCGCCGACGGCTGCCTGGACCTGGTCCTGGTCGTTTTCGCTCCGCAGAACGTCACCGACTTCGTCCGGATGCTGCGCCCCGGTGGCCTCCTGCTGGTGGCCGCGCCGACGTCGCAGCATCTGTCCGGGATCCGGGAACCACTCGGCCTGCTGGAGGTCCGGACGGACAAACAGCGGCGGCTGACCGAGGTGCTCGGTGACCGGTTCGAGCCGGTCGCGACCACGGCGGTGGCCGAGGAGCTCCTCCTGACCGCCGCGGATCTGATCGACCTGGTCTCGATGGGACCGAACGCCCACCACCAGGATGCAGAACTGCGGCAGCGGATCGAGCAGCTGGCACCACCCCGACAGGTCAGCTGCGCTGTGGGACTGTCGCTGTTTCGTCGGCGGCCCGGTTGAACTGGGTGCGGTACAGCTCGGCGTAGAGACCGCCCGCAGCCAGTAGTTGATCATGGGTGCCGGACTCCCGGATCCGGCCGCGGTCGACCACCAGGATCTGGTCGGCGTCGCGGACGGTGGACAGCCGGTGGGCGATCACCAGGCTGGTGCGTCCCTCCATCGCCACGTCCAGGGCATGCTGGACCGCGATCTCGGACTCCGAGTCCAGATGCGCGGTCGCCTCGTCCAGGACGACGATCGGCGGCGCCTTGAGCAGCATCCGGGCGATGGCCAGCCGCTGCCGTTCGCCACCGGACAGCCGGTAACCGCGTTCCCCCACCACGGTGTCGAGCCCGTCGGGCAGATCCGCGACCAGGTCGCCCACCTGGGCCGCTGACAGCACCTCCCACATCTGCTCCTCGGTGGCCTCCGGACGGGCGTAGCGGAGGTTGTTGCGGATGGTGTCGTGGAAGAGATGAGCGTCCTGGGTGACGTAGCCGACGGCCCGGTGCAGCGAGTCCAGGGTCAGCTCCCCGACGTCGGTGCCGCCGACCCGGACCGCACCCGCGGTCGGGTCGTACAGGCGTGCGACGAGGTGGGTGATGGTCGTCTTGCCGGCACCGGACGGCCCGACCAGCGCCACCGTCTCCCCCGACCGGGCGCGGAAGTCGATGTCGTAGAGCACCGGGTTGTCGGGTCGCTGCTCGGCCGTGGCCACCGCTTCCAGGCTCGCCAGCGACACCTGGTCCGGGCGCGGATAGCTGAAGCCCACGTGATCGAACTCGACCGTCGCCGGGCCGGCGTAGTCCCGGGCACCGGGCCGGTCGGCGATCATCGGGCGGAGATCGAGCACCTCGAACACCCGCTCGAAGCTGACCAGCGCGGTCATCACGTCGATCCGGACGTTGGTCAGCTGGGTCAACGGTCCGTACAGCCGCGTGAGCAGGCCGGCCAGCGCGGTCAGGGTACCGACGGTGAGGGCGCCGCCGATCGCGAAGACGCCGCCGACCCCGTACACCAGGGCGGTGGCCAGGGCGGCGACCAGGGTGAGCGCAGTGACGAACATCCGGCCGTTCATGGCGATCGACACCGAGACGTCGCGGACCGCTCCGGCGCGCTCGGCGAACACGTCGTGCTCGGCGCGGGGACGGCCGAACAGCTTGACCAGCAGCGCGCCGCTGACGCTGAACCGCTCGGTCATCACCTCGGACAGCTCGCCGTTCAACTGCATCTGCCGCCGGGTCAGCCCGGCCAGCTTGCGGCCCATGATCCGGGCCGGGATCAGGAAGATCGGCAGCATCACCAGGGCAGCGACGGTCAACGGCCAGCTGAGGATCAACATCGCCGTCAGCACGGTGACCAGGGAGACGGCGCTGGACACGACGGTGATCATGGTGGAGGTGAAGGCCTGCTGCGCACCGATCACGTCGGAATTGAGCCGGGACACCAGCTTGCCGGTCTGGGTCCGACTGAAGAACGCCAGCGGCATCCGCAGGACGTGATCGAAGACCTCGGTGCGCAGGTCGAAGATCAACCCCTCCCCGATCCGGGAGGAGTGCCAGCGCTGCAGCATGGACAGCCCGGCGGCGACGACGGCGATCCCGGCAACGATCAACGCCAGCGTGATCACCAGGTGATAGTCGTGGCCGAGCACGCCCCGGTCGATGATCTGCTTGAACAGCAGTGGCGGGACGACCTGGATGCCGGCGTCGACAACGACGACGATCAGCAGGGCGAGAACCTTCCACCGATAGGCCCGACCGAACCGGACCACCCGGCGCAGAAGGCCTTTCTTCAGGCGATGGTCCAGCACCTCCCGGTCGCCGCGGGAGATCCGACCGACCCCGAAACCGCCCATGCTCATCTGCTGCTGATCCCTTCTGCCCAGACCACCGCCGAAGGTACTCCGCTGCGGCGACAGGGGTGTGGCTGTGCCGGCCCGCACGTGGGTCGGGCCCGGACACCTCGACGGTGCCCGGGCCCGGATGATCGCTCGGTGCCGGTCAGCGTTTGCGGGTGGTCTTCCTCGGCGTTGACTTCTTCGCCGTCGACTTGGTGGCCGTCGACTTGGTGGCCGCCGACTTCTTGGCCGTCGACTTCTTCGCTGCGGTGCTCTTCGCGGTGGTACGGGAGGCACCGGACTTCGCCGCACCGGACCGGGCCGCGCCGGTGGCGCCGGTGGACTTCTTGGCCGCCGTCCTGGTCCCACCGGCCTTCTTCGCAGCCGTCTTCGTCGCCGAGGCGGCCCTGGAGGCCGTTGCCGACCCCGCTGACTTCGTGGCGGTCTTCCTCGCGGCCGTCTTCGTCGCCGTGCCGCGGGACGATCCCGCCTTCTTCGCGGTCGACTTCTTCGCCGCCGGCGTGGTGGCGGCCGACTTCGAGCCGGCCCTGGCGCCGGCGGATCTCGCCGCGGACCCGGAGCCGCTCGCCTTGCGTGCGGAGGACTTGGTGGCGGAGGACTTGGTGGCGGAGGACTTGGTGGCGGAGGACTTGGTGGCGGCCGACTTGGATGTCTTCTTGGCAGCCGGTCTGGCGGCCGCCTTCTTCGCGCCGCGGGTCGCGCCGCCACGACCGCGGAGTTCGACACCGGACTCGGTGAGGACCCCGTGGACGAAACCGAACGACCGGCCGGCGTCATCGGCGATCTTGCGGATGCTCTCGCCGGCTGCGTACCGCTTGGCGAACTGGGATGCCAGGGCGTCCCGCTGTGCGCCGGTGATCCGAGACCCCTTGGCTAGTGCCTTGGCCACTGTTCCTCCTGGGTTTTCCAGTCACCAAGCGGGGGCTCGATGACGCGTCACAAGTCATGACCTTGGGGCCATGATCGTCGTTCCATGATCAATGATCAATGATTTCTGGCGATTCGGCGGGTCATCGGGCCTGGTCGGACCGCGGTTCGGCGTGGTGCCCGGGACGCAGCACGGCCGATCTTGGCGGGCCGGCCCGCCACGCGGTCAGGCCAGCGTGATCAATTCGGCGTAGTCGGGGGTCCAGAGGTCCTCGGTGCCGTCCGGCAGCACCAGGACCCGGTCCGGCTCCAACGCCTCCACCGCACCCTCGTCGTGGGTGACGAGCACGATCGCACCGGCGTAGGAATGGATCGCCGCGAGGATCTCCTCCCGGGAGGCCGGGTCGAGGTTGTTGGTCGGCTCGTCCAGCAGCAGCACATTGGCGCTGGAGACCACCAGCGTGGCCAGCGCGAGCCGGGTCTTCTCCCCGCCGGACAGCACGCCGGCCGCCTTGTTGACGTCGTCCCCGGTGAAGAGGAAGGAGCCGAGTACCTTGCGCGCATCGGTCTCGTTGAGGTGCGGCGCAGAACTCTTCATGTTCTCCAGCACGCTGCGATCGACGTCGAGGGTCTCGTGCTCCTGGGCGTAGTAGCCCAGCCGCAACCCGTGGCCGGGGTTCACCTGACCGGCATCCGGTCGGCTGAGACCGGCGAGCACCCGCAGCAGCGTGGTCTTGCCGGCGCCGTTCAGTCCGAGCACCACCACCCGACTGCCCCGGTCGATGGCCAGGTCGACACCGGCGAACACCTCCAGCGAACCGAACGCCTTGCTCAGGCCGGTGGCGGTCAGCGGAGTCCGGCCGCAGGGAGCCGGCTCAGGCAGTTTGATCTTGGCCACCCGGTCCTGGGCCCGTTCGGGTTCGAGGTCGGCGAGCAGGGCGTGGGCGCGTCGGGCCATGTTCTTGGCGGCGACGGCCTTGGTGGCCTTGTGGCCCATCTTCTCGGCCTGGGTGAACAGCCGGTCGGCCTTGCGTTCGGCGTTCTTGCGTTCCCGGCGACGCCGCTCCTCGTCGGTGGCCCGCTGCTGCAGGTACCGCCGCCAGTTCATCGCGTAGACGTCGATCACCGAGCGGTTGGCGTCCAGGTGGAACACCTTGTTGACGGTCCGCTCCAGCAGTTCGGTGTCGTGGCTGATCACCATCAGCCCACCGGAGTAGTTGATCAGGTAGGACCGCAGCCAGGCGATGGAGTCGGCGTCCAGGTGGTTGGTCGGCTCGTCCAACAGCATGGTCTCGGCGCCGGAGAAGAGGATGCGGGCGAGTTCGACCCGGCGCCGCTGGCCGCCGGAGAGGGTCCGCAGCGGCTGTTCCAGGACGCGGTCCGGCAGGCCGAGGTTGCTCCAGATGCGGGCCGCCTCGGCCTCGGCGGCATAGCCGCCGGCGGCGACGAGTTCGGCCTCGCTGCGCGCATAGCGGGCCATCGCCTGTTCCTGGACCGTCTCGTCCTCGGAGGCCATCTCCTGTTCTGTGCGCCGCATCCGGGCCAGCACGGCGTCCAGTCCGCGGGCCGACAGGATCCGGTCCTTGGCCCGGATGTCGGGGTCGCCGGTGCGCGGGTCCTGCGGGAGATAGCCGACACTGCCGGTCCGGGTGATCGTCCCGGCGGCCGGCTGCCCGTCCCCGGCAAGGATCCGGGTCAGCGTGGTCTTGCCGGCGCCGTTCCGGCCGACCAGGCCGATCTTGTCCCCCGGTGCCACCTGGAACGACGCCTGCTCCAGCAACAGCCGGGCACCCACCCGCACCTCGACGTCCCGTACGACCAACACCCCGCAACAATCCCCTAACAGTCACAACCCTGCAAAATCGACATCCACACCACCGCGGGCCCACGGTCCTTCCTCGTCCCTCGCACCGGCGCGGTGAGGCGCCCTTCGACAGCTCAGGGAGTGGACCCATGCCGAGGCGGAGGAGGAAGCCGGTAGGGACCTACCGGCGACGACGACAACACAGGCAGGCGCCTCCCCGGCTGCCCGAGCGGCGTCCGGGTGCGTGCCTGCCAAGGCGGAGGAGGAAGCCGGTAGGGACCTACCGGCGACGACGACAACACAGGCAGGCGCCTCCCCGGCTGCCCGAGCGGCGTCCGGGTGCGTGCCTGCCAAGGCGGAGGAGGAAGCCGGTAGGGACCTACCGGCGACGACGACAACACAGGCAGGCGCCTCCCCGGCTGCCCGAGCGGCGTCCGGGTGCGTGCCTGCCAAGGCGGAGGAGGAAGCCGGTAGGGACCTACCGGCGACGACGACAACACAGGCAGGCGCGTGCCCGGGTGCCGCTGAGCCGAGTCCGATGGCGTGCTGGGCCAGCCCGACGAGGAAGCCGGTACGGGCGTACCGGCGACGAGGAGAACGCCGCCCCGTGCGTCGGCGGACTCGGCTCAGACGTTGAAGCCGAGGGCGCGGAGCTGTTCGCGCCCATCCTCGGTGATGCGGTCCAGACCCCACGGCGGCATCCAGACCCAGTTGATCGTCGCCTTCTCGGCCAGACCCTCCAGCGCGGTCGCGGTCTGATCCTCCAGCACGTCGGTGAGCGGGCAGGCAGCGGTGGTCAGGGTCATGTCGATGGTGACGGAGTTGTCGTCCTCGACGTGGACGCCGTAGATCAGGCCCAGATCGACGACGTTGACCCCGAGTTCAGGATCGACGACGTCCTTCATCGCCTCGGTGACGTCTTCGGCGGTGACTGCCGCGGTGGGGGCGGTCGTCTCCTCGGGGAGTTGGTCGCGGACCAGGTCCGAGGGCCGCGGTGCGGTCCCGGTCGCCGGTCCGGCGTTCTGCTGTTGTTCGGTCATCGGGTCTGGTTCTCCTTTGTGTCATCGGCACCGGCCTGGGCGCGAAGCACGGCGTCCTTGAATGCCGACCAGCCGAGCAGCGCGCACTTGACGCGGGCCGGGAACTTCGCCACGCCCAGGAAGGCGACCCCGTCGTCGAGGACGTCCTCGTCCGGCTCCATCGTGCCCTGGCTCTGCATCATGGCCAGGAACTGGTCGTGCAGCGCCAGCGCCTCGTCGACGCTGTGATCGCGGACGAGCCCGGCCATCACCGAGGTGGAGGCCTGGGAGATCGAACAGCCGGCGCCGTCGTAGGAGACGTCGCCGACCCGGTCGCCGGTCAGGTGGACCCGCAGGGTGATCTCGTCGCCGCAGGACGGGTTCACGTGGTGCACCTCGGCCTCGTATGGGTCGCGCAGACCGCTGAAGTGTTTGGCGCGGTAGTGGTCCAGGATGATCTCCTGGTACATCCCCTCGACATCCATGCTCACGTCTGCTCGTCCCGTTCCTGGTCCTCGACCGTCGTCACTTGCTGAAGAAATCCCGTGTGTGGTCCAACGCGGCGACCAGCTGGTCTATTTCGGCGGTCGTCGTGTACAGGTAGAACGAGGCCCGGGTGCTGGACTGCACCCCGTACGCCTCGTGCAGCGGCCGGGCGCAGTGGTGGCCGCCGCGGACCGCGACGCCGCGGGCGTCCAGCATCTGCGCGATGTCGTGCGGATGCACCGGCCCGTAACGACCGTCCAGCGTGAACGAGATCGCACCCCCTCGGTCGACGGGCCGGCCGTGGTCGTCCAGCTCGGTCGGCCCGAGGACGCGCAGCCCCTCGACCTCCTGCAGTGCCCGCAGCGCATATCCGGTGATCTGCTGCTCGTGCTCGGCGATGGCAGGCATGCCGATGGTGTCCAGGTAGTCGGCGGCGGCGGCCAGACCGACGGCCTGCGCGATCGGCGGCGTACCGGCCTCGAACCGGTGCGGCGGCGGGGCGTAGGTCGACCCGGTCATCCGGACGATCTCGATCATTTCGCCGCCGCCGAGGAACGGCGGCAGCTCGGCGAGCAGGTCGTAGTGTCCCCACAACACGCCGATGCCGGTGGGGCCGACCATCTTGTGACCGGTGAACGCGAGCAGGTCCGCGCCCAGGCTGGTCACGTCCGTCGGCAGTTGCGGCACACCCTGGGACGCGTCGACGATCATGGTCGCGCCGACGGCGTGGGCCTGGTCGGCGATCCGGCGGACCGGGTTCACGGTGCCGAGCACGTTCGACACCCAGGCCAGTGAGACGATCTTGGTGCGCTCGTTGATCAACTCCGTGGCGGCGGCCTTCTCCAGGTCCAGCCGGCCGTCGGGGGTGACCTCGAACCACCGCAGCGTCGCGCCGCTGCGCTCGCAGGCCAGCTGCCACGGCACGATGTTGGAGTGATGCTCCATCACCGACACCACCACCTCGTCCCCGGGCCGGAGCCGGGAACCGAGGCTGTAGGCGCACAGGTTCAGCGCCTCGGAGGCGTTCTTGGTGAAAATGATCTCCTCGGTCCGCGCGGCACCGACGAAGCCGGCGATCCGGGCGCGGGCACCCTCATAGGCCGCGGTCGCTTCGGCGCCGAGCACGTGCATGGCCCGGGCGACATTGGCGTTGTGGTTGAGGTAGTGATCGTCGATCGTCTCCACCACGACCTGCGGCTTCTGGGAGCTGTTCGCCGAGTCCAGGTAGGCCAGTGGGTACGCCCCGACCGTCCGGTCCAGGATCGGGAAGTCGGCGCGGATGGCGTCCACGTCGAACGGGATCCCGGCGGCCGCGTGCGTGCCCTGCGCCTCGCCGGGCTCGGCGCGCGACGATCCCGCGGCCGGGATGGTTCGGCCGTCCCCGAGCCCGCTGTCGGCCGGCTGGGGGTCGGTGATCGGGTACTCCGCGTCACTGGTCCCGGCCGCGCCGGGTTCGCGTGCCGTGTCCGCTGACATCAGCTTGCTCCAATCAGGAGGGGATGGTTCGGCCGCCGACCTGTTCAGCTCTTGGTCGCCTGCAGTCTGGCGGCCTGCACGTAACGGTCGTAACCCTCGGCCTCGAGCCGTTCGGCCAGCTCCGAACCGCCCTGCTCGGCGATCCGGCCGGCGACGAACACGTGCACGAAGTCGGGCTTGATGTAACGCAGGATCCGGGTGTAGTGGGTGATCAACAGCACCCCGCGGTCGCCCTGCGAGATGAACCGGTTGACGCCTTCGGAGACGATCCGCAGCGCGTCGATGTCCAGTCCCGAGTCGGTCTCGTCGAGGACGGCGAACTTGGGGTTGAGCAGTTCGAGCTGGACGATCTCGTGCCGCTTCTTCTCACCACCGGAGAAGCCGTCGTTGACCGACCGGCTGGCGAAGTCGGTGTCCATCTTCACCCGGTCCATCGCGTCCCTGACCTGCTTGGCCCAGGTACGCAGCTTCGGCGCCTCGCCGTCGATGGCGGTCTTGGCCGAACGCAGGAAGTTCGACACCGAGACGCCGGGCACCTCGACCGGGTACTGCATGGCGAGGAACAACCCGGCACGGGCCCGGGCGTCGACAGTCATGTCCAGCACCGACTCGCCGTCCAGCAGGACCTCACCGGAGGTGACGGTGTACTTGGGATGGCCGGCGATCGAGTAGGCCAGGGTGGACTTGCCGGAGCCGTTGGGACCCATGATCGCGTGGGTCGCGCCGGAGTCGATCGTCAGGTCGACGCCCTTGAGGATCTCCTTCGGACCGTCCTCGGTGTTGACCGAGACGTGCAGGTCGGTGATCTGCAGAGTTGACATGGTGTGCGGTTCTCCTGATCGGTATGGCTGAGCATCGCCGGCGCACGGCCGGGCGTGTGGTCGGGTTTCAGTCCGCGTTCAGCGGATGGTCGAGGTCGACATAGATCGCGTCACCGTCGACCCTGACCGGGTAGACGGCGACCGGTTCGGTGGCCGGCAGGCCCAGGGGCTGGCCGGTCTTGAGGTCGAACCGCGAGCCGTGCATGTAGCACTCGATCTCTCCGTTGCCGACGTCACCCTCACTGAGCGGGACGGCGGCGTGGCTGCACTCGTCGATCACCGCGTAGATGCAGCCGCCGGAGTTGACGACGGCCACCTCCTCGCCGTCGATCTGCACCGCGAGCGCTGATTCGGCAGCGACCTCCGCGAGCGGACAGGCCAGACGGAAACCATCGGCCATCAGTGCTCCGTCCCCGACCTCGGCTCGCCGGCCAGCTGGTGCAGCTCCTCCACCGGCGTGTAGCTGCCGTCGGCGTAGGAGTCCGGCGTGCCGATGTTGATCGCCAGTTCCTTCTCCACCGCCTGCATCAGCCCCTTCTCCACCTCGGGCAGGCCGATCTTGTGGATGATGTCGGCGAAGAAGCCGTGGACCACCAGCCGGCGGGCCTCGGCCTCGTCGATGCCTCGGCTGCGCAGGTAGAACAGCTGCTGGTCGTCGAAGCGACCGGTGGTGGCCGCGTGGCCGGCACCGAGGATGTCGCCGGTCTGGATCTCCAGGTTGGGCACCGCATCGGCCCGGCAGCCGTCGGTGAGCACCAGGTTGCGGTTGGACTCGTAGGTGGTGATCCCCTCGGCGGCCTTGCGGATCAGCACGTCGCCGATCCACACGGTGTGGGCCTTGTCGCCCTGCAACGCGCCCTTGTAGTCGACGTTGGACACCGACCGTGGGGTGTTGTGATCGACGAACAGTCGGTGTTCCAGGTGCTGGCCGGCGTCGGCGAAGTACAGCCCGAGGAGATCGGCCTCGCCGCCCACGCTGTCGTAGTCCAGCGACACGTTCATCCGCACCAGGTCGCCGCCGAAGGAGACGGCCACATGCCGCAGTTGCGCGTCCCGGCCGACCCGTGCGTGCTGGGTCGAGTGGTGGACGGCGTCGTCGGCCCAGTCCTGGATAGAGACGACGGTGAGCCGGGCGCCTTCGCCGACGACGAACTCGATGTTGTCGGCGACCACGGCCGAGCCCTCGAACCGCAGGACCACGGTCGCGACCGAGAACGGTTCGGCCACGATCACCGTGTGGCCGGCGGTGGCGGTGGCGGATCCGGTGCCGACGTAGCGCAGGATGCTGGCACCCTGGACGACCTGTTCCTTCGCCACGGTGATCACCGTCGCACTGCGGGCGGCCTGCCAGGCGCGGGCGCTGATCCGGTCGGTGGGGAGGTAACCGCTGCTACCGACCACCGGGTCGTCCGCCGACACCTCGCGCATGGCCACGCCGTCGGCCAGGTCGGCGGAGAGGGCCAGGCCTCCGTCACCGAAGGGCGCGTCGGCATGCATGCCTCGCAGCCGCTTCAGCGGGGTGAACCGCCAGATCTCCTCCAGTCCGGTCGGTACCGGGTGATCATCGACATCGAACGAGCCCTGGGGGTGCAGGTGGCTGGCCACCTTGTCACTCGTCTCGATGGCGCCACTGAGGTTCTTGGTGGCATCGGTAACTGTCACAACCGTCGCTTTCCCATCTTGATCTGATAACTCGGACGCACTCTGAACTGGCTGCCCGTGACACGGGCGACCGGGCCGCCCTGAGGACGGCCCGGGCGGTCCGGGACCTCGGTCTGGAGGTCGTTCCGCAGGCAGGCGCGGATCAGCCGACCGCGCCTTCCATCTGCAGCTCGATCAGCCGGTTGAGCTCGATGGCGTACTCCATCGGCAGTTCCTTGGCGATCGGCTCGACGAATCCGCGGACGACCATCGCCATCGCCTCGTCCTCCTCCATGCCCCGGCTCATCAGGTAGAAGAGCTGGTCCTCGCTCACCTTGGAGACGGTCGCCTCATGGGCCATCGACACGTCGTCCTCGCGGACGTCCACGTAGGGGTAGGTGTCGGAGCGACTGATCTGGTCCACCAGCAGCGCATCACACTTGACCACCGAGGCCGACCCGGCGGCTCCCTCCTGGACCTCGACCAGCCCGCGGTAGGAGGCGCGGCCACCGCCGCGGGCCACGGACTTGGAGATGATCGAGCTGGAGGTGTTCGGCGCGCAGTGCACCATCTTGGAGCCGGCATCCTGGTGCTGGCCCTCACCGGCGAACGCCACGGAGAGGGTCTCGCCCCGGGCGTGCTCACCCATCAGGTAGACCGCCGGGTACTTCATGGTGACCTTGGAGCCGATGTTGCCGTCGATCCACTCCATGGTCGCGCCCTCGTCACAGGTGGCCCGCTTGGTCACCAGGTTGTAGACGTTGTTCGACCAGTTCTGAATGGTGGTGTAGCGGCAGCGGGCACCCTTCTTGACGATGATCTCGACCACCGCCGAGTGCAGCGAGTCCGAGCTGTAGATCGGCGCGGTGCAGCCCTCGACATAGTGCACGTAGGCGTCCTCGTCGACGATGATCAGCGTCCGCTCGAACTGGCCCATGTTCTCGGTGTTGATCCGGAAGTAGGCCTGCAGCGGGATCTCCACGTGCACACCCTTCGGCACGTAGATGAACGAACCGCCCGACCAGACCGCGGTGTTCAGCGAGGCGAACTTGTTGTCGCCGGCGGGGATGACCGTGCCGAAGTACTCCTCGAAGAGTTCGGGGTACTCCTTCAGCGCGGTGTCGGTGTCGAGGAAGACCACACCCTGCTTCTCGAGTTCGGAGTTGATCTTGTGGTAGACCACCTCGGACTCGTACTGGGCCGCGACGCCGGCCACCAGCCGGGCCTTCTCGGCCTCCGGGATACCCAGCCGGTCGTAGGTGTTCCTGATCTCGCTGGGCAGGTCGTCCCAGGTCGCCGCCTGCTTCTCGGTCGACCGGACGAAGTACTTGATGTTGTCGAAGTCGATGCCGGACAGGTCGGCACCCCACGCGGGCATCGGCTTGCGCCCGAACAGCTTGAGCGCCTTCAGCCGCCGCTGCCGCATCCAGTCCGGCTCGTTCTTCATCTCCGAGATGCGGCTGACGACGGTCTCGTTCAGGCCGCGCTGGGCCTTCGCGCCGGCCTCGTCGGAGTCGGCCCAGCCGAACCGGTAACGGCCGAGGGCGTCCAGGTGCTGGTCCTGCGTCTCACCGGTGCCGGCGATCTTGGTCGTGGTGCTGCCGGGTTCTGAGACCTGGGTCATATCCGGGTGCCTTTCGGGTCGGTGTCGATCACGGGAATCGTCGGGACGTGCTCGGCCGGTGCGGGTGACCGGGCCGGTGGCCGGGGCCGGTGCCGGGTGGGCACGACCTGACCGGGATGCGGGACGTGGGTGGTGCAGACGCCGTCGCCGTGGGCGATGGTGGCCAACCGCTGGACATGCACGCCCAGCAGCCGGGAGAACGTCTCGGTCTCCACCTCGCACAGCTGCGGGAACTGTTCGGCGACGTGGGCCACCGGGCAGTGATGCTGGCAGATCTGCTCGCCGGCGACCGCCGGCCGGGTGGAGGCCACATAGCCCTCGTCGGAGAGCGCCGCAGCCAGCGCCTGGGCCGGTGTCAGTTCACGCTCGGCGCGGATCCGCTGGTAGCGCATCTCGACGCCGGACATCCGGCTGCGGGCCAGCTCGGTGACGGCCTGCTCACCGGCGTTGCTGGCCAGCGCCTGCAGCGCGGCGACGGCCAGTTGGTCGTAGGCCTGGTAGAAGTCGCCCCGGCCGGCATCGGTCAGTGCGAACACCTTGGCGGGGCGGCCACGGCCGCGGGCTCCGTAGACCCGTTGGTCGCGGGCCACCACCTGGCCACGATCGGTCAACCCGTCCAGGTGGCGGCGGATCGCCGCCGAGGTCAGGCCGAGCCGGCCGGCCAGTTCGGCTGCGGTGGACGGGCCGTGCTCGAGGATGGACTGGGCGACCCGCTGCCGGGTCGAGGCGTCGACGTCGGGACCGTGATGGTCCGGACCATGCGGCTGGGCCCCATCGGGCCCGGCGTCCGCGAACTGGGCCGGCTGCCCTTCCGACGTCGGGCCGTCGAGCCCCGGACGGGTCGACCCAGCGCCGACGAAGGTCTGCTGGGTCTTTTTCACAACACCAGTGTGCTCTTAATCGCCTGCACCGTTCAAGCAAGGGTCACCTAACCCGTGGTCGGCTGCCCCGCCAGCCCGGCTACGCGGGTGGCGGCCGCCACCGCGGTCCACCCCCGGGATGACGGGCGAGGGCGAGGACGTACCTCGCGGGAGCGATTCTGGTCAGAAAAGTCGCCGATCCGCAGGTGGCGGGAGTCACAACCGAGCAATATGTCACCAGCGCGGTGCGTCGGTGCACCGCCGGTCACAAGGGGGGTCTATGAAACTCGTCTATCGCATCCTGGCTTACCTGATCTGCCTCGGGGTGGTGCTGCAGGCAGCTGCGATCGCGTTGGCGTTCTTCGGTCTGGGCAGCTGGATCGAGGGTGGCGGCACGCTGGACAGGTCGGCGATGGAGTCGGGCACGACGCAGTTCACCGGCGAAGGGGGACTCGCCTTCCACGGCACCGACGGGATGATGATCATCCCGGCGATCGGCCTGCTGCTGGTGATCTCGTCGTTCTTCACCAAGGCGGTCGGGGCGACCCGTTGGGCGCTGCTGGTGCTGGGCTGCATCGTGGTGCAGGTGGTCCTGGGCATGTTCGCCCACAGCTACTACGTGCTGGGCGCCGTGCACGGGTTGTTCGCCTTCGGTGTGCTGGCCGCGGCGGCGGTGGCCGCCGTCCGGGTCCAGCGGGCCGAAGCCACCGCCCGTTCGGCCGGCTCGCTGGTGCCGTCCCAGCCGGTCACGGCCGGCGAAGTCGGCTGAGCGAGCGAATCGCCGATCACCACAGCTGCCGGGCAAGGCTCGGCAAGGGTGCCGGCCGTGGCCGGGTCGACGCGCCGTCGACGGGTCACGCGCCGGCACCGCGGTGTCCGCCCCTCCGGCGGGGCGTTCGACCGGCGCCCGGGTGCGGCGCCGCAGCACCGCTCAGCCGAGCACATCGCCGAGGTCGAACCGCACCGGTTCCTCCAGCTGCTGGTAGGTGCACGATTCCGGGGTCCGGTCCGGCCGCCACCGGTTGAACTGTGCGGTGTGCCGGAAGCGGTTGCCCTCCATGTGCTCGTAGCGGACCTCGACCACGAGCTCGGGGCGCAGCGGTGTGAAGGACAGGTCCTTGCCGGCCGACCACCGGCTGCCTTCGGAGTTGCGCGGCGTGCGCGTGCCCTCCAGTTGCTGGGCCCAGTTCCACGGGTGCCCCTCGAAGTCGGTGACCAGCGGCTGCAGTTCGGCGAACAGTTCCCTGCGGCGGGCCGCCGGAAACGCCCCGATCACGCCGACCGACAGCAGCTTTCCCGGCTCCCCGTAGCTGCCCTCGGAGTCGTACAGACCCAGCAACAGGGATCCGATCGCCTCCGGCCCGCTCTTGTGGGTGCGGTAGCCGGCGACCACACAGTCGGCGGTGCGTTCGTGTTTGATCTTGAACATGACTCGCTTGTCGGGCTGGTAGGCCAGATCCATGGGCTTGGCCACCACCCCGTCCAGGCCGGCTCCCTCGAACTCCTCGAACCACTGTCCGGCCAGCTCGGGGTCGGAGGTGGCCCGGGTCAGGTGCACCGGCGCCGGCACCTCGCCGAGGATCCGTTCCAGCGCGGCCCGGCGTTCGGCGAAGGGCCGGCGGGTGTAGTCCTCGTCGTCCAGGGCCAGCAGGTCGAAGGCGACGAACCGGGCGGGGGTCGTCGCCGCCAGCATCCGCACCCGACTCGCCGCCGGGTGGATCCGCTGCTGCAGCGCGTCGAAGTCCAGCCGGTCACCGGAGTCGGCGATGACGATCAGTTCCCCGTCGATCACACAGCGGTCCGGCAGCAGTCTGGTGAACGCCTCCACCATCTCCGGGAAGTAGCGGGTCATCGGCCGTTCGTTGCGGCTCCCGATCTCGACCTCGTCGCCGTCACGGAAGACGATGGACCGGAAGCCGTCCCACTTGGGCTCGTACAGGACATCACCGGCAGGGATCGTCTTGACCGCTTTGGCCAGCATCGGCGCGACCGGCGGCATCACAGGCAGGTCCATGACCCCATCCTGACCGACGTCGGGCCCCGTCGGCCCCCGGCCGCGGCGACGATGTACTACGACCGCGCGTAGTACCCGGACTCGGGTACGCATTACACTCGCCCCGTGTCAGATCCCGCGCAGGCCCTCGCCGTGTCCGGGCTGGGCGTGACCCTCGGTGGCCGCCCGGTGCTGGACGGGCTGAGCCTGGTCGCAGCCCGCGGGCAGCTGACCGGCGTGCTGGGGCCCAACGGGGCCGGTAAGACGACGCTGATGCGGTGTTGCGCCGGCCTGGTGCGGCCGGACCGGGGCGAGATCACCGTGCTCGGCGGCGTTCCGGGCAGCCCGCAGGTCGCCGCCCGGATCGGGATGATGCCGCAGAACACCGGCGCCTGGTCCGGGATCAGGCCCCTGGAACTGCTGCGCTACCTGGCCTCGCTGTACGCCCACCCGCTGGATGTCGACGCCCTCGCCGACCGGCTCGGCCTGCATCCGCTGGCTCGCACCACCTATCGGCGGCTGTCCGGCGGCCAACAGCAGGCGGTCAACCTGGCCGGCGCCCTGGTGGGCCGGCCCGAACTCGTCTTCCTGGACGAGCCGACCGCCGGCATGGACCCGCACGCCCGCCGGGCCACCTGGGAGCTGCTGGAGGAACTACGGGCCAGCGGCGTCAGCATCGTGCTCACCACCCACGCCATGGAGGAGGCGGCAGCCCTGTCCGACCGGATCCATATCGTCGACCGCGGCCGGGTGGCGGTCTCGGGCACCGTCGAGGAACTCACCGCCGACGGCCGGAGCCTGGAGGACGTCTTCCTGGCCAACACCCACGCGAGCATCGGCCGATGACGGGCTCGCAGCCGGCGGGCCGGGCCGCCGGTCGGATCGACTTCTCCCCCGCCCCGGGCCCGGCCCCGGCTCGACGGCGGGTCCTGCGGCATGCGCTCACCGAGGCGACCCTGTTGGTCCGCAACGGTGAGCAGCTGCTGCTGGCCCTGGTCATCCCGGTCGCGATCCTGGTCGCGGCGCGATTCGTGGAATCCGACCTGCTCGGTGAACAGCTGCCCGCCTCGGTGCTGGCGCTGGCCGTCTGGTCCTCGGCGTTCACCTCGGTGGCGATCGCCACCGGCTTCGAACGCCGCTACGGCGTGCTGGAGCGGCTGGCGGCGACGCCGCTGGGACGGTCGGGGCTGCTGACCGGCAAGGCGCTGGCGGTGACGGCGATCATCGTCGGCCAGTTGGTGGTGCTGAGCGCGGTCGCCGTGGCACTGGGCTGGCGGCCGGAGTTCACCGTGGCGACGGTGCTGTCGTCGTTGCTGGCGGTGTTGCTGGCGATCGGCGCCTTCGTCGCCTTCGCGCTGGTGCTCGCCGGCCGGCTACGTGCCGAGGCGACCCTGGCGCTGGCCAACGTCATCTACGTCGTGCTGCTTGTGGCGGGCGGGCTGGTGATCCCCGCCGCCCGTTTCCCCGTCGGGCTGCGCACGGTGGTGCAACTGCTGCCGACCGGCGCACTCGGCGAGGAGTTGCGGCGGGCCTCCGCCGGGATCGTCGACGGCTGGGCGCTGCTGGTGCTCGCCGTCTGGTCGATCGCGCTCACCCTGGTGGCCCGGAAGGCTTTCCGATGGATCTCCTGACCCGTACCGACGAGCCGGCTGCCGCGCCGGTCCGACGCCCGGAGACGGGTCGCTGGCTGCGCGGCCTGGCGATCGCCTCGCTGGTGATGAACATCGTCATCATCCTCACCGGCGGACTGGTCCGGTTGACCGACTCCGGCCTGGGTTGCCCGACCTGGCCGCAGTGCACCCCCGGCTCCTACACCCCGCACCCGGCGCTGGGCATCCACGGTCGGATCGAGTTCGGCAACCGCCTGATCACCTTCGCTCTGATCCTGATCGCGCTGGCGACCTGGGTGGTGGCCCTGCTGCACCGCCGGCCCGACGGCCGTCCCGACCGGCGACTGCGCTGGCTGACCTTCGGACTCGGGTTCGGCATCCCGTTCCAGGGCGTGATCGGCGGGATCACGGTGCTCACCCATCTCAACCCGTACCTGGTCTCGCTGCACATGCTGGACTCGCTGGTGCTGGTGGCCCTGGCGACCTGGTTGGTCCGGCTGGCCTGGCAGCTGGCGGTCCGGCCGGTGGGGCCGGTGGCCCGCGCGCTGACGGTCGTCACCGCCGCCCTGTCCTGGCTGGTGGTGTGCCTGGGCACCGTGCTGACCGGTTCCGGCCCGCACGCCGGCGCGCTGGACGCGGTCCGGACCGGTCTGAACCCGGCTACCGTGAGCCGGCTGCACTCCGGTGTGGTCTACCTGCTGGTGGCGTCCACCATCGCCGCGCTGGCCCTGCTGCGCAGCCGGGCCGCGGCCGGCCTGCTGGCCGTCGAGGTCGCGCAGGCGGTGGTCGGTTTCGTGCAGTACTACTCCAACCTGCCGATCGGGCTGGTCACCGTGCACCTGCTCGGCGCTGCCGGCACCATCGCGCTGAGCAGCAACCTGCTCTACTCGGTCCGGCGCCGGCCGACCGATGAGGTGCCCGGGGATGAGGGGCCGACGGAGCCGGGTCTCAGGCCAGCGAGCGCACGAGCCGGGAATCGCTCTGCCACAGCCGGCAGCTGACCGCGCTGGCGACCAGTTCCCGCGGGGAGCCGTTGGAGGCGCCGCTGCGGGCCAGCACCTGCACCGCGGCCGGCAACTGGTCCGGCCGCAGCCGCCGCGCCAGGGTGACGTGCGGCGCCCAGCGGCCCGGCGCGAAGTTGTCACCCAAGGGTTCTCCACAGGCTCGGAGCACCTGCTGCTGCAACCGCAGCAGGTCGACACTGGCCAGCACCTGACGCACCAGCACCAGGCCGGGCCGCCCCACCTTCGCCGAGCCGAAGAGCATCGGCGCGCCGAGCACCACGGGTAGCGGCAGCGCCTGTTCCAGTACCGGGCTCAGCGCGGTGGCCGTGGTCACCGGGATCTCGGCGCAGGCGAGCAGGGTGACGTGCGGCCGATGGGAGGAGGAGCCGCCGCCGCGGCCACCACGGTGTTCGCTGGGCAGTCCGGCGTCGGCCAGCATCCGCCACTGCCGGCGGACGACGCTCTCCGCCGCCTCGTCCAGCAGAAGCTCGATCGAGTGCGCCACCGCCGCCGCCCGGTCTCAGCGCAGCAGCGGATCGACCGCGGCTGCCACGAAGATCAGCGCCAGGTACGAGTTGGACCAATGGAACAGCCGCATCGGCTTCATCAGCGCATCGGTCAGCCCGGCCCGCGCCCGGCGCACCAGTTGGACGGATTCGGCCAGCAGCGCCGCACCGCAGACCGCGGCGACCAGCGGATACAGCCAGCCGGTGCCGGCCACGGGCCACAACAGCAGCGACACCGCGACGGTGAGCACCGAGTAGGCCAGGATCCGGGCGGTGACGGCGACCGGCGGCTTCACCACCGGCAGCATCGGCACCTCTGCGGCGGCGTAGTCCTCGCGGTAGCGCATCGCCAGCGACCAGGTGTGCGGCGGGGTCCAGAAGAAGACGATGGCGAACAGCACGAACGGTGCCGGGTCGAGCCGGCCGGTGACCGCGGTCCAGCCGATCAGCGGTGGGAAGCAGCCCGCGATGCCTCCCCAGACGATGTTCTGGGAGGTGTGGCGCTTCAGCACCATCGTGTACACCAGGACGTAGAAGGCGTTGGCGCCGAGCGCGAGGAAGGCCGACAGCCAGTTGACCAGCAGCCCGAACCACAGCAGGGACAGCACCCCCAGCACCGCGGCGAAGAGGCTGGCGTTGCGCCAGCTGACCGCGTGCCGTGGCAGCGGGCGGCGTCGGGTCCGCCGCATCCGTTCGTCGATGTCGCGGTCCAGCACACAGTTGAAGACGTTGGCGCTGCCGGCGGCGAGGATGCCTCCGACCAGGGTGAGCAGGACCAGCAGCGGGTCCGGCACGCCGCCGGCGGCCAGGAACATGGCCGGCACGGTGGTGACCAACAGCAGTTCGATGATCCGCGGTTTGGTCAGCGCGACGTAGGCCAGGACGACGTCCCGGACGCGGCTGCGAGGTCGCTGCCCCGGAGCGGGGGCATGCGGATGCGGACCCGGCGGCTCGACGTCAGCCGGGTCGGCCGACCGGACGCTGCCGGCCTGCTGCCCGGCGTCAGCGGCCGTTCGGGCCACGTCAATGCTTGTCACTCTGGGCGTTCCCCTGAAGTTGCGGTCGTAGGGAGGCGCTCCGAGCCCTGTTCAGGTCATCTCCTACAGGGCGTCGTAACGACCCGCGACCCGCAGTCTAGACCTTGCCGGCGGGGCCGCGGCGGCGCCGTACCCGCGGCTGCCGCCCGCCGCTGCCCAGGCGATAGGCTCGGCCGGAGCGGGGTACTCCTGCCAGTGCACGAGAGAAGGCTTTCGAGGCCGGCCCTCGGGAGACGCAAGCGGAAGGAACCTGAGTTCGCGTGACCGACACAACATCCCATGCCAAGGACACCGACCTGCTGCCCGACGGATGGACCGAGCTGGACTCCCGCGCCGTCGACACCGTGCGGGTGCTCGCGGCCGATGCCGTGCAGAAGACCGGTAACGGACACCCCGGGACCGCCATGAGCCTGGCCCCCGCGGCGTACCTGCTGTTCCAGAAGATCATGCGCCACGACCCCTCCGACACCCACTGGCCGGGCCGGGACCGCTTCGTGCTGAGTGCGGGACACTCCTGCCTGACGTTGTACATCCAGCTGTATCTCGGCGGTTTCGGCCTCGAACTCGACGACCTGAAGTCGCTGCGGCAGTGGGGCTCGAAGACCCCGGGACACCCGGAGTACGGCCACACCGACGGCGTCGAGGTGACCACCGGGCCCCTCGGCCAGGGCGTCGGCAACGCGGTCGGCATGGCGATGGCCGCTCGCCGCGAACGCGGGCTGCTCGACCCGGACGCCGCCGGCGCCAGCAGCCCCTTCGACCATCAGATCTACTCCATCGCCTCCGACGGTGACATCGAGGAAGGCGTCTCTTCGGAGGCGTCGTCGCTGGCCGCCACCCAGCGGTTGGGCAACCTGACCCTGATCTATGACAACAACCGGATCTCCATCGAGGACGACACCTCGATCGCGCTCAGCGAGGACACCGCCGCCCGGTACGCCGCCTACGGCTGGCACGTCCAGACGGTCGACTGGACCAACGGCGGCACCAGCTACACCGAGAACGTCAAGGCCCTGGCCGATGCCCTCGAGGCCGCCCGCCAGGTCACCGACCGGCCGAGCTTCATCGACCTGAGGACGATCATCGCCTGGCCGGCGCCGAACGCGCAGAACACCGGCGGCTCGCACGGCTCCGCACTGGGCGAGGACGAGGTGCGCGCAACCAAGGAGGTGCTCGGCTTCGATCCGGACCAGACCTTCCAGGTCGCGCCCGAGGTCATCGAGCACACCCGCAAACTGGTCGAGCGGGGCCGCGAGGCCCGCCAGGAGTGGCAGCGGGCCTTCGACCAGTGGGCGCAGGCCAACCCGGAGCGCAAGCAGCTCTACGACCGGATGATCGTTCGCGAACTGACCCCGGGCTGGCAGGATGCGCTGCCGAGCTGGTCGGCCGATGAGAAGGGTGTCGCCTCTCGGGCGGCGTCCGGTGAGGTGCTCGGCGCGCTGGCGCCGGTGCTGCCGGAGCTGTGGGGCGGTTCGGCCGACCTCGCCGGCTCCAACAACACCACCCCGAAGGGCCAGCCGAGCTTCCTGCCGACCGACCGGCAGTCGAAGAAGTTCGCCGGCGACCCGTACGGCCGGGTGCTGCACTTCGGGATCCGCGAGCACGCCATGGGCGCGATCATGAACGGCATCGCCGTCCATGGTGGTACCCGCGTCTACGGCGGCACGTTCCTCACCTTCAGCGACTACATGCGCCCGTCGGTGCGGCTGGCGGCGCTGATGCGACTGCCGGTCACCTATGTGTGGACCCACGACTCGATCGGCCTCGGCGAGGACGGCCCGACCCACCAGCCCGTCGAGCATCTCACCGCCCTGCGCGCCATCCCCGGTCTGGACGTGGTCCGGCCCGCCGACGCCAACGAGGTAGCCCAGGCCTGGAAGACGATCCTGGAGCACAACGACCGACCGGCCGGGTTGATCCTGTCCCGGCAGAACCTGCCCACCTTCCCCCGCGACGCGGACGGTTTCAACTCCGCCGAGCGAACCGCCCGTGGCGGCTATGTGTTGAAGGACTGTGACAAAGAACCGGAGGTCCTCCTCATCGGCACCGGTTCGGAGGTGCAACTGGCGGTGCGGGCCCAGGAACAGCTGGCCGCCGACGGGGTTCGCGCCCGGGTCGTCTCGATGCCGTGCGTGGAGTGGTTCTTCGAGCAGGACGAGGCCTACCGCGAGTCGGTGCTGCCGGCCGAGGTCAGGGCGAGGGTCAGCGTCGAGGCCGGTGTGGCGCTCGGCTGGCGCGGGATCCTCGGCGACGCCGGTCGGGCCGTCAGCCTGGAGCACTTCGGCGCCTCCGCCGCCGGCAGCCTGCTGTACAAGGAGTTCGGCTTCACCCCCGAGAAGGTCGCCGAGGCGGCGCGGGAGAGCATCCGGGCCGCGGCGGCCGGAGCCAACCCGGTGCACCCGGTGACCAGCGGCCCGTCGGGCACCGCGGACCGGATGGACGATTCCGGCGCCACCATCAGCTGACCGCAACCGAACAACACGCATCCACACGATCCACAAGGGATGATTCAGATGACAGAACCGCTGAAGACACTGAGCGACGCCGGTGTGTCGATCTGGCTCGACGACCTGTCGCGGGAACGACTCGATTCGGGCAACCTGGCCAAGCTGGTCGAGGACCACCATGTGGTCGGCGTGACCACGAATCCGACGATCTTCGCCGCCGCGCTGGCGAACGGCAACGCCTACGACCAGCAGGTGAAGCAACTCGCCGCCGAGGGTCGGACCACGGCGGAGGCGATCCGGGAGATCACCACCACCGACGTCCGCAACGCCTGTGACGTGTTCACCAAGGTCTACCAGTCGACCGGCGGTGTCGACGGCCGCGTCTCGATCGAGGTCGAGCCCGGCCTGGCGATGGACACGGATGCCACCATCCAGCAGGCCAAGGAACTCTGGGCCAAGGTCGACCGGCCCAACGTGCTGATCAAGATCCCGGCGACCAAGCCCGGGCTGGCGGCGATCACCGCCGCGACCGCGGAGGGGATCAGCGTGAACGTCACGTTGATCTTCGGCCTGGAGCGGTACAAGTGGGTCATCGACGCCTACCTGAGCGGTCTGGAACAGGCCGCCGAGAAGGGCATCGACCTCTCCACGATCCGTTCGGTGGCCTCGTTCTTCGTGTCCCGGGTGGACACCGAGTACGACAAGCGGCTGGATCAGACCGGCACCGACGAGGCCAAGGCGCTGCGCAGCAAGGCTGCGATCGCCAATGCCCGGCTGGCCTACGCCACCTTCCAGGAGACGCTGGCTTCGGACCGGTGGAAGGCGTTGGCGGCCAAGGGCGCCAACGTCCAGCGGCCGCTGTGGGCCTCGACGGGGGTCAAGGATCCGAGCCTGCCCGACACCCGGTACGTCACCGAACTGGTGGTGGCCGACACCGTCAACACCATGCCGGAGAAGACGATGATGGCCGTCGCGGATCATGGCGAGATCACCGGTGACACCGTCACCGGCACCGCCGAGGAGTCCCAGCAGATCATCGACCGGCTGGGTGGGCTCGGCATCTCCTACGACGACGTGATCGACACCCTGGAAAGGGAAGGCGTGCAGAAGTTCGACGTTTCCTGGGGTGAGTTGGAGCAGACCGTGGAGACTGCACTCAGGTCGGCCTCCGAGGCCTGATCCCCGATCCGACCGATGATGTCGACGGCCGTACCGCAGTACGCGGTGCGGCCGTCGTCGTCGCCGGACCGGTGGAGGTGCCGGATGCCACCGCCCGGTTCGTTCGCATCCTGACCCGGGTTCGGCGCCGGCGCCGGTTCTCACTAGGGTTTTCCGCGTGCGGTCGCACTGGGTGACCGTGTCTTGTCGAAAGGTCGTCCCTTGAGCCAGCCGACCCGGACCAATCCGCTGCGCGATCCGCGTGATCGGCGGCTGCCGCGGATCGCCGGTCCGTGCGCCCTGGTGATGTTCGGTGTCACCGGCGACCTGGCCAGCAAGAAGTTGATGCCGGCCATCTATGACCTGGCCAATCGCGGCCTGCTGCCGCCCGGTTTCGCCCTCGTCGGCTTCGCCCGCCGGGACTGGGAGACCGAGGACTTCGCCGAGGTGGTGCACGCCGCGGTCAAGGCCAACGCCCGGACTCCGTTCCGTGAGGAGGTCTGGAGGCAACTCAGCGAGGGCATCCGCTTCGTCGCCGGCAACCTGGACGACGACGAAGCCTTCGACCGGCTGACCGACACCCTGCGCGAACTGGACGAGGCCCGCGGCACCGGTGGGAACCATGCCTACTACCTGTCCATCCCGCCGGGCCTGTTCCCCACCGTGGTCGGACAGCTGCGCAGCCACGGGATGGCCGACCAGACCGAGGACCGCTGGAGTCGGGTGGTGATCGAGAAGCCGTTCGGACACGATCTGAAGTCGGCCCAGGAACTCAACGAGGTGGTATCCACCGCGTTCCCGGCCAGCTCGGTGTTCCGGATCGACCACTACCTGGGCAAGGAGACCGTACAGAACCTGTTGGCGCTGCGGTTCGCCAACCAGCTGTTCGAACCGGTCTGGAACAACAGCTACGTCGACCACGTGCAGATCACCATGGCCGAGGACATCGGCATCGGCGGCCGGGCCGGCTACTACGACGGGATCGGCGCCGCCCGCGACGTCATCCAGAACCACCTGCTGCAGCTGCTGGCGCTGACCGCGATGGAGGAGCCGACGTCGTTCGAGGCCGGTCAGTTACGGGCCGAGAAGCAGAAGGTGCTGGCAGCCACCCGGCCGGCCGAACGGCTCGACCTGCACACCGCCCGCGGCCGCTACACCGCGGCCTGGGCGGGCGGGGAGAAGGTCGGCGGCTACCTGGACGAGCCGCGGATCCCGGCCGACTCCAGCACCGAGACCTACGCCGCCATCCGGGTGGACATCGACAACCGGCGCTGGGCCGGGGTGCCGTTCTACCTGCGGGCCGGCAAGCGGATGCCGCGCCGGGTGACCGAGATCGCGCTCGGTTTCAAGCAGGCCCCGCACCTGCCGTTCAGCGACACCGACACCGCCGAGCTCGGCTCCAACGCGCTGGTGCTGCGGATCCAGCCGGACGAAGGGGTGACGCTGCGGTTCGGTGCCAAGGTGCCGGGCACCCAGATGGAGATCCGCGAGGTCAACATGGACTTCGCCTACGGCGGCTCCTTCACCGAGTCGTCGCCGGAGGCCTACGAACGGCTCATCCTGGACGTGCTGCTCGGCGACCCGCCGCTGTTCCCGCAGCACGAGGAGGTCGAGCTCTCCTGGCAGATCCTCGACCCGATCCTGGACTACTGGGCCTCGCTGGACACGCCGCCGGACGATTACGAGGCCGGCACCTGGGGTCCGGCCAGCGCCGACGCGATGCTGGCACGCGACGGCTTCGTCTGGCGCCGACCCTGAGCGCGGAGCCGATCGCGGCTGTGCCGCCCCACCGTCACCGACCGGCCGTTGCGGCCGTACACGAACGAGGACAACTGATGGTCATCACGCTCAGCGACACCACGTCGGCGAAGATCTCCGCCGCCCTGCTCAGCGCTCGGCGCAACGCCGGCAGCCCGGCCTCGGGCATGGTGCTGACGCTGATCGTCGTCTCCACCGAGGACGAGTACGGCGCGGCCCTGGACGCGGCGATGGCTGCGGGTCGGGAGCATCCCTGCCGGATCCTGCTGGTCGTCACCGGCAACGGCCGGCACACCCCGTCCCTGGACGCTGAGGTCCGGATCGGCGAGGACACCTCGGGCGAGGTCGTGGTGGTGCGGATGCGAGGGCCGTTGGCCGACCATCCGGCCTCGGTGATCCGTCCGCTGCTGCTGCCCGACTCGCCGGTGGTGGTGTGGTGGCCCGGATCGGTGCCAACGAGCAAGACGGCGGCCGATTCGCTGGCCGAGCTGTCCAACCGGCGCATCACCGACGCCGCCACGGCCCGGCAGCCGCGGCGCGAACTCACCCGCCGTGCCGAGCACCTGTCCGCCGGGGACACCGACCTGGCCTGGACCCGGCTGACCCCGTGGCGGACGCTGCTGGCCGCGGCCCTGGACCAGTTCCCGGCCCGGATCACCGCGCTGGCCGTCGAGGCCGAACGCGCCAACCCGTCGGCCGACCTGCTGGCCGCCTGGCTCGGGACCCAGCTGAAGCTGCCGGTCCGGCAGGTGACCACCCAGGGCCCGGGTATCACCGCAGTGCGGATGACGACTGTGGCCGGCGACATCGCGATCACCCGTCCGGACGGTCTGCTGGCCACCTACACGGTGCCCGGACAGCCGGACCGGCTGGTGGCGTTGAAGCGCCGGACGACGGCCGAACTGGTGTCGGAGGAACTGCGGCGGATGGACCAGGACGTGGTCTTCGCCGACACCCTGGAGGCGTTCCTGCAACGCGACCGCGACCGCAGGTCGGCGCGGAAGACGACGCCCGGCCGGACCGGCACCCGCCGGTCAGCCACGTCCGCCGCGTCGGATCCGGCCCGCAAGAGCAGGGCGGCGAGGGGGACGAGCAGGAAGGCCGCCGCCGAGAAGGCCGCAGCCAAGAAGAGCACGACGAGGACGAGCACGACGAAGAAGGCCGCGACGAAGAGGGCCGCCACCAAGAACGCCGGCACGTCGCCGGCACGCACGGCGGCGACCGGCCGCACCACGGCCCGCAAGGCCGCCGCCGAGAAGGCGGTGACACCGAAGACGACGACCCGGAAGGGGACACGCTGATGTCGGAGGAATTCCTGGTGTACGCCGATGCGGACGCGCTCGCCGGCGCGATCGCCGACCGGTTGGTCCAGCGGATCGGCGCCCTGCAGTCCGACCCTGACCATGACGTGCAGTTGTCGCTCACCGGTGGCGGCATCGCGACCGCCACCTACCGGCGGCTGGCCGACATCGGTTCGCGGTCCGGGGTGGACTGGTCCCGGGTGGATCTGTGGTGGGGCGATGAGCGGTTCGTCCGGTCCGACTCCGACGACCGCAACGACAAGGCAGCGCTGGCGGCGCTGCGGCCCGCGCTGCCGCTCGACGAAGCCCGGATCCACCGGATGCCCGCCGACGACGGCACCATCGGCCTAGACGAGGCTGCGGAGGCCTACGCGGCCGAGTTGGGCGATGTCCGGTTCGACATCTGCCTGCTCGGCGTGGGTCCGGACGGCCACGTCGCCTCGGTGTTCCCCGACCACCCGTCGTTCCAGCGGTCGACCGGCGGTTCGGCCTCGGTGATCGCGGTCCGCGACTCCCCCAAGCCGCCGCCGCTGCGGATCAGCCTCACCCATCCGGTGCTCAACCGGTCCGGCGAGATCTGGTTCACCGTCGCCGGTGCGGATAAGGCCGACGCCGTCGGCTGGGCCGTCACCGGGCAGAAGCCGGTGCCGGCCGGCCGGGCCCGCGGCGCCGACCGGACGGTCTGGCTGCTGGACCCGGCGGCCGCCTGCCGGCTTCCGACCGGAACGGTTCAGCGGGTGGACTGACCCGGGATTCCGCTTTCGGCGGTACCGCCGGAGGTGGTGCCGTCGGCGGCAGCCGAGCCCGGTGCCGCGGTGGTGCCGGGAGCCGTGGCCGGATCAGCGGCCGCCGTGCCCGGCGCGGTGGTGGTGCTTTCCGACGTCGTGGCGGGCTGGTCGCCGGGGCCGTCGGCTTCGTCGGTGTGGCGTCCCTGCATTTCCACGTGACGCCCCCGCGCCTCCTCCCCGGCCCCCGCGGACTCACCGGTGCGCTCTGCTCCGGCGGCGGCCGCGGATCCGCTCGGGCGATCCGGATCCAGGTGGTCTGCCTGGTGCACGGTGTTCTCGTACTCCTCCCGGTGAGAGGATGCGGCCGACTCCTTCTGCGCCGCCTCGGCCTCGACCCGTTCGGCCTCGGCGGCCCGCCGCTCCGCCTCAGCGGCATGCTGCTCGGCCTCAGCCCGGACGCTCCGGGCATCGGCCCGAGCCACCCGCGCCTCGACGTCGGACTCCTGGACACGCGCGCTCTGTTCCTCCGACTGCTGCCGCAGTTCGGCGGCGCGTCGCCGGTTGGCCGCCTTTCGGCTGCGACTGACCACGGCCGCGATGACCCCGATCAGGATCAACACGACGACGACGACAATGATCCAGATGATGGCAGTGGTACTCATGAGGTGACTCCCGTCTCGGGGTTGCACCCCCAAGAGTTCCCGTTTGCTTCGGACGGCAAACATCGCCGAACCCGGACCCGATGAACGTCCGCCTGCTGCGCACGTCGAAGAACACCGATCCCATACAGGGTCCACCCATCCAGGGGTGCGACGGCGCGCGGGAGCCTTCGTGCCGGCTGCACCGGCGTGGCGAGTCAGGCCACCGGGGATGGCGCGCGGTCGGTCGCGGTCTGCCAGACGGTGT
This sequence comes from uncultured Actinomycetota bacterium, assembly GCA_963758075.1. Lineage (GTDB taxonomy): Bacteria > Actinomycetota > Actinomycetes > Propionibacteriales > Propionibacteriaceae > Microlunatus. The sequence continues at coordinate 175,742 of CAVWTT010000001.1, read as the reverse complement.
CGGCGAACGTTCCGGTGCCCAGGTCGTGGGTGCCGGCCGGGTTGGTGACGATCACCCGCCCGAACCTGGTCCGCCACACGAAGGTGCCCGCAACCGGTTGTCTCACGCTGATCGGGCCGAACGTCTTGTACCGGTGCTCACCCCGCGCCAACGGACCCAGATTGCCCAGCCCGGTCTGCCCCGGCGGCCCGCCCGGTGGACCATTGGGCGGTCCGCCCGGTGATGCGCCGGGTGGTGCGCCGGGAGGTGCGCCGGGTGGGCCGGTGTAGGGCACCGTGTGGTCCAGGTCCAACCGGTGCCGGCTGGTGGTGCCCGACCAGGGGAACACGCTGGCCGGGGACCGGGCCAGCACGGCCTCGACCATCCGGTCCGGTATCTCATAGGCATCCACCGGCGCGATCCGGGCCGGGTCGAGCACCGGCAGGACCCGGACCCGGCAGCCCGAGCCGAGCCACTCCCGCACCGACGCCAACAGCACCGGGCCGACGCCCTCGACCCGGGCCACACCCGGATCGTCCCCACGGTTGAACGCCGGCAGGGCGTCGGCGCCGATGTGGACGTGCAGGACCACTCTCGGGGTGAGCTTGTCCGGGTCGATGCGTCGGGCCAGGTCCTTCATCACCGCCTCCCGCCGCTCCGCCCGGCTCGGCTCACCCTGTGGTTGCGGGTCCAGCCCTGGCCCTGGATCGTCGGATCCCGGCTCGTCGGGCATCGGCAGGTCGGGGGCGGGTAGGTCCGAGGCGGCCAGCTCTGCGGCTGGTCCCGGCTCGAAGTCGGCAAGGTCGGAGTCCGAAGGCTCCGACCCCCAACCTGGATCCGGCAGGTCGGGCATCGGCTGGTCGGGCCGCGGCCGGTCAGCCATCGGCTGAGCGGGCATCTGCTGGTCGGCCATCTGCCCACCCGGAATCGGCTGGTCGGGCATCTGCCCACCCGGAACCGGCTGGTCGGGCATCTGCCCACCCGGAACCGGCTGGTCGGGCATCTGCCCACCCGGAATCGGCTGGTCGGGCATCGGCTGGTCGGCCGCCGGCACCCCGGTCGCGGCGACCGGCTGGTGGGCCGCCACCTGCAGGTGGGCTTCCAGGTCGGTGAACAGGTCCGGCTGATCCACCTGCGCCAGGACCTGTAGGGCCAGCGCCGGCTGGGCCAGGATCCCGGCCGCGACCGCCTGCCACTCGGCCGCCGTCCGCGCTCCCCGATCCGGGATGCCGGCCGGCAGGTCGTCGGCCCGGCCCATCAGGATGTCGGCGAGTCGCTTGGTTGCTGCTTTGAGCAGGATGGCGTCGGGGGTGTCGACCAGCATCGACACCTCGGTCAGCCCGTACTCGCTGCCCTGCCCGGTGCGGATGTAACGGAACCGCTTCGCGTTCTCGGTCTCCTGCTCGACCCGGACCCGGTCGACCCGCAGGATCTCGGCAGCCAGCAGGTGTTCCAGCCGGGTCCAGGACAGCTGCCCCACCACCCGCACCACCCGACGATCCACCACCATCGCCTGCTCGACGGTCAGCAGTCGGGTGCGGGCGGCGACCCGGCGGGCATCCCTGGCCGGCACCTGCCCGGCCTGCACCCGCCCCCACAGCCGCGGCAGCCGGTGCCGCAGATCCAGCGCGTCGGCGATCAACATCCGCGCCTGACCGGGACTCACACCGATCTCCACCCCCAACTCGGCGGGGGCGAACTCGGCCACCTCCGGGGTCCCGTCGCCACCGAACCGGGCTGACTCCTCCCCGGCGACCGCCAGGTCGGTGTAGCGGTGCAGGATCCCGCCGGCCGGATGATGATCGGCCCACAGCGCGGCGAGTTCGAGGAGGCGGCAGCCGGCGGCCCGTTCGGCCCGCACACAGGCGGCTGCGGCGGCAGCCACCCGATGGCTGTCCCACCGCTCCAACACCTCTCCCATGACCACCACGCTAGACGGGAGCACTGACAAAACAGCCCCCGTGCCGGGCGGCATCCGACGCCTGGTGACGGGCGCCTTCGGCGAGCTCGGGACAGGCTTTGGACCCGCTCAGGACGCGGGACCGCCCCCGTTTCGGGCGCGGACGGACGGCTGGGTCAGTAGATGACTTCGCCGCGGGCGCGGCGGGCGCGCAGGGCGGCGAGTGCCTCGGTCAGGATCGCGGCGGCCTCGGAATCGCTGCGCCGTTCCTTCACATAGGCCAGGTGTGTCTTGTAGGGCTCGTTACGCGGCGGGGGCGGCGGGTTGGTGGAGTCCAGGTTGGCCGGCAGTCCGCAGCGGGGGCAGTCCCAGGTATCCGGCGCCTGGGCGTCCGCGGCGAAGGCCGGGCGGGTCTCGTGGCCGTTGCTGCAGAAGTAGGACACGTAGAGCCGCGGTGCCGCCTCCCCGCGCTCGGCCTCTCCCATCGGCCCGGCGCCGACCCGGCTGCCCCGAATGGCGCTTCCCCCACCTGCCACGCTCAACCCCTTATTCCGCGATCGTCATTGCTCAGCTGAATGGTCCGGGCGAACCCGGGACGGACGGGCCGGAGTCAGACTCCGAACTTGTACATCAGGCCCAGGGCGATGATGCTGGCCAGCCAGACCAGCGCCACGATGATGGTCATCCGATCCAGGTTCCGTTCGGCCACCGAGACGCCGCCCATCGAGGACGACACGCCGCCGCCGAACAGATCCGACAGCCCGCCCCCGCGTCCCTTGTGCATCAGGACGAACAGGGCCAGGGCGACGCTGGTGACCAACAGCAGGATCGACACGCCGATCACCGGCGCGCTCATCAGGGGCACCATGGAAATCACCGCATCACCCTAACCCACCGCGCAACGATCCGAGAATCAGCTGGAAAGCCCGTCCGCCGGGGCCGGGAACCGGCTGGACGGCCTGGCTCAGGAGCCGACGACCGGGAGGTCGTAGAACCGGGCGATGGCCGCGAACTCTTCGACCACCAGGCTGGCGCCGCCGACCAGGCAGCCGTCGATGTCCTCCTCGGTCATGATCCGGCCGACATTGGCCGCCTTGACCGAACCGCCGTAGAGGATCCGCACGGCCTCGCCCGCCGGTGCACCGAAGGAGTCGGCGATCCGGCCGCGCAGGGCGGCACACACCTCCTGGGCGTCCTGAGGGGTGGCGACCTCGCCGGTGCCGATGGCCCAGACCGGTTCGTAGGCCAGCACCAGACCGGCGACCTGGTCGGCGGTCAGGCCCTTCAAGCCGCCGCTGACCTGGTCCATGGTGTGCTGCAGATGCCGGCCTTCCTCCCGGATCAGCCGGTCCTCCCCGACGCAGACGATCGGGACCAGACCGGCCTTGAGGGCCTGCCGGGTCTTGGCGTTCACCACGGTGTCGTCCTCACTGTGGTACTGGCGGCGTTCGGAGTGGCCGACCAGCACGTAGCTGCAGTTCAACTTGGCCAGCATCGATCCGGAGATCTCACCGGTGTAGGCGCCGTCGTCGTACGGGGACAGGTCCTGGGCGCCGTAGCCGAGAGTCAGCCGGTCACCCTCCACCAGCGTCTGAACGGTCCGCAGGTCGGTGAACGGGGGCAGCACCACGACCTCGGATCTGGCTGGGTCGTGCCGCTTGTCGTCCAGGGTCCAGGCCAGTTTCTGCACCAACCCGACGGCCTCGACGTGGTTGAGGTTCATCTTCCAGTTGCCGGCCATCAGCGGCTTGCGTGTCATGGTCCTCAGCCCTCCAGTACCGCCAGACCCGGGAGCTGTTTGCCCTCCAGGTATTCCAGGCTCGCGCCACCGCCGGTGGAGATGTGACCGAACTGGTCGTCACCGAAGCCCAGGTCACGGACGGCCGCAGCGGAGTCGCCGCCGCCGACCACCGACAGCCCGTCCACCTCGGTCAGGGCCTGCGCCACCGCGCGGGTACCGGCCGCGAAAGCCTGCCACTCGGCGACGCCCATCGGACCGTTCCAGAACACGGTGCGGGCCGCCCTGATCACGTCGGCGAACGCCGCAGCCGAGTCCGGGCCGATGTCGAGTCCGAGCTGGTCGGCCGGGATCCGGTCCACCGGCACCACCGTCGGCGGGGCGTCGGCCTTGAACTCGGGGGCCACCACCACGTCGGTGGGTAGCACGATCCGCTTGCCGGCGGCCCGGGCGGACTCCAGGTAGCCGCGGACGGTGTCGATCTGGTCCTCCTCCAGCAGGCTCTTGCCGACCTGATGGCCCTGCGCGGCCAGGAAGGTGAACAGCATGCCGCCACCGATGACCAGGGTGTCGGCGGTCTTGATCAGGTTCTCGATGACCGCCAGCTTGTCGCTGACCTTGGCTCCACCGAGGACGACGACGTACGGCTCGGCCGGATTCTCGGTGAGCTGCTGCAACACCTTCACCTCAGCCTCGACCAGCAACCCGGCCGCGTTCGGCAGCCGCGATGCGACGTCGTAGACACTGGCCTGCTTGCGATGCACGACACCGAAACCGTCGGAGACGAAGACGTCGCCGAAGCCGGCGTACTTGTCGGCCAGCGCGCCGCGCTGGGCGTCGTCCTTGGATTCCTCACCCGGCTCGAACCGGACGTTCTCCAGCATCGCGACCTCGCCGTCGGCGAGCCGCGCCACCGTTTCGGCCGCGGAGTCGCCGACCACGTCGCCGGCAAGCCTGACCTCGGTGCCGAGCAGGTCGGAGAGGCGTCTTGCGGCCGGGGCCAGCGAATACTCCGACTTGACCCGCCCCTTCGGCCGGCCCAGGTGGGCCATCACCACGACCTTGGCGCCGGCCTCCCGCAACTGCTGCAGGGTGGGCACGGACGCGCGGATTCGGCCGTCGTCGGTGATCCGGTCACCGTCCAGAGGGACGTTCAGGTCGCAGCGGACCAGCACCCGCTTGCCACGCAGGTCGCCAAGATCAGAAACGGACTTCACAGCTGGGCCTCTCAGAGTTCAGGACCGGCCCGGCGGGATCGCCTCGCGCCGACCGAGGCGTCCCGTTCGGGTCGACCGCGAACGGTCGGTTCGAAGGACGGTCAGAGGGACTTGCCGACCAGCAGCGCCAGGTCGACGAGCCGGTTGGAGTAGCCCCACTCGTTGTCGTACCAGCCGACGATCTTGGCCTGGTTGCCGATCACCTTGGTCAGCGGCGCGTCGAAGGTGCAGGACGACGGGTCGGTTTCGATGTCCTTGCTGACGATCGGGTCCTGGTTGTAGGTCAGCACACCCTTCAGCGGCCCGTCGGCGGCGGCCTTGAACGCGGCGTTGACCTCCTCGACGGTGGTCTCGCGACCCAGTTCGACGGTGAGGTCGGTGGCCGAGCCGGTCGGCGTCGGCACTCGCAGCGCGTAACCGTCCAGCTTGCCCTTCAGCTGGGGCAGCACCAGGCCGATGGCCTTGGCGGCACCGGTGGAGGTCGGCACGATGTTCAGGGCGGCGGCGCGGGCGCGGCGCAGATCCTTGTGCGGGCCGTCCTGCAGATTCTGGTCCTGCGTGTAGGCGTGGATCGTGGTCATCAGACCCTTGACGATGCCGAACTCGTCGTCGAGCACCTTGGCCATCGGCGCCAGGCAGTTGGTGGTGCAGGAGGCGTTGGAGATGACGGTGTGCGTGGCCGGGTCGTAGTCGCCGTCGTTGACGCCCATCACCACGGTGACGTCCTCGTTCTTGGCCGGCGCGGAGATGATCACCTTCTTGGCGCCGCCGTCGATGTGGGCCTTGGCCTTGGTCGCGTCGGTGAAGAAGCCGGTGGACTCGATGACGACGTCGGCGCCGACCTCACCCCACGGCAGGGCGGCCGGATCCTTCTCGGCGAAGGACTTGATCACCTTGCCGTCGACGGCGATGCCGCCGTCGACGATCTCGACGGTGCCGGGGTAGCGGCCGAGGATCGAGTCGTACTTGAGCAGGTGCGCCTGGACGGCGTCATCTCCCAGATCGTTGAACGCAACTACCTCGATGTCGGCGTTGGAGGCCAGCGCGGCCCGGAAGAAGTTGCGTCCGATACGGCCGAAGCCGTTGATGCCAACACGTACGGTCATGTGGTCCTACTCCTTGAGAGTGCTCGGTCAGTGGTGTGCGGGCGAGAACCGCGGCCCACGACCCCCCAGGCTAACCGGAGCAGGCGGCCCCGGTTATAACCGCACCCGCCAGTGGTCTGCACCACAGACCAGCTCCGGTGCTGGTCTGTTCGGTCGGCCGGTCGGAAGCCGCCTCGCCTCGCCTGCCGCACCGCCGCCCGGGACAAGTCACCGGGCGGATGCCGGTCGCGGCCGGCCGGTGGTGGCCGAGCCGGTGGTGGGCCGGGGGTGGTTCAGCTGAGGCTCAGTCGCGGTCCTCGAGCATCTCCGGGCTCAGATTGGCCTCGGTGTCGGCCACGCCGAGTTCGGCGGCCCGCTTGTCGGCGGTGGCCAGCAGCCGACGGATGCGCCCGGCCACCGCATCCTTGGTCAGGGGTGGGTTGTGCAGCTGGCCCAGTTCCTCCAGGCTGGCCTGCTTGTTCTCCACCCGCAGCAGGCCGGCGGCACGCAGATGCTCGGGCACGTCCTCACCGAGGATCTCCAGCGCCCGCTCCACCCGGGCGCCGGCGGCGACGGCCGCGCGGGCGGACCGACGCAGGTTGGCGTCGTCGAAGTTCGCCAGCCGGTTCGCCGAGGCCCGGACCTCGCGGCGCATCCGTCGCTCCTCCCAGGCCAGCAAGGACTCGTGGGCGCCCAGCCGGGTGAGCAGCTGACCGATGGCGTCGCCGTCGCGAATGACCACCCGGTCGACGTTGCGGACCTCGCGGGACTTGGCCACGATGTTCAGCCGCCGAGCCGCCCCGACCAGCGCCAGTGCGGCCTCCGGTCCCGGGCAGGTGACCTCCAGCGCCATCGACCGGCCCGGTTCGGTCAGCGATCCGTGGGCCAGGAATGCCCCGCGCCAGGCGGCGACGCACTCCTCCATCCCGCCGCCGACCACCTGCGGCGGCAGCCCGCGGGCGGGCCGGCCGTGGCCGTCGATCAGCCCGGTCTGCCGGGCCAGTGCCTCGCCGTCCTTGATCACCCGGACGATGTAGCGGGTGCCGCGGCGGATGCCGGAGCCGTTGACGATGACCAGATCACTGGAGTGGCCGAAGACCTCGGCGATGTCGGTCCGCAACCGCCGCGCCACCGCCCCGGTGTCCAGCTCCGCCTCGATGACGATCCGGCCGCTGACGATGTGCAGCCCGCTCGCGAACCGCAGCGTCGCCGCCACCTCGGCCTTGCGCACGTTGGGCTTGGTGACCTTGATCGTGGCGAGTTCCGCCTTGACCTGCGCCGTCATAGCCATTGCCGAACTATCTCACAGGGACCGGTCGGTACGAGCCGGGCCGATCGCGGTCCAACGGCCCCGTCTGTCGACGCTGTCTGTCGACGCCGGCTGTCGACGCTGTCTGTCGACGCTGTCTGTCGACGCCGGCTGTCGACGCCGGCTGTCAGCTGCCCGGCCACGGCGGCCGGTGCAGGTGGCCGGTGCCTCAGACACCCATGATCTCGGCGTACGCCGAGGCGAGCCGGAGCGGATCGTGTCGCGGGCTGCCGTCCCGGGCGGCGATGTCGGCGACCATCAGCCGGGCGCCCAGGGACCGCGCGTACGCCTCCAGGTGCGGGTCGTCACGGACGTAGCGGCTGTCGGCGAGGACGACGTCGAGACGCAGCTTCGGGGCGTGCTCGGCCAGCAACTCCAGGTGCCGGGCCGGCGAGGCGCCCTTGGTCTCGGGATCGGCGTTCACATTGGTGGTCAGGATCCGCCGGGCCGGGCTGGTCACGATCGCGTCGGCGAGTTCGGGCACCAGCAGGTGCGGGATCACCGAGGTGAACCAGGAGCCGGGGCCGAGGATCAGCCAGTCGGCGTCCCGGACGGCGCGCACCGACTGCTCCGCGGCGGGCGGGTCGGCCGGATGCAGCCGGACGGTCCGTACCTCCGCCCGGGTCCTGGCGACCTGGTGCTGGCCGCGCAGCCGTCCGACCTCGTCCGGGGCGGCCGGGTCCAGCCCGACCACCTCGGCCTCGATGTCCAACGGCACAGCGCACATGGGCAGCACCCGACCGCGGGCACCGAGCAGTCGGGCGACCATGTCCAGCCCCGCCACCGGGTCGCCGCCGAGCCGCTGCCACAGCCCGGCGATGAGCAGGTTGCCGATGGCGTGGCCGCCCAGACCGCCGTCGCCGGGGAACCGGTACTGCAGCACGTCGGCCCAGGTGCGACCGGATTCGTCGTCGCCGCACAGCGCCGCCAGCGCCATCCGCAGGTCACCCGGCGGCAGACAGTTCAATTCGGCCCGCAGCCGGCCCGAGGAGCCGCCGTCGTCGGCGACGGTCACGACGGCCGTCAGCCGGTCGGTGATGCGGCGCAGCGCGGCCAGACTGGCCGACAGACCGTGGCCGCCGCCGAGGGCGACCACCTCCGGCAGCCGGCCCAGCGCCATGTCCGGGCCGGGACCGGTCCCGGCCGCCGCCGCGGCTGCGGTCACGGGATCGTCGGCCATCGGGTCACTCCCGGCCCAGGTCGCGGTGCAGGACGTTGGTGACGGTCCCGCTCTCCCGCAGCCGGCGGGCGAACTCCTCGGCCATCGCGGTGCTGCGGTGCTTGCCGCCGGTGCAACCGATGGCGACGGTGGCGAACCGCTTGCCCTCCCTGACGTAGCCGGCACCGACGACCTGCAGCAGCTTCTCCAGCTGGGTGAGGAAGTCGTCGGCACCGGGCTGACTGAGGACGTACTGGCTGACCTCTGGGCTCAGCCCCGTCAACGGGCGCAGCGCCGGGATCCAGTGCGGGTTGGGCAGGAACCTGACGTCGAAGACCAGGTCGGCGTCGATGGGGATGCCGTTCTTGAACCCGAACGAGACCACGGTGAGCCGGAGCCGGTCGTGGTTCTCCGCGCCGAAGGCGTGGTTGATGCGGGTACCGAGCTGGTGCACGTTGAGCGAGGAGGTGTCGATGACCAGGTCGGCAGCGGCCCGCAGCGTGGCCAGGCTGCTGCGTTCGGCGACGATGCCGTCCATCAGTCGGCCGTCACCCTGGAGCGGATGGGGCCGGCGGGCGGACTCCTGTCGGCGGACGATCACATCGTCGGCAGCCTCGAGGTAGGCGATCTCGGGCTGGATGCCGGCCTCGCTGAGATCGGCGAACATGGTCGGCAGCTGCTCGAAGAACGACCGGATCCGGACGTCCAGCACCACCGCGAGCCGGCTCTGGCGGGCCTGCCGGGCCAGTTCGCACACCTCCAGCAACACGCTCGGCGGCAGGTTGTCGACCACGTACCAGCCGAGATCCTCCAACGCGTTCGCGGCGGTGCTGCGGCCGGCCCCGGACATCCCGGTGACGATCACCAGCCGGAACTGCTCCTTCTCCGCCGGTTGCTCGGCGCCGGCGGCGGGGCGGGCTGGTTCGGTGGAGGTGCTGCTCACGCCGCCATTATTCACGCCGGACCGGCGGCTGTCCGGACCGACCGGCGCCTCGGTCAGGACCCGTCGAGGATCTCCCCGGTCGCGGTGTTGATCGCCTCGGCGCGGGGGCGCTGGTCCAGCGCCGCCTTGACCGACAGTGCGGTCCGCTGCCCGAACCCGGGGACGGCGGCGATGTCCTCCACCCGGGCGGCCCGCAGCTTCTTCAGCGAGCCGAAATGGGTCAGCAGCGCCTTGCGCCGGACCTCCCCCAGCCCGGGCACGTCGTCCAGCACCGACTCCACCATCGACTTGCTGCGCCGGGACCGGTGATGGGTGATCGCGAACCGGTGCGCCTCGTCCCGGATCCGCTGCAGCAGGTAGAGCCCCTCCGAGCTGCGGGGCAGGATCATCGGCTCCTCCTCCTCGGGCAGCCAGACCTCCTCCAGCCGCTTGGCCAGACCACACAGGGCGACGTCGACGACGCCCAGTTCGGTCAGCGCCGCGTCGGCCGCCGCCACCTGCGGCGGCCCGCCGTCGACCACCACCAGGGACGGGGCGTAGGCGAACTTCTTCGGCGCCCCGGTGGTCGGGTCGACCAGCAGCGGCCCTTCACCGTCGGCGGCGTTGCCGGGCGCCTGCATCGAGCGTTGTTCGTCCTGCAGCCGGCGGAACCGGCGGGTGATCACCTCGTGCATGGCGGCGACGTCGTTCTGTCCCTCGAATCCGCGGATGACGAACCGGCGGTACTCGCTCTTGCGCGGCAGGCCGTCCTCGAAGACGACCATCGACGCGACGACCTCGGTGCCCTGCAGGTTGGAGATGTCGTAGCACTCGATCCGCAGCGGCGGTGACGGCAGTTCCAGCGCCGTCTGGATCTCCTCCAGGGCGCGGTTGCGGGTGGAGAGGTCCTGGGCCCGGACGGTCCTGTGCCGGACCAGCGCCTCCCGGGCATTGCGCGCAACGGTGTCCATCAGCACCCGCTTGTCGCCGCGTTGCGGCACCCGGATCTCGACCCGACTGCCGCGAATCTCGCCGAGCAGGTCGGTCAGCGAGGCAGCCGACGGCGGCAGCGCCGGCACCAGGATCTCCCGCGGAATCGCCTGCTGGTCCGGGTCGTCGGTGTCGGCCTCGGAGTAGAGCTGCAGCAGGAACTGCTCGACCAGTTCGCCCGGGTCGGCCTCATCGGCACGGTCGGCGACCCAGCCCCGTTCACCGCGGACCCGGCCGGCACGGACGTGGAAGATCTGCACCGCGACCTCGAGCGGGTCGTCGGCCATCGATTCGGGGGCCACTGCGATCACGTCGGCGTCGGTGCCGTCACGAAACGCGATCGCGTTCTTCTCCATGGCCCGCTGCAGCGCGGCCAGGTCGTCGCGCAGCCGGGCGGCTCGCTCGAACTCAAGATCCGCACTGGCCTGCTGCATCTGCAGCTTCAGCCGGCGCTCCACCGGACCGGTCTGGCCGGCCATGAACCGGCAGAAGTCCTCGACGATCTCCCGATGTTCCTCGGCGCTGACCCGGCCGACGCAGGGCGCCGAGCACTTGCCGATGTAGCCGAGCAGGCAGGGCCTGCCGACCTGCTGGGCGTTGCGGAACACACCCTTGGTGCAGGACCGCATCGGGAACACCCGCAGCAGCAGGTCCACGGTCTCGCGGATCGCCCAGGCGTGGGAGTACGGGCCGAAGTACCGGTTGCCCTTGCGCTTGGCGCCGCGGCCGACGTGCACGCGCGGGAACTCCTCGGCCCAGGTGACCGCCAACCAGGGGTAGGACTTGTCGTCGCGGTACTTGATGTTGAAGCGGGGGTCGTACTCCTTGATCCAGGAGTACTCCAGTTGCAGCGACTCGACCTCGGTCTGGACGACGGTCCACTGCACCTTGGCCGCGGTGTGCACCATCGCGTACGTCCGCGGGTGCAGACCGGACGGATCGGCGAAGTAGGAGTTGAGACGCTGCCGCAGGCTCTTGGCCTTGCCGACGTAGATGACCCGCCCGGTCGCGTCACTGAACCGGTAGACCCCCGGCTGGTCGGGGATCGCGCCCGGTCGCGGACGGTAACTCTGCGGATCTGCCACGGCGCCCAGATTAGGAGCCGGGACCCACAACCCCGGCCTCCGGTCAGCGGGCGGCGCCGCAGACCCAGGCGGTGGCCCGGTCGCAAGCGTTGAACCACCGGGTGCGCTGGTCACCGGATGCGGTCGCGACCGGCCGGAAGGTCAGCCGTTCGAACGCCGGCGAACCGAGGAACGGGCCGATCTGCCCGCGCCACAGCAGCCCGAGCGGATCGGCGCCGGCGGTATCGGGATCGACGGGCTGGTCGGAGGTGTTGATCACCAGCACCCGCTGCAGGTTCGGCGCGCTGACGGCCGGCGCGCCGGCATGCGAGCGGCCCAGCATCACCCGGTCCAGCCAGCCGGTCAGCATGGCCGGCGGTTTGCCCCACCAGTCCGGATGGACGACGACGAGCGCCTTGGCCTCGGCGAGTTCGTTGCGGTGGCGGTCGACCAGCGGATCGGTGCCCGGTGCCGGTGCCCGGACCTCCTCGGCGCTGGTGCCCCGGGTCCACTCCTCGCCGGCGATCACCTCCGGTTCGGTCAACACCGGGTCGAACGACTCGGCGTAGAGATCGTGGAAGGACTGGCGGACCCCGGTCTGGTGCAGCATCGCCCGGACCCGGTCGGCGAGGAGATGATCCAAGCTGCCGGGACGCGGGTGCGCCAGGACCACCAGAACCGGGGACAGCACGTTCACGGCGGTCAGCGTATCGGCCACGGCCGGGTACCGACCGCAGGATCCCGGGACCGGTGTCGATACGCTGATCCCGGTCGGCGCCCCGCCGGCCGGGTGGTCCCGCCATCGCCACGAGTCATGAACAGGTCGTGATCATGTCTGCTCGTCCCGACGTCCTGACAGCGATCCATCAGGCCGGCGTGATCGCCGTGCTGCGGGCGCCGACCTCCGAGGCCGCGGTCGCGGCCGCCGAAGCGCTGATCGCCGGCGGGGTGACCGCGATCGAGGTCACCTACAGCACCCCCGGTGCAGCCCCGGCGATCGCCCGGATCGCCCAGGACTTCCCGGAGGCGATCGTCGGTGCCGGCACGCTGCGGCGCCGGCCGCAGGTCACCGAGGCCGCGGCCGCCGGCGCCCGGTTCCTGGTCAGTCCGGGCACCGTGCCGGATCTCGTCCAGGCGATGCTCGACACCGGCGTCACCACCTTCAGTGGCGCGCTGACACCCAGCGAGGTGATGAACGCCGCCGACCTCGACGTCGACGCGGTCAAGGTGTTCCCCGGTTCACTGGTGGGGCCCGGTTACCTGAGGGCGCTGCGCGGGCCGTTCCCGGAACTGCGGCTGATACCGACCGGCGGGGTGTCGGCCGACAATGTCGGTGACTGGCTGGACGCGGGCGCGTTCGCCGTCGGTGCCGGCAGTGAACTGTGCAGCACCGCCGACATGACCGCCGGCGACTGGTCGGGCATCACCGCCAAGGCCAAGCGGTTCACCCGCGCCCTGGCCGCGGCCCGCGAACGGGGCTGACGGCCGCCGGCCGGTCAGGCCGAGACGTCGAGGTTGCTGCCGTCGACGCTGATCTTCATCTTCGGCAACGGCTGCACCGCGGGCCCCCGCAGCACCGACCCGTCGGCGATCGAGAACTCGCTGCCGTGGCAGTTGCAGGTGATCTTGTTGCCGTTGACCTGGTTGATCGGGCAGCCCTGGTGGGTGCAGATGTTGCTGAACGCCTTGAACCGGCCCGCGGTCGGCTGGGTGATCACGAAGCCGCCCCTGACCACGCCGCTGCCCTGCGGGACGGCCGATTTCGGCACCACTTCCGCCGACGTCGAGGCGCTGCGGGTGGCACCGGCCGAGCCGCCGCCGGAGCAGGCATCGAGGACCGTGGCCGCAGCGCCGCCGAGGGCGACGATCCCCAGCGCACGAAACAGGTCGCGACGTGACCCACCGGACGGCTTGATGAACGCATCGAGCATACGGAAGTACCTCCAGGTCCGACCCCACCACGGGCCGGTCGATCGAATGACGTCGGAAACACCAACGAGTCCGGCGGGTCAATCGTTCACCACAGCCCGTGATGTGCCGCACACCCCCGGGCCGCCGGTCGGTCAGGCGGCCGAGTCGCGCCGGGCCGAACCGCCGCCGTTCCGGCGACCCGCCCCGGTCCCGGCGGCCTTGGTCCCGCCGGCCTTGGTCCCACCGGCCCTGGTCCCGCCGGCCTTGGTCCCGCCGGCCCTGGTCCCGGCGGCCTTGGTCCCGCCGGCCCTGGTCCCGCCGGCCCTGGTCCCGCCGGTCTTGGTCCCGGCGGCCCTGGTGGCACCGGCCTTCGCTGCGCTGCCCTTCGCACTGCCCTTGCCGGCGTTCCGGTTCTTCGGGTCGACCTTCTTCCGGGCGGTCGTCGGGCCCGCGGGCTTCTTCGTCGAGCGGTCGGCGTCAGCCGACTTCGCGCCGGCGCCGACCGCCTTGGTCGCGACCGGGCGGCGGGTGGCGGTGGCGGCCACCAGTTCCGGCTGATCGGAGCCGACCGGAACCTCCCGGCCGTGCAGGACCTCAGCCAGGAACTGACCGGTGTAGGACTCCGGCACCCGGGCAAGCTGCTCCGGCGTCCCCTCCGCGATCACCGTGCCGCCACGGGACCCGCCCTCCGGGCCCATGTCGATCAGCCAGTCCGCGGTCTTGATCACGTCGAGGTTGTGCTCGATCACGACGACGGAGTTACCGGCGTCGACGAGCCGGCCGAGGACGCCGAGAAGCTTGCGGATGTCCTCGAAGTGCAGGCCGGTGGTGGGTTCGTCGAGCACGTACATGGTCCGACCGGTGGAGCGCTTCTGCAGCTCGCTGGCGAGCTTCACCCGCTGCGCCTCGCCACCGGACAGCGTCGGCGCCGACTGTCCGAGCCGGACGTAGCCCAGGCCGACGTCGACCAGGGTGCGCAGATGCCGGGCGATGGCCGGGATGGCGGCGAAGAACGCGTGCGCCTCCTCGATCGGCATGTCCAGCACCTCGGCGATGGTCTTGCCCTTGTAGTGGACCTCGAGGGTCTCCCGGTTGTAGCGGGCGCCGTGACAGACCTCGCACGGCACGTACACGTCGGGCAGGAAGTTCATCTCGATCTTGATGGTGCCGTCGCCCTGACAGTTCTCGCAGCGACCACCCTTGACATTGAAGGAGAACCGGCCGGGCTGATAGCCGCGGACCTTGGCCTCCGGCGTCTCGGCGAAGAGCTTGCGCACATTGTCGAAGACTCCGGTGTAGGTCGCCGGGTTCGATCTGGGCGTCCGGCCGATCGGTGACTGATCGACGTGGATGATCTTGTCGATGTGCTCGGCGCCACTGATCGACCGGTGCCGGCCGGGCACCGTCCGGGCGTTGTAGATCCGCTTGGCCAGGGCGGTGTAGAGGATGCTGTTGACCAGCGTCGACTTGCCCGAGCCGGACACGCCGGTGACCGCGATGAACTGGCCGAGCGGGAACGACACCGAGATGTCCTGCAGGTTGTGTTCGGCCGCCCCGGTGACGGTGATCGACCGGCCGTCACCGCGCCGGCGGTGGGTCGGCAGCGGGATGCTGCGGCGCCCGGACAGATAGGCGCCGGTCAGTGAGTCCTTGCTGTTCAACAGGTCGTCGACGGTGCCGGAGACGACCACATGGCCACCGTGCTCCCCGGCCCCCGGCCCGATGTCGACGGCCCAGTCGGCGGTCCGGATGGTGTCCTCGTCGTGTTCGACCACGATCAACGTGTTGCCGAGGTCCCGCAGCCGGACCAGAGTCTCGATCAGCCGCCGGTTGTCGCGCTGATGCAGGCCGATGGACGGCTCGTCCAGGACGTAGAGCACGCCGGCCAGGCCGGACCCGATCTGGGTGGCGAGCCGGATCCGCTGCGCCTCGCCGCCGGACAGGCTGCCGGACGGACGGTCCAGGGACAGGTAGTCCAGGCCGACGTCGAGCAGGAACCTCAGCCGTTCGTTGATCTCCTTCAGCACCCGGGCCGCGATCTGCTTCTCCCGGGCGCTCAGCCTCAGCCCGGACAGGAACTCCGCCGCATTGTCGATGGACATCGCGGCGACTTCGGCGATGTTCTTGCCGCCGACGGTGACCGCCAGCGAGGTCGGCTTGAGCCGGGCGCCGTGACAGACCGAGCAGGGCACCTCACGCATGTAGCCGGCGAACCGTTCCCGGGAGGTGTCGGTCTCCGCCTCGGCGTGCCTTCGTTCGACGTAGCCGACAGCACCCTCGAAGCGGGCGTTGTAGGACCGCTCGCGGCCGTACCGGTTGCGGTAGCTGACGTGCACCTGCCCGTCGACACCGTGCAGCAGCAACTTCCGGGCCTTGGCCGGCAGCGTCCGCCACGGGGCCGCCGTGCTGAACCCCTCCTCGTCGGCCAGGGACTGGATCAACCGCTGGAAGTAGTCGGCGACGTGGATGGACGACCAGGGGGCGATCGCACCCTGGTCGAGGCTCTTCTCCGGATCCGGCACCACCAACTCCGGATCGACCTCCATCTTCGTGCCGATCCCCGAGCACTCCGGGCAGGCCCCCCACGGGGCGTTGAAGGAGAACTGCCGCGGCTCCAACTCCTCGACCGAGATGTCATGGTCGTTGGGGCAGGCCATCTTCTCCGAGTAGCGCCGCTCGCGTTCCGGGTCGGCCGCGTCGAGATCGACGAAGTCCACCGACACCAGCCCGTCGGCCAGCGCCAGCGCGGTCTCCACCGAATCGGTGAGCCGCTGCTTGGCCGAGGCCTTCACCGCCAGCCGGTCGACGACGACGTCGATGTTGTGCTTCTTCTGCTTGTCCAGGGCGGGCGGACCGGTCAGCTGGTGGACCTCACCGTCGACCCGGACCCGGCTGAAGCCGCCGGTGGCCAGCTGCCGGAAAAGATCGACGTACTCCCCCTTGCGGCCGCGGACGACCGGGGCCAGCACCTGGAAGCGGGTGCCCTCGGACAGAGACAGCAACCGGTCGACGATCTGCTGCGGGGTCTGCCGGCTGATGGGCTCGCCGCAGACCGGACAATGTGGGTGACCGGCCCGCGCGTACAACAGCCGGAGGTAGTCATACACCTCGGTGATGGTGCCGACCGTCGAGCGGGGGTTGCGGCTGGTCGACTTCTGGTCGATCGACACCGCCGGGGAGAGGCCCTCGATGAAGTCGACGTCCGGCTTGTCCATCTGACCCAGGAACTGCCGGGCGTAGGCCGACAGCGACTCCACATAACGACGCTGCCCCTCGGCGAAGATGGTGTCGAAGGCCAGGCTCGACTTGCCCGATCCGGACAGGCCGGTGAACACGATCAGCGCATCGCGGGGAAGCTCCAGAGAGACGTCGCGCAGGTTGTGTTCACGGGCACCGCGGATGATGAGTCGGTCGGTCACGTGCGCCATGCTAGGTCCGTCCGCCGACAGTCCTGCCCATCGGTCGGCCGGGCCCGACCGATGCCCGCCGGATGGATAGGTTGGAACCCATGAGCTCCGAGCCCACCGATCCCACCGCCACCACCACCGAGGTGCCGGTCGCCGAGGCCCGGGAGTCGTTGGCTGCCGCCGACCGTCGGCTGCTCGGCGACACGATCGCCGTCAGCGACGCCGACTGGCGTAGCGACACCGCCCTGCCCGGCTGGACGCGGGCCCACGTGGCCACCCACCTCGCCCGTCATGCCGACGCGTTCAGCCGGCTCACCGAGGGCCTGGTCGCCGGCCGGCAGGAGTCGATGTATCCCGGCGACCGGGACGCCGAGATCGAGGCCGGCGCCGGCCGCAACGGGCTGGAGATCCAGACCGACCTGGACACCAGCGCCGGCCGGCTGGCCGCCGCCTTCGACCGGCTGGACCGCGCCGGCGGCTGGGACCGTCCGGTGACGCTGCCGAAGGGCAATCGGCTGCCGGCCGGCCTGCTGCCGTCGGCGCGGCTGTTCGAGGTGGTCGTGCATCACCTGGACCTGCAACTCGGCCTCGAGGTCGACGACATCGACGACCGCACCGCCGAGCTGTGTCTGCGTTGGGTCTGCCGCCGCCAGGCCGGCCGCGACGACTTCCCGGCGCTCCGGTTGCAGCCGGAGGGCCGCGCACCGATCACCCTCGGCCGGCCGAGCCCCGACACGACCCCGGTCCGCGGTCGGGCCAACCGGCTGCTCGGTTGGCTGACCGGCCGCTCGGGTACCGACGGTCTGCAGGACGCCCCCGCCGACCTGCCCGGGCTGGGCTGATCCGCGCAGCGCGTCGGTGGGAGAGGAGGAGTGATGCCAGGTCCGGGACACGTCGAGCCGGGCGGTGGACCGCTGGTCCAGCCGCTGTCGGTCACCGTCACCCTGGTCAAGATGTCGGTCGGGCCGATGGACAACAACGCCTACCTGCTGAAGAGCAGGTCGGGTCCGGCCCTGCTGATCGACGCCGCCAATGACGCCGACCGGATCGCGGCGCTCGCCGACGACGTCCGGCCGCAGAGCGTCATCACCACCCATCGCCACCACGACCACCTGCAGGCGCTGCCGGAGCTGGCGGCCCGCTGGCAGCCTCGGTTGTACGCCGGCCGCGACGACGCCGCGGCGATCGAGGAAGCGACCGGGGTCACCGGGGTGCAGCCGGTGTGGGACGGGGACCGGCTGCCGCTGGGCGAGGAGTCGGTGGAGATCCTGGGGCTGGTCGGCCACACCCCGGGCTCTGTGGTGGTGGTCTACCGCGGCGCGGTGACCCACCTCTTCACCGGCGACAGCCTGTTCCCCGGCGGCGTCGGCAAGACCGGCTCCGACGCCGATTTCCGGTCGCTGCTGCATGACATCCGCCGCAAGGTCTTCGAGGTGTACGACGACGACACGGTGGTCCATCCCGGTCACGGCGACGACACCACCATCGGCCGGGAGCGGCCGCACCTGCAGGAATGGGCCCGCCGCGGCTGGTGAGCCGCGGCCGGGGACCGGCCCGTCGCCGGATGCTCAGCAGCCGGAGCCCGGGCTGCCGCAGGCCTTCGCCGGAGCGTCGACCGGCCCGACGGGCTGCTGGGTGGCCGAGACGATCGAACGCACCCAGTGGCCCTGGCTGACCAGGGCCGCGCAGCAGCACAGCCCGACCGCCGACGCGGCGCCGATGAAGGACCAGGACAGCCCGCGGGAGTCGATCAGCACGCCGGCCACGGCCGTTCCGACCGCAGCGCCCACCTGGTTCACCGAGGCCAGCATCGACTGGGCCTCGTTCAACCGGTTCGTGGGTGTCAGCTGGTCCAGCAGCCCCTGTTGCATGATCAGGCTGGGGGCGATGGTCAGTCCGGTGCCGAACAGCATCGGCAGCAGCAGCCACAGCCTCGGGTGACCGACGGCGACCAGGCCGGCCACGCCGGTCAGCAGCACCGCAAACATGCCGGTGGTGACCGGCAACGCCCGCCGCTCGTCCAGCGGCCAGTTCCGGGAGCCGAAGATGAGGCCGCCGACTGCGCTGCCGCCGGCGATCGCGGTGAAGAGGATGCCGACCCGGTCGGTGCCACCGAGCAGTTTGCCGGCCGTGCCGGCCATCGAGGTGTCGAGCTGACCGAATCCGACGCTGAGCGCGAGCATCACCGTCAGCACGGCCGCCACCCCGGGCACGGTGATGGCCGACCGGTGGTGCTGGTGGACGTGCTGGACCAGGCCGGCGGCACGGTGCTGGTCGGGATGCGACCGGCGGGCGGCGTCGGTGCGGCAGTAGGCGATCCCGCCGACGGCGATGCAGCCGGCCGCGACCAGCACCGGCACCACCGGCGAGGTCAGGGCCAGCAGCACCGACAACAGCAGCGGCCCGCCGACGAACAGCAGTTCGACCGCGGTGCCGTCCAGGGCGAACGCCACCCGCCGGGAGGCCGCGTCGGGGAAGATCACCCGCCAGGCGGTGCGGATCGCCGGGCTCATCGGCGGGTAGCTGAAGCCGGCCGCGGCGGACAACACGAGCAGCAGCGGCAGCGACGCGCCGGCAACAGTGGCCAGCGCAGTGGCGGCCAACAGGGCCGCGCTGGCCAGCGAGGTCGGCAGCAGGGTGCGGATCTGTCCGGCACTGTCCATGGCCCGGCCCCACAGCGGGGTGCCGACCGCACAGCCGATGGCGAACGCGCCGGTGACGATGCCGGCCAGCCCGTAGGCGTGGCGGACCGACTCGACCAGGAGCAACAGCCCGAGCGGGGCCATCGCAATGGACAGCCGGGCCACGAGCGCGGTGAGGAACGGCAGGGCCGCCGGTGGGTAGCGCAACAGCCGGCCGTAGGCCTTCAGGCCCGTTCCCAGCTCGACCCCTGTCACCGGCTCACCGGCCACTTTCAGCTACCCGTCTCATGGTGTGATGAATGATCCCACCTCACCGGGCTGGCGGACAAAGCGGCCGCCTCCCCCACCTGGGTCACGTCCGGGGGGTAGCCGGCTCGCGCCGCGCGTCCCGCGCCGACTTGACCAGGCTGGCGGCGGTGGTGACGGTCAGCGTCGCCACGATCACGGTCAGCGACAGCCAGATCGGGATGTCGAGGGAGAACGGGATCTGCAACTTCTCGTCCAGGTGGTACTCGTGCATCGCGTGCAGCACCAGCTTCACGCCGATGAACGCGAGGATGACCGACAGCCCCAGCGACAGGTAGACCAGCCGGCGCAACAGCCCACCGATCAGGAAGTACAGCTGCCGCAGGCCCATCAGGGCGAAGACGTTGGCGGTGAAGACCAGGTACGGCTCCTCCGTCAGCCCGTAGATCGCCGGGATCGAATCCAGCGCGAAGAGCAGGTCGGTGCTGCCGAGGGCGATGATGACGAACAGCATCGGGGTGATCGCCCGGCCACCGGCCCGGCGGATGGTCAGCCGGGTGCCGTGGAACTCCTCGGTCGACGGCAGCCGCCGCTTCACCAGCCGCATCAGCGCGTTGTCCGGGGTCTCCTCATCGTCCTCGCCGCGGCGGTGGTCGACGAACAACTTGACCGCGGTGTAGATGAGGAACGCGCCGAACACGAAGAAGATCCAGCTGAACAGGCTGATCAGGCCGGCACCCAGACCGATGAAGACGCCGCGGAACAGCAACGCCAGCAGGATGCCGACCATCAGCGCGTACTGCTGGTACTGCCGCGGCACCTTCAGCTTCGCCAGGATGATCACGAAGATGAACAGGTTGTCCACCGACAGGCTGTACTCGGTGAGCCAGCCGGCGAAGAACTCGCCGGCGTACCGGCCGCCGGAGACGTACCAGACGCCGAGACCGAACAGCACCGCCAGCGCGACGAAGGCGCCGATCGCCAGCCCGGCCTCCTTCATCGACGGCTCGTGCGGGCGTCGGCCGATGATGAAGACGTCGAGGCCGAGAATGCCGATCATCGACACGACCGTGATGATCCAGGCAGAGATGTGAACGTCCACCCGTGATACCTCCGAGATCCTGAGAAGCAAGAACGCTGACTCAGGAGGTCTCTTCCGCCGATCGAGTGGATCGATGGCCGACGGCACCGGGCCGTGAGGTCCGTGATGACGATGACGTCGCGAAGGAATACTCCCCTCCACCGTCCATTGTCCCGCACCGGTCGGCGAATACGAAATGCCGAGGCCGGTCCGGGCCTGCAGCTTCGGCGCCGCCGGTCGGAAATTTCCTCCGCCGACGGGGAATACCGGACCGGTGTCGGGCTGTTGGTGTGCCTTCGGATGCCCGGATTCGCCCGGTCGTCCAGCACGTGGCCGGGCGACCGGGACCGCGTCCGGGCGTGCGAGGCTGGGGCCCCGCGCGACCGACGATGGATCCGCGTCCCGGACGGGATGTCGCGGCAGACAGGAAGGAAGGGCCCGGGAGTGACCACAGCCGCCGTCGAGCCGGTGGTCGGCCGCGAGCCGCTGCTGCGCAGGCTGCTGCGGGACTCCTCGGTGCTGGCCGGCGGGGTGACCGTGCTGGTGTTCGTGCTCGCCGCGATCTTCGCCCCCGCGTTGGCCGCGCTGGAGGGGCAGGACCCGTACACCTACCACCTGGGGACCCTGGGCGCCGACACCGCGCCGCGCGGCGCCGGCGGCGGGATCAGCGCCGAGCACTGGTTCGGGGTGGAGCCGCTGACCGGCCGCGACCTGTTCGCGATCGTCGTCTACGGCGCCCGCACCTCGCTGCTGGTGGGGGTGGCGGCAACCATCGTCTCGGTCGTGCTGGGCGTGCTGATCGGCATCGTCGCCGGCTATTTCGGTGGCTGGACCGACCGGATCATCAGCCGCATCACCGATGTCGTGTTCGGCTTCCCCGGTCTGATCTTCATGATCACCCTCGGCGCGGTGGTGCCGGCTTCGTTCCCGAAGTCACTGCTGATCATCATCATCATCGGCTTCTTCGGCTGGCCCTCCATCGCCCGGGTGATCCGCGGCCAGACCCTCACCCTGCGTGAACGCAACTACGTGGTGGCCGCGCGCGCCTCCGGCGCCGGGTCCGGCCACATCCTCTTCAGCCAGCTGATGCCGAACCTGGTCGCCACCATCATCGTCTTCGCCACCATCTCCATCCCGGGCAAGATCGGCGCCGAGGCCGCGCTGTCCTTCCTCGGTGTCGGTGTGCCCCCGCCGACACCGGCCTGGGGTCGGTCGATCGGTGAGGCGATCAACTGGATCTCGGTGGATCCGATGTATCTGGTTTTCCCGGGAGCAGCCCTCTTCCTGATCACGCTGGCGTTCAACGTCTTCGGTGACGGGTTGCGCGATGTGCTCGATCCCCGGACCGCGGGAGGGCAGGGATGAGCGGTCCCGACACCATGCCGATCACCGACGACGGCAGCACCGACGGGGCCGGCACCGACGGCCGGCGGACCGCCACCCGGTCCGGCCGCGGTTGGGCGTACGCCCGGTTCCTGGCCGGCCGGTTCGGCGGCATGCTGCTGGTGCTGCTGATCATCGCCGCGATCAGCTACCTGATCTTCTACGTGCTGCCGTCGGACCCGGCCCGGCTGTCCTGCGGCCGGCCCTGCACCCCGGACCGGTTGGCCCAGGCGCGCGCGTTCATGGGCTACGACCAGCCGTGGTGGCGCCAGTTCCTGGCCTACCTCGCCGGCATCGTGGCGGGTCGGACCTTCGGCGCCGGACAGGCCGCGATCACCTGCGGCGCGCCCTGCTTCGGCTACTCGTTCCGGCTGAACGAGCCGGTCACCCAGCTGATCATGCAGCGGATCCCGGTGACCTTCTCGATCGCGATCGGCGCGGCCGTGCTGTGGCTCATCCTCGGCGTGTCCACCGGCGTCATCTCCGCGCTGCGGCGCGGCACGCTGCTCGACCGGACCCTGATGACCGTCTCCATCGCCGGGGTGTCGGCGCCGGCCTACCTGGCCGGGCTGCTCGGCATCTTCATCTTCGGCTTCAAACTCAACATGGTTCCGGTCAGCGGCTACGTGCCGCTGACCCAGAGCCCCGTCGACTGGCTCTGGCACCTGGTGCTGCCCTGGATCGTGCTGGCTCTGCTGAACGCCGCGGTGTACACCCGGCTGACCCGCGGACAGATGCTCGACGTGATGAACGAGGACTACATCCGTACCGCGCGTGCCAAGGGCCTGAGTGAACGCCGGACCATCGGCCGGCACGCCCTGCGCAACGTGCTGATCCCCGTCGCCACCGTCTTCGGCCTGGACCTGGGCAGTCTGCTCGGCGGTGTCGTGATCACCGAGAAGGTGTTCGCGATGCAGGGGCTGGGTGCCTTGCTGCTGGACGCCGTCGGCAACCTCGACCTGCAGGTACTGGTCGGCGTCACCCTGTTCTCCGCATTCTTGATCATCGTCGCCAACTTCGTGGTGGACATCAGCTACGGGCTGCTGGACCCACGGATCAAGGCGGTGGCCCGATGATCAGCTGGTTCCTCGTCAACGTCGACGTGGCCATGCCGGCACTGCACGGACACTCCGTCCGTGCGTCCGTCCCGATCGTGTCCGGAAGGATCCACCCATGAGACGACGTCTCAGCATCGGCGCCGCCGCGGCGGCTGTCGCCCTCGTCATCGCCGGCTGCAACGCCAATCCGACCACCCCGTCCAGCGGCAGTTCCGCGCCGCCGACGAAGGGCGGAACACTGAACATCCTCAGCTCCGGCACGGAGATGAACTTCGACCCGGCGACCAGCCAGAGCCTGGCGATCACCTCCAACGGCCTGGTCAACCGTCGGCTCACCGCCTGGCAGAACGGACCCGGGCAGCCGTCGACCGTGGTCCCCGACCTGGCCACCGACACCGGCCAGGTCAGTGACGGGGGCAAGACCTGGACCTTCACGCTGAAGAGCGGGCTGCAGTTCGACGACGGCACGCCGATCACCAGCAAGGCGATCAAGTACGGCGTGGAGCGCTCCTTCGCGCCGGAACTGTCCGGCGGCCTCAGCTACCACAAGGGTCTGCTGGTCGGCGGCGACAACTACCCGGGACCCTACGGCGGCAAGGATCTGGCCTCCATCGAGACACCGGACGACCAGACCATCGTCTTCAAGCTCAAGGTGCCCTACGGCGACTGGCCGTGGATCGTGTCGATGCCGGCCTTCGCCCCGGTGGAGAAGTCCAAGGACGACAAGCCTGCCGAGTACGGCAAGCACCCGGCGGCCTCCGGACCGTACAAGGTCGGCTCCTACCAGCAGGGCGTCGCGATGACCCTGGTCCGCAACACCCACTGGAAGCGGAGCACCGACAAGGTGCGCACGGCCGGGCCGGACAAGATCGTCTTCAAGCTCGGCCAGGACGACACCGTGGCCGCACAGACGCTGATCAGCGACAACGGTGACGCCAAGAACTCCTTCGGCGCCGACTTCGTCCCGGCCGCCCAGCTGGCGCAGGCGCAGAACAACCCGCAGGTCAAGTCGCGGTTGGTCACCTCCCAGCCCGGCGCGGTCAACTTCGTCGCGATGAACACCCAGCGCGGTGCCCTGAAGGAGGTGAAGGTGCGGCAGGCGCTGGAGTACGCGATCGACCGGAAGGCGTTCATCGCCGCCTCCGGTGGCGCGATCTCCGGCACGCCGGCGACGACGCTGATCACTCCGGGCATCGAGGGCCGGCAGCCGTACGACCTCTACCCCGCCGGTCAGGACGGCAATGTCGCCAAGGCCAAGCAACTGCTCAAGGCCGCCGGGCACGCCGGTGATCTCAAGCTCACCCTGATCAGCTCCAACAGCTCGATGGCGACCGCGCAGGCGCAGGCCGTCGAGCAGGGCCTGGAGCGGGCCGGGGTGACGGTCACCCTGCAGCCGCTGGACTCCAACGCGGTGGCCGAACGGGTGACCCAGGGCAAGGGCAACTACGACCTCTACCTGGGCAGCTGGCAGCCGGACTTCCCCAGCCCGAACGCCAACATCCAGCCGCTCTACGACTCCAGCCAGATCGGCAACGGTGGCTACAACACCTCCCGCTACGACAACCCGAAGGTGGATGCGGCGATCGCCAAGGCGACCGCCGAGGTGGACCGCAGCAAGGCCGATCAGGAGTGGGCGGCGATCGACAAGCAGATCATGAAGGACGCCCCGGTCATCCCGATCAGCTACGCCAAGAACTCGTTCCTGCGCGGCTCGAACGTGCAGAACTTCTTCATCGGCGCGTTCCCCGCCTACCCGAACTACCTGAAGGTCACGCTGAAGCAGCAGTGATCCGACCGACCGACCGGGGAGGTGATCCGATGACCCGTGCACAGACCGCGGATCCGGCCGCGCGCCGCGATCCGGTGCTGACCATCGCCGGTCTGCGGATCGCCTTCCCCGGGTCGGATCCGACCGGACCGCCGCAGGAGGTCGTGCACGGTGTCGACCTGGAGCTGGCCCCGGGCCGGGTGCTCGGCCTGGTCGGCGAGTCCGGATCAGGCAAGAGTGTCACGGCGATGTCGGTACTCGGATTGCTGCCGGCCGGGGCCCGGGTCACCGGCAGCATCCGGCTGGCCGGTGAGGAACTGATCGGCGCGCCGATCGACCGGCTGCGCAAGGCCCGCGGTGGGCGGGTCGGCACGGTCTTCCAGGAGCCGATGAGCGCACTGAACCCGGTCTTCCGGATCGGCGACCAGATCGGTGAGGCGATCCGCGAGCACCAACCCGAGGTCGGCCGGCAGCAGGCTCGCCGACGGGTGCTGGACCTGCTGGCGACGGTCGAGGTCACCGACCCGGTGCGGATCGCCGACTCCTACCCGCATGAGGCCTCCGGCGGCCAGCTGCAGCGGGCGATGATCGCCATGGCGATCAGCAACGACCCGGTGGCGTTGATCGCCGACGAACCGACCACGGCGTTGGATGTCACCGTGCAGGCGCAGATCCTGGCGCTGCTGCGCGATCTGAAGGACCGGCTCGGCACCGCGGTGCTGTTGATCACCCACGACATGGGGGTGGTCGCCGACGTGGCCGACGACGTGGCCGTGATGAAGGACGGCCGGATCGTCGAGTCGGCGCCGGCGATCCAGCTGTACCGGCATCCGCGGGCCGACTACACCCGGCGACTGCTGGCCGCCGTGCCGCAACTGGAGTCGTTGGTGATCAGCCGAGATCCGGCCCGGCCCGCCGCCGACACCGCAGCGACCACGGCCGTGGCCCGGATCGGGGCACCGGTCGGCGGTTCGACCGACGGATCGGATCGGGGCTCGGCCGACGCGCCGGCAGCCGAACTCGACGGCGTCGACATCGTCTACCACGGCCGCGGACTCGGCAGCGGACTGCGCGCCGCCCGCGACGTCACCCTGACGATCGGCCGCGGCGAGACGGTCGGACTGGTCGGCGAGTCCGGTTCCGGCAAGTCGACCATCGGCCGGGCGCTCGCCGGTCTGATCACGCCGGCCGCCGGCAGCGTGCGGATCGACGGCATCGACATCTCCCGGCTCCACGGCCGGAAGCTGCGCCGGTTGCGGACCCGGATCGGGATGGTCTTCCAGGATCCCGCCTCCAGTCTCAATCCCCGCCACACCATCGGCCGTAGCATCGGCGAACCGCTGCGGCTGCATTCCGACCTCGACCCGGACCGCCGCCGCCAGGAGGTGGACCGGCTGCTGGACGCCGTCCGGCTCGGACCCGGGCTGGCCGGCCGGTATCCGCACGAACTGTCCGGTGGTCAGCGGCAGCGCGTCGCGATCGCCCGGGCCCTGTCGATGCGTCCGAGCCTGCTGATCGCCGACGAGCCGACCAGCGCCCTGGACGTGTCGGTGCAGGACCAGATCCTGCAGCTGATCGTCGAGCTGCGCGCCGAACTGGGCTTCGCCTGCCTGTTCATCAGCCACGACCTGGCCGTGGTCGGTGAGATCACCAGCCGGGTGGCGGTGATGCGCCGCGGGGTGATCGTGGAATCCGGCCCGTCGCGGCGGGTGCTGCACAGCCCGCGCGAGCCCTACACCCAGCGGCTGCTGGCCGCCGTGCCGGTGCCCGACCCGCAACGGCAGGCCGAACGCCGCCGCCAGTGGCTGGAACTGCAGCAGCTGCCCGCCGGCTGAGCCGGTCGGGGCCTCAGCGGTTGGCTTCCACCATCTGGCGCAGCTCGCGCTTCAGGTCATGGATCTCGTCGCGGAGCCGGGCGGCGACCTCGAACTGCAGGTCCGCCGCGGCGGTGTGCATCTGATCGGTGAGCTGCTGCACCAGCTCGGCCAGGTCCCCGGCCGGCATGCCGGCGATCTTGCGGGCCTGGTCGACGCCGTCCTTGCTGCCCAGATCGGGGACCGGCGACTTGGCGTTCTTGCCGGCCCGCTTCCCCATCGAGGTGCCGGCGAGCACGTTGTCGGTGTCGGCGTCCTCGCGGGCCAGCATGTCGGTGATGTCGGCGATCTTCTTCCGCAGCGGGGTGGGGTCGATGCCGTGCTCACGGTTGTAGGCCAGCTGCTTGTCCCGGCGCCGGTTGGTCTCGTCGATCGCGGCCGCCATCGACGGGGTGACCTTGTCGGCGTACATGTGCACCTGTCCGGACACGTTCCGGGCGGCGCGGCCGATGGTCTGGATCAGGCTCTTGTCGCTGCGCAGGAAGCCTTCCTTGTCCGCGTCCAGGATCGACACGAGCGACACCTCGGGCAGGTCCAGGCCCTCCCGCAGCAGGTTGATGCCGACGAGCACGTCGTACTCGCCGAGCCGCAGCTGCCGCAGCAGCTCGATCCGGCGCAGGGTGTCCACCTCGGAGTGCAGGTAGCGGGTCCGGATGCCGTTCTCCAGCAGGTAGTCGGTGAGGTCCTCCGACATCTTCTTGGTCAGGGTGGTGACCAGCACCCGCTCGTTGCGGTCGGCGCGGATCCGGATCTCGCCGATCAGGTCGTCGATCTGTCCCTGGGTCGGCTTGATGATCACCTCCGGATCGATCAGCCCGGTGGGACGGATGATCTGCTCCACCACGCCGTTGGACCGGGCCAGCTCGTAGTCGCCGGGAGTGGCCGACAGGTAGATGGTCTGCCCGATCCGCTCGGTGAACTCCTCGAACCGCAGCGGCCGGTTGTCCACCGCGGACGGCAGCCGGAAGCCGTGGTCGACCAGCGTCCGCTTGCGGGACACGTCGCCCTCGTACATGCCGCCGATCTGCGGCACGGTCACGTGTGACTCGTCGACGACCAGCAGGAAGTCCTCGGGGAAGTAGTCCAGCAGACAGTTCGGCGGCTCCCCCGGGGACCGGCCGTCCATGTGCATCGAGTAGTTCTCGATGCCGGCGCACGTGCCGATCTGGCGCATCATCTCGATGTCGTAGGTGGTCCGCATCCGCAGCCGCTGCGCCTCCAGCAGCTTGTTCTGACTCTCCAGTTCGGCCAGCCGTT
Source organism: uncultured Actinomycetota bacterium (assembly GCA_963758075.1). Classification (GTDB taxonomy): domain Bacteria; phylum Actinomycetota; class Actinomycetes; order Propionibacteriales; family Propionibacteriaceae; genus Microlunatus. The sequence continues at coordinate 147,752 of CAVWTT010000001.1, read as the reverse complement.
GGTCCAACTCGGCCTCGATCCGCGCGATCGCCCGCTCCATCACGTCGGCGCCGGCGGCGTAGTGGCTGGCCGGCATCAGGATGGCCTCGTCGTCGGTGGCGAGAATCTCGCCGGTGAGCGGGTGCATGGTCATCAGCCGCTCGATCTCGTCGCCGAAGAACTCGACCCGGACCGCCATCTCCTCGTACTTCGGGAACACTTCCAGGGTGTCGCCGCGGACCCGGAACGTGCCTCGGGCACCGGACAGGTCGTTGCGGGCGTACTGGATGGACACCAGCCGGCGCAGCAGGTCGTCCCGCTCGATCTCCTGGCCGACCTTCAGCAGGACCGCCTGGCGGAGGTACTCCGCCGCGCTGCCCAGGCCGTAGATCGCCGACACGGTCGCGACCACGATCGTGTCCCGGCGGGTCAGCAGCGAGTTGGTCGCCGAGTGCCGCAGCCGCTCGACCTCCTCGTTGAGGGAGGAGTCCTTCTCGATGTAGGTGTCGGTCTGGGGGATGTAGGCCTCGGGCTGGTAGTAGTCGTAGTAGGAGACGAAGTACTCCACCGCGTTCTGCGGGAAGAACTGGCGCAACTCGTTGGCGAACTGCGCGGCCAGTGTCTTGTTCGGCTGCATCACCAGCACCGGCCGCTGCAGCCGTTCCGCCAGCCAGGCGACGGTCGCTGTCTTGCCGGTGCCGGTGGCGCCGAGTAGCACGACATCCTGTTCGCCGGCCCGGATCCGGCGTTCCAGATCGGCGATGGCGGCCGGCTGATCGCCGGACGGCGCGAACTCGCTCCGCATCTCGAACGGGTGCACGGTTCGCTGCAACTCTTGGACCGGACGCATATCAGCGAGCCTATGCGGTGGCACCGACACAACACAGCGGCCGGCCGGTGCCCCGGTTCAGTTCACCGCAGACTGCCCAGCAGCGAACCCAGCATGCTGGTGAAGTCGGAGTTCAGCCGGGCGGCATCACTGGACCGGGTGTACCAGATCGTCTCCACTGCGGTGACGCCGTCCTTGCGGACCGCCACCACCGAGGTGACGCCGACGTCGGCGGTGCCCTGGCTGCTCGAGTCGGTGTAGGTCATGCTCTGGCTGGCGGCCTTGAGCTTGCCGCCGCTGGTGTCCAGCGGTTTGACCTTGCTCTTCTGCACGTCGCTGTGGTCGGAGGAGATCTGGTCCATCCAGTCGTTGAGCACCTGGCCCGGGTCGGTGCCGGCGTCGAGCTTGGCGCACTGGGCGTTCAGCATGTCGCCCGCATCGTTCTGCAGGACCACGACGCCCTTCTTCGCGCTGCGGGTGGTCCAGCCGTCGGCCGGGGTGACGGAGCAGCCGTGGGCCAACCGGATCGGCTGACCGCTGCCCCGGCTGCCGCCGCCGGCGGAGCCGGTCGGTCCGCTGCCGGGTGCGGAGGACGGTCGCCCGGCCGGCGCGGACCCCTGTTGCGGGGCGTGCGCGGTCGGGGTGCCGGTGCCGGGCCGGATGGTGGCGGCGCTGCCCTGGTCGCGGCCGCTGAGCACACCGATGATGGCGCCGATCAGCACCAGCAGGGCGATCGAGCCGGCGACGATGCCGAGGATCATGGCGCCGCTGTGCCGGCGCGGGCCGCCGGGGCCGCCGGCCCCGGGGCCCGATGGCCCGTACGGCTGCCCGGGTCCCTGCTGCCCGGGTCCCTGGCCGTAACCCTGCTGGCCGTAGCCCTGTTGCGGGTAGCTGGACGGCCCATACGGCGATTGCCCGTATCCGTATCCCGGCTGCCCGTAGCCCGGCTGCCCGTAACCCGGCTGCCCGTAGCCCGGCTGCCCGTAGCCCGGCTGCCCGTAGCCCGGCTGCCCGTACGGCGGCTGCCCGGCGCCGGGCTGCCGGGGCCAGGACGGCCCGGGACCCTGCTGGGGTCCCGGCCGGTCTCCGCTCCACGGCGTGCTCATGCCCGGTCTCCTTGCTCGTCCCCGGCGGGCCGGCGCCGTTCGGGTGTCGGCTGCGACGCCGGGTGCACATCGCTCGGAGTGGTCCTGGCCGCCGCGGTGGCGACCGCACCGGGCCCGGGCGGGTTCGGCGGCGGACCGTCAGCCGGTGACACGCCCTCGCGCCGGTGCTCGCCTCGCGCTGCGGCCCGTACCGCGGTGCCGCAGTTGCTGCAGAACGCGCCGCCCGGGACCAGCGGCATCTCACAGGCCGCGCAGAAGTCCAGGTCGCCGGCCGCGCCGATGGCGGAATCGCGGCGGGCGGCCGACTCCAGCGCCGCCTCCATCAGTCCGGTGTGCAGCACGTTGCGGACCCGCAGCACCAGGACGCCGAGGATGAGCAGCCCCCACAGCAGGGTGACCACGGTGGCCTGGAAGGCGGGCAGGAAGGAGAACAGGTAGGCCCCGACCTGGTAGGCGATGGTGGCAAGGACGGCTTCGGCGAGGCCGCGGGCGTAGCGCAGGGTGAAGCCGTCGTAGCCGCGGCCCAGTCCGGAGAACTCCGCGGCCGCGATGCCGGCGGCGGTGCCCATGAGCAACGGCTTGACCAGACCCTCGAGGAAGATCAGCGCCACCCAGCCGGCGGTGCTCTGGTGGCCGGTCATCCCCCCGAACAGGGCCGCCGAGTGCCGCACCAGGGTGTCGAAGGTGGCGTAGGCGACGCCGGAGATGACACCGAAGGTGAGCCCATCCATCAGGTCGTCGAACTTCGGCCGGCTGGCCAGGTAGACGGGACCGATCTGGATGATCAGTTGGGCGATCACCGGCACCAACACACCGACCAGCAGCAGGGTGCCGACCCGCGGCCCGGCCGCCGGTCCGCCGCCGAAGGCCTCCGGCTGGACCAGCGGCCCGCGCAGGTGCAGCCAGCCGATGGTGAACGCGACGGTCAGCGCACCGGTCAGCAGGAACGCCGCCGCGGTGACCAGCAGCGGCTCGTCCTCCCACAGGTTCACGTCGTAGAGGTAGACGATGTAGACGATCGGGACGGTGAAGGCGGCCACCAGCACGGCGATCGGCAGCGCCCCGAAGATCGCCGCCAGCAGGGCCACCGCCAGCCCGAGCGCCAGCGCGATCCGGTAGGTCTGTGGACGCCGCCCGGCCCCCCGCGGCATGATCGTGGAGATCAGGGCGAACGAGGCCACCGGTTCGTCAGGCTTGACCACGAACGACTTGCGGCGTGCCAGATCCGGTGACCTCAGGTCCAGGCCGCAGGTCTGACAGAAGTGGGCGACCTGGACCACACCTGCACCGCACCGTGGACAGGTCACGGCCACACCTCCTGAATCGACGAGCGCCGGCCCTCCGGCGCGACGGCTCCCCCAGGGTCCCTCATCAACCGGTCATCGGCAATCGGAGCCACACGGTTGCGGCCGCTGGCGAACCGGAGCGGGTCCGGGTGCAGGGCTTGCCGAAGCACGCCCGCCCTCGACCAGAGATCGATAGACCTCGGTGACGCGTCGACGTAGCTGCGCCAGGTCGGGGCTGGTGTTGTCGATGACGACATCGGCCGCAGCCAGCCGCGCCTGCCGGGGCGCCTGGGCCGCGATCCGGGAGTCCGCCTCCGCCGCGGGCAGTCCGTCCCGGTCGGTCAGCCGGCGACGCTGCACCTGCGGATCGACGTCGACCACGATGACCGCGTCGAAGGTGTCGGCCTGGCCGGTCTCGACCAGCAGCGGGATCATCTGGACCACCACGGCGTCCGGGCCGGCAGCGGCCTCCAGCTCGGCGGCCCGGCGACGGACGGCTGGATGGACGATCGCCTCCAGCTCGGCACGGGCGGCGGAATCGGCGAAGACGATCCGGCCCAGCGCCGCCCGGTCCAGCCGGCCGTCGGCACCGATCACCCGGCCGCCGAACCGGTCCCGGATGCGGTCCAGGCCCTCGGTGCCCGGCTCCACCACCTCCCGGGCCAGCTGGTCGGCGTCGATGATCACGGCCCCGAGCTCGGCCAGCATCGCCGCCACGGTGGACTTGCCGCCGGCGATGCCGCCGGTCAGCCCGATCCGCATCCGCGCCATGGCCGAAGACTAGCCAAGGGCGCGGGTCCGGGAACGCCGACGGCCTCCCACCGTGAGGTGGGAGGCCGTCGATGGATCAGGCCGGGCCGGCGGGACCGACCGTTGCGGTGATCAGTTGCCGCCGGTGAGCTTCTCCCGGAGCGCCTGCAGTGCCTCGTCCGAGGCCAGCGAGCCCTCCTGGTTCTGCTGCGGGGCCGGGGCCTGACGCGGCTGGCCACCGCCGGTGCCGGCAGGGCTCGCACCGCCACCGGTGTCACCGGAGGAGTAGGACGCCTGCGCCTCGGCGGCGGCACCCTCGGATGCCTCCGCCTCGACGACCTGCCGCTTGTGCGCCTCCCAACGGGTCTGCGCCTCGGCGTACTGGTGCTCCCAGGCCGCCCGCTGCTCGTCGAAGCCTTCGAGCCACTCCCCCGACTCCGGGTCGAAGCCCTCGGGGTAGAGGTAGTTGCCCTGATCGTCGTAGCTGGCCGCCATGCCGTACAGCGTCGGATCGAAGTCCTCGGCGTTCAGGTCCACGTTCTCGTTGGCCTGCTTCAGCGACAGCGAGATCCGCCGGCGTTCCAGGTCGATGTCGATGATCTTGACCATCACCTCGTCGTTGACCTGGACGACCTGCTCGGGGATCTCCACGTGGCGCTCGGCCAACTCGGAGACGTGCACCAGGCCCTCGATGCCTTCCTCGACCCGCACGAACGCACCGAACGGCACCAGCTTGGTGACCTTGCCCGGCACGATCTGCCCGATCTGGTGGGTGCGGGCGAAGGCCTGCCACGGATCTTCCTGCGTCGCCTTCAGCGACAGCGACACCCGCTCGCGGTCCATCTCCACACTGAGCACCTCGACGGTGACCTCCTGGCCGACCTCGACCACCTCGGAGGGGTGATCGATGTGCTTCCAGGACAGTTCCGAGACGTGCACCAGGCCGTCCACCCCGCCGAGATCGACGAACGCGCCGAAGTTGACGATGGAGGAGACCACACCCTTGCGGATCTGGCCCTTCTGCAGCTGGGTGAGGAAGTTGTGGCGGACCTCGGACTGGGTCTGCTCCAGCCAGGCGCGCCGGGACAGCACCACGTTGTTGCGGTTCTTGTCCAGTTCGATGATCTTGGCCTCGAGCTCCTGGCCGACGTAGGGCTGCAGGTCTCGGACGCGGCGCATCTCGACCAGCGACGCCGGCAGGAAGCCACGCAGACCGATGTCGAGGATCAGGCCACCCTTGACCACCTCGATCACCTGGCCGGTGACGACGCCGTCCTCTTCCTTGATCTTCTCGATGGTGCCCCAGGCGCGCTCGTACTGAGCCCGCTTCTTGGAGAGGATCAGGCGCCCCTCCTTGTCCTCCTTCTGCTGGACCAGGGCCTCGACCTCATCGCCGACGCTGACCACCTGGTGGGGGTCCACATCGTGCTTGATGGAGAGTTCCTTGGAAGGGATCACGCCTTCGGTCTTGTAACCGATGTCGAGCAGGACCTCGTCCCGGTCGACCTTGACGACGGTGCCGGTGACGATGTCGCCGTCGTTGAAATACTTGATGGTCTTGTCGACCGCTTCGAGGAACGCTTCCGGCGACTCGAAGTCGTCGATGGCGACCTGCGGGGCTGCCTCAAGGGAGGACGTCATGTAGTAGGGCTCCGATATGGATGTAGTGAGTTGTCCGATGTGCCAAGGCCCGTTTTCACGCGAAGGGTCCCGGGCGGAAGCCCGCCCGAACCCGTGGCGTGAGCGAGACCTCATCGGTCCGAAGTCTGCGCAGACCACAGCGACATTACAGCCTAACGTCGGGCCGCGGAGGCGGTCAATTCCATCGGCTGCATCGGGTGCAACCCGAGGTCTTGGCCCGGCATTCCCGTGACCCCCGACATCCGCCCGCTCTCCTGCGCCCGGCCGCGGGGCGGCTGGTGAGGGTCGGCAGAATGCCGCCATGCCCCGGTTCACCCTTTCCGATGCCAGCGGCGACACGGTCGACGACGTCACGCCCGACGTCCTGCTGCGATTCCTCGGCGGCTGCCGTGACTACGCCGAACTGCGTCGCGACGACCAGCCGGACCGGTCGGCGCTGGCCCGGCCCGCCGACGGCGGCTGGCAGGTCGAGATCGCCGACGGTGCGCAGCGGCTGGTCGCCTGGACTCCGAACACCGACGCCACCCTGGACGTCCTGCGCGCCTGGGCCGAGGAGGACGACTGGTGGCAGGAGGCGTTCACCTGGCGTCCGGCCCACCCCTGACCGCTCCACCCAGTGAACGCCTCGAAATACCCCGCGCCCTCGGCCCGTCGAAGCGCGTCCACCGATCGACTCCGTGCCGCCCGGCGCGTCGTCCGGCGGCCCCCTCGGCCCGAGCGGGGTGGTCGGCGGGCGGGTGGATCAGTGGGCGGCGTCGTGCCAGGAACGGCCGACGCCGACGGAGACGTCCAGCGGGACGGCAAGGTCGACGGCGTGACCCATGGCCTCGCGGACCAGGTCCTCCAGGGCCGCGCGCTCCCCCGGCGCGATCTCGAAGATCAGCTCGTCGTGGACCTGCAGCAACATCCGTGACGTCATTCCGGCGGCATCGATCGCGCGTTCGGTGTCCAGCATGGCGATCTTGATGATGTCGGCGGCCGACCCCTGGATGGGGGCGTTCAGGGCCATCCGTTCGGCCATCTCCCGACGCTGCCGGTTGTCGCTGATCAGGTCCGGCAGGTAACGCCGGCGGCCCAGGATGGTCTCGGTGTACTCGGTCCGGCGGGCGTCGTCGACCAGCGACCGGAGGTAGTCCCGCACCCCGCCGAACCGTTCGAAGTACTCGTCCATCAGGCCGCGGGCCTCCGCCACCTCGATGTTCAGCTGTTGGCTCAGACCGTAGGCGCTGAGACCGTAGGCGAGCCCGTAGTTCATCGCCTTGATCTTGGCCCGCTGCGCCGGGGTGACCGCGTCCGCGGCGACACCGAACACCCGTGACGCGGTGACCGTGTGGAAGTCCACGCCGGAGTTGAACGCCTCGATCAGCCCGGCATCGCCGGACCGGTCGGCCATGATCCGCATCTCGATCTGGCTGTAGTCCGCGCTCATCAGCGACTCGAAGGACGGACCGACCACGAACGCCTCCCGGATCCGGCGGCCCTCCTCGGTCCGAATGGGGATGTTCTGCAGGTTCGGATCGGTGCTGGACAGCCGGCCGGTGGCGGCGATGGTCTGCATGTAGGTGGTATGGATCCGGCCGTCGTCGGACACCGCGGCGAGCAGACCTTCAACGGTCTGTTTCAGCCGGATCGCGTCCCGGTGCTTGAGCAGATGGGCCAGGAACGGGTGTTCGGTCTTGCCGAACAGCTGCTGCAGGGCATCGGCGTCGGTGGTGTAGCCGGTCCGGGTGCGGCGGGTCTTGGGCATGCCGAGTTCATCGAAGAGCACCACCTGCAGCTGTTTGGGCGAGCCCAGATTGATCTCCTTGCCGAGCACGTCGTAGGCGGCCTGCGCCGCGTCGTCGACGACCGCACCGAACTGTGACTCCAGCGCCTGCAGGTGGTCGGTGTCGACCGCGATGCCGGTGCGTTCCATCCGGGCCAGGGTCCGCTGCAGCGGCAGCTCGACCTGCTGCAGCAGTCTGGTGCCGCCGCGGTCCTCGATCTCGTCGTCCAGTGCCGCGGCCAGGTCGACCACCGCCCGGGCCTGCACCATCGCGGCATCGGCTCCGGTCTGCGGGTCGTCCTCGCCGAAGTCGAGGGCCAGCTGGTCGGCTGCACCGTCGGCTCCGGCGTGTCGGCGGTGTCGATCCGCAGTTCACGCTTGAGATAGCGGACGGTGAGGTCGTCCAGGTGGTAGGTCCGCTGGTCCGGCCGGACCAGGTAGGCGGCCAGCTGGGTGTCCGAGACGAGCCCGTGCAGGTCCCAGCCCCGGGACCAGATCGCCAGCATCGGGCCCTTGGCGTCGTGGAGGACCTTCTGCCGCTGCGGATCGGCCAGCCAGTCGGCCAGCGCCTGCTCGTCCTCGGGGATCAGCTCGGTGGTGGACACGTAGGCGGCCTTGCCGTCGCCAGTGGCGACCGCGACCGCGGTCAGGTCGCCGGCGCCGCGACCCCAATGCCCGATCGGCGTCACCCCGGCCCGTCCGACACCGGCGTGCTCGGTCAGCCACTCCGCCAGCCGGCCGGGCGCCAGCACCTCGCCGGCCAGGTCGAAGCCCCCCTCGGGCTCGGCGTCGTGGACCGGCAGGCTCTCCAGCAGCCGGTCCCGCAGCACCCGGAACTCCAGCCCGTCGAAGAGCTGGTGGACGGCCTCCCGGTCCCAGTCACGCCGGGCCAGGTCGTCGATGCCCACCGGCAGGTCGAGGTCGCACACCAGGGCGTTGATCTGCCGGTTCAGCCGGACGTCGGCGATCCGTTCCCGGAACGCCGCCCCGGCCTTGCCCTTGATCTCGCCGGCCCGGGTGATCAGGTTCTCCAGGCCGTCGTAGGTGTCCAGCCACTTGGCTGCGGTCTTCGGGCCGACGCCGGGGATGCCGGGCAGGTTGTCGCTGGATTCGCCGACGAGTGCGGCCAACTCCGGGTAGCGGCCCGGCGACACCAGATACTTCTCCAACACCGTCTCCGGCGTCATCCGGGCCAGGTCGGAGACCCCTTTACGGGGGTAGAGCACGGTGGTGTGTTCGTCGACCAGTTGGAAGGAGTCCCGGTCACCGGTGCAGATGAGAACATCCATGCCGCTGGCGGCCGACCGCTTCGCCAGGGTGCCGATGATGTCGTCGGCCTCGTAACCGTCCTTCTCCACCGCGACGATGTTGAGGGCGTCGAGCACTTCCTTGATCAGCGCCACCTGGCCCCTGAACTCGTCCGGTGACTTGGACCGGTTGGCCTTGTAGTCGGCGTAGGCCTCGGTGCGGAAGGTCTGCCGAGACACGTCGAACGCGACACCGACATGGGTCGGCTGCTCGTCGCGGAGCACGTTGATCAGCATCGAGGTGAAACCGAACACCGCGTTGGTGTGCTGCCCGGTGCGGGTGGAGAAGTTCTCCACCGGCAGTGCGAAGAAGGCGCGATAGGCGACCGAGTGGCCGTCGATCAGCAGCAGCCGCGGACCCCTCGGTTCGCTGCGGTCTCCGGCGGCCGGGCCCGCGGTCCGCCTGCCCGGGGTTGGTTTGCGCGCTGTCTGGGTCGGCACGGATCCGACTCTAGCCAGCCGTGCCGACAGCCCTGCGCCCACGGCCCGGCCGCAGGCCGCGGGCGCCACCGGCACGGACCGGACCGCGCGGCGGCGGACCGGTAGCTTGTCCGCCATGGCCGACACGACCGCCGCGATGCTGCCCGACTGGCTGGCCGGGATGCGCAGTGCTCTGGACGACACGATGGGTCTGGAGTTGCTCGAACTCCGGCCGGAACGGGCCGTCGGCCGGATGCCGGTGGCGGGCAACACCCAGCCGTACGGTCTGTGGCACGGCGGCGCCTCCTGCGTGCTGGCCGAGACCCTCGGGTCGATGGCCGCCTATGCCCACGCACGGCCGGAGAAGGTCGCGGTCGGAGTGGACCTCAATGCGACCCATCACCGGGCGGTCCGTTCCGGCTGGGTCACCGGCACCGCGACCGCGATCAAGCTGGGCCGCAGCGTGGCGATGTACGAGATCGTGCTGGTGGACGATCACGACAACCGGGTCTGCACCGCACGGCTCACCTGCCAGCTGGTGTCGGCACCGGGAACGGGGCAGACCGGCGCGGAGCGTTAGCCGCGCTCGCACCGGCAGGGCGCACGGATCCGTGAGCGCACCCTTCGACACGTTGGAGCGCGGATGCCCGGCGGCCAGGCGCCGGTGGCCGTAGCCTGAAGCATGGGGTTCAACGTCGCCGCCGACACCTACCTGCGGTTCATGGGCCGCTACTCCGAACCGCTGGCCGACCAGTTCTGCGGCTTCGCCGGGGCCGGCGCCGGGCAGCGGGCCCTCGACGTGGGTTGCGGACCGGGAGCCCTGACCGAGCGGCTGGTCGCCGTACTCGGACCGGGGCAGGTGGCCGCGGTCGACCCGTCGCCGCCGTTCGTGGCCGCCGTCCGGGAGCGGTGTCCGGGGGTCGAGGTGCGCCAGGGCAGTGCGGACCCGCTGCCCTATGCCGACGACAGTTTCGACCTGGCCGTCGCCCAGCTGGTGCTCCCGTTCATGCCCGACCCGCGGGCCGGGCTGGCCGAGCTGGTCCGGGTGACCCGGCCGGGCGGCACGGTGGCCGCCTGCGTCTGGGACCACGCCGGCGGCCGCGGGCCGATCACCCCGCTGTGGACGGCGATCCGGGTCGTCGATCCGCAGCTGCCACCGGATGCGGTACTGGCCGCTGCGACCGATCGGCGGGTCGGGGAACTGCTCCGGGGGGCCGGTCTGGACCCCGTCACCGAAGCGTTGCTCGCCGTCACCGTCGACTACGCCGACTTCGAGGACTGGTGGCAGCCGAACACCACCGGCGTCGGTCCGGCCGGGGACCACGTCCGTGGGCTGTCCGACGGCGACCGCGAGCGGCTGCGTCAGGAATGCCGCCGGCAGCTGGGCGCCGGCCCGTTCACGGTGACTGCGGCTGCTGCTGCTGCCCGCGGCACGGTCCGGTGAACCCGGTCGGCGCTCACTTGCCGGGCTTGGCTCCATGGGCGATGACGCCCTCGGCCACCTCGCGCATGGATTTGCGCAGGTCCATCGCCGTCTTCTGGATCCAGCGGAACGCCTCCGGCTCGGTCAATCCGAGACCGACCTGCAGCAGGCCCTTGGCCTTGTCCACGATCTTGCGCGACTCCAGCCGCTCCTCCAGATCGGCGACCTCGGCCTCCACCGCCAGGATCTCGGCGTAGCGCGCGATCGCGATCTCGATGGCCGGCACCAGGTCGTCCTTGCCGAACGGCTTGACCACGTAGGCCATGGCGCCGGCTTCGCGGGCCCGGTCGACGAGTTCCCGCTGGCTGAACGCGGTGAGCATCACCACCGGTGCGATCCGCTGCCCGGCGATCTTCTCTGCGGCCGAGATACCGTCCAGCTTCGGCATCTTGACGTCCATCACCACCAGGTCCGGCTTCAGATCGGTGGTCAGCGCGACCGCCTGTTCGCCGTCGCCGGCCTCCCCGACGACGTCGTAGCCCTCCTCGCGGAGCATCTCGACCAGGTCGAGCCGGATCAGCGACTCGTCCTCGGCGACGACCACCCGCGGAGCTGAGCTCTTGGCCGACTGATCGGAATTCGCTGCGGTGTTGGGCTGCGGTGAAACGCCCGCCTTGCTCTCGGTCACGGGACCACTGTAGCCAGCCCGCCGGCCGGCGCGGGTGGCCGCCAGGTCCGGGCCTTACCCGCGCGCTGTGGCACAATGAGCGACGCTTTCCAGGGGCGCCCACAGCGTTCCCGGCCGAGGTGGCGGAATGGTATACGCGGACGGCTCAAACCCGTCTGCCCGCAAGGGCGTGGGGGTTCGACTCCCCTCCTCGGCACGATTCGTCACCGATCGGCATTAGGCTCAGGCGGCATGGAGGGCTCACAGGCTTCTCGACCGACCGACCCCGCCTCGGACGGGGTCGGCGCATTCACCGCCGCCACCGGGCGTGAGTTGGGCCGGGCCGATCAGCACCAACGCAACTACCGCCGCTACCAGTACGATCTGATCGCCCCACACTGCGGCGCATCGGTGTTGGAGGTGGGCGCCGGTCTCGGCGACTTCTCCGCCCAGTTCACCGGCCGCACCCGGATCATCGTCACCGATGTGGACCCGGGAGCGGTGGCCTCGATGGCCGACCGGTTCGTCGGCCGTGCGGAGATGGCTGCCCGACAGCTGGATGTGACGGCGATGACCCCGGCGCAGGCCCAACAGTATGCGGACCGGCACCGGCCGGTGGATTCGGTGCTGGCCATCAACGTGCTCGAGCACATCGAGGACGACGTGGCGACCCTGCAGTCGATGTCGCGGCTGGTGCATCCCGGCGGCACCGTCGTCATCTGGGTGCCCGGCTACATGTCGCTGTACGGCGACTTCGACCGCAGCGTCGGTCACGTCCGTCGCTACACTCCGGCGACCCTGGACGCGGCCGCGCGGCAGGCGGGGCTCGGTGTCCGGTTGTGCCGTCCGGTGAATCTGCTCGGCGGCCTCGCCTGGTGGGCCGCGGTCCGCAAGGGTGGTACCGGCAGTCCGAAGCCGTCCCTGGTCCGGATCTACGACGCGGTCGTGGTGCCCGCCAGCCGCGTACTGGACCATCTCCGGGTGCCGTTCGGCCAGAGCATCCTCGGCGTGTTCACGCGCGACGGCTGACCGTCGCGCCGGGTCCGGGTCAGGCCGGCTAGAGCGGCAGCCCGATCCGGCGGACCCGGATCATGTTGGTGGCCCCGGCCCGGCCGGGAGGCGAACCGGCGATGATGACGACCCGCTCCCCTTCCGAGATCCGGCCGGATTCGGTCAGGGCCTTGTCGACCTGGCGGATCATGTCGTCGGTGTGGGTGGCCATCGGCACCAGGATCGTCTCGATCCCCCAGGACAGGGTCAGTTCGGCCTGGGTGCTCTCCAGCGGAGTGAAGGCCAGCACCGGGATCGTGGACCGCAGCCGGGACAGTCGGCGGGCCGAGTCACCGGAATGGGTGAACGCCACCAGGTAGCGGGCGCTGACGCCGGCGGCGATGTCGGCGGCCGACTTCGTCACCACGCCGGCGGTGGTGTGCGGATCCCAGTCGATGGCGTGCATCTCCGCCATCCCGTGGGCCTCGGTCTCGTTGACGATCCGGGCCATCGTCTCCACGGTCACCACCGGATATTCCCCGACGCTGGTCTCCCCGGACAGCATCACCGCGTCGGCGCCGTCCAGCACCGCATTGGCCACGTCGGAGGCCTCGGCGCGGGTGGGCCGCGGTGCGGAGATCATCGACTCCAACATCTGGGTGGCGACGATGACCGGCTTGGCCCAGCGCCGCGCGGCGGTGACGATCCGCTTCTGGACCAGCGGCACCTCCTCCAGCGGCAGTTCGACGCCGAGATCGCCGCGGGCGACCATGAACGCGTCGAACGCGTCGATGATCTCCTCCAGGTTCTCCACCGCCTGCGGCTTCTCGATCTTGGCGATGATCGGGACGGTCCGTCCCTCCTCGGCCATGATCTTGCGGGCTGCGTCGGCGTCTGCGGCGCTGCGGACGAAGGACATGGCGATCATGTCGACGCCCTGGGCCAGGGCCCAGCGCAGGTCCGCCTGATCCTTCTCACTCAGGGCCGGGACGCTGACGGCCACACCCGGCAGGTTGATGCCCTTGTTGTTCGACACCGGGCCGCCGACCTTGACGGTGGTGATCACGTCGGTGTCGGTGACCTCGGTGGCCTGCAGTTGGACCCGGCCGTCGTCGATCAGGATGGCGTCGCCGGGCCGGACATCGCCGGGCAGCCCCTTGAAGGTGGTCGAGCACCGGTTGACGTCGCCGGCGCAGTCCTCGGTGGTGATGGTGAAACGGGCGCCGACGGTCAGCTGCACCGACCCCTCGGCGAATCGTCCGAGTCGGATCTTGGGACCCTGCAGGTCGGCGAAGATCCCGATGGGGCGGCCGACCTCCCGGGCCGCGGCGCGGACACCTTCCAGGTTGCGCAGGTGGTCGGGGTAGTCGCCGTGGCTCATGTTCAGCCGGGCCACGTCCATGCCGGCACGGACCAGTTCGACCAACCGCTCCGGGGACGAGGTCGCCGGGCCGAGGGTGCAGACAATCTTCGCTCTACGCACAGCGCGACCCTAGTACGTCGCACCGCGAGAACGCACAACGGACCTGCCTGGGTTCGGTCGGCCTGCTCTCAGCCGGCGCGAACGGCTTCCAGGGCCTGGGCGAGATCGGCGGGGTACGGCGAGCCGAACTCGACCCGCTCCCCCGTGGCCGGATGGGTGAAGGCGAGGCCGACGGCGTGCAGCCACTGCCGGGCCAGTCCGAGTTCGGCGGCCAGCCGAGGATTGGCACCGTAGGTGGGATCGCCGACGCAGGGATGCCGGATCGCGGCCATGTGGACGCGGATCTGGTGGGTCCGGCCGGTCTCCAGCTTGATCTCCAGCAACGTCGCGCCGCGGTGCGCCTCGAGCGTCCGGTAGTGCGTGACGCTGTGCCGGCCCCCGGCCATCACGGCCATCTTGTAGTCGGCGCCGGGGTGCCGCCCGATCGGGGCGTCCACGGTCCCCTCGAACGGGTCGGGGTGGCCCTGCACGAGGGCGTGGTAGGTCTTGTCGACGGTCCGGTCCCGGAACGCCTGCTTCAGCACGGTGTAGGCGACCTCGCTCTTGGCGAGCACCATCAGGCCGGAGGTGCCGACGTCGAGGCGCTGGACGATCCCCTGCCGTTCCGGCGCACCGGAGGTGGAGATGCGGAATCCGGCGCCGGCCAGGTGTTCGGTGACCGACGGGCCGTCCCAGCCGAGGCTGGGGTGGGCGGCGACGCCGACCGGCTTGTCCACCACGACGATGTGGTCGTCGTCGTGCACGATCCGGACCCCCTCGACCACTCGGGGAGTGACCGGTACCCCGGTGCTCGGGGCGGGCAGCTCGACCTCGAGCATGGAACCGGCGCTGACCCGATCGGACTTACCCGCCGGTTCGCCGTCGACGAGGACCGCGCCGGTGGAGGCCAGATCGGCGACCCGGCTGCGGGACAGGCCCAGCATCCGCGCCACCGCGGTGTCCACCCGCTCCCCCTCGAGTCCCTCCGGCACCAGCACCGTCCGTGACCCGCCGGTCGTCGCGTCGGTCATCGGCTGTCCCTCGACGTCGGTCCGGCGGCCTCATCGGTGGGCTCGGGCTGCGCCACCGGGTCGGCGGACGGTTCGGTCGGCCGGGCGCCGTCGTCTCGCGTCACCGCCGACCGGGCGTCGTTGCCGGACGACCGGCTCGGACGCGGGTAGCGGTGGCCACTGACGGAGACGTTGCCGAACACGGCGAGGATGACGATCAGGACCGCGGCGCTGGTGACACACATGTCGGCGACGTTGAAGATGGCCCAGTGCGGCAGTTGGACGAAGTCGACCACGTGGCCACGCAGCACTCCGGGTGCCCGGAAGATCCGGTCGGAGAGGTTGCCGGCGACGCCGGCCGACAGCAGGCCGAGCGCGACGCCCCAACCGGGGTGGCCCAGCCGGGGCACCAGCACCGCCAGGACGAAGACCAGGACGGCGATCGCCAGCAGCGCGAAGACGATGGTGTTGCCCGCGCCCAGGCTGAACGCCGCGCCGGAGTTGCGGATCAGCTGGAGGCGCACCAACCCAGCCAGGAAGGTGGGTGGGTCGGCCGGGTCGAGATGGTCGACCGCGAGCTGCTTGGTGATCACGTCGGCGACCAGGCCCGCCAGCGCGACCACGCCGAACAGCCACCGGCTGCGGGTGCGCCGGCGGCTGTTGGTGGGGGCGGATGGCCTTATCGACGTTCCTCGCGCTGCTTGCATTCCACACACAGTGTGGCACGCGGGAACGCCTGCAACCGTCCCTTGCCGATCGGTCGACCGCAGTTGTCGCAGATCCCGTAGGTGCCGTTGGCGATGTGGCGCAGCGCCGAGCGGGTCTGGTCCAGCAGATCGCGGGCGTTGTTGGCCAGTGAGATCTCGTGGTCGCGTTCGAAGTTGGTCGAGCCGACGTCGGCGGGATCCCGGCCGGCGCCCTCGCTGCCGTCGCGCAATAATCCGACCAGTTCGGCCTCGGAAACCTGGATCTGGTCGGCCAGTCGGACGATCTCCGCCTCGAGTTCGGCCCGGACCTCGGCCAGTTCCTCCGCGGTCCAGGGGTCCTCGCCGGGACGGACGGGCAGCTCGCCGATGCGGCTGGACCGGCCGGCCTGCATCGCGTGGTCGAAGGCCTCGCCGATCGTCGCGCGATCGGCGTCACCGGCGACGGGACCGTCGGTGGTTGCTTTGGTATCTGTCACGTCGTTCGTCTTCTTCGTGTCGGGCCGTCGCGGTGCCGTCTGGTCGGCACCCGTTGCGGCTGTGCTGTTGTGGGACTTGAGTATGGACTCCGGTTCCGACATCCGTGTTCCGGGCGCCCGATTCGGGTCCGATTCGGGTCCAAGGACCTGTTTCGGTTCGGACCTCGGCCCTTCCGGAGCCGATCGCCCGGCGGCCGGCCGGTCGGCGGTCTTTGCGGCGGCAGTCCCCGGTGCTGCGGTCGCTGCCGCGGACCGGGTCGTCGTGGACCGGGCCTTGGTGGACCGGGCCTTGGTGGACGCAGCCTTGGTGGACGCGGGCCTTGGTGGACGCGGCCTTGGTGGACGCGGCCTTGGTGGACGCCTGGTGGACGGCCTTGGTGGACGGGGCCTTGGTGGACGGGGCCTTGGTGGACGGGGCCTTGGTGGACGGGGCCTTGGTGGACGGGGCCTTGGTGGACGGGGCCTTGGTGGACGGGGCCTTGGTGGACGGGGCCTTCTTCTTCGGCGTCCTTGTCGATGTCGACGCGGTCTGCTCCGAGGAGCGGGACGTCCCCTTCGACGAGCTCAGGGCGCGGGTGTCCTGCTTCGCCGTCGTCTTCTTCGCCGTCGTCTTCTTCTTCGCGTTCGTTGCCGGCTTCTTCGTTGCCGGCTTCTTCGTTGCCGGCTTCTTCGTTGCCGGCTTCTTCGTTGCCGGCTTCTTGGCGGCAGCCTTCTCTGCGGTCGCCTTGGTGACGGCCGCCTTCCTCGGTGCGGCCTGTGCCGACGCCGGTCCGACCGATCCGGTCTTCGACTTCTTCGGGGTCGCCCCGGCGGCTGTCCGAGCGCGGTCCGGTGCGGAGGACGTGGCGGACGGTCCGGTCCTGGCTGTACGAGTCGCGTCGGCGGTCATCGTCGAGCCCCCTCGGGATGCGAGCAAGTTCCACGAACAGTAGGGCCCGATCGGGCATTCTTCAACGAAACCACGCGAGATCGGCTGACAATCTCGCCTTCGGCACAGCCGAAGCGCGCGGCGAGCGACCTGCGCCGGGCCCCGGCCGGCTGGAACGACCGAGGTCCCGGGCGCTCGTGGTGCTCAGGGGTTCTTCGTGCTCAGTGCTCCTCGTTCAGCAGCGCATCCAACCGCGGGGTGGCACTCGGCGCCGGCTGCCGATCGCCCGACTCCGGGGCGTCGGGGAAGGCACTGTCCTCGGCGGGCCGCTGATCGGACTCCGGGGCCGTCGTGGCGCTGTCACGTGAGCCGTTGGTCCGCTCGTCGGCGGTCGGCCGGTCGTCGAGATCGGTCAGGACCTTCGGTGCGGAGTCCGGTTCGGCGCGCCCGGAGGACACGGTGTCGATGTGGCCCCGAAGTTCGTCGGTCAGGTTCTGCCGGTAGTGGGCCTCGAACTGGCGCAACTCGGTGACCGACGTGGCGAGCTGGTCACGCTGCTTCTCCAGTTCGGAGAACATCTCCCGCCGCTTGTCCTCGGTGTCCTGGTTCAGCCGGTCGGCGTTGCCCTGGGCCTCGGACTGGATCCGTTCGGCGTGGGCCCTGGCTTCGCTCTGCACCTGCTCGGCCTGCTGCCCGGCCTCGGTGCTGATGCGCTGCGCCTCCTGCTCGGCCTCGGCGACCAGGGCCTCGGACTGCTCGGTCGCCATCTGGACCAGCCGGACGACGGCCGCGCTGGCCTCGCCGCTGGTGGTGACGACGATGCGCTCGCCGCTGGGCGACTCGGCGGTGGCGGTCGCGGGTCGGACCACTGCTTCCTCCGACCGGTCGCCGGCGTCGGCGGTGGTCTTCAGCGACTCGAGCTGACGCTTCAGGTTCGCGTTCTCCTCGAGCACCTGCTCGTAGGAGGCCTCCACCTGGTCGACGAACTCGTCGACGTCCAGGACCTCATAGCCCGACCTCTTCGCCATCCGGAACTTGATGTTCCGGATCTCATCCAGCGTCAGCGACATCGTTCACCTCGGATTGTCGAAACTCTTCGCACGATTCCTGCCTCGCCCGTGCGGTCATGACCCCGGGCGGGCGTGCCAACCGTACCCAATGGCGCTGCTGTCGGCCGGAATTCGCCTCGATGCGGTCGGTCGGGGCGTGTCGTCGGCCGCAGCGACGGTGCCCGTCACCAGAAGACGGCGGCGTTCACGCGCATCAGCACGATCACCGCGAGCCACAGCCCCAGGAACGCGATGTCCAGCATCATGGAGCCGATCCGCACCGGCTTCAACACCTTGCGCAGCAGCCGCAGCGGCGGATCGGTGATGGTGTAGATGGTCTCCGCGACCACCAGCATGGCTCCGCGCGGGTGCCAGTCGCGGACCAACACCGGCACCCAGGACAGCACCATCCGGGCGATCAACAGCAGCAGGAAGAGCCAGAGGATCCAGTAGATGATGTAGCCGATGATCGCCATTCCTGCAGGTCCTCGTGACTGGTGGCCGGTGCGTGGTCTGTCCCAGCGCCTTCACGGCGGCCGCGCCGGGGGCTAGCTCTGGTTGAAGAACCCGCCGGCGATGCGCTCCTTGTCCTCCGCGGTCACGTTGACGTTCTGCGGGGACAGCAGGAAGACCTTGCTGGTGACGCGTTCGATATTGCCACGCAGCCCAAGGATCAGCCCAGCGGCGAAGTCGACCAACCGCTTGGCGTCGGCGTTCTCCATCTGTGACAGGTTCATGATCACCGGAACGCCGTCACGGAAGTGTTCGCCGATCGTCCGGGCGTCGTTGAAGCTCCGAGGGTGAATCGTGACGATCCGGGACAAGTCGGCCCTCTCCGATGGTGCTGCGGGTACGTCGGCGACTGCCGGGGCGGTCGCGGTGGCGGTGGCGCCGCGCGCGGCTGCGCCGACGGGTTCGCGGACCGCGGGCCGGCGGGTCTCCAACGGGGTGACACTGGCCGAGTCGGGGCTGCTCGGGGTACGCCGCTCGGCTTCGGCCAGCAGGTCCTCCCGGGACACGCCCTCGGTCGGCTCGGTGTCGTCGTACTCCGGGTAGCGGTCATCGGTGACGAGACCGAGCCATGCCGCGGCGCGCTTCAACCTATCCGCCATCTCTCCTGCGACCTCTTCCCTTCGCCGGATCTCCAGCAACCTGTTTCCGCGTCTGCGGTCGGCACCGACCGGACGTGATCCGGCGCCGGTCCGGCCGCGTTCTGCTCGACCCTACCGGCGGGATCGACCGGATCAACGGACCAGCCCGCCGACACGCTGCTACTTCAAGAAGTCGGGCACGTCCAGGTCGTCGTCGTCCTCGGAGGGCTGCGCCGACGGTCGGGCGCCGGTGCTGCCCGTCGAGGACGGGCCCTGGCCGGCGGACGAACCCGAGGTGGCCGCCCCGGACGGGCGGCTGCCGTTGGCCGACCCGGAGCCGGCCGGGTTGGTCGGTCGAGCGCCGGCGGGGGCCGAGGACGGGACGCTCGACGGCTGGGAGCCGCCCTGGGCCGAGGTCGTCGTCGGGCCGGCGGTGCCGGCCGACTGCCTGCTGCCCGTGGATGCGGGCTGGCTGCCGGTCGAGCCGGACTGAGCACCCAGCGCGGCTTGTCCGGTCCGCACCGACGGGGCCCGGCCGATGCCGGGCTGGCGGCGCGGCGGATGGCCGTCCTCGAAGCCGGCAGCGATGACGGTGACCCGGACCTCGTCGCCGAGCGCATCGTCGATCACCGTGCCGAAGATGATATTGGCCTCCTCGTGGGCCGCGGCCTGGATGAGGTCGGCGGCGGCGGACACCTCGAACAGTCCCAGATCGGATCCGCCGGCGATGGAGAGCAGCACACCGCGGGCGCCGTCGATGCTCTCCTCCAGCAGTGGCGAGGAGACGGCCAGTTCGGCGGCGGCTCGCGCCCGCTCATCACCGCGGGCCGAACCGATGCCCATCAGAGCCGAGCCGGCATTGGACATCACCGATTTGACGTCGGCGAAGTCGAGGTTGATCAGGCCGGGGGTGGTGATCAGGTCGGTGATCCCGGAGACACCCTGCATCAGCACCTGGTCGGCCTGCTTGAACGCGTCGAGGATCGCGACCTGGTGGTCGGTCATCGCCAGCAACTTGTCGTTGGGGATGACGATCAGGGTGTCGACCTCCTCGCGGAGGTGGCCGATCCCGTCCTCGGCCTGCACCGAACGGCGCCGACCCTCGAAGCTGAACGGGCGGGTCACCACGCCGATCGTCAGCGCGCCCAGCGCGCGGGCGATCCGGGCGACCACCGGCGCACCGCCGGTGCCGGTGCCGCCGCCCTCACCGGCGGTGACGAAGACCATGTCGGCACCCTTGAGCGCCTCCTCGATCTCCTCGGCGTGATCCTCGGCTGCCTGTCGGCCCTTGTCCGGATCGGCGCCGGCGCCGAGTCCGCGGGTCAGGTCACGGCCGATGTCGAGTTTGACGTCGGCGTCACTCATCAGCAGGGCCTGGGCGTCGGTGTTCACGGCGATGAACTCGACGCCGCGCAGACCGGCCTCGATCATCCGGTTGACCGCGTTGACGCCGCCACCGCCGACACCGACCACCTTGATGATCGCCAGGTAGTTCTGTGATGCAGTGACCACTGATTCCGCCTCTTCTTCCCTGCCGGATAGCCGATTCTGTGCCCCGTGTCTGTGCCCCGGCCCGACTCTGCATGACCGGCCGTGACCCGGCCCGCCTGACCAGCAGGCGTCAGTCTCAACCTGAGGTCAACGGGTGAGTCTCGCAAGTCCAGACCGGGGCGCGGTCGTCAGGCTATGAGGTCGGCGCAGAGAAAGTCCACACGACGCACGCTCGGCCCGCCCAAAGGCCCCGACACGCCGTCAGGGTCTCAACTTCTACTTCACGGTGACCCTGTCGGGACATGGTCAGCGGACGGCCGGGTTCCCGGGCGCGGACACGTCGTAATGGCTGCCGTGGACCTTCAACAACGCGGTGAGCACCCGGGATTTCAGCGCCGACCGGTCGGCGCTGCCCCAGACGACGGTCCGGCCGTTGTGCAGCCGGAGCACGATGGCGTCCAGGCTGTCAGCCTCGATCCGGTCCACCTTGCTGCGCAGCGACGGCGGCAGTGCCCCGGCGACCGTCGCCAACGGCTGCAGGAGCTGGGTCTGGGACGGATCGATCGCCGCCCGCGGCAGTGCCGGCGGCGCGTCGCTGACGGTGCGGTAGGCGACGCCGTAGCGGTCCACCAGCAGGAACCCGGTCGGGGTCTGCGGGACCGCATAGACCGCGGTGCGTTCGACCACGTCGATCTGCACGGTGTGCGGCCAGTGGCGTTCAACCGTGACCGAATCGACCGGCCGCAGCGCAGCGACCCGGTCGTGGACCGCGGTCAGGTCCACCCGGGCCAGCGGAGCACCATCCGGCACAGCCGCGGCCCGGAGAACCTGGCCCCGGTCCAGTGCCGTCAGGCCGGTGGTGCGCACGGAGCGGACGTCGAGGACGGCGGAGAAGCCCACGACCCAGATGCCGGCGGCCGCCAGCAACAGCACCAGCAGCGGGATGCCGAGCCGCAGCAGCAGCCGGCGCCGGTTGCGTCGGCGCCGCCAGTCCAGCAGCACCGTCTCCTCCGGGCCGGAGTCGAGCCGCGATTGCGGAGGGCTGATGGTCATCGGGAGACCTCCCGGCCGGCAGCCTCCGGTCCCGACGCCGAGCCGCCGGTGGGCGGATCCGCGGTACGCAGTTCGGCCACGATCAACGGCGCCACCCTGGTGACGTCACCACAGCCGAGGGTGACCACCAGGTCGCCGGGCCGGGCGATGCCGGCCACGGTGGCGGCGGTGGCGTCCCAGTCGGGTTGGTAGGTGACGCGTGCGCTGCCGGCGGGTACGGCGTCGGCGACCAGCCGGCCGGTGATGCCGGGGATCGGATCTTCGCGGTCGCCGCAGACGTCCATCACCACGACCTCGTCGGCCGGCTGCAGGGCCTGGCCGAACTCGCGCCAGAAGTCCCGGGTGCGGGAGTACAGGTGGGGTTGCATCACCGCGACCAACCGGCCTTCTCCGCTGTCGTCGACCGCGGCCCGGGCCGCCCGGACCGTGTTCGCCACCTCGGTCGGATGGTGGGCGTAGTCGTCGAAGACCCGGACCCGGCGGCCGCTGCCGACGAGTTGGAAGCGACGGTAGGTGCCCGGGTAGCCGGCCAGCGCCTGCCGGACGGCGGCCGGGTCGTGACCGATCCGGGTGGCGACGGCGTACGCGGCGGCGGCGTTGAGCATGTTGTAGTCGCCGGGCACGACCAGGCGCACCGGTCCGGACCCGTCCTGGGCGGTCCGATCGTGCAGGACGAACTGTGAGCCGAGGCCGGCGAAGGTCTCGTCGGTGATCCGGATGTCGGCGCCGGCGGCGCGCCCGAAGGTCACCAGCTCCGGGCCGGGGTCGGTGTCCGTGGCGCGGGCGCCGATGTCGGCGGCCAGTGCGACGGCGCCCGGGTCGTCGGCGCTGAGGACCACCAGCCGCGGCCGGGTGCCGGTGCTCGGATCGCTACCGGTGAGGAAGCGGCGGAAACCGGCGCGGTAGTTCTCCGGGGTGCCCCAGTTGACCAGATGGTCGGGGTCGACATTGGTGACGACCGCGATCTCGGTCGGATATTGCAGGAACGAGCCGTCGGACTCGTCGGCCTCGACGACGAAGTCGGGTCCGCCACCCAGATGGCCGCCGGTCTTGGCGTGACCGCCGCCGCCGTGCCGGCCCTCGCCCACCCCGTCACCGTCGGTGTGGTAGAGGGCCCCGCCGATGACGTAGGACGGATCGGCGCCGAGCGAACCGAGCAGGTGGGCGATCATCGCCGTGGTGGTGGTCTTGCCGTGGGTGCCGGCGACCGCGATGCCGCGACGGCCCTTCATCAGGGCCGCCAGGGCCACGCTGCGGTGCAGCACCGGCAGTCCACGCCGGCGGGCCTCGGCGAGTTCCGGGTTGGTCTCACGGATCGCCGAGGAGGCCACCACGCTTCGGGCCGCGCCGAGCTGGTCGGCGGCATGGCCGACATGGGTGCGGACACCGAGTGCGGCCAGTGACCGCAGGTAGTCGGAGTCGGACCGGTCGCTGCCGCTGACCTCGATGCCGCGCTGGGCGTAGACGGTGGCGACCCCGTTCATGCCGGAGCCGCCGATGGCGATGAAGTGGATCGGTCCCAGCGTGTCGGGGTCGGGGATCGGGCTCGGTTCGATCAGTGGCATTCAGGAGTCTCCCGCTGTCTGGCTGTCGGTTCCCGTCGCTGCCGGCTGCCGGCTCGGGTGGGAGCGACGGTCCGAGGCGTCGGCGGCGTCCAGGGTCATCCGGGCGAGCCGTCGAGCCGCCTCGGTCGAGGCTACGCTGCGGGCCGCCGCCGCCATCGTGGCCCACAGCTGCCGGTCGGCCAGCAACGGGGGAACCTGGGCCAGCAGGACGGCGCCGGTCAGCTCCGCGTCCGGCAGCACCCGAGCGCCGCCGGCGCGGACCACGGCGGTGGCGTTGCGGGCCTGCTCGCCGTTGCCGACGGCGTAGGGCACCAGCAGCGCCGGCAACCCGACCAGGGCGGCTTCCAGCACCGAGCTGGCGCCGGCCCGGCTGAGCACCAGGTCGGCGGCGGCGTAGGCGTCCTCCATCCGCTCCACGAAGCCGACCGGTCGGTAGCAGGCACCGGTGGCCGGGTCGGTCACCGGCTGGTCGGCGTCGGTGATGTTCCGGCCGCCCAGCACGTGCAGGATCTGGATGCCCGCGGCCAGCAGTCGGTCCCGCGCGTCCCTGACGGCCCGGTTGACCCGGACCGCGCCCTGGGAGCCTCCGGTGACGAGCAGGGTCGGCAGGTCGGGTCGCAGGCCGAAGCCGGACCGGGAACGGGTCCGCAGCCGGGCGCGTTCGTCGACGGGGCTCTCGGCGAGCCGGACGATCGACTCCCGCAGCGGCAGGCCGATCCAGGTCGCCCGCGGCAGCGGCGTGTCCGGGAACGAGGTGGCCACGTACGGGGTGAGCCGGGCGGCCAGCCGGTTGGCCAGCCCGGGCAGTGCGTTCTGCTCATGGATGACGATCGGGATCCGCAGCCGGCGGGCGGCCAGGTAGGCCGGGGTGGCGACGTAGCCGCCGAAGCCGAGCACGACATCGGCCTGGGTCCGCCGCAGGATGGCGGCGGCGGCCGACACCGACCGTGCCAACCGGACCGGCAGCTTGACCAGGTCGGGACCCGGCCGGCGCGGCATCGGCACCGGCGGGATGAGTTCCAGCGGTAGCCCGGCGGCCGGCACCGTCCGGGTCTCCAGACCGCGGGCGGTACCGATCGCGGTCAGCCGGACCCCCGGTGCCATCCGGGCCAGTTGCTCGGCCGTGGCGATCAGCGGCGAGGTGTGCCCGGCCGACCCGCCGCCGGCCAGGACGACGCTGTGCGGGCGGCTCATCGGGCGCTGCCCCGGCCGCCGCGGCCGCGGCCGTCGACGACGGTGGTCATCTCCGGGCGCATCGGCTTCGGTGTGCGGTCCAGCATCCTGCGCGCGGCCGGCTCGTTACGGGCGCAGGCAATCAGCACGCCGACGGCGATCACATTGGCCATCAGCGCCGATCCGCCGTAGGACAGCAGCGGCAGCGGAACCCCGGCGATCGGCAACAACCGGAGCACGACGCCGAGGTTGATCAGCGCCTGGATCATGAACCAGGAGGTGATGCCGGCGGCCAGGTAGCGGGAGAACTTGTCGTCGGAGCGGGAGGCGATCCGCAATCCTGCGTAGCCGAGCACCAGGAACAGGCCGAGCACGGCGAGGCTGCCGAACAGTCCGAGTTCCTCGCCGATGACGGCGAAGATGAAGTCGGTGTGGGCCTCGGGCAGGCTGCCCCACTTCTGCCTGCTGGCGCCCAGGCCGACGCCCCACCAGCCGCCGGAGGCGATGCCGCGCATCGCCACCGTGGACTGCATGTTGGCGCCCTGGAGGTCGGCGGCCGGGTTGAGGAACGCGAACAGCCGGGTCATCCGGTTGGGGCTGGTGACGAACAGGCCGATGACGCCGGCCACCCCGACGGCGCCGATCGAGGTGAAGATGCGCATCGGCGCACCGACGATCCACAGGACGCCGGCGACGATCCCGGCCATCACCACCGCGGTGCCGGCATCACCCTGGAACACCACCAGCAGGATCAGCAGCCCGGTGACCGGCAGGAACGGGACGAGCAGGTGTTTGGGCTGGTCCAACAGCCGGTCCTTGCGGGCCAGCACGTCGGCGGCCCAGACGATCATCGCCAGTTTCGCGAACTCCGACGGCTGCAGGGTGAGCAGCGGGGTGCCCAGCTCCAGCCAGTTCCGGTTGCCGTTGACCGTCTTGCCCAGCGGGGTGTAGGTGAGGATGACCATCGCCGCCGACGCGAACAGCGCGATCCAGCCGACGACCCGCAGCATCGACCGGGACATCCGCATCACCACCAGGGCCCCGACCAGGCCGACACCGAGGAACAGCGACTGCCGCTTCAGGTAGTAGTAGGCGTCGCCCTGGTACTGGTAGGCGTACACGCTGGAGCTGGAGAGCACCATCATCAGGCCGAGCGCGATCAGCATCCCCGACGACGCCAGCACCAGGTGGAAACTGGCCAGCGGCTTGTCCAGCATCTCCCGGATCCAGTCCAGCCGGCCGGGTTTGGCGCCGACCGGTGAACCCGGCGATCCCGGCCGGGTCGAGCCGCGCGTGCTCCGGTCGGCCGCGGCGTTGACATCGCTGGTCAGCGTCACCCTGGTCACTCCCCTCCGGCCTGCGGTCCGGCGTCGTCCTGCAGGGCCCGGGCCGCCGCGGCGAATGCTTCACCGCGGGCGGCGTAGTCGGCGTACATGTCCCGGCTCGCACATGCCGGCGCCAGCAGCACCACGTCCCCGGGCCGGGCCAGGGAGGCGGCCGCGCGGACCGCCCGAGCCATGGCACCAGTGTCGGCGTCGTCGATGCTGATGACCGGGACCTGGGGCGCGTGTCGGGCCAGGGCCTCGGCTATCCGCTCCCGGTCCACGCCGATCAGCACCGCGCCGCGCAGCTGGTCGGCGTGGGTGCTGACCAGGTCGTCGAAGCCGACGCCCTTGGCCTGGCCACCGGCGACCCAGACCACCTGGTCGAACGCGGTCAGTGACGCGTGCGCCGCATGCGGGTTGGTCGCCTTGGAGTCGTCCACGTAGCGCACGTCGCCCACCGTGGTGACGGTCTGGATCCGATGCCCGCCGACGCGCATCGCCCGCAGGCCGTCCCGGACCGCCCGCGGCGGCGCCCCGAACGATCGGGCCAGTGCGCCGGCGGCCAAGGCATTGGCGACGTTGTGCGGTGCCGCGCCGGCGCCGGATGCGTCCGGGGCCACGTCGGCGATGGTGGCCAGCTCGACCGCCGACGTCTGCCGCTGCGGGATGAAGGCCCGGTCGACGAGGATGTCCTCCACCAGCCCGACCATGGCGACCTTCGGCACGCCGAGGGTGAAGCCGATCGCCCGGGCGCCCTCGACGACCTCGGCCTCCTCCACCATCCGCCGGGTGCTCTCCTCGGCCACGTTGTAGACGCAGGAGTGGCTGACCCGCTGGTAGATCTTGGCCTTGGCCGCGGCGTAGGCGGCCTGGCTGCCGTGCCATTCGATGTGATCGGGGTGCAGGTTCAGCACCGCCGCCGAATGCAGCGCCAGCGAGTTCGACCAGTGCAGCTGGTGGCTGGACAGCTCGACGGCCAGGACGTCGTAGGGCTGCGGGTCCAGCACGATCTCCATCAGCGGCCGGCCGATGTTGCCCACCGCGGCGGTGCGCAGTCCTGCCGCCGTCAGCATCGCGGCCAGCATCTCGGTGGTCGTGGTCTTGCCGTTGGTGCCGGTGATGCCCAGCCACGGGATCGGCCTGGCCGGCTGCAGCAGCCGCCAGGCCAGCTCCGGTTCGCCCCAGATCGCGACGCCCGTCGCGGCCGCCTGCGCCAGCATCGGCTGGCTCGGCGGCAGCCCGGTGGTGATCACCAGGTCGGTGCCGGCCGGCAGGCTGTCAGTGGATCCCGGACCGAGCCGGACCGTAGCGCCGAGGGTCTGCAGCAGGGTGGCCCGCTCGGTCAGCGCCTGTGACTGCCCGTGGTCCAGCACGGTGACGCGGGCGCCGCGTTCGATCAGTCCGTCGGCCGCAGCGAAACCTGCGACTCCCAGGCCCGCCACCACGACCGCGACCCGGCTCCAGTCACTGGACCCGTCGGCCCGTGCCAGCCATTCCAACCTGCTCACCTGTTCCATCCGTTCCCTCAACCGACCAGCCACTCTGCGTAGAAGACGCCTAACCCGACCGCGACACACAGTCCGGCGATGATCCAGAATCTCATCACGATCGTCACCTCATCCCAGCCGAGCAGTTCGAAGTGATGGTGCAACGGCGCCATCCGGAACAACCGGTGCGGCTTGCCGGCCAACCGCTGAGTCAACTTGAACCAGCCGGTCTGCAGGATCACCGATCCGGCCTCCAGCACCAACAGTCCCCCCAGGACCACCAGCAGCAGCTCGGTCCGGGTGACCACGGCCATCCCGGCCATCGCCCCACCCAGGGACCACGCCCCGGTGTGGCCCATGGTGATCCGGGCCGGTTTGGCGTTCCACCACAGGAACCCGAAACATCCGCCGGCCAGCGCCAGCGCCAGCGCGGCCAGGTCGTAGGGATCACGGACCTCGTAGCAGTTCGGTCCGGCCGAGGTGACCCGGGCACAGGACTGGTTGTACTGCCAGATGTTGATCAGCGTGTAGGCGCCGAAGATCATCGTGCACGATCCGGCGGCCAGCCCGTCCAGCCCGTCGGTCAGGTTGACCCCGTTGCTGGCGCCGGCCACCATCACCAGCACCCAGACCAGCACCAGAACCAGCGGCAGCTCGAGCGCCGGGATGTCGCGCAGGAAGGAGACCGCCCGCGAGGCCGGGGTGACGCCGCGGTCGTCGGGGAACCGCAGCGCCGAGACGGCGAACAGCACCGCGACCAGGGACTGGCCGCTGATCTTGGCCCAGCCGGGAAGGCCGCGGGGATGCCGGCGGCCGGCCTTGGCCCGGTCGTCGAGGAAACCGACCAGACCGAGGCCGTTGAGCAGGAACAGCACCAGCAGGGTCGAGGCTCCGGGTGCGCTGACGGTGATCAGCTTGGCGCCCAGGTAGCCGAGGTCGACCGCGAGGATGATCACCAGACCGCCCATGGTCGGCCTACCCCGTTTGATCTGACGGCGTCGGGGGCCGTCGGCGTGGATCGGTTGACCGTAGCCGCGACGGGTGAAGGCGTGCACGGCGACCTGGGTGCCCAGCAGGGATCCGAACAGGCCCAGCACGCCGGCGAGCACGATCGCGATCATGCCGGCACCGGCGGATTCATCCGGCCAGCAGCCGATCGGCGACGGTCTCCAGACCGACGTCGCGGGAGGCCTTGATCAGCACCACGTCGCCAGGACCGAGCCGGCCCAGCCGGTCGGCGGCGGCCGCCTTGTCGGGTACACCGACGACCCGGTCACCGGCCATGCCCGCAGACCGGGCACCGTCGCCGATCGGATCGGCGCCGGGACCCACGGTGATCAGCAGGTCGATGCCGTGGTCGGCAGCCAGTCGACCGACACCGGCGTGGAGTTCGGCGGTGTCGGGTCCGAGTTCGAGCATCTCTCCCAGCACCGCGACGGTGCGGGCGCCCGGCCGGGCGCTGCGACGGCGGTCCCCGATGGTGGCCAGCGTCTGCAGTGCCGCGGCCATCGAGGCGGGGTTGGCGTTGTAGGCGTCGTTGATCAGCACCGCGTCGCCGGGAAGGTCATGCAGTTCCATCCGCCAGCGCGAGCGGGTCCCGACAGTGCTCAGCGTCTCCGCGATCAGCGCCGGCGGCACCCCGACCGCGGTCGCCGCAGCGGCGGCCGCCAGCGCGTTGGACACCTGGTGGCGACCGAGCAGTCGCAGTCGGACCGGGTGCCGTTC
Source organism: uncultured Actinomycetota bacterium (assembly GCA_963758075.1). GTDB lineage: Bacteria > Actinomycetota > Actinomycetes > Propionibacteriales > Propionibacteriaceae > Microlunatus. Next base: position 119,107 of record CAVWTT010000001.1, on the reverse strand, counting down.
GCCGCCGGCGTGCAGATCGAAGGACCAGCGGTCCAGTTCGTCGGCGGTCGTCCGAACGGCCGACACGTCGGCGGTCGGGCCCGCGGGCAGTTCGTCGGCGATACCGAAGCCGATCACCTGCGCGGTGGTCCGGCCCGCCATCGCCCGGACCCGGGGATCGGCGAGATTGAGGACGGCCCGGCCGGAGGCCGACAGCGCCTCGACCAGTTCGCCCTTGGCCCGGGCGATGGCGTCCTGGCTGCCGAACATGCCCAGGTGGGCGGTGCCGACGTTGAGTTCGACACCGACGTCGGGAGGGGTGATGTCGCACAGGTAGCGGATGTGGCCGACGCCCTTGGCCCCCATCTCCGAGATCAGGAACCGGGTGTCGGCACCGACCCAGCTGGCGGTGATGGGCAGGCCGATCTCGTTGTTCATCGATTCCCGCGGCGCGACCACCGGCGCGACCCGCTCCAGGATCTGGGCGAGCAGGTCCTTGGTGGTGGTCTTGCCAGCCGACCCGGTGATGCCGATGACCTGCAGGCCGCGGGCGCGGGCGGCGGCGATCACGTGCCGTCCGACCTGCCCCATCGCGGCCAGCGGATCCTCGGTGAGCAGGCACAGCATGCCGGGGACCGGGCGGCTGGTGATCGCCGCCACCGCGCCGGCCCGGACGGCTGCGGCGACGTAGTCGTGGCCGTCGACGTGTTCCCCGGGCAGCGCCACGAACAGGCTGCCCGGGCCGGCCTTGCGGGAATCGACGACCAGGTCGGTCACCGGTGTGGCCAGCGCGGCTGGGTCCGGCTCACCCTGGCCGACCACCGGGCGGGCGCCGATCACCGCAGCCAACTCCGCCACCGTCGTGTTGATCATGAACCGCCCTCCTCCGGGCTGTCTGTACGGGTTCGGCGGCGGCGCCAGGCCGTGGTGACCTGATCGACGTCGTCGAAGGGCAGCACCCGGTCACCGACCTGTTGTCCCCGTTCGTGCCCCTTGCCGAGTACCGCGACGACGTCGGCCGGGCCGGCACTGCACAACGCCCGTTCGATCGCCGACCGGCGGTCGCCGCCGTCCAGCACTGTGGGGGCGACGGCCCGGTCGGCGGCCCGGTCGGCGGCCCGGTCCCGGGCACCCGCCAGCACCGCGGCCCGGATCGCGGCCGGGTCCTCCGACCGCGGGTTGTCGTCGGTGACGACCACCACGTCGGCCAGGTCGGCGGCCGCGGCGCCCATCGTCCCGCGCTTGGCCCGATCCCGGTCGCCACCGCACCCGAGCAGGGCGATCAGCCGACCGCCGGCCAGTCCGGCCCGCAGTTCGGCCAGCACCGAGCCGACGGCCTGCGGGGTGTGGGCGAAGTCGACGTAGACCCGGGGCGCCCCGGACCCGAGGTCGACCCGCTGCATCCGGCCCGGGACCGTTGCCGTGGCCAGTCCCGGCGCGGCCTCGGCCGCCGGGACCCCGATCCGGTCGAGCATCGCCAGCGCCATGACCGCGTTGGCCACGTTGTAGCGGCCCGGCAGTCCCAGCCCGAAGTCCACCGGGCCACCCGGAGTGTCGAGGCGCACCGCGACCGGGTCCCCGGTCGGGTCGTGGCCCAGACAGCGGTAGTGGTCGCGGACCGGATCCCGGGCGGCGGCGAAGCCGATCGTCGCCACGTCCAACCCGTCCGCCTCGGCGCGCGCGACCAGGTCGGGCCCGCGCGCGTCGTCGATGTTGATCACCGCCCGGCGGGCGTGCTCGGCGGTGAAGAGGCTGGACTTGGCCTCGAAGTAGGCCTCCACCGTGCCGTGGAAGTCCAGGTGGTCGCGGCCGAAGTTGGTGAAGCCCGCCACGTCGAAGCAGATCTGGTCGGCCCGGTCCAGTGCCAGGGCGTGCGAGGACACCTCCATCACCACCGCCTCGGCGCCCTGTTCGACCATGAGCGCCAGCAGCGCCTGCAGGTCCGGCGACTCCGGGGTGGTGACCGTGGTCCGGTCGCCGGCCAGTTCCCGGCCGTCCAGGAAGTAACCGAGCGTCCCGATCAGTCCGCACCGGCGGCCGGCGGCTCGCAGCCCGGCGGCCAGCAGGTAGCCGGTGGTGGTCTTGCCGTTGGTTCCGGTGACACCGATCATCGTCAGTCGTGCGGCGGGTCGGCCGTACACCTCGGCTGCGGCGACGGCCATCGCCGCCCGCGGGTCCGCCACCACCAACACCGGCAGCTCCGCGGTCGTCCGGGCGGCAGCATCCTCGACCGCCGCTCCGGCCGCCATGGCTGAGCCGGCCGGGTCGGTCAGCACCGCGGCCGCGCCGGCGGCGAGCACCGACGACACGAACCGGGCGCCGTGGGTCCGTGCCCCCGGCAGCGCGACGTACAGATCGCCGGGACGGACCGAGCGGGAGTCGAAGGCGACGCCCGTCACCGCGCGGGCGGCCGGATCTCCGGCGCCGACGTCGGCACCCAGCAGGGCGGCCAACCGGTCGACGGGGAACGGTCGGGTCGTCGCCGGACGCAGCGATGGTCCGGCGGTCGCCGCGGCGGGGGTGGCGGGCACGGCGCCGACGCTACCCGCGCCCGGAGCCGTTCGGGCAATCACCGGGCCGGTCACCACTCCAGCGGGCGGTTCATCTTCGCGGCGCCGGCCTGCTTGTCCTTCTGGTCCACCACGATGCCGTACCGCGGCAGGGCGAAGTCCATGATGTCTCCGTAGGCGGGCCCGGCGGTCCCGGTGCCGCTGTCGCCGTACTTGGGATCGTCGATCACCACATAGGTGAGGATCTTCGGGTTGTCCAGCGGGGCGAAACCTATGAACGAGGTGACGTAGCCGCGGTAGCAGCCGCAACCGGCGTTGTACCGCTGCGCGGTGCCGGTCTTGCCGCCACTGCTGTAGTGGTCCAGCATCAGGTACTGCTGGCTGACCGCGTTGTGGGTGACGACGGCCTGCATCAGGTCGCGCACCTTGGCCGACGTGTCGGCGGAGATGATCCGGCGCGCGGAGGGGTGGTCGACCGGCACCGGCGTGCCGTCGGCGTTGCTGGCCGATTCGATCACCGACGGCGTGTGGTAGACGCCGCCGTTGACGATGCCGGCGATCGCCGAGGCCTCCTGGACCGCGGTCACCGACAGGCCCTGGCCGAATGCGATCTGGTCGCGGCTGTAGTCCTTCATGTCGGCCGGTGGCAGCATCCCGGACGCCTCGCCGGGCAGTTCGATGCCCGTCGGCCGGCCCAGCCCGAACCGGGACAGGTAGCCGCGGAGGGTGGCCTTGTCCATCTGCCGCGCCATCAGCACGGTACCGATGTTGGACGAGTTCGCGATGACCCCGCGCATCCGGTAGTGCACGGTTCCGTGTGCTTCGGCGTCCTTGATCCGGCCGCCGCCGGAGGCGATGGTCGAGGGCACCCGGACCTTGGTCTCCGGATCGGTGGTGCCGCTATCGATCAGCGCGGCCGAGGTGAGGACCTTCTCCACACTGCCGGGCTCGTACAGGTGGCTGACGACCCGATTGCCGAGATCCGCCGGTTTCGCCGCACCCGGGTCGGCGGAGTTGTAGCCCGGCGACTGGGCCATGGCCAGAATCTGGCCGTTGGTGACGTCCATGGTGATGGCCATCCCGTCCTTGGCGCCCGCCGTGGTGACCGCCGCATCCAGCCGGCGCTGGACCACCCATTGCAGACCGGAGTCGATGGTGAGCTGGTAGTTGACGCCGTTCTTGGCCGGGGTGACGCTGCTCTGGCCCAGCGGGATCCGGCTGCCGTTGGGGGCGCTCTCGTAGGACTCCTTGCCCTCCACCCCACTCAGCGAGGGGTTCAGGGCGTACTCCAGACCGGCACGACCCTTGTTGTCGGCGCCGACGAAGCCGATGACGTTGGACCCGACGTTGCCGGCCGGGTAGGTGCGGATCGGGTCGTTCTCCCGGTAGATGCCGGGCAGGTTCTCCTGGTCGAGTGCGTCGGCGATGTCGGTGTAGACGTCGGCAGGCACCTTCTTCTTCACGTAGGCGAATCGGGTGTCGTGGCGCATCAGGGTGGCGATCGTCTGCTGCTCGTCGATGTGGGTGTGCGAACCGATGATCTGGGCGATCCGGGTTGCCTGGGCCAGGCCGCACAGGTCACCGAAGTAGGACTTGGCACAGTCCTGGCTGGTCAGGGTCGGATCGGCGGTGATGTCGACTGCCGGCTCCGTGCCGGCCAACGTGATGCCGTTGCGGTCGGTGATCTCGCCGCGGGCGGGCAGCAGCGGTGTGGTGGTGGTCAGGTCGGCGGCGGCGATCGCCCCGTAGGCCGCGGAGTCGAAACCCTGCAGTTGCAGCAGCCGACCGGCACAGATCGAGATGGCGAACGCCATCGCGATGCCGATGATCCGTACCCGCCGGGTCCCCGATCCGAGCGGGATGCGCAGCGGCTTGCGGGTCCGGCGCCGCTCGGCGCGGCGGGCAGCCCGCTCGGTCGGGCCGGGCGCGGGTCGGGTCGGCGGCCGGCGGTCGGCGCCGGGCCGCGGCGCCCGGGTCGTCCGATCGGTCCGGGACGTCCGGGTCGTTCGAGTCCGGGTCGTTCGATCGGTCCGGGTCGTTCGATCGGTCCGGGTCGTTCGATCGGTCCGGCTCGTTCGATCGGTCCGGCTCGTCCGGGTGGTGCCCGAACCGCTCGGGCGGCCGCTCCGGCTGCCCGTCGTGATCCGCTTGGCCGGGTGCTCTCGTCGCTCGCCCACTGTCGATCAGCCCTGTCCGCCGTGGTTGCTCGTGCTGTTCTGTCCGGTGCCGGTCGGGGCACCGCCGGCCTGCTGGCGTTCGGCCTGCCGGCGCGCCGCATCAGCCTGCCGCTTGGCCGCGGCGGCCTTCTTCTTGGCTGCGGCCGCCTCGCGCTTGGCCTTGATCTGCTCCGGGGTCTTGACCAGCCCCGGCACTTCGTGACCGGTCACCGGGGTGGGATGACCGATCACCCTGCCCTCGGGCAGCTGCACGAATCCGGGTTCCGGGTCGGGCCGCAGGCCCATTCCGAAGGCCCGTGCAGCGAGATTGTCGATCGATCGCAGGCTGTCGACCTGTCGTTCCAGGGCAGCCTGCCGGTAGGTGAGCTGGTTGGCCTGGCTGTGCAGCGTGCGGGCCTGGAAGGCCTGCCCCTGCAGGGTCGTGTTGAGGGCCAGCAGGCCGGCCATGCCGACGCCGAACAGCGCCATCAGCACCAGCACGAACGGCACCCGGCCCAGCCGGCCGTGGGCTGCGCCGCCCTGGAGCAGGACGGGCCGGCGGATCGGCGTTGTGCTGGCTCGGCCTTCGGCCCGGTCCGGCCGGGTATCGGCCCACAGTGCGCTCATCGGCTCGCCTCCTCGGTGCTCTCGACGGTGCTGGTTTCGACGGTGCTGGTCCGGACGGTGCTGGTTTCGACGGTGCTGGTCCGGACGGTGCTGGTCCGGACGGTGCTGGTCCGGACGGTGCCGTCGGCGCTGGTCGGGTCGTCCGCGGCCGGTCGCGGCTGGACACCCCTCGGGTCGGTCATGCCGCCTGTCCCGACGCCGGCGCGATCCGTTCGGCAGCGCGGAGCCGGGCCGAGCGGGCCCGCGGGTTGGCCGCGGACTCCTGCTCGTCGGGTCGCTCGGCGCCGCGGGTCAGCAGCCGCAGCTCGGGTCCCATCCCGGCGGGGACCACCGGCAGGTCCCGGGGAGCCCGGCTGCTGGAGGCCGACCGCAGCGTCTGTTTGACCAGCCGGTCCTCCAGGGAGTGGTAGGCCAGCACGGCGATGCGACCGCCGAGGTCGAGAGCGGCGACCGCACCGGGCAGGACTCCACGCAGCGCGGTCAGTTCTGCGTTCACCTCGATCCGCAGGGCCTGGAAGGTGCGTTTGGCGGGATGGCCGCCGGTCCGCTGGGCGGCCTGCGGCACGGCGCCGGCGATGATCCGGACCAGCCGGGCCGAGCCGGTGATCCGGTCGGCGGCGCGTTCGGCCACGATCGCCCGTGCGATCCGGTGGGCGTAGCGTTCCTCTCCCCAGTCACGCAGGATCCGGGCGAGTTGCTCGGCGGAGTAGTCGTTGACGACGTCCTCTGCGGTCAGCGGCTGGGTCCGGTCCATCCGCATGTCGAGCGGCCCCTCCTGGGCGTAGGCGAAGCCCCGTTCGGTGCGGTCGATCTGCAGTGACGACAGCCCCAGGTCCAGCAGGACGGCTTGGACAGCGGCGATGCCCCGGTCGGCGAGCACGTCGGGCAGCTCGTCGTAGACCGCGTGCACCAGGTCGATCCGGTCGGCGTGGGGACCCAGCCGGTCCGATGCCACCGCGAGCGCATCGGTGTCGCGGTCCAGGCCGATCAACCGGGCCGCGGGGCAGGCCTGCAGCAGCGCAGCTGCGTGGCCGCCGAGACCGAGCGTGCAGTCGACCAGGACCGGCGCCGCCGTGTCGGTTCCCGGACTCGGCTGCAGCGCGGGAGCCAACAGAGCGGTGATCCGCTCCACCATCACGGGGACGTGTACGGCGTCAGCCATCGAGGTCGCGCTCCCGCGTCGCGGTGCCACCCACTGCTGCCATCTCGACCCCAGATTCATCCGAACTCGTCCGAGTTCCTGCTGCCCGGCTCGTGCCCTCGGGTTTCAGTCCGGGATCTGTGGGAAGTCCTACCTGGCGCCGGGGAAGGTGCGCCAGGGAGTCAGACCCACGGACTGAAGCCTGATGGCACGAGCCGTGCACCCCGTTACGGGGACCTACGGTCCGGGCCTGCGTCGGTTGTCACAGGCCCGGGAACACCTCTTCGTTCATCTCCGCGAACGCCGGCTCCTGCTCGGCGGAGTACTCCTGCCAGGCACCCGCGTCCCAGACCTCGACCCGGTTGATCGCACCCACCACCACCACGTTGGTCTCCAGGCCGGCGTAGGCCCGGAGCTGCTGCGGGATGGTGATCCGGCCCTGCTTGTCCGGGGTTTCGTCCGAGGCCCCGGCGGCGAGCATCCGCTGGAAGTCGCGGACCTGCTTGACACTGGTCGGGGCCTGGGAGATCGACTTCGTCATCTCGATGAAGGTGGCCGTCGGATAGATGGCCAGGCATCGGTCCTGCGCCCTGGTGACCACGAGTCCGTCGGCCAGTTCCTCCCGGAACTTCGCCGGAAGGATCAGTCGGCCCTTGTCGTCGAGTTTCGGAGTGTGCGTACCGAGGAACACGGCGCACACCTCCCAGCTCCAGCACGGATCCCGACTGCCTCATTTCGACCCGTTGCCCTCCATTTCGCGCCACTGTACTCCACTTTGCTCCACCCAGCATAGTTTTCGCCCCACCCGCCCCCCACCACCGCCACACCGTGATCCCAGGTCCGACCTCGCGTCGGCCCGAGCAGCCGATCCTCGCAACGCTGCGGCCGACGTCAGGGCACCCGCCGCCGACCCGCTGCACGGCTGGGTAGCGGCGCATAGCATGTAGCTCGCAGATCGCCGCACCGCGCAGAACTGCGTCGCCGAAACGTCGTCGCCGGCGTCCTGTCGGATACCAACGCCGGCAGGGTCGCGGTCGGACCACCCGGCCGTAGGCGATCCGTGCGGGCGGCCGGGGGCGCCGCCGCAGCGGAAGGACATCGCGTGAGCTTGAGATCCCAGGGCCAGGCCGGGGCGTACGACGAGGTCGTCGTCGGTACGTCGGACCGGGCCGCGGACGCGCCCACCAGGCCGGTGACCAACGGCCACTCCCGTTCCGAGCCGGACCCCGCCGGCTACCGGCTCGACGACGTCGTCGAGGTGATGACCGCGGTCCGCACGGCCATCGAACAGGTCATCGAGGGCAAGCGCGCCCCGGTCGACCTGGCGCTGATGGTGCTGCTGGCCGAGGGCCACCTGCTCGTCGAGGACGTGCCCGGGGTCGGCAAGACCATGCTGGCCAAGGCGATCGGCCGATCCATCGATTGCTCGGTCCGCCGGTTGCAGTTCACCCCCGACCTGCTCCCGTCCGACATCACCGGTGTCTCGGTGTTCAACGCCGAGAGCCGCGAGTTCGAGTTCAAGCCGGGTGGCATCTTCGCCAACATCGTCGTCGGGGACGAGATCAACCGGGCCTCACCCAAGACGCAGTCGGCCCTGCTGGAGGCGATGGAGGAGGGCCAGGTCTCCGTCGACGGCACCACCTACCGCCTGCAGACCCCGTTCATGGTGGTGGCCACCCAGAACCCGATCGAGATGGAGGGCACCTATCCGCTGCCGGAGGCGCAGCGGGACCGGTTCATGGCCCGGATCGAGATGGGCTATCCGACCCCGGCCTCGGAGCTGGACATGCTGGACGCCCACGGCTCGGCCGACCCGCTGACCGAACTCCGGCCGGTCACCGACGCCGCCACCGTCCGCGGGCTGATCAGGGCAGCCCAGCAGACCTACGTCAGCCCGGCCGTCAAGGACTACATCGTCGGCGTCGTGACCGCGACCCGACGCAGCCGCGACCTCCGGCTGGGCGCCTCACCCCGGGCCACCCTGCACCTGCTCCGGGCGGCCCGTGCCAGGGCCGCGCTGGACGGCCGGGAGTACGTCAGCCCCGACGACGTCAGCACCCTGGCCGGGCCGGTGCTGGCCCACCGGGTGCTGCTGTCGACAGAGGCCCAACTGGCCCGGCGCGGTGTCGAGGACATCATCGCCGCCGCGGTCCGCGCCGTGGCAGTGCCCGACCGGAGATGACCGGCGAACGGCCCGAACGGGCCGACCTCGAGGACCGGCGGTTCGTGGGCCTGCTCACCCTGCGCGGCCGGCTGACCCTGCTGGCCGGCATCGCCACCGTGCTGGTGGCGATGGCCGCCGGACAACGTGACGTCGCTCGCGTCGGCCTACTGCTGGTCGCGGTCCCGCTGATCTCCCTGGTGTTGGTGTCGGTGGCCAGGCTACGGCTGTCGGCGCGGCGCACGGTGGTACCGCAGCGGATCCAACTCGGCTCGCCACTGGTCGGCCGGATCACCCTCGGACTGCAGAGCCGGCTGCCCATCGGGATGGTGATGCTGGAGGACCAGGTGCCGCCCGAACTCGGCGAGCAGCCCCGGTTCACGATCGATCGGGCCGGCCTGAGCTGGCGGCGGGAACTGGACTATCCGCTGATCGGCCGGGTTCGCGGACGCTGGCGCTGCGGCCCGTTGACCGTCCGCACCGAGGACGCCTTCGGCATGGTCCGGCGCGATCAGCGGTTCAACACCAGCACCGAGGTGCTCGTCACCCCGCAACTTGTGCCGTTGACCTCGCTGCCGACCAGTGGCGGCACCGGCAGCTCCGGCGAGTCACAGCCGCAACGCATCGGTGTGGTCGGCGCCGACGACGTGCTGATCCGGGAGTACCGCCACGGTGATGACGTGCGCCGGGTGCATTGGCGGTCGACGGCCCGTCGGGGCGACCTGATGGTGCGCCGGGAGGAACAGTCCTGGGATCCGGCAGCGCGAATCATCCTGGACTCCCGGTCGGGATCCCATGCCGGTACCGGCGTGCACAACTCGCTGGAATGGGCGGTCTCGGCAGCCGCGTCGATCGGCCTGCGGTTCATCCAGGACGGCTACCGGCTGTCGGTACACGAGGCCGACGGTCCCGTCGACCTCGGCGCCGACGCCGCGACGAACCGGACGGCCACCTCCGACCTGCTGGTCTCGCGGCTGACCGACCTGCGGCCGCGCCGCACGTTCAGCCTGCGCTACGCCTTGCAGGCGGCGTCGCTGGACCACTCCGGCGAGCTGGTGGTCGCGGTGATGGGCCGGCTCTCCCCCGACGACGCCCACGCACTGCTGCGGACCCGTCGACAGCGCACCCAGGGGCTGGCCCTGCTGCTGGACGTCGACAGCTTCGACGATCCCGCGGCGCGGCGCCGCGGCAGCCGAGTGTCCGCTGCGGCTGCCGCCGGCGCCGGGTCCCGACCGGAGGGCGCCGGCTCCGTCGGCCGGTTCGATGCCGCCCATCGCCCCGCCGATCTGGAGGAGACGGCGCGACTGCTCACCGCGGAGGGCTGGCGGGTGGTGCGGGTCACCGGCCGGATGTCGGTTGCCGATGCCTGGGCGCGGCTCACCGACGGGACCCTGTCTCGAGCCCGGCAGCCGGCCGCAACCCCGGTGCCGGCCGGTGAGGCGGCGGGATGATGCGTTCCACCGACCGGTCCGCGATCGGCGTGGCCGTCGCCATGATCCTGGCCTGCTTCACGCTGCAGCCGCTGACCCAGGACAGTTCCTACCTGGGCATCAGCTGGCTGCTCATCATCGTCATCGCGGGGATCGGCCTGATCAGTCGACGTACACCGGCCGGCTCGGTCGGCGCTCTGGCCGGACAGCTGATCGCCCTGACCGGGTTCGCGACGCTGGTGTCGTCGCGGATGATCCAGGACCCGTCGACGGGTTTCGCCGAACGCGTCGGTGCCCTGTTCGGCACGGCTGCCGAGCACATGCGGACCGAATCGGCACCGATGACCCCCGACGACGGGGTCCGCTTCGTCTTCCTGGTGTCGCTCGGGGCGATGGCGATCCTCACCGATCTGCTGGTGGTGACCTTCCGCAAGCCGGCCCTCGGACTGGGGCCGCCGTTGGCCGTCTTCCTGGTTCCGGCGATCGGGCTGGGCACCGACACCGGTGCCGGCGCGTTCCTGTGCATCGCGGTGGGCTACCTGGCCATCCTGATCGCCGACGGCCTGAACCGGAACGCCCGCTGGACCCGGGGCCTCAGCCGCGACACCTCCGGGGGCACGGTCCCGGGCTCAGTGGTGTGGCGGGCAGCCACCTATGTCGCGGTGCCGGCCGTGGTGGCCAGCCTGGTCGCGGCCGCCTCGCTGCCGACCCTGACGCTCGGTGGCTGGGGTTTCGGTGAGGGCAGCGCCGGCAGCGGCGGGCCGTTGCGGCTCTCCGATCCGACCCTTGACCTGAAACGCAACCTCACGCTGCCGGCGGACCGGGTGGTGCTCACCTACCGGACCGACCGCCCGGGCGGGGTCTACCTGCGGATGGCATCGCTACCGGCGTTCAGCGCGGCCGGATGGCAGAACGCCCCGACCTCGATCGATCCCGGCTCGCAGCTACCGCAGCCGCCGGGGTTGACCGAGCCGGTGAAGGAGCGTCGGACCACCATCCGGATGGGTGACTTCTCCACTGAGTACCTGCCGCTGCCGTTCGCCCCGCGCAGCTTCGATGCCGGCGGCCGGTGGGGCTACGACCCGAACTCGCTGGTGGTCATCTCCGCCGATCGCCACAGCCCGCGGGACCAGGCCACCCGCAACCTCGACTACACCGTGGTCAGCGAGGACATCGATCCGGACCCGGCGACCTTGAACGACGTCATCTCCGGCGACCCCCCGGATGCCTCGCTGACCACCGCCGTGCCGGACAACCTGCCGCGCAACCTGATCCGGCTGGCCGGTCGGATCACCACGCATGCCCGCTCGGCCGCGGGCAAGGCGGCGGCGATCCAGGCCTACCTCCGCAATCCGGACAATTTCACCTACAGCACCGATCCGCGGCCGGGTAGCGGCTACCAGGCGTTGGAGAACTTCCTCTTCAACGACCGGCACGGCTACTGCGAGCAGTTCGCCGCCTCGATGGCCCTGCTGGCCCGGATCGTCGGCATTCCCAGCCGGGTGGCGGTGGGCTTCCTGCCCGGCACCCGGCACGGCGACGTCTGGACGGTCACGACGCGGGACGCCCATGCCTGGCCGGAGCTGTACTTCAGCGGTTACGGCTGGGTGCGGTACGAGCCGACACCGTCCCTGGTGACCGGCTCGGCGCCGGACTGGACCGCACCGCGAGCCGATCAAGCCGGTGACAGCCCGACGAACCTGCCCGACGTGCCCCAGCCGACGCTGCAGCCGCAGGCCGGCCGGCAACCGCGGGACCCGACCGGCACCACGCGCGGGCCCGGTCCGACGACGACCCCGACCGGGGACTGGCGGAGCATGGCCGTGGGCGCCGGCGCCGGACTGGCGCTGCTGGTCCTGTTGGTCGCGCCGGCCGCAGTCCGGATCAGTCGCCGCAGTGCTCGGCTCGAGCGCGGCAGTCACGGTCCCGGCGACCGGGTGGAGGCCGGCTGGGCCGAGGTCAGGGACACGGTCGGGGATCTGCGTCGACGCTGGCCCACGGGATCACCCCGCCAGATCAGCGCCGCGATCGGCCGGTCCACCGATCCATCGACCCGGCAGGCGCTGAGCCGGCTCGGCGTCCTGGTCGAGCAGGAGCGGTATGCCCAAAGGTTCACCGACGTCGCGGCGGCCGCCGAGGTGCCCGGGCTGGTGCGCACGATCCGACGAGGACTGGTCGCCGACCGCTCCTGGCGGTCGAGGGTCGCTATGACGGTCCTGCCGAGGTCGGTCTTCCGCCGCCGGCGCTGACGCCGCAGCCCCGCGGGTCAGCCGGAAATCGGCGCCGGGAGAGGGCCGGGCGGCTCAGAAGCCGGACTCGTCGCGGCGCTTGCGCCAGCGCTCCTCCATCCGATCCATGAAGCCCTGGCCGTTCGGAGCGGACTGCGGAGCCTTGGGGCGGTCGGTACGCCCGGTGTCGGCCGGGGCGTCGTTGACGTGCTGCCAGGCGTAGATGGCGGTGACGGCGGCGGCCAGCATGATGACGAAACCCAGCACACTGAAGAAGATGTTGGTGGACATCCCGAGGATCAGCAACGCCAGCCCGGCGAAGAAGCTGACACCGGCGACGGCGGCTCGCCGGCGGTGCACCCGACGGCTGCCCCCGCCGCTGAGGGCGTGCGACAGCTTGGGGTCGTCGGCCGCGAGCGCAGCCTCCATCTGATGGAGAAGTCGCTCTTCTTCATCTGAGAGGGCCATGGGCCACCTCCCACTGTCTGAGTGTCCGCCTCGTCCACGCAGTCCGTGGATGTGCCGACCAGTCTAGGCGTCACCGGGGAGCGGGGAAACCTCAACCGGTAAACCCCTCATCCGGCCCCTGGTCCGGCACGGCCGGAACCACCCGGGGAAGTCGGAACGATCCACATCGATCGCTTGAGATGTGGCGCTGACCATACGTCCCAGCACCCCGGCGGGGCAAGGTTCGTCCGGGTCATCGGCGGTCGGCGCCGGCCGTGCCGGACGGCGGTGGCTCCTTCGCCGTATCGACGGGGCTGCCCAGCAGAGCGAGCCGCTGCACGGCGGTCCGGCCGAATCGTTCACCGGCGGCGTCCATCGCGAACTCGAGCTCGCGCCACCCTCGCTCGGGATCGGTGAGCCGGGGTTGCCGGTCGGCCCGGTCGGCAGCGATCAGCTGCTCGGCGCGCACGCCGACGCGGCGGATCCGGCGGCCCCGACGGGCCAGACCGGCGAACAGCGCGGTCGCGGCGACGTGGAGCTCGCCGGTCACGTCCGATGGTGTGGACAGCACGGTGGACCGGTTGACGACCTGGAAGTCGGCGTAGCGCAGGGAGATGCTCACCGTCCGAGCCAGCTGCCCGGCCCGGCGCAGCCGCCGGGCCACCGTCGCCGACATCCGCAGCAGTTCCCGTTCGATCACCACCGGGTCGGCGGTGTCGACGGCGAACGTCTCCTGGGCGCCGGTGCTGTGTTCCCGCGCGCCCAGGGTGATCCGGCGGCCGTCGCGGCCCCAGGCCAGGTCGGCCAGTACGGCGCCGGCGCGGGGACCGAACCGGTGTTGCAGCACAGACCGGGGCATCCGGGCCAGATCGGCAACGGTGACGATGCCGAGTCGGTGCAGCGCGTCGGCGGTGGACCGGCCGACGCCCCACATCTGCTCCACCGGCAGCGGGTGCAGGAAGTCGGCGACCCGGTCCGCGGCCACCTCGATCAACCCGTCGGGTTTGGCCTGCCGGGAGGCCATCTTGGCGACGAACCGGGTCGGGGCGATGCCCACCGAGCAGGTGATCTTCTGTTCGTCGGCCACCGCGGCCCGGATCCGTTCGCCGATGCTTGCCGGCGGTCCCAGCCGGCGCAGGGACCCGGTGACGTCCAGGAACGCCTCCTCGATAGAGCCGCGCTCGACCCGCGAGGTGATGGTGTCGAAGATGGCGAAGATGCCGGCCGAGACCTGGGCGAAGGCGTCGTGGTCCGGAGCCACCGTGACCAGCTCCGGCACCAGTCGCCGAGCCCGCATCGCCGGCATCCCCGAGCTGATGCCGAGACGGCGGGCCGGGTAGTTGGCCGCCAGCACCACACTGCGGTGCGCGCCGGCGACGATCACCGGCACCTGCCACAACTCAGGTCGGTGCCGCAGCGCCACGGAGGCGTAGAACGCGTCCATGTCGACGTGCATGATCACGCTCACGGCACGCCCGCCCGCCGCGGCGAGGCCGGGCCGGTCAGCGCCAGGCGCTGATGTGGGCCCACGGGGCCAGTGCCCGGAAGGCCGGGTCGCGGCTGATCCGCGTTTCCAGCGCGTACAACTGGTCGGCGACACCCGGCTCGGACTCGATGACCGCCACCGGCACGTGCTGGACCAGTGCGCCGATCCCGTCGATCTCGTCCACGGTGAAGCCCGCCTGCTCGATCAGGGCGACGACGTCCTCCAGATCGAAGCGGGCCGGGTCGTCCATGGCCTCCAGGGCCGCGGCAACATGGCCCTGCAGTACCCGGGACAACACCGTGGCCCGCCGCTGCGGCACCAGCACGCTGAGCAGCCCACCCGGCCTGACCACCTCGCCCATCGCGGTCAGTGCCGTCGCCGGGTCGTCGATCACCTCCAGCGTGCGATGACAGATCATCACGTCGGTCGACGCCGCGCCGAGCAGGCCCAGCAGGTCGGCCGCGTCGCCCTGCACCCCGCGCAGCCGGTCGCCCAGACCGCGTTCGGCCGTCCGGCGCTGCAGCGAGGCGAGCGCGTCCAGGCTCGGATCGATCACCGTCACCGGGTGGCCGGCCTCGGCCAGGGTGATCGCGAAGGTTCCGGTGCCGCCGCCGAGGTCGACGACACGGTAATCGTCGATCCCGCGCCGCTGCTGCCAACGCCGTATCTGGCCCGACACCAGGTCGACCAGGAACGCGTCGGCGACCGACCGGTTCCGGTGGGGGCGCCGGTGCTCGGCCATGGTGATCCTCCTGTGCCGCGTCGATCAGCCCTGTCTGCACAGTCTCTCAGCCCCTCCCCCACAGCCGGGCACCGGTCGTCGAGTCGTTGATGCGCGTCGGAAGCTCCGGCCGGGCGGGGGTCGAGGTCCGTCCGGCCGGAGCGGCCCGGTCTGCACCGTGCCGCGAACACGGCGCCATCGTCAGCTGTCCGGTCACCCGCCCGGTCACAGGCACGGGCTGATGCCCGTCCGCGGAAAGCGGATTCGAGGGCCGGGCGAGAAAATCGAACAGCCTTTCGACATCTTGAAGAGTACAACCGGCCGCTGACAAAAGCCGGGTCCGGCGGCGGCCGGCGGTAGACGCCGGCTCAGAGTTGCTGTTCGGTCTCGATGTCGGGAATGAAGGAGTACACCTCGAAGGAGGTGGCGAACCGGGTCCGGAAGCGGGCGCCGACCTGTCGGGCCAGACCTTCGAGGAACTCCTCGGGGTCGATGTGGAAGTCCAGTCCGTCCAGGTAGGCCTGGTGCGCGGCCAGCGCGGCGATGCCACGGTCGAGATGATCGGAGGTGTCCACCGCATGGGTGGGCTCCGGCGAGCCGGCCTCCCACAACTGCCGGACGCCGTGCCAGGGCTCCAGCCCCGCCTCCACCTGGTCGGAGAAGACCCAACGATTGGCCGCGTCGCGGATGGCGTCCAGTACGGCCCGACCGGTTGCGATGTGGTCGGCCTGGTTCAGCATCCCCGGCCCGAACCGATCATGGAAGTTCCCGGTGATGACGATCTCGGGTTGGTGCTCTCGGATACTGGCGCAGATCACCTTCCGCAGCGCCACGCCGTACTCCAGCACACCGTCGGGTTGGCCCAGGAAGTCCACCCGGTCCACACCGACCAGGCGCGCCGAGTCGATCTGCTCGGCCTCACGGATCTCGCGGCACTCCGCGGGAGCCAACCCGTCGATGCCGGCCTCACCGCTGGTGACCATCGCATAGACGACCGACTTGCCCTGATCGGTCCAGCGGGCCACTGCCGCCGAGGTACCGAACTCCATGTCGTCGGGATGGGCCACCACGCAGAGCGCCCGCTGCCAGTCCTCGGCCACCGGCGCCAGCCCGGGCGCGACATCGGTCGGCGTGACATCGGTCATGGGCCCCACCGTAGTGCGCCAGGTCACAGCGCGCGCCCGGCCGGAATGATCACCACCGCCAAGTAGGGTCGGACTGGCTGGAACGCCGCGGTCGGCACGTGGCCGGGCGCAGATCCCGCCGCCGGACCGACCGCGCCGGTGGCCCGATGGAACTGGATGACGATGGGTCTGAGATCGACGCTCCGCTCCTGGCTCGGACGGCGCATGCTCGCGCGTACCGGCGGCCAACTGGACCTGTCCAAACTGTCGGCGGTGCCGAAGCCGTTCCGGCTGCCGTTCCTGCGTAACGGCATGGACCCGGTCCCGGAGCTGGCCGAGCGGCGGGCCGGCGAGCCGGTGACGCGGCTCGGCAAGTTGTTCGGGCTGAGCGTCTGGATGGTGTCCGGCTACGCCGAGGCCAAGCAGGTGCTGGGCGACCGGGACGGCTACAGCAACGACGTCCGGCCCTATGTGGGCAACCAACAGACCTCCGACGCCCACGACATCGGCGGTCTCGGCTTCACCGATCCACCCGACCACACCCGGCTGCGCAGGATCCTGACCCCGGAGTTCACCCGGCGTCGGTTGCAGCGGCTGGAACCGAAGATCAGCGCGACCGTCGAGCAGCAGCTGGACGAGATCGCCGTCCGGGGACCGGTGGTCGACCTGGTCACCGATTTCGCCTTCCCGATCCCGTTCACGGTGATCTGCGACCTGCTCGGCCTGCCGGTGCAGGATCGAACGCCGTTCCTCGAACTGGGGCCGGCCCGATTCGATGTCACCAGCGGCGGCATGGGTGCGTTGGGTGCCGGGGCGGAGTCCAAGACCTACCTGATCGAGGCCGTCCAGCAGCAGCGGCGGGAACCCGGTGACGGGCTGATCGGCCAGATCATCAAGGATCACGGCGCCGACATCACCGACCGCGAGTTGGCCGGGCTGGCCGACGGCGTCTTCACCGGCGGCTACGAGACCTCGGTCAGCATGCTGTCCCTGGGCGCCCTGGCGCTGCTGCGCAACCCGGAGACGATCGGGCTACTGGCCCGGCATCCGGAGACCGTCGACGCCGTCGTGGAGGAGATGCTGCGTTACCTGACGGTGGTACAGATCGGTTTTCCCCGGTTCGCCCGCCACGACCACCTCCTCGGCGGCCGCCGGATCAAGGCCGGCGACCCGATTCTGGTCTCCCTCAGCGGCGCCGACCGCGACCCGGCCGTGTTCGGTGCCGATCCCGACCGATTCGACCCGCACCGCAATCCGGCCCAGTCGCACGTCGCCTTCGGGTACGGGCTGCACCGCTGCGTCGGGGCCGAGCTGGCCCGGATGGAGCTGCGGGCGGCGTTCGTGGCGCTGGCCGGGCGGTTCCCCGACATGGAGTTGGCGGTGGAACCCGGCGAGCTGTCCTTCCAGGAGTTGTCGATCGTGTACGGCCTGAAGTCGCTGCCCGTCCGCCTGAACGCGGAGCTGCCGGCGACCGTCTGACCGGCGCCGGCCGGTCCCGCTGCCGCTGCAATGCTGCGGCCGACCGCCGGCTAGGCTCTGCCGACGTGGCATCGGTGGTGGTGATCGGGGCGGGGCTGGCCGGTCTGGCGGCCGCGGCCCGGCTGGCGAAGGCCCGTCACCGGGTCACCGTGCTGGAGGCGCGGGACCGGATCGGCGGCGCCTGGGCGCCGGTGGACCTGAACGGCACGGTCGTCGACATGGCCCCGCCGATCTTCTCCTTCCCGGCCCCGTGGCGGGACCTGTTCCGCAAGAGCGGCCGGGCGCTGGAGGCGGAGTTCGCCCGCACCGGCGAGGAGTTGGTGCCGGCCGCGCCGGCCCGGCACGTGTTCGCCGACGGCACCGAGTTCGTGCTGCCGATCGGCCGCGGCGACCAGCATGCCGCGATCACCGCGCGCTGGGGCCGGCCGGCCGCGGACCGGTGGCAGGCCCTGGTCGACGGCCTCGGCGACGTCTGGCAGGCGCTGAGACCGCTCGGCATCGAGGCCGAACTGACCGACCGCCGCCAGCTCGGCCGACCCGTACGCCACCGGCTGTGGCACCACCAGACCCTCGCCGGGCTGGCCCGCCGGCTCGAACAGCCGCAGCTGGCCACGATCGTCGGCGACCTCGCCTACCGGGCCGGCTCGACGCCGGACCGGACACCGGCCTTCCACGCCGTCCAGCTCTACCTGGACCGCACCTTCGGCCGCTGGACCGCCGGCTCCGGCGCCACCATGGTCGGCCTGCTCGAGCAGCGGCTGCAGCTGCGACGGGTCGAACTGCGCACCGGTGTGCGTGCGGTCGGCGTCCGCGTCGACCCGCCCGCGGTCGACAGCACCGACGGGTCGCTGACGGCGGACGCGGTGATCGCCTGCTGCGACGCCCGGCAGCTCTACGACCGACTGCTGCCGCGCCGGGTCGCCCGGTCCGAACGCCGCCGGCTGCACCGACTGCCGCCGGCGATCACCCCCGAGATCCGGCTCGACTGGGCCGATGGTCGCGGGACGGACGCGGGACCGACCGAAACCGTTCGGCACCGGTCCGGTACCGGGCCGCTGCTGGAATGGACCCGGACCGCCGGCAGCCGGACCCTGTGCATCGGCCACGACTACCGCGCCGGCCGCACCGACCCGACCGGCGTCGGCTGGCGTGGTTTCGGCAGTTGGCTGGACCGGCCGCCGGTGACCAGCCGAGTGTCGGGGCTGTTCCTGGCCGGGGCGTACTCCCGTGGTGGCGCCGAACCGTCCCAGCAGGTGCTGTCGGGCGCCCTGGCGGCCTATGCCTGCCAGCGTCTGGTCGCCCCCGATCGGCCGCTCGAGCCGCGATAGCGGCCGCCGGGATGATCAACTGACGCCTTGCCGCGGTCGGGGGCGGAGTAAAGTTGCGTGCTCGACCCACGGAGTAAGGATCCTTCTTGACAACTCCCGGTGAGAGCGCAGCGCAGACCTCCGTCCGCCCGTCGCATCCGACGACACCCGAGCACTCCGCCCAGCACCCGGGCGACCGCACCGCGGGGACCGGCGGCCCCGCCCCCAGCACCTCACCCGAGGTGATCGCGGCCGAGATCGCCGCCGAACAGGCCCACGTCGACCGCGTCTACACCCGGCTCGGGGAGGCGACCCGGTCGGCGCGCCAGGTGGCCACCGAGGGCCGGGCCCGCTACCACTCCGACCGCGGCTCCTACGTCCGCGAGGAGGACGGCACCGGCCTGTACGAGCGCGACGTCTTCGCCTTCCAGGCCGCCAAACGGCTGGCCACACTCGACGCCGAGCATGAGGGTCTGGTGTTCGGCCGGCTCGACCGCGCCGACCAGGAGACCCATTACATCGGCCGGATCGGGGTCCGCGACGAGGACTACGAGCCGTTGGTCATCGACTGGCGGGCACCGGCCGCCGAGCCGTTCTACCGCGCCACCCCGACCCGTCCGATGGATGTGGTCCGCCGCCGCGTGCTGAGGTCCCGGGGTCAGCGGGTGATCGGTGTCGAGGACGACCTGCTGGACGGTGACCGGGCCGACGAGACCCTCGTCGTCGTCGGCGAGGGGGCCTTGATGGCGGCGTTGACCCGGGCCCGCGGCCTGCAGATGCGCGACATCGTGGCCACCATCCAGTCTGAACAGGACGAGGCGATCCGGGCCCCGTACCAGGGTGTCACCATGATCACCGGCGGGCCGGGCACCGGCAAGACGGTGGTCGCCCTGCACCGGGCCGCGTACCTGCTCTACTCCAACCGGCGCAGGTTCGAGTCCGGCGGCGTCCTGGTCGTCGGGCCCAGCCGGGTCTTCATGAACTACATCGAGCGGGTGCTGCCGTCGCTGGGCGAGGAGTCGGTGACGTTGCGTTCGATCGGCGCGGTCGCCTCCGACGTGGTCCGGCTCGGTGGCGACCGGGTGGACTCCCGCGAGGTCGGGGTGATCAAGGGCCGGCTGGCGATGGTCGGCATCCTCAAGCGGCTGGCCGCCGAGCCGCCCAACGGCGCACCGGGAATGCTGGCGATCACCATCAAGGGCGAGCCGCTGGTGCTGCGGTCGGACACCCTGGCCCGGATCCGCTCCGAGGTTCTGTCCCGCTACCGGGTGAACCAGGGTCGGGAGGCGGCCGAGTCGGCGCTGGTGAACGCGCTGTGGCAATCGAAGCCGGACACCATCGAGCTGGATCGCCAGCAGTTCGGTGAACTGGTCACCGAGATGGCCACCTTCCGGATGTTCTGCAACGCCTGGTGGCCCTACCTTTCGGCGGAGGACACCCTGGCCCGGTTGGCGGATCCGCTCACCCTGGAACGGGTCGCCGCCCGCAGCCTGGACGCCCGGGAACGCCGGCTGCTGGCCGAGAGCTTCGCCGGCGGTGAGCCGACCGTCGCCGACACCGCCCTGCTGGACGAACTCGTCGACCGGATCGGCCCGATGCCGGAACTGGACCAGGAACCCAACATCTTCCTCGACGAGGAGGGCCACGAGGTCAGCGAGGTGGTCACCACCGCCGACCGGCTCGCGGTCCATCGGGAGGAGGACCCGTTCGCCGAGCCCTACCAGACCTATGCCCACGTGCTGCTGGACGAGGCCCAGGACATCTCGCCGATGCAATGGCGGATGCTGCGCCGCCGCGGCCAGCACGCCAGCTGGACCATCGTCGGCGACCCGGCACAGAGTTCGTGGCCCGATCCGGAGGAGGTGCAGCACGCCATCCGGCAGGTGGTCGGCAACGCCCCGCACCGCGAGTTCCGGATGAGCACCAACTACCGCAGCCCGGCCGAGGTGTTCGACCTCGCCGCCCGTGTCGCCCTACAGGCCTATCCGGCTGCCGACCTGCCGCGGGCCGTCCGCTCCACCGGCGTGCAGCCGCAGCTGCGGACCGCCGACGGGAACCTCGAACAGGCGGCCGTGGCCGCGGTCCGGGACCTGCTGACGGCCGTGGAGGGAACCGTCGGCGTGATCTGCCCGCCGTCGTTGATCGACCGGATCCAGGACGGGTTGGTCGCCGGCATCGACGGCTCCGACGCCGCCCGGCTGGTCGTGGTCACCGCGCTGCAGTCCAAGGGCCTGGAGTACGACGGGGTGCTGGTGGTCTCCCCCGACGACGTCGTCGAGGAGTCGCCGGGTGGCAGCCGGGTGCTCTACGTGGCGCTGACCCGGCCGACCCAGCGGCTGGTCACCCTCGACCGAACTCGCGACGCAGCCTGGCGTACACCTCTCGAGTAGCCTGCGACCGGTTCATCGTGTAGAGGTGCACCCCCGGCGCCCCACCGGCCAACAGTTCCGCGGCCAGGTCGCCGGCGATCTGCACGCCTACCGCACGGACCTGTCGCGGGTCGTCGCCGGCCGCCTCCAGCCGGGTCACCACGTCGGCGGGAAGCTCGGCACCGGACAGCTCGGCGAACCGCTGGATCTGGCTGAGCCTGGTGACCGGCTGGATCCCCGGGATGATGGGGATGTCGCAGCCGATCGTCCGCACCCGGTCCACCAGCTCGAAGTAGCGGGCCGGGGTGAAGAACAGCTGGGTGACCGCGAAGCCGGCCCCGGCCCGTGCCTTGGCGGCCAGCAGCCGGGCGTCCAGGTCGGCGTCGCGGACCTGCGGATGGATGTCGGGGAACGCCGCCACACCGATGCAGAAGTCACCGAGTTCGGCGATCATGGCCACCAGTTCGGTGGCGTTGGCCACGCCCCCGGGATGCTGCTGCCAGGGCACCGTCGGGCCGCCGGGCATGTCGCCCCGGATGGCCAGGATGTGCCGGATCCCGGCAGCGGCGTACGAGCCGATCACCTTGCGCAGCTGATCGGTGCTCTGGGAGGCGGCGGTCAGGTGCGCCATCGTGCGCAGCGTGGTGGTACCGGCGATCTGCTCGGTCATGGCGATGGTCCGGTCCCGGGTCGAACCGTTGGCGCCGTAGGTGACCGAGACGAAGTCCGGCGCCAACGCCTCGAGCCGGCGGACGGTGAGCCAGGCCCGACGTTCCTCCTCGGCGTTGCGCGGCGGGAAGAGTTCGAAGGAGAACAGTGGCCGGTCGCTCTGCGTCAGCAGGTCGGCGATGGACGGCGCCCGCAGAGGCGCCGACGCGCGGGTGTGGACGGCCATGACCGCCAAGCCTATCGCCGCTGACCGTCAGGCTCCGGCGGCGACCGTGTCACCGGCCCGGGCCCGCACCGTAGGCTCGCCGGTGTGACACCACCGGATCCGACCGCGCCGCTGGGCAGCCCGTTCACCGACGCGGTCTCCGAGGCGATCGCGGCCTTTCTGGCCGGACAGGCCGACGTGCTGGCACCGATGGGTGCCGAACTGGGGCCGGTGCGGCGGATGGCCGGCGACCTGGCGGCCGGCGGCAAGCGGTTGCGGCCGGCGTTCTGTTACTGGGGTTACGTCGCCGCGGCCGGCGACCCGGGCCCGGTCCGGCCGGCCCTGATCCGGGCCGCGGCCAGCCTGGACCTCTTGCATGTCAGTGCGCTGGTGCACGACGACGTGATGGATGGCTCCGATCTGCGCCGCGGGGTGCCGGCGGCCCATCGCCGGTTCGAACGGCTGCACGCCGACCTGGGCTGGCTCGGGGACGGGCTCGGGTTCGGCCGGGCCGGCGCGATCCTGCTCGGTGACCTGCTGCTGATCTGGTCGGCGGAGATGCTGCAACGGTGCGGGTTGGCCCCGGCGATGCTGGATCGGGCGCTGCCGATCATGGAGCGGATGCGGACCGAGGTGATGGCCGGGCAGTTCCTCGACCTGGTCGCCCAGGTCCGCGATCGCCGCGACTACCGGCCCGACGAGGACGCCGATCCCACCGGGCGGTTGCAGCGGGCGCTGCAGGAGGCCGAGCGGGTGGTGGAGTACAAGTCGGCCCGGTACACGGTCCGCCGTCCGGTCGAGTTCGGCGCCGCCCTGGGCGGCGCGGACCACCGGTTGCAGGATCGGCTGGCCGCTTTCGGGTCGCCCCTGGGCCGTGCCTTCCAGTACCGCGACGACCTGCTCGGTGTCTTCGGCGACAGCCAGGTCACCGGCAAGCCGTCCGGGGACGATCTACGGGAGGGCAAGCGCACCGTACTGGTCGCGCAGGCGCTCGCCCGGGCCGACGCCACCGGGCGGAAGCTGCTGGAGGACCGGCTCGGTGACACCGACCTCGACGCCGCCGGTGTCGACGCCCTGCAGGAGGTGATCACCAGCTCCGGGGCCCGGCAGGCGGTCGAGCAGATGATCGAACACGATCACCAACAGGCGCTGGCCGAGCTGGACCGGGCCGACATCACCACCGACGGGCGCGCTGCGCTCACCGCGCTGGCCGCCGCAGCGGTCCGGCGCACCTTCTGACCCCAAGCCCGGCGCACCCCTTGCGGCCGGTGATGTCGGCTTCGGGAGTCAGGCCGCCGGGGATGGCGCGCGGTCGGCCGAGGTCTGCCAGACGGTGTCGGCGAAGGTTCCGGTGCCGAGGTCGTGGGTGCCGGCCGGGTTGGTGACGATCACCCGCCCGAACCCGGTCCGCCACACGTACGGGAACACTGACAAAACAGCCCCCGTACCGTCGTGATCGAGGGCTGTCCCCGGGGTCCCCTTCGAGCTCAGGACGCGGGTCGGTCGGCGCTGTTCGACGGGGGTCAGCGGGTGGTCAGGTGGGGTTCGACCAGCTGGTGGTAGCGGTCGGCGACCAGGGTGGCGATCTCGGCGTAGGGGCGGTTCCAGACGTCGGCGTGGAAGATCTCCACCTCGATGTCGCCGGCATAGCCGGTCGCGGCGACGGCGCGGGTCAAGGCGCCGAAGTCGATGTGCCCGTCGCCGGGGATGCCGCGGGCCAGCAGCACGTCGGCGGGTAGTGGGGTGATCCAGTCACAGACCTGGTAGCTGGTGATCCGCTGCCGACCGGCTCGGGCGATCTGGGCCAGCACCTGCGGGTCCCACCAGAGGTGGTAGGTGTCGACGACGACACCGGCGACCTCGGCGGGGAACTGCTCGGCGATGTCCAGGGCCTGCGCCAGCGTGTTGACCACCGCGCGGTCGGCGGCATACATCGGGTGCAGCGGTTCGATCGCCAGCCTGACGCCGGCGGCCAGGGCGTCGTCGGCGAGTTCACCGATGGCATCCCGGACCCGTTCCCGCGCGCCGGCCAGGTCCCGGTCCCCGACCGGCAGCCCGCCGGCCACCAACACCAGGGTGTCGGTTCCCAGTCGATGCGCCTCGGCCAGCGCCTGCCGGTTGTCCTCCAGCGCCTGCCGGCGTTGCGGCCCGGGCGGCGCGGTGAAGAAGCCGCCCCGGCACAGACTGGATACCCGCAGCCCGGAGTCGGCCACCAGCGCGGCGGCCTTGTCCAGGCCGACCTCGGCGACGGGTTCGCGCCACAGCCCGATCGACTCGTACCCGGCGTCGACGCACACCTGCAGCGCCTCGGCCAGCGAGGCGTACTTGATGGTGGCCTGGTTGAGGGAGAACCGTCCGTGGCTCATCGGTTCGTCTCGATCCCGTGCAGGGCCAGCATCGCGTGCCACCGCGCCGCGGCCAGTTCCGGATCGGTCAGCGCGTTGGCTTCCCCCGCCAGCCGGACGATCCGGGACAGATGCGGCAGGCTGCGGGCGCTGTGCAGACCCCCGACCATGGCGAACGCCGGCTGGTGGCCGTTCAGCCAGGACAGGAAGGCGACACCGGTCTTGTAGTAGAAGGTCGGTGCGGCGAAGATCTGCCGGGCCAGCGGCTCGGTCGGGCCGAGCACGGCCCGGTAGCGGCCGGGATCGCCGGCGTCAAGGGCGTGGATGGCCACCGAGGCGCTCGGGCCGACGGCTGCGAAGGCGCCCAGCAGCGCATCGGAATGGCGGTGGTCGTCGCCGGCGATCAGACCGACGTAGTTGTAGTCGTCGCCGGTGAACATCCGCACGCCCGGGGGCAATTGGTCACGCAGCGCGATCTCGGCGTCGGCGTCCAGCAGGCTCATCTTGATGCCGCGCACCACCTCGGTGTGCTCACCGATGATCTGCAGCACGGTCCGGCTCGACTCGGCCACGTCGCTGCTACCGAAATAGGCGGCCAGCTGTGGGTCGAATGCCTCGCCGAGCCAGTGCAGGATCACCGGCCGGTCTGCTTCGGCCAGCACGCGGCGGTAGACATCGACGTAGTCCTGCGCCGACCCGGCGGCGCGGGCCAGGTGACGGCTGGCCATCAAGACCACTCCGACACCCTGGGACTGGGCGAAGTGCAACTGCTCCAGGTAGCCGGCCACCACCTGGTCCAGACCGACCGCCGGCTGGTCGAGCTGGTCGGTGTTGACCCCGACCACCACCGCGTCGGCCGGGTCGTCGAAACCGGAGCAGGCCTTCGCCTCGGCGGCGGTCCGCGCGATCAGTTCACGGGTGGCGACAGCGTCCAGCCCCATGTTCCGCTGCGCGGTGTCCATCGCATCGGCGACACCGAGTCCCCACGACCACAGGTGTCGGCGGAAGCCGAGGGTGGCCTCCCAGTCGATGTCGGCCGGTGCCCCGGGCACGTTGTCGGCCCAGGCATGCGGGACGACGTGGGCGGCGGCATAGGCGACCCGGCTGGCGAACCGGCCGGCCGGTCGCTGCAGCGGGGCGGCCGCCGGCAGCTCGTGCCGGCGGGTACGGCCGCGCTCGTCGAGCAGGGTGACGCTGACCATCAGGCGCCTGCCGCGGCGGCTCCGGTGGCCTGCTCGGCCGGTACCTCGATCCTGCGACCGTCGGTCGAGCTCTGCATCGCCAGCTCCGCCAGTCGGACCCCGCGAGCCCCGGACCGGAAGTCGTAGGGGTGCGGTCCGTCAGCGAGCACGTGGCGGATGAAGTCCTCCCACTGCGCCCGGAAGCCGTTGCCCAAGGGCATCGTCTCCGGCAGCTCGTGCCAGTCGGCCAGGTAGTCGTGCTCGTCCTTGACGTCGGGGTTCCAGGTCGGCCGCGGGCTCGCGGTCCGCGGCTGGATGCGGGCGCCGAACAGGCCGACCACCGCGCTGCCCAGCGTTCCGTCGACCTGGAACTCCACCAGCTCACGGCGGTTGACCCGCACGTCCCAACTGGAGTTGATCTGGGCGATCGCCCCGCCCTCCAGCTCGAACACCGCGTACGCGGCGTCGTCCGCGGTCGCCTGGTAGGCCTTGCCGTGCTCGTCGATACGTTCGCCGATGTGGGTGACACCGCGGGCATAGACCGACTGGACCCGGCCGAACAGGTTCTCCAGCACGTAGTTCCAGTGCGGGAACATGTCGGAGATGATGCCGCCCCCGTCCTCGGCGCGGTAGTTCCAGCTGGGTCGCTGGGAGGGCATCCAGTCCCCCTCGAACACCCAGTAGCCGAATTCGCCGCGGACCGACAGGATCCGGCCGAAGTAGCCGGAGTCGATCAGCCTGGCCAGCTTGCGCAGCCCCGGCAGGTACAGCTTGTCGTGCACGACGCCGTTCTTGACGCCGGCCCGTTCGGCCAGCTCGATCAGCTCGAACGCCTCGGCCGAGGTCTCGGCGATCGGCTTCTCGGCGTAGACGTGCTTGCCGGCCGCGATGGCCTTCTTCACCGCCGGCACCCGAGCGCTGGTCAGCTGGGTGTCGAAGTAGATGTCGATGCCCGGATCGGCCAGTGCGGCGTCCAGGTCGGTACTCCAGTCGGCGATCTGGTGCCGGGCGGCGATGTCGGAGAGTTTGTCGGCGTTGCGGCCGACCAGCACCGGGCGGACCTGAACGCGACCGCCTCCGTCCAGTTCGACGCCGCCGTCGTCGCGGATCGCCAGCAGTGACCGCACCAGGTGCTGGCGGTAGCCCATCCGGCCGGTGACGCCGTTGACGATGATGCCGACTTCCTTGTGTGCCACGGTGACTGTCTTCCTGCTCGAAGGGAAAGCGCTTCCCAGATTAGTCGCCCCCGGTATGCCGCGTCAATCACACGGATGACCCGGATATCTGCCGATCCAACACCGGGTGGCCTCGTCATTTTGGAAAGCGTGCGTCTAGTCTTGCTCCGTGGACGACACCGACAGCGTCGCCGGGTCCGCCCCCGACCGGACGACCGCCGACCCTGGCCAGCCCCGCATCCGCAACGCGACCCTGAGTGACGTGGCCCGGGAGGCCGGCGTGTCGCTGGCCACCGCCTCACGATCTCTCAACGGCAGCACCCGTACCGTTCGGGAGGAGTACCGGCAGCGGGTCCTGGCCGCGGCCCGGCGGCTGAACTATTCGGCCAACTATTCGGCCCAGGCGGTCGCTCGCGGCACCAGCCAGACCGTCGCCGTGGTGGTCTCCGACATCGCCGACCCGTACTTCTCCTCCATCGCCTCCGGAGTGATGCGGGCCGCCGAGGACGAGGGTCTGGTGGTCACCATGTCGATCACCGAACGACGCGCCGAGCGGGAGGTCGAACTCGTCCGGGCGGTACGGGGGATGCGGCCACGGTCGCTGATCCTGGTCGGCAGCCGCCGCGCCGACGGTCGACTCGCCGACGAGCTGCGGGCCGAGCTCACCGCATTCCAGCAGGCCGGCGGCCAGGTCACCATCGTGGCTCAGCCGACGATGCCGTTCCGGACCGTGGCCGTACGCAATCTCGAGGCTGCGGCCGAACTGGCCGGTCAACTCGTCGAACTCGGCTACCGGTCGATGGCGGTGCTGGCCGGACCGCAGGGACTGCTCACCGCCCATGACCGGGCCGACGGATTCGTCACCCGCTGTGCCCAGCTCGGGGTGCCGGTGCCGGATCGACGGGTCGTGCACGGCGACTTCACCCGGGACGGCGGCTTCGTGGCCGCCGCCGAACTGCACCGTCGCGGGCTCGTCGACGTCGACCTGGTGTTCGCGGTCAACGACGTGATGGCGGTCGGGGCGATGGCGTACTTCCGCACCGCCGGGCTGCGGCTGGGCCACGACATCGCCATCGCGGGCTTCGACGACATCGAGACGCTCCGCGACGTCTCGCCGGCCCTGACCACGGTGGCGCTGCCGTTGCAGCAGATCGGCCGGGAGGCGGTCCGGTTGGCGCTGGCGGCGAACCCCGAACGCACCGTGGTTCCCATCGACGGGTCGGTCATCATCCGGGAGAGCACCCCGCGTCGGACCTGACCGGCGCCGTCGCCGCGCCGGTGGTCGCCTCGCCGGGTCAGGCCTGGTCGGCCAGGGCAGCGAAGGTCAACCGGATCAACTCCGGCTCGGCGGACCACACCTCGGCCAGCCGTGCCGACAGTCCGGCGGCGACTGCGGCGGGATCGGCGGCCTCGGTCAGGGTCCGGGACACCGCGATCCGGCGGGCGCCCGCCTCGAGAGCCTCCTCCAGCCGTGTCGGGTCGAATTCCCCGGCGGCGAACCACGGCGTGGAATCCGGGGCGCCGACCGGCGCCCGCCCGGCCGCCTCGGCGACCAGGCCGAGGTCGGCCTCGGCGTCGACGACCACGAAGTCGATCAGTGGATCGGCCAACAGGCGCCGCAGGCTGCCGGCATCCGTGGCCGCGGCGCCGAGCTTGGTGAAGGGGCCCAGCCGCTGCCGCCACACCGGTGTCGGTCCGGTGGGCGACCCGGAGAGGCAGACGGCGTCGGCGTCGGCGTCCGGGCCGGCGGCTTCGTCGACCACCAGCAGGGCACCGTGGCCGGTCACGGCCCGGGCGGCGGCACGGCCCGCGTCGACCTCGCTGCCCGACGGCGTACCGGACCGGCGCAGCCGGACCAGGTCGACACCGCCCCCGATCGCCGCGGTCAACATCGCGACCCGGTCACCGGAACCCGACACCGGGTCGGCGATCAGCATCAGCCGGGCCAGGGTGATCCGGGCCTTCACCCCGATCATGACGTTCATCCCGGCCACATTACCGACCGGAACCCGGCACCGACCTGCGTGAGGACCGGGGGTCCGGTGGGTAGCAGGAGGCCCAAGGGTGCGGGCGGTCCTAGGCAGTCCCGCACACCCAGGCCCCGCCGGTCAAGAAGCGGCCGGCGGGGCCGACCGCACCTGGGCCTCGCTCAAACCTGCCCGGCGGGGCGGGTGCTCGCGTCGGCCGCAGCCGCGGGTCGGCGCGTTGGAGCGGACAGCCCTTGGACCCGCCATACACTCGGCCTGGGTCGAACCGATCCGCGTGCGCCGGCGGCCTGCGTGCCGACCGCCCACACCTCCGTCCGGCAGATCCCCGGCAGAAGCTCCTGGAGCAGGCGTGACGATGACGAGTACGAACGACCCGCTGGTCGGGCACGTACTCGACCGCCGTTACCACGTGGTCGACCGGCTGGCCCGCGGCGGGATGGCCACCGTCTATCGTGCGGCCGACACCCGGCTGGACCGGATGGTCGCCCTGAAGGTCATGCATGTCGGGCTGGGTGACGACGAGGACTTCCGCCGCAAGTTCGACCGGGAGGCCAGGGCTGCGGCGCGGCTGTCCCACCCCAACGTGGTCTCCGTCTTCGACCAGGGTGACGACGGCGGCCGGCCCTACATCGTGATGGAACTGGTGGAGGGCACCACCCTGCGCAGCGTCATCTCCCGGCAGGCGCCGCTGGCGCCGCTGCGGGCGTTGACGATGATCGAACCGGTGCTGAGCGCCCTGGCCGCCGCGCACGAGGCCGGCCTGGTCCACCGTGACATCAAGCCGGAGAACGTGCTGATCTCCGAGCAGGGCCGGATCAAGGTCGGCGACTTCGGGCTGGCCCGCGCGGTGACCGCCCAGACCTCCACCGCGACCGCCGGCCTGCTGATCGGCACCGTCTCCTACCTGCCACCGGAACTGGTCGTTTCGGGTCGGGCCGATGCCCGGTCCGACGTCTACAGCACCGGGGTGGTGCTGTTCGAGCTGCTGACCGGGCGCAAACCGCACACCGGCGAGTCGCCCATCCAGGTCGCCTACGCCCACGTCCACAAGGACGTCCCGCCACCGTCGCAGTACGCCACCGCGGGTCCGGTCCCGGACTACCTCGACGCCCTGGTCGCCCGGGCCACCGCCCGTAACGCCGACGCCCGGCCGCACGACGCCCGGGTGATGTTGGCCCAGGTCCGGCGGGTCCGATCAGCACTGCGGTCCGGGATCACCGCCGACCCGGAACTCACCCAGGACCTCACCGTGCCGCTGGCGGTGCTGCGAGCCGGCCTCGACGGGCCCGACCCCCGGCCTGCCGGGCCCGGGCTGCAGCCGTTGGGGACAAGCCGTCTGGAGCAGGGACCGTCGACACCGGATCCGGTCGATCCGTACGCAGGTACCACCGCCCTCGGCCCGATGCTGGCCGCGGCCGCCGCCGAGGAGGAGGCCGACCGGGCTGAATACACTCCGACCGACATCCGCTTCCTCAGCGGGCCCTCCACGCCCAGAACGCCGATGTCCGGTCCGTCGCCGTCACCGCGGCCGGTGCCGCCGAACCGGCCCGTGCACCGGTCCCGTCATCGCGGCCGCGGCTGGATCGCCCTGCTGGTGGTGCTGCTGCTCACCCTCACCGCTGCCGCGGCCGGCTGGTACTACGCCAAGGGCCGGTTCACCACCGCGCCGGCGCTGACGTCGCTGCCGCAGACCCGCGCGGCCGCGATCGCCGACGAGGCCGGTCTGCGGGTCGACTTCAGCCGCCGGTTCTCCGAGACCGTGCCCAAGGGCATGGTCATCGACACCAAGCCCCGGCCGGGCGGCAAGGTCCTGCGCGGCGGGCTGATCGACGCCGTGGTCTCCAGGGGTCCGGAGCGCTATCCGATGCCGACGGTGGTCGGACTGTCCCGCAGCCGGGCCGAGCAGGCGCTGACCTCCGGTCATCTGGCGACCGGCGACGTCACCGACCGGCACAGCGAGACCGTCGCCAAGGGCGTCGTGCTCAGCGCCTCCGCCGATCCCGGCGCCCGGTTGCGGCCCGGCACGCGGGTGGATCTGGTCGTCTCGGCCGGCCGCAAGCCCATCCCGATCCAGGACTTCACCGGCCGGGCCGCAGATCGGGCCGGCAGTCGGCTGCGCGCCGCCGGGTTCGTCGTCGACCTCAACCGGCAGCATTCCGCGACCGTCGCCGCCGGCGACGTGATCAGCCAGTCCCCCGCCCGAGGCACCGGCTTCGCCCATGACCACATCACGCTGGTCGAGTCGCTGGGACCGGTGATGGTGACCGTCCCCAATGTCCGCTCGATGGGTGTCCAGGCGGCCACGAAGACGCTCCAGGCCCGCGGTTTCACCGTCCGCACCCAACACTCCGGAGTGATCTACCTCGGCCTGGGCTACGTCGCCTCCTCCGACCCGAAGGGCGGCACCCGGGCGGCCGAGGGCTCCACCGTCACCCTGAGCCTGATCTGAACGGGCCGGTCCGCAGCGGGCGGGTCACCAACGCTGGTGCACGCCGGCCCGGATGTGGCGGTCGTAGATGTCGGTGACCGTCTGCAGGAAGTCGGCGGGCAGCGTCGGCAGGTCCGCGGCGGCGGCATTGGCCCGGGCCTGCTCGACGTTGCGGGCGCCGGGGATCACCGTGGAGACGCCGGGCTGCTGGGCGGCCCAGGCCAGCGCCGCCTGGGCCGGCGTCAGCTGGGACGGATCGCTCACACCGAGATCGCTGCGCAGCCGGGCGACCGCCGCGCTGAATTCCCTGGCAGCGGCGACACCGGTGGCGTAGTCCACCCCGGAGAAGGTCTCGCCGACGTCGAAGGCCTCACCGTGGCGGTTGTAGGTTCGGTGATCGCCCTCGGGGAAGGTGGTGTCCTCGGTGTAGCGGCCGGACAGCAGGCCGCTGGCCAGCGGCACCCGCGCGATGATGCCGACGCCGGCCGCCGCGGCCGCGGGCAGCACCTCGTCCAGTGGCTTGAGCCGGAACGCGTTGAGGATGATCTGGACGGTCGCGACACCGCTGCGGCCGATCGCGGTCAGCGCCTGGGCCGTGGTCTCCACGCTGACGCCGTAGGCGGCGATGACCTGCTCGGCCACCAACTGGTCCAGCCCGTCGAAGACGCGGTCGTCGGCGTACACGGGGGTCGGTGGACAGTGCAGCTGGACCAGGTCGATGGTGTCGACGCCGAGGTTGCGTCGGGACCGGTCCAGCCAACCGCGGAAATTCGTCAGCGTGTAGTTCTCCGGGACCTGATCCACCCGGCGGCCCATCTTGGTCGCCACGGTGACCGCGGCGTCGGGACGTCCGGCCAGGAACCTGCCGATCAGTGTCTCGCTGCGACCGTCGCCGTACACGTCGGCGGTGTCGAAGAAGCTGACTCCCGCTGCCACCGAGGCCTCCAGCACGGCCTGGGCGTCGGATTCGGTCACCTGACCCCAGTCGGTGCCGAGCTGCCAGGTGCCGAGCCCGATGACCGACACGTCGCGTCCGGTCCGGCCGAGCGTGTTCGTCCTCATGGCGGCAACGGTGCCACACGACGCCGGCGGCTCCCGCGCCGGGCGGCCGCCCAGCAGCGTCGAGGCCGGATCCCGGTCGGCGGGTGGGTCAGAAGGTGTGCGGACCGGCGCCGCGCAGGTCGACCAGTTCGGTGGGGGTCATCTGGTTGATCCGGCCGATCACCATGTCGCGGCCGCGGTCGTTGAGCAGCCCGTCGTGGATCGGGAACCCGTGGGACGCGCCGACAGCGCGCGCGAAGTCGATGCCCTCCTTCAGCGCCGCCCAGGGCCCGTGGGCGGGGAACGCCACCAGGTCGACACCCTCGGGGACGTAGTCGTAGGAGTCGCCCGGGTGCAGCAGCGTCGGCTCACCCTCCGCCCTGAGCAGATACCCGACGTTGCCGATCCGCGGGATGTCGGCGTGGATCACCGCGTGCAGGCCGCCGACCGCGGTGATGGTCATCGCACCCAGCGACACCGTCTCCCCCGCGGCGAGAGCGACGGCGCCGGGCAGCTCGGGCACCGGACCGGTGGCGCCCTGCGAGCCGGCCAGCGCCAGCACCGATTCCTCCACGATCACCCTGGCCTGCGGGTTGGCCTGCAGCAGGGCCGGGACCGCGGCCGGGTCGAGGTGGTCGGCGTGCTGATGGGTGACCAGGACGGCGTCGAGGTCGGTCAGGTCCTGCCAGGCCGGATCGAAGTTGCCGGGATCGATGAGGATCCGGGTCCGGTCGGTCTCGGCTAGTACGGCGGCGTGTCCGAGGTGGCTGATCTGCACGGCACAACCCTAGTCAGCAAATCTTCGCGTCAGCGCACCGCGGGCGACGGGGGCCCGGTGGTCCGGTCGCGGTGGTCCGGTCGCGGTGGTCCGGTCGCGGTGGTCCGGTCGCGGTGGTCCGGTCGCGGTGGTCCGGTCCGCGCCGACGGTTCAGAAGTCGACGGGCGGCATCTCGATCACCGGGCTGGGCCGGTTGTTGCGGCTCTGCACCAGCCGTTCGGCGACCTGGAAGGCCAGCTCCAGCGACTGGTTCCGGTTCAGCCGCGGATCGCACAGGGTCTCGTACCGGCTGGACAGGTCGGCCTCGGCCAGTTCCTGGGCGCCGCCGACACACTCGGTCACGTCGTCGCCGGTGAGTTCGATGTGCACGCCGCCGGGCCAGGTGCCCAGCTCGTCGTGGACGTCGAAGAAGCCGTTCACCTCGTCGATGACGTCGGAGAACGCGCGGGTCTTGTAGCCACCGGCCGACTCGTAGGTGTTGCCGTGCATCGGGTCGCACACCCAGGCGACCTGGCGGCCGCTGGCAGTGACCTTCTCCACCACGTCGGGCAGCAGGTCGCGGATCCGACCGGCGCCCATCCTGGTGATGAAGGTGACCCGGCCGGGTTCGTTGTCCGGGTCCAGCCGGTCGGCCAGTTGCAGCGCGGTGTCGGCGCTGGTGGTCGGCCCGAGCTTGACCGCGACCGGGTTGCGGACGTGGCGCATCAGCTCGATGTGGGCGCCGTCGATCTGCCGGGTGCGTTCGCCGATCCAGATCAGGTGGCCGGAGGTGTTGTACGGCCGGTGGGTGCGGGAGTCGATCCGGGTCATCGCATGCTCGTACTCCAGGCTGAGGCCCTCGTGGCTGGAGTAGAAGTCGACGGTCCGGGTCTGCAGGCTGTCGATGCCGCAGGCCTCGATGAACGCCAGCGCCCGCTCGATCTCGGCAGTCAGCTGTTCGTAGCGGACGCCGGCCGGGCTGTTGCGGACGAAATCGGAGTTCCAGGAGTGCATGGTCCGCATGTCGGCGAACCCACCCTTGACGAAGGCACGGACCAGGTTCAGCGTGGCGGAGGAGGCGTTGTAGACGCCGAGCAGTCGCTGCGGGTCGTGCCGACGCGCCTTCTCGGTGAAGTCGAAGCCGTTCACCGCGTCACCCCGGTAGGCCGGCAACGTCACGCCGTTGCGGGTCTCGGTGTCGGAGCTGCGCGGCTTGGTGTACTGACCGGCCATCCGGCCGACCTTGATCACCGGCACCTGAGCGGCGTAGGTGAGCACGATCGCCATCGACAGCAGCGTGCGCAGCTTGTTCTGGATGTTCGCGGCGGTGACACCGGCGAAGGTCTCGGCGCAGTCGCCGCCCTGCAGCAGGAACGCCCGGCCGGCGGCGACCCGGGCCATCTTCTCCCGCAGTTCATCGCACTCCCCTGCGAAGACCAGCGGCGGCAGCCGGCGCAGCCGCCGGACGACGTCGCTGACCTCGTCGGGATCGGCATAGGTCGGCTGCTGGAGCGGCAACAACTGGTGGAGATCTTTCAGCGTCGGCAGACTCGGCAGCTCAGGCACGGACCAAGACTAATCCGGACCACGCCGACTCGCCTCATCGCGATCCGTCCGGTCGATCCGTCCGGTCGATCCGTCCGGGGCTGTGGGCGCCGGTCGGGGTGCTCCGGCGGCCCGCACCGCCGCCGCGGTCAGGCGGGCCGGACGTCGGTGCCGGGCGCCCGCACCTCGGTGGCGTAGCGGTCGACGTAGGTCTGGCCGGACAGCTCCATGATCGCGTAGACGACCTCGTCGGTGACCGATCGGAGGATGAACCGATCCTCCGCCAGTCCTGCGTAGCGGGAGAAGTCCAGCGGCCGACCGAACCGGATGGTCGGGCTGGTCACCTTGGCCAGCACCTTGCCCGGCGGGGCGATCACGTCGGTGCCGATCAGTCCCACCGGGACCACCGGCACGCCGGACTCCAGCACCAGCCGAGCCACCCCGGTACGGCCCTTGTACAGCCGCCCGTCGTGGCTGCGGGTGCCCTCGGGAAAGATGCCGAACAGTTCTCCGCGCTGCAGCACCTTCAGGCCGGCCCGTAACGCGCCCTCGCTGGCCCGGCCGCCGCTGCGATCGATCGGCACCTGACCCGTGCCCTTGAAGAACCGGCGCTGGGCCCAGCCACGCACCCCGGCGCCGGTGAAATAGTCGGATTTGGCCACGAAGGTGACCCGCCGGTCCAGGGCCAGCGGCATGAACAGCCAGTCGGCGTAGGACAGGTGGTTGGCGGCCAGGATCGCCGGTCCTCGGGCGGGCACGTTCTCCACGCCCTCGACCTGGGGCCGGAACGTCCGTGTCACCACCGGCCCGATCACGATGTTGCGGAGCAGCCAGTAGAGCACCGCTCCGGCGTTGCTCTCCTCCTCCTCGGGGCCGCGCAGCCGGTCCGGGACGGAGATCTCCGGCACCCGGATCGGCCGTACCGCAAGCTTGCGTCGGCGGCTCATCAGGCCGCTTCCGCGTCCCCGGTCGGCAACGGTGGCACCGGTGGCACCGGCCGGCCCTGCCCGGGACGACTGAGCTCCGGCGCCTCCACCGGACGCCCCGACCGCAGTCCGGCCTTCACCGCAGTGACGTAGGCGTCGACGTAGGTCTGGCCGGACAGTCGCATGATCTGGTTCATCACCTCGTCGGTGATCCAACGCAGGGTGTCGCGGTCGTTGCCGGCGCCCCGGTAGGCGGAGAAATCCATCGGCCGACCGATCCGGATACCGGGCCGGCGGAGCCGCGGGAGGCCCAACCGGCCGCGACTCATCTGGGTGTCCGACACCGCCACCGGCAGCACCGGGACACCGGTCTGCAACGCCAACCGAGCCACCCCGGTCCTGCCGCGGTAGAGCCGCCCGTCCGGTGATCGGCCGCCCTCGGGGAACACGATCAGGACGCCGCCGTCGACCAGCACCTGGGCGAAGGCGGCCATGTCGTGGGCGCTGGCCTTGCCGCCGGAACGGTCCAGCGGCAACATCTTGATCCGGCGCAGGAACCAGGCGAAGATCCACCCCTTGAAGCCGCCGAGGGCGAACAGTTCGGCCTTGGCGGTGAAGACCACCCGCCGTTTCAGGAACGCCGGCAGCGCGATGGTCTCGCCGTCGCCCAGGTGATTGCTGGCCAGGATCGCGGGGCCCTTGTCCGGGATGTTCTCCACACCTTCGACCCAGGGGCGCCACCAGAGGGAGAACATCGGCTGGGCGATCAGGTGCTTGACTAACCAGTAGAACAACGGTCCTCCTCGCGGCACCCGTGTGCCCGACCTGCTCGGTGTACCCGGGGGTCGGTGTAAACCCTAGTCCGGCCCGCAGAGGGTACCGGTCTCGCTACGCTGCTGGAGTGAGGTGGTCGGTGCATCGCAGACCCGCCCCGTTGGCCCCCGTCGAGGTGCGGCCCGGCGCGGAGCCGTTCGCAGCCGGTGACGGCCCGGTCGGGGTGTTGCTGCTGCACGGCTTCACCGGCTCGCCGGCGTCGATGCGCCCGTGGGCCGAGCACCTGGCCGCCCACGGCGTTCGGGTCCGGGTGCCCCGGCTGCCGGGGCACGGCACGGTGTGGCAGGAACTCGCCGTGACGAACTGGCAGGACTGGTACGCCGTCGCCGAACGGGCGCTGACCGAACTCGCCACCCACTGCCGGGCGGTGGTCGTCGGTGGGCTGTCGATGGGCGGCGCGCTGGCACTGCGACTGGCCGAACGTCATCCGGTCGACGGCGGCAGCGCGCCGGTCAGCGGGCTCTGCCTGGTCAACCCGGCCCTGAACAATCCGGATCCCCGGTTGCGCCTGCTCCCGGTCCTGCGGCGTCTGCCCGGGTCGGCGACCGGGATCACCAACGACATCGCCCGCCCGTCGGTGGACGAACTGGGTTACCAGCGGATGCCGTTCTCGGCCGTCGCGACGATGGCCGACCTGTGGCAGCAGACGATCTGTGATCTGGGCCGGGTGCGGCAGCCGATCCTGCTGTTCCGGTCCGAGCACGACCACGTCGTCGACCCGACGTCGGCGCGGATCCTCCGCGACGGCGTGGCGAGCACCGACCTCACCGAACAGCTGTTGCCCCGTAGCTTCCACGTGGCGACGCTGGACTACGACGCCGACACCATCTTCACCGGATCGACGGTCTTCGTGCACCGGATCACCTCGGCCGCGGCGACGGACGGCTGATCGATGACCGACCGGGAACCCGGCTCCGACGACCGGTTCGACGACCAGGACGTGATCGACCGCGCCTTCGCCGACCTGATCGCGCACTGGGCCGACGGCCCGGTGCAGGGCCGGGACACGGCGGCGGACGCCGGCGGGGACAGCCGCGATCATCCCGACGAGGGCCCGGTACTCGGCGACCGGAGCGTTGCCGACCTCGTCCGCGACGTCCTCGGTACCGATCCGGCGGCCCTGCCGCCGACCCGGCAGCCCGCACCGCCTCCGGTGGACCGGGAGGAGCGCTATACCCCACCACCGGTGGGGTGGCCCCGGCCGTCGGTGCCCGTGCTGCTCGGCTGGACCGGGATCACCATCGCGGTCGTGATCATGCTGCTGGCCGCCTTCGGGGTCGGCCTGCCCACCTGGGCGGGATGGCTTGCGGTGCTGGCCTTCGCCATCGGCTTCGGCATCCTGCTCAGCCGCCTGCCCCGTCGACGTCCCCCCGACTCCGGTGACGGCGCTGTGCTCTGATCGTCCGATCCGCGTTCTGCCTGTCGAAGGGTCGCCGACCGACCCGCGTCCTGAGCTCGTCGGAGGGCGCGCCCGAGCCTGGGCATCTGTCGGTTTCACCTGGTCCGGCGGCGGGTGACGGCGAGTCCGAGGATGGCAGCACGTCCCGGACCAGGGACGCCCTTCACGGGGTCCTCGATCGCGACGGCAGGAGGGCTGTTTTGTCAGTGCTCCCGTCTAGCGTGACGGTCATGGGAGAGGCGTTGGAGCGGTGGGACAGCCATCAGGTGGCTGCCGCCGCAGCCGCCTGTGTGCGGGCCGAACGGGCCGCCGGCTGCCGCCTCCTCGAACTCGCCGCCCTGTGGGCCGACCACCATCCGGCCGACGGAATCCTGCACCGCTACACCGACCTGGCCATCGCCGGAGAAGAGACAGCCAGGTTCGGTGGCGACGGCACCCCGGAGGTGGCCGAGTTCGCCCCCGCCGAGTTGGGAGTGGAGATCGGTGTGAGTCCCGGCCAGGCCCGGATGCTGATCGCCGATGCACTGGATCTGCGGCACCGGCTGCCGCGGCTGTGGGGGCGGGTGCAGGCCGGGCAGGTGCCGGCCAGGGATGCCCGCCGGGTCGCCGCCCGCACCCGACTGCTGAGCGTCGAGCAGGCGATGGTGGTGGATCGTCGGGTGGTGCGGGTGGTGGGGCAGCTGTCCTGGACCCGGTTGGAGCACCTGCTGGCTGCCGAGATCCTGCGGGTGGACCGGGTCCGGGTCGAGCAGGAGACCGAGAACGCGAAGCGGTTCCGCTACATCCGCACCGGGCAGGGCAGCGAGTACGGGCTGACCGAGGTGTCGATGCTGGTCGACACCCCCGACGCCATCCTGCTGAAGGCAGCCACTCAAGCGGCTCGCCGACATCCTGATGGGCCGGGCCGACGACCTGCCGGCCGGCATCCCGGATCGGGGTGCCCGGACGGCGGCCGAGTGGCAGGCGGTCGCAGCCGGGATCCTGGCCCAACCCGCGCTGGCCCTGCAGGTCCTGGCGCAGGTGGATCAGCCGGACCTGTTCACCGACCTCGAAGCCCACCTCCAGGTGGCGGACCACCGGACCGCTGCGACCGGGGTGCCGGCGGCCGATCTGCCGATGCCCGGCCAGCCGATGCGCGACCGGCAGGTTCCGGGTG
Source organism: uncultured Actinomycetota bacterium (assembly GCA_963758075.1). GTDB lineage: Bacteria > Actinomycetota > Actinomycetes > Propionibacteriales > Propionibacteriaceae > Microlunatus. Next base: position 80,293 of record CAVWTT010000001.1, on the reverse strand, counting down.
GGCCGATGCCCGATCTGTCGATGCCCGGCCAGCCGATGCGCGGCCGGCAGATTCCGGGTGGGCCGATGCCCGATCTGCCGATGCCCGGCCAGCCGATGCGCGACCAGCAGATTCCGGGTGGGCCGATGCCCGATCTACCGATGCCCGGCCAGCCGATGCGCGACCAGCAGATTCCGGCCGGGCCGATGCCCGATCTACCGATGCGCGACCTGCCGGATCCAGGTCCGGGGTCGGAGCCTTCGGACTCCGACCTTGCCGACTTCGAGCCGGCACTACCTGTAGAGCCGCCCGCCTCGGACCTTGCCGACTTCGACCCGGGACCACCCACAGAGCCGCCCGCCTCGGACCTACCCGGCCCCGACCTGCCGATGCCCGCCGAGCCCGGATCCGAGGATCCCCGGCCAGGGCTGGACCCGCAACCGGAGGCTGAGCCGAGCGGGCGGAGCGGCGGGAGGCGGTGATGAAGGACCTGGCCCGACGCATCGACCCGGACAAGCTCACCCCCAGAGTGGTTCTGCACGTCCACATCAGCGCCGACGCCCTGCCGGCCTTCAGCTGCTGGCGAGGATCCGGGCGTGGCCCGGGTCGAGGACATCGGCCCCGTGCTGCTGGCGTCGGTGCGGGAATGGCTCGGTCGGGGCTGCCGGGTCCGGGTCCTGCCGGTGCTCGACCCGGCCCGGATCCCACCTGCCGACGGCTACGAGATACCTGACCGGATGGTCGAGGCCGTACTGGCCCGGTCCCCGGCCAGCGTGTTCCCCTGGTCCGGCACCACCAGCCGCCACCGGCTCGACCTGGACCACACGGTGCCCTACACCGGCCCACCCGGCGCACCACCCGGCGCACCACCGGGCGCATCACCGGGCGGACCGCCCAATGGTCCACCGGACGGGCCACCCGGGCAGACCCGGCTGGACAATCTGGGCCCGTTGACGCGGGGTGAGCACCGGTACAAGACGTTCGGCCCGATCAACGTGACACAACCGGTCGCGGGCACCTTCGTGTGGCGGACCAGATTCGGGCGGGTCATCGTCACCAACCCGGCCGGCACCCACGACCTGGGCACCGGAACCTTCGCCGACACCGTCTGGCAGACCTCGACCGACCGCGCGCCATCCCCGGCGGCCTGACTCCCCACGCGACACAGCTCGGGGGCCCGGAATGCGCCGCCGTTGCGTTGGGCGGGCTCAGGGCGCGGGAGGCGGTCAGGGGTTGTCGAGCCTGCGCTGGGCGCGTTTGGCGGCGGCCTGGCGTAGCGTGCCGGGTTCGCGTCGGGTCCGGGTGCGTTTGGCGCTGCGCCGCCGGCGCGGCCAGAAGCCACCGATGACCCGGCCCGGGGGCTCGAACAGCGAGTGCCTGGCCAGGTCCGCGGCGCCGATCAGGCCGGCGTCGTTGCGGAAGCCGGCCAGTTCGATCCGGGCCTGCGGGCGGAAACCACGACCGGTGAGGGTGCGGGCGAACATCTCCCGGGTCGGGTCGAGCAGCAGGTCCCCGGCGGCGCTGACGCCGCCGCCGATGACGACCAGTTCGGGGTCCAGGGCGGCCACCAGGTTCGCGATGCCGATGCCCAGCCAGCGGCCGATGTCGGCCAGCAACTCCTGGGCCAGCGATTCACCGTTGACGGCGGCGTCGGTGATCGCCGGGCCGGTGATCTGGTCCGGGCCGCCGACGGCGTCGAGGAGTCCCTGCACGACCGGCGACCCCGACCGCACCAGCTCCCGGGCGTCGCGGACCAGCGCGTTGCCGCTGGCGTACTGCTCCCAGCAGCCGCGGTTGCCGCACTCACACAGGTGACCGCCGGGGACGGCGATCATGTGGCCCCACTCCCCCGCCATTCCGTAGCTGCCACGGAAGAGCTGGCCGTTGAGCACCAGTCCGCCGCCGATGCCGGTTCCCAGGGTGATGCAGACCATCACCGATGCGCCACGGCCGGCGCCGAACCGGTACTCGGCCCAGGCCGCGGCGTTGGCGTCGTTGTCGACGATCAGCGGCAGGTCGATCCGCTCCTGCAGCCGCGCCTTCAGCGGTTCCTGCCGCCAGGCCAGGTGCGGGGAGAACCGGACCACGGCCTGGTCGGTGTCGACCCAGCCGGCGGCGCCGATGCCGACGGTCTCCACCCGGTGGTTGCGCCGCAGCTGCTCCACCACGGAGGTGATGGTGTCCTCGACGGCGCGCGGACTGTGCGACGGCGTCGCGGCCAGCAGCCGTTCGACGATCCGGCCGTGCCCGTCGACCACCCCGGCGGCGACCTTGGTGCCGCCGATGTCCACCCCGATGCTGTACGGCACCGCTGCCGGAGGCAATGCGGCGCGGGCCATCAGCGGGTGCCCCGGATGGCGACCACCCGCCGCCTCAGCCCCTGCAGGGCGGTGTCGGTGATCGCCTTCTCCGCGGTGCGTTTGATCAGCCCGGGCAGTCGGCGTCTCAGATCGACGGTGAGCCGGTAGGTCACGCTGCTGCCGGCATCCGACGGCTGCACGGTGTAGGACCCGTCCATCGCGGTCAAGGTCCGCCCGGACAGCAGCTGCCAGCTGATCTCGTCGCTGCCCCAGTGATAGCGGACGGTGTAGTCGTCGGAGAGCAGCGGATGATCCAGCACCATCCGCACCGTGTCCGGGTGACCGTCGGTCCGGGTCAACACCTCGACCGCCGACAGGGCGTCCACCCACTCCGGGTAGGACTCCAGGTCGGTGATCACCGCCATCACCTGCTCCGGTGGAGCCGGGATCTCGATACGGGACTGGGTGCTGTCGGCCACGACAACCACCCTAATGTGCCCGGCCGCCGTCACCGCCGGACCGAGCGGCGTCGTCGCCGAGGACGTCGGCGAGGACTCGTCGAGCGACCGCATCCCCGTACCGGTCCAGGACATGGGTCCGGCCGGCCCGGCCCATCGCTCGGGCGCGTTCAGGGTCGCCCAGCAGGTCGGCGACCGAGGCGGCCAGTGCGGTGAGGTCGTCGGGTTCGACGACGAAGCCGGTCCGGCCCGGACGCACCGTCTCCGCGGCGCCGCCGGACCGGCCGGCGATCACCGGCAGACCGCTGGCCGCCGCCTCCAGGAAGACCAGGCCCAGCCCCTCCGGGTTCAGGCCGGCGAGCCGAGTCCGCACCGGCAGCGCGAACACCGTCCCGGTACGCAACACCGCGCCGACCTCCGCGGCCGGCAGCGGTCCGGTGAACCGCACCGAGTCGGCGATGCCGAGCCGCCCGGCGGTGCGCCGCAACACCGCCGCCTGCGGGCCGTCGCCGACCAGGACGAGTTCGGCGGGGCGGCCGCCCATGCGCTCCAGCACCGCGGGCCAGGCGGCCAGCAGCCGGTCGAACCCCTTCTGCCGGACCATCCGTCCGACGGCGATGCAGCGGGGCGGCCCCGGCGGGCCGGCAGCGGTCGCGGGATGGAACAGATCCACGTCGACGGGCGGCGCGAGCCGGACCATCCGGCCGCGGGCGGCGGGCGACAGCACCGGCGCGATCCGGTCGTGGGTGTAGTCGGAGATGGTCGACACCTGGTCGACGGCGTCACCCATCCGGCGCAGCAGCCCGGCGCTGCCCGGCAGACTCGCCCACCAGGTCTCGTGGCCGTGGCTGACGGCCAGCATCCGTCGCACCCCGGCGGCTCGCAGCCGGCCGCCGAGCAGCGCCAGCGGCGCCATCGCCCCGAAGACCACCGCCTGCACGCCGTGGGCGTGGATCAGTTCGACGGCCCGGCGTCCGACTCCAGGCGTCGGCAGCAGCAGCGAGCCGTGTCGCACCACCGGGTAGGCCAGCTGCCGGTCATAGGCCTGCCAGCCGGGTGTGCGTCGAGTCAGCACGATCACCCGGTCGTCGAGCAGCCGGCAGAGCCGGGCGACGAACGCCTCGATCCCGCCGATGGTCGGCGGGAAGTCGTTGGTGACGACCAGGACGGGCGGCATCTCAGACCTGGCCGTGCGCGGCCGCCCGGCGCAGGTAGTCCTGCCAGCCGGTGAGGAACGCCTGCGGGCCGAGTCCGTACACGCTGTGCAGCGCGGGCCCGATCGTTCCGCCCGGCGTGGCGGCGACCAGGCCGTAGAAGTGCAGCAGCCGTCCGGTGCCGGACCGGGCGGCGAGATAGTGGCAGGCCGACCAGGCCTGGGCATAGGTCCGGTTCAGGGCGGTCCCACCGCTGTCGAACGCGCTGACAGGCGGTAGCCGGTCCGGTGGTCCGGATCGACGGACCTGGCGCAACAGCTCGGTGGCGGCCGGCCGGCTGGCCCGTGGATATTGCTGGTAGGCGAGCTCGTCGGCGAACCCCTCGATCAGCCAACGCGGCACGGCCGAGACCGGCGATGCGGTGGCCACATGGACCGACTCGTGACTGAGCACGATCCGATCGGCCAGGTCGCTGCCGGTTCGAGCCGGGTTGATCAGGATCCGGATGGGCGCCGAGGAGACCGGATCGCCGTCGGGCCAGGTGATCGCCGCCAGTGCCGCTTCCGCCCCCCGGGCAACCCCGAGCGTCGACTCCAGCAGCGCCTCGTTGCTGGGCGCGACGACCACCAACCGACCGTTCCAGCGGGCGGCCGGACCGGTACGGCCGGGATGCAGCCGGCCGGCCGAGGTCAGCGCCGCGGTGGTCGCGCGGGCCAGCCACGGGGCCGGATCGACCTGCGCGCCGGTGATCACGGTGGCCACCCGGTTGCGGGCGATGCGGATCGGTTCCAGCCACCAGAGCGGAGTGGGAGCAGGCCGGTCCGGACCGTCGGCGATGCCGGCCCAGGCCGGCGTGCCGGCGCCGGGGCGACCGGCCGAGATGGTCATCCACACCGTCTGGGAGGACGGGCTGCGGTCACCCGGTACGGCCCAGGAGACCTGCACCTGGGCGGCATAGGAGCCGGCGCCGAGCAGGCTGCGCCGGCGCGGACCCAGTTCGCGGGTCCGGCCGGTGGGGCGCAGGCCGAAGGCGGTCGGATGCAGCCGGTCCAGGTTGTCGAGGATCATTCCGGCGGTGGCCGGGAACCCGGGGTCGCGGTCCGACAGCAGCCGGTCCAACCCGGTCCGGTCGCGGCGGTCGACGGCGGTGGTCAGCTCAGCGAGCAACCGGTCCAGGCGGACGCGGGCGACCACCGAGCCGGCCGCCGACACCGGCGCCGACGCCGTCCGCCGGTCGATGAGGACGGGTGCCCGGCAGCCGGCGGTCGCGGCGAGGATCAGCGCCAGCGCCAACCAGATGACGACCACGGTGGGGCGCATTCCGGGCCCCCGGCGCGTGGGGTTGCCGGTGGCTTCCTGGCGATGGGGAGGACGGCGGCTCCCGCTGGCGGACCACATGGTCGGTGGCGACGCGGACGTCGCTCAGCGAGGCATCCGTCAGCCCGGTCGGCGGGCGCCGGAGAACGGCATGTAGCTCAGCTTGGTGTACTCCACCGAACTGCCGGGTCGCGGCGCGTGGATCACCGTGCCGTTGCCGGCGTAGATCCCGACGTGGCTGGGCGGGTTGCCGTAGAAGAAGACCAGGTCACCGGGTTGCAGGTTGCTGCGGCTGACGGCGACACCGTCGTTGATCTGCGCCTGGGAGGTGCGGCTGAGTTGGACGCCGACCGACCGCCAGGCGGCCATGGTGAGACCGGAGCAGTCGTAGGAGCCCGGGCCGGTTGCTCCGAACACGTACGGCTTGCCGATCTGGGACCTGGCGAAGGCGACCACCTGGGCACCCTTGCCGGAAGCCGGCGCGGCGACAGCAGAGCCGGCCGCGGCGCTGTCGGTGGCGCCACCGCCGTTGCCGCTGCTGTTGCCGGCACCGTTGGTGGCGCCGGCGGTCGTCGTGTTGTCGGCGGTGCCGGTGGCGTTGGTTGTGCCGTTACCGCTGGTGTTGGCGTTGCCACCGGTGTTGCTGGTGGCGGCAGCCGCGGCGGCGGCCTGGGCCGCCCGTCGGGCCGCGTCGGCCTGGCGCTTCTGTTCGGCGGCGATGGCCCGGCGCTGCGCCTCGGTGAGGCGGTCCAGCACCTGCTGGGCCTGGTGCACCTTACCGTCGGCCTGCCGGCGCAGGCGGTCCAGCCGCTGGGTGTCGGCGGACAGGGTCGCGATGTCGGCCTGGGTGGCGCGCTGCATGTCGGCCAGGTTGGCCTGTTCGGTCTGGTAGTCCTGCAGCGCCGTGGTCTGGTTCTGGTTGACCTTCTCCACCGTCGCCATCTGGTTGAGGAAACCGGAGGTGTCCCGGGTGAGGAACAGTCGGGCCCGGGTGTCCAGGGAGCGGTTCTGGAACTGGGCCAGCGCGACCTTGGAGATCTGCTCCCGCATCGCCGCGACCTTGCGGGTCTGCACGGCCAGGTCGGCTTGCTTCTGCTTCAGATCGCTGCGGCGTTGGTCCAGATCCTGCTTCAGGCCGAGGTAGTCCTGATCGGCGGCCTCGGCCTGCTGCTGCAGCTTCTCCACCTGGGCCTTGGCCTGGGCGACGGTCTGCGGTGTCGGATCGGCCGACGCCGTCGGCGGTGTGATCGCGAAGGCGGCCGTGGCCGCCAGTCCGGTCAGCGAAACGATCAGGCCCCGTCGGAGCAGCGAGCGTGAGGTCACGCGCGATCCCTTTCCACAACTGATATGACGCCGACACTGCAGGCGAATGGCACGTGTGTAGCACGCACCCGCCGGGCCGGTGGCCGCGGCGGGGAAACTCCCCGATCGGCGAGCGTTCCGCCGGCGGAGGGGTCCCCCGACCCGCCGGAACACTGTCGAGAACATTAAGTCACGATTTGGTCACTGGCAATTCCGTCTCGCCACCCGCGGCCTGTGCTCCTGGTCACAGGTCGGCGGCGGCGCCATCCCCGCTCCGACCTGGAGATCGAGCAGCACCGTCACCACGCAGTCGGCGCAGTCGGGTCCCGCCGGGCCGACCGGACAGCCGGCGCAGTCGATCCGCAACACCTCGGCATTCGATTCCCTCATGGCGATGAGCCTGCCGGGCAGCGCTGACAGTCCGGGTCACCGGCGTGCTCGGCCGGGTCGGACGGTCGGCGCACCGACAATGTCAGACCCCGGCCCTACCGTCCGGGTCATGGACCAGCCGATGCAGACCTCTTTGGAGGACCTGGGGGTGCCCCTGTCGCAGACCACGTTCTGTGTGGTGGATCTGGAGACCACCGGTGGGGCCGAGACCGACCGCATCACCGAGATCGGTGCGGTGAAGGTCTGCGGCGGTGTGGTGCTCGGCGAGTTCCAGTCCCTGGTCAACCCGCAGGCCCACATCCCGCCGCTGGTCGCGGTCCTGACCGGTATCACCGATCGGATGGTGGCGGCGGCACCGCCGATCGGCCAGCTGCTGCCTGCCTTCCTGGAGTTCGCCCAGGGCAGCGTGCTGGTGGCGCACAACGCCCGCTTCGACGTCGGCTTCCTGCGTCGCAGCTGCGCCGAGCTCGGCTATCCGTGGCCACGGTTCGGCGTACTGGACACGGTGGCCCTGGCCCGGCACATCCTGCTCGCCGACGAGGTGCCCGACTGCAAACTGTCCACCCTGGCGCGTTACTTCCGCGCCACCGTCGCACCCGACCATCGGGCCCTGACCGACGCCAGAGCCACCGTCGACGTGCTGCACGCCCTGATCGAACGGGTCGGCAATCTCGGCGTCGGCAGCTACGAGGACCTGCGTGAGTTCACTCGGAAGGTTTCGCCGCAGCGGCGTTCCCGCCGCCGCTGGGCCGACGACCTGCCGGAGGCGCCAGGGGTCTACTTCTTCGTCGCCGACGATGCCCTGCCCAGCGATGCCCTGCCCAGCGATGCCCTGCCCAGCAACCGGGAGGATCGCCGGATCCTGTACGTCGGCAAGAGCACCAATCTGCGCCGCCGGGTGCGCAGCTATTTCACCGCGGCGGAGAAACGGCCGCGGATCGAGGAGATGATCCGGGTCGCCACCGGTGTCGAGTACCACCCCTGCGCCACCCCATTGCACGCCGAAGTGACCGAACTGCGGATGATCGCCGCGCACGCTCCGCGGTACAACCGGCGCTCCAAGTTCCCCGAACGGCAGCACTGGATCAAAATCACCGAGGAGGCGTTCCCACGGTTGAGCCGGGTCACCGCGGTCCGTGACGATGCCGCCACCTACTTCGGCCCGTTCGGCCGCCGGCAACACACCGACGACGTGATCGACGCCCTGTACGACGCGTTCCCGATCCGTCAGTGCACCATCCGACTGTCCCCCACCCGGCCGACCCCGTCCTGTGCGCTGGCGGGGATGCACCGCTGCGTCGCACCGTGCGACGGCTCGGTGTCCCGGTCGCAGTACGTCGACCTGGTGGAACTGGTCCGCGGCGCCCTGACCAGCGACGTCCGGCCTGCCTGCCGGGCGCTGCGCGGACGGCTGCGGCGCCTGGTGGCCGAACAGCGCTTCGAGGAGGCCGACATCCTGCGCCGGAGGCTGGCCGGCCTGCTGGACGCCGCCGTCCGCTTCCATCGGGTCAGCAGTCTGGCCGGCTGCCGGGAGATCGTCGCGGCCAGGCGGGTCGAAACCGGCTGGCAGATCCACGTCGTGCGGCACGGCCGGCTGGCTTCGGCCGGTCTCGCCCGGCCCGGCGAGGTGCCGCAGGCCGTCGCCCGGGCCCTGGTCGCTACCGCCGAGACGGTGCCGGCGCCGATCGGCCCGCAGTCGGCGGCCACGGTCGAGGAGACGCTGCGGATCGCCGACTGGCTGGAACAACCCGGGACGCGGCTGATCGCCGTCGACGGCGACTGGGCCTGGCCGTTGCACGGCGTCCTCAACCATGACCAGCTGGTCGCACACGCCCTCGGCGACATCGCGGATCTGTGCACCGGGGACTCCGCGGCCACATCTCGGCCGTCGGCGCTCCTAGGATGACCTGCCATGGTGACGGCAATCGTGTTCGTGCAGGCGGAGGTCTCTCGGATCCCCGACGTGGCCGAGAAGATCGCGGCGCTCCCGGGCGTCAGCGAGGTCTACTCGGTGACCGGATCGATCGACCTGATCGCGCTGGTGCGGGTGTCCAGCAACGACCAGATCGCCGAGGTGGTCGCCGATCAGCTCAACAAGGTGCCGGGCGTGCTCGACACCGAGACCCACATCGCGTTCCGGGCCTACTCCCGCCACGACCTGGAGGCGGCGTTCTCGCTGGGTTCGTCGTGACCGGGCCGCGCCGGTGCGTCGTCCGGAGCCCGAGATCGAGCCGTCCGCAGTCGACGGGTCCGGCCCGACGACGAGGTCGCCGCCGATGAGGTCGCCGCCGATGAGCTCGCGCCGGTCGACCGACAGGCCGATCCGGCGCACTGGCCGCCCGGGCGAGACGGACGGCGATCCGGCCGTCCCCGTTCAGACGATGCCGTAGCTGAGCAGCGTCTTCACCACCACCGCGGCAACGCAGACCGCAACCACGGCCAGCAGACCCACCAGCGGAACCACGGGCCGCCGGGTCCGACCGGGGTAGGTGAGGGCAACCCCGCTGGCCCCGCCGACCAGGATGCCGCCGATCTGGGCGACCCAGCCCAGGCCACCGAAGCCGACCACCAGGTTGAGCAGCACCAGGATGGCCAGCAGCCCGATGTCGGGCCGGAAGTCCTCGTGCCGGCGGTACTTGATCACACCATTGACGGCGAGCAGGCCGATCACCGCCGCCGAGGCCCCGCCGAGGCCACCGAGTCCGGGTGGCCCGACGACGTACAGCAGGGTTGCGCCGCCGAAGCCCGACAGCGCATACAGCACGGCCAGGCGGGGGCCGCCGAGCATCTGCTCCAGCGGTCGTCCGACCAGCCACAGCACCAGCGCGATCATCGCGGTGTTGAAGATGCCCACGGAGGTGAAGCCGTAGGTCAGCAGCCGCCAGTACTGGCCGTCGAGCACCAGCAGATTGCTCATCGCCAGCAGCCGGCTGATCCGGCCGGCGCTGATCAGGCCCAGGACGTACAGGCCGATCACCGTGCCGAGGAGGATCTTGGTGGCCAGTCCCCCTCGTGCGGACAGCGCGCCGGCGAACGGGCGCCGGGGCCGGGCCGTCGACCGGCCCGCCCGGCTGCACTCGGGGCACTGGAAGCCGACCGAGGCCGGGTTCATGCATTCACCGCAGATCGGCCGGCCGCACCGCTGGCAGCGGATGCCGGTGGTCCGGTCCGGGTGGCGATAACAGCCCTCGAACCTCGGAGCAGTGAAATCCGGTCGGCTCACAGGTCGTCCTCCGCGCACACGCCGGGCACTCTACGTGGCGCCGGCAACCGGCGGGCGCGCCCCGGACCGATCGGCCGGCGGTCGGATCCGGGGCGCGTCGACGGCTCGGGTACAGAACCGGTCAGGACAGCTCGACGCTCTCGATCACCACCGGCGCGTCCGGCTGGTCGTTGCGGTCGGTCGGGACCGCGGCAATGGCGTCGATCACGTCGCGGCTGCTCTGGTCGGCCACCTCGCCGAAGATGGTGTGACGGCGGTTCAGGTGCGGGGTCGGTGCCACCGTGATGAAGAACTGCGACCCGTTGGTGCCGGGACCGGCGTTGGCCATCGCCAGCAGGTAGGGCCGGTCGAACTGCAGTTCGGGATGGAACTCGTCGGCGAAGGTGTAGCCCGGGCCGCCGCGGCCGTTGCCGAGTGGATCGCCGCCCTGGATCATGAAGCCGGAGATCACCCGGTGGAAGACCAGGCCGTCGTAGAACCGGCCGGTGGTGGCCTTACCGGTCTGTGGGTCCTGGTACTCCTTGGTGCCGCCGGCCAGGCCGACGAAGTTGGCCACGGTCTTGGGGGCCTGGTCGGCGAACAGGTTGATCACAACATCGCCGTGGTTGGTGTGCAGGGTGGCCTGGCTGGCGCCGGCCGGGGATTCACTCATCGGTCCTCCGGTGTGGATCGCGAACGGTCTGGAAATGCTGCCGGTGGCAGACCCCAGACTCTACGAGTCCGACAACGGTACGGTTGACATGCTCCCCCGCCGGGAACTGTCCCGGTGGATCGACGCAGTCAGCACTACGGAGGAACCGTGACTCGCCAGAAGGACAAGGGCCGCCGCAAGTCCGCCGCCGCCCAGAGCAGCCTGCCCGTGGGACCGATGGTCCACGGTGCCGCCGACCGGATCGCGCCGCTCGCCCAGGACGCGGCCGACCGGCTGGTTCCGCTGGCCCACCAGGCCGCGGACCGGATCGGGCCGCTCGCCCACGACGCCGCGGAGCGCATCGTGCCGCTGGCTCACGCCGCGGTCGACCGGGTCCAGCCCTATGCCAGGCAGGCCACCGAACGGGTCCGGCCGCTGGCCGAACAGGCCGCCGAACGGGTCCAGCCCTACGCCAAGCAGGCCGCCGACAGGGTCCGGCCGATCGCCGAACAGGCCGCCGACAAGGTCCAGCCGTACGCCAGGCAGGCCGTCGACTGGATCGAGCCGTACGCCCACGAGGCGGTGGATCGGATCGGCCCGTACGCCGACACCGCCCGCAAGCGGGGCGCGCACGCCGCCGCCCAGGCCGTGGAGAAGCTCGGCCCCGCCCTGGACGACGCGGTAGACCGGATCACCCCGGCCGTCGAACACGCCCGCGACCGGCTGCAGGGTGACGTGTTGCCGAAACTGTCCGACCGGCTGAACGAGATCGCCGGCTCCGGGGCGGTCACCGCGGTCGCGGCCAAGGGCAAGGACCTGCTGCCGGTGGCGAAGAAGAAGCGGCGCTGGCCGAAGCGGCTGGCCGTCGTCGCCGGCGTGCTGGCCGCCGGTGGCGCCGCGTTCGTCGTCGTCCGCCGACTGCTCGACGGCAACGGGGGCACCGACTGGGAGACGCCGCGGCCGTCCACGCCCTACCCGTCGACCACCATCACCGAGCCGGGTGAGCCGGCCGCCGCGGCGGAGACGGCAGCCGCCAGCGCGTCGACCGCCCCGGAACGGACAGAGTCACCGGTCAAGCCGCCGGAGAACACCCCGCCGCCGGCCCACGCGGCCGAGGAGACCGCCGCAGACGCCGAGTCCGACACCGCCCCGGAGGCTCGTTACGGCGACGGCGCCTACGTCGGATCCGAGCCGCCGGCCGGCTTCACCATCAAGGGCAACGAACGGTCGATGAAGTACCACACCCCCGACTCGCCGGGCTACGACCAGACCAAGCCGGAGGTCTGGTTCGCCAGTGAGGACGCCGCCGAGGCGGCGGGCTTCAGCCGCGCCCAGCGCTGACCACGGCAGACGGGCCCCGAGCACGAGCTCGGGGCCCGTCTTTCCGCCCAGGGGTCACTTGGTCCCTGTTCCATCCGGGGTGTCGCGGGGGTGGTGACCCCTCGGCGAGGGGGTGGGGCACCGGGCCCAACGGGCGTCAGCGCCGGGGCCCGACCCGGGGCGGATCCAGTTCGGGCGGGCTGACCGCCGGCGTGACCGCCAACCGGTTCAGGGCCTCCGACATCGCCCGGTCCAGTTGCGGATCGGTGTCGCTGTGCCAGTCGGGCGGCGTGATCGGCACCTCGATGTCGGGATCGACACCGTGGTTCTCCACGCCCCAACCCTGCCCCTGGATCCAGAACGCGTACCGCGGCTGGGTGACATGGGTGCCGTCGACGAGATCGAACCGCCCGTCGATGCCGACGACCCCGCCCCAGGTGCGGGTGCCGACGATCGGGCCGATGCCCATCGCCTTGGCCGCCCCGTTGACGATGTCCCCATCGGAGCCGGCGTACTCGTTGGCCACGAAGACCACCGGGCCGCGCGGCGCCTGCGAGGGATACTCCTGCGGCTGCGCGTGATGGCGGCCGACGTCCCAGGCGACCACCTTGCGTGCCAGCCGTTCGGTCACCAACTGGCTGAGATGACCGCCGGCGTTGAACCGGACGTCGACGATGACACCCTCGTGCCGGGTCGCCTGCTCCAGATCGCGATGCAGCTGGGCCCAGCCGACCGCCATCATGTCCGGCACGTGCACGTACCCGAGCCGGCCGCCGCCGTGCTCGGCCACGTACGCCTTTCGTGAAGCCACCCAGTCCTGGTAGCGCAACGGCGTCTCCGAGGCCAGCGGCACCACCACGACCCGACGGTCCCGGTCCCGGCCGGGCCGGCGCAGGACCAGCTCCACCGGCTTGTCCGCCGCGCCGAGGAGTCCGGCCGGCGGGCCGGCCACCGGGTCGACGGGTCGCCCGTCGATGCGGACGATCCGGTCGCCCGGACGGGCGTCCACACCGGCGGCACGCAGCGGCGACCGGGCCTCGGGGTCGGAACTCTCCCCCGGCAGGATCCGTTCGATCACCCACTCCTGGCCGTCCCGGGTGAAGTCGGCGCCGAGCAGGCCCAGCGCCCGGTCACCGTCCCCGGGCGGTTTCGCGGGCGTGGCGTAGGCGTGCGAGGTGTTCATCTCCGCACCCAGCTCCCACAGCAGTGACAGGAGGTCGTCGTAGCAGCCGATCCGGTCCAGCACCGGGCGGTAGTGTGCGGCGACGGCATCGAGGTCGACGCCGTCCAGGTCGGCACGCCAGAAGTGGTCGCGCATCAGCCGGACGGTCTCGTCGAACATCTGCCGCCACTCCGCCGGCGGGTCCAGTTCGAACCGCAGCCGGTCCAGGTCGACCCGCACCCGGGCCGGGTCGTCGTCCTTGACCTCACGATCGGCGGGCTGCACCACCACGTCGTCACCGGTGCGGACCACCATCCAGCCCAGGTCGCCGCTGACGGCGTAGTCGTCCAGCCGGTCCGCCAGCACCTGCACCGATCGCTTGCCGAAGTCGTAGCGCTCCAGCCGGTCGGCGGGCTTGTCCCCGGGTACCCCGGCGGTGGCGGTGCCGAGTACACCGTGGGTCGCCGGCTCGTGGATCCACAGCACCCCCCGTTCGGCGGCCTGCAGGTTGCGGTAGTTGCCGGCCGGCACCGGGAAGGGCACCAGCCGCTGCTCGAACCCGTCCGGGTCGAGTTCGACACCCGTCGCTGCGCCGGTTGCGTCGTCGGCCTCCGGCCGGGCGGCTTTCCCGGTGTCGTGGCGGTCCGCGTCGGCCTCGGCCACCGGCCAGCCGTCCACACTGGGGCCGAACGGTGGCGGCTCGGTCGCCGACAGGGGCACCAGATAGGGCCGAGTGCCGTCGGGGAAGGCCATCTCGAACGCGTGCACGTCGTAGCTGGGGTCGAAGGTCCGGATCGACAGGAACGCCAGATGCTTGCCGTCGGCGGTGAACGCCGGCGCGCGGTCGGCGAACCGGCCACTGGTCAGCGCCACCGGATCGGTGTCAGCACGCAGATCGGCGCACAGCAGCCGGGAGTGGAACTCCCCGACGGGTTCCACCCAGACCAGGTAGCGACCGTCCGGGGAGAAGGTGGGGGCGCTGGCCTCGCCGTCGGCGCTGGTCCGCAGCGTCCGGACCTCCGCGGTCGCGACGTCGAGCACCGAGACCCGCCCGTCATGGCTGATGATCGCGACCCGGTCGCCGACCGGGTCGCAGGCCAGGTGCAGGATCCGGCCGAGGTCGAGACCGTCCAGCAGCCGCGGTGCGGACTCCCCGGTGAGCTCATGCGTCTCGATCCGGTCCCCACCGTCGGCATCACTGACCAGCACCGCGCGCCCGCTGCTGCCGAGCGGCCGGGCCTGGCGGACCCGGGCCGCCGATGACGCCGACAGGGCTCGGGCCGGCCCGTCACGGTGACTGAGGTGGAAGGCCTTGCCGCGCCACTGCACGACCGAGCCGGTGGCGGTCCGGTCGGGACGGACGGCGTGGAGATTCTCACTGGTCCGCAGCGGCCGCGGCTGCCGCGCTGCCGGCGCCGGCAGCGAGATCTCCACCGGCTCGGCCGGCAGATCCAGTCCGTCCATCCGGTAGAGCACGCCGCGGGAGTGATAGACGAGCCGGGTGCCGTCGGTGGCCGGCTCACGGACATAGCCCTGCGCGACGGTGTGGAAGGTGCGTTGGACCAGATCGGCTGCGCTCGCCGTGGCCAGCCGTTCGGCGGGCAGCGAGAAGAGGTTGGCCTGGGCGTCGGCCGGCCCGGGCAGCTCGGCCAGATGGTCGGAGGCGACGACCAGGTCGGAACCGACCCAGCACGGGCTCTCCAGGCCGGCGGTGATGTCGGCCAGGACCCTGGTCCAGTCGGCGCCGGCCGCGCTGCGGTCGTACCAGAGCTTGGCGGCAGTACCGCCGCGGTACCGCTTCCACTCCGCAGCCGGCCGGATGGCCCGGCTCGACACCACCACACCCGGGTCCCCGGCCGCCACCCCGGCGACCGGCCCGTACGCCAGCGGCCGGACGTCGCCGTCCAGTCCCACCCGGTAGGCGTAGGTCAGTACCCGCTCGTGGCTGCGTGCGGCGGAGGCGACCAGCACGCCGTCCTGGTCGGTCCAGCCCAGCACCACCGTCGACGGATGACCGAAGTAGCTGAGCCGCCGGACCGGGCCACCGTCGACGTCACAGACGAACACGTCGGCAGCGCCGTCGCGGGTGCTCGACCACGCGATCCGGGTGCCGTCGGGTGAGAAGCGGGGGCTGCGGACGGGGCTCTGGTCGGAGCTCAGTCGCCAGGCCCGGCCACCCGCCGCCGGAGCGACCCAGATGTCATCGGCGGCGCAGAAGGTGATCAGTTCCCCACGGATGTCGGGAGCGCGGAGATATCCGGCAGTCATGCCGCGAGCCTAACCAGCCGGGCGACCGCACGGACAACACCTTTTCCGACGCCGGCAACACCTGACCGCTCACAACCGGCGGTTCCGCCGGGCCTGCCAGGAGGTAGCGGACCACGACGCCGGCCATCGGCCGGCCTGCACCCGAGCGAGGACCGATGACGCCACCACCGCTGCCCGCCGTAGCTGCCGAATGGGATCGGCTGGCCCTGCTCGAGGCCGACTTCGACGACGTCTGGGCGGCCGAGGACGACACCGGCTGGATCGAGGCGGCGCCGTTCCGTGCCCACCTGCGGCATCTGAT
Source organism: uncultured Actinomycetota bacterium (assembly GCA_963758075.1). Lineage (GTDB taxonomy): Bacteria > Actinomycetota > Actinomycetes > Propionibacteriales > Propionibacteriaceae > Microlunatus. Next base: position 64,488 of record CAVWTT010000001.1, on the reverse strand, counting down.
CACCGAGTACGGGCTGGCCTGGCGGACCATCGCGGCGCTGGCCGAGGTACCGGACCGCTGCGTGCACCAACTACTGCACGGACGCCGGGGCCGGCCGGTGCCCCGGGTGCATCCCGTGGTGGCCCGCCGGCTCTACCAACTGACCGGTGACAGCGTCCAACTGGCGCGGACCACGCTGATGCCCGCCGCGGCCACCACCGTGCTGCTGCAGGTGTTGACCGGCCGTGGCTGGACCGTCGCTGAGCTGGCTGCCCGCACCCGGATCCCGGCCGCGGAACTGCAGGCGATCCTCGACGCCGGCGTCGACCGGTGCAGCAGACTGACCGCGGCGACCGTCAGGGCCGCGACGCAGGCCCTGCAGCACCGACCCCGGGCAGCCGCCGGGAGCGGCCCGGTGAGCCTGGTCCGGGCCGCCTGAGCGGGCGCTACCATCAGCCGGTGCCGCCGTTGTCGATCCTCACCGGTCCGGCCGTCGTCGCCGTCGTGGTCGTGGTCGCGGCGGGCCTGCTGGCCGGGGTCGGTGGTCGCGTTGCGCTGCACCGACTGCCCGAACCGACGCCTCCGCCCGGCGCGGATGCCGATCTGATCGCCGAGTACGCGGCCAAACCGAGCTACCGGTCACTGGCGACGACGCCGTTCGTGGTGATCACCGGGCTGCTGGCAGCGGCCGGGACGGGCCTGGCCGTACTGACCCGGCCGGCGGCCTTCTGGGGGTGCTGGCTGGTGCTCGGCGCCGTCGGCGTCCTGCTGGCGGCCGTCGACGCCCGGACCACGTGGCTGCCCACCGCCCTGACCTACACCGGGTGGGCCGCGATGGCGGGAGCACTCGTCGTCGGCCTGCCGCTGGTTCCCGACCCGGGTCGGACCGCGCTGACGGTGGTGGGCTGCGCGGTGGTGGCCGGCGTCGGCTACCTGGTGTTGTGGCTGGTGACCGCCGGCCGAGGGATGGCCTTCGGCGACGTCAGGCTGATGCCGCTGATCGGAGCGGCGGCCGGCACCATCGGATGGTCCGGGCTGTACTGGGCGGTGCTGCTGGGCAGCGTCTGCGGCGCGCTGGTCGGCGTGGTCCGGCTGCTGCTGCGCCGTCGCGGGCCGTTCCCGTACGCGCCGGCGCTGGTCAGCGGTCCCTACCTCGCCGCCGGCCTGCTGTATCTGCTCGGCTGACCGTCAGCCGCGGACGGCGGTCAGTTCGGGGCCGGCCGGGACCGAGTCGTCACCGCCGTGCAGGTGCAGCAGGGCCAGCGCGTAGGCGTCCGACGGATCGCCCACGGCGGCGGTGTGGTGGGCCCCGCCGGGCCCGTTCACGCTGACCACGTAGCCGTCGCCGACCCGGTCCAGCGACAGGAAGGCCTCGCCGAGGGCCTGCCGGAGTTGGTGTTCTGCCGGCAGCCAGACCGCAGCCTTGGACTCCACCGAGTCCAGCGCCCACTCGGTGGTGCCGTTGAAGTGGAAGGTCGCCTCGCCCTGGTTGTGGATCAACTCGACCACCATGTCACTGACGATGAACACCGCGTCGGCTATCTCCGCCCGGGGGACGAAGAACCGGTCGGCGTTCTGCGGGGTCCACTCCAGGTGGGCCGCCAGTCGTAGGGCCAGTTCACGCGAGATCATGGCTCCCAGTGTGCCGCGCTCGGCGAACGCATCGCCGGACCTCGGGCGTAGCCTCGGCAGGCGTGACGCCACCCCGCCCCGGTCGGTACCCGGTCCCTTCCCGCGGTGCCGGGCGGTTCCGGTGGTGGGACGGGTCCGACCCGACTGATCGGGACCGGGTTCACTTCCGGTCGGCGCCGACGCTGCGGGTCATCGCCACCCAGCGCTCCAGCAGCGCCCGCGCAGCGCCGGAGTCGACCGCTTCGGCGGCACGCTGCACACCGCCGGCCAGTGCGCCGGTCAGCCCGGACACCTGCCCCGGTCCGTCGTAGGCGGTCAGGGCGGCTGCCGCGTTGAGCAGCACGATGTCGCGCACCGGACCCGGTTCACCGTCGAGCATCCGGCGGGCGATGGCGGCGTTCTGCTCCGGTCCCCCGCCGACCAGCGCCGCCAACTCGGCGCGGGGGATGCCGAGCGCGTGCGGATCGAGTTCGGTGCGCTCGACCCGGCCGTCACCGAAGACCCACACCGACGAGCCGGTGGTGGTGGTCAGCTCGTCCAGGCCGTCGGTGCCGTGGAAGACCAGGCCGCGGTCGCCGCGGGCCGCGAGGACGCCGGCACACAGCCCGGCCATCCGCTCGTCGGCGATGCCGACGGCGTGCGCCGCCGGATTGCCGGGGTTGGTCAGCGGGCCGAGGAAGTTGAACGTCGTCAGGATTCCCAGTTGGCTGCGGGCGCTACCGGTGTTCCGCAGCGACGGGTGGTAGTGCGGCGCGAACAGGAACCCGATGCCGGCCTCGTCGATGACCCGCTGCTGCTGCTCCGGGGGGATGTCCAGCCGGACACCGAGCCGTTCGAGGACGTCGGCGGCACCGCAGGCCGAGGAGGCGGCCCGGTTGCCGTGCTTGACCACCCGCGCGCCTGCGGCGGCAGCGACCACCGCCGCCATGGTCGAGATGTTGACGGTGTTGGCCCGGTCACCGCCGGAACCGACGATGTCGACGGAATCGCGCCGGACCCGGATCGGGGTGGCGACCTGCAGCATGGCCTCGGCCAGTCCGCTGATCTCCTGGACCGTCTCGCCCTTGCTGCGCAGGGCGACGGCGAAACCGGCGATCTGGACGTCGGTCGCCTCACCGGCCAGGATCTGACCCATCGCCCAGTTGGTGGTGGCCGCGTCCAGATCGGTGTGGGAGACCAACCGGGTCAGCACCTCCGGCCAGTTCTGGACCGGTGCGGACTGCGTCATCTCTGAGCGGCTGTCAGGCCGAGGTCGCCTGACCCAGCCGCTGCCGCAGCAGGGCGGCGACGACACCGGGCAGGGAGATCGGGTCGATGGGGTGCGGGACCGCGGCATCGGCACGCGACCATGTCGCCAGCCAGGCGTCGTCGGCGCGGCCGGTGATCAACAGCACCGGTGGGCAGTCATAGACCTCGTCCTTCAACTGGCGGCACAGGCCCATCCCGCCGGGACGCGCCTCACCGTCGAGGACGAGCAGGTCGATGCCCTGACCGGCGGCGGCCTTCAGCACGGCGGGCTGGGTGGCGGCCTCGACGACGCGCACCTCGGGCAGGTCGGAGGCGACCTTGCGTCCCAGCGCGGTCCGCACCTGGGCGCGGACGGTCCGGTCCCCGGCGTAGACCAGCACGGTCGCCACCCGGCTCGGGGTCTCCTCGGTCATGGCTTCCTACTTCCCTCGCGGTTCGGAGTCTGCGGTGCCGGCGCCCGTGGCAGCGGCCGGGGCGCACGGCCCGGCCACTCCCGGGATGCCGGTCGAACCTCGGTTCAACGATCGGCCGACCCGGGCGGTTTCCGCGCGTCGCATCGTATCGCGCGACACCGGTCCGCAACTCACCCCGGCCCCGGGATGTTCCTACAGGCTGTAGGAGGCAATAATGAGCCCGTGGCGATTCACACTCACGCGACGAGCACCCCTGGTCCCAAGCCGCATTCGGCGCTCCACGACCTGCCGATGTCCCGATTGCAGGGCAAGCCGGGTCGTCCGGACGCGGTGGCCGTGGGCACGATCATCTGGCTGGCCAGCGAACTGATGTTCTTCGCCGGCCTGTTCGCCGCCTACTTCACCATCAAGAACGTGACCACCGCCGAGGCGCTGAAGGCCGGGCTCACCCCGCTCTGGCGTGAGGGTGCCGGGATGCTGGACGTCAAGTTCGCCATCGCCAACACGACCGTTCTGGTGCTGAGCTCGGTGAGCTGCCAGTGGGGCGTGTTCTGCGCCGAGCGCGGCCGGGTGGGCCGCGTCGGCTCGATCTTCAACCCGCTGAAGTGGGGCATGCGCGAGTGGTACGTGCTCACCTTCTGCATGGGTGCCTTCTTCATCGGCGGCCAGGTGTACGAGTACGCCAACCTGGTGCACGAAGGTCTGACGATGTCCAGCGACCCGTACGGCTCCATCTTCTTCCTTGCCACCGGCTTCCACGGCCTGCACGTGACCGGTGGTCTGGTGGCGTTCGTGCTGCTGATCGGCCGCACCAACCTGACCCGCACCTTCACCCACGAGCAGGCCGTCGCCGCCATCGCGGTGTCCTACTACTGGCACTTCGTCGATGTCGTCTGGATCGCCCTGTTCGGCACCATCTACCTGCTTCAGTGAGAGCCGCCGGACCGTCATGAGATAGTTTCAGATCCAGCCTCCGACGTTACGTAGTAGTTCCGCCGAACCGAGAGGGACATCCGTGCGATTCCTGTCTTCCCGACGCCGGCATCCGGCAGCCAAGGCGTTGCTGCTGGTCGCGGCGTTGTTCGCCGTGGGTGCCCTGTATGCGGCCGTGGCCCCGACCGAGCAGTCCGCGGCCGAGCCCAACACGACCCAGCAGGTGCAGCAGGGCAAGGAGTTGTTCTCGGTCAACTGCTCCTCCTGTCACGGCCTGAACGGTGAAGGCACCAGTCAGGGGCCGACGCTGGTCGGTGTCGGGGCCGCCGCGGTCGACTTCCAGGTGTCCACCGGTCGGATGCCGCTGGCCCAGCCCGCCCAGCAGGCGCCGGTGAAGCCGACGGAGTTCTCCGACCAGGAGGTCGCCGCGCTGGCCGCCTACGTCGCCACCCTGGGCCCCGGCCCCGACATCCCGGACCCGTCGAAGTACTCCGGTCAGGGTCTGACCGACCAGCAGATCGCCCAGGGCGGTGAGCTGTTCCGGACCAACTGCTCGGCCTGCCACAACTTCACCGGCCAGGGTGGTGCGCTGCCGGAGGGCAAGCAGGCTCCGCCCCTGATCGGCGCCAGCAGCAAGGACATCTACGAGGCCATGCTGACCGGCCCGCAGCAGATGCCGGTGTTCTCCGACCAGGTGATGACCCCGCAGGACAAGAGGGAGATCATCGCCTACCTCAACAACATCCATGCCCGGCCCGCCGACGGCGGCTGGAAACTCGGCGGCCTCGGCCCGGTCACCGAGGGCATCGTCGCCTGGGCCGTCGGCATCGGCTGCCTGATCGGCTTCGCCATCTGGATCACTGCACGGGGAGCACGCGCACGATGAGTTCAACTGACCAGGGACCCTCGGAGCCGGAGCAGCTCGGCACGCACGTCGGCCGGAGTTCCGCGACCTCGGACGAGCTGACGGCCCGTCCGGCCGGCGGGTACGAACTGACCAACGACCCGAACGCGCCGATCGCCGATCCGGGCATGGAGGAGCACGTCCCGCGGCTCACCGACGTGGACAAGGCGGCCGCCGACCGGGCCGAGCGGCAGATCGTCACCATGTTCGGCCTGGTGCCGGTGATGGCGGTGCTGTTCGTGCTCTCCTACTACCTCATCCCCCGCGATGCGACGATCCACTTCGGACCGTGGTACTCCTCGGCCAAGCACCTGGCGCTGGGCCTGACGCTCGGCATCGGCGTGCTGCTGATCGGTCTGGCCACCCAGCAATGGGCCCGGCAGCTGATGTCCAACCACGAGATGGTCGAGGAACGCCATCCGTCCAAGTCGACCACCGAGGGCGTCGACGAGGCCCTGGAGATGCTCGACGAGGGCATCGCCGAGTCGGCTGTACCGCGGCGCAAGATGCTGATCTACTCCGCCCTCGGTGCGATCGGCATCCTCGCCGCCCCGGCGCTGGTGCTGCTGACCGACCTCGGTCCGGTGGCCGGCCCCAACTACCGCAAGCGCGCCTACGAGTCGACGCTGTGGAAGCAAGGCGTCCGGCTCGTCAACGACATCACCTTCGCCCCGATCAAGGCTTCCGACATCGTTCTCGGCCAGCTGGTCAACGGTGCCCCGGAGAATCTGAAGGAGCTTCACGGCACCGCGTACAACGATGCCAAGGCCAAGTGTCCGATCGTCGTGGTGCGGATGAACCCGGCCGACATCACCATTCCGGCGAGCCGGAAGGACTGGCAGGTCAACGGCATCCTCGCCTACTCCAAGATCTGCACCCACGTCGGCTGTCCGATCAGCCTGTGGGAACAGCAGACCCATCACCTGCTGTGCCCGTGCCACCAGTCGACGTTCGACCTTGCCCACGCCGGCAAGGTGATCTTCGGCCCGGCGGCCCGCTCCCTGCCCCAGTTGCCGATCACGGTCGACAGTGAGGGCTACCTGGTGGCGCGCAGCGACTTCACCGTCCCGGTCGGCCCGAGCTTCTTCGAACGTGACTCGCGGCACGACTGGAAGGAAGGCGACAACTGATGGCCAAGCCCGCAACCACGCATCACGGCGAGCCGACTGCGGCGCAGCAGCCTCAGCGGCCGCGTGGTCCGGTGATGAACTTCCTGGCCGGCCCGGCCCGCTGGGCCGACGAACGCACCGGCATCGCCGGGATCGTGTCGGGCAAGATGCCCGAGATCTTCACCCTGCGCAAGATCTTCCCCGACCACTGGTCGTTCATGCTCGGCGAGATCGCCCTGTACTCCTTCGTCACCCTGCTGCTCACCGGCACGTTCCTGAGCCTGTGGTTCAAACCGTCCATGGGTGAGATCGACTACAACGGCAGCTACCAACTGCTGCGCGGCATGTCGATGTCGGAGGCCTACGCCTCCACCATCGACATCTCCTTCGACATCCGTGGCGGCCTGCTGATCCGCCAGATCCACCACTGGGCCGCGCTGCTCTTCGTCGCCGCCATGCTCACCCACTGCATGCGGATCTTCTTCACCGGCGGCTTCCGCAAACCTCGCGAGATCAACTGGCTGATCGGCTCGGTGCTGATCTTCCTCGGGATGACGGAGGGCTTCCTCGGTTACTCGATCCCCGACGACCTGCTGTCCGGGGTGGGCGTGCGCATCATCTTCGGCGCGATCGAGTCGATCCCGCTGATCGGCACCTACCTGGAGACCTGGTTCCTGGGCGGGGAGTATCCCGGTGACCTGCTGGTGCCGCGGATGTACATGCTGCACATCCTGCTGATCCCCGCGGTGATCCTGGCGCTGGTGGCGGTGCACCTGGTGTTGATCTTCTACCAGAAGCACACCCAGTTCCCCGGCCCGGGCCGGACCGAGAAGAACGTGGTCGGCTACCCGTTCTTCCCCGTCTACACCGCCAAGGCCGGCGGCTTCTTCTTCATCGTCTTCGGCGTGATCATCCTGATGTCCGCCCTCTTCCAGATCAACCCGGTCTGGAACTACGGGCCGTACAACCCGGCCGAGGTCAGTGCCGGCTCCCAGCCCGACTGGTACATCGGATACCTGGAGGGTGCGCTGCGGATCATGCCCAGCTGGGAGTGGCACATCGGTGGTACGACCTGGTCGTGGAACGTGTTCATCCCCGCGATCCTGGGCTTCGTGGCACTGCCCGCCGCGATCGCGGTCTACCCGTTCCTGGAGAAGTGGGTCACCGGCGACAACGTCGAACACCACGTGCTGGACCGGCCCCGCAACGCCCCGAACCGGACCGCGATCGGCGTGGCGGCGATCACCGTGTACGTGATGCTGATGATCGGCGGTGCCAATGACATCATCGCGGTGTTCTTCCATCTGTCCCTGAACGCGATCACCCGGACGCTGCGGGTGGCGATCTTCCTGATGCCGATCATCACGTTCATGATCACCAAACGGATCTGCATCGGCCTGCAACGCTCGGCCAAGGAACGTGTCCTGCACGGATCGGAATCCGGCATCATCCACCGCTCCCCCAACGGCGGCTACTCCGAACCCCACCAGCCGATCACCCAGGGCGACGCGTACACCATCACCAGCCACCACGAGTACATCCCGATCAGCCCCGGCGCCGGCACCGACCGCAACGGCGTGGAACGGAAGGGGTCCCTGAAGGAACGGACCCGGGCCCCCTTCACCCGCTGGTACTTCGGCGCCGACGTCGCCAAGCCGACGCGGGCCGAACTCGAGGAGACCGCCCACCACCACAACGGCCACGACGTCGACGACCACCAGCCGGACGGCCCGGATGCGGACAGCGGCGAGCGCCAGGGCCGCGAGCGACAGCTCACCGCGGGCGACTGACCGGGTACGGCAAAGGCACGGACCAGAACGCGCATCCGCCCGTCGGGGCGGGTGCGCGTGCTGGCGTTCCCGGGTGCTTCGGCGCCGTCGGTGCCGTCGAACGTGCCGGTCCGGGCCCGGTGCCGGATAGGGATCTGCTGATCTGTTGCTGAGAGCGGGGACCTTCGGGCACCGGCGCGCGTTGGGCCCGACAGGAGTGTCCGTCGGCGGTGCCGGGCTCCGACTGGTCGCCGCAGCGGCCGGACGAGGGTGTGAACCCTCGACTCCCGCGTCCACGCCACCATCGAGAGACCCGGCAGGTTCATGAGCAGCACCCTCCCCGCGCCCCGAGTCGTCACCGACCCGGATCCATCCGCCGACCATCGACCCGATCCCCGTCCGGCGGGGCCCGCGGCCGACCCACCTCCGCCGTTCGGGTCGTCGTCCGTGTCGTCGCCGCCGCAGCCGCAGGTTCCGCACCGCCACCGGCTGGAGCTGTCGGCCAGCCAGATCGCCGGTGGCGCGCTGGCCGCGATGACCGCGGCCGCGCTGGGTTCCCGGCTGGGCGTGGCCGGAACCATCGTGGGCGCGGCCCTGGCCAGCATCTGCGCCGCGGTGCTCGGATCGGTCTACACGCTGTCGATCCGGCACACCCGCGATGCGGCCCGGTCGGCTCTGCACCGGGCCACCCCGGTGCGGCGGACGGCCGCCGACCGAGGGCGGTTCCGGGTCCTGCCCGGCACCGACGGCCGGCGTCCTTCGGGGCGGCGGCTGCTCATCGTCGCCGCCGTCGGCTCGGTGGCGATCTTCGTCGTGGCGCTGGCGGTGATCTTCGGCCTGGAGACGGTCTCGGGTCGGGCTTTGGACGGGCAGCGCGGCCACACCACCATCGGGCAGCTGGTGACGCCCGGTCGGCATGCTGCCACCTCCCGCTTCGCCGGCTCCTCCGACGGGGGACCCGGACCATCCGCCGACCAGCCGTCGGCTCCGGCCTCGCAGCAGCCGAGCAGCGGGCCCGGGGCCGGCGCGTCGGTGCCGTCAGCCGGCGCTGCTGGTCCGGGTGCCTCCACGGCCCCGACCGGGCCGGCGACGGCCTCCTCGGCACCCGCCCCGGCCTCCGGGCCCCAGGCCTCCGGGACCCAGGCCTCCGGAACCCAGGCCTCCGGAACCCAGGCCTCCGGCACCCAGGCCCCGGCACCCAGCCTCCGGCACCCAGACCTCCGGCACCCAGACCTCCGGCACCCAGACCCCGGGAACGGCGTCGGCCGACGGCGGCAGCAGCGACTCCGGTGCCGCCGGATCGGGCCTGACCGGCTCGGGCGCCGCCGGCTCGGGCGGCACCGGCTCGGGCAGCGGCGGCTAGCCGGGCCCCGGCCGGACCGGTGGGATCAGGCGGTGTGGTCGGCTGCCACGACCTCCACCGGCCGCGGCGGGCCGGGCGGGGTGCCGTCACCGAAGGGCCGGCCACCGAGCTGATCGCGATGGTGCGGGGTCAGCCAGTTCGTCAGCGCCGGCCCCTTGGGTACGACCTGGGTCGGATTGATGTCGGTCTGGACGATGTAGTAGTGCTGCTTGATCTGGACGAAGTCGATGGTGTCCCCGAAGCCGGGCGTCTGGAACAGGTCCCGGGCGTAGCCCCACAGCGCCGGCATCTCGATGAGCTTGTTCCGGTTGCACTTGAAGTGGCCCTGGTACACGGCGTCGAACCGGGCCAGGGTCGGGAAGAGTCTGACATCGGCCTCGGTGATCGTGTCGCCGACCAGGAACCGCTGCCCGGTCAACCGTTCCTCCAACCAATCCAGGGCGCTGAACAGCCGGTCGTAGGCGCGGTCGTAGGTGTCCTGTGAGCCGGCGAACCCGCACCGGTAGACGCCGTTGTTGACCTCGGTGAAGACACGCTCGGACACGGCGTCGATCTCGTCCCGCAGCCGTTGCGGATACAGGTCCGGTGCCCCGTCGCGGTGGTACCGGGTCCACTCGGTCTCGAAGTCCAGGGTGATGGTGCGGAAGTCGTTGGTGACCACGGCCCTGGTGGGCAGATCCACGACCGCCGGCACGGTGATGCCGCGGCGGTAGTCGGGATGGCGGGCGAAGTAGGCCTGCTGCAGCCGTTCGTAGCCGAGCACCGGGTCGACGCCGCCGGGATCGAGATCGAAGGTCCAGCTGCGGGCGTCGTGGGTCGGCCCGCACAGGCCGAGGGAGATCGCATCCTCCAGGCCGAGCAGCCGCCGCACGATCAGGGTGCGGTTGGCCCACGGGCAGGCCCGGGCCGCGATCAGCCGGTACCGGCCGGGCTCCACCGGCCAGCCGTCGCGGCCGTCGGCGGTGATGCGGTCCCCGATGTAGTTCATGTCCCGGCTGTACTCCCGGCCGCCGGTGACATAGGCGCCGGTGGTGCTGTGTTCGCCGGAACGACCGTCGCTGCGGAGTTCAGCGGTGCTGCCGTGCTGGTCGGTCATCAAGCCTCCCGGTGGGTGGGCGGGGTCGAGGGTGGGCCGTCGGTGCGGCGACGTGCGATCAGGCCTCTCCGGCCTGCTCGATGAAGTCGGGCACGCCGACCTCGACGTCGTCGGCGGTCCTCGGCCGGATCAGCAGCGACTTGCCGCCGAAGCCTCCGAGCGCGACGCTGAACGTGTTCAGGTCGTCCACCTCCCCGATGACCTCGCCGGTGAACATGTCCTCGACCATGGAGGACGGCGCCAGGTGCTCCGACCGCACGTGGCCGAACATCGTGCTGTCGGAGAAGTTCAGCACCGTGACCTGGAACAGCTCGTCGTCGGCCAGCCGGTGCACCATCACCAGCATCGACTTGTGCGACGGCCGGGGCACGTCCACCTGGGTGCTGGAGGCGATGCCGTGCACCTTGCGGACCCGCAGGATCTCGGCCAGCTGACGGGCGAAGGAGTGTTGGTCCTCCAGCTGGGTCGGCAGTGAGCCGTACAGGCTGCGTCCGCGCGGCATGTGCGAGGAGGACTGGGTGGCGTCGGGTTGGTAGTCCATCAGGTCGTAGGCCGCCCGGTGGATCCATCGGGTGTCTCCGCGGCCGACCAGCGGCCCGACCTGACCCGGGTCGAGGGTCAGCGCACCGACCAGGTCCCAGCCGGACAGGGCGAAGACGCCGGGCTGGAGGGCGTTGAACATCGCCAGCAGCAGATGTGCCCGCCGGATCTGTTCGACCCGGTCGTCGTCCAGGTCGGCGAGGTCGGTGATGCCGAGCGACCCGGCGATGATGGTCGCCATCGTGGAGGCGATCCCGTTGGTGGTGAAGGTCAGGTTGTACGGCGCCCGGTCACCGGTCAGCCGTTCGATCAGATCGGAGCGGATCGCCACCGCCAGCGCCTCGCCGGTGTACTCCCCGCCGCGGAAGCTGAACATGTCCTGGCCGTGCACGGTGCCGAAGTGCACCAGCTCGTAGGTCATCTCGTCGTGGTTCTGCAGCGCGTGCACCAGGGACACTGCCTCCACCCCCAGCTCGAGCGCCAGGTTCAGCGTCATCCGCAGGAACTCGGTGTCGGCGGTGGCCAGCGCATGCACGTACGCCGGCCGGTTGACGAAGTCGTAGGACAGGTCGGCGCCCCGGGCCGAGGAGGCCCGGATGTCGTCGATGGACAGGTTCAGCTCCTGGAAGGTGAAACCGCCCACCTTGCGCACCATCGAGGCGATCAGCTGGTTGGCCGCCTCCGACAGCGGGTGCCCCTCCGACCAGGCCGGCGCCTCCTCCGCGCTCTTCTCCACGCCGAGGAAGCCGTTGGCGTCCAGCCGCAGCGCCCCGCTGCCCAGGTCGCCGATGGAGTGCAACGCGTCGCCGATCACCAGCCGCATGCCGGCGAAGGTGGGATCCAGCCAGTTGATCGACGGCTGGCCCTCCTTGAAGTAATGCAGATACACCCACCGGCGCTCCACGCCGTCCGGTCCGGTGACCGGCGCGGTGGCGCTCCAGTTGGTGTCCTTGACGCCGGGCTCGGCGAAGATCACCCGCTGCAGCTGGCCGATGATGTAGCCGGCCTTCTGCAGCCGGGATTCGGCCTCGAGGTCGAGGTTGATCGAGTCCTGGCCGCGCGGCACCTTCGGCAACATGTGCCAGTCCTCGGGCGGGACCTCCACCATGTGGTAGATGCCGGGATAGTCGCCGACCTTCATCTCGGCCAACCGGAAGTCGGCGCCCTTGCCGGTGTGGCCCGGGACGATGTCGTCGATCACGGTGCCGTCGTAGTTGGCGGCCACCTCGCAGAGCGTCCGGAACTCGTCCTCGGTGCCGAACATCTCGTCGAGCTTGGTGCTGATCCGGTCGAAGTGGCCGTCCACACTGGGTGTCTTGTCCCAGCCGTTCAGCCCGCCGGCCTGTTTGACCGGGCCGGTGTGGATCGCGTCGATGCCGATCCGGTGGAACGTCTCCCACAGGTCCGGGTCGCCGAGCATGCCCAGGAACGAGGTGTTCGGCTTGGTGATCATCGAGATCGGGTAGGCGGTGAACCAGACCGAGGCCTTCTCGATCGCCGCCCGGGCGTCGGGGTTGGCGTACGGGTTCTGGAACATGCTGGGCTGACCGGAGAACTGCCGGGCGATGTCGCCGGCGTCGGAGAGCATCGACTCCTCGGTCAGCCAGTCGACGTATTCGGGGTTGGAGCCCACCGACTTGCCGGACCGTCGTGACCGCGGCCTGATCGGGAACAGCCCGCGCAGCCGGGCCCGGGGGCGCAGCCGCCGTGGCCGGGCCGGATAGAACTGCTCGTCGTAGGTGATCTCGGCCGGCTCATGAGCTTCGCCGGTCTGGTGCTCCGGATCGTCGTTGTGCACCGCGGTCCCTTCGTCCCTTCACATCGCGCTCGGACGCAGCCGGCCGGCTGCTGAGCGAGCGGACCGGGCTGATGTCATGACGCTAGTGCATACCCGCCGGGCGGCCGGTCACCGGCTGCGCACCGAAACGGCCCGAACCTGTCCACCGCGGATCGGCGTGCTCGCCCGGCCGGAGGGCCGCCCACATCTGGGAGAATGGCCGGGTGAAGTTCATCGCCGACCCGCCCGCCCACGACCTGACCTACTCCGACGTGTTCATGGTCCCCCGGCGTTCGGCGGTGGCGTCCCGGCTCGACGTCGATCTGGCCAGCACCGACGGTGTCGGCACCACCATCCCGCTGGTGGTGGCCAACATGACCGCCGTGTCCGGGCGCCGGATGGCCGAGACGGTGGCCCGCCGGGGCGGGGTGGCGATCATCCCGCAGGACATCCCCACCGATGTCGTCGCCGGCACCGTGCAGAAGGTGAAGGGCAGCCACACGGTCTTCGACACCCCGATCTCGGTCACCCCGCACGACACCGCCGGCGAGGCGATCTCGCTGCTGGCCAAGCGGGCGCACGGGGCGGTGGTGGTGGTCGACGACGGCCGTCCGGTGGGCCTGGTCACCGAGGCCGACGCCGCCGGGGTGGACCGGTTCGCCCAGGTGCACGAGGTGATGACCGAGGACCTGGTGGTGGTCACCCCCGACACGGCGCCGGAGCGGATCTTCGACATCCTCAGTGAACAGCATCTCGGTCTGGCCGTGGTCTGCGACGCCGACCGGCTGCTGGGCGTGATGACCCGCAAGCATGCGCTGCGCTCGACCCTGTACAGCCCGGCGGTCGACCCGGACGGCCGGCTGCTGGTCGGTGCCGCGGTCGGCATCAACGGTGACGTGGCCGGCCGCGCCGAGGCGCTGCTGTCCGGTGGGGTGGACGTGCTGGTGGTGGACACCGCCCACGGCCACCAGGAGCGGATGCAGACGGCGTTGCGGGCGGTGACCGGGGTTCGGGACCGGCATGCGGACCGGACCGGCCGGCGGGTGCCGCTGGTGGCCGGCAACGTCGTGTCCGCCGACGGGGTAGCGGATCTGGTCGCCGCCGGCGCCGACGTGATCAAGGTCGGTGTCGGTCCGGGCGCCATGTGTACGACCCGGATGATGACCGGGGTCGGCCGGCCCCAGTTCAGCGCCGTACTGGAGTGCGCGGCGGCGGCCCGCGCGGCGGGCCGCACGGTGTGGGCCGACGGAGGGGTCCGCTATCCCCGCGACGTGGCGCTGGCCCTGGCCGCCGGCGCCGGCAGCGTGATGATCGGGTCCTGGTTCGCCGGCACCTACGAGAGCACCGGGAATCTGATGACCGACGCCGAGGGCCGGGCGTACAAGGAATCCTTCGGGATGGCATCGGCGCGGGCGGTGAAGATGCGCACCCGCGGATCGTCCGGGTTCGAACGGGCCCGGGCCGGCCTCTTCGAGGAGGGCATCTCCTCCTCCCGGATGTATCTGGATCCCGAGCGGCCCAGCGTGGAGGATCTGATCGACCAGATCGTCTCCGGGGTCCGCAGCAGCTGTACCTACACCGGCGCCGCCGACCTGGAGGAGTTCCATCGGTTGGCGCGGGTCGGCGTGCAGTCCAACTCGGGCTATGAGGAGGGCCGCCCGCTGCCGGCGGGCTGGTGACCTGTCGGAGCCGGCCCGGCCCCGGACCGGTCAGCCGGCGACGCTGTAGCGCTGCGCCGCCCGGGCCCTCCGCTTGGCCGCCTCCTCGTCCCGGTTCTTCGGCGGCGCGGCGCTGACCAGTTCCTGCAGCAGCCGGCGGGTGCTGTCGGCGACCTCGGCCACGGCCCGGTCGAAGGCCTCCTGGTTGGCCCGGGACGGATGGGTGGTCCCGGCGATCTTGCGGACGTACTGCAGCGCGGCGTCGTGCACCTCCGCACCGGTCGCCGGTGGTTCGAAGTTGTGCAGCGGGCGGATGTTTCGGCACATGACGGCAGCCTACGAGCCGGCGCCGCGGCCGGACAGTGGAGCCGGCCCCCAGCCACGACGACGGTGGTGTCGGCGGCCCCGGATCAGCCCGGCTGCCGGACGGCCTCCCGGGTCGCCGTCTCCGCGGTGCCGGTCAGGTGCCGGGGCGCGACCAGGAACAGCGCGACCACGAAGCCGACCGCGATCACCCCGGCCGGTAGCAGCAGCGACTCCCCCATCGCCGCGCTGAACCCGGCGTGCAGGGCCACCGGCAGCCGGCCGGCTCCGGCCCCGACCGGCCCGCCGCCGCCGGGGACCGGCGGCAGGTCGGCGGCGAGCCGGGACTGCATCAGGGCGGCGATGGCGGCGCTGCCCAGCACGGACCCGACCTGCCGGGTGGCGTTGTAGACCCCGGACCCGGCGCCGGCCTGGGACATCGGCAGGTTGCGGTTCGCCGACACACCCAACGGCCCGAAGGTGAACGCGGTCCCGATGCCGAGCAGGGTGATCGGCAGCAGCAGCTGCCAGACCGGGGTGTCGGGCTGCAGCACCCGGCTGAGCCAGAACATCGCGACCGCGTCGGCGCCGAGACCGAAACCGGCCAGGTACCGCGGATGGCGCCGGTCCACCAGCCGGCCGACGAACGGTGCCAACAGGATGCCGGTGATCGCCATCGGCATCATCAGCAGCGCCGCGTGGGTGGGGCTGAATCCGCGGACCGTCTGCGCATACAGCATCAGCGGCAGGGACAGCGCGATGATCATGAAGCCGACGGCGGTGATGGCGAGGTTGGACAAGGAGAAGTTCCGGTCCGCGAACAGGCTCAACGGCAGCAGCGGTTCGGCCCGGTTGTACCGCTGCCAGACCACGAATCCGACCATCACCGCCACTCCGGCCCCGATCAGCAGCCAGATCCCGGTCGACCAGTGATAGGACTCGCCCTGCTGGATGCCGAAGACGATGCAGAACATGCCCACGCCGCTGAGCAGCACGCCGGGGATGTCGAAACGATGGCTGTGGGTCTCCAGGTCCGGCACCAGTCGCATTGCCAGCACCAGCGCGACGACGCCGACCGGGACGTTGACGAAGAAGATCCATTCCCAGCCGGGCCCGTCCACCAGCAGGCCACCGGCGATCGGACCGATCAGGCTGGCCACGCCGGCGACCGCGCCCCACAGGCTCATCGCCCGGCCGCGCTGGTGCGGCGGGAAGGTCCGGGTGATCACCGCCATCGTCTGCGGGGTCATGATGCCGGCGCCCAGGCCCTGGAAGATGCGGGCGACGATGAGCATCTCGATGCCGCCGGCCAGGCCGCACCACAGCGACGATGCGGTGAAGACCACCAGACCGACCAGGTACATCCACTTCGGACCGATCCGGTCGCCGAGCCGGCCGGTGACCAGCAACGGCACGGCGTAGGCCAGCAGGTAGGAGCTGGTCACCCAGACCACGGCGTTCACGTCGGCGTGCAGGCCGCGCATGATCGCCGGCGTTGCCACCGTGACGATGGTGGAGTCGACGAGGATCATGAAGAAGCCGAGCACCAGGGCCCACATCGCCGGCCACGGGCTGCGCGGCTGGTCGCTGCCGGCCGTCAACGCATGTCGTGCAACCGCCATGTCACGTCCTTCGTCTCGAACCGCTCGATGCTGCGGGTCGTCTCCGGCGGGCTCCCGCGTCGGTATCGGACCACCAGCTGATCCGGCGGATCCGGCGGCCGCGGCTGCCCCGTCCGCCGCACCTGCCACAGTGTTCCACTCCGGTCCGACAGCCTGCTCCGGTCAACGGCAGCATCGCTGCCCGCCATCCCGTCCCGGTCGGCAACGCAGAACGGCCCCGGGGTGATCCGGGGCCGTCCGCTGATTCTCAGCTTGCGTTCAGTGCGCGTGCTCGCCGCGGTAGAACTCATAGATCAGTCCGGTCAGCGCGACCATGCCGAGCGCTCCGGCGATGATGCACATCCACCAGCCGATGACGATGCCCAGCATCACGAACGCCAGCGACAGTGCGCAGAACAGCGGCCAGACACTCTGCGGCGGGAAGAAGCCGACCTCGCCGGCTCCCTCGACGATCTCGCCCTCGTTCTTGTCCTCGGGCCGGGCGTCGATCCGTCGGGCGATCAGCGCCAGGTAGCCGAAGACCATCAGCGCCAGGAAGAACGTCAGCGTCAGGGCCGCGGTGCCGGTCGGGTCCTTGCTCATCAGCCAGTAGATCGGCGTGACGATCAGGAAGAACACGGTGATGAGCGCGAAGATCCGCGCCTCGACCCTCATCGGACGTCACCCTCCTGGTTGTCGCCGGACTGGCCCAACAGGGCGCCGACCCGGCCGGTGTGTTCGCCGGAATCGATGAATTCTTCCTCGCCGGCCATGTTGTCGGAGTACTCCGCCAGCGCGATCTCGGGGTGGTGCAGGTCGAAGGCCGGCGACTCCGACCGGATCCGCGGCAGCGAGTCGAAGTTGTGCCGGGGCGGCGGGCAGGAGGTCGCCCACTCCAGCGACCGGCCCCACCCCCACGGGTCGTCGACGTGGACCAGCGGTGCCTTGCGCGACTTCCACACGTTGTAGACGAACGGGAGCATCGAGGCGCCGAGCAGGAAGGCGCCGACCGAGGACACCTGGTTCAGGGTGGTGAAGCCCTCGTTGGGCAGGTAGTCGGCGTACCGGCGCGGCATCCCCTCCACTCCCAGCCAGTGCTGGACCAGGAAGGTGGTGTGGAACCCGATGAACAGCAGCCAGAAGTGCACCTTGCCCCACTTCTCGTCCAGCATCCGCCCGGTCAGCTTGGGCCACCAGAAGTAGAACCCGCCGAACATCGCGAACACCACCGTGCCGAACACCACGTAATGGAAGTGCGCCACCACGAAGTAGGAGTCCGACAACTGGAAGTCCAGCGGCGGGCTGGCCAGGATCACCCCGGTCAGACCGCCGAACAGGAAGGTGGTGAGGAATCCGACGGCCCACAGCATGGGCGTGTCGAAGCTGAGCGAGCCGCCCCACATGGTGCCGATCCAGTCGAAGAACTTCACCCCGGTCGGCACCGCGATCAGGAAGGTCATGAAGGAGAAGAACGGCAGGCTGACCGCCCCGGTGACGTACATGTGGTGGGCCCACACCGCCACCGACAGGGCCGCGATCGACAACGTCGCCCCGACCAGGGTCGCGTAGCCGAACAGCGGCTTGCGGCTGAACACCGGGATGATCTCGGTGATGATGCCGAAGAACGGCAACGCGATGATGTACACCTCGGGATGGCCGAAGAACCAGAACAGGTGCTGCCACAGGATCGCCCCACCGTTGGCCGCGTCGAAGATGTGGGCGCCGAACTTGCGGTCGGCCTCCAACATCAGCAGTGCCGCGGCCAGGATCGGGAACGCGATCAACACCAGCAACGAGGTGACCAGCGTGTTCCAGGTGAAGATCGGCATCCGGAACATCGTCATCCCCGGCGCCCGCATCAACAGGATGGTGGTGATGAAGTTCACCGACCCCAGGATCGACGACAGACCGACCATGTAGAGGCCGACGATCCACAGGTCACCGCCGACCTCGGGGCTGTTGACCGCGTTGCTCAACGGAGAATAGGCGAACCAGCCGAAGCTGGCCGCGCCGCCCGGGGTCAGGAAACCCGACACCGTGATCAGGCCGCCGAACAGGAAGAACCAGTACGACGCCATGTTCAGCCGCGGGAACGCCACGTCCGGGGCGCCGATCTGCAGCGGCATGATCGCGTTGGCGAAGGCCGAGAACAGCGGTGTCGCGAACAGCAGCAGCATGATCGTGCCGTGCATGGTGAAGAACTGGTTGTAGGTCTCGTAGTTGAGGAACTGCAGACCCGGATAGGCCAGTTCGGCCCGGATGCCCAGCGCGAGCACACCACCGAAGGCGAAGAAGACCAGCGAGGTGATGAAGTACAGGTTGCCGATCATCTTGTGATCGGTGGTGGTCAGCCAGCGCCAGGCCAGCTTTCCCAGTGGCCGTGGCCGAGTGGTCTCCCGGATCGGGGTCGCGGTCCGCGCGGCGGTGCCCTCGAACGTCGTCACGTCATCCCTCCTGCTTGGCCTCGGCCGGCCGCTGCGGGACGTGATACGGGTTCCGCAGCGTCTTCAGCTTGCCGGTCTGGCCTCTGGCCTGCAAAGACTTCAGGTGGGCGATGTACTGGTCGTGCGACACGATGTGCACGTTGAACAGCATCGCCGAGTGGTAGGTGCCGCACAGCTCGGCGCACTTGCCGGCGAACACGCCCTCGCGGGTGGGGGTCAGGCTCAGGCTGTTGTAGCGGCCCGGGACCACGTCCAGCTTCTCGTAGAAGGCCGGCACCCAGAACGAGTGGATGACGTCGACCGAGCGCAGCTCGAACCGGATGCTCTCGTTGACCGGCAGGTAGAGATCGGCCGGGTGCTCGATGGTGCCGACCTCCCAGACGTCTTGGCCCACCTCGGAGTTGTTGGCCTCGTTGTAGTTGAAGGACCAGTTCCACTTCTGCGCGACCACGGTGATGACGTGGTCGGGGTGGGCGTTGCGGGCCTGCACCTTGTCCTGGGCGATCACCGTGTAGTAGAAGAGCACGCCGATCATGATGAACGGGGTGACCGTGTAGAGGATCTCGATCGGCAGGTTGTACCGGTTCTGCCGCGGAACGCCCTGTCGGCGCCGACGGTAGGCCACCACGCACCAGACGATCAGGCCCCAGACCAGCGCGCCGACCCCGAAGGCGGCGATCCAGGCGCCGATCCAGAGGTGATGGATGTACGGCGAGCGATCACTGGCGGCGACCGGCAGTCCGAGTCGTTCGACCTGTGCCGTCGTCTGTGCGCTGCAGCCGGCCAGGCTCAGCGCCCCGAAGCCGAACAGCACCAGGAGCAGGCGGGTCAACGTCGCCGTTCCTGACCGTCGGGGCCAGATGGTGCGCGGGCGTGAGTCAGGTGCCACGTCGACCCTTTCTGATGCGTTCTACTACAGCGCGTCAAAGCTATCAGCACCCTAACGCAGCCCGACGTCGGGAGCCCCCGCCGGGACGGCGGGCGCGTTCGACGATTCTCAGCCCCGATCCCGATCCGCGATCCTCTGCCGAACCGGCGACGCGGCGGCCGCCGACGTCGTAAGGTCCGTTCATGGGTGTGCCCCCATCCGGCCCGGCCTCGGCCGGTGATGTGCAGTCGACGCAGCGACGATTGCGTCGGCTGCTGGACGCCAACCGCTCGATCGTCGGCGAGGTGTCGCTGTCGGCGGTACTGGGACGGATCGTGGAGGCCGCCCGCGATCTCGCCGGCGCCCGGTACGCCGCACTCGGCGTGGCCGGCTCCGACGGTGGCATCGACGACTTCATCTGTGTGGGCATGACCGCCGACGTCGCCGAGGCGATCGGACACAACCCGCAGGGCGAGGGAGTGCTCGGCGCGCTGCTGGTGGACCGCACCGTCATCCGGATGCCCGAGATCGACCGGCACGAGCAGTTCCGCGGCTTCCCCGCGGGTCATCCGCCGATCCGCTCCTTCCTCGGCGTCCCGATCGAGGTCGCCGATGCGGTGCTGGGTGCCCTGTATCTCGCCGATCGGGTCGGTGGGGAGTTCACCGCCGAGGACGAAGACCTGATGCTGGGGCTGGCGGCGATGGCGGGCTTCGCGATCCAGAACGCGAAGCTGTACGAGGAGTGCCATCGCCGGTTGGACTGGTTGAAGGCCCGGGCGGCGGTGTCCCGCCACATCGTCGCCGACGACCCGATCCGCGCCGTCGGCACGATCACCACCAGCCTGCTGCAGCTGGCCGATGCCGATGCGGTCTGGGTGGTCCGCGGTCGCGAGGACGGCGCGATGGAGGTGCTGGCTGCCGAAGGGTCCGGGGCCGAGCGGATCCGGGGGGCCCGGTACCAACGGGCCGGATCGGTCGCCGACGCGGCCATCCGGAAGGGATCCGGTCTGCTGATCACCGACCCCGACGGCTACCACGAGACCCGCATCGACCCCGGCCGCAGCCGCGGTCCGGACGCCCTGATGGTGCTGCCGCTGCGCACCGAACATGGCATGGCCGGCGCGCTGCTGGTGGCCAGGCACAGGTTCGGCCGGCCGTTCACGCCGGTCGATCTCGAACTGGCCGACGGTTTCGCCGCTGCGACGGCCGTCGCCCTCGAGGTCGCCGATGTGCGCTCCACCGAACACCGACTGGCCGTCTTCGAGGATCGCGACCGGGTGGCCCGCGACCTGCACGACCACGTCATCCAACGACTGTTCGCGGTCGGCCTTCGGCTGCAGAGCCTGACCGAGGCCGTACCCGACCCGGCCGCGCAGCTGCGGTTGGGTGACGTCATCGGCGACGTCGACGAGACGATCCGCAGCCTGCGCACCGCGATCTCCACCCTGCGCCATCCACCCGGCGCCGGGCTGCGCGAGACGGTGCTCTCGGTCGTCGACGCGATGACGCCCACGCTGCCGGGGCGACCCGAGGTCGTGCTGGCCGGCGAGCTGGACCGGCTGACCGACGCAGCGCTGATCCTCGATGTCGAGGCGGTGGTGCTGGAGGGGCTGAGCAATATCGGTCGACACGCGCGGGCCCGGTGGGCCACGGTACGGATCGAGTTGAAGGCGAGCGAACTGGAGGTGCTGATCCGTGACGACGGATGCGGCATCCCGCCGGGCCGTCGGCGCAGCGGCCTGGACAACCTGCGCCGACGGGCGCGCCAGCACGGCGGCCGGTTGATGGTGACCTGCCCCAAGCACGGAGGGACGAATCTTTCATGGACGATTCCAGTGACCCTATGAGCCGACGATGATCCGAGTCTTCATCGTCGACGACCACGAACTGGTCCGTCGTGGCCTGGTCGACCTGCTCGGCAACACCGCCGACCTGACCGTGGCCGGTGAGGCGGCGACCGCTGCGGAGGCGCGGCACCGGATCCCGGTGGTGCGACCCGACGTGGCGTTGCTGGACGCCCGACTGCCCGACGGTTCCGGAATCGACGTCTGCCGTGACGTCCGGGCCGCCCAGCCGGGACTGCGATGCCTCATCCTCACCTCCTACGACGACGACGAGGCCCTGTTCGCCGCCGTGATGGCGGGCGCGGCGGGCTATCTGCTCAAGGAGATCGGCGGATCGTCGCTGACCGACGCCATCCGCCACGCCGCTCGCGGCGCCTCACTGATCGACCCGGCTGTCCGCCGACGGCTGGTCCAGCAGCTGCACCGCACCGGCGAGGACCCCGACCCGCGGGTGGACCAGCTGACCGACCGGGAACGCGAGATCCTGGACCTGATCGCGCAGGGGATGACCAACCGGCAGATCGGGGAGCGGATGTTCCTGGCCGAGAAGACGATCAAGAACTACGTCTCCACCCTGCTCACCAAGCTGGGCATGCAGCGTCGCACCCAGGTCGCGGTCTACGGCGCCCGACTGCGCAAACCGCAGCCGTAGACCCGTCCGGCCCGGCGACACCTCGCCGGCCCCGGACACAGAACGGCTCCCCGTCCCGGCGGGGGACGAGGAGCCGCTGTTGCTCGGCGGAAGGCCGGCCCGCGATCAGTGCGAGTCGATCAGCCGGACCTGGTCAGTGGAAGCTGTCGCCGCAGGCGCAGGAACTGGTCGCGTTCGGGTTGTCGATGGTGAAGCCCTGCTTCTCGATGGAGTCGACGAAGTCGATGGTGGCACCCATCAGGTACGGGGCGCTCATCCGGTCGGTGACCACGTTGACGCCGCCGTAGGTCTTCACCACGTCGCCGTCGAGGCTGCGCTCGTCGAAGAAGAGCTGGTAACGCAGGCCCGAGCAGCCACCGGGCTGCACCGCCACCCGCAGCGCCAGGTCGTCCCGGCCCTCGCTGTCCAGCAGGGCCTTGACCTTGGCCGATGCGGTCTCGGTCAGCACGATGCCGTCGGACACGGGTGCTTCGATGGTGGCCTGATCAGTCATGTTTCCCTCCGCTACAAAGCGTTGCACGGCGGTAGCCGCGGTACTCAGTGTAAACAGCCGTCGCTGCCTGGCCAACCATTCCCCACCAGCTGGTCATTCCTGACCCGGTCGGTGGCCGGTCACCAGGACCGGGTGAGGTCACCACGACCAGCTGCGCGCCACCCGGCCCACGGTGTGGACGAGTTCGTCGGCGGTGACGTCGCCGGACGGCCGGTCCGCCCTGGACTCGTGCACGGCGTAGGCCGACTCGATGCCCATCGAGCGCATCTCCCGCGAGCCGATCAGCACCTCCCCGGCGAGCAGGATCACCGGCACGGCGGTGGCGGTGCCGAGTTCGGCGATCATCGCCACCACCCCGCCGCCGCGCTCGGCGAAATCGAAGACGCTGCAGCCGGTGACCAGCAGGTCGGCTCCACGGACCAGGCGCCGCAGCCCGGCCAGTTCGGCGCAGTAGGCCGGACCGGTGACGACCCGGCCACCGAGCGCGTCCGCGGCGAAACCGAGGCCGCCGCAGGCGCCCCAGTCCGGCCCCTGCGCGCTGCCGGGTGCCACCGCCAGCGTGAAGGACTGCAGGCTTGCGTCGGTGGCCAGCAACAGTTCGGGGTGCCAGCCCTGGTCCCGGCCGTACCGGGAGGTGATCCCGCGCAGCCCGAGCAGCGGCAGGCCGGGTTGTCCAGACGGCACGGCCAGGGTGAGCCGGCGGCCGTCCAGCAGTCGGCGGACGGCCTTGAGGTCGACCCGCGACACCCCGTGCAGTCCGGCCACGCCACGATCCAGAGGCACGTCCGCGGTCGCACCGAGCGCGCCCAGCAGACCCGCGCCGCCGTCATGGGCCCGGTTGGCGGCGACGTCGACGACGATCTCCGGCGCGCGGTAGGGGCTGGCGGCGATCGCCTCCCGCACGGCCACGCCGAGGCTCCAGGTGGAGGCGTGCCGGTCGATCCCGAGCGGCTGTTCCCGGGTCGGCGACTCCACTCCGACCACCAACCGTTCCGGGGTGTCGACCACGGTGGTCAGTCCACCGGCGGACACGCCGGCGTCGGCAACGCCGCCGGCGGCGTCGGCGACGGCCTGGGCCAAGCCGGCCCCGGCCTCCCCCATCGGCACCACCGTCGTCGCGGCGCCGGCCCATCCCTGCGCCAGCAGCGCGCCGGCCTGCGCCGAGCTCAGCGGCCCGATGGCGTCGGTCGCGATGATCACCCGCATGCGGCCATCCTCCCAAGCCGCACAATCGCCCCGGCGGGCGCCATCCTGCGGTGCCGTCCGCCGGAGCCGTCCGTGCAGTGCCGGCCCTCCCGGATCGGCCGCGACCGGGTTGACATGATGGGTTGACATGATGGTCCGGACACCCCCGGTCAGGGAGCCGGACAATCCGAGGTGAGGAAGCAGATGAGTGATCAGAACGCCCCGCAGTACGCGACCTACCCGAGCCTGGTCGGCAGGCACGCCTTCATCAGCGGCGGCGCCTCGGGCATCGGTGAGGCCGATGTGCGGCAGCTCGCCGCCCAGGGCGCCAAGGTGAGCTTCGTCGACCTGGACGCCGACCGGGGCGAGCAGCTGGCCCGGGAGCTGACCGAGGCCGGCGCCGAGGTGTGCTTCCAGCCGGCCGACGTCACCGACATCGGAGGGTACGTCGCCACCATCGAGCGGGCCGCGGAGAAGCTGGGCCCGGTGACGGTGCTGGTGAACAACGCCGCCAACGACAAGCGGACCCCGTTCGCCGACGTCACCGTCGACCAATGGGACACCGAGATCGCGGTCAATCTCCGCCACCACTTCTTCGCCGCCCAGACGGTGGCCCCGATGATGCGGGAGGCCGGCGGCGGGTCGATCATCAACATGGGGTCGATCACCGCCCACCTGGACTTTCCGAACCTGACCGGCTACGTCGCCTCCAAGGCCGGCATCGAGGGCCTGACCCGGACCCAGGGCCGGGAGTACGGCAAGTGGAACATCCGGGTGAACTGCGTCATCCCGGGCTGGATCCTGACCGAGAAGCAGCTGCAGGTGGTGGCCAAGCCGGGTGACATCGAGCGGCTGGTCGAGCACGACCAGAAGATTCCGCGCAAGCTGTACGGCGACGACATCGCCCGGATGGTGCTGTGGCTGGCGGCCGACGACTCCCGCAACTGCACCGGGCAGAAGTGGGTCGTCGACGGCGGCTGGATGTGATCGGATGACCGCGATCCGGGCCGAGCAGTTCGGCGCCCCGGTTGCCGGCCTCGGCGAGGGACCGCTGTGGGACGACCAGATCGGTGCGCTGCGCGCGGTCGACCTGCTGCGAGGCGACATCCTCACCTTCGACGCGGACGGCCGGGCCGACCGGACCCACGTCGGCACCGTGGCGACGGTGATCCGGGCCCGGTCGGCCGGATACGTGATCGGGGTCGAACACGGCATCGCCCGGTTCGATGCCGACCTGCGCCCGGCCGGTGACCCGGTGCTCGCCTTCGACACCGACGGCCTGCGGATGAACGACGGCGGCTGCGACCCCCAGGGCCGGTTCTACGTCGGTTCGATGGCCTACGACGAGCGCGAGGGCGCCGGCACCCTGTACCGGTTCGACCCGGACGGCTCGGCCACCCCGGTGCTGGCGCCGGTGACCATCTCCAACGGTATCCAGTGGAGTTCCGACGGCTCCCGGGTGTTCTACAACGACACCCCGACCCGGCGGGTCGCCGTCTTCGATTTCGACGCCGCCGACGGCACCCTGACCGGTGGCCGGGACTTCGTCCGACTGCCCGACGATCTGCCCGGTAACCCCGACGGGATGGCCATCGACGCCGAGGACGGCATCTGGATCGCCCTGTGGGGCGGATCGGCGGTGCACCGTTACGACCGGGACGGCCGGCTGTCGGCGGTGGTCGAGGTGCCGGCCGGCAAGGTGACCTGTCCGACCTTCGGCGGTCCCGACCGTGATCGGCTCTACATCACCACCGCGAGCCTGGAGACATCCGCCGAGGACGAGCCCGGGGCCGGTGCGGTGTTCGTCGCCGAGCCGGGTGTTCGCGGGCTCGTGCCGCACCGGTTCGCCGGTTAGTCGGCGGTCAGTGCGACTCGCGGCCGACCCGGTCCCCGCTGGCACCGACCAGGAAGTCCAGGTCCACGCCGGTGTCGGCCTGGCCGACATGGTCGACGTACAACCGCTCCCAGCCCCGTAGCGGCCGGGCCAACGCCTGGCTCATCGCCGCCGAGGGTGTCCGCCGGGCCAGTTCGTCGGCCGGCACGTCCAGGTGCAGGGTCCGGTTCGCCACGTCGAGTTCGATCAGGTCGCCGTCGCGGACCAGTGCCAGCGGTCCGCCGGCCGCGGCCTCCGGTGCGACGTGCAGCACCACGGTGCCGTACGCGGTCCCGCTCATCCGGCCGTCGCAGATCCGGACCATGTCGCGGACGCCCTGACGCAGCAGCTTCTCCGGGATGGGCATGTTGGACACCTCGGGCATGCCCGGGTAGCCCTTCGGCCCGCAGCCGCGGAGCACCAGCACCGAGTCGGCGTCCACCGGCAGGTCCGGGTCGTCGAGCCGGGCCCGGCAGTCCTCCACCGAGTCGAACACGATCGCCCGGCCGCGGTGGGCCAGCAGGTGCGGGGTGGCCGCCGACGGTTTGATGATCGCACCGTCGGGGGCGAGGTTGCCCTGCAGGACCGCGATGCCGGCGCGCGGCTGGACCGGGTCGTCGACGGTTCTGATCACCGTCGGATCCCAGATCTCGGCCTCGTCCAGATGGTCGACCAGCGGCCGGCCGGTGACGGTGACCGCCGCCGGGTCGAGCAGGTCACGCAGCTGCCGCAGCGCAGCCAGCGGCCCGCCGGCGCGGAACAGGTCCTCCATCAGGTACTGGCCGGCCGGCTGCAGGTTGACCAGCAGCGGGACGTCGTGTCCGACCCGGTCGAAGTCGGCCAGGCCGAGGTCCACACCCAGCCGGCCGGCCACCGCCAGCAGGTGCACGACCGCGTTGGTGGAACCGCCGATGGCCGCCAGCGCGACGATCGCGTTGTGGAACGCGGCCCCGGTCATCACCTGGCTCGGCCGGCGGCCCTGGCGGACCAGGTCGACCGCGAGCCGGCCGGTCCGGTGCGAGGCCTCCAGCAGTCGGCTGTCGGCCGCGGGCGTCCCGGCCAGGCCGGGGATGGTCATCCCGAGCGCCTCGGCCATGATCGCCATGGTGGAGGCGGTGCCCATGGTGTTGCAGTGGCCGCGGCTGCGGATCATCGACGACTCCGAGCGGGAGAACAGCTCCGGCGACAGGGTGCCGGCCCGAACCTCCTCGCTGAGCTTCCAGATGTCGGTGCCGCAGGCCATCGGGCGGCCCCGGAAGTTGCCGCTGAGCATCGGCCCGCCGGGCACCACCACCGCCGGCAGGTCCACCGACGCGGCCGCCATCAGCAGCGCGGGGATGGTCTTGTCGCAGCCGCCGAGCAGCACCAGCCCGTCCACCGGGTTGGCGCGGAACATCTCCTCCATCGACATCGCCGCCAGGTTGCGCCACAGCATCGCGGTCGGCCGGACGTTGGTCTCGCCCAGCGACATCACCGGCAGGTTGTGCGGCACGCCACCGGCCTCGTACACGCCGTTGGCGACCGACCGCGCGATCTCGTCGAAGTGCGAGTTGCAGGGGGTCAGGTCCGAGCCGGTGTTGGCGATGGCGATGTGCGGGCGGCCGTCGAACGCGGTCTGCGGCAGGCCGCGGCGCATCCAGGCGCGATGGATGTAGCCGTCCCGGGTGTCGCCGCTGAACCAGTGGTCGCTGCGCAGGCCCTCGGTCCGCTCGGACCCACTGGGCGGCGGCATGAAGGTGTCGCTCATCAGCCCGGGAGCAGACCCTCCTCGGACTCCCGCAGCAACGCGCGGACCTCGTCCACGGTGGCGTCGGCGGCCGGCAGGATGAGGTCGGAGTCGGCCAGTTCGTCGTCGGCGACGGCCGCGCCGGCGGCGATGATCTCGCCGTGCAGCCGACCCAGCGCAGCACTCAGCGCCTGCTGGTCGTCGGCGGCGACGGCCTGCTCGATGGCGTCGTCGATGGAGTTCAGATCGGCGACCGCGGCCTGGTCCACCCGGTACTGGCCCTCGCCGAGGATCCGGACGATCATCGGGTCGCCTCACCGGGCTCGGCCTGCGGCTGTGCTGCGGGCCGGACCGGTTCGCCGGCCGCGCCCTGGTTCTCGATCGCCGGGGTGGCTGCCGAGCCGCCGGTCAGCTGGGCCTTCATCTGGGCCAGTTCGCTCTCCACATCGGAGGTGGAGGCGAGCCGTTCCAGTTCCAGGGTGATGTCGTCCTTGGTCTGGCCGGTCTGATCCTCCAGCACCCCGCTGGCGATCAGCTCGTCCACGGCCCCGGCCCGGGCCTGCATCTGGGCGGTCTTGTCCTCGGCGCGCTGGATGGCCAGGCCGACGTCGCCCATCTCCTCGCCGATGCCGGTGAAGGCCTCGTTGATCCGGGTCTGCGCCTCGGCCGCGGAGTAGGTCGCCTTGATGGTCTCCTTGCGGGTGCGGAACGCATCCACCTTGGCCTGCAGCCGCTGGGAGGCACGGACCAGCTTCTCCTCCTCACCCTGCAGTTGGGCGTGCTGGGTCTGCAGGTCGCCGAGCTGCTGCTGCAGCCCGGACTTGCGGGTCAGCGCCTCGCGGGCCAGATCCTCCCGGCCCACCTCCAGCGCCTTCTTGGCCTGCTGGTTCAGCTTGTCGATCTGGGTGTTGAGCCCGTTGGCCTGCAGTTCGATCCGCTTGCGGCTGGTGGCGACATCAGCCACCCCCCGCCGCACCTTCTGCAGCAGCTCCAACTGGCGTTGGTAGGAGTAGTCGAGGGTCTCGCGGGGATCCTCCATCTTGTCCATGGCCTTGTCGGCCTTGGCCCGGAAGATCATCGACATCCGCTGGAATAGTCCACTCATCTGCTCTGGCTGGTCCTTCCCGTAGCGCCGTGGGAGGCGTGCAACGGCTTCCACCATATGCCCGCGCCGGCCCGCCGGGGCCGCGGACCGGCGAGCTAGTTTCGTCATTGGGTTGGAACCCTGACAGAATCGGGGGTCGCCCGCCGCCACCCATGCCCGGGCCGCAGGACAGGAAGGAACCGTGGCACTTTTCCGCCGCAAGGACACCGCAACCGACGCCGCGCCGGAGCCGGAGCCGCTGGTCCCCGCCACCGGCGCCGGGCCACGGAAGAAGGGCGGGCCGACGCCGACCCGCAAACAGGCCGAGGCGGCCCGCCGGGAACGAATGACCCGGCAGGTCAGCAAGAAGGACGCCGCCCGCATGCAGCGGGCCGAGCGGGCCAGGACGATGCAGGCCCGGGACAACACCCCGGAGAAGGCGCTGCTGCGCGACTACATCGACTCCCGCCGCAATCTGGGCGAGTTCCTGCTGCCCGGCATGGTCGTCATTCTCGGCGCCAGCTTCCTGTACCAGGTGATGCCGAACGTCTCGCTGGTCGCGACCGTCGCGATGTACGTCTTCCTGTTCGCCGTGCTGCTGGACACCTATCTGATGTGGCGCCGGTTCAAGCGGGTGCTGAGCGACCGGCTGCCCCGCTCCTCGGCCCGCGGGCTGCTGATGTACGGCATGAATCGCAGCATCCAGATCCGCCGGTTCCGGATGCCCCCGCCGCGGGTCAAGCGCGGCGAGACCATCTGAACCCGGGGCCACCGGGTCGGGGGTGGACCGCCCGCTAGGCTCGCCCCGAGCCCGGTGGATCACATGTCCATCCCATCGACGAGAAGGAACCCCATGGAGTTTCGTTATCTCGGCAACAGCGGCCTGAAGATCTCGGCGGTCAGCTACGGCAACTGGGTGACCCACGGGTCCCAGGTCGAGGCCGACGCCGCCAAGGTCTGTGTCAACGCCGCCCTGGATGCCGGTATCACCACCTTCGACACCGCCGACGTGTACGCCAACACCGCCGCCGAGACCATCCTCGGTGACGCGCTGGCCGGTCAGCGCCGGGAGAGCCTGGAGATCTTCACCAAGGTCTACTTCCCGACCGGCCCGAAGGGTCCCAACGACACCGGCCTGTCGCGCAAGCACATCATGGAGTCGATCAACGGTTCGCTCAAGCGCTTGCAGACCGACTACGTCGACCTGTACCAGGCGCATCGCTACGACTACGAGACCCCGCTGGAAGAGACCATGCAGGCCTTCGCCGACGTGGTCCGGCAGGGCAAGGCGCTCTACATCGGTGTCAGCGAGTGGACCGCCGACCAGCTCCGCGCCGGCCACCGGCTCGCCGGCGAGCTCGGCTTCCAGCTGGTCAGCAACCAGCCGCAGTACTCGATGCTGTACCGGGTGATCGAGCCCGAGGTCGTTCCGGCCAGCCGGGAGCTCGGTATCGGCCAGGTCGTCTTCTCCCCCATCGCCCAGGGCGTGCTGACCGGCAAGTACAAGCCGGGCCAGCCGCCGCCGCAGGGCTCGCGCGCCACCGACCCCAACGGCGGCTCGGACTTCATCAAGCGGCTGCTGAAGGACGATCTGCTCACCAAGATCCAGGATCTGGCGCCGGTCGCCGCCGACGAGGGCCTGTCGATGGCCCAGCTGGCGGTGGCGTGGGTCCTGCAGAACGACAACGTGTCGACCGCGATCACCGGCGGCTCGAAGCCGGAGCAGGTGACCGACAACGCCGCCGCCGCCGACAGGAAGCTGTCGGCCGAGACGCTGTCCCGCATCGACGAGGTGCTGGGCGACGCGGTGGAGCGGGACCCGGGCCTGACCGCGCAGACCTCCCCCAAGAGCCGGGTGGCGTGAGCCCGGTCCGGCCGGGAGCCAGGCCGTGAGCTGGTGCTGGCAGGCCGTCACCCGCTCCGGAGCGGGACCGCTGGATCCGGCCGAACTCGGCCTGGACCAGCGGTTCCCGAGCCAGGGTGATGCCGAGAGCTGGCTGGGTGAGAGCTACCCCGACCTGATGGCGGCCGGGGTGCAGGCGGTCAGCCTGTACGAGGAGGACCGGTTGGTGTACGGCCCGATGCGGCTGGAGCCGGAGATCGGCTGAACCCGTCCGGCCGGGCCCCGGGCAGGCTTCAGAGCCGGGCGTTCGCCTCGGCGAGCAGACGCAGCGTCTGCTCGCGGGCGGGCGCCCGGTCCGGTTCGGTGCCCTCGACGGCGCCGGCCACCGGATTGATCATCACCTCGTCCACCTCGAACCGGGCCGCCAGTTCGGCCACCTGAGCAGCCGCGCCCTGCGGATCGCCGATCACCCAGCGGCTGCGGATCCGTTCCAGCAACGGGGCCTGGCTGTCCAGGTAGTCGTCGTGTTCGGCCTCCTGCACCGTCAGCTGCGGCGTCAGCGGACGACCGGTGCGCAGGCCGGCCATCTGGATCAACTGCGGCAGGGCCAGCCGGGCCGCCTGCTCGGCGGTCTCGGCCACCGACACGTTCAGGGTGAGGAAGGTCCGCGGCCGGTCCAGCTGCTGCGAGCCGGTGAACTCCTGCCGGTACAGCGACAGCGCGGCCTCGGTGCCCTCGCCGGAGAAGTGGTGGGCGAACACGTACGGCAGGCCGAGCCGGGCCGCCAGCCGGGCCGAGTAGTCCGACGATCCGAGCAGCCACAGCTGCGGTACACCGACCGCGTGCGGGGTGGCTCGCAGCTGATAGCTGCGGCCCTGGACCGACAGGCCGACGCCGTCGGGACTCATCATCGCGATCAGGTTGGCGACGTTGGTGTCGAAATCCTCCACCCCGCCCTCGGTGCCGGCGCCGCCGTAGCGCAGCGCCCAGTTCGTCACCGGGTCCGACCCCGGGGCCCGGCCGACGCCGAGGTCGATCCGGCCGGGGAAGGCCGCCTCCAGCAGGCTGAACTGCTCGGCCACCACCAGCGGCGCGTGGTTGGGCAGCATCACCCCGCCCGAGCCGACCCGGATCCGGTCGGTGGCCGAGGCGACCATCGCCACCAGCACCGGCGGGTTGGTGGCCGCCACCGCGGGCATGTTGTGGTGCTCGGCGACCCAGTAGCGGGCGTAGCCGCCGGCGTCGGCGGTCCGGGCCAGGTCCAGCGAGGCCCGCAACGCCTGGGCCGTGGTCTGCCCGGTCCGTACCGGGACCAGGTCCAGCACCGACAGCTTCGGTCCGCCGGCCGCCCGGTCGGCAACGACATCACGCTCAGGTTCGGTCACGGCAGCCCACAACGGCGGGCCGCGGCCCGGTATTCCGAACCCGGTGCTCCGCCCGCCATCCGCAGGCCCGGATCTCGCTCACCGTCGAGGAGGCGGCACTTGCCCCGGCGAAGGCCAGGAGGAAGGTGATCGACAGCGCCACGATGAATGCCGCCTCCCTGCCCCACACCCCCGCTGTTGCAGAGACGCACAGATGGGTACGGACCCGACCATCAGCGATCAAGGAGGACACCGTGTCGTCGTCATCGGGAGGCTTCATCCGCGAAGCGGCCCGCAAGGGGAACGGATTCCTGTTGCGGATAGCCCTGATCGCCGCGATCGGCGGCTTTCTGTTCGGCTACGACACCGGCATCATCTCCGGCGCCCAGCTCTACATCACCCGCGACCTGCACGCCTCGCGCATCGAACAGCAGTGGCTGGTCGGCTCACTGCTGCTCGGCGCGATCATCGGCGCCATGATCTCGG
This sequence comes from uncultured Actinomycetota bacterium, assembly GCA_963758075.1. Lineage (GTDB taxonomy): Bacteria > Actinomycetota > Actinomycetes > Propionibacteriales > Propionibacteriaceae > Microlunatus. The sequence continues at coordinate 32,301 of CAVWTT010000001.1, read as the reverse complement.
CCTACAGCGCGGACCGGATCGGCCGCCGGAAGACCAAGATCATCTCCGGGTTCGTCTACGTCGTCGGCGGAGCGGCGTCGGCGTTCGCGCCGTCGATCGGGGTGCTGCTGGTCAGCCGGTTCGTGCTCGGGCTGGCGGTGGGCACCGCGTCGTTCGTGTCGGTGGAGTACATCTCCGAACAGTGCCCCCCGCGGATCCGCGGTGGCGTGACGAGTTTCAACCAGCTGATGGTCACCACCGGCATCCTCATCTCCTACCTGGTCGCCGCCGGGTTCCAGGGCACCAGCGGCTCCTGGCGGTGGATGCTCGGCCTGTCCGTGGTGCCCGGACTGGCCCTGGGCATCGGGATGCTGACGGTGCCCCCCTCGCCGCGCTGGCTGATCAGCAAGGGTCGCGAGGACCAGGCGCGTGCGGTGCTGGTCCGGACCCGGTCCGAGGACGAGGCCGACGACGAGATCAGCGAGATCAAGGAGACCACCGAGCGGGCCGGCGACATCGGCATCACCGACCTGTTCCGCCGGCCGTTGCGTCCGCTGATGCTGTTGGGCATCGCGCTGGCCGCCGGCCAACAGCTGATCGGGGTGAACACCGTCGTCTACTACTCCGCCACGATCCTGCACTACACCGGCCTGAGCGCCAGCAACTCGGTGTTGCAGGCGGTGACGGTCGGCGCCACCAACGTCGTCTTCACCATCGTTGCGGTGCTGCTGCTGGACCGGGTCGGCCGGCGGCCGTTGCTGCTGACCGGCACGGTCGGCGCCGTCGTCGCCCTGGTCGGGCTGGGTCTGTGGTTCCAGCTGCATGCGCTGCAGAGCATCGGCTGGCTCGCCCTGGCCTTCCTGCTGCTCTTCATGGCCAGCTTCGCGGTCGGTCTCGGCCCGGTGTTCTGGCTGATGATCAGCGAGATCTACCCGCTGGCGGTGCGGAGCACGGCGATGAGTGTCGCCACGGTCGTCAACTGGGCGGCCAACTTCGCCGTCTCCTACCTGTTCCTGCAGTTGGTCGCCGGCATCGGCCGGCCCGGCACCTTCTGGGTGTATGCCGGATTCGGCGTGCTGGCGTTCGGCTACTACGCCTGGCGGCTGCCCGAGACCCGGGACCGGTCGCTGGAGGAGATCGAACGCGAGCTCGGGGTCGACCCCGACGAGGTCGGCAGCCGTTCGAGCGGCCACTAGTCTCGGCTGGGTGCCGACCCCTCAGTTCGTCCTCGACCTGCGCCGACACATCGGCACCGACCCGCTGCTGCTGCCGGGGGTCACCTCGGTGATCTTCGACCGGTCAGAGACTCCCCGCCGGGTGCTGTTGGCCCGCCGCAGTGACACCGGCCGCTGGCACCTGCCCGCCGGGATCATGGAGCCGGGCGAGCAGCCGGCGCCGGCGCTGGCCCGCGAGGTGCTGGAGGAGACCGGGGTGCGGGTGCAGATCGACCGGCTGGTCAGCGTCGGCACGCTGCCGCTGGTGACCTATCCCAACGGCGACCAGGTCGAGTTCCTGCAGGTCGTCTTCCGCGGTCACTGGGTGAGCGGTGCGGCCTACCCGGCCGACGAGGAGTCCACCGCGGTCGGCTGGTTCGACCTGGCGGCCCTCCCCGACGGTGTGGCCGAGGAGGACCGGACGGCGATCGAGCGGGCACGGCCGGTCCAGGCGCCGGCCGCGTTCGAACGCTGACCCGCTCCGGCCCGTCGGCCGCGCTCAGTCGGCGCCGACGTCGGTGCTGAGGAACGGGGGCCGGACCACCTCGAAGCCGGTCGTCCGGCCGCGGATGTCGATGCTCACCCCGGCACCGGTCTTCACCGCCCGGTCGAGCAGGGCCAGCGCGATCCCGGTCTTCAGCGTCGGCGAGAAGGTTCCCGAGGTCACCTCCCCGACCGTCGACCGGTCGGCGGCCAGCACCGTCATGCCCGGCCGGGGGATGCCGCGCCCGACCGCTTTCAGGCCCAGCAGCCTGCGCCGCGGGCCGGCCGCCCGTTCCGCGATCAGCGCCTCCCGGCCGAAGAAGGCCGGCTTGTTCCAGCCGACCGCCCAACCCAGCCGGGCCTGGACCGGGGAGATGTCGGGGCCGATGTCCTGACCGTGCAACGGGTAGCCCATCTCGGTGCGCAGGGTGTCGCGGGCGGCCAGCCCCGCCGGCCGCAGGCCGAACTGCCGTCCCGTGGCCGTCAGCGCGTCCCAGACCGTGCCGGCGACGTCGCTGCCGCAGACCAACTCATAGCCGCGTTCCCCGGTGTAGCCGGTGCGACAGACGGTGAGCGGGGCGCCGTTCAGCTCCGCCGTCCGGAACGACATGTACCGGTGCCCCACCGGCAGCCCGGCGGCGCGCAGGGTGTCGTCCGAACGCGGCCCCTGCACCGCCAGCACGGCATGGTCGCGGTGCCGGTCGGTGACCGTCAGACCCGCCGGCGCGGCCCGGGACAGCAGCCCGGCGACGGTGGCGGCGTTCGCGGCGTTCGGGATGAGGAACACCTCGTCGTCGGAGCGCAGGTAGGCGATCAGGTCGTCGACCACCCCGCCGTCGTCGGCACAGATCAGGGTGTACTGCGCCTGGCCCGGGCCGATCCGACCCAGGTCGTTGGTCAGGCACCGGTTGACGAAGTCGGCCGCACCGGGGCCGCTGACGACGACCTTGCCGAGATGGCTGACGTCGAAGATGCCCACCGCGGTGCGGACCGCGGTGTGTTCGGCCAGCACCCCGCCGCCGGCGTACTCCAGCGGCATCGACCAGCCGCCGAACGCTGCGAACCGGGCCCCCGCCGCGACGTGACGGTCGTGCAACACGGACTGCAGGAGTTGCTCGGTCATGCTCGCAGAACCTACCCCGGGCGACTCGTATAGCCTGTCGCCGTGCCAGCCGGAACGCTTCCCTGCCTTGCTCTCGCCCGCTCCCTTCCCCGCCGGACCGACGTCCTGGTCGCCGGCTACCGTCAGGCCGCGGTGACCGGTCTGCCCGAGACCGAGGTCGCGGCGTTCCGGAAGCGGTACGGCACCGATCCGGCCGAGCTGGCCACCGCTCTCGGCGCCACCGACACCGCCCTGAGCACCGTCGTCCTGCCGGGCGCCTCGGTGGCCACGGTCGTCCTGGTCGGGCTCGGCGACAAGCCGGTCACCGACCTCACCGGCGAGGAATTGCGGGCGCTCGCCGGCGCCGGTGTCCGCGCACTGTCGCGGCGTAAGGACTCGACCGGCATCCGGCTGGCGATCAGCTTCGACCGCACCGACGCGGGATCGATCCGCGCCATCGGGGAGGGTGCGCTGCTGGGCAGCTACAGCTTCCGTCCGGTCACCGCCGGCCGGCCGGCCGATCCGCAGGTCAGCAGCGTGACCGTACTGTCCCGGTCCACCGGCAAGGCCCAGCTGGCGGCGGTGGAGAGTGCCCAGACCGTTGCCAGGGCCGTGGTGGCCAACCGGGAGTGGGTCAACCAGCCGGCGAACCTGCTCTACCCGGAGACCTTCGCCGACGACGTCGCCGCCCAGGTGGCCGGGACCCGGATCGGCGTCGAGGTGCTGGACGAGACGGCCCTGACCGCGGGCGGCTACGGCGGCATCCTCGCCGTCGGCGGCGGCTCGGAGCGGCCGCCGCGGCTGGTCCGGCTGAGCTACGCCCCACGCGGCGCCAAGGTCCACCTCGGGCTGGTCGGCAAGGGCATCACCTTCGACTCCGGCGGCCTGGACATCAAGACCCAGACCGGGATGTACACGATGAAGTCGGACATGTCCGGCGCCGGCGCGGTGTTCGCCGCCACCCGGGCGATCGCCGATCTCGGGCTGAAGATCAAGGTGACCACCTACGGCGCGCTGGCCGAGAACATGCCGTCCGGCTCGGCGTACCGGCCGTCGGACGTGCTCACCACCTACGGCGGCACGACGGTGGAGAACTTCAACAGCGACGCGGAGGGCCGGATCGTGATGGCCGACGCGCTGGCCCGGCTCAGCAGCGAGGACCGGCCCGATCTGATCGTCGACGTGGCCACCCTGACCGGCGCCTGCATCATGGCGCTGGGTGAGCGGACCGGCGGCGTGATGAGCAACCGGGACGACACCGCCCGCCAGCTGCTGGCGGCTGCGGCGGCGGCCGGCGAGCGGTTCTGGCAGTTGCCGATCACCGATGAGTCCCGTGGCTTCCTCGACTCCGAGGTGGCCGATCTGAAGTCGGGCCGCAGCGGTCCCGGCGGGGCGATGACCGCGGCCGCCTTCCTGCGGGAGTTCGTCGGTGACGTGGCCTGGGCGCACCTGGACATCGCCGGGCCGGCGTTCAACACCGGCCCCGCCTACGGCTACGTGTCCAGCGGCGGCACGGGCATCGGCGTCCGGACGCTGGTCGCGCTGGCCGAGCAGCTGATCGGCTGACCGGGTCGGCCACGCAGCCTGCCGGCTGAGCCGCCCGGGGCCGATCAGTCGCCCGGCCGCCGCGCCGGGCCCTGGGCCGGCCGGCCGCCGGCCTGGCGGGCCAGCAGGCTCTGGCGGTGGTTCCAGTCCCGCATCCGCTGCGGGTAGCCCACCAGCGCCGCGTCGTAGCCGGGGATCTGCAGTTGTCCCGCGAACGACCGGGCCCATTCCGGCGACGGCACCCGCCGCCGGGTCCACTGGCCGTCGTAGGCGACCAGCAGCAGCGTCGTCTGGGTGACCACGGTCCGCGGCTCGAGGAAGGCCTCGACGCCGCGGTGGGTCCGGGCGAACTGGGTCAGGTGCGCGACCGTCAGGTCGTCGACGGCCTCCAGACGCCGTGCACGCGAGCGGCGCGTCCCGCTGCGGCGCCGGCTCCACCATCCCATGCAGCAATTATGACGACAGCCGACAACGCCGAGCGCGGTAACGACGACCCGCGCTGAGCCCCTGACCGCCGCCGGGGCGGTGCGGATAGGCTGACCGCGACGGCGTTGGGCACAGCGCGGTCATCGGCAACGCGTCAACGAGGAGTCGAAGCAGAACGATGTCCACTGAGGTCACTCTTCCCGAGCTGGGCGAAAGCGTCACCGAAGGCACCGTCAGCCGATGGCTGAAGCAGGTCGGCGACACCGTCGCCACCGACGAGCCGCTGCTGGAGATCTCCACCGACAAGGTCGACACCGAGATCCCCTCCCCTGCCGCCGGCACCCTGCTGGAGATCCGGGCGAACGAGGACGACACCGTCGAGGTCGGCACCGTGCTGGCGGTCATCGGCGACTCATCCGAGGCCGGCGGCGACGGCCGCCCGCCGGAGCCGGAGCCGCAGCAGGCCGCCGCCGATGAGAACCACAGTGATCAGGCCCGCAGTGACCAGGATGATCGGGCCCAGGGACAGCAGGGTGCGGCGTCCGCGCAGCAGGCCGCACCCACCCAGCAGCAGGCACCGGTCGCCGAGTCCGCCCAGGCCGAGCAGCCGGCCCCGCAACCGGGAGCCGCCCAGGGCGCCGACGGCACCGAGGTGACACTGCCCGAACTCGGCGAGAGCGTCACCGAAGGCACCATCAGCCGATGGCTGAAGCAGGTCGGCGACACCGTCGCCACCGACGAGCCGCTGCTGGAGATCTCCACCGACAAGGTCGACACCGAGATCCCCTCCCCCGCCGCCGGCACCCTGCTGGAGATCCGGGCGAACGAGGACGACACCGTCGAGGTCGGCACCGTGCTGGCGGTCATCGGCGATGCCTCGACAGCCGGCTCGACCGACGACGCGCCGGCCCCCGATCAGCAGCAGAGCCGGGCCGAGCCGGAGTCCGGCCCCGCCGAACAGCAGCAGCCCGAACAGGCCGAGGAGCAGTCCCGGCCGGCACCGTCCGCTCCGGCCGAGCAGCCGCCGGCCGCCGCCGCAGCCCCGCTCGCTCCGGCGCCGTCCCCGGGACCGGCACAACCCGGGCCCCAGCGACAGCAGGCGCAGGCGCCCGCCTCCGCCCCCGAGAAGGACGGCAGCGGCGAGGGCGGGGACCGCAGCTATGTGACTCCGGTGGTCCGCAGGATCGCCGCCGATCTCGGTGTCGATCTCGCCACCGTCACCGGGTCCGGTGTCGGTGGCCGGATCCGCAAGCAGGATGTGGTCGCCGCCGCTGAATCGGCGAAGGCCGCAGCCCAGCAGCCGTCCGCCGCCGAGCAGGCAGAGTCGCGTCCCGCGGCCGCAGCGTCGAGCATCGAACCGAGCACGCTGCGCGGCACCACCGAGAAGATGTCGCGGCTGCGCAAGATCATCGCCGCCCGGATGGTGGAGTCGCTGCAGACCTCGGCCCAGCTGACCACGGTGGTGGAGGTCGATCTGACCGCCATCTCCCGGCTACGGGCCGCGGTGAAGGAGGACTTCGCCCGCCGCGAGGGCGTGAAGCTGTCCTACCTGCCGTTCCTGATCAAGGCCACGGTGGACACGCTGAAGGTGCACCCGAAGTTGAACGCGACCATCGACACCGAGGCCGGGGAGATCCACTACCCGGCCACCGAGAACGTCTCGATCGCGGTGGACACCGACAAGGGCCTGGTGGTCCCGGTGATCAAGCAGGCCGGGGATCTCAGCATCGCCGGCCTGGCGAAGAAGATCGCCGAGCTGGCCGGCCGGACCCGCAGCAACAAGCTGTCGCTGGACGACATCTCCGGCGGCACCTTCACCGTCACCAACACCGGCAGCCGTGGCGCCCTGATCGACACCCCGATCGTGAACCAGCCGCAGGTCGCCATCCTCGGCACCGGGGCCATGGTGAAGCGGCCGGTCGTCGTCACCGACGACGACCTCGGTGAGGTGATCGCGATCCGCGACATGATGTACCTGTCGTTGTCCTACGACCACCGGCTGGTCGACGGCGCCGACGCCGCCCGCTTCCTGAGCACGCTCAAGCAGCGGTTGGAGGAGGGCGACTTCGGCTCGGAGTTCGGCCTGTAGACCATGCGCATCCTGTTGGCCGGCGGGTCCGGATTCCTCGGCACCGCGCTGAGGATCCGGCTCGCCGAACAGGGTCACCAGGTGTGCCGGCTGGTGCGCAGCAGCCCGCTGTCGTCCACCGAGTTCCACTGGGACCCGACGGCGGGACGGATCAACGCCGCCGCCGTGGCCGGCGTGGACGTGATCGTCAACCTCGCGGGCCCGCCGATCTTCACCCGGCCGTGGACCGACAGCCGGCGTCGGTTGTTGCGGGAGTCGCGGATCGAGGCGACCCGGCTGCTGGCCGAGACGGTCGTGGAGCAGTACGCCTCGAACGAGGCGAAGCCGCTGTGGTTGCAGGCCAGCGCGACCGGCTGGTACGGCAGCGCGACCGGCCCCGAGCCCTCGGACGAGTCGGCGCCGGCCGCCGACACGTTCCTCGGCCGCCTCGCCCACGACTGGGAAGCCGCGACCCAGCAGGCCCGGGCAGCCGGGGTGGCCGTGGTCTTCCTCCGCAACGCGATGGTGCTGGACCGTTCCGGCAGCACGCTGAAGACGGTGCTGCCGATCTTCCGGCTCGGACTGGGCGGCCGGCTCGGCGACGGCCGGCAGCGGATGGCGATGATCAGTCTGCACGACTGGCTACGTGCCGTCGGCTTCCTGATCGACCAACGCCCGCCCGCTGGCCCGTACAACCTCACCATCCCCCGGCCGCCGACCAACGCCGAGTTCACCGATACCTTGAGCAGGCTGCTGGGCCGGTCCGCCCGGCCGTCCTGGTTCGCCGCGCCCGACCGAGGGCTGCGGATCGCTCTGGGCGAGCTCGCCGAGCAGCTGCTGGCCGACGAGTACGTCGTCCCCCGGGCCCTGCTGGAGGCCGGATTCAGCTTCGACGGACCGGATGTCACCGAGACGCTGCGGTTGGCCGGCTGCGGATAGGCTCGGGGCCCATGAGCCTCACCTTCTGCGATCTCGGACCGGGCACCGACCGCGTCGAATACCGACAGGGCTGGGACCTGCAGCGCCGGGTCCACGCCGACGTGGTTTCCGGTGCGCGTCCCGACACGGTGCTGCTGCTGGAACACCAGGCCGTCTACACCGCCGGCCGGCGGACCGAACCGCACGAGCGACCGGTCGACGGGGCGCCGGTGGTCGACGTCGACCGCGGCGGCAAGATCACCTGGCACGGTCCGGGACAGTTGGTGGCCTACCCCATCGTCCGGCTGCCCGACACCGTCCGGGTGGTGGACTTCGTCCGCCGGCTCGAGGAGGCGATGATCCGGACCTTCGCCGAGCTCGGACTGCGCACCGGCCGGGTCGAGGGCCGCTCCGGCGTGTGGCTGCCTGCCGACGACCGACGTCCGGAACGCAAGATCGCCGCCATCGGCATCCGGGTGGCCTCCGGGGTGACGCTGCACGGTCTGGCGATGAACATCACCAACAGTCTGGACGCCTACGACCGGATCGTGCCCTGCGGCATCGCCGACGCCGGCGTCACCACGCTGGAACGGGAGACCGGCGCACGGCCGGAGCTCGCGCAGATCGCCGACCTGCTGCGGCCGCGGCTGACCGAGCTGCTCGGTTGGCAGCCGTACGCGCGCTCGGCCGACATCCCCCGGCCCGAACCGGTCGGTCCCGGCCTGGTCAGCTACGGGCTGACCCCGCACCGCGGCTGAGACCGGGCGAAGCGTCTTCCGCAGGCGTCCGCCGACCAGCTCGGGGCGCGTCCTGTCGACGCCCGACCTCAGATGCCGAGCAGCAGCAGTTCCTCCACCGCGGGCTCGCCGGCCGCCTGGTTGAACAGTTCCAATGCCTCGCTCACCTGGTCCCGCTGCTGCGGGGTCAGCCGGCCGAGCAGGGTGCGGATCTCGTCACGGCGTCGCTGGGTGACCGAGGACACCAGCCGATGGCCGGCCGGAGTCAGATCGACCAGCACCTCCCGGCGGTTCTCCGGGTTGCCGGACCGGACCAGCCAGCCCGCCGCCACCATCCGGTCCACCGACCGGCTGAACGTCGACGGCACCGCCCCCATCCGTTCGGCGAGCGTGCCGACCCGCAGAGTGCCCTCGGTCGACAGCACCACCAACACCCGGAACTGCGGCAGGGTCACCTCGTCCAGGACCTCGGCCATCGACCGGGCGACCACGCCCAACAGCGCGCGGGACGCCGTCAGCGCCGCATCGGCCTGGGTCGCCAACTGAGTCGCCAACTGATCGGTCATGCATTCATCCGTTCGGTCCGTCCGCCACCTGGATCGGCCTGCGCCGACCTGTCCCGCCGACCGCCCCCGTTGCGGGGGCGTCACCGGGCGCGTCTTCATCGTTGCTCGCCCGGTGGCGGCTCGCAAGCGCAGCGCACCAGCCCGCGCGCCGGAGGTGTCCCGCCGGAGCCGCCCGCGGCGGCGAATGGACTTTAACATGCGAACCTGCAATACTTGCACTCCTGCATCCATGTCCTCCAGCGCCGGAGGCCGCTGCCCACCGACCAGCCAGGAGTGACATTGACCACCTCGGTCCGGATGACCCGCGCCGACTTGTCTTCCGCCGCACCGGCGCGGCCACCCCGGGCCCGGATCGCGTCCTGGCTGCGCGGTTCCCGGTGGGGGCTCTTCGTGCTGGCGATGGTCATCGGGGTCGGCGCCGGGTTCGGCGCGGTGGCCTTCCGCTATCTCGTCACCGGCGTCACCTGGCTGGCCACCGGTCGTGGCGAGTTCGGCCAGGGCGGTCACCAGCTCAGCAGCCACCTGCCCTGGCTGGGTCAGGCCTTCTATCTGATCATCCCCGTCCTCGGCGGACTGCTGTACGGACCGCTGGTCTACCGGTTCGCCCGTGAGGCCCGGGGCCACGGGGTGCCGGAGGTGATGGTCGCCGTATCCGAGAACGGCGGGCGCATCCGGCCGCAGGTCAGCGTGGTCAAGGCGCTGGCCTCCGCCCTGACCATCGGCACCGGCGGTAGCGTCGGCCGGGAGGGACCGATCGTCCAGATCGGCTCGGCGATGGCCTCGACCCTGGGTCAGCGGGTGCGGGTTCCGGAGAGCCGGCTGCGGATGCTGGTGGCCTGCGGCGCCGGCGGCGCGATCGCCGCCACCTTCAACGCGCCGGTCACCGGCGTGTTCTTCGCCCTGGAGATCATCCTGCGTGAACTCGCCGGGGACGCGCTGTTCGCGATCATGCTGTCGGCCATGGTCGCCGACGCGGTCGCCGTCCCGATGCTGGGCGCGAAGCCGTTCCTGTCCGGCTTCCCCCGCGACACGGTGTTGCAGCACTGGCAGCAGTATCTCCTGGTCGCCGTCCTGGCGGTGCTGGCCGCCTTGCTCGGCCAGCTGTTCCGGGTGGTGCTGTACGGCGCGGAGGATCTGTTCGACAGGCTGTGGGGTGACCGGCCCGAATGGCTGCGGCCGGCCGTCGGCGGCGTACTGGTCGGACTGGTGCTGCTGGCGCTGCCACAGATGTTCGGCGTCGGCTACCCGGTGATGTTCAAGGCGTTGGCCGGGCACTACGCGATCTGGTTCCTGGTCCTGCTGGTCATCGGCAAGATGGTCGCGACCAGTCTCACCCTGGGTATCGGCGGCTCGGGCGGCGTCTTCGCTCCGTCGCTGTTCATCGGGCTGATGGCCGGCACCGCGTACGGGATGATCGTCGGTCACCTGTTCGGTCCGGCGGCCGGAGATCCGGCCCTGTACGCCGCCGTCGGCATGGCCGGTGTGTTCTGCTCCTCGACCCGGGCGCCGCTGACCGCGCTGGCCAGCGTGGTGGAGATGACCGGCGACTTCACCCTGACCCTGCCGATGATGCTCACCGCCGGCATCTCCACCGTCGTCTCGCGGGCGATGGGTTACGGCACCATCTACACCACCAAGTTGCTGCGCCGCGGCCAGGACATCGAGCGAACTGCCCCGTGGCGGGTGTTCTCCGAGTTGACCGCGGCCGGGGTGATGCGCCGGATCGACCCGCCCGAGCCGGCCCCGGACGCCGTGGAGGATGCCGGCGCGGGCCCGCATGGTCGCCACCAGGGGCCGGCGATGGTCTTCGAGACCGAGTCGGTCACCGACGTACTGCGACACCTGGAGACCGACCGCCACGACCGGCTGCCGGTGCTGTCGGTGCTCAGCGAGGACGGATCGCAGGTGGTCGGATCGATCAGCGGGGGCAGCATCCTGCACACCGTCGCCCGGCAGCTGTCCGGGCCTCGGGCCAGGTCGCTGCGGGCCGCGGAGGCGGCCGCCGCAGCCGGCGCCGGCACCGACGGCGGCCCGGGCCGGGGATGACCGACCCGGGTAGGGTGGTCGGGTGACGATCGCACCGCAAGGACGCAAACTGCTGCGGCTCGAGGTCCGCAATGCCGCCACCCCGATCGAGAAGAAGCCGGCCTGGATCAAGACCACCGCCCGGATGGGCCCGGAGTACCGGGAACTGCAGCGGCTGGTGAAGGACGAGGACCTGCACACCGTCTGCCAGGAGGCGGGCTGTCCCAACATCTTCGAATGCTGGGAGGACCGCGAGGCGACCTTCCTGATCGGTGGGGAGCAGTGCACCCGCCGGTGCGACTTCTGCCAGATCGCCACCGGTAAGCCCGCCGACTTCGACGCCGAGGAGCCGCTGCGGGTGGCGGAGTCGGTGCAGAAGATGGGCCTGAAGTACGCCACCGTCACCGGGGTCTGCCGCGACGACCTGCCCGACGAGGGCACCTGGCTGTACGCGGAGACGATCCGTAGGATCCACGAGCTCAACCCCGATGTCGGGGTGGAGATGCTGGCCCCGGACTTCTCCGGGCGCCGGGAGTATCTGGACGAGCTCTTCGGCACCCGGCCGGAGGTGTTCGCCCACAACGTGGAGACCGTGCCGCGGATCTTCAAGCGGATTCGCCCGGGTTTCCGCTACGAGCGCTCGCTGGAGGTGCTGCGCCGGTCGCGGGAGGCCGGGCTGGTCACCAAGACCAACCTCATCCTCGGCATGGGCGAGACCCGCGAGGAGGTGTCGGCGGCCATGCGTGAACTGCACCAGGCCGGCGCCGAGATCCTCACCATCACCCAGTACCTGCGGCCCAGCGCGCTGCACCACCCGATCGACCGGTGGGTCCGGCCCGAGGAGTTCGCCGAGTTGGGTGCCGAGGCCGAGGAGATGGGCTACGCCGGGGTGATGAGTGGACCGCTGGTGCGTTCGTCGTACCGGGCCGGCAGGCTCTATCGTGAGGCGGTCGGCAAGCGGATGGCCGCCGAGTCGGCCGTCGCCAGCAGTTCAGCATGATGGGAAGAGTGACGATCAACCATGGCCAAGGCGCCTGATTCCCGCCAGTCCTCATCGGTCCGCGCGGTCGCCAAGGCGGCCCGGGCCGCGGAGAAGCAGCGCAAGCGCACCAGCACCGACCCGGCCGACATGGGCCGGCTGCGCCAGATCGTGGTCGCCTACCAGCGCACCCGCGAGTACGACAAGGCGCTGCCCTACCTGCTGATCGGCAGTTTCCTGGTGCCGGTGGTCGTCGGTGTGGTGGTCGGCCTGCTGATCGGCGGACTGGTCTCCTCGATCATCCTCGGCGTGGCCGTGGGCGTGCTGCTGGCCATGCTGATGCTGGTCCGCCGGACGAAGGCCGCCACCTACAGGCGGTACGCCGGTCAGGCCGGCTCGGCGGAGGTGGCGCTGTCGATGCTGCCGAAGAAGTGGGTGTCCACCCCGGCCATCGCGGCCACCCGGCAGCTGGATGCGGTGCACCGCACCCTCGGCCCCGGCGGGCTGGTGCTGATCGGCGAGGGCGAGCCCGGGCGATTGAAGAACCTGTTGGCCAGCGAGGCCCGTAAGCACGAGAAGGTCGCCTACGGCGTGACCGTGACCACCATCATGATGGGCACCAAGGAGGGTCAGGTGCCGCTGGAGAAGCTGGCCGACCACATCCGCAAGCTGCCCAAGGTGCTGCAACCCCAGCAGATCACCGAGATCAAGTCCCGGCTGAACGCCCTGGACCGGGTCCGCCCGCAGGCCCCGGTGCCCAAGGGCCCGATGCCGACGAGTTCGCGGCAGGTCCGTGGGGCCCGGCAGGCTATGCGCGGCCGCTGAGCCGCCGGATCGTCGGTACCATCCGGCGTGCCGCACGCCGCAGCCGCCGCAGCAGCGGCGTGAGGCGCCGTTCGGCGACCTGATACTCCCGCAGCGCCATCACAGCGGCGATCGTCGCCGAGCCCAGGTGAGTGGTGGCCCGGTGGGCGTTCAGGATCCGGTGGGTCTGCTCCGGGTCGTAGTAGCGCCGCAGCCTCGGGTCGCTGACCCGGCGCCGTTCGACTCCGCCCGATGCGGTGTCGAAGAACGGTCCGCGCCCGTCGGCAGCCGAGAGCACCCCCGCCACCGCCTCGAACACCAGGTCCTGCGGCAGTTCGGTCGGCACCGCCACCGCATCGGTGGTCCGCACCGGTTCGGTCAGCAGCGCCAGGTCCCCCACCACCCGGCAGCCGGACGCCGCGATCGCCTCGGCGTACTCGTGGGAACGCAGCAGCGCCGCCCGGGCGGCCCAGCCGGGCAGCCGCAGGCTCGGTTCGTCGGGGCCGGGACGACGGCACTCCTGCATCCGGGCGATCACGCCGTGGCGGACCAGGGTGGTGTAGCGGCCCCAGTCGTAGTGCTGCTCGTGCATCAGCACGTTCAGCCGCCGGACCAGTTCGACCTCCGCCGCGGACAGGCCCCGGTTGGCGGCGTACCCGCCGACCGGACGCGACGCCATCGAGCCGTGGGGCAGCCCGAGCATGTCCTCGAACGCGCCGATCAGGAAGGCCGGTCGACGCTTGTCCGCGACCACCACGCTGACCCGGTCCGGTCCCAGCAGCCGGACCCAGCGCCGCACGATCGCGGCCTGGTCGTTGCGTGGGTAGAAGGTCGGGGTGGTTCTCAGCTTGCCGCGGTCGCCGAGGACCTGGCGCAGCCACCACTCGAAGGAAGACGTGTAGCCGGACTTGACGAACTGCTGCCAGGTGGAGGGCAGCAGGTCGGCGAACCCGCGCAGGGTGACGGCCACGTGCAGTCGGTCGGCGCCGAGCGCGTCGGCGAACCGGCGGGCCTGCCGGTCGTCGGACTCGCAGGCGAACTCGTGGCTGATGAAGACCCGCGCAGCATCGGTGGCCTCGACCTCGGCCAGCAGCCGGTCCCAGACCTTCCGGCCGTGCAGGGCGGCGCCCCGGTCCCGCCAGCCCAACGGCCGCTGCATCAGCGCCGCGACCGCATCGCGGTGGTTGAACTGCCGGCCCGGGTAGCAGACGCCGTGCTCGGCCAGCGTCGCCCGGTTCACCGCCGCACCCCGCTGCAGGGTGGTGGTACCGGTCTTGGGCAGACCGATGTGCAGCAGCCGGGTGCCGGCCGGCAACGGCGCGGTCACGCCGGTGCCGGCGGCCTCGGTGCCGTTCTCGTCGGCGCCGCCCACCCCGGTGCCGTTCGCCCCGGTGCCGTCCAGCCCTGTGCCTCGGTCCGCGGTGCCGTTCGCCCCGGTGCCGTTCGCCGCGGTGCCGTTCGCCGCGGTGCCGTTCGCCGCGGTGCCGTTCGCCGCGGTGCCGTTCGCCGCGGTGCTGTTCATCGCAGCCGGCCCCGCAGGGTCCGGCGCATCCGCTTGAGCAGCCTGTGGGCCCGGCGGCGGATCGGCTTGGACCGGTCGTCGGCGGCGATCAGGCCCCGGTAGGCCGCCACGCCGGCGATGGTCCGGTCGTCCAGGTGGCGGGTGGCGCGGACGGCGTTGGCGATCTCCAGGCCGTTGTCGGACTCATACAGGGTGCGCAGTCGGCCCTTGTACGTCTTCGCCCCCTGGACACCCTCCGGCGGACGGTCGAAGAAGGCGCCACGGCCGTCCTCGGCCGACATCAGTCCGGCGATCGCCTCATAGGCGGCATCGGCCGGGATCGCGGCGGGCCGGTGCAGCCGCGGTACGGTCCGTACCGGGGTGGTCAGCGCGGACAGGTCGCCGATCACCCGGCAGCCGCTGGCGGCCACCGCCTCGGCGTACTTCTCCGCCTGCGCCAGCGCGCGTCTGGCCGCCCACGCGGGCAGCGTCAGCAGGGTCTCGTCCGGGCCGGGCTGCCGGTTCTCCTGCATCCGGGCGATCAGCCCGTGCCGCATCAGATCGGAATAGCGGTCCCAGGTCATGTCCTGGTCGCGGAAGATCCGGTTGACCCGCAGCACCAGCTCCGCCTCGGCCGCGGACAGGCTGCGGTTGGCGGCATAACCACCCGCGGGCAGCGCGGCGAGCAGTCCGCGGGGCAGGCCCAGCAGGTCCTCGAAGGCGTTGGTCAGCTGGTCGGGTCGGCGCTTGTCGGCGATCACCACGGTGACGTTGTCCACCCCGGCCACCCGGACCCAGCGCCGGACGATGGCGGCCTGGTCGTTGCGCTGGTAGAAGGTCGGCGTCGTCTTCAGCTTGCTGCGGTCACCGAGCACCGCCCGCAACCAGACCCCGTACGGCTTCTGGTAGCCGGCCTTGACGTACTGCTGCCAGCTGGAGCCGAGCAGGTCGGCGAACCCGCGCAGGGTGATGACCACATGGGTCTTCGGGCCCAGCGCCTGAAGGAACCGGCGGGCCTGCTCATCGGTGGACTCGCAGGCGAACTCGTGGCTGATCAACGACCGGTCCGCCGGCGTGGTGGCGACCTCACGTTCGATCCGGTTCCAGATCTTCAGCGCCGGGGTCGACTCACTGTTCTTCCAGCCCAGCGAGCGGGCCATCAGCGCCGACACGGCCTCGCGGTGGTTCAGTGACGTGCCCGGGTAGCAGACACCGTGCTCGATCAGCTCGTCGCGGTGGTACGCGGCGCTGCGCTGCAGCGTGGTGGTGCCGGTCTTCGGGATTCCGATGTGCAACAGCGGCGTACCGGCCGGCAGCGCGGCGGCGCGGATCGGCACGTCCCTGTCGGGCTCGGATGCGACGGTCACTATGGCGGGCTCCTCGGTCGGGCGGCGTCGGAGCAGCTTATCGGTGCGGACCGGCGATCCGGTTATCCATCGCCGCCGACCGACAACTCCAGCCAGCGTTCCTCCAGTTCGGCCTGTCGGCCGCGGACCTCCTCCAGCCGGACGCCGTGCTCGGCCAGCCGGGTGTAGTCGTGGCTGTCGGTGACCATCGCCGACTCGATCGCGGCGACCTCGCCGTGCAGCCGGTCCAGCCGGCGTTCGATGGCGGCGAGCTCCTTGCCCAGCGCACGCGTCCGCGCACCGGAGGGCGTGTCCGCCCCGGCGGGTGTGTCGCCGCCGGCTGCCGCGGGCCGGGCCGGCGCAGGCCGGGAGTCGCGGCCGGCGACCAGCTGCAGGTACTGGTCGACGCCGCCGGGCAGGTGCCGCAGCCGGTGGTCGGTGACCGCGTACTGCTGGTCGGTGACCCGTTCCAGCAGGTACCGGTCGTGGCTGGCCACCAGCAGCGTGCCCGGCCAGCTGTCCAGCAGGTCCTCCATCGCCGCCAGCATGTCGGTGTCCAGATCGTTGGTGGGCTCGTCCAGCACCAGCACGTTCGGCTCGTCCAACAGGATCATCAGCAGTTGCAGCCGGCGGCGCTGACCGCCGGAGAGGTCGCGGATCGGCGTGGACAGCTGCGCCGACGGGAATCCGAGTTGTTCCAGCAGCTGCCCGGGCGTCAGTTCCCGACCGCCGGCGAGGTAGCCGGCCCGCTTGGTGTCCAGCAGTTCGCGGACCCGCAGGTGCTCCACCGCCGCCAGCTCGTCGAGCTGCTGGCTGAGGGTCGCCACCCGGACCGTCTTGCCGACCTTGACCCGTCCGGAGCTCGGTGCCAGCTCCCCGGTGATCAGCTTGAGCAGGGTGGTCTTGCCGGCGCCGTTGCCGCCGAGGATGCCGGTCCGCTCCCCCGGCGCGATCCGCCACTCGACGTCGGTCAGCACCGGCTCGTCGTCGAAGCGAACCGAGACGTCCAGCAGGTCGATGACGTCCTTACCGAGCCGGGCGGTGGCCAGCTGCTGCAGCCGGACGGTGTCTCGGGGCGGCGGCTCGTCGGCGATCAGCTGACTGGCCGCCTCCATCCGGAACCGGGGCTTGGTGGTGCGGGCCGGCGCGCCGCGGCGCAACCAGGCCAGCTCCTTGCGCATCAGGTTCTGTCGGCGGTTCTCGGCCTGCGCGGCCTGCCGGTCGCGTTCGACCCGCTGCAGCACGTAGGCGGCGTACCCGCCCTCGTACACGTCGACGGTGCCGTCGTGCACCTCCCAGGTGAGGGTGCAGACGGCGTCGAGGAACCAGCGGTCGTGGGTGACCACCACCAGGCCGCCGTCACCGGACCGCCAGCGACGGTTGAGATGGTCGGCCAGCCACGACACACCCTCGATGTCGAGGTGGTTGGTCGGCTCGTCCAGGAACAGGCAGTCGTGGTCTTCGGTGAGCAGCGCGGCCAGCGCGACCCGACGCCGCTGGCCCCCGCTGAGATCACCGATCCGGGCGTTGCGGTCCAGGTCGCCGAGCAGCCCGCCGAGGATGTCGCGGATCCGCGCGTCGGAGGCCCATTCGTGCTCGGCGACGTCCCCGACCACCGCCAGGCCGATGGTCAGGTCGGGATCGAGGGTGTCGCCCTGGTCCAGCATGCCGACCGTCACCCCGCCGCGCCGGGTGACCTCGCCGCCGTCGGGCTGCAGCCGACCGGCCAGGATGCGCAGCAGGGTCGACTTGCCGTCCCCGTTGCGGCCCACCACGCCGACCCGGTCACCGCCGTTGATGCCGAGGGTCAGGCCGGAGAAGACCTGGCGGGTCGGGAAGTCCAGTTCGATGGCCTGGGCGCCCAGCAGATGAACCACCGGTCCAGCCTACGGCCCTGCAGGCTGCGGGATAGGTTGGCGCCATGAGC
The DNA here is from genome assembly GCA_963758075.1 of uncultured Actinomycetota bacterium. Classification (GTDB taxonomy): domain Bacteria; phylum Actinomycetota; class Actinomycetes; order Propionibacteriales; family Propionibacteriaceae; genus Microlunatus. Next base: position 14,681 of record CAVWTT010000001.1, on the reverse strand, counting down.
AGCGCAGCCCGGCCGGACGACCTGACCGCGGCGCTCGGGGGCGACATCGTGGCCACCGATCCGGCCGTGATGGACCGCTACCGCTACGACTGGGCCCACGACGAACGCGCCGGCATGCCGCTGGCGGTGGTCCGGGCCGAGACGGCCGAACACGTGCAGACCGCGGTCCGTTGGGCTGCCGAGCACCGGGTCCCGGTGGTGCCCCGCGGTGCCGGCAGCGGATTGTCCGGCGGGTCGACCGCGGTGGAGCAGGGCCTGGTGATCAGCACGGAACGGATGCGGGCGGTCACCATCGACCCGGCCGCGCGGGTGGCGATCGTGCAGCCGGGTGCGCTGAACGCCGAGGTCAAGGCGGCCGCCGCCGAACACGGCCTGTGGTATCCACCCGACCCGTCCTCCTACGAGCTGTGCTCGATCGGCGGCAACCTGGCCACCAACGCCGGCGGCCTGTGCTGCGTCAAGTACGGCGTCACCACCGACTACGTGCTGGGCCTGGACGTGGTCCTGGCCGACGGGACCCTGGTCACCCTCGGCGGGGTTCGGGTCAAGGACGTGGCCGGTCTGTCGCTGATGAAGCTGTTCGTCGGCAGCGAGGGCACCCTCGGCGTGATCACCCGCGGCATCCTCAAGCTGGTGCCGGCCCAGGCCGAACGGGCCACCCTGGTCGCGACCTTCCCCGACGTCGACACCGCCGCCCGCACGGTGGTCGGGATCTGCGCGGCGGTCCGGCCCTCGATGCTCGAACTGATGGACGGACAGGCGATCAACCTCACCGAGGACTACCTGCGGATGGGACTGGACCGCGAGGCCGGCGCGATGCTGGTGGCCCAGTCCGACGCGCCGGGTCCGGCCCGACAATTCGAGATCGAGATCATGGAACGCACCTGCACCGAGTTGGGCGCCAAGGAGTGTTTCGTCACCGACGACCCGGAGGAGGGCGAGATGTTCGTCGCCGCCCGACGTGCCGCGTTCCCGGCGATCGAACGCAAGGGTGCGCTGCTGCTGGAGGACGTCGGCGTCGCGGTGCCCAAGCTGCCGGAACTGATCGGCGGCATCGCCAAGATCGCGGCCGAGAACGGGATCGACATCCCGGTGGTGGCCCACGCCGGCGACGGCAACACCCATCCCAACATCATCTACGACGCCGCCGACCCGAGGTCCCGGGCGGCCGCCCAGCGGGCATTCGACGCGGTGATGGCGCTGGCCATCTCGCTCGGCGGCACGATCACCGGCGAACACGGCGTCGGCCGGCTGAAGAAGACCGCGCTGCCCGACCAGCTCGGGCCCGAGGTGATGGCGCTGAGCCGTGCCATCAAGAACGCCGTGGATCCGCTGGGGATCATGAATCCCGGTGCCGTGCTGTGAACAGAACGCAGCCGCGAACAGAACGGGTGACCATGACCGACCAGGGCGTTGCCGACCCCGCTCCCGGCGCCCCGCCCGGCCCGGGCTCCGGACCGGAGCAGTGGTCGGCCTGGCGGACCCGGGTGCTGGAGCAGTTCGGCCGCCACGTCTACGGCGTCACGCCGCAGGTCGAGGTCGAGGTCAGGTGCCGGGTACTGGAGTACCACGCCGCCTTCGGAGCCGGCAGCCAGGCCCGGCACGAACTGACGATCACCGGCGAACGCGGCTCCCACCAGGTCGAACTGCTGCTCTGCCTGCCCAACACCTGCCCGGTGCCCGTCCTCTGCGGTCTGAACTTCGACGGCAACGACGAGGTGCTCAACCAGTGGCCGATCGAACTGCTGCTGCGCCGCGGGTACGGGGTGGCCAGTGTGCACGCCGCCGACTTCGAACCCGACCGGTCCGACGGCGTCGCCGAGGGGGTCCGGACTGTGCTGCCCGACGGAGTCGGCAGTTGGGGCACCCTCGGGGTCTGGGCCTGGGGTCTGAGCCTGGTCCGGCGGGAGCTGGCCGGGTACGCCCATGTCCGCGACGACGCGATCATCGCGGTCGGCCATTCCCGGATGGGCAAGGCGGCATTGTGGGCCGCGGCCCAGGACGAGGACTTCGCCGCCGTGGTGACCAATGCGGCCGGCTGCGGCGGGGACTCCCTGCACCGGCACGTGGCCGGTGAGGACATCGCCGCCATCACGACACGCTTCGGTTACTGGTTCACTCCCGGCTACCGCGACTACGCCGGCCGCGACACCGACCTGCCGGTCGACCAGGACGAGTTGCTGGCCACCATCGCTCCCCGTCCGGCCTGTGTCGGCAGCGCATCGGAGGACGACTGGGCCGACCCGCTGGGCCAGTTCCTGGCGGTCACCGGCGCCCGCAAGCTGAACCAGGGCCGCGGCCCGGTCGGCTTCCACCTGCGTCCGGGCGGCCACAACCTGACCGCGGAGGACTGGCAGCACTATCTGGCGTTCCTGGACAGCCGGCTGGCGTCCTGACCCACTCGCGGCGATCCATCGGCGACCCGCCCACTGATCCCGTCGAAGGGCGCCCCTCTCCGCGTCCTCAGGTTGGCGGAGGGCGCCGTCCCGCCGCGTGCTGAGCCCGATGCTTCTGTCGGTTTCACCTGGTCCGGCGGCGGGTAACGGCGAGTCGGAAGATGGCAGCACGTCCCGGACCAGGGACGCCCTTCACGGGGTCCTCGATCGCGACGGCAGGAGGGCTGTTTTGTCAGTGCTCCCGTCTAGCGTGGTGGTCATGGGAGAGGCGTTGGAGTTGTGGGACAGCCATCAGGTGGCTGCCGCCGCAGCCGCCTGTGTGCGGGCCGAACGGGCCGCCGGCTGCCGCCTCCTCGAACTCGCCGCCCTGTGGGCCGACCACCATCCGGCCGGCGGGATCCTGCACCAGCTACACCGACCTGGCCATCGCCGGAGAGGAGACAGCCAGGTTCGGTGGCGACGGCACCCCGGAGGTGGCCGAGTTCGCCCCCGCCGAGTTGGGAGTCGAGATCGGGCTGAGTCCCGGCCAGGCCCGGATGCTGATCGCCGACGCCCTCGACCTGCGGCACCGGTTGCCGCGGCTGTGGGGGCGGGTGCAGGCCGGGCAGGTGCCGGCCAGGGATGCCCGCCGGGTCGCCGCCCGCACCCGACTCCTGACCGTCGAGCAGGCGATGGTGGTGGATCGTCGGGTGGCCCGGGTGGTGGGGCAGCTGTCCTGGACCCGGCTGGACCACCTGTTGGCTGCCGAGATCCTGCGGGTCGACCGGGTCCGGGTCGAACAGGAGACCGAGAACGCGAAGCGGTTCCGCTACATCCGCACCGGGCAGGGCAGTGAGTACGGGTTGACCGAGGTGTCCATGCTGGTCGACACCCCCGACGCCATCCTGCTGAAGGCAGCAACCAAGCGACTCGCCGACATCCTGATGGGCCGGGCCGACGACCTGCCGGCCGGCATCCCGGATCGGGGTGCCCGGTCCAAGGCTGAATGGCAGGCGGTCGCAGCCGGGATCCTGGCCCAACCCGCGCTGGCCCTGCAGGTCCTGGCGCAGGTGGATCAGCCGGACCTGTTCACCGACCTCGAAGCCCACCTGCAGGTGGCGGACCACCAGCCGCGGCCCGATCTGCCGATGCCCGACCGGCCGATGCGCATCCAGCCGGTTCCGGGTGGGCAGATGCCCGACCAGCCGATTCCGGGTGGGCAGATGCCCGACCAGCAGATGCCCGACCAGCCGATGCCCGACCGGCAGATTCCGGCCGGGCCGCGGCCCGACCAGCCGATGCCTGACCTGCCGGATCCAGGTCCGGGGTCGGAGCCTTCGGACTCCGACCTTGCCGACTTCGACCCGGGACCACCCACAGACCTCCCCGCCTCGGACCTGCCCGGCCCCGACCTGCCGATGCCCGACGAGCCCGGATCCGACGATCCCCGGCCAGGGCTGGACCCGCAACCACAGGGCGAGCCGAGCCGGGCGGAACGGCGGGAGGCGGTGATGAAGGACCTGGCCCGACGGATCGACCCGGACAAGCTCACCCCCAGAGTGGTCCTGCACGTCCACATCGGCGCCGACGCCCTGCCGACGTTCAACCGTGGGGACGATCCGGGTGTGGCCCGGGTGGAGGGCATCGGCCCCGTGCTGCTGGCGTCGGTGCGGGAATGGCTCGGCTCGGGCTGCCGGGTCCGGATCCTGCCGGTGCTCGACCCGGCCCGGATCCCGCCTGCCGACAGCTACGAGATCCCCGACCGGATGGTCGAGGCCGTACTGGCCCGGTCCCCGGCCAGCGTGTTCCCCTGGTCCGGCACCACCAGCCGCCACCGGCTCGACCTGGACCACACCGTGCCCTACACCAGACCACCCGGCGCACCACCCGGCGCATCACCGGGCGGACCGCCCAATGGTCCACCGGACGGGCCACCGGGGCAGACCCGGCTGGACAACCTGGGCCCGTTGACGCGGGGTGAACACCGGTACAAGACGTTCGGCCCGATCAACGTGACACAACCGGTTGCGGGCACCTTCGTGTGGCGCACCAGGTTCGGGCGGGTGATCGTCACCAACCCCGCCGGCACCCACGACCTGGGCACCGGAACCTTCGCCGACACCGTCTGGCAGACCTCGGCCGACCGCGCGCCATCCCCGGCGGCGTGACTCCCGAGCCCGAGACCACCGGTTCAAACGCCGGCGGCCCCTGGGACCAGCCCCAGCTCTCCGCGTCCTCAAGCCTGTCCTGAGCCTGTACGAAGCAGCGACGCCCCGTCATCACCACGGGTAGGCCCGCTTCGGCGAGCTCAGTGCGCGACCAGCATCGGCGATCCGGATGGACGCCCTTGGAGCTCGTCGAGCTCACGCGTGAGGGGTGGCGTTCAGCCGCCGAGGGCGCCGACGGCGCGGGCGATCAAGATCAGCGTCGTGAACAGTGCGGTGGTCGCCTCCAGGCCCATCAGCAGCTTGGCGCGTGGCCTCAGCGGCATCGTGTCGGTGGGACTGAACGCACTCGAATTCGTCAAGGACACGTAGAAGTAGTCAACGAAACTCGGGATCCAGCCGCACTGCTGACTGGAGGAGGCGGCCACCTCGGCGACCGTGTCGTCGTCCTCGTCCTGACTGAACCGGAAGTCCGCGACCGGGATGCGGTTGCGGGCGAACTCCCGTCGTACCACCGGTCCGCCCCTGTCCAGCTCCCAATACAGCAGGGCGAAGCCGATCACGTTGGTGAGCCAGATCTGCATCGCACCGAGCAGCATCCTGATCCCGGAGGTGTCCTTGGTGAGCGTGGCGACCATCAGGGCCAGCGCGACGAGATTGGTGGCGACCATGATCGACGACGAGACGATGGAGGCGATCCTGGACCAGCGCGCCCGGCGGACCATCCGGTAGGGATTGGCGATCAACAAGGCGGTCAACAGCGCCAGTTCGATGGCCGGCACCAGGAACCGCGGGGTGATCAACAGGTCACTCGGCAGCAGGGCGTACACCGCCCCGGCCACCACCACTGCAGCGGCCGCGGGCAGCCGGTTCTCACGCTGCGAGGTCCGGCGCCGTTCGATGTCGTCGTCGGCCACCCGCGACGCGGTCATCGCTGCCTCACCTCCCGATCGCCTGCTGGAAAGGGCTCCTGACGGGTCGGCTAGTGTCGCAGCCATGTCGACGATGATCCCCGAACGCCGCCTCTTCGGACCCGGACCGTCCAATCCGTACCCGGAAGCCACCGCGGGACTCGCCCTGCCACTGCTCGGCCATCTCGACCCGGATTTCCTGCGGGTGATGGACGAGGTCTGCGGCATGCTCCGCGAGGTGTGGGGGACCGCCAACGCCCGGACCCTGCCGCTGTCGGCGACCGGGTCGGCCGGGATGGAGGCCGCGTTCGTCAACACCGTCGGCCCCGGTGACGTAGCGGTCATCGCGGTCAACGGCCTGTTCGGTGAGCGGATGTGCGATGTCGCGGCCCGCTGCGGCGCCGAGGTGGTCCGGGTGGACCACGAGTGGGGTCAGCCAGTCGATGCTGACCGGGTTGCCGCAGCGCATCCGTCGCCGAAGGTGATCGCAGCCGTGCATGCCGAGACCTCGACCGGGGTCCGGTCCGACATCGCCGCGCTCGGCCGGCTCAAGGGTGATGCGTTGCTGATCACCGACGCGGTCACCTCGATCGGCGGCATCGAGTTGTGCGCCGACGACTGGGGCATCGACGTCGGTTACGCCGGCTCACAGAAGTGCCTGGGTGTGGCGCCCGGGCTGGCGCCGTTCACCATCAACGACCGGGCCTTCGACCGCCGGATCGAAACTCCCCGGTCCTGGTATCTCGATCTCGGTCTGCTCGGCGGCTACGTCGGCGAGGCCAGCAGCCGGCCGGGTGGGCGGACCTATCACCACACCGCCCCGGTGGCCATGATCGCCAGCCTGCACGGTGCGCTGCGGCGGATCCTGACCGAGGGCCTGCCGGCGGTCTGGGCCCGGCATGCCGAGGCCGGCCGGACGCTGCAGGACGGACTGCAGAAGCTGGGGCTGGAACTGTTCGCCGCCGAGGGCCACCGGCTGCCGGAGCTGACGACGGTGAAGGTGCCCGACGGCGTCGATTCGGCGGCCGTCCGCCGGACGCTGCTGAGCCGGTACAACATCGAGATCGGCGGCGGCGCCGGGGCGTACGCGGACTCGGTCTGGCGGATCGGGCTGATGGGCCACAACGCCCGCCCGGATGCGGCGCTGCTGATGCTGGCTGCACTGGCCGACGTCCTGGGCCGCTGAGGCGATGGCCCCGAACGCGATCATCTTCCACGGCACCGGCGGGCATCCCGGCATCCTCTGGTTCGGCTGGCTGGCCGACCGGCTGCGATCCCGCGGGTTCGCGGTGGAGACCCCGCACTACCCGGGCGTCAACGTGGAGCCGATCGACGACTTCCTGCCGACGGTGCTGAACGCGCACCGGTTCGACACCGACACCGTGCTGGTCGGCCACTCCGGCGGTGCAGCGCTGCTGCTGGCGTTGCTGGAACATCTCCAGGTGCGGGTGGCGCAGGCGGTGCTGGTCGCCGGGTACGCGACCCGGGTGAACGACTCCGAGGAGCCGGTGCTGCAGCCCGGCTACGACTGGGAGCGGATCCGCGACCACGTCGCCGACATCTGCTTCATCAACTCCGTCAACGACCCGTACGGCTGCGACGACCGACAGGGCCGGCTGATGTTCGATCGGCTCGGCGGCACCCAGATCGTCCGCAACGAGGGCCACTTCGGCGACTGGAACCAGCCGTACCCGACCTTCGATCTGGTGGACCGGCTGATCGCCATGCCTGCCGGCGCCGCGTAACACGGCTGAAACATTGCTGCAACGGCCGGGAAAAGCCGCCACCCTAGGCTCAGGCCGACCGTGCGCGGTAAGCCACCGTGCGCGGGCCGGGGATGATGCCGTCCGTTCCACCAACGCCCGTCGGACGCGGGCCGTCGGAGCGGGCCCACTACCCTGTCCAGCAACCCGGGGTCGGTTCGCGGCCCTCTTCCTGACGATTCACCGGAGGACCCATGTTCCAAGGCGCCGACGACATGTTGGCCTACATCAAGGATGAGGGCGTCGAGACCGTCGACATCCGCTTCTGCGATCTTCCCGGCATCATGCAGCACTTCCAGGTGCCGGTCAGCTCGTTCGGCCCGGAGGTGTTCGAGGAGGGCCTGTCCTTCGACGGCTCCTCGATCCGCGGGTTCCAGAAGATCCACGAGTCGGACATGTCGCTGCTGCCGGATCCGACCACCGCGTACGTGGATCCCTTCCGCAAGGCCAAGACGCTGTGCGTGAACTTCTTCGTCCACGACCCGCTGACCAAGGAGGCCTACAGCCGCGACCCGCGCAACATCGCCCGCAAGGCCGAGGCGTACCTGGCCTCCACCGGCATCGGCGACACCGCGTTCTTCGCGCCGGAGGCAGAGTTCTACGTCTTCGACGACGTCCGGTTCGAGACCAAGCAGCAGAGCGGCTACTACTACATCGACTCCGAGGCCGGCGCCTGGAACACCGGCCGGGACGAGGAGGGGTCGAACCGCGGCTACAAGGTCCGCTACAAGGGCGGCTACTTCCCGGTGCCGCCGGTCGACCACTTCGCCGACCTGCGCGACGAGATGGTCAAGCAGATCGAGGCCACCGGGCTGGTCGTCGAGCGAGCCCACCACGAGGTCGGCACCGCGGGTCAGGCGGAGATCAACTTCCGCTTCGACAGCCTGCTGAAGAGCGCCGACGACGTGCAGAAGTTCAAGTACCTGGTCAAGAACGTGGCCTGGCAGGCCGGCAAGACCGCGACCTTCATGCCGAAGCCGATCTTCGGTGACAACGGCTCGGGCATGCACTGCCACCAGTCGATCTGGAACGACGGCGAGCCGCTGTTCTACGACGAGACCGGCTACGCCGGCCTGTCGGACCTGGCCCGCTGGTACATCGGCGGCATCCTGGCCCACGCCCCGGCGCTGCTGGCCTTCACCAACCCGACCGCGAACTCCTACCACCGGCTGGTGCCGGGCTTCGAGGCGCCGGTCAACCTGGTCTACAGCCAGCGCAACCGGTCGGCCTGCATCCGGATCCCGATCACCGGGTCCAACCCGAAGGCGAAGCGGATCGAGTTCCGCTGCCCCGACCCGTCGGCCAACCCGTACCTGGCCTTCTCGGCCATGCTGCTGGCCGGCATCGACGGCATCCAGAACAAGATCGAGCCGGCCGCGCCGATCGACAAGGACCTCTACGAGCTGCCGCCCGAGGAGCACGCCTCGGTGCCGACCGTCCCGGCCGACCTGGGCGCCGTGCTGGACTCCCTCGAGGCCGACCACGAGTTCCTGCTGGCCGGTGACGTGTTCACCCCGGACCTGATCGACACCTGGATCGAGCTGAAGCGCGCCGACATCGACGCCCTCCGGCAGCGTCCGCACCCGCACGAGTTCGAGCTCTACTACGACATCTGAGAGATCGTCGTAGCCCGAAAGGGCCCCTGACCTGCGGAAACGCAGGATCAGGGGCCCTTTCGCTTGGCCTCGAAGGGCCCAAATACCGCAGTGATACCGCAGGAGATCGCGCCAGCGCTTGCAGAACCGCGGCCAAACGCGCCCAGGCCGATGCCAGAGGACGGCGGAGGTCAGGAAGCGTCCTCACCCTCGGAAACGCCGCGGAAGGTGTCGGGCGCGCCTAAGGTTCGTCGAGGAGAGGAGCGAACCAGGTGGGCGAAGGCTGGCACTTCACGGACTGGGGTTACAAGGTCACGACCCAAGATCAGCTAACTCGCGCCATCGCCAGGATTGGAACCCTGAGCCTGAGCCGGAAGTACGTTTGGCGGGGCGTACCCGACCACCGCTGGCGGATGAACTCCAGCCTCTACCGATTGCTCACCGAGAAGCTCGGCCGCGAGCCGAATGAACGTGACATGCGCGCGCAGGAGATCGAGATCCTCGCACAGGCTCGGGAGTGGCGCGTCGGCATCGAACTGGGAGACCTGGCCACAGACCTCCAGCTACTCGCCTCGCTCCAGCATCATGGCGTGCCCACGCGGTCGCTCGACGTGACCAGCAACCCGATGACCGGCCTCTGGTTCGCGTGTCAGCGAGCGCCCGGTCCGCGTGACGCAGCTGGCGTCCTCTTCGCGATCGACGCAACGGACATGCGCCGCGTCGACTCGATCGACTTCGCGGGCCGGAAGGGGACCACCTGGGGGGCTTGGAGCATGGCCCGGCATGGACACTCCGCCAGGCGCTTGCCCAGGCTTGGGTGGACGAGCGTCCCTTCCTCCTCAGGCCGACGGTCCCAGACGAACGGATGAAGGCTCAGGAGGGCATGTTCGTTGGCGGACCGATGCTGCCAGGCGAGAACATCCCACTCGTTGACGACATCCCCCTGAACCACCACGCCGGGCCTGGCGCGGACAAGTTCGAGGCGCTGTTTGCCGCCGAGGAGCGCACAGTTGGCAGACCTGCCGCGGTTCCGTTCTGCGCCCTCGTCATCCCGACTCCGGTCAAGGAGCGGATGCGGCGTCACCTCGCTGGAACGTACAACCGGTCGAGAGCCACGCCTTTCCGGACCGATGGCTTCAGAGACGCGATCCGCGTTGGCGAGGGCCCCGAGTTCCCGACCTGCCCGAGGCCCGACGGCTGAGGAGATGGCGAAGAAGGACGGCCTCCGCCGGAGGATGAGCCAGCGGCGGAGCCCGGTCATCGCACCAGTGCCGCCCAAGCGAGTTGACTCAGGTTGTAGATGCCACTGCTTCATCGTCTCTACTTTCCTGTAGACGGCCGCGACCGCGGCGCGGGAGGTGTCGTCCCTGTCCGGCCAGAGATGGCCGTAGGTGTCGAGGGTGGTCTTCGCCGACGCATGGCGCAGTCGCGCTTGGACGACCTTGACGTCGAGCCCCGATGCGATGAGCAGCGAGGCGAAGTAGTGCCGCAGGTCGTGGAACCGGAAGCCGTCCGGCAGTCCAACCCTCTCACGAGCCGCACGGACCGCTCGCTCGATCGTCCACGGGCCGCCGGGTTGCCCCACTCATCGTCGACGAGTGTCCGCCCGTTGCCCAGCGCGCACGCCTCGGCGAGGATCTGCGCCATCTCCTTGGGGATCGGGATCGGGTGCGGCTCTTCTCGGACTTCAATGGCTCGTCCGCCCATTGCACCGCCGGCGAGACCAGCCCGGTCGCGAAGTCGACGTCCTCGACGCGCAGCGCGGCGCCTCCGCGAGCCGTAGCCCGGCGTGGGCGCCGAGCAGGATCGCCGGCCGCACTCCGGCCGGAACCGCGTCGTACAGCGCCCACATCTGCTTCGTGGTCGCGACGTACGGCCGCTGCTTGCCCATCCCGGGCGACGTGCGCCGCGAGCACGGGTTGCGGGCGACGATCCCGTCGTGGACGGCGTCGGTGAAGAGCTGCGACAGCCGGGAGTACAGCGCGTAGACGTAGGAGTCAGCTCGGCCCTCCGCCTTGAGCGCCGCCGTCCACGCGCGCACGTCCGACGGCCTGACGGCCGACAGCGGCACGGCCTCGAAGTGCGCCTTGATGATCTTGATGTGCACCTCGGCCTGTCGCACGGTCGACTTCCGCCGGGTGCCGTACCCGGCGAGCCACTTGTCGCACCACTCCCCAACCGTCAGCTTCGCGTCCTTCGGCGCGACGTGGTCGCCGCGCAGGAGCGAGGCGAGTTGAGCGTCGAGCCACTTCTGGGCGTCGACCTTCCGGTCGAAGGTGCGCGAGTGCTCGCGGCCGGCGTTGTCGACGTAGCGCGCCCGCCACCGCCGCACCTTCCCGGCGACGGCCGACGGCACCTCGAGGTGTTGCCGCTCGCGTCCTTGACGCGCTTGCGCCAGCGATCCTCGACGGAGCCTCGCTGGGACCGCCGCTGCTTGGGTGTGGGTTGCTCGCTCATGGGCTCGCCGTAGCACGGAGCGCCGCCGACCGGGGCGGTCCACCGCTGCTCCTGTGGAGAACTCAGGCGACACCGCGCCCTGTGGACTCGCGCTGCTCGTCGAGCCAGTCGAGGACGTCCTGCCGGAAGTAGCGCAACCGGCGTCCGAGGATGAATCCGCGCGGCCCGCTGCCGAGCACACGCCAGTAGCGCACGGTCGCCACCGGCATGCGCAACAGCTCGGCGACCTCCTCGATGGTCAGCAGGGCGTCGATGCGCCCAGTGTCGCGGTGAACGAGATCGGCCATGGCTTGCTCCTGGGGGTTGAGGTTGGTCCTATCCCCAATGGCCGAACGGGCGGACCGAGTGGCCAGGGCACCCGAACGAGAGAAGAGATCGGCAGAAACCGGCAAAGAACGGCCCCGGTCGGCACTAGGGTTCGGACGGTGACCGAACCCTGGGTGTCCGCTGACGTGATCGCCGAGTACCTCGGCGTGACCAAGGACAGCATCTACACCTGGATCGCCAAGAAGGACATGCCCGCCCACCGGGTCGGGCGTCTCTGGAAGTTCAAGGTCACCGAGGTCGACGAATGGGTGCGCAGCAGCGGCGCCGACGAGACCGCGAAGCCCCCGAAGAAGGGGGCGCGCTGATGGAGATCATCGACAATCTCAACCGCCTGCTCGGCGACGACATCAAGGTCACCCTCACTCGCGGATCCAAGCTCCGGATCGCCGCATCGACCTTCTCGATCTACGCCTTCGAGGCACTCCGCAAAGAGCTGGAGGGCGTCAAAGAACTGGAGTTCATCTTCACTGCGCCGACGTTCGTCGCCAGCCAGGCGACCGACAAGGTCAAGAAGGAGCGTCGGGAGTTCTACATCCCCCAGACCAAGCGGGAGTCCAGCCTCTACGGCTCCGAGTTCGAGATCCGGCTGCGCAACAAGCTGACCCAGCGCGCGATCGCCCGGGAGTGCGCGGACTGGATCAAACGCAAGGTCACCTTCAAGTCCAACAAGACCGGCGCTCCGATGCAGCAGTTCGCCGTGGTCGACGACCGCGCCGCCTACATGCCGCTCCAGGGCTTTACGTCGGCCGACCTCGGCTACGAGCGCGGCGACGCGGTCTCCAACCTCGTCAACAAGATCGATGAGGCCCCGCTGCGTCGGCCTACCTCCAGACCTTCGACCAGATCTGGTCGAGCCCGCAGCAGGTCGAGGACGTCACCAAGCTCGTCCACGAGCACATCGCGAGCGTGTACGCCGAGAACAGTCCCGAGCGGATCTACTTCCTGATCCTCTACAACCTGTTCTCGGAGTTCCTCGAAGACATCAGCGAGGACGTGCTGCCCGACGACCTGACCGGCTGGCGCGACTCGGAGATCTGGAAGAAGCTCTACAACTTCCAGCGCGATGCCGCGGTGGGCATCATCAACAAGCTGGAGACCTACAACGGCTGCATCCTCGCCGACAGCGTCGGCCTCGGGAAGACGTTCACGGCGCTGGCGGTCATCAAGTACTACGAGAGCCGCAACAAGTCGGTCCTGGTGCTCGCGCCGAAGAAGCTCGAAGACAACTGGACGACCTACAACAGCCCCTACGTCACCAACCCGTTCTCGGCAGACCGCTTCAGCTACCACGTCCTGGCGCATACCGACCTGTCCCGGGACAAGGGCTACTCCGGCCAGCTCGACCTGAGCAAGGTGAACTGGGGCAACTTCAACCTCGTCGTGATCGATGAGTCCCACAACTTCCGCAACGCCGACTACTCCGAGGACAAGGAGAGCCGCTACCAGCGGCTCATGCGCAAGGTCATCCAGAGTGGCGTGAAGACGAAGGTCCTCATGCTGTCGGCCACCCCCGTCAACAACCGCTTCAACGATCTCAAGAACCAACTCCAGCTTGCCTATGAAGGCGAGTCAGAACAGCTCTCGGCGAAGCTCGACATCAACAAGTCGATCGAGCAGGTCTTCCGCGAAGCCCAGGTCGCCTTCAAGAGATGGTCCGAGCTCCCCGCCGAGGAGCGCACCACCGACGCGATCCTGCGCATGCTGGACTTCGACTTCTTCGAGCTCCTGGACGCGGTCACCATCGCCCGATCCCGCAAGCACATCCAGTCGTTCTATGACACCGCCGACATCGGCGCATTCCCGAACCGCCTCCAGCCGGGTCGATACGCGAGCCGCTCACCGACCTGCCGCAGGCGCCGACGTTCAACGAGATCTTCGAGCAGCTCCAGGTCCTCAACCTCGCCGTCTACACGCCGCTGTCGTATGTCCACCCGAGCAAGATGCAGAAGTACGTCGACCTCTATGCAGTCCAGGGCGGAACCGCACGGGGCAACCTCGGCATGGCCGGCCGCGAGCAGGGCCTCAAGACCCTGATGACGGTTAACCTGCTCAAGCGCCTGGAGAGCTCGGTTGAGGCGTTCCGGATCACGCTCCGCAAGGTCGAGGCCGCCATCGACCACGCTCTGCAGGATCTGGATGACAAGGACGGCAAGATCGCCGACATCGGCGCGGCCTTCGGAGACATCGAGGCCGATGACGACGACTTCGAGGTCCCCACCGCGCCGTCGGTCGGCAAGAAGTACCAGATCGACCTCGACGACATGGACACCACCTCGTGGCGCAACGACCTTTGGCACGACCGCGAGACCATCCGCGAGCTCGTCGAGGCGATGGACCTCATCACCCCGGAGCACGACCGCAAGCTCCAGCGACTCCGGCAGGTCATCAGCGAGAAGGTCGAGCACCCCCTCAACGGCGACAACAAGAAGGTGCTGCTCTTCTCGGCCTTCGCCGACACCGCCCGCTACCTCTACACGAACCTGGAGCAGACCGTCCACGCCGAAAGCTCACTCGAACTCGGCCTGGTCACCGGCTCCACGCACCCCAAGACCACCCTGGGCGACGGCTTCGACTTCCAGAAGCTCTTGACGTTCTTCTCTCCCGGCTCGAAGGACAAGGCGGTCGTCTTCCCGAACGAGCCCGGCGAGATCGACCTGCTGATCGGCACCGACTGCATCTCGGAGGGCCAGAACCTCCAGGACTGCGACTACGTCGTCAACTACGACATCCACTGGAACCCGGTGCGGATCATCCAGCGCTTCGGCCGCGTCGACCGCATCGGCTCGAAGAACTCCGTGATCCAGATGGTCAACTTCTGGCCCGACATCAGCCTCGACGAATACATCAACCTCAAGGAGCGCGTCGAGAACCGCATGGTCATCGCCGACCTCGCGGCCACCGCCGACGACAACCTCCTCACCCAAGAGTCCAACGACACCAAGTTCCGCAAGGAACAGCTCCGCCGCCTCCAGGACGAGGTCATCGAGCTGGAGGACGTCCGCACCGGCATCTCGATCACCGATCTCGGGCTGAACGACTTCCGCATGGACCTGCTCAACTACATGGAGCAGTACGGCGATCTCGCGTC